>NZ_CP094346.1:777500-3260000 GCF_022807955.1 Diaphorobacter sp. LI3 | reverse complement strand
TTCTCTAGGCTGCGTTGAAAGACGCAACCGAAGAACATTCACATTACGGCATAACGCGCGAGGTGAAAGACCTCGCAAGTCTTTGAACTCGAAATGGCGATTTCTTGCAAGAGAAGTCAAAGTTATAGGGTCAAGTGACTAAGAGCATGTGGTGGATGCCTTGGCGATGATAGGCGACGAAAGACGTGATAGCCTGCGATAAGCTTCGGGGAGCTGGCAAATAAGCTTTGATCCGGAGATTTCTGAATGGGGAAACCTACCCGCAAGGGTATCGCTGACTGAATACATAGGTCAGCGAGGCGAACCGGGTGAACTGAAACATCTCAGTAGCTCGAGGAAAAGACATCAACCGAGATTCCGAAAGTAGTGGCGAGCGAAATCGGAGGAGCCTTCTAGTGATAGCACGACTGTTAGCAAAGCGGCATGGAAAGGCCGGCCATAGTGGGTGATAGCCCCGTATGCGAAAACAGACGTGTGGTACTGAGCTAGAGAAAAGTAGGGCGGGGCACGAGAAACCCTGTCTGAACATGGGGGGACCATCCTCCAAGGCTAAATACTCATCATCGACCGATAGTGAACCAGTACCGTGAGGGAAAGGCGAAAAGAACCCCGGGAGGGGAGTGAAATAGATCCTGAAACCGCATGCTTACAAAAAGTCGGAGCCCTTAGGGGTGACGGCGTACCTTTTGTATAATGGGTCAGCGACTTACATTCAGTGGCGAGCTTAACCGAATAGGGGAGGCGTAGAGAAATCGAGTCCGAATAGGGCGTTCAGTCGCTGGGTGTAGACCCGAAACCAAGTGATCTATCCATGGCCAGGATGAAGGTGCCGTAACAGGTACTGGAGGTCCGAACCGACTAGTGTTGCAAAACTAGCGGATGAGCTGTGGATAGGGGTGAAAGGCTAAACAAACTTGGAAATAGCTGGTTCTCTCCGAAAACTATTTAGGTAGTGCCTCAAGTATTACCTGCGGGGGTAGAGCACTGTTTTGGCTAGGGGGTCATGGCGACTTACCAAACCAAGGCAAACTCCGAATACTGCAGAGTACAGCTTGGGAGACAGAGCACCGGGTGCTAACGTCCGGACTCAAGAGGGAAACAACCCAGACCGCCAGCTAAGGTCCCTAAAATTGGCTAAGTGGGAAACGAAGTGGGAAGGCTAAAACAGTCAGGATGTTGGCTTAGAAGCAGCCATCATTTAAAGAAAGCGTAATAGCTCACTGATCGAGTCGTCCTGCGCGGAAGATGTAACGGGGCTAAGCCAGTTACCGAAGCTGCGGATGTGCAATTTATTGCACGTGGTAGGAGAGCGTTCTGTAAGCCTGTGAAGGTGTCTGGTAACGGATGCTGGAGGTATCAGAAGTGCGAATGCTGACATGAGTAGCGTTAAAGCGGGTGAAAAGCCCGCTCGCCGTAAGCGCAAGGTTTCCTACGCAACGTTCATCGGCGTAGGGTGAGTCGGCCCCTAAGGCGAGGCAGAGATGCGTAGCTGATGGGAAACAGGTCAATATTCCTGTACCGATCAATAGTGCGATGTGGGGACGGAGAAGGTTAGCTCAGCCAACTGTTGGATATGTTGGTTCAAGCCTGTAGTCGTGCCTGGTAGGCAAATCCGCCGGGCTTAGATGAGGGGTGATAACGAGTCTGCTTGCAGACGAAGTGAGTGATACCCTGCTTCCAGGAAAAGCCACTAAGCTTCAGCTATTGACGACCGTACCGCAAACCGACACTGGTGCGCGAGATGAGTATTCTAAGGCGCTTGAGAGAACTCAGGAGAAGGAACTCGGCAAATTGATACCGTAACTTCGGGAGAAGGTATGCCGCAAGTAGGTGAACTTGTACAAAGGGAGCCCAAAGCGGTTGCAAAAAATCGGTGGCTGCGACTGTTTAATAAAAACACAGCACTCTGCAAACACGAAAGTGGACGTATAGGGTGTGACGCCTGCCCGGTGCTGGAAGATTAAATGATGGGGTGCAAGCTCTTGATTGAAGTCCCAGTAAACGGCGGCCGTAACTATAACGGTCCTAAGGTAGCGAAATTCCTTGTCGGGTAAGTTCCGACCTGCACGAATGGCGTAACGATGGCCACACTGTCTCCTCCTGAGACTCAGCGAAGTTGAAATGTTTGTGATGATGCAATCTCCCCGCGGAAAGACGGAAAGACCCCATGAACCTTTACTGTAGCTTTGTATTGGACTTTGAACGGATCTGTGTAGGATAGGTGGGAGGCTTTGAAGTGAGGTCGCTAGATCTCATGGAGCCAACGTTGAAATACCACCCTGGTGCGTTTGAGGTTCTAACCTAGGTCCATTAGCTGGATCGGGGACAGTGCATGGTAGGCAGTTTGACTGGGGCGGTCTCCTCCCAAAGCGTAACGGAGGAGTTCGAAGGTACGCTAGTTACGGTCGGACATCGTGACGATAGTGCAATGGCATAAGCGTGCTTAACTGCGAGACTGACAAGTCGAGCAGATGCGAAAGCAGGACATAGTGATCCGGTGGTTCTGTATGGAAGGGCCATCGCTCAACGGATAAAAGGTACTCTGGGGATAACAGGCTGATACCGCCCAAGAGTTCATATCGACGGCGGTGTTTGGCACCTCGATGTCGGCTCATCTCATCCTGGGGCTGTAGTCGGTCCCAAGGGTATGGCTGTTCGCCATTTAAAGAGGTACGTGAGCTGGGTTTAAAACGTCGTGAGACAGTTTGGTCCCTATCTTCCGTGGGCGCTGCAGATTTGAGGAAGCCTGCTCCTAGTACGAGAGGACCGGAGTGGACACACCTCTGGTGTATCGGTTGTCACGCCAGTGGCATTGCCGAGTAGCTAAGTGTGGAAGAGATAACCGCTGAAAGCATCTAAGCGGGAAACTCGTTTCAAGATGAGATCTGCCGGGGTCTTGAGCCCCCTGAAGGGTCGTTGTAGACCACGACGTTGATAGGCTGGGTGTGGAAGTGCAGCAATGCATTAAGCTAACCAGTACTAATTGCCCGTGCGGCTTGACCCTATAACTTTGACTGCCAATCGCAGTTCAAGACTGTTATGCCAAGTACGCAATCAAATCCACGCTGATTCACAGACTCTATGAATTCGCTGTGCAGTCCTCACTGCTCAGCAACCCTTTATGCCTGATGACCATAGCAAGTTGGTACCACTCCTTCCCATCCCGAACAGGACAGTGAAACGACTTCGCGCCGATGATAGTGCGGGTTCCCGTGTGAAAGTAGGTCATCGTCAGGCTCTTACAGCCCAAACCGCCCTCCCACTAACACAGTGGGAGGGCGTTTTGCTTTGCAGCGATAACGCCGTATTTCATGCAGCTTCAGGACATTCTCTATTCGCAAGGATTCGGCACGCGCCGCATTTGCGCTGGCTTGATTCAGCAGGGCAGAGTTGCCATTCATGCGACAGGCACCCTAGAGCCCACGATCTGCCAAGACGCGACGCAGGATATTGATGTCGAAGGTTTGGTGTTGCGCGTTCAAGGAGTGGATTGGCCATACCAACCCAGGGCCTATGTCATGCTCCATAAGCCTGCAGGAACCGAGTGTTCGCAAAAGCCATCGGCCTATCCCAGCATCTACACGTTGTTGCCCGCTCCGCTTAGGCAGATGCGTATTCCACGCGATGGCGGACACGATTCCATGCTGATGGCGGACAGTGTTCCAGCGTGATGGCGGACAGTGTTCCACGCTGAAGGCGGACAGCATTCCAAACTGATGGCGGACACCTGCGGGGTGTTCTGAGTGACCCGAACGCGGCATACGCTGCCCGGTTTTTTGACCGGAACCAGCGATGCCCACACCCAGGGTCACCATGAGCAAACTACGACACACACTGCAACTGCTGCACCGCGGGGCCTTGAGCACCCGTCAAATCGGTGCCGCCCTCGGCATCTCCAAATCCACTGTCAGCGAGATAGCCAGCTACGCGCGCGTGGCCGGCGTGGACTGGGCACTGGCCCAGAGCCTGAACGACGACGAACTCCAGGCCCGGCTCTACAAGCCACCCGTGGCGCGCGAGTCCCGGCACCTTGAACCCGACCACGCCCACATCCACCGCGAACTGCGCCGACCTGGCGTGACGCTGCAGTTGCTTTGGGAGGAATACCAGCAACAGCACAGCGGGCAGGCGTACAAGTACAGCGCCTTCTGCGAGAAGTACAAGGCCTGGGCCCGGCGCCTGCAGCGCTCCATGCGCCAGACCCACACGGGCGGTGACAAGCTCTTTGTGGACTACGCCGGCCAGACCGTTCCCGTGGTGGATGCCGACACTGGCGAGATACGCCAGGCCCAGGTCTTCGTGGCCGTGCTGGGCGCATCGAACTACACCTACGCCTGCGCCACCGCCAGCCAGAAGACCACCGACTGGGTGGCCAGCATCATTAGCGCGCTGGAGTTCATCGGCGGCGTGCCCCGCCTGCTGGTGCCTGACCAGCCGCGCGCCCTCATGGCCCGACCCGACCGTTACGAGCCCACCGCGCACCGCCTGCTCGAAGAGCTCTGTGCGCACTACAGCCTGGCCGTGATGCCCGCGCGCCCGGCCAAGCCACGCGACAAACCCAAGGTGGAGGTCGCTGTGCAGGTGGTCGAGCGCTGGATTCTGGCCAGGCTGCGCCACCAGACCTTCTTCAGCCTGGCCGAGCTCAACCGGGCGATTGCCGCCTTGCTGGTGGACTTGAACCAGCGCGCGTTCAAGAAGCTGCCGGGCAACCGCACTAGCGCCTTCGCCGAACTCGACCGGCCAGCCCTGCGCCCCCTGCCGCCGGTGCGCATGCCCATCGCGCGCTTCAAACCCGCCCGCGTCAACATCGATTACCACGTTGAGCTCGATGGCCACTACTACTCGGTGCCCCACGCCCTGGTGGGTGAGCCGGTGGAGTTGCGCATCACGGCCGGCACGCTCGAAGTCCTGCACGGCAGCAAACGCGTGGCCGCCCACGCCCTCAATCCCCGACGGGGTGCACACACCACCACGCCCGAGCACATGCCGGCCTCGCACCGGGCGCACCTGCAGTGGACGCCGGCCAAGCTCATCGCCTGGGGTGAGCGCGTGGGCGCGGCCACCGCCGCCGTGGTGCGCTGGCAGATGGAGCACCGCCAGCATCCCGAGCAGGGTTACCGCTCCTGTCTGGGCCTCATGCGCCTGGGCCGTGAGTACGGGGCTGACCGGCTGGAGGCCGCCTGTGCGCGGGCGCAGTCGATTCGCTCACCGTCCTACAAGAGCATCGCCTCCATCCTGGGCTGCGGCCTGGACCAGCGGCCGCTGGATGCGCCGATGGCCGCACAGGCGAGCCTGCCGCTGCACGAGAACGTGCGCGGGCCGGGCTACTACCACTGAACTCCAACGTGCAAGCAAACCTAACAAGGAAGAACCATGCTCAACGAACAGACCTTGAACCAACTGCGCGCCCTGCGCCTGGACGGCATGGTGGCCGCCCTCAGCGACGCGGCCACCCACATCACGGCCAGCGAGCTGCCCTTTGAACAACGCCTGGCGCTGCTGGTGCAGCGCGAGGTGGACTGGCGTGACAGCAAGCGCCTGGAGCGCCTGTTGAAGGCGGCCCGCCTGAAGGTCTCCAGTGCCTGCCTGGAGGACATCGACTGGCGCGCCAGCCGGGGCCTGAGCCGAGAGGTCATCACCAGCCTGGCCGGCGGGGACTGGCTGCGCCATGGCCACAACGTGCTGCTCACCGGCGCCACCGGGTGCGGCAAGACGTGGCTCGCCTGCGCACTGGGGCAGCAGGCCGCGCGCCTGGGCTTCTCGGTGCTCTACACCCGCGCGCCACGGCTGCTGCAGGAGCTGCACGTGGCCCACGGCGATGGCAGCCTGGGCAAACGGCTGGCGCAACTGGCGCGGCTGGACCTGCTCATCCTGGACGACTTCGGCATCGCGCCGATTGCCGCGCACGAGCGAAACGACCTGCTGGAATTGCTGGACGACCGGGTGGGCACGCGCTCGACGCTCATCACCAGCCAGTTGCCGGTGACGGCCTGGCACGCCTGGCTGGACGAGCCCACGCTGGCCGACGCCATCCTGGACCGCATCGTGCACGGCTCGCACAAGATAGCCCTCAAGGGCGAGTCGATGCGCAAGCTCACCAAGGCCGTCTGAGCCGGCCGCGCCGACCGCCATTCCACGCTGATGGCGGACACTTCGGCTACGATTTGAGCGTCACTCAGGACACCCGCGCAACGTGTCCGCCATCGCCTGGAACGCTGTCCGCGATGGGAATGGAATCACTGTCCGCCATCAGTGGAATGCGCAGGCAGAGGCCCAGCAAGGGGGCTGTGGATGGTGTGCAGGCCGTGGGGCGCTTGGACCAGGACACCACCGGTTTGCTGTTACTCAGTGACGATGGGCAATTCATCCACCGCATGAGTTCGCCCAAAAAGCATGTGCCAAAGGTATACCGTGTGACTGCCAAGCATCCCGTGACCAAGGAACAGGTCGACCGCTTGCTGGAAGGTGTGGTGCTCGATGATGACCCACGCCCTGCGCGGGCGGCTGCCTGCGCGCTAGTTGACGCGCATGTGCTTGACCTGACCCTGACGGAAGGGAAGTACCACCAAGTGAAGCGCATGATTGCCGCGGTAGGCAATCGGGTGGAAGCCTTGCATCGGTCGCACATCGGCCGTTTGGCATTGCCGGCGGATATGCAGCCGGGGGAGTGGCGTTGGCTCGGCGAAGAGGAACTCGCCCTGCTGCGGTAGCGAAAGACAGACAAGTGGTCTGCGCCCGTCGCGATCCAATAGGCGATTGCGTCAACGTCGCGCACATCGCGTCCGTTGTCTGCAAGTCACTTCTGTGAGTGATGTCCGAATGTTCGCAGGCGGGTGCCCAGTAGGAAGGGGAGCAGGGTGGTCAATCAGATGATGAGGCGCATGGCATGCGCGTGGTGGGCTGCTTGGCTGGTGTGGGGAACATCCGCTGGTGCGAGTGAGCCACCGGTGTTCGTTCTCAATTCGCTGCAGGCGGACATCAGCGTCATCGACCCCGCGACCTGGACCGAAATCGGCCGTATTGCCACTGGCAAGGAGCCGCACCACCTGTACCTCACGCCTGACGAGAAATCGCTGATTGTTGCCAACGCGCTCGGCGATAGCCTGACCTTCGTGGACCCGGCCACAGCGCAAGTGCAGCGTACGGTGCGGGGGATCGTGGATCCTTACCACTTGCGGTTTTCACCTGACATGAAATGGCTGGTCACGGCGGCCAACCGCCTCAACCATGTGGACTTCTACCGTTGGGACGGCAAGGAGCTCACGCTCGTGCAGCGCGTGTCCACTGGCAAGACGCCAAGCCACCTGTGGATCGATGCCGGCAGCCGCACGGTGTATTCGACCATGCAGGACAGCGATGAGCTGGTGGCCATCGATATATCGACGCAAAAGATCAAGTGGCGCACAAAGACTGGTGCCATGCCGGCGGATGTGTACGGTAGCCCCGACGGCAAGCATCTTTTTGTCGGCCTTACCGGCAGCGATAGCGTGGAGGTCTTCGATATTGCCGGTGAGCAGCCGCGCAGCGTGCAACGCATCAAGACGGGAGATGGCGCCCATGCCTTTCGCGCTGCGGGCGACGGCCGCCATTTGTTCGTGAGCAACCGAGTGGCCAATACCATCAGCAAGATCGACATGCAGGCGCTGCGCGTGGTGGATGGCTATCCGGCGCCCGGCGGGCCGGACTGCATGGATGTCTCGGCGGATGGTCGCTGGCTCTACGTCAGCGCCCGCTGGGCGCGCAAGATGCTCGTGATCGACACGGTGGAGCGCAAGGTGGCACGGGTTGTTCAAGTGGGCAAGTCTCCCCACGGCGTTTGGACACTCCGACATGCCAAGCGCTGAGCCACGCGGCCGCTCCCCCAGAGCACGGCGGAGGTGGCATATTTGTTGCGCTTCAATTTTGATAGCTGCTGGCGCTTATCCAGCAAGCGCTACAGGCCAAAATGACTGCAAAGGCGCTGTGTACCTGACTTTTGACACTGGCCACATGGGCGTTGCGCATCTGGTGGCCGAGGTGCTTCAGCGCCAGCAGGTCAAGGCGACCTTCTTTGCCGCAGACGAACCGACTCAGACGGGCGGTGGCAGCCTGGATGGCTACTGGGCGCCCTGGTGGCGCGCGCGCGTTGCAGAAGGGCACGAATTCGCATCGCACACGCTGCACCATGTGTACTGGCGTGCCGACCAGGGGACGCCGCTGCAGCCGCGGTTCAAGGTCAGGCCATCGGCCGGTCCTCAGGCAGGTCAGGACCTGACGATGACGGGGGCGCAATACTGCGCACAGATCGATGGCGCTGCGAGCCGGTTGCGTGCCCTGACGGGCCGGGAGCCGCTCCCGCTATTCCGCGCGCCGGGTGGCAAGACCTCTCAGCGCCTGCTGGAGGCTGCCAAATCCTGCGGTTATACGCATGTGGGATGGAGTGCTGCGGGATTCCTCGGGGACGAGCTGCCCAGCGACCAATACAGTAATACGGCCCTGCTGGAGCGTGCGTTGCGCACCGTTCGTGACGGCGACATCCTGCTGGCGCATCTGGGCATCTGGTCACGCAAGGATCCATGGGCACCCGCTGTGCTGGAACCTCTCGTCAAAGGCCTGAAGGCGCGGGGCATGTGCTTTCGCACGCTGCGCGAGCATCCTGTGTACGGAGCACAAGCGCAGAGAAAATGACACAACGCCCGGCTATGCTGCCGCGCACCCACGCAACGCCACGGTGACTCATGTCAGGGCTGACCTATTTATTCGATACCGCGCAGCAATGGCTGTTCGAGACGCTGGTACAGCCCGCGCTCTTCATGCTGGGCCAGGCCAATGTGCTGGAGGACGGTTATGCCGCCACCGGGTGGCTGCTGGTGGGACTGCTGCAACTGGGGGTGATGGTCGCGGTGATCGGGCCTTTGGAGCGTTGGCGCCCGGTGGAGCCGTTGCGCGACCGTGGCGCCGTGCACGTGGACATGCTTTACACGCTGATCCATCGCCTGGGTCTTTTTCGCCTGGCACTGTTCTTCACCACGGAGCCTCTGTGGAATGCACTGTTTGGCGCCCTGCGCGCCCATGGCTGGAAGACCCTGCAGCTGGATGCGCTCTGGCCGGGTGTCTCCGACTTGCCCGTCGTGAGCCTGCTGCTGTACCTGCTGGTGTTCGACTTCGTGGACTATGGGATCCACCGCGGACAGCACCGCTTTGAATGGTGGTGGAGGCTGCATGCGCTCCACCATTCGCAGCGGCAGATGACGATGTGGAGCGACAACCGCAACCATCTGCTGGACGATCTGCTGCGCGATGCCATCATCGTGTTCGTCGCGCAGTGCATCGGTGTGGCGCCGGGGCAGTTTGTCGCCATCGTGGCCCTCACGCAGCTCAGCGAGAACCTGCACCACGCCAACCTGCGCCTGTGGTTCGGCCAGGTGGGTGAGCGCCTGTGGGTCAGCCCGCGTTTCCACCGCATGCACCACGCCATGGGCCTGGGCCCTGAAGCTGCACCTGGTCAGGGAACCCATCAGCACCCGCATGCGGCAGTGCCGGGCGGCAACAACTTCGGCGTGTTGTTGCCGTGGTGGGACATGCTGTTCGGTACGGCCAACTTCGAGCATCGCTACGAGCCCACGGGCGTGCGCGACCAGGTGGAGGCGGACGCGGACGGCCGCGTGCGCGATTACGGGAGGGGGTTCTGGGCGCAGCAGTGGCGCGGCCTGCTGCGGCTGGTGGGGCGGGCGTAGAGAGCCGATCGCGCTATGCTCGCGCGCATGGGGCTTTTCATCGATTCCTTCTGGCGCGCAGTGGGCTATTGCCTGATGCCGCGCGTCATTGCGCTGTCGCTGTTGCCGCTGGTGCTGATCACGGTGGTGGCGCTGGGCGGCGGCTACCTGTTCTGGACAACTGCCGTGGCCTGGACGCAGACGGCGCTGGAAAGCTCCACCTGGCTGGGCCTGCTGTGGGGGTGGCTGCACAACTTTGGCGTGGATAACCTGCCCGTGGCGCTGGCGCCGCTGCTGGTGCTTATGGGAGCCACGCCACTGATCGTCATTGTCTGCGTGCTCGCGGTGGCCGTATTGATGGCCCCTGCCATCGTGACTCTGGTGGCGCAGCGGCGTTTTGCGCAACTGCAGCGCAAGCGGGGCGGTTCATTCCTTGCCAGCGTGCTGTGGTCTCTGGGGTCGACCATCGCGGCGCTCATTGCGCTGGTGCTGTCCATGCCGCTGTGGCTGGTCCCGCCGCTGGTGTTGATCCTGCCTCCGCTCATCTGGGGATGGCTCACCTACCGTGTCATGGCCTTTGACGCACTGGCCGAACACGCGAGCAAGCCGGAGCGGCAGGAGATTTTCAAGCGCCATCAGCTCAGCCTGCTGAGCATTGGCGTGCTGAGCGGATTTCTAGGGGCCGCGCCCGGCATTGTCTGGGCGTCGGGAGTGGTGTTCGCAGCGGCGTTCCTCGTCCTAGTGCCGATCGCCATCTGGATCTACACGCTGGTGTTCGCCTTCTCATCGCTGTGGTTCACGCATTTCTGTCTGGCCGCGCTGCAACAGCTGCGCGAGCAGCGAGGCGAACGCCCGCCGGGCGATACGCCTGCAACCGCCGCGCCCGCAACGCCAGCGCCTTCTTTGCCATCCTCGTCTCACCTGCAGGACAACCCATGACACCGGCTTTCGGCCTCATCATCGTTGGCGATGAAATCCTCTCGGGCAAGCGGGCGGACAAGCACCTCGCCAAGGTCATCGAACTGCTTGCGGCACGCGGGCTTGCGCTGTCCTATGCGGACTACGTAGGCGACGACCGTCCGCGCATCACGGCGGCGCTGCAGCGGGCCTTTGCCTCGTCGGACATCGTGTTCAGCTGCGGCGGCATTGGTGCCACTCCCGACGACCACACACGCCAGTGCGCGGCGGCCGCGCTGCAGCGCCCGTTGGTCCTGCACCCCGAGGCCAAGCGCCTGATCACCGAGCGCATGCAGGATGTGGCACGGGAGCAGGGCGAGGCGTTCGACCCCGACCGCGCCGACAATCTGCATCGGCTGAACATGGGCGTTTTTCCTGAGGGCGCGCGCATCATTCCCAACCCTTACAACAAGATCCCCGGCTTCTCGTGTGACGGCCCTGGGGGCGGCATGGTGCATTTCGTGCCGGGGTTCCCGGTCATGGCCTGGCCTATGGTGGACTGGGCACTCCAGCATTACTGTGCCCCGTGGTTCAACCAGCAGCCGCAGATGGAGCGCTCCGTCGTGCTTTATGGCGCAATGGAAGCCGCGCTGACGCCGCTCATGGAGCGGATCGAGGCCGGACACCCGGGGATCAAGGTGTTCAGCCTGCCGAGCGTGGACCATCCGGTGCACGGGCGCCATGTGGAATTGGGCGTCAAGGGGGCCGCTGCCTTGGTGCCTGCCGCGTGGCAGGCACTGCAGGAAGGTTTGCACCAAACAGGTGCATTCATGGGCCCTGAAATGGTGCGCAAATGGTAAGAAGGCGGACCACTTAAAATCCTGTTTGGTGCGCCGTCGCAGGGCTCTGCGCCCGGCTTGCCCCGTACGGGTGTCCCCATTCGCTGGCACGCAAACTGCTTTTCTGTGCGCATCATTGTTGATGAGCACTTCTATCCCTGGAGAACCCTGATGGCCAAGACCGTTGCAGACGTGATGAAGATGGTGAAGGAAAACGAAGTCAAGTTCGTGGACTTCCGCTTCACGGATACCCGCGGCAAGGAACAGCACGTCACCGTGCCGATCTCGCACTTCGACGAAGACAAGTTCGCCTCGGGCCATGCGTTCGACGGCTCGTCGGTCGCCGGCTGGAAGGGTATCGAGGCGTCGGACATGCTGCTCATGCCCGATCCGAACACCGCCAACATCGACCCGTTCTTCGAAGAAACCACCATGATCATGGCGTGTGACGTGGTGGAGCCGGCCGACGGCAAGGCCTACGACCGCGACCCGCGCTCCATCGCCAAGCGCGCCGAGGCGTACCTGAAGGCCTCCGGCATGGGCGACACGGCCTATTTCGGCCCGGAGCCCGAGTTCTTCATCTTCGACGGCGTGCGCTGGAGCACCGATCCCAACCACACCTTCTACGAGATCGAAGAGTACGAAGCCCCCTGGAATACCGGCGCCAAGCTCGAAGGGGGCAACCGCGGCCACCGTCCCACCACCAAGGGCGGCTATTTCCCCGTGCCCCCGGTCGACAGCACGCAGGACATGCGCGCAGAGATGTCCCTGATCCTTGAATCCCTGGGCATTCCGGTCGAGGTGTTCCACCACGAAGTGGCCGGTGCCGGCCAGAACGAGATCGGCACCCGGTTCAGCACGCTGGTGGAGCGTGCCGACTGGACCATGCTGCAGAAGTACGTGATCCACAACGTGGCCAACGCCTACGGCAAGACCGCCACCTTCATGCCCAAGCCCTACCACGGCGACAACGGCTCGGGCATGCACGTGCACCAGTCGGTCTGGAAGGACGGCAAGAACCTGTTCGCCGGCGACGGCTATGCGGGTCTGTCGGACTTCGCGCTGTACTACATCGGCGGCATCATCAAGCACGCTCGCGCACTGAACGCCATCACGAACCCTGGCACCAATAGCTACAAGCGCCTGGTGCCGCACTTCGAGGCGCCGGTGAAGCTGGCCTACTCGGCCAAGAACCGCTCGGCCTCCATCCGCATCCCGTTCGTGGCCAACCCGAAGGGCCGCCGTGTGGAAGCGCGCTTCCCCGATCCGCTGATGAACCCTTACCTGGGCTTTGCGGCCCTGCTGATGGCGGGTCTGGACGGCGTGGAAAACAAGATCCACCCGGGCGAAGCCGCTACCAAGGACCTGTACCACCTGCCGCCCGAGGAAGACAAGCTGGTGCCCACCGTGTGCCACAGCCTGGACCAGGCGCTGGAAGCGCTGGACAAGGACCGCGCGTTCCTGACCAAGGGCGGCGTGTTCACCGACTCCATGCTCGACGCCTACATCGAGCTGAAGATGCAGGAAGTCACGCGCTTCCGCATGGCCGTGCATCCCGTCGAGTACGACATGTACTACTCGCTGTGATGGCAGGGGCTCAGGCCCTCGGCTGTTGTCAACAGGGCGGCTCCGGCCGCCTTTTTCTATGGACGGGCTGCGCGCGTTGGCTAACGGGGCACGGCATCCCGTCGCACCAAAACCGCAGCGTTGGGCCGTCGCAATTGGCGGGTTGGAGTGATTGGGGGATACTCACCGGCACCGCGCATGCCCGACGCATGCCATGTGAGGAATTCGATGAAAAGCACTTTGTTCGCCCTGACCGTTATCGCCGCCGTGCTGCAGCCCGCCTGGGCGCAGGACCGCATTTACCGCTGCGGCAACGAATACACCAACAACGCCACGCAGGCCAAGGAGCGCGGCTGCAAGCTCGTGGAAGGTGGCAATGTGACGGTGCTGCAGGGTTCGCGCCCGGCGGCGGCCTCCTCGGGCGGCAGCGCAGGCGCCTCCGGTGCCAGCGCCAGCAGCTCGCCCGCGAACGCACCGCGTGTGGGCGCGGCCGACCAGCGTGCGCGCGACGCCGATGCGCGCGCCATCCTGGAGTCTGAACTGAGCAAGGCGGAAACCCGCCTGGCCGAGTTGCGCAAGGAGTACAACGACGGCTCGCCCCAGCGCACGGCGCTGGAGTTGCGTAACCCGCAGGGCTACATCGAGCGCACGGCCGAGCTCAAGGCCAGCGTGGCCCGGGCCGAGGCCGATGTGGCCGGCATCAAGCGCGAACTCTCGCGCCTGAACAAGTAAGCGCCGCGGTCCCTGCGTGCGGCACAAAGGCGCGATCATCCAAGAGCCCACCCCAACGGACCGCTACCAGGCGCTGGACCTCGTCTCCACGCTGATCGCCGTGCTGCACCCCGGCGGGGCGGCCCTCTTCGTCAATGCAGCGCTGGAAAACGCCCTGGGCCTGTCGCGCCGCACGCTGGAAGGCGTGGACTTCGCCGGCCTGTTCACCGATCCGACCATCCTGCAGACGGCGCTGGCCGGAGCGCGCGGGCGCGACTTCGCGGCGCTGCGCTTCGAAGCCGTGCTGCGCCGCTCGCCGCAGGAGCCTTTGCCGGTGCACGCCAGCGTGGCGGTGGTGGAGCACAGCGGCGACGTGATCGTGGAGCTGTGGCCCCTGGAGGCGCAGGCGCGCCAGGACCGCGAGGAGCGGCTGCGCGAGCAGGCGCAGGCCAACAAGGAGCTGATCCGCAATTTGGCGCACGAGATCAAGAACCCGCTGGGCGGCATCCGAGGTGCGGCGCAGCTGCTGGAGATGGAGCTGGAAAGCCGCGACCTGACCGAGTACACCCAGGTCATCATCCACGAGGCCGACCGCCTGCAAAGCCTGGTGGACCGGCTGCTGGCGCCGCACCGTCACCCGCACCTCGTCGGCGATGTGAATATCCACGAGGTCTGCGAGCGCGTGCGCTCCCTGGTATTGGTCGAGCATCCGCAGGGCCTGGCCGTGCTGCGCGACTATGACACCTCCATCCCTGAGTTTCGCGGCGACCGCGCGCAGCTCATCCAGGCCGTGCTGAACATCGTGCAGAACGCGGCGCAGGCGTTGCACGAGCGCATTGCCGCGGGCGACGCGGTCATCACGCTGCGCACGCGCGTGGCGCGGCAGGTCACGTTCGGGCGCCAACGCTACCGGCTGGCATTGGAATTGCATGTCATCGACAACGGACCGGGCGTGCCCGAAGCCATCAAGGAGCGGATCTTCTATCCGCTGGTGACTGGGCGGGACGGGGGATCGGGACTGGGCTTGACGCTGGCGCAAACCTTTGTGCAGCGACACCATGGGCTCATCGAGTGCGAGAGCCAGCCGGGCCGCACCGACTTCCGCATCCTCATACCACTGCCTTGAGTCCCTGACACGCACGACCCCAACGGGTAAAGGTAAAGGGAGCTGGAACACATGAAGCCGATCTGGATAGTAGACGACGACCCCTCGATCCGCTTCGTCCTCGAAAAGGCGCTGGCGCGCGAAAACCTGCCCACGCGCAGCTTCACGCAGGCGCGCGATGTACTGGACGCGCTGGCCGACGTAGCCGCGGGCGACCCCACCCACCAGGGACCGCAGGTCCTGGTGAGCGATATCCGCATGCCGGGCGGCTCCGGCCTGCAACTGCTGGAGAAGGTGCGCGGCCTGCAACCCGGTCTGCCGGTCATCGTGATGACGGCGTATTCCGACCTGGACAGCGCCGTGTCCGCCTTCCAAGGCGGCGCCTTTGAATACCTGCCCAAGCCGTTCGACCTGCCCAAGGCGGTGGAGCTGATCCGCCGCGCTGTGGAGGAGAGCCAGCGCGAGGAGGTTGCCGAGCAGCAGCTCACCGCGATGCCCGAGATGCTGGGCCAGGCACCCGCCATGCAGGACGTGTTCCGCGCCATCGGCCGGCTGAGCCAGAGCGTGGTCACGGTGCTGATCACGGGCGAATCCGGCTCGGGCAAGGAACTCGTGGCACGCGCGCTGCACAAGCACTCGCCCGTGGCAGGTGGGCCCTTCGTGGCCATCAACACTGCGGCCATCCCGAAGGACCTGCTGGAGAGCGAGCTCTTTGGCCACGAGCGCGGCGCCTTCACGGGTGCGCAGACGCAGCGGCGCGGGCGCTTCGAGCAGGCCGAGGGCGGCACGCTGTTCCTCGATGAAATCGGCGACATGCCCTTCGACCTGCAGACGCGCCTGCTGCGCGTGCTGTCGGACGGGCAGTTCTACCGCGTGGGCGGCCATGCCGCCGTGAAGGCCAATGTGCGCGTGATCGCTGCCACGCACCAGAACCTGGAGCAGCGCGTGAAGGACGGCGCCTTCCGCGAGGACCTGTTCCACCGCCTCAACGTGATCCGCCTGCGCCTGCCGGCGCTGCGCGAGCGCAGCGAAGACGTGGCCATGCTCACACGCTACTTTCTGCAGCGCAGCGCACGGCAACTGGGCGTGGAGCCCAAGCGCATCTCCGACGCGGCGCTGGCCCTGCTCACACGCTTTGCCTTCCCCGGCAACGTGCGCCAGCTGGAGAACATCTGCCACTGGCTGACGGTGATGGCGCCCGCGCAGGTCATCTCGGCGCAGGACCTGCCGCCCGAGGTGCTGGAGGCCACGCCGCATCCCGCCGCGCCGTTGCCCGGCGTGGCGGACGAGGTCGCCGCTGGCGCGACGAGCGCGTCGTCCCCCGCGCTGCCGCCCGCGCCGGCGGGCCCGCGCACCGAACAGGCTGCGGCCCTGGATGGCGTGGGCTGGGAGCCCGCACTGGTGAGCGAGGCCCAGCAGTTGCTGCGCAGCGGCCAGGCCGACGTGTGGGACGTGCTCACGCGGCGTTTCGAGTCGCGCCTGATCCGCACGGCGCTGCAGGCCACGCACGGGCGGCGCATGGAAGCGGCGCAGCGCCTGGGCATCGGCCGCAACACCATCACGCGCAAGATCCAGGAACTGGGCCTGGATGCGCACGATGATGAGTGAAACAAGGCGCTGGCGCTTTGAGGAAAAGCGCTAGTAGCTATTGATTCGATAGCATAAGACCTGGTGGCGCGCATGCGCAGCGTGCGCGCGAGTCCTACAGGCAGGGGCTGCCGTCACCGACCCGATGGTGCCCGGGGGGCTTCAACAATGAATTCATTGTTCAACCAACCGGAGTCGATACATGTCGGATTTCAAGGATGCCAATCGTGACCCCCTGACCAACGAACCGGGGGCCCACCCCATCGGCACGGGCGTAGGCGCCGCGGGTGGAGCCGTTGCGGGCGCCGCCACGGGTGCCATCGGCGGCCCTATTGGTGCTGCCGTGGGCGGTGTGGCGGGAGCCGTTGTCGGCGGTCTGGCCGGCAAGGCGGCGGCCGAGGCGGTCAACCCCACGGCCGAGGACGCCTACTGGCGTGAAACCTACCAGCGCGAACCGTACTACGTGACCGGCCGGGCCTACGAAGAATACCGCCCCGCCTATGAGATGGGCTGGAGCGCCGCCAGCCGCTACCCCGGTGATTTTGAAACGGTAGAGCCCGAACTGTCGCGCGACTGGGGCCGCGCCCGGGCCCAAAGCTCGCTGGAATGGGCGCAGGCCCAGCCCGCCGCGCGCGCCGCGTGGGACCGCGTGCGCCGCAACCCCACGGTGACCGCGTCGGGCACCGCGGCAGGCGCCACGCTGATGGACAACGAGGACGTGGTGGACGTGCTGGACGATCTGCTGGAATGCAGCCGCGACGGCGAGTACGGGTTTCGCACCTCGGCCGAGCGTGCGGAATCGCCCGAACTCAAGAGCCTGCTGGAGCGCCGCGCCCAGGTGCGTATTCCACGCGATGGCGGACACGATTCCATGCTGATGGCGGACAGTGTTCCAGCGTGATGGCGGACAGTGTTCCACGCTGAAGGCGGACAGCATTCCAAACTGATGGCGGACACCTGCGGGGTGTTCTGAGTGACCCGAACGCGGCATACGCTGCCCGGTTTTTTGACCGGAACCAGCGATGCCCACACCCAGGGTCACCATGAGCAAACTACGACACACACTGCAACTGCTGCACCGCGGGGCCTTGAGCACCCGTCAAATCGGTGCCGCCCTCGGCATCTCCAAATCCACTGTCAGCGAGATAGCCAGCTACGCGCGCGTGGCCGGCGTGGACTGGGCACTGGCCCAGAGCCTGAACGACGACGAACTCCAGGCCCGGCTCTACAAGCCACCCGTGGCGCGCGAGTCCCGGCACCTTGAACCCGACCACGCCCACATCCACCGCGAACTGCGCCGACCTGGCGTGACGCTGCAGTTGCTTTGGGAGGAATACCAGCAACAGCACAGCGGGCAGGCGTACAAGTACAGCGCCTTCTGCGAGAAGTACAAGGCCTGGGCCCGGCGCCTGCAGCGCTCCATGCGCCAGACCCACACGGGCGGTGACAAGCTCTTTGTGGACTACGCCGGCCAGACCGTTCCCGTGGTGGATGCCGACACTGGCGAGATACGCCAGGCCCAGGTCTTCGTGGCCGTGCTGGGCGCATCGAACTACACCTACGCCTGCGCCACCGCCAGCCAGAAGACCACCGACTGGGTGGCCAGCATCATTAGCGCGCTGGAGTTCATCGGCGGCGTGCCCCGCCTGCTGGTGCCTGACCAGCCGCGCGCCCTCATGGCCCGACCCGACCGTTACGAGCCCACCGCGCACCGCCTGCTCGAAGAGCTCTGTGCGCACTACAGCCTGGCCGTGATGCCCGCGCGCCCGGCCAAGCCACGCGACAAACCCAAGGTGGAGGTCGCTGTGCAGGTGGTCGAGCGCTGGATTCTGGCCAGGCTGCGCCACCAGACCTTCTTCAGCCTGGCCGAGCTCAACCGGGCGATTGCCGCCTTGCTGGTGGACTTGAACCAGCGCGCGTTCAAGAAGCTGCCGGGCAACCGCACTAGCGCCTTCGCCGAACTCGACCGGCCAGCCCTGCGCCCCCTGCCGCCGGTGCGCATGCCCATCGCGCGCTTCAAACCCGCCCGCGTCAACATCGATTACCACGTTGAGCTCGATGGCCACTACTACTCGGTGCCCCACGCCCTGGTGGGTGAGCCGGTGGAGTTGCGCATCACGGCCGGCACGCTCGAAGTCCTGCACGGCAGCAAACGCGTGGCCGCCCACGCCCTCAATCCCCGACGGGGTGCACACACCACCACGCCCGAGCACATGCCGGCCTCGCACCGGGCGCACCTGCAGTGGACGCCGGCCAAGCTCATCGCCTGGGGTGAGCGCGTGGGCGCGGCCACCGCCGCCGTGGTGCGCTGGCAGATGGAGCACCGCCAGCATCCCGAGCAGGGTTACCGCTCCTGTCTGGGCCTCATGCGCCTGGGCCGTGAGTACGGGGCTGACCGGCTGGAGGCCGCCTGTGCGCGGGCGCAGTCGATTCGCTCACCGTCCTACAAGAGCATCGCCTCCATCCTGGGCTGCGGCCTGGACCAGCGGCCGCTGGATGCGCCGATGGCCGCACAGGCGAGCCTGCCGCTGCACGAGAACGTGCGCGGGCCGGGCTACTACCACTGAACTCCAACGTGCAAGCAAACCTAACAAGGAAGAACCATGCTCAACGAACAGACCTTGAACCAACTGCGCGCCCTGCGCCTGGACGGCATGGTGGCCGCCCTCAGCGACGCGGCCACCCACATCACGGCCAGCGAGCTGCCCTTTGAACAACGCCTGGCGCTGCTGGTGCAGCGCGAGGTGGACTGGCGTGACAGCAAGCGCCTGGAGCGCCTGTTGAAGGCGGCCCGCCTGAAGGTCTCCAGTGCCTGCCTGGAGGACATCGACTGGCGCGCCAGCCGGGGCCTGAGCCGAGAGGTCATCACCAGCCTGGCCGGCGGGGACTGGCTGCGCCATGGCCACAACGTGCTGCTCACCGGCGCCACCGGGTGCGGCAAGACGTGGCTCGCCTGCGCACTGGGGCAGCAGGCCGCGCGCCTGGGCTTCTCGGTGCTCTACACCCGCGCGCCACGGCTGCTGCAGGAGCTGCACGTGGCCCACGGCGATGGCAGCCTGGGCAAACGGCTGGCGCAACTGGCGCGGCTGGACCTGCTCATCCTGGACGACTTCGGCATCGCGCCGATTGCCGCGCACGAGCGAAACGACCTGCTGGAATTGCTGGACGACCGGGTGGGCACGCGCTCGACGCTCATCACCAGCCAGTTGCCGGTGACGGCCTGGCACGCCTGGCTGGACGAGCCCACGCTGGCCGACGCCATCCTGGACCGCATCGTGCACGGCTCGCACAAGATAGCCCTCAAGGGCGAGTCGATGCGCAAGCTCACCAAGGCCGTCTGAGCCGGCCGCGCCGACCGCCATTCCACGCTGATGGCGGACACTTCGGCTACGATTTGAGCGTCACTCAGGACACCCGCGCAACGTGTCCGCCATCGCCTGGAACGCTGTCCGCGATGGGAATGGAATCACTGTCCGCCATCAGTGGAATGCGCACCCAGGAATGCGCAACCGCCGCCACGGAACTGGAGAGCGCGATCCGCAGCCACGGCGGCGAGCCCTCCAGCGGCGGCACCATGGCCGGCGCGCTGCACCGCGGTTGGGTGTCGGTGAAGGCGGCGCTGAGTACCTATGACGACAAGGCCGTGCTGGAAGAGTGCGAGCGCGGCGAGGACGTGGCCGTGGCCCGCTACAACAAGGCGCTGGAAAACGCACTGCCACCCGCCGTGCGCACCCTGGTCGAGCGCCAGGCCCAGGGCGT
Source organism: Diaphorobacter sp. LI3 (assembly GCF_022807955.1). Lineage (NCBI taxonomy): Bacteria > Pseudomonadati > Pseudomonadota > Betaproteobacteria > Burkholderiales > Comamonadaceae > Diaphorobacter > Diaphorobacter sp. LI3. The sequence continues at coordinate 3,239,841 of NZ_CP094346.1, read as the reverse complement.
GAAGCGCAACCACAACGAAGTGCGCGCGCTGCGCAACCGTTACCAGGCTGCGTCCTGATGGCCTTCAGCGCGGGCGCCTGTCGCCCGCGTTGGCCACCTGTCAGCCCAGCGACACCACGACCGGCGCGTGGTCGCTGGGCTGCGGATTTTTGCGCGGAGCGCGGTCAATGCGGCAGGCCGTCACGGAGGGTCGCAGCGCAGCGCTGACCAGGATGTGGTCGATGCGCAGCCCGCGGTTCTTCTGAAACCCCAGCATGCGGTAGTCCCACCACGAATAGCTCTTCTCGGGCTGATCGAACAGGCGGAAGGCGTCGGTCAGGCCCAGCCCCAGCAAGTCCTGGAAGTGCTGGCGCTCCTCTACCGTGTGGTGGATGGTGTCCTTCAAGCCCACGGGATCGAAGGAGTCGCGGTCCTCGGGTGCCACATTGAAGTCGCCCACCAGCACCAGCCGCGGATGCGCGGCCAGCTCGGTGCGCAGCCAGTCGCGCAGCGCCTCCATCCACAGCAGCTTGTAGCTGAACTTCTCGGTCCCTGGCGCCTGGCCGTTCACAAAGTAGCAGTTCACCAGGCGCAGCGGGCCTTCAGGCGTATCCAGCGTAGCGGCGATGACGCGGGCCTGCTCGTCGCCATGGCCCGGGATATTGCGCACCACGTCGCGCAGCGGCGTGCGGCTGAGGATGGCCACGCCGTTATAGGTCTTCTGGCCGAAGCACACCGCGTGGTAGCCCGCTGCTTCGAAGGCGTCGTGCGGGAATTTCTCGTCCACCAGCTTGAGCTCCTGCAGGCCGATGGCGTCCACGGGGTTGGCCTCCAGCCAGGCCAACACCTGCGGCAGGCGCACGGAGAGGGAATTGATGTTCCAGGTGGCGATTTGCATGTTTTTGGCCTCCAGCGCTTTTGCAGCAAGCGCAAGCAGCTATCAAAAATAGAGTGAAAAGGGCGCGGGCGTCAGCCGCGGCGCTCGAAGGTCACGAAGGCGTAGGGCAGGCCGCCCGCGCCCACATGGCTGCTACGGGCCGTTTCCACCCATTCCGGTCCCAGGGCCGGGGCGTAGGCATCGCCCTCGTAGTCCCGTGCGATCTCGGTGACCTCGACGCGCGTGGCCAGGGGCAGGGCCTGGGCGTAGATCTGCGCGCCGCCGATGACCCATGCCGTGGTGTTGCCGGACTGCTGGGCCAAGGCGAGTGCCTCAGGCAGGCTGGATGCGCGCTGGGCGCCGCTTTCCTGCCAGTCGGCCTGGCGCGTCACGACGATGTTGGCGCGCCCCGGCAGCGGCCGAAAGCGCGGGGGCAGCGAGTCCCAGGTCTTGCGGCCCATGATCACCGGATGGCCCTGCGTGAGCGCCTTGAAATGCGCCAGGTCTTCGGGCAAATGCCAGGGCATGGTGCCGTCCTTGCCGATCACGCCGTTGGCGGCGCGCGCGTAGATCAGGTTCACTTGCATGGCTGTTCGTCCCGCCTCAGACCGCCACCGGCGCCTTGATGGCGGGGTGGTGTTCGTAGCCCACCACTTCGAAGTCTTCGTAGGCGTAGTCAAAGATGGATGCGGGCCGGCGCTTGATCTGCAGCGTCGGGTAGGCATAGGGCTGGCGCGCCAGTTGGGTCTGCACCTGCTCGAAATGGTTGCTGTAGATATGGCAGTCGCCGCCGGTCCAGATGAAGTCACCCACCTGCAGGTCGCACTGCTGCGCCACCATGTGCGTGAGCAGCGCGTACGACGCGATGTTGAACGGCACGCCCAGGAAGATGTCTGCGCTGCGCTGGTAGAGCTGGCAGCTCAGTTTCCCCGGCTCGCCAGCCACCTGCGATGGCGCCACGTAGAACTGGAAGAACGCGTGGCAGGGCATGAGCGCCATCTGGTCCAGCTCGGCCACGTTCCAGGCGCTCACGATGATGCGGCGGCTGTCGGGGTGGGTCTTGAGCGTGTCGATCACCTGCTGGATCTGGTCGATGTGGCCGCCGTCCGGCGTGGGCCAGCTGCGCCACTGCACGCCGTACACGGGGCCCAGGCTGCCGTCGTCGCGCGCCCACTCGTCCCAGATGGTGCAGCCGCGCTCCTGCAGCCAGCGCACGTTGCTGTCGCCGCGCAGGAACCACAGCAGCTCCAGGATGATGGACTTGAGGTGCACCTTCTTGGTGGTCACCAGGGGAAAGCCTTCGGCCAGGTCAAAGCGCATCTGGTGGCCGAACACGCTCCTGGTGCCCGTGCCCGTGCGGTCGCCCTTGGCCGTGCCGTGCTCGAACACGTGGCGCATCAGGTCTTCGTATTGGTGGCGGATGGGGCGTGGGGTCATGGTCTTGAATGAAAAGTGGCTCCAGCGCTTGCTAGACAAGCGCCAACAGCTCTCATTTTTGAAGAATGCAGCCCGGGTTCATGAGGCCCTGCGGGTCCAGGGCCTGCTTGATGGCGCGCATCAGCCCCAGGGCCACGGGCGACTTGTACTGCGCCAGCTTGTCGGCCTTGAGCACGCCCACGCCGTGCTCGGCCGAGAACGAGCCGTCGAACTGCGCCACCGCGTCGTACACCAGGGCGTTGACGCGGTCCTCCTGCGTGCGCAGGAACTCCCGCGCATCGCCGCCCGCGGGCGCCTGTACGTTGTAGTGCAGATTGCCGTCGCCCAGGTGGCCGAAGTTGACCAGGCGCACGCCGGGAATCTCGCGCTGCAGCAGCGCATCGGTGTGCTCCACGAAAGCGGGGATGCGCGACGCGGCGATCGAGATGTCGTGCTTGATGTTCAGGCCTTCTTCGGCCTGGGCCAGCGGAATGCTCTCGCGGATATGCCACAGCTCATGCGCTTGCGACAGGCTCTCGGCGACCACGGCGTCCAGCACGCAGCCGTCCTCGAAGGCCAGTTCCAGCAGCGCCTCGAAGCGCTGGCGCGCGTGTTCTTCGGATTCGCTGTCGCTGTTTTCCAGCAGCACGTAGTAGGGCGGCGCGCCGTCCAGCCCGGCGAACGGCACGCGCAGCTGCGGCATGTGCTTGATGACCAGCGACAGTGCAAACTGCCCCATCACCTCGAAACCCGTGAGCCCGGCCCCCAGGTGCTGGTGCGACAGGCCCAGCAGGCGCACGGCCGCCGCCATCGACGGCACGGCGGCCCAGGCGGTGAGCTGCGCGGCGGGCTGGGGGAAGAGCTTCATGGTGGCCGCGGTGATGATGCCGAGCGTGCCTTCGCTGCCGATGTACAGGTCGCGCAGGTCGTAGCCGGTGTTGTCCTTGCGCAGGCCCGAGAGGCCGTTCCACACCTCGCCCTGGGGCGTGACCACCTCCAGGCCCAGGCACAGCTCGCGCGTGTTGCCGTAGCGCACCACCTGCGTGCCGCCGGCATTGGTGGACAGGTTGCCGCCGATGGTGCAACTGCCCTCTGCGGCAAGCGATAGCGGAAACAGCAGATCGGCTTTCTCGGCCGTCTCCTGCAGGGCCTGCAATATGCAGCCGGCCTCCACCGTCATGGTGAGGTTGTCGCGGTCGATGGCGCGCACCGCGTTCATGCGCGTGAGGCTCAGCACCACCTGCGTGCCGCTGCCGTCGGGCGTGCTGCCCACCGACAGGCCGGTGTTGCCGCCCTGCGGCACGATCGCCACGCCGGCATCGGCACAGGCGCGCACCACTGCTGCCACCTCGGCCGTGGAGCCCGGGCGCACCACGGCCAGGGACTTGCCATGGGAGCGCTTGCGCCAGTCCTGTTCATAGGCGGCAAGGTCGCCCTCGGTCAGTACATGGGCGGCGCCGACGATCCGGCGCAGGGTGTCGAGCAGGGCAGTGGTCATGGCGGTCAATCCAGTCGATGTCAGGCAAAGGCTCAGCACGCTCATGCAGGCGCGGCGGCGCGGGCCGTCTTGGCGGCACGCTGGCGCAGCCGCACATGCAGCGCGCAGGCGGTGAACAGCAGCAGGCACAGCACGATCTCTAGGCCCGCCAGCCAGTTGCCGGGCGCCGGGTCGCTCCAGGCGCGCACCACCCCTTCGGTGAAATACAGCCACACCAGCAGGCTGACCCAGCGGTAGGTGTACATGCGCCGCTTGAGCAGCCCGGCCAGCGGCACCGCCAGCGGCAGGGCCTTGAGCGCCAGCCACGAGCCGCCTGGGCGCACCGGCGCCAGCCACAGCTCCCAGGCCAGGCACAGCACGATCAGCGCCGCCAGGCTGCCCACGGCCAGCCAGCGCGTGGCCGCCACGTCGGTGGCGATGTGCAGGGCGGGGGCGGGGGGCAGGGTTTCGCGATGCATGGGGCTGGCATCATATCGGTCATGTCGTTGTCCCTACAGTCCATTGCAGTGCGTGCCGAGGAGTGGCTGGTGGAGCTTTCCCACTTCCCCTGGCGCACCACCGCGCAGACGCTGCGCGAGCGCTTTCGCGAGGACCGCCTGGGGCTGACGGCCAGCAGCCTCACCTTCACCACGCTGCTGGCGCTGGTGCCGTTCGTGACGGTGGCGCTGGCCATGTTCACCGTGTTCCCCATGTTTGCCGAGATGCAGCTCGTGTTGCAGCGCTGGCTGGTGGACAGCCTGGTGCCCGACAGCATCTCGCGCCCGGTGCTGGGCTACCTCACGCAGTTCGCCGCCAAGGCGCATGGCCTGGGCGCGGCGGGCTTGTCCATCCTCATGGTGACGGCGCTGGCGCTGATCCTCACCATCGATCGCACGCTCAACAACATCTGGCGCGTGCAGCGCCTGCGCCCGCTGGGCCAGCGCGTGCTGATCTACTGGGCCGCGCTCACGCTCGGTCCGCTGGTGCTGGCGGCCAGCCTGGCGTTGACTACCTCGGTCGCCAGCGCCGCGTCGCGCGGTATCGGCGACACGCTACCGGGCGGAGCGCGCCTGCTGTTCGATGCGATCGAGTTCTTCGTGCTGGCCGCCGGCATGGCGGCGCTGTACCGCTATGTGCCCAACACCCAGGTGCACTGGCGCCACGCCTGGGCGGGCGGGGTATTCGTCGCCGTGGGCATCGAGCTGGCCAAGAAAGTGCTGTCGCTGTACCTGGCGTCGGTACCCACCTATTCGGTGCTGTACGGCACGTTCGCCACGCTGCCCATCTTGCTGCTGTGGGTGTACGTGGCCTGGGTCATCGTGCTGCTGGGTGCGGTGGTGGCCGCCTATCTACCGAGCCTGCTCGCCGGCGTGGCGCGCTGCGCCACGGGCGAGGGCTGGGCCTTCTTGCTGGCCGTGGAGGTGCTGCAGCAGCTGCACCGCGCGCGCCAGCAACCGCCCCACGGGCTGAGCGTGCTGGAGCTGGCCCAGCGGCTGCGCGTGGATGTGCTGCAGGTGGGGTCCGTGCTGCCGGTGCTGGCGGCGCTGGATTGGGTGGTGCGGGTGGACGAGACGGCCGCCGATGGGTCCGACGCAGCCGACGCACGCTACGTGCTGCTGGCCGAGCCGGCCACCACGCACATGGAGCCGCTGGTGCAGCGCCTGCTGCTGGCGCGCACCCCGCCGCTGGAGCGCCTGTGGGCGCACACGGGGCTGGAGGTGCTCACGCTGGCCGACGTGCTGCCGCGCGAATCCATGCAGCGGCCGCCTGAGATGCTCCTTAAACGATAGCTGTTAGCGCTTGATGGGTAAGCGCTAGAGGCTGTTTTGGCCTAAATCTTGCGCGGCCGCCGCGCCGTGCAGTACCGCGCCCTCCAACGTGGCGGGGTAGGGCCCTGCCACGTAGTCGCCGCAGGCCTGCAGGCCGGGCGCAATCACGCGCGGCGGGCGCGCCAGGGCGGGCGTGCAGGCAAAGGTGGCGCGCTTTTCCACCACCGTCTGCACCGCGCGCAGGCCGGGCAGGGCCAGGTCCTCGGCCGCCTGGGCCAGCACGTCGCGCTCCAGCGCGGCGCGCTCGCCCTCGAAGGCGCTGACCACGAACGCCAGCAGCCCGGCCGGGCCGCCCAGCAGTGCGCGGTCGAAGACGAACTGCGCGGGCCGTTGCGCGCGCGCGCGCAGCGCCAGCATGGGGCGGGGCAGCAGCGGGGTGCGCGCTCCCGGCAGTTCGGCATACACGGTGGCGATGGCGCCAAAGCGCAGTGCCTGCGCACCGGCGGCCCAGGTCTGCAGGGCGGGGCGCTCGGCTGCGGGCACGGCGGCGTCGGCCACGAGGCGGGCGGACTCGGTGCTGCTGGTGGCCAGCAGCACGGCGTCGAACGCGCAGCCGTCCACGCGCCAGCCGGCCTCGTCGCGTGCGAGTGCCTGCACGCGTTGGCCGCGGTGCACCGCGTGGCCGCGCTGCTGCAGCCACTGCGCGGCGGGCTCGGGGAACAGCGCGCCCAGGTCGGTGCGCGGCAGCAACAGGTGGGAGCCGCCCCGGCCGGCGAACAGGCTGTCGTGCAGCACGCGCAGGAACACCTGGCCGCAGGAATCTTGCACGGGCGTGTTCAACGCCGACACGCACAGCGGCGCGATGAACTCGTCCACCAGCCGCTTTGGCAGGCCTGCGCACAAGTCCGACACGCTGGTGCCCGGTGCACACCGGAACCCCGCCAGCCGCCAGCGTGCGGCGCGCGCCAGCAGGGCCGCACGCTCGCGCAGGCTCCAGCCGCGTGCGCGGGCGATGCCGGCCAGCGCATCCCAGGGCGGCGGGGCATCGGGCAGGGCCAGGCCGCTGCCGTCGGGGAACACTAGCGCCAGCGGTAGGCGCAGCAGGGCGGAGTCGGGCGTGACGCCCACGGCGCGCATCAGGCGCAGGCATTCGGCATAGGCGCCGATGAGGATGTGCTGGCCGTTGTCCAACACCAGGGGCGAGCCGTCTGCGCGCTGGCCGGCCACGGCGCGCGCGCGCCCGCCCAGGGTGCGGCTGGCCTCGAACACGCTGACCGTGTGGCCCGCCTGGACCGCATGCACGGCCGCGGCCATGCCGGCCCAGCCGGCGCCGACGATGGCAACCTTCACATCATCCCCAGCGCCTGCACTTTCCAGGCCAGCCAGAACTTGCGCAGCGGCGTGAGGCTGGTGCGCTGGTGCAGTACCTGGAAGTTGTCGGCCTCGATCTCGCGCAGCAGCGTGCGGTAGATGCTGGCCATCATCAGGCCGGGCTTCTGCGCGCGCCGATCCACGTCGGGCAGCAGCGCCAGCGCCTGGTCGTAGAAGAGGTGCGCGCGTTCGGCCTGAAAGCGCATCAGCGTGGTGAAGCGCTCCGAATACTCGCGCTTGGTGATCTCGTGCGCCTTCACATCGAACTGCTGCAGCTCGGAAATGGGCAGGTAGATGCGCCCGCGCATGGCGTCCTCGCCCACGTCGCGGATGATGTTGGTGAGTTGGAACGCCAGGCCCAGCTTGTGCGCGTACTGCGTGGTGCGCTCATCTTGCTGGCCGAAGATGCGCGCCGCCACCTCGCCCACCACGCCGGCCACCAGGTGGCAGTAGCGCGCCAGGCCCGCGAAGTCCAGGTAGCGCGTCTGCTCCAGGTCCATCTGGCAGCCCTCGATCACGGCCAGCAGGTGGCGCTGTTCGATGCCGTAGGCGGCCGCATGCGGCATCAGCGCCTGCATCACCGGGTGGCTGGGCTGCCCGGCAAAGGCCTTGGCCACCTCGCCCTGCCACCAGGCCAGCTTGGCCTGGGCCACGCTGGCTTCGGAGACTTCGTCCACCACGTCGTCCACCTCGCGGCAAAAGGCGTAGAAGGCCGTGATGGCCGTACGCCGCTCGCGCGGCAGGAAGAGGAAAGCGTAGTAGAAGCTGCTGCCGGAGGCGGCGGCCTTTTGCTGGACGTACTGTTCAGGACTCATGGGGGCGTGATTCTCCCATGGCCCTGGGCGGGGCTCGCGGGGGAAACATGCGCAGCGCAGGGCCGGAGCGCTGCGCCGCCGCAACGTCACGGGCCAGACGTGGAAATGTCATGCCGCTGTCGTGGCGCCGGCCCACCATGCCTGTTCATGATGCGCGACGATGCCTTCCTGAACGCTTGGAAATCCTCCGCGGCCCGGCTGCCGGACGACCCAGCGGATGATGCATGCGACCCGGCGCGCCCCCCGCTGCGCTACCGCACGCTCTGGATCTCCGATCTGCACCTGGGCACGCCCGGCTGCCAGGCGCAGGCGCTGCTGGACTTTCTCAAGCACACCGAGTGCGAGACGCTGTTTCTGGTGGGCGACATCATCGACGGCTGGCAACTGCGCCGCCAGTGGTACTGGCCGCAGGCGCACAACGACGTGGTGCAGAAGCTGTTGCGCAAGGCCCGCAAGGGCACGCGCGTGATCTTCATCCCCGGCAACCATGACGAGTTTGCGCGCCGTTATGTGCAGCTCAACTTCGGCGGTGTTGCCGTCGCCGAGGACTGGGTGCACGAGACCGCCGACGGCCGCGCGCTGTGGGTGATCCATGGCGACCTGTTCGACGGCGTGATCCAGTGCGCCAAGTGGCTGGCCCATGTGGGCGACTCGCTCTACGAATTCACGCTCAAGCTCAACCGGCACCTGAACACCCTGCGCGCGCGCCTGGGGCTGCCGTACTGGTCGCTGTCCAAATATCTCAAGCTCAAGGTCAAGCGCGCCGTGAGCTACGTGGGCGACTTCGAGAACGCGGTGGCGCGCGAAGCGCGCAAGCGCGGCCTGCACGGCGTGGTGTGCGGGCACATCCACCATGCGGAGCTGCGCGACATCGACGGCATCCTGTATGCCAACGATGGCGACTGGGTGGAAAGCCTCAGCGCGCTGGCCGAGCACGCCGATGGGCGCCTGGAGATCCTGCACTGGGCGCAGCACATGCCCGTGCAGCGCAAGAGCGGCGCACAACTACCGCAACCCATTCCTGTCACTACCGATTGAAGTCCATGGCGCCTGAAGCTGCCCCGTTGGTCGAGCTGATCTATTTCAATGCCGGGGGCGGACACCGCACCTCCGCGCTGGCGCTGGAAGCGGCCATCGCCCGCGCTGGGCTGCCGTGGCAGGTGTGCCGCACCAATCTCTTCGAGGTGCTGGACCCGAACGCGCGCTTTCGCCAGTGGACGGGCATGGAACCGGAAGACATCTACAACAAGCGCCTGGCCCGGGGCTGGACGCTGGGGCTGACGCACGAGTTGCGCCTGCTGCAGGGCATGATCCGTTGGAACCACCAGCGGATCATGCAGTCGCTGCGCCGGCACTGGGCGGCGCGCCGGCCGGCGATGGTGGTGTCGCTGGTGCCCAACTTCAACCGCGCCATGGCCGACGCGCTGGAGCAGGCCCTGCCAGGCGTGCCCTACGTCACGGTGATGACCGATCTGGCCGACTACCCGCCCAGCTTCTGGATGGAGCCGCAAACCCAGCAGATCGTGGTCTGTGGCTCGCCTTATGCCGTGGACCAGGCGCGCGCTGCGGACTTTCCGCCCCACCGCATCTGGGAAACCTCGGGCATGGTGCTGAGTGCGCAGTTCCATGCGCCGGTGGACCAGGATCGTGCCGCCGAGCGGGCGCGGCTGGGGCTGGACGAGCGTCCCGTGGGGCTGGTGCTGTTCGGCTCCGAGGGTTCCAGAGAGATGGTGACGATAGCCCGCCGCTTGACGGACACCCCGCTGATCCTGGCCTGCGGGCGCAACGCGGCCCTGGCGCAGGCTCTGCGCGCGCTGCGCCGCAACGCGCCTACCGTGGTGCTCGAATACACGCGCGAGATGGCGCGCGTCATGCAGCTGGCGGACTTCTTCATCGGCAAGCCGGGCAGCGGCAGCCTGAGCGAGGCGGTGCACATGGGGCTGCCGCCCCTCGTCACGCGCAATGCGTGGACCATGCCGCAGGAGCGTTACTGCACGGAATGGGTGGGTGAGCAGGGCCTGGGACTGGTGTTGCCGAGCTTCCGGTCCATCGCATCGGGCGTGCAGGCCCTGCTGGCCGACCTGCCGCGCTACCAGGCCGCGACGCGGCGCATGCACAACCGCGCGGCGGCCGAAGTGCCGCAGGCGCTGGCGCAGATACTGCGCCATGCGCAGGCCCGGGCCGAATGGGCCGGGCGCTGGGTGGCCTGAGGGTTGCACGCGCGCCGCGCGATGCGGTGATGGGGGCCATTGACCCCCGCGCGCTCGCGCTGCTGCAGCGGGTGGGGCGGCCCTTACATGCGCGCGGCGCGCGCCAGCATGCGGGGCCAGTCGAGCGTGCCCAGCCGCGGCCGCGTGAGCAGGCTGGCGCCATCCAGCGCCTGCACCTTGTCCAGAATGCGCAGACCGCCCTGCACGACCAGGCGCAGCTCCCACCCCACACGGCCGGGCAGCCGGTGTACCAGGGGGCTGCCCTGGAGCATGAGAGTGCGCGCCCAGGCGGCGCAGTCCAGCACCAGCCGGTCGCTGGCGACAGAGCGGCGCTGCGCCGCGAGGTCCGCGCGCGCCACGCCATGGGCGGCGCAGTCGGCATCGGTGAGGTAGTGGCGCCCGCGGGGCAGGTCCACGCTCAGGTCCTGCCAGAAGTTGATGAGCTGCAGTGCGGTGCAGATGGCGTCGCTCTCGCGCAGTGCGTCCTGCCCGTGCACGCCGTACAGGTGCAGCAGCAGACGCCCCACGGGATTGGCCGAGCGGCGGCAATAGTCCAGCAGCGAGCCGCGGTCGGGGTAGGTGGCGCCGGCCTCTGTCAGGGTGACGTCCTGCATGAAGGCGTCCAGCAGATCATCCAGCAGCGGCACCGGCAACTGGTGGCTGTGCAATACCGCCTGCAGCGGCCCGAAGACGCTGGCCCAGCGGGGCTCGGGTGCCTGGCCGCTCGCCACTGCCTGTAGTTCGGTGCGGTAAGCGCGCAGGTCCGCCAGGCGCTCGGCTGCGCAGGCCGTGCCCTCGTCGGCAATGTCGTCGGCCGTGCGCGCAAACGCGTAGATCGCGGCGATCGGCGGGCGCATCCGTGGCGGGCACAGCAGCGAGGCCACGGGAAAGTTCTCGTAGTGCGTGACCGGCGGCGCCTCGGCGGGCGCGGTGCGCGGATCGCGCAGGGGGGCGGGGGACTCGGGATGCTTCACGCGGCCATTGTCGTGCTTGACAAGAGCGACCGGCCTCTCATAGATTACTAACCAGTCAGTCAGTAATTTGGCATGCCGGATGTTTCCATGACCCACCCTGTCGCACAGCGCGCCGCGGGCCTGCCGGGCCCGTCTTCATTGCAACCCCGCCGCGGGGTTTTTTTGTGGCCGCCGCGTGGCGGCGTGGCGGGTGCTGCACTGGTGCTGGCCGTGGCTGCCTTGGCGCTGGCGGGATGCTCGCGCCGCGAGCCGGCGCCAGAGCCGGTGCGCGCGGTGAAACTGCTCACCGTCGGCGTGGCGCCCCTGCAGATGCGCCTGGAATACGCGGGCGAAGTGCGCGCGCGCGTGGAATCGCGCCTGGGTTTTCGCGTGGCCGGCAAGATCGTGCAGCGCCAGGCCGAGCTGGGCCAGCGCGTGCAGGCCGGCCAGGTGTTGGCGCAGCTGGATCCGCGCGACTATGAGCTGGCTGCGCAGGCCGCGCGCGCCCAGGTGGCGTCCGCCACCACGCAGCGTGATTTGGCCGCGGCGGATTTCGAGCGCTTTTCCAAGCTGCGCGCGCAGAACTTCATCAGCGGGGCGGAGCTGGACCGCCGCCAGGCTCAGCTGAAGGCCGCGCAGGCTTCGCTGGACCAGGCGCGCGCGCAGCTCGCTTCCCAGGGCAACCAGACCGAGTACACACGCCTGGTGGCGGATGCGCCGGGGGTGGTGACGTCGGTTGACGCCGAGCCTGGCCAGGTGGTGTCTGCGGGCACGCCGGTGGTGCGCATTGCTCGCGACGGCCCGCGCGACGCGGTGTTCTCGGTGCCGGAGGACAAGGTGGGCCAGTTGCGCGTAGGGCAGGCCGTGCAGGTGCGCGCCTGGTCGGGCGACGCGCTGCTGCAGGGCCGGGTGCGCGAGGTGGCGGCCAGCGCCGATCCGGTGACGCGCACCTTCCTCGTGAAAGTGGCGGTGGAGGGCGCGGACGTGCCGCCGCTGGGCGCCACCGTGTATGTGGCGCCGCAGGTGCTGGCGCGGGGCGGCGTGCCGGCGATCAAGCTGCCCACCAGCGCCCTGCGCCAGGAGGGCGGCCAGACGGTGGTGTGGGTCTATGAGGCCAAGGACGGCAGCGCCACCGGCACCGTGCGCCTGCAGCCGGTGCAGATCGCCACGGCCGACGGCAACGAGGCCGTGATCGCCGCCGGCCTCACCCCCGGCATGCGGGTGGTGGCCACGGGCGTGCATGTGCTGGCCCCGGGACAGGTGGTGACGGTGTACAAGCCAAAAACGGCTCCAACGCCCGAAGGACAAGCGCTACCAGCTATTAATAATGAAGCGCCAGCGGCCTCCGCTGCCGCTCGCTGAGGAGCCGCCCCATGCAGCAGACGCAGCCCAAGCAGGGCTTTAACCTGTCGCGCTGGGCGCTGGAACATGCCGCGCTCACGCGCTACCTGATGGTGGTGCTGATGGTGCTGGGCATCGCCGCGTACTTTCAGCTGGGGCAGGACGAGGACCCGCCCTTCACCTTCCGCGCCATGGTGGTGCGCACCTACTGGCCCGGCGCCACGGCGCAGCAGGTGGCCGAGCAGGTGACGGACAAGATCGAGCGCACCCTGCAGGAGGTGCCCTACGCCGACAAGATCCGCAGCTACAGCAAGCCGGGCGAGTCGCAGATCATCTTCGAGCTCAAGGACTCGTCCAAGCCGGCGGAGGTGGCCAACATCTGGTACCAGGTGCGCAAGAAGGTGGGTGACATGCGCTACCAGTTGCCGGGCAATATCCAGGGGCCGTTCTTCAACGACGAGTTCGGCGACGTGTACGGCGTGATCTACGCCCTGCAGGGTGAGGGCTTCAGCTATGCCGAGCTGAAGGACTTCGCCGACGACGTGCGCCAGCAGCTGCTGCGCGTGAAGGATGTGGCCAAGGTCGAGCAGTTCGGCGTGCAGGACGAGCGCGTCTGGGTCGAGGTTTCGCAAAAGCGTCTGGCGCAGCTGGGGCTGGACTTCAACGCGGTGTTGCAGCAGCTGGGTGCGCAGAACGCGGTGGAGAGCGCGGGCGCGATCCAGTCGCCGCAGGACGTGGTGCAGGTGCGCGTGGGCGGGCAGTTCACCAGCGTGGAGCAGCTGCGCGACATGCCGATCCGCGGAGGCTCTGGAGCCCAGCTGCGCCTGGGCGACATCGCCGAGGTGCGAAGGGGCTATGTCGATCCGCCGGGGGTGAAGGTGCGCTTCCAGGGGCACGAGGTCATCGGCCTGGGCATCTCCATGGCCAAGGGCGGCGACATCATCCGCTTGGGCAAGGCGCTGCGCGCTGCAGCGGCCGACATCCAGGCGCGGCTGCCGGCCGGCGTGCAATTGCACCAGGTGCAGGATCAGCCGGCGGCAGTGGCCGATTCGGTGGGCGAGTTCATCAAGGTGCTGATCGAGGCCGTGGTGATCGTGCTGGCGGTGAGCTTTATCTCGCTGGGGCTGCACAAGGGCGGGCGTTTTGGCTGGCACGTGGACTACCGGCCGGGCCTGGTGGTGGCGATCACCATCCCGCTGGTGCTGGCCGTGACCTTCCTGGCCATGCACTATTTGGGAATAGGGCTGCACAAGGTGTCGCTGGGGTCCCTCATCATCGCGCTGGGCCTGCTGGTGGACGACGCCATCATTGCCGTGGAGATGATGGTGCGCAAGATGGAGGAGGGCTACGACAAGGTGCGCGCGGCCACGTTTGCGTATGACGTGACGGCCAAGCCCATGCTCACCGGCACGCTCATCACGGCCGCGGGTTTCTTGCCCATCGGCATCGCCAAGTCGGTCACGGGCGAATACACCTTCGCGATCTTCGCGGTGACGGTGATTTCGCTGGTGCTGTCGTGGATCGTGTCGGTCTATTTCGTGCCCTACCTGGGCACGCTGCTGCTGAAGGTGAAGCCGCATGCGCCCGATGCGCCGCCGCCCGAGGTGTTCGACACGCCGTTCTACCACCGCTTCCGGCACATGGTGGACTGGTGCGTGGCGCACCGGTGGATCACCATCGGCGCCACCATCGGCATCTTTGCGCTGGGGCTGGTGGGCATGGGACGCGTGCAGCAGCAGTTCTTCCCCGACTCCAGCCGGCCGGAAATCATGGTGGACCTGTGGTTCCCCGAGGGAACCTCCTTCGCAGCCAACGAGGCCGTGGTGCGCCGTGTAGAGCAGCGGCTGATGGAGCAGGAAGGCGTGGCCAGCGTGGCCGCGTGGGTGGGCTCGGGCACGCCGCGTTTTTACCTGCCGCTGGACCAGGTGTTCCCGCAGCCCAACGTATCGCAGTTCATCGTGCTAGCCAAGAGCCTGCCCGAGCGCGAGTCGCTGCGCCTGCGCCTGCCCCGGTTGTTGGCCGAGGAGGTCCCCGAGGCGCGCGGCCGCGTGAAGCTGCTGCCCAACGGCCCGCCCGTGCCCTACCCCGTGCAGTTCCGCGTGGTGGGCAGCGACCCGGCCGTGCTGCGCGAGCGCGCCGACGAGGTGAAGGCGCTGATGCGCGGCAACGCCAACCTGATCGGCGTGAACGACAACTGGAACGAGTCGGTCAAGGTGGTTCGCCTGGAGGTGGACCAGGACAAGGCGCGCGCGCTGGGAGTGACCAGCCAGTCCATCGCCCAGGCTTCGCGCATCATGTTCAGCGGCTCCACGGTGGGGCAGTACCGCGAGGGCGACAAGCTCATCGAGATCGTGCTGCGCCAGGCGCAGGACGAGCGCGAGGCGATCTCCGACATCGGCAACGCCTACCTGCCCACGGCTTCGGGCCGCTCCATTCCGCTCACGCAGATCGCCAGGCCCGTGTTTACCTGGGAGCCGGGGGTGATGTGGCGCTGGAACCGCAACTACGCCATCACCGTGCAGGGCGACCTGGTGGAGGGGCTGCAGGGCGCCACCGTCACGGCGCAACTGCTGCCCGAGCTGCGCGCGCTGGAGGCCCGCTGGCAGGCGGCCGGTGAGAACGGCGTGCGCATCGAGGTCGCGGGTGCGGTGGAAGAGAGCAGCAAGGGCTCGGCCTCCATCGTGGCGGGCGTGCCCGTCATGCTGTTCATCGTGTTCACGCTGCTGATGCTGCAGCTGCACAGCTTCAGCCGCTCCGTGCTGGTGTTCCTCACCGGCCCGTTGGGGATTGCGGGAGTGGCGGCGGCGCTGCTGCTGCTGAACCGGCCCTTCGGCTTTGTGGCGCTGTTGGGGGTTATCGCTCTCATGGGCATGATCCAGCGCAATTCGGTGATCCTGATCGACCAGATCGAGCTCAACCGTGCGGCCGGCGTGCCCGCGTGGGACGCGATCGTGGCGGCGGCCGTGTGGCGCCTGCGGCCCATCGTGCTGACGGCGGCGGCGGCGGTGCTCGCCATGATCCCGCTGTCGCGCAGTGTGTTCTGGGGGCCTATGGCTGTGGCCATCATGGGTGGACTGGTCGTGGCCACGGTGCTCACGCTGCTGGCACTGCCCGCGATGTACGCCGCGTGGTTTCGTGTGCGGCGGCCCGATCCCGGAACGCCGATAACCGATTCCATTTAAAGGCGGGCCGCAACAGGGTAAAATCTGCCGTTTGACCTATTTCACCGGGGTGGCCTGCTGTGCCTGCCATCCGGGTGGCTTTCAGAACTGCGCGGGTGGCGAAATTGGTAGACGCACCAGGTTTAGGTCCTGACGCCAGCAATGGTGTGGGGGTTCGAGTCCCCCCCCGCGCACCAACGTGAGACTTTGGCGGAACGTGGTGCAGGCTTGCACTGCAAGTCGGCACGGTCCGCATCCAGACACTAGGAACAACCATGGCCGTAACTGTTGAAACCCTTGAAAAGCTTGAGCGCAAGATCACGCTGAGCTTGCCCCTGACCACGATCCAGACCGAAGTGGACGCGCGCCTCAAGCGCCTGGCCCGTACGGTGAAGATGGATGGTTTCCGTCCCGGCAAGGTCCCTATGAGCGTAGTGGCTCAGCGTTACGGCTATTCGGTGCAATACGAAGTGCTGAACGACAAGGTGGGCGAGGCGTTTGCACAGGCCGCCAATGAAGCCAACCTGCGCGTGGCAGGCCAGCCCCGCATCACGGAGAAGGACGGCGCGCCTGAAGGCGAAGTGACTTTCGAGGCCGTGTTCGAGGTGTTCCCCGAGGTCAAGATCGGCGATCTGTCCACCGCGGAAGTCGAGAAGCTCTCCGCCGAAGTGACCGACAGCGCCATCGACAAGACCTTGGACATCCTGCGCAAGCAGCGCCGTACCTTTGCACAGCGTGCCCTGGCCGCTGCTGCAGAAGACGGCGATCGCGTGACGGTGGATTTCGAGGGCAAGATCGACGGCGAGCCCTTCCAGGGCGGCAAGGCCGAGGACTTCCAGTTCCTGGTGGGCGAAGGCCAGATGCTCAAGGAATTCGAAGACGCAGTGCGCGGCATGAAGTCGGGCGAGAGCAAGACCTTCCCCCTGGCCTTCCCCGAGGACTACCACGGCAAGGACGTGGCTGGCAAGACGGCCGACTTCATGGTCACCGTCAAGAAGATCGAAGCGGCCCACCTGCCCGAAGTGAATGAGCAACTGGCCAAGTCGCTCGGCATTGCCGACGGCACGGTGGAAGGCTTGCGCGCCGACATCAAGAAGAACCTGGAGCGCGAAGTCAAATTCCGCCTGCTGGCCCGCAACAAGCAAGCCGTGATGGACGCTCTGGTGTCCAAAGCGGAACTGGATCTGCCCAACGCCAGCGTGCAGGCTGAAATTGCCCGCCTGCTGGAAGCTGCACGCGCCGACCTCAAGCAGCGCGGCATCAAGGACGCCGACAAGGCCGAAATCCCCGAGGACGTGTTCCGCCCTCAGGCCGAGCGCCGCGTGCGCCTGGGCCTGGTGGTCGCCGAACTCGTGCGTGCCAATAACCTGCAGGCCAAGCCGGAGCAGCTGAAGGCCCACGTGGACGAGCTGGCCGCCAGCTACGAGAAGCCTGAGGACGTGGTGCGCTGGTACTTCAGCGACCGCAATCGCCTGGCTGAGGTGGAAGCCGTGGTCATCGAGAACAATGTGACCGACTTCGTGCTGGGCCAGGCTAAGGTGAGCGACAAGGCCGTGTCCTTCGATGAACTGATGGGCCAGGCCTGAGTAGCTGGCCCTTGCCCCGGGCTTTGACCCAGGGGTGAGGACGAAACCCGGCGGGGCTTGTGCTTTGCGGCACAAGCCCCAATTCATTTTCTGGGTACAGTATCCGCCTGACTGGAGAAACGTATGAGCGCATTGGAAACGCAAGCCCTGGGCATGATCCCCATGGTCATTGAGCAGTCCGGCCGCGGCGAGCGGTCCTACGACATTTATTCGCGCCTGTTGAAGGAGCGCGTGATCTTCCTGGTGGGTGAGGTCAATGACCAGACTGCCAACCTGGTGGTTGCGCAGCTGCTGTTCCTTGAGAGCGAGAACCCGGACAAGGATATTTCGTTCTACATCAACTCCCCGGGGGGCAGCGTGACGGCGGGCATGGCCATCTATGACACCATGCAGTTCATCAAACCGGATGTGTCCACGCTGTGCTGCGGCTTTGCGGCGAGCATGGGGGCTTTCCTGCTGGCTGCAGGGGCCAAGGGCAAGCGCTATTCGCTGCCCAACTCCAAAATCATGATCCACCAGGTGCTGGGCGGTGCCCGCGGACAGGCGACGGATATCGAGATCCACGCGCGCGACATTCTGCGTACCAAGGATCAGATGAACCGCATCCTGGCGGAGCGCACGGGACAGCCCATCGAGAAGGTGAAGGCGGATACCGAGCGGGACTATTTCATGACCGCGGACGAAGCCAAGGATTACGGCATCGTGGACCAGGTCATTGCCAAGCGCCCCTGAGTTTTGGCCGGCGCGCGCGGCGTTTCCCCCTGTGGGAAACGCCGTTTTTATTTCGTTATCATCTTGACAACATCCCCAGTCATAAGGCATTGCCCCCATGGCCGAGAAAAAAGGCTCCTCCAGCGAAAAAACCCTTTACTGCTCTTTCTGCGGTAAAAGCCAGCACGAAGTAAAGAAGCTGATCGCCGGCCCGTCGGTCTTTATCTGCGACGAGTGCATTGACCTGTGCAACGAGATCATCCGTGATGAGCTGCCCACCGGCGATGCCGGACGCGAAGGCCGTGGAGATCTGCCTACGCCTGCGGAAATCAAGACTAACCTCGATCATTACGTCATTGGTCAGGAAAAGGCCAAACGTACGCTGGCCGTCGCCGTGTACAACCATTACAAGCGTCTGCGCCACAAGGACAAGGCCGGTAAGGACGAGGTGGAACTGTCCAAGAGCAACATCCTGTTGATCGGCCCTACGGGGTCGGGCAAGACGTTGCTTGCGCAGACCTTGGCGCGGCAGCTCGATGTGCCCTTCGTGATGGCTGACGCCACCACGCTGACGGAAGCCGGCTATGTTGGAGAGGATGTAGAGAACATCGTCCAGAAACTCCTGCAAAGCTGTAACTACGATGTGGAACGTGCCCAGCGGGGCATTGTCTACATCGACGAAATCGACAAAATTTCGCGCAAATCCGACAACCCCAGTATTACGCGGGATGTCTCAGGCGAAGGTGTGCAGCAAGCGCTGCTCAAGCTCATCGAGGGGACCATGGCGAGCGTGCCTCCACAAGGTGGACGCAAGCATCCCAACCAGGATTTTCTGCAGATCGATACCACCAACATTCTGTTCATTTGTGGTGGTGCGTTTGCTGGGCTGGAAAAGGTCATTGAGAACCGTACTGAAGCTTCCGGTATTGGCTTTGGCGCGGCAGTGCGTAGCAAGAAGCAGCGTTCTTTGACCGAGGTGTTTCAGGATATCGAGCCTGAGGACCTCATCAAATTCGGCCTGATTCCAGAGTTGGTGGGTCGCATGCCCGTGGTCACAGCCCTGGCCGAACTGAGCGAGGACGCGCTGGTGCAAATCCTCACCGAGCCCAAAAACGCCTTGGTCAAGCAGTACAGCAAGTTGCTGGCGATGGAAGGCGTTGAGCTGGAAATTCGTCCCGCTGCGTTGAAGTCCATCGCGCGAAAAGCCATCGCACGCAAGACGGGTGCCCGCGGCTTGCGCTCCATTCTTGAGCAAGCGTTGATTGGCACCATGTTTGACTTGCCCAACGTCTCCAACGTGGAAAAGGTGGTGGTGGACGAGGCCACCATCGAAGAGAACAAGGCCCCTTTGCTGGTTTATCGCGAGGCCGCCAAGACCGCCTGAAAGCCGTGAGCCGCCGGGAGCAGAGCGCGTGATTGATGCGCCCGGCGGGCCATGTCGCTAACACCTGGGTGCAGATGCTGCCGGGTTGAAAAATGTGGTCCATGGACCATATTCCATGGAACTACTAGAGGATTGCCCCATGTCCGGACACACACCCCTGCCCGATACGCCCCTGGATCTACCACTGTTGCCTTTGCGCGATGTGGTGGTTTTTCCTCATATGGTGATTCCCCTGTTTGTGGGGCGTCCCAAGAGCATCAAGGCGCTGGAAGCCGCCATGGATGCCGATCGACGAATCATGCTGGTTGCGCAAAAAGCAGCCGCCAAGGATGAACCGCAGGTTTCGGATATGTTCGAAGTCGGGTGCATATCCACCATCCTGCAGATGCTGAAGCTTCCCGATGGCACGGTGAAGGTGCTGGTGGAGGGGCAGCAGCGCGCCCACGTTCGCATGGTGCATGAATCGGACGTTCACTTCACGGCGACGGTTGAGCCCATGCAGGCGTCCGCCGAGGACGCCGCTTCGAGTGAAATTGAAGCGCTGCGCCGGGCGGTAATGCAGCAGTTTGATCAGTACGTCAAACTGAACAAGAAGATTCCCCCTGAGATTCTGACTTCCATTTCGGCTATCGATGATCCGGGGCGGCTGGCTGACACCATTGCCGCGCACTTGCCGCTCAAGCTGGAGAACAAGCAGGTTGTTCTCGACTTGGCAGGCGTCAAGCAGCGTCTGGAGAATCTGTTCGAGCAGTTGGACCGCGAAGTGGATATCCTCAATGTGGATAAGCGCATTCGCGGTCGCGTGAAGCGCCAGATGGAGAAAAACCAGCGGGACTTCTATCTCAACGAACAGGTCAAGGCGATCCAGAAGGAACTGGGCGAAGGCGAAGAAGGCGCGGATCTTGAGGAGATCGAGAAAAAGATCAAGGCCGCGCGCATGCCGGTCGAAGCGCGCAAGAAGGCGGAAGGTGAGCTGAAAAAGCTCAAGCTCATGTCTCCTATGTCTGCCGAAGCCACTGTGGTTCGCAACTACATTGATGTGCTCACGGGACTGCCCTGGAGCAAGAAGTCCAAGGTCAAGCACGATCTTGCCCATGCAGAGGCTGTGTTAAACGAGGACCACTATGGCCTGGAAAAGGTGAAAGACCGAATCCTGGAATATCTCGCCGTGCAGCAGCGGGTGGACAAGGTGAAGGCGCCCATCCTGTGCTTGGTCGGCCCACCGGGTGTGGGCAAGACTTCGCTCGGGCAGTCCATTGCAAAGGCAACGGGGCGCAAGTACGTGCGTATGGCGCTGGGGGGGATGCGTGACGAAGCAGAGATCCGGGGTCACCGTCGTACCTACATTGGGGCGATGCCAGGCAAGGTGTTGCAGAGCCTGGGCAAGGTGGGGGCGCGCAATCCGTTGTTCCTGCTCGATGAAATTGACAAACTAGGCATGGACTTTCGAGGTGACCCCTCGAGCGCGTTATTGGAAGTCCTCGATCCTGAGCAGAACCACAAGTTCGGCGACCACTATGTGGAGGTCGACTTCGACCTTTCCGATGTCATGTTTGTCGCGACTTCCAACTCGATGAACATCCCGCCGGCGCTACTTGATCGCATGGAGGTGATACGTCTTTCCGGATATACCGAGGACGAAAAAACCAACATTGCCATCAAGTATTTGCTCCCCAAGCAGATGCAAAACAATGGCGTGAAAGACGCCGAGTTGCAGGTCACGGAATCCGCCGTACGGGACATCGTGCGCTACTACACGCGTGAAGCGGGCGTCCGCTCCCTAGAGCGCGAACTCTCCAAAATCTGCCGAAAAGTGGTCAAGGCAATCCAGCTCAAGAAGCTGACGGCTCCCGTGGAGGTGTCGGCGGACAACTTGCCTGAATACTTGGGAGTGCGCAAGTACACCTACGGTCGCGCGGAACAGCAGAACCAAGTGGGACAAGTGGTTGGCCTGGCATGGACCGAAGTCGGCGGGGATCTGCTCACGATCGAGGTCGCGACCATGCCCGGCAAAGGCAACATCCTTCGCACAGGATCGCTGGGCGATGTCATGAAGGAGTCGGTCGAAGCGGCCCGCACAGTAGTACGTAGCCGTGCGCGCTTACTTGGTATTCGCGATGAGGCGTTCGAGAAGCGAGATCTTCATATCCACGTGCCCGATGGTGCGACCCCTAAAGATGGTCCTAGCGCCGGCATTGCGATGACGACGGCGATCGTTTCTGCGCTGACCGGAATACCGGTCCGCGCAGATGTTGCGATGACGGGGGAGATCACATTGCGCGGAGAGGTCACAGCAATTGGTGGGCTCAAGGAGAAACTTTTGGCGGCTTTGCGGGGAGGGATCAAGACGGTGTTGATTCCTGAAGAAAACGTAAAAGACCTCCAGGAAATTCCAGACAACGTCAAGAGTGGTCTGGAGATCATCGCCGTGAAGTGGATCGACAAGGTGCTGGAGATAGCACTCGAGCGCAAGCCTGTTGCATTGGCAGACGACGACGGCGCCCAAACCGTGGCGGTGCCTGCATCCGCCGATGTGTCACGGGGCTCCGTGAAACATTGATGGAAAAAACTTTGCACTATTCTTGGAGCACGCGAAAAGTACTCTATAATTTCACTTATCGACGCTAAACATGCTACAGTGTGAGGCTTAGGTAAATGCGGGAATAGCTCAGTTGGTAGAGCGCAACCTTGCCAAGGTTGAGGTCGTCGGTTCGAGACCGATTTCCCGCTCCATATCCAGGAAAAGAGGAGGCAATGCTTCCGCTTTTCATCAAGGCGCAAGACCTGGCGCGGTAGCAAAGCGGTTATGCACCGGATTGCAAATCCGTTTAGCCCGGTTCGACTCCGGGCCGCGCCTCCAGATGGTGGTATGTAGAGGAGGCGCAAGCTTCTTCAAAGGGTCAATTGGAAGCCTAATGGTGGAAAATTGATGCTACAATCAAAGTCTTTCCGGTGCCAGTTGGTGGCGGAAAATGCGGGAATAGCTCAGTTGGTAGAGCGCAACCTTGCCAAGGTTGAGGTCGTCGGTTCGAGACCGATTTCCCGCTCCAAAATTTGAAAGGGAAGCTACGGCTTCCCTTTTTTATTGGTCGAAGTGCTGGCGCAAGAAGTCGGTTCGTCTGTGGTGTTGCGCAACAATGCCGGCCCCGCTACTCTGTCTTCATGGCTTGCATACCGACCGGCGCCCCGATGGTGAAATTGGTAGACACTGCGGACTTAAAATCCGCCGCTTCCTGAGAAGGGGCGTGCCGGTTCGACCCCGGCTCGGGGCACCATCTGGATTCGCTATGTCACATTACAACGCTCCCTTTGAAATCCACGTCCATGGTCAAGTGCAATTGCGTGCTGATGTGGACTTCAGTCAGCTTCAGGAAGCACTCAAGCCATTGTGGAAGTACGCTGGTGCGCGTTCTCTCGCGGATGGAGCTTCGAGCGCCTATGAGGAGGAGCCGGGCATACAGTTCGATGCCAAGGAGCACATCCTGCAGATGTGCTGGACGGTGCGTGGCGACGAAGACTTCCGCCAGTCTCTGGATGAAATGTGCATGAGTCTCAATGAATTGGCTGAGCAGGGCGCAGCCATCGAGGTGACGTTCTACGATGCCGAGTTCGATGAGGATGACGCACCCGAGGACGAAGAGGCGCGTGATGATTTCGTGATGCTGTTTGTGGGGCCCACTCCCGCCGCCATCATGCAAGTACAACGTGACCTTCTTGTGCAAGATGTGGTCAATCTGATGGAGCGGCACTTCGACGGCTCCGAGCTAGGTGGCGTTGTCTCAGAGATTGACAAGCTCTTCTCTCAACGTTTTGATGCGCTGGTGAGTTCGCTTGAAATTGGTAAACCGCCACGAGGTCCGGGTGGCAGCGGGCATGGCGGCGGACGCCGGCCGCGTCACCTTCACTAACGTGCTCGACAAATCTTTGTGTCGAGCACCATGGCGTGAGTTGCAGTGCTCCCCCCGCACGGTATAGAAGAGGCTTTCGACGCGTGCCCACAATAGCGTCATGACCACAACCTATTCGGATGAGCTTCTGGCACAGGTGGCGGCGCTGCCACCTTTGCCCGGGGTGTACCGCTACTTCGATGCACAGAATGTCTTGCTATATGTCGGCAAGGCGCGCAACCTGAAAAAGCGGGTCAGCAGCTACTTCAGCAAGCAGCACGGAGGCACGCGCATTGGCCATATGGTGGGCAGAATTGCGCGGCTGGAAACGACGGTGGTGCGCTCCGAGGCCGAAGCGCTCCTGCTGGAAAATAATCTCATCAAGTCCCTGGGCCCGAAGTACAACATTCTTTTTCGGGACGACAAGAGCTACCCTTATCTCAAGATCACCGGTGTCTCGGCAAAGGACGGTACGGGGGATGCTCCGGGACAGTGCTACCCGCGCATGGCGTATTACCGGGGGGCAGTGGATAAACGTCACCGATACTTCGGTCCTTACCCTGGCGCATGGGCCGTCAAAGAAAGCATTCAGCTACTGCAGAAGGTTTTTCGGTTGCGTACTTGTGAAGACACGGTGTTTGCGAATCGCACGCGTCCCTGCTTGCTGTACCAGATCAAACGCTGCTCCGCTCCGTGTGTGGGTTTGATTTCCCCAACGGCCTATGCCGCAGATGTCCGCAGTGCGGAGGCGCTGCTGCTGGGTGAAACCCAGGAACTGCTTCAAACGCTGGAACAGCGCATGCTCGCGTACGCCGAGAAGCTGGAGTTTGAACAGGCGGCCGAGGTCCGCAACCAGATCACGGCACTCGCACGTGTGTTGCACCAACAAGCGGTGGAGACGGCATCGGACAAGGACGTGGACATACTCGCCGTTAAAGTGGCTGGCGGCCGTGCCTGCGTCAACCTGGCGATGGTGCGCGGTGGCCGGCACCTTGGCGACAGGCCTTACTTTCCGGTTCACGTAGAGGAAGCGACAGGCGTCTTCCAACTGGAAACGCGCGAGGATGCTCCGGATAACCTAATGGTAGAGGAGGCTGGCGGACTCGAGCAGTCGGTGCCGGCGCAGATCCTTGCTGCGTTCATTGCGCAGCACTACCTTGGGGTACCGTTGCCACCGACACTGATTACGAGCGAGCCAGTCGACCCCGCATTGGTTTGGGTACTGGCACAGCAGACGGGGGTGCGAGCGACAGTCGTCCACCAGCCGCGCGAACAACGGCGAATCTGGCTGGAAATGGCGGAGCAGAACGCACAGATTCAGTTGGCACGGTTGCTGGCGGAGGAGGGTTCCCAGCGGGCGCGCACGCGTGCCCTGGCGGAAGCGCTGGATCTGGAGGCAGAGAGCTTGGATGACCTCACCATCGAGTGTTTCGACATTTCGCACACTGCAGGGGAGGCGACCCTGGCTTCCTGCGTGGTTTTTCATCACCACAAAATGCAAAGTGGCGAGTACCGCCGTTTCAAAATCGAGGGCATTACCCCGGGCGATGACTATGCAGCTATGCGTCAGGTACTCATGCGTCGCTACAGCAAGGTTGCCGAAGCACAGCGCGAGGCAGGGGGAGCGGAGGTGACAAATGCCCCGCGCTTGCCGGACCTGGTGCTGGTGGACGGTGGCAAGGGGCAAGTAAGTATGGCGCGCGATGTGTTCCAGGAACTGGGCCTGGATATCTCACGCATCGTTGGTGTCGAAAAGGGGGAGGGCCGCAAGGTGGGGCTGGAAGAACTGGTCTTTGCGGATGGACGCGATAAAGTCTATCTGGGGCGAGACTCGGCTGCGCTGATGCTCGTGGCGCAGATCCGTGACGAGGCCCACCGCTTCGCCATCACCGGAATGCGCGCCGCTCGTGCAAAAGTACGCGTAGGCGGCAGCCGATTGGAAGATATACCCGGTGTGGGGCCTAAAAAACGGGCAAGGCTGCTTCAGCGCTTTGGGGGCGTGCGCGGCGTGGCAGATGCCAGCGTGGACGACCTCGCCACGGTCGAGGGCATATCTCACGACTTGGCAGAAGAGATCTATCGCGCGCTGCGCTGACCCGGTTGACGGCCCGGGGCATTGCCGCGCGTGCCACAATTGGCCCCCATGTTTTTCACTATTCCCACCATCATGACTTGGACGCGCATTGTCGCGATACCCTTGATCGTGGGAGTGTTCTATGCGCCGCTGGACCCTGCGATGCGCAACCTCATCGCCACGGTGATGTTCATCGTTTTTGCGGCCACCGATTGGCTCGATGGGTTTCTTGCACGCAAGCTCAACCAGACCTCCGCGTTCGGGGCGTTTCTGGATCCCGTGGCTGACAAGTTCTTGGTATGTGCGTCGCTATTGGTACTCGTGCATATGCAACGTGCCGATGTGTTCGTGGCACTCATCATCATCGGCCGCGAAATCGCTATCAGTGCCTTGCGGGAATGGATGGCGCAGATCGGGGCGAGCAAGAGTGTGGCCGTGCACATGATCGGCAAGCTCAAGACCACGGTGCAGATGATTGCCATTCCTTTCCTGTTGTATGACGGGCAGTTGTTTGGCGTCATTGACACCGGTGTGTGGGGTACCTGGCTGATCTGGGTCGCCGCAGTGCTGACGGTGTGGTCCATGGTTTATTACCTGCAAAAAGCACTGCCAGAAATTCGAGCGAGAGTCCGTTAAGTTTCTTGCTACTGCTGGGAGAGTCTTGTGCCAAAAGGGTTCATTGCTATATATGGTATAGCAAGGCAATCCGCGCCCACATGGAGAAGGCTGGTGGCGGCAACTCGGCACCGCAGGGCGAAAGTGCTTGTCAATACGGAATGCGCCTAGCGCGCAAGGTCGAAACAAAAGCGGTGCTCGAATCCGGGACGGGGATCAAATACGACTAGAATTCGCTCCCATGCTGTCGCCCACGCGGTACGTCTTATTGACACCCTACAGTGCGATGGCTTTAATCTGACACAGCAATTTCTGACGCTGCTTCAGTTCCCTCCGCCTCTGCCTTTCGGACCGCTTCCGTTGCAGGGGGCGCGGAGGCCAGATTTGCATAAAGACATTCATCCACTCTTTTCCCGAGAGGCTTCTTGTGAATAAAACCGAATTGATTGAGCACATCGCCAACAACGCTGATATCTCCAAGGCTGCAGCTGCGCGCGCACTGGAGTCCACGATCGAAGCGGTTAAGAAGACTCTCAAGAAGGGCGGCACGGTGTCGCTCGTCGGTTTCGGCACATTCGCCGTCGGCAAGCGCGCTGCGCGCACTGGTCGTAATCCCCGCACGGGCGCTACGATTAAAATCAAGGCTGCTAAAGTTCCAAAGTTCCGTCCAGGCAAAGCACTGAAAGATGCTTTGAACTGATTGTGAAATATGGGGGGTGCTTAGCTCAGTTGGTAGAGCGGCGCCCTTACAAGGCGTAGGTCAGCGGTTCGACCCCGTTAGCACCCACCACCCCATTCAAAGGCGAACGCAAGTTCGCCTTTTCTTTTGCAGCTGTTGAAAGATTGACCATGTTCGAATCCATCCGCAAGCACTCCAAGATCGTCATGTTCTTGTTGTTCTTGCTGATCATCCCGTCGTTCATCCTCGTGGGTATCGACAGCAACTATTTCAGCGGAGGAAGCCCAGTGGTAGCGCGGGTCGATGGCAAGGACATCACCCAAGCAGACTGGGACAACGCCCACCGTATGGAGAGCGATCGAATCCGCGCTCAGTCGCCAGGTATCGATGCCAAGCTGCTGGATTCACCGCAGGCACGCTATGCCACGTTGGAGCGGCTGGTGCGTGACCGCGTGCTGCAAGTCGCGGCGCAGGACATGCACATGCTGACCAGCGATGCGCGGTTGGCACGCGAGCTGCAGAGCATTCCGCAGATAGCGGCGTTGAAGCGAGCTGACGGCACGCTGGATGCCGAAGCCTATCGCGCCCTGGCTGGTGCGCAGGGACTCACCCCTGAGGGGCTTGAAGCACGCATCCGCCAGGACTTGTCGGTCAACCAGGTCATGGGCGGTGTCATGGGTTCGGCGTTCAGCGGCCCGGCGGAAGCACGTTTGGCACTGGATGCACTGTTCCAGCGCCGTGAAATCCAAATCGCCCGTTTCAATGCTTCGGCGTTTGTGTCCAAGGTCGCGGTGACGGATGCCGACCTGGAGGCCTATTACACCGCCCATCCTGCGAAATTCCAGCAGGCTGAACAAGCGTCGGTGGAGTATGTGGTGCTTGACCTTGATGCCGTGAAAGCGGGAATCACGCTCAGCGAAGATGACCTGCGCACCTATTACAAGGAAAACCTGAATCGCCTCGCGGGCAAGGAGGAGCGCCGCGCAAGTCACATACTGATCAACGCCAGCAAGGACGCCCCTGCGGATGCGCGCACCCAGGCCAAGGCCAAGGCGGAGGAACTGCTCGCGCAGGTACGCAAAGCGCCGGGCAGCTTCGCGGAGATTGCCAAAAAGGAGTCGCAGGACCCGGGCTCAGCACCGTCCGGCGGTGACCTCGGTTTTTTTGGCCGGGGAGCCATGGTCAAACCCTTTGAAGACGCCGTTTTTTCCATGAAGAAGGGGGAGATTAGCGACGTAGTGGAAACCGACTTCGGCTTCCACATCATCCTGCTTTCCGATATCAAGACTCCGCGCCAGCCCAGTTTCGAGGAGCTGCGCCCCTCGCTCGAGGCAGAACTCAAGCAGCAGCAGGCTCAACGCAAGTTCGCAGAAGTGGCCGAGGCGTTTGCCAATGGTGTGTATGAACAGGCGGACAGCCTGCAGCCCGTTGCCGACAAGCTCAAGCTCAAGATTCAGACGGCCGACGGGGTTACCCGTACTCCGGCTGCCGGCGGCGCGGGGCCGCTTGCCAACGCACGCTTCCTGGAGGCGCTGTTCCAGTCGGACTCGCTGCAGAACAAGCGCAATACCGAGGCCATCGAGATCGGTACAAGTGTGCTGGCAGCCGGCCGCGTTACGGCATACCAGCCCGCCATGACGCTGCCGCTGGACAAGGCGCGCGACCAGGTGCGCGCGATCTATATCGCCGAGAAGTCCGCTGAACTTGCGCGGCAGGAAGGCCAAGCCAAACTGACCGCTTGGAAGGCCGCGCCGGATGCAGCCTCCGGGTTGACTGCTGCGTTGACGGTGTCGCGGGACCGGCTGCAGGATCAGCCTCGTTCCGTGGTGGATGCCGCCTTGCGTGCCAATGTGGACCAACTCCCGGCCTGGACAGGTGTGGACCTTGGTGCGCAGGGCTATGCCGTGGTGAAAATCAACCGCGTCGTTCCCCGGGACGGTGTGGACGACGCTCGTGCGCGTATGGAGCGAGAGCAATACTTGCAATCGTGGGCGTCGGCCGAGGCGCTAGCGTATTACGATTTGCTCAAGCAGCGTTTCAAGGTCCAGATCAAGGCCCCCCGACCGGTGGCCCAGGCAGAGCTACAAAACTAAGCCGGTTACCTCAGAGGGTAGATTTATCAGGCTATAATTCAAGGCTACGGTGGCTGTAGCTCAGTTGGTAGAGTCCAGGATTGTGATTCCTGTCGTCGTGGGTTCGAGTCCCATCAGCCACCCCAAATAACAAAGGCCCCCGCAGCGCAAGCTGCTGGGGCCTTTTGCATTCAACAAGGTTGGTGTGACCGGTGGCCTGACTGAAGAGGCACTCCCGAACAGCAGACTCATCGTGCTGGAAGCCGTTCACCTGCATACGGTTTTGTCCGACGGGAGTGCCAAGTGCAAAGGCACTACAACCAGCACAAAGGATGCCCCATGCCAGCAACCCCCGCCCCTCAACCGGTCCCGCCCGTCCCGCCAAATCCCGGCGAGGTGCCGCCGCGACCTATTCCCATTGATCCGCCCGACAATACGCCGCCCATCGAACTGCCCGGTGACCCTATGCAAGAACCAAGCTAGTGGAGCCTGCAGGTGGTTTAACCCGGCAAGTTGGCTGGTATTTCCTCGTCGGGCTGCCGCGGGGGCGAGGCCGGTGGTGGGGCCGGTGGCAGATCACCGGGCGGGCGCGGTAAATCGTCTGGCACAGTGTGCAGCGGGTGTTCTTTCGGGTCCTGGGGAGTCATGGCGTGAGTCCTGGGAACGGGGCGGGGTACCAAAGGTTGCTCTGCACAGTCGCACCGCACACTATCCTCCCGCCCCTTGAGGCAGATAAGCTGGCATGCATTGGTGCGGCTCGCGAGGCTTCTTGAGCGGTGTCACACGAGGAATGGGCCCCGCAGGGTCGAGGATCAACCGCGAAGGTATGCCCGCAGTTGCGGGAGCCAGCTCGGCTTCCAGCCGTGCAATGCGCTGCCGGTACATCCGTGCCAGTGCAGCATGGTGTTCGGCAGCGTTTTCGTGTTCGAATGCCGCCATTCGCGCCTCATTCAGGCTGGTCTCGAGACGGTGGGCATACATGGCAGCGGGATCAAAGAGGCGCTTGAGCATGGTCTTCTCCTGTGAGGGGGTAGCAAGACCATAGAGCGCGCTACGCGCTGTAGAGTGTCGGACGGCGTCCCGCATTTCCGCCCGACAGTGGCACCTCGGCCGCAGAAAGATGTCTTCGCAGGATGCCGAGGCACAGCCGAAGTGAGGTGGCCTGCCCGGAGGGACTCGAACCCCCGACCTATTGCTTAGAAGGGGTGTTTTGATCGGCTGCAAACCCGCATGAATGCTTGATTTCGCTTGATGTGGGGTATATTTGTCACCCCATTGTCACCCGGGAAGACGGCATGCCTACGATTCGCAAGCGCGGCGATTATCAGTTTCAGGCCATCGTGAAGCGCCAGGGAATCGGCTTCACGTCGAAGACGTTCACGACGCGAAAAGATGCCGAGAAGTGGGCGAAGATCACTGAGGCTGAAATGCTGCGCGGCGCGTACATCTCACGCAGCGATGCCGAGCGCACGACGCTGCGCGAGTGCATCGAGCGCTACAAGACTGATGCGCTGCCTCTGCTGCGCGGCGTGGGCCATGCGTCGCTGCTGAAGAATCTCGATGAGGCGTTCGGTCACTTGTCGCTCGCGTCGATCACGTCGGCCAAGGTCGCCAGCTACCGCGATGCCCGGCTCAAGTCGGGCCGCACTGCGAGCACAGTCAAGAAAGAGCTTGCGAAGCTGTCCGTTATCTACAGCCTCGCGGCGAAGGAATGGGGCATTTCAGGCCTGGTCAACCCCGTGGCCAGCGTTGCAAGGCCGCAAGAGCGCAACGCGCGCACGCGCCGCCTGGAGGGTGACGAGTTGCCCCGGCTGCTGGCAGTGTGCCCGCCGCACATGGGCTTGCTGGTGCGTTTTGCTTTGGAGACGGCTGCGCGCCTGGGCGAGCTGCTTTCCCTTCGCTGGGAGGATGTAAACACCTCGCGACGCGTTGCGGTGCTGCGCGGCATTGATGGGCGGGGCACAAAAAACGGGGATGATAGCCGCGCGGTGCCGCTGTCATCTGCGGCTGTGACTGTGCTCGATGAATTGCGCAAGCTACCCGCCTCGATTGACGGGCGCGTGTTTTACTGGTGGCAGGCTTCGGACTCGATCAGCCATGTCTGGCGCCGCGTGTGCTCGCGTGCCGGCATCGAGGATCTGCGCTTTCACGATCTGCGCCATGAAGCCGCGTCGCGGCTGTTCGAGAAGGGTATTTTTGAGGGCGTCGAGGTTGCAGCCATCACCGGGCACAAGACGCTACAAATGTTGAAGCGCTACACCCATTTGCGCGCTGAAGACTTGGCGCGCAAGATGGGATGACGGGGCATCCGCACCGCTCCCGTCAGGCAGTTCTGAGTTCGTTGAGCAAATCAGGGTGGCGGTCTAGCAATTTGAATAGTTTGACAAGGGCCAACGGCGGTTTAGTCTTGCCGTTCTCGTAGCGCGAGAAGGCATTGACGCCGCCACCAAAGAGTTCGGCAGCCTGCCGCTGATCAAGATCCAGTTTTCGGCGCACCTTGGCGATGTAGTCTGGATCGACATAGGCGGCATTCACCTGGCGCTGAAACAGCCCGATCAACTCGCTATAGCGGTCGCCGTGCTCACGGTTCAGAACAACTTCCCCGCAAGCGGGACAAAACTCACCTGTCACCGCAGGAATAACGGTGGCTTCGCCCTTGTAGGTGTAGGGCATGTCGCGCGTATCGTGGATCAATTCCGCCGCGCCGCAGCATGGGCATCTCATGGTCACAGCTCCTTGAAAGAAACGATTAACACGTCATCAATGACGGTCAGCTTCAGGTACACCTCATTGCCACTCGCCGTCTTGGTGCGATACACGTCCTGCCAGACGCGATGATCGGCATGCGTCGTCATGCTCTTGTAAAAATTTCCAGGCGAGAGCGCCAAGACTACAGAACACATGCCGGCCAGGTCGTTGATGCCAAGCTCCCGAGCCCCGTTGTAGGCGCTGGCTGTAGCCCTAACCTGTCCTGCCTCTACCAAGGCTCTGATGGCTGGCAGCTTGCAATGAGGGGTGCCTTTTTCCATGCCCTATTTTAACCTAATACGTTAATTTGTCAAATAGGTTAAAACCGCCGTGCGCCCTGGTCAACCGGCAGTTTGCACCGATAGGCACCGAAGGGCTTCGATGCCCCTCCCAAGGGGCCTCCAAGGGCCTTCAAAGGGGGCGTCCGTTATGGCCACAGCTCATCTTTCAGCTTGCCAATAACAGCATTCAGGCCGTCGCGCTCGTCCTGGTCGAGTGCGTCTAGGCCACGGTCATAAGCGCCCAGTAGCGCGGCCATTTCGGCGGCGGCGATGCTCACGGTAACGGTGGCATCGCGGGCAATATGGGAGTAGTCGGCTTTGCAAAACATGGCGGCAAGTGCTTCGGTCATCGTTCGCCTTTCTGCCCTGCTGTTGAGATCGGGAGGGCACGGGATGACGCTGGAGATATGCACCAGCCGAAAAAAGCGGCCCGTGTGGTAGGCCAGCTCCAGGACGGCGCCGTCCACGGCTCGGACGGTGTAGATGCCGTCCTGGTAGACAACCTTGCTCCCTGTGGCGACGGCCCCCGTCATTGCTCGCCCTCCCGGCTTGCTGCGCGTGCCGTCGAGATCGAAAGCACCTTCGGCCGCTGGCCAAGAATCACGATTTCGTCCTCCCCCCTGTCGAGTTTTAGCGCCGTGACGTACTGTTTTCCAATCGTCGCCTTGATCAGCAACGGTCGGCCATCCTGCCGGTAGCGCAACAGAAACGGAAAGCGCTCCGCGACATCTCTGTCGAGTGACCAGCTCGCGCCGTACTTGCTGAACGCGTAGCAGCCTCGGTAAATCGTCAAAGTGTCTGGCAGCGACTCGAAAGCCGCGCGCTCTGTGGCGTTCATCATCTGCATGGCAGGGCCGATGCCGACAGTCGCGGCAATGAAGTCTTGCAGCGTGTCAAGGTGCTCCGCTACGTTGTCGAAGCGGCTCCAGTGCTGGCCGAGAATCTTCAGCCAAACGCCCTCCGGCACTTCACAAAAAAGGTCGAGTAACGCGGGCAGCGCGTCAAAGCTGCCACGCTCGCTAGCGTAGCGATTCGCTTCCTCGAAGTTCATTGCTCGCCCTCCCGGCCTACTGCCGCAGCTCGCCGCGCTGCCGCCTTCATGCGCTTGTTGTGCTGGTGCTCCTGCCAGCGGCGGCGCAGCACGCGGCAGGCGTGCACGTACTGCATCATTGCGTATTCCACGCGATGGCGGACACGATTCCATGCTGATGGCGGACAGTGTTCCAGCGTGATGGCGGACAGTGTTCCACGCTGAAGGCGGACAGCATTCCAAACTGATGGCGGACACCTGCGGGGTGTTCTGAGTGACCCGAACGCGGCATACGCTGCCCGGTTTTTTGACCGGAACCAGCGATGCCCACACCCAGGGTCACCATGAGCAAACTACGACACACACTGCAACTGCTGCACCGCGGGGCCTTGAGCACCCGTCAAATCGGTGCCGCCCTCGGCATCTCCAAATCCACTGTCAGCGAGATAGCCAGCTACGCGCGCGTGGCCGGCGTGGACTGGGCACTGGCCCAGAGCCTGAACGACGACGAACTCCAGGCCCGGCTCTACAAGCCACCCGTGGCGCGCGAGTCCCGGCACCTTGAACCCGACCACGCCCACATCCACCGCGAACTGCGCCGACCTGGCGTGACGCTGCAGTTGCTTTGGGAGGAATACCAGCAACAGCACAGCGGGCAGGCGTACAAGTACAGCGCCTTCTGCGAGAAGTACAAGGCCTGGGCCCGGCGCCTGCAGCGCTCCATGCGCCAGACCCACACGGGCGGTGACAAGCTCTTTGTGGACTACGCCGGCCAGACCGTTCCCGTGGTGGATGCCGACACTGGCGAGATACGCCAGGCCCAGGTCTTCGTGGCCGTGCTGGGCGCATCGAACTACACCTACGCCTGCGCCACCGCCAGCCAGAAGACCACCGACTGGGTGGCCAGCATCATTAGCGCGCTGGAGTTCATCGGCGGCGTGCCCCGCCTGCTGGTGCCTGACCAGCCGCGCGCCCTCATGGCCCGACCCGACCGTTACGAGCCCACCGCGCACCGCCTGCTCGAAGAGCTCTGTGCGCACTACAGCCTGGCCGTGATGCCCGCGCGCCCGGCCAAGCCACGCGACAAACCCAAGGTGGAGGTCGCTGTGCAGGTGGTCGAGCGCTGGATTCTGGCCAGGCTGCGCCACCAGACCTTCTTCAGCCTGGCCGAGCTCAACCGGGCGATTGCCGCCTTGCTGGTGGACTTGAACCAGCGCGCGTTCAAGAAGCTGCCGGGCAACCGCACTAGCGCCTTCGCCGAACTCGACCGGCCAGCCCTGCGCCCCCTGCCGCCGGTGCGCATGCCCATCGCGCGCTTCAAACCCGCCCGCGTCAACATCGATTACCACGTTGAGCTCGATGGCCACTACTACTCGGTGCCCCACGCCCTGGTGGGTGAGCCGGTGGAGTTGCGCATCACGGCCGGCACGCTCGAAGTCCTGCACGGCAGCAAACGCGTGGCCGCCCACGCCCTCAATCCCCGACGGGGTGCACACACCACCACGCCCGAGCACATGCCGGCCTCGCACCGGGCGCACCTGCAGTGGACGCCGGCCAAGCTCATCGCCTGGGGTGAGCGCGTGGGCGCGGCCACCGCCGCCGTGGTGCGCTGGCAGATGGAGCACCGCCAGCATCCCGAGCAGGGTTACCGCTCCTGTCTGGGCCTCATGCGCCTGGGCCGTGAGTACGGGGCTGACCGGCTGGAGGCCGCCTGTGCGCGGGCGCAGTCGATTCGCTCACCGTCCTACAAGAGCATCGCCTCCATCCTGGGCTGCGGCCTGGACCAGCGGCCGCTGGATGCGCCGATGGCCGCACAGGCGAGCCTGCCGCTGCACGAGAACGTGCGCGGGCCGGGCTACTACCACTGAACTCCAACGTGCAAGCAAACCTAACAAGGAAGAACCATGCTCAACGAACAGACCTTGAACCAACTGCGCGCCCTGCGCCTGGACGGCATGGTGGCCGCCCTCAGCGACGCGGCCACCCACATCACGGCCAGCGAGCTGCCCTTTGAACAACGCCTGGCGCTGCTGGTGCAGCGCGAGGTGGACTGGCGTGACAGCAAGCGCCTGGAGCGCCTGTTGAAGGCGGCCCGCCTGAAGGTCTCCAGTGCCTGCCTGGAGGACATCGACTGGCGCGCCAGCCGGGGCCTGAGCCGAGAGGTCATCACCAGCCTGGCCGGCGGGGACTGGCTGCGCCATGGCCACAACGTGCTGCTCACCGGCGCCACCGGGTGCGGCAAGACGTGGCTCGCCTGCGCACTGGGGCAGCAGGCCGCGCGCCTGGGCTTCTCGGTGCTCTACACCCGCGCGCCACGGCTGCTGCAGGAGCTGCACGTGGCCCACGGCGATGGCAGCCTGGGCAAACGGCTGGCGCAACTGGCGCGGCTGGACCTGCTCATCCTGGACGACTTCGGCATCGCGCCGATTGCCGCGCACGAGCGAAACGACCTGCTGGAATTGCTGGACGACCGGGTGGGCACGCGCTCGACGCTCATCACCAGCCAGTTGCCGGTGACGGCCTGGCACGCCTGGCTGGACGAGCCCACGCTGGCCGACGCCATCCTGGACCGCATCGTGCACGGCTCGCACAAGATAGCCCTCAAGGGCGAGTCGATGCGCAAGCTCACCAAGGCCGTCTGAGCCGGCCGCGCCGACCGCCATTCCACGCTGATGGCGGACACTTCGGCTACGATTTGAGCGTCACTCAGGACACCCGCGCAACGTGTCCGCCATCGCCTGGAACGCTGTCCGCGATGGGAATGGAATCACTGTCCGCCATCAGTGGAATGCGCAGCATCAGCATTCCGCGAACCAGCACGAAAGCGACTTTGAGAATCATCAGCAGCACGCCGCCGATGACTTTGAAAACCAGTCCGAAGACCGCGACGAACATTTCGATAAGTAGAAGCAGGCCCATTTCGTTTCTCCCGGTGTTGATGACTTCAGCAGTTCGCGGCCACGCCGCGCCCCTGCTTTTTGGTGAGCCTCGCGGGGTCCAGCCGAAGCGGCTGGTCAAGGCCGCTTGCGGCCGCGAAGTCGTTGTGTGGTCTTGCTTGCATGTCCATTTCGTGCCTTTCGTCGTAGTGGATTTCTGCTTTTCGGAGCCGCCTCACAAAGAGCCGGGGCCGCTGGTCGCCGCGCAGCGGCGATGCCGAGTTGCAGCCGACATGACAACCCCACTTGCCCCCGCAGGGGGTCGGGAGGGAGGGATAAAAAGGCCGCTTGCGGCCGGCTTTATGCTCACTCCCGATGGGGTTGGCGTGGCGGGTGCAAATGCGAGGCAAAGCGGCCCAGGCCTGGGCGGCTCCGAAAAGCAGAAATCCACGGCAGGCCCCATGGGTGCGTGCAAGCCGGCAAAGCGAAAAGCGCCCATGCGCTGCAGCTTTGCCCCGTGTCTGCGCAGTCCGCGCACGCGGTCTGCGCCTGGCTGAATGTGAAGAAGCCGGGAGTCGCGCGCAGCGTGTCTCCCGGCTCTGTGTTGCGCCTGCAGGCGCTGCTACTTCTTCGATAGCGTTGGCTTGCCGGCCTTGCGCACGACCTCGCCGCGCAGGTTCTTCGCGCCGTGCATGATGCCGCTGGCAACGGCTCCCGAGCCGCTGCCGCCGCCCCCAATCAGGCTGCTGGCGATGTCCTCGGCCCGCATCAGGTAGAACGCAACAAAGATGATCACGGCCGCGCTGCTCATGAACGCGCCCGCGCGCACCATCAATTCCATGTACCAGGGCAAATTAGGGTCCTTGCCGATGGTCGCCATTTGCGTGGCAAAGTCTCCGATGACGCCCGCGCCCAGCGTGGCCAAGGTCACGCCGATGACCAGCGAAAACCCGTTCGCAAGCATGAAGCGCAGCCAGTTATGGAACAGGTGCGACATGGGTTGCCAGGGCAGCCAGGCCACCAGCAGCGGCCCGAAGATCACACCCAGCTGCAGGGCCAGTAACGGCCCGTACAGGGCCAGCAGCAGGGCAAAGGCGACCAGGCCCGAGATGAAGAAAAGAATCAGGTCGAACAGTGCTTGCGTGAGACTGCCGACGAGGGCTTTGCCGATGCTCGCATCCCCGGTCACGAACTCCCATGCCTTTGACCACGCGCTTTTGCCGTCGTCTTTCTGTGCGCTCGGAAACATGGCGGTGTTGAGCTTTTCGATAGCCGTTTTCACGGCCTCGCCGGCATTCCCGACGCCCGCCGCGTTGACGATGGGGGCCGTTAGCTCAGTTGTGAAAAACTTCGTCGTGGTCTGCATCCACGGCGCCCAGTTCAGCAGCAGCGCAAGCGGAAGGATCAGCACCAGCGCGCCCCGCGTCACGCGCGAGAGTGCGCCGGATACGCTGCCCATCCACCAGTCAAAGACGGCCAAGGCGATATTGATCACCAGCGCCAGGCCAAGGAAGGTTTGGCCCAGGGGCACAAACGCGCCGCTCATGCCGGCCGCTTTCTCAATGAGGGGGTCGAGTAGTCCCGCAATATCGCCGAGTGCCATCTTTCACCCTCCGAAGAAACGAACGACGACGGCATGAAAGCCGTCGATGACCCAGCTGCCGGCCAGCAGCAGCCAGCACAGCAGCGACAGCGGCGCAATGGCGAAGATGAAGGGCTCGCGCCGTGCGAAGTCCACCAGCCAGGCGCGAAGCTGAAAGCGCCCCGCATCGTCGATTGCCGGGTCTTCGTTGGCTTCATCGCGCTGTTCGATCTCCTGCAGGAGCTGCGCGCGGCGCTGCTCGTCGGGCTCGATCAGGCGCCGCAAAAAGTCCTGAAAGTCTTTCTCTTTCTGCATGGCACCCTCACTTCACGAGCTGGTAATCGCTGGGCAGCTTCAGCGTCGGCGCCGCGTCCTTGCGCTGGGCGGCGGCATTGCGCGCGTCCCGGAACCTGGCTTCATCGTCCGCGCGCTGCTGCTCGCGCTCCTGCGTGCGCTGAGCCTCCATCGCCGCATTCGCGTTGGCCTGGGCGATGGAACTGGAGATGTCGCCCAGCAGCGCCTGAACCTGCATGTTTTGGCTCGCCAGGGCTTGCAGGCCGCCCACGTTGGAATTGATGCCGCGCACCGTCGTCGCCTGCTTCTGCACGTCCGCGGCCGTCTTGGAAAGCCGGTTGAGCTTGGCGATTTCGGACTCGTAGGATTGCTGATAGACGCCGCCCAGCTTCTGCGCCGCTGCGGCCTTGTAGCGCAGATAGTCGGCGGGCTTGAGCTTGAGGTTCTCGCCCTCGCGCTTGGCCTGCTCCAACACTTTGACGGCATCCCGATAGACATTCCCGGCCCGGGTCATGGTCTGGTAGGCACTGGCCAGTGCCTGCACCTTCTCCACGGGCAGGCCAGCCGTCAATTCGTTGACCACGGTTTCGGGCAGACTGCGCAGCATCTGCATGGTTTGCTGCGCCGTCATGAGGGTGTTTGCCGTGGTGTCCACGGCCTCACTTACCTGGGCGATCAGTTCGGTGTTGTTGGCGATCTGCGTCCATTCCGTGGCGCCGCCCGTCATGGAGCCGCCCGCGAAGGCGGCAGGGGCGGTGGCGATGGCTGCCACTGTGATGAAGTGCTTCATTGCTGGGACTCCTGTTGCTGTTGCAAGGCTGCGCGGCCTCGCTCAATGACGGTTGCGCGGGCGCGGCGCGCAACGCCGTTGTGCTCGTCGTAGAGCGCTGCAAGGGCGCCGATGCGGGCGACATTGCCCCCGCCGTCACGCACTGCGGCGGCGATGCGGGCGCGCATGGCTTGCTTGTTCTGCTTGTAGTCGTCGCGCGCGGCCATGATCCAACGCTCGCCAGCGCTGGGCGCGCGTGGGCCTGCGTTGGCGGCGGCGTGTTGGCTCTCGGGGTTGGCCATGTCAGCACCCCCAGACGGCCAGGCCGGCAAGCGACAAGAGCAGGACGAGATTCAGCAGCAGGCTACCCACCAGGGCGCCGCCTACGGTGACGCGCCCCAGGCGGGCGAAAACGGCATCGAGAAACTGATCGCGGAACATGAACGGCCTTTCGTAGATGCCACCCCGACTGCCGGGGCGGTTATCTACTTCTGCAGTTCGCGGACATTTTTTGCCGCGCGGTCACATTTCCATGCCGTTATCGCGCGGCGGCTTCGCTGTCGGCGTTGGCGTGGGCGTGCTCATGGTCTTCTGCTGCGTGGCCTGCTTCGCCTGGGCCTGCATCCGCTCGCGCGTCTCCGCGCGCAGGCGTGCGCCCTCGACGGCCGCGCCCAGCTTGGCGCGGATGGATTCTTGAAGCGTGGCCTTGCGGAATCCCTCGGCATTCAAGCCCTTGTAGGCCGCATCCTGGGCCTTGGCCCATGCTTTGCTGGCCATGCCCGCTTCCGGGTTGCGCAGGCGCTCGCGCAGCTCGTCGCGGTCGGCCCCGGCGCGGCGCTGCAGGCTGGTTTCTCGGGAGATCAACACCTCGCGTTTCTCACCGTACTTGATGCCCATGAATTTCTGGTCACGGGTGACGATGGTTGCGCGCTTGGTGGTCAGGCCCAGCGTAGCGGCCTGCCGCAGATCTACCGATTGCGGGCCGCGTGCGTGCAGATCGCGGTGGTACGTGCGCCCGTCCCGGTACTGCAGGAAGCGGTCGCCTCGGCTGTTGTACTCCCACCGGGCGCGGCCCTTCTCAATGTCGCGGTTGATCTTCGCCGCCTGGGGCATCGTGCCCCCGGTCTTGAGTGCTGCGCGTGCTAGATCCGCGTCGTGCTCGCGCTGCTCGGGCGTGCGCCGGTCGCGTATCAGCTCGCGCGCTGGCTGCTGTGGTTCCTGGCTGCGCTCGCGGTCGCGCTCGGCCTGGTCGCGCTGGTAGTCCTGCGCGC
Source organism: Diaphorobacter sp. LI3 (assembly GCF_022807955.1). Taxonomy (NCBI): domain Bacteria; kingdom Pseudomonadati; phylum Pseudomonadota; class Betaproteobacteria; order Burkholderiales; family Comamonadaceae; genus Diaphorobacter; species Diaphorobacter sp. LI3. The sequence continues at coordinate 3,200,613 of NZ_CP094346.1, read as the reverse complement.
GGGTGCGGTCGCGGTCTGCCCATGCTTCATGCTCCTGACGGCGCTGCGCGTCGGTCTGCGGGCGCCGTGGCTGCTCGTCGTCGTGCTCTTGCTCGGCCTGGTTGCCCTTGGCTCCGGCGCCACCCTCGGGGCCTGGCCCGTCGTGGCCTGGCGGCTGGGCGCGCTCATAGTCGGCGCTGGTGTCCTTGTCGCGGGCGCGGCCAATCTCTTTTTGCAGCTCGTCGCGTTGCGCGCTGGTGTGGTGGTAGCTCATGGACTCGCGGTGCCGCGATGCAGCGACGTAGCTCAAGCTGCGGTCGCTCATGGCGCTGTCGTGCGCGACGTGGGCACGGTCAACGGTCACGCCCTGGCTTTTGTGGACGGTCGCGCAGTAGGCGTGATCGAGGGCTTTGTATTGCTTCTGGCTGATGCTCTGCTCCTTGCCGTCGCCATCGCGCTTGAGGGTCAAACGGCCGTCGCGGGCCTCGGTGACTGTCCATGTTTGACCGTTCTTCAGGTCTAAGCTGCGGTCGTTCTTGAGCGTGATAACGCGGTCGCCCACGGCAAATACCTGGGCGCGCTCTGCGCTCTCGGGCGTGCGCTGGGTCGTAAACGTGCGGTCAGGGCCGTGCAACAGGCCAGCGTCCCTGGCCTGTGAGCGTGCGGCCTGGTTGATGGCCTGCACTTCCTGGCGACGTGGGGCCAGGCTGATTGAGGTCTTGCCTTCGCGCAGGTCGTTGACAACGTTGCGCGCGATGGCCTCGCGCATCTGCTCGGGCGTGGCGTGCTCACGCAAGTAGCCGCGCTCCTGCATCGTCTCCAGCGCCTTGCCGGCCTCGCCGTTCTTGAGGTCGGTCACCATCTGGCGGTCTGCCTCGTGGTGCTGGCGGCGGATCTCGGTCATCTCTGCGGCCTGGCCGGCTGCGGTCTTCATGCTGCGCATGGCGCCGCCTGCGTCCACTGGCTGCAGCTGCCGGGTATCCCCGACAAGCACCACCTTGGCGCCGGCCTGCTGCGCCAGGTCGCACAGGCGCGACATGAGGCGAGAGCCTGCCATGCCGGCTTCGTCCACGACGACGACGGTTTGCTTGTCTAGCTGCAGCTCGCCGCGCTCGATGCGCTGCAGCGTGCCGTGAATCGTGTCCGACTTGATCCCGCTGCCTTCCTCTAGGCCGCTAGCGGCCTTGCCGGCCAGGGCGCAGCCGACAACGCGGGAACCGCTGGCCTCCCAGGCTTCGCGGGCCGCGCCCAGCATGTAGGACTTGCCCGCCCCGGCCGTGCCTTCGACAACCGCAAAGCTGTTGCGACTGTCGGTAATGTGGCGCATGGCCTGCGCCTGGTCATTTGACAGCCCTTTCTTTTGAATCAGGTCTTCGACGTTGCGGGAATCCGCGCGGGCGTCGGTGGGCGTGTGCGCAGCGGCTTTGGCATATTGCGCCAGGCCGGTTTCGATTTCCAGCATTTCGCGGCTTGTCCAGCGCGTGTTTCCGTCTTGGTCGCGCAAGCGGATCAGCTCGCCGGAGTTTTCAAGCTCTTTCAACTTTGAAAGCGCTTCACCAGCTCGCATAGAACCCGCTGCACTCTCCAGCATCTTCCGGTGTAGCTGGGGCGTGCTGAGTGTCGATGCGTCAGAAAATGCCGATTCAAGAGATTTGCCGGCCTCCCAAGGGGTCTTCTCTGCCTCGCTATGGCGGATGGCCTCGGCGTCAAAGCCGTGGCGCTGTGCAGCCTCACGGGCCATCTGAAAAGCGGTTTCTCGCGGGTTTTCGGCTTTGCCCTGGCGGGTCGCCAGTTGGTGCATATCGCCTGCGCGCTCGCCTGTCAGTCCGGTTTTTTTCTCGCGCTCGGCAATCTGCGCGGCCCTGGTCGAAAGCTCCTTAGAGATTTCATCGGTAACACCCTTGATTTCAAATGCGCGCCCTGTACGCTCAATTTCAAAGCCCATTCGTTGCAACTCGGCAGCGAATTCGGCTTTGTAATAACCGTCAATCGCCCCGGTGTGCCTAGTGTCAAAATCGACGCGCTTGCCGTTCTCGCTGACGTTTGCAACAACGCAGTGTGTATGCAAATGCGGCTCGCCGCTGCGGTTGCTGCTGTGCTCGAAAGTCGCCGCGACAATTTCATGGTGCGCAACCTTGATGACTCCGGCGTGGCCTTCCCGCTGCTGAAAAGCACCGATAATCTCGGCGTATTTCATGGCGCTTTCAATGCTGCGTTGCTGTGCTTCGCTGATTGCCCTTTGTAATTCAGGGGTGGCGCTGGCCCAGGCGACGGAAACGGATTTCGGCGCGGAAAACGTCAGGTCGTAGCCGGGCTTATGGCGTTCATCGCCTGCATTATTTGAAAGCGCTTGGCCCGTTTTAGGGTCGTAGCCTCTCAAGGCGTTTTCGAGTTCGCCACGGTGAACGATGGAATCCATGAATCCCAAGCGCTCAGAATATGAGCCTATCCATTTTCCAGATGGCTCGTCGTGCTGCTTTGCGGTCGGGTCTTCGGCGCCAATCTGGTAGCCTTCATAATAGCCTGCAACCTTGGAAACACCCCCGGCGGCATTCATTGATTTAATTGATAGCATTTCAAGAATCCTTGTTTGATAAAATACGGTCAAGGTCTGCGATGGTGAGATTGTGGCGTGCGAGTATTTCCAATGCCTGCCGCGCTCGGGTTTCATGTTCCCGTCTCGCTGCTTTCTCTGTCGCTTCGATTTGTTGATCGAGGGCATGCGCCTGCAAAAGCAGGTCATCGCGTTTACGCGATAGGGCCATTAGTTTGTCGTGCATCATGATTTAGGCTGTCGGCTTGGTCTTGGGGAATTTGGCCAGGTCTGCGCCTGGTGCGGGGCCAAATGTGGCCTTGTCCTCGGCGTTCGGCCAAACCTGGTATTGAATGAAATACCTGTGCGCCAGGCGCAGCAAATAGGCGTCTTCCGCTTCCCCGTCGCGCTTGATTGAATCCCCCGCTACGTCGCGGGCGCGGTATTCCCGGAAACTCGGTATGCGCAGGAACTCATTTAAGTTCGTCATCAGCGCGGCAAACGCTGCGGCTGAATCGTTGAGGGCCATTTGAATATCCCTCTGCCCAGCCTCCAGCGACGCCAGGCGTGAATCGTCCATTGCCGCCGCAGGCACGGCAGGGGGTGGGCCGATGGGCTTTGATCCGCCCAGGGAGACGGCGCGCAGGTAATCGGTTTTTGATAGGCGCAGGGTCTTGCAAATGCGCTCGATTTCGGTCATTTCGTCGCCATCGAGGCGAAACGTGATAACGTGTTTTTTACTCATTCGGGCGTCCCTTCGTGTAATACGGCGCAACCCCGCGCCGCTACTACACTTCTGCAGTTCGCGGACATGATTTGTGATACGGCTGTAGAACCGCTGTATGACGCGCAAACCCGCTCCCACATTGGGCGCAGCGGTTGCGGCACACTCACCCTCGGTGGGTAGTGTGCATACCTTGATACTGAGCTTCTGTTGTGTCCTCGGGCTGCTTGGAATCGACGAAAAAAAGCCCAGCGGCAAAGGCTGGGCAAAGGGGTGAAAGCGGCTGCCTAGATCACGTCGTTGGATTCGATGCCAGGCAAATCGGATTCGCTGACGGTGCTTTGTGTTTCCGTAGGTTCTTGAGTCTCGGCGGCTTTGGCTGGTGCCGCAATCTTGATTGCCTCGCGTTTGGCCTTCTGGAAGGTTTCGGCCACCTTGGCGCGGTCGCGGGGCTCCAGCAGGATCGGTGCTGCGGGAATATCGCCGGCCAGGTTGAGAATTGCATTCAGCGTTTCCATATTCTGCAGCTGCGATGGCAGAATAACGCGCTCGGTCGTGATTTGCTGGCTCCAGTTTTCGGATTTGCTGCCGCCCACTTGCATGGATTGCGACGATTCACCGCCAGATTGAATAATGCGGCTGATTTGTTGATCGCCGAGCATTCGGCTCATAATGTCTGCGGTTTCCGGGTCTGGGACTCGGAAAACGACCTGACTGGAGCAGTTGGCCAGCAGGGTAGAGGCGTCGGCCATGCCGTAGGCGCTTTTCAGTTGGGAAACCGTTTGTACGCCAATAACTGCACGGCCACCGTTTTTGCGGGCCTTTGTCAGAAAATCGAGAATGGAGCTAATGCGTCCCAGGCTGGCGAATTCATCAAGGATCAGCCAGAATTTTCGGTTTGCGTCTGCCTCCATCGACAAAATCGACTTGCTGATAATGTCGGTCATCGCGGCAATGATCGGCGCCAGGGTCGAAAGCTGATCGTCGCGGAAATTGAAGAATAGCCAGTTCTGCGCATTATCATCTTGGATAACGCTTTTCAGCGAAAAGCCGTTATTTGCGCCGGCTGCTGGGTCGAGGTACTGGAACGGGCTAATTTTCGTGCCGATGATTCCGCGCACGTTGCCAAACATTCTTTCGTTGCCTTCTGCCACCAGCGGTTGCGCTGGCGTGCCGGCGAAAATCTCGCGCAGCTCGGTGACATCGGCAATGATGGCGATTCTGAAAATATCGGTATTCGTCAGTTTGTTTTGCCAGCAGTGTTTCAGGATTGCGGAGGTTATTACTTGCGCGTATTGGTTCCATTCGGTGCTACTACCCTCGCCATCCGGGATAATGGATTTTGCGATTTGGTCGGCGTCCCAAACGCCTTCTATTTCGGCCAAAGGTGACCAGCCCACGGCGCGGGCATCAAGAGGATTCAGAATCAGGTCGCCGCGATCTGCGTTGAAATATGCCTTCAGGTAGTTGCCTCCAGCGTCGGCCAGAAAAACGCGGTCGCCGCGCTGGGCGATGCTGTCCAACATTTCAGAGATTGCGGCGGCGGTCTCAAATCTGAAGTGCAACACCCTCACCAAGGGTAATGTACGCAAATGGGAACGAGATACGAGCACTTGCAGCCAGAAGACAGAGTGACGCTGGCATCGCTGCGCCAGCAGGGCTGGAGCATCAGGGCCATAGCCCGCCTTCAAGGCCGCAGCCCCAGCACCATCAGCCGTGAGTTGCGGCGCAACGCCTGCCACGGCGGTTACGCCAGCGCGCCTGCGCAGCGTCTGTGCCAGCTGCGGCGCATTCAGGCCAAGCCATACCCCAAGCTGCACAGCTGCGGGGCGTTGTGGACTCTTGTGACCACCATGCTGTGCTGGCTGTGGTCGCCCCAGCAGATTGCACGCACACTCCAGCGCATGTATCCCCAGGACCCAACCATGCATGCCTCGCACGAGAGCATCTACACCGCCATCTATGCATACCCACGCGGTGAGTTGCGCCGCCAGCTCATCGCACTGCTGCGCCAAGGCAAGAGTACACGCCGCCCGCGTTCAGCAGGCTCTGATCGGCGTGGTCAGATTCCAGACATGGTCTCTATCCATGTTCGCCCACCCGAGGTCAATGATCGCGTGATCCCGGGGCATTGGGAGGGGGATCTGATCAAGGGTGCTGGCAACCAATCGGCGGTGGGTGTGCTGGTAGAGCGCTCAACGCGCTTGGTGCTGCTGTGCAAGATGCCTGACGCATCCGCAGACAGTGCGCTGGCCGCGTTCACCAACAAGCTGCGCCAGATCGCACAGCCGATGCGCCAGACGCTCACCTACGACCAGGGCAAGGAGATGGCCCGGCACAAGGAACTCGCCCAAGCCCTTGGCATGCGGGTGTACTTTTGTGATCCGCACAGCCCTTGGCAAAAAGGCAGTTGTGAGAACACGAATGGGCTGCTGCGCCAGTTCATGCCCAAGGGCACAGACCTGAGCATGCATGACCAGGATGCGCTGGACTCCATGGCCGATCTGATGAACAACCGTCCTCGTCAGACTCTCGGCTGGGATTCTCCCTACCAGGCTTTTCAGCGATTCATGGCGGCTATCGCCGAGAAAAGCTCCGCTACCATTCATTGAATATCAACCAGCGGTGTTGCACTTCAGATTTGAGACCGCCGACACTTTTGCCAACGCCGGTTGCGCCTGCAATCAGAAAATGCAAGGCTTCAAGCCGTTCGGGGATTCTTTGCTCCCCGATGGTCAGATCGCCGGTTTCGTTCTTGAGGATCTTTTGCAGTTGTTTGCCGTTAACGAGTTTGGCGCCCCGGATGTGGTCGCCTCCGGCGCCGCTCGCGTCGGCATCGCTACCGCCAAAGTTGAAATGAATGCCGACTTTGGCCAGGACATTCAAGATTAGATAGAAGATCAAGAATTGCGCGATGGCGCCTGCCAGCAGCAGTTGCGGCAAGCTATAAGCGTCGCCCTTTATCGCGCTGCCGGCTGCAACGATAGTGCAGGCCATCAACCATTGACGCACGAGAGGAAAGACTTTGCCATCACGGCCACGCAGAATCCAGTAACCGGCAAAAGCAATGATCCCGGTGATTGCAAATAGAAAAATATTGATCATGTCAGAACCTTACTTTTTGAGAAGAAAAACAACCGGGGGCAAGCCAGCTATTAGCGCCCCGACGATTGCGGCCAGGCCCATTTGAATCAAGCCGCCGTGGTATTTGGGATTGGTGAATAACTCGCGGAAAAAATTAAGGTAGTAGCCTGGGCTTGCAATGCGCCATTGGAGATGCCATTGAATAAACACTGCTACGGCCAGCACTGCGCCCAGTGCGGCCAGGATCAAGGCCCACTTCAAAAGCCAAAACGTCTCGTGTATCTCTTGCCTTGCCATCAATCACCCCTTTCTTGATCGCCCGCCAGGGCGGCGGGCTTGTCTACTTCCGCAGTTCGCGGACATGCGCGCCGGCCTGGTGCTGGGCGTGGGTGTGCCGGCCTGGTGACTGATGGGGCATTGAAGGGACATCGAAGGGGCTTCAATGGCCCTTCGGGTTTTTCCGATTGCCGCTTCCGATGGCGCTTTCGGCTTTGGATTTTGGTTTGCTATTTCCGAAGTGCATTTCCGAATTGAAAACGGATTTCTGAAAGATGCTTCGGAAGTGGACTTAGGAAAATTCGATTGGTGTGTTTCGTATCGCCGCGCCGCCGACTGGGCGTGGCTTTCCCTCTGAAAATGCCTTGGGTCGGCGGTATTTCATATCGTATTGATACGATACGTTATGAATCAATCCGAATCGGATAAAGGTTTCGGAAATCTATTTCGGACTCAGAAACGCATATCCGAAGCGGGTTCGGAAGCTGGTTTATCAGGGCGCGCAGTAAGCCGGGTAGGGGCGCGGGCTCCCGGCCACGCGGCGAGATTGGCCCGAGCACATAGGCCGTGAAGCGGCAGGGCCTGCCCGGGCAGCGCTGGCATGGGCAATGGGGGCGCGCTGGGCACGCTGCGCCCTATGCTGTGGGGCACGTCGCGCGGCGTGGCGGTGACATGGGGCTTTGCCCCATTCTGCGAACCCCACGGGAAGGCCCTAAATCGGGCGCTGGCGGGCCTTTGCGGGGTGCGCATGCGGGGCGGCACCAGAAAAGCCCGTATGGATGCCGTAATGCCCTGTTGCTGGTCTTCTTGCTCATCTGCTCCCGTAGGCCCGCCCCTGCGGGCCTGTTCCCGTCCAGTCGCGCGGCGTGCCCGGTGCCATAGGGCAGAACGTCACCAGCGCGCCTGCAGCAGACTTAGGGCGTCCCGCTGGATCGAACCCTGAGCTATGCCGCAGGGCTTGCAGTGGCGCAGCGTCTGTCGCGTGGCCCTACGCATGCGCCCCGGCCCGGCTTACTGCGCGCCTTGGTCAACTCGCGGCGTAGCCGCCCCCGGCCCGTGGTGGCGGCTGCCGTGGATCTTGGCTTGCAGGGCTGCGATTGACGCTTTGCCGGCCGCTAGGCCCTCTGGGGTCGTCAGCCCTCGGGGCTCGGGCTGGTACACCTGCACCGGCGCCGGTGCAGGTGCGGCACTGGCGGGCGGCGTGAGTTCGCCAGCAGCGGCGCGCTTGGCCAAGCGCAGGGCGTAGCCTGCTGGGGCTTTGACCTTCCCCTCAGCCGCCAGGGCGGGCAGTTGCTCCAGCAGCAGCGCCAGCAAGGCTTGCTGTTCGGGCGTGGCGCCTTCGGCGAGTTGGTCAACTCTGCGGCTAGTCGCCGGGGGCAACTTGGCTTTGCGGGCCGCTTCGCAAAGAAAATTTTCATCGCCACCACCACCATCAGCCGGCAGGCTGCCGGTCTGCTGGTCCCCCTGCGTGTGTGCGTGTGCGCGCGGGGGTGGTGGTGTTTCTTCCTGATTTTTCTCTCTAGTTTTTCTGGTAGCGCCTGGTTTTCCGACGCCCGGATCACCGACGGCCGGGTTTTCAGGCGTCGGTGAGCCGACGCCTGAAAACCCGACGTCGGTGGCGAAAGGCTGCGGCGTGTCGAAGATGTAAAGCTCGGTCAGCCAGCGGCCCCGCTCGTCTTGCCGCTTTTCACGCTGCAGGTAGCCGCGGCTTGCAAGCTCCGCCAGGCCTGCTCGGACAGCATCTCGGCCTTCACGCGCGCTCTCGCGTGCGAGATCATCGGCGTTCATTGCAAAGCCGTCGGCGTTACTGAGCAAGCGCGCTAAAATACCTCGTGCGCGATAGCTCAACCGGCTGTCGCGCAGGACGGAGTTTGCAATTTCCGTCCAATTTTTTTGTGGCCGGGGCGCTCTGATAATCTTGCTCATATCGCACCCCCTGCAAACCCGAAAAAGTCGCCCTGCTCGGCCTAGCCGTTCCGTTAAGGTGTTGCTAAGCCCTTGATTCAAGCCCCTCTGCTTCGGCACGAGGGGCTTCGTTTCTTTGGTCGCTATAAGGGACATGCTGAATTTCAAGCCCCTTTCCCTAGGCGTCGCGCTCGTGTGTGCCGCCAGCTTCCTCACTGCCTGCAACGACGAGCCCGCTCCGGACTTCAGGGGCAGCACTCCCGTGGCATACGGCAATCGGACTGTCTCTCTGAGCGTTGAGGCTTGGCGAGACAATGGCAGCCAGCCTTGTCGTGTCCTTATCAGAGGCGCTGAAGTAACAAATTGGGTCAAACCAACCGGTATTCTGCCGCGGATGACCCTAGCCCCGGCAGTAGTGCTGGCCTGCACAGGGCGGAGCCCGTACCTTTCCTCGGTGAGCGGCGAGGGTGAAGGGGGTGTAGCCGAATGGGAAGAGTCCTCGGGGCCTGAATCGGGAGCCCCCCTCTCTGTCTACCAAGTGCGAGTGAGCTCCCTGACTGCGGACCAAGCTCACCTCGAACTACGGGTCCTACGCGGCAAGTGACTCGCTTGCGTGAGCCACGGGGCCGGAGGGCTTGAGCGACCGAGCGGCAGGCGCGCGGCGTCTTTCGGGCGGTTCGGGAGTGAAATAGATGATGTCTTCGGGCGCTATGGGTCCGCGCGCCAGCCCCAGCCGCATTGCCGGCGTTTTCCCGTCCCGGCCAACCTCGCAGTAGTTGAAGTACGTCCGGAAGATGCCGAGCACCTTCACCAGGACTTCGGGGTTGTAGGCGCTCTTCCCGAACCAGAGACGTCGGTCGGTGTTGGCGCTGGCCACCGCGCGTTCTGCCAGCGTGAGGCCTCGCCGGACCTGCATAAAGAAGCGGTCGACAGCGGTAAGGGTGGCTTTCAGGTGCAGTAGCGCCTGGTGGCTAAGCTGGAGCCGACGCTTGTCCGGTTCGGTTTCGACCGGGTCGATATCGGTCAGCCAGCAAACGGATTTCTCAGGCTCACGCATCTCCGATATGGGATGGCGGAACCAGCGGTCCCCCCACTTGCCGATGGCAACCATGCGCGCCAGTTCTTCCTCGGCAGCCAGAAGTTCTGCAGCCTCAGGGGTTACCCCGTATTTCTCCGCTAAGCGCGCCAGACGCCGCTTGGTTGCACCAACCAGCGCGCGCTTCATGTCCACTGACATATCTTTGAGCACCTTGACATAGAAAGCGTCAGCCGTCCGGTCCAGAACCCTTTTCGGCACGGCCGTCAGAATGGCCGCACGTATGCCCGACTCCTGGTCTGTGAAGAAGCGAATCTTCTTGGCACGGCAGAGCAGTCGAGTGACAAGCTGGATGTGGGCGTACATCACCACTTGCTCATGCAGCAGCATGCCCTTTACGGGGGCACGGGATGAGTTCGCGGGGCCTTCACCATCTTCTATATCGGGGCGACCTAAGGCTGCGTCGTACGTCTCTTCGATGACCGATTCCATAGGCTTTCGGGAGGTACCTCCGCGAGGCGCCGCCCTCTCAGCCGCAGCATTCCAATCAGCCGGTAGCCAGACTCTCGCGTAGCGGCGAAACGCTCTGGCAAGTGCATGGTCGCCAAAGCGAACCATGTCCTTCTCTACGTCAGCAGAGTCCAGCGCAGGGTCAAAGTTGACGTTGACCCCGAACACATAGCCCGTAGCCTGGTCGGCCGTTGCAATGGACAGCAAAAGTGTGTTCTTTCGCACCTTCTTAGAGTGCCAGTTCACCACCAGCTTTTGCCGGTCAACCGACAGATATCTTGAGCCTAGGTCGTCGCGTCCCATGAGGGTTCGCTCACGCTCGCCGGCGAACATCTGGGCCTGCTCATAGAGGAAGTCGATGCGGTCGTATAGCTGGCTGGGGGAGATATCGAGGACCTTGATGATGCGCCGCAGCGGCATGGCGTTCATCAGATGCACCAAGATATCGCGATTGGAGTGACTGCGACGTTGGCGCTTGGTTGACCGGCCGCCGAAGGAGAACGCCTTCTTGCAGCCGACACACTTGAACCGGGGAGTTCCGTGGGCGTTGGTGCCGAAGCGAGTCACATTCTCAAGGGATGGCGCCCCCTCCGATAGAGAGCAGGCCTCGTTCGGACACTGCGGGAGTACTGGTTCAAGGTACTCCGACATGCGCATAAGCTCCTCGGCAATCGCCAAGTTGCTCTGCATAGGGGTGATTTCCTCGCACAGGCGGCACTTCAGTGCCGGCTGGTCCTTACCGGTAGCGACCACGGTGTAGTCGCCTGGGCCAACGGAAGAAGCTGGAGTACCGGCCCCGCCTCGGGCAACCGCAAGCTTGGGCGGTACGCCGAAGTTACCGCACTTGGGGTTCTTGCAGTGATTGACTTGAATACCCGCCGCGGCCGGCGGAAATCTAGGCGGCCACTTAGTCGGCTTTACTGAAGTTGGATGAGATTTTTCCTTGGACAAAGAAACGCCCTAGTCGTTGACTAGGGCGGAATTTTGAGCCATTACAGCTTTCTTAGCAACACTTTAACAGAACGGCTAGCCTGCTCGGCGGCTTTTTCTTTTTGGGCGGCCACAATGCGCCGTGCCTGGCGTAGGCCCACGCGTAGGCTTCCGGCAACGGCTGCAACGGCGTCGCGCTGCTGTGCCCGGGTGCCCTCCTTTGCCTGTAGCTGCAACGCCTGCTCGTCTGCCTCGTCTTGCGCGCCGTCGTGCGCCCACCCGCGCAGCGCGTAGCGTCGCGCCTCCGCCCGGGCGCTGGCAAAAACTTTACGCAGGTCTGCTTCAGGTCCCGCTTCAAGCAGGCGGCGCCAGCAGCCTTGACCAAGATCCTCTCGTTCGCCCGGGTAGGGGTGGGCCTTGACCATCACCTGCAGCGTGGGTGGCAGCGCGGCCAGGGCGCGGGCGTTGAGGTCGGCGCTCATGCTGCACCCCTCTGCCGTTTTGCGGATGCGGCGCGGGTTCATGCGGCACCCCCTTGCCGCGCTGCTGCTGCGCGCTGGCGCTCGATCTGCTCGCGCTTGGTGGGGCGGCCACGGCGGGGCGGCTCGGGTTCAACCGGATCGGGAGCGGATGGGCGCTGCACTGCCGGTTCGCGGTGTGCCGCTAGCCAGGCGAGCACGTCGGAGAGTAGCCAAACCGGCGATTTAGAACCGGGGATGCTGCCGGCCGGGGGCAGCGCCCAGGGGCGCCGGCAGCGGTCAGATTGAAGGCTTGCAACAGACTTCCCGAGCAAAATGCTCAAGTAGTTGTAACCAAAGGATGGGGGGATCGCTGCAACGTCACCGGCAGTGACGTGCGGGGTTTGCTGTGCAGACACGACAAGCTCCTGCGCGTGACGATTAAGTCACGCGAGAAGAGCCTTAGTCTGCAAATGTGCTGCGAAGCTGAGAACTTAGCTCGTCACGCTCTCAGTCTTGTTGCCCGCCGCTGTGCGGCACGCCGTCCAGGCAACTTGTCATGGTTGAGGTTCACGAGCAGTTATCAGACCGTCTTTCTTCCCCGCCCGCCAGCGCTTGAGCACTGGAACTGCGTTCGCAACCTCCCGCAGTGCTACGAATTGTAAAACAGTCCGTGAAAGCAGGCAAGCGAGTGCAAAGAAAATGGGGTGACAAACGCAAAACGTCTGTCACCCCATATCTACGGCGCTTGTCGCCTGGCTTGTCACCCATTTGTCACCCCGACGGGTGACAAGCGAAAGCAAACGAGTGCAATTCAAAGCAAGCCAAAGCAACGAAAAAAGCGCGTAAGCCATTGATTATGCTTAATTAATTTTGGCCTGCCCGGAGGGACTCGAACCCCCGACCTATTGCTTAGAAGGCAATTGCTCTATCCGGTTGAGCTACGGGCAGCTGATGCAGGTATGCGGTGCGAGCGGTGATGTGCGCGCTCGGAGTGCAGGATCATACAGGCGCCCGGAGCGCTCCCGCACCAGCCTCCGCAGCCCATGAAATAGAAGACGGCATGCGGGTGCTGTGTATGATGCCAAATATGCCTTTAGCGCTTATCCAGCAAGCGCAAGCAGCTATCATTTAAAGAGTGGCCGCAGTCTGGCGTGCTCTTCAGTCCATCTCCTCAAACACCAGCGATGGAGGTGCCATGACCCGTGCGACATCGCCGAGCTGGCCGATGACATGGTTGGCGAAATAGCTGTTTTGCGTATCGGGCTCCAGCGCTGCCACGGCCAGATTGGCCAAGGGCTGGTTGAGAGACACGTAATAGCTGCCTCCCGGCACGTCGATGGCGCTGCGCATGGGGGTCACGGTGGCGCGGATGATCGGGCGGGCGCCAGGGATGGCTCCGCGCACGTCCTCTCGCTCGGAGCTCTCCCGGCTGGTTTCCTCATAGATGTCCGCCAGTACGGAGCCCGCCTCGGCGACGTGCATCACCTGGATGCCCAGCAGCTTCAGGCGCTCCACTGCATCCGTTGCGCCGCTTGCCAACCAATAGCCGCAGGGGCGGTGGCGTTTTTTGACCGGCTTGAGTTGCAGCGAGGAATTCCAATCCACGCGCAGGGTCCGGTCTGCGCCGGTCTGTGGGTCCAGCATGACCAGGTCGCGCTGGCCGGGGGTTTGCGTGGCTTCCACCACGATCTCGCCGCGGCATGCCTGGGAGGCAATGTCCCGCGCTTCATAGGAGCGCACCTGCTCCAAGTCGGCGGCGCGGTCCACGGTGCTGCGCAGTGCACTGGTGAGGGCCGTCACCTGCGAGTGCACGCGCCGCTGGATGTGGGTGCGGCCAATGCCCACGCCGCGCGTTTCCACGAGCATGCTGACGGCGTTCTTCAGACCATTCACGTTGCGGCCGGTATCGGGTTGCGTCCCTCCCATGGACAGGCGAAGGTCTTCGGCGCGGGTCGAGGTGGTGTAGTACCACTCCTGGCTCAGGCCTTCCGCTTCCAGGGCCCTGATCATGGGGTGGTGGAACCATTCCAGAGCTGCCTTGGTCATGAATTCCGGCAGGTTGGCCGTCGTTGCGTGCTGCAGCAGCACGTCGTAGCGTTGGATGGCATGGAATTTCTCGAGGAACCGTCCGGTGACGGTGTATTCATGCGCATCGAAAATGGCGATCGGGCGATAGTTGCGCACCAGTTTGGCGAGTGCCTGGGCCTCCGGAGTTTGCAAAAGCAGGTGGTCCCGGTTCATGTCGATGCCGTTGGACGTGGCTCGTGTTCCGGCCTCGGCTCCGTCGGGATTCGCGCGGGGAACGACGATCACGTTGATGCGCTCCAGCATGGGCTCCAGCAGCCCTTGTGCCAGTTCGCGCGCCAGTACGAGCAATGCCTCGCTGCCGGCGGGCTCGTCGCCATGTTGCTGCCCAAGCAGCAGCACCGTGGGGCGGCGGCTGGCGTCCAGCGCGGCCACGTTGGTGCCAGCCGCGCGGGTCAGCACCAGGCCGTGCAAGGGTGTGCCGCGCTGCGATACCCCCAGGTCCAGCATTTGCACACGGGTCGTGCCGCGCTGCGCCGTGGCCAGATTACGCAGCCATTGGGTGAGTTCAGCGTTGGTGGTGAAAGCCTGGCGCCCCTCGGCGAGCCCCGGCGTTTCGTACCGCACGGAAGGCGCGGGAAAGCGTGCCGCGACAGCCGCGCTGTAGGGGAGCGCGGTGGAGGCCGGCTCGGTGGCCGGGGCGACGGGCGTTACCGTGACCGGACTGGGGCTGGGGCTGGGCACGACTTCGCCACGCTGCACTGTTCCCAGCGGCGGCGGTACGGCGCGGGACGTTTGCGGACCAGTGGGCGTGGGGGGGGAGGACTGCGCGGGCCACGGAGGCAGGGGCGTGCTGGAGCAGGCGGACAGCAGGAATGCGCCCAGCAGCGCGGTAGCGCGGTGCCGTGCAGCCATTGCGGCGATTGGCAGCGCGTAAGTGTGGGAGAGCAGATTCTTCGGCGTCATGGTGGGCGTGGCGGAAGTGGTGCTGGGGCGGATGTTACCCGGCAGCTTTGATGTCCTGCGCGTGCGGCGGGGTGGTTGGCCCAGGGGCCATGGAAAAAAGCCCGGCTGTGCCGGGCTTTCTGTTGTCGTGAAGGTCTCAGCGGCCGAAGCCGCCGCCGCGTGGGCCGCGGCCACCACCGCCGCCGCCGTTGCCACGGCCGAAGCCGCCCCGACGCCCGCGGTCCGCCATGCTGTCCACGCTGGTGCGCATGGGGTCCGGCTGGCTGGCACGGCCGCTGCCATGGCGTGGGCCGATGCCAATGTTGCCGAGCTGCGTGCCCAGGTGGGCGTTCTCGCTGCGAGGCTGGCTGTCGTCGAAACGGCGATTTCCGCCATTACCGCCGCCATTGCCTGCACCCGCGGGACCGCCGCGGCGGCGGCCACCGGCCGTGTTCTGCGGACGTTGCTGATCACGTGGACCGGCAGTACGGCCTGCATTGCCTGCGTTGCCGCCGCGGCCCCCGCTGCCGTTCTGACCCCCGGCGCGCTGCTGGCCTTCGCCCTGGCCACCGCCTTGGCGCGAACCGCGCTGGCCGCCAGTGGCCGCCTTGTTGGTGCGGATGCGCTCCATCATCTCCTGGCGTGCCGCCTTGGCCGCCGCCTGCATGACTTCGCGGCTGGGCGGCTTGCCCGCGCCGCCCCAGATGGTCTGGCGGCCCATGGCGATGGGCTCGGCCTTCTCTCCCTCGTCCGGGCCAAAGCCGTCGATCACCTGCACGGGGATTTCCTGCTTGGTGAAGCGCTCGATCTCCATCATGAAACCTTCCTCGTCCATGCAGACGAGGCTTACGGCATGGCCCTCGCGCCCGGCGCGGCCCGTGCGGCCAATGCGGTGCACGTAGTCTTCGGGGACGTTGGGGATCTCGTAGTTGACGACGTGCGGCAGGTCATCGATGTCGATGCCGCGTGCCGCGATGTCAGTGGCCACCAGGGCGCGGATCTGGCCCGTCTTGAAGCCCTCCAGCGCCTGGGTGCGGGCGCTCTGGCTCTTGTTGCCATGCAGCGCCATGGCCGAAACGCCGTTCTTGGTCAGGTACTCGGCCACGTTGTTGGCGCCGAACTTGGTGCGCGTGAACACCAGCACCTGGCTCCAGTCGTGCTCCTGGATGATGTGCAGCAGCACCTGCTTTTTCTTGCCGCGCCCCACGGGGTGGATCACCTGGCTGATGCGTTGCACCGTGGTGTTGCGCGGGGTGACCTGGATGCTCTGCGGGTTCTTGAGCAGTGAGTTGGCCAGTTCACGGATGTCGTCGCTGAACGTGGCCGAGAACAGCAGGCTTTGCTTGGACTGGGGCAGCAGCGCCAGCACCTTCTTCACGTCGTGGATGAAGCCCATGTCGAGCATGCGGTCGGCTTCGTCCAGCACCAGGATCTCGACGGTGGACAGGTCCATGAAGCCTTGCTGCTGCAGGTCCAGCAGGCGGCCAGGGGTGGCCACCAGCACGTCCACGCCGCGCTTGATGCGTTCGATCTGCGGGTTCATACCGACGCCGCCGAAGATCACGGTGGAGTTCAGATCCAGGTATTTGCCGTAGCCGCGCACGGATTCTTCGACCTGCGCTGCCAGCTCCCGCGTGGGCGTGAGCACCAGGGCGCGCACCCCCTTGCCGCCAAACTGGCTGCGTGGGGCTTGGCCTTCGGCCAGGCGGTGCAGCATGGGCAGCGTGAACGCGGCGGTCTTGCCAGTGCCGGTCTGTGCCCCGGCGAGGAGGTCGTGTCCAGCGAGGACGGCCGGGATGGCCTGGGCCTGGATAGGGGTCGGGTTGTCGTAGCCTTGTTCTTGCACGGCCCGCAAAATGGCCGGCGCCAGCTTCAGTTCTTCAAATGTCATGTAATTGGATGCGCCCATCCGGGGCGCTGGGTATCGGCCTGTCGCAGGCGACTTTACGGGCCGCCGAGCCAGTTTGTTAGGCAGATGATTGCAAGGGTGGGAGCCCGGAAAATTCTTCCTTCGTCCCCAGCTTGTCTAGGCTGATGCCGTGGGCAACTGGAGCCCAAGACGGGGTCTATTGTCGCATGCGCCGATAATCCGCGTTTGTGCGCAAAAAATTTTGGCGCCTTCTTCTGCCCGTTTCCTGAATAAATCCATGGCCCAATACGTTTTCTCGATGAACCACGTTACCAAGACCGTGCCGCCCAAGCGGCAGATCTTGAAGGACATTTCCCTTAGCTTCTTTCCGGGCGCCAAGATCGGCGTGCTGGGCCTGAACGGCTCCGGCAAGTCCTCTCTGCTCAAGATCATGGCGGGCGTGGACAAGGAATTCGAAGGCGAGGCACTGCCCATGCCCGGGCTGTCGATCGGCTACCTGCCCCAGGAACCCCAACTCAATCCCGAGCACACCGTGCGGCAGGCCGTAGAAGAAGCCATGGCCGAGGTGAACAACGCCAAAGCCCGCCTGGAAGAGGTATACGCTGCCTACGCGGAAGAGAATGCCGACTTTGACGCGCTGGCTAAAGAGCAGGGTGAATTGGAAGCCATCATCGCCGCGGCCGGCACCGATTCCGAACACCAGTTGGAAATTGCGGCCGACGCGCTGCGTCTGCCGGCGTGGGATGCGGTGATCGGCAAGCTATCGGGTGGCGAAAAGCGTCGCGTGGCCCTGTGCAAGCTGCTGCTGTCCAAGCCCGACATGCTGCTGCTGGACGAACCCACCAACCACTTGGACGCCGAATCCGTGGACTGGCTGGAGCAATTCCTGCACCGCTTCAGCGGTACCGTGGTGGCGATCACCCACGACCGCTACTTCCTGGACAACGCCGCTGAGTGGATTCTGGAACTGGACCGAGGCCACGGCATCCCCTACAAGGGCAATTATTCTGACTGGCTGATCCAGAAGGGCAACCGTCTGGAAGCCGAGCAAAAAGGCGAGGAGGCTCGCGCCAAGGCTTTGAAGAAGGAACTGGAGTGGGTGCGCCAGAACGCCAAGGGCCGCCAGGCCAAGTCCAAGGCGCGTATTGCCCGCTTCGAAGAGCTGAGCGATTACGAATACCAGCGCCGCAACGAAACGCAGGAAATCTTCATTCCTGTAGCGGATCGCCTGGGCTCTAAGGTCATCGAATTCAAGAATGTCTCCAAGGCCTTTGGTGACCGCCTGCTGATCGACAACCTGAGCATGAACATCCCTGCCGGCGCCATCGTCGGCATCATCGGCCCGAACGGTGCCGGCAAGTCGACCCTGTTCAAGCTGATCGCGGGCAAGGAGCAACCTGATTCCGGTACCGTGGAAATCGGTCAGACCGTGAAGATGGCCTTTGTCGATCAGCACCGCGACGCACTGGCCGATGACAAGACCGTGTGGGAGGACATCTCCGGCGGGCTGGACATCATCAACGTGGGCAAGTTCCAAATGGCGTCGCGCGCCTATGCCGGGCGCTTCAACTTCAACGGCCAGGACCAGCAGAAGAAGGTGGGCAACCTGTCCGGGGGCGAGCGCGGCCGCCTGCACCTGGCCAAGACGCTGATCCAGGGCGGCAACGTGCTGCTGCTGGACGAACCGTCCAACGACCTGGACGTGGAAACCCTGCGTGCGCTGGAAGACGCGTTGCTGGAATACGCTGGCACCGTGCTGGTCATCAGCCACGATCGTTGGTTCCTCGACCGTATCGCGACGCACATCCTGGCAGCCGAGGGTGACAGCCAATGGGTATTCTTTGACGGCAATTACCAAGAATACGAAGCTGATAAGAAAAAACGATTGGGTGAAGAGGGTGCGAAACCGAAGCGTATGCGCTACAAGGCACTCAAATAAGTACTTACAGGTAGTAGCATCGGGCGGACCGCCGCCCATTCTTCGTCCGTCCCCACCATGTCCCTTTCCGCGTCCCGCGCCCGTACGGTTTTTCGCGCCTGCGTTGTCAACGCCGTCAGGGACAGCGAGGCCCTGATGGAGGCGCTGGTGACTGGTACGCGCGAAGCGCTCACGGCGCAGGAATCCTCCACCCGCGACCTTCACAAGCGCACCCAGATCAGCGACGCCTTGCGCCTGCTCAAGCAGCACGAGGCGTCGTTGCCCAAGGCCTACCCCATGGCCTTGTTGGAGATTTTTGCCGAAGGCCCCTCGGCCGCGAAGACGAGGGCCGGGCAGCCCGGCGGAATGGACCTCGGCGAGCTCGCCCTCATGGACGATGCCGACGTGCTGGTCCAGGTGGAACTGTCGCGGGCGCAGCAGATCGCCGCTCTGGCGACAGAGGCAACGCTGGCGGAACTCAACACGCTCGTCAGTTCGGCGCAGGGCCTGCACAGCGTGCAACCCGAGAGCAACCCTTTCCGCCCCGAGAACTACATCCGCGCGCTGCAGCAAGTGGTGAGCGATACCGGTGTAAGCGGGGAAGTGCGGCAGCTGTGGATGAGCCAGATGCGCGAACTGCTGGGCATGCAACTGGTAAGCGCCTATAAGCGCGCCGCCCAGAGCCTGCGCGAGCATGGCGTCGAGCCCGTGGGCTATGCGGTGGCGGGAGCCCCGGGTGTGCGCAGCGGGCATGGTGGTGGATATGCCCACAGTTCCCAGATGGGCGTGGGCTACGCGCCGCCCTCGGCCTATGGTGCGCCGGCCAGCGAATATGGTGCCGCGAGCGCCTATGGCCAAGGTTACGGGGCAGGCTGGGGAGGCGCCTCGGGCAACGTGGCCTTGGCGCCGCAGGCCGAAGAAGCGCTGCTGACGGTGGGTATCCTGCGCCAGATGCTGGCCGGTGGTGGGGATCCTTTCGCCTACGATGCACGCGGCGGCTATACGGCAGCTACTCCGGCCAACGCGTACGTCATGCCGGCCGCGGCGGAAGCAATGGAAGACATTGCGCAGCTGGAACGCATCGTGGGCCGTCTGTCGGGAGGGGCTGCGGTCCCGGTGACGGGCTGGAACGGCACCTCTGCACATGCGCCGGTGGCGGCCTCCCCCACGCGGACGGCGCATGAGGTCGTGAGCCGCATGATGGACAACATTGCGCAGGATTCGCGGCTGCTGCCCCCCATGCAGCGTGCCGTGCAAAGCCTGGAGCCCGCGCTGAAGGAGTTGGTGCAGCACGACACGCGGTTCTTCACGGATGAGCAGCACCCCGCCCGGCGCCTGCTGGACGAGTTGACCCAGCGCAGCCTGGCATTCAACGCCGAGGATGGGCCCGCCTTCAGCCGCTTCATGCGGCTGGTGAACGAAGCCGTAGGCCACCTGGCTTCCATCGAGATCCGGGATGCCGCACCGTTCGCCCAAGTGCTCAAGGCGCTGGAAAAGGCCTGGACCACGCAGGAGCGTCGACAGCTTGAGCGCCATGAAGCGCAGCAGCGCGAACTGCTCCAGCGGGAGCAGCGGGAATTGCTGGCCGAAAAGATTGCCGCCGACTTCCGCCGCCTGCCCGATGCGGACAAGGTGCCGGCCGACCTGCTGGCCTTCGTGACCGGCCCGTGGGCGGACGTGGTGGCGCAGGCGCAAAGCAGCCAGCCCCAAGAAACCGGCGGAGATCCCGGAGGCTATTTGGCGTTGGTGCCGCTGCTGCTGTGCTGCGCGCAGCCCGAGCAGTTGCGCTCGGACCCGGAGCGCCTGGGCCAGGCCATTGCCGACATGGTGCCGGTGTTGGTGCGTGGGCTGGAGAGCATTGACCACCCGATCGAGCGTATTGCCGAAGTGACGCAGCGCTTGGCGCAGCTTCAGGGTGAAGCGCTGAACTACGCAGCGGCGAGCGTCTTCGGCGACACGCCGGCGGAAGAGGTCAGCCCTGAAACCCGCGCTGACGATGTGCTGTCTTCCGATACGGCCGCCGCGGCGGACCCGTCGATGGCCGGAGCAGTGGCTCAGCCCGCATTGCGCATCGGCCAGTGGGTGGAAATCATCACCAACCAGCGTGCGGTACGAACCCAGCTCACCTGGTGCAGCCCGCACAACACGCTGTTTTTGTTTACCGGAGCCGACGCGAGCACGCAGTCCATGACGCGGCGCATGATCGACAAACTGTCCTCTGACGGGGCATTCCGCCTGATTTCCGACCAGCCGGTGGTGGACCGCGCTTTGCGCGCCGTGCGCACCAAGCCTGCCAAGCTGCGCTAGGGCGCTCCGCCGGTCGCGGGGACTGCCGTTCAGCCTGCCGCGCGTGGCAGGCGCCGGCGCACCAGTTGGATGTGGTTGCGCAGGGCGTAGAGCTCGTCGGCATAGGACAGTGGCACGCTCACTTTTTCCACCTGCGCCTCCATGCGGTCCAGCCGTTCGCGCAGCGCGTCGGGGGTGGCCTCTCCTCGTTCCATGTCGTCTTCGATGTCGCGCAGATGCCCATACCAGCGGAACACGCGCGAGCGCACGCGGAACTGGTACAGCGGCGGCACCACGCGCGATAGCGGCAGCATGATGGCAATCAAGATACCCAGTACCAGCCACATGCGCTCGACGAGGTTGGCGATCCAGAATGGCAGATAGCGCTGCATCAGCGGCGCCGGCTCGTTGATGGCGCGCTCGCCCTCCTTGGCAATGGGCAGTTCCGCGTGCCGGGTGCTGGGGAATTCGCGCGCACGGTTGAACCAGCCCGCATTGCCATGGATGCCCTGCGCGCTCTGGGCAAATAATTGCAGCAGGGCGGGGTGGGTGCCTTCACGCGCCAGCAGGGATGTGGTGGATGCCACCAACCGTACGTCGCGCGGGGGTACGTTGGCGGCCAGGTCCACCACGCCGCGTGGCAGCACTACCGGCGTGAGGAACGGAAAACGGCGGCTGTAGGCCTCGTTCTGCGGGAAGTGCATGAGCTGCACGCCGGGCGTTTGCAGCAGCATCTGCACCATCAATGACTCGGGGGCGGAGGCAAACACCAGGGCGTCCAACCGCCCCGCCAGGAACGCCACCGTGGCGGGCGTCTGCTCCAGACGGGTGAGCGTCAGGGCATCCAGCGGAATGTGGTTGGCGTCCAGCAGGCGCTCCATGAGCGTTGGTACGCCGCTGCCGGGCGAGCCGACGTTCACGCGCAGCCCGCGCAGCTGATGCAGCCCCTCCAGCCGGGCCGATCGGTGGATGCGGCGCGCCACATCGCCGCGGTAGAACAGCCAGATGGGCTCCACAAAGAGGCTGCCCAGCGAGACCAGCTCATCACTGTCCTCGGGACGCAACTCACCCGTGCCACCTTGCACGAAGGCGAGGTCGGCGTGGCCATCGCGCAGCAGCTGCAGGTTGGATGACGAACCATCGCTGGGCAGCAAGACCACGTTGATCCCGCTTGCCGCCAGTGCGTCACGATAGCGCTGGCCGAAGGCCTCGTAGGCGCTCTGCGCGGGGCCGGTGGCCAGCGTCACCGTGCGCGGCGGCGTGGGGTTGAGCCACCAATAGGCCAGTAGCACCAGGCCCGCGCCCAGTAGCGCCAGCGGCCCGGCAGACACCAACAGGTCGCGCAGCGACAGCAGCGCCATGCGCAGGCGGCGTGACATCTGTCCCATGGTTAGCTCCCGGCAGCCAGATCGGCATGGCACGGAAGTGCCAGGCCCTCGGCCGTGCGCAGGGTGCGCGCGGCGAGCACGGCGCGCACGGTGGCGCGGGCCACCGCCTCGGCCGCCATCGTGGCCAACACCATCATGCCGGGGTGGTGCGGCACGTGGCCCGTCGCCAGCGTGAACAGCGTATCTCCGTCGCTCATGGTGTGCACGGGGTTGATGCTGCGGGCCAGGCCGTCGTGGCCGGCAACGGCCAGTCGCTGAGCCTGAACCTTGGTCAGCCGCGCGTCGGTGGCGATCACGCCGATCGTGGTGTTGCTGCCGGCCAGCAGGGGATGAGGGGGCTCGCCGCGCAGCAGCGCGTGCCGTGTATCGCGCAGCGTCAGCCCGTCGGCAGCGCGGGCGCCCGCCAGTGGGCGCCCGGTGTCCGGGTCGACCACGTCGCCCACGGCGTTGCAGGCAATGAGCGCACCCACCGTGACGCCCGCGACGGTGACCGAGGCTGTGCCCACGCCGCCCTTCATGGCGTGCTGCAGGCCGAACATCTTGCCCACCACGGCGCCAGCGCCGGCGCCTACGTTGCCCTCGGCTGGCGGCTCGCATGTGGCGGCGGCGCAGGCCGCATAGCCGGCCGCCGCATCGGGACGCACCTTCATGTCGCCCACGTGCAGGTCGAACAGCACGGCCGCTGGCACCAGTGGCAGGCGGCCCACGCCCACGTCCAGCCCTACGCCGTGCTCCTCCAGCCAGCGCACGGCCCCCGTGGCGGCCTCCAGCCCCCAGGCGCTGCCACCCGCCAGCATGATGGCGTGCACCTGCTCCACCAGGTTGCCCGGGGCCAGCAGGTCGGTCTCGCGCGTGCCGGGGGCGGCGCCGCGCACATCCACGCCTGCCACGGCACCCTCGCGCGCAATCACCACGCTGCAACCGGTGGGGCGGCGTGGGTCGGTGAAGTGGCCGACCTCGATGCCGGCAACGTCGGTGATGGCGCCGCAGGCGCTGTGCAGGGAGCAAGCTTGCATGGGCGCCGATTATGGTGCCGCGCCGGCACCTATCCCCGCGTCTTGCGGGGTGCTCTCAAAGCCGTGCGCGGCGCAGCCGCAGGGCATTCGTGATCACCGAGGCCGAGCTCAGGCTCATGGCCAGCGCCGCGATCATCGGCGACAGCAGCCAGCCCGTGAACGGGTAGAGCAGGCCGGCGGCCAGCGGCACGCCGAGCGCGTTGTAGACGAAGGCAAATCCCAGGTTTTGGCGCATGTTGGCCACCGTGGCCTGCGACAGTGCGCGCGCCGTGGCGATGCCGCGCAGGTCGCCCTTAACCAGGGTGAGCTGGGCGCTGTTCATGGCCACGTCCGTCCCGGTTCCCATGGCGATGCCCACGTCGGCGCGCGCCAGTGCCGGCGCGTCGTTGATGCCGTCGCCGGCCATGGCCACAGTGCGTCCCTCGGCCTGCAGGCGTTCGACCAGGGCCAGCTTATCGGTGGGCAATACCTCGCCGTGCACCTCGTCGATGCCCAGGCGCCGTCCCACGGCACCTGCCGTGGTCAGCCCGTCGCCGGTGGCCATGATGATGCGCAGGCCGGCCGCATGCAGGGCGGCCAGCGCGTCGGGCGTGCTGGCCTTGATGGGGTCGGAGACAGCCAGCAGGCCCGCCAGTTGCCCATCCACGGCCAGGAACATCACACTGGCGCCTTCGCCGCGCAATGCCTCGGCGGTCTGCGCCAGCGGTCCCGTATTCACGTTGGACTGCTGCATCAGCACCGTGTTACCCAGCGCCAAGGTGCGGCCCGCGATCCGGCCGCGCACGCCGATGCCCGAGGCCGAGTCGAACTGCTCGGCCGCGTCCAGCGCCAGCCCCTGCTGGCGTGCCGCAGCGACGATGGCCGCCGCTAGCGGATGCTCGCTGCCCTGGTCCAGGCTGGCGGCCAGGCGCAGCACCTCTGCCTCGCGCCAGCCGGGCGCGGCCACGGTGCGCTCAAAGCGTGGCCGGCCCTCGGTCAGGGTGCCGGTCTTGTCCACGATCAACGTGTCCACGCGGCACATATGCTCGATGGCGGCCGCATCGCGGAACAGCACGCCCTGCGTGGCGCCGCGCCCCGTGGCCACCATGATGGACATCGGCGTAGCCAGGCCCAGCGCGCAAGGGCAGGCGATGATGAGAACCGCCACAGCGTTGATCAGGCCGTAGACCCACCTGGGCTCGGGCCCGAACAGTCCCCAGCCCAGCAGCGTGAGCACAGACACGCCGACCACGGCCAGTACGAACCAGCCCGCAACGCGGTCGGCCATGCGCTGCATGGGCGCGCGCGACCGCTGGGCCTGCGCCACCAGTTGCACGATCTGCGACAGCATCGTGGCCGCACCCACGAGTTCGGAGCGCATGACCAGCGCCCCGCTGGTGTTGAGCGTGGCGCCGATCAGCTTGTCGCCCGTGCGCTTGCTCACTGGCAGCGGCTCGCCCGTGAGCATGGACTCGTCCACGGCGCTGCTGCCTTCGACGACCACGCCGTCCACCGGCACCTTCTCGCCGGGACGCACGCGCAGCAGGTCGCCCTCATGCACGTGGGCTAGCGGCACGTCCTCCTCGCTGCCGTCGGCGGCGATGCGGCGCGCAGTCTTGGGCGCCAGGCCCAGTAGCGACTGGATGGCGGCCGAGGTCTGTGATCGCGCCTTGAGCTCCAGCATCTGGCCCAGCAACGTCAGCGAAATGATGACCGCGGCCGCCTCGAAGTACACGCCCACGCGGCCCATGGACTGGAACGAGGCCGGGAACACGCCCGGCGCCACGGTGGCCACCACGCTGTAGACGAAGGCCGCGCCCGTGCCCAGGCTGATCAGGGTCCACATGTTAGGGCTGCGCTGCACCACGGACTGCCAGCCGCGCACGAAAAACGGTGCGCCGGCCCACAGCACGATGGGCAGCGTCAGCACCAGCTCCACCCCGCTTTGCGTGGCCATGCCGACCCAACCCAGCCGGTGCCCGGCCATGGCGAGCGTGGTGACGATCACGGTGAGCGGCAGCGTCCACCAGAAGCGGCGCGAGAAGTCGCGCAGTTCGGGGTTGTCATCGGCTGCGTCCAGGCTGGGCAGTACCGGCTCCAGCGCCATGCCGCACTTGGGGCAGTGGCCGGGGCCGCTCTGTCGCACCTGCGGGTGCATGGGGCAGGTGTAAACCGTGTCGGCGGGTGGTGGGACGGGTGAAGCGGCCGATGGCCGGGGCACTTGGGGGCTGTGGTGTAGGTGCTGCCCGTGTGGCGTAGCTGCGGGCGGCGTGCTGTGGGAATGCATGAGGGCTCCTTGGTGCGGCAAGGGGCCGGGCAACTGCCGCCCGGTCCGTGGGGCGTCAGCGCAATGGTTCGATATGGGTGACGACGAATACGCCCTTCACCCGTTCGGCCCGAAAGCGCACCTTGTCGCCGGGCTTGAAGGTGGCCGCCTGTGCCGGGTCGCGCAACGTGAACACCATGGTCATGGGCGGCATGGCAAGGTTCTTGAGCTCGCCGTGGCGCAGCGTGATCTTGCCGCTGCGTGCATCCCAACGCGTGACTTCGCCCTCGCTGAGATCCTGCGTGCTGTCGCCGGATGCGGCGGGCGTCTCGGTGTGATGGGCGTCGTGGTCCGAGCCCTGGGCATGTGCCCAGCTGCCGGGCAGGCCCAGCAGTGCCAGAGCGGCCACGGGTGCGAGGGCGATGCGCGGCGCGCGCGCAGGCAGGGTGTGCGATGGCATGGCGTGGCCTTTCATGGTGTGCATCAACGGTAGCTGGTGAATACGCGTGTGGAGACGTCGCTGTTCATCAGGTTCTTGGTGACCAGCAGCACGTCGTACGGGTCCTTGCGGCCGTTGTACTCGGGCCCGTCCATGCCGGGGCTGCCCACCGGCATGCCCGGGACGGTGAGGCCCAGGGCCTTGGGTTTGTCCTTGAGCAGCTTGCGCACGTCGGCAGCGGGCACATGGCCTTCGAGCAGGTAGCCGCCCACCAGCGCGGTGTGGCATGAGCCCAGGCGCGTGGGCAGGCCGAGCTTGGCGCGTACGGCGGCGTTGCCCGTTTCGTGCACGGTGACCGTGAAGCCGTTGGCCTGCATGTGGGTCACCCAATCCTTGCAGCAGCCACAGTTGGGGTCTTTCCAGACCTCCACGGCAGTCTGCGGGGCGGCGGCACGGGCCAGGGCGGGCAGGGCAGCGCCGGCCAAGCCGGCGGCGAGGGCCGTCATCCATTGGCGGCGGGTGGGTTGCGTGATTCGCATGGTGGACTCCTGATGATGCGGGTGGTGGTGTTGTTCAGGGCGTGACGGTGAAGGTGCCGCGCATGCCTGCTTCGTAGTGGCCGGGGATCAGGCAGGCGAAGTCGAAGCGGCCGGGCCGGTTGAAGTGCCAGACCAGGTCTTCCTTGGCGCGCGGCGCCACGTGGGCCATGTGGGGTTCGGCGTGCTCCATGTCGGGGTACTGGCGCATCATGGCCGCATGCTGGTCCAGCGTGCCCTGTGTGCCCAGCACCACCTCATGCATGACCTGGCCCTTGTTCTCCACGCGCAGGCGCACGGTCTCGCCTTGCTTGACGGTGAAGTGCGAGGGGGTAAAGCGCATGTCGTCCGTCATGTGCAAGGTGATGGTGCGCTTTGCGCTCTTGGCCTCGCCCGCAATCCCCCATTCCTGCTGCTGCGGGGCGACGGCAGGGTGGCTGTTGTGCATGTTCTCATGGCTAAAACTGGCTGTAGCGCCCGCCAGTAAAGCGCAAGCAGCTATGAATTTGATAGATTTCATGGGTTTCTCCGAGGGTTTCAATGGTGTTCGTGGTCGGCGCCCGGCTTGCGCACGCTGGGGGCGCCGGGGACCCGGCCGGGCGGGGTCTGGCGCGGGGCTGTGGCGTCCAAGGGCGCACCGGCCCATTCGTGCGCCACCGTGCCCGCCGGGTGCCGGTACCAGCCCGGGTCGCGCCAGTCCTGGGCGGCCAGGCCCTGGCGGACCTTCAGGGTCGTGAACATGCCGCCCATCTCCAGCGGGCCGAAGGGGCCGGTGCCGGTCATCATGGGATAGGTGTTGTCGGGCAGCGGCATTTCCATCGCGCCCATGTCGGCCATGCCGCGCTCGCCCATGACCATGTAGTCGGGAATGATCTTCTGGATCTTCCCGACCAGGCCGCGATGGTCCACGCCGATCATGGTGGGCACGCCGTGGCCCATGGCGCCCATGGTGTGGTGGCTCTTGTGGCAATGCAGCGCCCAGTCGCCGGGCTCGTCGGCGATGAACTCCAGCTGCCGCATCTGGCCCACGGCCACGTCGGTGGTCACCTCGGGCCAGCGCGCGGCCTTCGGGGTCGGCCCGCCGTCGGTGCCCGTGATCTCGAACTCATGCCCATGGATGTGGATGGGGTGGTTGGTCATGGTGAGGTTGCCCACGCGGATGCGCACGCGGTCGCCCTGTCGTGCCACCAGCGGGTCGATGGCGGGGAACACCCGGCTGTTGAAGGTTCAGATGTTGAAGTCGGTCATGGTGTTGACCTTGGGCGTGAGGCTGCCCGGCTCCACGTCGTAGGCGCTGAGCAGGAAGGCGTAGTCACGTTGCACCTGAGCGATCAGGGGGTGGTGCGCCTTCGGGTGCGTGATCCACAGGCCCATCATGCCCATGGCCAGCTGCACCATTTCGTCCGCATGCGGGTGGTACATGAAGGTGCCGGGGCGGCGCGCCGTGAACTCGTACACAAAGGTCTTGCCCGCGGGGATGTGCGGCTGGGTAAGCCCGGCCACGCCGTCCATGCCGCTCGGCAAGCGCTGGCCGTGCCAGTGCACGCTGGTGTGCTCGGGCAGGCGGTTGGTGACGAAGATGCGCACGCGGTCGCCTTCCACCACCTCGATGGTCGGGCCCGGGCTCTGGCCGTTGTAGCCCCACATGTTGACCATGAAGCCGGGCGCGACTTCGCGCACCACCGGCTCGGCCACCAGATGGAATTCCTTGACGCCGGCGTTCATGCGCCACGGCAGCGTCCAGCCGTTGAGCGTGACCACGGGCTGGTAGGGCCGGCCGCTGGACGGGGCCAGCGGCGCGGCCGTGTCGGCAGAGGATTGCGAGGGTGCCTCGGGCAGTGCGGCCAAGGCCACGCGGCTCACCGATGCGGCGGAGGCGGCGACCACGGCCGTGGCGGCGCCGGAGAAGAAATGGCGGCGCTGCATGTCAGTGGCCTTCCGAAGGGGCGTTGGGGGTGGTGGGAGCGGACGGCAGGTCGGCGGGCGCGCCGGGCGATGTGCCCGTGAGAGCCAGTTGCAGGTCGGTCTGGGCGAGCCAGAAGTCGCGCTGCGCCTCGGTGGCGGCGGCCACGGCCTGGCTGGCGCGGCGCGCCTCGGCCAGCAGCTCCCACACGCTGATGAACATGCCGTTGTAGCGCAGCACGGCCTCGTCCTGCATGAAGCGCGCCAGCGGCAAAGCCTCGGCCTGCTGCTGGTGCGCCAGGTCCCAGGCGGTGCGGTAGCGCAGCCAGTGGCTGCGTGCCTCGCTGCGCGCGCGGATGGCGGCATCCTGCAGTTGTGCGGCGCTGTGCTGCAGCTCGGCCCGCGCGCGGCCCGTGGCGGCTGCGCCCCAGTCGAACAGCGGCAGAGGCAGCTCTACCTCCCAGCCACGTGTGGTCTCGCGGTGGCCGGAGGCGCGCTCGGTGGCAGTGTTGCGGCTGTAGCTCAGGCCGATGTCGCCGAACACGGATCCAACACCGGCCCAGCCGCTGCGGTCGGCGGTGGTGTCCAGGTCGCGGCGCAGCGCGCGCAGGTCCAGCCGCTCGCGCAGGGCCGTGGCTTCGGCGTCGTCGCCGCTGCGCAGTGCATCCGCCGCGGGCAAGGCGGGGAGCGCATCCGGCAGCGTGAAGTCGGCCTGCGCGCCCCACAGCCCCATCAGCCGCGCCAGTTGCTCGCGCTCCAGCGCGGCATTCAGCCGCGCGCGGGCCAGCTGTGCTGCCGCGTCCTGTGTGATGGCGATTTCGCGTGCCTGCTGCAGCCGGCTGAAGTTGCCCACGCGCGCCATCCGCCGCGCCAGCTCGCCGCCGGCCTCGGCCGCCTCGTGCATGCGTTCGCGCGCGGCCAGCACCTGCCGGGCGGCCACGGCGCGCAGCCAGGCGCGGCGTGTGTCCGCGGCCAGGCGCAGCACATCCTGTGCAGCGGCCAGCGTGGCCTGCTCCATCTGCCAGCCTTGCCAACGCGTGCGTCAGGGCAGGGTGATCACGTTGACCAGGCTGAAGCCGAGCTGGCGCTCGATCTCGCGCTCATGCCCGCTGGTGAATCGCCCCAGCGTCAGCGTGGGGTTGAACAGGGTCAGCGCCTGTGCGCGCTGCGCATCCTGCGCGGCCAGATTGGCCAGGCGGGCCTGCAGCGCGGGGCTGTTCAAGAGCGCCACGCGCACGGCGGTGTCCGCATCCACGGGAAGGCGCAGCCATTCGGTGATCTGGGCCTGCGCGTCCCCGCGGCTTTGCGCATCGGGCGCGGGCAGTTGCGCGCCGTCGGGCAGGCGGGGCTGGACATGGCTTTGCACGTCGCCGCGCAGCCCATCGGGGGCGACGCTGGCGCAGCCGGCCAACACCAGTGCAGCGGCCAGCGCAGCCAGGGCGAGCGGAGGGCGCCTCATGGCCGGCCTCCGTGGTGGTGTTTCTGGATGGGCATGCCAGGGCTGGGCGGCGCGGCGCGTGCCTGCTCGGCTTCCCAGCGCACGATGTCGGAGTGGCCACCGGGAAAGGCGCCCACGGCGGTGTTGGCGGCCTTCCAGCCGATGTCGGCCTCAGCCACGTCGCCGCTGGGGAGCAGGGGCTGGTGGTGCAAGGGCAGACTGGGGGCCTGTGCCGAGTCGGCGGTGGCGGTCTGCGATGGGGCGGCAGGAACATTGTCAACCTGCGCCCAGGTCGGCGGTGCGATGCCGGCCAGTGCCGCCAGTGCCATCATGGCCGCAGGGCTGGTGGGGTGCGCGAAGCGCATGGGAGTCTCCCGTCAAACATGACAAAACCGCGTCCGCGACGCTCGGCTGCGGCCCTGTCGGGGTACATACAGCCGATTGCGGACGCACTTCGGGCGTCAGTGCTCAGGAGATGGGTGGCTTGATGGCTTGCGCAGCCGTGGCGCTGGCAAAGGGGGTGCCATGGTGCGGTTGCAACGTGCTGTCGTGCCGTCCATGGAAGGGGGGCGCCCAGACCGGCGCGTAGAAGGCCGAATGGCAGGCGCCGCAGGCCGAACAGCCGGCTGGGTGTTCCGCGTGGACCGCCCCGCCGGTATCGCAGCAGTGCGGCTGTGCTGATGCGCTGGCATGGTCGCCACCATGACCACCGTGGTCGTGCGTGTCGCTTGCCATAACGTGGTGGGTAGCAGCTGCCGCGATGGTGGGCTGCGCGGGCGTGGCCGGTGCAACGCCCATGGCCATGGCGTCGCCCAGCAGGCCCCGCAGGACCAGCAGCAGACCCAGGATCATGGCAACGGCGTGGCGCATGCAGCGAATGATACCGGCGCGGTGCAGGAAGTTCCCGCCAGAGCGAGCGCCGGGCGATGGCCCGGCCGCGTGCCGTCAGACCGCCATGTAGCGCCCTGGCCGGTGGTTCATGGCCAGCACCAGGTTGAGCGCCACGGCGCCGATGACCGACCACAACACGCGCAGCGGCTCCACTGTGACCAGCGCCGCCAGCACGATGCAGCAGTCCACGGCCATCTGCACCTTGCCAGCGCGCCAGCCGAAGCGGTCCTGCAGGTACAGCGCCATGATGCCCACGCCCCCCAGGCTGCAGCGGTGGCGGAACAGCACCAAGAAGCCCATACCCATGATCAGCCCGCCGGTGATGGCCGCATACAGCGGCTGCAGTTCGCTGATCTGCAGGAACTGCGACTGCAGCTCCGACAGCACCGACAGCAGCGCCACGGCCGCGAAGGTCTTGAGCGTGAAGGCCAGGCCCAGCTTGCGCAGCGCCAGCCAGTAGAACGGCAGGTTGAGCGCGAAGAACAGCTTGCCGAAGCCGATGCCCGTGGCGTAGTGCAGCACGAAGGCCAGCCCCGCCATGCCGCCGGTGAGCAGCCCGGCGCTGGCGAGGAAGGCCACGCCCACGGAGATCAGCGTCACGCCCACGCCAATCGCCACGGCGTCTTCGGTGCGGGTGTGCGGGACCATGGCGGGAGCGGCGTTGGCGGTGGTGGTGGACATGGGCGGGATCGGCAGTCGCCGTGGTGACCGGCGGGGGCGCGATTGCACCACGGCATCGGTCGCTGTGTCTTGCGCTGGGTCAAATTCCCGTGTCTGGGTAGTGTGATGCTCCTAAAAGGTGAGCTGTTTACGCTTGTCAGGCGGGCGCTAGAGGTCGATTTGACTCATCTCTTGCGCGCCCGGCGTGCCGGGGGGCTGGGTGGCCTGCATGGCTTCGGTGATGCATGCGCGCACGGCCACGCTGGGCACCATGGGCCGCAGCGCGGGCACGCTGGCACGGCCGATGTTGCCCTGCGGCAGCCGGCGCACCAGGTGGCCCACCAGCGTGAGGCCCAGCCGCGCCCATTGGCCCCGAGCCTCCGGCGCGTCGCCCAACTGGCGCGCAAAGCGCAGCATCTGCCAGTGCGCGCGCCAGTGCAGGCCGAGGCGGTTCTGGCCCACCACATGGGCGGCCTCCAGGTAGCGCCAACGCTGTTCGGTGGGCGCATCCACGCTGGTGCGCCAGCGCTGCAGCAGGTAGTCGTAGGCGGCGCGCTGGCGGCTTTGTGGTGATTGGGGCATGGTCATGCGGCCTCCTTCGCCGCGATAGAGGCACCGCGGCGCAGGCGCAGCCCGTTGGCCACCACCAGCAGGCTCACGCCCATGTCGGCTGCCACGGCCATCCACATGCTGGCCATGCCCAGCAGCGCCAGGGTGAAGAACGCGGCCTTGATGCCCAGCGCCAGGGTGATGTTCTGCCACAGCACGGCGTGTGCGCGGCGTGCCAGCCGCACGGTGTCGGGAATGCGGCGCAGGTCGTCGTTCATGAGCACCACGTCGGCCGTCTCCATGGCCATGCCGGTGCTGTGTGCGCCGCCCATGGCGAAGCCCACGTCGGCCTGGGCCAGCGCGGGCGCATCGTTGATGCCGTCGCCCGCCATGGCGGTGGGGCCGCGCGTGCGCTGCAGCGCGACCAGGGTGTCGAGCTTGTCCTGCGGCAGCAGGCCGCCGAGCGCGTCCTGCGCGTCGGTAATGCCCGCTTCGGCCGCGATGGCCTGCGCGGTGGCCGGGTTGTCGCCGCTCAACACCACCGGGTGCACGCCCAGCGCGCGCAGTTCGGCGATGGCCTGGCGCGCGTGGCCGCGCAGCGGGTCGGCCACGGCGAACAGCGCGCGCACGGCTTGCGCGTCGGCCAGCAAGGTGACGGTGCGGCCCTGCCGCTCCTGTTGGGCCAGGGCGTCTTCGAGCGCAGCGTCGGCCAGGCCTTGTTCGCGCATCAGGCGCAGGTTGCCCAGCCACCAGCGCTGGCCGCCCACCTCGGCCTGCACGCCGCGACCGGGCAGGGCCTGCAAGTTCTGCACGCCGTTGTGGGTGGCCGCGGGCAGGCCGGCTGCGATGGCGCGCGAGACGGGGTGCTCAGACCGGCTGGCCAGCTGCCAGGCCACATCTGCCACGGCGTCGGCATCGGCGCCGTTCAGGGCACGCCACTGCACCAGGGCAGGGCTGCCGGTGGTCAGCGTGCCGGTCTTGTCCAGCGCCACCACGCGCAGGCCGCGCGCGGCCTCCAGCGCGCTGCCGCCCTTGATGAGGATGCCGCGCCGCGCGGCGGCCGTGAGCGCGCTGACCACCGTGACCGGCGTGGAGATGACGAGCGCGCAGGGGCAGGCGATGACCAGCAGCGCCAGCGCCTGGTAGGTGGACTGCGTCCAGGTCCAGCCCATCAGCGGGGGGGCCAGCAGCGCCAGCAGCACGGCCAGTGCGAACACGACGGGCGTGTAGATGGCGGCAAAGCGGTCCACGAAGCGCTGGATGGGGGCCTTGCTGGCTTGCGCCTGCTCCACCGCGCGCACGATGCGCGCAATCAGCGTGTCGCCGGGCGGGGTGTTCACCTGCATCAGCAGCTCGCCCTGCTGGTTCACGCTGCCCGCGTACAGCGGGTCGCCGGCGGCCTTGTCGGCGAGTTGGCTCTCGCCGGTGATGGGGGCCTGGTTCACGCTGCTGCTGCCGTGGGTGACGGTGCCGTCCAGCGGCACATGCGCGCCCGGGGCGATGCGCACGGTGGCACCCAGCGGCACCTGGTCCACAGGCAGGCTCAGGGTGCTGCCATTCGGCTGCAGCACGTCGGCCGTGGCGGGCGCCAGTTGCAGCAGCTGGCGTATGGCATGGCGCGCGCGGTCCATGGCGCCGTCCTCGATGCGCTCGGCCGCCACGTACAGCGCCATGACCATCGCCGCCTCGGGCCACTGGCCGATGAGGAAGGCGCCCGTCACCGCCACGGCCATGAGCGCGTGGATGCCCAGGCGCAGGCGCGCAAGGTCTTTGAGGCCCACCCGGTACACGCCCAGGCCCGACAGTGCAATCGCCACCACGGCCAGGGCCATGCCGGCGTAGTCCTGCTGCATCCAGTGCGCCGCCTCGGCGCCCGTGGCCAGGGCCAGCGCCGCGGCGATGCGCGGCCAACCGGGCAGGGTGCCGTGGTCGTGGCCGTCGCCCGCCGATGTGCTGCAGGCGCAGCCGCTGCATGCGGATGCAGGCGAAGGAGGCAGGTTTGCCGCGCCCGGGCCATGGGAATGGGACGCGGAATGGGAGGAATGGCTTTGGCTCATGCCATGATTGGAAACCTTGAAGCCACTCGAAGGTCAAGCCATGCTGCGACAAAGCCCCCGCCACCGTATCGGTGATGCCGCCCGGCTCTCGGGCGTGCCACCGGCCAACATCCGCTATTACGAAAAGGAAGGCCTGCTGCCCGCGCAGACCCGCGCGGACAACCGCTACCGCCTCTACAGCGACGAGGAGGTCCACCGCATGCGCTTCGTGCGGCTGTGCCGCGCCATGGACATGTCGCTGCAGGAGGTGCGCGGCCTGCTGGCATTGGACGCCTGCAGTGCCACCGACGGCCATGCCGCCTGCGTCACGCTGGACGAGCACCTGGCGCACGTGCGCACGCGCATGGCCGAGCTGGCGACGCTGGAGCAGGAACTGCTGTCGCTGCGCAGCCGTTGCGACGGCACGGGGGGGCAGTGCCACGTGATCGAGGCTTTGCACGCACGCGCCGATGCCGATCCCGTGCCGCCCGCAGGGCCGGCGGCCCGCAGGCATGTATGAGGCCCATGGCACAGGTTGCTATGGTGTTAATAGCTGCTAGCGCTTGCTGCATAAGCGCTAGCGGCTAATTTGTTACTTATCGAATGCAGCCTTCGCCTATGATCCGCGCATGAACGCCAGCCTGCACCCTTCCATCGTGCCCCGGCGCCTGTGGGCCCAGGCGCGGCGTTGGGCCGTGGCGTGGTGGCGCATCATCTACCTAGGCGCAGTGGTCATGGTGCTGATGCTCTCGCCGTCCAGCTACGGCCGCGCCACGCGCTGGCGGCTGGCGCGCCACATGTACCAGGACACCGCGCCCATCCTGCTGGGCTTCACGGTGCTGGCGGCGCTCATCAGTCTGGTCATCACGCGCATCGTGGTCGTCACGGCGCTCAGCTACGGCCTGTCGCGCTATGCGCTGGAGATGGTGATCCGCGTACTGGTGCTGGAGCTGATTCCGCTGACCGCCGCGCTGTTCGTGGCGATGCGCGCCACCATCCCCAACGGCACGCAGCTGGCGCTGATGCGCCAGTCGGGCCACCTCCAGGCCCTGCGCCAACGCGGCGCCGACCCCGTGCGCATGGAGCTGCTGCCGCGCGTGGTGGCTGGCGTGTATGCCAGCATCACGCTGGCGGCGCTGTCGTGCGTAGTGGCGCTGGTCATGGCCTACCTGGGCGTGTACGGGCTCAACACGGCGGGGCTGCCGGTGTACACGCGCATGTTCGGCCATGTGTTCGCGCCGCAGATCACGCTGGTGTTCGTGCTCAAGACCGTGTTCTTCAGCCTGGCCGTGGCGCTGATTCCCATGGCTTCGGGGCTCTACGAAAGCGGCGACGCACGCCGGGCCCAGCAGCCCGACTCCGAGCTGGGCGGCTTGGCGCGCATGTTCGCCGTGCTGCTGCTCATCGAGGTGATCTCGCTGATGGGCAATTACTACTGATTTCATGGCCACGCGATGACCGATCCGCAACGTCCCCAACCCCCGCTGTCCGAACCGCCGGCGAACGCGCCGGT
This sequence comes from Diaphorobacter sp. LI3, assembly GCF_022807955.1. NCBI lineage: Bacteria > Pseudomonadati > Pseudomonadota > Betaproteobacteria > Burkholderiales > Comamonadaceae > Diaphorobacter > Diaphorobacter sp. LI3. The sequence continues at coordinate 3,165,518 of NZ_CP094346.1, read as the reverse complement.
CGAGCTGCTGCGGCCCGTGGCCCATCTGGAGCGCAAGGCCGCGGCGCTGCTGCTGTTCACGCTGGTGCTCGTGCTGGGTGCTGGCCTGTACCTGCTGTACGCGCGCGGCGCGTTCGAGCCCACGCAGCGGCTGGTGCTCACGGCCGAAGATTCCGAGGGCGTGGTCGTGGGCATGGACATGACGTTCTCGGGCTTTCCCATCGGCCGGGTGCGGCGCATCGAACTGGCCGAGACCGGCAACGTGCGCATCCTCATCGACGTGGCCCAGCGCGACGCGCACTGGCTGCGCACCTCCAGCGTGTTCACCCTGGTCAGCGGACTGGTGGGCGGCACCACCATCAAGGCCTACAGCGGCATGCTGGCCGACCCGCCGCTGGAGGACGGCGCCGAGCGACCCGTGCTGCGCGGCGACGCCACGGCGGAGATTCCCCAGCTCATGTCATCGGCACGCCAGCTGCTGGACAACCTGAACGCCATGACCGGCGCAGAGTCCGCCCTGGGCGGCGCCATGGCCCAGGTGCGCACGCTCACCGAGCGGCTCAACGCGCCTGGCGGCGCCCTGGGCGTGCTCATGGGCAACGAGGCGGACGCGAAGAAGATCCTCACCACGCTGGAGCGCACCAACCAGTTGCTCGCTCGCATCGACGGCATGGCCGCCAAGGCGGACAGGCAGGTCTTCGGTGCACAGGGCGACCCCGGCCTGGTGCCCGAGGTACGCGCCGCCGTGGTGCAGCTCAACGGTTTGCTGGCCGACGCGCGCCAGAGCCTCACCAAGGTGGACGCCGTGCTGGCCGAGGCCCAGGCCGTGGGCGCCAACGCGCGAGAGGCCACGACCGACCTGGGCGCATTGCGCGCCGAGGTGGAAGGCAGCCTGCGCAAGGTAGACGCGCTGGTGAACGAGATCAACCGCAAGTGGCCCTTTGCCCGCGAAACGGAGCTGAAACTGCCATGACCTCCCTGCAGCTTCTCTTGTGCCGGGGCTTGGCACCCGCGCTGGCCGTGGTGCTGTCGGCCTGCGCCGGCAAGGCGCCGGTGCCCGACTGGCAGATGAATGCCCACGGCGCGGCCGAGCGGGCGACCGAGGCCTACCTGTCCGGCAACACCCGCGTGGCCGACCAGGAATGGACCCGTGCACGCGCCGAGGTGGCACGCACCGGCCGGCCCGAGTTGCTGGCGCGGGTGGAGCTGATGCGCTGCGCCGCGCAGGTCGCCAGCCTGCAACTGCAGCCCTGCACGGCTTTCGAGCCGCTGCGCGCCGATGCGGCGCCGCCGGAGCGGGCCTATGCCGACTACCTGGCAGGCCGCGCCAAGGCCGCGCAGGCGGCGCTGCTGCCCGAGGCACAACGCGCCGCAGCAGCCAGCCCCCAGTCCATTGCCGGCATTGCCGACCCCTTGGCGCGCCTGGTGGCAGCGGGTGCGGCCGTGCGCGCCGGGCGCGCTACGCCGGAAGTCATGGTGGTGGCCACCGACACCGCCTCGGCGCAGGGCTGGCGCCGCCCGTTGATGGCCTGGCTGCTGCTGCGCGCCGAACGGGCGGGTGCGGCGGGCGATACCGCGTTGGAGGCCGCGCTGCGGCGGCGCGTCGCTGTGGTGGAAAGCGGCGGCGCACCCGCCAGCGCCGTGCCCTGAAGCCCGGCCCGGGCGGCCCGCAAAAAAGCCGCCCGAAGGCGGCTGGAGGGGAGGAGTGAGAGGGAGCTTGTATCTTTAAACCAGACCAGCGCGGTAGAGTCTGAACGCCGTTGAGGCGGCCAGACCGGCCCGTGCAGTTTGGTAGGCGCTGGGGTGATAGAGCCCGTGACTGAGTACAGAACGCATGGCCGCCGCGCTGGTCTTCGTGAAGCCCGAACGGTTACGCGCGCCTTGATTGAGCGCGCATGCACAAGCAAGGGATCTGAAGATCATGTCTGTTACCTCAGTGACGGTGGGCATCGACGTGGCCAAGGCGCACGTGGATGTCTGTGTGCTGGGTGCCAAGAGCAGCGCCCAGCGGTTTGACAACGATGCCGAAGGCCACTCGGCGCTGGCGGCTGCCCTGCAGCCCCTGGACGTGGGTCTGGTGGTGATGGAGGCCACCGGCGGCTACGAGGCCGCGTTAGCGTGTGCCCTGCAGGCCACAGGCCTGCCCGTGGCGGTCATCAACCCGCGCCAGGCGCGCGACTTCGCCAAATCCATGGGACGCCTGGCCAAGACCGACGCGGTGGATGCGCGCACGCTGGCCGAGCTGGCAGCGGTGCTGCTGCGCCGCGACGATCTGCAGCGCTTCTTGCGCCCCCTGGCCGATGAGCGCCAGCAGTGGCTCGCGGCCCTGGTCACGCGCAGGCGCCAGTTGCTGACCATGCTCCATTCGGAGCGCCAACGGCTGCAGATCACGCCCAAGAAGCTGCACGCCAGCATCGAGGCCATCGAGGCGGCGATCAAGGCGCAGCTCGATGAGATCGAAGAGCAGATGGTCACGCATGTGCGCGAGCACTTTGGGGAGCTCGACACGCTGCTGCAGTCGGCTGCGGGAGTCGGCCCGGTGGCCAGTGCCACGATGATTGCCGAGCTGCCAGAGCTGGGCCGGCTGAACCGGCGCGAGATCGCTGCATTGGTGGGCGTGGCGCCCATGGCCAATGACTCCGGCGGCAGCAAGGGCAGGCGGCGCGTACAAGGCGGGCGCTTCGAGATCCGCCGCGTGCTGTACATGGCAACGCTCACGGCCACCCGCTACAACCCGGCCATCAAGGCCTTCTACGAGCGTCTGAAGGCCGCTGGCAAGTTGCCCAAGGTCGCCCTGGTCGCTTGCATGCGCAAGTTGCTCACCACGCTCAACGCCATGGTGCGCACTGGAAAACCTTGGGACAAGTCGCTTCATTGCGCTTGACTTCGAAGACGGTTACTCAGTCGAAGACGCCAGCGGGAACGAGTTGCTCCAGCTGGCTGTGCACCTGCGAGTCGGCCACCTGGGTCGTCTGGTGGGGCACCAGGGTCATGACGCTGGCCGCGAAGGCCAGGACCACGGTGACCACAAAGGCCGCGTAGGCGCGCGATCCGGGGCGGAAATGGCGTTTCATGGCAGTACCTCAGGTGGGTGGAACACACGGTATGCATGCATACCAAGACATGGAGCGATTAACAGGCCGTTGAAAAAGTGCTTTTCGAACGCATCAGGGACGCTGAGTGCGAAGACACGAGCTGCCCAGACGCGTCTGCGCAGCGATTGCAACGGCCCATCTGGCCGGTTTGCAGGCCCTCCCGCCCATTTCGGGCGCACGTATCCCTGGGCTCACGCATGATGCGCGTCCCACCAGCCGCCGATGCTGCCCATTCGCACAAGGTTGTAGGTGGCAAAGCACAGCAGCGCCTGGCCCGTGAGCTTGGCCTGACCGATCAGCTTGGTCTTTGCCAGACCACCGACGGTCTTGATCCAGCCAAAGGCCTCTTCGATGCGCTTGCGCACCTTCAGGCTGGTCTTGTAGCCCTCGTGCCGTGTCACTCGCGCATCCACCGCCGAGTGTTTGTCCTTGGCCGCCACGTGGGGCGTGACTTTGAGCTTTCTGCAGCCTTTGATGAAGGCCTTGCTGTCGTAGCCCTTGTCGGCACCGACCGTGGCCCGTTTGTTCCTGTTGCCCCGACGCTCCAACATGGCCAGCGCCGCCTCGCGCTCGGCCGTGCCGCTGGCGTGGGTGATCTCGACATCCACGATCAGCCCGTTGCGGTTCTCCATGAGGATGTGCCCCATGTGGCACAGGCGGGATTTGTCGCCCTGGCTCTTCTTGAACAGCCGGGCATCGGCGTCCGTGGTGCTCTCGTGGGTGTCGTTGCAGCGCTCCTGCCCCTTGAAGTCCACCTCGGGGTTGCGCCCAGGCGGCGTGCCGCTGTCGTCGTCTTTGCGCTTGAAGCTCTTGTGCGAGGCCCAGGCGTCAATGAGCGTGCCGTCCACGCTGAAGTGCTCGTCGCTGGCGAGCTTGCCCCACTGGGCACTGAGCTTGACGCGCTCGAAGAAGGCGCGGGCGAGGTCTTCGTTGAACAGACGTTCGCGGTTGGCGCTGAAAGTGGAGTGGTCCCAGACCTTGTCTTCGATGTTCAGGCCCACGAACCAGCGGTACAGCAGGTTGTAGTTGATCGCTTCGACCAACTGGCGCTCGCTGCGGATGGAGAACAGGATCTGCAGCAGCAAGGCCTTGAGCAGCATCTCCGGTGGCACCGATGGGCGGCCACGGCGGGCGTACACCGCTTCGAACTCGCGGTTCATGGTTGCCAGCAGCGCATCAACCACCGCGCGCAACTTGCGCAGCGGGTGTGCCTGCGGCACGCGCTCTTCAAGGCTGATGTAGCTGAACATCGCCCCCTGGAAATCTTGACTGCCTCTCATCGTCCTCGTCTGGGTCGTTCACCGATGGCTTCAGATCGTAGCGGCCAACGCGGGCGTCGGCGGGGGATTTTTCAACGGCCTGTTAAAGCGCTTCAGTCCGCATACCGTCTGTAAGACAAGGTAGATATGCGCAGCTTGGAAACCACCGTTACCGTTGGATGCAATCCCTCCGGCGGCTGGACCGCGCGGCGCGCTGCGCGGTCAACCAGCGTTCAGTGCGCGTGCGAGCGCTCCCGCGGTGAGGGACCTCCCGGCGGGCCAGCGGTCGGCGGTAGCGCCGTGCTCCCAGCAGGCGCGGCCCGCCGCCGCAAATGCCGCACCGGCCTGTGCAGGCTCCGCGGCCAGGCGCGCTCCCACCAGGCCGGCCAGCACGTCACCGGTGCCGCCCGTGGCCAGGCGTGCGTTGCCCGTGGGGTTGATGAGGGACGTGCGCCCCGGTGCGGCAATCACGCTGCCCGAGCCCTTGAGCAGCACGGTGCAGCCGTACTGATCGGCCAGCGTGCGCGCGGCGGCCAGGCGGTCGGCCTGCACGGCGGCCGTGGTGCCGGCCAGCAAGCGCGCGGCCTCCAGGGGGTGCGGAGTCAGCACGGTGGGGCGGCCCTGCCGGCCACGCTCGCGCAGCAGATGCTGCAGATGGGGGTCGGCGGCCACGGCGTTCAGCGCGTCTGCGTCCAGCACCAGGCGTGTCGATTGCTGCAGGACGTCTGGCAGCACGGCCGCCACGGCCGCGCCGCCGCCACAGCCGCAGACCACGGTGGCGTGGTCCAGCGCCAGCGCGTCACAACGGCGCAGCATCAGTTCAGGCTGCTGCGGCAGGGCGGGGAGTGCGCCGGCGTCCAGCAGCGCCACCATCACGCGGCCCGCGCCGGCGTGCAACGCCGCGCTGGCGGCTAAAAGGGCTGCACCGGTCATGCCCATGCCGCGCGCCTGCAGGCCTTCGCCGCCGATGACGGCCACGTCGCCGTAGCTGCCCTTGTGGCTGGCATGGGCGCGCACTGCCGGGGCGGGGGGGCCGGCGAGCCAGGCGCAAGGGGTTTCGGTTGCTGCCGACACGCCCAGGTCATCAAACCACACGCTGCCCGCTGCGTCGCGGCCCTGGCCGGTGAACAGGCCTGGCTTGAGCGTGAGCAGGCTCAGCGTGTGGCGCGCCGCCGTGGCACCTGGATGGGCTGGCGCCAGCCCCGGGATGTACTGGCCTGATTCCGCTACCAGGCCGGAGGGCAGGTCCACGCACAGCGTGGGTGCCGCGCAGGCGTGCATGCGGGCCAGCCATTGCAGCAGCCGCGCGTCGGGCCTGCGGGGGCGCGGATCGGCGCTCAGGCCGATGCCCAGCAGCGCATCCACGCACAGGTCCTGCGGACCGAGGGAGGGCGGCTCAGCCGCGAACGGCACGCCTGCCTCTTGTGCGCGCTGCCAGGACTGGCGCGCGTCGGCAGGCGCCGTCTCGGGCGTTCCCAGCCAGGTCACCACGACCGGGTGGCCGCCGCGGTGCAGCAGCAGGGCGGCCTCCAGCCCATCGCCGCCGTTGTTGCCGCCGCCACAGGCGAACCAGAAGGTGCGCGCATGCGGAGCCAGCGCGAGCGCCAACCGGGCCGTGGCCTGGCCGGCGCGCTGCATCAGCGTGTGGGGCGCGAGGGCAGCGGCGGCGCTGGCCTCCAGGCGGCGCGTGGCCGCGGTGTCGAACAGGGGATGGGGCTGGTCAGGTGCGATGCGCTGCATGCCCGGCATTGTGGCGCCGGGCGGGGGCCGTGCGAAGCGCGCTAGAAGCGCTGCGGCGCAAAGGGCTGCAGGTCAATCGCCGGGGTGCGCTGGGCGATCAGGTCCGCCAGGGCGCGGGCACTGCCACAGGCCTGGGCCCAGCCGCAAGCGCCGTGGCCGGTGTTGATCCACAGGCCGGACACACCGCTCGCGCCGATGGCGGGGGCGCCATCGGTCAGCGTGGGGCGCGCGCCGCGCCAGACCTGCACTTGCGGGGACGAGGTGAGCGCGCCGCCCGGGAACCAGCCCGACAGCGCGAGGTAGAGCGTCTGCAGCGTGGGCGCGTGGTGGCTGCCGTTGCTGTGCCCGATCTCGGCGCCGCCGGACACACGCACGCGCTGACCCTGGCGGGTGATGGTGATGCGGTGCAGCGGATCGATCACAGAGCCCTGGGGTGCATGGCTGTCCTCGCGCACCGGCGCGCTGACGGTGTAGCCATGGACGGCCTCCAGGGGCAGGTGGCGCCCCAGCGGGCGCAGCAGCGCGGCGCTGGCCACGCCGGCGCACAGCACCACGGCGTCGGCCTGACGCGGGGCGGCTTCGCCTACGACGTGGACGCCGGGCGGCGATGCGCTGAGAGCGCGGACATGCGCGCCGAACACGAACTGTGCGCCGCGCTCCTGCGCCGCGTGGCGTAGGATCTGCGCAAACAGCCGGCAGTTGCCGGACTCGCCATCCGGTACATGCACGGCGCCCGCCAGCGGCACGTCGGTGGACAGGCCGGGCTCGATGAGCCGCGCGGTGTCGGCATCCACATCGCGCAGGCCCACGCCCGCGTCGCGCAGCACCTTCAGCGCGGGCTGCAGGCGCTCCACATCTTCGGGGCGGCGCAGCAGCACCAGAGTGCCGCGGCTGGTTTCCAGGTCCACGTCCAATTGGTGGATGAGTTCGCGCGTGCGTGCCAGGCTGTAGCGGCCCAGACCTTCCAGCGCGGCCAGCCGCGCCGCCGTCTCGGGCCGGCGACCCGCCTGGGACCAGCGCCAGCGCCAGTGCCGGCCTGCCATGCCGGCGCCGCGTACCAGGCGCAGCGTGGCATCGCGGCTCCAAGGCCAGCGGCCGAGCGGCCCGCCCAGGCCCGGCACCGCCCACGGCATGAGTAGCGAGGGCGCCAGCAGGCCGGAGCTGCCGAAGCTCGCCTCCTCTGCCGCGGCGCCGCGCTGCTCGACCACGGTGACCTGATGGCCGTCCGCGGCCAGTTCATAAGCAGTGGCCGCGCCGACGATGCCGGCGCCCACGATGATGATGTGCATGAAAATTGAAGCGAAATATGCCTCTAGCGCCCGTAGGGTAAGCGCTAGTAGCTATTGTTTTTGTAGTTCTTGTTCGATCAGCAGGCCGATGTTCAGCACCGGGTCGTCGCGCAGTGCGCCGTGCCACACCATCAGGCCTACGGGCAGTTCGCCCGCTTCGTGACACGGCAGGGACAGTGCGCAGCCGTCCAGCATGTTGACCACGCTGGTGTTGCGCAGCAGCAATCCGTTGACGCGGAAGAACTCCGCGTCGCGCTCGCTGCCCGGCGCGACCGATGCGATGGGGGGCGCCACGATGGGGACGGTGGGCGAGAGCAGGGCGTCGAAGTCGGCCATGGCGGTCTGCATGCGCGCGATCCAGGCGCGCCGCGCGTGCAGCAGATCGATGTAGTCGGCCGCGGACATGCCAGCGCCGCGCTCGATGCGGCTCTTCACGCGCGGGTCGTAGGCGTTGCCGTGCCGTGCCAGCAGCGTGCGGTGCCACGCGTAGCTTTCGGCGGCGGAAAACCCGCCGGTGGCGTTCACATCGGCCAACTGGGCGGTTTCTGCCAGGGCAATCTCGGTGATCTGGGCGCCGGCCGCGCGCAGGCGTGACAGCGTGCGCGCGAAGGCGCGGGCCACGGTGGCGTCCAGTCCGTCCAGGAACAGTGTGGCGGGCACCGCCAGCCGCCAGGCCGACAGCGGTGCGGGGCTGCGCGTGACGCGCCGTGCCGCCAGGATCTCGTGCGCCACGACGGCATCGCGCACCGTGCGGGTGAGTGCGCAGGCCGTGTCCAGCGTCGTGGACAAGGGGACGGCGCCTTCGGTGGGCACGAGGCGCGCGGTGTTCTTGAAACCCACGATGCCGTTCAGCGCGGCCGGGATACGGATCGAGCCGCCCGTGTCGGAGCCCAGGCCAATGAAGGCCGCGCCCGTGGCCACCGACACCCCGGCGCCCGACGATGAGCCCCCGCACACCCGCGCGGGGCCGGGCAGCGCGCCGTGGCGGGCGTCAAATGCGGCGGGCGTGCCGAAGTGCGGATTCACACCTACGCCGGAGAAGGCGAACTCCACCATGTGCGTGCGGCCGATGAACGCTGCGCCCGCGCGGCGCAGGCGCGCCACGGCCGGGCTGTCGGCCGGCGCGGGCGGCGCATCCCGCAACACGGTGGAGCCTGCGGCGGTGGTCATGCCCTGGATGTCAAACAGATCCTTGACCGAGACGGCAAGGCCCGCCAGCGACAGACGCTCCACGCCGGGCACGGCGGCTGCTGCGCGGGCCTGGTCGAAGCTGGTCTGGCGGAACACATGGGCGCAGGTGGGCCCTTCGGCAGCGGCGACGCAGCGCTCGATTTCATCGCGTGCGCTGCTATGCCCGGCAGCTACGTGGCTGCGGGTGGAGACGAGGTCAGCCAACATGGGGATATGCTAGAATCTTTGGGTTTTGCTGAGAGCTGCGCGCCGCCGTGCTGCCAGGCACCATGCAGAACTTAATCGCAAACCAGCCCTCTCAAGGTGTTGCCCTCTGCCCTCTCGTGGGACTGCAAGTTCCACGCAAGAGCGATTCAGTGGGCAAGTATTGAGGCTGGATTTTAGACCCAACCTTCGGAGAAACCTCATGTCCGTCACCATGCGTGAAATGCTGGAAGCCGGTGTCCACTTTGGTCACCAAACGCGCTTCTGGAACCCCAAGATGGCCCCCTTCATCTTCGGCCATCGCAACAAGATTCACATCATCAACCTGGAAAAGTCGCTGCCGATGTTCCAGGAGGCGCAGAAGTTCGCCAAGCAGTTGGCTGCCAACCGCGGAACGATCCTGATGGTCGGCACCAAGCGCCAGGCCCGCGAACTGGTGGCCGAGCAGGCCCAGCGCGCTGGCGTGCCCTATGTCGATCAGCGCTGGCTGGGCGGCATGCTGACCAACTTCAAGACCGTCAAGACCTCCATCAAGCGCCTGAAGGACATGAAGGCACAGCAGGAAGCCGGCCTGGAGTCCATGAGCAAGAAGGAGCAGCTGATGTTCTCGCGCGAGCTGGAAAAGCTCGAGAAGGACATCGGGGGCATTCAGGACATGGCTGCGCTGCCCGACGCCATCTTCGTGATCGACGTGGGCTACCACAAGATCGCCGTGTCCGAAGCCAAGAAGCTGGGCATCCCGCTGATCGGTGTGGTGGATTCCAACCACTCGCCCGAGGGTATCGACTATGTGATCCCCGGTAATGACGACTCGGCCAAGGCTGTGGCTCTGTACGCCCGCGGCATCGCCGACGCTATCCTTGAAGGCCGTGCCAACGCCGTGACGGAAGTGGCCAAGGCTGTGGCTGCCGAAGGCTCCGACGAATTCGTGGAAGTGGACGAGAACGCCGCCTAAGTCAAGGGCCGCGCGATGCGTCGCAAAAAAAGCGGGGCCCCTGGTGAGCCCCCTTTTTTTTAGCTTCTGATCCTGTAACGAACTGAACTCAAGAACTGGAGAAACACGATGGCTGCAATTACCGCAAGCATGGTTGCCGAACTGCGTGGCAAGACCGATGCCCCCATGATGGAATGCAAGAAGGCCCTGACCGAGGCCGACGGCGACATGGCCAAGGCCGAAGAGCTGCTGCGCGTCAAGCTGGGTACCAAGGCCGGCAAGGCCGCTTCCCGCGTGACGGCCGAAGGCGTGGTGGCATCGTTCATCAACGGCAACGTGGGTGCGCTGATCGAAGTGAACAGCGAAACCGACTTCGTGTCCAAGAACGACAGCTTCATCGCCATGGCCAACGCCGCCGCCAAGCTGGTCGCTGAGCACAACCCCGCGGACATCGAAGCACTGGGCCAATTGGCCTATGAGCAGGATGGCTTCGGCCCCACCCTGGAAGATGTGCGCAAGGGCCTGATCGGCAAGATCGGCGAGAACATGTCTTTCCGTCGTTTCAAGCGTTTCAGCGGCTCCAACCTGGCCGCCTACCTGCACGGCTCGCGCATCGGCGTGGTGGTGGAGTTCGACGGCGATGCCGTGGCCGCCAAGGACGTGGCCATGCATGTGGCCGCCATGAAGCCCGTGGCGCTGACCAGCGCCGACGTGCCTGCCGACCTGATCGCCAAGGAGCGTGCCGTGGCCGAGGGCAAGGCCGCCGAGTCCGGCAAGCCGGCCGATATCGCCGCCAAGATGGTCGAAGGCTCGGTGCAGAAGTACCTCAAGGAAGTCTCGCTGGCCGACCAGGTCTTCGTGAAGGCCGCCGATGGCAAGCAGACCGTGGCCCAGATGCTCAAGGCCGCCAACACCACGGTGAAGGGCTTCACCCTGTACGTGGTGGGCGAGGGCATCGAGAAGAAGGTGGACGATTTCGCCGCCGAGGTGGCTGCGCAAGTCGCTGCCGCCAAGTCGGGCGCCTGATAGCGCCTGCCGCCCACGCCCTTCATCCCCCCAGTCCAGCCTTACGGAGAATTGCCCATGACCCTCGCCACGCCAGCCCACAAGCGCATCCTGCTCAAGTTGTCTGGTGAGGCGCTCATGGGCGATGACGCATTCGGCATCAACCGTGCCACGATCGTGCGTATGGTCGAGGAGATCGCCGAGGTCACCCGCCTGGGCGTGCAAGTGGCGGTGGTGATCGGCGGGGGCAACATCTTCCGCGGTGTGGCGGGCGGGTCCGTGGGCATGGACCGCGCCACGGCCGACTACATGGGCATGCTGGCCACCGTGATGAACGCGCTGGCCCTGGCGGACGCCATGGACAAGCAGGGGCTGACGGCCCGCGTGATGTCCGCCATCGGCATCGAGCAGGTGGTGGAGCCCTACGTGCGTCCCAAGGCGCTGCAGTACCTCGAAGAGGGCAAAGTGGTGGTGTTCGCCGCCGGAACCGGCAACCCGTTCTTCACCACCGACACGGCCGCCGCGCTGCGCGGCGCCGAGATCGGCGCCGAGGTGGTGCTTAAGGCGACCAAGGTCGACGGCGTGTACACGGCCGATCCGATGAAGGACCCGTCGGCCACCCGCTATGCCAAGCTCACGTTCGACGAGGCCATGAGCCGCAACCTGGGCATCCTGGACGCGACGGCCTTTGCCCTGTGCCGCGACCAGAAGCTGCCGATCCGCGTGTTCTCCATCGTGAAACATGGCGCGCTGAAGCGCGTGGTGATGGGCGAAGACGAAGGCACGTTGGTGTACGCTTGACGGCTTTGCCGCGCCTGGCCTGATTGCCCGCTTGCAGAGGAACCACACATGACGATTGCCGACATCAAGAAGACGACCGAGGCGAAGATGGACCAGTCCATCGCCGCCTTCAAGAACAACCTGGCCAAGATCCGCACCGGCCGCGCCAACCCGCAGCTGCTCGACACGATCCATGTCGAGTACTACGGATCCATGGTGCCGTTGTCCCAGGTGGCCAACGTGGCATTGCTCGACGCGCGCACCATCAGTGTGCAGCCCTGGGAAAAGAACATGGGTGCCAAGATCGAGAAGGCGATCCGTGAAAGCGATCTGGGGCTGAACCCGGCCTCCATGGGCGACCTGATCCGCGTGCCCATGCCGCCGATGAGTGAAGAGCGCCGCAAGGAGATGACCAAGCTGGCGCGCAGCGAAGGCGAGGGCGCCAAGGTGGCCATCCGCAACCTGCGCCGCGATGCCAACGAGGGCGTCAAGAAGCTGGTCAAGGACAAGCTCGCCTCCGAGGACGATCAAAAGCGCGCCGAGGCCGATGTGCAGAAAACCACCGACAAGCACATTGCAGAGATCGATGCCTTGGTGGCGGCCAAGGAGCAGGAAATCATGGCGATCTGATCCGGTTCTGCGGATCGATCCTGGATTCATGCCCACCGTGCAGGGAGCCATTCCCCACCACATTGCCATCGTCATGGATGGCAACGGCCGCTGGGCGACGCGCCGCTTCCTGCCGCGCCTGGCGGGGCATCGGCAGGGCGTGGAATCGCTGCGGCGCTGCGTGCATGCTTGCGTCCAACGCGGCGTGGGCGTGCTTACCGTGTTCGCGTTTTCCTCCGAGAACTGGAACCGTCCGGCGGACGAGGTGTCCGGTCTCATGGATCTGCTTGCCAAGGCGCTGACACGTGAGGTGCCGCAACTGGCCCGGGATGGCGTGCAGGTGCACTTCGTGGGGGAAAAATCGGGCATTTCGGCGCAGGTGCGCGAAGGGCTCCAGCGTGCCGAGGCGGCCACCGCAAGCAACCAGCGCCTGGTGCTCAATGTCTGCTTCAACTACGGCGGCCGCTGGGACATCACGCAGGCCGCAGCTGCGCTTGCAGCGCGGGGCGAGCCCATCACCGAGGCCAGCCTGCATGCCGCCATGGGCATGGCCCATGTGCCCGATCCGGATCTGCTGATCCGAACCGGTGGCGAGCGGCGCATCAGCAACTTCCTGCTGTGGCAGGCCGCCTATACCGAACTGTATTTCAGTGACCGCCTGTGGCCCGATTTCGACGAGGCCGCACTGGATGAAGCCATCGCGGACTTCGCGGCGCGCGAGCGCCGCTTTGGCCAAACCTCCGACCAGGTACAAGCGCAGCAGCCCGGTTCGCTGCGTGCCTGATTCCGTCCACCGCACATCGCTGAAGGGGCCTGGATGCTCAAGCAACGTGTCATCACCGCGTTGGTCCTGCTGGCCATTCTGTTGCCGGCATTGTTCTATCCCTCGTTCGTGCCCTTTGCCGTGGTGACGCTGGTCATGATGGCTGCGGCGGCGTGGGAATGGGGGCGGCTTAACGGCCTCGGCGGCGGCGCCAGCATCGGCCTGGGGGCGGCGTGTGTAGTGCTGTGCGGCCTCGGGTGGGCCGCGGGCTGGCTGCACCAGCCGCTGCCCTGGCTGTGGCTGGTGGGCGGCGCTGCCTGGGTGCTGGGTGGGGCCGCCTTGCTGCGCGTCGGCGTGGCCGGCTGGCCGCAGCTGCCGCGCGGGCTGCGCGTGGCTGGCGGCGTGCTGGCGCTGTGGATGGCCTGGCTGGCCGTGGCCCAGGCGCGCGTGGTGGGGGGCAATTACCTTCTGTCGGTTCTGACCCTGGTGTGGGCGGCCGATATCTTTGCCTACTTTGCCGGCCGCGCTTTTGGCCTGCGCTTCACGCGCAACAAGCTGGCTCCCTCTATCAGCCCCGGCAAGAGCTGGGAAGGGGTGTGGGGTGGCATGCTGGGTGTGCTGGTGCTGGCCGCGGCCTGGACTGCGGCCGATGGGGCCTGGCAGGCCAGCGTGCCCAGCCTGTACTCACGCCTGGCAGCCCAGGGCGTATGGCTGCTGGTCGTTGGCGCATTGTTCATGGCCGCCATGAGCGTGGTAGGCGACCTGGTGGAGTCGCTCATCAAGCGCAGCGCCGGTGTCAAGGACAGCAGCGGCCTGCTGCCCGGCCACGGCGGCGTACTGGACCGCATTGATGCGCTGCTGCCCACGCTGCCCCTGGCCATGATGCTTTCTCATTTCGCATCCGCATGAAACAACGTCTCACGGTGCTGGGTTCCACGGGATCCATCGGCACCAGCACCCTCGACGTGGTGGCACGCCACCCCGATCTCTACGAAGTCTTTGCGCTGAGCGCGGCCACGCAGGTGGACCTGATGCTGGCGCAATGCGCGCAGTTCCGTCCGCGCTATGCCGTGATGGCCAGCAGTGCGCATGCGCGCCAGCTGGCAGACAAACTGCAGCAGAGCGGCTTGCCCACCGAGGTGCTGCAAACACCCGATGCGCTGCAAGCCATTGCCTCGCACGAAGAGGTGGACGCGGTCATGGCGGCCATCGTGGGCGCGGCGGGCCTGGCGCCGTGCCTGGCGGCCGCGCGTGCGGGCAAGCGCCTGCTGCTGGCCAACAAGGAGGCGCTGGTCGTCGGGGGCGAGGTGTTCATGGCTGCGGTGCGCGAAGGCGGCGCCACGCTGCTGCCCATCGACAGCGAGCATTCCGCCATCTTCCAGAGCCTGCCCGAAGACCCCGCCACCTGGCCGCGGCGCGTGGACCACGTGCTGCTCACCGCGTCGGGCGGGCCGTTTCGCACGCGCGACCCGGCCACGCTGCGCGACGTGACACCGGCGCAGGCCTGCGCGCATCCCAACTTCTCGATGGGCCGCAAGATTTCCATCGACTCGGCCACGATGATGAACAAGGCGCTGGAGGTGATCGAGGCGCGCTGGCTGTTCAACCTGGCGCCCGAGCAGATCAAGGTGGTCATCCACCCGCAGCAGATCATCCACTCCATGGTGCAGTTCGTGGACGCGTCCATCATTGCCCAGTTGGGCACGCCCGATATGCGCGTGCCCATCGCCTGTGGCCTGGCCTGGCCCGAGCGGGTGGAAAGCGGCGCGGCACCCCTGGATTTCACGCAACTGGCAGCGCTGACCTTCGAAGAAGCGGATGCCACGCGCTTTCCCGGCCTGCACCTGTCCTGGCAGGCGTTGCGCGCGGCGCCCGGCACCACGGCCGTGCTCAATGCAGCCAACGAGGTGGCAGTGGCGGCTTTCCTGGAGCAGCGCATACGTTTCGACCAGATCCATGCGCTCAACCTTGCAACTTTGGAAGCCGTCGAACCGTCCAACCCGGACTCGCTGGACGCACTGCTGGCGCTGGATGCGCGCACGCGTGCGCGGTCCGCGGAGTTGATGGCGCGCCTGTGACGGATGCTCTTAAAAGGTGAGCGTTTTGCGCTTGTCACATAAGGGTTACAGGTGCCTTTTATATTCAAACCATTGGTGGATAAGCGCCAGGCGCTCTGATTTTTGTAGGAAACCCCAGGCATGCTGCTGACTGTCGTTGCCTTCATCGTTGCGTTGGGCGTACTGATCGCCGTGCATGAGTACGGCCATTACCGCGTGGCGGTGGCCTGCGGTGTCAAGGTCCTCCGCTTCTCGGTCGGCTTTGGCAAGCCTTTGCTGCGTTGGCAGCCCAAGGGTTCACCCACGGAATTCGTCATCGGCGCCTTTCCGCTGGGAGGGTACGTGCGCATGCTGGACGAGCGCGAGGCGCCCGTCGAGCCGCATGAACGCCACCTGGCCTTCAATACCCAGCCCCTGCGTTCGCGCGCCGCCATCGTTGCCGCGGGGCCGCTGGCCAATCTGCTCCTGGCGGTGTTGTTGTATGCCGCCGTCAACTGGAGCGGCGTGGACGAGCCCAAGGCCTACCTGGCCAGCCCTGTAGCGGGCTCGGTGGCCGAGCAGGCGGGCCTGCGCGGCGGCGAACTGGTGGTGTCCGCCGGGCTGGGCGAGGGCGATTTCGAGCCCGTGCGCTCGTTCGAAGATCTGCGCTGGACGCTCACGCGTGGCGCGCTGGACGGGCAGAACGTGCGGCTGCTGCTGCAGCCAGAGCGCGGAACGACGCCGCGCGAGGTGCTGTTGCGCATAGATCAGCTGGACGTGCGCGAGGCCGATGTGCAGCTGTATCGCCGCATCGGCATCACCGCGCCCTGGACGCGTCCCGTGTTGGGCGAGGTCGTGCCAGGCGGCGCGGCTGCGCGTGCGGGGCTGCGCGCTGGCGATGTGGTTCTGCGCCTGGGCAGTGCGGCGGTGGTGGATGGCGTGCAACTGCGCGAGCTGATACGCGCGTCCGTGCAGGCGGGCCAGCCGCTCACGCAGGTCTGGCGCATCGAGCGCGACGGTCAGCCGCGCGACCTGGAAGTCACGCCCGAAGTGGCGCAGGAGGCGGGCGGCGCCGTGGGACGCGTCGGCGCCTATGTGGGCGCGCCGCCCGAGATGGTGAACGTGCATTACGGCCCCTTGGAAGGGCTCTGGAAAGGCACGGTGCGCACATGGGAGGTGTCGGTCCTCACGCTGCGCATGATGGGCCGCATGGTGATCGGTGAGGCTTCGCTCAAGAACCTCAGCGGGCCGCTGACCATCGCCGATTACGCAGGCCGTTCCGCCAGCATGGGGCTGACCCAGTACCTCAGCTTCCTCGCACTCATCAGCGTGAGCCTGGGAGTGCTGAACCTGCTTCCGCTGCCCGTATTGGATGGGGGGCACCTGATGTATTATCTTTGGGAGGGGGTGACGGGACGGGGCGTGTCCGAAGCCTGGATGGAGCGGCTGCAGCGCACAGGCGTCGCGGTGCTTCTCCTCATGATGTCCATCGCCCTGTTCAACGACCTCACCCGGCTTTTTGGCTAACCTTTTCGCCGCCGTTGCGCTGCACTGTCGGCTCCAGCTTCATCCATGAGAAAACATATCAATCGCCTGGGCGTGCGTACGGCATCCGCCCTCGCAGCCATGGTTTTTGCCTCCCAAGCCGCATGGGCGCTGGCGCCGTTCAAGGTGCAGGACATCCGTGTGGAAGGCCTGCAACGTGTGGAGCCGGGCACCATCTTCGCGTCGTTGCCGCTGCGCGTGGGTGACGAGTACAACGACGACAAGGGTGCAGCAGCCATCCGCGCGCTGTTTGCCCTTGGCCTGTTCAAGGACGTGCGCCTGGAGGCTTCCGGCAACGTGCTGGTGGTGGTGGTGGAAGAGCGCCCGACCATTGCCGACGTGGATTTCGCCGGCACCAAGGAGTTCGACAAGGACACCCTCAAGAAGGCCATGCGCGACGTGGGTTTGACCGAGGGGCGCCCCTTCGACAAGGCCCTGGCCGACCGCGCCGAGCAGGAACTCAAGCGCCAGTACATCAACCGCAGCCTGTATGGCGCGGATGTGGTGACCACCGTCACGCCGATCGAGCGCAACCGCGTCAACCTCACCTTCACCGTCACCGAGGGCGAGCCCGCCAAGATCAAGGAAATCCGCATCGTCGGCAACAAGGCCTTCAGCGAATCCACGCTCAAGGGGCTGTTCGACCAGGACACGGGCGGTTGGATGAGCTGGTACACCAAATCCAACCGCTATTCGCGCGCCAAGCTCAATGCTGACCTGGAGACGCTGCGCTCGTACTATCTGGCGCGCGGCTTCCTGGAGTTCCGCATCGAGTCCACGCAGGTGGCGATCTCGCCGGACAAGCAGGACATCTCGATCACCGTCAACGTGAACGAGGGCCAGAGCTATGTGGTTTCAGGGGTGAAGTTGGAAGGCAACTACCTGGACCGCGACGACGAGTTCAAGTCGCTCATCACCATCCGCCCCGGCGAACCCTACAACGCCGACAAGGTGGCCGAAACCACCAAGGCTTTCACTGACCACTTCGGGAACTTCGGCTTCGCCTTCGCGCGCGTGGAGGCCGTGCCCGAGATCGACCGCGAGAACAACCGCGTGGCCCTGGTGCTGCGTGCAGAGCCCTCGCGCCGCGCCTATGTGCGCCGGATCAACGTGAGCGGCAACAACCGCACCCGCGACGAAGTCATCCGCCGCGAATTCCGCCAGTTTGAAGCCTCCTGGTACGACGGCGACAAGATCAAGCTGTCGCGCGACCGCGTGGACCGCCTGGGCTATTTCACTGAGGTGAATGTGGAAACCAAGGAGGTGCCGGGCGCGCCCGACCAGGTGGACCTGGTGGTGAACGTGGCCGAGAAGCCTACGGGATCGCTGCAACTGGGGGCGGGCTTT
The DNA here is from genome assembly GCF_022807955.1 of Diaphorobacter sp. LI3. NCBI lineage: Bacteria > Pseudomonadati > Pseudomonadota > Betaproteobacteria > Burkholderiales > Comamonadaceae > Diaphorobacter > Diaphorobacter sp. LI3. Next base: position 3,147,742 of record NZ_CP094346.1, on the reverse strand, counting down.
TCCAGCGCCGAGAAGGTCTCGGTGTCGTTTGCTATCAAGCAAGAGAACGTCTTCGGTTCAGGCAACTACCTTGGCGTGGACGTCAATACCAGCAAGTACCGTCGCACGCTGGTGTTCTCCACCACCGATCCGTACTTCACGCAGGATGGCATCTCCCGTACCTTCGACGTGTACTACCGCACGGCCAAGCCCTACGAATACCAGGGCGGCAACTATGAGCTGGTCACCGCGGGCACCAGTGTGCGCTTGGGCGTACCCTTCAGCGAGACCGACACCGTGTTCTTCGGGGGGGGAGTGGAGCAGACGCGCATCAAGACCGGTACCAATATCCCCGCCGCCTACCTCGCCTATGCGCAGCAGTTTGGTGAAACCAGCCTATCAGTGCCGCTCACCATTGGCTGGTCGCGCGATGACCGTGACAGTGCGTTGGCACCGAACTCCGGGCGGTACCAGCGCCTGAACTCCGAATGGTCCGTGGCCGGCGATGCGCGCTATGTGCGAGCCAACTACCAATACCAGCAGTACATTCCCTTGAACAAGCAGTTCACCATCGCCTTCAACGGTGAGTTGGGCTTAGGCAAGGGCATGAATGGCCGTCCCTTCCCGGTGTTCAAGAATTTCTACTCCGGCGGCCTGGGCTCGGTGCGCGGCTTCGACCAGGGCACACTGGGTCCGCGGGACGTGACCGGTGCGTCGCTGGGCGGCCCCAAGAAGATCACGCTGAATGCCGAACTCATCGCGCCGTTCCCCGGCGCCGGCAACGACCGCACGCTGCGCTGGTTCACTTTCGTGGACGCGGGCAACGTGTACGGCGAGGATGAGAGCTGGGAGCTGGGCGACATGCGCGTCTCAGCTGGTCTGGGCCTGAGCTGGATTTCCCCGCTGGGCCCGCTACGTATCGCCATCGCGCAACCGGTGCGCAAGTTCGCCGGCGATAAAATCCAGAAACTGCAATTCCAGATCGGAACGTCTTTCTAATGAAATCCCTTTCCCGCCACATTCCCCTGGTCGTCCTGTTGGGCTCCCTGGCTGCCGCCGTGCCTGCACAGGCACAGGAGTTCAGGGCCGGCTTTGTGAATACCGACCGCATCTTCCGCGAAGCCAACACCGCTAAGGCGGCGCAGGCCAAGCTGGAGCAGGAGTTCTCCCGCCGGGAGAAAGAACTGGTGGACATGGGCAATTCGCTCAAGTCCGCCACCGAGAAGTTTGAGCGTGAGGCGCCCACGATGGCCGAGAGCCAGCGCACCGCACGGCAACGCCAGTTGGTGGACCAGGACCGCGAATTCCAGCGCAAGCGCCGCGAATTCCAGGAGGACCTGGGCGCGCGCAAGAACGAGGAACTGGGCCAGGTGCTCGAGCGCGCGAACCGCGTCGTCAAGCAGGTGGCCGAGCAGGAGAAGTACGACGTGATTCTGCAGGAGGCCGTCTACATCAATCCCAAGCACGACATCACCGACAAGGTGATTAAGGCGATGAACGCTGCCAACGGCGGCAAGTAAAGCACCGGCACGGGACAGTAGCGCGTGAGCTTGCGACTCGGGCAGATCGTCGATGCACTTGGGGGCAGCCTGGAAGGAGGGGAGAGGGATACCGAAATCCTCCGCATCGCCCCGCTGGAATCCTCCGGCCCGGGCGACCTGTCCTTCCTGAGCAATCCGCGCTACCAGTCACAACTGGCCGCCTCCCAGGCGGCCTGTGTCATTGTGGCCCCCGCGATGCGCAATGCAGCCTTGGAGCGCGGCGCTTGCATCGTTGCGGAGCAGCCCTACACGTACTTTGCACACGTGACGCAGCTGTGGGTGCGCGCGCATGGCCAAGGTGCGCCTGCGGGCATCCACCCCAGCGCCGTAGTCGATCCGCAAGCCCGGGTGGCCCCGACAGCCTCGATCGGTCCCCTGTGCGTGGTCGAGCGCGGCGCAGTGATTGGAGCGCACACGGTGCTCAAGTCGCGGGTGACGGTCGGCGAGCGTTGCACGGTTGGCGAGCGCTGCATCCTGCACCCTGGCGTGGTCATCGGGGCGGACGGCTTCGGCTTTGCGCAGCAGCGCGGCGAATGGATCAAGATCGAGCAACTGGGCGCGGTGCGCATCGGCAACGATGTGGAGATCGGTGCGAACACCTGCATCGACCGCGGAGCGCTCGACGACACGGTCATCGAAGACGGCGTCAAGCTCGACAACCTGATCCAGATCGCTCACAACGTGCACATCGGCCGCCACACCGCCATGGCGGGCTGTTCCGCGGTGGCGGGCAGCACCCGCATCGGCGCGCACTGCACGATTGCAGGGGCCGCGTCCATCGTGGGGCACCTGCAGTTGGCGGACAATGTGCACATCTCCACCAACACGGTGGTGACGCACTCGATCACGCAACCGGGGCAGTACACCGGGGTGTTTCCCATGGACGACAATGCGAAGTGGGAAAAGAACGCGGCCACGCTGCGGCAGCTGTACCGGCTGCGTGAACGCATCAAGGCTCTCGAACAAACACGAAAAGACGGCTAGGCCGCTCACAGAAAAATGATGGATATCCACCAAATTCTCAAACTCCTGCCCCACCGCTATCCGTTCCTGCTGGTGGATCGGGTGAATGAGCTCGAACGCGGCAAGCGCATCCTGGCCATCAAGAACGTGACCATCAACGAGCCGTTTTTCACGGGGCACTTCCCCGCACGCCCGGTGATGCCGGGGGTGTTGATTCTCGAAGCACTCGCGCAGGCGGCGGGCTTGCTGTCGTTCGACATGATGGGTGAGGCGCCGGGCGACGACAAGGTCTTTTACTTCGTCGGTATCGATGGTGCGCGCTTCAAGCGCCCCGTGGAGCCAGGCGATCAGCTCATCCTTGACGTGGAACTGGATCGCATCAAGGGCGGCATCTACAAGTTCAAGGGCGTCGCGCGCGTGGGCGATAGCGTCGCGTGCGAGGCCGAGATCATGTGCACCATGCGCACGGTGGCCTGACGGGCCGAGGATTTCGCTTGGCGCCCAACATCCATTCCACGGCCCTTGTTGATGCGGCCGCGCAGTTGGACCCTACTGTTACGGTGGGGCCGTATGCGGTTATCGGCCCCCACGTGCAAATCGGCGCGCGCACGTCGATTGGCGCGCACTGCGTGATCGAGGGCCATACGCGCATTGGCGAAGACAACCGCATCTTCCAGTTCAGTTCGCTGGGAGCAGCTCCGCAGGACAAGAAATACGCGGGCGAGCCCACGCGTTTGGAGATCGGCCACCGCAACACGATCCGCGAGTTCTGCACCTTCAACGTCGGGACCGTGCAGGACCGGGGCGTCACCTCCATCGGGGACGACAACTGGATCATGGCCTATGTGCACATCGCGCACGACTGCGTGGTGGGCAACCAGACCATCCTGGCCAACAACGCCACGCTGGCCGGACATGTGCAGGTGGGTGACCAGGCCATCATCGGCGGCTTGACCGGCGTGCACCAGTTTTCACGCATCGGCGCCCACGTCATGGCGGGCTTTGCCAGCCGCATCTCGCAAGATGTTCCGCCCTTCATGATGGTGGACGGCAATCCGCTGGCCGTGCGCGGGCTGAACCTGGAAGGCCTGCGCCGGAGGGGTTTTTCCGTGCAGCGCATGGCGGGCATCAAGCAGGCCTACCGCCTCCTGTACCGCCAGGGCCTCACGCTGGAGGCCGCGCTGTCGGCCATGGCCGACGTGCCGCATTCGCATCCCGAGGCGGAAGGCGATATCGCCCTGCTGCGTGATTTCGTGATCGCGTCTCAGCGCGGTATCGCGCGCTGAGACGCCGCTGGCGCCATGGTGGCTGAGTCTCCCCGCGTCGCAATGGTGGCTGGCGAAACCTCTGGCGACCTGCTGGCCGGCCTGCTGCTGGACGGCCTGCGTGCGCGGTGGCCCGCCGTGGCCAGTATGGGCATCGGCGGGCCGCGCATGCAGGAGCGGGGCTTTCAGGCCTGGTGGCCCAGCGAACGGCTGGCCGTGCACGGCTACAGCGTCGAGCTGGTGCGGCGCCTGCTGGGCATTCTGCGGATCCGCCGGCAGCTGCGTGCCAGATTGCTGGCGGACAAGCCCGACGTCTTCATCGGCGTGGATGCGCCCGATTTCAACCTGGGGTTGGAGGCGGACCTGCGTGCCGCCGGCATAAAGACGGTGCACTTCGTCTGCCCTTCGATCTGGGCGTGGCGCGCCGATCGGGTCGAGAAGATTCGTTCCAGCGCGGACCATGTCCTGTGCATCTTTCCGTTTGAGCCGAAACTGCTCGCGCGCCAGGGCATCGCCGCCACCTATGTCGGCCACCCATTGGCCAGTGTCATCCCCCGGGTGCCCGACAAGGCGGCTGCGCGCGCACAGCTGGGCCTGACGGTACACGATGAAGTGCTGGCCATCCTGCCGGGCAGTCGCTCGGCAGAGGTGGCCTACATTGCCAAGCCGTTCTTTCAGGCTGCAGCGCTTATCAAAAAAGCGCGACCAGCTATAAAAATAGTAGTACCCGCGGTGCCGGCCCTGAGGGCTCGTATCGAGCAGATCGCGCGCGAATGCGGGGTGCTGGATGCGCTGACCATCGTCACGGGCCAATCGCACCTGGTGCTCGCGGCCTGCGACGTGACGCTGATTGCCAGTGGCACCGCCACGCTGGAGGCCGCGCTGTTCAAGCGGCCGATGGTCATCTCCTACCACATGCATCCGATCAGTTGGCGCCTCATGCGCCGCAAGCAGTTGCAGCCCTGGGTGGGCTTGCCCAACATCCTGTGCAGGGAGTTCGTGGTGCCCGAGCTGTTGCAGGACGCCGCCACGCCCGACGCACTGGCCACCGCGGTCCAGGACTGGCTGGACGCGCGGTTGCAGGATCCGGCCCGTATCCAACGGCTGGAACAGCGCTTCACGGCATTGCACGACGATCTGCAGCGCGATACCCCGCGACTGGCTGCCCATGCGATCCAGAACCTCCTTGCTTGAGCAGGCCGCCCTGGACTGGCATCCGCCCGGCCTCGTCGCCGGCGTGGATGAGGCCGGGCGTGGGCCGTTGGCCGGCCCCGTGGTGGCGGCTGCGGTGATCCTGGACGACCTGCAGCCCATCGCTGGCCTGGCCGACTCCAAGGTGCTTACGGCCGCACGGCGCGAGAAACTCTACGACGAGATCCGTGCCAAGGCGCTGTGCTGCAGCATTGCGGAAGCATCGGTGGAGGAGATCGATCAACACAATATCCTGCAAGCCACGATGCTGGCCATGCGCCGTGCGGTGCTGGGGCTGCGGCTGAAGCCGGTGCGGGTGTTGGTGGATGGCAATCGCTTGCCGCCGCTGGACGTTCCGGCGGAGGCCATCGTCAAGGGCGATGCGCTGGTCGCATCGATCTCAGCCGCCTCCATTCTTGCAAAGGTCACGCGCGACCGCTGGTGCGCGCAATTGCACCAGCAATACCCGGTGTATGGCTTTGCCGGCCATAAGGGCTACGGCACGGCAGAGCACCTGGCCGCGCTGGAAGTGCATGGGGCCTGTCCCCAGCACCGGCGCTCGTTCGCGCCGGTGGCGCGCGCCTTGCAGGCGCCCGTCGCCGCCTGAGTCTGATCGCTATCCCCCTTTGCGTTTCCTATGCACGCCACGCCTGCTTTCATCCAATCGCGCGACAACGCACTGCTCAAGGAGTTGCGCCGCCTGTCGCAGGACAGTTCCGCATACCGCAAGCAGGGCCGTGTGTGGCTGGAGGGAGATCATCTGTGCAGCGCCGCGCTGGCGCGTGGACAAAAGCCAGCGATAGCGGTGTTTTCGGAGTCATTTTGGCCCCAAGCGCTCGCTGAATATGCGCGAGCAGCTACGAAAAATGTAGTGATCGCTGATGTGCTCTGGAGTGACATCAGCGCTCTGGAATCTCCGGCGCCCATGGGTTTTGTGTTGCCGCTGCCTGAAGCGGAGGGGTTGGACGGCAGGATGCCGACTGTCGTGCTCGATCGCCTGCAGGATGCGGGTAACGTGGGCTCCATCCTGCGCAGCGCATCGGCATTCGGGTTCACGCAAGTGGCGGCGCTGAAAGGCACCGCAGCGCTCTGGAGTGGCAAGGTGCTGCGCGCGGGCATGGGCGCCCATTTCGCCCTGCGGCTGGTCGAGGGGTTGGCGCCCGCAGACATCGACCGGCTAGAGGTCCCGTTGCTGGCAACCAGCTCGCACGAGGGCGACTTCCTCCATCGCGCAGCCTTGCCCTGGCCGTGTGGCTGGATCATGGGCCACGAAGGGCAGGGCGTCTCGCCCGCCCTGCAGCAGCGTGCGCGGCGCCACATCCGCATTGCCCAGCCTGGGGGCGAGGAGTCGCTCAACGTGGGGGCCGCCGCGGCCATCTGCCTCCATGCCAGCGCTGCGGCGCGCGACTCGGCTGGCTGAGGCGTTCACGGGCCTGGCCGCGCGTCCGCCGGCGGTAGGGCGAATCGGTGGGAGAGCCTACTCAGTGCCCGCGAGACAGGGCACATTGATGTCGCGCGCGAACAGCCGGCAATTGATCGAGTGGCTTGCTTCCACGCCGGCGTTGCGGTTGCGTTGGAATGCCGCCAGCTTGTTCTCTTCGTAGCGCGGATGGGGCGGCGCGCCTTCGGGGCGGTCCAGGCTCTCGGCCCACACGGACGCATGGCACAGGCTCTTGCCTTCGCAGGCATTCGCCGCGGCGCGCTGCACATAGGCGCGGTTGCCTGCCTTGTCGGTCGGCACCATCACATACACATGATGGCCATATCGGCCGATCACGGCATCTTGGGCCAGGGCATGCGGGGCGCTCAGTGTGAGCAATAGTCCCAGCAGGGCGAAAGTTGGTCGCTTCATCATGCTCCTCCGGTAATGGTTTTTTCTGTGGCTCGCTGTGCCAGCAGTGAATCTGGGGCCTGCAGGGGCGTTACAAACAAAAAAGCCGCTGAAAAAATCAGCGGCTTTTGCTTGTCTTTGGTGCCCAGGAGAGGACTCGAACCTCCACGATGTTACTCGCTAGTACCTGAAACTAGTGCGTCTACCAATTCCGCCACCTGGGCATTTCAGGGAAGCTCTGATTATAGGAGCCTTTTTGATCGCCTGAACGGCATTTCCAAAAATTTTATGTGTCCCTTGCGCTGCTCCAACACGCCCACATTGTTGAGACGCAGGTAACAAAAAAGGCCACTTCAAATGAAGCGGCCTTTGCTGTCAGAACCCTGGCGGGTTCTCGTTAAACTTGGTGCCCAGGAGAGGACTCGAACCTCCACGATGTTACTCGCTAGTACCTGAAACTAGTGCGTCTACCAATTCCGCCACCTGGGCATTTCAGGAAAGTCATAGATTGTATATCAAAAAAAATCACTCTGAATCATCCGTCGCCAAAGTTTCACTGGACGAGATCGAAGGCACCGTCCAGGGACACCGCGACGGGCATGGCTTCGTCCTGCGCGATGACGGCCAGCCTGACATCTACCTTCCTGCCAATGAGATGCGGGCGGTATTGCACAAGGACCGGGTGCGCGTGCGCATCGCGCGCCAGGACCGGCGCGGCCGGCCTGAAGGCCGCGTGGTCGAGATTCTGGAGCGCCCGCCCCAACCCATCATCGGGCGCCTTCTTCAGGAGAGCGGTGTCTGGCTGGTCGCCCCTGAGGACAAACGGTACGGCCAGGACGTGCTGATTCCCAAGGGTGCCACGGGGGCTGCTGCGACGGGACAGGTCGTGGTGGTGGAACTGACCGAGCCGCCGGCTTTGTTTGGGCAACCCGTGGGACGGGTGGTCGAAGTGCTGGGGGAGGTAGACGACCCCGGGATGGAGGTGGAAATTGCCGTGCGCAAATACGGGGTTCCGCACGAATTCTCCGAAGCGTGCCTTGACCAGGCGAAGGCGCTGCCGGACAAGGTGCGCGCTCAGGACAAGCGTCGACGCGTTGATCTGACAGATGTCCCCCTGGTCACCATCGATGGTGAAGACGCGCGCGACTTCGACGACGCGGTGTATTGCGAACCCGCCAAGATCGGGCGCGCCAAGGGGTGGCGCCTGCTCGTGGCCATCGCGGACGTGAGCCACTATGTGGAGACAGGCAACGCCATCGATATTGACGCCTATGACCGGGCGACCAGCGTTTATTTCCCGCGGCGCGTTATCCCCATGCTGCCGGAGAAACTCTCCAACGGGCTGTGCTCGCTGAACCCCCATGTCGAGCGCCTGTGCATGGTGTGCGACATGATGGTTACCGCCAAAGGTGAAATTCACGCCTATCAGTTCTATCCTGCGGTCATGCTCAGCCACGCGCGGCTTACCTATACCGAGGTGGCTGCGGTGCTGGCCAATACGCGCGGCCCGGAAGCGCTGAAGCATCAAGAGCGCGTGGGCAACCTGCTCAACCTCTACGAGGTCTACCGCGCATTGCTGGCCGCGCGGCAGGCGCGCGGCGCCGTGGACTTCGAGACGACCGAGACGCAAATCGTCTGTGATGACAATGGCCGTATCGAGAAAATCGTCCCGCGTGTACGCACCGAGGCGCACCGCCTGATTGAGGAGGCGATGCTCGCCGCCAACGTCTGCAGCGCCGATTTCATCGGTCATGCCGGCCGGGCGGGGCTGTATCGCGTTCATGAGGGGCCTACGCCGGAGAAGCAAGAGATCCTGCGTGCATATCTCAAAGCCATGGGTGTTGGCATGTCGATCGGGGACGACCCGCGGCCGGCAGAATTCCAGGCGATTGCCGAGGCCACCAAGGACCGGGTGGATGCGCAGCAGATCCACACCATGCTGCTGCGTTCGATGCAGCAGGCGATCTACACGCCTGTCAACAGCGGTCACTTCGGTTTGGCATTCGAAGCCTATACACACTTCACCAGTCCTATTCGCCGCTACCCGGATCTGCTGGTGCATCGCGTGATCAAGTCCATCTTGAGCGGCACCAAATATGTGCTGCCCGCGCTGCCGACGCCGGGGGAGGCTCAGTTCAAGCTGGCCAAGCGTCTGGCTTCCAAGGGGGGGGAATCCTCTGCACGCCCTTCCAAGACGGGTGGCGTTATCAGCGTCCGGGAGACGCAGGCGTGGGAGGCCGCGGGACTGCACTGCAGTGCGAACGAACGCCGTGCGGACGAGGCCAGTCGTGACGTGGAAGCATGGCTCAAGTGCCAGTACATGCGTGAGCATCTGGGTGAGGAGTACAGCGGTGTCGTCAGCGCGGTGACGAGCTTCGGCATCTTCGTGACGCTTGATGCCCTCTATGTGGAAGGGTTGGTGCACATCACGGAACTGGGTGGGGAGTACTTCAAGTTCGATGAGGCGCGGCAAGAACTGCGGGGGGAGCGCACGGGTATCCGCTATGCGATTGGTGCACGCGTGCGTGTTCAGGTCAGCCGCGTCGACCTCGATGGCCGCAAGATCGACTTCCGGCTGGTGCACGAAGCCGGCGACGGTTTCTCCACCAAAGGCCCCAAGTCCAGGGATGGCGCGAAACGCGGTTCCTCGGCAGCGGCCTTGGATGGTCGATCCGCCTCGGTGCCCACGGCCCGGGAAAGCAGAGAGGAGGGGAGCCGGCGGCGCCCGCATAAGCAGGCCTTGGCCGGCAAAAAAGCGGCAGGTGGCAAGAACCCTTCTAAGGGCCGCAAATCCCGCGGTTGAGTAGATTGATGGGTAAGAAGGACAGGAGACAAGCGTCGCATATGGTTAAAGCATCGAAGGTGGCCATCGTTACGGGGGCTGGGTCAGGGATTGGCAAGGCGGCGGCTTTGGCGCTGCTGCGCGATGGATGGAGCGTTGTTCTCGCTGGGCGGCGTGAGTCGCTATTGCAGGAGGTCGTGGGCGAATCAGAGGGTGGGGTGCGTGCGCTCGCCGTTCCCACCGATGTGTCCGACCCCGCTGCGGTGCGCACGCTGTTTGACCGGGCTGTGCTTCAGTTCGGGCGCGTGGATCTGTTGTTTAACAATGCGGGCGTGAGTGCTCCCGCCGTGCCGCTGGAGGATCTGGCGGTGGAGCAGTGGCGGCAGGTGGTCGACGTCAACCTCAATGGCATGTTCTTTTGCATGCAGAACGCTTTTCGGGTCATGAAGACGCAGTCGCCACGGGGCGGGCGCATCATCAATAACGGCTCGATTTCAGCGCACGCCCCGCGGCCCAACTCCATCGCCTACACCGCCACCAAGCATGCGGTGATGGGCCTGACAAAGACAGCGGCTCTCGATGGGCGCAAGTACGATATTGCGGTGGGACAAATCGATGTCGGGAACGCCCAGACCGAGCTGGCCCAGCGCATGACGCAGGGCGTGCAACAGGCCAATGGCCAGATTGCGGCGGAACCTCTGATGGACGTGGACATCGTGGGGCGGTCCGTGCTTTACATGGCCAATCTTCCGCTGGAGGCCAATGTGTTGTTCCATACCGTCATGGCGACCAAAATGCCTTTTGTCGGGCGTGGCTGAGAAATTCATACGCGCCTTGCTGCACGCGGCAGGGGCGCTGTGCATGCTGCTCGCTGCCTCGGTGGCCGCCGCGCCGGCCGTGGATATGGCGCCGCGTGTGCAGGCCTGCACTGCGTGCCATGGCAAGCAGGGGCGTGCTACTCCTGACGGTTATTTCCCTCGCATCGCGGGAAAGCCGGCGGGATATCTGCACAACCAACTGCTCAATTTCCGGGATGGCCGGCGCAGCTATCCGCAGATGGCGTACTTGCTGCAGCATCTGACGGATGACTATCTCCAGGAGATGGCGGACTACTTCGCAAGACTGGACCTGCCCTATGCGCCACCGGTAGCTGCAGCTGTATCAGCAGCCACACTGGCGCAGGGAGAGAGGCTTGTGCGGTGGGGGGATGCGAGCCGCCAATTGCCGGCCTGCGTGCAGTGCCATGGCGATACTCTGGCGGGCGTCGCGCCTTTCATTCCAGGGTTGCTGGGACTGTCTCGCGATTATGTGAGCGCCCAGTTGGGGGCCTGGCAGACCGGTCTGCGGCGCGCCCATGCGCCAGATTGCATGGCGCGCATCGCCGGCAAACTGACCGCTGACGATGTAAGTTCCATCGCGGCGTGGCTGTCCTCCCGTCCTGTTCCCTCAAGGTTCACACCGGCGCCGGCATTCAAGGCGCCGCTGCCAATACCTTGTGGCGGCATGGGTTCTCCGGCGTTGCAGGCTGGCGCGGAGCAGGTGCAATGAGTGCTTGGCGCAAAAGGCTTGCGACGGCGGGGCTTTCCGTAGCGCTGGTTGCGGGAGGGATCTGGGTATTGAACCGGGTGGATGAGGCTCCGCTGCCGCACGCCGAACGCGTGACCACCACGGCCTCTCTCGACATTGCCAGAGGCCGGTACTTGGCACGTGCTGGTAACTGCCTCGCCTGCCACACCAGGCAGGGAGGCGTGGCATTCGCAGGGGGCCGTGGGATAGAGACGCCTTTTGGCGTGATTTACGCCCCCAACCTTACACCCGACCGGGAAACGGGTATCGGAGCGTGGTCTGCATCGGAATTCTGGCGTGCCCTGCACAATGGCCGTTCGCGCGATGGCAGGCTGCTTTCGCCGGCCTTTCCTTATCCCAGCTATACGCGCGTCACCCGTGAAGACTCGGATGCCATCTTTGCCTTCTTGCAAAGCTTGCCGCCGGTGGTGCAACCCAGCGTGCCGTCGCGCATGCGCTTCCCGTTCAATACCCAAGCGGCATTGGCAGTGTGGCGAGCGTTGTATTTTCGGCCTGGTGTATTCGAGCCCGTAACGTCCCGCTCTGCGGAATGGAATCGAGGCGCCTATCTCGTGCAGGGGCTCGGGCACTGTGCTGCATGCCATTCGCCGCGCAACGCGATGGGGGCGGTATCTACAGACGGGCGTTTGAGCGGGGGGATGGCGGCAGGCTGGTACGCCCCAGCGCTCAACACCTCGAATGAAGGAGGTGTGGCGGAATGGCCCAGGCAGGATGTGGTCATGCTTCTGGGGGCGGGGCGCTCACCCCGGGCCGCGGTATCCGGCCCCATGGCGGAGGTGGTCTACCACAGCCTTCAGTATTTGAGCGATGCCGATCTGCAAGCGATGGCGGACTATCTGCAAGCGCTGCCGCCAACGGACAAGGTCGCCGCGCCTCGGCGGCCCCCTTCACCTGCGTCGATGCAGCGTGGGCGGGCCACGTACGAGCGTCAATGCGTGCAGTGCCATGGAGGCGAGGGCCAGGGCGATCCTGAGGCCTTTCCTCCGCTGGCAGGCAACCGGGCGGTGATGCTGGAAAATCCTGTCAATCTGGTGCATATGGTGCTGCGGGGCGGGTATCTGCCAGCCACCGGCGGTAATCCGCAACCCCATGGCATGCCGCCATTCCTGCAGCGTTTGAGTGACGCAGAAGTGGCGGATGTGCTTTCATATATTCGCAACGCCTGGGGTAATGCGGCTTCCAGGGTCGATACGATCGATGTCCATCGGGCCCGTGAGGGGCGTGATTCTTAAGGAACTTCTCATGGGCTCCGAAGCCTTTTTGCCCGATGTTGCTTCACATGCCAGCGCAACGCCGCAGTGGTGGGTTGTGTGTCTGTGCGCACAATGGTGCGGTGTATGCCGTGAATACCGTCAAGCCTTCGACCAAACTGCGCGCGCTTGGCCGCAAATGCGCTTTGAATGGGTGGATGTGGAGGATGAGGAAGAAGTGGTCGGCGACCTGGATGTAGAGACTTTTCCTACTGTCTTGATTGCCGATGGGAGGGCTGCACGGTTTCTGGGGCCCCTATTGCCTCAGGCCACAGTGTTGGGGCGCATGCTTCAAAGCTTGCAGCAGGCTTCCCAAGTAGCCACGATGGACAGCGCAGCGCAGGACCTTTTTGAAAGAATACGGTCAAGCCGCCAGGGTTGATTCCCGCCCGAATGCAAGATACGTGCCTTTGGTCTTTGCAGGTGGCTCGCATATTGGCTACAATACTGGCTTCACGACCAAAACGGGCGGGTACTTACCGCCCTTTTTTTTTGGGCGTTTGATTTTTGGTTTTTGCAGCCTTGCCGGCCCCGGCGGGGCCTTCACTTGGAATTGGATAGAGCGCACGCACGTGGCACTGCAGCAAATCGTAGAACAAACCGTGGCCGGGCTGGGCTATGACCTGGTGGAGATTGAGCGCTCCGCCGGAGGGTTGCTGCGCATTACCATTGACCTGGTTTGGGTGGCGCCCACGGATGAGGTGTCCGCTGCCGTAGGCGTCGAGCAATTCATTACCGTAGAGGATTGTGAAAAGGTCACCCGTCAGCTGCAGTTCGCGCTGGAGGTGGAGGGGGTGGACTACACGCGGTTGGAAGTCTCATCCCCTGGGATCGATCGCTTGTTGCGCAACGAGGCGGACTTCAAGCGTTTCGAGGGCGAGGTGATCGACATCACCCTCAAGCAGCCCATGGGCGCTGCGGCGGGAGGGCAAGTGCATGCCAACCGCAAGAAATTCCGGGGAACGCTCGAGCGTGCCGATTCGGGCGGTTGGCAGATTGTCTGGAGCGATGAGCCGCCCGTGAAGCCGGGGCAGCGCATCAGCAAGAAGCGCGTGCCAGCGCCTTTGCAGGCCCTTGGTTTCACTTTGGATGAGTTGCGCGAGGCGCGGCTTGCGCCGATCGTGGATTTCAAAGGACGAGGGACCAAGCCTGGGGAGCCGGGCTGAAGGTTGCATAACCGGACTGTTCTCTGAGCGGGCAGTTCGTCAGGAATTGAGAAACAGGAGAGCCGTCGCATGAATCGCGAGTTGTTGATGTTGGTAGAAGCCATTTCGCGCGAAAAGAACGTGGAGCGCGATGTGGTCCTGGGCGCTGTGGAGTCTGCTCTGGCACAGGCCACGAAGAAGCTCTACCAGGGTGAAGTGGACATCCGCGTGTCGATTGATCGCGACAGCGGCGAATACGAGACTTTCCGTCGTTGGCTGGTGGTGCCCGACGATGCCGGATTGCAGAACCCCGACGCAGAAGAGCTGCTGATGGATGCCCGCGAACGGGTGGCCGATATCGAGGTGGGGGAGTACATCGAGGAAGCCGTCGAGTCGGTACCGATCGGCCGCATCGGGGCCATGGCGGCCAAGCAGGTGATCCTGCAAAAGATCCGCGATGCCGAACGCGAGATGCTGCTCAACGATTTCATGTCACGCGGCGAGAAAATTTTCACCGGCACGGTGAAACGCATGGACAAGGGCGACATCATCGTCGAGAGCGGCCGGGTGGAAGGGCGCCTGCGTCGCGGCGAGATGATCCCGAAGGAAAACCTGCGCAATGGGGACCGTGTGCGCGCCATGATCATGGAGGTGGACCTCACGCTGCGCGGAGCGCCCATCATCCTCTCGCGCTCCGCGCCGGAGTTCATGATCGAGTTGTTCCGCAACGAGGTGCCCGAGATCGAGCAGGGCCTGCTGGAGATCAAAAGCTGTGCACGTGACCCCGGCAGCCGCGCGAAGATCGCTGTGCTCAGCCATGACAAGCGCGTGGACCCCATCGGCACCTGCGTTGGCGTGCGCGGAACGCGTGTGAACGCCGTGACCAACGAGCTGGCGGGGGAGCGCGTGGACATCGTGCTGTGGTCCGACGACCCCGCGCAGTTCGTGATCGGCGCGCTTGCTCCGGCCAACGTGACTTCCATCGTGGTCGACGAAGAGAAGCACGCCATGGACGTCGTGGTGGATGAGGAAAACCTCGCCATCGCCATCGGGCGCGGCGGCCAGAACGTGCGCCTGGCGTCCGACCTCACGGGCTGGAAGATCAACATCATGGATGCGGCCGAATCCGCGCAGAAGCAGGCCAATGAAACCGATGCTGCGCGTCGCCTGTTCATGGAGAAGCTGGATGTGGATGAGGAGATCGCCAACATCCTGATCGAGGAGGGCTTTGCCAGCCTCGAGGAAGTGGCCTATGTGCCGCTGCAGGAGATGCTGGAGATCGAGAGCTTTGACGAGGACACGGTGAACGAGCTGCGCGCACGCGCTAAGGATGCGCTGCTCACCATGGAAATCGTTCGTGAAGAAAGCGTGGAAAGCGTATCGCAAGACCTGCGTGACCTCGAAGGTCTAACGCCCGAACTGATCGCCAAGTTGGCGGAAGGCGGCGTGCATACGCGTGACGACCTGGCCGATTTGGCCATTGACGAACTGACCGAGCTGACCGGCCAGTCTGCCGAAGATGCGACCGCCTTGATCATGAAGGCGCGCGAGCACTGGTTCTCGGGGCAAGAGTAAGGGTCAGGGAGGTTCGAACACAATATGTCGAGTAACACTGTTGCTGAGTTCGCTGCAGAGCTCAAGAAATCGCCTGAAACCTTGCTGGACCAGCTGAAGTCCGCCGGTGTGGTCAAGGCGTCGCCGTCGGACGTTCTAAACGAAGCCGACAAGCAAAAGCTGCTGGCCCACCTGCAGGCCAGTCATGGCACTGCGGGGGGTGACCGCAAAAAGATCACCCTGGTCAAGAAGTCCACCAGCGAGATCAAGCAGGCCGACGCTTCTGGCAAGGCACGCACGATCCAGGTCGAAGTGCGTAAGAAGCGTACTTTCATCAAGCGTGACGACAGTGTCGACGCGCCTTCCGATGCGACTGAATCCGCTCCTTCGGCGGAGGATCTCGAGCTCGTGCGCCGCGAGGAAGAGGCGCGCCGTCAGGCAGAGCTGATTCGCCGCCAGGAGGAAGAGTTGGCCTTGACACGCCGCGAGCGTGAAGAGCGCGAGCGCCGCGAGCGCGAAGCCGAAGAACGCGCTGCCGCCTATGCCGCCCAGCAGGCGGAAAAGAAGGCGCAGGAGTCTGCGGAGCGTGCCGAGGCGCAGCGCGAAGCTGCCGTGGAGGCCGAAGAACGTGCGAAGGCGCAGGCCGATGCCCGGGCAAAGGCCGATGAAGAATCCAAGGCGCGTGCGGCGGAAGAAACCGCGCGTGCGGCCGACCTGGACGAGCGCCGCCGCAAGGCGCTTGCCGAGGCCGAGGCCATTCGCGCAATGATGGCTGCCCCCAAGAAGGTGCTCGTGGCGAAGAAGCCCGAGGAACCCAAGCCTGCCGCCAAGGCGGGAGCTTCCGGGGATGCCAAGAAGGGTACGCTGCACAAACCCGCCACCGGTTCCGGCACGGGCGCGCGCACCGCTGCGCCATCGGCGCCAGGCGGGGCGGGCAAGGAGGTCAAGTCGGCCAAGCTGTCGTCCAGCTGGGCCAACGACACGACCAAGAAGAAGGAAATCAAGACCCGCGGCGACAGCAGTGGCGGCGTGGGTCGCAACAACTGGCGTGGCGGCCCCCGCGGCCGCCGCGGCAATGACCGCGACGACCAGCGCCAGCAGCAGGCAGCCACAGAGTTCCGCGTGCTCGAGGTCTATGTGCCCGAGACCATCACGGTGGCCGAGTTGGCGCACAAGATGGCCATCAAGGCTTCCGAAGTGATCAAGTCGCTCATGAAGATGGGCCAGATGGTCACCATCAACCAGCCGCTGGACCAGGACACCGCCATGATCGTGGTGGAGGAAATGGGCCACACCGCGAAGGTGGCCGCTCTGGATGATCCGGAAGCCTTCACCGCCGAGGAAGTGTCCAGCCAGGATGCCGAACAACTGTCCCGCGCCCCCGTGGTGACGGTGATGGGCCACGTGGACCACGGCAAGACCTCGCTGCTGGACTACATCCGGCGCAGCAAGGTAGCCTCTGGCGAAGCTGGCGGCATTACCCAGCACATCGGCGCCTACCATGTGGAGACGCCACGCGGCATCGTCACGTTCCTGGACACGCCGGGCCACGAGGCCTTCACGGCCATGCGTGCGCGCGGCGCCCAGGCCACCGACATCGTGATTCTGGTGTGTGCGGCAGACGACGGCGTGATGCCCCAGACCAAGGAAGCCATCAAGCACGCGAAGGCGGCTGGTGTTCCCATCGTGGTGGCGCTTACCAAGGCAGACAAGCCCGAGGCCAACATCGAGCGCGTCAAGCAGGAACTGGTGGGCGAGCAGGTGGTGCCTGAAGAATACGGCGGCGATTCGCCATTCGTGGCCGTGTCGTCCAAGACGGGCATGGGCATCGATGCTCTGCTGGAGCAGGTGCTGCTGCAGGCCGAGGTGCTGGAACTCAAGGCTCCCGTCGATGCGGCTGCCAAGGGTATCGTCATCGAGGCCCAGTTGGACAAGGGCCGCGGGTCCGTGGCCACCGTGCTGGTGCAGTCCGGTACGCTCAAGGTGGGTGATGTGGTGCTGGCAGGCCAGACTTTCGGCCGCGTGCGCGCCATGCTGGACGAAGACGGCAAGCAGACCAAGGAAGCCGGCCCGTCGATCCCGGTGGAGATCCAAGGCCTGAACGAAGTGCCCCAGGCGGGCGACGACTTCATGGTGCTGCAGGACGAACGCCGCGCCCGCGAGATTGCGACGTACCGCGCTGGCAAGTTCCGCAACACCAAGCTGGCCAAGCAGCAAGCGGCCAAGCTGGAGAACATGTTTGCCGAGATGGGGGCGGGCGAGGTGCAGACCCTGCCGCTGATCATCAAGGCGGACGTGCAGGGCTCCCAGGAGGCGCTGGCGGCTTCGCTGCTCAAGCTCTCCACCGAAGAGATCCGCGTGCAGATCGTGTACTCCGGCGTGGGCGGCATCAGCGAGTCGGACGTCAACCTGGCGATCGCCTCCAAGGCCATCGTTATTGGCTTCAACGTGCGCGCCGATGCGCAGGCCCGCAAGACGGCCGAAGGCAACGACGTGGACATCCGCTACTACAACATCATCTACGACGCCGTGGATGAAGTGAAGGCAGCGATGTCCGGCATGCTGGCGCCCGAACAGCGCGAAGAAGCCATCGGCACGGCCGAGATCCGTACCGTGTTCGTGGCCTCCAAGATCGGTACCGTGGCGGGTTCGTACATCACGTCGGGCCAGGTCACGCGCAACTGCAAGTTCCGCCTGCTGCGCGACAACATCGTCATCTACACGGGCGATGTGGAATCGGTGCGCCGCATGAAGGACGACGTCAAGGAAGTCAAGGAAGGCTTCGAGTGCGGTATCAAGCTCAAGAACTACAACGACATCAAGGAAGGTGATCAGCTGGAGTTCTTCGAGATCAAGGAAATCGCACGCACGCTGTAAGGTCTGCACGACATGGCTGCCAAGAAATCATCTTCCCCCAACCGCGGCTTCAAGGTCGCGGATCAGATCCAGCGCGACCTCACCGAGCTGATCCGCGATCTCAAGGATCCGCGGATCGGCATGGTGACGCTGCAAGGGGTCGAGGTGACGCCGGACTATGCGCACGCCAAGGTGTTCTTCAGTGTGCTCATCGGTGATGGTGAGGCCTCCGAGGAGGCCTTGAACCAGGCGGCTGGCTTTCTACGCAACGGCCTGTTCAAGCGCCTGCACATCCACACCGTGCCCACGCTGCACTTCGTGTACGACCGCACCACCGAGAAGGCGGCCGACATGAATGCGCTGATCGCGCGTGCGGTGGCCTCTCGTTCCAAAGACGACGACGCAGCATGACCGAACGCGCTCCCCGCATCCGGGTGCAGCGGCGCCCGGTGCACGGAGTGCTGCTGCTCGACAAACCCCTGGGCCTGTCCAGCAATGACGCCTTGCAGAAGGTGAAGTGGCTGCTGCGCGCCGAGAAGGCTGGCCACACGGGCACGCTGGACCCGCTGGCCAGTGGCGTGCTGCCGCTGTGCTTTGGTGCCGCCACCAAGTTCAGCCAGTTGCAGCTGGAAGCGCCCAAGACCTATGAAGCCGTCGCATTGTTGGGTACCACCACAAGCACCGGTGACGCCGAGGGTCAGGTGCTGGCGCAGTGCGCGGTCGATCCGGCCATGCTCACGCCCGAGCGGCTGGCGGCGGTGCAGGCGCAGTTCACCGGCCCCATCCGCCAGGTGCCGCCCATGCACAGCGCGCTCAAGAAAGACGGCAAGGCGCTGTACGAGTACGCGCGTGCCGGCATTGCCGTGGAGCGCGAGGCGCGTGATGTCACGATCCATGCATTGAAACTGGCGCTAACGCATACGGAGCAAGCGCAACCAGCTATTAAAATAGTAGTGACCTGCAGCAAAGGTACCTACATCCGCACCCTGGGCGAAGACATCGGCCAGGCGCTGGGCTGCGGCGCGCATCTCACGTTCCTGCGCCGTATCGACACGGGCGGTATCGGCGTGGAGCGCTGCGTGACGCTGGAGGCGCTGCAGGCCATGGACGAGGATGCGCGCATGGCCTGCGTGCACCCGGTGGAGACCTTGCTGGCGCAGCACACGGCTGTCACGCTGGACGATGACAATGCCGGGCGTTTCCTCTCGGGCATGCGCCGGCGCGGCCCCTGGCCCGACGCGCCCGCCGTGGCCGTGTTCGGGGCGCGCCCGCGCGTGCTGCTGGGGGTCGGGCATGTGCGGGGAGGAGAGCTGATTCCAGACCGGCTGCTCAGCCCCCTTGAAATTCAACAGATTCTGGAGAGCTCGCCGCGGGCTGAACGCGGCACATTGGAAGCAACTACGCTATGAGCAAACAAATCCGCAACATCGCCATCATCGCTCACGTCGACCATGGCAAGACCACGATGGTGGACCAACTGCTGCGCCAGTCCGGCACCTTCGCCGAGCACGAGAAGGTCGTGGACACCGTGATGGACAGCAACGCCATCGAGCGCGAGCGCGGCATCACCATCCTGGCGAAGAACTGCGCCGTGAGCTGGAACGGCACGCACATCAACATCCTGGACACGCCCGGCCACGCGGACTTCGGCGGCGAGGTGGAGCGTGCCCTGTCGATGGTGGACGGCGTGGTGCTGCTGATCGACGCGCAGGAAGGCCCCATGCCCCAGACGCGCTTCGTGACCAAGAAGGCGCTGGCGCTGGGCCTCAAGCCCATCGTGGTGGTCAACAAGGTGGACAAGCCCGGCGCGCGCCCCGACTACGTGGTGAACGCCGCTTTCGACCTGTTCGACAAGCTGGGCGCCACCGACGAGCAATTGGACTTTCCCGTGGTCTATGCCTCGGGCATCAACGGCTGGAGCGCGCTGGAACAGGGCAACCCTGGTGAGCAGTGGGGTCCCGACATGTCGGCGCTGTTCGAGACCATCCTCAAGCACGTGCCGTCCGTGAAGGGCGACGCCACGGCGCCGCTGCAGATGCAGGTTTCGGCGCTGGACTATTCCACGTTCGTCGGCCGTATCGGTGTGGGCCGTATCACCCAGGGTACGCTCAAGGCCGGGCAGGATGTGCTGGTCATGGCAGGGCCGGATGGCGCCAGCTACAAGGGCCGCGTGAACCAGATCCACCAGTTCCAGGGCCTTGACCGCGTGCAGGTGACCGAAGCCGGCCCCAGCGAGATCGTGCTCATCAACGGCATCGAGAACGTGGGTATCGGCGAGACCCTCACCGACCCCGCCAACCCCCAGCCGCTGCCCATGCTGAAGATCGACGAGCCCACGCTGACGATGAACTTCTGCGTGAACACCTCGCCGCTGGCGGGCCGTGAAGGCAAATTCGTGACCAGCCGCCAGATCTGGGACCGCCTGCAGAAGGAGCTGCGTTCCAACGTGGCCCTGCGCGTCAAGGAAACCGACGAGGACGGCATCTTCGAGGTGTCCGGCCGCGGCGAACTGCACCTGACCATCCTGCTGGAAGAAATGCGCCGTGAAGGCTACGAGTTGGCCGTCTCCAAGCCGCGTGTGGTGTACCGCGACATCGACGGCGAGCGCTGCGAGCCTATCGAACTGGTGACCGCTGATATCGAGGAAGGCCACCAAGGCGGTGTGATGCAGGCCCTCGGCGAGCGCAAGGGTGAACTGGTGAACATGGAGCCCGACGGCCGTGGCCGCGTGCGCCTGGAGTACCGCATCCCGGCCCGTGGCCTGATCGGTTTCACCAACGAATTTCTGAACCTGACGCGCGGCTCGGGCCTCATCAGCAACATCTTCGACAGCTATGAGCCGCATAAGGGCGACATTGGCGGCCGCAAGAACGGCGTGCTGATTTCCATGGACGATGGTGAAATTTTTACCTACGCCCTGGGCAAGCTCGACGACCGTGGCCGCATGTTCGTGAAGGCAGGCGACCCGGTGTACGAAGGCATGATCGTCGGCGTGCACAACCGCGACAACGACCTGGTGGTGAACGCCACGCGTACCAAGCAGCTCACCAACTTCCGCGTGAGCGGTAAGGAAGACGCGATCAAGATCACGCCCCCGATCGACCTCACGCTGGAGTACGGTGTGGAGTTCATCGAGGACGATGAACTGGTGGAGATCACGCCCAAGAGCATTCGCCTGCGCAAGCGCCACCTCAAGGAGCACGAGCGCAAGCGCGCCAGCCGCGAAGGCGCGTGATCGGCAAGGCCTGTTCTGCCTGAACCGGCTTGGCTGCGGCAGCCAAGGCGCTGCGAGCCGACGAAGGGTGAGCCCATCCGCAAGGAGGGTTCGCCCTTCGCGCATCTGAGGCAGCGCGGTATGGCGCCAGCCGCTACCATGCGGGGCTCACGGCATGCGTGGGTAGCACATGCCGACGACACAAGAAATCCACAGGGAGGAGACAGCGATGACCGCGAATGCCTTGCCCGGCCACGCGCGGGCGGTCTGGCTGATGGTGGCCGTCACCTTCATGTGGTCCATCGCGGGCGTCGTCACGCGCCATCTGGACCAGGCGCGCAGCTTTGAAGTGACCTTCTGGCGCAGCTTTTTCATGCTGCTGTCGCTGTGCGTGATCCTGCCGGTGCTGCAGGGCAGGGCGTTGCTGGCCAATCTGCGGCGCGGGGGGCGGGCGGTGTGGATCTCTGGAGTGTGCTGGAGCGTGATGTTCACGGCCTTCATGATCGCCATATTGCTCATCCCAGTGGCCAGCGTATTGGTCACCATGGCCATCGGACCGCTGCTCACGGCATTGCTGGCGCGCGCCTTCATCGGCCACCACATCGCGCCGCGCACCTGGTGCGCGATTGCATTGGCGGGCGCAGGCATCGGGTGGATGTATGGCTCGGGCATCTCCGGCCTGTCCGTGGTGGGCGTGCTTGTTGCCTTGTGCGTGCCGGTGGCGGCGGCCGTGAACTGGGTGGTGGTGCAGCACTCGCAGCGCCAGGGCCATGCGGTGGACCTGGTGCCCGCCGTGCTGCTGGGGGCGGCGCTGTCCGCCCTGGCCACGCTGCCGCTTGCGTGGCCGTTCCAGGCCACGGCGCGTGATTTGTCCCTTCTGGCCCTGCTGGGTCTGGTCCAATTGGCAATCCCCTGCGTGCTGGTGGTGTACTGCGCGCGCGTGCTCAAGGCGCCCGAGATTGCGCTGCTGGGCCTGCTGGAAGTGATCTTTGGCATTCTGCTGGCCTGGGTGGGCGCTGGAGAGCGCCCAGCCCCGGCCGTGCTGATGGGAGGCGCGCTGGTGATCGGCGCGCTCATTTTCAATGAACTGCTTGGATGGAAGGAACAACAATGACGGAGATGACGGCGGAAGTCGTGACCGAGGTGCGCGGCCAGGTGGGCTGCATCACGCTGAACCGCCCGAAGGCGCTGAATGCCTTGTCGCTGGGCATGGTGCGCGACCTGATGGCGGCGCTGCTGGCCTGGCAGCATGACGACAAGGTACTGGCCGTGGCGATCCGCGGCAACGGCCGCGAAGGGCCCTTCGGCGCCTTCTGCGCGGGCGGCGACATCCGCTTCTTGCACGCCGCGGGCAGCACGGGCAATCCGCAACTGGAGGACTTCTTCACCGAGGAATACGCCCTCAACCATCTGATCCACACCTTCGGCAAGCCCTACATCGCCTTCATGGACGGCATCGTCATGGGGGGCGGCATGGGCATCAGCCAGGGCGGCACGCTGCGCATCGTGACCGAGCGCACCAAGATGGCCATGCCGGAGACGGCGATCGGCCTGTTCCCCGATGTGGGCGGCGGCTACTTCCTCTCGCGCTGCCCTGGCCGCGTGGGCGAGTGGCTGGCACTGACGGGCGACGCCATCGGCGCAGCCGATGCCATTGACTTCGGCCTGGCGGACGGCTTCCTGCCGGCGGACCAGCAAGCGGCGGTGTGGGACGGTCTGGCGTTGCAGACGTTTGCCGACGGCGCTGCCGTGCAGCAGTGGGTTGCATCAAAATTTGTAGCTGCTGGCGCTTGTTCTGTAAGCGCTAGAGGCCAAATTGATCACTACTTCGCGTTGGATGATGCGGCGGCCATCGTGGCTGCGCTGGAGCAGTCTGACGACGAGTGGGCATGCGCCACGGCTGCCACGTTGCGCAAGCGCTCTCCACTGATGCTGCATGTCGTGCTGGAGCAGGTCCGCCGTGCGCGCAGCATGGGTCTGGCCGACGACTTGCGCATGGAGCGCGACATGGTTCGGCACTGCTTCTACCTGCGTCCCGGCCAGAGCGAGACGGTGGAGGGCATTCGCGCCCTGGCGGTGGACAAGGACCACAGCCCGCGCTGGAGCCCCGCGCGCGTGGAGGATGTGGAGCCCGCGCTGGTGCAATCGTTCTTCAAGAGCCCTTGGCCGGCGCACGCGCACCCGCTTGCGGCGCTGCGCTGATCTGCTGGTACACCGCCGTGGCCAGCGCCTGCAGCGTGGGCCGCGGCAGTTCGCCGCTGAGGGCGTAGCCAAAACCCTGGTCCACCCAGTAGAAACTGGACACGGTCCCTTCGTCGTGGAACTGGAACGCGGTGGTAGGTGCGGCCGCAGCCTGTAGGCCGTCGAGTGCGCCCAGGTACAGCGTGATTCGCGCACCCGCGGCGTTCTGGTACATGAATTGCGCGCGCGCCCCGCTGCCGCCGGGCAGCAGGCGCCCGCCCATCAATTCGAACCCCTCGGCCTGCAGCCGCGGCACGGTGAGCGGGCGCGCCAGCCGCTTGGACAGCCACTGCACCAGGTGGTCCTGCTGCGCGGCCGCCACTTCCACAGGATGGCGCTGTTCGGGTTGGTAGACCGCGTGCGCCACGGCCGCCTGCTGCACGAACCGTTGCGGGGGGGCCGTGGCCAGTGTGGTTTGTTTGCCGTCCGTCGCATGCAGGCTCCAGCCCAGCCCGAACGCCAGCACCCAGCCCGCGGCAAAGCCGCCCCAACGGGCCCAGTGCTGTTGCGCGGCGTGTGCGTATTGCAGGCGCTCTGCCGCCTGTACCAGCACATTGGGCACAGGCTGCCGCAACCAGTCAGCGTGCAGGGTCTGCAGCTGCGCACGCTGTTGCGCCCACGCTTCGGCACGCTGCCTCTGCGAGGAGTCCATGCGGGAGTGCAGCGACTCTGCCTGGGCGCGCGGCAGCCGGTCGTCCGCCAAAGCATGCAGATGCGTCTCGTCCGAAGGGCTGAAAGGGTCGGGCTTCATGGCGGGCTCACTACGGGCGGAAAGGGCGCTTCATTTCATGCGGCGCAAGGCAGTCGGGGTGGATGACGGCTGGGCGTGGACTGAGGGCTCCATCAATTCGCGCATGCGTGCGCGAGCACGGGACAACCGCGACATCACCGTGCCTTCCGGTATACCCAGCACACGCGCCACGTCGGCATAGGCCATGTCTTCCAGTGTCACCAGGAGCAGCACGGCCCGTTGATCGGCGGGCAGGCGTTGCAGGCAGCGGTCCAGGTCCATGGCTGTTTCGTGGGAGGCGTCAGGCGCGTCCGCGATGGCCGCCAGGGCATCCACATCCAGCGCCTGCACGGGCACCAGGCCGCGGCGCTGGTTGAGGTACAGGTTGTGCATCAGCGTGAAAAGCCAGGCGCGCAGATTGCTGCCGCCGCGCCACAGCAGCCACTTGCGGCAGGCGCGCTCCAGCGTGTCTTGCACTAGATCGTCGGCTGCCCATGCGTCGCCGGTGAGCGCGCGCGCATAGCGGAGCAACCCCGGCAGTTGCTCCACGATCTGGACGCGGTTCATGGACGCATTGTGGGGCTCATGGCTTGGCGGTGCGCCACAGGTTGTTCACGCCGTCCCCCGTCTTGTCGCCGGGCTTGCCGTCCTTGATCCAGTAGTACAGCGGTTTGCCCTTGTAGGCCACCTGCTTGCTGCCGTCGGCGCGCTGGATCAGACTGTAGCCTTCACCCGCGGGGGCGCTGGTGGCGGTCAGGGGCGGCCAGTTGGTGGCGCAGGCGCCGTTGCAGGCCGACTGGCCATCGCCCGCTACGTCCTTGTCGAAGGTGTAGAGCGTCATGCCGTTCGGGCCGACGAGCACGCCGTCCTGGGTGCTGACTTTCGCGGGCGCGAGGGAATAACAGCCGGCGAGTGCCAGCGCGGCGAGCAGGGAACTGAGCTTGGTCATGGTGTTCTCCGGAAGGGTGCCGGCCAGAGGAATTGTGGCCGGACGCTGGCATGAACACCGGGGGCGGTGCGTTTATTCCACCCTCCGCCAAATAAAGATCAGCGGTGGCGGCTCTTCATGACGCGTTCCACCTCGCGCTTGCCTTCGCGCTCCTTGATGGTGTCGCGCTTGTCGTGCTCGGCCTTGCCCTTGGCCAACGCAATCTCGCATTTGGCGCGGCCGTCTTTCCAGTGGAGATTCAGCGGCACCAGGGTGTAGCCTTTTTGCTCGACCTTGCCGATCAGGCGCCGGATCTCGTCCTTGTGCATCAGCAGCTTTTTGATGCGCGCCGCGTCGGGGCTGACGTGCGTGGACGCGGTCTTGAGCGGGTTGATCTGGCAGCCGATGAGAAACAGTTCGCCATCTTTGATGATCACGTAGCCGTCGGTAAGCTGCACCTTGCCCTCGCGCAGTGCCTTGACCTCCCAGCCGTGCAGCACCAGCCCCGCCTCGTAGCGCTCTTCAAAGAAATAGTTGTATGCCGCCTTCTTATTGTCGGCGATGCGGGACGATGTGTCAGGTTTCTTGGCCATGGTGAATAGATGCGGCGCAAACCGGGAGATCAAGGGTCTCCCTACAATTGTTGTCGTCTCGCACCATCGATTCTAGGCCGGCTGTGCCACCAGGCCCATCCAGCCTTCGCCTGCATGAAAACTGTCAACAAGTCCGTCCTCATCTGGTACAGCCCCGAAGAAATGTTCGCCCTCGTGACGGACGTGGCCAAGTATCCGCAGTTCCTGCCGTGGTGCGACCACGCCACCGTCCTGGAAACCCATGCAAACGGCATGAAGGCGGAAGTGGGCATTGCGTTGGGCGGCATACGCAAGTCGTTTGTCACGCGCAATACGCATGAGCCAGGACGCCGCGTCAAGATGGAACTGGTGGAGGGCCCTTTTTCACAGCTCGACGGCGACTGGCACTTTCATCCTGTGGGAGACGGCACGCAGCGCGCATGCAAGGTCGAACTGCAGCTGAGCTACGGCTTTGACAACCGGGCGTTGGCGGCGTTGGTGGGCCCCGTGTTTGACCGCATCGCCGCCACGTTCATCGATGCCTTCATCAAACGGGCCGAGCAGGTTTATGGCTGAAACCTCGCCCCCGCCGGGGCGGCTGCGCATCACGGTGGCCATCTCGCGGCAACCTGCCGATGTGCAGGAGTGGGAGGTGCTACTTCCCGCTGGCGCTACGGTGGCCGATGCTCTGAGCGCCTGCGGACTGGATGCACAGGCTGAGAGGCTTGTCTGGGGCATTTGGGGCAGGGAAGGCGGACTCGACGACCTGCTGTACGATGGTGACCGCGTGGAAGGCTGCCGCCCCTTGCGGGTTGACCCCAAGCTGGCGCGCCGCCAGCGCTTTGCGCGCCAGGGCGCTCGTGCGGCGGGATTGTTCGCCAAACGCCGGCCGGAGGCCAAGTCCGGTTATTGAGAGTGCTTATCAGCATGCGCTGAAAACAAAACGGCCGCCTCATCCATGCGGAAGGGCGGCCGGTGGCAGCGGTTATGGGGTAGCTGCTACTTGCAGTCGGAAGCGATGGTTGCTTCCGCTCGGCGTAATTCTGCTGCGCGGGTTGCATCGTCCATGAAGCCCCGCTCCCCCTTGGCATTGACATTGCTCACCAACTGGCCTGGCGCCAACTGCTCCTTTGCGCGTTTGGCGCGCGCGCAGTTATCGGCACGGGCCTTGGCCACGCGGTCCTCCTCCGCTTTCTTCTTGGCGGCTTCGGCGGCGTCAGCCTTGGCCTTGTTCTCCTCCAGCTGTTTGTCCTTGCCGCTGGCAGGCGGGGCGGCTTCGGATGCGGGGGCCGACGCTGGCGATGCGGGCGCTGCCATGGCGGTACGCGGCAGGGCGCGCTGCGGTTGCTTGAGGATGCTCTTGTCAGGAATGTCCTGTGGCGGCGGGCGGTCGCTGAACACCTTGCGCCCATCCTTGTCCACCCATTGCCATTGAGCCGATGCGCCCATGGCCCAGGAGCAGCCCAGCGTCAGCAGAAGAAGCTTGTGCGGTTTCATGCGAGCGAGTGTAGCGGTGAGCGGCTGCACCCACCAAGGGGCGTTCACGCGGGGTGTGTGCGATTTGTCGCGCGGCGGGTACAATCCTTTTTTTGGAGCTTTCACATGCGCCTTCTTGGAAAAGCGCTCACCTTCGACGATGTGTTGTTGGTGCCGGCGTACTCCCAGGTCCTGCCCAAGGACACCTCCCTCGTCACGCGCTTTACGCGCAACATCACCCTGAACCTCCCGCTCGTGTCCGCCGCCATGGACACCGTGACCGAAGCGCGTCTGGCCATCGCCATCGCGCAAGAAGGGGGGATTGGCGTCATCCACAAGAACATGACGGCCGAGCAGCAGGCGGCCGAGGTGTCAAAGGTCAAGCGGCATGAATCCGGCGTGGTGCACGATCCCGTGGTCATCACGCCCGAACACACGGTGCTGCAGGTGCTGGAACTGTCCGAGAACCTGGGCATCTCGGGCTTCCCGGTCTGTGATGGTGGCAAGGTGGTGGGCATCGTCACCAGCCGCGACGTGCGCTTCGAGACGCGCTACGACGTCAAGGTGCGTGAGATCATGACGCCGCGCGAGAAGCTGATCACCGTCAACGAAAAAGACGGCACCACCCCGGCCCAGGCCAAGGCGCTGCTCAACCGCCACAAGCTGGAGCGCCTGCTGGTGGTGAACGACGCCTTTGAGCTCAAGGGCCTCATCACGGTCAAGGACATCAACAAGCAGACCACGTTCCCCAACGCCGCGCGCGATGCGGCAGGCCGCCTGCGCGTGGCTGCTGCCGTGGGCGTCGGCGCGGGCACCGAAGAGCGCGTGGCGTTGCTGGTCAAGGCCGGTGTGGATGCCATCGTGGTGGATACAGCCCACGGCCACAGCAAAGGTGTGATCGACCGCGTGCGCTGGGTCAAACAGAACTACCCGCAAGTGGACGTGATCGGCGGCAACATCGCCACAGGCGCTGCCGCGCTGGCCCTGGCCGAGGCAGGTGCCGATGCGGTCAAGGTCGGCATCGGTCCCGGCTCCATCTGCACCACACGCATCGTGGCTGGCGTGGGTGTGCCCCAGATCATGGCCATCGACAGCGTCGCCACCGCGCTTCAGGGCACAGGTGTGCCGCTGATCGCCGACGGCGGCATCCGCTTCTCGGGGGATATTGCAAAGGCGCTGGCCGCGGGCGCGTCGACCATCATGATGGGCGGCATGTTCGCTGGCACCGAAGAAGCGCCCGGCGAAGTGATCCTGTACCAGGGCCGCTCCTACAAAAGCTACCGTGGTATGGGCTCGATCGGCGCCATGCAGCAGGGCTCGGCCGACCGCTACTTCCAGGAAGCCACCACGGGCAATCCCAACGCCGACAAGCTGGTGCCCGAGGGCATCGAAGGCCGCGTGCCCTACAAGGGCTCCATGGTGTCCATCGTGTTCCAGATGGCCGGCGGCGTGCGTGCGGCCATGGGCTACTGTGGTTGCGCAACCATCGAAGAGATGAACAACAAGGCCGAATTCGTGGAGATCACGGCGGCTGGCATCCGCGAGTCGCACGTGCACGACGTGCAGATCACCAAGGAAGCCCCCAACTACCGGGCGGACTGAGTCTTCGCCATTCCGCAGGCCCGAACCCGTCTCCAGGTGTTCGGGCCTTTTGTCTTTTACCGACCCTGTCGCTCTCCATGCAACACGCCAAGATCCTCATCCTCGACTTCGGCTCCCAGGTCACCCAACTCATCGCGCGCCGCGTGCGCGAGACGCATGTCTACTGCGAGGTCCACCCCTGCGACGTGAGCAGCGACTGGGTGCGCCAGTTCGCCGCAGACGGCAAGCTCAAGGGTGTGATCCTGTCGGGCAGCCACGCCAGCGTCTACGAAGTGGACGACCGAGCCCCTGACGCCGTGTTCGAGTTGGGCGTGCCCGTGCTGGGCATCTGCTACGGCATGCAGACCATGGCCGCGCAACTGGGCGGCAAGGTCGAGGGCTCGCACAGCCGCGAGTTCGGCTATGCCGAAGTCCGCGCCCATGGCCATACCGCGCTGCTCAAGGGCATCGAGGATTTCTCCACGCCCGAGGGCCACGGCATGCTGAAGGTGTGGATGAGCCACGGCGACAAGGTCACCGAGCTGCCTCCCGGTTTCAAGCTGATGTGCTCCACCGCCAGCTGCCCCATTGCCGGCATGGCGGACGAAACACGGCGCTTCTACGCCGTGCAATTCCACCCCGAGGTCACGCACACGGTGCAGGGTGCGGCGCTGCTCAACCGCTTCGTGCGCGAGATCTGTGGCGCCCAGGCGGACTGGATCATGCGCGACCACATCGAGGAAGCCGTGCAGAAGATCCGCGAGCAGGTGGGCGACGAGGAAGTGATCCTGGGCCTGTCTGGCGGCGTGGATTCGTCGGTGGCTGCGGCCCTGATCCACCGTGCGATTGGCGACCAGCTTACCTGCGTGTTCGTGGACCACGGCCTGCTGCGCCTCAACGAAGGCGATATGGTCATGGACATGTTCGCAGGCAAGCTGCACGCGAAGGTGGTGCGCGTGGATGCCTCGGACCTGTTCCTGGGTGAGCTGGCCGGTGTGTCCGAGCCCGAGCAAAAGCGCAAGATCATCGGCCGCCTGTTCGTGGACGTGTTCAAGGCCGAAGCCGAAAAGCTCAAGGCCAGCGGCCAGGGCCACAAGGGCGCGACCTTCCTGGCGCAAGGCACCATCTACCCCGACGTGATCGAGTCCGGCGGTGCCAAGAGCAAGAAGGCCGTCACCATCAAGAGCCACCACAACGTGGGCGGGCTGCCCGAGCAACTCGGCCTCAAACTGCTGGAGCCGCTGCGCGACCTGTTCAAGGACGAGGTGCGCGAGCTCGGCGTGGCCCTGGGACTGCCGCGCGAAATGGTCTACCGCCATCCGTTCCCCGGCCCGGGCCTGGGCGTGCGCATTTTGGGCGAGGTGAAGAAGGAATACGCCGACCTGCTGCGCCGCGCCGATGCCATCTTCATCGAAGAGCTGCGCAACTTCACCGACGAAGCCACGGGCAAGACCTGGTACGACCTCACCAGCCAGGCCTTCACCGTGTTCCTGCCCGTCAAGAGCGTGGGCGTGATGGGCGATGGCCGCACCTACGACTATGTGGTGGCATTGCGCGCGGTGCAGACCAGCGACTTCATGACAGCCGACTGGGCGGAGTTGCCCTACGCGCTGTTGAAGAAGGTCTCCAGCCGCATCATCAATGAGGTGCGCGGCATCAACCGCGTGACCTACGACGTTTCGAGCAAGCCGCCTGCCACCATCGAGTGGGAGTGATTCGGCGTCCGGCACCGGCTGGCACCTAGTAGCACGAAAACACACCTAAGCCCGCGTCACTGCGGGCTTTTTTGTGATTGCGTTCGGCACCGTCTGGCAACATTTGGCATCGCCAAGCACCGTTTTTTCATGGCATGATGGATGGCATTGAATGCTTCTATGCCATGAGAAGTCGCCGATACCATGCAGCCACCTTGAGGATGTTCATGGTATCGAAGTTGCGTAACTCGATGATTTAATTGCTGTTTTACGCCAGAATGGCCGGTTTCCGGATCATGGTATTTTGGCTGAATCAGGGCGAGAACCATGTTGACCGATACCAAGCTGCGCAACCTCAAGCCGAAGGACAAGCTCTACAAGGTGAATGACCGTGACGGCCTCTATGTAGCCGTCACGGCTGCCGGAGCGATCTCGTTCCGCTACAACTACTCGATCCACGGTAGGCAGGAGACCATCACCTTTGGCCGCTACGGTGTCGGCGGCATCACCCTGGCGGAAGCCCGCGAGCGGTTGGGCGAGGCCAAGAAGATGGTCGCGGCCGGGAAGTCACCGGCCAAGGAAAAGGCGCGGGACAAGGCCCGCGTCAAGGACGCGGAGACGTTCGGGGCCTGGGCGGAAAAGTGGCTGCGCGGCTACCAGATGGCCGACTCCACCCGCGACATGCGCCGCTCGGTCTACGAGCGCGAGCTGAAGCCGAAGTTCGGCAATCAGAAGCTGGTGGAGATCACCCACGAAGACCTGCGCGCGCTGACCGATGCCATCGTCGAGCGCGGCGCGCCGGCGACGGCCGTGCATGTCCGCGAGGTGGTGCTCCAGGTCTTTCGCTGGGCCATCGAGCGCGGCCAGAAGGTCGAGAACCCGGCCGAGCTGGTGCGCCCGACGACCATTGCCAAGTTCGAGCCGCGCGACCGTGCGCTGACGCCCGACGAGATCGGCCTGATGTACCAGTACATGGAGCGCATCGGCACAGCGCCATCCATTCGGGCGGCGGCCAAGCTGCTGCTGTTGACGATGGTGCGCAAGAGCGAGCTGACCAACGCGACCTGGAGCGAGATCAATTTCAGCGACGCGCTTTGGACGATCCCGAAGGAGCGTATGAAGCGGCGCAATCCGCACCTGGTGTTCCTGTCCCGGCAGGCGCTGGACATCTTCATTGCCCTGAAAACCTTCGCGGGGGGATCGGACTACGTGCTTCCGTCGCGGTATGACTCGGACTTACCCATGAGCAGCGCCACGCTCAACCAGGTGCTGACGCTGACATATCGGCTGGCGCAGAAGGAAGGGAAGTCGCTCGCCAAGTTCGGGCCACATGACTTGCGGCGCACGGCCAGCACGTTGCTGCATGAAGCCGGCTACAACACGGACTGGATCGAGAAGTGCCTGGCGCACGAGCAGAGAGGCGTCAGGGCTGTCTACAACAAGGCAGAGTACCGCGAGCAGCGCACGGCGATGTTGCAGGACTGGGCGGACATGATCGACGAATGGACGCTGAGACGGCCGAAGGCGTAAGCCAGAAGAAGGCAGGTTAGGCAGCCCGCCTGAGCATCGAGGCATGGCCTCGGGTTTCATTGACACTTGAGGGGCGCAGCGTTTTAGCCGCTAAAAGGGGCAGCAGAGCCGCCGGCTGCGTATTCCACGCGATGGCGGACACGATTCCATGCTGATGGCGGACAGTGTTCCAGCGTGATGGCGGACAGTGTTCCACGCTGAAGGCGGACAGCATTCCAAACTGATGGCGGACACCTGCGGGGTGTTCTGAGTGACCCGAACGCGGCATACGCTGCCCGGTTTTTTGACCGGAACCAGCGATGCCCACACCCAGGGTCACCATGAGCAAACTACGACACACACTGCAACTGCTGCACCGCGGGGCCTTGAGCACCCGTCAAATCGGTGCCGCCCTCGGCATCTCCAAATCCACTGTCAGCGAGATAGCCAGCTACGCGCGCGTGGCCGGCGTGGACTGGGCACTGGCCCAGAGCCTGAACGACGACGAACTCCAGGCCCGGCTCTACAAGCCACCCGTGGCGCGCGAGTCCCGGCACCTTGAACCCGACCACGCCCACATCCACCGCGAACTGCGCCGACCTGGCGTGACGCTGCAGTTGCTTTGGGAGGAATACCAGCAACAGCACAGCGGGCAGGCGTACAAGTACAGCGCCTTCTGCGAGAAGTACAAGGCCTGGGCCCGGCGCCTGCAGCGCTCCATGCGCCAGACCCACACGGGCGGTGACAAGCTCTTTGTGGACTACGCCGGCCAGACCGTTCCCGTGGTGGATGCCGACACTGGCGAGATACGCCAGGCCCAGGTCTTCGTGGCCGTGCTGGGCGCATCGAACTACACCTACGCCTGCGCCACCGCCAGCCAGAAGACCACCGACTGGGTGGCCAGCATCATTAGCGCGCTGGAGTTCATCGGCGGCGTGCCCCGCCTGCTGGTGCCTGACCAGCCGCGCGCCCTCATGGCCCGACCCGACCGTTACGAGCCCACCGCGCACCGCCTGCTCGAAGAGCTCTGTGCGCACTACAGCCTGGCCGTGATGCCCGCGCGCCCGGCCAAGCCACGCGACAAACCCAAGGTGGAGGTCGCTGTGCAGGTGGTCGAGCGCTGGATTCTGGCCAGGCTGCGCCACCAGACCTTCTTCAGCCTGGCCGAGCTCAACCGGGCGATTGCCGCCTTGCTGGTGGACTTGAACCAGCGCGCGTTCAAGAAGCTGCCGGGCAACCGCACTAGCGCCTTCGCCGAACTCGACCGGCCAGCCCTGCGCCCCCTGCCGCCGGTGCGCATGCCCATCGCGCGCTTCAAACCCGCCCGCGTCAACATCGATTACCACGTTGAGCTCGATGGCCACTACTACTCGGTGCCCCACGCCCTGGTGGGTGAGCCGGTGGAGTTGCGCATCACGGCCGGCACGCTCGAAGTCCTGCACGGCAGCAAACGCGTGGCCGCCCACGCCCTCAATCCCCGACGGGGTGCACACACCACCACGCCCGAGCACATGCCGGCCTCGCACCGGGCGCACCTGCAGTGGACGCCGGCCAAGCTCATCGCCTGGGGTGAGCGCGTGGGCGCGGCCACCGCCGCCGTGGTGCGCTGGCAGATGGAGCACCGCCAGCATCCCGAGCAGGGTTACCGCTCCTGTCTGGGCCTCATGCGCCTGGGCCGTGAGTACGGGGCTGACCGGCTGGAGGCCGCCTGTGCGCGGGCGCAGTCGATTCGCTCACCGTCCTACAAGAGCATCGCCTCCATCCTGGGCTGCGGCCTGGACCAGCGGCCGCTGGATGCGCCGATGGCCGCACAGGCGAGCCTGCCGCTGCACGAGAACGTGCGCGGGCCGGGCTACTACCACTGAACTCCAACGTGCAAGCAAACCTAACAAGGAAGAACCATGCTCAACGAACAGACCTTGAACCAACTGCGCGCCCTGCGCCTGGACGGCATGGTGGCCGCCCTCAGCGACGCGGCCACCCACATCACGGCCAGCGAGCTGCCCTTTGAACAACGCCTGGCGCTGCTGGTGCAGCGCGAGGTGGACTGGCGTGACAGCAAGCGCCTGGAGCGCCTGTTGAAGGCGGCCCGCCTGAAGGTCTCCAGTGCCTGCCTGGAGGACATCGACTGGCGCGCCAGCCGGGGCCTGAGCCGAGAGGTCATCACCAGCCTGGCCGGCGGGGACTGGCTGCGC
The DNA here is from genome assembly GCF_022807955.1 of Diaphorobacter sp. LI3. Classification (NCBI taxonomy): domain Bacteria; kingdom Pseudomonadati; phylum Pseudomonadota; class Betaproteobacteria; order Burkholderiales; family Comamonadaceae; genus Diaphorobacter; species Diaphorobacter sp. LI3. The sequence goes on along the minus strand of NZ_CP094346.1, from coordinate 3,113,658 downwards.
CATGGCCACAACGTGCTGCTCACCGGCGCCACCGGGTGCGGCAAGACGTGGCTCGCCTGCGCACTGGGGCAGCAGGCCGCGCGCCTGGGCTTCTCGGTGCTCTACACCCGCGCGCCACGGCTGCTGCAGGAGCTGCACGTGGCCCACGGCGATGGCAGCCTGGGCAAACGGCTGGCGCAACTGGCGCGGCTGGACCTGCTCATCCTGGACGACTTCGGCATCGCGCCGATTGCCGCGCACGAGCGAAACGACCTGCTGGAATTGCTGGACGACCGGGTGGGCACGCGCTCGACGCTCATCACCAGCCAGTTGCCGGTGACGGCCTGGCACGCCTGGCTGGACGAGCCCACGCTGGCCGACGCCATCCTGGACCGCATCGTGCACGGCTCGCACAAGATAGCCCTCAAGGGCGAGTCGATGCGCAAGCTCACCAAGGCCGTCTGAGCCGGCCGCGCCGACCGCCATTCCACGCTGATGGCGGACACTTCGGCTACGATTTGAGCGTCACTCAGGACACCCGCGCAACGTGTCCGCCATCGCCTGGAACGCTGTCCGCGATGGGAATGGAATCACTGTCCGCCATCAGTGGAATGCGCAGCCGGCCACGGCAGACGGAGTGAAGCCAGGGCGCATGGCCTGAGTGCCCGACGACTTCCGCGCCTCGATCCATTCCTCGACCTCGGCCAAGTCCCAGGCGACGTTTCGGCTGGTGAGTGCGATCCGGCGCGGAAACTCCCCGCGCTGCTCCATGTTGAAGATCGTGCGCTCAGACAGCGGGATCATCGCCAGTAGCTTCTTCCGATTGATGAGCGTCTTGCTTGTCGTTGCCTGCATCCCCTGGCCTCTTTCAGTCACTTGCGAACATGTGCCTGATGGTGCCTGGCAATGCGGATTGCTTCGTCCTATTAGTTGGTCAATTTGGTTGACGCCGCGAGCGTGGCTTTGTACTCAAGCGGAAAATTGCGGGGATCGCCGCCAGCGCCTTCGATACCGCTTGGCGCTCGATGCCGAGCTTTCGCGCAATCTCCGACTGGTTGAGTCCAGACCACTGGAGCATCAGCATCTGCTTCTTGCGGTCCGACAGCTTCGAGTCCACCATCAGCCGCGCTTGATTGCGCAACTCCGCCTTGTCCGCCGGTTGTAAGGTCTGGCCCGCGACGTAGTGGAAGAAGTAGCTGTCAACCAGTTGATCGCCCGATTTCACTTGGGCAGTGGCCGGCTTCGCGCATTGCTGGCTGAGTCTCGCCAGTTCGAGGTCGAATTGCGCGAGGGATCGCCTTGCTTGTCTGTAGACAGGGTTCCATGCGCCGCTCGGCAATTTAGGCCGGTGATCCAGGCAATACAGGCTGCTTAGTCGAAGCTTTTCCTCTGGATCGTCCGCCTTCGGATCATCGCTCCCGCCGGCGAATGAGGTCAGCTCGGCGAGTGATCCGCAGAACCGGCAGAACCCCTGGAGGCGTTCGCCATTCAGTCGGGTGTCGCGCACCTTCGACTTCACCGGCCGTTTGCAGGCGCAGTCCCATACAAGCCCAATCAACGATTCGAGTGTCGCAACAAACCGCCGATCCTTTGGGGTCTGCGTGTCCTCCGTTTTGATGAACTGGCGCAGCAACTGCCGCTGCATGCGAACCATCGCATCAAGTCCCACCAGTCGAATGATTCCGCTGAAGCTCACCCCTGTTCCTGCTCCGGGGATATGGCCCAAGTAGCGTTGCGGCAGCGTCGCCGTGTACGCAGCCACGGCGGGGTCAATGAGTTCCTGTATCAGCCCAACGATGGGGTAGCGCCGCGAGGAGGCGGAATACGGCCGCCAGCGATCCTCAAACTGCTCGATGGCTTCCGAGACAGTGGGATCGCAGCCTTCCCAGATGACAATGGTTGGATCGTTCTTCATGTCAACCATTTTGGACAACTAATAAGATGTAGGCAACCCCCAATAGCGCCTAACCTTCGTAGCAATTCAGTTGATAACGGAGGTTTACGCAATGACGATAGAAGACACGCTGCTGCAACGCTTCGGCCCGCTGCTGAGCATGGCGCAGCTCGCCTCTGTCCTGGATCGATCACCGGATGGCCTGCGGGTCAGCTTGCGCACGACGAGCGAATGGGCGCGGCGAATCAACAAGGCTCGCTTGAAGATCGGTCGACGGGTCTACTTCCGAACCTCGCAGATCGCCGAGGTGTTGAGCGACGAGTCCCTGTACGGAACGGGGAACTGAGTCGTGGCGATTGACGTCCTGGCGGCGTTCGAGTGCGAACCGCCGGTGCTGGACTTCATATGGCCGGGCTTCCTCGCGGGAACCGTCGGCGCGCTCGTCGCCCCAGGGGCCACGGGCAAGAGCTTCTGGGCGCTGGAAGCGGCCATGAGCATCGCATGCAGCGTTGCCGGCGGCGACCTCGTGGGCCTGGCCCCCGCACACACCGGGCGCGTGGTTTATCTGGCTGGGGAAGACCCGCCGCCCGCGCTTGTGCGGCGCATTCACGCCATCGGCCAGCACCTCGGACACGCGGCACGCCAAGCCATCGCAGAGAACCTTGCGCTTGAACCGATCATGGGCAAGCGCCTGAACGTCATGGACGAGGCTCACTTGCGCCGCGTCATCGAGTACAGCGCTGGGGCGAGGCTGATCGTGCTGGACAGGTGTTGTACGTTGTATGTTGTAGCGCGCTACAACATACAACAGTTCAATTCGATTCCCGGCCACGCCATGAGGCCGGCCATTCTTTTGCGCGCACGTCGAGCTGCAGCATCGTCATTTTCGGCGAGGCTGGCCACGTCCAGGCCACGGTCGACCATCGCCAGTTCCGACGATGGCGGCCGCCGGCGCTGGATCTCGCATCGCCGCTTCTGACGATGACATCCACTCTTTGACACTTGAGGGGCCGAGCGGCGGGGGATTCTCCCGGCCTCCCTCTTGGCGTTCAACCTTCCGTGCTGAATGGGCCGCCATCCCTGTTTAGATGGGCGTGCCTGTGTCATCGGCTCCATGTCAACCATTTCGGCCAATTATTGGAATGTTGTGTAGGCCGGCACTCCGTAACCTTCGGAGTAGTTCAGTTGATAACGGAGGTTTACGGACATGGCGACGACAGAAAGCAGCTATCCCGACGAGCTGGCCGCACGGCTCGCTCTTCAGCAGCAGACCTCGCAGATAAAGCGCAGGGACTACCTGGCCGCTTTCATGGCGGCGCGCGCGGACGTGAAGGAAGCGATGGAGGCCGGCTACGCGCTCAAGATCATCTGGGAGCACATGCGCGAGATCGGGCGAATCCCTTTCCGCTATGAGACGTTCCTGAAATACGTTCGCCAGCACATCACCAATGCGCCGCCTGGCTCCACGGGTCACGGCACGAAGTAAGCAAAGTCCCATGCTCAATCGCTGCAAGCGCATGGCTGAAACGCTGTTACCGGCCTCTTGGATCGCTGCAAGCACACGGACGTTGGCAATTTCCGTTGATTTTCCCGCTGCTGGCGCGCTGTTGCGAAGCAATGGTGCGGTTACAGCGCGAAATTCGATGAGTCATACGAGGCAAAAACAACGCCGTAAGGCGGGCAGGATGTGCGAAGTTAGCTAACCGGGCGAGCCGGTTATCTATCTTCGCTGTCCCTTATTCGCGCCTGCGGCACTCAACGGGCATCCTGCTCTGCGAGGCTCCCGGCTACCGCCGGGGAGAAGCGAGGCAAACGACATGAGTTCCACCTTTCCGCCACTGGACTTGCCCGAGGGCAACGCGGCGAAATCAAAGCCCGCCGAGAAGCGGCGGCAGCACCTACGGGTGCCGGTGTTCCCCGATGAGAAGGAGCTGATCGAGGCGAACGCCAAGAGGGCCGGGGTCAGCGTTGCGCGCTACCTGCGCGACGTGGGCCAGGGCTACCAGATCAAGGGCGTCATGGATTACGAGTACGTGCGCGAGCTGGTGCGGGTAAACGGCGACCTTGGCCGGCTGGGCGGCTTGCTCAAGCTATGGCTGACCGACGACCCGCGCACCGCCCGGTTCGGCGATGCCACGATCCTTGCCTTGCTGGGCCGGATCGAAGCCACCCAGGACGAAATGAGCCGGCTCATGAAGTCGGTGGTTCAGCCGAGGGCCGAGCCTTGAGCGTTTTAGCGGCTAAAACGCCGGAGGCCGGCCGATGATCGCCAAGCACGTGCCCATGCGTTCGCTGGGTAAGTCCGACTTCGCCGGGCTGGTGAACTACGTCACCGACGCGCAGAGCAAGGACCACCGGCTGGGCCAGGTGCAAATCACGAACTGCGATGCCGTGTCGGTGCAGGACTCCATCACGGAGGTTCTGGCGACCCAGCACACGAACACGCGGGCCAAGGGCGACAAGACCTATCACTTGATCGTCAGCTTCCGGGCCGGCGAGCAGCCCGGCGCCGACACCCTGCGGGCGATTGAGGAACGTATCTGCGACGGGCTGGGCTACGGCGAACACCAGCGCGTCAGTGCCGTTCACAACGACACCGACAACCTGCACATCCACATCGCCATCAACAAGATTCACCCGGCGCGGCACACGATGCACGAGCCGTACTACTCGCATCGGGCGCTTGCCGAGCTTTGCACGGTCCTGGAGCGCGACTACGGCCTGGAGCACGACAACCACGAATCGCGCCGGCGGGGTGCCGAGAGCAGGGCGGCCGACATGGAGCGGCACGCGGGCGTGGAAAGCCTGGTCGGCTGGATCAAGCGCGAGTGCCTGGACGAGATCAAGGGCGCGCAATCCTGGCAGGAGTTGCACCAGGTCATGCGTGACAACGGCCTGGAGCTGCGCGAGCGCGCGAACGGCCTGGTGATCGAGGCCGGCGACGGAACGATGGTCAAGGCGAGCACCCTGGCCCGCGACCTTTCCAAGCCGAAGCTGGAGGCGCGGCTTGGCCCGTTCGAGGCTTCGCCCGAACGGCAGGCGCGAACCAAGGCGAAGCGCCAGTACCAAAAAGACCCGATCCGCTTGCGCGTGAACACGGTCGAGCTGTACGCCCGGTACAAGGATGCACAGCAGCACCTCACGGCCACCAGGGCCAGCGCGCTCGCCGAGGTGAAACGCCGGAAGGATCGGGCCGTCGAGAACGCCAAGAAGGCGGCGGCCACCAGGCGGGCGGCGATCAAGCACCTGACCGATGGCCGGCTGACCAAGCGGCTGCTTTACAGCCGAGCCAGCGCCGCGCTGCGGGCCGACCTGGAGGCGATCCACAAGCGTCACGACCAGGAGCGGGCGGCGATCTACCAAGCGCACAGCCGGCGCACTTGGGCTGACTGGCTCAGGCAGCAAGCCCAGGCCGGCGATGGCCAGGCACTCGATGCGCTGCGCGCCCGCGAAGCGGCCCAGGGCCTCAAACGCAACACCATCCAGGGCAACGGCCCCGCCAAGCCCGGCCATGCCCCGGTGATCGACAACATCACGAAGAAGGGCACGATCATCTACCGCGCCGGCAGCTCGGCCGTGCGCGATGACGGCGAGCGCCTGGCCGTGTCCAGCCAGGCCGACCACTCCGGCGTCGTGGCGGCCCTGCGCCTGGCGATGGAACGCTACGGCGAGCGCATCACCGTTAGCGGCAGCGTGGAGTTCAAGGCCGTCGCGATCCGGGCGGCCGTCGATGCCCAGCTACCCATCACCTTCGCCGATCGGGCGCTGGAAAGCCGGCGGCAGGCCGAGGCCATCAAGGCCCAGGTTAAGCGCCGGCCAGGCGTGCCCCCTGTCGGCCAGGAACCGCCGCCGCATCGCCGGCATGGCTTGCGCACGCTGAGCCAGCTCGACGGCCTGCACATCGAGGGCGAGGCCCAGCGACCGGCGCAAGTGCCGACCACCTCGGCCCCGACGCCGGCCAGGGTCCAGAAGTCGGCACCGTCCGAGCTGGAGCAGCGCGAGGCACGGATACGGGCGCAGATGGAAGCCAAGAAGGCGAGACGCCAGAGCAGGAAGGGGCGTGGAGCTTGACGCTTGTGAAGATGACTGCATTTATCTATGATTGCAGTCATGGACAGCAGATGAGGGGTTTTGAATCATGGCAATCTTGACTGTAAGGAATGTGCCCGATGACGTGCATCGCGCTTTGCGCGTGCGGGCGGCCCAGCACGGCCGCAGCACGGAAGCGGAGGTGCGCGAGATTCTGGCGGCCGTGGTCAAGCCGGAGAAGCGCGTGCGTGTAGGGGAAGCCCTGGCCGCCATCGGCCGCAAGATCGGTCTGACCAATGAAGATTTCGCCGTTTTCGAGAGTGTGCGCGACAAGACGCCGGCCAAACCGTTGAGCTTTGACTGAATGATCGTCCTGGATACCAACGTCGTTTCCGAGGCGATGAAGCCGGAGCCAGACGCGGCCGTAAGGGCCTGGCTGAACGACCAGGCGGCGGAAACCTTGTATCTGTCGAGCGTCACGCTGGCCGAGTTGCTGTTTGGCATCCGGGCGCTGCCGGCAGGCAAGCGCAAGAACATGCTCGACCGCGCCCTGAACGAGCTGCTGGAGCTGTTCAAAGATCGGGTGCTGCCGTTCGACACGGATGCAGCGCGCCGTTACGCCGACCTGGCCGTGACGGCCAAGAACGGCGGGCGTGGCTTCCCGACGCCAGACGGCTACATTGCGGCCGTTGCCGCATCGCGGGGCTTCATCGTGGCATCACGCGACACATCGCCCTATGAAGCGGCCGGTGTGGCCGTCATCAACCCTTGGAAGGACGTATAGGGCCAGGGACACCCCGTAAGGGCCGAGAACAGAATCACCGAAGCCCGGGCCTCAGTGCCAAGGGCGATACCGATTAGCTAGTGGCGTAGCTCTTCGATGAAACCTTGCCGTGGGCAAGCGCGAGCTTGGTCAAGGCATTGCCTTTCTTTCATCGAATGGAGATTGCGACCATGAAGCACGTCCGTTTTTTAGCGGCTAAAACCGCGCTCGCCGCCGCTCTGGCCGGCAGCATCATCATCACCCCGGCGCAGGCAGGCATCCCCGTCATCGACGGCGGCAACCTGGTGCAAAACGTCATGACGGCCATCGAGTCGGTGGCGCAGACGCTCAAGCAGATTGAGCAGTACCAGACCCAGTTGCAGCAATACGAAAACATGCTGCAAAACACGATGGCCCCGGCCGCGTATATCTGGGATCAGGCGCAGTCCACCATCAACGGGTTGATGGCAGCCCAAGACACGCTGAACTACTACAGGAACCAGCTCGGCAGCGTCGATGCGTACCTGGGCAAGTTCCAGGACGTGGCCTACTACCGCAGCTCGCCGTGCTTCTCGGCTGCCGGCTGCTCGGATGCCGAGCGCGCCGCGATGGACGAGAACCGCCGCCTGGCAAGCGAGAGCCAGAAGAAGGCGAACGATGCGCTTTTCAAGGGCCTGGATCGTCAGCAGGACGCCTTGAAGAACGATGCCCGACAGCTCGAACGGTTGCAGGCGGCAGCGCAAGGCGCGACCGGCCAGCAGCAGGCCCTCGGCTTCGCCAACCAGCTCGCCAGCCAGCAGGCGAACCAGCTTCTGCAAATCCGTGGCCTGCTGATCGCACAGCAGAACGCCGCGACCGCCAGGATGCAGGCGCAGGCCGACCTAGAGGCGCAACAGCAGGCCGCCGGCGCGACTTCCAGGGAATCCAGGATCGAGCGCACGGCCAACCCAAGAAACTGGCTCGAACTGACCCGCTGACGGAGGCCCTGCACCATGAAGAAAACGATGCTGCTTGCCGGCCTCGTGGTGGTGCTGGTGGCTGGTTGCGACAACAAGCCAGCCATCCCGCCCATGCCCGAGGTCAATGACACCAATTGCCAGATTGAGGCGATCAAGAAGATCGAGGATAGGGCCACGCGCGAGAAATTCGCCGGGCTGTGCTCGCGCCGGTTGCCGGCCGCCGGCGGCATCGCGCCGACCGAGAAGCCCATGAACTGGCTCGAACTGGCCGACCCGAAAGACCAGAAGGAGGTGAAGCCATGAAAGCACTGCACAAGGCGGCGCTGATCGGCGTCGCCCTCGCGCTTTACTCCACCGCCGCATCGGCCCAGCTCACCAACCAGGGGATGCTTGACCAGGTGGTGACGGAGTTCGCCACGCGGGCCACCTCCTGGCAGGCGGTGGTGATGAATGCCGCGATGTTCCTGTTCTGGACGCTGGGCACGATCTCGCTGGTTTTTACGTTCGGCTTCATGGCGCTGCGCAAGGCCGACATTGGCGAGTTCTTCGCCGAGTTCATCAGGTTCATCCTGTTCTTCGGCTTCTTCCTCTGGCTGTTGCGCAACGGCCCGGCCTTCGCAAACTCGATCATCCAGTCACTGGCCCGGATCGGCGAGCAGGCGTCCGGGGTGGCGTCGGTGACACCCTCGGGCATCGTGGATATCGGCTTCATGATCTTGAAGCAGGCATTCAGCAACTCGTCGATCTGGTCGCCCGTGGATAGTTTCATCGGTGTGGCATTGAGCCTCGGCATCCTGATCCTGCTGGCTGTCGTCGCCATAAACATGTTGCTGTTGCTCGTGTCGGGCTGGCTGCTGATGTACGCCGGTATCTTCTTCCTCGGCTTCGGCGGCTCGCGTTGGACTTCGGACATGGCGATCAACTACTACAAGACTGTGCTGGGCGTGGCCGTGCAGATCATGACGATGGTGCTCCTGGTCGGCATCGGGAACGACTTGCTCTCCAGCTTCTACGCCAGGATGAACACCGGCACCCTGAACTTTGAAGAGCTGGGCGTGATGCTGGTTTTCTGCGTGGCGTTGCTCATGCTGGTCAATCGCGTGCCCCCGCTTGTCGCCGGCATCATCACCGGCTCGGGTATCGGCGGGGCTGGTGGGATCGGCAACTTCGGTGCAGGTGCCGCCATCGGTGCGGCTATGGGCGCGGCGAGCATGGCCGCCGGAGCGGCAAGCGTGGCTGGCGCGGCCGTGATGGGTGGTGCGGCCTCGGCCGCCGGCGGCATGTCGGCGATCAAGGCAGCGTTCGAGAAAGCGGGGTCTAGCGCCGGTGGCGAGTCGGGCGGAATGCCCATGCTTGGTGGTGGTTCTGGCGGTGATTCAGATGCTGGATCGTTCGCGCAGGCGGCGGGCGTTGGTGGCGGCGGTTCCAGTGCCGGAACAAGTACGCCGCTCGGCCAGGCGGCCGGCTTCTACAACTCGGGAAGCTCCAGCAGTTCGGGCAGCAGCGGCCAGAGCAAGGGGGCACAGCAGGCCAGCCACGCCGACAGCTCGGGTAGCGGTTCCAGCTCGAAGGCCAGCGGCGGCGGCGCCGGCGGCTCGACGGCCGGCCAACGTGCGGGAAGCCTTCTCGCGGCGACGGCTGCGAACCTGGCGCAAGGCATTGGCGACGTTGCGAAGGCCAAGGCGGCCAGCATCCGCGATGCCGCTGCCGAACGCATCGCCGACACCACTGGCGGAAAGATCGCCGCCGCGATCCGGGCGAGCAGCCAGACAGACCAGGCGGCCGAGGAGGCGCCCAGCTTCGGCGGCAACAGTCTGGCAGGGGCCGATTCGGCCGCTGCTGATCCTGATGATGAAGTGGCGGCGTTCGCCAACCGCGACAAGGAGGTATGACGATGATGCCGAGAGGATTTTTCGACTGCCTGGACGTTGCCGCTGCCGAGCAGCGCCAGGCGCAGGCGATTGAGGTTGAGCCGGTCGACGATCAATCGACTGATGCAGACCCCGCAGCAGAAGTTGCGGCCTTTGTCGATCGATCTGCCCCGCCCGTCATTGAGGCCACCAAGCCGGCGGCCAGGTCGGGCGGCAACGCCAGCAGCTACGGCAGCAGCGCGAGAAACACGCCGCTGGCCGAGGCCGCCGGCTTCTACGGCACCGGCAGCCGATAAGCGCGCCGGCCGGCGTGGGGCCGGCCGACACTTCCACAACCCACCTGTTAGAGAGGTGAATCATGGCAACCCTGAATCCTATCAATGCAACGCAGGCCGTTCATCATGCAGCCGTGCAGCTCGCCGCGCTCGACTGGCTCGACCAGGACGCAGCGCGGCAGCTCGGGCCGCTCGCCGAGGCCGTGGCAAATGCTTTCATGGTCGTGTTCTATCAGGCCGAGACGGGCCGGGCGACGCCTGCTGACTTCCGCGAGGCCCTGGAGGCGGTGCGGCAGTCACTCCGCGCCGCGTAGGCACGCGCACCAGGAACAGCAAGGGCGGCCACTGGCCGCCCTTGCCATTTTCGGGCCTGCATCGTCAAAGATGACGATGCGCGCCGGCGTGCTCGAGCATCGCCGGATCGGACGATGACGACCGCTCTGGCCTTCTCCCTTGGCGTGGATCTCGCGTCGTCGCTTCTAGCGATGAGATCCCGCGCACCAGGTCACGCACGTCGAGCTGCAGCACCGCCAGGAATGACGATGCTGGCCGGCTCTCCTACTCGATGCCGTGCATGGCCTTTGCCCGCGCCGCGACTTCGCAGGCGTGCTCGATATAGGCCGGGTCGGCTGTAGTTTCTGCGTCGGCCAGGAACGCGGCCACGGCCTCGGCGCTTGTCAGCCATTCGGCCGGGTCAAACAGGGTCAGCATTTCACGGCCTGCGGCCTTCGTCATCTGGCGAAGTGCAATCAGTAGCTCGCCCTGGTCGCCATCCTCAAGGATGCTGTGCAGCAGCTCCACCGCATAGGTCGGGTCTTTGCGGAAGGCTTCGGCCATCGCGTCGTCATGCAGGCGTGTGCGCACCTGGTCAGCTTCCAAGGCTTCACCGGCCGGCCACTCGCGACCAACGGCCGGCGCATCTACCCATTCGCGTTGTTCCGGCGGCAGTGGATATCCGCCGGCGGCTTCGGCCTCGGCCAGCAGCTCGGCCAGGGTGTAACGCACCTGGTCAGGCGTGGCGGCGCGGGCCGGGTCGGCCTTCAAGGCGTCATAGGCGGGGCCTGCCTTCTCATACAGCCAGTTTTCAAGGCTCTTCGGTTCGGTCATTCTTATCCCCTATTGTCAGGTCTACGCGCAGGCCGGCGCGGCTATCTGCAATCGCTTCGTCGGTTTCCTTCCTGCCCATGATGACTCCTTTGTGCGGGGATTGCTGTATTGTTTGCTAGCAGTGGCTCTCTGAGCAATCTCAAGGAAGTCATCCGTCAATCTGGCAGTGCTCATGAACTTTCCCTGAACGCCCGCAGCGCCCGTGACAGGGACAGCAGGAACAAGCCGGTCAAACCGAGCGCCGCGATGACCCAATGCTCGCTGAGGAAGGCGCCGGCGGTCGTACCGGCCAGGACGACGGCGAGGATGAGCAGGTGGCAGGGGCAGGTCAGCACAGCCAGTCCGCCCCACAGGTAGCCGGAGATGGGCTTGCGCTCGGGGCCGTTCATGGCAATGTCTCTTCCTGCCGGGCAACCTCGGCCCGCAACGCACTCAACTGCATCTCCAGGCCCGCCAGTGCCCGGCGCCGCTGTTCGACGAGTCGGCGCAGTTCGGCGAGCCGCGCCGCCGCTTCACCGGCATCCGGCGCGTCCAGCGCCCGGCACAGCCGGGCCAGCACGTCCAGGCCGACCCCCGCCTCGAAGGCAGCCCGCACGAAGCACAGCCGCTGCAAGGCATCCGCGTCGAACACACCATAGCCGCCGGCGGTGCGCGCGGCCGGACGCAGCAACCCGCGCAGCAGGTAGTCGCGCACGACGTGCACGCTCACGCCGGCATCCTGGGCCAGGCGCGACACCGTGTAGGCGTTCATCGAACACCTCCTTTTTCCTCAGCCGGCGCAGCAGGACAGTTGCTTCACGTCCTTGCTGAAGGTCTGCGCCGCAAGCTTCAACCCTTCGACCATGGTCAGGTAGGGGAACAACTGGTCGGCCAGCTCCTGCACGGTCATCCGGTGGCGGATCGCCAGCGCGGCCGTCTGGATCAGTTCGCCTGCTTCTGGGGCGACCGCCTGCACGCCGATCAGCCGCCCCGAGCCGGCTTCCGCGACCAGTTTGATGAAGCCGCGCGTGTCGAAGTTGGCGAGCGCCCTCGGCACGTTGTCGAGCGTCAGCATCCGGCTGTCGGTCTCGATGCCATCGTGGTGCGCTTCGGCCTCGCTGTAGCCCACCGTGGCCACCTGCGGATCGGTGAACACCACAGCCGGCATTGCCGTCAGATCCAGCTCAGCAATGCCGCCGGTCATGTTGATCGCGGCACGGGTGCCGGCCGCCGCCGCCACGTAGACGAATTGCGGCTGGTCGGTGCAGTCGCCGGCAGCAAAGATGTGCGGTGCGCTGGTGCGCATGGCGCGGTCGATGACGATGGCCCCTTGCGCATTGACCTCGACGCCCGCCGCTTCGAGGTTCAGGCTGCGGGTATTCGGCGCGCGCCCGGTGGCGACCAGCAGCCGCTCGGCGCGCAGCTCGCCGTGCCCGGTGGTGAGCACGAATTCCCCGTCCGCGTAGGCAACGTGGCTTGCCTGGGTGTGATCCAGCACCTCGATGCCTTCGGCGCGGAACGCGGCCGTGACAGCCTCGCCAATGGCCGGGTCTTCGCGGAAGAACAGCGTGCTGCGCGCCAGGATCGTGACCTGGCTGCCCAGCCGCGCGAAGGCTTGCGCCAACTCCACCGCCACCACCGACGAGCCAATGACGGCCAGCCGCTCGGGGAGCGTGTCGCTCGCCAGCGCCTCGGTGGAGGTCCAGTAGGGCGTGTCCTTCAGGCCAGGGATCGGCGGCACCGCCGGACTCGCCCCGGTGGCGATCAGGCAACGATCGAAGTTCACTTCGCGGGCGCCGCCGTCAGCGGTCGCCACGGTCAGCGTGCGCGCGTCCTTGAACCGGGCGGAGCCGGACAGCACGGTGATGGCCGGGGTGCTTGCCAGGATGCCTTCGTATTTGGCATGGCGCAGTTCCTCGACGCGGCCTTGCTGCTGGGCCAGCAGCCTTTCGCGCAGAACAGACGGCGGCACGGGCGGCAGGCCGGCGTCAAACGGGCTTTCGCGGCGCAGGTGGGCGATGTGCGCGGCGCGGATCATGATCTTGGAGGGCACGCAGCCGACATTGACGCAAGTACCGCCAATGGTGCCGCGCTCGATGAGCGTCACGCGCGCTCCAAGCTCCACGGCCTTCAAGGCCGCCGCCATCGCCGCGCCACCGCTGCCGATCACGGCCACGTGCAGCGCCTGCTCGCCGCTACCGCGCTTTGTTCCGCTACCCAGCCAGCCCAGCGCCTTGTCCAACAGGCCGGTAGGCTTGTTCGGCGTATCGGCGAGCCGTGCGCGGTAGCCGAGCGCGGCCACTGCGGCAACCAGCGGGGTCACGTTCACGCCCGCGTCCGCCTCGATTTCGGCCTGCCGCTGCGCATAGGACACCGAGGCCGAGCGCACGCCGGGCACGTTTTTCAGAGCCTGCTGGACGTGCTCGGCGCACGACGTGCAGGTCATGCCCTCGATGTGAAGGGTGATCGCTTCGGCCATGACCGTGCCCTCACTGCTTGACGCTGGACGGGTAGCCCGCATTTGCGGTGGCCTTGGTCAAGGCGTCGGCATTGGTCTTCGCGTCGTCGAAGGTGACGACGGCTTCCCGCTTCTCGTAACTGACCTCGGCCTTTTGCACGCCGTCCACCTTGGTGAGTGCTTTCTTCACTGTGATCGGGCACGCGGCGCAGGTCATGCCGGGCACCGACAGGGTAACGGTCTTGGTGGCGGCCCAGGCGGGCGTGCTCAGGGCGGCGGCCAGAGCGATCAGGGTGGCGAGTTTCTTCATGGCAATTCTCCTTTCAATAGAACAGCGGCAGGATGTAGGGGAAAGCGAGGGCGACCAGAACCAGGGCGGCCACGATCCAGAAAATCACCTTGTAGGCCGTCCGCACTTGGGGCACGGCGCAAACGTCGCCGGGCTTGCAGGCATGGGCCGGTCGGAAGATGCTGCGCCAGGCGAAGAACAGCGCGACGAGTGCTGCGCCGATGAAGATCGGCCGATACGGCTCCAGCACGGTCAGGTTGCCGATCCACGCGCCCGAGAAGCCGAGCGCGACCAGGACGAGGGGGCCGAGGCAGCAGGCCGAGGCGAGGACGGCCGCGATGCCGCCGGTCGCCAGTGCGCCGCGGCCGTTCTTGGGTTCCGACATAAGGTTCTCCTTCCGGGACTTCGCTTGATACTGTAAGGTTACTTCCGTAGTTAACTACGGAGTCAAGCACCATGGAAAACGCTCAAGAGAATCTGACCATCGGGGCCTTCGCCAAGGCCGCTGGGGTGAACGTGGAGACGATCCGCTTCTATCAGCTCAAGGGTTTATTGCCCCAGCCGGAGCGGCCCTACGGGAGTATTCGCCGCTATGGGCAGGCTGATGTGGCGCGGGTGAAGTTCGTGAAATCAGCCCAGCGCTTGGGGTTCAGCCTGGATGAAATCGGCCAGCTCCTGAAACTGGAGGACGGCACCCATTGCAGCGAGGCGGCCGAACTGGCTGCCCACCGGCTGGCCGATGTGCGCGCACGCATGGCGGACCTCACGCGGATGGAAGAGGCGCTGTCGACGCTGGTGAGCGAGTGCAACGCGCACCAGCGCAATGTTTCCTGCCCGTTGATCGCGGCCCTGCACTGTTGCTGAAGGGTATCTTCAGCCCTTAGCGTACGATTTTTGCTGTTCTGAGAAGACCTCTAGTTGAGGACGCCGTCGCGAAGCCAACGCACTGGCCGCTCGCCAGGATGAACGCCAGGAGAAAAAGAGCATGACAAAGCTGCACCACGATAACCGGGCCGAGCCGTTTTTCATCACTGTGGAAGTAGAGGCTGAGCTGATCGCTGCCGGATACCAGTTTGAACCGCCAAGCCACTTCGCTACCATGCGCTTGCCCGAAGTGCTGGCCGGCCTTACCGATGCGGAGCTGGCGACCTGGCCCAGCGAGCTATCGAAGGGAGAGGTCGAACGCCGGCAGCGCAGCGCATTCAGGGCAGAATGATGAACATGGCATTTATCATGGCATTTGATGCGGCGTCAATCATAAGCCATGGAACTTACTGGTGTTTTTTCTGCCATTAACAATCGAGTGGGAGTGACGCTTACCGGCGTCTAGGAGGCAGTAGGTGCTGCTCCTGTGACCCCCGTCAACTTCCGCACAACGCCCGGTCTGAACGCCGGGCGTTGTTTTTTTTGCTCTAAAAATAGGAGCTGCTGGCGCTTGCTAGGTAGGGGTTGCAGCCTTTTTTTGTGAATATGGATTGCATTGGGGAAGAGGGGGTGGATTGCGCCGAACGGGGCGCACACGGGGCTGCCTATGAGCGTGTGGCTTAGTGCTGGTGCCTGCCAGGCTGCCTGAACAAGCAGAGCGAGCCGCTGGTTCTTGCGCGGGCAGCGCAGTTGTCGGTGCAGGGCGATGCACCGGGGGCGCGGCGATGGGGATGCGGCCGCGTCCGCACATCAGGCCGACGGCAAGAAGCCTCAGCACATCGTCCCAAGCCCCAGGATGACTGGAGATTCCGCCACGATAGAAGCAACCGCTGTCCTACATCTGCGCCCCTGCGCCATGGATAGCGTTTGCACATGCGATCTAAGCAACCCACCGCGAGCGACGCTCTCCCATCTGGCGCGAAGCAGGGGCAGGGCAAGGCCCCCACCTCGACACGCACCCTGTGGAAGGGGGCGATCAGCTTTGGCCTCGTCCATATTCCCGTGGGCTTGTACTCGGCGACCGTCAGCTCGGGCATCGACTTTGACTGGCTGGACCGCCGGTCGATGGAGCCGGTGGGGTACAAGCGTGTGAACAAAATCACGGGCAAGGAAATCGCCACGGCCGATATCGTCAAGGGTGTGGAGTATGAAGAAGGCCGCTACGTCATTCTGACGCCCGAGGAAATCGCGGCCGCCTTTCCTAAGGTCACGCAGACGATCGAGATCGAGGCGTTTCTTGACGCCGACGAGATCCCCTTTGTCTACCTGGAGCGTCCCTATTACACGGCACCCCTCAAGCGTGGCGAAAAGGTGTACGCACTGCTGCGCGAGGCCCTGCGCCAGAGCAACCGCGTGGGCGTGGCCAAAGTGGTGATCCAGTCCAAGCAGCACTTGGCCGTGCTCATTCCGTGCGGCCGAGCGCTGATCCTCAACCTGCTGCGCTGGGGGGGGAGATCCGCTCGTTCGAGCAACTGGCCCTACCGCCGCTGGATGCAAAAGCCGCGGGTATCAAGGACGCGGAGCTGGCCATGGCCATGCAGCTCATCGAGGACATGACACAGGACTGGAACGCGGACCGCTTCCGCAATTCCTTCTCTGAGGAGATCCACAGGCTGGTCGAGGCCAAGGCCTCCGCGGGAGAGATTGCCCATGTCACTCAGCCGGACGAGGGACCGGCGGTGGCTGCGGGCGCGGAGGTGCTGGACCTCACCGCCTTGCTCAAGCGCAGCCTGGAGGGCGCCTCGGCCACACCGCCGCGCAAGGACAAGCCCGCCTCCGTGACACGCCTTGCACCGTCGGGCAAGGCAGCGGCCAAATCGACCGCCGCCAAAAAGTCACCGGCCCGCAAGACGGCGGCCAAGGCGGCGCCTGCCAAGCCCGCTGCGGCCAAGAAGCCTCGCCGCGCGCACGGATAGCCGTGCGTGCACCGGACAAGGCGACGCACCATGCCCCGCAAAGACCCGCTGGCGACCTACAAGCAAAAGCGCAACTTTGCCGTGACGCCAGAGCCCGCGGACGGCGGAGCGCAGTCGCAGGCGCTGCAGTACGTGATCCAGAAGCACTGGGCCAGCCGCCTGCACTATGACCTGCGCCTGGAGCTGGACGGCACCATGAAGAGCTGGGCCGTACCCAAGGGCCCCAGTTACGACCCGGCGGACAAACGCATGGCCGTGCAGGTGGAAGACCACCCGATTTCCTACAACCAATTCGAAGGGCAGATCCCGCCGGGCCAATACGGCGCGGGTCGGGTCATCATCTGGGACCGGGGCTATTGGGTGCCGCAGGGCAATCCGCGCGAAGACTACCGCAAGGGGAAGCTCAAGTTCGAGATCCACGGACACAAATTGCACGGCCACTGGACCCTGGTGCGTATGCATGGCCGGGACGACGATAAGCAGCCCCCCTGGCTGCTGATCAAGGAGCGCGACGGGCTGGAGCGTGCGGCCGAGGAATTCAGCGTGGTCGACGAGATGCCCGACACCGTGGCAGACCAGCCGCCCGTTGCGCCACCGACGCGCGCAGTCGCGCAGCGGGCTGGGCCCGCGCAGATTCAGCCTCCCACGGCAGCGGCGGTGCCGTGGACATCCGCACCCACGGCACCGCTGCCTGACCAGCTATCCCCGCAACTCGCCACGCTGGTGGATGGACCGCCGGCCGACCTTTCGCAGTGGCTGTGGGAGCTCAAGTTCGACGGCTATCGCATGCTGGCCCGGGTTCAGCGCGGCAAGGCACGGCTGTATACCCGTAACGGCAACGACTGGACCTCGAGGATGCCCGCGCTGGCGCAAGCGCTGGCCGCCTTGCCGCTGTCCTCTGCATGGATCGACGGCGAGGTGCTGGTGCTGGACGCCCAGGGTGTCCCCGACTTCCAGGCGCTGCAGAATGCGTTTGACGGGCGATCGACCGACGCGCTGGTCTTTTATGCCTTCGATTTGCCTTATGCGCATGGGCGTGATCTGAGGCAGATGCCCCTCACTGAACGGCGTGCGCTGCTGCGCAGCGTGCTGCAGCCAGCCTCCTCAGACCGTGTGCGGTTCAGCGAAGCGTTCGAAGCCCGGCCGGCGGACCTGGTGGCCTCGGCCTGCCGGCTGGGATTTGAAGGGGTGATCGGCAAGCGCAAGGACAGCGTGTATGCCTCGCGCCGCAGCACGGACTGGATCAAGCTCAAGTGCAGCCATCGGCAAGAGTTCGTCATCGGCGGATACACCGACCCGCAGGGCTCACGCACAGGGATCGGTTCACTGCTGCTGGGCGTGCATGACGAGGGCGGTGCCCTGCGCTATGCCGGCAATGTGGGCACGGGTTTCAGCGAGCGCGTCCTCGCGGACCTGGCCCGGCGGCTGGGCGCTTTGCGCACCCAGGACAGCCCGTTTGCCCAGTCGCGCTCCATCCCCCGCAAGGTGCATTGGGTGAGGCCCACGCTGGTGGCGGAGGTTTCCTTCGCCGAATGGACGAAGGAGGGCAAGGTGCGCCACGCCGTATTCCGCGGGTTGCGCGACGACAAGCCCGCCGCCGCCATCGTCCACGAGGAGCCTGCGCACCTGCAGAGGGCTGCGCCCAGCCGCGCCGCGCGCGTGGGCGGGCTGCAGGTGACAAGCCCGGCGCGCGTGGTGGATCCCTCCACCGGGTTCACCAAGCTTGATCTGGTGCGGTACTACGCCACGGTAGCGCCCCTCATGTTGCCCCACCTGCAGGGGCGGCCGGTATCCCTGCTGCGGGCGCCGCAAGGTCTGGAGGGCGAGCTCTTCTTTCAAAAGCACCTGGACACGGGGGCATTGGACGGGGTGAGTGCGCTGTCACCCGACCTGGATCCTGGCCACCCGCCGCTGCTGGAAGTGGCCACGGGGCAGGGCCTGCTGTCGGCCGCGCAAATGAACACCGTGGAGTTTCACACCTGGAATGCTCGCAAGGACCGGATCGAGCGGCCCAACCGCATCACCTTCGACCTGGATCCGGGCGAGGGCGTGCCGTGGGCGCACGTGCAAGAGGGCGCAGCGCTCGTGCGCTTGATGCTCACCGAGCTGGGCCTGCCATCGTTCCTCAAGACCAGCGGCGGCAAGGGGCTGCATGTGGTGGTGCCCATCAAGCGACTGCACGGCTGGGATGCCGTGAAAGACTTCAGCCAAGCCGTGGTGCAGCATCTGGCGCGCACCCTGCCGCAGCGTTTCGTGGCCAAGAGCGGACCCCGCAACCGTGTGGGAAAGATCTTTGTGGACTACCTGCGCAATGGCTTTGGCGCCACCACGGCCTGTGCATGGACGGCGCGCGCGCGGCCGGGCATGGGCGTGTCCGTGCCCGTCGCCTGGCAGGAACTGGACGCGCTCACGGGTGGAGCCCACTGGACGGTGCAGACCGTGGACCGGCGCTTGAAGACGGGCAATGACCCCTGGTCGGGCTATGACGAGGCTGCCGTGTCCATCGGGCCGGCGATCAAGGCGCTTGGGGAAAAACGCCACCTATAGCCCTGGTGGCCTTGCACATGGTGGGGCGAAGGCATACAAGCGGTCTAGGCAGCCGCTGATTGAACCAGGTTGCTTCCTGTATCCTTTGAATCGCCCCGGTCATCGGCCGGGGCGATTTCTTTTCGCTGCGCGTGTGCCCGGCCACCGGTGGCCGCGGGCCTGCGTGTCTGGTGGCATTCTTCGTTCAAAGACTTCAACATGTCCCTTGATTTCCACGGCCGTGTGGCCATCGTGACGGGTGCGGGTGGCGGCCTGGGCCGTCAGCATGCTTTGGCGCTGGCAGCGCGTGGCGCCAAGGTGCTGGTCAATGATCTGGGCGGTGCCGTGGACGGTAGCGGCGGCTCGGTGTCCGCCGCGCAGGCCGTGGTGGACGAGATCTGCACCGCAGGCGGCGAGGCGCTGGCCAACGGTGCGTCGGTGACCGATTTCGCGGCCGTGCAGGCCATGGTGCAGCAGGCCATGGACGCGTGGGGTCGCGTGGACATCCTGGTGAACAACGCCGGCATCCTGCGCGACAAGTCGTTTGCCAAGATGGACATGGCGGACTTCGCCCTCGTGGTCCAGGTCCACCTCATGGGCGCGGCCCATTGCTGCAAGGCGGTGTGGCCGCACATGCAGGCGCAGAACTATGGGCGCATCGTGATGACGACGTCCTCCACGGGCCTGTACGGCAACTTCGGCCAGGCCAACTACGGCGCGGCCAAGCTGGCACAGGTGGGGTTGATGCAGACGCTGGCGATCGAAGGGGCCAAGTACGGTATCCATGTGAACGCCTTGGCACCCACGGCCGCCACCCGCATGACCGAGGGCTTGATGCCCGAGGACGTGCTGGCTGCCCTCCAGCCCGAGGCGGTGGTACCCGCCATGCTGGTGTTGGCGCATGAGAGCGCGCCCACGCGCACCATTCTGTGTGCAGGCGCGGGCACATTCGAGGCCGCGCACATCACGCTCACCCAGGGCATCCACCTGGGACAAGGTGCCGATGTGCCGGAGCAATTGGCCGCGCGCCTGGCCGAGGTGACGGCCCGCGGAGCGGGTGAGCAGGTACCGCAAAGCGGCGCCGCGCAGGGGACGAACGAGGTGGCGCAGGCCCTGGCTGCGCACCGCTGACACGGCCTGTCCGGGGCGGTGCTGCCCCGCTGCTACCGTACCAAGAGCGACCGTGCTGAGGGCGGTGGCAGTTCCCCGGTGTCAGGCCGGCGCTTGACGTGGGCGCGGGCAGGCCGCAGCGCGGCGTGCTAAGTTCCGGCCCCACCTCAAAAAAGATGGAACAACCACCACCATGAGCACACTCCCACAGCGAATCGCAGCCCTGTCCGCCGACCGGTTGGCAGGCATGCGCCGCGGCATCGAGAAGGAGGGGCTGCGCGTGCTGCCCACGGGCGCCCTGGCGCTCACCCCCCATCCGGTGGCGCTGGGCTCGGCCCTCACGCACCCCTGCATCACCACGGACTACAGCGAATCGCAGATCGAGCTCATCACCGGTGCCCACCGCACGGTGCAGGAATGCCAGGATGAACTGACCGAGATCCACCAGTTCGTGCACCGCGTGCTGCAGCAGCAGCCGGGCGGCGAGATGCTCTGGGTGTCCAGCATGCCCTGCATGTTGCCTACGGACGAGACCATTCCGTTGGCGCGCTACGGCTCGTCCAACCCGGGGCG
This sequence comes from Diaphorobacter sp. LI3, assembly GCF_022807955.1. Taxonomy (NCBI): domain Bacteria; kingdom Pseudomonadati; phylum Pseudomonadota; class Betaproteobacteria; order Burkholderiales; family Comamonadaceae; genus Diaphorobacter; species Diaphorobacter sp. LI3. The sequence continues at coordinate 3,093,006 of NZ_CP094346.1, read as the reverse complement.
TGCCAAGAGCGTGTACCGCATGGGCCTGGGCCACCGCTACGGCCGGCGCATGCAGACCATCTCGGGCATTCACTACAACTGGTCGCTGCCCGGCGTGGGCAGCGACGAGTACTTTGCGCTGATCCGCAACTTCCGCCGGCACGCGTTCGTGCTCCTGTACCTGTTTGGTGCATCGCCTGCGCTGTGCCCGTGCTTCGTCGAAGGGCGACAACACAGCCTGCAGCCGCTGGGCGACGGCAAGCGCGCGTTGTACCTGCCGCATGCCACTTCGCTGCGCATGGGGCGCCTGGGCTACCAGAGCGACGCCCAGGCTACGCTGGCCGTCAGCTACAACGGCTTGCAGGGCTATGCCGATTCGCTGCACGAGGCGCTCACGCGGCCTTATCCGGCCTACGAGGCGATTGGCGTGCGCAACCCCGGCGGCGACTACAACCAGATGGGCACCAGCCTGCTGCAGATCGAGAACGAGTTCTACGGCACCATCCGGCCCAAGCGCACCGTCCACAGCGGCGAGCGCCCGCTGCACGCGTTGCGCGAGCGCGGCGTGGAGTATGTCGAGGTGCGCCTGATGGACCTGGACCCGTTTGTGCCCGTGGGCATCACCGCCGACACCATGCGCCTGCTGGACGTATTCCTGCTGCACTGCCTGCTGTCGGACAGCCCGCCCGACACGCCGGCCGAGATCGCCGAACTCAAGAACAACCAGCACCTGGCGGCCGAGCGCGGGCGCGAGGCCGGCCTGCAGCTCATGCGCCGCGGCCAGCGTGTGCTGCTGACCGATTGGGCCGCCGAGGTGCTGGCCGAATGCGCGCCCATCGCCGCCACGCTGGATGCCGCCCACGGCGGCGAGGCTTATGCGCACGCGCTGACGGCGGCCCAGGCGACACTGGCGGCCCCGCACTCCACACCGTCCGCGCGTGTGCTGGCCGAGCTGCAACAGCAGCATGACAACGACTTCACCGCCTTCGCACTCGCGCATTCCCAGTCGGCGCGGGACATCCTGATGGGGCAGCCCTGGAGCGAGTCGCAGCAGGCGCGCTACCAGGCGCTGGCCGAGCGGTCGCTGGAGGAGCAGCGGGCCATTGAAGTGGCAGATGACCTGCCGTTCGAGGCGTGGCGCGAGCGGTTCATGGCGGTCGAGCAGTTGGGGTAGTTTTTTGAGGGCGGCGCTTATGGCGTAAGCGCAGCCAGCTATTCTTTTTGATGTTGCTGCGCGGGGGCGCATAACCCGGTCGGCACCCAAGCATTCGGCAGCAAAAAACTCAAAAACGATAGCTGTCCGCGCTTGCCCCACAAGCGCAAAGCCCCATTTAGCCCTTCAGATCACCCCTTGCGCGCCATCGCCGCCGACCGGATGCCATCCAGCGTTCCCGTGGGTGTGATCGCCTGCGGATCGATCAGGCAGTGCAGCACGCTCGGCAGCCCGCTCGCCCGTGCGCGTGCCAGTGCCGGGGCGAAGTCTTCGGTGCGCTCCACGCGCTCGCCGTGCCCGCCGAAGGCCTGGGCATAGGCCTTGAAATCGGGGTTCTTGAGCTGTGTGGCGCTGATGCGTCCGGGGTACTCGCGCTCCTGGTGCATGCGGATGGTGCCGTACATGGCGTTGTCCAGCAGCACCACTATCAGCGGCAGGCCGTACTGCACGGCGGTGGCGAACTCCTGGCCGTGCATCAGAAAGTCGCCGTCGCCCGCAAACACCACCACCTCGCGCTCGCGCCACAGGCGCTTGGCGCCCACGCCGGCCGGCAGGCCGTAGCCCATCGAGCCGCTGGTGGGGGCCAGTTGGCTCGCATAGGTGGTGAACGGCCAGAAGCGGTGCACCCAGGTGGCGAAGTTGCCCGCGCCGTTGCAGAAGATGGTGTTGGCGGGCAGCACCGCGCGCAGGTGCTGCATCACCTCGCCCATCTGCAGCTTGCCGGGGATGCGGATGGGCGCCGGGTCGCTCCAGGCAAGATACTCGGCGCGCGCAGCCTCGGTGTGCGCGGTCCAGCGCGGCTCGGCCGCGGGGCGCAGGCTGGCCAGTGCGGCGGCCATGGCCTGCGGCGTGGCGTGGATGGCCTGCACCGGGCGGTAGAGTTTGCCAAGTTCGTCGGCGTCGGCATGCACATGTACCAGCGGCTGCGCCGGCACGGGAATGTCGAACAGCTCGTAGCCCTGCGAGGGGATCTCCGACAGCCGCCCGCCCAGCACCAGCACCAGGTCGCTCGCGCGGATGCGCGCCAGCAGCTGGGGGTTGACGCCCAGGCCCAGGTCGCCCGCGTAGCTGGCGTGGCTGGCCGGGAACAGCATCTGCCGGCGGAACGAGCAATACACCGGCAGCCGCCAGGCGCTGGCAAAGGCCTGCATGTCGCGCACCGCCTGGTCGGACCAGCGGCTGCCGCCCACGATGACCACCGGCCGCTCGGCCGCCTGCAGCCGCGCCGCCAGTGCCTGCAGTGCGGGCGCGCCGGGGTAGGTCTCGGGCACGGAGTAGGGCAGGGCATCGGCCACCTGCACGGCATCGGTCAGCATGTCCTCGGGCAGGGCCACCACCACAGGGCCGGGGCGGCCCGAGGTGGCGACGTGGAATGCGCGCGAGACCAGCTCCGGCACGCGCCGCGCATCGTCGATCTGCACCACCCACTTGGCCATGGTGCCGAACACGGCGCCGTAGTCCAGCTCCTGGAACGCCTCGCGCCCCAGCGCACCGCGCGCCACTTGGCCTACGAAGACGATCAACGGCGTCGAATCCTGGTGCGCGATGTGGATGCCCGCCGATGCGTTGGTGACCCCCGGCCCGCGCGTCACGAAGCAGATACCCGGCTGGCCGGTCAGCTTGCCCTGCGCCTCGGCCATCATGGCCGCGCCGCCCTCCTGGCGGCACACGGTGACGGCGATGTTGGCGTCGTGCAGGGCGTCCAGCACGGCCAGGTAGCTCTCGCCCGGCACGCAAAAGAGCTGCTGCACGCCGTGCACGATGAGCTGCTGGACGAGGATCTGCCCGCCCGTGCGGGATGCGGCGGTGGAGGTAGCGGTGTGCGGCATGGAGGTCCAAGAGAAGGCGAAGCTGCAAATATCGCCCAGCCATGCGCGCTTGCATAGCAAAAAAGCGGAACGACTTGTTGCGTAAATCGCATCAAGTGGCAATATCCCGTCTCAGCCCTGCCTGCCGCCAGCGCTTATGGATCAAGCGCTGGCGCCTTATGCGTTACCACAAGCCTTGGTCGGGTTCATTCTTTGACTGCATGAATTAACGCCATGTTTCGCAAACTTTTCCTGCCGCCCGTGGCCGACCTGCTCGCCTTCGAGGCCGCCGCGCGCCACGCCAGCATCTCACGTGCGGCGGAGGAGCTGCACCTCACGCAAAGCGCCGTCTCGCGCCAGGTGCGCCAACTGGAGGCACAGCTCGGTCAGGCCCTGTTCACCCGGGTGCGCCAGCGCGTGGTGTTGACGGATGCGGGGCGCCTGTACGCCGCCGACGTACGCGCCGTGCTGCAGCAGCTCGGTGCCGCCACGCAGAAGGCCATGGCCCTGGCCGATGGCGGCGGACTCCTGCACCTGGCGGTTCTGCCCACGTTGGGCGCGCGCTGGCTGGTGCCGCGCCTGCCTGCGTTCGCCGCGCTGCACCCGGAGCTAACGGTGAATCTTTCTGCCCGTGGCGAGCCTTTTGACTTCGCCCAGGAACCGTTCGATGCCGCTATCCACTACGGTGCGCCCCACTGGGCCGGCGCCGTGTGCGACTACCTGATGCACGAAGAAGTGGTGCCGGTGTGCAGCCCCGCGCTGCGCACCCGCCACCGCATCGAGACCCCTGCCGACGTGGCTGGCCTGACCCTGCTGCACCAGACCACGCGCCCCATGCTGTGGGCCGACTGGTTCGAGCAGGAGGGCGTGCCCGCGCCCCAGGCCCTGCGCGGCCCGCGCTTCGAGCAGTTCGCCATGATCGCCCAGGCCGCCATCTCCGGCCTGGGCGTGGCCCTGCTGCCGCGGTTTCTGATGGAGGAGGAATTGGCGAGCGGCGCGCTGGTGGAGCTGCCCGGTGGCGTGCTGACCAGCAGCGATGCGTACTACCTCGTGGTGCCGCTGGCGCGTGCAGAGTCGGCGGGGGTGAAGGCCTTCAGGGCGTGGCTGCGGGAGGTGGCGGGCCAGCGGGAGCCGGGCCGCGTTGGTGGATGAGCGCATGGTGCGCATTGCGGGCGGACACCTTCCCTGGCAATAGCGGTCAAGCGTCGCCGGACCGGTTCATGCCTGCGGCCAGGGCGGCCAGTGCCAAAAACGCCAGGACCGCCAGTGTGGCGGAGAGCCAGAGCGCCGCGCCGCCCCAGCGCTCCACGGCCAGCCCGAACAGGAATGGCGCCCCGGCCTGCACGATGCGCGCGGGCACCATCAGGAACCCCTGCCGCTGCCCATAGCCTTGTGCGCCGAAGATCAGCAGCGGCAGGGTGCCGATGGCAATGGTCAGGATGCCGTTGCCGAGCCCGTGCAGCACGGCGAACGCGGGCGCCGCGTGGCTGCCCAGCAGCATCAGCAGTACGACGCCCAGCGGATGCGCCAGCGTAGCCAGCCGCGCCGACAACAGCGGATGCGACCGCTTGAGCACGGTGAATTCGACCAATCGCCCCGCGACCTGGGCCGGCCCCACCAGCGCCGCAATGCCGATCGCGCCAGCCAAGGCCACGCCCGAAGCCTGCAGGACCTGCGGCAGATGCGCCGCCATCGCGGTGCTGTTGAACCACGCAATGGCAAACACGCAGGCCATGAGCACGGCCGCACGCCGCCGGGCCGGTGCCGGGCTTGCCGCTGCCTGTGCATGAGGGCTCCCTGCCGCAGCGGCCTGCGCACCGGCCGAAGCGGCCGGCGCGGCCGTGGGCAGCATCGCGTTCAGCGGCAGGCCGATGAGCAGATGCAGCGCCGCCCATGTCAGGCAGGCCTGCCGCCAGCCGAACGCCGACTCCAGGGAGGCCGTCAATGGCCAGCCGATCGTGCTTGCAAAGCCTGCCAGCAAGGTGATGCCGGTGATCGCCCGCCGGGCGTCCTGGCCATGCAGGCGGACCACGGTGGCGAACGCGGCTTCGTAGAGGCCGCTGCCCATGGCCAAGCCCATCAGGGCCCAGGCAGCAAAGACATGGGCGGGCTGTGAGGCCAGGCTGAGCGCCGCGAGCCCTGCGGCAAACACCAGGTTGCTGACGACCAGTACCGGCCGCCCACCAGCCCGGTCAATGGCGCGCCCCGCCCAGGGGCCGGTTGCTGCGGCAAACAGCAGCGCCATCGAGAACGCCCCAAACACCGCCGACGAGGACATGCCGACGTCTCGCCCCATCGGCGCGGCCACCACGGCCGGCAGGTAGTACGACGACGCCCACGCCAGTGTCTGGGCTACGCCCAGCATCAGCGTGGTGGTGGTTCTACGCTGCACGCTTTGCACCCGCGTCGTACCAGCCCTTGGATGAATTCACGACTTTGACGACCAGCAGCATCACCGGCACTTCGATGAGCACGCCCACCACCGTGGCCAGTGCCGCGCCCGACTCGAAGCCAAACAGACTGATGGCGGTGGCCACGGCCAGTTCAAAGAAGTTGGATGCGCCAATCAGGGCGGATGGGCAGGCGACCGCGTGCTTTTCACCCGCCGCGCGGTTGAGCCAGTAGGCCAGCGCCGAGTTGAAGAACACCTGGATCAGGATGGGCACGGCCAGCAGCGCGATGATCAGTGGCTGGCGCAGGATGGCCTCGCCCTGGAAGGCGAACAGCAGCACCAGCGTGAGCAGCAGCGCCGCAATGGACCACGGCCCGATGCGCTGGAGTGCCGCGTCGAACGCGGCCTGCCCCCGTGCCAGCAAGGCGCGCCGCCACCATTGGGCCAGCACCACCGGAATGACGATGTACAGCACCACCGAGGTGAGCAGCGTGTCCCATGGCACCGTGATGGCCGACAGGCCGAGCAGGAAGGCCACCAGCGGCGCGAACGCCACGATCATGATGCTGTCGTTCAACGCGACCTGGGACAGCGTGAACAGGGGGTCGCCGCCGGTCAGGCGGCTCCATACGAACACCATGGCCGTGCAGGGGGCGGCGGCCAGCAGGATCAGGCCAGCAATGTAGCTGTCCAGTTGGTCCGCTGGCAGGTAGGGGGCAAACCACTGGCGGATGAACAGCCACCCCAGGAAGGCCATGGAGAATGGCTTGACCAGCCAGTTCACGAACAGCGTGACCCCGATGCCGCGCACGTGGTGCCGCACCTCGCCCAGGGCGGAGAAGTCCACCTTGAGCAGCATCGGGATGATCATCACCCAGATGAGCAGCCCCACCGGCAGGTTGACGCGGGCCACCTCCCACGACCCAATGGTCCGCGCCGCGCCGGGAAACGCCTGGCCCAGCCCGATGCCCACCACGATGCACAGCAGCACCCACACGGTGAGATAGCGCTCGAACACGCTCATGGGAGCGCCTGCCGCGCGTTGGGCGGTCGTTTCGCACTGGGCACTCATGTCATTTCCCTGCGAGTTCGCGGGCGCTGGCCTGCAATACCGCTTTCTCCAGCTTGTCGGCGGGCAGGTTGATCAGCATGTCCAGGCGGCGCTTGATCAGGTGCAGCGTCTGGCGGAAGGCTTCGAGCTTTTCTGAGTCAGGCGCGTCGCCTTCGGAAGGATCGGCGAAGCCCCAGTGCGCCGTTGCGGGGTGCCCCGGCCAGATCGGGCAGACCTCTCCCGCGGCGTTGTCGCACACGGTGATGATCAGATCCATCGTGGGCGCGCCTGGGGCGGCAAACTCATCCCAGCTCTTGCTGCGCAAGCCCTCGGTGGAGACGCCTGCCTTTTGCAGGACTTGCAGAGCCAGGGGATGCTGCTGCTGGTTGTCGCGCGGGCTGCTGCCGGCAGACCAGGCCTTGAAGCGGCCGCCCGCCATGGCGTTGAGCAAGGCCTCGGCCAGGATGCTGCGCGCGGAGTTGTGCGTGCAGAGAAAAAGAACGTTCAAGGGCGTTGTCATGAAGAACCTTCAGCGCATCAGCAGCAGGTGGATGAGGACGTGGCGGGCCCGCAGCAGGGCGCCTTGGATGTCGTGGCCGCAGGCTCCTTTGGCGCGCAGCACGCGCCGGCGGCAGCCGTTGGGCTGGACTCGTTGAACATGGGAATGTCGCCGAGCGTGTGAAAGTGCTCCCACGCGATGCCCTGCGGGTCGGTAACCCAGTGCTTCTCGCTGCGCGCATAGCAGCAGGTGGTGGCGCCTTCGTCGAGCAGAGCCATGTCGGCCGATGCGGCCCTGGCCTTCAGTTCTGACAGTTCGGCCGCGTCGTCCACCTGAAAGCCCAGGTGATCCAAGCCTGGGGAGGTGCCCCGCGTGGAGATCGCGAAGTTGACCCGCGGATCGTCGAGCATCCACTTCGCGTAATCGGCCTCCACGCGAGCGGGCTCGGCCGCGAAGAGCTGGGAGTAAAAACGGATGCTCTGGGCCAGGTCTTCCACATGCAGGTGGACATGGAATCGCTTCATGGGGTTCTCCTTCAAAACTGGGTCAACAGTCGCAGCTCTTTGCCGTCTCCGCCAGGCAGGACGCGCCCTGGCAGCAGTTCTCCGTGAGGTAGCCGAGCAGATCGTCCATCGTGTCGAAGGAGGCCCGGTAGATCAGGTTGCGCCCCTGACGCTCCTGGCTGACGAGGCCGGAGTGCACGAGCTCCTTGAGGTGAAAGGACAGGGTGTTGGGTGCCACCGCCAGTTGCTCGCACAACGAGCCTGGCGTGAGCCCCTCTGCGCCAGCCACGACCAGTGCGCGAAACACCCGCAGGCGTACTTCTTGGGCCAACGCTGCGAGGGAGCGGATGACATCGATTTCTTGCATAAAACAACTATACAACGATATTGGAATTATTGTAAATTTCTTCGGTGCAACATGACGCATGCCTGAGGCAATCCCTTATCCCCGCCCATTCGGTGCATTGACCACGAACGCTTATGCCATCTCACTTCACCCTTCTGGACGCGCCCACCAGGTACCTGTTCTTCACCGGCAAGGGTGGTGTCGGCAAGACCTCGGTATCCACAGCGGTTTCCATCGCCTTGGCAGACGCGGGCAAGAAGGTTCTATTGGTCAGTACCGACGCGGCGTCGAACCTTGATGAAATGCTCGGCATTGCGCTGCGCAACCATCCGGTTCCTGTGCCAGGGGTTCCGGGCCTGATGGTCCTGAACATCGATCCGGAAGCCGCGTCGCAGAACTACCGTGCCCGCGTCATTGAACAAATGGGCACACAGGCTACGGCTGAGGACGTGGACCTCGTGCGCGAGCAGCTCTCGGGTGCCTGCACCACCGAGATCGCCACCTTCGATGAGTTCTCTCAACTTCTGTCGGAGGGAGGGCGGGATTTCGACCATGTCGTGTTCGATACCGCCCCCACGGGCCATACCTTGAGGCTTCTCAGCCTGCCCAAGGCATGGAGCGGGTTCCTCAAGGGCAATGACCGCGGAGCATCCTGCCTGGGGCCGCATTCGGGGTTGAAGATGCAGGAGCAGCTTTTCAACCGGGCGCTGGCATCCCTGAACGACGCTTCGCTCACCACCATTGTTCTGGTGGCGCGGCCTGAGGCGGGAGCGCTCAACGAAGCCGCCAGGTCCTCAGACGAACTGCGTGAGTTGGGCCTTTCCCACCAGCGCCTGGTGATCAACGCGGTTTTCAAGGCGCAAGACCCTCGCGATGCCGTCGCCCTGGCCATCGAGGCTCTGGGACAGGAGGCCATGCAGGAGATGCCGCAGGCGCTGAAACGTCTGGCGGCTGACGTGATTCCCATGCGGCCCGTCGATTCCGTGGGGCTGCAGGCGCTGCGGGCGCTGCTGTCGCCATCACCGACCGAGGTGCCTGCGGCCGCCCTGGAAGCACCCGACTTCGCGCACCAAAAACTGTCCGCGCTGGTGGCGGAGCTGGCGCGGGGCGAGCGTGGATTGATCATGGTGATGGGCAAGGGTGGCGTGGGCAAGACCACCATTGCCGCGGCGATCGCCCTGGGACTGGTCAAGCTCGGCAAGTCCGTGCACCTGAGCACCACGGACCCCGCCGCCCACCTGGCGGTGACGCTCGACGGCGAGATCCCGGGCCTGACCGTCGGGCGCATTGACCCCAAAGCAGAGACCCAGAAATACGTGGACAAGGTCGTTGCCGCCAAATCGGCCGGCATGACCCCGGCGGAGAAGGACCTGTTGATGGAAGATCTGCGTTCTCCATGCACGGAAGAAGTGGCGGTCTTCCATGCGTTCTCGCATGTGGTGTCTCAGGCCCGCAGTGCGTTCGTGGTGCTCGACACCGCGCCCACGGGCCACTCGCTGCTGCTCATGGATGCCACGGGCGCCTACCACCGCCAGATGGTGCGGGAGTTTGAAGGCAAGGCGTCGGGGCGCATCACCACGCCCCTGATGCGGCTGCAGGACCCTGACTACACCAAGATCATTCTGGTGACGTTGCCCGAGGCCACCCCGGTGTCGCAGGCCGCCGCGCTGAAGGAGGACCTGCAACGGGCCCGGATCGGCACCTTCGCCTGGGTGGTCAACAAGTCGCTGTTGGCCAGCAACACCCGCGATCCCCTTCTTCAGGCCCGGTTGAACAGCGAGAGGCGGCAGATGGAGCGGGTTCAAGCATTGGCGCAAGGCCGGTTCTATCTGATTCCCTGGGCGGCGACCCCGCCCGTGGGCGCAAAGGCGCTGGGGGCTCTGCTGGAGCCTTGACCTGCAGAGGCGGCCCTTCCTGGCATGCAAGAGCTTCGCGGGCCGCGGCACACATTCAGCCTGGTGCAGCGTCAGGAGGAGCCCCCGCCAGGCTGCGCCAGCGCGCCCTGCGCATCTTCGCACCACCACTGCGCCGCCGCATAAAAGCCCTCCCACACGCATCCATTGCACCCGCGGCCGCAGCAGGTGGTGGGCTCAGGCGGCGGTGGGCGCAGCGCTACGCCGGCGTGGGCGGCCTGCGCCTGCAGGGCGGCGAAGCGCTGGCGGGTGGCTTGCAGCATGAAGGTGACGGGGCCTTACCGGCGCCCGCGCCAACGGATCAGGCCGTAGCGCGCCAGGAAGGCGCAGCCCAGCACCAGCGCGAACCACCCCATGACGTGGCCCTGGGCCATCATCTCGCGCACGTCGGGCGAGCGGGCTATGTAGGGGGCCAGCAGGATGATCACGCCAATGAGCGCGCACACCGCGCCCTTGAGCAGCAGCTCGGAATCTTGTTTGCGCTGGGAGAAAGAGGGCATGGCGGCGATTATCCTTGGCGGCTTCGCAAGCCCCATTCGTGAAAGTACACAGTCCATGGCCATCCAGTGGTTTCCCGGTCACATGCACCTGACGCGCAAAGCGATCGGCGAGCGCATCAAGGACATCGACGTGGTGATCGAGCTGCTGGACGCGCGCTTGCCCGGCTCCAGCAGCAATCCGCTGCTGGCCGAGCTGACGGGCCATAAGCCTGCGCTGAAGGTGCTCAACAAGCAGGACGTGGCCGACCCGGCGCGCACGCCCGCGTGGCTGGCCTGGTACAACGCGCGGCCCGGCACGAGCGCGATTGCGCTGGATGCGTCCGACGCCGCGCCCGCGCGTCGGCTCATCGACGCGTGCCGGCAGCTTGCGCCCAACCGGCGCGGCCTCTCCAAGCCCATGCGGGTACTGATCTGCGGCATTCCCAACGTGGGCAAGTCCACGCTGATCAACACCCTGTCCGCCAAGCGCGAAGCCAAGACGGGCGACGAGGCCGGCGTGACCAAGCAGGAGCAGCGCATCGTGCTGGACGATGACTTTTACCTGTGGGACACGCCCGGCATGCTGTGGCCGCGCATCACCGTGCCCGAAAGCGGCTACAAGCTCGCCGCCAGCGGCGCCGTGGGCCGCAATGCGTACGACGAGGAAGAAGTGGCGCTGGAACTGTTGGCCTACCTCAAGCAGCACTACGCACCGCTGCTGGATGCGCGCTACAAGCTGGGGCTGGACGCGGCGGCCATCGCCGCCAAGCACGACGACGAACTGCTGGAGCTGATTGCCAGGAAGCGCGGCGCGGTGATGAGCGGCGGGCGCCTCAACCTGCAAAAGGCCGCCGAGATCGTGCTCACCGACCTGCGCAGCGCAGCGCTGGGCCGTGTGACGCTGGAGACGCCGGCCGAGTTCGAGGCCTGGCTGGCCGCCGCCGAGGTGCAGGAAAAGGAACGCGCCGCGCGCAAGGCCGAGCAGCTGCGCCGCAACGAGCGCCGCGCGCGCAACGCCACGCGGGACGAGGACTGATCAGGGCCAGGTTCGCTCGCAGGATCTGCACAGTTCACAGGCCCTAGGCCAGCACCGGATCGCAGCGCACCTCGGTGGTGACCGAGTTGGCGATGAAGCACTGTTCATGCGCCTCATGGTGCAGGGCGTGCAGCTGTTCGTGCGTGGGCTGCGGGTCGCCGCCAAAGCGCACCGCCGGGCGCAGCGTGACCACGGTCATGGCCATGCGGCCCTGGGCGTTGCGGGCCATCACGCCCTCGGCCGCGTCGCGGTAGTCGTCCACGCAAAAACCCTGCCGCGCGGCGATGGAGAGGAACCACAGCATGTGGCAGCTCGACAGTGCGGCGACGAAGGCTTCCTCCGGGTCCACGGCGGCCGCGTCGGACCAGGGCAGCGGCACGACGTGGGGCGACGAGGAGCCGGCCAACTGCGCGCCACCGTCAAAGCGCAGCAGGTGGCGGCGGCTGTAGCGGTTCTTGAGGAAGTCTTGCGGCGTGGCGTCGCGCGTCCAGGTGATTTCGGCGTGGTAAGTGGCCATGGTGGTGTTTGAATGAAAAATGCCTCTAGCGCCCGCCTGTCAAGCGCGAGCAGCTATGGATATTGAAGCAACGCACGCGCTGCCCCTACCAGGCCAGCGGGCTGGATGCATCCGCCCAGAAGATGAAGCGCCGCAGCTCCGCATAGCGCGACGTGCTGAGCAGGGCCGGGTCGGTGCCGCTGCCCTTGCGCAGCAGCACCAGGTAGCCGCTGGCGCTGCCCACGGCCAGGGTGTGGCCGTCGGGCGCTGCGGCGATCGCCAGGATGGCGCCGCCGATGTGGTGGCGCCAGAGGGCCGTGCCGTCCTCGGCCAGGCCGTGCAGATCGCCCTGTGCGTCGCCCTCCACACGCAGGCCATGGACGGTGGCGGCGGGGCACGATGCAGGCAGGTTTGCCGGTGCGGCCGTGGGGCTCAGCGCCCACGCATCGGCACTGACCCGCCACCACGCGGGTGCTTGCGTGGGATGCACGGGCTCCGTGCGGGCCAGCAGACGGCCATCTTCCAGCCACTGCAGGGCGTCCACGGCGTGGCCGGTGCGTGCGGCGTGGTGGGCATAGACATGGGGCGCGAAGGCAAAGCGCCGGTGAAAGCGTGCGGACAGGTCGCCGTCGGCCAGCGCGTGTACAGCGCGTGCCAGTTGCAGCACGGCGCCAGCCTGGGGGCCGCGCGGGTCGGTGGGCTGCGCAGGCATGAAGTGCACAGGGGCGGGCGGCGGTACGGTCACCGGGGGCGTGCCGGCTGCCGCGGCACCGGGCGCCCCACCATGGGCGGGTACAGCATCGCCTACCGCAGCGGCCGCCACGGCAGCGGCCGCCGCCTCAGCGGATGACGCCGCGGGTTCCGTGCCGTGCTCCAGGGCCGCCGCGGCCTCAGCGGCGTCGGCCTGCTTCAGCCAGTGCTCCCGCACGCGGGCGGCGTGGGCCCGGCCGCGGGCCTGCCAGTCGTGCGACAGCGCCATGAGGACGGGCCCGAACACCTCGGCGTCGGCCTCGTGCGGCGCGAAGGGCGGCAGGCGGGGCAGGGGCGGGGCATCGCCGGACAAGCCGCTGGAGTGCAGTGCCTGTTGCTCTTGTGCATGGGCGGCGTGCAGGCGCTGCTCCAGCGTGGTGAACAGCTCCAGCAGGTGCTGCATGTGCTGCACGGCGTGGTTGGGCAGCGGCGTGCGCGGATCGCTCTGGCGCTGGCTGTAGCTGATGCGCAGGCCGTTCGGGTGGGCCGTGCCCTCCGGCAGGGCATCGCTGGGCGTCAGGTCGATCTGGTAGCAGGTATGTGCGTCGTCCTCGGGGTCGCCAGCGCGCTCGCTGCCGTTGCGCCAGCTGAACTTGAGCGCCCGGCCCCATGAATGGCCCCCCTGCTGGCCGGGCTGGCGCGCGCCGATCCACACGTCGCCCTCCCACCAGCCGTTGCGCTCGGGGTCGCTCCATGTGTTGTAGCGGGTGGTGAATACGGGCAGCAGCGTCAGCGCCTCGATGCGCGCGGGGGTGAGCGTGGCATGCAGCCGCTCGCGCAGCGGCCGGCCGGCGCGGCGCTGGCCCTCGGCCAGGCGCCAGTAGGCCAGCACCTTGCGCCAGCCCTCTCCGCAGGCGGCCAGCGCGCCGGCTGCCGCGTCGCCCGCCCCTGCCTGGGCGGGGAGCGGCTGCCATGCGCCGGGCTGGCCGGTGCTGTCGTAGGCGCGGTATTGGCGCACCAGGCCGTCCGCGCCGGGGGGCGGAGGCGGGACGCCAGAGCGCAACCGCGCCCAGGCCTGCGCCAGCGCGTGGGTAGGTGCATTTTCGGCAGGGGGCAGGGCAAGCCAGAAGTCCCAGCGCTTCCAGAGAGTGATGAACAGGGCGTCGTGGTAGGCGTCCTGGTCTTCATCCACGTGGCTGCGCGTGAGCAGAAAGTCCGTCTGCCCGAACCAGCCGGCTGCCTTGTGCTGGCTCTTGTCGGGCAGGGCGGCCTGGAGCAGCCGCCGCAGTTGCGCCGCGTCCATTGCATCGCCTGCGCACAGTCCGTCGTCCACCGGCAGCCCGGGCTCTTGGAACAGAGCCGGCTTGACCGCGCTGGCAGGCGGAGGCACAAATGAAGAGGGGCTGGACATGGCAAAGGCGCACGGTTGTGTGGCGCATGGTAGCGCCGACACCGCTGCGCCATCAATGTGCGGCCCGTGGGCCCCCACGGGCCATGGGTAGCGGGGCGTCGGCCATGGATGGGCCTGGGTTCTGCCGCTGTGGCGGGCAGCGCGGGGCCTTGCCGACCGGGGCCCGCACGCGGGAGGGACTACAGCACGATCTTGCCGTCGGCGACATACAGCTCGTACTGGTCGCGCGGCAGGGCGGTGAGGCCTGCGGTGTTGTTGTCGTCGCGCCAGCTCAGCGTGACGCTGTCGGTGGCAAAGGTGAGTTCCACCGGTCCTTCCGGAATGGCAATGGGCATGCCGTCTCCTTCCCGGTAGGTGACGTGGCCTTGGATGGTGGCTTGCTGGGGCATGTGCGTGCTCCTGGGTCGTTGCGGTCAAAAGGGGGACGGGTGCCCCCTACCGCATTACAGGCCATCCTGCGGAGTGTCGGCTGTCAGACCAGCGCGCGTTTTGCGCCGCAGGCGTTTGCGTCGAGCCGGAGGCTGGCCCGGGTCCGTCGGGGCGGCGCGCTGTACCAGCGGAATCACCCACAGCACCACCACTGCCAGCAGCGTGGCCAGGATGGCCGTGCTCTCACGCCCCAGGCCCGCGGCCACGCCGATGGCGGCCGTGAGCCAGATGCCGGCCGCGGTGGTCAGGCCCTTGACCTGACTTTCCGCGTCGCCCTTCAGGATGGTGCCCGCGCCCAGGAAGCCGATGCCGGCGATCACCCCTTGCAGCACACGGCTGTTGTCCGCCGGGGCAATGCCCGCCTGCTGCGCGACGAGCACGAACAACGCGGCGCCCATGGCCACCAGCATGTGGGTGCGCATGCCTGCGGCCTTGCCGGCCTGCTCGCGCTCCCACCCCAGCAGGCCGCCCAGCAGCGCGGCCACGCCCATGCGCAAGACCACCCGCGTGGTTTGCTGGGGGTCGCCAATGTCCGAGAACTCGTGGGCGGCCACGGCCAGGGCGTCAGCCCACCAGCCGGTCATGGCGTGCCACGCCTGAAGACCAGGCGAGAAAGGGGCGAAGCGGAGAGGAAAGCGTGGGGCGCTGCACGGTGCATGGCCGCCAGTGTGAAGCGCGCAGACCGGGGTGGGCAGCGGCGGCCGCCGCTCCTGTGGGTAGGACACGGCCGGGTGGCGGGATGCTCCGAAAAGCTGCAGGTCGTTGGGTAAAAATTGGCCGGTAGCGCTTGCTGGGTAAGCGCTACAAGCTACTCTTTTGGTAGCGAATCTTCGATATCCTGCTGCCAGGGCAGGGTCCAGATGTGTTGCTGCCAATCCGGCGCTGCGTCCGCGTTTGGCGGCGTGGGTGCGCTGGCGGTGGTGGATGTTCTGGCAGCGGGCCACTGCAATCCACTGTGCAGCGTGACCAGGCGGCCGTCTGCGGGGTGGGGCAGGCTGAGCTGCCACGCATGCAGCCACAGGCGGTGCAGGCCGAGGCGCTGTGCCCACCAACGGTTGAGCGGCCCTTTGCCGTGGGTGGCGTCACCCAGGATGGGGTGGGCCAGATGCTTGAGGTGGCGGCGGATCTGGTGGCGGCGCCCCGTGGTCGGCTCGGCCCGTACCAGCGATGCGCGCGTCGTGGCAAAGCGGGGGTCGCTGGACTCGGGCAGCTCCAGCCGCGCCAGGCGCGTGAGGCGCGTATGGGCTGGCTGGGTGGGGGCGTCGGGCGGCGCGTCGTCGGGGCGCAGCGGGTGGTCCACTTCGGCCTGCGCCGGTGCCCAGCCGCGTACCAGCGCCAGGTATTGCTTGCGCACGGCATGCCGGGCGAAGGCGTCGGCCAGGGCCCGCGCGGCGGCGGGGTGCAGGGCCATGACGAGCACGCCGCAGGTGCCCTTGTCCAGCCGGTGCACGGGGTAGACGTGCTGGCCGATCTGGTCGCGCAGCGCCTGCATCACGAAGCGCGTTTCGCCTGCGTCCAGACCTGTGCGGTGCACCAGCCAGCCCGCCGGCTTGAAAACGGCCACCATGTGCGCGTCCTGCCACAGCAGGCGCAGCGGAGGGTGCGCGGGCGTCAGGGGTTGCGCCCCGGGGTGAGCTGGATGGTACTCAGGCCCGAATGGGGCGGGTCCTGCTGCGAGGTGAGCCAGTACACCCACAGGCCGCGCAGCCACGCGCCCATGTAGATGATGGACACGGTAAAGATGCCCCACTGCTCGGCCTTCCACGAGGCGTAGAACCAGAACGGCTGCCCCAGCAGCCCGAAGATGCAGGCCCAGCGGCGCAGCGCCGTTCTGCGCGCCTGCGACAGCCAGGCGGCGGTGGCACCCAGCAGGGCGATGGCGATCTGGTCAAGTCCCATGGTGATGTGGCCGTTGCGTGGCGATAGGGTGTTAACTGGATGTTTGTACAGCCATGATAACAGTGGCGGGGGCTGCAGCGGCCAGGGCCTCCCGCAGGCGACGCGGGCGCGCTACGCCTTGGCGGTGGGGAGGGGCGTGCCGGGGAGCCGGTCGCGCCGGGCGATGAATTCGCGGGCCGCCTGGGCGCGCAGGGTGGCCCGGCCCAGCCCGGTGATGGTGATGACGCGTGCGGAGCGTACGGATTCGCCTTCGCCGGGCAGTTCAGCCTGCACCATGCCCGCGGCGCGCAGGACACGCAGCTTGTCCACCTCTGCCTCACCGACGACGGGGGCGGGAAACTGGTCCCGCTGCGCAAGTTGACGGAGAAGTTCCATGGGCATGTGACTGGCTCCCGGTGCTGCGCCGCGCAAACGGTGCGGCGGACGGGGTTATTGTGGCCCCTGGGGCGAGGCCGGTACAACAAAGGCCCCGTTCACAAGTGGGCAGTTCGGCGCCGTGCGCTGACCGACAATCCCACCATGACTGTGTCTTCGCGCTCCACCTTCCTGCCCCTGTCGCTGCTGGCCGCGCCGCAGCGGGACGACCCGCACCCGCTGGTGCTGTACCACGGCCGCTGCGCCGACGGTTTTGCCGCCGCGCTGGCCGCCTGGCGCTTTTATGGCGGTCAGGTCGAATGCCTGGGGCTGACCCACGGGCAGGTGGCCACCGTGGATGACCTGCCGCCGCTGCAGGGGCGGGCCGTCTATGTGCTGGACTTTGCGTTTGCGCCCGACCTGCTCGCCGCCATCGACGCGCGTGCCGCCCGGCTGGTACTGCTGGACCACCACAAGAGCGCGGCCGAGCAGTTGGAGGGCTTTGCCTGCCGCTGCGGGGGCCTGCACTTCGACATGGGCAAGTCTGGTGCGCGCCTGGCGTGGGAGTTTTTCCACCGTGACGCACCACTGCCCGCCTTGGTGCGCCACGTGGAAGACCGCGACCTGTGGGCCTGGCAGTACCCCGACACCGCGGGCTACGTGGCGGCGCTGGACATGGAGCCGTTCGACTTCGCCCGTTGGCAGCAGATCGCCGACTTCACGCCCGCCGAGACGGCGGCCTTCGTCGCGCGCGGGCAGGCCATGGACGAGAAGTTCCGCCACCTGGCGCAGGACGTGGCGGGCGGTGCGCAGCCGCTGGTGTTCAACGGCGAGGCCGGGCTGATGGTGAATGCGCCTGGCGCCTTCCACAGCCTGGTGGGCGAGTTGCTGTCGCGACAGAGCGGCACCTTCGCGCTGATGTGGGTGGTGGGCAAGGACGGGCAGGTCAAGGTGGGCCTGCGCTCGCAGCGCGGCTACGACTGCTCGCCCCTGGCCGTGAGCATGGGCGGCGGCGGCCATGCCCAGGCCTGCGGCTTTCGCCTGCCTGGCGAGCGGCTGGCGCAGTTGCTGTCCGGCGTGTTCCAGGCCGACGAAACGGGTGCGAGTTCCTAGCCAAAATGGCCCGTAGCGCTCGATGGAAAAGCGCGAACAGCTATTGAAATGATAGTCGCCTACCGGCGCCGGCGCCGGTAGTCCCAGGGCGCCTGCGGGCGCGGCTGCGACCACAGCCCGGTCTGGCTCGCGCGTGCCTGGCGCTGCAGCGCCACCAGGTGGGGGTAGCGCTGGGCCTGCGGTGCATAAACCCAGGCCAGGCCGGCGCGCACCTGGGCCGTGCCCACGTCCTGCCCCTGGCAGCGCACATGCGCCAGCGTGCGGCCGTAGTCGTCGTGGCCCAGCGTGCGCAGGGCGGCCTGCTGGCGAAAGCACAGGCGCGCCAGGTTCTGGCGCGCGCGTTGGCCGAAGGCCTGGCGGCTCTCGGGCGCGTCGATCGCCACCACGCGCACGCGCTGCGGGCGCCAGGCCCCTGGCGTGCCGCAACGCACGGTGAGCGTGTCGCCATCGCTGATGGCAATCACAAGGCAGAGGAGGGCGGCAGCGGACACGGGTGGGGCAGAGGTGAAGAGCGGATAAAAGCGCGGTGGCGGTGGCGGTGGCGGTGGCGGTGGCGGTGGCGCGTCGGCATGCGGCCGCTGCGGCCGCGCCGCTGTCGCATGGTGACGCCGCAAGGGCGCGCACTATAACCGCGTGGGATGCGCGCTTGCAGGTCCGCGCGGCATCGCGGCCTTGCCCATGCCGATTGCCTAAAAAATGGGCGATGCGCTGCAGCCCAAAGCCGGCGCGGCCTGCGCGGGGTTGTCCCGGCGGTTGTCCACAGGGCCGCCCACAGGCGGTGGGCATAAGTGGTGCGGCGGCGGGGCGCGCGCCAATGGCCGACAATCGCGTGTCGCACGCGGGCAAAGGCCTGCCCTTTCCTCGTTCGGGTACATGCCTGCTGTTCTCATCCGGATGCGTGCCTGTTGTTGTCTTGCCCGAGGCGGCGACGTTGCGTTGTCGCCGGGTTTTCCGCATCGTTTCTTGTCCACCTGCTGCCGTTGTGATCCAAGGTCTTGTTGCGTCCATCGTCGCGTCCGTTCTGTTCGGCGCCATGTATTACCTGGCACCGGCGCTGGCGCCGCTGGATGGCGAGCAGATCTTCGGCTGGCGCGTGCTGTGCACGCTGCCGTTCACCACGGCGCTGCTGCTGGCGCGCGGGCAGTGGCCGCGCGTGCGCCTGCTGGCTGCGCGCGCGTGGCGGCAGCCGCTGCTGGCGCTGGGGCTGCTGGCCAGCGCCGCCATGCTGGGCGTGCAGCTGTGGCTGTTTTTATGGGCGCCGCTGCACGGGCGGGCGCTGCCGGTGTCGCTGGGCTACTTCCTGCTGCCGTTGGTGATGGTGCTGGCCGGGCGGGTGCTGTACCGCGAGCGGCTGTCGCACCTGCAGTGGCTGGCCACGGCACTGGCGGGTGCAGGTGTGCTGCACGAGGTGTTGCGCGCCGGCGGCATGTCGTGGGAGACCTGGCTGGTCGCACTGGGCTACACCGCGTATTTCGTGATGCGCCGGCGCCTGGGCACCGACCACCTGGGCGGCCATTGGCTGGACATGCTGCTGCTGGTGCCCGCGGCGCTGTGGTTCGTGGTGCGCGCGCCGTCGTCCCTGCCGCTGGTGCTGGAGCATGCGCACCTGTGGGCGATGGTGCCCGTCCTGGGCGTGCTCAGCGCCGTGGCGCTGGCGCTGTACATGGCCGCCAGCCGCCTGCTGCCGCTGGGGTTGTTTGGTCTCTTGAGCTATGTGGAGCCGGTGCTGCTGGCGCTGGTGGCGCTGGCGCTGGGCGAGAGCATCGGCGCGGCGCAGTGGCCTACCTATGGCCCCATCTTCGCCGCCGTGGCGCTGCTGGTGCTGGACGGCGCACTGCGCCTGCGCCGCCCGGCCGTGCAGGTTCAAGGCAAAAAGCCGCTCTAGCGCCCATCCATCAAGCGCTGGCAGCTATTAAAATCGATGTAAACGGTGCCATTCGCAGCACCGCACAGCCACCCGAGGGAGCCCCTATATGCACGCCACCGTGCCCCATCCGCGCCAGCGTTTGCGCGTCTTTTCTGCGGCGAGCGTGTGCTTCGCCCTGGCCACCGCTGGCCTGCTGGCGCTGCCCGCCACGCCCGCGGGCGCGCGCGACGCGTCCACCGCCTGGGGCAAGCGCCTGGTGGAGTCGTTCGAATTGACGCCCGAAGACCTGGCGCGACTGGCGCGCCACCAGGACAAGACGGCCGGCAGCAAGCCTGCGGGCTTTTTCTCCGAAACGGTGGCCTGGAAGGCGCCGCGCGCGCTGGACCTGCCCGCCAGCGGCAACCCCTACACGCTGGTGGTGCACGTGGCCGGCGTGGCCCAGGCCGACGGCGAAGGCCTCACGCGCTGGATGGCCGGCTGGGACACGGACAACGGCACGCGCCTGTCGATGGTGCAGGGCGCTTCGTTCGGGACGGGCACGCGCGCGGGCCAGGTGCTGCAGCTGGCGGGCACGGCCGGGCCGGTGAGCTTCAAGGAGGACCGCAAGGTGGCGCCGGCGCTGGAGTTCGCAGGCGCGAGCAACCTGCGGCTGGACGGCGTGCGCGTGGAGGTGTGGTCCGGCATGCGGCGCAGCTCGTTCGTCGAGCTGCTCATGTCCGCCGTGCCGCTGCTCACGGGTGTGGTGTTCCTCGCGCTGGTCGTCTGGTGGCGCAAGCGCTAGCGCCGCGCGGCGCAACTGCACACCGTGCAGGCCGCCCGTGGCGCTGGCGGGCGCGTGCCGCGCTAGAAGCCCAGCGGCTGGCCGGGCTTCCAGGCGTCGGCCAGGCGCTCGGCCTCGGCAATGTCGCTGGGATGCAGCTTGTCCTTGAGGCGGACCAGGCCTGCACGCGCGCTGGACGGGTAGTGCTGCTCTGTCAGCAGCGCGTCGCGCTCCGGCGTGGCGCGCGAGGCGCGTTCGGCCAGCGTGAGCAGCATCCACGCGGGGACGGGGCGTTGGCTTACGGGATCGGCGCCCCGCGCGTAGAGCATGCCCAGGCTGTACAGGCCCGCGCCGTCGCCCTGGCGCGCGGCACGCAGGTACCAGTTCTCGGCCAGTGAGGGCTGGCGCGGCACATGTTCACCGCGCTCATACAGACCCCCCAGGCGCACGGCGGCGGTGGCATCACCCGCGCGGGCGGCGCGCTCCAGCCATTGCAGCGCCTCGGCCGGGTCCAGCGGCTGGCCGATGGCGTTGCGGTAGCTGCTGCCACCCAGCAGCATGGAGCCCAGCAGCACCATGGCCCGCGGCTCGCCCTCATCGGCCAGCGCGCGCACGGCAGGCAGTGCCTGGGCGCCTTCGCCCATGCGCCACTGGTGTTCCAGTGCATCGATGCGCGCCCGCCCGTCCTGCACGGCGCGGGCCTGGCTGACATCGGCGGCGCGGCTGTCGCTGGCGGCGCGTTGCACCTGTTGGGCGCTGCGCTGGCGCTCGCCGTTCCACTTTCAGCCCAGCAGCGCGGCCCCGGCCAGCACGGCGCTGCCCAGGGCGATCCAGGCCCAGGGCAGACCCGCGCTGGCCCGGGCGCGGCGCGGGTCCAGCGGGACGGGCTGGGTATCGTCCTCTTCATCGTGGCCCGCGCGTGCGCGTGGGCGCGGCGTGGCCTTGTCGTAGACCACCGCGCAGCGCGGGCATTGCCAGGCGGGGGCGGTGTCGCTGGCCTGGCGCGTGTAGTGGCAGCGTGGGCAGGTGCGTGCGACGTGCGATGAGGCCGCAGCAGGCGCGGGTTGCGTGGGCGCGGGGTCGAGCGGGGCGAGGGACAGGCCGTCGCCAGGGTTCGTGGTCATGGTGTTCAGTTCCTCCCGCCGCGATTGTCGCTGCTGGGTGGAGGGTGCTGAGCGTAAGTGAAGAATCCGGCGCAAAGCCAATGCAGGAAAGCGCCAGCAGCTCTACTTTTTGCGGTGGTGCGGCACTGGCGAGGGCGGGCTGGCGGGTTGCCAGCCGCCCGGCTCCAGCCCGTCCAGGGCGTAGGGGCCGATGGCCGCGCGCACCAACCGCAGCGTGGGGTGGCCCACGGCGGCGGTCATGCGGCGCACCTGGCGGTTGCGGCCTTCGCGGATGATGAGTTCGATCCAGCAGTCGGGAATGTTCTGGCGCACGCGGATGGGCGGATCGCGCTCCCAGAGGGCGGGGGGCGGCTCCAGCCGGCGCACGCGTGCGGGCAGGGTGGGGCCGTCGCCGAGCTGCACGCCCTGGCGCAGGGCCTGCAGCGCGGCCTCGTCAGGAATGCCCTCCACCTGCACCCAGTAGGTCTTCTCCATCTTGTGGCGCGGATCGCTGATGCGTGCCTGCAGCGCCCCGTCGTCGGTGAGCAGCAGCAGTCCCTCGCTGTCGGCATCGAGCCGCCCCGCCACATAGACGCCGGGCACGTCGATGAAGTCCTGGAGCCCGCGCCAGCGCCCCTCGGGCGTGAACTGGCTCAGCACGCCATAGGGCTTGTTGAAGCGCAGCAGCCGCGCCGCGCGCTGGGGGGCGGGCGCCGGCGCGGCTGCGGGGCGGCGCAGCGCCAGGCGCGGGCGTGGGGCGGGGGGCGTGCTCATGCGGGCAGGAACAGGGCCGGGTCCACCATGGTGCGGTTGAGCATCACGCCCCAGTGCAGGTGCGGGCCGGTCACGCGGCCGGTGGCCCCTACCCTGCAGAACGCATCGCCCGTGCGCAGTACGTCACCCACCTGGCAGTCCATGCGGCTGAGGTGGCAGTACATGCTGAGCAGGCCGCCGCCATGGTCCAGCCACACGGTGCCGCCGTTGAAGAAATAGTCGCCCACATCGATCACCCGGCCCGCCAGCGGCGCGGCGACAGGGGTGCCCGTGGCGGCGGCAATGTCCATGCCGCTGTGCGGATTGCGCGCCTGGCCGTTGAACACGCGCCGCAGACCGAAGCTGCTGGAGCGCCGTCCCGGCACGGGCTGGCGCATCTGCAGCTCCTCTGGCAAGGGCGTTGAAAAGGTAGCCATGACGTGCTGCTGGTGCGCGCGCTCACGCTCGTGGCGGGCCAGGTCTTCGGGTGCCAGGTCCACCGTGCGCGGTGCCACGGTCAGGCGCTGCTCGCGGTACTGCTTGGCTGCCACGCGGTAAGCCACGCGCCGCGCCGGTGCGGTCGGCGTGGCCTGTACCGTCACCTCGGCCTCGCCCGTAGGCGCGGCCAGCGGGATGCCGACGATGGCCGTCCACTCGATCGCATCGCCCAGCACCAGCACCGGGACGTCGCCCGCGTGCACCACCGGCCGCTCGGCCGCGGGGCCCAGCGACAGCCGGGCCACGCCCCCGGGCACGGCCAGGGCCTGCGGCCATTGCTGGGCGGTGCCCGCCCGGACCAGCGCGGGCATGCCGGGCGCCAGGGCGAGGCCCAGCGCCTGCAGCAGCGTGCGGCGCCGTGCGCCTGAGGGGGAAAGGGGCGGAAAAGTGGGGTCGCAAGGAAATGGCACGGCCGCAGTGTAGAGCGCTCCTGGCCGCCGCCTGCCCGCCGCGTGGGCATGGTTATGCGCAAAGCTAAGGTTCTCATGCGCCTGCGAGGCAGTGGTCCATAATCCGCACCCAATGCCCTGGGCGCCATGGTGCCCGGGGCATTGCCACGTCTGGCACGGCACTTGCGCCCACAAGGTGCGCGCCCGGCTCCAGGGCGCTCCACGGCTGCACCCACCAAGCACCGCCTGCACCTCAGGCGGTGTTTTCACTTGGGGCCTGGCTTTGTTCCCCTTTTGTTTATTCCATTTCGCTAGAAAGCAGATCGACCATGCGTCAAGAACATGACTTCATCGGTATCAAGACCATTCCCCCGGACGCGTATTGGGGCGTCCACACCGCTCGTGCCGTAGAAAACTTTCCCATCACCGGCCACACCGTGGCCCACATGCCCGAGTTGATCCGGGCCTTTGCCTTCGTCAAGAAGGCCGCCGCCCACGCCAATCTGCAGCTGGGCGCGATCAACGCAACCCAAGCCCGCGCCATTGCCCAAGCCTGCGACGACCTGATCGCCGGACAGTTGCACGACCAGTTCGTCGTGGACGTGATCCAGGGCGGTGCCGGCACCTCCACGAACATGAACGCCAATGAGGTGATCGCCAACCGTGCCCTGGAGCACCTGGGATTGCCCAAAGGCCGCTATGACACGATCCACCCGAACGATCACGTCAACGCATCGCAAAGCACCAACGATGCCTATCCCACGGCGCTGAAGATCGCCACCTATTTCGGTATCGAGACGCTGCTCAAGGCCCTGTCGGCCCTGCGCGGCGCGTTCGAGGCCAAGGCCGAGGAATTCAAGGGCATCCTGAAGATCGGCCGCACCCAGTTGCAGGATGCCGTGCCCATGACGCTGGGCCAGGAGTTTGCCGCCTTCGCCGCCATGATTGCCGACGATGAGCGCCGCCTGCGCGAGTCCGCCTACCTGATGACCGAGGTGAACATGGGCGGCACCGCCATCGGCACCGGCATCAACGCGCCCGTCGGCTACGTGGACGTGGTCATCCCTGAGCTGGCGCGGCTGTCGGGCGTGCCGGTCAAGGCTGCGGCCAACCTGATCGCCGCCACGTCGGACACGGGGGCCTTCGTTGACATCTCGGGCGTGCTCAAGCGCATCGCCGCCAAGCTCTCCAAGATCAGCAACGACCTGCGCCTGCTGTCCTCGGGCCCGCAGGCCGGCGTGGGCGACATCCAGCTGCCCGCGCGCCAGGCGGGCTCGTCCATCATGCCCGGCAAGGTCAACCCCGTGATCCCCGAGGTGATGAACCAGGTGTGCTTCGAAGTGATCGGCAACGACGCCGCCATCACCATGGCTGCCGAAGCCGGGCAATTGCAGCTCAACGCTTTTGAACCGCTGATGGGCTGGGCGCTGCACAAGAGCCTGCACCACCTGGCCAAGGCATGCCATACGCTGCAGGTGAATTGCGTGGAGGGCATCGTGGCCAACCAGGGGCTGCTGACGGAACGCATCGCCGCGTCGGTGACGCTGGTGACCGCGCTCAACCCGCTGATCGGTTACGAGAAGGCGGCCGCCATCGCCAAGTCGGCCATTGCCACGGGCAAGCCGATTGCCGTGGTGGCCGAGGACCTGGGCATCATGACCCAGGCCGAGATGCACAAGCTGCTGGTGGCCGAGCGCCTCACGCAGGCGGGCGCCATCCAGGCCGCTGATTGACGGGCGCTGCCGGGGCCTCGGCCGCTGCCGAAGGCGCCGGTAGGCCGCGGTGGCCATCCGCCCAAAAAAAAGCCCAGTCAGGGACTGGGCTTGAAGGGATCCAGGAAACCAGAGTTTCGAGAGGATCCAAGGAGACAACTGGAGGGCCCTGCGACGTTCATTCCCATCGCCGGGCCAGTGAGTGAATTATAGGGGTAAACCCTGAAATCTGCCAGCGACGTGGCAGCGATTCACTCAACGCTTGCGGGGAGCCGCGGTTGCGGCGGTCGCCGTCTTGGCCGCGGTGGCGGCAGAGCTGGCCACGGCGTTGAAGTTGGCTTCGGCCACATCGCTGGCCTGCTTTACGGCCTTTTGCACCGACTCGAAGGCGTTGTTGGCGGCAGACACAGCGCTCTTGAAGACGGCGACGGTGGTCTCGGAACCAGCGGGGGCGTTCTTGGCGGCGCTGTCCACCAGGTTGGTGAAGTTGCGCTGCACTTCTGCGGCCTGGGCTTCGAAGGTCTTGCCGAACTCGGCGCCCGTGCCGGAAGCGATGTCGTACAGGTGGCGGCTGTAAGCCACGGCCTTTTCGGCCAGGGGCTGGAACAGGCTGGCTTGCAGTGCGAGCAGCTCTTGTGCATCCTTGGTGGACAGCACGGCCTGGGTGTGGCTGGCGGCTTCGGCCAGGGCGGCGCGCGAAGCGGTCACATTCAGTTCGACGAGCTTCTCCACGCCCTCGAAGGCCTTGTTCGTCAGGCCGAACAGGGTCTCCAGGTTGGCCTTGTGGGAAGCGAGGATTTGCTCAGGGGTCAGCGACATGTCATATCTCCATTGAATGCCCGGGATGGGCGGGTTGAGACATCTGCCCTGACTGACCTGTGCGTCATGTTGCAGTGCAGCATGAACCGAATTTTAGGGATCCTGTCGATAGGCGCAAGCATTTTTGTTGCAATGCAGCATTTTTAGGGGCAACACCCAAAGTTCTGTTGGTTACATCTGGACCGGCGGTGGACTGCGCGCTGCCTATTACGAAGACAGGGGACAAGGGGAAGCCGCCGCTGGCCGCTGGCAGAATCAGCGCCTCATGAACACGTCCCTCTCTCCCTCAGGTGCGGCAGGCGCTGCAGGCACGGCCCCGCAGCCCCGGCCGCAGCCGCAGCCGCGCGAGGCCTACGCGGTGTTTCGCTCCATCGGTACGCGCTGGATGGACAACGACGTCTATGGCCATGTGAACAACGTCGTGTACTACAGCTGGTTCGACACCGCGGTGAACGCCTACCTGATCGAGCAGGGCGCGCTGGACATCCATCACGGCGACACCATTGGGCTGGTCATCGAGACGCAGTGCAACTATTTCGCGTCGCTGGCGTTCCCGCAAACCATCGACGCCGGCATCCGTGTGGCGCGGCTGGGTGACACGAGCGTGCGCTACGAGGTCGGCCTGTTCGCCCAGGGCGAGGCCATGAGTGCAGCTTGCGGCCACTTCGTGCATGTGTACGTGGGACGGGACGACCGCCGTCCGCGTGCGCTGCCCGATCGGCTGCGCCAGGCACTGCAGCCCTTGTGCGTGGCGCGTTGATCGCGGGCGTGGCGCGCCGGCTTTCCCTGAGGGCTGCCGGGGCTGCGCGCCGGTTTGCGGCGGCCCGGGTGGGTTGATGCCAGAATCAGGGGCTCGCCGGCCCGGCCACGCGTGTGTGGCGAAGCGGCGGGTCCCCATCGCCATGTCCAGTAGCGGGACAGTCTGCCCCGCGCGCATCCATGATCATCACCAGCCTGCTCGACACCGACCTGTACAAGTTCACCATGATGCAGGTGGTGCTGCACCAGTTTCCGGGCGCGCAGGTGGAGTACCGCTTCAAATGCCGCAACCCGGGTGTGGAGCTGGCACCCTTCGTCAGCGAGATCCGCGACGAGATCCGCGCGTTGTGCAGCCTGCAGTTCCAGGACGCGGAGCTGGCCTACCTGCGCTCGCTGCGCTTCATCAAGAGCGACTTCGTCGACTTCCTGGGGCTGTTTCGCCTCAACGAGAAATACATCCGCGTGAGCGCGCTGCCCTCGGGCGAGATCGACATCACCATCACCGGGCCCTGGCTGCACACCATCCTGTTCGAGATCCCGGTGCTGGCGATCGTGAACGAGGTGTACTTCCGCAACACGCAGAAGGTGCCCGACTTTCCCGAGGGGCGCCGCCGGCTCGAAGCCAAGATCGGCCAGCTGCAGCAGCCGGGGTTGGACAGTCTCAAGATTGCCGACTACGGCACGCGCCGGCGCTTTTCGCGCGCCTGGCACGAGGAGGTGCTGCGCGTGCTGTGCGTGCGCCTGGGCTCTGACGACCGGCGCGGCGCGCCGGGGCAGTTTGCGGGCACGAGCAACGTGTTGTACGCAATGAAGCTGGGCGTGACGCCGCTGGGCACCATGGCGCACGAATACCTGCAGGCCTGCCAGTCCCTCGGCCCGCGGCTGCGCGACAGCCAGGTGTTCGGCTTCGAGATGTGGGCCAAGGAATACCGCGGCGACCTGGGGATCGCGCTGTCCGACGTGTACGGCATGAGCGCCTTCCTGCGCGACTTCGACCTGTACTTCTGCAAGCTGTTCGATGGCGCGCGCCACGACAGCGGCGATCCCTTCGCATGGGGCGAGCGGCTGCTGCAGCACTACCGCGACAATCGCGTGGACCCGTTGACCAAGACGCTGATCTTCAGCGACGCGCTGACCGTGCCGCGCATCATCGAGCTGTACCAGCGCTTCAACGGCCGCTGCCAGTTGGCGTTCGGCATCGGCACCAACCTGACCAACGACCTGGGCTACGAGCCACTGCAGATCGTGATCAAGATGACGCGCTGCAACGGCCAGCCCGTGGCCAAGCTGTCGGACGCACCCGGCAAGAACATGTGCAACGACGAGAAATACCTGGCTTACCTGCGCCAGGTGTTCGAGATTCCCTCGCCGCAGTGAGCGCGCGCCTGGCGCCGCCGGCGGCATTTCAACTTTCCCAAGAACGACCCGAGGAGACCTGTCCATGAACCCGATCCGCACCCTGGCCCTTGGGCTGCTGTGCCTGGCACCCGCGCTGGCGGGGGCGGCGGAGATCGACGGCAGCCAGCTGTCGGTGCTGTGGGGTGTTCCGTTTGCAGGCGTGCTGTTGAGCATTGCGCTGCTGCCGTTGCTGGCGCCGCTGTTCTGGCACCACCACTTCGGCAAGGTCACCGCCGCGTGGGCGCTAGCGTTTCTGGTGCCGTTTGCCGTGGTCTTTGGCCCCGGCGTGGCGGCGGCGGGCTTCGCGCATGCGCTGGTCGCGGAATATCTGCCCTTCGTGATCCTGCTCACGGCGCTGTTCACCGTGGCCGGTGGTATCTATATCCGTGGCAATCTGCACGGCAGCCCGGCCCTGAATGCCGGCTTTCTCGCCGTGGGCGCGGTGCTGGCCAGCTTCATGGGCACCACGGGCGCGTCCATGCTGCTGATCCGTCCGCTGATCCGTGCCAACGACAACCGCAAGCATGTGGCGCACGTGGTGGTGTTCTTCATCTTCATCGTCTCCAACGCCGGCGGCTCGCTCACGCCGCTGGGCGATCCGCCGCTGTTCCTGGGCTTCCTCAAGGGCGTGGATTTCTTCTGGACGGCGCGGCACGTGTTTCCGGAAACGCTGTTCCTGATTGGCGTGCTGCTGGTGCTGTTCTATGTACTGGACAGCTGGTACTACCGCCAGGCGGGTGAAGTCAGCCGCACCGACCCCACCCCCGATTCGGCACCGGCCGCGCTGGGTTTTGACGGCAAGATCAACTTCGTGCTGCTGCTGGCCGTGGTGGGGCTGGTGCTGCTCAGCGGCATTTGGAAGTCGCCCGTGGAATGGGTGATCGCCGGCACGCCGCTGGGCCTGCCCGCCCTGGTGCGCGATGCGGGGCTGATCGCGGTGACCGTGGCATCGCTGGTGCTGACGCCGCGGCAAGTGCATGCAGACAACCAGTTCGGCTGGGGCCCAATGCAGGAGGTGGCCAAGCTGTTCGCGGGCATCTTCCTGACCATCATTCCCGTCATTGCCATGCTCAAGGCCGGCGTGAACGGGCCTTTCGGCGCCATCGTCTCCGCCGTCACGCGGCCCGACGGCTCGCCCGATCCTGCGATGTACTTCTGGGCCACCGGCCTGCTCAGCTCGTTCCTGGACAACGCGCCCACCTACCTGGTGTTCTTCAACACGGCCGGCGGCGATGCGGCCACGCTGATGACCACGCATGCCGCCACGCTGGCCGCCATCTCGGCGGGGGCCGTATTCATGGGCGCCAACACCTACATCGGCAACGCGCCCAACCTCATGGTCAAGGCGATTGCGGAGGACCGCGGCGTGAAGATGCCCAGCTTCTTCGGCTACATGCTGTGGTCGTGCGGCATCCTGTTGCCGCTGTTCGTCGTGATGACCTTCATCTGGTTGCAATGAGCCCGGGCCTGAACCGCGGGGTGCCTCGGCACGGCCCCGCGTTCAGGCTGCCGACACCTGACCGAAAGGAGCACTTCCCATGTCCAAGCCCCACATCCTCGTCGCGCGCAAGATCTTTCCCGAGGTCATTGAGCGCCTGACGCAGCATTTCGAGGTGTATGCCAACCAGGACGACAACCTGTGGACGCAGGCCGAGCTTATCGAGCGGCTGCAGGGCAAGGACGGCGCGTTGCTCACCGGCACCCAGCCGGTGAACGCCGAGCTGCTGGCCGCCTGCCCGCAGCTGCGCATCGCGGCCAACATGACGGTGGGCTACAACAACTTCGACATCGCCGCGATGACCGCCGCCGGCGTGCAGGGCACCAACACGCCCGACGTGCTGACCGAGACCACGGCCGATTTCGGCTTTGCGCTGCTCATGGCCACGGCGCGGCGCATCACGGAGAGCGAGCATTACCTGCGCGCCGGCCAGTGGACGCGCTGGAGCTACGACATGTTCGCCGGCTGCGAGGTGCATGGCAGCACGCTGGGCATCCTTGGGATGGGCCGCATCGGACAGGGCATTGCCAAGCGTGGGGCGCATGGCTTTGGCATGAACGTGATCTACCACAACCGCTCGCGCCTGTCGCCCGCGCTGGAGGCCGAATGCAAGGCGCGCTACGTGGGCAAGGACGAGCTGCTGGCCCAGGCCGACCACCTGGTGCTGGTGCTGCCCTACACGCCCGAGTCGCACCATGCCATCGGCGCGGCCGAGATCGCGCGCATGAAGCCCACGGCCACGCTGATCAACATCGCGCGCGGCGGCATCGTGGATGACGCGGCGCTGGCTCAGGCGCTCAAAGAGCGCCGCATCGCTGCCGCGGGACTGGACGTATTCGAAGGTGAGCCCGCGGTGCACCCCGCGTTGCTGGAGGTGCCCAACGTGGTGCTCACCCCGCACATCGCCAGCGCCACCGTGCCCACGCGGCTCGCCATGGCGCAACTGGCGGCGAACAACCTGGTGGCGTTCTTCGACGGGCGCGGCGCCCTCACTCCCGTGAACACGCCCGCCAAGGTGTGAATGAAATCGGCCTCTGGCGCTTGATGGATAAGCGCTAGCAGCTATTGTTTTGATAGTTCAAGAATGACATTCGAAATGACCGCCGCACTGGCGTTGCTGGTGCTCACCGTGGTGTTGCTGGCGGTGCTGCTACTGCGCCGCCCGCGCGTGGACCTGCCGCCCGAATGGCTGGCGCGCCTGCAGTCGCTGGAATCCGCAGTGCAGGCCACGCAGCTGGCCGTGGCCAAGAATGACGGAGCGCTGGATGCCATGGCCCAGCAACTGCGCGGGTTCACCCAGACCACGCAGGCCCTGCTGGACGAGCGGCTGGCGCTGGCTGCGCAGGAGTCGCGCACCAGCCGCGGCGAGCTGCAGGCGTCCTTTGCCACGCTGCAGTCGCGTCTGGAGCAGCACCTGGCGCAGGCGCGCGCCGATGCGGCCGTAGCCCGCAAGGAGCAGGCGGATGCGCTGTCCGCCTTTCGTGCCGAGCTGAGCCAGACGGCGCAGGCGCTGGCGGCCGACAGCCTCAAGTCGCGCGACGCCATGGCCGAGAGCACGCAGCTCTTCGGCCAGCGCATTCAGGAGCGCTTCGAGGCGCTGAGCGGTACCACGCGCGGCACGCTGGACTCGCTCAAGGGCGACATCCAGGGCCAGTTGGGCACCATGTCGGGCGCGCTGCGCGACCAGCTGGAAGGCACCACGCAGCAGCTGCGCAGCCAGTTCTCGGCCCTGCAGGAGTCCATGGGGCAACAACTGTCCGGCCTGGTCGCCAGCAGCCAGAACAATGCCGAGGCGCTGCGGGGCGCGCTCAACGAGCGCCTGGCCGCCATCCAGGGCGATAACGCCGCCAAGCTGGAGGAGATGCGCCGCACCGTGGACGAAAAGCTGCACGCCACGCTGGAGCAGCGCCTGGGCGAGTCCTTCAAGCTGGTGAGCGACCGGCTGGAGCAGGTGCACAAGGGCCTGGGCGAGATGCAGACGCTGGCCGGCAGCGTGGGAGACCTGAAGCGCGTGATGACCAACGTGAAGACGCGCGGCACCTGGGGCGAAATGCAGCTGGGCGCGATCATCGACAACGTGCTCACGCCCGAGCAGTTCGCCCGCAACGTCAAGACCATGCCGGGCAGCGACGATCTGGTGGAATTTGCCATCCGCCTGCCGGGCAAGAGCGACGAGCAGCCCGTGTGGCTGCCCATCGACTCCAAGTACCCCGTGGAGCACTACCAGCGCCTGCTGGACGCGCAGGACACGGCGGACAAGGGGGCCATCGCAGCGGCGGGCAACGCCTTCGAATCCTCCATCCGCCTGGAAGCCAAGAAGATCTTCAGCAAATACGTGGCGCCTCCGTACACCACCGACTTCGCGGTGCTCTACCTGCCCACCGAAGGGCTGTTTGCCGAAGTCATGCGCCGCCCCGGGCTGGTCGAGGCGGTGCAGAACGACTGCCGCGTGATGATCACCGGCCCGGCCAATCTGGCGGCCATGCTCAGCAGCCTGCAGATGGGCTTCAAGACGCTGGCCATCGAGAAGCGCTCGTCCGAGGTGTGGAGCGTGCTGGGCCAGGTGAAGACCGAGTTCGCCAAGTTCGGCGACGTGGTGGAGGCTACGCGCAAGTCCATCGACGCGGCGGCCAAGAAGTTCGAGCAGGTGGATGTGCGCACACGTGCCATCCAGCGCAAGCTGCGCGGCGTGCAGGAGCTGCCCGCGCCGGAGCCGGCGGCGGGGCAGGGCGATGCAGCGGGCGCAACCTTGCCGGACCTGCTGATCGAAGACGAAGGCGAGTGACTTGAACCTGGCGCTCGCGCGGCTGATCGCCGGCCAGATCTGCATCCACGCCAGCATGGCGGGCATGCGCATGGCCGCGCCGCTGCTGGCGCTGCGCGAGGGCTACAGCGCGGCGGCCGTGGGCGTGCTGCTGGCGCTGTTCGCGCTCACGCAGGTGTTCCTGGCGCTGCCCGCGGGGCGCTATGCCGACCGCCATGGGCTCAAGCGCCCGGTGCGCCACGCGGTCGTCGCGGCCGTCCTGGGTGCCGGCGCGGCGCTGGTGTGGCCGACGTTTGCGGTGCTGTGCGTTGCGGCACTGCTCACCGGTGGCGCCACGGGGGCTGCCACGATCGCCTTGCAACGCCACGTGGGCCGCGCCGCGCACGGCGGCACGCAGCTGCGCCAGGTCTTCAGCTGGCTGGCCATCGGGCCGGCGGTGTCCAACTTCCTGGGCCCGTTCTGCGCGGGGCTGCTGATCGATCACGCGGGTGCGCAGGCGGGCGCGACCATGGGCTTTCGCGCGGCCTTCGCGCTCATGGCGGTATTGCCGTTGGCCACCTGGTTCTGGGTGCGCGGCACGCAGGAGATGCCGCCAGTGGTGGCCGCGGAGGACGGCACGCGCGCGCGGGCCTGGGACCTGCTGGCCGAGCCCGGCTTTCGGCGGCTGCTCATCGTGAACTGGCTGCTGTCGTCGTGCTGGGACGTACACACCTTCGTAGTGCCGCTGCTGGGGCATGAGCGGGGGCTGTCGGCCTCGGTGATCGGCTCCATCCTCGGCGCGTTCGCGATTGCCGCCGCGGTGATCCGCGTGCTCATGCCGCTGGTGGCCGACCGGCTGCGCGAATCCACCGTGGTCACCGGCGCCATGGTGGCGACGGCACTGCTGTTCGCGGTCTATCCGCTGCTGCCGACGGCCGTGACGCTGGGAGCGTGCTCGGTGCTGCTGGGGTT
The DNA here is from genome assembly GCF_022807955.1 of Diaphorobacter sp. LI3. Taxonomy (NCBI): domain Bacteria; kingdom Pseudomonadati; phylum Pseudomonadota; class Betaproteobacteria; order Burkholderiales; family Comamonadaceae; genus Diaphorobacter; species Diaphorobacter sp. LI3. Next base: position 3,060,124 of record NZ_CP094346.1, on the reverse strand, counting down.
CGCGCTGGGCTCGGTGCAGCCCATGATCATGAGCATGCTGCACCAACTCACGCCCGCGCACCGCCATGGCGAGGCGCTGGGTCTGCGGCTGATGGCGATCAACGGCTCCAGCGTGGTGATGCCGCTGCTGTTTGGCACTGCGAGCGCGCTGGTGGGGCTGAGTGGCCTGTTCTGGGCCGTGGGCGCCACTGTGGGGCTGGGTGCGCGCGTGGCCTGGCGGTTGCGCGGCGAGGCGCCGGCCCCTCCGCCGCATCCCTGACAGGCCTGGACAGGCAAGGCGGTCCGCACGGTGCGCCGCTGGTGCGCGGTCAGAGTTCGTAGAACGTGCGGATGATGCTCCAGGCCTCGGCTGGGTCGTCGGTGTAGTGGAACAGCTGGAGGTCCTCGGGCGAGATCGTGCCTTGCTCCACGAGCGCCTCGAAGTTGATCAGCTTCTTCCAGAAGGCCACGCCGAACAACACGATGGGCACGGGCTTGGCCTTGCCGGTCTGCACCAGCGTGAGCACCTCGAACAGTTCGTCCAGCGTGCCGAAGCCGCCAGGGAACAGCACCAGGGCCTTGGCGCGCATCATGAAGTGCATTTTGCGCAGTGCGAAGTAGTGGAACTTGAACGACAGCGAGGGCGAGATGAAGCGGTTGCCGCTTTGCTCGTGCGGCAGCGAGATGTTGAGGCCCACGTTGAGCGCCCCTGCGTCGTGCGCGCCACGGTTGGCCGCCTCCATGATGCCCGGGCCGCCGCCGGTGCAGATGTACAGGCGCTCGGCGGGCGGGCGGCTCTCGCTGTACTCGGCCACCAGGCGCGCGAACTGGCGGGCCTGGTCGTAGTAATAGGCGTTCTTCACCGCACGCTCGGCGCGCGCAATGCGCTCGGTATCGCCGCTGGCGCGTGCATCGGCCAGTTGCTGCTCGGCCGCTTCGGGCGAGATGAAGCGTGCGCTGCCGTACACCACGACGGTGTGCTCGATGCCCTGCGCCGTCTGGCCCAGGTCGGGCTTCAGCAGCTCCAGTTGAAAACGGATGCCGCGCGTTTCGCGGCGCAACATGAACTCGGGGTCGGCAAAGGCGAGGCGGTAGGCGTCGGCGTGCAGCGGATTGCCGGCAACGGCGTAGTTGTGCAGCTCGGCCCAGGCATGCGCCAGGCGGCTGTCTTGAAGGTCGGTATTGGCTTGCATGGATGATTTTTCAGTGGAGGCGGCTGTCTGTGGGGCAGTCGCCGGGGTGCGCAGTGTAGCGAGGGGATTTTAATGAAAATGGCCTGTAGCGCTTATGTATCAAGCGCTAAAAGCTATTAAATTAATAGTGATCAAACGCCTTGCCGCGCGCCCGCCCACAGCCAGGGCAGGCTGTGCAGCCCGGCCCAGGTCATGCACAGCGAGCCGGCCACATGCAGCGCACACAGGCCCAGGGCCTGCGCCAGGCGCTGCTGCTGCAGCAGCCCGACCACTTCGGCCGAGAAGGTGGAGAAGGTGGTCAGCGCCCCCAAAAAGCCCGTGATGAGCAGCGCGCGCCAGACCGGGTCCAACTGCGGCAGTGCCTGGAACAGCGCCAGGCACAGGCCGATGAGGTAGCCGCCGATGAGGTTGGCCGCGAGCGTGCCCCAGGGCAGCAGCGCGCCCTGCGTGTTGAGCCACAGGCCCAGCCGCCAGCGCGCGAGCGCGCCGGCGCAGGCACCGGCGCAGATGGCAAGAACGTGGAACATCGGCGCATTGTAGGGAGGCGCTGCCGAGCGGCGGCGGCCTGGTCAACGCGCCGTCATTTGCTGCGGGAGCCAGGTCACGATGCCCGGAAACACATAGATCAGCGTGACGGCCGCGCACATCAGCAGGAACATGGGAGCGGTCACGCGGGCGATCCACGGCAGCTGCTTGCCCGTCATGCCCTGCAGCACGAACAGGTTGAAGCCCACGGGCGGGGTGATCTGCGCCATCTCCACCACCAGCACGATGAAGATGCCGAACCAGATGGGGTCGATGCCCGCTGCGCTCACCGTGGGCATCAGCACGCCCATGGTCAGCACCACCATGGAGATGCCGTCCAGGAAGCAGCCCAGCACGATGTAGAACACGGCCAGCGCCACCACCAGTTGCGCCTGGCTCAGCCCCAGCGAAGAGATCCATTCCGCCAGGTGCCGCGGCAGGCCGATGTAGCCCATGGCCAGCGTGAGGAAGGCCGCGCCCGCGAGGATCAGCGCGATCATGCAGTACAGCCGCGTGGCGCCCATGAGCGCGTCGCGAAAGCTCGCCCAGTTCAGCGACCCCTGCGCCGCGGACAGCACCAGCGAGCCCACCACGCCCACGGCCGCGGCTTCGGTGGCGGTGGCGATGCCCGTGTAGATGGAGCCCAGCACCGCGGCGATGAGCAGCACCACGGGAATCAGCGCGCGCGATTCGCGCAGCTTGTCCAGCAGGCCCATCTGCCGGTCTGCCGCTGGGACCTGGTCGGGGTGGCGCAATGCCCAGAACATGATGTAGCCCGAGAACAGCGCGGCCAGCAGCACCCCGGGCAGCATGCCGGCAATGAACAGCTTGGAGATCGATACCTCGGCCGTCACGCCGTAGACGATCATGATGATCGAGGGCGGGATCAGCAGGCCCAGCGTGCTGGCGCCGGCCAGCGTGCCGATGACCATCTTCTCGGGGTAGCCGCGGCGCGTGAGCTCGGGCAGCGTCATCTTGCCGATGGTGGCGCAGGTGGCGGCGCTGGACCCCGACACGGCGGCAAAGATGGTGCAGCCCACCACGTTGGTGTGCAGCAGCCGCCCGGGCAGGCCCTGCACCCACGGGGCCAGGCCCTTGAACATGTCTTGCGACAGCCGGGTGCGAAACAGGATCTCGCCCATCCAGATGAAGAGGGGCAGGGCGGTGAGCGTCCAGCTCGACGAGGAGCCCCAGATGGTCACCGCCATGGCGTCGCCCGCGGGGCGCGAGGAAAACAATTGCATGCCGATCCAGGCCACGCCCGAGAGCGTGAGCCCGATCCATACGCCGCTGCCCAGGATCAGGAACAGCGACAGGATCAACAGGCCGGTGATGGCAAGGTCACTCATGAAGGCGTCTTCCGGTCATTCGTTGCGCAGGGCTTCGCCCGGCGTGGCGCCCGCGCGCCGGCCCAGGAGCTGCAGCACCAGCTCGTCCGCGAAGGCAATCGCCATCACCATCGCGCCTACGCCCATGGACAGCTGCGGCAGCCACAGCGGCGTGGCGTCGCTGCTGGTGGAGATGTCGTTGAACGCATGCGACTGCCAGGCCAGCCGCACGCTGTAGTACGCGAACAGCACGGCCAGCAGCGTGCCCAGGGCCAGCGCGAACAGCTCCAGCGCCTGGTGCGCGCGCCCCTTGAGGGCGCTCAGCACCAGCGTCACGCGGATGTGCTCGCCGCGCTTGAGGGTATGCGCCAGCGCCAGAAAGCCCGCAGCCGCCATGAGGTAGCCCGCGTAGGCGTCGATGCCCGGCACATGGAAGCTGAGCTGCCGGCTCACGATGGACAGCAGCACGGCGCACAGAAGCGCCACCATGCACAGCGCCGCCAGCGCGGCGGCGCCGTCATAGAGGAAGTTCAACAGGCGTCGCATCGTGGTCTGGCGCGTGGAGGCTCTGGGCGTTGGTATGCGTTACTTGCGGTAGGCGTCGATCAGCGCCTTGCCGTCGGGCCCGGCCTTGTCCAGCCATTCCTTGAGCATGGTGTCGCCCACCTTGGCCATGTCGGCCTTCAACTGGCCGCTGGGCGGCACTACCTGCATGCCCTCGGCCTTGAGCTTGGCCAATGTGTCCTCGTTCACGCGGCGGCTGGCGGCCCAGCCGCGGGTCTCCGCGTCGGCGGCTGCCTTGAGCACGGCTTCCTGCACGGGCTTGTCCAGCGCATCGAATGCCTTCTTGTTCATGATGAGCGCGTTCTTGGGCAGCCAGGCCTGGGTGTCGTAGTAATACTTGAGGTGCTCGTAGAGCTTGCTGTCCACGCCCGTCGCGCCCGAGGTCATGGTGGACTCCACCACGCCGGTGGCGAGCGCTTGCGAGAACTCGGCGGCCTGCACCGTCACCGGCTGCGCGCCCACCAGCTCGGCGATGCGCGCGGTGGCGGGGCTGTAGGCGCGCCACTTGATGCCCTTCAGGTCGGCGGCGTTGTTCACGGGCTTCTTGGTGTAGATGCCCTGTGGTGGCCAGGCCACGGCGTACAGCAGCACCATGCCTTGCTCGGCCAGCTTCTTCTCCAGGAACGGTTTTTGCGCCTTGTACAGCTTCATCGACGCGTCGTAGCTGTCGGCCAGGAAGGGCAGGCTGTCCACGCCGAAGATCTGCCATTCGTTCTGGAAGTTGGCGAGCAGGATCTCGCCGAGCTGCGCCTGCGCGCCCTGCACGGCGCGCTTGATCTCGGGCGCCTTGAACAGTGCGGCGTTGGCATGCAGCGTGATCTTGAGCTTGCCTCCTGACGCCTTGTCCACGTCGCTGATGAACTGCGCCAGGTTCTCCGTGTGGAAATTGGTGGCCGGGTAGGCGGCGGCCAGGTCCCACTTGGTCTGGGCATGCAGGGCGGGGGCGCACAGGCCGGTGAGGGCAGCCAGTGCAACGGCGGCAAGGTTTCGACGCTTCATCTCGGGGATCTCCGCAGGGGTTGAGAAGAGAGGGGGCTCAGCGGGTTCACTGTAGCGGGGGCCACAGGGAAACGGCCTAGGTGATTCACCTGAATGTCGATAAATTGCCGGCAAATCATCGGGCTGCTCCCTACAATCAATCGACATGCACATCCCATGCCAATGCCATCTGTCGCTTTTGGCGCAGTCCTCGGAGTGAAACCATGACCGCAGCCGCCAGACCCAAGTCCCCGGCCCCCGCTGCCACTGCCAAGGTGGGCAAGGCCGCCAAGGCGCGCGGGCCCATCGTGTCGTCCGCGCACCTGGTGTCGGACCGCAGTGCGGAGATGAGCGAGTTCGAGTTCGGCCTCATCGTCGCGGGCAATGCGTTCCACCGCTGGGTGGTGCACTGCATGGCCGCGGCCGGTCTGCGCGACCTCACGCCGCTGGACGTGGTGGTGCTGCACCATGTGACGCACCGCGCGCGCGACAAGCGGCTGGCCGACATCTGCTTCATCATGAACGTGGAAGACACGCACGTGGTGAACTACTCGCTCAAGAAGCTGCTGGCGCTGGGCGTGGTGGCCTCCAGCAAGAACGGCAAGGACGTGACCTACGCCGCCACCGAGGCGGGGCGCGCCCATGTGCAGCGCTACCGTGAGATCCGCGAGAGCTGCCTGATCGATGCGCTGAATGCCGACGACGGCCTGAACCGCGACATTGGCGAGCTGGCGCGCCTGCTGCGCGTGCTGTCCGGCATGTACGACCAGGCGGCCCGTGCCGCGGCGTCCATGTGAAAGATGCTATTTATTTGATAGCTGTTGGCGCTTACCGGTAAAGCGCTAGAGGCCTGTTTGGCTTGAAGTGCCGACGGGTGATGGCAGATGCGTGGCAATGTCTTGCCAGGCCTGCACGGCGGCCAGGGCGGTGTGCATCTGCACCGTGTGCGCAAAGCGGAAGGCGTCGCCGTGCACCGTCTCGTCGGGGAACTCGGTGATCAGCGTCACCGGCGCATCGTGTGACGTCTGCGACTGCATGCAGGCGATGCCATCCAGCACCTCGAAGGGCAGCGGGCCTGCGTGGTGCTCGTAGAGGGCCCGCTGGCGTGCGTTGAAATCTGCCAGCCCCGGCACTTGCCGCAAGCGCGCGCACACGGCCTCCAGCAGCGCACGCGCGGGCCGCTGCCAGCCGGCGTGGTAGCGCAGGATGAGGAAGAACCCCTTGGGCAGCATCCACTGCTCGAATCCACGCGGCACATAGCCCGACAGCGGTCGCGTCCACTCATGCGCGGGGTAGCCATGCAGGTTCACATGCAGTTGCGCGCCCGACAGCGCCAGCGCGGTCTGGCGGGCCTCGCGCTCGTAGAGCGGCGCGTGGTCGCGGTATTCCACATCGTCGCCCAGCGCGGTGTAGCGCGCGGCATGGTGCATGTGGCCCGGGTGGCGGGCGCACAGCGCGCGGTGCAGAGCGTAGCCGTCGGGGTTCTCCAGCGCGATCAGCGCGAAGTGCGCGCCGGGTTGCGCCTGCAGCACTTCGGCGGCGCGCAACGCGCCCACGATGCCCGATGTCTCGTTGGCATGCTGGCCCGCACTGATGAACACCGGTGCCTGCGTGCCCGCGTGGTACTGCCCCCATACGGTGCGTCCCTGGCGTGACCGGGCACTGAAACGTTGCGCGGGCCAGGCGTGCAGGGTCTGGGTGATGCGATCAGGGGCAGGGGACTTGGCCAGCGTCGCCAAACTGGCCGGGGCGTGGGCCGTTGGGTGGGCTGGCAGGTCGTCGGCGCACGCCGCGAAGGGCAGCAGGTCCACCTGTACGTGCGGAGCGCCGTCGCCCGCGCGCACGTCGGGCACGATCTGCCCGGGCTGCAACCGGCGGTCGCCCACGGGGCGGCCGCTGTGCTGTTGGAAGAACTCCAGCAGCGTGAAGTACAGGTCCTCGTGCAGCGCCTCCAGGGTGCTTATGGTCTCGCCGGTGGCGCCCACGGGCTGCTCGTAGCCCGGCAGGTCCACGCGCAGCAGCAGGCGGTCGAAGTACGGCTCATGGTCCGGCCACGCGTGACCGCGCACCGCCTGCACCGCCGCGGCGAAGGCCTGCTCGTAGTCGGTGCATACGGCGGTGTCGATCAGGTCGGCAGCGCCTTCCTGTGCGCCCACGCGCAGCCAGCCGGTGGGCGAGAGCACCGTGGCGCCCGTCATGTCGGTGTGTACGCGGTTGGGTGCGTGCACGTGCTGCACGGTGCGGGTGCCGTCGCGCAGTTCCAGTTCCACGTGGTAGCCGCCACTGGCGTCGTCGTGGGGCTCCATGTGCAAGATGCCGCCCCCCAGCAGGGCGGCGAGCGGATAGGCCTCCAACCGAAAGCGCTGTGCAGGCCCGTGCGCCGCCAGCGGATAGCGCACGCGGGCCTGCACCACCTGGGTGCAATCCACGTGGTCCATGAAATGCTGTACCAGCGGCTTGTAGGCACTGTGAAAGCGGGCATGCACGCCTGCGGCTGCCAGCTGCTGCGCCGCAGCAAGGCGCGCGGCCTGGCTTTCGAACACCCAGCCTTCCACGTGACATCCGCGCCAGCGCGGCTCGCCAAAGCGCTGTACCCAGGCGTGCAGCGTGCGCTCCAGTGGCAGGTCAAGCAGCCGGGAACCTGTGGCGGCGGGCGGTTGGGTCATATGCGTGGGGGGGTGGTGAATATCCGGTATGGATCATGCAGGCTTGCAGATAAATTATCGGTAAATTGTGGGTTCTTTCTCCGCAATGTTTCACACGCGGCACACAAAGGAAACGGGTATGGCAAAGAAACTCTGGCAGTTCTGGGTGGATCGGGGGGGTACGTTCACCGATATCGTGGGCCGGCGCCCCGACGGCAGCCTGGTGACGCACAAGCTACTCTCCGAGAACCCCGAGCAGTACCGCGATGCGGCGGTGGCGGGCATCCGCCACCTGCTGGGGCTGGCGCCGGGCGAGGCCGTGACGCCTGAATTGGTGGAGTGCGTGAAGATGGGCACCACCGTGGCCACCAACGCGCTGTTGGAGCGCAAGGGGGAACCCACGCTGCTGGTTACCACGCGTGGCTTCAAGGACGCGCTGCGCATCGCCTACCAGAACCGCCCGCGCATCTTCGACCGGCACATCGTGCTGCCGCAACTGCTGTACAGCCGCGTGATCGAGGCACAGGAGCGCATGGGCGCGCACGGCGAGGTGGTACAGCCGCTGGAGGAAGACCACCTGAAGGAACGCCTGTGGGCCGCTTATGACGCGGGCCTGCGCAGCGTGGCCATCGTGTTCATGCACGGCTACCGCTATCCCGCGCATGAGGAAGCAGCCGCCCGCCTGGCGCTGGCTGCCGGGTTCACGCAGGTCAGCACTTCGCACGGCACCAGCCCGCTGATGAAGTTCGTGAGCCGGGGCGACACCACCGTGGTGGATGCGTATCTGTCGCCCATCCTGCGGCGCTACGTGCAGCAGGTGGAGGCCGAGATGCCGGGCGTGCCGCTGTATTTCATGCAGTCCTCGGGGGGGCTCACGGATGCGCACCGCTTCCAGGGCAAGGATGCCATCCTCTCCGGGCCGGCCGGCGGCATCGTGGGCATGGCGCGCACGGCGCAGATTGCGGCGCAGGCCGAGGCAGCGCCAGGGGCCGGTGCGGCCGGAACGCAGCCGCCGGTGCGCGTGATTGGTTTCGACATGGGCGGCACGTCCACCGACGTGAGCCATTTTGCGGGTGAGTTCGAGCGCGAGTTCGAGACCCAGGTGGCGGGCGTGCGCATGCGTGCGCCCATGATGAGCATTCACACGGTGGCCGCGGGCGGCGGTTCCATCCTGGAGTTCGACGGCGCCCGTTTCCGCGTAGGTCCCCAAAGCGCCGGCGCCAACCCCGGCCCCGCCAGTTACCGCCGCGGCGGCCCGCTGGCCGTGACCGATGCCAACGTGATGGTGGGCAAGATCCAGCCCGCGTACTTCCCGCGCGTGTTCGGCCATGGTGCCGACGAGCCGCTGGATGCGGCCGTGGTGCGCGAGCGTTTTGCGGCGCTGGCGGGCCAGACCGCAGGCGCGGCGGATGGCGCAGCCGCGCTGACGCCCGAGGCCTGCGCGCATGGCTTCATCCAGATCGCGGTGCAGCAGATGGCCAACGCCATCAAGAAGATCTCCGTGGCGCGCGGCTACGACGTCACGCGCTACACGCTGCAGTGCTTTGGCGGCGCGGGCGGCCAGCACGCCTGCCTGGTGGCCGATGCGCTGGGCATGCAGCAGGTGCTGGTGCATCCGCTGGCGGGCGTGCTGTCGGCCTACGGCATGGGGCTGGCCGACCAGAACGTGATGCGTGAGAAGGCGGTGGAGGCACGCCTCACACCCGAGGCGCTGCCCGGCATCACGGCCACGCTGGATGCACTGGCCCAGGCCGCCGAGGCCGAGATGGCGCAAGAGCGCCTCTCGGGCGGCGACATCGTGGTGCGTCGGCGCGTGCATGTGCGCTACGAGGGTACCGATTCGGCGCTGGCCGTGCCCTTTGGCGACCTCCAGGCCATCACGCGGGGCTTCGAGGCCGCGTACCGCCAGCGGTTTGCCTTCCTCATGCAGGGCAAGGCACTGATGGTGGAGGCGGTGTCGGTGGAAGCCGTGGTGGCGGGCGATGCGCCGGTCGAGCATGCGCAGGATCTGCAGCCCGAGCGCGAAGTGCCGCGGCGCGACACCGTGCGCATGTTCACCGTGGGCACGGACGGCACGCCGGCCTGGCACGACGCTGCGCTGGTGGTGCGCGAAGACATGCGCCCCGGCGACCTGCTGCAGGGCCCGGCCATCATTGCCGAGAAGAACGCTACCACGGTGGTAGAGCCGGGCTGGCAGGCACGGCTCACGTCCCTGGACCATCTGGTGCTGCACCGCCACCTGCCGCGCGCCCAGCGCCATGCCGCGGGCACGCAGGTGGACCCGGTGCTGCTGGAGGTGTTCAACAACCTGTTCATGAACATTGCCGAGCAGATGGGGCTGCAGCTGCAGAACACCGCGTACTCCGTGAATATCAAGGAGCGGCTGGACTTCAGCTGCGCGCTGTTTGACGCCGAGGGCCAGCTGATTGCCAACGCGCCGCACATGCCGGTGCACCTGGGATCGATGGGCGAGAGCATCCGCACCGTGATCGCACGCAACCGCGGCCACATGCGGCGCGGCGACGTGTTCGTGCTGAACGACCCATACCACGGCGGCACGCACCTGCCGGACATCACCGTGATCACGCCGGTCTACATCGGCGACGACCACGGTGAAGCGGCCGAGCCCACTTTCTACGTGGGCAGCCGCGGCCACCATGCGGACGTGGGGGGCACCACGCCGGGATCGATGCCGCCGTTTTCCACGCGCATCGAGGAAGAGGGCGTGCAGATCGACAACGTGAAGCTGGTGGATGCCGGCGTGCTGCGCGAGGCCGAGATGATTGCGCTGCTGGAGAGTGGCGAGTACCCCAGCCGCAACCCGCAGCAGAACCTGGCCGACCTGAAGGCGCAGATCGCCGCCAACGAGAAGGGCGTGCAGGAGCTGCGCCGCATGGTGGAGCACTTCGGCCTGCCCGTGGTGCAGGCCTATATGCAGCATGTGCAGGACAACGCCGAGGAGTCCGTGCGCCGCGCCATCACGCGGTTGGCCGCGCGCGTGCAGGACGGGCATTTCACCCTGCCGCTGGACAACGGCGCGCAGATCACCGTGGCCGTGCGCATTGACGCGGCCACGCGCAGTGCGGTGATCGACTTCACCGGCACCAGCGCGCAGCAGTCCAACAACTTCAATGCGCCCACGGCAGTGTGCATGGCCGCGGTGCTCTACGTCTTCCGCTCGCTGGTGGAGGACGACATTCCGCTCAACGCCGGGTGTCTCAAGCCCCTGCAGGTCATCATTCCGCCGGGCTCCATGCTCAACCCCAACCCACCGGCATCGGTGGTGGCGGGCAACGTGGAGACCTCCAGCTGCATCACCAACGCGCTGTTGGGCGCCTTGGGCGTGTCGGCGGCCAGCCAGTGCACGATGAACAACTTCACCTTCGGCAACGCGCGCTACCAGTATTACGAGACCATCTCGGGCGGCAGCGGGGCGGGCGGCCAGTTCGACGAGACGGGCGCGCTGGTGGGGGGCTTTGATGGCACGAGCGTGGTGCAGACCCACATGACCAATTCACGCCTGACCGATCCGGAGGTGCTGGAGTTCCGCTTCCCCGTGCGGCTGGAGAGTTACGCCATCCGCGCCGGTTCGGGCGGCGGCGGCCGCTGGAAGGGCGGCGACGGCGGCGTGCGCCGCATCCGCTTCCTGGAGCCCATGACCGCGAGCATTCTGTCCAACGGCCGGGTGCACGGCGCCTTCGGCATGGCGGGCGGGCAGCCGGGCATGCCCGGCGTCAACCGCGTCGTGCGTGCGGACGGCCGGGCAGAGCCGCTGCAGCACATCGGGCAGGCGCAAATGGAAGCGGGGGATGTGTTCGAGATCCACACGCCGGGCGGTGGTGGCTTTGGTGGCCGCTGAGTGCGTTTGAATGAAATAAGGCTCTAGCGCTTGTTGGTCAAGCGCTAGTAGCTATATTTTCAATAGCAAATCACGAATCGAGCGTGCTGCTGTCCGCCACGCGGCTGAGGCTGGGCGGCACCTTCTCGCCCGCGCGGCGCGCGCGAAACAGCGCGGCGCGCATCAGGAAGATGTTGGTCACGGGCACGGTGATGGCGATGAACAGGGCAATCAGCAGCGCATGCAGCGCCAGGCCGTTGCCCGTCACGGAGAAGTACACCAGCGTGGCATGCATGATGCACCAGCAGCCCATGGTGGCGATGATGGACGGTGCGTGCACGCGCTCGAAGTAGGTGGCCAGGCGCAGCAGCCCCAGTGACCCCATGAACGCGATGGTCGCGCCGCACAGCACCAGCGCGGACAGCACGATGTCCAGCCACAGCGGCAGTGCGTCGCTCATTCGATCACCTCGCCGCGCAAGAGGAACTTGGCCATGGCCGTGGAGCTGACGAAGCCCAGCAGCGCGATCAGCATGGCGGCCTCGAAGTAGTTGGTGCTGCCGTAGTAGATGCCCAGTACCAGCATGAGCAGCATGCCGTTGAGGTACATGCAGTCCAGCGCCAGCACGCGGTCCTGCGCGGCAGGGCCCTTGAGCAGGCGCACCAGGCACAGCACCATGGCCGCGGCCAGCAGGAACATGGCGATGGGCAGCGCCCAGGACAGTACGGAACCGGTCATTCGAAAATCTCCATCAGCGGGCGCTCGTAGCTCGCCTTGACGTGGTCGATGATGGCCTGCGCATCGTCCACCTCCAGCACATGCAGCATCAGCAGACTGCGGTCCAGCGACAGCTCGGCCCAGGAGGTGCCAGGGGTGATGCACACGATCATGGCCAGTACGGCGAGGGCGTTGGGGTCGCGCAGTTCCAGCGGAATCTTGACGAAGTCCGGCGGGTGGCGGCGCTGCGACGGCAGCAGCAGAAAGCGCAGCACGGCAAGGTTGGACCGCGTGGTGTCCACCATCACCGTGAAGCACAGCCGGATGATCGTGCCGAGGTGGCGCACGCGCACCTTCTGCGGGCGCAATTCGCTGAACAGCACCGGCAGGCCCCATGCGAGTACCAGTGCCAGCAGGACGTGGCCGATGCTGGTGGTGTGGTTGAGCAGCAGCCACATCACAAACAAACCCAGGGAGACCAGCGGGGCGGGCAGCAGCTTCTTCATCATGGCGCGGCCTTCGTGGTGGCAGAGCTTTCCGCACGCTCAGGCGTCGGCGTCGTGGTGGGGCCGGGAATGGGCGCGGCCGTCATCACGGCGCGTACATACGTGCCCGGCGCATGCAGCCCGTTGGCCGTTGCCTCGGTGAAACGCATCACGCCGTTGGCCTGCAGGGTGAGCGCCACGCAGGCCCCCAGCAGTATGGCGATGGGCAGCCCCTCCATCACGCGCAACTGGGGCGTGGGACGGTCGTGCGCGGCCCAGAAGTGGCGTATGCCCGAGCGCGTGAGCGCCAGCAGCGCCAGCAGGCCGGTGGCGATCATCAGCGCGATCAACGTCCAGCCCGGCAGGCCGGGCTGGGTGCCGGCCGAGGAGCCGAGCCCCAGCGGGTTTATCAGCGCCGTCAGCATCGCGAACTTGCCGATGAAGCCGGACAGCGGCGGTAGGCCCGCAATCACCAGCGTACAGGCCATGTAGGCCAGACCCAGAAACGCGGCCGCGGCGGGGATGACGCGGCCGACCAGCACTTCCTCGTCCTCGTCCAGGTTCAGGCCGGTGGTGGGCATTAGCTCGGGGGTGAGGAAGGGCGCCACGTCGTCCAGTTCGTAAGGCGCCAGCGACGCGCCATCGTTGCGCCAGCGGTCGATGAGGTCGGCCAGCAGGAACAGCGCGCTCACGGCCAGCGTGGAGCTGGGCAGGTAGTACAGCAGCCCGGCAGTGAGCGCGTTCTGCCCGAAGCCTGCTGCCGCCAGCAGCGTGCCCGACGACAGCACGGCCGCATGACCGGCCAGGTGGGTGAGGCGCTGCGAGGCCATCATGCCGATGGCGCCGAAGGCCATGGTGACCATGCCACCGCCGATCAGCCACAGGCTGCCGAACAGGGAGGAGGGACCGGCCTCGCTGCTGAACATCAGCGTCCACAGGCGCAGCAGCGTGTAGATGCCCACCTTGGTCATCAGGGCGAACAGCGCACCCACGGGCGCCGTGGCCGCGCTGTAGGCCGGCACCAGCCAGAAGTTCAGGGGCCACACGGCCGCCTTGATGAGAAACGCCGTGGCCAGGATGGCGGCCGCCGAGTGCAACAACCCCCGGTCGGCGGCCGACACCTGCGGGATGGCCTGCGCCAGGTCGGCCATGTTGAGCGTGCCGGTGATGCCGTAGAGCATGGACGCGCCGATCAGGAACAGCGAGGACGCCGCCAGGTTGATGGCAATGTAGTGCAGGCCGGCCTGCACGCGCGTGCGGCCGGCGCCGTGCAGCAGCAGGCCGTACGAGGCTGCCAGCAGGATCTCGAAGAAGACGAACAGGTTGAACAGGTCGCCCGTGAGGAAGGCGCCCCCCAGCCCCATGAGCTGCAACTGGAACAGCGTGTGATAGTGCACGCCTGCGCGGTGCCAGCGCGCACCGGCGAACACGATGGAGCACAGCGCCACGAAGCCTGTCAGCAGCAGCATCATGGCCGAGAGCCGGTCCAGCACCAGCACGATGCCGAACGGCGCCGGCCAGTTGCCCGGCAGGTACACACCCATGGTCGCGGGTGCTCCGGATTCGTGCGACCACAGCAGCAGCGCCACGGCCACCAGCAGCCCGAGCAGGGTGGACAGGATGTTCAGGCCCAGCTTCAGGCGCTGCTGCTCTTCCTTCATGGTGAGCAGCAAAGCGGCCGTGAGCATCGGCAGCCCGATGGGCGCCAGCATCAGGTGCGGCATGAGCAGGGAGGTCAGCTCCGCGATGCGGCTCATGGCATCTCCTGCGTTTCACGCGAGTGCGAGCCGTCCACGTGGTCGGTGCCCGACATGCCCCGCGAAGCCAGCAGCACGACGAGGAACAGTGCGGTCATGGCAAAGCCGATCACGATGGCGGTGAGCACCAGCGCCTGGGGCATGGGGTCGGCGTAATGCTGCAGATCCTGCGGCACGCCGGGCACGAGCACGGGCTCCTTGTCCACGGCCAGGCCCAGGCGACCCATGCTGAAGATGAACAGGTTCACGGCATACGACAGCAGCGACAGGCCCATGATGACCTGGAAGGTGCGGGGGCGCAGCAGCAGCCAGACGCCCGAGCCCGTGAGCACGCCGATGGACAGAGCCAGCACGATTTCCATCAGACGGCTCCTTGTGTGGCCGGGACGGCTGCTTGCTCGCTGGCCGCTTGTTGTTCTTCTTCCATGAGACGGGCGTGGTAACGGTGGCTGCGCACCGACTGGTGGGCGATGGCCGTAAGGATGAGCAGCGTGGAGCCGACGACGAGCGCGAACACGCCCATGTCGAAGAACATGGCGCTGGCCACGTGGAGGTCCCCGATCAGCGGCAGGTGCAGGTGCGCGGTGTGGCTGGTAAGGAACGGATAGCCCAGCGCCACTGCGCCCAGTCCGGTGCCCAGCGCCAGCAGCAGGCCGGAGGCAATCCAGCGCCGCGGATACAGGGGCAGGTGCGCCTCGACCCACGATGTGCCCGAAATGATGTACTGGAGCACCAGCCCCACCGAGAACACCAGCCCCGCCACGAAGCCGCCGCCCGGCTGGTTGTGCCCGCGCATGAAGAGGTAGAAGGCCACCAGGGCCGAGAACGGCAGCAGCAGCCGCACCAGCACCGCGGGCACCATCAGGTAACCGATGGCCGTGTCGTTGGCGTTGCGCGGGTTCAGCAGGTCGGTCTGTAGATCGGCCGGCAGGTAGCGCTGCTGCTCGGGCAGGTCCATGGTTTCCACCGCGGGGCGAAAGCGCCGCAACAGCGCATACACCGTGAGCGCCACGATGCCCAGCACCACGATCTCGCCGAAGGTGTCGAACCCGCGGAAGTCCACCAGCATGACGTTGACCACGTTGGTGCCGCCGCCCTCGGTGAGGGCGCGCTCCAGGAAGAACGTGGAGGTGCTCTGCGCGAAGGGCCGGCTCATCATGGCAAATGCCAGCCACGCCATGCCGCCGCCCGCGGCGACGGCCAGCAGCAGGTCGCGTACGCGCCGCGTGCGCGCCAGCGCGGCGCTGGCGGGCGAGGCGGGCAGGCTTTCGTCGCGCTTGGGCAGCCAGCGCAGGCCCAGCAGGATCAGGATGGTGGTGACCAGTTCCACGGCCAGCTGGGTGAGTGCGAGATCGGGCGCAGAGAACCACAGGAAGGTGATGCAGACGCACAGCCCTGCACCGCCCATGAGGGTCAGCGCCGCCAGACGGTGGTACTTGGCCTGCCAGGCCGAGGCCACGGCGCAGACCATGCCCAACGCCCAGATCAGTACGAAAGCGGGCGACAGCGGCAGCGTGCCCCGGTCTCCCAGCTGCAAGCCACGTGTGTACAGCGGCATGGCGGCGCCCACGAGCGTGACGAGCACCAGCCACAGCATCTGCCACTGCAGGCGGCGCGTGGACAGCAGGCGCCGCCCGCTGTGCCCCCAGCGCGTGATCTGCACCAGCACTGCCTCGAACACGCCGCGTCCGCTGACGCGGTGCATCAGTGGGGCGGCGTTGATGCGGCCTTGCTTGCGCTCCCAGCGCAACACCATGTACAGGGCGGTGCCGCCGACCAGCGCCACCAGGCTCATCATGAAGGGCGTGTTGAAGCCGTGCCAGACCGCCAGGCTGAAGGCCGGCAGTTCGCCCCCCACCACCGGCAGCGCCGCGGCATTCAGGTACTGGCCGATCGACCACGCGGGCAGCACGCCCACCACCAGGCAGGCGCAGACCAGCAGCTCCACCGGCACGCGCATCCAGTGCGGCGGCTCATGGGGCTCGTGCGGCAGATCGGTGGCGGGGGGGCCCCAGAACACATCGACGATGAAGCGCAGCGAATAGGCCACGCTGAACATGCCCGCGACGGTGGCCGCGATCGGCAGTATCTGGGCCACGGCCGGCGCAGCGTCGAAGAACACCGTCTCCGCGAAGAACATCTCCTTCGACAGGAAGCCGTTGAGCAGCGGCACGCCCGCCATGGCGGCGCTGGCGACCGTGGCCAGCGTGGCGGTGACGGGCATCATGCGCCGCAGGCCCGAGAGGCGCCGTATGTCCCGCGTGCCGCTTTCGTGGTCGATGATGCCCGCGGCCATGAACAGCGACGCCTTGAACGTGGCGTGGTTCATGATGTGGAACACGGCGGCCACGGCGGCCAGCGGGCTGTTGAGGCCCAGCAGCAGCGTGATCAGGCCCAGATGCGAGATCGTGGAATACGCCAGCAGGCCCTTGAGGTCGTTCTGAAACATGGCCGCGTAGCCGCCGATGAGCAGCGTGGCCAGGCCCGCGCCGCCCACCAGCCAGAACCACGGCTCGGTGCCGCCCATGACGGGCCACAGCCGTGCCAGCAGGAAGACGCCCGCCTTCACCATGGTGGCCGAGTGCAGGTACGACGACACGGGCGTGGGCGCAGCCATGGCGTTGGGCAGCCAGAAGTGGAACGGAAACTGCGCACTCTTGGTGAACGCCCCCAGCAGCACCAGTACCAGCGCCGTGAGGTACATGGGGTGGTCGCGCACCAGCTCGGCTGCGCCCAGCACGCGGTCCAGGTCATAGCTGCCCACGATGTGGCCCAGCACCAGCATGCCGGCCAGCAGGCACAGTCCACCCGCGCCCGTCACGGTGAGGGCCATGCGCGCGCCCCGGCGGGCGTCTTCGCGGTGGTGCCAGTAGCCGATGAGCAGGAACGAGAACAGGCTGGTGAGCTCCCAGAAGAACACCAGCTGGATGATGTTGCCCGACAGCACCACGCCGGCCATGGCGCCCATGAAAGCCAGAAAGAACGAGAAAAAGCGCGGCACCGGGTCCGCCGGCGACATGTAGTAGCGTGCATACAGCACCACCAGCGTACCGATGCCGAACACCAGCATGCTGAACATCCAGGCGAACCCGTCCATGCGGATGACCAGGTTCAGGCCCAGGGCAGGCAACCAGGTGATCTCCTCGCGCAACACGCCCGCTTCGGCGATCTGGGGGAAGTACAGCGCCGTTTGCACCGTGCAAAACAGCGCGACCAGGCCCGCGAGCGTGGACTCGGTATTGCGCGCATTTGCGGGCAGCACGGCCGCCAGCAAGCTGCCCACAAAGGGAAGAAGAATGAGGAGGGTCAGAGGCATCAGCGTCTGATTCTAGGGCGTCGCCCCTTCCTGCATGCTATGAAAACCCGAGCAAGTGGCGGCGAATACGCTGCCGTCCAGCGCGTTATGGCGCGCGGCTGCCGGTGTGCGTCAGCGTGAGAAGGGGCTGTCGCCGGCCCCCGCGCTGGAGGCTGCAGGCGCGCCCGCGGGCGTTGCTACGGTTGGATAGGCGGCGCCATTGACGGTGAGCCCCTGCGCCGACAGCCGGGCGGCGGCCGCGGGGCCGATGCCCTTCACGCGTGCGATCAGGTCGCTCCAGTCCTGAAAGGGCCCGCGTGCCCGCTCTGCCAGGATGCGCGACGACATCGCCGGCCCGATGCCCCTGACGCCATCCAGGTCCGCTTCGCGTGCGTGGTTCACGTCCGCGCCGGCCAGCGCGACGGCGGCATGCAGCAGCACGAGCGCTACGCTCGCATGCCGCAGGGCCGCAGGCATGCGCACGGCTACAGCTCCTCGACGCGCCGTGCCGGATAACTGTCCCAGGTCTGGCAGCCCGGGCATTGCCAGAAGTGCTGGCGTGCCTCGAACCCGCAGGCTGCGCAGCGGTAGCGCGTGAGCGGCTTTGCCGCCTGCTCCAGCGCGCGCTGGATCTGCGGGTGGAACTGCTCATGGGTCAGCGTCTCGCCTGCCAGCCACTTCGTCGCGGCGACCAGGGAGGGCTCGCGCTCCAGGTGGCGCACGTACCATTCGCGCCCAACGGCCGCAGTGTTCGCGTTGGCAGCCTCCAGCGCCACCACCGCTTCCAGCAGATCCAGGGATGGCATGTCCTCGTAGTGGTGCTGCAGCAGCGCCTGGGCCTGCGGCGCTTGTCCCGTGGCGGTGGCGGTCTCCACCAGCAGCGGTGCGGCCAGCGGCAGCGCGGCGGGTGCGGCCTGGGCGAGCACTTGCAGGGTGTCGAAGGCCGCTTCGGGCTGGCCCTGGCGCTGCTGCAGCCGCGCCAGCTCGATGCGCGCGCGCGGCGCCTGGGGCGCCGTGGCCAGGGCCTGCTCCAGCAGCGCCTGGGCGGCGGGCAGTTCGCCATGGGCTGCCAGCGCCAGCGCCTGCTCGCACAGGTAGTGCGCCAGCCGGGTGCTGAAGTCGCCCTGCTGCGCATCGTGCATGCGCCGTGCAATGTCCGACGCCTGTGGCCAGTCGCGCGAACGCTCGTAAATGGCCAGCAGGGCCATGCGTGCCTGGCCCTCGAAGGCGCTGCCCTCCAGGCGGCGCAGTGCGTCTTCCGCGCGGTCGAGCAGGCCTGCCTTGAGGAAGTCCAGCGCCAGTGCATGCTGTGCGCGCTCACGGTCGGCGCGGCTCAGGTCGCCGCGCGACAGCAGGTGCTCGTGTACCCGCACGGCGCGGTTGTACTCGCCGCGGCGGCGAAACAGGTTGCCCAGGGCGAAGTGCAGTTCGGTGGTGTCAGGGTCGTTCTGCACCGCCTCGATGAAGGCATCGATGGCCTGGTCTTGCTGCTCGTTGAGAAGGTAGTTCAGGCCCTTGAAGTAAGCCTTGGGTGCGCGGCGGTTCTCCTCGCGCATCTGCCGCAGGTCGAAACGCGAGGCGAACCACCCCAGCCCGAAGGCCAGCGGCAGCCCCAGGAAGATCCAGCTTAGGTCAAATTCCATGGACGGGTGGCTGCGGCAGGGCGGGGTCGACCGCCGCCGGAGATGCGGCAGGGGACGCGGGGGCGGGCGCGGCGGGGCGCGGCAAGGCCTGGTGCGCGCGGCGCGCAGCGCTGCGGTGGCGCCACCAGCGCGGCACCATGCCCAGCACGCCTACGGCCACGCCAAGCGCGAAGGCCGTCAGCACGATCAGCACGGCCGGTGCCGTCCACTGCGTGCCGAAGAAAAAGTACACCGTGGCGTCCTGCTGGTTGTTCAGCGCGAACGCGAACAGGGTAAAAAAAATGGCTGCCTTGAGCAGCCACAGGAGGTATTTCATGCATCTCCCCAGTGGTGGCGAGATTCTACGGGCAGCGTAGCGGCCTGAGCGGCAGGCGGCAGGCCATCCGTTGGCCTCAAGCCAAAAACGGCTCTAGCGCCCGCCCAGCAAGCGTGAACAGCTATGGTTTTATTGCGCCTGTACGCCCTGCAGTTCAGCGGTGCGCTGGTCCACGGTTTCGCGCAGGGCCTTGCCAGGCTTGAAGTGGGGAACGCGCTTTTCGGGGATATGCACCGCCTCGCCGCTGCGCGGATTGCGGCCCATGCGCGGGGGGCGGCGGTTGACCGAGAAGCTGCCAAAGCCGCGGATCTCGATGCGGTGCCCGCGCACCAGTGCATCGCTCACGGCGTCCAGAATGGTCTTGACGGCGTATTCGGCGTCGCGCTGGGTGAGCTGCCCAAAGCGGGCAGCCAGTTCTTCGACGAGGTCAGATCGGGTCATGGGACGGCATTCGGGCAGAGGTTGATGTGACAGCGGGCGCTACCAGAGCGCCCGCTGTGTGTGGTGTGCCGCCACCCGCAGGTGGAGGCACACCGGCGCCTGCAGGGCAGGCCGCGACGGATTACTTGTCGGAGTTGTCCAGCTTGGCGCGCAGCAGGGCGCCCAGGCTGGTGGTACCGGCGTTTTCCTTCGCGGACTGGGCCGACAGGTGCGCCATGGCTTCCTGTTGGTCAACCATGTCCTTTTGCTTGATGGACAGCTGGATGTTGCGGGTCTTGCGATCCACGTTCACCACCACGGCCGTGACTTCGTCGCCTTCCTTCAGCACGTTGCGGGCATCTTCCACGCGGTCGCGGGAGATTTCCGAAGCGCGCAGGTAGCCCACGATGTCTTCGCCCAGATCGATCTCGGCGCCACGGGCGTCCACGGTCTTGACCTTGCCGGTCACCGTCTGGCCCTTGTCGTTCACCGTCACGAAGGTGGTGAACGGGTCGCCGTCGAGCTGCTTGATGCCAAGGGAGATACGCTCGCGGTCCACGTCCACGGCCAGCACGATCGCCTCGACTTCCTGGCCCTTCTTGTAGTTGCGCACGGCGGATTCGCCGGGCTCGTTCCAGGACAGGTCGGACAGGTGCACCAGGCCGTCGATGCCGGCAGCCAGGCCCACGAACACGCCGAAGTCGGTGATCGACTTGATCGGGCCCTTGACGCGGTCGCCGCGCTTGGTGTCCTGCGCGAATTCTTGCCAGGGGTTGGCCTTGCACTGCTTCATGCCCAGGCTGATGCGGCGCTTGTCTTCGTCGATCTCCAGCACCATGACTTCGACTTCGTCACCCAACGACACGAGCTTGGAAGGAGCCACGTTCTTGTTGGTCCAGTCCATTTCGGAGACGTGCACCAGGCCTTCGATGCCGGGCTCCAGCTCGACGAACGCACCGTAGTCGGCGATGTTCGTGACCTTGCCGAACAGGCGCGTGCCCGAGGGGTAGCGGCGCGATACGCCCAGCCACGGGTCGTCGCCCATTTGCTTGAGGCCCAGCGAGACGCGGTTCTTCTCGGTGTCGAACTTGAGGATCTTGGCCGTGATTTCCTGGCCGGCGGTGACCACCTCGGAGGGGTGGCGCACGCGGCGCCATGCCATGTCGGTGATGTGCAGCAGGCCGTCGATGCCGCCCAGGTCCACGAACGCACCGTATTCGGTGATGTTCTTGACAACGCCGTTGACGATGGCGCCTTCCTTCAGCGTTTCCATCAGCTTGGCGCGCTCTTCGCCCATGGAGGCTTCCACCACGGCGCGGCGGCTCAGCACCACGTTGTTGCGCTTGCGGTCCAGCTTGATGACCTTGAACTCCAGGGTCTTGTTTTCGTACGGAGTCAGGTCCTTGACGGGACGGGTGTCGATCAGCGAACCGGGCAGGAAGGCGCGGATGCCGTTGACCAGCACGGTCAGGCCGCCCTTGACCTTGCCGGAGGTCGTGCCGGTCACGAATTCGCCGGATTCCAGCGCCTTCTCCAGCGACAGCCAGGAGGCCAGACGCTTGGCGGTGTCGCGCGACAGGATGGTGTCGCCGTAGCCGTTTTCGATCGAGCCGATGGCCACGGACACGAAGTCGCCCACTTGGACTTCGATCTCGCCCTGGTCGTTCTTGAACTCGTCGATCGGCACATAGGCTTCCGACTTCAGGCCAGCGTTCACCACGACGAAGTTGTGCTCCACGCGCACGACTTCAGCGGTGATGACTTCGCCGGGACGCATTTCGGTGCGTGTCAACGACTCTTCAAAAAGGGCGGCAAAAGATTCAGACATGTAGTTCCTTGCCCGCATGCAGGTTTCCGACGGCACCATTGCCTTCGTTTCTAAGACTGCCTGCGGAGGTTGTGCGGCATCACACCGCGGGGTTGAGGTTGTAAGAACCACACGGCCAGTGCGCAGTCAGGGCGCGGCGGGAGCCGTGTGGGCCATGTACCGGCCGTCAGCGCTTACGCGCCGAACGGCTGGCGAGCCTGCCACCAGTCAATCACCTGCATCACGGCCTCGTCGATCGTGTGCTCGGAGTTGTCCAGTACCAGGGCGTCCTGCGCGGGCTTCAGGGGCGAGGCACTGCGGTTTGCGTCCCGCGCGTCCCGCGCTTCCAAGTCTGCGCGAAGGTCGGCGATATTAGCCGAAATTCCCTTGGAAATCAACTGCTTATAGCGGCGCTCGGCCCGGCACGCGGCGCTGGCCGTGAGGAAGACCTTGAGCGGGGCCTGCGGGAAGATCACCGTGCCCATGTCGCGCCCGTCGGCCACCAGGCCCGGCAGGCGGCGAAAGCCATGCTGCAGCGCGACCAGGGCGCCGCGCACCGCCGGCAGCGCCGACACGCGCGAGGCGTTCATGCCGGCCTGCTCGGTGCGGATGGCGTCGGTGACGTCTTCCTCGCCCAGCCAGATGCGGTTGCCCGCGAAGCGCACGGGCAGTTGCCGCGCCAGTTCGGCGATGCGCGGCTCGTTGTCGGGGCTGATCTCCAGGCCCGCACGGGTCGCCGCGAGGGCGGTGATGCGGTACAGCGCCCCCGAATCCAGGAAGTGGTAGCCCAGCGCACGCGCCACGGCAGCGGCCACCGTGCCCTTGCCCGAGGCCGTGGGGCCGTCGATGCAGATCACGGGGATGCGGTCCGCGTCGGTCTGCGCCACCTGGAACAGGGCCTCGAAGTAATCCGGGAAGGTCTTGGCGACGCACTTGGGGTCTTCGATGCGCACGGGCAGTCCGGCCGGGTTGAAGGCCGCCAGCGAAAAGCACATGGCCACGCGGTGGTCGTCGTAGGTGTGGATGCTGGCGGCGCGCCAGTCGCCGGACTGGGCGGGTGGCGTGACGCGCAGGTAGTCCGCGCCTTCCTCCACCGTGGCGCCCAGCTTGCGCAGCTCGCAGGTCATGGCGGCAATGCGGTCTGTTTCCTTGACGCGCCAGCTTGCGATGTTGCGCAGCACGGTCGTGCCCTGCGCATACAGCGCCATGACGGCGAGGGTCATCGCTGCATCGGGGATGTGGTTGCAGTCCAGGTCGATCGCCTTGAGCGGCCAGATGTCGCGGGCCACCTCCAGCCAGTTGGGGCCGCCGGTGACGCGTGCGCCCATGGCTTGTGCGGCCTCCACGAAGCGGATGTCGCCCTGGATCGAGTCCAATCCGACGCCCAGGATCTTGATGCCGTTTTGGCCGCTAGCGCCCGCAGCGATTGCGCCAGCAGCTATGAAATAGCTAGCAGATGATGCATCCGCCTCCACATGGATCAGCCCCGGCGATTGGTACCGGCTGCCCGCGGGAATGGTGAAGCGCTGCCACTGCTCATGCCGCACGGCGATGCCAAAGCGCGCCAGCAGCTCCAGCGTGATGTGGATGTAGGGCTTGGAGATCAGCTCACCCACGACTTCGATCACCACGTCCTGCTGCCGGGCCACCAGCGGCAGCGCCATCAGCAGCGCGGTGAGGAACTGGCTGGACACGTCGCCGCGCACGCGGATCGGCGCCTGCAGCTGCAGCGGCGGCAGACCGCCCGCGTGGGCGATGCGCAGCGGTGGAAAGCCGTCGTTGCCCAGGTAGTCGATGCGGCAGCCGAGCTGGCGCAGGGCGTCCACCAGGTCGCCAATGGGACGCTCGTGCATGCGCGGCACGCCCGACAGCTCGTACTCGCCGCCCAGCAGCGCGAGTGCCGCGGTGAGCGGGCGCATGGCCGTGCCGGCGTTGCCCATGAAGAGCTGCGTGGGCGAGGGCGGCGTGGACGATCCCAAACCCGTGATGCGCACGGTGCCGCCTCCGGCTTCGTCGACCGTGCAGCCGAGCTGGCGCAGCGCATCCAGCATCACGCGCGTGTCGTCGGAGGCCAGCAGGTCGCGCACCTCGGTCGTGCCCTGGCTCAACGCGGCCAGCAGCAGCACGCGGTTGGAGATGCTCTTGGAGCCCGGCAGCTGCACGCTGCCCTGCACGCTGGCCAGGGGCGGCAGGTCGAGGAACGCGGTGGAGAACATCAGTGGTCCTTGTGCTTGCGGGGCGCGCCCATGCGCCAGTGCGCGCGGGTGTGACTGGCGAGCGTGATGAGGTCTTCCAGCGCCTGGTCGTTGTCGGCCTGCATGGCCTCCTCCAGCGTCTGCAGTGCCTGCTTGAACACGCGCGACTGGGCCAGCACCTCGTCGCGGTTGGCGCGCAGGATGTCGCGCCACATCTTGGGGTCGCTGGCGGCGATGCGGGTGAAGTCGCGAAAGCCGGGTCCGGCGAGCGCGAGCAGTTCGTCCGCGTTGGGCTGCGCGGTGATGCCCGAGATCATGGCGAACGCGAGCATGTGCGGCAGATGGCTCACTGCCGCGAAGCTGGCGTCGTGCGCCTCGGGCGACATGCTGCTCACGTGGCAGCCCAGGGCGCGCCACACTTCCTCCGCGCGGTGCATCTGGGCGGTGAGGGTGCGCTCGGTGGGGGTCAGGATCACCTGGCGGCCGGTGTACAGATCGACATCGGCATGTTCCACACCCGATACCTCGCGCCCCGTGATCGGGTGCGCCGGCACGAACGAGCCGATCTGGTCACGCAGCGCGCGGCGCGCGGCCTGCACCACGTCGGCCTTGGTGGAGCCCACGTCCATGAGCAGCATCTGCGGCGTAACCAGATGCTTGATGGCCTTCAGGGTGGATTCGGTCGCGGCCACGGGAACGGCCAGCAGCACGATGTCGGCACCCGCGGCGGCCAGCAGCGCGGAGGGCGCCTCAACGTCGATCACGCCGAGCTGGCGCGCCCGATCGGTGGTGGAGGGCGACTTGCTGTAGCCCACGACGCGCTTGACCAGCCCCGCCTTCTTCAATGCCAGGGCGAAGGAGCCGCCCATGAGGCCGCAGCCGATCAGTCCCAGTTGTTCAAACATGCTGCCCCCTCACGCCGGAACGGGGTAGGTGCCCAGCACCTTGTAGAAGGCGCACAGCTGCTGCAGCTCGGCCAGCGCGGCGGCCACGTTGGGCTGGGCGGGGTGGCCTTCGATGTCGATGTAGAAGTAGTACTCCCACTGTCCGGTGCGCGCGGGGCGGGATTCAAAGCGCGTCATGGACACGCCGTGCTTCTTCAAGGGTACCAGCAGGTCGTGCACCGCACCGGGACGGTTGGGCACCGAGATGATGAGGCTGGTGCAGTCCCGCCCCGTGGGCGCGGGCGTGGCCAGCGTGTGCGGCAGGCAGATCACGGCAAAGCGCGTGCGGTTGTAGGCGTCGTCCTGGATGGCGTGGGCCACCACATGCAGGCCGAACTGCTGCGCGGCGCGCTCGCTGGAGATGCCGGCCCACGCCGGGTTGGTGGCGGCCAGGCGTGCGCCTTCGGCATTGCTGGACACGGGCCGGCGCTCGGCGTGGGGCAGGTGCTTGGACAGCCAGCCCTGGCACTGTGCCAGCGCCTGGGGATGGGCCAACACGGCCTCGATGTGCTCGGCGCTGTTGATGGAGCGCAGCAGGTTGTGGCGCACCAGCAGGCTGACCTCTCCGACCACATGGCAGGGGGTGTGCAGGAACATGTCCAGCGAGCGCGTGACCACACCCTCGTTGGAATTCTCCACGCCCACCACGCCGTACTGCGCGCTGCCCGCGGCCGTGGCGTGGAACACCTCGTCGAAGCTGTTGCAGTACATCAGGTCGGCCGCGCCGCCGAAGTACTCGATGGCTGCCTGCTCGCAGAACGTGCCCTCGGGGCCCAGCACGGCCACGCGCTGGGGCGATTCCAGCGCCAGGCAGGCCGACATGATCTCGCGCCAGATGGCGGACACGTGTGCGCCCTTGAGTGGTCCGGGGTTGGCGTTGGTGATCTTCTCGATCACCTGGGCGACGCGGTCGGGGCGGAAGTAGGGCGTGCCCTCGCGCTTCTTCAGCTCGCCCACCTGCTCGGCCACGCGGGCGCGCTGGTTGAGAAGCTGCAGCAGCTGGTGGTCCAGCGAATCGATCTGCACGCGCAGATCGGCCAGCGCGGGGCTGGCCTGGGGTGTGGGGCTTGAAGCGTTGTCTGCCATGGATTTGATAGCTGCCCGCGCTTGTCTGTTCTGTGTTTGAGTGGAGAAACTATCTCAAACCCAGGTACATCAAGCGCGCGCAGCTCACATTTTTATGAAAGGGCCGTGCCGTGGCTTCAGGCAGCGGTGCGTTCGAAGTCCTGCAGATAGTCCACCAGCGCCTGCACGCCCGCCAGAGGCATGGCGTTGTAGATGCTGGCGCGCATGCCGCCCACGGACTTGTGGCCCTTGAGCTGCAGCAGGCCGCGCTCCTTGGCGCCGGCCAGGAAGGCGTCGTTGCGCGACTCGTCGCGCAGGAAGAAAGGAATGTTCATGCGCGAGCGGCAGTTGGCCGCCACCTTGTTCACGTAGAACTGCGACTGGTCGATGAAGTCGTACAGCAGCCGCGCCTTGGCGATGTTGCGCTGCTCCATCGCGGCCACGCCGCTGGCCGCGCCCTCGCGCTGGCGCTTGAGCCACTGGAAGGTGAGGCCGGCCATGTAGATGCCCCAGGTGGGGGGCGTGTTGAACATGGAGTGGTTCTCGGCCACGATCTTGTAATCGAAGGCGCTGGGGCAGGCGGGCAGGGCGTGGCCCAGCAGGTCCTCGCGCACCACCACCAGCGTCAGGCCTGCCGGGCCCAGATTCTTCTGCGCGCCGCCGAAAGCCAGGCCCACGCGGCTCCAGTCGACGGGGCGCGACGCCACGTGCGAGGAGAAATCGATCACCAGTGGCGCATCGCTGCCCAGGGCGCGCAGGTCGGGCAGCTCCTGGAATTCCACGCCGTGGATGGTCTCGTTGCTGCAGATGTGCACGTAGCTGGCGCCGCGGCTCAGCTGCCAGCCGGCCGGGTCGGGCAGGGTGGTGAACTGGCTCTCTTCGCCGGAGGCCGCGGTGCGCACCTCGGCGGCGTATTTGGCTGCCTCCTTGCGCGACTTCTGGCTCCAGCTGCCGGTGACCACGAAGTCCACGGTGGCTGCGCGCGAGAGGTTCAGCGGCACGATGGCGTTCTCCGCCAAGCCACCGCCCTGCATGAACAGGATCTTGAACTCCGGCGGCACCGCCAGCAGCTCGCGCAGGTCGGCTTCGGCCTGCTCGTAGATCGCGATGAACTCCTTGCCGCGGTGACTCATCTCCATCACGCCCATGCCGCTGCCGTGCCAGTCCAGCATCTCGGCGGCGGCCTGCTGCAGCACTTCCTCAGGGATGGCGGCCGGACCGGCCGAGAAGTTGTAAGGGCGATTCATGGTCATGGGTCAAATGTGCTGCCAGCGCTTGTCAGTCAAGCGCTGGCAGCTATCGTTTTGGAAGCGGTTTCAGGCGTCAGCAGGCGGCGGGGCGTCGGCTGCATCGAGATCGGCGGCGTTCGCGTCGTTCTCCACGATGCGCTGCAGTCCGCTGAGCTTGGCGCCTTCGTCCAGCGAGATCAGCGTCACGCCCTGCGTGGCGCGGCCCAGTTCGCGGATCTCGGACACGCGGGTGCGCACCAGCACGCCGGTATCGGTGATCAGCATGATCTCGTCGTCGGCATGCACCAGCGTGGCGGCCACGACCTTGCCGTTGCGCTCGCTTTGCTGGATGGCGATCATGCCCTTGGTGCCGCGCCCATGGCGGGTGTACTCGACGATGCTCGTGCGCTTGCCGTAGCCGTTCTCGGTGGCGGTGAGCACGCTTTGGTTCTCATCCTCAGCCACCAGCATGGCAATCACGCTCTGGCCGTCCTCCAGCATCATGCCGCGCACACCGCGGGCCTGGCGGCCCAGGGGGCGCACATCGTTCTCGTCAAAGCGCACGGCCTTGCCGCCATCGCTGAACAGCATCACGTCGTGCTGGCCGTCGGTCAGCGCCGCGCCGATGAGGTAGTCGCCGTCGTCCAGGTTCACGGCGATGATGCCGCCCTTGCGGGGGTTGCTGAACTCGTCCAGTGCGGTCTTCTTCACAGTGCCCATGCTGGTCGCCATGAACACATAGTGGTCGGCGGGGAAGGTGCGCATGCCGCCCGTCAGGGGCAGCACGACGTTGATTTTTTCGCCCTCGGCCAGCGGGAACATGTTGACGATGGGGCGCCCGCGCGAGTTGCGCGAGCCGGAGGGCACTTCCCACACCTTGAGCCAGTACAGCCGGCCGCGGTTGGAGAAGCACAAGATGTAGTCGTGCGTATTGGCAATGAAGAGCTGGTCGATCCAGTCGTCTTCCTTGGTCGCCGCCGCCTGCTTGCCGCGCCCGCCGCGCTTTTGCGCCCGGTACTCGGACAGCGGCTGGCTCTTGATATAGCCGGTGTGCGACAGCGTGACCACCATGTCGGTGGGCGTGATCAGGTCCTCGGTGGACAGGTCCTGGGCACTGTGCTCGATGGTGCTGCGGCGCGCACCCACCTTGGACTGGCCGAACTCCTGGCGCAGCGTGGAAAGCTCTTCGCCGATGATCGTGGACACGCGCGCGGGCTTGGCCAGGATGTCCAGCAGGTCCTCGATGACCGACATGACGTCCTTGTACTCGGCCACGATCTTGTCCTGCTCCAGGCCCGTCAGGCGCTGCAGGCGCATCTGCAGGATTTCCTGGGCCTGCGTGTCCGACAGGCGGTACAGGCCGCCATCCTGCATGCCGAACTCGCGTTCCAGCCCTTCGGGGCGGTAGTCGTCGGCGTTGACCACGCCGCCATCGGCGCGCGTGCGCGTGAGCATCTCGCGCACCAACTGGCTGTCCCAGGAACGCGCCATCAGTTCGGCCTTGGCCACGGGCGGCGTGGGCGACTCACGGATGATGCGGATGAACTCGTCGATGTTGGCCAGCGCCACGGCCAGGCCTTCCAGCACGTGGCCGCGCTCGCGGGCCTTGCGCAGCTCGAACACCGTGCGGCGCGTGACCACTTCACGGCGGTGCTGCAGGAAGACCTCGATCAGGTCCTTCAGGTTGCACAGCTTGGGCTGGCCGTCCACCAGCGCCACCATGTTCATGCCAAAGGTGTCTTGCAGCTGGGTCTGCTTGTACAGGTTGTTGAGCACCACCTCGGGTACTTCGCCGCGCTTGAGCTCGATCACCAGGCGCATGCCGGATTTGTCCGACTCGTCTTGGATGTGGCTGATGCCTTCGAGCTTCTTCTCGTGCACCAGCTCGGCCATGCACTCCTGTAGCGTCTTCTTGTTGACCTGGTAGGGCAGCTCGTCAACGATGATGGCCTGGCGCTGGCCCTTGTCGATGTCCTCGAAGTGGCACTTGGCGCGCATCACCACCTTGCCGCGGCCTGTGCGGTAGCCTTCCTTGACCCCGTTGATGCCGTAGATGATGCCGGCCGTGGGGAAGTCGGGCGCGGGGATGATCTCCATGAGTTCGTCCACCGTCGCGTCAGGCTGGCGCAGCAGGTGCAAACAGGCATCCACCACCTCATTGAGGTTGTGCGGCGGGATGTTGGTTGCCATGCCCACCGCGATGCCGGCCGATCCGTTGACCAGCAGGTTGGGCAGCTTGCTCGGCAGCACCAGCGGTTCCTTCTCGCTGCCGTCGTAGTTCGGGCCGAAATCGACCGTTTCCTTGTCGATGTCCGCCAGCATCTCGTGCGCTATTTTTGACAGGCGGATTTCGGTATAGCGCATTGCCGCGGCGCTGTCGCCGTCCACTGAGCCGAAGTTGCCCTGACCGTCCACCAGCATGTGGCGCAGAGAGAAGTCTTGCGCCATGCGCACGATCGTGTCGTATACCGCGCTGTCGCCGTGGGGGTGGTACTTACCGATCACGTCACCAACGATACGGGCGGACTTCTTATAAGGCCGGTTCCAATCATTGTTGAGCTCGTGCATGGCAAACAGCACGCGCCGGTGCACAGGCTTCAGGCCATCCCGCGCGTCGGGCAGGGCGCGCCCGACGATCACGCTCATCGCGTAATCCAGGTAACTGCGCCGCATCTCCTCTTCGAGACTGATGGGCAGGGTTTCTTTGGCAAACTGGGTCATGTCGACGGAGGGGTGGCGGCAGGAAGCGGCCATTTTAGGTGCAACGCCCTGTAGTAGCTGAGCAACACATCCCCGGGATTGCGCTTTTGTCCTACGGTTTGCACCTCGTCAAAGCAGCCCCGGCCTTGTTACGTATGGCACAATCATTTCAACGTTTTTGGTGATGGTCACTGACGACGTCCCTGATTCGCAGCGCGGCTGCGGCTTTTTCCCCAAGAGGAGAACCATGAAGAAACTGAACAAAGTGGCGATGTTGTTGGCCTCTGCTGTGCTTGCTACCTCGGCTGTTGCTCAAGTGAAGGCGGCAGACGGCGGTAAGGTCATCGATAACTGGCAAAACGGCTCGGGTGAGCTGGTCTGGAAGAACGGCACGAATGAACTGTGCTGGCGCGACGCCAACTGGACCCCCGCAACCGCTGCCGAAGGTTGCGACGGCGCTCTGGTGAAGGCTGCTGCTCCTGCTCCCGCAGCTGCACCCGCTCCTGCAGCCGCAGCTCCTGCCGCTCCTGCCCCCGCACCTGCTATCGCTAGCAAGGTGACCTATGCAGCCGACGCTTTCTTCGACTTCGACAAGTCCGTCCTCAAGCCCGAAGGCAAGGCCAAGTTGGACGACCTGGTTTCCAAGGTCAAGGGCATCAACCTGGAAGTGATCATTGCCGTGGGTCACACCGACTCCATCGGTACCGACGCATACAACCAGAAGCTGTCCGTGCGTCGCGCTGAAGCCGTGAAGGCTTACTTGGTGTCCAAGGGCATCGAAAAGAACCGCGTCTACACCGAAGGCAAGGGCGAAAAGCAGCCCGTGGCGGACAACAAGACCAAGGAAGGTCGCGCCAAGAACCGCCGTGTGGAAATCGAAGTGGTTGGTACCCGCGCCAACTGATCGATCCATCGGTCACAAAAAAGCCCCGGCAACGGGCTAGCCGTTCCGTTAAGGTGTTGCTAAGCCCTTGATTCAAGCCCCTCTGCTTCGGCACGAGGGGCTTCGTTTCTTTGGTCGCTATAAGGGACATGCTGAATTTCAAGCCCCTTTCCCTAGGCGTCGCGCTCGTGTGTGCCGCCAGCTTCCTCACTGCCTGCAACGACGAGCCCGCTCCGGACTTCAGGGGCAGCACTCCCGTGGCATACGGCAATCGGACTGTCTCTCTGAGCGTTGAGGCTTGGCGAGACAATGGCAGCCAGCCTTGTCGTGTCCTTATCAGAGGCGCTGAAGTAACAAATTGGGTCAAACCAACCGGTATTCTGCCGCGGATGACCCTAGCCCCGGCAGTAGTGCTGGCCTGCACAGGGCGGAGCCCGTACCTTTCCTCGGTGAGCGGCGAGGGTGAAGGGGGTGTAGCCGAATGGGAAGAGTCCTCGGGGCCTGAATCGGGAGCCCCCCTCTCTGTCTACCAAGTGCGAGTGAGCTCCCTGACTGCGGACCAAGCTCACCTCGAACTACGGGTCCTACGCGGCAAGTGACTCGCTTGCGTGAGCCACGGGGCCGGAGGGCTTGAGCGACCGAGCGGCAGGCGCGCGGCGTCTTTCGGGCGGTTCGGGAGTGAAATAGATGATGTCTTCGGGCGCTATGGGTCCGCGCGCCAGCCCCAGCCGCATTGCCGGCGTTTTCCCGTCCCGGCCAACCTCGCAGTAGTTGAAGTACGTCCGGAAGATGCCGAGCACCTTCACCAGGACTTCGGGGTTGTAGGCGCTCTTCCCGAACCAGAGACGTCGGTCGGTGTTGGCGCTGGCCACCGCGCGTTCTGCCAGCGTGAGGCCTCGCCGGACCTGCATAAAGAAGCGGTCGACAGCGGTAAGGGTGGCTTTCAGGTGCAGTAGCGCCTGGTGGCTAAGCTGGAGCCGACGCTTGTCCGGTTCGGTTTCGACCGGGTCGATATCGGTCAGCCAGCAAACGGATTTCTCAGGCTCACGCATCTCCGATATGGGATGGCGGAACCAGCGGTCCCCCCACTTGCCGATGGCAACCATGCGCGCCAGTTCTTCCTCGGCAGCCAGAAGTTCTGCAGCCTCAGGGGTTACCCCGTATTTCTCCGCTAAGCGCGCCAGACGCCGCTTGGTTGCACCAACCAGCGCGCGCTTCATGTCCACTGACATATCTTTGAGCACCTTGACATAGAAAGCGTCAGCCGTCCGGTCCAGAACCCTTTTCGGCACGGCCGTCAGAATGGCCGCACGTATGCCCGACTCCTGGTCTGTGAAGAAGCGAATCTTCTTGGCACGGCAGAGCAGTCGAGTGACAAGCTGGATGTGGGCGTACATCACCACTTGCTCATGCAGCAGCATGCCCTTTACGGGGGCACGGGATGAGTTCGCGGGGCCTTCACCATCTTCTATATCGGGGCGACCTAAGGCTGCGTCGTACGTCTCTTCGATGACCGATTCCATAGGCTTTCGGGAGGTACCTCCGCGAGGCGCCGCCCTCTCAGCCGCAGCATTCCAATCAGCCGGTAGCCAGACTCTCGCGTAGCGGCGAAACGCTCTGGCAAGTGCATGGTCGCCAAAGCGAACCATGTCCTTCTCTACGTCAGCAGAGTCCAGCGCAGGGTCAAAGTTGACGTTGACCCCGAACACATAGCCCGTAGCCTGGTCGGCCGTTGCAATGGACAGCAAAAGTGTGTTCTTTCGCACCTTCTTAGAGTGCCAGTTCACCACCAGCTTTTGCCGGTCAACCGACAGATATCTTGAGCCTAGGTCGTCGCGTCCCATGAGGGTTCGCTCACGCTCGCCGGCGAACATCTGGGCCTGCTCATAGAGGAAGTCGATGCGGTCGTATAGCTGGCTGGGGGAGATATCGAGGACCTTGATGATGCGCCGCAGCGGCATGGCGTTCATCAGATGCACCAAGATATCGCGATTGGAGTGACTGCGACGTTGGCGCTTGGTTGACCGGCCGCCGAAGGAGAACGCCTTCTTGCAGCCGACACACTTGAACCGGGGAGTTCCGTGGGCGTTGGTGCCGAAGCGAGTCACATTCTCAAGGGATGGCGCCCCCTCCGATAGAGAGCAGGCCTCGTTCGGACACTGCGGGAGTACTGGTTCAAGGTACTCCGACATGCGCATAAGCTCCTCGGCAATCGCCAAGTTGCTCTGCATAGGGGTGATTTCCTCGCACAGGCGGCACTTCAGTGCCGGCTGGTCCTTACCGGTAGCGACCACGGTGTAGTCGCCTGGGCCAACGGAAGAAGCTGGAGTACCGGCCCCGCCTCGGGCAACCGCAAGCTTGGGCGGTACGCCGAAGTTACCGCACTTGGGGTTCTTGCAGTGATTGACTTGAATACCCGCCGCGGCCGGCGGAAATCTAGGCGGCCACTTAGTCGGCTTTACTGAAGTTGGATGAGATTTTTCCTTGGACAAAGAAACGCCCTAGTCGTTGACTAGGGCGGAATTTTGAGCCATTACAGCTTTCTTAGCAACACTTTAACAGAACGGCTAGCGGCAACGGGGCTTTTTTTATGCCTTGCTCGTTGCAGATGGGACAATGAAAACATGACTGTTTCTGTAAACGCCGATCCCGCTGAGTTGGCCAAGTTTTCGGAACTGGCCCATCGCTGGTGGGACCCCGACAGCGAATTCCGTCCGCTGCACCAAATCAACCCGTTGCGGCTGGATTGGATCAATCAACTCTCGCCTCTGGAAGGGCGCAAGGTTCTCGACGTGGGGTGCGGCGGGGGAATTCTGTCGGACTCCATGGCCCGCAAGGGGGCAGAAGTCACGGGGATCGACCTGGCGTCCAAGGCATTGCGCGTGGCGCGGCTCCATGCCCTGGAGGCGGAAACGCCGCGCGTACAGTACCGGGAGATCAGCGTCGAGGAGTTGGCAAACGAGTGTCCTGGGTCGTTCGACACGGTCACCTGCATGGAGATGCTGGAGCATGTGCCCGATCCCCAGTCGGTCGTGGCCGCATGCGCGCGCCTCGTCAAGCCAGGCGGATGGGTGTTCTTCTCTACGATCAACCGGAATGCGAAGGCCTTTGCGTTGGCGATCGTGGGGGCGGAATACCTGCTCAAGATGCTGCCCCAGGGAACGCATGAGTACGCCAAATTCATCCGCCCTAGTGAGCTGGCATCCGCATGCCGCCAGGCGGGCCTTGATGTGTTGCATACGCGCGGCATGCAGTACAACCCCGTAACCGGCCGCTATTGGCTGAGCGGGGATACCGATGTGAATTACCTGTTCGCTACCAGGCGACCCACTGCATGAGCGAGGTGTCTTTCACGGCGGTGCGCGGGGTGTTGTTCGACCTGGATGGCACCTTGATCGACAGTGCGCCTGACCTGGGCTTTGCTGCGGACCAGTTGCGGTCCGTCCGCGGGCTCCCTTCGCTGCCGCTGCAGGCCTATCGTCCCCTGGCCGGCGCGGGCGCGAGGGGTATGTTGTCGGTGGCATTTGGTATCACGCCGGACCATCCGGACTTTCCCGGCTTGAGGGAAGAGTTTTTCACCAACTACGAGCAATGCATCCACGATCAAACGGCATTGTTTCCTGGCATCCAGGAATTGGTGGCTACTCTTGAGCATCGTCCGTTGAAATGGGGTGTGGTGACCAATAAAGCGGAGCGTTTTACCTCGCTCATCGCCCAGCGCGTGGCGCTTTTCGCCAATGCAGGGGCTATCGTCAGTGGAGACACCACTGCGTATTCCAAGCCCCACCCAGAGCCTTTGTGGGAGGCTGCACGGCGCCTGGGGCTGGAGCCGCACGAGTGCATTTACGTCGGTGACGACGAAAGAGATATTCAAGCAGGGCAAGCCGCAGGTATGAAAACCGTGGTGGCCATGTACGGCTATCTTGGCTCGGGCGCCTCCCCGAAGAGTTGGGGCGCGGATGCAGAGATTTATTCCCCCCTTGATCTCTTGAAATTGGTGGGCCTGGACTAAAATAGTCTTCCAAGGGGCTGTCCCGGTTTCGACGTGGGTTCGGAATCGGAGCGGTGCATGTCGAGCTTGAGTGACGCTCGTAAATCTCCATTCACTAAACTAACTGCAAACGACGAACGTTTCGCACTCGCCGCTTAAATACCGGTGAGCCTTGCAACAGCACGCTGATGGGCTGGGCAAGGGGGCCGCAAGGCCTCCCGGCTGCAAGGGAATTTACATCAGCTGGTGGCATGCCGGGCACCTTGGCGTGGTACGAGATTCAAGGGTGCTGGCATCTTGCGTAGCGTGTGCCTGCGCGATGTGAGATGTGAGATTCAAAACAGAGCACTAAACATGTAGATCTGCCCGAAGAAGGCTTGCGGACGCGGGTTCAATTCCCGCCAGCTCCACCACTCAAGACACCGCCACACTCTGGAGAACTGTGGCGTAAGGCATAAAGTGGCCATCTGGCCACATTTGACGTTTGGCCAAATTTTGCTTTATGCAAAATTTGTGCTAGGAACCTTGGAAGAAGTTCCGCACGAGGTGGCTACGTGGCTACCTTGTGGATTTGTGGATTGGTTTCGCGTAAATGGATACGCCCGCGAGCGCATGCTCGCGGGCTTTTTTTGCGCAATGTGCGGGAAGTCTTTGGGACGTGCCCCTTGAGACCTCAGGCTGTGCATCAGATCGCTTGTCGCACCGCAAGCGCAAAAAAGGCCGCGAAGAGCGGCCCGGTAACGCTTCAAGCCACGGGGTTCAGCGCGCCATCCCAGGCTTTGGTGATTCAGTGCAATCGTTGCTCCCGGGGACGGAGAGGCACTTACCCAACGTGCTGCAAAACCTCATAGACGTGGCATGTGTGATGTTGTCTATTGAGGCTTCTGGTCAAGATATGGGTCAGGCTGTAAATCGCTTCAGAACCAGAGACGCATTCACACCGCCAAAACCAAATCCGTTGAGCATGGCGTGCTCTATGGCATGGGCACGCGCACTCCCAGCGATCAGATCCAGGCCGTCGGCCAATGGATCTGGATGTTCTAGGTTGAGCACAGGTGGCGCCATTTGGTCGCGCAATGCCAATACGGTAAAGATCGCAGCGGCCCCGCCAGCGGCTCCCAGCATGTGACCCACGGCGGATTTGGTGGCTGTGATGGATGGGCCAGAGCCGGCTCCAAACACTTGTCGAATGGCTGCCAACTCGCCTCGGTCTCCCACGAGAGTGGAGGTCGCGTGCGCATTCAGGTGTTGAATATCCCAAGGCTGCAGCTGTGCCTGGCGCAACGCGGCGCGCATTGATCGTGCGGCGCCAGAGCCATCCTCCGGCCCGGAGGTGACATGGTATGCATCGGCGGAGGTGCCGTAGCCCACAATCTCGGCCAGCGGCGTGGCACCACGCGCCAATGCATGATCCAGGACCTCCAGCACCAACAGACCCGCACCCTCCGCCATGACAAAGCCGTTCCGAGCCAGGTCAAAGGGGCGTGAAGCCTTTGCGGGATCGCCGTCACTGTAGGTCGTTACTGCTTTCGCGGCGGCAAAGCTGCCCAGCGCAACCCGGTCAATGGTGGCTTCGCTGCCGCCGCAGAGCGCCATATCCGCTTCGTCATTGCGAATCAGCCGTGCTGCATCGCCAATGGCTTGAATGCTGGCCGCACAGGCCGTCACCGGAGCACCCAACGGACCCTTCAGCCGGTGCCGGATCGACACCTGTCCGGCCGCCAAATTGGCCAGGAAAGCGGGTACGGTGAAAGGCGACAAGCGTTTTGGCCCCTTGCCATCCGTCGTGCGCACCGCTTCTGCGATGGTGCTAAAGCCGCCCACGCCGGAGCCGATGATGGTCGCCGCACGCTCTTGCT
The DNA here is from genome assembly GCF_022807955.1 of Diaphorobacter sp. LI3. Classification (NCBI taxonomy): domain Bacteria; kingdom Pseudomonadati; phylum Pseudomonadota; class Betaproteobacteria; order Burkholderiales; family Comamonadaceae; genus Diaphorobacter; species Diaphorobacter sp. LI3. Next base: position 3,023,768 of record NZ_CP094346.1, on the reverse strand, counting down.
GCGTATTCCACGCGATGGCGGACAGCATTCCAAACTGATGGCGGACACCTGCGGGGTGTTCTGAGTGACCCGAACGCGGCATACGCTGCCCGGTTTTTTGACCGGAACCAGCGATGCCCACACCCAGGGTCACCATGAGCAAACTACGACACACACTGCAACTGCTGCACCGCGGGGCCTTGAGCACCCGTCAAATCGGTGCCGCCCTCGGCATCTCCAAATCCACTGTCAGCGAGATAGCCAGCTACGCGCGCGTGGCCGGCGTGGACTGGGCACTGGCCCAGAGCCTGAACGACGACGAACTCCAGGCCCGGCTCTACAAGCCACCCGTGGCGCGCGAGTCCCGGCACCTTGAACCCGACCACGCCCACATCCACCGCGAACTGCGCCGACCTGGCGTGACGCTGCAGTTGCTTTGGGAGGAATACCAGCAACAGCACAGCGGGCAGGCGTACAAGTACAGCGCCTTCTGCGAGAAGTACAAGGCCTGGGCCCGGCGCCTGCAGCGCTCCATGCGCCAGACCCACACGGGCGGTGACAAGCTCTTTGTGGACTACGCCGGCCAGACCGTTCCCGTGGTGGATGCCGACACTGGCGAGATACGCCAGGCCCAGGTCTTCGTGGCCGTGCTGGGCGCATCGAACTACACCTACGCCTGCGCCACCGCCAGCCAGAAGACCACCGACTGGGTGGCCAGCATCATTAGCGCGCTGGAGTTCATCGGCGGCGTGCCCCGCCTGCTGGTGCCTGACCAGCCGCGCGCCCTCATGGCCCGACCCGACCGTTACGAGCCCACCGCGCACCGCCTGCTCGAAGAGCTCTGTGCGCACTACAGCCTGGCCGTGATGCCCGCGCGCCCGGCCAAGCCACGCGACAAACCCAAGGTGGAGGTCGCTGTGCAGGTGGTCGAGCGCTGGATTCTGGCCAGGCTGCGCCACCAGACCTTCTTCAGCCTGGCCGAGCTCAACCGGGCGATTGCCGCCTTGCTGGTGGACTTGAACCAGCGCGCGTTCAAGAAGCTGCCGGGCAACCGCACTAGCGCCTTCGCCGAACTCGACCGGCCAGCCCTGCGCCCCCTGCCGCCGGTGCGCATGCCCATCGCGCGCTTCAAACCCGCCCGCGTCAACATCGATTACCACGTTGAGCTCGATGGCCACTACTACTCGGTGCCCCACGCCCTGGTGGGTGAGCCGGTGGAGTTGCGCATCACGGCCGGCACGCTCGAAGTCCTGCACGGCAGCAAACGCGTGGCCGCCCACGCCCTCAATCCCCGACGGGGTGCACACACCACCACGCCCGAGCACATGCCGGCCTCGCACCGGGCGCACCTGCAGTGGACGCCGGCCAAGCTCATCGCCTGGGGTGAGCGCGTGGGCGCGGCCACCGCCGCCGTGGTGCGCTGGCAGATGGAGCACCGCCAGCATCCCGAGCAGGGTTACCGCTCCTGTCTGGGCCTCATGCGCCTGGGCCGTGAGTACGGGGCTGACCGGCTGGAGGCCGCCTGTGCGCGGGCGCAGTCGATTCGCTCACCGTCCTACAAGAGCATCGCCTCCATCCTGGGCTGCGGCCTGGACCAGCGGCCGCTGGATGCGCCGATGGCCGCACAGGCGAGCCTGCCGCTGCACGAGAACGTGCGCGGGCCGGGCTACTACCACTGAACTCCAACGTGCAAGCAAACCTAACAAGGAAGAACCATGCTCAACGAACAGACCTTGAACCAACTGCGCGCCCTGCGCCTGGACGGCATGGTGGCCGCCCTCAGCGACGCGGCCACCCACATCACGGCCAGCGAGCTGCCCTTTGAACAACGCCTGGCGCTGCTGGTGCAGCGCGAGGTGGACTGGCGTGACAGCAAGCGCCTGGAGCGCCTGTTGAAGGCGGCCCGCCTGAAGGTCTCCAGTGCCTGCCTGGAGGACATCGACTGGCGCGCCAGCCGGGGCCTGAGCCGAGAGGTCATCACCAGCCTGGCCGGCGGGGACTGGCTGCGCCATGGCCACAACGTGCTGCTCACCGGCGCCACCGGGTGCGGCAAGACGTGGCTCGCCTGCGCACTGGGGCAGCAGGCCGCGCGCCTGGGCTTCTCGGTGCTCTACACCCGCGCGCCACGGCTGCTGCAGGAGCTGCACGTGGCCCACGGCGATGGCAGCCTGGGCAAACGGCTGGCGCAACTGGCGCGGCTGGACCTGCTCATCCTGGACGACTTCGGCATCGCGCCGATTGCCGCGCACGAGCGAAACGACCTGCTGGAATTGCTGGACGACCGGGTGGGCACGCGCTCGACGCTCATCACCAGCCAGTTGCCGGTGACGGCCTGGCACGCCTGGCTGGACGAGCCCACGCTGGCCGACGCCATCCTGGACCGCATCGTGCACGGCTCGCACAAGATAGCCCTCAAGGGCGAGTCGATGCGCAAGCTCACCAAGGCCGTCTGAGCCGGCCGCGCCGACCGCCATTCCACGCTGATGGCGGACACTTCGGCTACGATTTGAGCGTCACTCAGGACACCCGCGCAACGTGTCCGCCATCGCCTGGAACGCTGTCCGCGATGGGAATGGAATCACTGTCCGCCATCAGTGGAATGCGCAGTCAGGGGCTTTGACTGGCGCCGCAAAGGTATGTTTTTGGTCACTCATAAAACGTAGCTCCAACGTAGCTGCAGACAGCAAAATTTAGCTACGCTTGGCACCCGGTGACATGGTGCGTGCGTCTGAAAGCCGTGGTTTAGGACTTGGAAAAAGGGCCGGGTAGCCTCTTTTAATCCGTTGGTCACAAGTTCGAATCTTGTACGTCCTACCAAGTTTCAAAGGCTCTGTAGCGATACAGGGGGCGGTCTCAAATCTGAAGTGCAACACCCTCACCAAGGGTAATGTACGCAAATGGGAACGAGATACGAGCACTTGCAGCCAGAAGACAGAGTGACGCTGGCATCGCTGCGCCAGCAGGGCTGGAGCATCAGGGCCATAGCCCGCCTTCAAGGCCGCAGCCCCAGCACCATCAGCCGTGAGTTGCGGCGCAACGCCTGCCACGGCGGTTACGCCAGCGCGCCTGCGCAGCGTCTGTGCCAGCTGCGGCGCATTCAGGCCAAGCCATACCCCAAGCTGCACAGCTGCGGGGCGTTGTGGACTCTTGTGACCACCATGCTGTGCTGGCTGTGGTCGCCCCAGCAGATTGCACGCACACTCCAGCGCATGTATCCCCAGGACCCAACCATGCATGCCTCGCACGAGAGCATCTACACCGCCATCTATGCATACCCACGCGGTGAGTTGCGCCGCCAGCTCATCGCACTGCTGCGCCAAGGCAAGAGTACACGCCGCCCGCGTTCAGCAGGCTCTGATCGGCGTGGTCAGATTCCAGACATGGTCTCTATCCATGTTCGCCCACCCGAGGTCAATGATCGCGTGATCCCGGGGCATTGGGAGGGGGATCTGATCAAGGGTGCTGGCAACCAATCGGCGGTGGGTGTGCTGGTAGAGCGCTCAACGCGCTTGGTGCTGCTGTGCAAGATGCCTGACGCATCCGCAGACAGTGCGCTGGCCGCGTTCACCAACAAGCTGCGCCAGATCGCACAGCCGATGCGCCAGACGCTCACCTACGACCAGGGCAAGGAGATGGCCCGGCACAAGGAACTCGCCCAAGCCCTTGGCATGCGGGTGTACTTTTGTGATCCGCACAGCCCTTGGCAAAAAGGCAGTTGTGAGAACACGAATGGGCTGCTGCGCCAGTTCATGCCCAAGGGCACAGACCTGAGCATGCATGACCAGGATGCGCTGGACTCCATGGCCGATCTGATGAACAACCGTCCTCGTCAGACTCTCGGCTGGGATTCTCCCTACCAGGCTTTTCAGCGATTCATGGCGGCTATCGCCGAGAAAAGCTCCGCTACCATTCATTGAATATCAACCAGCGGTGTTGCACTTCAGATTTGAGACCGCCGGGCCTTTTTTGTTTTTGCTTGGCCAATTGTGAGGGTAGGGGTGCGCCAACGTTTTGCCCCCCAATAGTTCCATGATCAGCATAGAAGGCACCCATGACCTGACTGCTTACCTTTGTCGCTGTGCTGGCGATGAGTAGTACAGCGTCGTATTACTCCACCGTACGAGTTTCAATCAGTCCGGGAACAACGGGGCGCTTCTAAAATGCCTCGACGTCCATCCACATTTTCAGCCATGAAGACTCTGCTTGCCATTGTGGTTGCTGCATTCACGCTTTCCGGTTGCGCGGTCTATCACGACCATTACGACAACCGTGGAGCGGGTCCCAAGAGCCACCCGCACGGGTGCCCTCCCGGTCAGGCGAAAAAAGGCAACTGCTGATGTGACGCCGCGCTTCGCGCCGTATCGGACTTTTTTTGGGAAAGCTCGGTGTGGCGCAAGAGAGGGCAAAATGCAGGCGCCCCGGCCCTCTGCGGCAGATTACGGCGTGCCCAGGCGTTGGTTCGGTCGGTCAGGGCGCGCCAAGTGCGCCTTGCGACCCGGGATCACCGCTAAAGTGATGGGCTAGGCGGCGCGCTCAGCGCGAGTGCTTTCCTTCCTCCCGCATCCCGGCAAAGTTCCCATGACACTTCACCTCAGCATTGGCCCCCTGGTTTCCCTCATCGCAGGCATCCTGATTCTGATCATGCCCAAACTGCTCAACGTGATCGTTGCGCTGTACCTGATCGTGATGGGCATCCTCGGCCTGTTGGGTATGCACACGCTGCGTTTCTAGCCGGGCTTACCGTTTGCGTTTCGACGGTGTGCCGCCCTTGCGTGTGGGCGCACCGGCCTTTGCCGAGCGGACTGTCGCCCGGCTGATGGGTTGTTTCGCGCTGGTGCGCGCCAGCGAGGTCGCGGCAAGCCGCACGGGCAGGTACATCACGACCTGTTCTCCGGGCTTGAACTTGCTGGAGGTCTTCACGTCGTTCCAGTCGGCAACGTCTGCGGTGCTGACCTTGTAGCGCCGTGCGATGCTGGCCACGGTGTCGCGCTTGCCCGCGCGCACCGTGGTGCGCCGCGTCACGATTTCGGGGGTGAAGCTGACTTGGCCGTTGTCGGCGAGATGACCCGGGACGTCTGCGCGCATGGTGGCTGCGCGGGGCACCATGAGGGCCGAGCCGGCCTTGATCATCATGCGTGGTGGAATGCCATTCACCTGACGCAAATCGTTTTCGCTCATGCCCGTGCGTTGCGCCGCGGTGGAGACGCTCATCGTGTTGGGTACCGTCCATACCGTCCAACTGGCGTATTGGCCTTCGGTGTAGGCCTCCAGGTTCTTGCGGAACACCTGGGCGTTGTCCCAGGGCAGCAGGATCTGCGGCATGCCCGCCGCAAGGATCACGGGCTTGTGCAGCGACGGGTTCAGGGCGCGGAAATCCTCGAGGCGTACGCCGGCGAGACTGGCTACCAGGGTGACGTCCATGTCGCGCGTGATCTCCACGCTCTGGAAGTACGGGTGGTTCTCGATCAGCGGCAGCTCGGTGCTGAACTTGTCGGGATTGGCCACGATGTTCTTCACGGCCTGCAGCTTGGGCACGTACATGCGGGTTTCGGCGGGCATCGTCAACTCGGTGTAGCGCGTGCCCAGACCCTGTTTCTCGTTGCGCGCGATCGCGCGGGCCACGCTGCCTTCTCCCCAGTTGTAGGCGGCCAGGGCCAGATGCCAGTCGCCGAACATGCCGTAGAGCTTCTGCAGGTAGTCCAGTGCCGCGCGCGTGGACGCCAGCACATCGCGCCGGTCGTCGCGGAAGGCGTTCTGCTTCAAGTCGAAATAGGTTCCCGTGGCCGGCATGAACTGCCACATGCCCGCGGCCTTGGCGCTGGACACTGCCTGAGGGTTGAAGGCGCTCTCGATGTAGGGCAGCAGCGCCAGTTCTGTGGGCATGCCCCGGCGTTCCAGCTCTTCGACGATATGGAACAGGTACTTGCTGGAGCGCTCGGTCATGCGCTGCATGTAGTCGGGGCGCGTGGCATACCACTGTTCCCGGTCGCGTACCAGATCGGTGTCCAGGTCGGGCATGGAAAAGCCGCGCCGGATGCGGTCCCACAGATCGGCTGGCGCACTGACGCCAGCCACTGTGTGGCCGCTGGCGGCGCTCGCCGTGATGGGCTGCAATGGTCCCGACGGATACAGCGGCGTATGGCTGGCAGTAGTGGGGTCGGTGGTGGATGCGGCGTTGTCCGTAGGGGCAGTGGTCGCGCAACCGGTCAACCACAGCAGGCTTGCCAGCCCCAGGATGTGCAGAAGTCTCATCGAAATTCGTTTTTCCATTGGCGCAGCGCGGCCAGTACGGCTGCGGGTTCGCGCGGGTCTATGAGGGCGTCGAAGCCGTGGGCGGCTTGGGCTACCGTAGCAACGCGCGTGCGCAGAAAAGGGTTGATGTCGCGCTCGATGGCAATGCGCGACGGCAGTGTGGGCTGATCCGCGCGGCGCCGGGACTCGCATTCGGTGATGTACTGGAGTAGCGCAGCGTTATGGGGTTCCACCGCGCGGGCGAACTTCAGGTTGGACAGCGTGTATTCATGGGCGCAGCATACGCGGGTGTTGCCGGGCAATGCGGCCAGCGTGTCCAGCGAGGCCTGCATTTGCGTGGGCGTGCCTTCGAACAAGCGGCCGCATCCACCCGAGAACAGCGTATCCCCGCACAACAGCAGGGGCTCGCCTTCCATGTCCGCACAGTAGTAAGCGATATGCCCCGCCGTATGCCCCGGCACGTCCAGCACGGAAAACGTGAGGCCTAGCACCTGAAGAGTGTCGCCGCCCGACAGGCGGATGAGGGGCTCGGGCATGGGCTCCGTGGCAGGGCCATACACGGTTGCGCCCGTGGCTTCGCGCAGGGCGTTCACCCCGCCCACGTGGTCGCCATGGTGGTGCGTGACTAGAATCGCTTCCAATGGCAGCCCCATGCTGCGCAGCGCCTGCAACACGGGTTCTGCATCGCCGGGATCCACAACGACCGCACGCTGCGCGTCGTCCATCATCCAGATGTAGTTGTCGGCGAAGGCGGGCAATGGCAGCAAGTTCTTCATGACCGGCGAAATTATAGGTTTGCACCACTGGTTCGATACTGCCCCTGGCCGCTACCTGCTGGCCTGGGAGCAGGAGCGTTACGACGAGCTGGTGGCGGATATCTTCGGCTACCACGCGCTGCAACTGGGCATGCCGGGCCTGCAGGCATTGCGCAGCAACCGCATGCCGCACCGCTGGCTGGCCGTGATGCCGCCGGAGTTGCTGCTAGAGCGTAGCGATGCGCAGGAGCCACCGGCGCTGCTGGCGGATGCGGTCGCGCTGCCGTTTGCCGAGGCCAGCCTGGACCTGCTGGCGCTGCCCCACACCCTGGAGCTGAGCGTGGACCCGCACACGGCGCTGCGCGAGGTGCACCGCGTGCTGGTGCCTGAGGGCAAGGTGGTCATCAGCGGACTCAACCCGCTCAGTCTGTGGGGGTTACGGCAGCGGCGATCGCGCCTGTACCAGCGCTGTGGCGCAGGGGGGCGGCTGTTCCTGCCGGACGTGGGGGAGTTCATTTCGCCCGGGCGCCTGCGCGACTGGCTGCGCCTGCTTGGCTTTGAGCTGGAATCCATGAGCTTCGGCTGCTACCGGCCCGCCGTGGCCGGCGACCGCTGGCTGCAGCGCTACGGCTGGATGGACGCGCTGGGCGCGCGCTGGTGGCCGATCTTCGGGGCCGCGTATGTGATCGTCGCCGTCAAGCGCGTGCAGGGCATGCGCCTGCTGGAGCCTTCGTGGCGCAAGGCGCCGCAGGCGGCTGCCGCGCAGGTGCAGGTAGCGCGGCGCCATGGCCCGGGCTGAGGCGACGGGCCATTTTCTTTATTTCTGGGAGCTATTTTTTGAATCAGGTGGTGATCTATACCGACGGTGCGTGCAAGGGCAATCCGGGCCCCGGCGGTTGGGGGGCAGTGCTACGTTCAGGCACGCTGGAGAAAGAGCTGTTCGGTGGCGAACTGGGAACGACCAACAACCGCATGGAACTGATGGCCGTGATCCAGGCGCTGGGCGCGCTCAAGCGCCCCTGCCAGGTGGCGTTGTACCTGGACAGCCAGTACGTCCGCCAGGGCATCACCGAATGGATTCACGGCTGGAAGAAAAAGGGCTGGCGCACGGCGGCCGGCCAGCCCGTGAAGAACGTGGAGCTGTGGCAGCGCCTGGACGAGCTGGCGCACCAAGCGGGCCACCGCATCGAATGGCACTGGGTGCGCGGCCATGCGGGCGATCCCGGCAACGAGCGCGCCGACATGCTGGCCAACAAGGGTGTGGAGCAGGCGCTGGGCCGCTGAGACCGGGTTCCGTGCCTTGCGGGTGATCAGCCGGTGGTGGCGGTGATGCCCTGCACCGCTTCATGGATGCTCTGTGCCGTCTGTGGGCGCACCAGCCGTGCCGTTTCGCGCCCGTCGCGCAGGAACACGAGCGTGGGCCAGAGTTTCACGCCAAAACTGCGGCCCAGGCGCTGGCCGGGGCCGTCCTCCACCTTGACGTGGCGCACATCGTCCCGGTCTTCGAGGGCCTGCTCGATGAGCGGCTGGGCGCGCTGGCAGTGGCCGCACCAGGGCGTACCGAACTCCAGCACGGTGGGGCCCAGCCACTGGTCCACCGTTTCACGCGAAGGCGGCTGAGCGAGATGGGTGGCGGCAAACGGCATGGCGGCTCCTGCAAGGACGGCGATGGGGGCAGGGTAGGGCTGCGGCGCACGCGGCCAAGCCGGCCGCCGCTGCGCGGGCGTGTCAGATCACGCCGTCAAACATCATCACATCGACCATGTCGCCAGGTGCCACGTTGCCCTGGCCGTGGTGCAGCACGATGAGGCCGTTGGCTTGCACCATGGAACTGAGCACCCCTGAGCCCTGGTTGCCCGTGGTGCGCACCTGCAACGTGCCGTCCGCTGCCGTGGTGACCAGGCCGCGCTGGTATTCGGTGCGGCCGGGTTTCTTGCGCATGGCCTCGGTGCTGACGGCGCGCAGCAGCGGCGGTGCGCTGCGTGTGCAGCCCATCATGCGCAGCAGCGCGGGGCGGACGAAAGCCAGGAAGGTGACCATCACCGCCACCGGATTGCCCGGCAGGCCGAACAGCACGCTGCTGCCGTCTGCACTCTGAATGCTTCCATCTTGATAGCTGTTAACGCTTGATGGACGAGCGTTAGGGCCGGATTTGGCTTGTAATTCGGGCCGAAGGCGGCCCACCGCCATCGGCCGGCCCGGGCGCATGGCGATGCGCCAGAACGCCACGTCGCCCAGCTGCTTCATCATGGTGCGCGTGTGGTCGGCCTCGCCCACGCTCACACCGCCGCTGGTAATGATGGCGTCGGCTTCGGTGGCCGCACGGCGGAAGGCGGCTTCCAGCAGTGTGGGCTCGTCGCGCACCACACCCAGGTCGATCACCTGGACGCCCAGACGTGTCAGCAGGCCAAAGACTGTGTAGCGGTTGCTGTCGTACACCGCGCCCTCCCGCGGTGGCTCGCCCAGGCTGAGGATCTCATCGCCCGTGGAGAAATAGGCCACGCGCACCCGGCGGTACACCGTCACCGTTTTTAGACCCAAACTGGCCACCAGGCCAATAGCAGCAGGCGCTAAAAGCTCTCCTTTTGATAGCGCTACGCGGCCTTGCATGAGGTCTTCCCCCAGCAGGCGGCGGTTGTCGCCCCGGCGCAGCACGTCGGGTGCGATGCGGATGTGGCCGTCGGGCTCGGCGGTGGTGAACTCCTGCGGCACCACGGTGTCCAGCCCTGTCGGCATGATGGCGCCGGTCATGATCTTCACGCACTCGCCTGCGGCCACGGTGCCGGTCCAGGCGGCGCCGGCAAAGGCTGTGGAGCCGACCGGGCGCAGCACCAGCGGTTGGGCGGGCTGCAGTTGGGCGCCGTCGAAGGCGTAGCCGTCCATGGCCGAGTTGTCGTGCGGCGGCACGCTGACGGGCGAGACCACGTCCCGCGCCAGCACGCGGCCCAGGGCGTCGAAGATGCCGACTTCTTCGGTGCGGGTGACGGGCGCGACCAGGCGCTCCAGGAAGGTGTTCACATCCGCGGCGCGCAGTGCCTGCGGGTCGTAGCCCTGCAACTCGGCGGCGATCTGGTCAATGGTTTTCATGCGGTACGGGCAAGGAGGGTTGCAGCTCAGCGGAGGCCCAGGCCTTCCAGGGCGTGCAGCTCGGCCAGGGTGTTGGCGTTGTAGAAAGCATGCGGGTCGTCGCCCGGCTGGTCGAACGCAACCACGGCGCAGGCGTGCTGTTCGGTCCAGCGGTCGATCTTGCGCCCGCCGCCCTGCGTGAAGCGCACCAGGCTCTCCAGCAGCGTCACGCGCAGCAGGCAAAACACCGGCTGGGTGCGCACGCGCACGGTGCCATCGCGCTCGTCGGCCTCGGGTGCCGCTGCCATGGCAATGTCGGCGCCTTCGCGCATGGCGGCCTGGGCCAGGCGTGTGGCAAGGTCTGGCGGGAACAGCGGTGTGTCGCAGGGCACGGTGAGCAGCCAAGGGGTCTCGCAGCGCTCCAGCCCTGTGAGAAAGCCCGCCAGCGGGCCTGCGTAGTCGGCAAGGCCATCAGGCCACACCGGCACTCCGAATGATTCATAGGCCGCCAGGTTGCGGTTGGCGTTGATCATCACGTCGCCCACTTGCGGCTGCAGCCGCATCAGCGTGTGCAGCGCCAGGGGCAGGCCGCGGAAGTTCTGCAGGCCTTTGTCCACACCGCCCATGCGGGAGCCGCGGCCGCCGGCGAGGATGAGACCTGTGATGTCGTGGGTGTCGATCATGAGAAAAAAGAAGGGTGGTTAACGGCGCGCCGGGCAGGTCCCTGCGCCGCGGCGGCGGGTCAGCCGCCGATGTAGCTCATCTCGATGCGCCGCTGGCCGCTGCCCGTCTCGGGTGGCAGGCTGGCACGCAGCTCGGAATAGCGGTCGCCGCGCCCCTGCCAGATGTGGGCGATGGCGGCGCTGATCTGCACGTCGCTGGCATTGCCGCGCAGCAGGCTGCGCAGGTCCCAGCCTTGCGAGGCAAACAGGCACAGGTACAGCCGGCCCTCCATGGACAGGCGCGCGCGGTTGCAGTCGCCGCAGAAGGCCTGCGTGACGCTGCTGATCACGCCCACTTCGCCCAAGCGCGGGTCGTGGCGACCGTCGGGGCCGGCGTAGCCCCAGCGCTTGGCGGTCTCGCCGGCGGACTGCGCGGCCAGCGGCACCAGCGGCAGCTCGGCCTGCAGCTGCGCGATGACTTCGGCGGAGGGCAGCACCTCATCCATGCGCCAGCCGTTGGTGGCGCCCACGTCCATGTATTCGATGAAGCGCAGCGTGATGCCGGTGCCGCGGAAGTGGCGCGCCATCGCCGGGATCTCGTGGTCGTTGGTGCCGCGCTTGACCACCATGTTGACCTTGATGTGCTCCAGGCCCGCCGCCTGCGCGGCCTCGATACCGGCGAGTACGTCGGCCACCGGAAAGTCCACGTCGTTCATGCGGCGGAACACGTCGTCCTGCAGGCTGTCCAGGCTCACGGTGACGCGCCGCAGGCCCGCGGCCTTGAGGGCGCGCGCCTTGCGCGCCAGCAGCGATCCATTGGTGGTCAGCGTGAGGTCGGGCACGCGGCCCTCCAGCGTGCGCAGTTCCGCCAACTGGGCAACCAGGTTCTCCAGGTCCTTGCGCAGCAGCGGCTCGCCGCCGGTGAGGCGGATCTTGCGCACCCCATGCGCCATGCACAGGCGCGCCAGCCGCGTGATCTCTTCAAAGCTCAGCAGGTCGCTGTGCGGCAGGTAGCGGTAGTGCTTGTCGAACACTTCCTTGGGCATGCAGTAGCCGCAGCGGAAGTTGCAGCGGTCCGTCACGCTGATGCGCAGGTCGCGCAAGGGACGGGAGAGCGTGTCCTGCAGCAGTCCGGTAGCGGGTGCCGCGGCCAGGAGCGCAGGGGGCTGCAGCACCTTGCTGCGCTGATCCACGAGGGGAATGACACGTTCAGCCATGGCGAAATTGTGCCCCATCGGCGTCGTAGGGGTATGGCGGCTGCCCGCTAAATTGATGTTGATCAATCTGCTGTCACGGTGGCGACATGAGGTGCCTTTGACCAGTGTCATAGGGGGCGCGGGAGGGCGATTTGAGAATACGGCGCATGCAGAACCAACGCCCAGTCCCCACCCCTTCCTCCGTCGCCACCTGCCGGCGCGGCCGCCGCACCGCTGTGCGCGCGCTGGCCACCGTGTTGCTGGTGCCGGCCCTGCCGCTGTCGGCCCAGGCGCGCATGGCCCTGGCCACGGCCATCAACCGCACGGCGCGCTTTCGGGCGCTGTCCCAGCGCACGGCCAAGGTCTACGGCCAGCTGTACCTGAACGTGGGTGCCGCGCGCGCCCGCGATGCGCTGGAACACACCCGCCGGCAGGTGCATTCCGGCTTTGAGGACATGGACCGCCAGAGCTGGCCGCCCGAGGTGGCGCGGCTGCTGGCGGACGTGCGCCGCAACGCGGACCGCCTGGACGCGCTCACGGCCCAGGCGCCGACGAAGGAGGGCTTTCAGGCCGTGTCGGCCCAGGCCGACCAGATGCTGGCTGCCGCCAACACCACCACCGAGGCCCTCGAGCGCCTGGCCCAGGCGCCCACGGCACGCCTGGTCAACACCGCCGGGCGCCAGCGCATGCTGTCGCAGCGCCTGGCTAAGAACTATGAGCTGTTGGCCGCCGGCCTTGACAGCCGCACGGTGCGCGAGCAGATGACGGGCGACGCCGATGAGTTCCAGCGTGCCCTCGCGCAGTTGAACAAGGCACCCATCTCCACCCCGGCCATCCGCTCGGCACTGGAACTGGGCCAGGCGCAGTCTAGCCGTTCCGTTAAGGTGTTGCTAAGCCCTTGATTCAAGCCCCTCTGCTTCGGCACGAGGGGCTTCGTTTCTTTGGTCGCTATAAGGGACATGCTGAATTTCAAGCCCCTTTCCCTAGGCGTCGCGCTCGTGTGTGCCGCCAGCTTCCTCACTGCCTGCAACGACGAGCCCGCTCCGGACTTCAGGGGCAGCACTCCCGTGGCATACGGCAATCGGACTGTCTCTCTGAGCGTTGAGGCTTGGCGAGACAATGGCAGCCAGCCTTGTCGTGTCCTTATCAGAGGCGCTGAAGTAACAAATTGGGTCAAACCAACCGGTATTCTGCCGCGGATGACCCTAGCCCCGGCAGTAGTGCTGGCCTGCACAGGGCGGAGCCCGTACCTTTCCTCGGTGAGCGGCGAGGGTGAAGGGGGTGTAGCCGAATGGGAAGAGTCCTCGGGGCCTGAATCGGGAGCCCCCCTCTCTGTCTACCAAGTGCGAGTGAGCTCCCTGACTGCGGACCAAGCTCACCTCGAACTACGGGTCCTACGCGGCAAGTGACTCGCTTGCGTGAGCCACGGGGCCGGAGGGCTTGAGCGACCGAGCGGCAGGCGCGCGGCGTCTTTCGGGCGGTTCGGGAGTGAAATAGATGATGTCTTCGGGCGCTATGGGTCCGCGCGCCAGCCCCAGCCGCATTGCCGGCGTTTTCCCGTCCCGGCCAACCTCGCAGTAGTTGAAGTACGTCCGGAAGATGCCGAGCACCTTCACCAGGACTTCGGGGTTGTAGGCGCTCTTCCCGAACCAGAGACGTCGGTCGGTGTTGGCGCTGGCCACCGCGCGTTCTGCCAGCGTGAGGCCTCGCCGGACCTGCATAAAGAAGCGGTCGACAGCGGTAAGGGTGGCTTTCAGGTGCAGTAGCGCCTGGTGGCTAAGCTGGAGCCGACGCTTGTCCGGTTCGGTTTCGACCGGGTCGATATCGGTCAGCCAGCAAACGGATTTCTCAGGCTCACGCATCTCCGATATGGGATGGCGGAACCAGCGGTCCCCCCACTTGCCGATGGCAACCATGCGCGCCAGTTCTTCCTCGGCAGCCAGAAGTTCTGCAGCCTCAGGGGTTACCCCGTATTTCTCCGCTAAGCGCGCCAGACGCCGCTTGGTTGCACCAACCAGCGCGCGCTTCATGTCCACTGACATATCTTTGAGCACCTTGACATAGAAAGCGTCAGCCGTCCGGTCCAGAACCCTTTTCGGCACGGCCGTCAGAATGGCCGCACGTATGCCCGACTCCTGGTCTGTGAAGAAGCGAATCTTCTTGGCACGGCAGAGCAGTCGAGTGACAAGCTGGATGTGGGCGTACATCACCACTTGCTCATGCAGCAGCATGCCCTTTACGGGGGCACGGGATGAGTTCGCGGGGCCTTCACCATCTTCTATATCGGGGCGACCTAAGGCTGCGTCGTACGTCTCTTCGATGACCGATTCCATAGGCTTTCGGGAGGTACCTCCGCGAGGCGCCGCCCTCTCAGCCGCAGCATTCCAATCAGCCGGTAGCCAGACTCTCGCGTAGCGGCGAAACGCTCTGGCAAGTGCATGGTCGCCAAAGCGAACCATGTCCTTCTCTACGTCAGCAGAGTCCAGCGCAGGGTCAAAGTTGACGTTGACCCCGAACACATAGCCCGTAGCCTGGTCGGCCGTTGCAATGGACAGCAAAAGTGTGTTCTTTCGCACCTTCTTAGAGTGCCAGTTCACCACCAGCTTTTGCCGGTCAACCGACAGATATCTTGAGCCTAGGTCGTCGCGTCCCATGAGGGTTCGCTCACGCTCGCCGGCGAACATCTGGGCCTGCTCATAGAGGAAGTCGATGCGGTCGTATAGCTGGCTGGGGGAGATATCGAGGACCTTGATGATGCGCCGCAGCGGCATGGCGTTCATCAGATGCACCAAGATATCGCGATTGGAGTGACTGCGACGTTGGCGCTTGGTTGACCGGCCGCCGAAGGAGAACGCCTTCTTGCAGCCGACACACTTGAACCGGGGAGTTCCGTGGGCGTTGGTGCCGAAGCGAGTCACATTCTCAAGGGATGGCGCCCCCTCCGATAGAGAGCAGGCCTCGTTCGGACACTGCGGGAGTACTGGTTCAAGGTACTCCGACATGCGCATAAGCTCCTCGGCAATCGCCAAGTTGCTCTGCATAGGGGTGATTTCCTCGCACAGGCGGCACTTCAGTGCCGGCTGGTCCTTACCGGTAGCGACCACGGTGTAGTCGCCTGGGCCAACGGAAGAAGCTGGAGTACCGGCCCCGCCTCGGGCAACCGCAAGCTTGGGCGGTACGCCGAAGTTACCGCACTTGGGGTTCTTGCAGTGATTGACTTGAATACCCGCCGCGGCCGGCGGAAATCTAGGCGGCCACTTAGTCGGCTTTACTGAAGTTGGATGAGATTTTTCCTTGGACAAAGAAACGCCCTAGTCGTTGACTAGGGCGGAATTTTGAGCCATTACAGCTTTCTTAGCAACACTTTAACAGAACGGCTAGCCGCGTGGCGGTGCTTTTTTTTGCCTGCGCTTGCCGCTCGGGCGGGGCGCGCTACATTTAAGCCATGAACGTCGTGTTGAACAAGGCAGCTGTTGACAATCCGCAGGCCGTCCCTGTGGCGGTTGACAGTTCTTCTGCTGCGGCCGCCAACGCCGCGGCGGCGAGCTTTGCTGCGCTGCTGGAAAAACTCGACTACCTTGACGAAGCCAGCGTCGAGCAGGTGCGCCAAGCGTACCGTTACGCCGATGAAGCGCACTTGGGGCAGTTGCGCAGCAGTGGCGAGCCCTACATCACGCACCCGATTGCCGTGGCGGCGCTGTGCGCGAGCTGGAAGTTGGATGTCCAGGCCCTCATGGCAGCCTTGCTGCACGACGCCATGGAAGATTGCGGCATCACCAAGTCCGATCTCATCGACCGGTTTGGTGCGCCTGTTGCGGAACTGGTGGATGGTCTCACCAAACTCGATAAGCTGCAGTTCAATACCCGTGAGGAGAACCAGGCCGAGTCGTTTCGCAAGATGCTGCTGGCCATGGCGCGCGACGTGCGCGTCATCCTCATCAAGCTGGCGGACCGCACGCACAATATGCGCACGCTCTCCGACATGCCGCGCAGCAAGTGGGGCCGCATTTCGTCGGAGACGCTGGAGATCTATGCCCCCATCGCGCATCGGTTGGGGCTGAACCAGACCTACCGCGAACTGCAGGACCTCGCCTTTCGCCACCTGCATCCATGGCGCTATGCCACGCTGTCCAAAGCGGTCACGAAGTCGCGCAACCGACGCCGCGACATCGTGCAGAAGGTGCAGACGGAAGTGGATGCTGCATTTGCGCGGCTGGGCATGCACGTGCGGCTGGCGGGGCGTGAGAAGACACTCTTTGCGATCTACCAGAAGATGATCACCAAGCACCTGAGCTTTGCGCAGGTGACGGATCTCTATGGCTTCCGTGTCATCGTGCATTCGGTGACGGACTGCTATACCGCCTTGGGTGTGTTGCACCAGATGTACAAACCGGTGCCCGGCAAGTTCAAGGATCACATCGCCATTGGCAAGCTCAACGGCTATCAGTCGCTGCATACGACGCTGGTGGGACCTGCTGGCCTGAATATCGAGTTTCAGGTTCGCACGGAGGAAATGCACATCGTGGCGGAAGCGGGTGTGGCGGCGCACTGGCTCTACAAGGCGAAAGATGCGGATGGCGCGGTGGCAGAACGCCTGGGCACCAAATGGCTGCAGTCCTTGCTCGACATCCAGAATGAAACGCGCGACGCAGCCGAATTCTGGGACCACGTCAAGGTGGACCTATTCCCAGATGCCGTCTATGTCTTCACGCCCAAGAGCCAGATCATGGCCTTGCCCCGCGGAGCCACTGCGGTGGACTTTGCCTATGCGATCCACAGCGACGTGGGCGACCGCACCACGGCGGCGCGCATCAACAACGAACAGGTGCCCCTGCGCACCGAACTCAAGAACGGGGATGTGGTGGAAATCGTTACCACACAGGGCGCCCGGCCCAACCCGGCTTGGCTGGGGTTCGTGCGCACAGGGCGCGCGCGTTCCAAGATTCGCCACTATCTCAAGACGCTAGCGCAGAACGAGTCGGCGGGCCTGGGCGAGAAACTGCTGACCCAGGCGCTGCGCGCCGAGGGCATCGAACAACTGCCTGACGTGCAGACCCAAGCGCCCATTTGGGAAAAACTGCTGCGCTTTACGGGCAATCGCAGCCGCGCGGAACTCATGACCGATGTGGGACTGGGCAAGCGCATTGCCGGCATCGTGGCCAAGCGCCTGGTCGTGTTGCTATCGGAAGATGGCCAGCGGCCTGATGCATTGCTGCTGACCCGCGAGCGCTACAGCTCCCATGAAACAGTCTCGCAAGGGAGCATCACCCTCGACGGCAGCGAGAATGCATCTGTTCAATATGCAGCGTGTTGCCGCCCGGTGCCGGGCGATCCCATCGTGGGATACCTGGGCCGCGGCGAGGGCTTGGTGGTCCATCACGCGCAATGCGGGGTTGCCAAGAAATTGCAACACAAAGATGGCGAGCGCTTCATTGCCGTCGACTGGTCCGATGAGCCTACCCGCCAATTCGAGACCGGTATCACCGTGACCGTGACCAATGGCAAGGGGGTACTGGCTCGCATCGCATCCGAATTTGCCAACTCAGAGGCAGATATCGTCCGTGTGGACATGGACGATGCGATGGACACCACTGATCTGCGTTTTGTGGCAGCGGTGCGTGATCAACACCATGTAGAGGCCGTGTTGCGCAATCTGCGCCGCACGCATTCCGTATTGCGAGCGTTCCGCGTGCTTCCCCAGCCCGCTTGATGGCCTGGCCTCGTCACCGAGGCGCCGCGACGGGGTATTCGACGCGCAGGATTTCCAGGGTACGTAGGCCGGCGGGAGTCTGCAGGGTCACTTCGTCTCCCTCCCGGGCTTTGAGCAGCGCGCGCGCCACGGGAGAAATCCAGCTGATCTGCTGCAGGCTGTTGTCGGCTTCGTCAATGCCCAGAATCGTCACCGTGCGCTCCATGCCGTCCTCCTCGGCGTAGGTGACCGTGGCGCCGAAAAAGACTTGGTCACTGCCCGTGTGTACCGATGGGTCCACGACATCCGCGATTTCCAGCCGTTTCGTCAGGAAACGGATGCGCCTGTCGATCTCGCGCAGCCTTTTCTTGCCGTACAGGTAGTCGCCGTTCTCCGAGCGATCTCCGTTGCTGGCAGCCCAATGGACAATTTCTACCACCTTGGGGCGCTCATCATCGATAAGGCCCAGCAACTCGCGGCGAAGGCGCGCATATCCCTGGGGTGTGATGTAGTTCTTGCCGGCCCCCACGGGCGCCTGCGGGGGGGGGGACGGTTCGTCGTCGGTGTCTGTTTCCTTGGTGAATGCCTTGCTCATATGCTTATCGTGCCTGAAAGGGAGCAAATGCCAAAAACGAAAAAGCCCTGGAACCTTGCAGTTCCAGGGCTTACCGTTTGGTGCGGCTGGCAGGAATCGAACCCACGACCCCTTGGTTCGTAGCCAAGTACTCTATCCAGCTGAGCTACAGCCGCTAAGCTTTGAATTATAGCACGAAGTTTTCAAGCTATATCAAAAATCGTCACTGGCTAATTAACTAACTCAGTCGATCAGCGCATTGTGACGATGGCGTGATTGTAGCGGAGTTTTCGCCCGGTTTTGCGAAATCGCTCGATGTTGCTCACTTGCGTGTGTAGCCCAGGCAGGCGCCTGCGTTGGGCATGCCCTTGCACTCCCGGTAGAGGCGCCGGTCGCGCTCTGCCTGGCTTTCGCCGGAATGGTTCTGCGTGTGCTTGATCCGGATGGCTTTGGACCTCTTCGAAGCGCTGGCTGCCTTATCGGGTGTGGCTGCGGCATGGCTGTGAAGTGACGCAAAGGACAACAAGAGCGCGGCCACGCCGACACCCACTGGCAGGGAAAGAGGCCGGCGGACAAACGTATCCATGAAGCGCATAGTGGTCTTTCAAAAGGGCGTTGCAACGTTTTGCAGTACGGTTTGCATCATGCCCGAAAGCCCGTTGCACAGGGGTTGGACGGCGGCGAAGAAGTGGGGAAAAGCGCAGCGGTATAATCGCAAGGTTTTGCATGGTGCAAGACGCACGCTGTCGACCCTTCCAGTCGCGGCGCAAGTACAACCAGAGCCATAGGCAGTCGGTGCAGCAATGCGGCTGCCTGCTTGGGCTCTTCTATCAAGGAAAAAACATGATCGCATCATCCGTCAAGGCCGAAGTCGTCAAGGCCAATGCCCGTTCCGCCAACGATACGGGCAGCCCGGAAGTCCAGGTGGCACTGCTCACCGCCCGCATCAACGAGCTGACTCCTCACTTCAAGCAGCACGCCAAGGACCATCATGGCCGCCGTGGTCTGCTGCGCATGGTGAGCCGTCGTCGCAAGCTGCTGGACTACCTCAAGGCCAAGGACGCCGACCGTTACACGGCACTGATCGCCAAGCTGGGCCTGCGCAAGTAAGCGCGCCGGCATGCCGAGACGCCTGGGTTAGCTCTGTCTAGCTCAGGCGTTTTTTACTTCGGAGACGCAACTGCAGAGCGAAGCTGTGTCATTCCAGGGGCCTTGCCTTCCGATGGGCAGGGCAGGGCCGCTGGAATGGCATCGTGTTCTGAATTGCGCTCCAAGCCTTGCTGGTACCGCGCTGCCAGCTATTATTTTGAGAGCAAGGAGTCATTATGAGCATTTTTAACAAGGTCACCAAGTCGTTTCAGTGGGGTGACAAGACCGTTGTCATGGAAACGGGTGAGATCGCCCGCCAGGCCTCAGGCGCCGTGCTGGTGAACATTGACGACACCGTAGTGCTCGCTACCGTGGTGGGGTCCAAGCAGGCCAAGCCTGGCCAGGACTTCTTCCCGCTGACGGTGGACTACATCGAGAAGACCTACGCCGCCGGCAAGATCCCCGGCAGCTTCTTCAAGCGCGAGGCCAAGCCCAGCGAGTTGGAGACGCTGACCAGCCGCCTGATCGATCGCCCGATCCGCCCGCTGTTCCCCGAGGGCTTCTACAACGAGGTGCATGTGGTCATCCACACCATCTCGCTCAACCCCGAAGTGGACGCTGACATCGCCGCCATGATCGCCGTGAGCGCAGCGCTGTCCGTTTCCGGTATTCCGTTCAATGGCCCCATCGGCGCCGCACGCGTGGGCTACGTCAATGGCGAATACGTGCTGAACCCCGGGCAGACCGCGCGCAAGAGCTCGCAGCTGGACCTGGTGGTGGCGGGCACCGAGGCCGCTGTGCTGATGGTGGAGTCCGAAGCGCAGCAGCTGTCCGAAGAGATCATGCTGGGCGCCGTGGTGTTCGGCCACGAGCAGGGCAAGGTGGCGATCAACGCCATCCATGAGCTGGTGCGCGACGCTGGCAAGCCCGTGTGGGACTGGCAGCCGCCTGCCAAGGATGAGACTTTCATCGCCAAGGTCACGGCCCTGGCAGAGGACAAGCTGCGCGCGGCTTACCAGATCCGCAGCAAGCAGGCCCGCACCCAGGCCTTGCGCGAGGCATCGGCCTCGGTGCTGGAATCGCTGAAGGGCGAGGGCGTGGAGTTCGACGCCGTGAAGGTCGAGGCCCTGCTGTTCGACATCGAAGCCAAGATCGTGCGCAGCCAGATCCTGGCCGGCGAGCCCCGCATCGACGGCCGCGACACGCGCACCGTGCGCCCCATCGAGATCCGCAACTCCGTGCTGCCGCGCACCCACGGCTCCGCCCTGTTCACGCGTGGCGAGACCCAGGCGCTGGTGGTGTCCACGCTGGGCACCGAGCGCGATGCGCAGCGCATCGACGCACTGGCCGGCGAGTTCGAAGACCGTTTCATCTTCCACTACAACATGCCTCCCTTCGCCACGGGTGAAGTGGGCCGCATGGGCTCGACCAAGCGCCGCGAAATCGGCCACGGCCGCCTGGCCAAGCGCGCCCTGGTGGCCTGCCTGCCGAGCAAGGACGAGTTCCCCTACACCATCCGCGTGGTGTCGGAGATCACCGAATCCAACGGCTCCTCGTCCATGGCATCGGTCTGCGGTGGCTGCCTGTCGCTGATGGATGCCGGCGTGCCCATGAAGGCGCATGTGGCCGGTATCGCCATGGGCCTGATCAAGGAAGACAACCGCTTCGCCGTGCTGACCGACATCCTGGGCGATGAGGACCACCTGGGCGACATGGACTTCAAGGTGGCCGGTACGACCAACGGCATCACCGCCCTGCAGATGGACATCAAGATCCAGGGCATCACTAAGGAAATCATGCAGGTCGCCCTGGCGCAGGCCAAGGAAGCACGTATGCACATCCTGGGCAAGATGCAGGAAGCCATGGGTGAAGCCAAGACCGAGATTTCGTCCTTCGCGCCCAAGCTCTACACGATGAAGATCAACCCCGAGAAGATCCGCGACGTGATCGGCAAGGGCGGCGCCACGATCCGTGCCCTGACGGACGAGACCGGCTGCCAGATCAACATCGAGGAAGACGGCACCATCACCATTGCAGCCACCGAGGCTGCCAAGGCCGATGAAGCCAAGCGCCGCATCGAAGAGATCACGGCCGAGGTTGAAGTGGGCAAGGTCTACGAAGGCCCTGTCACCAAGATCCTGGACTTCGGCGCGTTGATCAACCTGCTGCCAGGCAAGGACGGCCTGCTGCACATCAGCCAGATCGCCCACGAGCGTGTGGAAAAGGTGGGCGACTACCTGCAGGAAGGTCAGATCGTGAAGGTCAAGGTGCTGGAGACCGACGACAAGGGCCGCGTCAAGCTGTCTATGAAGGCGTTGGCTGACCGCCCCGCTGGCGACAGCGGCCGTCCCGCCCCTGCGGAGCGGGGCGAGCGTCGTGAGCGCCGTGATGGCGGTGCTTCCGAGCAACAGCAGCAGTAAGCCGGGGGTGTTCCTTCGGGAACGCCTGTTTGCTATTGAAATGAGAGCTGCTAACGCCCGATGGACGGGTGCTAGCGGCTCAAATGATTCAAAACTGCCATGAATGACGTGATGCAGGCCGTAGAGATTGCGGCGTTTGGCCCGCCTGAGGGGCTGCGTCTCGCCGAGCGCCCGGTGCCGCAGCCGGGAGACGGCGAGTTGTTGATCCGCGTGGCGGCCAGCGGGGTGAACCGCCCCGACGTGCTGCAGCGCAAGGGCAACTACGCGCCGCCCGCGGGCGTCTCCGATCTGCCCGGGCTGGAAGTGGCGGGCGTTGTCGAGTCCGGCGATGCCGCCGCCATGGCGCAGGCGGGCCTTCGCGTGGGCGACCGGGTGTGCGCTTTGGTTGCGGGCGGCGGTTATGCGCAGTGGTGCGTCGCGCCTGTTGCGCAATGCCTGCCGGTGCCGCAGGGCTTGAGCGACGTGGAGGCGGCCTCGCTGCCGGAAACCTTCTTTACCGTCTGGAGCAATGTGTTCGACCGCGGCCGCCTGCAGGCGGGAGAGGTCCTGCTGGTGCAGGGCGGCAGTAGCGGCATTGGCGTTACGGCTATTCAGTTGGCGCGTGCACGCGGCGCCACGGTCATCGTCACGGCGGGTTCGGACGAAAAGTGCGCAGCCTGCCTGGCGCTGGGTGCGCACCACGCGATCAACTACAAGACGCAGGATTTCGTGGCCGAGGCGCGGCGCCTTACCGATGGGCGCGGCGTGGACGTAGTGCTGGACATGGTGGCCGGCTCCTACGTGGCGCGCGAGGTTGAGTGCCTGGCCGAGGACGGCCGCGTGGTCATCATCGCGGTGCAGGGCGGGCTGGATGCGCAGTTCAATGCGGGGCTGGTGCTGCGCAGGCGGCTGACCATCACGGGCTCCACGCTGAGGCCGCGTCCCGTGGCGTTCAAGGGCGCCATTGCGCAGGCATTGCGTGAGCATGTCTGGCCGCTGCTGGCGTCGGGCGCGGTGAAGCCGGTCATCCACAGCACCTTCCCGGCCGCGCAGGCCGCGCAGGCGCATGCGCTGATGGAATCCAACCAGCACGTGGGCAAGATTGTTTTGACATGGACGACATGACACAGAAAAAGAAACTCATTGCCGGCAACTGGAAGATGAACGGTAGCCTGCAGGCGAATGCGGCGCTGCTGCAGGCGTTGCGTGATGGCTTGGGCGCGCCCGGCTGTGGCGTGGCGGTGGCCGTGCCAGCGCCCTACCTGGCGCAGGTGCAGGCCTTGGTCGCGGGCAGCGAAATCGCTCTGGCTGCCCAGGATGTGTCGCAACATGAAATAGGCGCGTTCACCGGCGAGGTCTCCGTGGGCATGTTGCGCGACTTTGGTGCACGCTACGCGCTTGTGGGGCACTCCGAGCGTCGCCAATACCATGGCGAAACCGATGCCGTGGTGGCGGCCAAGGCCCAGCGGGCGCTCTCGGGCGGCGTCACGCCGATCGTATGCGTGGGGGAAACCCTGGCGGAGCGCGAGGCGGGCCAGACCGAGACCGTCGTCAAGCGCCAACTGGCGGCTGTGATCCATGCCGTGGGGCACTGCGTGAGCGAGATCGTGGTGGCCTACGAGCCTGTCTGGGCCATCGGCACCGGCCGCACGGCAACGCCAGAGCAGGCGCAGCAGGTGCATGCGGTACTGCGCGCTCAGCTCGCCGCCGCGACCGAGAGCGCGGATCGCGTGCTCATCCTGTATGGCGGCAGCATGAATGCTGCCAACGCAGCCGAACTGCTGGCGCAGCCGGATATCGATGGGGGCCTGGTGGGCGGTGCGTCGCTCAAGGCCGCGGATTTCTTGAAAATTATCGCTGCAGCGCATAGCTGACAAGCGCTGGTAGCTATTAAATTAGGAGTGATGGGATTATGGGACTGGTTGTGAACGTGATTCTGGCGGTGCAGATGCTGACCGCCCTCGGGATGATTGGGTTGATCCTGATCCAGCACGGTAAGGGTGCGGACATGGGGGCAGCCTTCGGTAGTGGCAGTTCCGGCAGCTTGTTTGGGGCCAGCGGCAGCGCCAACTTCCTTTCGCGCACCACGGCGGTCCTGGCGACGGTGTTCTTCGTGGCAACCCTGGCATTGGCATACTTTGGCAACCAGCGTCCGGTGAGCACTGGTAGTGTTCTGGAGACGCCAGCAGCGGCCGTCCCCGCCTCGACGGCGCCTGCGGTCGATGCCTCTGCGGCAGCTCCAGCACCGGCGGTGGAGCCTGCCTCCGGCGCCGCTCAGATCCCGACCAAGTGAACGTTTGAGGCGTCGCAAAAAAACGCCTCATCCGTTTGTGACAGGGTTTTTCCGGGGTAGAATCCCGGATTGTCTGGAAAGCCAAAACCGTTATTTCCGGTCCTCATGCCATCCAGATGCATACAGCAGCCGTCGTGGTGAAATTGGTAGACACGCTATCTTGAGGGGGTAGTGGCGAAAGCTGTGCGAGTTCGAGTCTCGCCGACGGCACCAATCACAAGAAGCCGCCTCCCTGGTCCGCGTTGCGGGGCATGCGAGGCGGTTTTTCAGCGGTGAGCACATCTGCCAGATGAACCTCGATCAATACCTCCCTGTCCTATTGTTCATTCTGGTCGGCATCGGTGTCGGTGTGGTGCCGCTTCTTCTGGGCTATGTGCTTGGCCCCAATCGCCCGGACGCGGCGAAAAACTCCCCCTATGAATGCGGCTTCGAGGCATTTGAAGACGCGCGTATGAAGTTCGACGTGCGCTACTACCTGGTGGCCATCCTCTTCATTCTGTTCGACCTGGAAATTGCCTTCCTCTTCCCTTGGGCGGTGACTCTGCAAGAGGTGGGGGTGACGGGCTTTGTCGCTGTGCTGGTTTTCCTGGCCATCCTCGTGGTGGGCTTTGCCTACGAATGGAAAAAAGGCGCCCTCAACTGGGAATGAGCCGCCGCTCAAAGGAATGACGCAATGATTGAAGGTGTGATGAAGGAAGGCTTCATCACCACGAGTTATGACTCCGTGGTGAACTGGGCCAAGACCGGATCCCTTTGGCCCATGACCTTCGGACTGGCCTGCTGCGCTGTCGAGATGATGCATGCTGCCGCCGCACGTTATGACCTGGGGCGTTTTGGCGCGGAAGTGTTCCGGGCGAGCCCGCGACAGTCGGACCTGATGATCGTGGCCGGCACGCTGTGCAACAAGATGGCGCCCGCTCTGCGCAAGGTGTACGACCAAATGGCCGAGCCGCGCTGGGTCATCTCCATGGGCTCTTGTGCCAACGGCGGGGGTTACTACCACTACAGCTATTCGGTGGTGCGTGGCTGTGATCGCATCGTCCCTGTGGATGTGTACGTTCCCGGTTGTCCTCCGACGGCCGAGGCGCTGATCTACGGGATCATTCAGCTGCAGCAGAAGATCCGCCGCACCCACACCATTGCGCGCGCCTGAAGGGACGAAGATGACTGCTATTGCCATTCACCCCGAGAGCCTGCGGGACGTGGTTGCCTCCGCTCTGGGTGACCGCGTGCGCCAGATCTCGGTGGCGCTGGATGAGGTGACCGTGGTGGTGTCCGCTGCGCGCTATCTCGAAGCCATGCAAATCCTGCGCGATGCGCCCGATTGCAAGTTCGAGCAATTGATTGATCTGTGCGGCGTCGACTATTCTGCCTATGGCGCCACGGGCTCGGAAGGACCGCGCTACGCCGTGGTTTCCCATTTGCTCTCCGTTTCCCTCAACCAGCGGTTGCGCGTGAAGGTGTTCTGCTCCGACGACGACTTTCCCATCGTCGCCTCGGTTACCGACATCTGGAACTCGGCCAACTGGTTTGAGCGCGAGGCATTCGATCTGTTCGGCATCGTGTTTGACGGGCACAACGATCTGCGCCGCATCCTGACCGATTACGGATTCATCGGCCACCCGTTCCGCAAGGACTTCCCCTTGTCCGGCCATGTCGAGATGCGCTATGACGCCGACCAGCGTCGCGTGATCTATGAGCCCGTGACCATCGAGCCGCGCGAAGTGACGCCGCGCATCATCCGCGAAGACAAGTACGGAGGCCTGCACTGAGGCGGCGTGCCGCTTGGTGATCGACCATGGCTGAAATCAAGAACTACTCCCTGAACTTCGGACCGCAGCACCCGGCAGCGCACGGCGTGCTGCGCTTGGTGCTGGAACTGGATGGCGAGGTCGTACAACGGGCCGACCCGCACATCGGGCTGTTGCACCGTGCCACCGAAAAGCTGGCAGAGCACAAGACCTACATCCAATCCTTGCCCTACATGGACCGTCTCGATTACGTGTCCATGATGTGCAACGAGCAGGCCTACTGCTTGGCCATCGAGAAGATGCTGGGCATCGAGGTCCCACTGCGCGCGAAGTACATCCGAACGATGTTCGGCGAAATCACGCGCCTGCTGAACCACCTGATGTGGCTGGGTTCGCACGGTAACGACTGCGGCAGCTCCACGATCCTCATCTATACCTTCCGTGAGCGGGAGGATTTGTTCGACATGTACGAGGCCGTTTCTGGCGCTCGCATGCACGCGGCCTACTTCCGTCCGGGAGGCGTGTACCGGGATCTGCCGGACAGCATGGCCCAGTACAAGGTCAGCAAGATCAAAAACGCCAAGGCTATCGAGGAGCTCAACCGTAACCGTCAGGGTTCGCTGCTGGATTTCATCGACGATTTCACGCAGCGCTTCCCCAAGTGCGTAGACGAGTATGAGACCCTGCTGACGGACAACCGGATCTGGAAGCAGCGTACGGTGGGCATCGGCGTAGTGCCGGCTGAGCGCGCCTTGAACCTGGGCATGACCGGTCCGATGCTGCGCGGCTCGGGCATTGCGTGGGACCTGCGCAAGAAGCAACCCTACGACGCCTATGACCGCGTGGACTTCGATGTGCCGGTCGGGGTCACGGGCGATAGCTATGACCGCTATCTCGTTCGCGTGCAAGAGATGCGCGAGTCCAATCGCATCATCAAGCAGTGCGTCGATTGGCTCAGGGCCAACCCCGGCCCCGTCATCACGGACAACCACAAGATCGCGCCGCCCTCACGCGAGGCCATGAAGTCCAACATGGAAGAGCTGATCCACCATTTCAAGCTCTTCACGGAAGGCTTCCGCGTGCCGGCGGGCGAGGCTTACGCGGCCGTTGAGCACCCCAAGGGGGAGTTCGGTATCTACATGGTGAGCGACGGTGCGAACAAGCCCTACCGCCTGAAGATCCGCGCACCCGGGTTCGCGCATCTGGCCACACTCGACGAAATGGCGCGGGGTCACATGCTGGCCGACGCCGTGGCCATCATCGGCACCATGGATATCGTGTTCGGAGAGATTGACCGATGATTACCGAAGCGACCAAGCAACGTTTTGCCCGTGAAGTGGCGAAATACCCCGCAGACCAGAAACAGTCGGCGGTGATGGCGTGCCTGTCCATCGTCCAGCAGGAACAGGGCTGGGTCAGCGCCGAGAGCGAGGCCGTGATCGCCGAGTACCTGGGCATGCCCCAGATCGCCGTGCATGAGGTCACCACGTTCTACAACATGTACAACCAGCAGCCGGTGGGCAAGTACAAGCTGGCCGTCTGCACCAATCTGCCATGTCAGCTGCGCCGTGGGCAGGATGCGCTGCACCACCTTGAGAAGAAGCTGGGCATTTCCATGGGCGAAACCACCGCCGATGGCCTTTTCACCTTGCAGCAATGCGAATGCCTGGGGGCCTGCGCCGACGCGCCCGTGATGCTGGTCAATGACCGCAACATGTGCAGTTTCATGGACGACGACAAGCTCGACCAGATGGTGGATGGCCTGCGCGCTGCGGAGGGCAAACAATGACCACGGCTGCACAAGTGCTGTCGCAATTTCAGGCGACGGGCGTACAGACCTGCTTCCATGACCGCCATATCAATCCGCAGATCTATGCGGGCTTGAACGGCAGCAACTGGAGCCTCAAGGATTACGAGGCCCGGGGAGGCTACCAGGCCCTGCGCAAGCTGCTGGGCAAGGATGGTGGTGAAGGCCTGACCCAGGACCAGGTGATCGCCACCATGAAGGAATCCGGTCTGCGCGGCCGTGGTGGCGCGGGCTTCCCGACTGGCCTGAAGTGGAGCTTCATGCCGCGTCAGTTCCCTGGCCAGAAATACTTGGTCTGCAATTCCGACGAGGGGGAGCCGGGCACGTGCAAGGATCGCGACATCCTGATGTACAACCCGCACATCGTGATCGAGGGCATGATCATCGCGGCCTACGCGATGGGCATCTCTGTGGGCTACAACTACATCCACGGCGAGATCTTCCAGGTCTACGAGCGTTTTGAAGCGGCGTTGGAAGAGGCGCGCGCTGCAGGCTATCTGGGTGACAACATCCTGGGCAGCAGCTTCAGCTTCCAACTGCATGCGCACCATGGCTTTGGGGCGTATATTTGCGGTGAGGAAACCGCGTTGCTGGAATCGCTGGAAGGCAAGAAGGGCCAGCCGCGCTTCAAGCCGCCATTCCCGGCCAGCTTTGGCCTGTACGGCAAACCCACCACGATCAACAACACCGAGACGTTCGCCGCGGTGCCGTGGATCATCCGCAATGGTGGTCAGGCTTACCTTGAGTGCGGCAAGCCCAACAACGGCGGCACCAAGATCTTCTCGGTGTCCGGCGACGTAGAGCGTCCAGGCAACTATGAAGTTCCCTTGGGCACGCCATTTGCCAAGCTGCTGGAACTGGCGGGTGGCGTGCGCAAGGGTCGCCAGCTCAAGGCGGTGATTCCGGGCGGTTCTTCCGCTCCCGTGTTGCCGGCGTCCATCATCATGGAATGCACGATGGACTACGACTCCATCGCCAAGGCCGGCTCCATGCTGGGCTCGGGCGCCGTGATCGTGATGGACGATTCCCGCAACATGGTGGAGAGCCTGCTGCGCCTGTCGTATTTCTACGCGCATGAATCCTGCGGTCAGTGCACACCCTGCCGCGAAGGCACGGGCTGGATGTGGCGCGTGATCAATCGTATCCAGCACGAAGCCGGGCGGGAGAGCGATCTGGACCTGCTCAATTCCGTCGCGGACAACATTCAGGGCCGGACCATCTGCGCGCTGGGCGATGCGGCAGCCATGCCGGTGCGCGCCATGCTCAAGCATTTCCGTCCTGAGTTTGAAGCGCTGATCCGAAACGCCCACCCATCGGGTTCCACCCCCGCCAGCGCCTGAACGCGAGTACAGCATATGGTTGAAATCGAACTGGACGGGAAGAAGGTAGAAGTCACCGAAGGCTGCATGGTGATGCATGCGGCCGAGAAGGTGGGTACCTACATTCCCCATTTCTGCTACCACAAGAAGCTTTCCATTGCCGCCAATTGCCGCATGTGCCTGGTGGAGGTGGAGAAGGCCCCCAAACCCCTGCCAGCATGCGCCACACCCGTGACGCAGGGCATGATCGTGCGCACCAAGAGCGACAAGGCGATCAAGGCCCAGCAATCGGTGATGGAGTTTCTGCTCATCAATCACCCGCTGGACTGCCCCATCTGCGACCAGGGCGGCGAATGCCAGTTGCAGGATCTGGCCGTAGGTTATGGCGGCGATTCCTCGCGCTACGGCGAGGAAAAGCGCGTGGTGGCGCACAAGGACGTGGGCCCACTGATCTCCATGGAAGAGATGACCCGCTGCATCCATTGCACGCGTTGCGTTCGTTTCGGCCAGGAAATCGCAGGCGTGATGGAACTCGGCATGGTGAACCGCGGCGAGCATTCGGAGATCACGACCGTGATCGGCGATACCGTCGACTCGGAACTGTCGGGCAACATGATCGACCTGTGCCCGGTGGGGGCGCTGACCAGCAAGCCCTTCCGCTACAGCGCCCGCACGTGGGAACTGTCTCGCCGCAAATCCGTGAGTCCGCACGACTCCACGGGCGCCAATCTCATTGTGCAGGTCAAGAACCACAAGGTCATGCGCGTCGTCCCGTTCGAGAACGAGGATGTCAACGAGTGCTGGATTGCTGATCGCGACCGTTTTTCCTATGAGGCATTGAATTCCCCCGACCGCCTGACACGTCCGATGCTCAAACAGGGCGGGGAGTGGAAGGAAGTCGATTGGCAGACGGCTCTGGAATATGTGGCCAACGGTCTGCGGTGCGTCAAAACCGAGCACGGCGCCCAGAGCATCGGAGCGCTGGTAAGCCCGCACAGCACAGTAGAAGAGTTGTTCCTGGCCGGCGCGCTGATGCGCGGGTTGGGTAGCGACAACATCGACCACCGTCTGCGCCATGCGGAGTTCGGCAAGGCCGAAGGTGTGCGCTGGCTGGGGACGTCCATCGCATCCCTGAGCACGCTGCAGTCCGTGTTGGTCGTTGGCTCGAATCTGCGCAAGGACCATCCCTTGTTTGCACAGCGAATTCGGCAGGCAGCGCGCCATGGGTGCGCGGTAAACGCTATTAATTCAGTAGCAAATGATTGGGCTATTCCGAATGTCCGCACCAAGCTGGCCCCAGCGGCCGGCTGGAGCACGGCGCTGGCGGAAGTCGCAGCCGCCATCGCTGCAGAGAAGGGCGTGGCTGCCCCCGTGCAAGGGGCTGCCACCAGCGAAGAAGCCCGGGCCATTGCTGCTGCATTGCTGACGGGGGAGCGCAAAGCCATTCTGCTGGGCAATGGTGCTGCCCATCATGCCCAAGCGTCGAGCCTGCTGGCGCTGGCGCAGTGGATCGGTGCCCAGACCGGAGCGACGGTGGGTTACCTGACGGAGGCCGCCAATACGGTCGGTGCGCAGTTCGTGGGTGCGCAACCCCAAGAGGGCGGGCTGAACGCTGCACAAATGCTGGATGGCCGCCTGAAGGCAGCCCTGCTGCTGAATGTGGAGCCTGAGCACGACTCCGCCCTGGGTGCTGCAGCGGCTCAGGCTTTGGCGCAGACCGACATGGTCGTCACGCTGAGCCCGTTCAAGACCAACCTCGAGTTCAGCGACGTGCTGCTGCCGATCGCTCCGTTCTCCGAGACCTCGGGCAGTTTCGTCAACGCCGAAGGGCGCCTGCAGAGCTTCCATGCCGTGGTCAAGCCGGCCGGTGAGGCGCGTCCTGCGTGGAAGGTATTGCGCGTGCTGGGCAATCTGCTCGGCCTGGAAGGCATGGACTACGAGACGTCCCAGGACGTGCTGGTCCGTGCGACCGGCAAGCCCGCAGGTGAGTGCACGCAGCTGCCGGCGGAGCGCCTGAGCAACGCCACATCGGCCGAGCCGAAGCTGGGCGGCGAGTGTGCTGAACCCGTCGTGGCAGCCATCTATCAGCTCGACAGCCTGGTGCGCCGCGCACCGTCGCTGCAACTGACTGCCGACGCGCGCGCGGCACGTGAAGGAGTCGCCGCATGATCGATGCAATCTACAACGGCGGCCTCAATCTGGTTGCGGCCGGATGGTGGACCGGGGTGGCTTGGCCCGTACTCTGGATCCTGGTCAAGATCGTCTGCATCGTGGGTCCCCTGATGGGTGCCGTGGCCTATCTGACGCTGTGGGAGCGCAAGCTGCTGGGCTTCATGCAGGTGCGCATGGGGCCCAACCGCGTGGGCCCCTTCGGTTTGCTGCAACCTCTGGCTGACGGTCTGAAATTGCTCTCGAAGGAGTTGATCCAGCCCACGGCCGCGGCCAAGGGCTTGTTCTACCTCGGCCCGGTCATGGCCATCATGCCTGCCCTGGCGGCCTGGGTGGCGATTCCCTTCGGACCCGATGTAGCGCTTGCCAACGTCAATGCGGGTCTGTTGCTGATCATGGCCATCACCTCCATCGAGGTCTACGGCGTGATCATTGCGGGGTGGGCGTCCAACTCCAAGTACGCCTTTCTGGGCGCGCTGCGTGCGTCTGCGCAGATGGTGAGCTACGAAATTGCCATGGGTTTCTGCTTCCTGGTCGTCATCATGGTATCGGGCAGCATGAACCTGACCGAGATCGTGCTGGGCCAAGGGCAGGGCACGATGGCGGCCATGGGCCTGAACTTCCTGTCGTGGAATTGGCTGCCCCTGCTGCCCATCTTCTTGGTCTACCTGATCTCGGGCGTGGCCGAAGTGAACCGCCACCCGTTTGACGTGGTGGAAGGTGAGGCGGAAATCGTCGCCGGTCACATGGTCGAGTATTCAGGCATGGGTTTCGCCATCTTCTTCCTGGCCGAATACGCCAGCATGTGGCTGGTTTCCATCCTGGCGGTGGTGATGTTCCTGGGCGGCTGGCTGCCGCCGATCGAAGCCCTGGGCTTCGTTCCGGGCTGGATCTGGCTGGGCATCAAGACGTTCCTGGTGGTATCCATGTTCATCTGGATTCGCGCCACGTTCCCGCGCTTCCGCTATGACCAGATCATGCGTCTGGGTTGGAAGATCTTTATTCCGGTCACGCTGGTATGGCTGTTGATCGTGGGCGCCTGGTTGCTGTCGCCCTGGAACATCTGGAAATAAGCGGGGACATCCATGGCTGCTGTTGCTGCTCCTGCATCCTTTTCAATCAAGGATTTCTTCAAGAGCTTCATGCTCTGGGAACTGGCGAAGGGCATGGCCCTGACCGGTCGCTATACCTTCCGTCGCAAGGTCACTGTGCAGTTCCCCGAGGAGAAGACACCGTTGTCGCCGCGCTTTCGCGGCCTGCACGCGCTGCGCCGTTATGACAACGGCGAAGAGCGCTGCATTGCCTGCAAGCTGTGCGAAGCGGTGTGCCCGGCGCTGGCGATCACCATCGAGTCCGACGTGCGTGAGGACGGTTCGCGCCGTACCACCCGTTATGACATCGACCTGACCAAGTGCATTTTTTGTGGCTTTTGCGAAGAGAGCTGCCCGGTGGATTCCATCGTGGAGACGCAGATCTTCGAATACCACGGCGAGAAGCGCGGTGATCTGTACTTCACCAAGGACATGCTGCTGGCCGTGGGCGACCGCTACGAGCCCGAGATCGCAGCCGCCAAGGCGGCGGACGCCAAGTACCGTTGATCGGGTTGCCTCACCGCACCTGACTTTTTGAAAAGACCCGATTCATGGACGCCAAAACCGGTTTCTTCTACTTGTTCTCGGTAGTGCTGCTGTACGCGGCCTTCCGGGTCATCACGGCGCGCAACCCCGTGCATGCCGTGCTGCATCTGATTCTTGCCTTCTCGCAGGCCGCCGGCGTGTGGTTTCTGCTGAAGGCGGAATTCCTCGCCATCACGCTGGTGCTCGTCTACCTGGGCGCCGTGATGGTGCTGTTCCTCTTTGTCGTGATGATGCTGGACATCCGCATCGATACCGTGCGACGCGGTTTCTGGAAGCACTTTCCTTTGGCGGCATTCATCGGTGCCCTGGTGGCATTCGAGATGGCCGCTGTGCTCATGACTGGTTTTCGCGGCATCGAAGAGCCCAAGGCCGTTGAAGTGCTGGTGAATGCTGCGGGGCAGGTGGTGCCTTACTCGAACACCAAAGCCTTGGGCAAACTGCTCTACACAGAGTACCTGTACCCCGTTGAAGTGGCTGCGGTGATCCTGCTGGTGGCCATGATTGCAGCCATCGCCCTGACCTTGCGCCAGCGCAAGGACTCCAAGGCCATTGACCCTTCGGAGCAGGTGCGCGTGCGTGCCCGTGATCGCCTTGTCATGGTCCAGTTGCCCGTCACGCAGCAGGCCGCTGCGCCAGCAGTCCCCGAGTCTGCAGAGGAGAAGAAGCAATGACATTGACTCTGGGTCACTTTCTCTCGCTAGGCGCCATGCTGTTCGCCCTGGCGGTGATTGGCATCTTCCTGAACCGTAAGAACCTCATCGTCCTGCTCATGGCGATCGAGCTGATGCTGCTCGCGGTCAACATCAACTTCGTGGCGTTTTCTCATTACCTGGGCGATATGCACGGTCAGGTATTCGTGTTCTTCATCCTCACGGTGGCGGCTGCTGAGTCCGCCATTGGCCTGGCCATCCTGGTGCTGCTGTTCCGTAACAAGACCAGCATTGATGCGGAAGATCTCAACACCCTCAAGGGTTGATGGGTCGCCCCGGTACTTGCAAGGTTCTCAAGAATGAGTCAAACCCTTTCTGCTTCGACGCTGCTGGCGGTGCCCCTGGCGCCGCTCGTCGGCTCCGTGCTTGCGGGCATCTTTGGCACGGCCTTCGGCGGCAACTGGTTCGGTCGCCGTGCTTCCCATTCGCTCACCATCCTGGGGGTGTTGGTCGCCTTCGTGCTCTCGGCGATGACGCTCAAGAGCGTGGCTGTGGATGGCGCCCGTTTCAACGAGACCATCTATACGTGGATGGTGGTGGGCGGTCTGAAGATGGAGGTGGGCTTCCTCATCGACAGCCTTACCGCCATGATGATGTGCGTGGTGACCTTCGTCTCCTTGATGGTGCACATCTACACCATCGGCTACATGGAGGAGGACGAAGGCTATAACCGTTTCTTTGCCTACATCTCGCTGTTCACGTTCTCCATGCTCATGCTTGTCATGAGCAACAACCTGCTGCAACTGTTTTTTGGCTGGGAGGCGGTGGGCTTGGTGTCCTACCTGCTGATCGGCTTCTGGTTCAACAAACAGTCGGCGATCTTCGCCAACATGAAGGCCTTTCTGGTCAACCGCGTCGGCGACTTCGGCTTCATCCTTGGCATTGGCTTGATCGCTGCCTACGCGGGCACCTTCAACTACAGCGAGATCTTCGCCAAGTCGGGCGAACTGGGCGCGATTGGCTTCCCCGGCACCGACTGGATGCTGATCACCGTGATCTGCATCTGCCTGTTCATCGGCGCGATGGGCAAGTCTGCTCAGTTCCCGCTGCACGTGTGGCTGCCCGACTCGATGGAAGGCCCGACACCGATTTCGGCGCTGATTCACGCGGCCACCATGGTGACGGCCGGCATTTTCATGGTGTCGCGCATGTCGCCGCTGTTTGAGTTGTCGGATACCGCGCTGAACTTCATTCTGGTGATCGGCGCGATCACCGCACTGTTCATGGGTTTCCTGGGCATCATCCAGAACGACATCAAGCGGGTGGTGGCGTATTCCACGCTGTCGCAGCTGGGTTACATGACCGTCGCCCTGGGCGCATCGGCCTATTCGGTGGCCGTCTTCCACCTGATGACGCATGCGTTCTTCAAGGCCTTGCTGTTCCTGGGCGCCGGCTCGGTGATCATGGGCATGCACCACAACCAGGACATCCGCTGGATGGGAGGCGTGCGCAAATACATGCCTATCACTTGGATTACCTCGCTGTTGGGATCTCTGGCCCTGATCGGCACGCCGCTGTTCTCAGGCTTCTATTCCAAGGACAGCATCATCGAGGCGGTGCATGCCAGCACGCTGCCGGCTGCGGGCTTCGCCCATTTCGCCGTACTGGCCGGCGTGTTCGTGACGGCGTTCTACTCCTTCCGTATGTATTTCCTTGTGTTCCACGGCAAGGAACGCTACGACCAGAATCCCGATGCGCACCACGGCGACCACCATGGCCACGATGACCATCATGAGCCGCATGAGTCCCCGTGGGTGGTGACCGTGCCGCTGATTCTGTTGGCCATTCCCTCCGTACTGATCGGCTTCATGACCATCCAGCCGATGCTGTTTGGCGATTTCTTCAAGGACGTGATCTTCGTGGACGCCGCCAAGCACCCCGCGATGGCGGAACTGGCGGAGATCTTCCACGGTCCGTTGGCCATGGCTCTGCACGGCCTGCAGACGGCACCGTTCTGGCTGGCACTGGCTGGCGTCGCGATGGCGTACTACATGTACATGGTCAACCCGGCGCTGCCCGCGGCCATCAAGCGTATGTTCCAGCCGATCTATACCTTGTTCGAAAACAAGTACTACCTCGACTGGATCAACGAGAACATCATCGCGCGTGGTGCCCGCGGCTTGGGCATTGCCCTGTGGAAGGGCGGCGACCAAGGCGTGATCGACGGGGCCCTCGTGAACGGCTCGTGGAAGCTCGTGGGACGTATCGCAGGCCTGGTGCGCTGGCTCCAGTCGGGCTATGTCTACCACTATGCGCTGGTGATGATCCTGGGTGTGTTCGCGCTCATGACTTATTTCGTCTGGCTCAACAAGTAGGAGAAAAAAGAAAATGGGTTTGTTGAGTCTTGCCATCTGGGTGCCCATTGCCTTCGGCACCCTCCTGCTGGCCTTGGGGCGCGACGAGCATGCACGCATGGTCCGCTGGCTGGCGCTCATCGGCGCGCTGCTGGGTTTGGCTGTCACGCTCCCGCTCATGGGCGGCTTCGACAACGGCAGCGCGGCTGCGCAGTTTGTCGAAAAGTCCATGTGGATCGAGCGCTTCAACGTCTACTACCACCTGGGTGTGGACGGCATCGCTTTCTGGTTCGTGCCGCTGACGGCGTTCATCACCGTCATCGTCGTGATTGCCTCCTGGGAATCGATCACCGAGCGGGTGAATCAGTACATGGGCGCGTTCCTGATCCTTTCGGGTCTGATGGTCGGCGTCTTCAGCGCCATGGACGGCATGTTGTTCTACGTGTTCTTCGAGGCCACGCTGATCCCGATGTACCTGATCATCGGTATCTGGGGCGGGCCGAACAAGATTTACGCGGCTTTCAAGTTTTTCCTGTACACGCTGCTGGGCTCGCTGCTCACGCTGATTGCGTTCATCTACCTGTACAACCAGTCCGGCGGCAGCTTTGACATCGCTACGTGGCACAAGCTGCCCCTGTCGGCGACCGCGCAGACCCTGCTCTTCTTCGCCTTCTTCGCGGCATTTGCCGTGAAGGTGCCAATGTGGCCGGTGCATACCTGGCTGCCCGATGTGCACGTGGAAGCGCCCACGGGCGGCTCCGCAGTGCTGGCCGCCATCATGCTGAAGCTGGGCGCGTATGGTTTCCTGCGCTTCTCGCTGCCGATCGCGCCGGACGCTTCGCGCGAATGGGCGTGGCTGATGATCACCCTGTCGCTGGTGGCTGTGATCTACGTGGGGCTGGTGGCCATGGTGCAAAAGGACATGAAGAAACTCGTGGCCTACTCGTCGGTTGCGCACATGGGCTTTGTCACGCTGGGCTTCTTCGTCTTCAATGACATGGGTGTGTCGGGCGGCCTGGTCCAGATGATTGCGCACGGCTTCGTGTCCGGCGCTATGTTCCTGTGCATTGGCGTGCTGTACGACCGCGTGCATTCGCGCGAGATCGCTTCCTATGGCGGCGTGGTCAACACCATGCCCAAGTTCGCGGCCTTTGCGCTGCTGTTCACCATGGCCAATTGCGGGCTGCCGGCTACGGCGGGCTTCGTCGGTGAATGGATGGTCATCATCGCCGCCGTGAAGTTCGACTTTTGGGTCGGTCTTGGTGCGGCGTTGGCGTTGATCCTGGGCGCCAGCTATTCGCTATGGATGTACAAGCGCGTCTACCTGGGCCCCGTCACGAACGACAACGTGCGCGGCCTGACGGATATTGGCAGACGGGAATTCCTTGTGCTGGGATTGCTGGCGATTGCCGTGCTGTACATGGGCGTCTATCCCAAGCCCTTCACGGACGTGATGGATGTGTCCGTGGCAGAGTTGCTCAAGCATGTGGCGCAATCCAAGCTCAACTGACCAGACTGAACCGAGAGATACGAGATGATTGACAACATCAGCTGGCTGGCGATTTATCCCGAGATCGTGCTGCTGGTCATGGCTTGCGTGATTGCCCTGGTGGATCTGGGCGTCAGCAGCGCGCGCCGCACGGGAACCTACGTGCTCACCATGCTCACCCTGGCGGTGGTGGCGGCGCTCCAGGCCATGTACGCGAGCAGTGGCAACACCTTCTATGCCTGGGGCAACATGGTGGTCAGCGATGCCATGGGCAATTGGCTCAAGTGCTTCGCGACCGTGGCTGTGATGGTCCTGCTCGTTTATGGCCGTCCCTATGCCGCGGACCGCGACATGCTGCGTGGTGGTGAGTTGTTTACTCTGACCATGCTCGCTCTGCTGGGGATGTTCGTGCTGATCTCGGCCAACAACTTCCTGCTGATCTATCTGGGCCTGGAACTGCTCACGCTCTCCAGCTATGCCCTGGTGGCCCTGCGGCGCGACAACACCACGGCCACCGAGGCCGCGATGAAGTATTTCGTACTGGGCGCCATGGCCAGCGGCTTCCTGCTGTATGGCCTGTCCATGCTCTACGGCGCCACCGGTTCGCTGGACATCGGCCAGGTATTCAAGGCCATTAACGCGGGGCAGATCCGTCACCAGGTACTGGTGTTCGGTCTGGTGTTCGTGGTCGCCGGGCTGGCTTTCAAGATGGGCGTGGTTCCGTTCCATATGTGGGTGCCTGACGTGTACCAGGGCGCGCCGACGGCCGTGACGCTGTTCATCGGTAGCGCCCCCAAGCTGGCCGCGTTCGCCATGACCATCCGCCTGCTGGTGGACGGCCTGTTGCCGCTGGCCATCGACTGGCAGCAGATGCTCGCGGTACTGGCCATCGGGTCGCTGCTGGTGGGTAACCTGGCTGCGATCATGCAGACCAATCTCAAGCGCATGCTGGCGTACTCGACGATCTCGCAGATGGCATTCGTGCTACTGGGCCTGATGTCGGGTGTGGTGCATGGCAACGTGGACGCCACCGCTGTGGAGAACGCCTACAGCTCCGCCATGTTCTACGTGGTGACCTATGTGCTCACCACGTTGGCGGCCTTCGGTGTGATCCTGCTGTTGGCGCGCGAAGGTTTTGAAAGCGAAGAAATTTCCGACCTGGCCGGTCTGAACCAGCGCAGCCCGCTGTACGCAGGCGTGATGGCCGTGTGTCTGTTCTCGATGGCCGGCATTCCGCCGCTGGTCGGTTTCTATGCCAAGCTGGCCGTGCTGCAAGCGCTGGTCGCGTCCGGGCAGGTACTGCACATCGCCTTGGCGGTATTCGCCGTCATGATGTCGTTGATCGGCGCGTTCTACTACCTGCGCGTGGTGAAGGTGATGTACTTCGACGCACCATTGACTGCTACCAGCGTGTCCGCACCGTTGGACGTGCGTGTGGTGCTGACCATCAATGGCGCTCTGGTCCTGGTCCTGGGACTGCTGCCGGGTGGGCTCATGGCCCTGTGCGCCGATGCCATCGTGCGCGCCCTCGCCACCTGACCGGGCGTCGCGGATGCCATGACCCAGACGGGGGCCATCTGGCTGGTAATTTTGGCCGCCCTTGTGGCGGCCAATCTCCCTTTCATCAATGACCGGTGGCTGGTCGTCGGCGCGCGCGCCCGGGAAGGCAAACCCTTCTTCGTCCGCGCGCTGGAATTGGTGTTGCTGTACTTCCTGGTCGGTGGTCTGGCGTTGGCGCTCGAAAAACGGGCGGGGCAGATTTCGCCCCAGGGCTGGGAGTTCTACGCGGTCACCGGGGCGTTGTTCGTGACGCTGGCATTTCCGGGGTTCGTCTACCGCTACCTGATGCGTCGCCGCGACCGCAGCGCCGCCGAGGACTGATGAGGGTTGGCCTTGAAGGTACTCGACCTGCTGTGTTCGCTCGACCACACGTTTGAAGGCTGGTTTGCGAGTGAGGGCGTCTTTCACAGCCAGCAGGCCCGTGGCCTGGTGCAGTGTCCGATGTGCGGAGACTCGCAGGTGCGCAAGGGGGTCAGCGCTCCCCGGTTGAACCTGAGCACCGGGGCCTCCACATCGCGGGAAGCCGCTGCGACGGCTCCCGCTCCCGTTCCGCCAGAGGGGGTATCCGCTGCCTTTCAGGCCGCATGGCTTGCCATGGCGCGCCGGGTCATGGCGCAGACCGAGGACGTGGGAGACCGCTTCGCATCCGAGGCACGCCGCATGCACTACGGCGAGACGGAAGAGCGCGGCATACGCGGCCAAGCGACGCCCCAGGAAACCGCCGAGCTGCTGGATGAGGGTATTGCAGTGCTGCCGCTGGCGTTGCCGCAGGCAGCGAAAGAGCCTCTGCACTAGGGTTCTGGCTCTGGCTGGCTCTAGCGCGTCGGCGCCGCCCCCAATGACCCTTCAACGCGAGAACTGCAGCGCTGCCAAGCGGGCATAGACGCCGCCCTGATGCAGCAAGCCCTCATGCCGCCCCTGCTCGACCATGCTTCCATGGTCCATGACCACAATGCGGTCCGCATGCTGGACGGTGGCCAGCCGGTGGGCGATGACCAGGGTAATACGTTGGCGGGAATGCTGGCGAAGCGCGGTGTCCAGCGCAAGCTGCACGGCACGCTCGCTGTGCGCGTCCAGGGCGCTTGTGGCCTCGTCCAGGAGCAGTACGGGGGCGTTCTTCAGCAGCGCGCGGGCTATGGCAATGCGCTGGCGTTGGCCTCCTGAGAGGCGCACGCCATGCTCGCCGAGAAAGGTGTCGTACCCCTGCGGCAGCGCGTCGATGAATTCATGGGCAAATGCGGCGCGTGCCGCTGCTTCCACCGCGTGCCGGCTCGCCTGCGGATCGCCATAGCGGATATTGTCCAGGGCCGATGCGGAAAAAATCTCGGCGTCTTGCGGAACCACGCCAATGTGGCTTCGCAGCACCTGCGGGTCCATGTCGCGCAAATCCACGCCACCCAACGTGATGCGGCCCTCGCTCACGTCGTAGAAGCGTTGCAGCAATTGAAAGACGGTGGACTTGCCGGCGCCGCTGCTGCCCACCAACGCAACGGTTTCTCCTGGCAGCAGGCGCAGGTCGAAGTGGCGCAGCGCGGGTGGCACGGGGCGCGAGGGATAGGAGAAGCCTACGCCCGTGAACTCGATCGAAAGGTCTGTGGCCCGCGGCATGGCGGGCCGGGATGGTGCGGCAAGCGTGGGGCGTGTTGCGAGCAGTTCCATCAGCCGCTCCATCGCACCCGCGGCGCGCAACAGGTCGCCATAGACCTCGCCCAGCACGGCTACGGCACCCGCGAGAAACATCGCATAGAGAATGGTCTGCCCCAGTTGCCCGGCCGAGAGCGTCCCTGCAAGGACCGCCTGGGCTCCGAGATACAACCCCCACAGCAACAGCGCGGCGCTGGCAATGATGATGAAGGCCATCAGCGCTGCACGGGCGCCGCTGCGGCGCAGGGCTGCACGCAGCGCACTCTCCGTAGCCGCCGCGAAGCGGGCGGCCTCGCGCGCTTCTGCGGTGTAGCTTTGCACCACGGGAATGGCGCCCAACACCTCTGCGGCGATGGCGCTGGCATCTGCCACGCGGTCCTGGCTTGCGCGTGACAGACGCCGTACACGCCGTCCGATCCACATCGACGGCAGCACGATGGCGACGATGGCCCCGAAGGCGAGCGCCATCACGTAGGGTGTGCTCCAGATCAGCATGCCCAGCGCCCCGGCGCCCAGCACGGCATTGCGCAGCCCCATGGACAGCGATGAGCCCACGACGGTCTGCACCAGTGTCGTGTCGGCCGTGAGGCGCGACAGCACTTCCCCCGTTTGCGTGGTTTCAAAGAACTCCGGGCTCTGCCGCAGCACGTGTGCGTAGACGGCGTTGCGCAGATCTGCCGTGACGCGTTCGCCCAGCCAGCTCATGAGGTAGTAGCGTGCGGCCGACGCCAATCCAAGTGCCACGGCGACCGCGAACAGCACTGCAAAGTGCGTGCGCAAGGCCGGTGCGCCGACGCCCTTTCCCCCCGGGGTGGCAGCGCTAATCGCACCATCGATCAATTGACGCAGGGCCGTGGGAAAGGCCAGCGTTGCCAAGGCGGCGAGCAGCAGAAACGCCATCGCGCCAGCGAGGTGTATCCGATAGGGACGCAGGAACGGCGCCAGTTCCCTCATCAGGTGGCGCATGTCCTGGGGTTTTTTCTGAGCGTTGGTGGACCTTGCCATGCGCCAGTGTAGGGCGGAAGAGTCGCTGGGTTACGCGGCGCCGAAGCGGTCCACGAACGCCGCTGCAAAGGCCGGGCCACCACTGAGGGTCAGCGTCAAGGTCACCCACGCCTGGGGCTGGGATTGTGGTCGTGGATGAATTTGCCGTTCGTGGATGTCGAACCCCAGCGCCAGCAAGGGCAACCCGTCGCGCTCGCAATGCAGGTCGTAGTCCCACAGTCCTCCCGTCTCGACCGGGCCGCGCAGAGCGCCGAACTCGGTGTGCGCCCAGTCCAGCAGCGCTGTAATCTCCGCTAGCAGCTCGGGCAGGCGATCCGTGGGCACGCTGGCCACGGCATCCCAGGTGGCCGTGCCTTCCTCATCCTCGCTGTAGTCAAAATCCAGAAAATGCAAAGTCATGCGACAACCCAGCCCTGTGATGCGGGCGCTGTTTCTTCAGGAGAAATCATGCTGAAGTGCCCCGAGCCTATTGCATCCCCGCCCGCGTTGCGGGCCGACGGGATCTGCTTCGGCTTTGCGCAACGGCCCTTGTTCCAGCATTGGAGCGCGGATTTTCCCGCAGGCCTGGTGCTGGTGCAGGGTGGGGACGGGGCGGGCAAGACCAGCCTGTTGCGCCTGATGGCCGGAGAGTGGGCGCCGCAGGCCGGGCGGATGCTGCTGCATGGCACGAGCGCGACGCAGAATCCTGCGCAATACCGGGCACAGGTCTTTTGGCGCGACCCGCGCGCGCCGTGGCCGCAGGCGATGACGGCGCGGGACTGGGCCGCCGGGCTGCGCACGGTCCATGCGCGCTGGTCCGAGGAGGACTGGCACGCCCACGTCGTGGGCTGGGGCATTGCCGGGCATTTGCACAAGGCCATGCACCAGCTTTCCGCAGGCAGCCAGCGCAAGGTGCTGATGGCCGGTGAACTGGCCAGCGGCGCCCCACTGACATTGCTGGATGAGCCGCTGGCCGGCCTGGACAAGGCGTCCATTGCCTACCTGCTGCAGGCGCTGCAGCGGGAGGCAAGTGCACCCCGCACCGCTGGGCGCGTGTTAGTAGTGGCGCATTACGATGCGTTGGGCGATCTGCCCTGGCGCCACCGGGTGGTACTGCCGGAATAAACTGGCGCACCTTTTTCCGCGCCTGCTGGCGCAAGGAGTTGTCGTGGAAGCCCTGCTGTTTGCCCCCGCCGCCGTTGCCATTGCGCTCACGCCCGGCCCCAACAATTTCTGCGGGCTCAACAACGGCATCCGCGCCGGTGTCGCGGCCGCGCTGATCGCGACCGTGGGGCGGGTGGCCGCATTCGCCATTTTCCTCAGTGTCTCGGCCGTGGGATTGGGGGCCATGCTGCTGGCTTCGGAGGCCGCATTCACGGCCGTCAAATGGGCCGGCGCCGTTTATCTGTTCTGGATTGGCTGGCGCGCATGGCGCAGCCGGGAGTTCGGTGGCGCGGCGCTGGTCGAAGGAGATGAGGCACCCGCACCCGCGCGCGCCTCGGTGCGCGCCCTGATGGCACAGGAGTTCCTGCTGGGCATCACCAACCCCAAGGCCATCATCCTCTTTGCGGCCATCTTCCCGCAGTTCATCGATCCGGCACAGCCCGCGGCGCGGCAGTTCTTGGTGCTGGGCAGCATCTACCTGATGGCGGAATTCGTGGCCACAGCGGTGTATGCCACGTGCGGGCGGCAGATCCGCCGCGTGATTCGCACGCAGCGCGGCGTGGTGCGGCTGAACCGTGCCACAGGTGGCTTCTTCATGGGAGCAGGCGGCTTGTTGCTGACGGCCAAGCGCTAAAAAAAAGCCGGCCCAGGGGCCGGCTTGCGCGGTGTGCCGCAGGCGCGGGGCCTGCGCAGGAGTATCAGACCACGCCTTGCGCCAGCATGGCGTCGGCCACCTTCACGAAGCCAGCCACGTTGGCACCGTTGATGTAGCTCACGCTGCCATCGGCGCGCTTGCCGTATTGCAGGCAGGCGGCGTGGATGCCCTGCATGATCTGGAGCAGGCGCGCATCCACTTCGTCGCGGGTCCACGACAGACGCATCGCGTTCTGGCTCATTTCCAGGCCCGAGGTGGCCACGCCACCGGCGTTGCTGGCCTTGCCCGGTGCGTACAGCACGCCCGCCTGCTCGAACAGCTTGGCTGCCTCGTTGGTCGAAGGCATGTTGGCGCCTTCAGCCACGCACAGCACGCCGTTCTT
Source organism: Diaphorobacter sp. LI3 (assembly GCF_022807955.1). NCBI lineage: Bacteria > Pseudomonadati > Pseudomonadota > Betaproteobacteria > Burkholderiales > Comamonadaceae > Diaphorobacter > Diaphorobacter sp. LI3. The sequence goes on along the minus strand of NZ_CP094346.1, from coordinate 2,980,249 downwards.
GATGAGGGTGTTGGCGTCGTTCTCGTCCAGTTCGTTCTGCGTAGCGCAGGGCAGAGCCACGTCCACCTTGACATGCCAGGGACGCACGCCGGCTTCGAACTTCACACCGGTGCGGGCGGCGTAGTCGCTCACGCGGCCGTAATGGTGGTTCTTTACGTCCATCAGGATGGCCAGCTTCTCGGGGGTGAAGCCGTCTTCGTCGATGATGGTGCCGCTGGAGTCCGACACGGTGATGACCTTGGCGCCGAGTTGCATGGCCTTTTCCACGGCGTACTGGGCCACGTTGCCCGAGCCGGACACGGACACGCGCAGGCCGTCGAAGCTGCGGCCGCGGGTCTTGAGCATCTCGTCGGCGAAGTACACCGTGCCGTAGCCGGTGGCCTCGGGGCGGATCAGCGAGCCGCCGAAGGCCAGGCCCTTGCCCGTGAACACGCTGGCGGCGTTGTTGGCCAGCTTCTTGTACATGCCCGCCATGAAACCGACCTCACGGCCGCCCACCCCGATATCACCCGCGGGCACGTCGGTGTCGGGACCCACGTGGCGGAACAGCTCCGTCACGAAGGCCTGGCAAAAGCGCATGACTTCGGCCGGGCTCTTGCCCTTGGGGTCGAAGTCCGAGCCACCCTTGCCGCCGCCCATGGGCAGCGTGGTCAGCGCGTTCTTGAAGGTCTGCTCGAAGGCCAGGAACTTCAGCACCGACAGGTTGACCGAGGGGTGAAAGCGCAGGCCGCCCTTGTAAGGGCCGATCGCCATGCTGTGCTGGATGCGATAGCCGCGGTTGATATGCACATTGCCGTGATCGTCGAACCAGGACACGCGGAACATCACCACCCGCTCGGGCTCCACCAGGCGCTCCAGCAGGCCTTGCTCGGCATAGCGCGGGTTCTTTTCGATGAACGGCCACAGGCTTTCCATGACCTCGGTCACGGCTTGCAGGTATTCAGGCTGGCCGGGGTTGCGCTGTGCAACCTGTTCAAGGAAATGGCCCACGGATTGGTGCTTCATAAGGACTTTCTGCTCAAGGGAAATTTAGCGATGCGGCAATGCAGCATCGAATTATGTCAAAAAGACATGTGGTTATGCACCATTTTGGATTTGATGCCTCGCAATGGGACAGGTTTTCGGGGTTGTCGCGCGTTGCTGGTGCGTTTTCTTGCGCGCTTTTGGTGCGAAGTCAGTGGCGAATGCCCTGTTGCGCGGGATTGCGCAACGGTTTGACCTGGGGCACGGCTGCGCCGCCCTGGGCACCGCCAAAGCAGCGCTGGCAGTGCAAGGCAGTCGGGGGAGAAGGGAATGCCGCTGGGTGGTAGCGGCGTGAGAGGGTGTGTGGATGCGCTCAGCGCCCGCGCAGGAACAGCGCGTCCAGCTCTTTCATGCTGAGCTGGCGCCAGGTGGGGCGGCCGTGGTTGCACTGGTCGGAGCGATCGGTGACTTCCATCTGGCGCAGCAGGGCGTTCATCTCGTCCAGCGTCAGCCGGCGATTGGCCCGCACGGCGCCATGGCAGGCCATGGTGGCAAGGATCTCGCTCTGCGCGCGCTGCACCACGGTGCTGGCGTCATGGGTGGCCAGCTCAGCCAGCACGCTGCGCGCCAGCTCCACGGGGTTGCCCTGGGCCAGCGTGGTGGGCACGGCGCGCACGGCCAGGGTGCGCGGCGAGAACGGCACGACCTCCAGTCCCAGCCGGGCCAACGTGTCGGCATGCGCCTCGGCGGTCGCCACCTCTTCGGGGGTGGCGGCAAAGGTGGCGGGGATGAGCAGTGGCTGGCTGGCGATGCGTGCACCTTGGTCCACCTGGGCCTTGAGCCGCTCGTACACGATGCGTTCGTGCGCCGCATGCATGTCCACCACCACCAAGCCCTGCGCGCTTTCGGCCAGGATATACACGCCATGGACCTGCGCCAAGGCGCGGCCCAGCGGCCAGGTGTGTCCATCCTCGACGTGCGCAGTCGCCATGTCGACGGCAGCCAATGGAGCCGCGCTGGCGGGCGAGAAGGACGGCGCCGTGGGCGCGCCTGGAGCGACCGGTGCCATGGCGGTGGTTGCCGGCATACCGGGCGGTGGCGCAGCCGTGGATGTGCCCCATAGAGCTTGCAGGTCAGAGACCTTGTGGCCTGCGCGCTCTTCAAATTTGATAGCTGATTGCGCTTGCCAATAGGGGGGATGAGCCGGGTTTCTATCTGAATCGCCCACGGATGGAGCGGCAGGCGCTACAGAAGTTGAAGCGGCGGCAGCCGCCAGCGCCTGCGCGCGCGGCGCCGCCAGAGCGTTCTCCACCGCGTGGCGCACGGCCTGGTGCACCTCGCGGCTGTCGCGAAAGCGCACCTCGATCTTGGTCGGGTGCACGTTCACGTCCACACGCTGCGGGTCGATCTGTATGTACAGTGCGTACACCGGCTGCTTGTGGCCGTGCAGCACGTCCTCGTAGGCGCTGCGCGCAGCATGCGTGAGCACCTTGTCGCGCACGAAGCGGCCGTTCACGTAGCAGAACTGCTGGTCTGCACGCGAACGGGCCGCGTCGGGCAGCCCGGCGCGGCCCGTCACCGTGACCGCGCCCAGGCGCAGGTGCACAGGTACGGAGTCGCGAATGAAGTCCTCGCCCAGCACGTCGCTCAGGCGCTGCTGCAGGGCCTGCTGGCGTTCGCCCTCGTCCGCAGTGGCAGCGGGAGCCAGTGTGGCGCGCCACTGCTCCACCAGCTTGCCTTCGTGCCAGATGGCAAAGCCCACATCGGGCCGCGCCAGCGCATGGCGGCGTACGGCCTCGATGCAGTGGGCGAGCTCGGTCGCGTCGGTCTTGAGGAATTTGCGCCGCGCGGGCGTGGAGAAGAACAACTCCTTGACCTCCACGGTCGTGCCACGGCTGCGTGCCGCGGGGCGCAGTTCGCCGCTGCGCGCATCCAGCAGAAAGGCGCTGGCCTGCTGCGCGGTGCGCGACAGCAGCGCCATCTCGGACACCGACGCGATGGCGGCCAGCGCCTCGCCGCGAAAACCCATGGTGGCGACCGATTCCAGGTCGTGCAGATTGGTGATCTTGCTGGTGGCGTGGCGGCGCAGGGCCACCGGCAGCTCATCCTGCGGGATGCCGCTGCCGTCGTCCTCCACGGCGATCAGGCGCACGCCGCCGGCCAGCAGGCGCACGGTGATCTGGGTGGCGCCCGCATCCAGGGCGTTGTCCACCAGTTCGCGCACGGCAGACGCGGGGCGCTCCACCACTTCGCCCGCGGCGATCTGGCTGATGAGCTCGTCGGGCAGGTCGCGGATGGGGCGCCGGGGCGCGGGGGCGAGGGCGGTGTCGGAAGGCTGTGCGGTCACGCGGGGATTTTAGGTGGCGATGCGACCGCGGGTGCTGTAAGGGTCAGTGGCGGTGGCGGTAGCCGCGGTCGTTGTTGCGGCCGACCTCGTTGCCGATCAGCGCGCCGGCGGCGGCGCCGCCCACGGTACCCAGCGTGGAGCCGAACACCGCGCTGCCCACCAGGCCGCCGGCCACGGCGCCGACGCCCGTGCCGATCTGTGCGTTGCTGGGCCGGTGGGCGCAGCCGCCCAGTGCAAGGGCGCCCGTGAGCAGTGCGGCAGTGGCGATCAGGCGGCTGTGGCGGAGGACGGTCATGGCGGTTCCTTTCGGGAAAATGGTCTTGTAATGAGGTGCGGCGCGGTGCGCACGCCGTGGGTGCACTATGGCGCGGCAGTGTGAAGTGTGCCCCGCGGTTTGTTTGCCATTTGCCAACAAGTGTGAGCAATTGCCAATGGTGGTGTGGTGCAACCAGGGGCATTGGGGGCGCGGGTACATTACGGCGCACTTCGCCAACGGGAGGTTTGTGTTTTGGAAGTCTTTGCGTTCCTGATCGATTTCATCCTGCATGTGGACAAGCATCTCGCCGCCTTCGTGGCCAGCTATGGCCCCTGGGTGTACGCGCTGCTGTTCATCATCGTGTTCGTGGAGACGGGCGTGGTGGTCATGCCCTTTCTGCCGGGTGACTCGCTGCTATTCGTGGTGGGGGCGCTCAGCGGTGCAGGGCTGATGAATTTCCCGCTGGCCTGCGCGGTTCTGCTGGCTGCGGCGATCCTGGGCGACCAGTGCAACTACAGCATCGGGCGCTATTTCGGACCCAAGGTATTCCAGTGGGAAAGCTCGCGCTGGTTCAACAAGAAGGCCTTCGACCAGGCCCATGCGTTCTATGAGCGCTATGGCGGCATCACCATCGTGCTGGCGCGCTTCATGCCCTTCATCCGCACGTTCGCTCCCTTCGTGGGCGGCGTGGCGGCCATGGGGCGGGGCAAGTTCACGGCCTACAACGTCGGTGGTGCGGTACTGTGGGTCGTGGGCATCTGCACCGCGGGGTACTTCTTTGGAAACATGGCCTGGGTGCAGCGGCATCTGGACAAGATCATCTGGGCCATGATCTTCATCCCCGGCCTGATTGCCATCTTTGGCGCATGGCGCGCCGGGCGCAAGGCTCAAGGAACTGCGGTTGCTATTGAATAGATAGCTAGTGGCGCTTGCTAGAAGCGCGTTAGGGCCATATTCCATATAAAACGCCACCGCCTCGCGAGAGGGGTGGCGTTCTGCATGGTGAGGCTCTCAGGCGGGCCGTCAACGGCGGCGATCGCGGTCCCGGTCTTCACCCAGTTCGTGGCCGATCAGCGCGCCGGCAGCGGCGCCGCCAATGGTGGCGGCCGTGCCGCCCACGGCGCTACCGAGTGCGCCGCCAGCCACGGCGCCGACACCGGTGCCGATCTGGGCGTTGGTGGGATTGGACGAGCAGCCCACCAGGCCCAGGGCGGCTGCGCAGGCGGCGGCGGAGAGAAGGTGGCGGTATTGCATGGTGGCTCCTTATGGTCAACAGACCCCGGTGTGGGGCCGTGACTCAACTGTCACCCCGCCGGCCCTGCGCCGGTGTAGGCCCGTCTTGCCGGCGCGTGTAGGACGCGGCGGCCCTCGGCCTTAACCCGGCGCGAGACAGATCGTCACCAGCAGCGAGGCGTCCTGCAGCGCCCGCAGCACATGCGGAATGCGCGGCACCAGGTGCAGGAAGTCGCCTTCGCGCAGGGTGTGCGACTGCGCGCCGGCCTGGAAAAGCACCTCGCCCTCCAGGCACAGCAGCGTGATTTCGCCCGGTGCGTCGTGCTGGTGCTGCTCTTTACCGGCGGGCAGCACCACGCGGATCACTTCCAGCTGGCCGGCCTTGATGAGGGCGCTGGTGGGCGTGTCGTGCAGGCGCGGCCCCAGGGGCCGGAGGCTGACGACTTCGCAGGACTGGGCGTGGGACAGTGCCATGGCGGTCTCCTGGCCGCCGGCACGGCCGCGCTGCTCAGACGGTGCGGCTGCGCGCCAGCGGCGGGTTTTTCGCGAAGTATCGGACGATGCCGCGCATCAGCGCGTCGGCCAACTGCTCTTGATACGCGGCGGACCGCAGCTTGGACTCTTCCTCGGGGTTGCTGATGAAGGCCGTCTCCACCAGCACGCTGGGAATGTCGGGCGCCTTGAGCACGGCAAAGCCCGCCTGCTCCACGCGCGGCTTGTGCAGCTTGGCCATGCCGCCGATCTCGCCCAGCAGCACGCTGCCGAGCTTCAGGCTGTCGTTGATCTGCGCCGTGGTGCTCATGTCCAGCAGCGCGCGCTGCACATGGCGGTCCTGTTGTGCGCCCAGGTTCACGCCGCCGATCAGGTCGGCCTCATTCTCCTTGTTGGCCAGCCAGCGCGCGGCCGAGCTGGACGCGCCGCCCTGGCTCAGCGCGAACACGCTGGCGCCGCGTGCCGACGGGGTGGTGAAGGCGTCGGCGTGGATGGACACGAACAGGTCCGCTTGCACGCGCCGCGCCTTGTCCACGCGCGCCGCCAGCGGCACGAAGAAGTCACCGTCGCGCGTGAGAAAGGCGCGCATGGGGTTGCCGCCCACCTGCGTGGCATTGATGCGGTCGCGCAGCAGGTGCGCCACTTTCAGCACCACGTCCTTTTCGCGCGTGCCGCGCGGTCCGATGGCGCCCGGGTCTTCGCCGCCGTGGCCGGGGTCCAGCGCGATGATGATGAGGCGGTCGGTGGAATACGCCGCGCGGGCCGTCGTAGGCGGGGTGGCGGGCGCGGCAGGGCGCGCCGGGGCGGCGGGTGCCGGCGCCACGGGTGCGGTTGCCACCGCCGTGCCCGGCACGTGCAGGGCAGGGGGCATGGCCTGCGGTGCGGAATGCCGTGCAATCAGGTCACCCAGCGGGTCCGTCAATGGGGTGGCTGCCATGGCGCGCCCTGTACCCGCGCTGCCGGGCAGCGGCGCGGTGGCGTCGCGCAGCCGCTCGGCGATCAGTGCCTCCAGCGGGTCGGGCGGCTGCGCGGGATACAGGTCGAACACCAGCCGGTGCTGGTACGCGGCCACGGGCTGCAGCGTGAAGACCTGCGGTCGCGCCGCCTGCTTCAGGTCCACCACCAGGCGCACCACGCCGGGCGCGTTCTGGCCCACGCGGATGCCGGCGATGTTGGGGTCGTCTGCGCGCACCTTGGCGACCAGTTCGCGCAGCGAGGGGTTGAGGTCGATGCCCTCGATGTCCACCGCCAGGCGCGGCGGCGTGTCCACGAAGGTCTGGCGGGCCGTGAGCGCGCGGTCCGATTCGATGGTCACCCGTGAATAGTCGGGCGCGGGCCAGACACGCACCGCGACGATGGTGGCGCCGCGCGCGATCTGCTGCGTGCCCAGCAGCAGTACCAGGCTACCCGCGCGCAGCAGGGTGCGGCGGCTGTGAAGGGGGGAAGGGCGGCGGGCATCGCTCATGGGGTGTCCAGTCCTTGCAGTATGGCGCTGCCATGGGGCGTGTGGGCTCGCAGCGTCACGTGCCGGGCTGAATCATCCTCCGCTTCAATGTGAATAGCAATATCCGCAGGCGGGATGAGGGTTCCTGCATGGCCAGGCCACTCGGCCAGCTTCAGGCCGGGGCTGGCGAAGATGTCGCGAAAGCCTGCGTCTTCCCACTCGCGCGGGTCGCTGAAACGGTAGAAGTCGAAGTGCCAGATGTTCAGTCCTGGTGCCTGGTGCGGCTCGACCACGGCGTAGGTCGGGCTCTTGATGCGCCCCTGCACGCCCAGGGCGCGCAGCAGGTGGCGCACCAGCGTGGTCTTGCCTGCGCCCAGGTCGCCGTGCAGGGCGATGAAGGCATTGCGCAGGCCGGGCTGCGCGGCCAGGCGCACGGCGAAGCGTGCCGTGTCCTCCTCGTCCTTCCATTGCAGCGACAGGCAGTGCGGCGTTTCTACAATCGGGTGTTGATGGTGTGCAGCAGTCAACTCGTTCCTCAAATACAAGGCTGGGCCCGCGAGCTGGGATTTTCCCAAATCAAGGTGGCCGGCGTGGACTTGTCCTCCGCCGAGCCCGGATTGATGCAATGGCTGGCCCAAGGGTTCCATGGCGAGATGCATTACATGGCGGCGCATGGCCTGAAGCGTGCCCGCCCGGCGGAGCTGGTGCCCGGCACCGTGAGCGTGATCACCGCGCGCATGGACTACCTGCCGCGCGCGATGGCGCTGGAAGCCTCCGAAGGCTGGCAGGCCATTGAACTTGGCCGGCTGGCGCGACCCACCGAGGCGGTGGTTTCCGTCTACGCCCGGGGACGCGACTACCACAAGGTGCTGCGCGCGCGGCTGCAAAAGCTCAGCGACCGCGTCGCCGAGGCAGTAGGGCCCTTTGGCCACCGCGTGTTCACCGACTCGGCGCCGGTGCTGGAGGCCGAGCTTGCGCGCCGCAGCGGCCAGGGCTGGCGCGGCAAGCACACGCTGGTGCTGAGCCGCGAGGCCGGCTCGATGTTCTTTCTGGGCGAGATCTATGTGGACATGCCCCTCGAACCCACCGAGCCCGTCACCCACCACTGCGGCAGTTGCCAGGCATGTATCGATGTCTGCCCCACGCAGGCCATCATCGCGCCGTACCGCCTGGATGCGCGCCGCTGCATCTCCTACCTCACCATCGAGCACGCCGGGCCCATTCCGCTGGAGTTGCGTCCGCTCATGGGCAACCGCATCTATGGCTGCGACGACTGCCAGCTCATCTGCCCGTGGAACAAGTTCGCGCAGACCAGCAGCCTGCCCGATTTCGATGTGCGCGCGGGGCTGGTGGGGCAGCAGCTCGTGCATCTGTTTACATGGGACGAGGAAACCTTCCTGCGCATGACCGAGGGCGGCCCGATCCGTCGCATCGGCCATGAGCGCTGGCTGCGCAACATCGCCGTGGCGCTGGGCAACGCGTTGCGCGCGACCCGCGACCCTGTCGTTCGCGCGGCGCTGGCCGCACGCGCCGATGACCCGAGCCCGCTGGTGCGCGAGCATGTGGCCTGGGCGCTGGCACAGGAAAATGAATAGAAATGGCCTGCAACGCTTGCAGAACAAGCGCGAGTAGCTATTAATTAAATAGCGTCAACGCAACAAGCCCAGAGCGAAGGGCAGGCTCACCACCCCCAGCACGGTGGACAGCGTGACCAGGCCTGCGACATACGCGCCGTTGTAGCCCATGCGTGCGGCGAGTACATAGCAGGTGGATGCGGTGGACACGGCGCAGAACGCCATCAGCACCGAGGTCTGTATGGCGTCCAGCCCCAGCAGATGCGCGAACCCCCAGGCGATCAGCGGCTGCGCGAGGTGGCGAATGGTCAACACCGACACGGACAGCAGCTTGCTGCGCGTGAGCAGGCCGAACTGCATGCCCGCGCCCGCCGCCATGAGCCCCAGCGCCAGCGACGCGGCGCTGATGCGACCCACCGTGGGCTCCAGCCACGGCGGGATGCGAAAGCCCAGCAGGTTGGCCGCCAGCCCCGTCGCCGTGGCGATGATCAGCGGGTTGCGCAGCAGTTCGCGCACGAAGCCCTGCTGGCCGCCGCGCGCCATGGGCCACACGGCGGCCACGTTCAGCAGCGGTACGCACACGCCAATCAGCACCGCCACCATGAGCAGGCCTTGCGCACCCGCCAGGCGCTCGGCCAGGGCCAGCACGATGAAGGAGTTGAAGCGGAAAGCCACCTGCGCCGCCGCCGCGTGGTCGCGCCGGTCGATGTGCCTGCCCAGCCAGGGCAGGTGCGGCAGGCTGTAGGCCAGCACCACGCCGCACAGGCCCGTGCCCACGCCGGCCACCACCAGGCCGGTGGCCTCGCCCACGTTGATGGGGCTCTTGACGATGGACTGGAACAGCAGCACCGGGAACAGCAGGTAATACACCAGGCTTTCCACCGGCTGCCAGACGGAGCGGTTGAGGGGCGTGTAGCGGCACAGCAGGTAGCCGAACAGGATCAGCGAGAAATCCGGGAGAAGAAGCTGCACATAACTCACGGCGCGCAGCATACCGTGGCGCTGTAGGCCGGCGGCGCGAATGATTGGGGAAACTCCCAACAAATCAGCGCGGCGCCCGCGGTGGTCAAAGCGGCATGGCACCGTAGGATCGCCGCCTACCCCCTGTTTTTTCCACCAAACACAATTTGATGAGGAGATTTCGCATGCAACGTCGCAACCTGCTGGCTTTGGCGCTGGCGGCCACCGCGGGCACCGCCTTCGCCCAGGGCTACCCCAACAAGCCCGTCAAGCTGCTAGTGCCCTTCGCGCCCGGCGGCACCACCGACATCATCGCCCGCGTGATCGCCGACCCACTGTCGCGCGCGCTCGGCCAGTCGGTGGTGGTGGAGAACCGGGGCGGCGGCGGCGGCGTGATTGGCGCGCAGGAAACGGCGCGCGCAGCACCCGATGGGTACAACCTGGGCGTGGCCACCGTGTCCACCACGGCGGCCAATCCGGCCATCAACTCCAAGATCCCGTACAACCCGATCACGGACTTCACGCCCATCATCAACATCGCGGCCACGCCCAACATCATCGCGGTGCACCCCAGCTTCCCGGCCAAGGACTACAAGTCCTTCCTGGCGGAGATCCAGAAGAACCCCGGCAAGTACTCGTACGCGTCCTCGGGCACAGGCGGCATCGGCCACCTGCTGATGGAGCTGTACAAGAGCCTCACCAACAGCTTCGTCACGCATATTCCCTACCGCGGCGCGGGTCCGGCACTCAACGACACCGTGGCGGGTCAGGTGCCCATCATCTTCGACAACCTGCCCTCGGCGCTGCCCTTCATCAAGAGCGGCAAGCTCGTGCCCATCGTGGTGTCCGCGCCGCAGCGCGTGGCGGCACTGCCCAATGTGCCCACCTTCAAGGAAGTGGGCCTGGAGCCGGTGAACCGCATGGCCTACTACGGCATTCTGGGTCCCAAGAACCTGCCCAAGGAGGTGGTGGACAAGATCAACGGCGGCGTGAAGAAGGCGCTGGAAGATGCCGCCGTACGCAAGCGCATCGAGGACACCGACTCGATCATCGTCGCCAACACGCCCGAGCAGTTCGCCGAGCAGATCAAGGCCGAGTTCGGCGTGTACAAGCAGGTGGTGCAAAAGCAGAAGCTCACGCTGGAATAAGCGCGCCCCCAGCCCTCTGAAAAACGCCCGCCTGCCGCGGCTAGCCGTTCTGTTAAAGTGTTGCTAAGAAAGCTGTAATGGCTCAAAATTCCGCCCTAGTCAACGACTAGGGCGTTTCTTTGTCCAAGGAAAAATCTCATCCAACTTCAGTAAAGCCGACTAAGTGGCCGCCTAGATTTCCGCCGGCCGCGGCGGGTATTCAAGTCAATCACTGCAAGAACCCCAAGTGCGGTAACTTCGGCGTACCGCCCAAGCTTGCGGTTGCCCGAGGCGGGGCCGGTACTCCAGCTTCTTCCGTTGGCCCAGGCGACTACACCGTGGTCGCTACCGGTAAGGACCAGCCGGCACTGAAGTGCCGCCTGTGCGAGGAAATCACCCCTATGCAGAGCAACTTGGCGATTGCCGAGGAGCTTATGCGCATGTCGGAGTACCTTGAACCAGTACTCCCGCAGTGTCCGAACGAGGCCTGCTCTCTATCGGAGGGGGCGCCATCCCTTGAGAATGTGACTCGCTTCGGCACCAACGCCCACGGAACTCCCCGGTTCAAGTGTGTCGGCTGCAAGAAGGCGTTCTCCTTCGGCGGCCGGTCAACCAAGCGCCAACGTCGCAGTCACTCCAATCGCGATATCTTGGTGCATCTGATGAACGCCATGCCGCTGCGGCGCATCATCAAGGTCCTCGATATCTCCCCCAGCCAGCTATACGACCGCATCGACTTCCTCTATGAGCAGGCCCAGATGTTCGCCGGCGAGCGTGAGCGAACCCTCATGGGACGCGACGACCTAGGCTCAAGATATCTGTCGGTTGACCGGCAAAAGCTGGTGGTGAACTGGCACTCTAAGAAGGTGCGAAAGAACACACTTTTGCTGTCCATTGCAACGGCCGACCAGGCTACGGGCTATGTGTTCGGGGTCAACGTCAACTTTGACCCTGCGCTGGACTCTGCTGACGTAGAGAAGGACATGGTTCGCTTTGGCGACCATGCACTTGCCAGAGCGTTTCGCCGCTACGCGAGAGTCTGGCTACCGGCTGATTGGAATGCTGCGGCTGAGAGGGCGGCGCCTCGCGGAGGTACCTCCCGAAAGCCTATGGAATCGGTCATCGAAGAGACGTACGACGCAGCCTTAGGTCGCCCCGATATAGAAGATGGTGAAGGCCCCGCGAACTCATCCCGTGCCCCCGTAAAGGGCATGCTGCTGCATGAGCAAGTGGTGATGTACGCCCACATCCAGCTTGTCACTCGACTGCTCTGCCGTGCCAAGAAGATTCGCTTCTTCACAGACCAGGAGTCGGGCATACGTGCGGCCATTCTGACGGCCGTGCCGAAAAGGGTTCTGGACCGGACGGCTGACGCTTTCTATGTCAAGGTGCTCAAAGATATGTCAGTGGACATGAAGCGCGCGCTGGTTGGTGCAACCAAGCGGCGTCTGGCGCGCTTAGCGGAGAAATACGGGGTAACCCCTGAGGCTGCAGAACTTCTGGCTGCCGAGGAAGAACTGGCGCGCATGGTTGCCATCGGCAAGTGGGGGGACCGCTGGTTCCGCCATCCCATATCGGAGATGCGTGAGCCTGAGAAATCCGTTTGCTGGCTGACCGATATCGACCCGGTCGAAACCGAACCGGACAAGCGTCGGCTCCAGCTTAGCCACCAGGCGCTACTGCACCTGAAAGCCACCCTTACCGCTGTCGACCGCTTCTTTATGCAGGTCCGGCGAGGCCTCACGCTGGCAGAACGCGCGGTGGCCAGCGCCAACACCGACCGACGTCTCTGGTTCGGGAAGAGCGCCTACAACCCCGAAGTCCTGGTGAAGGTGCTCGGCATCTTCCGGACGTACTTCAACTACTGCGAGGTTGGCCGGGACGGGAAAACGCCGGCAATGCGGCTGGGGCTGGCGCGCGGACCCATAGCGCCCGAAGACATCATCTATTTCACTCCCGAACCGCCCGAAAGACGCCGCGCGCCTGCCGCTCGGTCGCTCAAGCCCTCCGGCCCCGTGGCTCACGCAAGCGAGTCACTTGCCGCGTAGGACCCGTAGTTCGAGGTGAGCTTGGTCCGCAGTCAGGGAGCTCACTCGCACTTGGTAGACAGAGAGGGGGGCTCCCGATTCAGGCCCCGAGGACTCTTCCCATTCGGCTACACCCCCTTCACCCTCGCCGCTCACCGAGGAAAGGTACGGGCTCCGCCCTGTGCAGGCCAGCACTACTGCCGGGGCTAGGGTCATCCGCGGCAGAATACCGGTTGGTTTGACCCAATTTGTTACTTCAGCGCCTCTGATAAGGACACGACAAGGCTGGCTGCCATTGTCTCGCCAAGCCTCAACGCTCAGAGAGACAGTCCGATTGCCGTATGCCACGGGAGTGCTGCCCCTGAAGTCCGGAGCGGGCTCGTCGTTGCAGGCAGTGAGGAAGCTGGCGGCACACACGAGCGCGACGCCTAGGGAAAGGGGCTTGAAATTCAGCATGTCCCTTATAGCGACCAAAGAAACGAAGCCCCTCGTGCCGAAGCAGAGGGGCTTGAATCAAGGGCTTAGCAACACCTTAACGGAACGGCTAGACCCGAAGGTGGCGTTGAATCTGCGTCAGGCGTCTAGCAGGATGCGCAGCATGCGGCGCAGCGGCTCGGCGGCGCCCCACAGCAACTGGTCGCCGATGGTGAACGCGCCCACATACTCCGGACCCATGGCCAGCTTGCGGATGCGGCCGACGGGAATGGTCATGGTGCCGGTGACGGCCACGGGAGTCAGGTCCTTCAGCGTCGCCTCACGCGTATTGGGAACCACCTTCACCCAGTCGTTGTCGGCAGCGATCATGGCTTCGATGTCGGCCACGGGCACATCCTTCTTGAGCTTGAAGGTCAGTGCTTGGCTGTGGCAGCGCATGGCGCCTACGCGCACGCAGAAACCGTCCACCGGCACTGCGGCGGTGTTGAAGCCTTCCCCCTGGCCCAGGATCTTGTTGGTCTCGGCCATGCCCTTCCACTCTTCCTTGGACATGCCGTTGCCCAGGTCCTTGTCGATCCACGGGATGAGTGAGCCGCCCAGCGGCACGCCGAAATTGGCCGTCTCCGCGCCCGACAGGCTGCGCTGCTTGGCGATGACCTTGCGGTCGATTTCCAGAATGGCGCTCTTGGGATCGTCGAGCAGGGCCTTCACCTCGGCATTCAGCGTGCCGTACTGCGTCAGCAGTTCGCGCATGTGCTGCGCGCCGCCGCCGCTGGCCGCCTGGTAGGTCTGGGTGCTCATCCACTCGACGAGCCCGGCCTTGTACAGCGCACCCACGCCCATCAGCATGCAGGACACGGTGCAGTTGCCGCCAATCCAATCCTTGCCGCCGTTCGCCAGTGCGTTCTTGATGACGGGCATGTTCACCGGGTCGAGCACGATGACCGCGTTCTTTTCCATGCGCAGGGCAGAGGCGGCGTCGATCCAGTGGCCGTTCCAGCCGGCCGCGCGCAGCTTGGGGTACACCTCGTTGGTGTAGTCGCCGCCCTGTGCGGTGAGGATGATGTCGCAGCGCTTGAGCTGTTCGATGTCGAACGCGTCCTGCAGCGTGGTCTCGTTCTTGGCCTGGGCGGGCGCCTTGCCGCCTGCGTTCGAGGTGGAGAAGAACAGGGGCTCGATCAGATCGAAGTCCTTTTCCTGCGCCATGCGGTCCATCAGGACCGAGCCGACCATGCCGCGCCAGCCGACCAAACCTACCAACTTGCTCATTTCATCGCCCTTTCAAAGTAAAAAACAGTACGCACGCGACCGGTGGCTGCTTTCTTCCGCCCCCGGCTCGTCTAGGCCAGGGAGGGCGCACGACGATGCCGGAGCTGGATCAGCCCGTAATGGTCGTGGTTTTGGTGATTGCGCGCGCAGCCTTGCGTGCCTTGGCGGCAGAGGCGGTGTTCAGGGCGAACGGGCGGGCGGCAAACATAGCTGGGCATTGTAGCGGAACCCATGCAGGCCCATGGCTGGGCATGCCGCCATCACCGCTGCGCTGCGGTCATCCCCGCTGGATGGACACCCCGCCATCCACCAGCATGGCTGTTCCGGTGACGAACGTTGCCGCGTCGGACGCCAGGTACAACGCGGCCTGGGCAATCTCCCGGGGCTGCGCCAGGCGCTTGAGTGCATGCAGTTGGGCGACCTGGGACAGCGCCTCGGGTGTTCCGTTCATGGCGCGCGCCATGGGGGTGAGGGTGCCGCCGGGCAGCAAGGCATTCACACGGATGGCCTTCGCTCCGAACTCCGTGGCCAGTGCCTGGGTCAGGCCGATCAGGCCGGCCTTGCTCGCGGCATACGCGGCCGTGCCCGCAAATGCGGCGGTATACCCCACGAAGGTGGAGGTGAGGATGATTGAACCACCTCCGCGCGCCAGCATTGCGGGAATCTGGTGCTTGGCGCCCAGGAAGGCACTGGTGAGGTTGGTCTCCAGGGTGTCGCGCCAATCGCTCGACTGCACGTCCGGCGTGGGTTGCAGCGGCCCCATGGTGCCCGCATTGTTGAAGGCGATATCGAGGCCGCCAAAACGCTCCACGGCAGTGGCGACGAGCGCTTGTGCGTAGGCCTCGTCGCGCACGTCGCCGGCCACTGCCGCAGCCGACCCTCCCTGCTGGGTGATGGCAGCGACGAGTTGGTCCAGCTCCGCTTGGCGCCGTGCGCCCACGACGACGGCCGCACCGGCCTCCGCGAAAAGCAGGGCCGCTGCGCGGCCGATGCCGGAGCTGGCGCCGGTGACGATGGCGACGCGCTGGGAGAGGGACGGTTGGTGGGACATGGGACGCTCCTTCGGGTTGGGTGAAGGAAGAGTCTCCCGGCCCGTGGGCGATGCGTCTGGCCGGATCCGGACTTGCGATGCCGCGTGGCCGCTGGTGCTGCTTGCGCGCCACGAAAAAGCGGCCCCGAAGGGCCGCTGTCGCGTTGTGCGGGAGGCTGCCCGTCAGGCAGCGAGGGCCTTCACCACGGCATCGCCCATCTGTGCCGTGCCCACCTTGGTGGTGCCGTCGCTGTAGATGTCAGGCGTGCGCAGGCCTTGGGCCAGCACCTGCTGCACCGCGGCTTCGATGCGGCGCGCGGCTTCTTCCTGGTTCAGGCTGAAGCGCAGCATCATGGCGGCGCTGAGGATGGTGGCCAGGGGGTTGGCTACGCCCTTGCCGGCGATGTCCGGGGCGCTGCCGTGGCTGGGCTCGTACAGGCCTTGCTTCTTATCGTTCAGGCTGGCCGAGGGCAGCATGCCGATGGAGCCGGTGAGCATGGAGGCTTCGTCGGAGAGGATGTCGCCGAACATGTTGCCGGTGACGATCACGTCGAACGCCTTGGGCGCTTTCACGAGCTGCATGGCCGCGTTGTCCACGTACATGTGCTGCAGCTCCACGTCGGGATAGTCCTTGTGTACCTCGGTCACGACGTCCTTCCAGAACTGGAAGGTTTCCAGCACGTTGGCCTTGTCCACGCTGGTGACCTTCTTGTTGCGCTTGCGCGCGGCCTCGAACGCGACGCGGGCGATGCGCTCGATCTCGGGCTTGCTGTAGCGCATGGTGTCGAATGCTTCCTCGGCGCCGGGGAAGTGGCCGTCGGCGGCGGTGCGACGCCCGCGCGGCTGGCCGAAGTAGATGTCGCCGGTCAGCTCGCGGATGATGAGGATGTCCAGGCCAGCCACCAGCTCGGGCTTGAGGCTGGAGGCGTGCGTGAGCTGCTCGTAGCAGATCGCGGGACGGAAGTTGGCGAACAGGCCCAGGTGCTTGCGCAGGCCCAGGATGGCCTGCTCGGGGCGCAGCGGGCGCGCCAACGTGTCGTACTTCCAGTCGCCCACGGCGCCGAACAGGATGGCGTCGGCACTCTTGGCAAGATTCAACGTGGACTCCGGCAGCGGGTGGCCCGCGGCCTCGTAGGCGGCGCCGCCCACGGGTGCAATCTCCATCTCCAGCTTCAGGTCCAGGGCTTCGAGCACCTTGACGGCCTCGGCGACGATCTCGGGGCCAATGCCGTCACCCGGCAGAACTGCGATTTTCATGGTCATTCACTTCTGTTTTGATAGCTATTGGCGCTTGATAGGCAAGCGCTAGAGGCTGATTTTGCTTGTAATCAATCGGTCAGGGCCGGTGGTGGGTCACGCGGCCATGGTGTGGCTCAGCCACGGCTTGCTGGCCAGGCGTGCGGCTTCGAACGCGCGAATCTTGTCGGCATGGCGCAGCGTCAGGCCGATGTCGTCAAAGCCGTTGAGCAAGCAGTACTTGCGAAACGGCACCACGTCGAAGGGGGTCTCCTCGCCCTGGGGACGCACCACCACCTGGCGCTCCAGGTCCACGGTGAGCTGGTAGCCGGGGAAGGCGGCCGCTTCGTTGAACAGCTGGTCCACCGTGGCTTCGGGCAGCACGATGGGCAGCAGGCCATTCTTGAAGCAGTTGTTGAAGAAGATGTCGGCGAAGCTTGGCGCGATGATGGCGCGAAAACCGTATTGGTCCAGCGCCCAGGGCGCGTGCTCGCGGCTGGAGCCGCAGCCGAAGTTCTTGCGCGCCAACAGGATGCTCGCGCCCTGGTAGCGCGGCTGGTTCAGCACGAAGTCGGGGTTGGGCTTGCGCTGGGATTCGGGCACGCCCGGCTCTCCCTTGTCGAGGTAGCGCCATTCGTCGAACAGGTTGGGGCCGAAGCCCGTCTTCTTGATCGACTTGAGGAACTGCTTGGGGATGATGGCGTCGGTATCGACGTTCTCGCGGTCCATGGGGGCGACGAGGCCCTTGTGGAGGGTGAATTTCTGCATGGTGGTGTGTCCGGAAAGAAGTGGCGTTGGGGCCCGCGGGCTTACTGGCCGTTGGTCCAAGTGCCGGCCTTGATCTGTGCGCTGGAGGTTTCGCAGGCCTTGCGCTTGTCCTGCAGCGCATCGGCGGTCAGGTTGTAGTAGTAGGCATCCACGGGCTGACCCATCAGCCCCTTGCAGGCGCCGCTGGCCGGGCGCGGGCACTGCGGCAGGTAGCTCACCTTGCCGGGCTTGCCGCCCAGTTGGGCGGACATCTGCGCCAGGCCGCCGCAGCTGCCCTTGATCTGGTCGTCGGGCACGCCGGCGGCGAATTCCATGCAGTCCTTGACCTGCGTGGTCTTGCCACTGAAGGTGATGCTGCCTTCGATGACGCAGGCGCGGTTGGCGGCCCACGACAGGGCGGGGCTGGCCAGCAGCAGCGTGGTGGCGAGGCAGGCGAGGGCTTTCTTCATGCGGAGCTCCTGGGATGGCGGTGTGGAGGGGCCTACTTGGCGGCGCGTTCGATGGCGCTGCCGGCGCGCTGCACGTCCTGGCCCATGCCCTTGACGGTGTTGCAGCCGGCCAGCACGAAGGCCAGCGCGAGCAGGGCGGCGAGAGACTTGTTCATGGTGGGAGGCTCCTTAAGCGAACTGGCGGATGTCCACGAAGTGGCCATGGATGGCGGCGGCCGCGGCCATGGCGGGGCTCACGAGGTGCGTGCGCCCGCCCGCGCCCTGGCGGCCTTCGAAGTTGCGGTTGGACGTGGAAGCGCAGCGCTCGCCGGGCTCCAGGCGGTCGGCATTCATGGCCAGGCACATGGAGCAACCGGGCTCGCGCCATTCAAAGCCCGCGGCCTTGAAAATCGCATCCAGCCCCTCGCGTTCGGCCTGTTCCTTCACCAGGCCCGAGCCAGGTACCACCATGGCCAGCTTGATGTTCTTGGCGACCTTCTGGCCGAGCTTCTTCACCACGGCGGCGGCTTCGCGCATGTCCTCGATGCGGCTGTTGGTGCACGAGCCGATGAACACCTTGTCCACGAAGATGTCATCCATCGGCTTGCCGGGCTGCAGACCCATGTAGGTCAGCGCACGCTCGATGGCGCCGCGCTTGGACGGGTCCTTCTCCTTGTCCGGGTCGGGCACCACGGCGTCGATGCCCAGCACCATCTCGGGGCTGGTGCCCCAGGTGACCTGCGGCACGATCTCGGCGGCGTTCAACTCCACCACCGCGTCGAACTTGGCGTCCGCGTCCGAGTGCAGCGTCTTCCAGTACGCCACGGCCTGGTCCCACTCCACGCCCGTGGGTGCGAGCGGGCGGCCCTTCACGTAGTTGATCGTCTTGTCGTCCACTGCCACCAGGCCCGCGCGCGCGCCGGCTTCGATGGCCATGTTGCACACGGTCATGCGGCCTTCCATGCTTAGGTCGCGGATGGCTTCACCGGCAAATTCAATCGTGTAACCCGTGCCGCCGGCGGTGCCGATCTTGCCGATGATGGCCAGCACGATGTCCTTGGCCGTGATGCCAGGGGCGACCTTGCCATTCACTTTGACCAGCATGTTCTTGGCCTTCTTGGCCAGCAGGGTCTGCGTGGCCATCACGTGCTCGACCTCGCTGGTGCCGATGCCGTGGGCCAGCGCGCCGAACGCGCCGTGGGTGCTGGTGTGGCTGTCGCCGCAGACCACGGTCATGCCCGGGAGGGTGGCGCCGTTCTCGGGGCCGATCACGTGCACGATGCCCTGGCGCTTGGACAGGAACGGGAAGAACGCCGCCGCACCGGACTCCTGGATGTTCTTGTCCAGCGTGACGATCTGCTCCTTGCTGATGGGGTCGGCAATGCCGTCGTAGCCGCGCTCCCAACCGGTGGTGGGAGTGTTGTGGTCGGCCGTGGCCACGATGGAGCTCACGCGCCAGACCTTGCGGCCCGCCTCGCGCAGACCCTCGAAGGCCTGCGGGCTGGTCACCTCATGCACCAGGTGGCGGTCGATGTAGAGCACGGCGGTGCCGTCCTCTTCCGTGTGGACGACGTGCTCGTCGAAGATCTTGTCGTACAGGGTGCGTCCCATGGCAGTCTCGTTTCTTGGGTTCAGTGGGGTGGTGAGAATTCTAGGTGGGGGTGTCGCCGTCCTCGGCGGGCGTCGCGGCAGGCGCGGGCGCCAGGTGTTCGACCAGCAGCCGTGCCGTGACGGGCAGGGCCTCGAAGTCGCGCGCCACCAGGCGCAGCGCGCGCCGGGCCCAGGGCTCGTCCAGCGGCACGGCGGCCAGTTGCCCCACGCCGCGCATCAGCGAAAACGCCCGGTCGGGCAGCAGGCCCACGCCCAGGCCGTTGTCGATCATGCGGCACATCGCGTCCAGGCTGGTGACCTGGATGCGCTGGCGCAGCGGGCGCGCGGCCTGCGCGGCGGCCTGGCGCATGGCCAGGCTGATGCTGCTGCCCGCGTGCAGCCCGACGATGTCCCAGTCCAGCACTTCCTCAAAGCGGATCGATGCGCGGGTCGACAGGGCGTGCGTCTGGGGCACGACCAGCACCAGCCGGTCGCTGCGGTAGGGGCGGCTTTGCAGGCCTTCGTGGGCGGCCGTGGCGGGTACGTTGCAGATCCCCAGATCCGCCGCGCCTTCGTGCACGGCCTGCAGCACGTCGGGCGAAAGGTGCTCCTGCAGATCGATCTTGATCTGGCTGTGTGCCTGGGCGAACGCGCCCAGGTCCTCGGGCAGGAACTGCACGATGGCCGAGATGTTGGCGTGCATGCGCACATGGCCGCGCACGCCGTCGGCGTACTCGGAAAGCTCACCCTGCATGCGCTCCAGTCCGAACAGCACGTTGCGCGCGTGGTGCAGCAGGCTTTCGCCGGCGGGGGTCAGCGTCACGCCGCGGCTGTGGCGGTACAGCAGGGCCGTGTCGACCGCAGCCTCCAGGTCGGACAGGCGCTTGCTCACCGCCGAGGCGGCGATGAACTCCCGCTCGGCCGCGCGGCCGATGCTGCCCAGTTCGCAGACGGCCACGAACAGTTGCAGCGAGGTGAGGTCAATGCGGCGCGCAAAGCTGCGCTCTGAGCTTTTCATCGGGGGGTGGAGCGACTTCTCGTTTGACGAGGTGATTCCCCTATTTTCCCCTGTATATCCGCCGGTTGTCATCGCGATACGCGATGGCTCACATGCCGCTGGATGGGGCATAGCGGCGGATTTGCTATGAAAAATATAGCATCCAGCGCTCATCAGATAAGCGCTGGAGGCTGTTCTGGCTCTTGTTTTAGAGCGTTACGCTGTCGCCATGCTCGGGAACCTCCACGGGCCAGCCCAGCGCGTGGTCGATGCGCTGGCGCAGCATGTCGGCCGCAGCCATCTCCCCATGCACCACGTAAACCTGCCGGGGTGTGGAGGGCATGGAGCGCAGCCAGGCCACCAATTGGTCGCCATCGGCGTGGGCCGAGGCCGTGGCCAATTGCACCACCTCGGCACGGATGGCCACGTCGCGCCCGTGGATGCGGATGGTTTTTTCGCCCGCGGCGATGCGGGCGCCGCGCGTGCCGCCCGCCTGGTGCCCGGTGAGGATGATCATGTTGCGATGGTCGCCCGCGTGCAGCGCCAAATGGTGCAGCACGCGCCCGCCGGTGGCCATGCCGCTGGCCGACAGGATCACGCGCGGCCCGTGCAGGCGGGCCAGCGCCTTGGACTCGTCCACGCTGTGCACCAGCGTCGTGCCGCGCGCCATGGCGTGCAGTTCGGAGCGGTTGATCCGGGTCTCGCTCAGGTGGTTCTGGAACAGCTCCGTGGCGCTCACGGCCATGGGGCTGTCCAGGTACACGCGCAGTCCGGAAGGCACTTCGCCGCGGGCCTTCAACTGGGCGATGGCGTACATCACCGTCTGCGCGCGCCCCACGGCGAATACCGGCACCACCGCCACGCCGCCACGCGCGGCCAAGCGTGCCAGCGCGGGCCCCAGCTCGTCCAGCACCGTGCCGGGCGGGTGGCTGCGGTCGCCGTAGGTGGACTCGATGAGCACGGTGTCGGCCGCGGGCGGGGCGTCGGGCGCATGCATCAGCAGGTCGTCCGGGCGGCCCAGGTCGCCCGAGAACAGGATGCGCCGCCCTCCCACCTCCAGCAGCACGCTGGCCGCACCCATGATGTGGCCTGCATTCTGGAAGGTGGCGCGCCAGCCGCGCATGGGCTCGAAGGTCTGGTGCGTGGGCTGCACTTGCAGCAGCGACAGGCAGTGCTGCGCGTCCAGGCGCGTGTACAGCGGCAGGGCGGGTTCGTGCTTGCTGAGCTTGTGCCGGTTGAGGAAAGCCGCGTCTTCTTCCTGCAGATGGCCGCTGTCGGGCAGCAGGATGGCGCATAGATCGCGCGTGCCGGCCGTGCAGAACACCGGCCCGCCAAAGCCGTCCTTGGCCAGCAGCGGCAGGTAGCCTGAGTGGTCCAGGTGGGCATGGGTGAGCAGCACGGCGTCAATGTCCTGCGGCGCCACCGGCAGCGGGTTCCAGTTGCGCAGGCGCAGCGGCTTGTAGCCCTGGAACAGGCCGCAGTCCACGAGCAGCGCCTGGCCGCCGTGGCGTACGAGGTATTTGGAGCCGGTGACGGTGCCGGCCCCGCCGAGGAAAGTGATGCTGACGGACATGGAATGGCTTTGTGAAGTGACGACCGTCAGCGTAGCAGGCGGCGCTACGCGGGTGTTTGATGCAAACGCACCCGCAACGCGGCGTAGCCGGCGTCCGGGGCTGTGGCCCGCGTAGGCGCATGGCCTGCGGGCAGTGCGATGGCGCTGGTGCGCGCCAGCAACTCCTCCATCAGCACCCGCAGTTCCAGCCGCGCCAGCGGCGCGCCGGGGCAGACGTGGATGCCTGCGCCATACAGCAGGTTGAGCGCGGGATCGCGGTCCATGCGGAACTCATCCGGGTCGCCGAACACGCGCGGGTCGCGGTTGGCAGCGATCCAGTGGATGGACAGGCGCTCGCCCATCGGCACGGGGCAGCCGCCCAGCGTCACGTCGCGGGTGGTGATGCGGCGGTTGGCCACGAGCGGGCCGTCGATGCGCAGCACCTCGTCGATGGCCGTGGGCAAGAGGCCGGGCTGCGCGCGCAGGCGTTGCTGCCAGTCGGGGTGGCTCGCCAGCCAGTGCAGCAGGATGCCGATGGAGGCGGCAATCGTGCCGACCTCGCCCACCGTCCAGTTGCGCAGCACGCTGGCAAGCTCGCGCAGGTCCAGCAGACGGCCCTCCACACGGGTGTGCATCAGTTCGCTGGTGATGTCCTGCGTGGGCGGCGCCTCCAGGCGGGCCTGGCGCACGCGCCCGACCAGGTCTTCGAACTCCTGCGCCACGGCCGAGGTCTGCGTGCGGTCGCCCGAGCGGGTGGCGGCCTGGCTGCGGCGCAGCCAGCCGAGCAGCTCGTCTTGCAGCAGCGTGGGCCAGCCGAGGAACGCGGACTGCACGCGTACCGCGAAGGGCAGGGCGAACTCGTGGGTGATCTCCAGCTCGCCGCCCAGGGCCAGGGCCTCCTGCACCGTGGCGGCCGACAGCGCGCGACACACGGGCTCGAAGTGCGCCATGCGCTCGGGGGCGAAGAACGGGTCAAGCGCGCGGCGGTACTGCGTGTGCAGGGGCTGGTCGTAGCCGTTGGGCACGGCCGGGTGGGCCGACACCGCGCTGCTGAAGGTGGCGTGATCCTGCAGCACCTGCATGACCTCGGCGTGGCGCAGCACGGACCAGTGCTGCGCGTCGCTGTGCGCCAGCGGGCAGCGCTCGCGCAGCTGGTCGTAGGCGGCGCGCTGGTCGCGCAGGACTTCGGGGGCTTGCGGGTCCCAGCGGGGCGGTGTCGTGGTCATGGGGGTCTCCTTGGAAGGCTTCCTGCGGCTTCGCCCACCCGGCGAGGCGATCGCAGACGGGTTCTACAGTCCCAGCGCGTCGGCCAGCGCGTTCATGCGCTGGCTCACGCCGGCATCCATAGCCATGGGACGGCCCCATTCGCGCTGGGTCTCCCCGGGCCATTTGTTGGTGGCGTCCAGTCCCATCTTGCTGCCCAGGCCTGCCACGGGTGAAGCGAAGTCCAGGTAGTCGATGGGCGTGTGCTCGATCAACAGGGTGTCGCGCGCCGGGTCCATGCGTGTGGTCAGGGCCCAGATGACTTCCTTCCAGTCGCGCGCGTCCACGTCTTCGTCCACCACCACGATGAACTTGGTGTAGAGGAACTGGCGCAGGTGGCTCCACACGCCCATCATCACGCGCCGCGCGTGGCCCGCATAGGCCTTGCGGATGCGCACCACGGCCATGCGATAGCTGCAGGCCTCGGGCGGCAGGTAGAAGTCGATGATCTCCGGGAAGGCGCGCTGCAGCAGCGGCACGAACAGTTCGTTCAGCGCCAGGCCCAGCATGGCCGGCTCGTCGGGCGGCTTGCCCGTGTAGGTGCTGTGGTACAGGGCGTCCTGGCGCTGCGTGATGCGCTCGACGGTGAACACGGGGAACTCGGCGCACTCGTTGTAGTAGCCAGTGTGGTCGCCGTAGGGGCCTTCCAGCGCGTGCTGCCAGCCGCTCTTGTGGTTGGCATCGGGATGGATGTGGCCTTCCAGCACGATCTCGGCGCTGGCCGGTACCGACAGCGGCACGCCTAAAGCGGGCGCCACTTCGGTGCGCGCGCCGCGCAGCAACCCGGCGAACTGGTATTCCGACAGCGTGTCGGGCACAGGCGTGACGGCGCCCAGGATGGTGGCCGGGTCGGCCCCGATGGCCACGGCCACCGGGTAGGGCTGGCCGGGGTTGAGCCGGCAGTGGTCGGCAAAGTCCAGCGCACCGCCGCGGTGCGACAGCCAGCGCATGATGAGCTGGTTCTTGCCCAGCAGCTGCTGGCGGTATATCCCTAAGTTCTGGCGTGCCTTGCGCGGCCCGCGCGTGATGGTGAGGCCCCAGGTGACCAATGGCGCCACGTCGCCAGGCCAGCAGTGCTGGATGGGCAGGCGGGTCAGGTCGACGTCGCTGCCCTCCCACACCACCTCCTGGCAGGGCGGGCGGCGCACGGTGGCCGGGGCCATGCTCCACAGCGTCTTGAGCAGATCGCGCTTGCCCCACAGGTCCTTCATGCCGCGCGGCGGCTCGGGCTCCTTGAGCTGTGCCAGCACCTCGCCGAAGGCGCGGATCTCCGGCAGCCCCGCCACGCCCAGTGCGCGGGCCACGCGCCCGGGCGCGCCGAACAGGTTGGCGAGCACCGGCATGGCATGGCCCGTGGGGTGCTCGAACAGCAATGCGGGGCCGCCCGCGCGCAGTACGCGATCGGCCAGCGCGGTCATTTCCAGGTGAGGGGATACGGGCTCGGCAATGCGGCGCAATTCGCCCGCGGCCTCCAGCTGGGCCATGAAGTCGCGCAGGTCGCGGTAATGCATTCTTTGAATGAAATCAGGCTCCAGCGCTTATCCAGCAAGCGCTAGCAGCTATTGTTTCAGGAGTCCAACGGCAGGCCCTGCCATTGCGGCGCCAGGGCGTGCTCCAGCCCCAGCAGGTCCAGCACGCGGGCCACGCTGTGGTCCACGATCTCGCCCACGCTGGTGGGGCGCTGGTAGAACGCGGGCATGGGCGGGCACACGATGCCGCCCATCTCGGTCACCGTCGCCATGTTGCGCAGGTGCACCAGGTGCAGAGGGGATTCGCGCACCATCAGCACCAGGCGGCGCCGCTCCTTGAGCACCACGTCGGCCGCGCGCGTGAGCAGGTTGTCCGCCAGGCCGTGGGCCACGGCCGCCAGCGTGCGCATGGAGCAGGGCGCCACCACCATGCCGTGCGCGGCGAACGAGCCGCTGGCAATGCTGGCGCCCACGTTGGCGAGGTCGTGCACCACGTCCGCCAGCGCCTCGACGCTGGCGCGGTCCATGTCCAGCTCGTGGCGCAGGTTGCGCCAGCCGGCGTCGGAGACGACCAGGTGCGATTCCACGTTGGGCATGTCTTGCAGCGCCTGCAGCAGGCGTGCGCCATACACGGCGCCGCTGGCGCCCGAGATGCCCACGATCACGCGGCGGGGCGGCTGGCTCATGCGGCGGCCTTGGAGCGCAGGGGATGGTCGTGCAGGTCGGCCTGGATGCGCGCCAGCACCTGGGCGGCCTCGGCCGGGTCGAAATCCTGGTGGTTGCGCTTCTTCACGCCGTATTCATGCAACTGGAAGTGGCGTGCCGGCGTAATGCCGTGGCGCGCCAGGCTGCTTTTCACGCACACCAGGGGGCAGCCGTCGAGCGCGATGATGGGACGGCCCGAGCGCGCCAGCTTGACCAGCTTGGGCACGTCGCCCCCTACGCCAGCGATGCACGACATCTCCGCCACGCCCTCACGATCCAGCCGCACGGCGACATGGTTGGCCAGCTGCGCGGCGCTGGAGCAGCCGGAGCAGGAATAGACCAGCGGGTGGACATCGCAAGGGGCAGGTTCCGTCACGAACGACCTCCAAAGAAGGGCGGAAGAGGCGGCAATTGTCGCGCAAGCTGCGGGGCCCAGCGCGAGAGCACGGCGCGCGGCGCCCAGTGGCGCGGGTCGAGCACGGGCAGGTCGATGGCGTCCAGCGCGTTCTTGACCACCAGGCCCAGCTCGGTGTCGCCCTCCATCACCAGGCGGCGGTTGAAGAACAGCGTGTCCGGGTCCTGGCGGCGTTGCGCCAGCAGCACGAAGTCCTGCGCATTGGCGCTGATCGCGAGGTCCGGGTTGGCCTGCGGCGCGCTGGGCGCAAAGCGCTGGCCGTTCCAGGTGAAGTCGAAGGCCACGCGCGCGTCGCGCACGCGGATGGACAGGCGCTTGTCCTTGAGCAGGTCCTTCACGTCCTGCGGCAGGTGGCGCGACAGGGCCAGGTTGATGGCCGTAACCAGCAGGACCGAGCCCGGATAGGCGGGCAGACGCGAGAGCACGGCGCCCACGGGGCGCGGCAGGGTGAACGGTGCGGGTGGGGTAGCGGTCATGGCTTGAAGGAGTAAGTGCGGTGGCTCAGGATGTCACGGCGGGCTGCACCAGATCCAGCCCGGGCTTGCCGTGCCAGTAACCGTTGCAGGGGGCCTCGGGCATCAGGGGGCGCATGCGGTCAAGGGCACCTGCATCGGGTTGGGGCGCCTTGCGGGCCGCGTCGAAGGCGGCGATGACCTCTGCCATGTGCTGCGATTGGGGGGACAGGCGCAGCAGTTCCACGCCCAGCGCGCGCAGCGCAGGTACGTCCTGGATGAGGTTGTGCACGCGCGCCGACTGGGTCTGGATGCCGTTGAGCACCAGGAAGCCCTCGCCTTCGCGGGTGGCCAGCAGCTGGCCGTCCGGGTGCTCGATGCAGCGAAAACCGCAGTCGTCCTTGGGCAGGTTGTAGTGGCGTGCCGTGAAGCAGCGCGCCGAGAACGCCAAGGGCATGCGGCCGTAGGCGAAGACTTCGGTCTCCAGCCCCGCGGGTTTGTGCTGCTGCAGCACGGCCAGGTCGGCCTGGCGCATCTCCAATGGCATGACCCAGCGGCTGGCGCCCAGGCCGACCATCCAGTTCAGCGAATCGGCATTGAACAGGTTGAGCTGGGGGCCGGCGACGAAGGCGCGCTTGCCTGCGAGCTGGTGCACGGCGCCCATGTCGTTCGCCTCGATGAGGAATTCCTCGTCCTGGGCGATCTTGTGCATGGCGGATACGTCGGAGGTGGACTCCAGCAGCACCATGGTGGAGAGCACCGGCTGCTTGCCGGCGTCGCGCAGCATGCGAGCGATGTCGATCCAGTCGCTCTGGCGCAGCTCGCGGCGGCGCGAGCACACGGCTTCGCCAAGGTAGACGACGTCCACCGGCGTCTCGGCCATGGCCTGGTAAAAATCAAAAACGGTATCGCGCGGCCAGTAGTACTGCAGCGGGCCCAGGGCTAGTTTCATCTTGATGCTCTCAGTTCTTCAGGGGGCCAAGCGCAGTCCCCGCCGCATAAATCGGCGTGACCCAGGCCAAGGCTGCCGGGCAACGGCACAGGGGGTGTTCTTCGCACTTCATTTCCAGGGGCGGTGGTAGGCGCCCAGCGTGTGCTGCTGGCCCTCGGCCACCTGGTCCAGGCTGGCCATCCAGGCGGTCTTGGGGCTGTACAGGTGGCCTTGCGCCATGCAGTGGTCGATGGCTTCGCGCCAGACCTTGGTCACCTGGGCCACGTACGCGGGGCTGCGCTGACGGCCCTCGATCTTGAAGGCACGCACGCCCATCTTCACAAGCTTGGGCAGCAGTTCCAGCGTGTTGAGGCTGGTGGGTTCCTCCAGCGCGTAGTAGTTGCTCTCGTCGCCCACGTCGAAGCGGCCCTTGCAGAGCGTGGGGTAGCCGGCGTTCTCGCCGTTGCCGTAGCGATCGATGAGCACGCCATTCAGGCGCGACTCCAGGCCCTGGGGCGTCTCCTGCCAGCGCACGAACTTCGCGGGTGAGCACACGCCGTGCGTGTTGGGCGATTCACCCGTGGCATAAGACGACAGCGCGCAGCGCCCTTCGACCATCACGCACAGGCTGCCGAAGGCGAACACCTCGATCTCCACCGGCGTGCGGTCGATCACCTGGCGCACCTGCTCCAGCGAGAGCACGCGCGGCAGCACGGCGCGCTGGATGCCGAACTGCTGGTGGTAGAAGTTGATGGCGTCGTGGTTGGTGGCCGATCCCTGCACCGACAGGTGCAGCCGCAGCTGCGGATGGTGGCGCATGGCGTATTGCATGAGGCCGGGATCGGCCATGATCACGGCGTCGATCCCCCAGGCGGCCGCGCGGTCCAGGGCGGCGCGCCAGGGGGCGGGGTTGGCGGCCTGCGGGTAGGTGTTGAGTGCCAGCAGCACCTTGCGCCCGCGCGCATGTGCGTAGGCAATGCCGTTCTGGATGGCCGCCTCATCGAAATTCAGACCCGCGAAATTGCGTGCATTCGTCGCGTCGCGCAGGCCGAGGTAGACGCAGTCGGCTCCGCCGTCAACGGCCGCCTTGAGTGCAGGCAGGCTGCCGGCGGGGCAGACCAGTTCGGGTGCGGAAGGGATGTCGGGGGAAGTCGGTTGGCGGGCTGGGTCGGTCACGGGGGCGCTCTTTCGGCTGGCTTGTGCGCGGATCGTCTGATCCTGCGCAGGCTGCGTACCTTAGGTCGCGGTGAATACCCATAACCTGATTTTTGTCAACGATGGGCCGGTCGTTCCTGAATAAACAGATCGGGATTGACCAAAGTCCAGGCAAAAAAAGGCCCGCTGTCCGCGGGCCTTGTCCAGGGGGTCAGCTGAAGAAGCTCTTGAGCCGGTCGGTCCAGCTCTCGGTGGACGGCGAATGCTTGGCACCGCCCTTTTTGAGCGACTCGTCCAGTTCCTTGAGCAGCTTGCGCTGGTGCTCGGTGAGCTTGACCGGGGTTTCCACGATGATGTGGCAGTACAGATCGCCGGGGTAGCTGGCGCGCACCCCCTTGATGCCCTTGCCCCGCAGGCGAAACTGTTTGCCGGCCTGTGTGCCTTCGGGGATATCGATGGCCGCCTTGCCCTGCAGCGTGGGCACCTCGATCTCTCCACCCAGCGCCGCGGTGATGAAGCTCACCGGAACCTGGCAGTGCAGATCGTCGCCGTCGCGCTCGAAGATGTCGTGCTTCCTGATGCGGATCTCGATGTACAGATCGCCCGGCGGCCCGCCATTGGTGCCCGGTTCCCCGTTGCCGGTGGAGCGGATGCGCATGCCGTCGTCGATGCCGGCGGGTATCTTCACCTCCAGCGTCTTTTGTTTCTTGACCCGGCCCTGGCCGTGGCAGGCCGTGCAGGGCTCGGGAATGATCTTGCCCGTGCCGCGGCAGTGGGGGCAGGTCTGCTGCACGCTGAAGAAACCCTGGCGCATCTGCACCGTGCCAGAGCCCTGGCAGGTGCCGCAGGTCTTGGCGCTGGTGCCGGGTTTGGCGCCGCTGCCGTGGCAGGTCTCGCAGCTTTCCCAACTGGGAATGCGGATCTGCGCTTCCTTGCCCTTGGCAGCCTCTTCGAGCGTGACGTCCATGGCGTAGGACAGGTCGTTGCCGCGGTACACCTGCCGGCCGCCGCGCCCGCGCGCGCCGCCGAACATGTCGCCGAAGATGTCTCCGAAGGCTTCGGCAAAGCCACCAAAGCCCTCGGCGCCACCCATGCCGCCACGCATGTTGGGGTCTACGCCCGCGTGGCCGTACTGGTCGTAGGCGGCGCGTTTCTGTGCGTCGGACAGGATCTCGTAGGCCTCCTTGGCCTCCTTGAATTTCTCCTCGGCGGGCTTGGCAGCGTCACCCTGGTTGCGGTCAGGGTGGTACTTCATGGCGAGCTTGCGATAGGCTTTCTTGAGCTCGTCGTCCGAGGCGTTCTTGGGAACGCCAAGGACCTCGTAAAAATCTCTCTTGGACATGGGCAATCTTCAGGCCGGTTGGGAGCACGAACGCCGCGCGAACCCCGGCTGGCGGGGCCCGACGCGGCGGCTAGGCACGGGATGCGCTGGCGCGATCAGCCCTTCTTGACTTCCTTGACCTCGGCATCCACCACGTTGTCGTCCTGCGCGGCGGCGCCGGCGGAGCCACTGGCGGCAGCTTGCGCACCGGCAGCCTCGGCCCCTTGAGCGGCCTGCGCATCGCCGTACATCTTCTCGCCGAGCTTCTGGCTGGCAGCCATCAGTGCGGTGGTCTTCTCGTCGATGGCGGCCTTGTCCTCGGTCTTGAGGGCAGCTTCCAGGTCCTTCACGGCGGCCTCGATCTTTTCCTTCTCACCGGCGTCCAGCTTGTCGCCGTGCTCGGACAGGCTCTTGTTCACCGTGTGCACGGCGGCCTCACCCTGGTTGCGGGCCTGCACCAGCTCCAGCTTCTTCTTGTCGTCGGCGGCGTTGAGCTCGGCGTCCTTCACCATCTTCTGGATCTCGTCCTCGGACAGGCCGGAGTTGGCCTTGATGGTGATCTTGTTCTCCTTGCCCGTGCCCTTGTCCTTGGCGCCCACGTGCAGGATGCCGTTGGCGTCGATGTCAAAGGTCACTTCGATCTGGGGCGTGCCGCGCGACGCCGGGGGAATGCCTTCCAGGTTGAACTCGCCCAGCAGCTTGTTGGCGCTGGCAATCTCGCGCTCGCCCTGGAACACCTTGATCGTCACGGCGGGCTGGTTGTCCTCGGCCGTCGAGAAGGTCTGCGCGAACTTCGTCGGGATCGTGGTGTTCTTCGTGATCATCTTGGTCATCACGCCGCCCAGGGTCTCGATGCCCAGCGACAGCGGCGTCACGTCCAGCAGCAGCACGTCCTTGCGGTCGCCCGACAGCACCTGGCCCTGGATGGCTGCGCCCACGGCCACGGCTTCGTCGGGGTTCACGTCCTTGCGGGGTTCCTTGCCGAAGAATTCCTTGACCTTTTCCTGCACCTTGGGCATGCGGGTCATGCCGCCGACCAGGATCACGTCGTCGATGTCGGACACGGAGATGCCGGCGTCCTTGATGGCCGTGCGGCAGGGCGCGATGGTGCGCTCGATCAGCTCGTCCACCAGCGATTCCAGCTTGGCGCGGGTCAGCTTGATGTTCAGGTGCTTGGGACCCGAGGCATCGGCCGTGATGTAGGGCAGGTTGATGTCGGTCTGCGAGGAGTTCGACAGCTCGATCTTGGCCTTCTCGGCGGCTTCCTTCAGGCGCTGCAAGGCCAGCACGTCCTTGGACAGGTCCACGCCCTGTTCCTTTTTGAACTCGCCGATGATGTAGTCGATGATGCGCTGGTCGAAGTCCTCGCCGCCCAGGAAAGTGTCGCCGTTGGTGGACAGCACTTCGAACTGCTTTTCGCCATCGACGTCGGCGATCTCGATGATGGACACGTCGAACGTGCCGCCACCCAGGTCATACACGGCGATCTTGCGGTCGCCCTTGTCCTGCTTGTCCAGGCCGAAAGCCAGCGCGGCGGCGGTAGGCTCATTGATGATGCGCTTCACATCCAGGCCCGCGATACGGCCGGCGTCCTTGGTGGCCTGGCGCTGGGCGTCGTTGAAGTACGCGGGAACCGTGATCACGGCCTCGGTCACCGGCTCGCCCAAGAAGTCCTCCGCGGTCTTCTTCATCTTGCGCAGCACTTCCGCGGAGATCTGCGGGGGGGCCAGCTTCTGGCCGCGCACTTCCACCCAGGCATCGCCGTTGTCGGCGCGGGTGATGGTGAAGGGCATCAGGTCGATGTCCTTCTGCACTTCCTTTTCCTCGAACTTGCGGCCGATCAGGCGCTTGGCGGCGTAGATCGTGTTCTTGGGGTTGGTCACGGCCTGGCGCTTGGCCGAGGCGCCGACCAGAATCTCACCGTCTTCCTGGTACGCGATGATGGACGGCGTGGTGCGCGCGCCTTCGCTGTTCTCGATCACGCGCGTGTTGTTGCCTTCCATGATGGCCACGCAGCTGTTGGTGGTGCCCAGGTCAATACCGATGATTTTTCCCATGTTTTTCTCCGTGATGTCTGAAATGGCTGGATAGCCAGTAACTTGTGGATAACTTGCCCGTCTTCAAGCGGCGGTGCTGAGATTTATTTACTTGGGCGCGGCCACCGTGACCAGCGCAGGGCGCAGGACGCGGTCAAAGATCAGATAGCCCTTTTGCAGCACGCTCACGACGGTGTTGGCTTCCTGGTCGGCGGGCACCATGCTGATGGCCTGGTGCTGGTGCGGGTCGAACTTGGTGCCGGCCTCGGGGTTCACGATGACCACCTTGTTGCGCTCCAGCGCCGACATCAGCTGGCGCAGGGTGGCGTCCGACCCCTCGCGCAGTTGCTCGGCCGTGGCGTTCTCGATGGCCAGGGCGGCGTCCAGGCTGTCGCAGACAGGCAGCAGGCTTTCGGCGAAGCTCTCGATGCCGAACTTGCGGGCCTTGGCTACCTCATCCTCCGCACGCCGTCGGGCGTTCTCGGCCTCGGCCTTGGCGCGCAAAAATTGATCGGCCAGGTCGGCGCTCTTGGCTTTGAGTTCGGCCAGTTCGCCCTGCAGGCGGTTCAGTTCGTCGGCGGCATTGGCGGACATCGCCGCTTCAATCTCTTCAGGAGAGGGAGGGGGATTCTGGTTCTCGGACATGTCGACTCGGGTTGAATTGGAATGTGGAATGCTTGTGCGCGCCAGTTAGGGGCGCATCCGCGGTTTTCAAGCGCGAATGGTGCAAATGGCGTTCTTTGCGTGCAACGCGGGGGCTTTGGCGTGCCGCGTGCAGGAGTGTGGACGGTGCGCAGTGTACAAGGTGAGCGCGCGTTGCTATAATCTCGCGCTTTGCCTTGCCACACCGCTACACGACGCGGCGGGTGGTGTCATCCAAAAGGAGTTTGCATGCGTCACTACGAAATCATTTTGTTGATCCATCCGGATCAGAGCGAACAGGTTCCGGCCATGCTGGAGCGCTACAAGGGCATGATCGTTGCCGGCGGCGGCCAGGTGCACCGTGTGGAAGATTGGGGTCGCCGTCAACTGGCTTACCTGATCAACAAGCTGGCCAAGGCCCACTACCTGTGCCTGAACATCGAAGCCGACCAGGCTGTGATGGCCGAACTCGAGCACGCCTTCAAGTTCAACGACGCCGTGCTGCGTCACCTGACGGTGCAGAAGAAGAAGGCCGAAACGGGCGCGTCCTCCATGATGAAGACCGTCGAGCGCGAAGAAGCACGCAAGGCCAGCCAGGCCGAGTTTGCCGCTTCGAACGAGCGCTGATCGACCAGCCTGTCAGCCAGGAGGTGTGAACAACCATTGGGTCCTGACAGCCTGTATCGCCGAGGTCCAGCCTCTGCGCTACACGCCCGCCGGCCTGCCGGCGCTGGATATACGACTCGAGCACGAGTCGCTCCAGCGGGAAGCCGGGGCGGATCGGCAGGTCAAGGCCAGCGTGAAAGCCCTCGCATTTGGCGCTCTTGCGGAGCGCCTGGCCCGGCAAGCGCTGGGAAGCGTCTGGAGGTTCCAGGGCTTCTTGGCCACGGGGCGCGGCGGCAAGGGATTGGTGTTCCACATCCAGGATATTCAACAAGATTAATTTTCAAGAGGTCCGAAAATGGCCACGTTCAAGAAATTCAACAAGGACAAGCGCCCGAAGCGCAACACCCAGTCGCTGCTGTTCAAGCGCAAGCGCTTCTGCCGCTTCACGGTCGCAGGCGTCGAAGAAATCGACTACAAGGATGTCGACACCCTGCGTGACTTCATCGCCGAGAACGGCAAGATCATCCCCGCGCGCCTGACCGGCACGCGCGCGATCTACCAGCGCCAGCTCAACACCGCCATCAAGCGCGCCCGCTTCCTGGCCCTGTTGCCCTACAGCGACCAGCACAAGATCTAAGGAGCACGATTACCATGCAAATCATCCTGCTCGACAAGGTCGTGAACCTCGGTAACCTCGGCGAGATCGTCAAGGTCAAGGACGGTTACGCCCGCAACTTCCTGATCCCCACGGGTCGCGCCCGCCGCGCCACCGAAGCCGCCAAGGCCGAGTTCGAGGCCAAGCGCGCCGAACTTGAAAAGGCCGCCGCCGAGAAGCTGGCTGCCGCCCAGGCACAAGGCGAAAAGCTGGCCGGCACCACCGTCAAGCTGACGCAGAAGGCTGGCGTGGACGGCCGTCTGTTTGGCTCCGTGACCAACCATGACATCGCCGAAGAGCTGAACAAGCAAGGCTACAACGTGGTGAAGTCGCAAGTCCGCCTGCCCAACGGCCCGATCAAGGTCGTGGGCGACAACACCGTCACGGTGGCCCTGCACACCGACGTGGCCGTTGAAGTCACCGTGTCCGTCTACGGCGAAACGGCCTGATCGGTTCACACCCTGGCTCTGCCATACAAAGCCGCCCTTGGGCGGCTTTTGTTTTTTCACCCGCACCTGTGCACCTGCTGCCCACTGCCTTTGCACGCCTTATCCACAGAGTTGTGCAATGACGGGCGTGGCACCGCCCGCTAGCATCGTCTGCTTGCCCTCCTGAAAGCCCCTGAGTCCCATGTCTGCCGTTGTGCCCACCCTTCCTGACAGTTATGTCGTCCCATCGCTGGATCGCGAGGTGGCCCAGTTGCGCGTTCCGCCCCATTCCATCGAGGCAGAGTCCAGCGTGCTGGGCGGCCTGTTGCTGGACAACATGGCGTGGGACCGCGTGGGTGACCTGCTGGTGGATGGCGATTTCTACCGCCACGAGCACCAGCAGATCTACGCCGCCATCGGCGCGCTGATCAACGCCAGCAAGCCCGCGGACGTGATCACGGTCTACGAGCATCTGCAGGGCATGGGCAAGGCCGAGGAGATCGGCGGGCTGGCCTATCTGAACAGCCTGGCGCAGTACGTGCCCAGCGCCAGCAACATCCGCCGCTACGCAGAGATCGTGCGCGAGCGCGCCATCCTGCGCAAGCTGGTGACCGCCAGCGACGACATCGCCACCAACGCCTTCAATCCCCAGGGCCGGCCGGTGGAGCGCATCCTGGACGAGGCTGAGCAGAAGATCTTCGCCATCGGCGAAGAGGGCTCGCGGATGAAGCAGGGCTTCCAGTCGCTCGACTCGCTCGTGATCGACCTGCTGGACCGCGTACAGGAGATGGCCGACAACCCCATGGACGTGACCGGCGTGCCCACGGGCTTCGCCGACCTGGACCGCATGACCAGCGGTCTGCAGGCAGGCGACTTGGTGGTGCTCGCGGCACGCCCCTCCATGGGCAAGACCTCGTTCGCCGTGAACATTGCCGAGCATGTGGCGCTCAACGAGGGCCTGCCGGTGGCCATCTTCTCGATGGAAATGGGCGCCGCCCAGCTGGCGGTGCGTATCGTGGGCTCGATCGGGCGCGTGAATCAGGGCAACCTGCGCACCGGCAAGCTCAGCGACGAGGAGTGGCCGCGCCTGACCGAAGCCATCGAGCGGCTGCGCACCGTGAGCCTGCACATCGACGAAACGCCGGGCCTGACCCCATCCGAGCTGCGCGCCAACGCGCGCCGCCTGGCGCGCCAGTGCGGCAAGCTCGGCCTGATCGTGGTCGACTATCTGCAGCTCATGAGCGGCTCGGGCAGCAACAGCTCCGACAACCGCGCCACCGAGCTGGGCGAGATCTCGCGGGGCCTGAAGATGCTGGCCAAGGAGCTGCAGTGCCCGGTGATCGCACTGTCGCAGCTCAACCGTTCGGTGGAGCAGCGCACCGACAAGCGTCCCATGATGAGCGATCTGCGGGAATCCGGCGCCATCGAACAGGACGCGGACATCATCATGTTCATCTACCGCGACGACTACTACAACAAGGAGTCCAAGGAGCCGAACATTGCCGAAGTCATCATCGGCAAGCAGCGTAACGGCCCCACGGGCACGGTGAAGCTGTTCTTCCAGAAGAACCAGACGCGCTTTGAGAACCTGGCGGTGGGCGCAGGTGACGATTACTATTAAGAGTCAAAAATGGCTCTAGCGCTTACTGGGTAAGCGCTAGCAGCTATTTATTTAGTAGTGATTGAGCGGTCTCAACGCGACAGTGCCCAGGCGAGCAGCGCCAGCGTGCATACGCCGAGCCCGCAGACGGCGAGCAGCAGGTGCAGGCTGCGCCGGCGCAACCCATCGACGGCGCGCACCAGTTGGGCGTTCTGCTCGGCCAGCGATTCGATCAGCGCGGCGGACGCGCGCTGGTCTTCCTCCAACTGGGCCATCCGCGCTTGCAGTACTGCCAGTTGATCGGGCGTGCTGTCGATCCGCTGCGCGGGCGCCTCGGGCGGCGGCGCCTTGCGCGTGTTGCTGATGAGTTTGCGCGCGGCCTGCATGATCTGGGGCGTGGCCTCGATCACGTCGCCCCAGGGCACAAGCTTCAGCGCGGACATCCAGCCCACGGCCATCAGAGCACCTCGCTGGCGAAGTCGGCCAGGCGCGAGCGCTCGCCGCGCGCGAGCAGGATGTGCCCGCTGTGCGGCCAGCCCTTGAACCGGTCCACCGCATAGGTCAGGCCGGAGGAGCCTTCCGTGAGGTAGGGCGTGTCGATCTGTGCCAGGTTGCCCATGCAGATGATTTTGGTGCCGGGGCCCGCGCGGGTGACCAGCGTCTTCATCTGCTTGGGCGTCAGATT
Organism: Diaphorobacter sp. LI3; assembly: GCF_022807955.1. Lineage (NCBI taxonomy): Bacteria > Pseudomonadati > Pseudomonadota > Betaproteobacteria > Burkholderiales > Comamonadaceae > Diaphorobacter > Diaphorobacter sp. LI3. The sequence goes on along the minus strand of NZ_CP094346.1, from coordinate 2,944,158 downwards.
CTGCGCCTCGTCGATGATGACGTACTTGTTCAGAAAGGTACGCCCGCGCATGAAGTTCATGCTCTTGATCTTGATGCGGCTGCGGATCAGCTCGTTGGTGGCCGCGCGACCCCACTCGCCAGCATTGCCCCCGTCGCCCTTGGCAAGAAATTCCAGGTTGTCGTCCAGCGCGCCCATCCAGGGGCCCATCTTTTCTTCCTCCGTACCGGGCAGGAAGCCGATGTCCTCGCCCACGCTCACCGTGGCGCGGGTCATGATGATCTCGGTATAGCGGCGCTCGTCCAGCACCTGGGTCAGGCCCGCGGCCAGCGCCATCAGCGTTTTGCCGGTGCCGGCCGTGCCGGTCAGCGTCACGAAGTCCACGTCGGGGTCCATGAGCAGGTTCATGGCGAAGTTCTGCTCGCGGTTGCGGGTGTTCACACCCCAGACCGTATTCTTGGACGAGCCGTAGTCCTTGAGCGTCTCCAGCACCGCCGTCTTGTCCCGGATCTCGGTCACGCGCGCATACAGGCTGGGCTCGCCCGGCGCCTCGAAATACACAAACTGGTTGATCATCAGCTGCGCCACCACGGGGCCGCTGATGCGGTAGTACATGTGCACGCCGCTCTGCCAGCTTTCGACGTTCTTGCCGGCCTTGGTCCAGAAGTCCGTCGGCAGTGCAAGGCTGCCCGAATAGAGCAGGTCGCCGTCTTCCAGCGTCTTGTCGTTCTGGTAATCCTCCGCGACCAGGCCCAGGGCGCGCGCCTTCACGCGCATGTTGATGTCCTTGGACACCAGCACCACCTCGCGCGGCGCATGCAGCTTGCGCAGCGCTTCCACCACGCCCAGGATCTGGTTGTCGGCCTTGCCCTGCGGCAGGCTGGAGGGCAACTGGTAGTTCAGCGGGGCAGTCTGGAAATACAGGCAACCGCCGGCGGCGCGCTGGCCCGTGGAATCCAGGCGCAGGCCCAAGGCCATGTCGGCGCTGCCATGGGCTGCCGCCAGCGCATCCAGCGTGCGGCTGGCCTGGCGGCCATTGCGGGCCACCTCGGTCATGCCCTTCTTGTGGCCGTCGAGTTCCTCCAGCACGATCATTGGCAGGAAGATGTCGTGTTCTTCGAAGCGGAACAGGCTCGTGGGATCGTGCAGCAGCACGTTGGTGTCGAGCACGAACATCTTCTTCGGCCCGGCAGCACGCTTCTTGCGAGGTGCAGCGTCCGGTGCGGCGCGCGGTGCGGCAGCCGGGGGCACTGCGGTGACGGCGGGCCTCATGCGCACTGCGCCCTCATCCGCAGGGCGTGCGCGCGAATGGGCGGGTGCAGCAGATACCCCTGCTTTGGTCGAGCGGCCTGCACCGGATGGGATGGCGGTATCAGGTGCGGCGGCTTTCTTGGCGGCGCTGGTCTTGGTGGCCGCGCGCTTGCGAGTGGGAGCGGCCGCTGTAGCGGGCGGGGCCGCGGAAGCCTCCGCGGCCTCGTCATCCTCGAAAACCGTCATGCGATAGGCGTCTGGTTTGAGCAGGGCGGCGCGCTGGGTCGGGGCGGGGGGCAGGGGCATTGCAGGGAGCCTTGAGGAAAGTAACGTTCAAAAAGCACAAAGCCGCCTAGGAGACCGAGGCGGCTTTGGATTGCGGGGAGCGTGTTGCGTTTCTCAGCAGCATTGACCCATTATGCATGCTCCCCGTGACGGCCCACGGTAGAGCCGTCAGGTGTTCAGGCGGCTTTCTTGACAGGGGCTTTGATCGCCTTCACGGCCTTCAATACCTCGTCCACATGGCCGGGTACCTTCAGGCCGCGCCATTCCTGCACCAGAATGCCTTCGGGATTGACGAGGAAGGTGCTGCGCTCGATGCCCTTGACCTTCTTGCCGTACATGATTTTGTTCTTCACTACGCCGAACATGTGGCACATCTTCTCTTCGGTGTCCGCGATCAGCTCGAAGGGCAGCTCCAGCTTTTCCTTGAAGTCGTCATGCGACTTCATGTTGTCGCGCGACACGCCGAAGACCACGGCACCGGCCTTCTCGAAATCCTTGAACTTGTCGCGGAACTGCATGGCCTCGGTGGTGCAGCCCGGGGTGTTGTCCTTCGGGTAGAAATACAGAATCAGAATCTGGCCCTGGTGCGAGACGTTGGAAACCTTGATTCCGCCAGTCGCGTTGGCTTCAAATTCAGGAAGGGGTTTGTTGACAACGATCGCCATGGCACTTCTATCTCTCACGAATTAGTCGAAGAAAAGCCGGGGGAGTGGGGGTGTACTCTTTTTTGGGTGGTGCCCCCGACCGCAACAGGCTATTTTACCCCGAAACCCCCTCCAGGAGAAACGGCCGCCCTGGCACCCGGATACGGCGACAGGGGAAATCTGCCGTTACTCGGTTTCCAACAGCAGGGCCGCGACCACGTTGCGCCCTTCGCCCGCCAGGACGTTGTAGGTCCGGCAGGCGGCCTGGGTGTCCATGGTTTCCAGGCCGATGCGCCGCGCCATCAGTGGCTGCAACCAGGCGGGCGGTGGAAAGCGGTTGCGCAGGCCGCTGCCGAAGATCACCACCTCGGCGTCCAGTTCGGCGAGTTGCGCGAAGTGCGCGGCAGTCAGGTCCTCGAAGCGGCGGCAGTCCCAGGCGATGCGCTGGCCGCGCGCACCGATGATGACGCTCTCGGTCACCCGATCGGCGTCCACGCCGATCCAGTCCGGCCCGTAGGCGGTGATGGACTGGGTATCGGGGCGTTCGGGCTGGAGTTTCATGGGCGTTGCGGAGGCTGCCCGCACCCTGCGCGGTTGTGGGGCGGCCGGGGCCGTGGGTGGAACTGTGGTCAAATTATAGGTTTCACCGAGGCGCCTTGCGCCCGGCGGGGCCGCAGCCCCACTTGTGCCCCTCTCCTCACGCCTGCCCGCACATGAAGCCCATCCGCAAATCCGCCAAGCTCAACAATGTTCTCTACGATGTCCGCGGCCCCATCGTGGACGCGGCCAAGCAGATGGAGGACGAGGGGCAGAAGATCATCAAGCTGAACATCGGCAACATGGCGCCGTTCGGTTTTGATGCGCCCGAGGAAGTGCAGCAGGACATGATCCGCAACCTGCCCAACTCGGCGGGCTACTCGGACAGCAAGGGCATCTTCGCCGCGCGCAAGGCGGTGATGCACTACACCCAGCAGCTCGGCATCGCGGGCGTGACGCTGGACGATATCTACCTGGGCAACGGTGCCAGCGAACTGATCGTGATGGCCACGAACGCGCTGCTGGACGACGGCGACGAGCTGCTGGTGCCCATGCCCGACTACCCGCTGTGGACTGCCGCGACCTCGCTTTCAGGGGGTACGCCGGTGCACTATCGCTGCGACGAGGATGCAGGCTGGCTGCCCGACCTGGACGACATGCGCGCCAAGATCACGCCACGCACGCGCGGCATCGTGGTCATTAATCCGAATAACCCAACGGGCGTGCTCTACCCCGTGGAAATACTCAAGGGCATCATCCAGATCGCACGCGAGCACGGCCTGGTGCTGCTGGTGGACGAGGTGTACGACAAGGTGCTGTACGACGGCGTGAAGTTCACCTCGATGGCGAGCCTGTCGACCGACGTGCTTACGCTGACGTTCAACTCGCTGTCCAAGGCCTACCGCTCCTGCGGCTACCGTGCGGGCTGGATGGTGCTCTCCGGCCCCAAGGCGGACGCGCGCGACTACATCGAAGGCCTGAACATGCTGGCCAACCTCAAGCTCGGCTCCAACGTGCCGGGCCAGTGGGCCATCCAGACCGCCCTGGGCGGCTACCAAAGCATCAACGATCTGGTCAAACCCGGTGGGCGCCTGTGCCGCCAGCGTGACCTGGCCTACGAGCTGATCACCGCCATCCCCGGCGTCACCTGCGTCAAGCCGCAGGCGGCGCTGTACATGTTCCCCCGCCTGGACCCCGAGATGTACCCCATCGCGGACGACCGCCAGTTCTTTATGGAAGTGCTGCGCGCCACGCGGGTCATGCTGGTGCAGGGATCGGGCTTCAATTACCCCGACAACCAGCACTTTCGCATCGTGTTCCTGCCGCACGAAGACGACCTGCGCGAGGCCATCGGCCGGCTGGCGGGCTTCCTGGCCGCCTACCGGCAGCGCCACGCCAAGGCGGCGTGAACTTCATTTTTGATAGCTGCTGGCGCCCGTCAATAGGGCGCTGGAGCCTTTTTTGACGGGTAACCCTGATATGAAACCGATCCAAGTGGGCCTGCTGGGCATTGGCACCGTGGGCAGCGGCGTGTTCAACGTCCTGTCGCGCAACCAGGAAGAAATCCGCCGCCGCGCCGGCCGCGGCATCGAGATTGCTTGTGTGGCCGACCTGGACACCGCCCGCGCACGCGCCATCGTGGGCGAGAACGCCCGCGTGGTGGGCGATACGCGCGAAGTGATCGCCAACCCTGAGATCGACATCGTGGTCGAGCTGATCGGCGGCTACGGCATCGCCAAGCAGCTGGTGCTGGAGGCGATCGCCGCCGGCAAGCATGTCGTGACGGCCAACAAGGCCCTGCTGGCCGTGCATGGCACGGAGATCTTCAAGGCCGCGGCCGAGAAGGGTGTGGTGGTCGCCTTCGAGGCGGCGGTGGCCGGCGGCATCCCGATCATCAAGGCGCTCCGCGAAGGCCTGGCGGCCAACCAGATCCAGTGGGTGGCCGGCATCATCAACGGCACCACCAATTTCATCCTGTCCGAGATGCGCGACAAGGGCTTGGACTTCGACGTGGTGCTCAAGGAAGCGCAAGCGTTGGGCTACGCCGAGGCCGACCCCACCTTCGACATCGAGGGCGTGGACGCCGCGCACAAGGCCACCATCATGAGCGCCATCGCCTTCGGCATTCCGGTGCAGTTCGACAAGGCCTACGTTGAGGGCATCACCAAGTTGTCCGCCGTCGACATCCGCTATGCCGAGCAACTGGGCTACCGCATCAAGCTGCTGGGGATCGCCAAGCGCCGCCAGGGCGACGCGACCAAGCGCACGCCCGATGGCGTGGAGCTGCGCGTGCACCCCGCGCTGGTGCCTGCCAAGCGCCTGATCGCCAATGTCGAAGGCGCGATGAACGCCGTGGTGGTGCACGGGGACGCCGTGGGCACCACGCTGTACTACGGCAAGGGTGCGGGCAGCGAGCCCACCGCCAGCGCCGTGATCGCCGACCTGGTGGACATCACCCGCCTGATCGAGGCCGACCCCGCGCACCGCGTGCCGCCGCTGGCCTTCCAGAGCCACACGCTGCGCGAGGCGGGGCAGGAGCTGCCCGTGCTGCCCATGGCCGACGTGGTCACCAGCTACTACCTGCGCATCCGCGTGGCCGACGAGGCCGGCGTGCTGGCCAAGATCACCGGCATCCTGGCCGGCGCGGGCATCAGCATCGACGCCGTGCTGCAGCGCGAGGCCGACGAAGTGGGCGGCGAAGGCAGTACGCAGACCGACCTGATCATCCTCACGCACGACACGCGCGAGGGCGACATGGACGCCGCGCTCGCCCAAATCCAGGGCCTGCCCACGGTGCTGGCCAGCATCACGCGCATCCGCAAGGAAGAGCTCAACAACTAAGAGGGGCTGCACGCCATGCTGTACCTGTCCACCCGCGGCCACGCGGACCGCAAGCATTTCTGCGACATCCTGCTCGAAGGCCTGGCGCCCGACGGCGGCCTGTACCTGCCCGAGCGCTACCCGCAGATCAGCGACGCCGAGCTGACCGCGCTGCGTACCGCCTATCACACGCAAGGCTATGCCGAGCTGGCCTTCCGCATCCTGTCGCTGTACATCGACGACATCCCGCCCGCGGACCTGAAGCGCCTGTGCGAGAAAACGTACACCGCCGAAGTGTTCGGCACGGGCGAGATCGTGCCGCTGCGCCACCTGGAAGACGGCCTGTGGATCGAGGCCCTGTCCAACGGCCCTACGCTGGCCTTCAAGGACATGGCCATGCAACTGCTGGGCAACCTGTTCGAGTACGAACTGGCCCGCCGTGGCGAGCAGCTCAACATCCTGGGCGCCACCAGCGGCGACACCGGCAGCGCGGCCGAGTACGCCATGCGCGGCAAGCAGGGCGTGCGCGTGTTCATGACCAGCCCGCACGGTCGCATGAGCCCGTTCCAGCAAGCGCAGATGTTCAGCCTGCAGGACGCGAACATCCACAACCTGGCCATCGAAGGCGTATTCGACGACTGCCAGGACATCGTCAAGGCCGTCTCCAACGACCACGCCTTCAAGGCCCAGTACAAGATCGGCACCGTCAACTCCATCAACTGGGCGCGCCTGCTGGCGCAGGTGGTGTACTACTTCGCGGGCTACATCCAGGCGACGGAGACGAACGGCCAGAAGGTCAGCTTCACCGTGCCCAGCGGCAACTTCGGCAACATCTGCGCCGGCCACGTGGCGCGCCAGATGGGCCTGCCCATCGACCGCCTGATCGTTGCCACCAACGAGAACGACGTGCTCGACGAGTTCTTCCGCACCGGCGCCTACCGCGTGCGCGGCAGCGCGCAGACCTACGAGACCTCCAGCCCATCCATGGACATTTCCAAGGCCAGCAACTTCGAACGCTTCGTGTTCGACCTGCTGGGGCGCAATGCAGAGCGCACGCGCGAGCTGTTCGCCGAGGGCGTGGCCAAACAGGGCTTCTTCGACCTGGGGGCCGACCCCGTGTTCCGAGACGCACGCGCCAAGTACGGCTTCGAGAGCGGCAAGAGCACGCACGCCGACCGCCTGGCCACCATCCGCGACACGTACGAGCGCTTCGGCCAGATCATCGATACCCACACCGCCGACGGCGTGAAGGTGGCGCGCGAGCACCGTGGCGATCCCGCTGTGCCCATGATCGTGCTGGAGACGGCCCTGCCCATCAAGTTCGCCGAGACCATCCAGGAAGCCCTGGGCCGCGCGCCCGAGCGCCCGGCCAGGTTCGAGGGCATCGAGCAATTGCCCAAGCGCCTGCAGGTGCTGGCGGCCGATGCCGAGCAGGTCAAGGCCTATATCGCAGCCCATTGCGATTAGGGATCAAATCGGCCTCTGGCGCTTATCCATCAAGCGCTGGTAGCTATTAATAGAAGAGTGAAACTGAAGGAGTGTCGGGATGAAGGTGGTTGGCTTTGCCGGCTATTCAGGCAGCGGCAAGACCACGCTGGTGGAGCAGCTGATTCCCGAACTGCGCCTGCATGGCCTGCGCGTGTCGGTGGTCAAGCATGCGCACCACAAGTTCGACATCGACCATGTGGGCAAGGACACCTGGCGCCACCGCGAGGCCGGCGCCTACGAAGTGGCCGTGGCCTCCGACCGGCGCATGGCGCTGATGCGCGAATTCGAGCAGGAGCACACGCCCAGCGTGCACGAACTGCTGGCCGAGCTGGATCCGCGCGTGGACTGGGTGCTGGTGGAAGGCTTCAAGGAAAGCGACCTGCCCAAGATCGAGATCTGGCGCGCCGCATCACCCGATTACCGCGAACGGCCCGCACTCTATCCGCACGATCCCTGCATCGTCGCCGTGGCCACCGACGCGCCGCTGCCGCCGGTGCCCACCGCGCTGCCGCTGCTCAACCTGGACGACCCTCACGCCGTGGTGCAATGGCTGCTGGCACGGGGCGCGCGTTTTGACTATGTGCCCGACCGGGCGGAGGCCTGCGAATGAAACCCCAAGCGCGTGCACCCCTCAAGCCACTGGACGAAGCCCTGGCCGAACTGCTGGCGCAGGCCGCCCCGCTGGCAGGCACCGACACCGTCAACACCTTCGACGCCGACGGTCGCGTGCTCGCGCAGGCCGCCACCTCGCCGCTGCAGGTGCCGCCCAACGACAACAGCTCGATGGACGGCTACGCCGTGCGCTGTGCCGACGTGCCGGCAGCGGGGGTGGAGTTGCCGGTGGCGCAGCGTATTCCCGCGGGCGCCTTCGGCGTGCCGCTGGCGGCGGGTACGGCGGCGCGCATTTTCACGGGCGCGCCGGTGCCCGAGGGGGCCGATGCCATCGTGATGCAGGAAGACTGCGAGGCGCTCGACGGGGATCGCGTGCGCGTGAATGCCGTACCGGCCCAGGGTCAGTGGATTCGGCGCGCGGGCGAGGACATCACCCGGGGTGCTGAGGTGCTGGCCGCTGGCACGCGCCTCACCCCCGCAGAGCTGGGCCTGGCTGCCAGTATCGGCTTGGGCACCCTGCAGGTGGCGCGCCGGCCCCGCGTGGCGCTTTTTTCCACGGGCGACGAACTCGTCATGCCGGGTGATGTGCCGCCCGCGCAGATGAAGCCCGGCGCCATCTACAACAGCAACCGTTTCTTCCTGCGCGCCATGCTGCTGCGCCTGGGCTGCGAGGTGAGCGACTTAGGGATAGTGCCCGACCGGCGCGAGGCCACCGTGGCCGCGCTGCGCGATGCTGCCCAGGGACATGACCTGATCCTGACCAGCGGCGGCGTGAGTGTGGGCGAGGAAGACCACATCAAGCCGGCGGTGGAGCGCTTGGGCACGCTGCAGCTCTGGCAGATCGCCATGAAGCCGGGCAAGCCCTTTGCTTATGGCCAGATTCCCCATGCGGGCGGCAGAGCGCACTTCATGGGCCTGCCGGGCAACCCCGTGTCCAGCTTCGTCACCTTCGGCCTGCTGGTGCGTCCCTTCCTGTTGCGCCTGCAGGGCGTGCGTGATGTTGCTCCTAAAGCGATAGCTGCTACGGCTGGATTCAACTGGCCCCGGGCCGATAAACGCCGTGAATTCCTGCGCGTGCGCCAGGGCGCCGATGGCACGCTGGAACTGTTTCCCAACCAAAGCTCGGGCGTGCTTACCTCGGCCGCCTGGGCGGACGGCGTGGTGGACAACCCCGCCGGCCAGACCATTGCGCGCGGCGACACCGTGCGCTTCCTGCCATTTGCGGAGTTGCTGTCATGACCACGCCCTTCACGATCACGGTGCGCTACTTCGCCTCCATCCGCGAGGCCGTGGGCACGGGGCAGGAGACGGTGCAGACCGGCGCCACCACGCTGGGCGCCTTGCGCGATGAACTCATCGCCCGTGGCGAGCCCTGGGCCACCTGCCTCTCGCGCGGGCGCGCCGTGCGCGTGGCCCTCGACCAGACCATGGCGCATGACGCCACGCCGCTGGCGGCAGGCGCCGAGGCGGCGTTCTTTCCACCCGTCACGGGCGGCTGACGGCGTTCAAGGCTGCTGCACCGCCAGGGCGGGCAGCTCGGGGCTGCGCCACCCCAGCAACTCGGCCAGGCGCAGCGTGATCCAGCGCGCCTCGGCCGGGGTCACGCCCGCGTCCGGACCGGCCAGGCCGGCGTGGATGCCCAGCAGCACCCCTTCTTCCGACCGCGCACCGCCGTGGTACAGCTGCTGCGCCTGTTCCACCAAGTGGCAGGCCAGGTCCTCGCACCACTCGTAGCGCGCCCGCACCTCGGCGGCAGGCGCCTGCAGGCGTGCGCGTGTGTCGCTGTACAGCGCGATGAAGGAGGGCGGGACCAGGATCTGGTTGTCGTCGTGCATCCGCCTATTGTCTGGCACGGCGCAAAAACAAAGGCGCCGCTCCTGCCGGAGACGGCGCCCGCGCGGGTCTGGAGCGGATCAGCGCTTTTGCTGTGCCGGGGGCGCATCGTTGCGCGTGAACAGCCAGACGAAAAAGCCCCCCATACACAGCATGAAACCGATGCCTATGGCGCTGAACAGGCCCACCTCGGTGGTGAAGAGTTGCTTGAGCAGTTGCATGGCATTTCCTCCGTCGTTATGTGATGGAGCCATTGCAGCGCAGCCCGGCGGAAGCCCCTTTGAGACAAGTCAAAAATCCGGGTATACCCCACTATTGTCGTCAAGTACCTTCAATCAGGCACGAACAGGCGCTCAAAGCGCTGCTGGTCGCCTTCCAGCTCGAAGGTCACGAGCTGGCCCATCTTCGCGTCAGCCTTACGGTGGGCGGAGAACAGGCTGTAGCGGCCCGCCAGGTCGAAGCTGGGCAGATCGATCAAGGCATAGGGGTGGGGCACGAACGTCTGGAACTCAAACACCACACGGTGCGCATTGCGCGGCGAGGGGTAGAGCAGGTAGTCGTCGGTGGTGATGGTCTGCAGGGCCATGGTGTGCAAGTGTGGGGTGGGCGTTAAAGTGCCGTCAATTCCGCAATTCTGCCGCTGACCACTGCCATGCACCGCGTTTCCATCCAGACCCATGACTTCGACGTTTCCACCGAGCTGGCGGCGCTGCGTGCGCGGGACGCGCGCGTGGGGGCGGTGTGCTGCTTCGTGGGCACGGTGCGCGACCGCAACGAAGGGGACAGCGTGGCCTCCATGGAGCTGGAGCACTACCCGGGCATGACCGAGAAATCCATCGAGGCCATGGTGGATGCGGCGTTTGCACGTTTTGACCTCTATGGGGTGCGCGTGATCCACCGCGTGGGGCTGCTCGCGCCCATGGACCAGATCGTGATGGTGGCCGTGACCTCGGCGCACCGCGGCGAGAGCTTTCAGGCCTGCGAGTTCGTCATGGACTACCTCAAGACCCAGGCGCCGTTCTGGAAGAAGGAGCAGACGCCGGAGGGTGCGCGCTGGGTGGATGCGCGCGTGAGCGACGATGCGGCGCTGGCGCGCTGGGGCATCGCCGCGCCGCCCCAGGTGGGCTGACTTTTATCGTCCGGCGGCTTGAAATCGAGGCCCCGGAGCCCTAGCTAGCGACAAGTTGGAGGTTTCACATGCGTCTCGATAAATTCACCACGAAGTTCCAAGAAGCGCTGTCCGATGCGCAGTCGCTGGCCCTGGGGCATGACAACGCCTACATAGAGCCCGTGCACATGCTGGTGGCCATGCTGCGCCAGGATGAAGGCCCGCGCGCGCTGCTGCAGCGTGCCGGCGCCAATGTGCCGGGCCTGCTGGCCGCGGCCGAGGCCGCCGTCAAGCGCCTGCCCCAGGTGCAGGGCCAGGACCAGGTGCAGGGCAGCCCCGAGCTGGGCCGTGTGCTGCAGGCCACCGAGAAGGAGGCCATCAAGCGCGGCGACCAGTTCATCGCCAGCGAATTGTTTTTGCTGGCGCTGGTCGACAGCAAGGGCGAGGCCGCGCAGCTGGCCAAGGACAACGGCGTGACCCGCAAGAGCCTGGAGGCGGCCATCGACGCCGTGCGTGGCGGCCAGAAGGTGGACAGCGCCGAAGCCGAGGGGCAGCGCGAGGCGCTGAAGAAATACACGCTGGACCTGACCGAGCGCGCCCGCCAGGGCAAGCTGGACCCGGTGATCGGCCGCGACGACGAGATCCGCCGCGTCATCCAGGTGCTGCAGCGGCGCAGCAAGAACAACCCCGTGCTGATCGGCGAGCCCGGCGTGGGCAAGACCGCCATCGTCGAGGGGCTGGCCCAGCGCATCGTCGAGGGCGAGGTGCCCGAGACGCTGAAGAACAAGCGCGTGCTGGTGCTGGACATGGCCGGCCTGCTGGCGGGTGCCAAGTACCGCGGCGAGTTCGAGGAGCGTCTGAAGTCCGTGCTGAAAGAAGTGGCGCACGAGGAAGGCCGCATCATCCTCTTCATCGACGAGATCCACACCATGGTCGGCGCCGGCAAGGCCGAAGGCGCCATGGACGCGGGCAACATGCTGAAACCCGCACTGGCGCGCGGCGAGCTGCACTGCATCGGCGCGACCACGCTGGACGAGTACCGCAAGTACATCGAGAAGGATGCGGCGCTGGAGCGGCGCTTTCAGAAGGTGCTGGTGGACGAGCCCAGCGTGGAAGACACCATCGCCATCCTGCGCGGCCTGCAGGTGCGCTACGAGGCGCACCACGGCGTGGACATCACCGACCCGGCCATCGTGGCCGCGGCCGAGCTGTCGCACCGCTACATCACCGACCGTTTTTTGCCCGACAAGGCCATCGACCTGATCGACGAGGCCGCGGCCAAGATCAAGATCGAGATCGACTCCAAGCCCGAGTCGATGGACAAGCTCGAGCGCCGCATGATCCAGCTCAAGATCGAGCGCGAGGCGATGAAGAAAGAGACCGATGAGGCCTCGCAAAAACGCCTGCAGCTCATCGAGGAAGAGTTGGGCAATGTGGAGCGCGAGTACGCCGATCTGGAAGAGGTCTGGAAGGCCGAGAAGGCCAGCGCTCAGGGTTCCGAGCAGATCCGCAAGGAGATCGACGCCATCCGCACGCAGATCGACGACCTGAAGCGCAAGGGCGACTTCAACAAGGTCGCCGAGCTGCAGTACGGCAAGCTGCCCGAACTGGAAAAGCGCTTGAAGGAAGCGCAGGACAGCGAGGCCGGCGGCACCGGCGGCAAGCACAAGCTGCTGCGCACCCAGGTGGGTGCCGAGGAAATCGCCGAGGTGGTCAGCCGCGCCACCGGCATTCCCGTGGCCAAGATGATGCAGGGCGAGAAGGACAAGCTGCTGCACATGGAGGAAAAGCTGCACGAGCGCGTGGTGGGCCAGGACGAGGCGATCTCCGCCGTGGCCAATGCCATCCGCCGCTCGCGCTCGGGCCTATCAGACCCCAACCGGCCGCTGGGCAGCTTCCTGTTCCTGGGGCCCACGGGCGTGGGCAAGACCGAGCTGTGCAAGGCGCTGGCCGGGTTTCTCTTCGACAGTGAAGAGCATCTGGTGCGCATCGACATGAGCGAGTTTATGGAAAAGCATAGCGTCGCGCGCTTGATTGGTGCGCCTCCCGGCTATGTGGGCTATGAAGAGGGCGGCTACCTGACCGAGGCTGTGCGCCGCAAGCCCTACAGCGTGCTGCTGCTGGATGAGGTGGAAAAGGCCCACCCCGACGTGTTCAACGTGCTGCTCCAGGTGCTGGACGATGGCCGCCTGACCGATGGCCAGGGGCGCACCGTGGATTTCAAGAACACGGTGATCGTGATGACCAGCAACATTGGCTCGCACCTGATCCAGGCCATGGTGGGCCAGGATGCCGAGGACATCAAGGAAGCCGTGTGGGGGGAACTCAAGGGCCATTTCCGACCCGAATTCCTCAACCGCATCGACGAGACGGTGGTGTTCCACGGGCTGGATGCCAAGCACATCGAAGCGATTGCACGCATTCAGTTGCGTCTGCTGGAGGCGCGGCTGGCCAAAATGGACCTGGCCCTGCAGGTGTCGCCGGCCGCGATGGGCGAACTGGCCAAGGTGGGGTTCGATCCGGTGTTCGGGGCGCGTCCGCTCAAGCGGGCCATCCAGCAGCGCATCGAGAACCCGCTGTCCAAGCTGCTGCTGGAGGGCCGCTACCCGCCCAAGAGCGTGATTCCGGTGGATGTCGATCCTGTGACAGACCCAGGGGTATTCCACTTCGGCGAGGCCCGCCCCGCGGGGTGAGGTCTACCATTGAACGAGGGCGCGGGCCTTTCCCGCGCCCTCATCTGCCAGAAAGGGGCATGGTTTGAACGAAATTGTGGCCGGCGCGATCCGGTGGACGTTGCGGCTCGTGGTCGTCGCCATGGGTGCGCTTTTTTTCCTGAGTCTGCTGGCCGCGGCCGCCGTTCTGGCACTCGTGTGGGGTGCACGCGCGTTGTGGGCGCGCCTCACGGGCCGCCCGGTCATGCCCTGGGCGATGCGCATGAACCCGCGCGAGGGGTGGAGCACCGTGTACCGCAGCACGGCGCGCTGGACGGCGCCCAGCCCGACGGCGCATGCCCCGCAGCGCAGCACGGACGTCACCGACGTCGTGCCGCGCGAAGTGCATTGATTGCTATTGAAATATGAGCTGCTGGCGCTTGCTGGATAAGCGCTGGAGGCTTAAAAGGCTATAGCACTCTTTGCCCCGCGCATTCAGCCGTTGGGCGGCCCGTATTGCGCGATCACCTGTTGCTCGGTGAGCGTCGGCGTCTGGTTCGCGAAGGCGTAGTACGCGGGCTTCTTGTCGATGTAGATCTGGCTGGCCAGTTCGAAGTCCTGCGTCTCGAAGGCCCCGGCGGGAATGAAATATTCGCCCGTCGCCAGCAGCTTGTAGTACAGGTGTGTTCCGCAGCGCGTGCAGAAGGCCCGCTGTGCCCAATCAGAGGACGCATACACGCCGATATGCTCCTCACCCGTGAACTCCACCTCCGGCCCGCAATGCACGGCCAGCAGCGGCCCGCCACCCCAGCGGCGGCAGAAGCCGCAATGGCAGGCGCCGATTTCCTTGGCCGCGGGGGACGTGAAGTGGACTGCGCCGCAAAGACAATGACCGTTCATCTCGTGTTCCTTTCAAGCGGAAGGGAAGGGGCGCATCTTACGGGGGCAGGGCGGCAACACAATGTCACGCGCGGCTCGGTCTGGCGGTGGGGCGGCGAGCCCTATCATGCACGGCATGAGCCCTGATGACATCCGCCACCTGTTCGACCTCCAACGCCAAGCCAGCCGCGCCCACCCCGATGTGCCCTTGATGGTGCGTCGAGAGCGCTTGCTGCGGCTGTCCAAGATGCTGGACGAACATGGGCCGGTGCTGGCGGCGGCGGTGCAAGCGGACTTTGGCATGCGCTCACAGCGCCTGACGGAGGTGGCAGACCTCTTCGTGCTGCGCGCGGAACTGGGACACACGCTCAGGCATCTGGCGCGCTGGAGCCGGCGCACCAAGGTGCGCACACCGCTGTTCCTGCAGCCCGCACGCGGCTGGATAGAGCGTCAGCCGCTGGGCGTGGTGGGCATCATCTCGCCGTGGAACTACCCGGTGCAACTGGCGCTGGGGCCGGCCATTGGTGCGCTGGCCGCGGGCAACCGGGTGATGCTCAAGCCGAGTGAGCTTACGCCCCACACGTCGGCCCAACTGGCCGCGCTGGTGGCACAGTTCTTCGCGCCCGAAGAGTTCTGCGTGGTGCAGGGCGATGCGGCCACGGCCGCGCTCGTGGCATCGCTGCCGTTCGACCATCTGGTGTTCACCGGCTCCACCGCCGTGGGGCGCAAGGTGGCGCAGGCGGCGGCGGCCAATCTCACGCCGACCACGCTGGAGCTGGGCGGCAAGTCGCCGTGCATCATCGATGCGGACTGCGACATGCAGGAGGCCGCGCTCAAGATCGCCCATGGCAAGCTGCTCAACGCGGGCCAGACCTGCATCGCACCCGACTACGTGCTGCTGCCGCGTGGCAACGAGGCGGCCTTTGCCGAAGCGTTCCGCGTGGCGGTGGCGCGGCTGTTTCCGTACTTCGAGGGCAACCCGGACTACGCCTCCATCATCAGCACGCGCCACCTCGCGCGGCTGCGCACCATGCTGCAGCAGGCCCAGACGCAAGGGGCGGAGGTACACGTGCTGCAACCCGTGCCGGGCGCACCCCCGCCACCGCCTCCGGGTATCGGCGACGGGGTAGGGCGGCAGATGGCGCCAACGCTGGTGTTCGGTGCCAGCCCGAACATGCAGCTCATGCAGGAAGAGATCTTCGGGCCCGTGCTGCCCGTGCTCAGCTACGAGCGCCTGGACGATGCCATTGCCCACATCAACGCCCACCCGCGTCCGTTGGCGCTGTATTGGTTCGGGCGCAGCGAGGCGGTGCGCGACGATGTGCTGCGGCGCACCGTGAGCGGCGGCGTCTCGGTGAACGACACGCTGATGCACATCGCGCACGACGCGCTGCCTTTTGGCGGCGTGGGCGACAGCGGCTGGGGCGCCTACCATGGCGAGGCGGGCTTTCTGCGCTTTTGCCACCAGAAGTCGGTGCTGGCGCAGTCGCGCTGGTCGCTGGGACACCTGCTATACCCGCCCTATGGCGCGCGTTTCGACCAGGTGATGG
The DNA here is from genome assembly GCF_022807955.1 of Diaphorobacter sp. LI3. Classification (NCBI taxonomy): domain Bacteria; kingdom Pseudomonadati; phylum Pseudomonadota; class Betaproteobacteria; order Burkholderiales; family Comamonadaceae; genus Diaphorobacter; species Diaphorobacter sp. LI3. Next base: position 2,928,521 of record NZ_CP094346.1, on the reverse strand, counting down.
CGCTGCTGCGCCGCCTGATGTAGCGCGGCGTGGCCGTGGCATGTGCGCTATGCCACAGATGGCCGCGTTTGCGTGCAATGGCGGGGTTGGCAAGGTGGAAACTGCGGGGCATGAGAGGCGAAGCGGCATTTGCGCGAAAATGCTGGGTTTTTCGCTTTTCACCTGCTTTCGTTTTCCCATGTCCAGTATCCAGGTTCGTCCCGCCACCCTTCGCGATGCCAAAGCCATTGCCCAGGTTCATACCTCCGCCGCGTTGGAAGCTTACCGAGGGCTGCTGCCTGACGATCAGTTGAAGTCCATGTCGTCCGTCGAGAAGCGCCAAGCCTACTGGCGCGAGGCGATCGAGTACTGCGAGCCCCAGGTCCAGGTGGCCGTGGACGGCGACAAGATCGTCGGTTTCGTCGGCTTCGACCGCTCGCGTGATGAAAAGACGCGCAACACCACCGGTGAAATCTGGGCCATCTACGCGGCCCCCTCGCATTGGAACAAGGGTGTGGGCGTGGCCCTGTGGGACGCCGCGCGCGACGGCCTGCACGAAGAGGGTTGCACCACCGTGACGGCCTGGGTGCCGTTGCGCAATGAGCGTGCCCTGCGCTTTCATGAACTTGCCGGCTTCAAGCGCGAGATGACGACCGCCAAGACCGCTGTGGTCGGCGGCGTGAAGATCGAGGAAGTGCGCCTCAAGCGCCCGATCAACTGAGCCCCGCCATGATCCATTGGAGCGAACACGGCGAGGACCGCAGCGCGCCGTGGCGCTCCGAAAGCGGCGCCAGCGCGCCGCGCCGGGTGGTGTTGGCTGACGACACGCTGGCTGCCGATGCGGCCTATCGCCTGGTATGCGAAGGCACGGCCCTGCTGTGGCGCGGCGACTTTCAGAACGCGCGCCATCTGCTGGACGCGCTCAAGCGCCGTATCGAACGTCCGCGCAAGAGCGGCAAAGGCGGTCGGAACAGCGCCGTGCCCGCGGCGGAGTTCCCGCACGCCTTTCATTTGCATCGCCAGGCGCAGGCACAGCGCGCCCGCCTGCTGGGGCTGCTGCTGATCGAGCTGCAGCCCGACTGGAGCATCGCCCTGCGCCGCGCGCCCGACTGGCGCGCGGCCTGCGCCGAGGCCTGGGGCCCGGCGCTGCAGGAGCCCACCGTTGTCTCGCTGCGCGAGTTGCTGGGCGCCGTGGGGGCACACGAATGGCGCTGCAAGGGCGTGGATGTGCCCGCTCTGGGTGCACGCATTTACCCGCATTACGGCGTGTTTTCGCCCGTGCGGGGCGAGTATGTGGACCTGGTCGCCCAGGCCCCGCTGCCGCCGGGCGCGGATGCGCTCGCTTTCGAGATCGGCACCGGCACCGGCGTGCTGGCCGCCGTGCTGGCACGGCGTGGCGTGGCCCGCGTGGTGGCGACCGAGTTGGACACGCGTGCCCTGGCCTGCGCGCGGGACAACCTGACGCGGCTGGGCCTGGAGGACCGCGTGCAGCTGCTGCAGACCGATCTGTTCCCGCCCGCGACCACCTTCGGGCGGGCGCCACTCATCGTCTGCAACCCGCCCTGGCTGCCGGCCAAGGCCAGCGCGCCCATCGAGCGCGCGGTGTATGACGAAGACAGTCGCATGCTGCGTGGTTTTCTGACGGGGTTGCCTGCGCACCTGGCGCCGCACGGCGAGGGATGGCTCATCCTGTCGGATCTGGCGGAGCATTTGCGCCTGCGCACCCGCGATGCACTGCTGGGCTGGATTGGCACCGCGGGGTTGCGGGTGCTGGACCGCCACGACATCCGCCCGCGCCACGCCAAGGCCACCGCCGGTGGCGATGCACTGGCCGGCGCGCGCGCGGCCGAGGTCACGTCGCTGTGGCGCCTGGGTTTGGCGAGTCCGACGCAACAGTCCTGAATCGCATGCGCTCGTGTGGTATGACGCTCTTATTTTTATAGCTTACAGCGCTTGAACAGTAAGCGCTAGAGGCTTGTTTGACCCATAAACTGCTGATGAGCACGCCCGCACCACTGCTGCTCGCCCCCATGGAAGGGCTGCTCGACTTCGTGCTGCGCGACGTGCTCACACGGGTGGGCGGGGTGGACCGCTGTGTGTCCGAGTTCATCCGCGTCACCGGCAGCCTGCTGCCGGACAAGGTGTTCCTGCGTTACATACCCGAGCTGAACCACGGCGGCCGCACGCTGGCAGGGGTGCCCGTGCGGGCGCAACTGCTGGGATCGGACCCGGTCAGCATGGCCGAGAACGCGGCCCGGCTGGCAGAGCTGGGTCCGGAAGGCATTGACCTGAATTTCGGTTGCCCCGCCAAGACGGTGAACCGCCATGGGGGTGGCGCGGCCCTGTTGCGCGAACCCGAGCGCATCGCGGCGGTGGTGGAGGCGGTGCGCCGCGCCGTGCCCGCGCATGTACCGGTGTCCGCCAAGATGCGCCTGGGCTACGACGATGCTGGCCTGGCGCGTGAATGCGCGCAGGCCATGGCACGCGGCGGCGCCTGCGAGCTGGTGGTGCATGCGCGCACGAAGGCCGACGGTTACCGCCCGCCCGCGTACTGGGAGCAGATCCCCGCGATTCGGGAGGCGGTGGGCATTCCGGTGGTGGCCAACGGCGAGATCTGGACCGTGCAGGACGCACTGCGGTGCCGCAGCGTGTCGGGCTGCGACGCTCTTATGCTGGGCCGCGGCATCGTGGCAGACCCGGGCCTGGCACTGTCTATCCGCGCGCACGACCGCGGTGCGCCTGCACAGGGCCTGCCCTGGGAAGACCTGCTGCCGCACATGGCGCGCTTCTGGCATCTGGTGTGCGAAGACCTGGAGCCGCGCCAGCGCGCCGGCCGGCTCAAGCAGTGGCTGAACCTGCTGCGCCGCCGTTACCCGCAGGCGCAAGCGGCGTTCGACGAGGTGCGCGTGATGACCGACCAGCAGGCCATTACCGCCTGGGTGGCGCGCGTCTGTGCTGGGGCATCTGTCACAGCAGGTGGTCGGGCGCCAGCGGCCCCAGCAGCTTGAGCAACAGCCGCAAGGCCAGGCTGCTGTCGGGGTCGGTGTGCGCATCCTCCAGGCCGCTGCCCTGCGGCGCGCGCCAGACCAGGTCACCGTCGGCGCTGCGTTGCAGGTGCCACGCCCCCTCGCGCATGGCGGTGTCGATCTGCTGCGCTGCTTCGGCGGCCAGGGCGCGGCTGCGAATCAGCAGGGCGATCTCGGTGTTGTGCAGCTGGGAGCGCAGATCCAGGTTCATGGAGCCGACCACCACCATGCGGCCGTCCACGACCATGACCTTCGAATGCAGCATGGAGCGCGAAGCCCCCGCCGCGCTGGCGCCCGAACTGCCAAAGGCCGAGCGCAGGCCGGCCTGCTCGCTGCGCAGTTCGTACAGCTCCACACCCATGGCCAACAGGTCTTCGCGGTGGCGGGCATAGCCCACGTGGGCAATGGGCGCGTCATTGGACGCTAGCGAATTGGTGAGCAACCGCACACGCACGCCGCGCTGGCGCGCACGTGCAAAGGCGCGCTTCATGTCGTCGCCTGGAACGAAGTAGGGTGAGATGATGAGCAGCTCGCGCCGTGTACGGTCCATGAGGGTGAGCAGCCCGTCCACCACCGTGTCCCCGCTGGACACGGGCGCTGCGGGCGCCGGCGGTGCCTGGGGCGTGTCGCTGGCTTCCGGATGGGCGCCCGGCGTTGTGCCCACGCGTATCGCGGCGGACGGTGCCGGTTCGTCACCCTCCAGCGGAATCTTGGTCGGCTCGTCCACCAGCATGGCGGCGGGCGCCCATATGAAATCGACGGTGCGCAGGTCCATGGGCTGCGTGTCCCACTGGGGCGATGAGGCGAGGGAGCGGTCTGCAGGGGCGGTGGAGCCGGGCGAGCCGGCTTCCGCGCCTGCCTTCTCGCCACTGCTGCGCACCTGCGCACGCAAACGGTCCAGCTCTTCTCGGCTGACGAGCGACTGCACGGGATAGGCGCGCGGGTTGTTCCAGTAGCTGTCAAAACTGCGCGACATGTCGGCCACGATGGGGCCGACGGCCAGCACGTCCAGGTCAACAAAATTCTCGGCCTCTGCCTTGCCGAAGTACGCGTCGCCCAGATTGCGCCCTCCGGTCACGCCCATCATGTTGTCGGCCAGGAACAGCTTGTTGTGCATGCGCTGCTGCACACGCGAAAAATCGCTGACCGCGCCCCACATCCGGCCCAGGAATGATGCGCGGGGCCCCGCCACCGGGTTGAACATGCGCATTTCGATGTTCGGCTCGAACGCCATGCGCATGACCAGTGCGTTGCGCCCCGTGCTGTGGAAGTCGTCGAGCAGGATGCGCACGCGTACGCCGCGCCGCGCTGCGTTCACCACGCTGCGCAGCAGGTGCGCGGAACTGGCATCGGCATGGATGGCGTAGTACTGCAGGTCCAACGTCTTCTGGGCCGACTGCACCAGCGCGAGCCGGCTGCCATAGGCCTCCTGCGGGCCGCTCAAGAGGGAGAATCCTGACGCATGGCGAGCGCCTGCCTTCTGGCGCAGCTGTTGCACCATGGTGGCTAGCTCCGTAGGCTCGCCCGCCGTGTCCAACGCCGTGGACACGGGCCGGTCCACATCCTTGGGCAACCCACCGCAACCGCCGAAGGCCAGGACCAGCAAAGCCATGATTGGCCAGCGCGACCAGGTGGGGTGGCGAAGGTGGCGGAGCAGGTCTATGAAGGACATCGAACGCAATAAAGTGAGGTAACGACAGGGGTATAGCGCGAAACTCGGCAGCCCGACTGTCGGACAACGGCATGCAAGCACGCGGGCGTGTGGCGCATCGCCTGGACCGCGCAGGGCGGGGTTCAGAAGTCCGCGCGCCCTGCGATGCGGGCCACCACCCGTAGATCGGGCCCCACCTGCTGCACGGTTTGGAATTGCATCGGAATCCCGTCGGCCAGCGTCTGCAACGGCCCCCAGTTGGACAGGCCCTGGGCTCCCTGGCCTAGCATGATCGGGGCCAGATAGAGCAGCAACTCATCCACGAGCCCTTCCCGCAGGAAGGAGCCGTTGAGCTTGTGACCGGCCTCCAGGTGCAGTTCATTCACGCCTTCGCGGGCCAGGTTGCGCAACAGGGCGGGCAGATCCACCTTGCCCTGGTCATTGGGCAGTTCGATGACCGTGGCGCCGCGTGCCCGCAGCGCCGCGGCGCCAGCGGCATCTGGCCGGGCGGTGTAGATCAGTACACGCCGGTCGGCAACGTCGAAAAGCCGGGCATTCGCAGGCGTCTGCAGCAGGCTGTCGACAATCACCAGATGCGGCTGGCGTGGGGTGGCGATCTCCCGCACATCCAGGCGCGGATCATCCGCCAACACGGTGCCGATGCCTGTCAACACGGCGCAGGCGCGGGCACGCCAGGCATGCCCGTCGGCACGGGCCGCCGGGGATGTGATCCATTGACTGGTGCCGTTGGCTAATGCGGTCACGCCATCGAGCGAGGCCGCGGCCTTCATGCGCACCCAGGGGATGCCGCGCACCATGCGGCTGAAGAAGCCGATATTCAGTTCGCGCGATTGCGTACCACCGGGGCCCACCTCTACCTGCACTCCCGCAGCCCTCAGCCGCGCGAACCCTTGACCCGCCACCAGCGGATTGGGGTCGGCGATGGATGCCACTACGCGTGCAATCCCGGCCTGAATGAGCGCATCGCAACAGGGGCCGGTGCGCCCCTGGTGTGCGCACGGCTCCAGCGTGACGTATGCGGTGGCGCCGCGCACGTCGCATCCCCGCGCGGCTGCGTCACGCAAAGCCATCACCTCGGCATGGGGTGCCCCTGCGCGCTGGGTAAAGCCCTGGCCCAGCATGTTGCCGTTAACGTCGGTGATGACGCATCCCACGCGGGGGTTGGGATTGGAAAGAAAAAGCGCCTGGGCGGCGAGCCCAAGCGCTTGGTTCATGGAGGGAGAAATCTCAGTCATGGCGCCGCGATGGTAGCGCCCTGGGCTGAATTTATTTGCCCCAGCAGTCAGGGTCGTAACCGCTCTCTCCGGACTTCTTGCCGGCGGCTCCTCGCACGCCGGTATTGCTGAGGGTATAGGTACCGCATTTGTCCCCTGTCTGTGCGCCTTTGGGTGTCGCCGTCAATACATAGGCTGCGGTGGTATTGCCTGCTTGAAAGGCAATGTTGTAGCGCTTGGTGTTATCGGCGGTCCACGTGAGGGCGCTTGGCAGGCTGGTGGGGTAGGTCCCCGTGGCAGTGGCTGCCCGTTCCAGCCATTGTTGTACCTGTAATAGCCCTGCGCGCGCATCAGCGCGATGACCACGTCGTACATATTCTGTATAGCTGGGGTAGGCAATAGCCGAAAGGATTCCTACCACAGCCACCACAATCATTAATTCAATGAGCGTAAAACCTTGAGCCGAACGCCTGTTGAAAGGGTGCCTAGAACCATTTGCCATATCGTATCTTTCCATCACTTCAGTTGTCGCCAGCCGGGTCGCAGCGTCAGCTCAGGTAACTTGGCGAGTTTATCTACTTTGCCATCATTACCCTGCCGGATCTGTTTGTCTTTGGTAGCGAACCGCAGTTCCTTGCTCGAGGCTGTCATGCGTGCATAGCCTCCATCATTTGCGGCGGTATAGGCTCCATCTCCATTCACATCCATGATGGGTGGTTTAGCCGACGAGCCAGTTGCAATATTAATGAGCGTGCGAAAGGGTTGAGCGGCCTGAGGCTGCGGCGCACAAACTTCCTCGCCGCTGGCAGTGGCGCTGCCAGACGCGGGCTTTTCACTGATGATTTCCAGTATGTTACTGCCGTCGTAAAAATCGAAGCCGGAGGTCACCCGCTCGCCAGCTACGGGCAGATCCATGTACCAGCCTTTCTTGGCTGTGCAACTGCCGCTCACACCTTCGCAAGAGTAAATGACTTCTGTATTGGAGAGTTTCCAGAACGACCTACCTGCGCTGACACCTGTGCCTGCAGTGCCGCTGCCGGTGCCATTCGTGACGGATTCTGCTTGCAGGTCGCTGCGTCCCCCTACCGTGCTCGGTGTGGGATCGGACGTTTTCACTTTGACCTTACCCTTGTTTGTGCCCGTGCTTTCAACTTCATAGCGAGTGTTGTCCAGTATGGAATACACCGTTTGTGTGGAAGTGTCTGTGCGATCAAATTCGGTCAAGTTCTGGCCGGTTCCAAATGCCACCATCAGGCCACCAATGGAGCGGTTCGGCCGCAGTACAGGGGGTGCCGTAATGGGTTGCCGGCTAGAACTTCCAGTTGAATTTGTGTAAGTAGCTCTGAAAAGAGGGTTGCCACTGAACGCGACGTGCCAGTCGTTAGCCGATCCGCTCGAAATGTCAAATTTCCACATGTTGCCACGCAGATCGCCGGCATAAACGAAATCTGGCGTTCCGTCCCCATTTACATCCAGGAATTGGGGCGTGGATAGCCCATTGCCCACTGCCTCATCTGCGTGCACGGTAGGGGTGGAATCCTTGTCGGCCGCGATGATTTTCTTAAGAGACTTGTCTCCATCCAGGTATTGAATGAGCAATACGGGACGCTCATTGATGCTGTTATAACCATTGCCAGTAATAAGTGCCCACCGACCATTATTGGTTCGGGTGATCTGCAATGCACGTTGCTGATTGCTTTCGGCAACCACAGGACTGCCAAAAATATGACCAATGTCAGGGTCGGCATTCGAGTCTGCAGGTTTGCTGGGTGGCAACGCATCCGTGGATGGGGCGGCTGTCTTGTCCATCACTACCAGGTCTGCGGCATTTTCTTCCTTGAAATTGGTTGCCGGCGCGGCAGTACCTGTATAGGCGGAGTCTGGACCCGATCGGGTCACGTCGAGCACAAAGTAGCCCCGACCGCCAGCACCTAAGGTACCGACAAGATAGGTGCGCCAATCTGCAGTGGTTGAGCCTATATCAACATCACCCGTAAAAGGAGAGCCGTCTACGTAATACCTATGAGCGTAATTCGGATCTGCTAATGCAGCCAGGTTCTGCACAACACCATGGGGTACATAAGCGATTTTTTCGGTTCCATCTTTGGCGGAAAAGCCATGCAACATTCCATCGTTGCCGCCCACATATACCATGGGCAAGCGACCCCGCTGGGTGTTTGCAAAGGCTTTATAACTGGAAGTCGCATATCCATTGGCAGGAGCGCCTACATACCAGATTGACGAATTGACAATGTCGCCCTGACGGCTTTTCCGATTACGAAACTCTCCGCCGCTTTGCCGAGCTTCTTTGGTACGGTCGCCACGGATGAAGTTAAGTCGGCTTTCACCCTTGCCGTCCCCGGCAATGGCCGTGGCAATCTGCGTGGTTGTTCCTGTACCTACGGTACCCTTGTTGAGCCACATACGCTGTGATGGCCCAGTTGTGGAGTCAGCCAGGTTGGACCATTTGAAGGAAACTCCCCCGGGGGTGGCGCTGTACTTGTCGTAGGTTAATATCAGACGATTATTGAGATTAGACGCGGAAATGGCATCAAGCTTGTCGGCGGTTGTAATATGCTTGTTGGTACCCGAGTGGGTGCCCCACTCCGCATTGGGAACAGAGGCGCCGGAGGTGGAAATGGAACTGGAGGTTACGTATCCATACCAACGATTATCATTAGAGTTTGCCTCGTCTGCGGCCGTGTAGCTCGTTTGATACGACTGCGTACCCACGCGACTTACTGAACCAGACGCAGAGGTAAATCCACTGATGGGTGCTGTCGTATCCGCGATGATGTCATCGAAAATATCGGCAAAAACACTGGTGAGATCGCCCCCTGAGACCGGATAGAATTTGCCACGACTATTAATAGCCATATGCCACATTTCCTGTGGACGATAGTCGTCGTAGTGCGAATCAGCGGCCGTGGATGTGGGGTCATCCCAGGTGGTCTTGCCTGTAATCAGATCAGAAAAACCGGAGCTGTACATGCCGTACGTGCCGCCTGTAAATTGAGGCGACGTGTCAACCAATTTTTTTAGATTACTGGCGGCAGAGCCGTAGCCAATGGTGTACTGAATCAGGTGCTGCCATGTGGCAGGATTATTTTTCGGGTTCCAATACTCGTCAATGGTTACGGATTTTTGCGAGCCATTGGTAAGCGTGGATGTGAAGGTCTCCTGGCCTGATTTTCTTATCTTCTTGATGACTCCATCCGATATGCCTGGCTGCAAATCCGTTGCCCAATGATAAAATGCCATATCGGCCAAGGTGGGGTATGCGTAGTCGGTTTTGTCGCTTTTGTTGTTTATGACTCTATTGCCGCCATAGTTGTCCCTGTAAATCTGGGTTTGCGCGTTGGCGCTTGTGACGGTATAACTGGTGCCGTCGGGGAAGGTTGCAGCCTTTCCATCGGCATTTTGCATTGCCTGGGCCAACGGATCGGTGGCTTTTATTTTGGTATTGAACGAAAATCCATCTGCGGCCCCGGCCTTGCTGGGCGGATTGGATGGGTAATAAGTGGCAGGGGTGCTGTAATTCCAGCCGCCATCAGTCAGGAAGATGTGATAGGCTCGCCGGCAGGTCAATGGGTTGTTGTCTGTTGTTCCTGGGTCGGTATTCCATGGGCTGTTGCTGCCTGTGGTTTTTAAATATTCTCCAGCATTCCAGACGACCATATGAGATGGTGTATTGGTTGTGCCGGGGGATGTGCCTGTCTTAAGTTTGGATACCCACGTTCCAAAATCGGTCTTGTGGGTGCCGGAGAATTTTCCAATGGCATTCTTCCCGTCGCAATTTCCGTTATTCGATGGGATGTCGTTGCAGGTAAAAGACTGCCACGCCAGTCGCAATTGATCGTCATATTTCGAACTATTGACCAGTGTTCCCTGGAGTCCTTCTATCACATAGGCGAGGCGGCTCTTGCTCTGCCCTGAGTCCGTGGTTCCCATGCTTCCTGAGGTATCAACGGTCAGGATGACGTTCGGAATCGGTGCTTTATATGCTGTGCCTGCTGGGTATGGAACCAGGTTAAGGGGGGCTGCGGATAGTGTCGGAGCCCATATTGCTGCCATCAGGATGACGAGGGCTTTTCGTTGTGGGTGTTGATTAATTCGCATCGCGAGACTCCAGTGTAATTATGGGTAAATATGTGGATAATATTCGCTTATTACTCTGCAACCTGAAGCGATAGGGTAGATTGCAATACGACTTCGCTGCCGGCTTTATTGCCTCGGGCAAAAGCAGTAATTCGATAGACGAATAATTTCTTGCGGGATGGGGCAAAACGTTCCACATTGGAGCCGGGAGGCATGCCTGCAATCAGGGAAATGTTTGGATCGACGTAGGGCATGATTTCTACCCAATACCAAGCTCCTCTGCCAGCATTCCTGTCGGCAAGGATAGGGTTGGCGGTGGCTTCAGCGCTGGCTCCTGTAAATTGGCCATATCGTGCCCCCACGCCGTCGGCAAGCATGGCGTTCAAAGTGGTGCTGTCGTTCCAAAAATCTTGCGCACCGGCACGTTTCTGGCAAATGCCCTTGTAGCACTTGATCGTTGGCTGCTTTATTTCGATCGTGGATAGCAGGTTTTCGAGGTCTTTGGTTTCAATGTCGAAATAGACTTCAGCGGCGGGCGTATCTGGAACTGGTGGCGTAGCGCTGGGGTCCCCTGGCTGCAAGGCAGGGCGGCAAAGATCGGAGTTGCCCCGTGTCGGAATGCATGCTCCCCCATCAGGGGTAACACCTCGAATATCGAATTCCGCATCTTGCAGCATAGCCTGTGCAGCCTCGAACGCACGGCGGTAATCGGCGTCATTGCCCACGACAATTTCGTTGAACAACGCACTGCGTGCGGCCCAAAGTGCCAGCAACATGGACAGCAGAACCAACACGATGACGACATACAAGGCTATACCGCGCTGGCGCTGACGCTGGCCGCGCAGGCTTAAGCGCAAGGGAAGGGTAGAAATGGTTTGCATGGCGACAGCTTTCCTAGACCTGCCCTTGGCTTCGAATTTGGTAGACAGTACGGAAAATCATCTTGAGTCGGTTGCCGTAGGCTGTGTCGGCGCCGCTGCAATTCTTGTATGTAGCGTCTGGGGTGGAGACGGGTTCGTTGCCAGTAAGTTCAAGGCATACCTCTATCGCATAGATGTTGGTCCAACTGCTCGGGAGCGTATTTGCAGGTAGATACTTCAGGGTGGTTGTTCCTGGAGCCTGCTCCACGTAGCGAACTTGCATGTCCGTGACATTGCCCATAATGGTCTGCTTGCCGCCACCGCCAGCGCCACTGCATACAAGTTCGTTTTTGGTGGTGTCGCGCTCAAATTGGCTTGTAAGAACAGGGGTGTCCCCCAAGCTGCCGCTGGCACCAAGCGCGGGGTTTTGTCCCAGACAATCGCGCAGCAGCGACGTGTCGGACGCCGCTACGGTAGCTTCGGTGTAGTTCTGGTAGCCCACCGTAAAGCTGAGGGGCGTGGCTGTTCCCGTCAACGTACTGGACGCGCGTACGAATGGAGGCCGCACTCCAGTGGGATCGGGCGCATCGAAGGCGACGGGACTCATGGCGGGATTGGCTCCCGACGCGGGGGAGAGGGCGATGCTGGGATTGAGATTCAACTCCATGCTGCCGGCCTGTCGGATCTGTTGGCCTATCACGCGGAAAGCATAAGCAGCTTGTTGCTGTAGGGACGTCGCCTCTGATACCGTTCCTGTGATACCGCGCGATACCATCAGTGCGCCCAATGCGACGGCCACAACCAGTAGGCCGATGGCTATACCCACCAGTAGTTCGAGCAATGTCACGCCTTGCTGGCTAATAGCAAGACGGATGCGTCTTCTATGCGCGTTAGATAGCACGGTCTTCGAGGGGGCGAAATCGTATTTCATATAGGCACGCTCAATTGGGGCAGTACAAGGTGCCGCCACCTACACCCCATGGTGTGCAGCGCTGGGTGGGCTGGATGTACTGCAGGTGGCAGATGAGCCCTTTGGTTTTGTCCGCGTTATTGGGGTCATCTGGGTCAACGCACCGCACTGGGTTGTCATCAGCATCCGTGGCCAGTGTCGGGCTGGTGGTGGTGGCATCGGAGGCGCCTAAGATGCGGTTTCTTATTGCCGTTGTGTCGGCGTCTGAGAAACTCTGGCCGTTTTGGTTGTAGCGGTTTTCGTTCCACGCAATTAAAACGCCCAGTTGACGCGGACCGCCTTTGGGGATGAACGTAATGGCCTTGCCGTTGGGCAATGTTTCGCCCACGCTGGAATGCCATTGTTTGATGTCATAGGTGGCCAGCCGGTCGGGTGCACAGGCCCCGCTTGCGCAGTCGTCGCTGCTCGTGGGCTTTTCTGTGTACTTGCTCAGGTTGCCTAGCGCGTCGGGATTGTTCTGCAGGCGTTCGCCCAGATCCTCAATCAGCCGAATGGCTTGCGCACGCCGGACGCCTCCTTGGGTGTCGGTGAGCGTGCGCATTTGCACTCCCAGGATGCCCAGAATTCCCAGAGCCATGACCACGATCGCGACCAGCGATTCGATCAAGGTGATGCCGCGTTGATGGGCGAATGGGGAGATGGCAGCGTTGTGTGTCATGGTCAGTTGCAGTTGACTTCGCCAGACAGGATGCGGATCCGTCCGCCTGCGTTTAGGCATAAGGTGGTGACGGCAGGGGAACTCACCCCGGTTGCCGCAGGTGAGAGGACAAAGCGCAAGGTGTTATTGCCGTTTGCCATGCCGTAACGGTCGATCTTGATAGAGTTGCCACCGGGATGCCGTGTGACGTTGACATTACCTTCCAACTGCATCTCCCGTAACTTCGGCTCTTGCGGGGTGGAGCTTTTCCAAGTGCCATTGCTGTCCAGGTCTTCAAAGATGATCCAACCGCAACCCCAGTCCTGGGTCGTTCCAGCGTTTTGACAGCCACCAGAGGTGTTGGCCAGCTTTTGTATGGCGACGCGCCCGCCTCGTTTGAGGGCCTCGGAGCGTGCGTAATACAAGGTGGATTGCAATTCCTCCGCTGCTTGGCGTACGCGCCAGCGCTCAATGAGCGGTGTAAAGCTGGGACCAGCCAGCGCGGCCAGTACGCCCAGAATAGCCACGGTGACCAACAACTCGATGGCTGTGAAACCCCGAGCGGAGTGTCTTGGGTGATAGGGCTGAGCGGGCCGTGAGGAGCGAGGGGAGTGCAAGGGTCGCATGCTCAACATGCTATGAATGACACGCTTACTAGGCATCATTTGGATGGATGGGTGGAGCGACGACCCAGACGAACGGTAAGCAGGGACACTAATCGGTGAGCATCTGTATTCACGTTAGGCTCGCCCCATGCCGCTCTGGACTCTGGATCCTTTCCTCCTGGCTTGCGCCCTGCTGCTGGCGCTGGCCATCGACGGCCGCTGGGGCGAGCCCCCCGCTGCCTTTCATCCCGTCGTGTGGATGGGGCGGGCGCTGGGGTGGGCAGGGATGCGCATCGCGCCGCTGCAGGCCACAGGTCGGGATATACGGTCTTTTTGCGCTGCAGCGCTTGTCTGGTGCGCGCTGGCAGCTATCGTTTTAATAGTATCCGGCGCTTTGCAGTGGGTCGCCATCACGTTGCTTCCCGTCTGGGGTGCAGCGCTCGTAGTGGGATTGCTGCTGAAACCTTTGCTGGCCTGGCGCATGCTGCGCGGGGAAGTGCTGGCGGTGGAAGATGCGCTGGCGCAGTCGCTAGATGCGGGGCGCGAGCGACTGTCCTGGCTGGTCAGCCGTGATGTGCAAGGGCTCGATGCGGCGGCCGTGCGCGAGAGCGCCATTGAATCCCTGGCCGAGAATCTCAGCGACTCCGTGGTTGCGCCGCTGTTCTGGTTCGTGCTGCTGGGCCTGCCCGGTGCGGCGCTTTACCGCTTTGCCAATACGGCCGACGCGATGTGGGGATACCCCGGCATGCGCGGTGGGCGCTACTGGAAATGGGCGGGCAAGTGGGCGGCGCGTGCGGACGATGTGCTGTCCTGGCTGCCCGCGCGCATCACGGCGGTGCTGTTGTGGGGTGTGTCGCGTGGCAACGGCGCCCGCTTGACTGATCTGCGCGCGCAGTCGCGTCTCACGCCGTCGCCCAACGGCGGGTGGCCCATGGGGGCGATGGCGCTGGCGTTGGGGGTGCGCCTTTCCAAACCAGGTGTGTACGTGTTGAACGCCCCCGGGCGTGCGCCCCAGGCCGCGGACACGCAGCGTGCGGTGCATTTGGCATCAAAAACACTGCTAGCGCTTGTAGCGCTTGCGGTAACAGCTCTGTTATTGATAGCTATAGTGCACACCCATGTCTGACCATGCGCCACAGCACGGCGGCCCGGATGCGCTGGGCGTGCCGCTGCATGACTTCTCCACCAACGCCAACGCCTGCGGTCCTTGTCCGCAGGCCATCGCGGCGCTCCGGCAGAGTGACTTCATCCACTACCCCGACCCGGCCTACACCGCGCTGCGCGCGCAGATTGCCACGTTCCACGGCGTGGCGGTGCAGCGCGTGGTGCTCGCCGCCAGCGCCAGCGAGTTCATTCATCGCATCACCGCGCACGCGGCACGCAGCGGCGTGCGCCAGGTCGTTGTGCCCGCGCATGGCTACGGCGACTACACCCGCGCGGCCCAGGTGTGGGGGCTGGACTGCCGCCACACACCTTCTTCTGAGCCGGCGCTGCACTGGGCGTGCGAGCCCGCCAGCCCGTTGGGAACGACCGATGCCGCACTGACGGCGTGGTGCGCCCCGGCCCCTGTCGGCGTGTTGCGCATACTGGACTGCGCCTATGCACCCCTGCGCCTGGAGGGAGCCGCCGCCGTAGCGCCTGATGTCGCCTGGCAGATGTGGACGCCCAACAAGGCGCTGGGCCTGACCGGCGTACGCGCGGCCTATGCCATTGCGCCGAGTGCCGCGGTCGCCGATGGCAATGTCGCCGCTGTGCAGGCGCTGGCGGCCTCCTGGCCAGTCGGTACCGACGGTGTTGCCCTGTTGGCGGCCTGGGTCCGGCCGGATACGCAGGCATGGCTCGCGCAATCGCTGGCGACCCTGCGCGAATGGAAGGCCGCGCAACTGGCGCTGTGCGCGGCCCTGGGCTGGGCCGTTGCGCCGGGCAGTCTCGCCAACTTCTTCACGGCATGTCCGCCGGTGCAGGATGTGGGGACCTTCCTGCAATGGCTGCGCGCGCGTGGCGTCAAGCTGCGCGACTGCACCTCGTTTGGCCTGCCCGGGCATGTGCGCCTGGGCGTGCTGCCACCGCAGTCGCAGCGGGCGCTGGAGATATCGTGGCGCCTCTACAAGGAATCGCAATGAACAAGACCCGACCCGGGCCGGCGCGCTGCGTCATGGTGCTGGGCACCACCAGCGGCGCGGGCAAGAGCTGGCTGGCCACCGCGCTGTGCCGCTACTACAGCAACCAGGGCCTGAAGGTGGCGCCTTTCAAGGCGCAGAACATGAGCAACAACGCGCGCGTGGTGGCTGCACCGGGCGAGCAGTTCGGCGAGATTGGCAGTGCCCAGTATTTCCAGGCGCTGGCGGCGCGGGCCGTGCCCGACGTGCGCATGAACCCGCTGCTGCTCAAGCCAGAAGCCGACACGAAGAGCCAGGTGGTGCTGCTGGGACAGGTGAGCGATGAGCTTTCGCAACTGCCATGGCGCGGCCGTAGCCAGCGTGTGTGGCCGCAGATCGCGGCGGCGCTGGACGCACTGCGGGCAGAGAACGACGTGGTGGTCATCGAAGGCGCGGGCTCGCCGGCAGAGATCAATCTGCACGCCAGCGACGTGGTCAACATGCGCGTGGCGCGCCATGCTGAGGCGCGCTGCCTGCTGGTGACGGATATCGACCGCGGTGGCGCCTTTGCGCACCTGTTTGGCACATGGGCGTTGCTGCCCGAGGAAGAACGCGCGCTCATCGCAGGCTTCGTGCTCAACAAGTTCCGAGGCGACGAGGCACTGCTGGCGCCCGCGCCGCAAATGCTGCAGGACAAGACCGGCGTACCCGTCGTCGCCACTATTCCGATGCAGTGGAACCACGGCCTGCCCGAGGAGGACGGCGTGTTCGACATGCGCTCCACCGCCGTCGGTGCCGTGCATACGCGCATCGCCGTGGTGGCGTATCCGCGCATCAGCAATCTGGACGAATTTCAGCCGCTCAAAAATGTGCCGGGTGTGCGTCTGTCCTGGGCGTGCAGCCCCGCGGATGTGGAGGGCGCCGACTGGATCGTCCTGCCCGGCAGCAAGGCCACGGCGGCTGACCTGGCCTGGCTGCGCGCACAGGGGTTGGACGCGGCGATTGCTGCGCATGCGGCACGCGGTGGCCGTGTGCTGGGAGTCTGCGGTGGACTGCAGATGCTCGGCGAGGCGTTGATCGACACCGTGGGGGTGGACGGCAATGGCCCCGGCCTGGGCCTGCTGCCGTTGGTGACGAGCTTCGAGGCCACCAAGACCGTGCGGTCCACGCGCCAGTGCTTCGGCGCCGTACAAGGCGCCTGGCGGCATCTCGCCGGCGTGGCTGTGCAAGGCTACGAAATCCACCACGGCCAGACTGCTCAGCACCCGGCCATGGCAGCCAGCGGCGATGTGGCGCGCGAACTCATTCCCGGGTTGGCGTGGCAGAACCCGGGGGGCAATGTGCTGGGCCTGTACCTGCACGGCCTGTTCGAGGACGCAGCCGTGCTGCGGGCGCTGTTCGGTGCCGATGCTCCGACGCTGGATGCGGTGTTTGACAGGCTGGCCACCGGCATCGCACGGCACTTCGAGCCTGGGGTGTTGGATGCCCTCGCTGTGCAGTAAAGGACGATAACTGCGGTTGAACTGCGGTTGTTATCATCCCCGTCCTCAGGTGCCCGCTGCCGCAAGGCAAAGGGAGAATCGGGAAGGCGGTTGGAGTCCGCCGCGTGCCCAACGCTGTAAGGAAGATGACCCCCGCTCAATGCCACTGGCCGCCAAGGCCGGGAAGGCGCGGCGGATCAGATGAATCCAAGCCAGAAGACCGGCCTGAACGTTCATCGCGCTGCAAGGCCAGGCAGCGTGCGACTTAGGATTTATCCGTAAATAATATTGACAGGTAGACTGATCTTTCGCAAGGTGATGATGGCAGCGGCCAGATGGTTAAGCGCGAGAAACGTGTGCTCCAGCTTTTCGTAGCGCACGAGCAGCTTGCGGAATCTGTTGAACCACCCATGGCATGCCTCCACTACCCAGCGGCGCGCCTTCTTCTGCGGATTGCGTTTCTTGCGCTCTGCCTCGCTCTTGCGGCCCACTACATGCGGGATATAGCCGTGGGCCAGGATGATCTTCATGGCGTTCTTTCCCCGGTAGCCGGCATCAGCGCATAGGTGCTTGCTGCGTCGCTGCTTGGGTGTGGGGCGCTTGATCATGCAGGACGCCAGCACGGCCTCAAGTTGCGTCACGTCGTGCGCGTTGGCCCCGGTCACGACGAGTGACAACGGGACGCCACGCCCGTCCACCAGCAGGTGACGCTTGCTGCCTTTTTTTCCCCCGATCCGTCGGGTTGCGCCCCACAGCCTCTTGCGCCAGTGGCGCCTTGAACATGGCCCCATCAATGCTTTGCCAGCGCCAGGCAACGCCTTCGAAATCATCGTACTCAGCAAGACCTGCACGCCACAGGTTCTCAAAGAACCCGGCCTTGGACCACAGCATGAACTTCTGATGGATCGCGCTGGCGCTGCCGAAGCGCTCAGCAGGCAATGCCTTCCATTGGCAGCCAGTGCGCAGCACATACATGATGGCCTCGAACACCAGCCGTGGCGGTTTGCTCGGGCGGCCCGCTCCGGCTGCGCGCTTGTACTGCTTGTCAGGATCGCGCGCAGGCTGCGGCACCAGCGGCTCCACCCGGCTCCAGAACTCGTCCGTCACTTCCCACGAATTGGCATGCACCTTGGCCATCTACATCTCCTGCGCCGCATCACGGGCGACTCAGGAACATAGTTTAATTTGCGGATAGATCCTTATTCACGCACAGGGGACTGCCATGAATACCGCGCAGGCGCAAGCCACGCAAAGCGTTCACGCCTTTACGCAAGAGGCCCGCGACGCCATTTACCACACCATCTTTTCACGCCGTGATGTGCGCGGGCAGTTTCTGCCCACCCCGGTACCAGACGAGGTGCTCAGCCGCATCCTGACCGCGGCGCACTATGCGCCTTCCGTAGGCTTCATGCAGCCATGGAACTTCCTGGTGGTGCGTTCGCAGGACACCAAGCGCCGGGTGCATGATGCCTTCGCCAAGGCCCATGCCGAAGCGGCCGGTATGTTCGAGGGCGACAAGCGCGCGGTGTACCAGCGTCTCAAGCTCGAGGGCATTCTGGAGTCGCCCATCGGCATCTGCATCACGTGCGACCGCGAGCGCACCGGTCCGGTGGTGGTAGGGCGTACCCACATGAAAACCATGGACCTGTACAGCAGCGTCTGTGCCGTGCAAAACCTGTGGCTCGCCGCGCGCGCCGAGGGGCTTGGGGTGGGATGGGTGAGCATCTTTCACCAGGCCGACCTGCAGCAGGCGCTGGGTATTCCCAAGGGCATCACCCCCATCGCCTACCTGTGTGTCGGCTATGTCAGGGCGGTCTCAAATCTGAAGTGCAACACCGCTGGTTGATATTCAATGAATGGTAGCGGAGCTTTTCTCGGCGATAGCCGCCATGAATCGCTGAAAAGCCTGGTAGGGAGAATCCCAGCCGAGAGTCTGACGAGGACGGTTGTTCATCAGATCGGCCATGGAGTCCAGCGCATCCTGGTCATGCATGCTCAGGTCTGTGCCCTTGGGCATGAACTGGCGCAGCAGCCCATTCGTGTTCTCACAACTGCCTTTTTGCCAAGGGCTGTGCGGATCACAAAAGTACACCCGCATGCCAAGGGCTTGGGCGAGTTCCTTGTGCCGGGCCATCTCCTTGCCCTGGTCGTAGGTGAGCGTCTGGCGCATCGGCTGTGCGATCTGGCGCAGCTTGTTGGTGAACGCGGCCAGCGCACTGTCTGCGGATGCGTCAGGCATCTTGCACAGCAGCACCAAGCGCGTTGAGCGCTCTACCAGCACACCCACCGCCGATTGGTTGCCAGCACCCTTGATCAGATCCCCCTCCCAATGCCCCGGGATCACGCGATCATTGACCTCGGGTGGGCGAACATGGATAGAGACCATGTCTGGAATCTGACCACGCCGATCAGAGCCTGCTGAACGCGGGCGGCGTGTACTCTTGCCTTGGCGCAGCAGTGCGATGAGCTGGCGGCGCAACTCACCGCGTGGGTATGCATAGATGGCGGTGTAGATGCTCTCGTGCGAGGCATGCATGGTTGGGTCCTGGGGATACATGCGCTGGAGTGTGCGTGCAATCTGCTGGGGCGACCACAGCCAGCACAGCATGGTGGTCACAAGAGTCCACAACGCCCCGCAGCTGTGCAGCTTGGGGTATGGCTTGGCCTGAATGCGCCGCAGCTGGCACAGACGCTGCGCAGGCGCGCTGGCGTAACCGCCGTGGCAGGCGTTGCGCCGCAACTCACGGCTGATGGTGCTGGGGCTGCGGCCTTGAAGGCGGGCTATGGCCCTGATGCTCCAGCCCTGCTGGCGCAGCGATGCCAGCGTCACTCTGTCTTCTGGCTGCAAGTGCTCGTATCTCGTTCCCATTTGCGTACATTACCCTTGGTGAGGGTGTTGCACTTCAGATTTGAGACCGCCCAGCCACTTCCATGCCAAGCCCGAACTGGAAACCGCTGGCTGGCTTCCGCGCCTGCCCGTGGAAGACCTGGTGTACTTCGAGCAATGGGGGCAGCGCGACGACCAGCAGCCGCTCATCGCGCATCTGCGGTGCGACCAGGCTGCGGCGCAGTGCAGTCGCCAGACCGCACCGGCATAAGCCAGCCACAACGCATGGGGCCCGCCCCGCAATACGGCCACCTCTTGATGTGCGCCCCGTGAGTCGGGGCCGCGCTGGACCTTTTTTTGACAATCGAAACACGCCATGATCATCGACCTGCCTTTCGTTGCTGACCTCACCGATCTGCCACTGACGCAGGCCCTGCAACACAAGCTGGACAACAAGACCAAACCACTGGGTGCGTTGGGGCGCCTGGAGCAGCTTGCCCTCCGTCTGGGCCAGACCCAAGGTACCGAATCACCCATGCTGCAGGCGCCGCAGATGCTGGTGTGCGCGGGCGACCATGGCCTGGCGGCCAAAGGCGTATCGGCCTATCCGAGCGACGTGACCTGGCAGATGGTCGAGAACTTTCTGGCAGGCGGCGCAGCCGTGAGCGTGCTGGCGCGCCAGCACGGCCTTCAGCTCACCGTGGCCGACTGCGGCGTGGCGCGCGAAGTACCCGCGCGCGACGCCGTTCCCGGTGCGCCGCGCCTGGTGCACTGCCGCGTGGCGGCGGGCACGCAGGACGCGAGCGTCGGCCCTGCGATGACCGAGGCGCAGTGCGCCCAGGCGCTGCGCAACGGCATGGATATCGTGCGCGCCATGCCCGGCAACGCGCTGCTGCTGGGCGAGATGGGTATTGGCAACACGTCCGTGGCGTCGCTGCTGTTGGCGCGTCTGGCGGGCGTGCCGCTGGCCGAGTGCACGGGTGCCGGTACGGGACTGGATGCGGCAGGCATCGCGCGCAAGCAGGCCGTGCTGGAGCAGGCGCTGGCGGCCAACGCCGGTGCTACGCAGCCCTTGGAGGCCCTGGCCGCCCTGGGTGGTTTTGAAGTCGCCACGCTCACCGGCGCCGTGCTGCAGGCCGCCGCCGAGCGTCGTGTGATCGTGGTCGACGGCTTCATCACCTGCGCGGCTGTGCTGGTGGCCGTGCGCCTGGCGCCTGCCGTGCTGCAGCGCTGTGTGTTTGCCCATCGCTCCGGCGAACGGGGCCATGGCCACATGCTGCAGGCTTTGCAGGCGCAGCCGCTGCTGGACCTGGGGCTGCGCCTGGGAGAAGGCTCAGGTGCTGCTCTGGCTTGGCCGTTGCTGGAGTCGGCATGCCGCGTGCTGCGCGAGATGGCGAGTTTTCAAGCGGCCGGGGTGGACGGAGCGATGCGCTAAGTGTCTTGCCGGCACTTGCCATCTTCAGGATGGGCGCATGAGGAATTCGAAGGGGCTGTGCAACCAGAAGCCGTCCTATCACGCACCGGGTAAATAGTTAAATACTATCGATCGAATTTGCCAATTGATGAAAAAGTAGTAAGAATCTTCTCTACCAAGTGACCTATTGAAACCCTGGTAAGGGTGCGTGAAAATCACGGCGCGTGATGCCAGCGGCTACGCGGCAGTGGCCCCCAGAGGCTGCTGATCGATAGGTTGAAGGGGAAGAGAGGCACCTTATGACTTGCATCGATGAACAGCCCGCTCCCGTCCTGATCATTTCCGGCACGCGCCCCGAGATCATCAAGCTGGCACCGGTATATCACGCCCTGCGAGGCGCGCAAAGTGTTCGCCCCGTGTGGCTGCACACCGGCCAGCACAGCGACATGGCCGTGCAGATGCTGGACTGCTTCGATATCCGGCCCGACCATGTGCTCGAGCGCCAGGGAAGCACGCTCCTGGATTTCAGCCTCGGGTGCCGCCGCCAACTGGAAGGCGTGATGGGGCAGCAGCCCTGGAGCGCCGTCATCGTGCAGGGCGACACCGAAAGCGCGTTCCAGGGAGCGCTGGCGGGTTTCTCCCATGGCCTGCCGGTGTTGCATGTCGAGGCTGGGCTGCGCACCTACAACCTGCGCCGCCCGTTCCCCGAGGAAGGCCTGCGGCAGATGATCAGCCGCATCAGCCGCCTGCACTTCGCGCCCACTTTGCGTGCAGCGCAGGCGCTGGAGCGTGAGGGGATCGCCTCGCGCGACATCCTGGTGACCGGCAATACGGTGGTGGACGCGCAATTGTGGGTGTGCGAGCGCCACCACATCCGCCGTCGTGTGCAAGGTCGCGGCCATATCCTCGTCACCATGCACCGGCGCGAGAACTGGGGGCCTGACATCGACAACGTGTGCGCGGCCATTGCCGACATCGCCCGCGAGTTCCCGTGGATGACCGTGCTGTTCCCGGTGCACCTCAATCCCGTGGTACGCGAGCCCGTGCACCGGCACCTGGGCGCGCTGCCCAATGTGCGCCTGACGGCGCCGCTGGACTACCTGGCCATGCAGCAGGCGATCGCCGATGCCTGGCTGCTGCTCACGGACTCGGGTGGTCTGCAGGAAGAGGCGCCGACCTTCAAGGTGCCGCTACTGGTACTGCGTGAAGAAACCGAGCGGCCGGAGGTCATCGATGCGGGCTGCGCCGCGCTGGTCGGGGCCGACCGCCAGTTGATCGTGCACTCCGTGCGCCATCTGATGGACGACGGAGAGGCTTACGGCCGCATGCAGGCCGCAGCCAACCCCTTTGGGGATGGCCAGGCGTCCCAGCGCATCGTGGCACGGCTGGAGCAGATGCTGGCGCCCGCGCCCGCACATGCGGCTGCGCCCGCGGTTGCGGCCCTGAGTGTCTAGAGGAGCCGCACCATGTCCTGGATAGATGTTTTTACCGCCTATCTCTACCTGCTCAAGATGGTGGCGATCGGGGTGGCTGTCGTCATCTTCATCAGCAGCCTGGATGACCTGTTCATCGATATCGCCTACTGGGTCCGCCGCGTCTGGCGCGCCTTCACGGTGTACGCACGCCACGCGCCGCTGAACTACAAGACGCTCTACGACGCCGAGGAGAAGCCGCTGGCCATCATGGTGCCCGCCTGGCAGGAGCACGGCGTGATTGGCCAGATGGCGCAACTGGCCGCCACCACGCTGGACTACGAGAACTACCACATCTTCATCGGCACTTATCCCAACGACCCGCAAACGCATGCCGACGTGGAGCAGGTGCGTGCACGCTTTCCCAACGTGCACACGGTGGTCTGCGCGCGTCCCGGACCGACCAGCAAGGCCGATTGCCTGAACAATGTGGTGGACGCCATCCTGCAGTTCGAGAAGCGTTCTGGCGTGCGCTTTGCCGGCTTCATCCTGCACGATGCCGAGGACGTGCTCTCCAAGCTGGAACTGCGGCTGTTCAACTACCTGGTCAACCGCAAGGACCTCATCCAGCTGCCCGTGTACCCGCTGGAGCGGCCCTGGAACGATTTCACCGGCGGGCACTACCTTGACGAGTTTGCGGAGCTGCACGGCAAGGACATCGTGGTGCGCGAGGCCCTGGTGGGCCAGGTGCCAAGCGCGGGCGTAGGGACGTGCTTCAGCCGTCGCGCCATCATGGCCCTGCTGCAACAGGGCGATGGCATTGCCTTTGACACGCAGAGCCTGACCGAGGACTACGACATCGGCTTTCGCCTCAAGCAGCTGGGCATGCAGGAGGTGTTCGTGCGCTTTCCCGTCGAGGAGGACGATCACATTGGTCGCGCGCCCTCGCCGGAGCGCGTGCCCCTGCGCAGCGAACGCGAGGCCAGCGTCATCTCCGTGCGCGAATTTTTCCCTGACACCGTGGCCGCCGCCGTCCGGCAGAAGTCCCGCTGGATCACGGGCATCGTCATCCAGGGTTTTCGTACGCTGCGCTGGACGCACAGTGCCGTGCTGAACTACTTCCTCTGGCGCGACCGCAAGGGAATCATCACCAATTTCGCCAGCTTCACGGCCACGCTGCTGGCCATGCAGCTGATCGGCATCTGGCTCTACCAGCGACTGGTGCCGGATGCCTACCGGTTCCTCTCGGTCTTCGAAGGCGACTGGTGGTTCTATGCACTGCTCTTGGCCAACCTGGTGCTCATGTTCAACCGCATCGTGCAGCGCGTGTTCTTCGTCACCAGCTACTACGGCGTGGTGCAGGGATTGCTGTCGGTGCCTCGGCTGCTGTGGGGCAACTTCATCAACTTCCTTGCCGCCTGGCGGGCGCTGGCCCAGGCATGGCGCGCCAAGGACCTGCGGCGCATGGCCTGGGTCAAGACGGACCACGAGTTTCCCCTCCTGGGCGAAGGGCCGCGTCAGCATCGCGCACTGGGGCAGATCCTGGTCCACCAAGGCGCCCTGACCGAAGCGCAACTGCTTGATGCGCTGGAGCATCCCGTGCGCGGACTGCGTCTGGGCGCAGCGCTGGTGCACCGTGACGTCATCACGCCCCAGCAGTTGGCTGCGGCGGTTGCCGAGCAGGCCGGTGTGCCATGGGAAACCCTGGGAGGGCAGGCCGTGGACAGCGACCTGGCGGCACTGGTGCCTGCGGCCGTGGCGCTGCGCTATAGCGTCGTGCCGCTGCGCCAGCAGGGGCGGGTCCTGGTGGTGGCCAGCGAGGCGGCGATCGACCCGGTGTCGCTGGCCGCCATCGAGCGCAAGCTGGGACGTACCGTGCGCTACGTCATCGTGCCCAAGGGCGAGGTCACCGTGGAACTGCGGCGCCTGTATGCACACCACGGCACAGAACCCGCACGCGACCTGCTGGCGCAGGCCGTGCAGCAGCAGCGCGTTACCGCCGAAGAGGCGCGGGGCATCTGGGCCCGCTATCTCTCGCGCCAGTTGCTGCTGGGCGACGTGCTTCTGGCCGTGGGCAAGATTGACCAGGCGGTGCTGGGTGCCCTGCTGCTGCAAAAGGAGAAGTCCGATGCCAGCCTGGGCGCCTTCCTCGTGGAGCATGGCGTTCTGACGGAGTCGGCCGTGCAGGAGGCGCTGCAGCTGCAGGTCACCATGGAGCAACTGCTGTGCCGCGCCAATGCGCAGCCCATCGTCCGGGCCATTGCTTGAGAAGGCCGTCATCATGAATTTCGCCCCCCGCATTCTTGCCCTCGCCGTCATGCTGGCCTCCACGGGCGCCCCGGCGCAGACCCTGGACCTGGGCCCCGACATCAGTCCGCTGAAGCGGTTCCAGGTCTATCCCCACATCGACAAGGCCTTCGATGCGATGGCCCGCGGCGACGGCACGCGCGCGATTGCCGAGCTGGAACATGCCCACCGGCTCGCTCCAGAGAACACCGCGATTGCGCTGCACCTGGCCCAGGCGTACCAGCGCTTTGGCCAGCCCGCGCGTGCCGCGGCGTTGCTGCGGGCCCAGCGGTCACGCCATCCGGGCGATGCGCGCATTGCCCAGGCACTGCGTGAATTGCAGCCCCCACCCGCACCCGTGCAGGAAAGCGCCACGGTCGTCGCGCAGCCCGAGGCAGCACCCGCCGCACCAGTGCTCGCCGCTGCGCCTTCCGCGACTGCGCCTGAACCCGCGTCGGAACACGGCACGCCTGCGGCTCCGGCCGTTGCGGCGCCGCCCGATCAGCTTGCCAAGCCTGCGCCTGCGGTGCGTGCGCAACGGCGCATGGCGCAGGTGCCACGGCCTCGGCGGGCCGACG
This sequence comes from Diaphorobacter sp. LI3, assembly GCF_022807955.1. Lineage (NCBI taxonomy): Bacteria > Pseudomonadati > Pseudomonadota > Betaproteobacteria > Burkholderiales > Comamonadaceae > Diaphorobacter > Diaphorobacter sp. LI3. The sequence goes on along the minus strand of NZ_CP094346.1, from coordinate 2,903,363 downwards.
GCGCCCCGGGTTATGCCGCTGCCAGCCGTGCCTACGAAGCGGTGGAGCGTGCAGAGTTGCCCGCCGCTCTGGCGTGGGCGCGCGAGGCCGCGCAGGCCGCCCCTGCCAATGCCGACTACCAGCGCCTGCTGACCTACCTGCTCATCGAGAACGGGTTGTACGAGGAGGCGCAGGCCAAGGCACGGGAGGCGGAATTGACTTTCGCCCCGCAAGGCGATACGCAATGGCAGGCGTTGGGCGACACCGCGCGGCAGCGCCACGCCTATGCGCAGTTCGAAGCCGCATCGCAAGCGCAGCGGCAGGGCCGCGCCAGCGATGCCCTTGCCCATGCGCAGGCGGCAGCGGAACAGGCCCCGGGTGTGCCGGCGTATCGCCTGCAGTGGGTAGGCCTGCTGCTGGCCGCGGGCCGCCATGCGCAGGCGCAGCAGGTGGCCGAGCAGGGCCTGGCCCAGGGCGATGGCGCGGCACTGCAGGTTCTGCGCGGCGCGGCGTTGCAGGCGCAGGGGCAGACGGACGATGCGGCGCGGGTTTTCGACGGTGTGATTGGCAGGCCGGATCTCGCGCCGCACGAGCAGCAGAACTACCGGGTGATCGCCGCCGATACGGCGCTCGCGGCGCGCCAGCCCGAACGCGCTAAAGCCCTGCTGCAGCCGCTGGCGCAAGGCGGCGCCGTGGATGTGTCGGGGCGAGAGGCCGAGATACGGGCCGCCACGCGCCGGCCGATCTCGGCCGCATCCGTGCAGACGTTCTCCCTGCGCTTGCCGGTTGTCAATTGCTTTGGCAGCGCCCAGGCGCCCGGCTGCGAAGTGTGGCCCGGGCGCGTTCCGCGCCTATACCGAGCGCGACTATGGGCTGGCCGCGGCCAAGGCCGAGGAAGCCGCGCGGCTGCAGCCTGCGCATTTGCCGTACCGCCTGTTGCGGCTGCAGGCCTTGGTGGCCGCGGGCCAGGTGGAGCAGGCTCTGCGCGAGGCCGGCGACACCCTGCAGTCGCGCGCCGACGGGGCGGAGGTGCTGGCCCTGCGCAGCCGGGTGTACCACGACCTGGGGCGGCGCGAGCAGGCCTCTGCCGATGCGCGCGCGGCCCTGCAGGCAGGTGGCCTGTCCCTGTCGAGTGAAATCAACCTGCTGCTGCAGGAAGGCCGGCGCGACGAGGCCGTGCAGCAGTTCGCACACGCGATGGCGGGGCCGGATTTCGCGGGCAGCGCAGACCCCGATCTGGCCTACCTCGCTGCCCGGGTGGGCGACGACCGCACCGCGCTGGCCGTGTTCGACCGCGCGCACGCCAACGACGCGCTGCCGGCCGCCGCGTTGCCTGACGGCGCCTACACCGCGAGCCGCCTGGCCGAGAACGACCGCGCCATCTACTACCTGCAGCAGACCATCGATGCGGTGGAGGCGGGACGGCTGGAGCAGACGCCCCGCCAGCAGTTCGCCACCCGGCGCGAGCTGGCAGACCGTACCCGCACCTGGGGCATCAATGCGTTGCTGGGTTACCGGGGCATGTCTCCCGGCTCCATCTCGCCTGTGCCCGGGCTGTACCGGGATGCCGCCCAACTGGTGGGTGAGGCCTATTGGCGCCCGCAGGGCTATCGCGACGGCAGCTTCTGGGAAATCTATGGCGGCGTGGTGCAGACGGTCTACAGCCGCCACGGCGGCACGAGCGGCAGCGACACCACGCAAGGCGCGCTGGGCGTGCGCGCCAAGCCTTTGCGCGACCACAACCTCGTGTTGTCCGCCGAGCGGCGCATCCGCATCGGCTCGTTGTCCTTCAGCGACTGGCTGCTGCGCGCCGGTTATTCCTACGGTGTGGGCACCGACCTGCGCGTGGACGTTCCGGACTGGTTCACGTTCAACGTCTATGCCGAGGCGGGGCGGTTCCTGCAGCGCAAGCAGGACTACGTGACCTTCGAGGCGCAGGCCGGGCGCAGCTTCCGCATGGGGGATGCGGACTCGCGCCTGGTGCTGTTCCCGCACGCGGTGGTGGGCGTGGACTACAACTCCGCACGCACGGCCGCAGGCTACAACGGCGCTGCGGGCGCGGGCGTGGGCATTGCGCTGCGCCGCTGGTTCCGCGAGGACCGCTACAACGCGCCGCGTTCGTACCTGGACCTGTCGCTGCAGTACCGCGCACGCCTTGCGGGGGACGAGCGGGGCAAGGGCGTGTTCCTGCGCGCTGCGCTGGTCTTCTGACGGCAGCGATCGATAGTTTTTATTTTGCTTCAATAAATATAGCTAGGAGCCCTTTATCCAAAACGGTTTCAAGGTGTTTTACGCATGAAACCTTTGATGGAAGAGCGCGAGCTGCTATTCGTTTTGTTCAACCTTGGCTGCCGCGGGAGGAGACCATGAACCGACTGTTGCGATACACCCTTGTGGTACTGGGCGCCCTCGCGCTGCACGCGTGTGGTGGCGGAAGTGATCCGTTTTACAGCGCGCCGAGCGTGCCGCTATCGCCGTTTGGCACCAACGACCCCGTCCGGCGCGACCCCATCGCCTCGATGCCGGCGCCCGTGCGCGCGCAGCCGGCCGGGCCGCGGGTGCTGGTGCTCTACGACCAGCCGCCTGGCAGCCCCTTCGCCAAGATGGGGGTGGGCTACGCGATCATGCTGCAGAACCTGCTGGGACATTTCGATGCGGCGGTGGACATGCGGCCCGTGGAGCAATACGCGGCGCAAAGCCTGGCGGGCTACCAGGCCACGTTCTACATCGGCTGGGCCGAAAGCGACAGCATTCCCGCAGCGTTCTTGCAGGACGTGGCCGCGGCCAGCCAGCGCGTGATCTGGCTGGGTCGCAACCTGCAGCAACTGGCGGATGAGCAGGGCGCGGCATTCGTGAGCCAACGCGGCTTTCAGCCCGTGGGGCCGCGCACGAAGGACAACGCACCGGCCGGCGTGGAGCCGAGCTTTTTCAGCGATGTTTACTACCGCAAGCACCCGGACCTGTTGTTCCAGAAGGCAGTCAAGACGATCAACGGGGAGCCTGCCGCCGCGTGGGACATGTTCATGACCCAGGTGACCGACGGCGCCAAGGCGCTCGTGCATGCGGACATCATCAACCCGGCATCGAACGAGCGGGGGCCCTATGTGCTGCAGTCGGGCAACTTCTGGTTCGTGGCCGATACGCCCTTCGATTACGCGGGTCCGCGCGACCGGTACGTGATCTTCTCGGACTTGCTGCACGACATGCTGGGCATCGACCATGCCGAGAACCACCAGGCGATGATGCGTTTCGAGGATGCGGACGCGAAGGTGAACCCGGTCGCCTTCAAGCGGGTGGTGGACCTGGCGTTTGAGCGCAAGGTACCCTTCTCGGTGGGGGTGGTACCGCACTACAAGGACCCGCTGGGCGCCCAAAGCGCGGGCGTGCCCACCGACATTCCCATGGCGAACGCCCTCAACCTGCGGCTGGCGCTGGACTACGCGCTGGCACGTGGCGGCGAGATCCTGCAGCACGGCACCACGCACCAGACCGAGGGCATGATCAACAACGCATCGGGTGCCACGGGCATCGACTACGAGTTCTGGGACACCGTCAACGACCGCCCGCTGCCCGGTGATTCCGTGGACTGGGCGAAGAACCGCATCAACAACGGCCTGCGCCAGATGCTGGACCTGGGCTATATGCCCGTGGCGTGGGAGACGCCGCACTACGTGGGCTCGCCGTCCACGCTGCAGGCCGTGGCGCAGATCTACGAGATGGGCTACCAGCGGCACACGTACTACACGTCCGACCAGCCCGACCTCCAGGCCGGGGACTACATGGTGGACCAGTTCTTCCCCTTCGTCATCGAGCGCGACCGCTACGGCCTGCGCGTGCTGCCGGAGAACCTGGGCAACCTGCAGTATTTCGAGTTCGGGGCGGACGAGGAGCTGACATCCAAGGAGGTGCTGGAAAACGCGCGCTACCAGAAGGTTGTGCGTGACGGCTTTGCCTCGTTCTTCTTCCACCCCTTCCTGGCGGTTGAGTCCCAGGCGCAGAAGTATGACGGGCGCGGTTATACGCACCTGAAGGAAATCGTGGATGGCCTGACGGCCATGGGCTACACGTGGACCTCACCCAGCCGCCAGCGCAAGCGCTGACCCTGACACGGCGCGCGGCCATGGCGGCCATGCTGCCGTGCGCGGTGTCTTGGCCGCCGTCGTCCGGCGCGCCATTGCGCCACCTTGGCGGCATGGTGTGGCAGCCCAGCCTGCGCACGCTGCGCCCCCAGGGCAACTGGGCGCAACTGGGCGTTCGCCGCCTGTTGGTGCAATGGACGGCGGTGGATTCACAGGCTTTCGTGCCGGGCACCGGCTTGCCTCCGATCGCGGCTGAGCTACCCGACTGGGAGCGCATCGCCGCCGAGCCCTGGGCCCAGCAGGTGATCGTGGGCCTGGCGGCCATGCATGGCGAGGCGCAGGCACGTGCCTCGGTGGCGCTGCTGGTGGAGCAGGCGCACGCCCTGGTGCCCATCGTGCAGCGGCTCCCGCTGAAGCTGGGTGGCTGGTATTTCCCCGTGGAGGTGGATCCCACCTGGCTGCCGGGGCCAGAGTGGTCCCAGGGCCTGGCGCAGTTGCCACGCCCGCTGTGGATCAGCGCCTATGACAGTGCCAACCTTGGCCCGCACGCGCTGGCGGACTGGATCGAGCGCTGGCTGCCGGCCGATGTAGGGGTGTTCTTCCAGGACGGCGTGGGCGTGCATGCGCGCAGTCCGGAGGTTGCGCTGAAGTACTTGCAGGTGCTGACCTACCGTCTGGGGCAGGCGCGCGTGCAGATGATTGCCGAGGCTTTTCGCCCCGCGCCAGAAGGCGGGTTTCGCAGCGCCACGGCGGCGGAGTTCCTGCCGCAGATCGATGCCTACAAGGGGTGGGAGGTGCTGGCCTTCGACGGCCCGCACTACCTGGGAGAGCCGCTGGTGGCTGAGCTGGTGGCGCAGGGCGTGCGCTGATGCCGGCGGCTGCCGCGGCAGCACCCCGCAAGGTTGATCAACCCGCGTTGAACGGCGCCGGCGTCTTCGGCTCGTAGTCGCACCAGGGTGCGACCACGCATTCCCAGCAGCGCGGTTTGCGTGCCTGGCACACGTAGCGGCCCAGCAGAATCAACCAGTGGTGGGCGTCCACCAGATACTGCGGTGGCACGCGCTGCAGCAGCTGCATCTCCACGGCCAGCGGGTTCTTGCCGGGCGCCAGGCCGGTGCGGTTGCCCACGCGGAAGATGTGCGTGTCCACCGCCATGGTGGGCTGGCCGAACGCCACGTTCAGCACCACGTTGGCGGTCTTGCGGCCCACGCCGGGCAGGGCTTGCAGCGCCTCGCGCGTGCGCGGCACCTGGCCGCCGTGCTGCTCCACCAGGATGCGGCAGGTCTGCATCAGGTTCTTCGCCTTGGTGCGGTACAGGCCGATGGTCTTGATATAGCCCTCCAGGCCGTCCAGGCCCAGCTCCAGAACGGCCTGCGGCGTATTGGCGACGGGAAACAGCCGGCGCGTGGCCTTGTTCACACCCACGTCGGTGGCCTGCGCCGACAGCAGCACGGCGGCCAGCAGCTCGAATACGTTGGTGTATTCCAGCTCGGTGTTGGGCTGCGGGTTGGCGGCCTGCAGCGCCGCGAAGAAGGGCTCGATGTCCTGGGGCTTCATGGGCGGCGATTGTCGCCGGCTACGGGGCGCGCCGCAGGAAAGCTGCGCGGCAATTGGCGACAATGGGGGCTACCGTCTTTCACCCATCCACCCGATTGCCGTCCATGCCGCTTGCCTTTGCCGACCGCCTGAATAACGTTGAAACCTCCGCCATCCGCGAGCTGTTCAAGCTGCTGGGCAAGCCCGGCATCATCAGTTTTGCGGGCGGCTTCCCGGACAGCGCCATGTTCGACGTGGCCGGCATCCGCGCCGCCAGCGAGCGCGTGCTGGCCGAGGAGCCCGGCGCCGCGCTGCAGTACGGCGCCACCGAGGGCTACCAGCCGCTGCGCGAGCAACTGGCCACCTTCATGCAAGGCAAGGGCGTGGCGGGGCTGGCGCCCGAGCAGCTCATCGTCACCACGGGCAGCCAGCAGGCGCTGGACCTGCTCGGCAAGACCATGATCGACCCCGGCGACAAGGTGATCGTCGAGGGCCCCACCTTTCTTGCGACCATCCAGTGCTTTCGCCTCTATGGCGCCGAGGTGATCAGCGCGCCCGTGGACGGCGAGGGCGTGCAGCCCGATGCGCTGGAGCGGCTGATCGTCGAGCACCGCCCCAAGCTCGTCTACCTGATTCCTACCTTTGGCAACCCCAGCGGCGCCACCTTGAGCCTGGAGCGCCGCAAGCGCGTGCTGGAGCTGGCCGCGCGGCATCAGGTACTGGTGGTGGAGGACGACCCCTATGGTGACCTGTACTTCGGCGAGGCGCCGCCGGCCAGCCTGCTGGCGCTCTCGGCCCAGGTGCCGGGCAGTCGCGAGTGGCTGGCGCACTGCGGCAGCCTGAGCAAGGTGCTGTCCCCCGGCCTGCGCGTGGGCTGGCTGATCGCACCGCCCGAGCTGTTGGCGCGCGCCGTGATGTGCAAGCAGTTCAGCGATGCGCATACCAGCACCTTTGCCCAGGCCACGGCCGCGCAGTACCTCAAGAGCGGCGCCATGCCCGCGACGCTGGCCCATGTGCGCACCGTGTATGCCGAGCGCGCGCAGGCCATGGGCGATGCGCTGCGTGCGGAACTGGGCGACGCGGTGGAGTTCGTGCAGCCGCGCGGCGGCCTGTTCCTGTGGGTGCGCCTGACAGGGGCGTGCGGGCAGGAGCGTGATGCCGGCGCATTGGCCAAGCGCGCGATCGACAAGGGTGTGGCCTTCGTGCCCGGCACGCCGTTCTTCAGCCAGAACCCCGATGTGGCCACGCTGCGCCTGTCGTTCGCCACGGCCGATGTGGCCAAGATCCGCGAAGGCGTGGCGCGCCTCGGGCAGGCGCTCAAGGGTTGATGGCGATGGTGGACGCACGCACGCAGGAGCGGGTGGAGGCGCTGGAGGTCAAGGCCGCCTTCACCGAAGACCTGCTGGACCAGCTCAACTTGACCATCTACCGCCAGCAGCAACAGATCGACGAGCTGGCGCGCACCGTGGCGCAGTTGCGCCAGCAGGTGCCCGAGGGGGGCGGCGCCACCGTGCGCAGCCTGCGCGACGAACTGCCGCCGCATTACTGAGGTTTACGTTAAATTGGCCGCTAGCGCCCGTCCATCAAGCGCTAGCAGCTCTTATTTCAATAGCGAAGGCTGCCCCATGCAATACCGCTTTCTTGGCAAGAGCCAGCTCCAGGTGTCCACGCTGTGCCTGGGCACGATGATGTTCGGCGACCAGACGGATAAGGCCGAGGCCGCTTCTATCGTGGCCCACGCGCGTGCGCATGGCGTGAACTATATGGACACGGCCGACGTGTACACCAAGGGCGCGTCGGAGCGCATGCTGGGCACGCTGCTGCAGGGCCAGCGCCACGACTGGGTGCTGGCCACCAAGCTGGGCAACAAGATGTCTGAACGGCCCAACGAGGGCCGCTACTCCCGCGCCTGGATGCTGCGCGAGGTGGAAGCCAGCCTGACGCGGCTGCAGACGGACCATGTGGACATCCTCTACCTGCACCGCGACTACGAGGGCATGGACCTGGAAGAGCCGCTGTTCGCCATCGATGCGCTGCTGCGCGCGGGCAAGATCCGCTACTGGGGCGTGTCCAATTTCCGCGGCTGGCGTATTGCCGAGTTGGTGCACGGTGCGCGCCGCATCGGCATGCCCGGCCCCGTCGTGTGCCAGCCGTACTACAACCTGCTCAACCGCATGCCCGAGGTGGAGATCCTGCCGGCCTGCCAGCATTACGGGCTGGGCGTGACGCCCTATAGCCCTGTGGCGCGCGGTGTGTTGACCGGCAAGTACCTGCCCGGCCAGGCACCCCAGCAAGGCACACGTGCCGGGCGCGGCGACCGCCGCATGGGCGAGACCGAGTTTCGCGAGGAGTCGCTCCAGATTGCCCAGCAGCTCAAGCTGCATGCCGAGGCCCGGGGCATCACGCTTGCGCAGTTCGCCACGGCCTGGGTGCTGGCGCACCGCGGTGTCAGCTCCGTCATCGCCGGGCCGCGCACGCTGGCGCAGTGGCAGGACTACCTGCCGGCGCTCGACTATGGAGTCACGCCCGAGGACGAGGCGCTCATCGACAGCCTGGTGGCCCCCGGCCATCCGTCGACGCCGGGCTTTACCGACCCGGCCTATCCGCTGCAGGCGCGCCGCGCCTGACGCCCGAGGACCGGCGCCATGTATCCCTACGTCTTTGCATTGCACCTGCTGGCCGCCACCGTCTGGACCGGCGGCCATCTGGTGCTGGCATTCACCGTGCTGCCGCGCGCGCTGCGCCAGCGGTCGCCCCAGGCGCTGCTGGACTTCGAGCAGGGCTACGAACACGTGGGTATGCCCGCGCTGCTCATCCAGGTTGCCACCGGGCTGTGGATGGCCTTGCAACTCGTGCCCGACTGGGGGCAGTGGTTCAGCCCTGATGCGCCACTGGAACGCGCCGTATCGCTCAAGCTCGCGCTGCTGGCCGCCACGCTGTTGGTGGCCGCCCATGCGCGGTTGCGCGTCATTCCCACGCTGAGCGCACGCACGCTACCGCTGATGGCGTGGCACGTGGCGGCCGTCACGCTGCTGTCGGTGGGCTTCGTGCTCACGGGCATCGCGTTCCGCTACGGCGGACTGGGAATGTGATGGAAGGGGCGGGCCCTGCGGTGCCGGGCTGCGATGCGCGGCGCCTGCAGTTGCTGCTGACGCGCGAGATGCCGTTTGGCAAGCACCGTGGCACGGTGATCGCCGATCTGCCCGCCAACTACCTGCATTGGTTCGCCCGCGAGGGGTTTCCGCGCGGCGAGATCGGCCAGCTTCTCGCTCTGATGTACGAGCTGGACCATAACGGCTTGCGCGATCTGCTGGCCCCGCTGCGCGCTGCGCCAGGGCGGTGAGCGGCAGTCGCGGGCCGCTTTCACGCTTTTTACGCAAGGGCGCGGAGCGCCGCCATGCGGGCCCCGTCCGCGCCTACCGGCTCACGCCCGTTGGCGCGCGCCGCTGAAGGGCATCAGGCGCCGCTGCACGAACATGCCGAGCCGCTGCCGCAGCCTTGCGAGGCGCCGGCCTCGAACTGCGGGAACAGCACGTTGTTCTCCAGGTGGATGTGGTTCACCAGGTCGTCGCTGAGCTGCGCGAGGCCCGCATACAGCGCGCGCCAGGTGTTGCAGGCGCCCATGGGCGGGGTGATGTCGTTGGTCAGGCGCGCGATCTGCTCCAGTGCCTCGCCGTGGTCCACGTGCTCGCTGCGCATCATGCCGATGGGCTGGGTCACGAAGGCGTTGCCGCCGCTGCGCAGCATGGGGAACAGGATGGCTTCCTCCTTGTGCATATGGGTCAGCAGCTCCTGCTGCATCTCTTCCAGCGCGTCGGCCAGGCCGTGCGGGGTGTTGGGGTTGTCGCGGTGCACGGCTTCCACGCGGCGCGCCATGCGCACCAGCTCGGGCAACTGGGCGCGGTGCACCTCGTGGTAGCGCGCGACGATGTGGTCGATCAGTTCCGTGGGTGTGCCCGCGTCGGGCAGTTCGTTGGGGCGTTGCAGGGCGGAAAGCTCATCCACCACGGCCTGCAGGTCCAGGCCTTTGTCCGCGGCCGCCTGCTCCAGCGGCACTTGGCCGCCGCAGCAGAAGTCCAGCTTCAGGCGGCGGAACACGGCGGTCGCGCCAGGTAGTTCAACGGCAATCTGGCCGATGGCCTGGCGAGGGTCGAGGGAGGGAGAGGTGGCGGTATTCATGGGGCTTCCTTAAAGGTTCACTTGTGATGAATATTTTATTCATTAAAATCCACATAGAGTGAATCTTTGTGTGAACCCTTGGTGCAACCATGCGACTGACCCAGTGGACCGACTACACGCTGCGCGTGCTCATGTACTGCGCCGCCTGCCAGGAGCGCGAGCAGCCCGTGACCATCAGCGAGGTGGCCGAGGCGCACGGCATCTCGCGCAGCCATCTCACGAAGATCGTGCAGCAACTCGCGGCCCAGGGGCTGCTGGACACCACGCGCGGGCGTGGCGGCGGCATGCGCTTGATGAAGCCGGCCAGCGAGATCAACCTGGGCCAGATCGTGCGCATGACGGAGACCGACTTCGACATGGTCGAGTGCTTCAATGCCGAGTTGAACCAGTGCCGCATGAGCAGCCACTGCCGTCTGCAAGCCGTGCTGTCCGACGCCACGCGGGCCTACCTTGCAGTGCTGGACAGCCTCACCGTGGCCGATCTGGTCACCCCGTCCATCGCTGCGCAGCGGCAGGGCGGAGCGGCGCTGGTGCAGTCCATGCGCTGGGTGCCAGGGTTGCCGATTGCCCGCCCCGAGACATTGGCATAGAAACGGGCTCCAGCGCTTTACCTGCAAGCGCAAAGCGCTCTACTTTTTGATGATTCAGGCCGCCAGCGGCGGCTCCAGCCACTGGCGCGCCGCCGCCATCACGCACTGGGTGAGGCGCTCCAGCGCCACCTGCGCCGTGCGCGGGTGGGCCCAGTACAGCGGCACGTCCATGGCGGTGTTCGGCAGCAACTGCACCAAACGGCCCTCGGCCAGTTGCTGGCCGATCAGCGTCAGCGGGTGCATGCCCCACCCCATGCCCACCTCGCAGGCGCGCACGTAGCCAAAGTTGGACGGCAGGAAGTGCCTGGGTGCATGCGTGCGCGACGTGAGGCCGTGCGCCTGCATCCATTGGTCTTGCAGACGGTCCTTGCGGTCGAAGGTCATGATCGGCGCGCGCGCCAGCGTGGCGGCCGTCACACCGTCGGCAAAGTGCCGCGCAATGAACCCGGGGCTGGCTGCGGCCACATAGCGCATGGTGCCCAGCGGCCAGGTGTTGCAGCCGGCGATGGCCGTGCCCGTGGCGGTGACGGCGGCGATCACTTCGCCCTGGCGCAGCCGCTCGCCCGTGTGTTCCTGGTCGTCGATGCGCAGGTCCAGCAATTCGTTGCCGCCCGCGGTGAAGGCGGCCATGGCGTCCATGAACCAGGTGGACAGAGAATCCGCGTTGACGGCCAGCTTGAGCGTTGGTGCCGGCGCGGGCATGTCGGGCAGCAGGTCGGGGTTGGTACGGCGCAACTGGTTTTCCAGCAGCGCCACCTGTTCCAGGTGCAGGCACAGCCGGCGTCCGGCGTCGGTGCCGGTGCAGGGGCTGCCGCGCTGCACCAGCACCTGTCCCACGCGCTCCTCCAACTGCTTGATGCGTTGCGACACGGCCGATGGCGTTACGTGCAGGCGGCGCGCTGCCCGCTCGAAGCTGCCTTCGCGCACCACGGCGGCCAATGCTTCCAGTCCAGCGTAGTCCAGCATTCAGTTTTACTTAATATCGGTTAGAAGTTTGAAGTGTACTTAAATGAATGCGCGGCCTACCATCGGGCGCATGTTCACTCAACACGCCGCCGCTTCCTCCTGGCTCACTGGCTTCACCGTGTGCCTGTCGCTCATCGTCTCCATCGGAGCGCAGAACCTGTACGTGCTGCGCCAGGCCGTGCAGGGTCAACACGTGCGCGCCTGCGTGGCGTGGTGCGTGGCCAGCGACGCGCTGCTGGTGGCGCTGGGCGTGGCGGGCATGGCGCAGGTGCTGGGCCGTTCGCCCACGCTGGCGCATGCGCTGCAACTGGGCGGGGCGCTGTTCCTGTTGGCCTACGGCTTGTTTGCCTGGCATCGCGCCTTCTTCGCACCGGATGCGGGGCTGAACGCCTCGGGCGGCGAACGCGTGGCGCGCGGGGTGCTGGGGGTGCTCAGCGGCCTGGCCGTCATTACCCTGCTCAATCCGCATGTGTACCTGGACACGGTGGTGCTGATCGGCTCCATCGGTGCGCGCCAGGATGGTTGGCTCAAGTGGGTGTTCGTGCTGGGGGCAGCGTCGGCCAGCCTGACCTGGTTCGTGGTGCTGGCCTTCGCCGGGCGGCGCCTGCAGGGCGTGTTTGCCAACCCGCGCGCCTGGCGCGTGCTGGACACGCTGACGGGCGCGATGATGTTCGTGCTGGCCTGGTGGGTGTGGCAGGGCGCCTGACGTCGTGCCCGCACCCATGAAAAAAGCGCTGCCGCGGTGCTAGCCGTTCCGTTAAGGTGTTGCTAAGCCCTTGATTCAAGCCCCTCTGCTTCGGCACGAGGGGCTTCGTTTCTTTGGTCGCTATAAGGGACATGCTGAATTTCAAGCCCCTTTCCCTAGGCGTCGCGCTCGTGTGTGCCGCCAGCTTCCTCACTGCCTGCAACGACGAGCCCGCTCCGGACTTCAGGGGCAGCACTCCCGTGGCATACGGCAATCGGACTGTCTCTCTGAGCGTTGAGGCTTGGCGAGACAATGGCAGCCAGCCTTGTCGTGTCCTTATCAGAGGCGCTGAAGTAACAAATTGGGTCAAACCAACCGGTATTCTGCCGCGGATGACCCTAGCCCCGGCAGTAGTGCTGGCCTGCACAGGGCGGAGCCCGTACCTTTCCTCGGTGAGCGGCGAGGGTGAAGGGGGTGTAGCCGAATGGGAAGAGTCCTCGGGGCCTGAATCGGGAGCCCCCCTCTCTGTCTACCAAGTGCGAGTGAGCTCCCTGACTGCGGACCAAGCTCACCTCGAACTACGGGTCCTACGCGGCAAGTGACTCGCTTGCGTGAGCCACGGGGCCGGAGGGCTTGAGCGACCGAGCGGCAGGCGCGCGGCGTCTTTCGGGCGGTTCGGGAGTGAAATAGATGATGTCTTCGGGCGCTATGGGTCCGCGCGCCAGCCCCAGCCGCATTGCCGGCGTTTTCCCGTCCCGGCCAACCTCGCAGTAGTTGAAGTACGTCCGGAAGATGCCGAGCACCTTCACCAGGACTTCGGGGTTGTAGGCGCTCTTCCCGAACCAGAGACGTCGGTCGGTGTTGGCGCTGGCCACCGCGCGTTCTGCCAGCGTGAGGCCTCGCCGGACCTGCATAAAGAAGCGGTCGACAGCGGTAAGGGTGGCTTTCAGGTGCAGTAGCGCCTGGTGGCTAAGCTGGAGCCGACGCTTGTCCGGTTCGGTTTCGACCGGGTCGATATCGGTCAGCCAGCAAACGGATTTCTCAGGCTCACGCATCTCCGATATGGGATGGCGGAACCAGCGGTCCCCCCACTTGCCGATGGCAACCATGCGCGCCAGTTCTTCCTCGGCAGCCAGAAGTTCTGCAGCCTCAGGGGTTACCCCGTATTTCTCCGCTAAGCGCGCCAGACGCCGCTTGGTTGCACCAACCAGCGCGCGCTTCATGTCCACTGACATATCTTTGAGCACCTTGACATAGAAAGCGTCAGCCGTCCGGTCCAGAACCCTTTTCGGCACGGCCGTCAGAATGGCCGCACGTATGCCCGACTCCTGGTCTGTGAAGAAGCGAATCTTCTTGGCACGGCAGAGCAGTCGAGTGACAAGCTGGATGTGGGCGTACATCACCACTTGCTCATGCAGCAGCATGCCCTTTACGGGGGCACGGGATGAGTTCGCGGGGCCTTCACCATCTTCTATATCGGGGCGACCTAAGGCTGCGTCGTACGTCTCTTCGATGACCGATTCCATAGGCTTTCGGGAGGTACCTCCGCGAGGCGCCGCCCTCTCAGCCGCAGCATTCCAATCAGCCGGTAGCCAGACTCTCGCGTAGCGGCGAAACGCTCTGGCAAGTGCATGGTCGCCAAAGCGAACCATGTCCTTCTCTACGTCAGCAGAGTCCAGCGCAGGGTCAAAGTTGACGTTGACCCCGAACACATAGCCCGTAGCCTGGTCGGCCGTTGCAATGGACAGCAAAAGTGTGTTCTTTCGCACCTTCTTAGAGTGCCAGTTCACCACCAGCTTTTGCCGGTCAACCGACAGATATCTTGAGCCTAGGTCGTCGCGTCCCATGAGGGTTCGCTCACGCTCGCCGGCGAACATCTGGGCCTGCTCATAGAGGAAGTCGATGCGGTCGTATAGCTGGCTGGGGGAGATATCGAGGACCTTGATGATGCGCCGCAGCGGCATGGCGTTCATCAGATGCACCAAGATATCGCGATTGGAGTGACTGCGACGTTGGCGCTTGGTTGACCGGCCGCCGAAGGAGAACGCCTTCTTGCAGCCGACACACTTGAACCGGGGAGTTCCGTGGGCGTTGGTGCCGAAGCGAGTCACATTCTCAAGGGATGGCGCCCCCTCCGATAGAGAGCAGGCCTCGTTCGGACACTGCGGGAGTACTGGTTCAAGGTACTCCGACATGCGCATAAGCTCCTCGGCAATCGCCAAGTTGCTCTGCATAGGGGTGATTTCCTCGCACAGGCGGCACTTCAGTGCCGGCTGGTCCTTACCGGTAGCGACCACGGTGTAGTCGCCTGGGCCAACGGAAGAAGCTGGAGTACCGGCCCCGCCTCGGGCAACCGCAAGCTTGGGCGGTACGCCGAAGTTACCGCACTTGGGGTTCTTGCAGTGATTGACTTGAATACCCGCCGCGGCCGGCGGAAATCTAGGCGGCCACTTAGTCGGCTTTACTGAAGTTGGATGAGATTTTTCCTTGGACAAAGAAACGCCCTAGTCGTTGACTAGGGCGGAATTTTGAGCCATTACAGCTTTCTTAGCAACACTTTAACAGAACGGCTAGCAGGCGCAGTGGGTGTTTTTCGAGGCCGCCCTCAAGCGCCAGCCAGACCCGCGCGGCCTGGAAAACGTGGCCACCACCAGCGAGCGCCTGCTGGAGGTTACGGACAGCTTGACTTCGCTGTACGAGGTGGCCCTGCAGGACGTGCTGGGCTGACCCCTGCGGCCACAAGAGCAACTGCGTGTCTCATCGGCGCGGCGCCCGGCTGCGCCGCCTTTCCCGGGGGAGGGAAGGCCGACGTGGCTGGGCTGGTTGCCCTGCTGGGCAGCAGCTGTGGCGCGCGGGACACGGCCTTGGCTCGACCGCCCAGTCGCGAGTCCCCTGCGGATGTGCCACGCCACTCTCCACTCGCTCTACTAACCAGGGGCTGGCTAACCAGGGGTTGGCGCAGGCCGTCCGTCGGGCCGAGCCGTTCAAGCGCTATTCATCCTCCGCGAGTGGCCGGATGGTGAACCTGAGCTGGGCGCCAGCACATGCTGTCGATCTAAATCAGGCATATGGGCAAAAAGTGCCTCTAGCGCCCGTGCAGAAAGCGCGGGCAGCTATTGAATCGGGAGCGGTTGCCGATCAGGCTGCCTTCGGCGTGCGCGGCGCGCGGCCGTAGAACTGCGGGTAGTGCTCCTTCACTCCCTGACCGCTGAAGTCCCAACCCGTGCACTGGCCCAAGTGGCGCGGCGGCTCGTCGCCTTCGTTCTGGAATGCGGCGTGAATCGTCTGGAACGTGGCCGTGGCCAGGTTGAACAGCAGTTCCCGCAGATGGGTGCAACCGGCCACGCCGCCCAGGTGGGTCTGGATGGACTGGCGCCAGCCGCGCGCCATGCTGCAGCCCACCATCGCCTGCAGGGCGCGCTGCGCTTGTGTGCAGCCCGCCAGGGGGTGGGCATCCATGGCGGATTCGATGGCGCGCACCACCAGGTCGCGGTCCACGGTGACGCGCAGCCACAGGTGGTGGATGGGTTCGCCCGCGCGGCGCACGCCGTCCGGGTAGCGCAGCGACGGCAGGTCCTGCGGCTTGCTGTCGTGCAGCTCGCCCTCGATGTCCCAGAGCCCGTCCTCGCGCTCGTAACCCTGGTAGGTGACGCGTCGGACATGGCGGGCAGTGCGGGGGGCAGGGGATGACAGAGGCATGGATCGAGATGGGAAACGTATCAGCGGGCAAGCGAGCACTGGGAAGGCACCGCAGGGCACGCGGCTCGCAGGGATCAGCCGTGGCGGATGGCCACGGTCTTGAGGGTGGTGAAGCCGTAGAGCGCCTCGAAACCCTTCTCGCGTCCGTGTCCGCTGGACTTCACGCCGCCAAACGGCAATTCGACGCCGCCGGCCGCGCCGTAGTTGTTGATGAACACCTGGCCGCTGGCAATGCGCCGCGCCATGCGGAACTGGCGCGCGCCATCGCGCGTCCACACCCCCGCCACCAGGCCAAAGGGCGTGCCGTTGGCGAGCTCCACGGCGTGGTCTTCGTCGTCGAAGGGCATGGCGGCCAGCACGGGTCCGAAGATTTCCTCCTGCGCCAGGCGGTGCTGCGCCGGTACGTCGCGCAGCAGGGTGGGTGCCTGGTAGAAGCCCGTGTCGGGCGCTTCGTCCACCACGGTGCCCTGCGCGGCCAGGGGAATGCCAGCCACCTGCGCATCGGACAGGTAATCCCACACGCGCTGTTGCTGGCTCTGGCGGATCAGCGGCCCCAGGTCCAGGTCCATGGCGGCGGGGCCCACGCGCAGCGCCTCGAAGGCCTTTGACAGGCGCTCCAGCAGCGGTTCGTAGATCAGGGAATCGATCAGCACGCGCGAGCCGGCCGAGCAGGTTTGCCCGGCGTTCTGCACGATGGCGTTCACGAGCACGGGCACGGCGGCGTCCAGGTCGGCGTCGGCAAAGACGATCTGCGGGCTCTTGCCGCCCAGCTCCAGCGTGACCGGGCAGTGGCGCTCGGCGGCGGCCTGCTGGATCAGCGTGCCCACCTTGGGGCTGCCGGTGAAGCTGATGTGCTGGATGCCGGGGTGGCGCGCCAGCGCGTCGCCGACCTCGTGGCCGTAGCCGGTCACGAGGTTCAGCGCGCCGGCAGGGAAGCCCACCTCGACCGCCAACTGGGCCACGCGCAGCAGGGACAGGCAGGCGTCCTCGGCCGGCTTGACCACGCACACGTTGCCGGCCGCCAATGCGGCGCCCACGCAGCGCCCGAAGATCTGCATGGGGTAGTTCCAGGGCACGATGTGGCCGGTCACGCCATGCGGCTCGCGCCAGGTCAACACGCTGAAGCCGTCGGGGTAGGGAATGGTCTCGCCGTGCAGCTTGTCGCAGGCGCCTGCGTAGAACTCGAAGTAGCGCGCCAGGGCGTGTGCGTCGGCCCGTGCCTGCCGGGTGGGCTTGCCGCAGTCGCGTTGCTCGATGGCGGCCAACTCCTCGGCATGCTCGGTGATCTTGGCCGACAGCCGCATCAGCAGCCTGCCACGCTCGGCCGGGGCCAGCTTGCGCCACACGCTGTGGTAGCACTGCTGCGCCGCATGCACGGCGGCATCGATGTCCTCTGCCGTGCCGCGCTGGATTTCGTCGTACGGCTGGCCGTCGGAGGGGTCGATCACGGCAATGGTGCGGCCCGAAGTCGAGGCCACGCCGGCGTTGGCGATGTGGTGGAGCTGCATGGGCCTGATTGTGCGGCAGGCGCGCGCAGCGTGCTGGGCTACGAGCCGGAATGCCGTCCAGCGCCCAAGGGACGGGCGCTGGCAGCTTCTCTTTTGATAGTGCCGGGTCAGCCGGCGTGGAACTTCACCACCAGCGGCACGATGAGCAGCGCCACGATGTTGATGATCTTGATGAGCGGGTTGACCGCCGGGCCGGCGGTGTCCTTGTAGGGGTCTCCCACGGTGTCGCCGGTGACGGCGGCCTTGTGCGCGTCGCTGCCCTTGCCGCCGTGGTGGCCGTCCTCGATGAACTTTTTGGCGTTGTCCCAGGCGCCACCGCCGGTGCACATGCTGATGGCCACGAACAGGCCCGTGACGATGGTGCCCATGAGCAGGCCGCCCAGCGCCTTCGGCCCCAGCGCCAGGCCCACGATGATGGGCACGGCCACGGGCAGCAGGCTGGGGATGATCATCTCCTTGATGGCGGCGCTGGTCAGCATGTCCACCGCGCGGCCGTACTCGGGCTTGGCCGTGCCTTCCATGATGCCTGGGATCTCGCTGAACTGGCGACGCACCTCCACTACCACGCTGCCGGCGGCGCGGCCCACGGCCTCCATGGCCATGGCGGCGAACAGGTAGGGAATGAGCCCGCCGATGAACAGGCCCACGATGACCATCGGGTCGCTCAGGTCGAAGCGGATCGCCTGGCCGAAGCTCTCCAGCTTGTGCGTGTAGTCGGCGAACAGCACCAGTGCTGCCAGGCCCGCCGAGCCGATGGCGTAGCCCTTGGTCACGGCCTTGGTGGTGTTGCCCACGGCGTCCAGCGGGTCGGTGATGTCGCGCACGCTGCTGGGCAGCTCGGCCATCTCGGCAATGCCGCCAGCGTTGTCGGTGATGGGGCCGTAGGCGTCCAGCGCCACCACGATGCCCGCCATGCTGAGCATGGACATGGCGGCCACGGCCACGCCGTACAGGCCCGCCAGCGTGTACGACACGATGATGGCTGCACACACGAAGATCACCGGCCAGGCCGTGGAGCGCATGGACACGCCCAGACCCGCGATGATGTTGGTGCCGTGGCCCGTGGTGGACGCCTGCGCGATGTGGCGCACGGGGGAATACTGCGTGCCGGTGTAGAACTCCGTGATCCACACCAGCGCCGCCGTCAGTACCAGGCCGGTGGCGCAGGCGCCGAACAGCCGCATCTGCGCGCCCGTGCCGCCCAGCGCGTTGTCGGGGATGACCCAGGCCGTGACGAACCAGAAGGCGACGAGCGACAACACGCCCGCGATGGCCAGCCCGCGGTACAGCGCGGGCATCACGTTGCGCATGCCCGGGCCGGCTTGCACGAAGAAGCAGCCGATGATGGAGGCGATGATGGAGACGGCCCCCAGCGCCAGCGGGTAGGTCACGGCCGCGACGGGCGCAGCACCCACCAGCAGCGCGCCCAGCACCATCGTGGCGATGAGGGTGACGGCATAGGTCTCGAACAGGTCGGCCGCCATACCGGCGCAGTCGCCGACGTTGTCGCCCACGTTGTCGGCGATCACGGCGGGGTTGCGAGGGTCGTCCTCGGGGATGCCGGCCTCCACCTTGCCGACCAGGTCCGCGCCCACGTCGGCACCCTTGGTGAAGATGCCCCCGCCCAGGCGGGCAAAGATGGAAATCAGCGACGAGCCGAACGCAAAGCCGATCAGCGGGTTGAGCAGCGCCGGCAGGCTGGCCGTGGGGGTGAGCCGGCCATTGCCAACCAAGAACCACGCGAAGGCGGTCACGCCCAGCAGGCCCAGGCCCACCACCAGCATGCCCGTGATGGCCCCGCCGCGGAAGGCAACCTGCAGCGCCGGGCCCATGCCCTGCGTGGCAGCCTGGGCCGTGCGCACGTTGGCGCGCACCGAGACGTTCATGCCGATGAAGCCGCAGGCGCCGGAGAGTACCGCGCCGATGACGAAGCCCACGGCGGTGGTGCCGTCCAGGAACGCCGCAATGAGGATGGCCAGCACGATGCCGACGAAGGCGATGGTCTTGTATTGCCGTGCGAGGTAGGCCGCCGCGCCCATCTGGATGGCGCCGGCGATCTCCTGCATGCGGGCGTTGCCCGCGTCCTTGGAAAGGATCCAGCTGCGTGCCCACAGTCCGTAGGCCACAGCAATCAGTCCGCAAACCAGAGCCAGGATGAGAGGGGCAGTCAGCGCCGAGGTGGAACCAGCCATTCGTTATCTCCATCGGTTGTCAGTTGCACGGAGGGGGAAGCGCAACGCATGGGGAAGTGCTTCCGCTGCGTTGCTTCCTCGTGCCCCGGTGGCGGAGACGATTGGCCAACGCAGCCATTTAACGCGAAACCCCCGGTGCAAGCAAGCTGCAAGGGGCGTGCGCCTAAAATCACGGGCCGCCTTGCGCACCGCCCCCGGGGCGAAGGCCGTGTCATTCCAACCACTCAACCCCCAAACCATGTCGCTGAACAACGTCAAGCCCGGCAAGAACATTCCCGAAACCTTCAATGTGGTGATCGAGATCCCGGCGGAATCCGATCCCATCAAGTACGAAGTGGACAAGGAGTCGGGTGCCGTCTTCGTGGACCGTTTCCTGACCACGGCCATGTACTACCCCTGCAACTACGGCTACGTGCCCCAGACCCTGTCGGGCGACGGCGACCCGGTGGACGTGTTGGTGATCACCCCGTACCCGCTGCACCCCGGCGTGGTGGTGCCCTGCCGCGCGCTGGGCATCCTGAAGATGGAAGACGAGGCCGGCGTGGACGGCAAGGTGCTGGCCGTGCCCACCACCAAGATCCTCAAGATGTACGAGCCCTGGAAGACCGTGGAGGATGTGAACCCCATGCGCCTGAAGGCCATCAGCCATTTCTTCGAGCACTACAAGGACCTGGAAGAAGGCAAGTGGGTCAAGGTGCTGGGCTGGGAAGGCATCGACGCCGCCCACAAGGAAATCCTGGACGGCGTGGAAAACTACAAGAAAGCCTGATGGTGGCGGGGTGCGGCCCGCATCGCGCCCACTCCCTCATCCAGCCCGCTGGCACATGCCCGCGGGCTTTTTTCTTGCAGGGATTTCGGCTTCTGGCAAAATTGTCAGCATAAGTAACCGATGACTGCTATGCTGCCAGGGCGTGCGCGACGCTGGTGTGGCCGGCGGTGCTCGACCTGCGCGCAAGCGCGAGAACATTTCCCTAGGAGTTGCCATGTCGTCTTCCATCGCCCAGCGTCCTTCGTACGGCAACGCCAACGCCAGCGGTGCCGCGGAATACCTGACCTTCCGCCTGGGTGAGGAGGAGTACGGCATCGACATCCTGCGCGTGCAGGAAATCCGCTCCTACGAGCAACCCACCCGCATGGCGCACGCGCCTGAGTTCATCAAGGGCGTGATCGATCTGCGCGGCGTGATCGTGCCGATCGTCGACCTGCGCCTGAAGCTGCACTGCGCCAGCGCCGACTACACCGACTTCACCGTGGTCATCATCCTCAACGTGGGCGGCACGGTGCTGGGCGCTGTGGTGGATGCGGTGGCCGACGTGGTGGCTCTGCCGGCCGATGCCATCAAGCCCGCACCGCAGTTCCAGGGGCAGGTGGATTCGTCCTTTGTGCGTGGCATCGCGACCGTGGGCGAGCGCATGCTGATCGTGGTGGACATCGAATCGCTGCTCAGCAGTTCTGAGATGGGATTGGTGCAGTCGGTCGCGACGGCCTGAGGGCCTTCTCGCTGTATCTCTGCCAAGCGCGCCCATGGGCGCGCTTTTTCATGGCCGCGTCCAGCCCGTCAGCCTGCCCGACGGAAGGGGTTGCGCGCGTGCAGATCCTCCAGGTAGTGCTCCACGCCTTCGCCTTCACGCGCCAGGAACCGGTCCACGGCTTCGGCAAACGCCGGGTGCGCCAGCCAGTGGGCGCTCTGCGCGCGCACGGGCAGGAGGGCGCGGGCCATCTTGTGTTCGCCCTGCGCACCGCCTTCGAAACGGTGCACACCCTGCGCGATGCACCACTCGATGGGCTGGTAGTAGCAGGCCTCGAAATGCAGGCAGTCCACCCGTTCTAGCGCACCCCAGTAGCGGCCATAGGCCACGGATTGCATGTCATTTGGGGTGTTTACGCAGTTGGGATAAGCGCCAACAGCTATCAAACTGGTAGCAATGGGGCGGCCCGCGCGCTCCGCCACGAAAAGCACCCAGGCCTCGGGCATGTGCTGCTGCATGGCGTGGAAGAAGGCCCGCGTCAGGTAGGGCGGATTGCCGTGCTCCAGGTAGGTGCGCTCGTAGCAGCGGTAGAAGAAGTCCCAGTCTGCTGTGGTGATCTGCGTGCCCCGCAGCACGCGAAAGCACACCCCCGCCTGGGCCACGCGCCGGCGCTCCTGGCGGATCTTCTTGCGCTTGTCCTGGTTCAGGGAGGCGAGGAAGTCCTCGAAATCCGCGAACCTTGCACCGTCCATGGGCCGCCGGTTGTGCCAGTGGAACTGCACGGTGCTGCGCAGCAGCATCCCCGCCTGGTGCGCTGCAGCCAGATCCTGCTGCGCGCCGAACAGCAGGTGCAGGGACGACAGCTCCGCCTGCTTCGCCCAGTCCAGCACGGCGCGCAGCAGGGCGTCCCGCGCGGCATCGTCGCAGGCCATCAGCCGGGTGCCGGGCACCGGCGTGAACGGCACGGCGGCCACGGCCTTGGGGTAGTACGCCAGCCCGTGGCGGGCGTAGGCATCGGCCCAGGCCCAATCGAACACGTACTCACCGTACGAGTGCGCCTTGGCGTACACGATGCAGGCTGCCTGCAGGTCCGTGCCCGCCCACAGGGTGAACACGACGGGCGTCCAGCCCCGGGCGGGCGTGGCGCTGCCGCTGTCTTCGAGCGCGCACAGGTAGGCATGGCGCAGGAAGGGCGTGGGGTGGGGCTGGTGCGCCAGCAGTGCGTCCCATGCATCGGCGCCCACGCGATGGATCGAGTCGTGCAGGTGCAATGCGTAAGCAGGCGTGCTGGCAGGGCAGGGTGTGGTCATGCAGTGGGCGGTGCCGCAATCAGGGCAGAGCGCATCATGTCCCCAAAGCCCGGACCGCGTGGCCGTGGGGATTTCTCCGCGGTGGCGCAGCCTGCTTAAAAATGAGGCGGTGCAGGGGCGGGCGTTATGAATCAACCACTTAAGCCGCATGTGCCCGCCTCGCCCGCAGCTTATCCACAGGTCTGTCCCTGGCCTGTGGGGACAAGCGCGCAGCCGGGGCGTGCCGCAGGGGCAAGGCGCGGCTCGGGGCGGCGCCAGGGCCCGGGTGACATAATCGTCCGAGACCAACCCGCCCCGCTATTCCCATGCCGTTCGTCATCAGCATCGCCCAACTCAACTTCGTGGTGGGCGACGTGCCGGGCAATGCCCAGAAGATTCTTGCGGCCGCGCGCGATGCCCATGCTGCCGGCGCCCGGCTGCTCCTTACGCCCGAACTGGCGCTGTGCGGCTACGCGGCCGAGGATCTGTACCTGCGGCCAGCCTTCGTGCAGGCGTGCGAGCAGGCACTGGAAGGGTTGGCGGCCGCTACGGCGGATTGGCCGGGGCTGACGGTGGTCGTGGGGCACCCGCGGCGCGTGGCGCACGGGGTGGGCGAGGGGGGGCGCGGCCTGTGCCACAACGCGGCCAGCGTGCTGCGCGCGGGGCGTATCGAGCACACCTACGCCAAGCAGTACCTGCCCAACTACGAAGTCTTCGACGAACGCCGCTATTTCGTCCCCGGGGATGAGAACTGCGTGTTCGAGGTCGATGGCGTGCGCATGGGCCTGCTGATCTGCGAGGACGCGTGGTACCCCGGGCCGGCGCGCAGCGCGCGGGAGGCGGGCGCGCAGGTGCTGGTCACGCTCAATGCGTCGCCCTACCACCTGGGCAAGGCTGTCGAGCGCGAACAGGTGATGCGCGAGCGCGTGCAGGAAACCGGCCTGCCCCTGGTCTATGCGCACTTGGTCGGCGGGCAGGACGAGGTGGTTTTCGAGGGCCGGTCCTTCGCGCTGAATGCCGATGGCAGCGTGGCGGCTCGTGCGCCAGGATTTGAAGAAAAAACGCTGTTGATCAAGGTGCAGCAAGCGCAAGCAGCTATTGTTTTGGAAGCGCCAGTGGCGCCACACGAGGGCTGGGAGGCGGAGCTGTGGTCCGCGCTGGTGCTGGGCGTGCGCGACTACGTGGGCAAGAATGGCTTCCCCGGCGTGCTGCTGGGCCTGTCGGGGGGCATGGACTCGGCGCTGGTGCTGGCCATTGCCGTGGACGCGCTGGGCGCCGACAAGGTGCGCACAGTGATGATGCCCTCGCCCTACACGGCCGACATCAGCTGGATCGACGCGCGCGACATGGCCGGGCGGCTGGGGGTGCGCTATGACGAAATCGCCATCGCCCCGCAGTTCGAGGCTTTCAAGACTGCGCTGGCGCCGCAGTTCGCCGGCCTGCCCGAGGACACGACGGAAGAGAATCTGCAAGCGCGCATCCGCGGCATGCTGCTGATGGCGCTGTCGAACAAGTTCGGCAGCCTGGTGCTGACCACGGGCAACAAGAGCGAACTGGCCACGGGCTACTGCACGCTTTACGGCGACATGGCCGGCGGCTTTGCCGTGATCAAGGACGTGGTCAAGACGCGCGTGTTCGCACTGGCCCGCTGGCGCAACGCCAATGACCCGTATGGCACCGGCGCGAATCCCATTCCCGAGCGCATCATCACTCGTCCGCCCAGTGCCGAACTGCGTCCCGACCAGAAAGACCAGGACAGTCTGCCGCCCTACGAGGTACTGGACGCCATCGTCGAGCGCTACATGGAAAATGACGAGCCTCTGGAAGACATCGTGCGCGCCGGCTTTGAACGTGCCGATGTCGAACGTGTGACCCGGCTCATCAAGCTCAACGAATACAAGCGCCGCCAGGCGCCTGTGGGCGTGCGCGTCACGCGCCGCAGCTTCGGCAAGGATTGGCGCTACCCCATCACCAACCGATTCAGGGCCTGAGCCCCCTGTGGCGGCCGCTGGGTCGCCGTGCCGTGCCCACCGCTTTTTAGATATTTGAGGAGTTCCCCATGCAAATGATCACCGCCGTCATCAAGCCCTTCAAACTGGAGGAAGTCCGCGAGGCCTTGGCCGAATGCGGGGTGACGGGGCTGACGGTGACCGAGGTGAAGGGCTTCGGCCGGCAAAAGGGCCACACCGAGCTGTACCGTGGTGCCGAGTACGTGGTGGACTTCCTGCCCAAGGTCAAGATCGAGGTGGTGGTGCGCACCGAAGACGTGGACCGCTGCGTGGACGCGATCGTAGGCGCGGCGCGCACCGGCAAGATCGGCGACGGCAAGATTTTCGTCACCGCCGTGGAGCGCGTGGTGCGCATCCGCACAGGCGACCTGGACGACGCCGCGGTGTAACGAACGGCACGTCTGCCAATCCCGCGCACGCCAGCGCGGTGGGACAGCTGTCAGATCACGCTGCGCAGGGGGATGGCGCTGGCATTCGCGCCTGCGTCCTGTACCAGCGCGGTGAGCAGGGCATCGGGCTCCGTACCCACGCGGATCAGGCCCATCTGCCATTCCCCCATGAGCCCGCCATGTACCGCATGCTGCAGGAAGCCCAGCATGCCGCCGTAGTAGCCGTCGGTGTCCAACAGGCCGATAGGCTTGTCGTGGTAGCCCAGCTGGCGCCAGGTCCAGACTTCGAACAGCTCTTCCAGTGTGCCGATGCCGCCCGGCAGGGCGACGAAGGCATCGCTGCGCTCGGCCATCATGGCCTTGCGCTCGTGCATGGTCTGCACGATGTGCAGCTCATCGCAGAAGTGGTTGGCCAGTTCCTTGTCCACGAGAGCCTGCGGAATGATGCCCACGACCCGGCCGCCTGCCACGCGCGTGGCCTCCGCCACCGTGCCCATGAGGCCGCTGCGGCCGCCGCCGTAGACCAACTGGCCGCCGTGGCGGCCTATCCAGTGGCCCACGGCCGTGGCCGCTTCTGTGAACAAGGGGTTGTTGCCCGGGCGAGAGCCCAGGTACACGCAGATCGAAAAAGCGACATCAGCCATGTAGGAACCTTTGGTAGAGCGCGGCCGCCCACACGGCTGCGCACAGCAGCAGGCTGAGCAGCACCGCTGCGCTGCCCAAGTCCTTGGCGCGCTTGGACAGCGGATGCAGTTCATGCCCGACGCGATCGATGGCGGCCTCGATGCCAGAGTTGAGCAACTCGGTGATCAGCACCAACACCACCACCGCCGCCAGTACAGCGGTCTGCATCCAGTCCCGACCGACGTAAAAGGACGAGGGCAGCAGCAGGGCTGCCAGGCACACCTCCTGGCGAAACGCCTTTTCTTCCCAGCCTGACCGCAGGCCCGTCAGGGAGTAGCCCGTGGCATGCCACAGCCGGCGCAAGCCGGTGCGTTGCTTGTGGGGGTGTGGTGCGGAGGACGTGGGATCAGGCATTCGGACGGTGATTGTCGCGCTATGGGAAGGCGAACTGCAGGGGTTGTGCGCATAGCTTGCGCGTCAGATGCACACGTGCGTGGCCCAGTCCGCCCCTCAACCCTTGCGGCGGGGCGGCACTTCGTAATGCACCAGGCGGGTACCGGCGAGTGCGTCGTGCCAGAACTGGCGTTGCGGGTGAAATCGGCTGAGCAGGGCCCATACCGCGACCCAGCCCGCCACGATGACGGTCGCTTCGCCCGCGGACAGTTGAAAGGGCGCGATCACCGCCAATGGGGGCAGGAACCACAGCCAGCACAACAAGTAGCGCAGCAGCGCCCGTGGTTGCGAGAGGGAGCGCCCCTGCTGGTCTTCCACCCGGATGTGCCAGGTCTTCATGGCAAGCGTGTGTCCCTGGGACCAGAACCAGACGAAATAGATGCCGAACACCACGAACAGAAAGGCCTGCAGCGCGTGGCGGTTGTCCAGCCCATGCCGTGTCTGTGTCAGGGTGCCGAACAGGTAGCCCGCGATGAACACCACCCCGAACATCAACATGCCCTCATACAACCAGCAGGCCATGCGGCGCCGCAGCGGAGGGGCGATCGCGCAGGATGCCGCCGGGGCGGCAGCGTCGGAAGGGTGGGGGGTCTGCGGATTGGCGCGCGAGGCAGTCATGCGGGACGGCGAACGGAGGTCATGCACCGATCATTGCGGCGGATGCAGGGGGGTCAGGTCCACTGGCGGTTCCGGAGCGGGTTCGGGAGCCGAGGCGGGCGCAAGGGGGGGGAGCGGCGCAGGCAGTGCGGACGGGATCGTGACCGGCGATGTTTCCACGACCACGGGGGGCGGCACCGGCAGGGCCTGGGGCGAATGGAATTCCGCTGGCGGCTGGATTTTCGGAGGGTTGGGGACGGCCGGCGGCGCATTGGTGGCTGCAGGGACGCGGGCCAGCTTCTTGGGGGAAACCGGGCGTACCGTGGTGGCTGCGCCGGTCGGCCGCGGCGCCGCCTTGGCCGCCAGGCGCTTCTTCTCTTCCGCACTCAGCGCCTGGTATGCCTCCCATCGGGCACGCCGGCTGTCGGCCGGGAGCCTGCTGGCGGCGGCATAGTTCAGTCGCGCCTGGCTGCGCTGCTGGGTGCTGAGGCTGGCCCAATCGGTAATGCGTGCGAGCATCTTCGCCTGCTCGTCCTCAGAGAGTGCGTGAAAGCCCGCTGCCAGGTTGAGCCAGTTGCGCTTTTGCCCTTCGCTGAGCACGCTCCAGCGGTCTGCAAGGGGGTAGAGCGCTTCTTTCTGAGGAGTGCTCAGGTCTGTCCAGCGGGGGCCGGCCTCGGCTTGCGGAGCCTGCCGGGGCTCGCTGTAGATTTTGTGCCTGCCATCTCCCAGCGCCTCGGCCGGGACAGGGGTACTGGGCGCCACCCGCACATAGGCAGCCATCCACCACCCTGTCGTCGCCAACGCACCCAGCAAGACAAAAGCCAGCAAGAATGCTGGCAGGTGGGGGCGTGGGGCGTGCGGGGACGGCTCGTGCATGCAGGCAGTGATCTTATTGCGTCGTATTGGCTGTCTTGAGGTATTGCAGGAAGCCGGGGTCAGCATAGGCCGACGGGGGAAGATCGTCGGTCAGAAGCGCAGCGTCGACTTCGGCGATTTCGGTGGCCACCGTCTCGTCCTGCGCCATGTTGATGAAGACCAGCCCCACCACCAGCGCCGTCAGCGGCACGGCGGATACCAGGGCGCGCCACCAGTTGCCACCTTCGCTGCCCCAGCCGCTGAGCGTGGCGGTGGAGCCTTGCGAAGACACGTGCGTGGCCGCGGCTGTCTGACGGGCAGACTGTACGGCGGGGCGCTTGCGCTGCGCCAATGCCTGCATGCGGGCGGCGCGCAGGCGCTCGGTGATGTCGTAGGGAAGGCTGGCATTGCCTTCGCTCAGGCGCGCCGTAAGGCGGCGGGCGAACGCATCCGCGGCCTGGGTGATTTCCGGCGGGTATTCTGGAGGGCGGTTCATAGCACGATTCCTTTGGCCTTCAGTGCCTTGCTGAGGGTTTGGATGGCCCGAAAGCAGTGTGTCTTGACGCTGCCTTCGGAGCAACCCATGGCGGCTGCGGTTTCTGCGACATCCATTTCTTCCCAGTAACGCATCAAAAATGCCTCCCGTTGACGCGGGGGCAGTTCTTGGATCTCGGCATCGATATCGCGCAGTACCTGGGCGCGACGCACGGAATCCTCGGCACTCTGTGCCATTTCGCCATTGGCAGCGGCGTGTACCTCGAGAAAATCAAAATCTGAACCATCGTCCGACGGGCCCTCGAAGTCGCTCAGGCTGGAAAAAAGCGCATTGCGTGTCTTCTGTCGCCGGAACCAATCCAGCATGCAGTTGGTGAGGATGCGCTGGAAGAGCATGGGTAGCTCGGCCGGCGGTTTGTCGCCATAGTGCTCGGCCAGCTTGAGCATGCTGTCCTGAACGATGTCCAACGCGGCCTCCTCATTACGCACATGGTAAAGCGTGCGCTTGAAAGCACGCTTGTCCACGCTTTTGAGGAAGTCGGAGAGCTCTTGTTCAGTAGCCAAAGGCAAAAACCCAAGGAGGGCGAAAGCGGAGTGCGCGCGCAGGTGCGTGCGGCAAGCTGCGAAAGGCGGATTATCGCATTGCCGCGTATTTTTTATGCCGTGCTGCGCCAACTGCATGTGTGCAGTGCAATAATGTGTACTGCAATTCAAAAAGGCAAACGGGTCCCGGTCCGGCGCAACACTCATGGCGCCCATGGCCGAGGCCTCAAGTCCCAAGTCGGCTTCACAAGAGTTCGTACAAGGGGCACCCAAGGTTTTTCGTTAGAGAAATTCGCAAAGGTTGATCATGGAAATCTCCAAGGCCGAACTCACGTCGGCGGCTGCGGCCTCTCGCGGCGGCAACTCCTCATCTTCTCCCGGCGCCCAGGACCTCATGGGGTCCGAGATCCTTGTCAAGGCTCTGCAGGCCGAGAATGTCCAGTACATCTGGGGCTACCCCGGCGGCGCCGTGCTGTACATCTACGACGCGCTGTACAAGCAGGACACCATTCAGCACGTGCTGGTGCGCCACGAACAGGCGGCGGTGCACGCGGCCGACGGTTATGCCCGCGCGACGGGCGAGGTCGGGGTGGCGCTGGTGACTTCCGGCCCCGGATTGACGAATGCCGTGACGGGCATCGCCACGGCGTATATGGATTCGATCCCCATGGTGATCATCTCCGGCCAGGTGCCCACGCCCGCGATCGGGCTGGATGCCTTCCAGGAGTGCGACACCGTGGGCATCACGCGTCCCATCGTCAAGCACAACTTCCTGGTCAAAGACGTGCGCGACCTGGCGGTGACGCTCAAAAAAGCCTTCCATATCGCGCGCACCGGCCGTCCCGGCCCCGTGGTGGTGGATATCCCGAAGGATGTGTCGTTCAAGAAGACGGCTTTCCATGGTTATCCGCAGAGCGTGGAAATGCGCTCTTACAACCCCGTCAAGAAGGGGCATGGCGGCCAGATCCGCAAGGCGCTGCAACTGCTGCTGGCCGCGAAACGACCTTATATCTACACCGGCGGCGGCGTGCTGCTGGGCAATGCGGTGCCTGAGCTGCGCACGCTGGTCGACATGCTGGGCTATCCGGTCACCCACACACTGATGGGTCTGGGTGCCTACCCGGCCACCGACCGCAAATTCCTGGGCATGCTAGGCATGCACGGCACGATCGAGGCCAACAATGCCATGCAGAACTGCGACGTGCTGCTGGCCGTGGGCGCGCGCTTTGATGACCGCGTGATCGGCAATCCCAAGCATTTCGCGCAGAACGAGCGCAAGATCATCCATATCGATATCGACCCGTCGAGCATTTCCAAGCGCGTGAAGGTGGACATTCCGATCGTGGGCGATGTCAAGGACGTGTTGACTGAGCTGATCTCTATGATCCGCGAGACCACGACACGCCCCGACGCTGGCGCGCTGTCGGCGTGGTGGGATCAGATCGAGGCTTGGCGCGGCCGCGACTGCCTGAAGTACGACCGCGGGAACACCGAGGTGATCAAGCCGCAGTACGTGATCGAGACGCTGTGGAATATGACCCGCGATGCGGACGCCTACGTCACCTCCGATGTGGGCCAGCATCAGATGTGGGCCGCCCAGTTTTACAAATTCGACGAGCCGCGCCGCTGGATCAACTCCGGCGGCCTGGGCACCATGGGCGTGGGCATTCCCTATGCCATGGGCATCAAGCTGGCCAAGCCCGAGTCTGAGGTGTTCTGTGTGACGGGCGAAGGCTCGGTGCAGATGAACATCCAGGAGCTCTCCACCTGCCTGCAGTACAACACCCCTATCAAGGTGCTGTCGCTCAACAACCGCTACCTGGGCATGGTGCGCCAGTGGCAAGAAATTGAGTACTCCGGCCGCTACAGCCACAGCTACATGGACGCGCTGCCCAACTTCGTGAAGCTGGCCGAGGCCTATGGCCACGTGGGCATGCTCATCGAGCGCCCGCAGGACGTGGAGCCGGCGCTGCGCGAAGCGCGCAAGCTCAAGGACCGCACGGTGTTCCTGGACTTCCGGACCGACCCCACCGAGAACGTGTTCCCGATGGTGCAGGCTGGCAAAGGCATCACCGAGATGCTGCTGGGGTCGGAAGACCTTTAAGCATAAAAAAGGCCTGTAACGCTTGTCTGGCAAGCGCTAATAGCTATTTATTTAATAGCGTTTTCTGACGAATCTATTGTCTGCCAAGCCTGGCGCTTACCGGCGCCAGGGGAGGGCAGCGAGAAGAGGAAGCTCATCCCATGAAACACATCATCGCCGTCCTGCTGGAGAACGAACCGGGTGCGCTGTCGCGCGTCGTTGGCCTGTTTTCCGCGCGGGGCTACAACATCGAATCGCTGACCGTGGCGCCCACCGAGGACGCGTCCCTGTCGCGCATGACCATCCAGACCCATGGATCGGAAGACGTGATCG
Organism: Diaphorobacter sp. LI3; assembly: GCF_022807955.1. Taxonomy (NCBI): domain Bacteria; kingdom Pseudomonadati; phylum Pseudomonadota; class Betaproteobacteria; order Burkholderiales; family Comamonadaceae; genus Diaphorobacter; species Diaphorobacter sp. LI3. Next base: position 2,872,811 of record NZ_CP094346.1, on the reverse strand, counting down.
AGCAGATCACCAAGCACCTGAACCGCCTCATCGAGGTGGTCAAGGTGGTTGACCTGACCGAAGGCGCCTACACCGAGCGCGAACTCATGATGGTGAAGGTGCGCGCCGTGGGCAAGGAGCGCGAAGAGATGAAGCGCATGGCCGACATCTTTCGCGGACGCATCATCGACGTGACCGAAAAGAGCTACACGATCGAGCTGACCGGCGACCAGTCCAAGAACGACGCTTTCCTGCAGGCCATCGACCGTACCGCCATTTTGGAGACGGTGCGCACGGGCGCCAGCGGCATCGGCCGTGGCGAACGCATCCTGCGTGTGTAAGTACGACAATCCCCCCGTTTTCCTTTCCCCCTGAACAGAATCCCAACCGGAGCGACCATGAAAGTTTTCTACGACAAAGACTGTGATCTGAGCCTCATCAAGGGCAAGACCGTGGCCATCATCGGCTATGGCAGCCAAGGCCACGCCCATGCCCAAAACCTCAACGACAGCGGCGTGAAGGTCGTGGTCGGCTTGCGCAAGGGCGGCGCTTCGTGGGACAAGGTCGGCAAGGCCGGCCTGACGGTCAAGGAAGTGAACGACGCCGTGAAGGAAGCCGACGTCGTCATGATCCTGCTGCCCGACGAGCAGATCGCCGAGGTCTACAAGAACAACGTTGAGCCCCATATCAAGCAGGGCGCCTCGCTGGCCTTCGCCCACGGCTTCAACGTGCACTACAACCAGGTCGTGCCCCGCGCCGATCTGGACGTGTGGATGGTGGCGCCCAAGGCCCCCGGCCACACCGTGCGCAACACCTACACCCAGGGCGGCGGCGTGCCCCACCTGGTGGCCGTGCACCAGGACAAGTCCGGCAAGGCGCGTGACCTGGCGCTGTCCTACGCCATGGCCAATGGCGGCGGCAAGGCCGGCATCATCGAGACCAACTTCAAGGAAGAGACCGAGACCGACCTGTTCGGCGAGCAGGCCGTGCTGTGCGGTGGCGCTGTCGAGCTGATCAAGATGGGCTACGAAACGCTGGTGGAAGCCGGCTACGCCCCCGAGATGGCCTACTTCGAGTGCCTGCACGAGCTCAAGCTCATCGTGGACCTGATCTACGAAGGCGGCATCGCCAACATGAACTACTCGATCTCGAACAACGCCGAGTTCGGCGAGTACGTGACCGGCCCCGAAGTGATCAACGAGCAGTCGCGCGCCGCCATGCGCAATGCCTTGAAGCGCATCCAGAACGGCGACTACGCCAAGATGTTCATCCAGGAAGGCCGCCTGAACTACCCGAGCATGACGGCCCGCCGCCGCAACACCGCCGACCACAGCATCGAAGTGGTGGGTGCCCAACTGCGTGCGATGATGCCCTGGATCGCCAAGAACAAGCTGGTGGACCAGACGCGCAACTGATGCGCGAGCGCGGCCGGGCCGCGCTGGCGTCTTTCCCCAAGGCCACCCCGGTGGCCTTTTTTGCGTGCGGGGCAGCGGCTACACTGCGTCCTTTTCCGCACGCGTGTGCGGAATAAAAATACTATTGATTTAATAGCTGTTGGCGCTTGCTGGATGGGCGCTGGAGGTCGATTGAATGCATGATGGCAACGACGCCGCCGAAAACACGGGCGTGATGGTGCGCAAGCGCCGCAAGGGCATCTACATCCTGCCCAACCTGTTCACGCTGGCAGCGTTGTTTGGCGGGTTCTACGCCATTGTCATGGCCATGAATGGCCGCTTCGACTATGCGGCGGTGGGGGTGTTCTGCGCCATGGTGCTGGACAGCCTGGATGGGCGCGTGGCGCGCATGACCAACACGCAAAGCGCGTTCGGCGAGCAGATGGACTCGCTGTCGGACATGGTGTCCTTCGGCGTGGCGCCTGCACTGATCGCCTACGAGTGGGCCCTCAGCGGCCTGGGGCGCTGGGGCTGGATCGCGGCCTTCGTCTACTGTTCATGCGCTGCCCTGCGGCTGGCGCGCTTCAACGTCAACACCGGCACCGTGGACAAGCGCTGGTTCCAGGGGCTTCCATCTCCGGCCGCGGCGGCGCTGGTGACGGGCTTCATCTGGCTGCTGTCCGACTCGGGTGTGCAGCGCGGGCAGGACGGCCTGCTGACCTGGAGCCAGCTCACCTGGGTGATGTTCGGGCTGACGCTGTACGCCGGGCTCACCATGGTGACCAATGCGCCGTTCTATAGCTTCAAGGACTTGCACCTCAAGCGCAGCGTGCCCTTTACGGCCATCGTGCTCATCGTGCTGGGGATTGCCATCATCAACATCCATGCGCCCACGGTGCTGTTCAGCATTTTCGTGGCTTATGGATTGAGCGGGTACGGCGTGTATGCATGGCGGCGTGCCAAGGGGTATCGGGCCAGTGTGATCAGCACCTCCAAGGACGAGCCCGAGGAGCGCGGGTTGCACGAGTAGCCCTGCGTGTCGCCGTGTGTTTTTTGTGCTAGAGTCGTTCGCATGCATTTCCTGTCGCTAGCACTACTACTGAACTTGTCCCTCGGGCAGGCATAGTAGCGCGCGCGTACACACCTACTTCCCACGGCCCGTGAGCACCAGCGACGGGCCGTTTTTGTTTTTCCGGGGTCGCTGGAGCACAGGTCAGACACCTACCTTGTTCCACGAAAGAGAGAATTCCGATGCTGCAGAACCCCGCCGCCAAATACCGTCCCTTTGCCCCCGTGCGCTTGACGGACCGCACCTGGCCCGACGCGGTGATCGACCGCGCGCCCATCTGGTGCAGTGTGGACCTGCGCGACGGCAACCAGGCGTTGATCGAGCCCATGGACATCGCGCGCAAGATGCGCATGTTCGAGCAACTGGTGAAGATCGGATTCAAGGAGATCGAGGTAGGCTTCCCGTCGGCCTCCCAGGTCGAGTTCGACTTCGTGCGCAAGCTCATCGAGGAAGACCGCATTCCTGACGACGTGACCATTCAGGTGCTGACCCAGGCGCGCGACCATCTGATCCGTCGCACGTTCGAGGCTTTGGAAGGCGCGCCCCGCGCCATCGTCCACCTCTATAACGCCACCGCGCCTGTGATGCGCCGCGTGGTGCTGGACATGAGCGAGGACGAAATCGTGGAACTGGCCCGTGGCAACGCGCAGATGTTCAAGGACATCGCTGCCCAGTACCCCCTTACCGACTGGACGTTCCAGTATTCGCCTGAGATGTACTCGGACACCGAACTGGAGTTTTCCAAGCGTGTGATCGATGCGGTGACCGACGTGTGGCAGCCGACACCCCAGAAGAAGTGCATCATCAATCTGCCGACCACGGTGGAGCACTCCACGCCGAACATCTTCGCGGACATGGTCGAGTGGACGCACCGCCACATCCAGCGCCGCGACTGCGTGGTGCTGTCGGTGCACCCGCACAACGACCGCGGCACCGGCACGGCAACGGCGGAGCTGGCCTTGATGGCGGGCGCCGACCGGCTGGAGGGCTGCCTCTTCGGCAACGGCGAACGTACGGGTAACCTGGACGTGGTGAACGTGGCCCTCAACATGTACACGCAAGGCGTGCATCCGGGGCTGGACTTTTCGGACATCGACGGCATCCGCAGCACCGTGGAGTATTGCAACCAGTTACCCGTGCACCCGCGCCATCCGTACGTAGGCGATCTGGTCTATACCTCGTTCTCCGGCTCCCATCAGGACGCCATCAAGAAAGCATTTGCCGCCCGGCGCGAGGGCGACATCTGGGAGATGCCCTACCTGCCGATCGATCCCAAGGATCTGGGGCGCAGTTATGAAGCCATCATTCGCGTCAACAGCCAGTCCGGCAAGGGCGGCATCGCGTATCTGTTGGAGAGTGAATACGGCGTGCAACTGCCGCGGCGCTTGCAGATCGAGTTCAGCCAGGCAGTGCAGCGCGAAATGGACGCCAGCGGCAAGGAGCTCACGGCCGCCGATCTGTGGAGTTTGTTCGAGCGCGAATACCGTCTGGACGAGGCCGCGACGCCGGTATACCGTATGGAAGGCGAGAACGGCACGGTTGCATTGCGCGGACAACTGCCCTGGCAAGGCCAGACGCTGCAGATTGAAGGCGAAGGCACAGGCCCGATCGACGCATTCGTACAGGCCGTGGCCGCTGCGCTGGACTGCGATGTGCGCGTGCTGGACTACAACGAACATGCCATCAGCGAAGGCGCCCACGCCAAGGCCGTGGCCTATGTCGAGATGCGCATCGATGATCGCCACACCGTATATGGGGTGGGCATGGATGCCAACATCGTGTCAGCCTCGATCCGTGCCATTCTTTCGGGGCTGCAGCGTGCTCCGCAAATACAAGCCCAGGTGATGGTTGCCTGATTCCCTATCCCCACAACGACCTCAAGAGACGATCCATGACCGACAAGCTCATCATCTTCGACACCACCTTGCGCGACGGCGAGCAGTCGCCGGGAGCTTCCATGACGCGCGATGAAAAGCTGCGCATTGCCCGTCAACTGGAGCGGCTGCGTGTGGATGTGATCGAGGCGGGTTTTGCCGCCAGTTCCAACGGCGACTTCGAATCGGTGCAGGCCATTGCGCGCGCAGTGAAGGACTCCACGGTCTGCTCGCTGGCACGTGCCAACGACCGGGACATCGCCCGTGCTGCCGAGGCGCTCAAAGAGGCGAGCCGCGCGCGCATCCACACGTTCATCGCCACCAGCGCGCTGCACATGGAAAAGAAGCTGCGCATGACGCCCGAGCAGGTGCTGGAGCAAGCCAGGCAGGCGGTGCGTTTTGCACGCAACCTGGTGGAGGACATCGAATTCAGCCCCGAGGATGGCTACCGCAGCGACCCGGACTTCCTGTGCCGCGTGATCGAGACGGTGATCGCGGAGGGCGCCACCACGATCAACGTGCCCGACACCGTGGGTTACGCCATTCCCGAGCTGTACGGTAACTTCATCAAGAACCTTCGCGAGCGCATTCCCAACAGTGACAAGGCCATCTGGTCCGTGCACTGCCACAACGATCTGGGCATGGCGGTCGCCAACTCGCTGGCGGGTGTGAAGATCGGTGGGGCACGCCAGGTGGAGTGCACCATCAACGGCCTGGGCGAGCGTGCGGGCAATTGTTCGCTGGAGGAGGTGGTGATGGCCGTGAAGACGCGGCGCGACTACTTCGGCCTGGACGTCGGCATCGATACCCAGCACATCGTGGCCGCCAGCCGCATGGTCAGCCAGACCACCGGCTTTGTGGTGCAGCCCAACAAGGCCGTGGTGGGCGCCAATGCGTTCGCCCACGCCTCGGGCATCCACCAGGACGGCGTGCTCAAGGCGCGCGACACGTACGAGATCATGCGCGCCGAGGACGTGGGCTGGAGCGCCAACAAGATCGTGCTGGGCAAACTCAGCGGCCGCAATGCGTTCAAGCAACGTCTGCAGGAACTGGGCGTCCAGTTGGAGAGCGAAGGCGAAATCAACGTGGCGTTTGCCAAATTCAAGGAACTCGCCGACCGCAAGAGCGAGATCTTTGACGAGGACATCCTGGCACTCGTGAGCGACGAAAGCGTGACCAGCGAGAAGGAGCAGTTCGGCTTCGTGTCCCTGGCGCAGCACAGCGAAACGGGCGAGCGGCCCGAGGCGACCATCGTGTTCACCGTCGACGGCAAGGAAGTCCGCAGCTCCTCGGAGGGCAACGGCCCGGTCGATGCCTCGATGAAGGCCATCGAGGCGCATGTGCGCAGCGGTGCCGAGATGGTGCTGTACTCGGTGAATGCCATCAGTGGCTCCACCGAAAGCCAGGGCGAAGTCACCGTGCGGTTGCAGAGCGCCGGCCGCGTGGTGAATGGCGTAGGGGCCGACCCCGACATCGTGGTGGCATCGGCCAAGGCCTACCTCAGTGCCCTGAATAAATTACAAAGTAAAGCTGAGCGCGTGGCAGCGCAGGGGTGATACCGCATCCTATAATTCAGGCACTTTCTAAAAGAGTCGCGCAAGGTATTGATCTTGCGCGACTTTTTTTGATTTTGTACACTGCCATACAGTTTTTGCTGCTTGGAGCATTTGATGCATATGCGCGCTCGCATCGTCTCCCGTATCTCTCAGGGATTGGCCCTTCTGGTGATGGGCATCGCACTGGCCTCGCCGGGCGTGCATGCGGCCGAACGCAAGAAGGCGGTGGCAAAAAAAGCCGCGTCCACCACGGTTGCCAAACGCACCCCCGCTAAATCGTCGGCCAAGGCGCCCCGCCGGACCGTGGCCGTGAAGGCGGCGCGCGCGTCTGCGGTGAGTGCCCGTGCGCCCGTGCGCGTAGCCGCGGAGCCCGCGCGCCTCTCATTCGGGCAGTTGGCAGGGCTGCACGATGTGAGCGATCCGCTGGACCTGAAGTCGAGCGTGGCGCTGGTGATCGATCAGGACACGAAGGAAGTTCTGCTCAGCAAGAATGACCATGCCGTGCTGCCCATCGCCTCGTTGACCAAGCTGATGACCGGCTTGCTGGTTTCCGAGGCGCACTTGCCCATGGATGAGCTCATCACGATCACGCAGGACGACGTGGATACGGAAAAGGGCAGCGGCTCGCGGCTTGCGGTGGGAACGACACTCTCGCGCGGTGAACTACTGCATCTGGCCCTCATGTCCAGTGAGAATCGCGCCGCCCATGCGCTGGGACGCACGTTCCCGGGCGGGCTGGATACGTTCGTGGCGCGCATGAATGCCAAGGCGAAGCTGCTGGGCATGGCGGATACGCGCTTTGTCGAGCCCACCGGCCTGTCCAGCCGCAACCAGTCCAGCGCGCACGATCTGGCGACGCTCGTGAATGTGGCGCATGGCGACGCATTGCTGCGTGAACTCTCCACGTCTCCAAGCCACGAGGTCGCCGTTGGCCGGCGCACCCTGCAATACAACAACACCAACCGGCTGGTGAAGAGCCCTTCGTGGGATATCGGCCTGCAGAAGACCGGCTACATCTCGGAAGCGGGCCGCTGCCTGGTGATGCAGGCCGAGGTGGCGGGCCGCAAGTTGATCATGGTGTTCCTCGATTCGGCAGGAAAGTTCAGCCGTCTGGGCGACGCGGAGCGCGTGCGCTCCTGGGTCGAGAAGACCCACCCCAGCGCCGGCGCCATCCTGCACGCAGGAACCAACGGTTAGCCGCGGTTGTGGCCACGGGCCGCATGCGTCTTGCGACCCACCCGCCAAACGGCTGGCGTCAGGCCGTTCAGGTCTTGAGCGGGCCGTCCAGGGCTGTGCGCTGCCCCGCCGTATAACCCAGCGCCTGGGAGATTTCATCGGCGGTGGACTGGAGCTTGGGCAGCCATCCGTCATCCAATCTGTCGGCGGGCGCTGAAATTGACAGGCCTGCCACGAGCTGGCCCTGGTCGTCAAAGACCCCCGCCGCGATGCAGCGCACCCCGAGTTCCAACTCCTCGTTGTCCCGCGCAATGCCGTATTGGCGCGCCTTGCCCAGTTCACGTTCCAGGATGGGCAACTGGGTGATGCTGTTGCGCGTGTGGCCTGGCAGGCCGGTACGCGTGGCGTACGCGCGCACGCGCTGCGGATCGTCGGCCGCAAGGAAGAGCTTGCCCGTAGAGGTGAGGTGCAGGGGGGCGTGGCCGCCAATGGCGCGCACCACCTGCATGCCCGAACGCTCGCTGTAGGCGCGTTCCACGTACACGATCTCGTCCCCCTGGCGCACGCTGAGGTTCACCGGCTGCTGGATCTGCTTGTGCAATTGCCGCATGGGTGCCATCGCGGCGTCGCGCACGCTCAGGCGCCCCTTCACCAGATTGCCCAGCTCCAACAGGCGCATGCCCAGGCGGTAGCTGCCCGACTCAGGACGGTCCACGAAACGGCCGATGGTCAGGTCATTGAGGATGCGGTGGGTGGTGGACGGATGCAGGCCCGTCTTCTCGCTGATCTCCTTCAGCGAGATGGCTTCCTCGCGCGAAGCGAGTACGTCAATCAACTGGAACATGCGCTCCAGCACCTGGACACTGGGTTTGGCGGGCGCGTCCGGCGAGTGTTTCTTCATGAGGCAGGGCAGAACCAAGGAACCGGTGATTTTATCTTGTGAAATGCCGCGCTGCTTTTACTCACTGGCTGTCTGGCCGGTCCGTGCCTTCCTCCGTGCGGCGCCAGGCCTCGTGCAGGGAGCTGCAGCGAAGACTTGAACGCAGGCTGATAAAAACTTGCGGCCTAGCCACCCCAATGGGTAGGCCAGGCCGGGACCGGATCTTCAACTGCGGAGCAAGGTCCCGCTGCGCTCAAGCGCCGCGGGTGACCGGTTGGGCCGCACCACGACCGTAGGTGCCGTACTTGCCCAGTTCCCATTTGGCAATGGCGTTGCGGTGCACCTCATCCGGGCCGTCGGCGAAGCGCAGGGTGCGCGCGTTGGCATAGGCGTAGGCCAGCGGGAAATCGTCGCTCACGCCGCCGCCACCATGCACCTGCATGGCCCAGTCGATCACCTGGCAGGCCATGCTGGGGGCGACGACCTTGATCATGGCGATCTCGGTCTTGGCGACCTTATTGCCCACGGTGTCCATCATCCAGGCGGCCTTGAGCGTGAGCAGGCGCGCCATGTCGATCTTGCAGCGGGCTTCGGCAATGCGCTCCTGGGTCACGCTCTGTTGTGCCAGCGTCTTGCCGAAGGCCACCCGGCTGCTGGCGCGGCGGCACATCAGTTCCAGCGCGCGCTCGGCCTGGCCGATCAGGCGCATGCAGTGGTGGATGCGCCCGGGGCCCAGGCGTCCCTGGGCGATCTCGAACCCACGGCCTTCGCCCAGCAGGATGTTGTCCACCGGCACGCGCACGTTCTCGAAGAGGACTTCGGCGTGGCCGTGCGGCGCATCGTCATAACCGAACACGTTGAGTGCACGCACCACCGTGATGCCTGGCGTATCGGCTGGCACCACGATCATGCTTTGTTGCGAGTGCTTGGGCGCCTCGGGGTCGGTCTTGCCCATGGTGATGAACACCTTGCAGCGCGGGTCGTTGGCGCCGCTGGTCCACCACTTGCGCCCATTGATCACGTAATGGTCGCCCTGGCGCTCGATGCGCGTTTCGATGTTGGTGGCGTCGCTGGAGGCGACATCGGGCTCGGTCATGGCAAAGGCCGAGCGCATGCGCCCTTCCAGCAGCGGCTTGAGCCACTGGGCCTTGATGGCCTCGGACCCATAACGCGCGATGGTCTCCATGTTGCCCGTGTCGGGGGCCGAGCAGTTGAACACTTCGCTCGACCACAGCACGCGGCCCATGATCTCCGCCAGCGGCGCGTACTCGGCGTTGGTCAACCCGGCGCCTTCGTAGCCCGATGCTTGGGCGGTGTCCACCGGCAGGAACAGGTTCCACAGCCCCGCGGCCTGCGCCTTGGGTTTCAGGTTTTCGATGGTTTGCAGTGGTGTCCAGCGCCTGCCCGCGGCGGTGTTGGCTGCCATTTCCTCGGCATAGGCCTTCTCGGCGGGGTAGATGTGGTCGTCCATGAACTGGATCAGGCGCGCCTGCAGTTCCTTGGTCTTGGGCGAGTAATCGAAGTCCATGGGGTGCTTTCTCGTCAGTGGGGAAGGGGGATCAACTCTTTTGTGCGAAGGACCACGCCAGCTGCGCCATGGGCCGTGCGGTGGCGCCAGCGGCCTTGGCCTGTGCGCTGGCGGCCGTGCCGGCCTCCACGCGTTTGGCAATGCCTTGCAGGATGGCGGCGATGCGGAACATGTTGTAGGCCAGGTAGAAGTTCCAGTCCCGGTGCAGCGCATCCACGTCGGTGATGCCGCTGCGTTCGCAGTAGCGCTGGATGTAGTCGCGCTCGCACGGGATGCCCAGCGCCGCCAGGTCCAGCCCGCCGATGCCCCGGCTCAGCGATGCGGGGATGTGCCAGCTCATGCAGTGGTAGGCAAAGTCCGCGAGCGGATGGCCCAGGGTGGACAGCTCCCAGTCCAGCACCGCGATCACACGTGGCTCGTTGGGGTGAAACACGAGGTTGTCCAGCCGATAGTCGCCATGCACGATGGACACGCGGGTTGCGTCGCGCGCGCTGTCGGGCATGTGCGCGGGCAGCCATTGCATCAGTGCGTCCATCTCGGCGATGGGCTGGGTGACCGAGGCGGTGTACTGCTTGCTCCAGCGCGAGATCTGGCGTTCGAAGTAATTGCCCGGCTTGCCGTAGTCCGCCAGGCCGCGCGCCGTGAAGTCCACCCGGTGCAGGGCGGCGATCACGCGGTTCATCTCGTCGTAGATCGCCGCGCGTTCGGCCGGCTGCATGCCAGGCAGCGACTGGTCCCACAGCACGCGGCCTTGCATGAACTCCATCAGATAAAACGCGCGCCCGATGACGGACTCGTCCTCGCACAGCGCAATCATGCGCGGCACGGGCACGTCAGTGCCGGCGAGCCCGCGCATGACCGCGTATTCGCGCTCGATGGCGTGTGCCGACGGCAGCAGCTTGGCCACGGGGCCGGGCTTGGCGCGCATCACATAGCTGCGCGTGGGGGTCACGAGCTTGTAGGTGGGGTTGGACTGGCCGCCTTTGAACATCTCCACCGTCAGCGGTCCGGCAAACCCTTCCACATGCTGCGACAGCCAGGCAGTGAGCGCGTTGGTGTCGAAGGCATGCTGCTCGGAGACGGGGCGTGTGCCGATGAAGTGCTCGAAGTTGCTCATGGGGATGGAGGGTTCTTTCAAAAAAGTGAGCTGCTTGCGCTTGTCAGCTATGGAATTCAAAGGCTTTTCACATGGAAACCATTGCGGGACAAGCGCTGGAAGCTATGGTTTTTGTAAACCTGGCTCATTGGTTGGCTTCGGAGATGCGCATCAGCGCATCCCGGTCGCGTATCACGAGGCCGCCGGGCTCGATGCGGATGGCGTCCTCGCGCTCCATGGCCTTTAGCTCCTGGTTCACGCGCTGGCGTGACGCACCCAGCAACTGCGCCAGTTCTTCCTGGGCCAGTTGCAGGCTGATGCGCACTTCGTTGCCGTCGGACAGGCTGGGCACGCCATAGCTGCGCACCAGGTGCAGCAACTGCTTGGCCAGCCGCGAGCGCAGGGGCAGGGTGTTGAGGTCTTCCACCAACCCGAAGAGCTGGCGGATGCGCCGTGCATGCAGGCGCAGCATGGCTTCGTAGAGCTCGGTGTGCTGCGCGAGGATCTTGCGGAAGTCTGCCCGCGCCACGCAGACGATGGTGGTGTCCCCATGCGCATAGGCGTCGTGCGTGCGCCGGTCGCCGTCGAAGATCGCCACGTCGCCGAACCAGATGCCCGGCTCCACGTAGGTCAGCGTGATCTGCTTGCCGGAGATCGAGGTGGAGCTCACGCGCACGGCGCCGCGTGCGCAGGCAATCCATTCCTCGGGCGGGTCGCCGCGTGCTGCGATGAGTGCGCCATCCTTGAAGCGTTTGACGTAGGAACATCGCAGTATGTCGTGGCGCAAAGAAGGAGAGAGGGAAGAAAACCAGCGACCTGAGTTGATCGCCTCGCGTTCATCGATGGTAAGAATCGGATCGTCCATGGTCTGTCGTTTGCGTGACTGGGTTGCAGTCCATTGTCGCGTGAGGGACCGGGGCGCGGGGAGTGGGCTGTCACATGGGCGTCCGCGGGCGCGCGCGTGCTGGCGCCGCTGCCGCGGAGCCAGCAATGCCATGGATGGGTTTGAATGAGACAAGCCGCCGGCGCTTGACCGTCAAGCGTTAGCAGCTATAAAAATAGTAGCTTTAAGCGCGTGGGTCGGCAGAAGCCGCCCGGGTTTCGCCCGCCGGGGCATGCTGGAGGTTGCGCACGAAGTGGCTGCGCTCCAGCGCGAGCTGTTCGGTGAAGCTGTGGTGCCGCGCCTCGCTCACCAGTTCCTTGATGCTCGCCAGCGCATGGGGCGGGCCATCGTTCAGGCGCTGGGCCAGCGCCAGCGCCTCATGCAGGGCGCGGCCGGGATCGGCCAGCCGGTTGACCATGCCCAGGGACTGCAGTCGTGCGGCGTCGATGCGGTCGCCGCACATCAGGATCTCATGCGCTAGCGCGCGGGGCAGCATTTGCGCCAGGCTCCAGCTGGCGCCGCCATCGGGCGACAGGCCCGCGTGGATATGGTTCATGGCAAACACCGCGTTGCGCGCGGCCACCATCAGGTCGCATGCCAGCGCGAGTGAAAACCCCGCGCCCTTGGCTTCGCCCTCCACGGCGGCGATCACGGGCTTGGGATGGGTGCGTATCGCCTCGATCCAGTGGTGCAGCAGATCCAGGCCATGCACTTGCGCTGGCGCGCTCTGATGCCGCAACGCCTGCAGCCGCTGGGGGCTGCTGCCGGCGCTGAACAGGCCGTCCGCGCCCGTGATGACCACGCAGCGCACGTCGGGATTGCGCTCCGCCACGTTCAGGGCCTCGATGCCCGCTGCGCAGATCGCCGGCTCCAGGGCATTGCGCAGCTCGGGGTGGCGAAGGGTCAGGACCAGGGTCTGGCCCTGGCTGGTGCTTTGCAGTTCGGCGGGCATGGCGGCGCGGGTGGTTGCAAGGTCAGGGTTCTTCGTGCGTCAGGCTCAGGCCGATGGCGCCGCGCCGGCGCAGCCAGGGGCTGGGGCGGTAGCGCGGGTCGCCGTACACGGTCTGCATGTTGAAGAGCACTTCCAGGATGTTGGTGGGGCCCCAGCGGTCGCCCATGGCCAGCGGGCCCAGCGGGTAGCCCAGGCCCAGGGTCACGGCGGTCTCCAGGTCCTTGGGACTGCAGATGCGCTGCTGGCAGATGTCCGCGGCGATGTTGACGATGTTGGCCACGACGCGCTGTGTGACGAAGCCGCCGCTGTCGCGGATCACGCTCACTGGCTTGCCGTCGCGCGCGAACAGCGCGTGCGCGGCGTCGCGCATGTCTTCGCGCGTGGCGGGGTTGGTCGCCAGCACGCGCCGGCGGGTGGCCGCGTCGTCGATCAACATGTCGATGCCGATGGTGCGCGCGGGGTCCAGGCGCTCCACCACGGCCACGGTGGTCACGTCAAAGCCGAGTGGCGCGACCAGCGTGAGCGCCTGGGCCGAGGGCGAGGTGCCCGTCTCGATCGTTGCCCCCAGGTCCTTGAGCAACTGGTACAGCTCGGCGCGGCGGGCGGCGCGCGTGGAGACCCAGACCGGCGGCAGGCCCGATACCTCGGGCACCGGCGGCTCGGCCGGCAGCTCGGGCGCACCGTCCACGTAGCGGTAAAAGCCCTCGCCGGACTTGCGGCCCAGCAGGCCGCCGCTCAAGCGCTGCGCCGTGATCACGCTGGGGCGAAAGCGCGGCTCGTCGTAGTACTGGCGGTAGATCGATTCCATGACCGGGTGCGACACATCGAGCGCGGTGAGGTCCAGCAACTCGAAGGGGCCGAGCTTGAAACCCACCTGGTCGCGCAGGATGCGGTCCACGGTGGCGAAATCGGCCACGCCCTCGCTCACGATGCGCAGCGCCTCGGTGCCATAGCCCCGCCCCGCATGGTTGACGATGAAGCCCGGCGTGTCCTGCGCCATCACCGGGGTGTGGCCCATGGCGCGCGCATAGCCGGCCAAGCGGGTGCAGACATGGGGGTCCGTGCGCAGGCCGGCCACGACCTCGACCACCTTCATCAGCGGCACCGGGTTGAAGAAGTGAAAGCCTGCCATGCGCTGCGGCCGCTGCAGCGGTGCGGCCACGGCGGTGATGGACAGCGATGACGTGTTGCTGGCCAGCACGGCTTCGGGCGAGACGATGGCTTCGAGCTGTTTGAGCAGTTCCTGCTTGGCATCCAGTCGCTCGACGATGGCTTCCACCACCAATTCGCAAGCCGCGAAGTCGTGCAGCGACGTGACGGGAACCAGCCGCTGCACCAGAGCCGGCAACAGGCTCTCGTCCAGCCGACCCTTGTCCACCAGACGCTGCCACTGCTGTTGGATGTGGGTGCGGGCGGCGTCGGCGGCGCCGCCATGGGTGTCGTAGAGGTAGACCGTGCTGCCTGCCTGGGCGGCGATCTGCGCGATGCCGCGGCCCATGGCGCCAGTGCCCACGATGCCGATTGAAGTGAAGACCGTTTGCATGGCGGCAATTATCTAGCGCTATCGGATGCGGCAGGGTTATGGCAAAATTTATAAACAAATTGAAACCATTGTGTTTATGCGTAACCTACTTGTCGGCGCCTGGATCTATGCCGCAGCGTTTGGGGCCAGCGCGCTTTCGCTTGGCGGCAGCCACGGCACAGTGGTTCTGGGGTCCACGATCGATCTCACCTTCGAGGTACGGCCTGATCCCGGCAAGACCGTCGCGTCTTCCTGCCTCGGGGCGCGGCTGGTCTTAGGCGCAACCACTGTCCCCGAAACGCGTGTGCATGTCACTCCCCTGGAAGGAGGCGCCATTCCGATGGTGCGCGTGCAGGCGCTTGTATCTTTAAACCAGACCAGCGCGGTAGAGTCTGAACGCCGTTGAGGCGGCCAGACCGGCCCGTGCAGTTTGGTAGGCGCTGGGGTGATAGAGCCCGTGACTGAGTACAGAACGCATGGCCGCCGCGCTGGTCTTCGTGAAGCCCGAACGGTTACGCGCGCCTTGATTGAGCGCGCATGCACAAGCAAGGGATCTGAAGATCATGTCTGTTACCTCAGTGACGGTGGGCATCGACGTGGCCAAGGCGCACGTGGATGTCTGTGTGCTGGGTGCCAAGAGCAGCGCCCAGCGGTTTGACAACGATGCCGAAGGCCACTCGGCGCTGGCGGCTGCCCTGCAGCCCCTGGACGTGGGTCTGGTGGTGATGGAGGCCACCGGCGGCTACGAGGCCGCGTTAGCGTGTGCCCTGCAGGCCACAGGCCTGCCCGTGGCGGTCATCAACCCGCGCCAGGCGCGCGACTTCGCCAAATCCATGGGACGCCTGGCCAAGACCGACGCGGTGGATGCGCGCACGCTGGCCGAGCTGGCAGCGGTGCTGCTGCGCCGCGACGATCTGCAGCGCTTCTTGCGCCCCCTGGCCGATGAGCGCCAGCAGTGGCTCGCGGCCCTGGTCACGCGCAGGCGCCAGTTGCTGACCATGCTCCATTCGGAGCGCCAACGGCTGCAGATCACGCCCAAGAAGCTGCACGCCAGCATCGAGGCCATCGAGGCGGCGATCAAGGCGCAGCTCGATGAGATCGAAGAGCAGATGGTCACGCATGTGCGCGAGCACTTTGGGGAGCTCGACACGCTGCTGCAGTCGGCTGCGGGAGTCGGCCCGGTGGCCAGTGCCACGATGATTGCCGAGCTGCCAGAGCTGGGCCGGCTGAACCGGCGCGAGATCGCTGCATTGGTGGGCGTGGCGCCCATGGCCAATGACTCCGGCGGCAGCAAGGGCAGGCGGCGCGTACAAGGCGGGCGCTTCGAGATCCGCCGCGTGCTGTACATGGCAACGCTCACGGCCACCCGCTACAACCCGGCCATCAAGGCCTTCTACGAGCGTCTGAAGGCCGCTGGCAAGTTGCCCAAGGTCGCCCTGGTCGCTTGCATGCGCAAGTTGCTCACCACGCTCAACGCCATGGTGCGCACTGGAAAACCTTGGGACAAGTCGCTTCATTGCGCTTGACTTCGAAGACGGTTACTCATTCCCGTGGATGAGCCGGTGCTGACTGCCACGCTCACCGCCGGCTGCGAAGGGCGTGTGTCGCGCACCTACACGTTCTTGGCAGACCCGCCCGGCACTGCACCCCCAGCGGCACGGCAGCCCATCGATTTGTCGCGCCTGGCGGTGCCCGCACCACGCGCTACGCCGCAAGTGCGGAATGCATTGGGCGGCGAGGGGGAGGGCGCACGCACGGTCCGGCGGCCTCGTGCGCAGCCGCGTGTTCCCGCGGCGTCCACGCATGCCCCGGCCGAGCGGGCGACACGCCCATCGCGGGCAGCTAAGACCGCCACGACGCTGCGCACCAGCGCCAAAGCCTCGCCGCCCGCGGCTGCGGCGGCTCCCTCCCGCCTGGTAATGGAACCCCTGGATTTGGGTCCTGACAATGCGTCCGCGCTGCAGCTCACGCGCGAGCCGCCCCAGATGTCGCCGCGCCCCAGCGAGGCCTTGCGTGCGGAGTCGGCCGCGTGGTGGCAGGCGCTGGACACTTCGACGGCCCAAACACAGCTGTTTGAAGAGCGGCTCAAGAGGCTCGAGGCTGATGCGGCCGCGCAGGGCCAGCTGGTGGAGCGCGAGCGCGCAACGGCGGCTGAGCTGCGCGAGCGCCTGGCGCAGGTGGACTCGCAGGGGTTCCCCGCGACCGTGGTGTACATGCTCGCGGGGCTGCTGGTGCTCGCGCTGGCCTGCATTGCCTGGCTGCTGCGCCGCACCCGGCGCGAGGCGCTGCAGGCATGGCGTGACTCGGTGGCACTCAGCGGTGGCCTGCGGGACGGGGCCGTGGCCGCGGAAGGCCCTGATGGCAAGCTCCGGCTGCAGGTGGAGCCGGATGCGCGCGATGTCTGGCAGCCGACAGCGCCACCGCCGCAAGGGCCGGACAGTGGGCCGCCTCCGCTCACGCCTACCGCCGCGCCAGTGAGTGCACCCGCGGCGGCTCCAGGCCCCGCGGTGGCGGCGCCGGCTGTGGAGCCCTTGCAGGCAAGGGCCCAGTCCGGTGTGCAGCCCGAGTCGCTGTTCGATCTGCAACAGCAGGCCGAATTTTTCACCTCGGTGGGCGAGCACGAGCAGGCGATCCATGTGCTGCGCCAATACATCGCGCAGCACGGCGAAGACTCGCCGCTGGCGCATCTCGAACTGCTGCGCCTGTACCACCAACTGGGGCGAACCGACAGCTTCGACGGCCTGCGTGCGCAGGTCGAGGAGCGGTTCAACGTACGCGTGCCTCCATTTGCGCAGTTCCAGCAACTGGGCCGGAGCCTGGAAGACCACCCCGAGGCGCTGGCACGGGTCGAGGCGGCGTGGTCCTCGCCCGAGGTGCTGGCCGTGCTGGAGGGCCTCTTATTTCACCGGGGACAGACGCAGGGCGAGGGGCCCTTCGACCTGGCGGCGCTGGACGATCTGCTGCTGCTGCTGTCCATCGCCCAGACCACGCCCGCACATTTGCGCGGTGCGCCGCCGCCCCGCGCGCGCACCACCCCGCATGCCACGCCAGCGCTCCACCCGATGGGCGCGCAGGATGGGACGGGCCGGTCGTTGGACTCGATGGCGGCCGGCCTGGCGCTGCTGCCGGTGGATGACGGCTCGCCAGCATCCACTTGCGCCGCCGCGGTGGACGTGGACGAGTCCGGGCCGCCTCACATCACCCTCAGCGATCTACCGCCCGTGCCCGTCACCCCAGCGCCCGCGCAAGGGCAGGCCGTGGGTTTTGGCATGGAAAACGACAAGCTGGAGTTGCGCTTCGAACTGGAGCAGTCGCAAAAGAACCGCTTCTGAAGCGCGAACGCCCGCCGTGCGCGGACGGGGCTATCGCCTGCCGGCGTCCATGGCCCGCATGAGCTGCGCCGCAGCGGCTTCCGGCTGATCGGCCGCCACCACGGCGCGCACCACGGCGATCGACCCCACTCCGGTGGCCAGCACTTGCGGGAACTGGGCCAGGCCAATGCCGCCGATGGCAACCAGCGGATAGCCGCGCATCAGCCGGGCATAGCCCGTCAGCCGTGCCACGCCCTGGGGCACTGTGGCCATTTTCTTGAGCGTGGTGGGGAACACCGCGCCCATGGCGATGTAGCTGGGGCTGGCCGCGTCAGCGCGCACCATCTCGGCATAGCCATGCGTGCTCACGCCCAGGCGCACCCCGGACTCGCGCAGCGTGCGCAGCTCTTCGGGGCTCAGCGCATCCAGATCCTCCTGGCCCAGGTGCACGCCATAGGCCCCGGCCGCGATGGCCTGGCGCCAATGGTCGTTGATGAACAGCAGCGAAGCGGTGCCTTGCACGGCCTGCACTGCGGCGCGTACCTCGCGCGTGATGGCCGCAGGGTCGTCACTTTTGAAGCGCAGCTGCACCGTCGGCACGCCGGCCTGCGCCATGCGGCCCACCCATTGGGCATCGGGCAATACGGCGTAGAGACCCAGGTTCTGTGGGCAGGCTTTAAAGGGGTGCGCATGGGGGCGCGGCTGCAGTCCGAAGTCTGCGGGCTCGTCGGGCCACTGCGCCGGGTCGAAGCGGCCGGTGCGCCGCGTCTGCGCAGCCCAGGCACGGGCCAGGCAGTCTGCGTCATGGGCGATGAAACCCAGGGCGCAGCAGGCCGCAAGGGCTGCGCGGTACACGGGGTCTTCCACGGTTGTCGCCGGCATCGGCTGGGGCGGGAAGCCCGCGAACGCCGACGCATGGTGCTGGCGGATGGCTTGCTCCATGGCGGCTGCAGAAGGCAATGGCGCGGCGGCTTGCGGCATGCTCAGCCCTGCGCGTGGTGCCAGAACGGCGTGCCCAGCACGGGCGTGCTGGGTTGCGCCGCCTCCTGCGGCGTCATCGCGCCGGCCATGCGGGCGGCGCGGCCTGCGGCGACGGCATCGGCAAAGGCGCCGGCCATCTGCACGGGGTCGGTCGCCAGGGCCACGGCCGTGTTGAGCAGCACGCCGTCGTAACCCCATTCCATCACCTGGCAGGCGTGGGACGGCAGGCCGAGGCCGGCGTCCACGAGCAGCGGCACGTCCAGGCGCTCGCGCAGCAGCTGCAGGCCATAGGGGTTCACCGGGCCGCGGCCCGTGCCGATGGGCGCCGCCCACGGCATGACGGCTTGGCAGCCCACGTCCACCAGGCGCTGGCACAGCACCAGGTCTTCAGTGCAGTAGGGCAGCACGTAGAAGCCTTCGCGGACCAGTTGCTCGGCTGCCTGCACCAGGTTCAGCGTATCGGGCTGCAGCGTGTAGTCGTCGCCGATCAGCTCCAGCTTGATCCAGGGGGTCTCGAAGACTGCACGCGCCATATGGGCGGTGGTGATGGCTTCCTGCAGGCTATGGCAGCCGGCGGTGTTGGGCAGCACCGGCACCTGCAGGCGCTTGAGCAGCTCCCAGAAGCTGCTGCCGGATTCGGCCGGGTTGCTGCCCTGGCGGCGCAGCGATGCGGTGAGCATCGCGGGCCGCGCGCGCTGCACGGCGGCCTCCAGCACGGCGGGAGACGGGTAGCGCGCGGTGCCCAGCAGCAGGCGGCTCTGGAACGCCTGGCCGTAGAGCACCAGCGTGTCGGGGGAGGATGTAGGACTGTTCATGAGCAATGGTTTCAACCGCCGGTGACCGGCGCAATGATTTCGATCTGGTCGCCGGACTGCAGGGCGTGCGCGGCATAGCGGGCACTGGGCACGAACTGCAGGTTCACGGCCACGGCAAACGGTGGCTGGGGGGCCAGGTGGGCCACGGCGTCGGCGACGGTGGCGCCATCGGGCAGTTGCACGGCGTTTTGGTTGATGAATACGTTCATGTGTGCAGCGCAGCTTCGCGGTCGAGCTGCAGCGAGAGGTCGAATCCAGGGGCGAGCTCGGATTGTCCCGTGTTCAGCACCTGCATGACTACATCGAGCATGGCCGGCGCGATCATGAAGCCGTGGCGGTACAAACCGTTGACCTCCAGCACGCGATCCTGCACTACGCGCACCGCGGGCAGGTTGTCGGGCAGGGTGGGGCGGCAGTGGGTGGAGATCTCTAGGATACGCGCCTCGGCAAAGCCCGGATGTACGGCGTAGGCGGCGCTCAGCAGCTCCAGCGTGGAGCGCACGCTGGCGGGCGACATGTCGTCGGATTCGATCTCGGTCGCGCCGATGACGAACACGTGGTT
Organism: Diaphorobacter sp. LI3; assembly: GCF_022807955.1. NCBI lineage: Bacteria > Pseudomonadati > Pseudomonadota > Betaproteobacteria > Burkholderiales > Comamonadaceae > Diaphorobacter > Diaphorobacter sp. LI3. The sequence goes on along the minus strand of NZ_CP094346.1, from coordinate 2,853,233 downwards.
CTCCTTCGGTGCGATGTAGATCGGGTAGCGGGGGTGCACGATGCGCGTGGGGCGCTGCAGCGTCACGTCGGGCGCGTGCAGGCGTACCACCTCGCCGCGCAGCCCGCGCAGTTGCGGCCATTGCGCACGCGCGCCCAGGCCCCGGCAGTCCAGCACCCAGTCGGGCTGGCCGGCCTGGCCGGGAGTGAAGTCGGCCGGCCGGCGCGCGCTGCCCCAATGCGTGACCACGCCCAACTGGTCCATGGTGGCGGCCAGCGCGGCCAGTGCCTGGCGGTTGTCCAATTGGCCCTCGCCGGGCAGGTACAGGCCCTGGTGGAAGCGCTGTGCGGCCGTGGGTTCCAGTGCAGCCACGCCGGCGCTGTCCAGCGCCTGCATGCGCGGCAGTCCGGGCACCAGGCCTTGGGTCTGCTCGAACTTCAGGCGCATGCGCGCGGCTTCGGGTGCGTCCTGGCGGTGCCACAGGATCAGCGTGCCGTCATGTTGGAAGTACACCGGTGCGGCCAGCGGTGCCAGCAGCTCAGGCCAGCGCGCCAGCGAGTGCACGCCCATGCGCACCACGCCGGGCTCGGCCACGATGGATTCGGCCAGGGGGGCCACCATGGCGGCGGCCACGTAGGCTGCGGCGCCTTCGGCGGCGCGGGTGCCTGCCTCGTGCACCTCAACGGCGTGGCCCTGGCGGGCGAGTTCGACGGCCAGCAGGCGGCCCATGAGGCCCGCGCCCAAGATGGTGACGCGGGAGGAGGAGCGAAGGGTGGGGAAAGTGTGCATCGTGTCCGTGATGAAAGGCCAGGCCAAACAACCAAAGGACAAAACGGGAGCGCGCGGCGCGCCGATGCTGTTGAAACTCCCCACGCCAGCATGACCTGGATCGGGTGCTTAGGGTATTTCTCAGTCGCCTGCCGCTTTCGTCAACACGTTCTTAGTGCGGCGGGGACACCCCTGTTTCGTCCGTGGCCGGCATTACAGCACAGGGGTGGTGCCCCTGTTGTTGACGTGGCGCAGGCTCTGGCGTTGCCGCGGCTGCGTTGAATGCGCTGCGGCTTGGCCGATAATTTTTGCCATGAACCAAGAGACACAGACGCCCGGCGGTGGCCGGCGCTATGCGCGCGTGTTGACCATCGCGGGCTCGGACAGCGGCGGCGGCGCGGGCATACAGGCCGACCTGAAGACCTTCAGTGCCCTGGGCTGCTACGGCATGACCGCGATCACCGCCATCACCGCGCAGAACACGCGCGGCGTGACGGGCATCCACGGCATTCCGCCCGAGATGCTGCGCGCACAGATCGACGCCGTGGTCGAGGACATCGGCGTGGATGCGGTGAAGATCGGCATGCTGCATTCGCCCGAGGTGGTGCAGGTGGTGGCCGACGCGATTCTTCGCCATGGCTTGCCCAACGTGGTGCTGGACCCGGTGATGGTCGCCACCAGCGGCGACCGGCTGATTGCCGAGGAGACCGTGGGCACGCTGGTGCGCGCGCTGTTCCCGCTGGCCGCCGTGGTCACCCCCAACCTGGACGAGGCCGGCTGGCTGCTGGGCCGCGCCATTGCCGACGAAAGCGCGCTGGACGCGGCCGCCACCGACCTGCTGGCGCTGGGCGCGCGCGCGGTGCTGCTCAAGGGCGGGCACCTGCCGGGCGACCGGGTGGTGGATGTGCTGGCCCTGCCTGGCGACGAGCGCCACCGCCTGGAAGCTGCGCGCATCGTCACGCACAACGGCCACGGCACGGGCTGCACCTTGTCGTCGGCGATCGCTGCGCACCTCGCATTGGGCCAGCCGCTGGCGCAGGCGGTGCGGTTGGCTCGCCAGTACATTCTGGGCGCGATCGCTGCCGGGGCCGATGTGCGCACCGGTCACGGCCACGGGCCGCTCAACCATGGCTATGCGCCGGTGGCGCAGCGTGTGATCGAGTAACGGGCGGCTGAGGGAGCGCCGGGCACCGCGCGCGCCACAGGCCCACACCGCCGCGGCACCCGAAATATCACCAGCCCCAGGTCAGGCGCCGGGCCACCCAGCCCTTTTGCCCGTCTTCGCGCTGCACCCGGGCCCAGCTACCCGACTGGCCCAGGCTGCGCACCACCTCATGCTGCTGCAGCTTGCCCACGGTCTTGTGCTGCTGGCCGGGGCCGGCGCGCAGGTTGGCGACGCGTGCCGTCACCACGCGGTGCGGCGTCTTGCTGGTCAGCGGCGCATACACCCAGCCGAGCGGCTCCTCGAAATCCCGCACTTGGAGCCACCGGCCCTTGCGCTGCTGCACCTGCAGCGGATAGCCCCGACCCAGCTCCCACAGCGTCGCCGAGCGGGTGCTGGGCTTCTCGCGTACGTTGACCGCATTGCCCTTGATGCTGACGAAATCGCGCGCCTGCACGCCGGCGGGCATGAGCAGGGGCAGGGCCAGCGTGGCGGCGGCCAGGGCTTTGGACAGGATGCGATGCGGCAGGGGCAGTGCGAAGGGCACGGGGTGATCTCCTTGGAGTTGGAACTGAGGGATGACAACCCCCAGGTGGAGGGCCGCCCGCGTGCGAAGTTCCGGCCGTTTCAGGCGCGAACCGATGGCCGAAACGTCAATTGCTATGAAAAATATAGCTGCCAGCGCACTATACAAGCTATTCTGAGACAGTTTTCTATTTGGAAACAAGGCAGAAAGAGCGCTGCAAGCTCCTGCTTCAATAGCGCCCCGCGCATGCCGCAGGGCGCGCCGCGCCGTCGCCGCAGGTCAGCGGGCCGGGGCGACGCCCAGCCGGGCTTGCAGCCGTTCGCTGCTGGTGGTGTATTCCAGGGGCAGCTTGTGGCCCGCCTGCCGTTCAGCCTCGGCGAAGGCGGCGAGGGTGGCTTCGTGGAAGCCGCACAGGATCAGCTTGCGCTTGCCGGGGTAGGTGTTGATGTCGCCGACGGCGTAGATGCCGGGGACGCTGGTGGCGAAAGTGGCCGTGTCCACGGTCAGCTGCTTGCGGTCCATCGCCAGGCCCCAGTCGGCAATGGGCCCCAGGCGGGGAGAGATGCCCAGGTAGGCCAGCAACAGGTCCAGCGGCTGGCGCTGTGGCTCGCCTTGCGGGTCCAGCAGGGCCAGCGCCTGCAGGGTGCCGTCGGGCGCGGTCTCCACGCCCGTGATCTGGCCGATCACGACCTGGATGCGGCCCGCCTCGCGCAGTGCCTGCAGTTGCGCCAGCAGCGCGGGCGCGGCCTGGAAGGCATCGCGCCGGTGCAGCAGCAGCACCTGCGCGGCAGCGTCCACGCAGTCCAGCGCCGCCTGCACGGCCGCCTCGTCGCCGCCATGTACCACCACGCGCTTGCCGGTCGCGGCACGGGTGGCCGTAGCGGCGTCAGGGTGGTAGAGCAACTGGCCGGGGGCCAGCGCCTCTACCCCCTCGGCCTTGATGGCGCGCGGCACGAAGGCGCCCACGCCCGCGGCAATGAAGATGCTGCGCGCCAGCAGCGCGGTGCCGGCGGTGGTGGTGAGCAGAATACGTCCGTCGGCCTGCGCGGCCAGCGCGTGGACCTGCTGGCCCAGGTGCAGCGTGGGGGCGAAAGGGGCGATCTGCCGCTGCAGCAGTTCCACGAGCCCCAGGCCCGTGCACACAGGGATGCCGGGAATGTCGTAGATGGGTTTGTCGGGATACAGCTCGGCGCACTGGCCACCCACATGGGGCAGCGCATCAACCAGGTGCGCCGCGATGCCCTGCAGCCCGAGCTGGAAGACCTGGAACAGCCCCACCGGCCCGGCGCCGATCACCACGGCGTCCGCGGCCTGGGGCGTCGGGCTGCTGGGGGATGGGTGCATGCGGGGCGTGGCGGGAGCGCGGGAGTCAGCGCTCCAGCTGGTCCAGCTTGCCGGGCTTGCCGTTCCAGTCGTCAGCGTCAGGCAGCGCTGCCTTGCGCTTGGTGATGCTCTTGAACTTGGGCGTCAGCTCGGCGTTGATCTTGATGAAGGCCAGCTGGTCGCTGGGCAGGTCTTCCTCGGCAAAGATGGCGTTGGCCGGGCATTCAGGGATGCACACGGCGCAGTCGATGCACTCGTCGGGGTCGATCACGAGGAAGTTGGGGCCTTCGCGGAAGCAGTCCACGGGGCACACATCCACGCAATCGGTGTATTTGCACTTGATGCAGTTTTCGGTGACGACGTGAGTCATGAGTAGTTGTGTTCTGGTATGGGGTTAGCCCGCGATTTTAGGCCGACCGCCGCCTCAGCAGGCCAGCCAACCATGCCTGAGGCGCGGAAACCTTAACGTTGATCAAGCTTTTGGGGCCGGTGCGTTCACCAGCACGGCGCCCGCCGTCTTGTGGCTGGCGGTGTCGACCAGGATGAGCGAACCGAGCACGCGGCTGCGCGCGAACGGCGCCGCGGGCAGGGGTTCCTGCAGCAGCAGCTCCACATGGCCGATGGCATTGGGCTCCAGCTGGGTGGCGTCTTCCTCGGCCAGGGTGTTGATGTCCAGGCGGTGAACCACGCGGCGCACCTTGACCTTGACCCAGCGGTGGCCGTGCAGCGCCCAGTACACGCGGCCCGCCACCAGCGGCTCGTCGTCCATCCACGCGACGGTGGCGGTGATCTCGCGCTGGCCGGGCCATGCGGGCACGGCGGCGGGGGTGTCGAAGTCGTCCTCGGCCGCGGCAGCGGGTGCAGGCGCAGCCACGATCCAGTCGCCGCGCGAGACGTCCACCTCGCGGTCGAGGGTGATGCCCGCGCTCTGGCCCGCGGCCACGCCGGTGGCGCGGCGCGCATGGTCCAGGACCTGCGCCACCTGCGCCAGCTGGCCGCTGGGGAAGATGGCGACCTGCGCACCCGGCTGCACGCGGCCCGTGCCCACCCGGCCCCAGAACACGCGGCGCCCCTGCGAAGTGTCGGACGAGGAAGAAAATTTCTCCACCCACTGCACCGGGAAGGCCAGGGGCAGGCCGGCGTCGGGCGGGGTGTTGGGCAGCCGCTCCAGGATCTGCAGCAGGCTCGGGCCCGCGTAGTCGCACCAGCCGGGCTTGGCGTCTACCACGTTCCAGCCCTTGAGCGCCGACACCGGCACCACGCCCGCCACGGCGATGCCCGCGTGCCGGGCGAACTGCTCCAGCGCGGCACGGATGTGGCGGTAGGCGAGCTGTGGGTCCGCCACCGCGTCGAGCTTGTTCACAGCGAACACCAGCGAATGCACGCGCAGCAGATGCACCAGCAGGCTGTGGCGGCGCGTTTGCGGCAGCAGCGTCAGCTGGGGGTTCTGCCAGTCGAGCTTGGTAGCGTCCACCAGCACTACGGCGGCGTCGGCCTGGGAGGCGGCGGTGACCATGTTGCGCGTGTACTGCTCGTGGCCGGGCGCGTCGCCGATGATGAACTTGCGCGCCTCGGTGGCGAAGTAGCGGTAGGCCACGTCGATGGTGATGCCCTGCTCGCGCTCGGCACTGAGGCCGTCGGTCAGCAGCGCCAGGTCGGTCTCTCCGCCGCGCTGCACGCCGGCCAGGTGGTCCTGCAGCACGGCGCGGCTGTCCACCAGCAGGCGGCCGATCAGCGTGCTCTTGCCATCGTCCACGCTGCCGCAGGTGATGAAGCGCAGCGCGGAAATGTGATCATTTGTGCCGCTAGCGCTTTCTGGTTGTGCGCTGGAAGCTATTGAATTGATAGTGGCGGTGGTCATCAGAAATACCCGTCTTTCTTGCGCTTTTCCATCGAGGCGTCGCTGGTCTTGTCGTCCATGCGCGTGGCGCCGCGCTCGCTGACCTCGGCGGCCAGGGTCTCGATCACGATTTCGCCAGCCGTGGCGGCCAGGCTTTCCACCGGGCAGGTGCAGGTGATGTCGCCCACGGTGCGAAAGCGCACGGTGCGCGTCTGCACCGCTTCGCCGTCCTTCGGGGGCGTGAGCGGCGTGACGGGCACCAGCAGGCCGCGGCGCTCCACCACTTCACGCGGGTGGGCGTAGTACAGCGATGGCAGGGCGACCTGCTCGCGCTCGATGTACTGCCACACGTCCAGCTCGGTCCAGTTGCTGATGGGAAAGACGCGGAAATGCTCGCCGGGGGTCAGGCGGGTGTTGAACAGCGTCCACAGCTCGGGGCGCTGCGCCTTGGGCTGCCATTGGCCGAAGCTGTCGCGGTGGGAAAAGATGCGCTCCTTGGCGCGCGCCTTCTCCTCGTCCCGGCGCGCACCGCCGATCAAGGCGTCGAAGCGAAACTCCTCAATCGCTTCGAGCAGCGTGACGGACTGGTGCACGTTGCGCGATTCGCCGGGGTGGGCCAGGCGCACGGTGCCGCGCGCCATCGAATCCTCGACGCTGCGCACGATGAGTTCGGCGCCCAGTTCCTTCGCGCGGAAGTCGCGGAAGTCGGTCACCTCGGGGAAGTTGTGCCCCGTGTCGATCATCAGCAGCGGGTAGGGAATGCGGCCCGCGCCGAAGGCCTTCTCGGCGCACTTGAGCATGACCAGCGAGTCCTTGCCGCCCGAGAACAGCAGGGCGGGGCGCTCGAAGGCCGCGGCCACCTCGCGCAGGATGAAGATGGTTTCTTCTTCCAGCGCGTCCAGGTGGCGGTTGCTGAGCTGGTTGAGCACTTGGGAGTCAACACGGGCGTTCATTCGATGTTCCAGTCAAATCTGGCTCCAGCGCTTGTGGGGCAAGCGCAGGCAGCTATCGTTTTTAGTGGGCCAGGTGCAGGCCGCATTCGCGGTTGTCTTCGCCCTTGGTGGGGTCCACGTAGTCAAAGTTGTTGGGCAGGCCGTGCTGCTGGCAGTACTCGTGCAGCTGTTTGGACGACCAGTGCAATAGCGGCGCGACCTTGATCAGGCCGTCGGGGTTGATGCTCACGGGCTCCATCTGCGCGCGCACGGCGGTGTCGGTGGCGCGCAGCGCGGTGAACCACACCCGGGGTGCCGTTTCGCGCAGGGCGCGGGCGAAGGGTTCGAGCTTCACCTCTTCGGTGAACGCGGCGTGGCGCGGGTCGTCCAGCGCGGGCGTCGGGCCTTCGACGGCCTCGCGGTGGGCGCGCGAGCGGCGCGGCAGGTAGATCTTCAGGTTGAGCCCCAGCTGCTTCGTCACCGCGTCGGCAAAGCGGTAGGTGGCCTCGGTGTTGTAGCCGTTGTCCATCCAGACCACGGGCACGCCCGGCTGCACGCGGGTGACCAGGTGCAGGATCACGGCCTCGAATGGGCGGAAGTTGGTGGTGACGATGGGTGTCTGGCCCAAGCCCAGCGCCCAGGCCACCAGCGCGGCGGCATCGTGGCCGTGCTCGGCGTTGACGCGGGCGAGTTCGGCGGCGCTGACCGCCGTAGCGGTGCTCATGCGGCCTCCCGGGCGAACAGCGGGCGCGGCTCCAGCACGTCGCCCTGGTAGAAGGCGGCATAGCGCGCGAACTGGCGCTCGGCCGCGGCCGGGTCCACGCCGGGCGCCAGCACCGCGCTGCTGAAGCCGCTGCGGTGCATGTGCACCAGCTGGTCGATCAGTACGTCGCCCGTGGCGCGGATGTCGCCCGCAAAGCGGTAGCGGCGGCGCAGCAGCAGGGCCTGGCTGTAGGCGCGGCCGTCGGTGAACTTGGGGAACTGCAGCTCGATGCGCTGCACGCCCTCCAGCGCGCCTTCGGCGGCCAGCGCGGCCAGGTCGGCGTCGTTGGTGATCTGCAGGGTTTTGAGGTCGTCAGCGCCCAGGGATAAAGCGCCAGCAGCTATGATTTTCATAGTATTCAAGGTCTTTCGGGTGGGGTCAGGCCACGGCCTCTTCAGCCGCCTTGGGGTGGCGCGCACCATTGGCGGCGGCCTTGAAGGGGTCCTGGCCCACGCGGCGCAGGGTGTCGATGAACAGCTCGTTGCCCTTGCGCAGCGCGCGGTAGGTGTCCAGCAGCGCCTCGATCACGTCGGGCACTTCGGCGGCCGAGAACGACGGGCCGACCACCTTGCCGCCGATGGCCGGGCCGGACAGCTGCGTGCCGTCGGAGCCGCCCAGCGTGATCTGGTACCACTCCTTGCCGTCCTTGTCCACGCCCAGGATGCCGATGTGGCCGCTGTGGTGGTGGCCGCAGCTGTTGATGCAGCCGCTCATGTGCAGGTCGATGGGGCCGATGTCGAACAGCTCGTCCAGGTCCTGGTAGCGCTCGGTGATGGCCGCGGCGATGGGCAGCGAACGCGCGTTGGCCAGCGAGCAGAAGTCGCCGCCCGGGCAGGCGATCATGTCCGTCAGCAGGCCGATGTTGGGCTGCGCCAGGCCCAGCTTGCGCGCGGCCTCGTACAGCGCGGGCAGGTCGGCTTCGTGCACCCAGGGCAGCAGCAGGTTCTGCTCGTGCGTCAGGCGCGCCTCGCCGGCGCTGAACTGGTCGGCCAGTTGGGCCAGGGCGTCCAGCGTGTCGCCGTCGGCGTCGCCGGGCGCAAAGCCCACGCGCTTGAACGACAGTGTCACCGCCTTCAGCCCCGCCATGCGGTGGCCGCGCACGTTCTGCTGCAGCCAGCGCTGGTACAGCTGGCCGGAGGTGTTCACGCCATGCGGGCGGCCGGCGGGCCGCAGCGGTGGCACGACGAAATGGCCGGTCACGCGGTCCAGCTCGGCCTGGGTGATGGTGTGCGGGGCGCCGTCCTGCTCCAGGATGGCGCGGTATTCGGCCTCCACCGCGTCGATGAACTGCTGGCCTTCGCTCTTGACCAGGATCTTGATGCGCGCCTTCCACTTGTTGTCGCGGCGGCCGTAGCTGTTGTACACGCGCACGATGGCTTCGATGTAGTTCAGCAGCTGGTCCCACGGTAGAAATTCACGCACCACGGTGCCGATGACGGGCGTGCGCCCCATGCCGCCGCCCACCTTGACGGCAAAGCCCACCTCGCCAGCCGCGTTCTTCAGCGCTTGCAGGCCGATGTCATACCAGCCGGTGGCGGCACGGTCTTCCGCGGCGCCGTTGAAGGCGATCTTGAACTTGCGCGGCAGGTAGGTGAACTCGGGGTGCAGCGAACTCCACTGGCGCGTGATCTCGGCGAATGGCCGGGTGTCCACGATCTCGTCCTCGGCGATGCCGGCGTAGGCCTCGCAGGTGATGTTGCGGATGTCGTTGCCGCTGGTCTGGATGCCGTGCATGTGCACGCTGGCCAGCAGGTCCATCACGTCGGCCGCGCGGGTGATGGGAATCCAGTTGAACTGCACGTTGGTGCGCGTGGTGAAGTGGCCGTAGCCGTAGCGCAGCGGGGGCGCGGCCAGTGTCAGGCCCGGCTGGGCAGCCTGCAGCTGGTCCTGCGTGGCCTGGGCATGGGCCAGCAGCTCGGGCGTGGGGCGGTCGTATTCGCGGGCGATGTGGGCCAGCATGCGCAGCTGGGTGCTATTGATATCGCCATAGGGCACGGCGATGCGGGCCATGGGCGCGTAGCGCTGGATGTACCAGCCGTTTTGCAGCCGCAGGGGCAGCAGTTGCTCGTCGGTCAACTCGCCGCGCTGCCAGCGTTCGAGCTGATCGCGGAATTGCTGGGCGCGCAGGTGGACGAACTGGCGGTCGAATTCGGTGTACTGGTACATGGCAGGGCCGTGGGCGTTTCAACACAGGTGCCGCCGGGCCCCGAATGGCGCCCGCAGCATCGATGGGCGCACTTTAAAAGTCTGTCTTATAAAGACAAACTATTTTTTAATGCTTCATATATTCCGTTATTTGTATATGAAATGCGTGTCGGTTCACTGTGGCTCATACCCTAGCCAGCGCTCGCTGCTCAACGCGCGCGCCAGAGGGGCGTCCAGCGGCAGGGGCTCACTGTGCAGCCGCGCGGCGATCAGTTCGCCGCACAGCAATGACAGCGTGAGCCCGCGCGCGCCCATGGCAGTGCACAGCCACAGGCCGGGCTGGCGCACCGGGTCCACCGGCCCCACGATGGGGCGGCGGTCCAGCGCGCCGCAGCGCACGGCCGCCCAGGTGCGCACGGGGCCGTCCGGCGCGGTGGCGGCCTGGGTGAAGGCGGCGTCCATGGCAGCGCCCAGGGGGGGCAGCAGCGCGTGCAGTTTGGCCTGATTGGTGGCCAAGCCCTTGGTGTGGTCGTCAGGGCTGGGGGGCAGGGCGGTCTTCAGGCGCTCGAACGTGGAGCCCAGCACCCAGCCTGCGCCGCCCTGCAGCGGCACACGGGGCACCAGGTTGCCGTTGCCATTGAGCGGCTGGGGCGGCCAGGGGGCGCCCGCGGGGGCCTGGGCATGCAGGCCCCAGGCCAACTGGCCGCGCAGCGGATTCATGGGCCAATGCGCGTGCGTGAGCGGGCCGGTGTGGTGCCCGGCGCAAACCACGGCAAGTTCCGCCTCGGCCAGGACGCGCCCTTCGGCGTCCAGTGCCTGCCAGAGGGGCTGGCCGTCGACGGTGGTGCGGCGCAACTCCGCCACCGCCGCGCTGCCGCGCCAGCGGATGGCCGGGTCGTTCAGCAGGTGGGCGATGAGCTGGGGCGGGCGTACCCAGCCCGCGTGCTCGTGCCAGCAGGCCACCGTGTCTGCCGATAAGCCGTTGGCCTGCAGTTGTGCGGGTGTTGCGGGGCGACTCCAGTCCAGGCCAGGCCCGTCGCTCCAGGCCAATCCTGTGGTGCCGTCCACACGGTGCTCCAGCGTGCCGCACGCGCTCCAGTCGGTGCCGCGCGTCTCGGCTGGAAGCTGCGCCAGCGTATTCAGCGTGGTGCGTACCCCCGCGCGCGACAGGCGCGAGATCAAGTTGTCGTCCTGCGAGACATTGGGCGCGAACACCCCCGCCGGCAGGCCGGATGCACCGGCGGCAGGGTGATCGGCCCGGTCCAGCACCTGGACCTGCCAGCCACGGTGCGCCAGGCTGGCCGCCACGGCGGCGCCCGCCAGTCCTGCGCCCACCACCAGGCAGCGGGCCGGGGCGGCCACCGTGGCGTCTGGCAGCACGGGCTGGCCGGCGCGTGGCTCCCAACGGGGCGCGTAGGTGGCCTGCAGGTTGTCGCGCTTGGGGCGGACACCCGGCACCTTCTGCACCTCGAAGCCGCACTGCACCAGCCCGTCCCGCACGCCGCGCGCCACCGTCCACGTCGCCAGGCGGGTGCCGCGACGGCAGCAGCGCGCCACGGCCTTGAGGGTGTGGATGTCCCACATTTGCGGGTTGTGCTGGGGGTCGAAGCCGTCCAGGTACACCGAATCCGCCGTGGGCTGCTGCTGCCTCAGCAGGGCTTGCGCGTCACCGATGTACAGCGTGAGCAGCACCTGCCCGCCGTCGAACGAGAGCCGGTGCACGCCCGGCAGCAAGCCCCAGTACTGCGCCGCCAACTGCTGGGCCAGCGATTGCAGTGTGGAATCGATGGGCGCGGCGCGCAGCAGATCGGCCGCGCTCACGGGCCAGGCCTCGCAAGAAACGAAGTGCAGCCGCTGTGGCCGGTGGGGGTCGGCGCGCCAGGCAGCCCAGGTCACGAGGAAATTCAGGCCCAGGCCGAAGCCGGTTTCCAGCACGCGCCACTGCGGCTGGTTCTGCCAGGCCTGGGGCAGGCCGCAGCCGGCGAGAAATGTGCCGCGGGCTTGTTCCAGGCCGCCTTGCTCGCTGTGGTACCGGTCTGAGAAGCGCGGGCTGTAGGGCGTGCCGTCTTCCAGCCATTCAATCGGTTCGGACATGGTGTTGGGAGGCGCGAAAAGATTACAGAAACAGTGTCATTCCCAGCGCTGCTGGTACGAGAACACCGGCAGGCGCCAGTGGTAGTGCAGTGCCAGCAGCCGCAGCGCCAGGCCGACGGCGAAACACACCAAAGTGCTGAGGTTGTTTTCCACTTCCATCGTGCGCAGTCCCAGGAACAGCAGGCACACGGCCAGGGATACGCTGGCGTACAGCTCGCGCCGAAAGACCACGGGCACCTGGTTGCACAGCACGTCGCGCAGGATGCCGCCGCTGATGCCCGTGAGCATGCCGGACATCACCACCACCACGGGCGGGTAGCCCAGTTCCAGGGCCACGTTGCATCCGATCAGCGAGAACGCGATCAGCCCCATGGCGTCCAGCAGCAGGAACACGCGCTTGATCCGGTGCAGGTAGCGCGCCACCACCGTCGTCAGCAGGCCTGCGGAGATCACCAGGTACACGTATTCCGGGTGCTGTGTCCAGCCGATCGGGTAGTGGCCCAGCACCATGTCACGGATGGTGCCGCCGCCCAGCGCGGTCACAAAGGCGATCACGCTGACACCGAAGATGTCCATGTTGCGCCGGCCTGCGGCCAGCGCGCCAGACATGGCCTCGGCCGTGATGGCCACAAGGTAGATCACCAGCAGGGTGGTGAACTGTGAGAACTGGAACGAGTCCAGCAATGACACCGACGGCAACATGAATATCTCCTCAGGGAGCCGGGCCTGGGCCGCCTGCCAGGCGCCGTGGGCTACAACGGCAACGCCCCCGCCACAGTGATGCGACGGGGGCGACTGCAAAGAGGCGCTGCTTCAGCGCAGCGCTGCGTTATGCGCCGGGCGGGACGCAGCCAGCCTCAGCGTCTGCGCCGCGCCAAAGAAGTGGCTTTAGCGAAACCGCTTCTTGCAGCGCTGCACTGCGTTACGCGCTGGGCGGCACATAACCCGCCGCAGCGTCTGCGCCGCTGCCGAAGAAGTGGTTTTCCATCTGGCGGGCGAGGTATTGGCGGGCGCGCGCGTCGGCCAGGTTCAGGCGGTTCTCGTTGACCAGCATGGTCTGGTGCTTGATCCAGTCGGCCCAGGCTTGCTTGCTAACGTTGTCATAGATGCGTTTGCCCAGATCACCGGGGTAGGGCGCAAAGTCGAGGCCTTCGGCTTCCTTGCCGAGCTTGATGCAGTGGACGGTACGTGCCATGGAGCGATTCCTTGCTGAAACTTCAGACGTCAATGGAATAACGAACTGAAATCTTATTGGTTTGGATTTTGAAGGGCGACTTCCAGAATGCCTTGCATCGGTGAACCGCACCGACGCACCCTGCAACGAAAGCCCTTCATGAACAATCGCCGCGACTTTATCAAGTTTCCCCTGGCCACCTCCCTGACGGCGGTCATGTCCCTGACGTCTTTGCCGTCGTTCGCCCAGCCCGCGCAGTTCCTCAACGTGTCCTACGACCCCACGCGTGAACTCTATGTGGCCTACAACCAGGCCTTCGCGCGCCACTGGAAGGCCAAGACGGGGCAGGAAGTGCAGTTCAAACAGTCGCACGGCGGCTCGGGCAAGCAGGCGCGTTCGATCATCGATGGTATCGACGCCGACGTGGCTACGCTGGCCCTGGGCGGAGACGTGGATGCGCTAGCCCAGCACGGCCTGCTGGCACCCGCCTGGCAAAAGCGCCTCCCGCACAACTCGGCGCCCTATACCTCCACCATCGTGTTCTTGGTGAAGAAGGGCAACCCCAAGGGCGTGAAGGATTGGGATGACTTGGTCAAGCCCGGCGTGCAAGTCATCACACCCAACCCCAAGACCAGCGGCGGGGCGCGCTGGAACTATCTTGCTGCCTGGGAATTCGCCAAGCGCAAGTACGGCAGCGACACTCAAGCCAAGGATTTCGTGTCCAAGCTCTACAAGAACGTGCCGGTACTCGACACGGGGGCCCGCGGCTCGACCATCACCTTCGTGCAGCGCGGTGTGGGCGACGTGCTGCTGGCCTGGGAGAACGAGGCGTTTCTTGCGCTCAAGGAGTTCGGCAAGGACAAGTTCGAGATCGTCGTGCCATCGCTGTCCATCCTGGCCGAACCCACAGTGGCGGTGGTGGACAAGGTGGTGGATAAAAAGGGCACGCGCGCGCTGGCGGAGGAGTACCTTGCCTACCTCTATTCCGACGAGGGGCAGGACATTGCTGGAAAGAACTTCTACCGTCCAACCAGCGAGAAGGCCAAGGCCCAGTACGACAAGCAATTCCCCAAGCTCACACTGGCCACCATCGACCAGGCTTTCGGTGGCTGGGCCAAGGCCAATCGGGAGCATTTTGCGGACGGCGCACTGTTTGACCAGATCTACAGCCGGCGTTGATCCGTCTTTGGATGAAAATCGGCGCTAAGCGTTGATGAGTAAGCGCTATAAGCTATCAAAAATATAGTTTGCAAAGCGCCCCGCGCTCCTTTGGCGAAGTGAGGGACGTGGGTCCGGGCCTCGGCGCGAGGGACAGCACACCCATGGCGGGGCACGCCGTGCCGCGGCAGGCGCCAACCCTTCGCGCGCGACTGCACTACCATGCCGCCCATGCTGACCGTTCACCACCTGGAAACCTCGCGCTCCCAGCGCATTCTGTGGCTGCTGGAAGAACTGGGCGTGCCCTACGACATCCGCCGTTACTCGCGTGACCCCGCGACCAAGCTGGCGCCCCCAGAGCTCAAGCGGGTGCACCCGCTGGGCAAGTCGCCCGTCATCACCGAAGGCGACATGGTGGTGGCCGAATCTGGCGCCATCATCGAGTATCTGGCCGAGCGCTACGGCGCACAGGCGCCGGCGGATCTGGCCCATCTGGAACCCGCGCGCGGCACGGCAGAACATCGCCAGTGCAGGTTCTGGATGCACTACGCCGAGGGGTCCCTGATGAATTGGCTGGTGATGAAGCTGGTGTTCGACACCATTGCGCGCCAGCCCATGCCGTTTTTTGTGCGCCCCATCGCGCGCACCCTGTGCGCCAAAGTGCAGCAAAGACTCATCGGCCCGAACGTGCAAACCGCCCTGGCCTTCATGGATGCGCACCTGGCCCAGCACGACTGGTTCGCCGGGGGCCACCTGACCATGGCCGACTTTCAGATGAGCTTTGCCGTGGAGGCGGCCCTCGCGCGCGGGGGCGACGAAACGGCCTGGCCGCACCTGGTGGCCTACCGCCAGCGGATGCGGGCGCGTCCGGCCTACCAGCGGGCGCTGGAGCAGGGCGGCCCCGTGGTGATGCAGGCCTGAGGGGCACTGCCGCGCCGTCAGCCAGACCAGTCCTTCCCGTCCCATGCCAGCCAGCGCCCTTGTGTGGCTGCGGCGCGATCTGCGCTGCCATGACCACGCCGCCCTGTACCACGCACTGCGCCGTTTCGAACGCGTGTACTGCGTCTTCGTCTTTGACACCGACATCCTTGATGCGCTGCCGACCCGGTGCGACCGGCGCGTGGAGTTCATTCACGCCAGCGTGTGCGCATTGGATGAGGACCTGCGCGCGCTGGCGGCGCGCAGCGGCGCCCCCGGTGGCGGCCTGATCGTGCGCCACGGTACAGCGGTGCAGTGCATCGTGCAATTGGCCCGCAGCCTGGGCGTGCGCGAAGTGCTGGCCAATCGCGACTACGAACCTGCAGCCCTGGCCCGCGACCGACGGGTGGCAGACGGCCTGGCGGCGTGTGGCATCGCGTTCAGCGACTACAAGGACCAGGTGCTGCTGGAGCAGGGCGAGGTGCTGAACCAGCAGGGCCAGCCCTACAGCGTCTTCACGCCATACAAACGCACTTGGCTGCAGAAGCTGGATGCCTTCCAGACCAAGCCTTATCCCGTGGAGCGCCACGCACAGCACCTGGCCGTACCCCCGGCGGGGGAGCGGCTGCCCACGCTGGCGGACCTGGGTTTCGTGCCCACCAACCTGGCTGATTTGCAGTTGCCTGTGGGTTCGCGTGGCGCGCAGCAGTTGCTGCAGGATTTCCTGCCGCGCATGGCGGCTTACAAGCTGGCGCGCGACTTTCCTGGGCGCAAAGGCGTGTCCTACCTGTCGGTGCATCTGCGCTTTGGCACCGTGTCCATCCGCCAACTGGCCTCACTGGCTGCGCGACAGGCCGCGCAAGGCTGCGAAGGCGCGCAGACCTGGCTGTCCGAACTGGCGTGGCGCGACTTCTATTTCATGATTCTGTGGCACCACCCGCACGTGGTCACCCAGGCATTTCGCCCCGAGTACGACCGCGTCCAGTGGGATGACGCGCCTGAGTACTGGCAGGCATGGTGCACGGCGCGCACTGGCTATCCGGTGGTCGACGCCGCCATGCGCCAACTGCTGCAGACGGGCTACATGCACAACCGGCTGCGCATGGTGGTGGCGAGCTTTTTGACCAAGGATTTGGGTATCGATTGGCGCCGTGGCGAGCGCTTCTTTGCCCAGCACCTGAACGACTACGACCTGGCTGCCAACAATGGCGGCTGGCAATGGGCGGCGTCAACCGGCTGCGACGCTCAGCCCTGGTTTCGCATCTTCAATCCGGTCGCGCAGTCGCAGAAGTTTGACCCCGACGGCAGGTTTATCCGCCGCTATCTCCCAGAGCTGGCGTGTGTTCCTGATAAGCACCTCCATTTCCCTGCAGGCATGAAGCCGCTGGAATTGCAGGCCTGTGGGTTGCGTTTAGGCATCGACTATCCAGTGCCGGTAGTGGACCATGCCAGAGCACGGGAGCGTGCTCTGATGCGGTTCCATTTCTTAGGTCGCCCGCGAGAGGCATCCTGAAAGGCGGGGAACCGGGATGTCCCATCTTGGGATCCATGAGGAAGCATGTTTTTTCGAGGGAACAGTCAGATCTTTGAAAAAGTGTCTGTGCATCATCTATAATGGAGGGCTTCGGAGAGGTGGATGAGCGGTTTAAGTCGCACGCCTGGAAAGCGTGTGTGGGCTAATCCCCACCGCGGGTTCGAATCCCGCCCTCTCCGCCAGTCGTTCCAAGGGTTAGCAGGTACTCATCTGCTAACCCTTTTTCGTTGCGGCTCCTCTGAGAACGAGCCCCGCAGCAGAGGTAGCGCCCCGGCAAACCGTGTAAGGTTACCGTGTGAACCAAGCTACCGTGACCCGATTCCCCGGTGTACATCGCCGCGCCGATTCCGGCATCTACCAATTCGGCCTCCGTGCCCCGCAAGACCTACTCGCCCACTTCCCCAGTGGGTGGGCGATCCGTGCCTCGCTCAAGACCTCTGACCTCAAGGAGGCCAACGCCAAAGCAAAAGCGCTCCATGCCGAATGGAGTGGCATGTGCAACTCAAGCTGAACAATCTGTTCGACCACCGCTATATCGTGGCGGGCATGGCAGTTCGCCGAACTTGAACCTGCCGTGTGCCCCGCGTTCGGCGCAGGTGGTGGCACGCTACCGATTTTGAGATCCAGGCCCCGGGGCCATGCCCGCAGGAGTCTTGGCGCGCCGACGAAGGCTCGATCATGGGCAACCAGCGGTCCTGAAAGTCCGCGCACAGACCGAAACGAACAACGGGCCTTGCAGGCCCGTTGGTTCTTCAAGCAAGGGCGGTGTGGCGCACCCACTCCGCAGTCATTGCCGCAGGCTCACACCTGGTCTGCCGAAAGCCCGGCGGTTTGGCTGAAGCCGCCGTCCACATAGGTGATCTCGGCGGTCACGCCGCTGGCCAGGTCGGACAGCAGGAACGCGGCCACGTTGCCCACGTCTTCGATCGTCACGTTGCGACGCAGCGGGGCGGCGTCAGCCACGCGGCCCAGCAGCTTGCCGAAGTCCTTGATGCCGCTGGCGGCCAGGGTCTTGATGGGGCCCGCGCTGATGCCGTTGGCACGGATGCAGCGGCCGTCTTCAGTGCGGCCCACGGCTTCGGCCAGGTAGCGCACGCTAGCTTCCAGGCTCGCCTTGGCCAGGCCCATGGTGTTGTAGTTGGGAATGGAGCGCAGGGCGCCCAGGTACGACAGCGTCAGCAGCGACGATTTGTCGTTCAGATAGGGCAGGGCCGCCTTGGCCATGGCCGGGAAGCTGTAGGCACTGATGTCGTGGGCCACCTTGAAGGCTTCGCGAGAGAGGCCTTCCAGGAAGTTGCCGGCGATGGCCTCGCGCGGAGCAAAGCCGATGGAGTGCACGAAGCCGTCGAACTTGCCCCAGGCGGCGCCGATGTCGGCAAACAATTTGTCGATCTGCGCGTCGTCGGCCACGTCGCAGTCAAAGACCAGCTTGGAGTCGAATTCGGCGGCGAACTCGGTGATGCGGTCCTTGAAGCGCTCGCCCACGTAGCTGAAGGCCAGTTCCGCGCCTTGTTGGTGGCAGGCCCTGGCGATGCCGTACGCGATCGAGCGATTGGACAGCACGCCCGTGATGAGCAGCTTCTTGCCGGCGAGAAAACCCATTGTTGTTCTCCTGAAATGCGATGTGCGAAGGGAAATGGCAAGCGTGGCGCGGGGGCTTGCGGGCCGCTTGCGTGGTGCAGAATTGTCGCATGCGGTTCTGGCGTATCTGTTTATTGATCGGTTGGCTGGGAGGGAGCAGCGTGGCGGGCGGGGCGGCCTGGGCCGCGCATGCCTACGCGATGTGGGGGGCGCCCGCGCTGGCGGCCGACTTCGCGCACTTCCCCTACGTCAACCCACAGGCGCCCAAGGGCGGCGAACTGCGCCTGGTGAGCAATCTGCGCACCTCCACCTTCGACAAGTACAACCCATTCACGATCCGCGGCAACGCGCCGGCCTACCTGTCGGCGCTGATGTTCGACTCGCTGCTCACCGGCTCGCTGGACGAAACGGCCACCGGCTATGGACTGCTGGCCGAGGATGTGGCGGTGGCGCCGGATGGCCTGTCGGCCACCTTCAGGCTGCGGCCCGAGGCGCGCTTTCACAACGGCAAGCCGGTGCTGGCCCAGGATGTAAAGCACAGTTTCGACACCCTGATGGGCCCTTACACCTCACCGGGCTACAAAACACTGCTGATCGAAGTGGCTGGTGTGGATGTGCTGGACGACCGCACCGTGCGCTACCGCTTCAAGGCGCCCAACCGCGAACTGCCGCTCACCGTCGGGGGGCTACCCGTGTTCAGCCGCGACTGGGGGCTGGGCGCCGACGGCAAGCCCAAGCCCTTCGACCAGGTGGTGATGGACATCCCCATCGGCAGCGGACCGTACAAGATCGGCCCCGTCAACTTCGGCAAGGACATCACCTATGTGCGCGACCCCCAGTATTGGGCGCGCGACCTGCCCGTGCGCAAGGGGACGGCCAACTTTGACCGTGTGCTGGTCAAGATCTACAAGGACAACACTGCGCGGCTGGAGGCGCTGAAGGCCGGCGAGTTCGATCTGATGCGGTTTTTCAGTGCGGGCGACTGGGCGCGGCGGGTCAACGGCCGCAAGTTCGACACGGGTGAGCTGGTCAAGGGCGAGTTCGCCAACAAGCTGCCCTCGGGCTTCCAGAGCTACGTATTGAACACGCGCCGCCCGCTGCTGCAGGACCCCCGCGTTAGAGAGGCCCTG
The DNA here is from genome assembly GCF_022807955.1 of Diaphorobacter sp. LI3. Taxonomy (NCBI): domain Bacteria; kingdom Pseudomonadati; phylum Pseudomonadota; class Betaproteobacteria; order Burkholderiales; family Comamonadaceae; genus Diaphorobacter; species Diaphorobacter sp. LI3. Next base: position 2,834,206 of record NZ_CP094346.1, on the reverse strand, counting down.
GGGCTGGCGTTCGACTTTGAGTGGATGAGTCGCCAGCTTTTCTATGGTGCTTATCAGCGCGTGCGCGGCATCTTCGGCAACACCATGTGCGAGACCCACGGCATGCCCACGCCGCAGGAGCTGGCGCTGCTGGAGCCCTGGCGCAAGGATCTGCCCCCCGCGGTCTTCGGCCCCATGTTCGAGCCGCCCACCACCGACGGCGCCACCACGCTGCGCGACAACCTGCGTCGCGCACAGGCGCTGCTCCAGGAGGCGGGCTGGCAGGTGCAGGATGGCGTGCTGCGCAACGCCAGGGGCCAGGCCATGGTGCTGGAATACATGGACAGCAGCGAAGGCGGCGTGCGCACGTTGTCCTCGTGGATGCGCAACCTGCAAAAGCTCGGCATCACCCTCAAGTTCCGCTCGGTGGACTTCGCGCTGTACCAGCAGCGCCTGCAGAAGTTCGACTTCGACATCACCACCATTGCCTACCAGGGCACCAACAACCCGGGGCAGGAGTTTGCCGACCTGTTCGGCAGCGCGGCGGCAGACCAGGAAGACTCGGGCAATTTCCCCGGCGTAAAGAGCCCGGCCGTGGACGCAATGATCCGTGCCATGGTCTCCGCCAAGACGCAGGAACAGATGTTGCCCGCGTGCCATGCGCTGGACCGCATCATTGCGCACGGCCACTACCTCATTCCGCAGTGGTCCGCGGGCACCCATCGCATGGTCTACAACGCCTGGCGCCTGGACCGGCCCGAAGTGGTGCCGCCGTATTCGACCGGAGAGATGTGGGCGGTGGATACGTGGTGGGCCCGTTCGCCTGCGTTGACCGCCGAGACCGCGCCCAAGGCCGCGACGCCGCGCAAGGACTGAAACCGCCATGTTCGCCTACATCCTCAAGCGCATCCTGCTCATGCTGCCCACGCTGTTGGGCGTGTTGCTGTTGACCTTTGTCGTGATCCAGTTCGTGCCGGGCGGTCCGGTGGAGCAGTACCTGGCCGAGGCCAAGGCCGGCGCTGCCGGCATGGGCGGGGGCGGCGAGGGCGGCGGCATGGCCTATCGCGGCGCGCAGGGCGTCGATCCCAAGCGGCTGGAGCAGATCAAGCAGCTCTATGGCTTTGACAAGCCGGCGCATGAGCGCTTCTTCCAGATGCTGGGCCAGTTCGCGCGCTTCGACCTGGGGCGCAGCTTCTTTCAGAACAAGGACGTGTGGCAACTCGTGAAGGAGAAGCTGCCCGTGTCCGTCAGCCTGGGGTTGTGGACCTTCTTCATCAGCTACCTCGTGGCGGTGCCGCTGGGTGTGGCCAAGGCGGTGCGCGCCGGCTCGCGCTTTGACTTCGTCACCACGCTCATCATCCTGGTGGGCTACGCGATTCCGGGTTTCGTACTCGGCGTGGCGCTGCTGGTGATCTTTGGCGGGCAGTTGCAATGGTTCCCGCTGCGCGGGCTGACCTCGGCCAACTGGGACGAGCTGGGCCTGTGGGCCAAGGTGACGGACTATCTGTGGCATATCGCGCTGCCCGTCACGGCCATGGTGGCCGGCAGCTTTGCGGTGACCGCGATGCTGACCAAGAACGCCTTCCTGGAAGAGATCCGCAAGCAATATGTGCTCACCGCGCGTGCCAAGGGATTGACCGACCGGCAGGTGCTCTACAAGCACGTGTTTCGCAATGCGCTGATTCCCATCATCACGGGCTTTCCATCCGCCTTCATCGGCGCGTTCTTCGCGGGCTCGCTGCTCATAGAGACGCTGTTCTCGCTCGACGGCCTGGGCCTTCTGTCCTATGAGAGCGTGATCCGTCGCGACTACCCCGTGGTGTTGGGCACGCTGTACCTGTTCACGCTGATCGGGCTGGTGACCAAGCTCATCAGCGACCTGTGCTACGTGTGGGTGGATCCCCGCGTCAAGTTTGATTGAAAAATGGCTCCAACGCCCGACCATCAAGCGCTAGCAGCTATTGATTCGGTAGCTAATGGGGCGCCTGCAGCGTCCGTTGCCGCCTCGGCGTCACCCAGTCGGCGCGCTTGGCAGCGCTTTCGTGCCAACCGCCTGGGGTTCTGGAGCCTGCTGGTGTTCTGCGCGCTGGTCGTGGTCAGCCTGGGGGCAGAACTGGTCAGCAACGACCGGCCCCTGGTCGTGCGCTATGAGGGGCAGACGTATTTCCCGTTGTTCAACGATTACCCCGAGACGACTTTCGGCGGAGACTTCCAGACGCCCACCGACTACCTCGACCCCTTCATTCGCGAGCGGCTGTCCCAGGGGGATAACTGGGCGCTGTACACGCTCAACCGCTACGGGCCCGACACCCTGAACTACTTCGCGAAGGAACCCAACCCCTCGGGCCCGTCGCGCGACAACTGGCTGGGCACGGACGACCGCGGGCGTGACCTGCTGGCGCAACTGATCTACGGCTTTCGCGTGAGCGTGTTGTTCGGTATTGCCCTCACCGTGGTGGGCGTGGCACTGGGCGTGGCGGCGGGGGCGGTACAGGGCTTCTTCGGCGGCAAGACCGACCTGGCTTTCCAGCGCTTCATCGAGATCTGGGGCTCCATGCCCGAGCTGTACCTGCTCATCATCTTCAGCGCCGTGTTCGCGCCCAGCATCGGGTTGCTGCTGGTATTGCTCAGCCTGTTCGGCTGGATGGGGCTGTCGGACTATGTGCGCGCCGAATTCCTGCGCAACCGGCAACTGGACTATGTGAAGGCCGCGCGGGCGCTGGGCGTGTCCAACGGCCAGATCATCCGCCGCCACATCCTGCCCAACAGCATGACGCCGGTGGTGACCTTTCTGCCGTTTCGCATGGGTGCGGCGATCCTGGCGCTGACGTCGCTGGACTTCCTGGGCCTGGGCGTTCCGCCCGGCACCCCCAGCCTGGGCGAGCTGCTATCGCAGGGCAAGAACAACATCGACGCGTGGTGGATCTCCATCTTCACCTTCGGGGTGCTGGTCACCACGCTGCTGCTGCTCACCTTCATGGGCGATGCGCTGCGCGACGCGCTGGACCCCCGCAAGAACTGAGGCATCGTGAACCCTTCTGCCATGCGCGCTGCGCCCCCCCTGTCTCCCTCGTCCGCGCCGCTGCTGCAGGTGCGGGACCTGCGGGTGCGCTTCGGCGCCAAGCAGGTGGTGCATGGGGTGAGCTTCGACATGGCCCCGGGCGAAAAGCTCGCGCTGGTGGGTGAATCCGGCTCGGGCAAAACAGTGACCGCGCTGGCGCTGCTGCGCCTGACGGGCGATGCGCAATTGGAGGGGAGCGCGCTGATGCACGGGCGCGACCTGCTCCAACTGCCTGAGCGCGAACTGCGCGGCGTGCGCGGCGGCGATATCGCCATGGTGTTCCAGGAGCCCATGACGGCGCTGAACCCGCTGATGACGATTGGCGACCAGGTGGCCGAGGTCTTGGTGCTAAAACAGGCCCTGAGCAAGGCGCAGAGCGCGCAAGCAGCTATCGAACTGCTAGCGAGTACCGGCATCCCCGAGCCGGCGCGGCGCGCGGGCAGTTTTCCGCACCAGCTTTCGGGCGGGCAGCGCCAGCGCGCCATGATCGCCATGGCCCTGGCCAGCCGACCGAAGCTGTTGTTGGCCGACGAGCCCACCACCGCGCTGGACGTGACGCTGCGCGGCCAGATTCTGGACCTGCTGTCCGACCTGCAGCGCCAGACGGGCATGGCCGTGCTGCTCATCACGCACGACCTGCTGCTGGTGCGCCGCTTTGCCGATCGCGTGGCCGTCATGGAGCAGGGCGCCGTGGTGGAGCAGGGTACCGTCGCCCAGGTGTTCGACGCACCGCAGCATGCCTACACGCGCAAGCTGATCGGCAGTACGCCGCGGCGGGACGTGGTGGAAGGCGATGCCGACGGCGACGCCGTGCCCGCCGCGCAGGCAAGCGGCCTGCGCGTGGCCTACCCCGTGCCGGTGCCGGGCATCCGCGGCTGGTTTGCCAAGGGCGAATTCGTGGCCGTGAAGGATGCGGGCTTTCGCATTGCGCAGGCGCGCACGCTGGGGGTCGTGGGCGAATCGGGCTCGGGCAAGTCCACGCTGGCCCAGGCGCTGCTGGGCCTGCTGCCGTCGCGCGGTGACCTGCAGGTGGCTGGCCAGGCCTGGCAGCAGCCCGCCCACCGCAACACCGCGCACAACCAGCAGCTGCGCCGGCAGGTGCAGGTGGTGTTCCAGGACCCGTTCTCGTCCCTGTCGCCGCGCATGACCGTGGAGGAGATCGTGGGCGAGGGCCTGCGCGTGCACATGCCTGCGCTGGACGTGGCCGCGCGCCGCACGCGCGTGGCCGCCATGCTGGCCGAGGTGGGCCTGACGGACGCGCAATTCCCCGGCCTGCTGGCGCGCTACCCGCATGAATTCTCGGGCGGCCAGCGCCAGCGCCTGGCCATTGCGCGCGCGCTCATCGTCGAGCCGCAGGTGCTGGTGCTGGACGAGCCCACCAGCGCGCTTGACGTCACCATCCAGCAGCAGGTGCTGAGCCTGCTGCAGCGCCTGCAGAAGGAGCGGGCGCTGTCGTACCTGCTCATCACGCACGACGTGGCGGTGGTGCGCGCCATGGCGCATGAGGTCATCGTCATGAAGGACGGCGAGGTGGTGGAAAGCGGCAGCGTGCACCAGGTGCTGGATGCCCCGCGCCACGCCTACACGCAACGGCTGGTGCAGGCCGCGCAGCCGGTCTGACCTGCCCGGCGGCGGGTCGCGCAGCAGGGTGTGCGGGGCCGTGGGCGACTACCGCGTTTGGTGTAGGACACGGGCGCGATCTGCTTGCATGTCCGTTGGCCGGTAGCTCTGCTATTCATAGCGTTGAATTTCGATTTCATGTGCCTGTCCGGTGTTTTGCAGCGCACATGGCGGCTCCCGCTTTTCTGGCGATTTCATACATCAGGCAACACACCTGACACTTGGCTGCCAGGTGCCGCGGGGTGCCGCTCTCACAATGCGCCCCGGGGCGGTCAGGCTGGTCTGACGGCACCTTCCTCGGCAAGAAAAACCCCGGAGGCGATGAACATCATGCGCACGAAAACCCTCTCCTGTTGCAAGTATCTGGCTGGCGCCACCGCGCTGGCTGCCCTGGTCGCCTGTGGCGGCGGCGGTGGTGATGGCGGTGACGGTAGCGGCACCGGCACGCTGAAGCTGGCGCTGACCGATGCCCCCAGTTGCGGCTATGACGCGGTGAACGTCACCGTGCAGAAAATACGCGTGCACCAAAGCGCTACGGCGGCGGATGACGCTTCCGGCTGGCATGAGCTCACGCTGAACCCCGCGCGCCGCGTGGACCTGCTGTCGCTGACCAACGGCGTGCTGGAGGAACTGGGCGAGCTGCCGCTGCCCACGGGCAAATACACCCAGATGCGTCTGGTGCTGGCGGGCAATGGCGGAGCGGCCCCCTTCGCCAACTCCGTCGTGCCCACAGGGTCGGGCGAAGTAGCGCTGACCACGCCCAGCGGCCAGCAAAGTGGCGTGAAGATGAACGTGAACATCGACATCGCCGCCAACCAGATGGCGGACTTCGTGCTCGACTTCGACGCCTGCAAGTCCGTCGTGACGGCCGGCGCATCGGGCCGCTACCTGCTCAAGCCCGTGGTGGCGGTGATTCCGCGCCTGGTCTCTGGTGTGCAGGGCTTCGTCGAACCCGTTGCTGGCGCTACGGTGACGCTGCAGTCCCAAGGCGAGGTGGTGCGCGCCACCGTGCCGGACGCCTCGGGCCGCTACCTGCTGCGGCCGGTGGTGCCGGGCAGCTACACGCTGGTGCTGACGGCACCCGGCCGCACCACGGCCGTGGTGACCCAGGTGCCGGTGCAGTCCGAGCTGGTCACCTCCGTCGGCACGTCCACGCAGGCCGTAGCGCTGCCAGCATCGCCCGTTGCCACCGTGAACGGCACCACTTCGGCGGATGCCTGGGTGCGGACCCTGCAGCCGCTGGCAGCCGCTGGCACGGTGCAAGTGTCGGCCAAGCCCGTGGACGGCGTGACCGGCGCCTACAGCTTCACGCTGCCCACGGCCGCCCCGCTGGTGGCGCCGTATGCCGCGGCGCCCACTCCGCTCGTGTTCACGGCCGATGCCGGAGCCGCAGGGCGCTACACCCTCCAGGCGCGCCTGGCGGGGCAGGCCGACAAGCAGCAGGCCCTGACGCTGGGCGCGGGAACGACCCAGACGGTGAACTTCACGTTCCCCTGAAGCCCGCCACGCGTTCCTAGAATGAAGGGCGCCAGTCCGCGACTGGCGCCCTTTTTTGTGCGAACGCCCTTCCTGTCATGCCTCGCCTCGCTGCCAACCTCTCCATGCTCTACGCCGAGCATGCCTTCCTGGACCGTTTTGCCGCTGCCGCGCGCGACGGCTTCCGGGGGGTGGAATACCTCTTTCCCTACGACCATCCTGCGGAGCAGATCGCGCAGCGCCTGGCCGAACATGGACTGACGCAGGTACTGTTCAATGCCCCGCCGGGGGACTGGGCGGCGGGCGAGCGCGGTCTGGCCTGTCTGCCGGGGCGCGAGGCGCAATTCCAGGAGGGGCTGCAACAGGCGCTGCACTATGCGCAGGCGCTGCGCTGCGAGCGCCTGCACGTGATGGCTGGCGTAGTGCCGCCCGGGCTGGCGCACGCCGACGCACGCGCCTGCTACCTGCGCAACCTGCGCTGGGCCGCCGGCCAGGCCGGGCGCCAGGGCGTGCGGCTGATGATCGAGCCCATCAACGGGCGCGACATGCCCGGCTACTTCCTGCAGCGCCAGCAGGACGCCCATGCCGTGCTGCAGGAACTGGGCGCTTCCAACGTGCAGGTGCAGTTCGACCTGTACCACTGCCAGATCATGGAGGGCGACGTGGCCACGAAGATCCACCACTACCTGCCCACGGGACGGGTGGGGCATTTCCAGATCGCCGGCGTACCCGAGCGGCACGAGCCCGACCAGGGAGAGCTGCAGGTCGATTACCTGCTGGGCGTGATCGACGAGGTGGGGGCCACCTGCGGCTTCGACGGCTGGGTGGGCTGTGAATACCGTCCGGCGATTGCGGGCCCGGGCGGCACGTCGCAGGGGCTGGCCTGGGCGCGGCGCTGGGGTGTCGTGCCGCGCGGCGCGGATTGAGGGCGTTCGCCCCGGCGCGGGGCGGGGGCTAGCGTGGGGACGTCACAGTTCAGATAAAAAAGGCCTGAAGCGCTTATGCAGTAAGCGCTAGCAGCTATTGAATCGATAGTGAACCCGTCAGCGCAGCACCAGCACCGGCACGCTGCACAGCCGCAGCAGCGCGGTGGTGGTGCTGCCGACGATGAGCTGGCGGATGCGCGAGTGTCCGTAGGCGCCCAGTACCAGCAGTACGTTGCCGTGCGACTGCAGCAGGGCCGGCAGCGCCTCCTCCGGCACGCCCGGCACGATCTGCGTGGTGATGTCGAAGCCTGCGGCCTCCAGGTGTGACTGGGCGCTTTGCAGCGCTTCCAGCATCTCCAGCGTGGGCTCGCCGGCCAGGGCCAACAGGCCGGGCATGCCGCGCAGCAGCGGGCTGCGGCCCACGGCCTCTACGGCGCGGCGCGCGGTGGCGCTGCCGTCAAAGGCCACGACGAAGCCCGCCGGCGCCACGAACTCCGGCATGGTCACCACCATCACCGGCTGGCGCACGTTGCGCACCACGCCTTCCACACGGTAATCCAGCCGCAGCTTGCGCGCGGCGGTGGCGCGGTGCTGGCGCCCCAGCACGAACAGGCGCGCGCTGGGTTCGTGCTCCAGCAGCACGTCGGTCAGCTCGCCCTGGCGCAGCAGCGCCTGCAGCGAAGGCACGCGGGCGGCATCTACGCGCGCCTGGGCCTCGGCCAGCATGCGGCGCGCGGCCTCCTGAGCGACGTGGCTGCGCTCTTCATCGAGGGTATTCAGGCGCTGCAGCAGCAGGTCCTGCGCGCCCATGCCGATGACGCCGCTGTAGTCGCCCACGGGCGGCATGGGTTCAGGCCGCTCCAGTGCGTGCAGCAGCGCCAGGGGGGCCTGCAGGCGCTGCGCGGCCCACAGGGCCCCGTCCACCACGGCGTGGGTGGTGGCCAGCCCGTCGATGCAGGCATACACGGTGTCGTGGGTGTTCATTGCTTCCTCCTGCGCACGCATGTGATGGCCCGAGTGTGGCATCGCAGAGCGTGCAGTGCCACCGGGGTGCCCCGCAGGCCGTGGGCGCGGGTGAACGCAAGTTTCAGGGAAATCGGGCTCCAGCGCTTGTCCGTCAAGTGCTGCCAGCTATTGTTTTGATGGCATTTCGGGATGCATCGGCCGCTGCTGCATCACCCGTGCGTACAGCGCCTGCGCGGCCACCGACAGGCCCCGGTCGCGCCGGCGCACCAGGTAGATCTGCCGCGTGAGCCCGGGCAGGGCCAGCGGCCGGGTGGCCAGGCCCTCCTGCTGGAAGTGGAACAGCGTGAGCGTGGGCACCACGCTGATGCCCAGCCCGGCCCGCACCATGCCCATGACGGTGGCCAACTGCTCCACCTCCATCAGCGTGCGCATGGCATGGGGATGGAAGGCCGCCTCCAGGTACTGGCGCACGCTGCTGTGCCGCGCGAGATGGATGAATGGCCACTCGGCCAGGGCGCGCCATTGCGCGGCGGCGCTGCGCCGGCCGGCGGGCAAGGGCTGCCGGGCGAGCGGATGGTCCGCGCGGCAGACCAGGTGAAAGCCGTCCTCGCAGAAGGGCTCGGCCTGCAGCTCGGGCGTGTCCGCGCGGATGGCGGCCAGCGCGAAGTCGGCCTTGCCCGTGGCCACGCGCTCGATGCAAGGCTCGGACAGCACGTCGGCAATGTCCAGTTCCACGCCCGGGTGCTGTGCGCGAAAGCCGGCCAGCACACCGGGCAGCCACCCTGCGGCCAGCGAGGGCAGCAGCGCGACGGACACGCGCCCGCGCCGCAGCAGTGCGGCGTCGCGCAGCGTGGCCAGCGCGGCATCCACCTCGGCGCGAATGCGCAGCGCCGACGCATGGAAGTTCTCGCCCTCGGCCGTCAGGCTCACATGGCGCGTGCTGCGGTCGAACAGGCGCAGACCCAGGTCGTCCTCCAACGCGCGGATGAGCGCGCTGAAGGCCGGTTGCGACAAGTGGCACTGCGCCGCGGCGCGCGTGAAGCTGCGCTGCGCCGCCAGGGCAAGGAAGGCGTCGACCTGCCGTGTGGAGATATTCATTTGATATCCAGATGAATTGATCTTGACAATCTATTTCACAGAATAACCTGCCGTGCCTACAGTGCGCCCTGGAGACATTCCCCAAGGACCCCTGTAATGGCGAACCCCTCACCCCTGCTCATCGGCTGTGCGGCCGGCTTCTCGGGCGACCGCCTGGATGCTGCCGCACCCGTGGTGCAGGCGCTGGTGGACAGCGGCCGGCCCGGCGTGCTGATCTTCGAGACCCTGGCCGAGCGCACGCTGGCGCTGGCCCAGCTGGCGCGCCGCGCCAATCCCGATGCGGGCTATGAGCCGCTGCTGGATGAGCTGCTGCGGCCGGTGCTCGCGCAATGCGTTCAACACGGCGTGCGCATCGTGAGCAACTTTGGCGCGGCCAATCCGCGGGGCGCTGCGCTGCGTATCCAGCAACTGGCGGCCGAGCTGGGCGCGCGCCGCCCGCGCGTGGCGGTGGTGCACGGCGACGACCTGAGCGGCGCACAGCACCGCGCCGTGCTGGAACGGGCGCTGGGCCCGTCCATGCCCGCGCAGCCCATCGTGAGCGCCAATGCCTACATTGGCGCGGAACCCATCGCCCAGGCGCTGCGCGCGGGGGCCGACATCGTGGTCTGCGGCCGCGTGGCCGACCCTGCGCTGGTGCTGGGCCCGGCGCTGGCGCACTACGGCTGGTGCATGGACGACTGGGACCGCCTGGCGCGCGCCACCATGGCGGGCCACTTGCTGGAATGCGGCGCGCAGGTCACGGGCGGCTACTTTGCCGACCCGGGCTACAAGGACGTGCCGGGCCTGGCCTGGCTGGGCTACCCGATCGCCGAGATCGACGCCGACGGCCATTGCACCCTCACCAAGCCGCCGGGCACGGGCGGGCGCGTGGACGAGCGCACGGTCAAGGAGCAGCTGCTGTACGAACTGCACGACCCCGCCGCCTACCTGACGCCCGACGTGGTGGCCGACATCACCCAGGCGAGCGTGGCGCAGGTTGGCAGCGACCGCGTGCACCTGCAGGGCGTGCGCGGCCATGCGCGGCCGCCGTCGCTGAAGGTGAATGTGTGTTTCGAGTCCGGCTGGTTTGCCGAGGGCGAGATTTCGTATGCCGGCGCGCGCGCCGAGGAGCGCGCCCGCCTGGCGGGCGACGTGCTGCGCGAGCGGCTTGCGAGCGTGGCACCGCTGCGCGTGGACCTGATCGGCGTGGCCAGCGTTTGGGGTGACGACGCAGGGCGGTGGCTGGCGGCGCAGGCAAGCCAGGGCGCGCAGGACGTACGCCTGCGCGTGGCGCTGCAGCACCGCGACCATGCCAGCGCGCAGCGCCTGGTGCGCGAGGTGACGGCGCTGTACTGCTGCGGCCCGGCGGGGGGCGGCGGTGTGCGCACGGCCATGCGCCCGCGCCTGGGCACCGTTTCCTGCCTCGTGCCGCGCGAGGCGGTCAATCCTGGCTACACGCTGCTGGACTGAAGGACCACGATGAACCCTACCGATCTCACGGTTCCCCTGTACCGCCTGGCGCACGGCCGCACGGGTGACAAGGGTGACCGCTCCAACATCAGCGTGATCGCCTGGCACCCGGCCCTGTGGGACGTGCTGGTGCAGCAGGTTACCGAGGAGGCCGTGGCGCGCCAGTTCGCGGCGCGGGGGCCCACGCGCGTCACGCGCTATCTGCTGCCCCAACTGCAGGCGATGAATTTCGTGCTGGATGGCGTGCTGGACGGCGGCGTGAACGACGCGCTCAACCTCGACAGCCATGGCAAGGCGCTGTCCTTTCTGTTGCTGGACCTGCCGGTGCGGATGCCGGCGGCGCTTGTACACCACCTGGCCGGAGCGCATTGACGCGCGCCGGCGGCATTTTTCATTTCACCATGACTCCAGCACCGAACTTTGCTGGACTACGCCGAAGCCCGATACAGCAGGTTTATCAATAACTTAGGCGAGTCCAACATATGCCGGTGCTTTCCGAAACCTGACCCGGCTTCCCCTCTGATGGCCCCTACATGGCTCTTGGGAATCGGGTCTTTCCGAGGAGTCATCGTGGCAAAACTCAAGCTCACCAAGTCCGCAGTCGATGCGGCACAACCCCAGGCGCAGGCCGTCGAACTCCGGGACACGCTGGTGCCCGGCTTCCTGTGCAAGGTTACACCAGCGGGCCGCAAGGTGTTCATGCTCCAGTACCGCACGAACGCTGGCGAGCGGCGCAAGCCCGCCCTGGGCCTGTACGGGGAACTGACCGTCGAGCAGGCCCGCTCGCTGGCCCAGGAATGGCTGGCCGAGGTGCGCCGGGGCGGCGACCCCAGCGCGGCCAAGGCCGCCGCCCGTTCAGCCCCCACGGTCAAGGAGCTGTGTACCAAGTTCATGGAGGATTACTCCAAGCAGCGCAACAAGCCCAGCACCCAGCGCGGGTATCAGGCCGTCATCGACCGCTGCATCGTTCCGATGCTGGGCCGTTTGAAGGTCCAGGACGTGAAGCGCCCGGACGTGGCCACGGCGATGAAGAAGATGGCGCACAAGCCGGCCGAGGCCAACCGTGCTTTCAGCGTGATGCGCAAGATGTTCAACCTGGCCGAGGTGTGGGGCCACCGGCCTGACGGCACCAACCCCTGCCGCCACGTCCCGATGTACCCCAACGGCAAGGCCACCCACCTCATCAGCGACGAGGACATGGGCAAGCTGTTTCGGCGACTGGAGCACATCGAAGCCGAGGGTCTGGAGAACTACGTCATCCCGCTGGCGATCCGCCTTCAATTCGAGTTCGCCGGCCGCCGCTCCGAAATCGTGACGCTCCGATGGGATTGGGTGGACCTGGACAACCGCCGCGTGGTCTGGCCGGACAGCAAGACGGGCGGCATGTCCAAGCCCATGAGCGAGGAAGCCTATCGACTGCTCTCGACGGCGCCACGGCAGGAAGGCACTCCCTATGTGCTGCCGTCTCCAAGCCATCCCGGCAAGCACCTGACCACGGGCGAGTATTACGGCGGCTGGAGCCGCGCCCTCAAGGCGGCGGGCGCCACGCACGTCGGCACGCATGGCATCCGCCACCGCTCCGCGACCGACATTGCCAACTCGGGCATCCCGGTCAAGGTCGGCATGGCGCTGACGGCGCACAAGACCGTGGCGATGTTCATGCGCTACGTCCACACCGAGGACGATCCGGTGCGCAAGGCGGCCGAGCTGGTGGCGAACCGGCGCAAGACGATCACCGAGGCGCAGCGGCCTGCGGAGGTGGCTGCATGACCAAGAAGGCGCCTGCGATGGCGGGAGTCGCACCCGCCGCCGTGCCTGCCGGCTACGCCGGCATCCACGGCGGCATCGTGGATCTGCTCGATGCCGCGCGCCAGACGGCAGCGCGCAGCGTCAATGCGCTGATGACGGCCAGCTACTGGGAGATTGGCCGCCGCATCGTGGAGGCCGAGCAACAGGGCAAGCGGCGCGCGGGTTATGGCGAGCAGTTGATCGAGCGGCTGGCAAGCGACCTCACCCAGCAGTTCGGCCGTGGCTTCAGCCGTCAGAACCTGCAGCAGATGCGGTCGTTTTTTCTGACCCGGCCAATTCGCCAGACAGTGTCTGGCGAATCTTCCCCGGAGCCAGTGCGGCCTTGGCGGCTGGACGAGCTGGCGCAGGTCTTCACGCTGCCGTGGTCGGCCTATGTGCGGCTGTTGTCGGTCAAGGACGAGCATGCGCGCCAGTTCTATGAAGCCGAGGCCTTGCGCGGCGGCTGGAGCGTGCGCCAGTTGGATCGGCAGATCGGCAGCCAGTTCTACGAGCGCACGGCGCTGTCGAAAAACAAGGCGGCGATGCTGGCCAAGGGCGCGGTGGCCAAGCCCGAAGATGCCGTCGCGCCCGGCGATGCCATCAAAGACCCCTATGTGCTGGAGTTCCTCGACCTCAAGGACGAGTATTCGGAGTCCGATCTGGAGGCCGCCTTGATCCGGCGGCTGGAAGACTTCCTGCTCGAATTGGGTGAAGGGTTCACCTTCATTGGACGGCAGCGGCGCTTGCGCATCGACCAGACCTGGTATCGGGTGGACTTGCTGCTGTTCCATCGCAAGTTACGCTGCCTGGTCATCATCGACCTGAAGCTGGGGAGTCTGACGCATGCGGACGTGGGCCAGATGCACATGTACTGCAACTATGCCAAGGAACACTGGGCCTATCCCGAGGAGAACCCGCCGGTGGGGCTGATTCTTTGTGCCGACAAGGGGCTCGCCCTGGCGCGGTATGCGCTGGAGGGCTTACCCACCAAGGTCATGGCGGCGAACTACCGGATGGTTCTGCCGGATACCGATGTGCTGCAAAAGGAACTGGAAAGCACGCGGCTCTTGCTGGAGTCTCGCGGAACGATTCGTCCCAAGACGTGGAAGCGGTAGACACACCTGCGGAGCTATACGCCTGTTTGGAGATTGGGCAGAACCTCAGTCTGTAGTCGGTTTTACGGCTTTCTTCCGTGAGGAGGAAGAAGGCAACGACGGCAAACATTCAAACAAACGTTCCGCATAGACGAATCCCATCCGCCTTACTGCGTCCTGATCGAAATACAGTAGCCATGCGGCAAGTAGCGCCAGCGAAATGAGCAATGTCAAGCCTGCGGCAAGCCCTGGATCGGCAAGGTGCACCAAGTCAAATTGGAGAGGTGCTACCTGCAAAATCTTTGCAATCAACAATCCGTAGACGACGCCCATGAGGCACGACAGGATACCGACAGGCTTCATCGCCAGCATGTTGCGATGAAATCCATAGGCGATGTTCTCTTTCAGCAAGAGCTGCTTGTTGGAACGCGTGAGTTCGCGAAGCCGCTTAGTGGCACCGATGTAGATGTCGTCTGCCTTGTCTGGGTTTGCTGATTCTTCTTCTGCCGTTGGCATGGCGATACCCAACTTGGCAGTGATCGCCGTGTGATAACGCTGCTTGCTGACACCATCAAGGAACTTGTCGCGGTGGCGTAGTGCGATGGTCGTGGGCATGCCACCCCATTTTGAGACCAGCATCTCTTCAAGTTTTTTACCACGTCCGCGCGCTACGCTCGCGAGTGCATAGATAGCGCCGCAGCCGCCCAGCAGGCCGATCACACCTGTAAGCACAGGGTGCCGAGCCCCGTAGACGCACAACAGCGGCACCAGCACGGGTAAGGCCACAAGAAGGCCAGGGATAACACGTGCCTTGCGCTCGTAGGGGTCTTTGACCAGTTCAAAAATTGTTGTCATGTGAAGTCAGGCCTGTGCCGCCAAGGCGTCGATATAGGGTTGGATTTCATCGCGGTTTTTTAGCGTGATCTGCTGTGCGAGGGGGTCTGGTGCTTCCTTGGTATGCAAACCCAAACGTCTCAGCGTGTAGTACAGAAACGCTTGGCGGCATGGAAGTTTGACCTCTCCATCTTCCATGCCGTAGTCCAACTCTAAGACTCGTTTCTTGGCTGCAGGCAAATCGGGATGCGGTGCAAGTACCAGCGTCAATACAGTTTGCCAATGCGAATCTTGGTTGGAGTCCACTTGGGTCGCCTCGAAGCCATCGATGCGCAGGATTCGAGCAAGGACGAAATCGCTGAAGCGCTGGCGCTTGTGGCAAAACGCGCGCATGTGCCAGCGAAAACCGTCATTGCCAAGGGCGTGGGGAGACAGCAAGCGAACCGATTCATCCAACGACGTCATGGACTGGTAGCTCACCAGAATGGATTCCTGCTGGCGGATTGCGCGCACCACTGCTTCGACGGTCTGCTCATTGATCGTGCGCCAAGGGGACGGGGCCCAATCTGTCTCCGGCGCGGAGCCGATGAAGCTGGCCGTCGGCTCGACAATTCCCATCTTTGTCGCTAGCAGTTCTGCTAGATAGCGTTGCGCCGAGCTTCGTTGGTAAAGCGGGTGAAAACTCTGCGCTGCCGTGTAGGTCTTGGAGCTGCGGTCGTAAGTCAGGTTGCTCGGCGCCAACTCCATGTACTTGGAAATGTCCAGCGATGCCTGCGGGACCGAAATACCAAAGTGCTCGGTGAGATCCATCCGGTTGATGCGCCGCTCCCAGCGCAGACGGAAATCGATGAATTGAAGTCTGCTCTCCAGCCCCCAACTTAGCCCCTTAGGCTCAGCAGGTTCGGCGGCAGGAACGGAAGGTTTTTGCATCAGTCACGCCTAAAAAGTAGACGGATATAAAAAATCGTCGTACATTAACTATACGCGATCATCCTTCGGTCGTCTACCCGGAGACCCCAGTGCCTACAACCATCACGTTTTTTCCCGTCGACAACGGGGACATGACCCTCATCAAGTTCGGCGATCTCGACGCGACGACTCTGCTGATCGACGTAAACATCAGGCAAGACGCCGACGACCCTGACGGGGAGGCGCGCGATGTCGCCAAGGATTTGCGCGAACGACTGAAGAAGGATGAGAACGGCAGGCCGTATGTCGATGCGTTCCTGCTGAGCCACCCGGATCAAGACCATTGCCGAGGGTTGAAGCGACACTTCTACCTAGGGCCACTCGACAAGTACCCGGACGACAAGAAGGACGACAAGGACAAGAAAATCGTGATCCGCGAGATGTGGTCGTCCCCGATCGTGTTTCGACGCGCCAGCAAGACGCACACCTTGAGCGACGACGCCAAGGCATTCAACACGGAGGCGCGTCGGCGCGTGCAACTGAACCGTGACAAGAATTTCGCCGTCGGGAACGGTGACCGCATTCAGATCATGGGCGAGGACATCGACGGAAAAACCGATGATCTCACTTCGATTGTGCGGAAGGTGGACACGCGCTTTTCAACGATCAATGGCAAGAGTTCCGCATTCTTTTCTGCGTTTCTTTTGGCTCCACTGGACGCCCAGGATGACGAGGAAGAGGAAGAGTGCCTGGTCAAGAACCAGTCCAGCGTTATTCTGAACATCACGTTGGCGGCTGACGCGCAGACGCCGGATGGTGCGAAATTCCTTACTGGTGGCGATGCTGAGGTGTTCATCTGGAACCGCCAGTGGCAACGCCACAAGGCTGAAGCAGATGTGCTTGAGTACGACATCATGCAGGCGCCTCATCATTGTTCCTGGCATTCGCTGTCCTATGACAGCTGGTCCGACTACCGTGAAAAAGCCAAGCTCGATGCTGATGCTCGCAAGGCGCTTTCGCAGACCCGTGACGGCGCCGTCATCGTCGCCAGCTGCAAGCCGATTGCAGATGATGACAGCGATCCGCCCTGCATCCGTGCGAAGCGTGAGTACGTGACGATCGTGGACGAAGCAAAAGGCGAGTTCTACTGCACAGGCGAGTACCCCAGCGAAAAGTCCGTGGAACCGCTCGTTTTCACCGTAACCGCTCAGGGTGTGCAACCTCCCTCGAAGAAGGAGTCCGGATCGAAGGCCGCTGCCGTGGTGACCTCTGCGCGCACCCCCATGCCGCACGGAGCATCATGACGGGCACCATCGCAGACGCACTGCATCAACTTCAGCGGCATCGAGGCCTTATCCGCGTTGGCGAGCCAAGGACAACTGGTGCATCGACGGAGATTGAAGTCGATGTTGCGGTCCAACTGCCGAACAGGTCTCGGCGCAATGGTATCTCTGAGACCGGAGTGCGCACCGTCGAGACGTGCGTGCTGGTATTCGGTAGTGACTGGCCCCTGTCTGCACCCGAGCCCTTCTTACGTGCGGACTTCCCGCTCAACTTGCCGCACATCAACCCCCATCGCCAAGGCGAGTTAGTCTCGCCGTGCCTATTCGAAGGGTCGTTGAACGAGCTGCTGCATCGGTTTGGCCTGGACGCCGTTGTCGATCAGTTGATCGACTGGCTGCACAAGGCCGCGGCCGGAACACTCCTGGACCTGGAGCAGGGGTGGGAACCAACGCGCCGAGACAGCTGTCCTTCGACCGTTGTATTCAGTGCCGAGAAGGTCGCGGCCGCCGCTCCCGCTGACGGCACGATTCTGGTGGTTCCCGCAGGCTACGTGACGATCGATGGCGGTCTGTACGCCATCATCAACGCCGAACTGACCGCACAAGTCGATCCTGTGTTTTATCAGGATGTTCACAACGACAAGCTGGGCAAATGGGGGAACGGCCATGCCGCGGCCTTCATCGCGCGCGCTCCGATGACCGACGGCCTCCCGCATGTGATCGGACGCTATCAACCAGAGACAGTTGTCGATCTCGCGACGCTGCTCGATCGAGCAGCGGAGCTTGGTATTGATCGCGACGCTTTGGCCCAGGAAGTGGACGGTTATTTCGGACGCTCAATCCTGGATATGCGACAGGACTCGCATGGCTGGGTGCATGGTTTGTACGCGATTGTGATTCTGGCTGTGCAAAGGCCAGCGTCGCTTGTGGGCTCGCCAGGGAGGAGTGTCGAGGTATTGCCCTATGTGGTGCGCTATGAACTCAACGCTCAATCGCTCCTGGAGCGTAACGCCACGGTTCACCCGGCCTTTCACGCGCATGCGTTGTCTCCTGAACTGCTGGCAAGGACGTCCGGCATTCCATACGCAGCCACATCACAGCCGCTGGTCGTGCTCGGCTGCGGAAGCGTGGGATCGAAAGTCGCGATGCAACTGGGGCGAGCGGGCTTTGGTTCGATGACTTTCGTCGACAACGAACCCATGTCGCCTCACAACGCCGCGCGGCATGCACTCATTGAGCGGGCATCAGTTCTGGTTCCGCCTCGGAAGTCGGCGCTGATGAAGACAGCCTTTGAATCGCTGTCGCATCTTCAATCGCGAGCGTTCGACACCGACGCAGTGACTCTTTTGGTCGATCCGGAACAGTTTGCGGCAACCGTTCCGCAGGATGCGGCCCTCATCGTGGATGCGACGGCGTCACTTCAGGTGCTGGCTGCAGAAACACAATCGGCAGCGTTGGATCAATCCCCAGCCCGATTGGCACGGATCGCGATGTATGGTCAGGGGCGCTGTGTGGCGGTATTGCTCGAAGGAGCTGGCCGTGCCGGCCGAGTTGACGACCTCACGGCGTTCTTGTTCGAGTGCTGCCGGTTTGCACCGGAACTGCGTGCGTCGATTGCCGGCGAGACGTCTGAGCCGACTCGGATTTTCGTGGGTGACAACTGTCATTCGCTGACGATGCCTATGTCTGACGCCGTTGTTTCGCGGTCGACGTCACTGGCCGGCCTGCAACTGGAACGATGGCTCGTTGATGGGCTTCCGAAGGAAGCGACGCTTTGCGCCGGAATCTCAGATGCCGAAGGCCTTGGAATGGCATGGACCCGCGCCAGCCTTGGCCCGACCACTGCGCTTGAAGTCGCAGACGATGGTGGCTGGAACATTCGGGTCCTGTCCCCAGTTGCGCAAGCAATCCATGCTGATGCGCTGCGCTGGGGTGCTCTGGAAACAGGCGGCGCCTTGATCGGCCGCATCTCGTTTGAAAATCGAACCATCACCATTGCAGGCCTTGTTGAGGCACCGCCTGACAGTGTTCGAGAGGCCGCCCGCTTCGTCCTCGGAACCAACGGGCTTGTTCAAAATTTGCGCGCCGCAAACGCGGCCTCTTTGGGGTATCTCGCCTTTATAGGAACGTGGCACAGCCACCCGAAAGGCGGCGCACATTCGGGTATCGACCGAAATACATTGCGCGGCATCGCCGAGGATGCTGGCGGCCTTCCGGCCGTGTCGTTGGTATGGACTCCGACAGGACTCACGTGTGCGGTGGATCGCTGGTAGGTGCAAAGCCACCGGCACTTTGTTGGCATAAAACAAGAGGGATGTATGGCTGACTACTTCGAGATCGACTTTCTTGGCGTCGAAACAGCGAAAAGCGGGGACGCGATCACGCTGCGCTACTCGGTGAATGGCACCGAGGGCGTGCACGTTGTTGACGGTGGGTATCTGGATACGGGTGATCAGATAGTCGAGCATCTGAAGACGTACTATGGAACAACAGTCATCGACCATGTGATCCTCACGCACCCAGATCGCGATCACGCCAACGGACTACGAAAAGTCCTGGAGCAATGCACGGTCAGGAATCTTTGGATCAACCGGCCGTGGATATACGCGGACCAGTTGATCGATCGCTTTGAGACCTATGAATCGGTTGAAGCCCTGCGACGGAAGTTGCGCTCAATCTACGATGCCACGGCAATTCTTGAGGATATTGCGGTGGAGAAGGGAATTCCAATCCATGCCCCCCTTCAGGGGCAGAGCATCGGTCCGTTCGCGGTCATGGCACCTACCCTGGGGCGCTACTTGGACCTGATCGTGGACTCCGCGAAGACACCGGAAGCTGTCGAAGAAAGTGCTTTTGATAGCGCGCTGAGCAGCATATTCCGGGCAGTGAAGGCCGCGACCGCCTACATCAAGTCCCTGTGGGGCGAGGAATATTTCCCGCCTGAGCCGACCAGTCGTGAGAATGAAATGAGTGTGGTGCAGTCGGCTGTCTTGAACGGTCATCGCGTCATGCTTACTGGCGATGCCGGGCGTGAAGCACTGCAGGAGGTGATCGACTACGCACCTTTCGTGGGACTCGCGCTGCCAGGTATTCGGTATTTCCAAGTGCCCCATCACGGCGGGCGACACAACGTTTCGACCGAAGTCTTGGATCAACTGCTCGGCCCACGGTTGAACAGTATGCCGGACAAGCACCATTGGAATGCCATATGCAGTTCTGCCAAGGCGGATGAGGATCATCCGCGGAAGTCGGTGATTCGCGCCGTATTGCACCGGGGTGGGCACTGGGCGGCAACTGAAAGCCAGAACATACGCATCGGGGCAGGCATCACCCGCGATGGCTGGGTGCCGATTCCCCAGGCGGCGTATCCGGAAGATCAAGAAAATTGACAGCGCCTGAAGGCCAGCACCACTTTTCAACTGCCTGCTGACAACTTGGCCTGCATCCCGACGTTCCTTCGTCGGGCTCATGGGCTGCGCCCCGAGCTTCGTGCCGAATCGCAGTCATCCGGCTTCAAGCCCGGACGCTCTGATCTGGACTGACGCTTCGGACCTGCGCGCTACGCTTGTCAATACCGGGGTGGCTGCGTGGTGAGGTGTGGCGGCTTGCTGTTCCCTTCATCGTGCCACGGCGTGCTCGCCGTCAATGACTGCGCACCTTCGGCGCTTGCGGCCTGGCGGCCGTCTTCGATCTTTGACTGCTTGCGCTGCGCCGTGCCCTGCAAGGGCTGGGCAATTCCGCCCGGTAACCTTACAGGAGTTCACCATGAACCACGCATTCATCACGGACGAGCAGCGCATCGTGCTGCTGGCCAACGGCCGCGAATCCTTGGAGAACCCGGACTTCGATCCGGCCCCAGTGGTCAAGCTGTTCACGCCGGATGCCGGCGCGACCTGGCTGCTGACCGAGATTGATCCCGATGACCACGATCACGCCTTCGGTCTTTGCGACCTGGGCCTAGGGATGCCGGAAATCGGCTGGGTCAGTCTTTCCGAACTGGCGACCGTGCGCGGGCGGCTGGGCTTGCCGGTAGAGCGGGATCTGCACTTTCGTGCCGAGAAGCGGCTGAGCGCCTATGCGCGCGATGCGCGGCTGGCGGGGCGTGTCGTTGTCTGACCTGGTTCTGGGGCGCCGCAAGGCGCTCCTGAGCGTTCTCAATCATTTCAGGAGGTCAAGGCCATGAGCAGCCACCACGACTACATCCTCGAAATCACGGCAGAGCATGATGCGTTCAAGCCGTTCCCACCGGAGAACGGCCAGCCCTTGCGCTTTGCGCTCGGCGACGCGGTGATCTATACCAACGGGTTTGGCGCACAGTTCCGGTGCCGCGTCACCGGGTTTTATCGTCCCAGCGTGCGTATTCCACGCGATGGCGGACACGATTCCATGCTGATGGCGGACAGTGTTCCAGCGTGATGGCGGACAGTGTTCCACGCTGAAGGCGGACAGCATTCCAAACTGATGGCGGACACCTGCGGGGTGTTCTGAGTGACCCGAACGCGGCATACGCTGCCCGGTTTTTTGACCGGAACCAGCGATGCCCACACCCAGGGTCACCATGAGCAAACTACGACACACACTGCAACTGCTGCACCGCGGGGCCTTGAGCACCCGTCAAATCGGTGCCGCCCTCGGCATCTCCAAATCCACTGTCAGCGAGATAGCCAGCTACGCGCGCGTGGCCGGCGTGGACTGGGCACTGGCCCAGAGCCTGAACGACGACGAACTCCAGGCCCGGCTCTACAAGCCACCCGTGGCGCGCGAGTCCCGGCACCTTGAACCCGACCACGCCCACATCCACCGCGAACTGCGCCGACCTGGCGTGACGCTGCAGTTGCTTTGGGAGGAATACCAGCAACAGCACAGCGGGCAGGCGTACAAGTACAGCGCCTTCTGCGAGAAGTACAAGGCCTGGGCCCGGCGCCTGCAGCGCTCCATGCGCCAGACCCACACGGGCGGTGACAAGCTCTTTGTGGACTACGCCGGCCAGACCGTTCCCGTGGTGGATGCCGACACTGGCGAGATACGCCAGGCCCAGGTCTTCGTGGCCGTGCTGGGCGCATCGAACTACACCTACGCCTGCGCCACCGCCAGCCAGAAGACCACCGACTGGGTGGCCAGCATCATTAGCGCGCTGGAGTTCATCGGCGGCGTGCCCCGCCTGCTGGTGCCTGACCAGCCGCGCGCCCTCATGGCCCGACCCGACCGTTACGAGCCCACCGCGCACCGCCTGCTCGAAGAGCTCTGTGCGCACTACAGCCTGGCCGTGATGCCCGCGCGCCCGGCCAAGCCACGCGACAAACCCAAGGTGGAGGTCGCTGTGCAGGTGGTCGAGCGCTGGATTCTGGCCAGGCTGCGCCACCAGACCTTCTTCAGCCTGGCCGAGCTCAACCGGGCGATTGCCGCCTTGCTGGTGGACTTGAACCAGCGCGCGTTCAAGAAGCTGCCGGGCAACCGCACTAGCGCCTTCGCCGAACTCGACCGGCCAGCCCTGCGCCCCCTGCCGCCGGTGCGCATGCCCATCGCGCGCTTCAAACCCGCCCGCGTCAACATCGATTACCACGTTGAGCTCGATGGCCACTACTACTCGGTGCCCCACGCCCTGGTGGGTGAGCCGGTGGAGTTGCGCATCACGGCCGGCACGCTCGAAGTCCTGCACGGCAGCAAACGCGTGGCCGCCCACGCCCTCAATCCCCGACGGGGTGCACACACCACCACGCCCGAGCACATGCCGGCCTCGCACCGGGCGCACCTGCAGTGGACGCCGGCCAAGCTCATCGCCTGGGGTGAGCGCGTGGGCGCGGCCACCGCCGCCGTGGTGCGCTGGCAGATGGAGCACCGCCAGCATCCCGAGCAGGGTTACCGCTCCTGTCTGGGCCTCATGCGCCTGGGCCGTGAGTACGGGGCTGACCGGCTGGAGGCCGCCTGTGCGCGGGCGCAGTCGATTCGCTCACCGTCCTACAAGAGCATCGCCTCCATCCTGGGCTGCGGCCTGGACCAGCGGCCGCTGGATGCGCCGATGGCCGCACAGGCGAGCCTGCCGCTGCACGAGAACGTGCGCGGGCCGGGCTACTACCACTGAACTCCAACGTGCAAGCAAACCTAACAAGGAAGAACCATGCTCAACGAACAGACCTTGAACCAACTGCGCGCCCTGCGCCTGGACGGCATGGTGGCCGCCCTCAGCGACGCGGCCACCCACATCACGGCCAGCGAGCTGCCCTTTGAACAACGCCTGGCGCTGCTGGTGCAGCGCGAGGTGGACTGGCGTGACAGCAAGCGCCTGGAGCGCCTGTTGAAGGCGGCCCGCCTGAAGGTCTCCAGTGCCTGCCTGGAGGACATCGACTGGCGCGCCAGCCGGGGCCTGAGCCGAGAGGTCATCACCAGCCTGGCCGGCGGGGACTGGCTGCGCCATGGCCACAACGTGCTGCTCACCGGCGCCACCGGGTGCGGCAAGACGTGGCTCGCCTGCGCACTGGGGCAGCAGGCCGCGCGCCTGGGCTTCTCGGTGCTCTACACCCGCGCGCCACGGCTGCTGCAGGAGCTGCACGTGGCCCACGGCGATGGCAGCCTGGGCAAACGGCTGGCGCAACTGGCGCGGCTGGACCTGCTCATCCTGGACGACTTCGGCATCGCGCCGATTGCCGCGCACGAGCGAAACGACCTGCTGGAATTGCTGGACGACCGGGTGGGCACGCGCTCGACGCTCATCACCAGCCAGTTGCCGGTGACGGCCTGGCACGCCTGGCTGGACGAGCCCACGCTGGCCGACGCCATCCTGGACCGCATCGTGCACGGCTCGCACAAGATAGCCCTCAAGGGCGAGTCGATGCGCAAGCTCACCAAGGCCGTCTGAGCCGGCCGCGCCGACCGCCATTCCACGCTGATGGCGGACACTTCGGCTACGATTTGAGCGTCACTCAGGACACCCGCGCAACGTGTCCGCCATCGCCTGGAACGCTGTCCGCGATGGGAATGGAATCACTGTCCGCCATCAGTGGAATGCGCACCCAGCGGACTTTCGGGCCTGTACGCGCGCGGTGCGCGCTACCTGCTGGACTCGTCATCGCCGTGGATGCCGGTGTCGGAAGCCAGCCTGCGCCCCGACGACCCGGCCTGATGCCTTCGCGCCCCTGGCGGGGCGCTACGCGCTGCGCTTGCCTCCAGGGGAAAGCCCTGCGGGCTATCCCCGCCGCGCAGGCTTGGCGCCCCTCTCGCGCAGCGAACCGGCTGGTGCCGGATCGCTCCCTTCATGCCGGACATTACGATGGCACTTCGGGCGTGGGTGTGTCGGGTTCGTAGTCGCCCAGCCACTCGAAGAGACGTTCGATATCGCAGTCCAGCTGGTTCAGCGTGGCCTGGGCCATTGCGTACCAGGTGGTGCCGTCGTCCGTTTCTTCGGAGGCGGACAGCAGGACGTTGAGCTGTGCGCGCCGTCCCAGCAGGCGCTGCATCTCGTTGCCTACCGTCTTGCGGTCGGTGGTCCAGATGAGGGTCGGCAGAAAGATGCCAGGCCCTTCTGCTCCAGGCGCAGGCGTTCCGGGTTGCATGGGATCGCTCATGGTGGTTCTCCAGAAGGTGGAGATTCCACGGTAGGCATTGGCCCGTGACCGGGCCACTCGAAATTCGCGCTATTTCGGGGGGATTTCGGGATCAGCGCCGATCGGCCGTGGCGCAGTCATGCGGGCGGGCTGCCTTTGAGCCGGTGCTTACCAGGGCTTCCAGCGCCGCTGGGGTGTTTGCGGCACGGCGCCGAGCAATTGGATCGGCGGCAGTGCATGGGGCGCATTGTTCCTGGGGAAGCGCCGGCGCACTTCGCATTCCAGTTCGTGCGCGAGGCCGCGTGCGTCCTTCTCGCCGCGCAGTGCCCGTTGCCGCCAGTCTCGGGCCTGGGCCATCAGTTCATCGTCTTGTAGGGCTCGTATGTCCATGCCATTGCCATTTTGCCGATGGCTGGGTGGGTAGCTGTCCACGGGGATTTCATTGAAGTCATGTGGGCGTCCCCGGCCACCTGGGAGATGGCCGGTCGCGCTCTCGTGCTAGCGCATCGAGCCGCCTGCGGCGTCTCGCCCCCTTCGGGCTTCGATCGTTCCCTCACTCCGTTCGGCTGACGCCTCCGGCCCGGCTTCCAGCTTCGAGCCTGCGCGCTTCGCTTGCCGTGCGGTCGGCTTGTGGGATGGCCGTTGCCATGTCCAGTCCTCTTCCCTGACTTCATCACCTTGTCCGCGACTGTAGCCCGCGGCCGTGTGCCGTCAAGGCGCGCAGGGCCGTGTCCTCGGCTGCGCCTGCGGGCCGCCCCACCCTGCGCTTGTTTCCTTGACGGCCCCCGTCCGCGCGCTCCCTTTCGTCGCGGGCGATGAACTCAGGAAAGACGGTGGCAACAGGGCCAACCGGGTTCCTCGCGCCGACCGCACCGAACAGCCGAAAGGCTGGGCTTCGAATCTTGGAATCCGGTGTGCGGTTTTCTTCAACAGCCTTTTTGTTCAGGAGAAAGACCATGCAACTCGCATCCCGCTTCGCTTCCCATTCCCCCGCATTGCGCAGCGACTCCCCGCTGTCCGATGACCAGATCCGCCGCGTGGCCCCGTCCATCTTCGCGGATGCCCCCCATGAAAGCCGTTCCGAGCGGTACAGCTACATCCCCACCGCCGCCGTGCTGACCGAGCTTCGCAAAGAGGGGTTTCAGCCCTTCATGGTGTGCCAGACCCGCGTTCGCAACGAGGGCCGGCGCGAGCACACGAAACACATGCTGCGCCTGCGCCACGCCAACCAGATCAACGCCCGCGAAGCCAATGAAATCATCCTGCTGAACTCGCACGACGGCACGAGCAGCTATCAATTACTGGGTGGCATGTTCCGCTTCGTTTGCAGCAATGGCCTTGTCTGCGGCGACACCGTGGGCGATGTGCGCGTGCCCCACAAGGGCGACGTGGCGGGCCATGTCATCGAGGGCGCCTATCAGGTGCTGAGCGGCTTCGAGCATGCGCAGGAATCGCGCGAATCCATGCAGGCCATCACGCTGGATGCCGGGGAATCGGAAGTGTTCGCCCGCGCCGCGCTGGCCCTCAAGTACGACGACCCAACCAAGCCCGCGCCCGTCACGGAATCGCAAATCCTGATGCCGCGCCGCTTCGACGACCGCCGCCCCGACCTGTGGAGCGTGTTCAACCGCACGCAGGAGAACCTGACCAAGGGCGGATTGCATGGCCGCGCCGCCAATGGCCGCAGACAGCAGACCCGCCCCGTGCAGGGCATTGATTCGGACATTCGCCTGAACCGCGCCCTGTGGCTGCTGGCCGATGGCATGCGCGCCCTCAAGGCCTGACCCCCTCTGACGTGTTCCCCGCCGGAGGGGCGGTTTCCCCTCCATTCCCTTGTTTCACTTGATTGGAGATTCACCATGAACGCCGTTACTTACACCGAAGCTCAAGCCCTCGACAGCCGCGCAAACGTGCTGCAAGCCGCCGACCCGAGCAAGCACATGATTCTGGTTCCGCTGTCGCGGCTGGTGCTGCGCCCCACGGGCCGCAACGTGCGCAAGACCGTCCCGCGCATGTCCATCCCCGAGCTGGCCGCGAGCATTCAGCGCGTGGGCCTGCTGCAAAACCTGATCGTGATTCCCGCCGCCGATGACCTGCATTACGAGGTGGTGGCAGGTGGCCGACGCTTTGCGGCCCTCAAGCTGCTGGCAAAGAAGCACCGTATCGCCAAGGATTGGGACGTGCCTTGCCTGCAGGTGGCCGATGGCACGGCCCGCACCGCCAGCCTGACCGAGAACGTGCAGCGCGAAGCCATGCACCCAGCAGACCAGTTTGAAGCCTTCGCCGCGCTGGTGGCCGAAGGCCGACCGATTGAGGACATTGCGGCGGATTTCTCCGTTACGCCGCTGGTGGTGCAGCGCCGCTTGAAGCTCGCCAATGTCTCGCCGCGTTTGATGGAGGACTACCGGGCCGATGCCGTGAGCCTCGATCAGCTGATGGCGCTCTCCATCACCGACGACCACGCCGCGCAGGAATGCGCGTTCTACGATGCGCCGCAATGGCAGCGCCAACCCTCGCACTTGCGCGAACGTCTGACGGAGCGCGAGATTGACGCCTACCGGCATCCGCTGGTGCGCTTCGTCGGGCTGGACACCTACGAGCAGGCGGGCGGCGGCATCCGCCGCGACCTGTTCGCGGAGGGCGATGCAGGCGTGTACCTGACCGACGCCGCGCTGCTGGAACGACTGGCGCAAGACAAGCTGGCGGGCATCGCCGCAGAGGTGAAGGCCGAGGGCTGGGCTTGGGCTGATGCCACGCCGGGCGTGACCCATGCCGATCTGCACGCCTTCCAGCGTGCGCCGAGGGAGCGCCGCGAGCCGAACAAGCGCGAAGCACAGCGCATCGAGAGGCTGCAAGCCAAGATGCAGGAGGTGGCCGAAGCCATTGATGCCGCGACGGACGCCGACGACGAGGACAAGGCCGATGCGCTGCAAGAGGAAGGCGAGCGGCTGGGCGAGCAGTTGCAGGCGCTGGAAGACGGCTTGCAGGGGTACGGCGCGAACGTGAAGGCCGCAGCCGGGGCCATCGTCACCATCGGCCGCAACGGCGAGGTGGTGATTCATCGCGGACTGCTGCGCGAGGCCGAGGCCAAGGCACTGCGCACACTGGAGAAGCTGCGCCGAGGGTTCAGCGACCCAGATGCCGCGAACGATGACGAAGGCGAGGACGACGAGCCGCCCAAGGCAGCAGCGATTTCCGACCGACTGGCCCAGCGCCTGAGTAACCGTCTTCGAAGTCAAGCGCAATGAAGCGACTTGTCCCAAGGTTTTCCAGTGCGCACCATGGCGTTGAGCGTGGTGAGCAACTTGCGCATGCAAGCGACCAGGGCGACCTTGGGCAACTTGCCAGCGGCCTTCAGACGCTCGTAGAAGGCCTTGATGGCCGGGTTGTAGCGGGTGGCCGTGAGCGTTGCCATGTACAGCACGCGGCGGATCTCGAAGCGCCCGCCTTGTACGCGCCGCCTGCCCTTGCTGCCGCCGGAGTCATTGGCCATGGGCGCCACGCCCACCAATGCAGCGATCTCGCGCCGGTTCAGCCGGCCCAGCTCTGGCAGCTCGGCAATCATCGTGGCACTGGCCACCGGGCCGACTCCCGCAGCCGACTGCAGCAGCGTGTCGAGCTCCCCAAAGTGCTCGCGCACATGCGTGACCATCTGCTCTTCGATCTCATCGAGCTGCGCCTTGATCGCCGCCTCGATGGCCTCGATGCTGGCGTGCAGCTTCTTGGGCGTGATCTGCAGCCGTTGGCGCTCCGAATGGAGCATGGTCAGCAACTGGCGCCTGCGCGTGACCAGGGCCGCGAGCCACTGCTGGCGCTCATCGGCCAGGGGGCGCAAGAAGCGCTGCAGATCGTCGCGGCGCAGCAGCACCGCTGCCAGCTCGGCCAGCGTGCGCGCATCCACCGCGTCGGTCTTGGCCAGGCGTCCCATGGATTTGGCGAAGTCGCGCGCCTGGCGCGGGTTGATGACCGCCACGGGCAGGCCTGTGGCCTGCAGGGCACACGCTAACGCGGCCTCGTAGCCGCCGGTGGCCTCCATCACCACCAGACCCACGTCCAGGGGCTGCAGGGCAGCCGCCAGCGCCGAGTGGCCTTCGGCATCGTTGTCAAACCGCTGGGCGCTGCTCTTGGCACCCAGCACACAGACATCCACGTGCGCCTTGGCCACGTCGATGCCCACCGTCACTGAGGTAACAGACATGATCTTCAGATCCCTTGCTTGTGCATGCGCGCTCAATCAAGGCGCGCGTAACCGTTCGGGCTTCACGAAGACCAGCGCGGCGGCCATGCGTTCTGTACTCAGTCACGGGCTCTATCACCCCAGCGCCTACCAAACTGCACGGGCCGGTCTGGCCGCCTCAACGGCGTTCAGACTCTACCGCGCTGGTCTGGTTTAAAGATACAAGCGCCCATCGCACCGCCGCGCTGCAAATCGAGGTGGCCCGGCATCCGCAGGTGGCGGTGGCCGCGCTGGTGCATGGCATGGTGCAGACCGTCTTGCAGGGCCGCTACTACGGGCGCGACCTGCCGCTGGGCGTGAGCCTGAAAGTCCAAGACCGGCTGGACGGCATGGCCCCGGACTGGCCCGAGTCACCCGCCGCTGTGGCGCTGCGTGAATTGCAGCAGGCGTGGAGCGGCAAGCTGCCCGAGGACAGCGCCGAACTGTTTGCCGCGCTGCTGGCGATGGAGCAAGGCGAACTGGTCAAGCTGCTGGCCGTGTGCGTGGCTTCCACGGTGGACGTGGTGACGCCTCGCGCCACACCGCACCAGCCCGGCGAGGAACTGGCGCAGGCCGTGGGCCTCGACATGGCCGCATGGTGGCAGCCGACCGCCGAGGGGTATTTCAAGCACGTTCCGAAGGCGGCAGTTCTGCAAGCCGTGGGCGAGTACGCGCCCGATCAGGTTTCCCGGCTGGCGAAGCTGAAGAAGGCCGACATTGCCAGCGAAGCCGAGCGGCTGGCCGATGGCGCGGGTTGGATGCCTGCCATCTTTAAGGTCGAAGGCCCGCAGCAGGCAGTGAAGGAAAGCGCGCAGGAGGCAGGCCCGGAGCAGGACGCCCCGGAGGATGCCGAGGCAATGGCGGATGAACCCGCCGAGGCGCTGGCCGCTTGACCCACGCCGAAGGCAAGCGCCCCGGCTTCGACCGGGGCGCTTCGCTGCAAGGAGAAGCCCCCATGACCCGCACCACCACCAACCGCCCGCGCATGGCGGCGGTCTATGCACCCGGCACGGTGCGCGCCCGCCGCTGGCACGGCGATGGCGACGTGCGCGGCTACCGACCGCCCTCGGGCTGGTCGGCCCGCGCTGACCTCACCGACATACATCCCATCACGGGCCGCGCCTTGCCGCGTGCCGTGTGGTGGATCATCGAAACGAAGGAATGATCATCGTCAGCACCGCGCCCAGGCCGTTCCGCCCTGGGCGCGGTGAAACGCATAATCCGGGCGCGGCGGTGGCCGCGCCCGGTGTTGAAGCCGAATAGCCGGGGCATTACGCCGCCGCCTTCACTGGCACTCAGGCGGCGGCGTTGAAGGCATCGCTGTACTGCGCGATGCCTTCGGGCACTGGCCCATGGAAGGCCAGTGCGAGAAAATAGCCGGGCGGCACGCCCGGCAGTTGCAGGCCCGCATGGGCCTGGAAGCCAAAGCGCCCGTAGTACGCGGGCTCTCCGAGCAGCACACAGCCTTCGGCCTGCATGGCCCGCAGTTCAGACAGCGCCTGTTCCATCAGGCGCGAGCCGATGCCGTGCCCCTGCCTCTGCGGCAGGACGGAGATCGGCCCCAGGCCGCACCAGCCTTTGGCCTTGTGGCCGTGGTCGTTGGTGATAGTCACCGGCGACAGAGCCACATGGCCGACGACCTGGCCGTGTTCTTCGGCCACGATGGAAAGCGTCAGTTCGCTAGCGTCGCGCAATGCACGCACGATGAATTGCTCCGTGTGGCTGGTGTGCGGCGCATCGGCGAAGGCGGCAATGGTCACGGCCTCGATAGCGGCAATGTCGTTCGTGGTTTCGTGTCGTAGCTGGATGGTCATGGTGTTCTGCGTTCCCTGCTCAAAATATAGAACGGCCTGGGCGTGTCGGCGCGTAGCGCCGCCGGGCTTTCGGGCTGCGCCCCGTGCCGACTTCGCTGTCACGGCCATTCGGCTTCAATCCACTCACGCCTTCGCGCCTGCGGCGCTGCGCGCTGCGCTTGCCTCCGGGGGATCGGCGCAAGGCCCATCCCCGCCGCGCGAGCTTGGCGCCCCTCGATGCCGCCGAACCGTCGATGCCGGATCGGCCCGGCCAGCGCCCCGCCGCAATGGACGGAGCTGGCGAACACGCTGGTGCTTGCTGCGGCAGGTTGTGCGAATGCGTGCCGTCCTCAACGCTGGCGGTTCTCGCCCATCACGTCACGAAGGACGGTTCACGGACATCCCGCCCGGCATCGCTATGGAGCTTCCACGCCACGCCTCAAGACCGGCGCCGCAAGGTGCGGCCGGGGCGTTCTCGCTTGTCGTCGGATGGTTGACCTGGCCCGCGTCAGTGGGCGAGCCGGTGCTGCCTTCGTGCGGGGATGCCGAGCCGGCCCTGCCTCCTTTCGATGCGGTTCGGCCCAAGGCGTCCTTGTGTTGTTGTGAATCCTAGCGGTGGCGCGGCTGCGCCTCGGGCTTCATGGCTGCAACCGTCCGGCGAAAACAATTTCCCCTGCTTTGTCACTGCGTTCGGCGCATTCCTCGCGGGACAAATTCTTTTCGCCTCCCGGCTCTCCACTGCGTTGCGACCGCAAGCGGTGCAGCCCGCCCGTCCCCCGCCGGCCGGATCACAACAAGGACGCGATGGGCGCGAACCTTGTTCCACCAAAAGGAGTTTCATCATGGCCAACATCGGCACCTTCACCGCAGACAAAGACGGCTTCACCGGCACGCTTCGCACCCTGACGCTCAACGTCAAGGTCAAGCTGGTGCCCAACGACAAGGGGGACAACGAGAAGGCCCCGGACTTCCGCCTGCAGGCCGCCAGCCACGACATCGGCGCGGCGTGGAAGAAGACCAGCGAGGCCGGGCGGGAGTACATCTCCGTGACCCTCGACGATCCTTCGTTCCCGGCCACGGTCTATGCCCGCCTGATCGAAGGAGAGAACGGCACGCACGACCTGATCTGGTCGCGCAGCAAGCCCCAGGCGGCCTGACGGCCGCCAGCGCCCCGCCCACTGCGGCGGGGCGCTGTACTGCTTGGATCAGCAGACTGGAAGGCTTGGCTCTCCCAGCTTCGTGATGGTGGTGGTCGGGCAGCATCACCATGACTTCGTGTTGCCAGGGCGAATGCAGGGCGATTCGGCGCACTGCGCCGACCGGGCTTTGCGGGCTGCGCCCCATGCCGACTTCGCCGTCATGGCCATTCGGCTTCAATCCCTATCGCAGCTGCGCGCTTCGCTTGCCTCCGGGGGAAAACCCTGCGGCCTCTCCCCGCCGCGCGATGCTTGGCGCCCCTGAAGTCCCCGAACCGGCTGCACCGGATCGGCCACGCCAGCGCGGTCGCACGCTATGGCGTGTCACTCTTCTTCGCCACAGTCTCCAACTCCTGGCGCACCTGCGCCAGCAGCTGATCGACCTGCTGCAGGTCGTCGCCGGCATAGGCCAGCGTCAGCAGCGTGAGCGGGTGCACCTCCATGACCTCGCACAGCTCGGCCAGCTTGTTCAAGGTGGGGCTTTTGAGGTCGCGTTCCAGCGTGCTCATGTAGGTGCGGCTGGACACGTCCGAGAACGCTTCCTGGCTCAAACCACGTGCTTTCCTGATGGTCTTTAGTGCCTCCGACAATGTATGTTTCGCTGCCAACCCTGGATCTCCGCAAAATCCAAGATGACATCCGATTGAGCCCTATAGGGCTACAATCTATAGTGTTCAACTATGCCCGCCTGCCGCTTTCGTGCTTTTACGGAAATCCGTATCTGCAGCTTCTCACGGAAGCACAAAACCGCATCCGTGCCTTTCCACAAACCCGCCGATGCGGTTTTGCGCTTTCACGCTTCGGCGGTTTTGTGCGAATGAGGTGACGCCCATGAACCAACTCATGACCGAGGACGAGCGCAAGCAACTGCTGGAACACGGCCGGGTCCGGGCCGCTGGCCGGGCCATCGACCCGCTGCCCGTGGTGCGGTTGTTCACGCCGGACGCACACGCCACTTGGCTGCTGGTGTCGCTTGACCCCGCTGACGGCGATACGGCCCATGGCCTGATCGACTTGGGGATCAGCATGCCTGAGCTGGGCGAGATCAAGCTGTCCGACCTCGCATCCATCGTCGGGCCGAGCAAACAGCCCGTGATGCGAGATCGGTATTTCCGGGCGGTGCGCCCGTTGTCGGAGTACCTGCGGCTGGCCCAGGAGAACGGTTCCGTCCTCGATTGAGCCGTTCGCGCCACGGCCAAGCCGGGCGCATTGAGGCTATTTCGGTCTTGCTCCAGACCCGTCAGGTCTTAATCCGCACTGTTGCACCAAACCAGTGCCACCCTGACGCAAACGGTCATGACGCCAGCCGTGCCATCGGGCACGGTGGATAGCGCAGGAGGCCGCATTTCCTCGCGCGCCACCGTCGCATTCAGACGATCCGCGCAATCCATCGGATGCTTTTCGTCTTGACACGCAAGTTACTAATCTACCAGCTTATTCACGATTGGATGCTAGTTCGATGCGGTGACGTTGGCGTGTGAAACCAGTGACGGCCGTCCTGCTCTACGGGAGCTTGCGTCATGGCCGAACCGCACCACCTCGCGCACTGGTATCCGACCGCCGCCTACCTCTACGTCCTGTGTCTGGACACGCTCGCACTGGCCTGGGAGTACCTGCGCCGCCATCCCGACTACCGGATCGACTGGCTGCGCCGTGCGCGCTGCCCCGATGCCGCGCATCGCTGGGGCTTGCGTCTGCTGGAAGACCCGGACGTGGATGCGCGTGACGCGCATCCGGCCTGGCTTCCCGGCCATGGGGCCGTGGTGCAGCTTCACCCCGATGCCGATCCGCCTCCGGATGCCACCGCCTTCGCGTTCTGGCGCATCCCCGGCCACAAGCAGTTGCTGCACGACGGCAAGGGTCTGGCGCTGATCGCGCGCAGCCCCAGCCTTTGCCAGCGCTATGCGCTGGCGCCTGGCCTGGAGGACGGCATGGCCGTGGCCCATGCCTATCGTGGCCGTCACGCCGCCCCTGCGGCCCCTATGCCTGGTACGCCTGCGTCAATGGCTCGGCCCAGGCCACCGCCTGCGGCGCTGCTGGAGCTACACACCCTGCAGGCGCTCGACGCCACCCTGGCGGGCGCGTCCTTGCGCGACGTCGCCGAGGGCTTGTTCGGTGCGGACGCCGCAGCCGGCTGGTACAGCGACGGCGGCCTGCGCTCCAAGGTGCGCCGCCTGGTGCGGCGCGGCGATGCGTTGATGCGCGGCGGCTATCGCCGCCTAGCACAACTGCCGCCGCTTGAGAAGGGTCGTTTTGAAGAGAGCGCAAAACGACCCTGAGCAGGAGGGCTTCGTTTTCTGAGACTGCCTTCATCCGGTTGCGCTGTGTGGCCGGAGCCCTGCAACCGATGGAGGTTCTCACCATGCGTCCTGCTCCCTTGCGGCCTGCCGCTACTGTCTCGACCGCTGCCGCGCAGCCCCAACGCTATCTCACCAACGACGAAGCCGCCGAGTACCTGCGCCTGTCGCCGCGCACGCTGGAAAAGCAGCGCGTGCTGGGAGGCGGTCCCAAGTTCCGCAAGTTCGGCCGCCGCGTGATGTACGCCGTGGTCGACCTCGATGCCTGGGCCGCCGAGCGCAGCTTCGAGAGCACGTCCGAGCCCGAGTACGCCGAGCAGCATTCGGCGGACAGCCGTGCGCGCTGATCGCTGGCGCGCGGGTGGCCTTCGCCATGTCCAGCCCCGCGCTGCCCATGCGGCAGCGACCGATGCAAGAGCGCGAACAGCTCGATCTGTTCCGCGCCTTGCCGGGCGACATGGCGCCGCGCGACAGCCAGGACTTGATGGCCTTTCCGTTCTTCTCGCTGGCGAAGTCGCGGCGCACGGCGCCGATCGACTTCCGCGCCAGCGGCATCACGATCCGCGTGGAGGGCACGCAGGAGCATGGCATCGCCACGATTTGGGATGCGGACATCCTGATCTGGGCTGCAAGCCAGATTGTGGAAGCCCGCGATGCGGGCTTGCGCCCGTCGCGGCTGATGCAGGCCACGCCCTACGAGATCCTGCGCTTCATCGGGCGCGGTACGTCGCTGCGCGACTACCAGCGCCTCAAGGCGGCCTTGGATCGGCTGCAGTCCACGACCGTGGCCACGTCGATCCGCGAGACGACCGGGCGGCGCCTGCATCGCTTCTCATGGATCAACGAGTGGAAGGAACTGGCCGATGCCAAGGGCACCCCCTTGGGGCTGGAACTGATCCTGCCGGACTGGTTCTATGCGGGCGTGCTCGATGCTGCCCTCGTGTTGACCATCGACCCGGCGTATTTCCGGCTGACGGGCGGGATCGAGCGATGGCTGTACCGCCTGGTGCGCAAGCACGGCGGGCGACAGCCTGGCGGCTGGCAGTTCGACTTCCAGCACCTGTACCGCAAGTCGGGCAGCGTGGCGCGGTACTACGACTTCGCCGCCGACCTGCGCGCACTGGTGGTGCGGCAAGCCTTGCCTGGCTACCAGTTGGGCATCGAGTACGTCTCGGGCATTGCCTCGCCGCTGCTGACGTTCCGGCCCGTGCCGTCCACGGCACGGGGATAACTGCTGCGCAGCCTGTGGACGGACTCGTGCTATCAGGCAACAGAGGTATCGTGCTATCAGGCAACGAATCCTCGTGCTATCAGGCAACAAAACCGGCCGCAAAGCTAATACTGGCGCGGGTTTCGGCCTCTCCTAACTTCCCTAACTTAAATACTCTAACTGGTAGTAGCAGCGCCGCGCCTCGGTGGACAACCGCCACAGGACGCGAAGCGCAGCGGCAACAGGCGGGCTTTCCGACACGGAGGGTCCGGTCATGATCGTCGCGCTGCTCAACCAGAAAGGCGGCGTGGGCAAGACCACGCTCGCCACCCACATCGCCGGCGAGCTGGCGATGCGCGGGCAGTCGGTCATCCTGCTGGATGCCGATCCACAGGGCTCCGCGCTGGACTGGACACAGCGCCGCAGCCAGCAAGGTTTGCCAAGGCTATTTAGCGCCGTGGGCCTCGCACGCGAAACGCTGCACCAGGAAGCGCCAGAACTCGCCAGGCGGGCCGATCACGTCGTCATCGACGGGCCACCCAGGATCGCTGCCTTGGCGCGCTCCGCGCTGCTGGCGGCCGAGCGGGTGCTGATCCCGGTGCAGCCCAGCCCCTACGACCTGTGGGCCAGCGCCGAGATGGTGGCGCTGATCCGTGAGGCGCAGGTGTTCCGGCCTGCGCTGCGCGCGGCCTTCGTCATCAACCGGCGCGTGAGCACCACCGTGATCGGACGCGAGGCCCGCGGCGCGCTGGCCGAGCAGCCGCTTCCTGCGCTGCGCGCGGAAGTGCATCAGCGCATCGTGTTTGCCGACAGCGTGGCCGCCGGCCGGCTTGCACGCGAGACGGCGCCAGACAGCGCCGCCGCGCGCGAAATCACCGCGCTGGTCGATGAACTGCTGCGGTGGCCGTCATGAGCACTCCTGCCAGCAAGCGCACGGGCAAGCGCATCGGCATCGGCGCTCGCCCGCCCGCGAATCCGCACGCCGAGGCGTGGATTCGCCAGGGCAGTGCCGATGACCTCCAGAAAGGCGACCTCTACACGGCCCGCCTGACCCTCGACATCACGCCCGCCATGCGGGCGCGCATCAAGGTATCGGCCTTCACGCAAGGCGTGACGGTGGCCGATCTGTTGCGCGCGCTGCTGGAGCGGGAATTCCCGGAGAAGTCCTCATGAACACACCCGCCTCGACGGCTTCGGCACCGCCGTCCATCCCGCCTGTCGGCGTGGCCGACGGCGTACCGCTGACGCGCGTTGCGCTCGCATACATCGACCAACGCTTCGACCTCTACCTGCGCTTCGGTGATCCTGCCCGCATCATCCGGTTCGACCGCTGGCGCCGCTGCGCGGTGTTCACGCCGAATGCGGTTCTCTGCCGCATCCGCTGGCAGGCCAACGACTACGGCACGATCCGCTGGCAGCTCATGGTGATGCA
The DNA here is from genome assembly GCF_022807955.1 of Diaphorobacter sp. LI3. Taxonomy (NCBI): domain Bacteria; kingdom Pseudomonadati; phylum Pseudomonadota; class Betaproteobacteria; order Burkholderiales; family Comamonadaceae; genus Diaphorobacter; species Diaphorobacter sp. LI3. Next base: position 2,798,038 of record NZ_CP094346.1, on the reverse strand, counting down.
GGCGTGCATGCCGATGGATGGCGCGCAGCGCATCTCCGGCGTGCAACCCGGCGCGCGCCTCTTGCTGCACGCCGAGGGTGAGCAATCGGTGCGTGCCGTGCTGGCGCGCATCGACGCCATCGAGGCGCTGGGCATCACGCCTGTCGGCGTCTCGCCCGCGTACTGGCGCACGCTCGCCAACCGGCTCGCAGCGCACTTGCCGCTGCCCGAATACACCGCCGAGCGGCACGCCGCCTGGCTGGCCGGGAGGGCGCTGCCATGACCGCAGTTTCCACTTCCGGCACCGCGCCGCACCCTCGCTTGCGCGTGCGCGCTCGCCTCGTGCTGGCGGGCCTGTCCGCCTGCGGCCTCGCTGCGCTGGCCTGGGCGTCCTTCGTGCATCCGCTGCCACGCCTGACCTACAACCCGTCCGACAGCGTGGAGGTCGGCTGGTATCGCATCGATCCGCTCGACCATCGCACCAGCTCGCCACCACGTCCGTTGTCGGTAGGCAGCATCGTGCTGGTGCCGCTGCCTGCCGAGGCTGCCGCGCTCGCTGCGCAGCGCGGCTACCTGCCGACGCGCATTCCTCTGCTCAAGCGCGTGGGCGCGGTGGCGCCGCAAGAGGTGTGCATCGCTGACGGCAAAGTCCGCATCGACGGCGTGCCTTCAGCCGCCGTGCTGTCTGCCGATCGCTGGGGCCGGCCGCTGCCATCCCGGCAGCAATGCCACCGCTTGCGGCATGGCGAGCTGTTCCTCCTCAGTGTGACCAATCCGGCGTCGTTCGATAGCCGGTATTTCGGGCCGGTCAGCGCAGCTTCCGTGATCGGCGTTGCGCGCCCCGTCTGGCTGGAGTCGCGCCCATGATGGCCACCGATTCGCTGCGCATCATCGTGCTATCGGGCGTGTCGTTCTGCTGGCCGTTGTCATGTCGTCGCGCGTGCAGTGCGAGCGCATCCGCGCTGCACTTCGCGCTGCCTCCGGCGCAGCCGTCCCACGTGCAGGCGTCTTGCCTCGAACACGGCTGGCCTGCGGCCATTGCCGTGTTCGCCGGTGCGCTGGCTGCTGGTGCAGCCTTGCCACCGGGCCGCAGTTGCCGGGATCGAGAACCTGGGGGACAGGGGGAGGCAAATGCGGAAGGCAAGACAAAAGGGGGCGGCACCTGTCGGCCCGCAAAGCCAGTCTGCACGTGGGGGGGCGAGGCACGCAGCGGCTTTGCCGCCGTGCCGCTTGGGGCGTGAGGCACGCACCGATACAGGCATGTCCGCGTGCTTCGCACGCCCGGACACGCCAGAGTTTGCAGGGAGCGCAGGCATGACCAACCGCCGCGACGATGATTTCCGCATCCGCCCCAGCGCACCGAAGAACCGGGGCCAGGGCTTCGTATCCAAGGTGCTCCAGCAGGCAGGCAAGGCCAGCGGCGGCAAGTCCACGGTGCGCCGTCCTGGCGGCAGTGGCAAGGGCACCGGCCAGCGGCCCGGATCGCGCCTGGGACGCGGCCACACGGCGGCGCGCTTCGCAGGGGCGAAGCTCACGCCTATGTCGCGGCGCGTGACCATCAAGACACTACTGGTCAACCAGCAGCGGGCCAGTCCGCAGTCGCTCGCCAAGCACCTGCGCTACATCGAGCGCGACGGCGTGGGCCGCGACGGCGAACCGGGTCGGGCCTATGGGCCGCAGACCGACGAAGCTGATCTGAACGCATTCAAGGAGCGCTGCGCCGATGATCGGCACCACTTTCGCTTCATCGTTTCGCCCGAGGAAGGGGCCGAGCTGGAAGACCTGCGCACCTACACGCGGCACCTGATGGGACGCATGGAGGCCGACCTGGGCACGCGGCTGGAATGGGTGGCGGTCGATCACTGGAATACCGACAACCCGCACACCCACCTGATCGTGCGCGGGCGCGACGACACCGGCAAAGACCTCATCATCGCGGGCGACTACATCACTGATGGTTTTCGTCATCGCGCCGCCGAGCTGGCGACCGAATGGCTGGGGCCACGCACCGAGCTGGAGATCCAGCAGACCTTGCAGCGCGAGGTGGAGCAAGAGCGGTGGACTAGCCTGGATCGCACGTTGAAACGCGAGGCCGGCGAGGATGGCCGGGTACAGATCGAACGCTTCAACGAACCGACGTTGCAACGCCAGCGCCTGCTGCTGATCAGCCGCCTGCAACGCTTGCAGCACCTGGGCCTGGTCGACGAGACGCAGCCCGGCAGTTGGGCCGTCCATGCCGATGCCGAGAAGACCTTGCGCGCCCTGGGCGAGCGTGGAGACATCATCCGCACCATCCAGCGGGCCATGAGCGGCCAGCCGCGCGAGCTGGCGGTGTTCGAGCCGGGCGACGATGGCCGAACTATTCTCGGCCGCGTAGCCGCGAAGGGGCTGGCCGACGAACTGCGCGACCGGGGCTATCTGGTCATCGACGGCGTGGACGGCAAGGCCCACTACGTCGCGCTCAATGCCCGCGACGAGCTGGCGAACTATCCCAGCGGCGCCGTGGTGGAGGTGAAAGGATCGGCCGACGTGCGCGCGGCGGACAAGAACATCGCCGCGCTGGCGAGCGATGGCTTGTACCGTACCGACCATCACCTCGCCATCGCCCAGGGGCAGGCCGTGCCCGGCCGCGATCCGCAGGAAGTCGTCGCGGCCCATGTCCGCCGACTGGAAGCCTTGCGCCGCGCCGGCATCGTGGAGCGTGTGGCCGAAGGTCTATGGAAGGTGCCGGACGATCTGCCCGAGCGTGGCCGTCAGTACGACGCGCAGCGCCTGGGAAGCGTGGCCGTGGAACTGAAATCGCACCTGCCCATCGAGCGGCAGGCCCGCGTGATCGGGGCCACCTGGCTCGACCAGCAACTGATCGGCGGCGGCTCGGGCCTGGGCGACCTGGGCTTTGGCGGCGAGGCCAAACAGGCCATGCAGCAGCGCACCGACTTCCTGGCCGAACAGGGGTTGGCCGAGCGGCGCGGGCAGCGCGTGATCCTGGCGCGCAACCTGCTGGGCACGCTGCGCAACCGGGAGCTGGCGCAGGCCGCGAAGGACATTGCAGGCGAAACGGGCCTGGAGCATCGGCCCGTGGCCGACGGGCAGCGCGTGGCCGGCATCTACCGGCGCAGCGTCATGCTCGCCAGCGGGCGCTACGCGATGCTTGATGACGGCATGGGCTTCTCGCTGGTGCCGTGGAAGCCGGTGATCGAACAGCGATTGGGGCAGCAGCTTTCCGCGACGGTTCGCGGCGGCGGGGCGTCCTGGGAGATTGGGCGGCATCGGGGGCCAACCATTTCTTGAGTCAAGGTAAAGCCACAAGCCGGTGGGCAAAATTAGATTTTATCCATAGATGGGTGATCAATCCAAAGCGTTACCAAAGGTTGGGATGTCAAAATTAGAATTATCTGTAATTTCGGATACACGGCCACATTCAAAGGCACGCTATCGCGTATATGGATTGATGGTTTCCGACCAGTGCCGCATGCGCCTTCCGCAGAATTTGGGGCAAATCCACGATGAAGAGAATAATTTGGACGTTCTGGTTTTTTGCGCTGGGCGGTCTCAAATCTGAAGTGCAACACCCTCACCAAGGGTAATGTACGCAAATGGGAACGAGATACGAGCACTTGCAGCCAGAAGACAGAGTGACGCTGGCATCGCTGCGCCAGCAGGGCTGGAGCATCAGGGCCATAGCCCGCCTTCAAGGCCGCAGCCCCAGCACCATCAGCCGTGAGTTGCGGCGCAACGCCTGCCACGGCGGTTACGCCAGCGCGCCTGCGCAGCGTCTGTGCCAGCTGCGGCGCATTCAGGCCAAGCCATACCCCAAGCTGCACAGCTGCGGGGCGTTGTGGACTCTTGTGACCACCATGCTGTGCTGGCTGTGGTCGCCCCAGCAGATTGCACGCACACTCCAGCGCATGTATCCCCAGGACCCAACCATGCATGCCTCGCACGAGAGCATCTACACCGCCATCTATGCATACCCACGCGGTGAGTTGCGCCGCCAGCTCATCGCACTGCTGCGCCAAGGCAAGAGTACACGCCGCCCGCGTTCAGCAGGCTCTGATCGGCGTGGTCAGATTCCAGACATGGTCTCTATCCATGTTCGCCCACCCGAGGTCAATGATCGCGTGATCCCGGGGCATTGGGAGGGGGATCTGATCAAGGGTGCTGGCAACCAATCGGCGGTGGGTGTGCTGGTAGAGCGCTCAACGCGCTTGGTGCTGCTGTGCAAGATGCCTGACGCATCCGCAGACAGTGCGCTGGCCGCGTTCACCAACAAGCTGCGCCAGATCGCACAGCCGATGCGCCAGACGCTCACCTACGACCAGGGCAAGGAGATGGCCCGGCACAAGGAACTCGCCCAAGCCCTTGGCATGCGGGTGTACTTTTGTGATCCGCACAGCCCTTGGCAAAAAGGCAGTTGTGAGAACACGAATGGGCTGCTGCGCCAGTTCATGCCCAAGGGCACAGACCTGAGCATGCATGACCAGGATGCGCTGGACTCCATGGCCGATCTGATGAACAACCGTCCTCGTCAGACTCTCGGCTGGGATTCTCCCTACCAGGCTTTTCAGCGATTCATGGCGGCTATCGCCGAGAAAAGCTCCGCTACCATTCATTGAATATCAACCAGCGGTGTTGCACTTCAGATTTGAGACCGCCGGCTTTTTACCGATACGCTCTGGCCTGCACAGTCCAACTACTTCGCCCTGCGAACGGTATGGATTCAATACAGCGGCGTACTGGCCATCGGCGCGATGTCCGTGGCGATGATGTTGGCCACGCGCCCGGCGTGGCTGGAGCCCAGCTTGAACGGACTGGACAAGATATACCGCCTGCACAAGTGGCTCGGCATCGCTGCTCTGGCCGCTGCAACAGTACACTGGCTGTGGGCGCAGGGTACTAAATGGGCCGTAGGCTGGGGCTGGCTGACGCGCCCCGCGCGCAAGCCCCGCGCAACGGCTGATTCAATGGGCTCCATTGAATCGGCGCTGCGTGGCTGGCGTGGACTGGCCGAGGACTTGGGCGAATGGGCCTTCTACGCCGTCGCCGTGCTACTGGTGCTGGCTTTGGTTAAGCGCTTTCCCTACCGGCTGTTCGCCAAGACGCACCACTGGATGGCAGCGATCTACTTGGTGCTGGCCTTCCACACCTTGGTGTTGGTGCAGTTCTCCTACTGGGCCCAGCCCGTGGGCTGGGCTTTGGCTATGCTGCTGGCGAGCGGCACGGTATCGGCGGTGTGGGTGCTGCTGGGCCGAGTCGGTGCGCAGCGCACCGCGCACGGTGTCATCGAATCGCTGCAGACCTACCCTGCGCTGAACGTGCTGGAAACCACCCTGCGGATGGACCCGGGCTGGCCCGGCCACCGGCCCGGACAGTTTGCCTTCGCCATGTCCAACCCGAAAGAAGGCCCGCACCCCTACACGCTAGCCTCAGCCTGGGTGCCGGAAGACCGGCGCATTACCTTCATCACCAAGGCGCTGGGCGACCACACCCGCCGGCTGCCTGAGCGCCTACGGGTAGGCGACCAGGTAACGGTCGAGGGGCCTTACGGCTGCTTCACTTTCGACGACGAGAAGGCCCGCCAGATCTGGATCGGCGCCGGCATCGGTATCACGCCATTCATTGCGCGCATGAAGTATTTGGCGCAGCATAAAGGCCAAGACGCACGCCCGGTCGATTTGTTTCATCCTACGAGCGACGTTGATCCGCAGGCCATCGAGAAACTGCGCGCCGACAGCCAGGCGGCCGGCGTTGTGCTGCACCTGCTCATCGACAAGCAGAACGGTCGCCTGACGGGTGAACGCCTGCGTGCCATGGTGCCGGGTTGGAAAGACGCCAGCGTCTGGTTCTGCGGCCCCACGGCCTTCGGCCGCGCGTTGCGCGCCGACCTGCTGGCCCAGGGGCTGGAGCCGGAGGCGTTCCACCAGGAGCTTTTCGAGATGCGCTGAATGGAAGAAAGCACATGCGCGTATTGATCGTGGAAGACTCGCAAACGCTGGCCGAAGCCCTGAGCCAGAGCCTTCAGTCGGAAGGCTATGCCTGCGATACAGCAGCCGATGGCGTGTCCGCGCTGAAGTTTCTTGCCAGCTACCGGTACGACGCCATCATTCTGGACTTGATGCTGCCCCGGCTGGACGGCTTTGGCGTGTTGCGCGCATTGGGCCGGGAGGCCCATGCCGCACCGGTGTTGGTGCTCTCCGCGCGCGAACTGCTCGACGACCGGGTGCGGGCCTTGGATGCGGGTGCCGATGACTACCTGACAAAACCCTTCGAGCTAGCCGAACTGCTGGCTCGCCTGCGGGCGCTAGTACGGCGTCCGCCGCAACGGGACGTTCCAGTTCTGCGCCACGGCGATCTGGAGGTCGATCCGCGCTCGCGCATCGCGAGGTTCAAGTGCATTGATCTTGGGCTCACGCCGAAGGAGTATGGACTGCTCGACTTGCTGCTGCGTCGGCGCGGCGCCACGCTGTCGCGCTCGCAGATTTTTGAACATTTGTACGACAGCCGCAGCGATGCATCGGACAAAGTGGTAGAGGTGATCGTCAGCACCTTGCGAACCAAGCTTGCCCTGTGCGGCCTGGATGAACTGATCGTGACACGCCGTGGCTTCGGCTACATCCTGCCCTGAACGATGGTACGTCCCGATTCCGAAGCCCTTTCTGATGCGAGTCAAGGCGGATCCTGGTCCTTGCAGCGGCGGCTGGCTGCCAGCTTGGTGATCTGCATTGGAGGAACCTTCGCGATCCTGTTTCCCGTCCTCGACTACTGGATTGACCACGAAATCTATCGACGGATGGATACCACCCTGATGCAACGATCAGCGGCGGTGGGGCGCGTGCTGCAGGAGTTGGATGCGAGAAAGCTCGAAAGCCTCATGCCGGAATATGAGCCTGGCGGGTATACCGAGTTCTTCACGGTCTTCGATTCGCAGACCCACCGGGCCTTGCTACGCTCTCCCAGCAGTGCAGGCGCCGAGCTATCGCTTGGCCCGGTGGAGCAAGGCACCCCGCGCTATTACGACGTGACACTTCCGGATGGCCACGCGGGCCGCGCGCTGGCGACGCGCGTGTCGGTAACTGGAGAGAGGTCTCAGCTATTAGTCGTCGCAACAGAACGCCGGGATTGGGATCAAACCGAGCGGCGCATCCACTTTGCGCTCTTGGGCGGTATTGTGCTGGCAACGCTGCTAGCGACGGGCCTGGCGCTGCTCATGGTTCGGCATATCGTGGTCATGCTGGAGCGGGTCGGCGAGCAACTGGCCGATCTGCGTTCGGATCGGCCGATTGCGCGGATCGGAGCGGACTTTCCCCGTGAACTGCGTCCATTTGCCGAAGCCTTCAATCAGGGCTTGCATCACCTGTATGTGGCCATTGTCCGCGAGCGCCGCTTCTCCCGCGATGTGGCCCACGAGTTGCGCACGCCCCTGGCGGAAATCCGCATCAGCGCAGAAAGCGCTTTGATCGATGCCGACCCGGCCCGAATCCAGCGCGCCCTGAATGCAATGATCCAGGCCAGTTCACGCATGCAGCGCAGTGTGGACACTCTGCTGTTGTTGGCGCGACTTGAGTCCGGCCAACACACAATGGCGCTGGATCCTCTGGATCTAACTGCTTTGCTGCGAGAGTTGCTGGCGGGACTTAACGTCCAGCAAATGGCACCCAAGTCACCCATCCGCGTGACTTTGCCTGAATCGGCATGGGTGCAAAGTGATCAGGGCGTGATCGAACGCATCGTCTCCAACCTCTTGCGCAATGCCATTGAATACGCGCCCGAAGGCGACGACATTCAATGCGGGCTGGAGCGCGAAGCTTCCGGCTGGATGTTGACCATCGTCAACACAGCTCCCAATTTGCTGGCATCCGATCTGGATCAATTCGGCCTTCGCTTCTGGCGCAAGGATTCCGAAGGTGGCACGGCGCACCACGCCGGGTTGGGACTTGCACTGGCCCTGGCGCTCGCGCATGCCATAGACCTGCCGCTGGCGTTCTCACTGGACAACGGTCGGCTGTCCGCGCGGCTTGGCCCTTGGCCAGCGCTGCTCTGAGATTGACGCAGATTTACACCGCGGTGCCGAACATGGCTCCCACGCCCGCTGTCACCGCCATGGCAAATGTGCCCCAGAACGCGACGCGCAGTGCACTTTTGAACAGCGGCGTACCACCCACGGCAGCAGCCGCAGCGCCGAGCAGGGCCAGGAAGACAATCGCCGTCGCGACGATCCAATAGAGCAGGCTCTGCTCCGGCGCCAACAGAACCACGGCCAGCGGCATGGCCGCACCCACGGCGAAGCTTCCAGCGGACGCCATGGCGGCTTGCAGCGGGCGAGCGCTCAAGGTTTCAGAAATGCCCAATTCATCGCGCGCGTGCGCGCCCAACGCATCATGCGCCATCAATTGCGTGGCGACCTGATCCGCGAGTCGATGATCCAGGCCACGCCGAACATAGATGGCCGTGAGTTCGCGATGTTCGGCTTCCGGACTGTTCTTCAGTTCATCACGTTCCCGCGCCAGATCCGCCTTCTCCGTATCAGCTTGTGAATAGACCGATACGAATTCGCCTGCAGCCATGGACATGGCACCGGCTACCAACCCCGCGATGGCCGTGGTCATGATGCTGGCATGGCTTGCATGGGCCGCAGCCACGCCTGCAACTAGGCTGGCCGTGGAAATGATGCCGTCATTGGCACCCAGAACAGCTGCGCGTAGCCATCCGATATGTTCAGTGCGATGACTTTCAGGGTGAGCGCGATGATGAAATTTTGTCATTGAAAAATCAAATCCATGTGAAGCAGCCCAAGGCCAGCAGTTCAGGTGCGATGACCGGGAAGCATGCGAACCAGTGTGTTGTCACGCATGACGTAGTGGTGCAACAGCGCCGCCATCGCATGCAATCCGATCAAGACATAGCCCAATGTCGCCAGCGCCTCATGGACATCCTTGAGTTGGCGCGACAAAGCAACGTCGGTGCCGATCAGAAAGGAAATGGGCAAGCCAAACAGAACAATCGGCTTGCCCGCCGCACTCAAGGTGAGCCATCCGAGCAGCGGCATGGCGAGCATGAAGCTGTAGAGCGCATAGTGCATGACATCGGCGAGCGTGGCCTGCCAGCGGGGCATGGGTGGTTGGATCGCGGGCTTCACGCCCGCCTGGATGCGCACCCCGATACGGATCACGACGATCACCAGAATGCTGAGGCCCAGCAGGTAGTGCAAGGACTTCATGGCGTCTCTCAAGGCGCTGCCCTTCGGTGCCAGACCGCGCAGCTCCATGCTCGCATAGACCGCGATGATGAGAAGCACGGTCAGCCAATGCAGTCCTATGACCAGAGGACTGAAACGGTATTCGGAATTCCTGACATTCATGGTGTATGGCTCCGATGTTTGAGGTAGCAAAGGCGCAGCACTGGCATATCAGAGCAAGTTACTGATAAATCAGTTTATCGATTGCTTGCTGCTCAAAGCAGGCGTTTTGCCGAAATACATCGTACTGAGCAAATTTCGCTTTCTCCAAAGCTTTCTCAAAGCTTCACCGAAGAACATGAGCCGATCATTTACAAGAGATCGACCACATGTTTCGCCTCATTTACCTCGCGCATCGCTTCATATGCGAAGGATCTTTAATTCGCGTTGTGTGCTCTCTGCTCTGCTTTACGTCGTTTGGGGCGGCACAAGCATGAGCTTCCCGACCTTGACAACGGCGGGCACCGCCAACCGAACCAAGACCCTGGCCCTGTCCGTCGTTAGTGTGGCAGTTCTGGCTGCCGCAGGGTACGGCTTGTGGGCTTGGACAACGCAGCAGACAACCGTAGCCGATAAAGACGCGAGCGAGGCTGCCGCCCAACTGAACGCTGGCGGCGTTCACCTCAACGCCGCTCAGCTTCGCGCGCAGGATGTGGAAACAGCACTCGTCAAGGATGCCGCAGTGATACCGCTGGATGGCTTACCCGCGCAGACGGTGGCACCACTCTCGGCCAGCGCGCAGGTCGTGGCGCCATATGGCGGTGTGGTGACGCGCGTTTTGGTCGACGAAGGCGCTGCGGTGCGTCAAGGACAAGCTCTGGCACGCATCCAGAGCAAGGACGTTCTGGCAGCACAAGCCGATCTGGCGCGTGCCCGCACCGAAGCGGCGGTGGCTACGGCGCAGGCCCGGCGCGATGCCACGCTCCTGGCCGAGGGCATTATCCCAGCCACGCGCAACGAGCAAACCCAAGCGCGCGCGGCGGCTGCGCAAAGTACGTTGCAAGAGGCCAATGGCGCCCTCGCACGGCTTCGACCCGTTAGCGGCGGGCAGGCCGGCGAGTATGAATTGCTGGCGCCTTTGTCCGGGCGGGTGATGCGCCGTCACCTGAGCCTCGGGCAGGCGGTCGCGCCGCTCGACATCGCCTTTACAGTGGCTCAGCCTGGCCCTCTGGATGTCAGCGTCGTGGTTCCGCTGCGCTGGCGCTCAGATCTCCACCCAGGCTTGGAAGTGCGTCTTCCCGATGGCACGATCGCTCGCGTGACGGCTGTTGGTGGCGACACTGACCTCAGTAGTCAGAGCCTGCGGGTACGTGCCCGCGTCGATGCAGATCAGGCAGGGGCAGACCGCTATGCGGCCGGGCAGCAGATCAGTGTCGCGCTGTTGCTGCCAGCACCGCAGGGCACCTTGAGCATGCCATCGTCCGCACTGCTGCCAGCGGGCAGCGCCCACGTGGTCTACGTTGCTGAGCCGTCATCGCAAGACAAGCAAGGCGACCTACGCGTCCGCGCTGTTCCGGTGCAACTGCTGGGGCAAGACGAATCAGAGGCGTCAAGCGCCGTGCGTGCAGTCTCGCCAGACACTGCGCCGCTTGCGGCAGGCATGCAGGTCGTCGTGCGCGGTACGGCACTGCTCAAATCCATGATTCCATTGCAATGAGGGGCGACCACGCATGTTGTCCCGTCTGATTGAATTTTCCCTGCGCCAACGTGCGCTGGTACTGCTTGGCGTGCTGGCTTTGGCGGGTGCGGGCCTGGCGGCCTTCCTGCAACTGCCGATCGACGCCTATCCAGATATTTCCCCCACGCAGGTCAAGCTGATTATCAAGGCCCCTGGCATGACGCCCGAGGAGGTGGAGTCGCGCGTGATCACGCCGCTGGAGATGGAGTTGCTCGGTGTGCCGCGGGGCGTGATGCTGCGCTCCACGGCCAAGTACGCCATAGCCGACATCACGCTGGACTTTGCCGAAGGCAGCGACATCTACTGGGCGCGTCAGCAGGTGGCTGAACGCTATGCCGGCGTTTCGGGCAGCCTCCCCGAAGGCGTCAGCGGCGGGCTGGCGCCGATTTCGACACCGCTGTCGGACGTGTTCATGTTCACCATCGAAGGCGGTGGCCTCACGTTGAGCGAGCGCCGCGCCCTACTGGACTGGACGCTGCGCCCGGCCCTGCGCACGCTGCCCGGTGTTGCTGATGTCAACGTGCTGGGTGGAGAAGCCAAGAGCTTTGCTGTGGTGCCGGATCGCGCACGGCTTTCCGCTGCGGGCCTCAGCTTCTCTGATGTCATCACGGCGATCGGCCGCAACAACCGCAATGACGGTGCGGGCCGCCTGGATGCAGGCGAAGACACGCTGATCGTGCGCGCCGAAGGCGCGATCCACACTTTGGACGATTTATCCCGTCTGATCCTGCGCGCGGGGGCCAATGGTACGGCCCCAGTTCGCCTGGGCGACGTGGCCCAGGTGCGCATCGAAGGCGTGACGCGATATGGCGCCGTCACCCGGGACGGCGCGGGCGAAGCGGTGGAAGGCATCGTGGTGGCGCTGCGCGGGGCCGATGCCTCGGCGCTGGTCAAAGCCATTCGAGCCCGGCTGGACGAGGTGACTCCCAGCCTGCCGCCCGGCGTCAAGGTGGTGCCGTTCTATGACCGCAGCACGCTGATCGAGCGCGCCGTGGGCACGGTGGAAAGCGCCTTGCTGGAAGCGACGGTACTGGTCGTTATCCTGCTGCTTCTGTTCCTCGGCGAGCTTCGCGCCGCGCTGGTTGTGGCGGTGATGGTGCCTTTGGCGGCACTGGGCACCTTCTTGCTGATGCGTCTGGTCGGCATGAGCGCCAACCTGATGAGCTTGGGGGGCCTCGCGATCGCCATCGGCATGCTGGTGGACGCTGCCGTAGTGGTGGTGGAAAACGCCGTCAGTCGGCTCGACCCGCACGCGCCCAGTGCGCACCAGCCGCGCCTGCACCGCATATTCGCCGCGGCGCGCGAGGTCGCCATGCCTGTGGCCTCGGGCATCCTCATCATCTGTCTGACCTTCATGCCCCTGCTCACTCTGCAAGGGTTGGAAGGCAAACTGTTTGTGCCGGTGGCGCTGACCATCGTATTCGCCCTGGGCGTCTCGCTGCTGCTGTCGCTCACGCTGGTGCCGGTGCTGGCCTCGCTGCTGCTCAAGGAACACGCTCACACCGAGCCGTGGGTGATGCGCTGGGCCACGCGCCTGTACCAACCGCTGCTGGAGGCTGCGCTTCACCACCCGCTACGCGCATCGGCGGTCGCCATCGCGGCCCTGGCATTGGGTGTGGTGGCCTACCTCGGCACGGGCAAGGCGTTCATGCCGACGATGGACGAGGGCGATATCCTGCTGCAACTGCAAAAGCCGCCGTCCATCGGGTTGCAGCGCTCGCTGGAGATTGACCTGGCAGTGCAGAAGGCCATCGGTGCGGCGGTGCCCGAGGTGCGGCACAGCATCGGGCGGGTGGGCTCCGACGAGCTGGGGCTCGACCCGATGGGCCTGAACGAAACCGACCTGTTCATGCAGCTCGCACCGCGCAAGGATTGGCATGCAGCCGACAAGGACGCGTTGAGTGCCGAGATACGCAAGGTGATGGATGCCTTCCCCGGCCTGGAATTCGGCTTTACCCAGCCCATCGAGATGCGCATCTCGGAAATGCTCACCGGCAGCCGGGGCGACGTGGCCGTCAAGCTATTCGGCCCTGATCTGCAAACGCTGGGCGATCTGGCGCAGCGCATGGCCGCTCGCATCGAGAAAGTGCCCGGTGCGCGCGACGTGCTCACCCAGGCCAGCGACAGCGTGGAATACCTGCAGGTGAAGGTGGATGCGCAGGCGGCGGGGCGCGCCGGACTGGCCGTGACGCAGGTTCAGGACGAGCTGCGCGCGCAGCTCGAAGGCGTGCCGGCCGGGCTGGTGATCGAGCCGGACAGGCGCACGCCCATCGTGGTGCGCGGGGATGCCCGGCTGCGCGGATCGGCCGAGCGGTTCAAGGACTTGCAGCTCGCCCGTGGCGATCAGGGCGAAATCCCCTTGACCTCGCTGGCGCGCATCGCCACCACTGATGGCCCCGTGCTGGTGCGGCGCGAGAACGGCTCGCGCTTCGCGCTGATCCAGTCCAGCGTGAGTGGGCGCGATCTGGTCGGCTTCGTGGATGAAGCGCGCGCCGCCGTGGTGCGCGACGTGCCGCTGCCGCCCGGCTACCGCGTCGAATGGGGTGGGCAGTTCGAGAACCAGCAACGCGCAGCGGCCCGCCTTGGCATGGTGGTGCCGGTGGCCCTGGGACTGATTTTCTTCGTGCTGTTCATGACCTTCGGCTCGGTGCGGCAGGCCGCGCTCATCCTCGGCAACGTGCCGTTTGCCATGGTCGGCGGCGTGGCGGCGCTGTGGCTGTCGGGGCAGTACCTGTCGGTGCCTGCTTCGGTCGGCTTCATCGCGCTGCTGGGCATCGCCGTGCTCAACGGATTGGTGCTGATGACGCACTTCAACCACCTGCACGCGCTAGGCCTGCCCATGGAACAGGTGGTGCGCGAAGGTTCGCTGCGACGGTTGCGCCCCGTGCTGATGACGGCTTCCATCACCGCCTTTGGCCTAGTGCCCCTGCTGCTGGCCAGTGGCCCTGGCTCTGAGATCCAGCGCCCACTCGCCATCGTGGTGATTGGCGGACTGGTCAGTTCCACTGCGCTGACCCTGGTCCTGCTGCCGGTGCTGTACCGGCGATTCGGCCAGGCCATCTCCTCACAACAAGGAGTCCACGCATGAACGGATTGAAAGAAGCGCAACTGGTGCGCCTGAATCTGGTGTTTCCACCCACGCTCGAAGACGCCGTCACCGATGCCCTGATGGCCGACCCGGTGCTGCCAGGGTTCACCCTGTTGCACGCCGAAGGGCATACCGGCGACTTCGCGCGCGCGTCCATTCGCGAGAAGGTTCGCGGCCGTGTGGATCGGCGCGTCATTTGGGTGTTGATCGAATATGAACAACTGGAACAGGTCCTGGCGCATCTGCGCCAGCGCATCGCGTCTAGCGATGTCCGCTGGTGGGTGGAGTCGGTGTTGGCAAGTGGAAGACTGGTATGACGAGTAAAAACAAAGGATGCAGCCTGGTACTACCGACTGGTGCCGTCATGGTGGCTATCGCGGCTTTGACATTTCATCCCGCGCAAGCGCGCGCCGATGATCTTTCGTGGCTGCCTGCGCAGGCGCAAGTCGAAGCGGCGATAAAAATCCAGCCGGTCGTGAATGCCGCAGCCGCTCGCTTGGACGCGGCGGCCGCCACGCAAAGCGCCCTTGAAGCCGGTAGCCACGAATTTGAACTCAGTAGTGGCCTACAACGTCGCAACGTGACCAACGAAGCGCGTCGCTACAACGAATGGGAAATCCAGCTCAGCCGTGCTGTTCGCTTGCCAAACAAGGCGCGTATAGATCGGGACATCGGCAGCCGCACCCGTAGGGTGGCCGATATGCGCCTTGAAGATGCCGAGCACCAAATGGCAAGGCGACTGTTGGAAGTCTGGGCCGGATGGCTGCGCAGTTTCGTCGTAGCCGACGAGATGCAAGCTCAGGAAAAGTTGCTTAGACGTGAGCAGGAAGCAATGGCCCGCCGCGTGGCCCTGGGCGATGCAGCGCAGCGGGACAGCGACGTTCTGCAAGCCGAACGCGCGATGCTTGCAGCCCAGGTTAGCGCTGCGCGCGACGCAGAACGGGCAGCACGACAAACGATGGTGATCGAGTTCCCGGGCATTGAGATTCCCGCGCGGCCATCCACGCTGCCAGATCCCGATCCTTTGCCGGGCGGGGTACAGGAGTGGCTGGCGCGAATTGTGCGACAAAGCGTCGAAATCGGCATTGCCGATGGAGAGGCAGCGCGCCTTGCCAAGGTGGCCGAGCGAGCTCGCGCCAACCGCACGCCCGACCCCACAGTCGGGGTACGGATGATGTCTGAACGCGGTGGGACGGAACGTGTCATTGGCGTTGTCCTGACGGTGCCATTTGGCACTGACTATCGCAGTGCAATGGCTGCCACGGAAAGCGCCAACGCAGCTGCCGCAGAGGCAGAGGCGCTCGGCGTGCGGCGCGCGGTGGAGCAAAGTGCGTGGGTAGCCGCGCAGGCAGCTGAAAGTAAGCGCACGCAGTGGCAGTCATTCGCGCAGGCGCTGGCCGCGCAGACCACGGCCAGCAACCGCACGCGGCGAGCTTGGGAACTGGGAGAGGCCCCCTTGGCCGAATACCTCTTGACGTTGCGAAACCTGCGCCAGACACGCCTCGGTGAGGCACAGGCTCGCATCGATGCGCTGCAAGCGTCAGCACTGGTGCGTATCGATGCGCATGCGCTGTGGCATTCGAAGGAGGCACATGCCGATGCCCCTCAATGAATCCCGACTACTGGGCAACGCCCCACTATCCAACGCACCATTCGCACCTCGATTCTTAATCACTCATTTAGCGCTACCAGCGGGTGCGGCGCTGATCATCAGCAGTCTATTGATGGATGGCGGTGGGGACTTCTGGGTCGCCGATCATCTCTATCGCTTGCAGGGCAGCCGATGGGCTTTGCGGGATGCCTGGCTAACCAGCAACCTGCTGCATCGTGGTGGGAAGAATCTTTCCACCTTCCTGGCAATTGCGGTTGCAGCAACGTGCATCTGGGCTTGGAGAAAAAAACGTAGCAACAAATGCTCGGCATACCTACGCTGGCCGCTACTGTATCTTTTTTGTGCGTACTTGATCGGGGCACTGACGGTTTCGGCGCTGAAATCGTTCACTAACATGGATTGCCCCTGGAACTTGGTGCGCTATGGCGGAGCGCGAGTGTTTGTGGGCCTGTTTGAAACACGCCCGCCCGGTATGCCGCGCGGTGTGTGCTTTCCCGCAGGGCATGCAAGTGCCGGATATGCATGGGTCAGCCTATATTTCTTTACCTTGATGGTTCGTCCTGCCTGGCGTTGGATGGCCTTGGCTGCAAGTTTGATGATAGGTGCCATCTTTGGATGGACCCAGCAGGTGCGCGGAGCCCACTTCCTTTCCCATGACTTGTGGACGCTCCTGATTTGTTGGGTCGTTGCCTTGGGTCTTTTCATGGTCTGGCAACGCTGGTTTGTTGATGGCTCAGGCGATGTCTATTCATCGGGGTTCCAAGCATGAGAACTTTCAAACAGGCTCTCGGTCTGATGCCGCGATTCAGAACTGCAAACCTCAAGGACCTAAGCCATTGGCGACCACAATGCAGCGTCGAGTGGCTGATCTTGATGACCAGTATTTTCTTTGCACTAGCCTGCAATGGTCTATTTTGGAGTAGCGCCTTAGGCGTCCAGTCCAGCTTACGCATGGGTACATCCGTACTGCTGTTTCTGGTGGGAATTCACAGTCTGCTGTTGAGTTTGGTTGTGTGGCGCTGGAATGCCAAGGTTTTACTTGCGGTGCTTTTTGTTGCCTCTGCCCTCGCAACACATTACATGCGCAGCTTTCATATCTACCTCGATTCGAGCATGTTGCGCAATGTTCTAGCCACAGACTTCAAGGAAAGTCGCGAGCTACTGACGCCTGCATTGATTGCTCCACTAAGCCTACTGGCAGTAGTTCCGATTATTTTTCTTTGGCGAATCCGATTGCTCGGGCGTACTTGGCTGAAAGCAACCGTGTGGCGTATGGGATTGATGCTGTTTTCGACACTGATGATTTCGGGCGGTGTCATGCTGTCATTTCAGGACATGTCCGCACTGATGAGAAATCATCGCGAAGTGCGATACTTGATTACACCGGGAAACTATCTGGTGGGTTTGCCGAAGGCACTGACAGGTTCCTCTATCACGCAGTCCGCCGAAAAAATACCCATTGGAGCTGATGCCGTTGCAACAGTCAGGCCCGAAGGCAGTCGGCCACGTTTATTAGTCTTTGTCGTAGGCGAGACGGCTCGCGCCCAAAACTGGGGATTGAACGGCTATGCACGGGCGGTCTCAAATCTGAAGTGCAACACCGCTGGTTGATATTCAATGAATGGTAGCGGAGCTTTTCTCGGCGATAGCCGCCATGAATCGCTGAAAAGCCTGGTAGGGAGAATCCCAGCCGAGAGTCTGACGAGGACGGTTGTTCATCAGATCGGCCATGGAGTCCAGCGCATCCTGGTCATGCATGCTCAGGTCTGTGCCCTTGGGCATGAACTGGCGCAGCAGCCCATTCGTGTTCTCACAACTGCCTTTTTGCCAAGGGCTGTGCGGATCACAAAAGTACACCCGCATGCCAAGGGCTTGGGCGAGTTCCTTGTGCCGGGCCATCTCCTTGCCCTGGTCGTAGGTGAGCGTCTGGCGCATCGGCTGTGCGATCTGGCGCAGCTTGTTGGTGAACGCGGCCAGCGCACTGTCTGCGGATGCGTCAGGCATCTTGCACAGCAGCACCAAGCGCGTTGAGCGCTCTACCAGCACACCCACCGCCGATTGGTTGCCAGCACCCTTGATCAGATCCCCCTCCCAATGCCCCGGGATCACGCGATCATTGACCTCGGGTGGGCGAACATGGATAGAGACCATGTCTGGAATCTGACCACGCCGATCAGAGCCTGCTGAACGCGGGCGGCGTGTACTCTTGCCTTGGCGCAGCAGTGCGATGAGCTGGCGGCGCAACTCACCGCGTGGGTATGCATAGATGGCGGTGTAGATGCTCTCGTGCGAGGCATGCATGGTTGGGTCCTGGGGATACATGCGCTGGAGTGTGCGTGCAATCTGCTGGGGCGACCACAGCCAGCACAGCATGGTGGTCACAAGAGTCCACAACGCCCCGCAGCTGTGCAGCTTGGGGTATGGCTTGGCCTGAATGCGCCGCAGCTGGCACAGACGCTGCGCAGGCGCGCTGGCGTAACCGCCGTGGCAGGCGTTGCGCCGCAACTCACGGCTGATGGTGCTGGGGCTGCGGCCTTGAAGGCGGGCTATGGCCCTGATGCTCCAGCCCTGCTGGCGCAGCGATGCCAGCGTCACTCTGTCTTCTGGCTGCAAGTGCTCGTATCTCGTTCCCATTTGCGTACATTACCCTTGGTGAGGGTGTTGCACTTCAGATTTGAGACCGCCCATTCAGTCAAGGGTAATAGATTTCATCCTGACATTTTTACCTTTGGAGGCATCTTGCAAGGTCAACGTATCGGCTACGTCCGCGTCAGCAGCTTCGACCAGAATCCTGATCGACAACTGGAACAAATAGAAGTCGGCAAGGTATTCACCGATAAGGCTTCAGGCAAGGACACACAACGTCCCGAACTTGAAAGGCTGCTGGCCTTCGTCCGCGAGGGCGACACCGTGGTGGTGCATAGCATGGACAGGTTGGCACGCAACCTTGATGACCTGCGCCGCATCGTCCAAGGGCTGACACAACGGGGCGTGCGCATGGAGTTCGTCAAAGAAGGGCTGACGTTCACCGGCGAGGACTCACCGATGGCCAATCTGCGCATTCCACTGATGGCGGACAGTGATTCCATTCCCATCGCGGACAGCGTTCCAGGCGATGGCGGACACGTTGCGCGGGTGTCCTGAGTGACGCTCAAATCGTAGCCGAAGTGTCCGCCATCAGCGTGGAATGGCGGTCGGCGCGGCCGGCTCAGACGGCCTTGGTGAGCTTGCGCATCGACTCGCCCTTGAGGGCTATCTTGTGCGAGCCGTGCACGATGCGGTCCAGGATGGCGTCGGCCAGCGTGGGCTCGTCCAGCCAGGCGTGCCAGGCCGTCACCGGCAACTGGCTGGTGATGAGCGTCGAGCGCGTGCCCACCCGGTCGTCCAGCAATTCCAGCAGGTCGTTTCGCTCGTGCGCGGCAATCGGCGCGATGCCGAAGTCGTCCAGGATGAGCAGGTCCAGCCGCGCCAGTTGCGCCAGCCGTTTGCCCAGGCTGCCATCGCCGTGGGCCACGTGCAGCTCCTGCAGCAGCCGTGGCGCGCGGGTGTAGAGCACCGAGAAGCCCAGGCGCGCGGCCTGCTGCCCCAGTGCGCAGGCGAGCCACGTCTTGCCGCACCCGGTGGCGCCGGTGAGCAGCACGTTGTGGCCATGGCGCAGCCAGTCCCCGCCGGCCAGGCTGGTGATGACCTCTCGGCTCAGGCCCCGGCTGGCGCGCCAGTCGATGTCCTCCAGGCAGGCACTGGAGACCTTCAGGCGGGCCGCCTTCAACAGGCGCTCCAGGCGCTTGCTGTCACGCCAGTCCACCTCGCGCTGCACCAGCAGCGCCAGGCGTTGTTCAAAGGGCAGCTCGCTGGCCGTGATGTGGGTGGCCGCGTCGCTGAGGGCGGCCACCATGCCGTCCAGGCGCAGGGCGCGCAGTTGGTTCAAGGTCTGTTCGTTGAGCATGGTTCTTCCTTGTTAGGTTTGCTTGCACGTTGGAGTTCAGTGGTAGTAGCCCGGCCCGCGCACGTTCTCGTGCAGCGGCAGGCTCGCCTGTGCGGCCATCGGCGCATCCAGCGGCCGCTGGTCCAGGCCGCAGCCCAGGATGGAGGCGATGCTCTTGTAGGACGGTGAGCGAATCGACTGCGCCCGCGCACAGGCGGCCTCCAGCCGGTCAGCCCCGTACTCACGGCCCAGGCGCATGAGGCCCAGACAGGAGCGGTAACCCTGCTCGGGATGCTGGCGGTGCTCCATCTGCCAGCGCACCACGGCGGCGGTGGCCGCGCCCACGCGCTCACCCCAGGCGATGAGCTTGGCCGGCGTCCACTGCAGGTGCGCCCGGTGCGAGGCCGGCATGTGCTCGGGCGTGGTGGTGTGTGCACCCCGTCGGGGATTGAGGGCGTGGGCGGCCACGCGTTTGCTGCCGTGCAGGACTTCGAGCGTGCCGGCCGTGATGCGCAACTCCACCGGCTCACCCACCAGGGCGTGGGGCACCGAGTAGTAGTGGCCATCGAGCTCAACGTGGTAATCGATGTTGACGCGGGCGGGTTTGAAGCGCGCGATGGGCATGCGCACCGGCGGCAGGGGGCGCAGGGCTGGCCGGTCGAGTTCGGCGAAGGCGCTAGTGCGGTTGCCCGGCAGCTTCTTGAACGCGCGCTGGTTCAAGTCCACCAGCAAGGCGGCAATCGCCCGGTTGAGCTCGGCCAGGCTGAAGAAGGTCTGGTGGCGCAGCCTGGCCAGAATCCAGCGCTCGACCACCTGCACAGCGACCTCCACCTTGGGTTTGTCGCGTGGCTTGGCCGGGCGCGCGGGCATCACGGCCAGGCTGTAGTGCGCACAGAGCTCTTCGAGCAGGCGGTGCGCGGTGGGCTCGTAACGGTCGGGTCGGGCCATGAGGGCGCGCGGCTGGTCAGGCACCAGCAGGCGGGGCACGCCGCCGATGAACTCCAGCGCGCTAATGATGCTGGCCACCCAGTCGGTGGTCTTCTGGCTGGCGGTGGCGCAGGCGTAGGTGTAGTTCGATGCGCCCAGCACGGCCACGAAGACCTGGGCCTGGCGTATCTCGCCAGTGTCGGCATCCACCACGGGAACGGTCTGGCCGGCGTAGTCCACAAAGAGCTTGTCACCGCCCGTGTGGGTCTGGCGCATGGAGCGCTGCAGGCGCCGGGCCCAGGCCTTGTACTTCTCGCAGAAGGCGCTGTACTTGTACGCCTGCCCGCTGTGCTGTTGCTGGTATTCCTCCCAAAGCAACTGCAGCGTCACGCCAGGTCGGCGCAGTTCGCGGTGGATGTGGGCGTGGTCGGGTTCAAGGTGCCGGGACTCGCGCGCCACGGGTGGCTTGTAGAGCCGGGCCTGGAGTTCGTCGTCGTTCAGGCTCTGGGCCAGTGCCCAGTCCACGCCGGCCACGCGCGCGTAGCTGGCTATCTCGCTGACAGTGGATTTGGAGATGCCGAGGGCGGCACCGATTTGACGGGTGCTCAAGGCCCCGCGGTGCAGCAGTTGCAGTGTGTGTCGTAGTTTGCTCATGGTGACCCTGGGTGTGGGCATCGCTGGTTCCGGTCAAAAAACCGGGCAGCGTATGCCGCGTTCGGGTCACTCAGAACACCCCGCAGGTGTCCGCCATCAGTTTGGAATGCTGTCCGCCTTCAGCGTGGAACACTGTCCGCCATCACGCTGGAACACTGTCCGCCATCAGCATGGAATCGTGTCCGCCATCGCGTGGAATACGCAGCCAATCTGATGCTGTCGGTCATGGGAGCCTTTGCTGAGTTCGAGCGCGCCCTGATCCGCGAACGTCAGCGCGAGGGAATCGTGCTGGCCAAGCAGCGCGGTGCCTACCGGGGACGAAAGAAATCGCTGAACAGCGAACAAATTGCCGAGTTGAAACGGCGAGTTGCGGCAGGCGACCAAAAAACCTTGGTGGCCCGTGACTTCGGCATCAGCCGCGAAACCTTGTACCAGTACCTGCGGGAAGACTGACCATGCCACGCCGCTCAATCCTGTCCGCCACCGAGCGCGAAAGTCTGCTGGCACTGCCAGATGCCAAAGACGAACTGATACGGCACTACACGTTCAACGAAACCGACCTGTCGGTGATCCGTCAGCGTCGCGGCGCCGCGAATCGATTGGGCTTCGCCGTGCAGCTTTGCTACTTGCGATTCCCTGGCATCTTCTTGGGCGTCGATGAACCTCCATTTCCGCCCCTGCTGCGCATGGTGGCCGCACAACTCAAGGTGCCGGTGGAAAGCTGGAACGATTACGGCCAGCGCGAGCAGACACGGCGGGAGCACTTGGTCGAGCTGCAAACGGTGTTTGGATTCAAGCCCTTCACCATGAGTCACTACCGGCAAGCCGTGCATACACTGACCGAACTGGCCTTGCAAACAGACAAAGGCATTGTGCTGGCCAGCACCCTTGTTGAAAACCTGCGGCGGCAGAGCATCATCCTACCCGCCATGAATGCCATCGAGCGCGCAAGCGCCGAGGCCATTACCCGTGCCAACCGGAGCATCCATGCGGCATTGGCCGATTCCTTGATACCTGTCCATCGCCAGCGCCTGGACGAACTGCTCAAGCGCAAGGATGGTAGCAAAATGACGTGGCTAGCGTGGCTGCGCCAATCGCCCGCCAAGCCGAACTCGCGCCACATGCTTGAACACATCGAACGCCTCAAAGCCTGGCAGGCGCTTGACCTACCTGCTGGCATCGAACGGCAGGTACACCAAAACCGCTTGCTCAAGATCGCCCGCGAGGGCGGCCAGATGACGCCCGCCGACCTGGCCAAGTTCGAGTCGCAGCGGCGTTACGCCACCTTGGTAGCACTGGCCATCGAGGGCATGGCCACCGTCACTGATGAAATCATCGACCTTCACGACCGCATCATCGGCAAGCTGTTCAATGCGGCCAAGAACAAGCATCAACAGCAGTTCCAGGCTTCCGGCAAGGCGATCAACGACAAGGTGCGGATGTATGGGCGCATCGGTCAGGCGCTGATTGAAGCCAAACAAAGCGGCGGCGATCCGTTCGCCGCCATCGAAGCGGTCATGCCGTGGGACACCTTCGCCGCCAACGTCACCGAGGCGCAAACGCTGGCGCGGCCTGCCGATTTTGATTTCCTGCACCATATCGGCGAGAGTTACGCCACGCTGCGCCGCTATGCGCCGCAGTTCCTGGACGTGCTCAAACTGCGCGCCGCGCCCACCGCCAAGGGTGTGCTCGATGCCATCGACGTGCTGCGCGGCATGAACAGCGACAGCGCGCGCAAGGTGCCCGCCGATGCGCCAACCGCATTCATCAAGCCGCGCTGGGCAAAGCTGGTTCTGACCGACGAGGGTATTGACCGGCGTTACTACGAGTTATGCGCCCTGTCGGAGCTGAAGAACGCACTGCGCTCTGGTGATGTTTGGGTGCAGGGTTCGCGCCAGTTCAAGGACTTCGACGAATACCTGGTGCCGATCGAGAAGTTCGCCACCCTGAAGCTGGCCAGCGAATTGCCACTGGCCGTGGCCACCGACTGCGACCA
Source organism: Diaphorobacter sp. LI3 (assembly GCF_022807955.1). NCBI lineage: Bacteria > Pseudomonadati > Pseudomonadota > Betaproteobacteria > Burkholderiales > Comamonadaceae > Diaphorobacter > Diaphorobacter sp. LI3. Next base: position 2,774,944 of record NZ_CP094346.1, on the reverse strand, counting down.
ATATCTGCATGACCGACTGGAATTATTGGAGGCGCAACTCGCCACAGTCAACCGCATGGCGGCGACCAACGACTTACCGGATGCCATCATCACCACTGCATCGGGCCTGAAGATCACGCCGCTGGACGCAGCGGTGCCAGACGCCGCGCAAGCCTTGATTGACCAGTCGGCGATGTTGCTGCCGCACCTCAAGATCACCGAGTTGCTGATGGAGGTCGATGAATGGACGGGCTTCACGCGCCACTTCACACACCTGAAGACCGGCGACACGGCCAAGGACAAAACCTTGCTGATGACGACGATTCTGGCTGATGGTATCAATCTTGGGCTCACCAAGATGGCCGAGTCCTGCCCTGGCACCACCTACGCCAAGCTGTCTTGGCTGCAAGCCTGGCACGTTCGCGACGAAACCTATTCGACGGCGCTGGCCGAGCTGGTGAACGCACAGTTTCGACAACCCTTCGCCGGAAACTGGGGCGACGGCACCACGTCATCGTCGGACGGCCAGAACTTCCGAACCGGCAGCAAGGCAGAGAGCACCGGGCATATCAATCCGAAGTATGGAAGTAGCCCTGGGCGGACGTTCTATACCCATATCTCCGACCAATACGCGCCCTTCAGCGCCAAGGTGGTCAACGTCGGCTTGCGCGACTCGACCTATGTGCTCGATGGCCTGCTGTACCACGAGTCTGACTTGCGTATCGAGGAACACTACACCGACACGGCGGGCTTCACCGATCATGTGTTCGGCCTGATGCACTTTCTGGGATTCCGGTTCGCGCCGCGCATCCGCGACCTGGGCGACACCAAGCTGTTCATTCCCAAGGGCGATACTGCCTACGATGCACTCAAGCCGATGATTAGCAGCGACAGGCTGAACATCAAGGCTATTCGCGCTCATTGGGATGAAATCCTACGGCTGGCCACTTCGATCAAGCAGGGCACGGTGACGGCCTCGCTGATGCTGCGCAAGCTCGGCAGCTATCCGCGCCAAAACGGCTTGGCCGTCGCCCTGCGCGAGCTGGGGCGCATCGAGCGCACGCTGTTCATTCTGGATTGGCTGCAAAGCGTGGAGCTGCGCCGCCGCGTCCATGCGGGGCTGAATAAGGGCGAGGCGCGCAACGCGCTGGCCAGGGCGGTCTTCTTCTACCGATTGGGTGAAATCCGCGACCGCAGTTTTGAGCAGCAGCGCTACCGGGCCAGCGGCCTCAATCTGGTGACGGCGGCCATCGTGTTGTGGAACACGGTCTATCTGGAGCGTGCCACCAGTGCTTTGCGTGCCCACGGCAAGGCGCTGGACGACACGTTGCTGCAATATCTGTCACCGCTGGGGTGGGAGCATATCAACCTGACCGGCGATTACCTATGGCGCAGCAGTGCCAAGGTCGGTGCGGGGAAGTTCAGGCCATTGCGACCGCTGCCACCGGCTTAGCGTGCTTTATTTTCCGTTTTCTGAGACGACCCCTCCATCAACGGTGGGACTTGGGCGTCGGAGAACCCGACCACTGAGACAGTGGCGAGGGCCCACCCTCGTGGGTTTGCGAGTTGCTGAATGGCACCGTCATAGGCCCCAAGCTTGGTGAAGGCAAGAGCCTTGGTGGAATCACGGCTGGACGTCCAGGCAGTACGCAAGCACTTGCTTGCAATCCACGCGGTATAGCCAGACGCGAACAGCTTTAGGCCAAATTGCCCGCCAGCAGGAATCTCATAGGCAACCGCGACTAGCACGGAGCTGGTAGTGACGACGATGGAGAAGCCAAGACTGGTGCCGAGCGTGTAGCCAAGCGCTCCCCTAACTCCGTACGTCGCTCCAAGATACAAGCTGTACAGGGAGCTTGTCGATGGTCCAACGGTATTGGCTACGACGAAGAGTAAGAGTGGATCCAACGGAGTCACTTCCCACAGGCGCAGCCATCTAGGCCTGTTTGACTGACAGCATGGCTGCTAACGATAGGCTTGGCATGAATGATCCACTCGGGCCCTGTCGCCAAGTTCGTGAATCTTTAGGCCAGGCCTCTTCTCACCTCTTTTGCCAAGTCGAAAATCGTTGCTATCAGCGGAGCGTTCTGTCGTTCGCGACGACAGATGAAGTCGACGTGGGTGGCCATTGCTGTATCCAGAATCTTCAGCTTCACAAGACGCGGATCTGGAACATAGGCTGTCTCGGCAACGACGCCTAGTCCTATTCCTTGTGCGACTGCCTCGCGGACAGCCTCCCGGCTTCCCATCTCCAGCGCAACCTGGATGTTGATATTGCGGGCAATTAGCTCGCTCTCGAAGACTCTTCTTGTCGTTGAACCTTCCTCACGTATGACGAAGCGCTGGCTCTGAAGGTCCTTGAGCACTATCTCACCGCACCGGGCTAGGGCGTGCTCTCGGTTCGCAAAGACCACCAGGCGCTGTGACCTGTATGGCATGCAATGGAGTTCGGGGTGCTCGGCGTGATTGAGGACCACGCCGACATCACCCTGGTAGTCGAGGAGCTTTTCCGTGATTGAGCGGGAGTCGCCTACACGGACAGAGACCTCGACCTGGGGATGGCGGCTCCCGAAGGCCTTCAGAACAGGGACTACGTTGTACGGGCCGATCGCGTGAATCACAAGACGCCCGACGAATCGGTTTTTGGCTGCTGCCAAAAGGGCGTGCGCATCTTCCTCGCCGCTGAATGCCCGCCGCGTGTAGTCCAGCAGAGTCCTGCCAAAGGTAGTCAGCTCAAGCCGGCGGCCTTGACGAAGAAAAAGCTCCACGCCGTACTCATTCTCCAGGCGCTGAATATGCGCTGAGATGGTGGGCTGCTGTAGATCAAGCAGCTTCGCAGCAGCAGTCATGCTTCCGGCCCTTGCCGTCGCATCAAAGGCTTTCAAAGCCGCAAGTAGCGTGAGTCCAGACATAGGTGTTATCTATAGATACCCCTATTTTTCGGGGTGCAAGTTTCATATTGATGACACGTTCCACGAACAAACTGCACGCATGCCTAGCCGTATCGAACTTCTTTCTGCGGCAAATGTGCGTCATAAGCGCTCTCGCGCTGCTCGCAGGCAGAAACTTGCAAAGGTAACAACATGAAGTTGGAGAAGGACCGAGACGTTCTGAGTCTCAAGGGAGTTTCCGTCCGCTACGTTGACTCGACCGTGGCCTTGCACCCGACGAGTCTGGATGTGAAGCAGGGAGAGTTTTTGGTGCTTCTGGGCGCCTCGGGCGCAGGGAAGTCCACCTTGTTACGAAGCATCAATGGACTGGTGCTGCCCACAAAAGGCGAGGTATCGATACCTGGCCTGGCAGGTGGGGTAGTCAACGCAAAGACGCTGAGAGAGCACCGCAAGCGCTGTGGGATGGTTTTCCAGCAGCATCATCTGATTGGACGTCAGTCGGTCCTCAGGAATGTTCTGATGGGAAAGCTCGGTGACAGGGGTGCATTCGCTTCGCTATGGCCGTGGAGCAAGAAGGACAAGCTGGAGGCGCTCACAGTGATTGAGCGTGTCGGGCTGCTCGAAAAGGCGCTCTCCCGGGCTGATGCCTTGTCTGGGGGGCAGCAGCAGCGCGTAGGCATAGCTAGGGCGCTAATACAGAAGCCACGAATCCTGCTGGCCGATGAGCCTGTTGCCAGCCTGGACCCGGCAACCGCACATAGCGTGCTCACCTTGTTGCATGAGATCTGCAAAAAGGACCACCTCACCGCAATCGTGAGTCTTCACCAGGTGGAGCTCGCGCGCTCGTTTGCAGACCGAATCATTGGGCTCCGCCAGGGAGCTGTTGTATTCGAGGGTAGGGCAGAGCAGCTGAGTCCTGATGTTGCGCGGAACCTCTATGCAAAGCAGTCCAACGCTTCCAACACGAGTGCGTCCACTGATAGCCCCCGAACTCTTCAATCCAGTCAAACCAAGGAGCTCTTGCCATGCTGAATCGCCGTAACTTCTCTCTTGTTGTCAGCGCAGCTTCTTTTGCTGCACTCCTTCCTCTGTGGGCTCATGCGCAGGGAAAGGATCCATCAAAGCTTCGTGTCGCCCTTCTTCCAGATGAGAACGCTGCCAGCATCATCCAGAACGCGCAGCCTCTTAAGCGCTATCTTGAACAGCAGCTCAAGAAGGATGTTGAGATTGTGGTGACTACCGATTACTCCTCGATGATCGAGGCAATGCGGTTCGGTCGGATTGAGGTAGCGTACTTTGGACCGTTTTCGTACGTTTTGGCCAAATCTAAGGCGTCCGGGATTGAGCCCTTTGCGGTGGGCGTTGAACGTGGGTCGCCCACATACCAGTCGGTCCTCATCGCAACGGCCGGAGGGCCGGTGAAAACGCTTGAAGACGTGCGCGGCAAGCCCTTCGGATTTGGCGACCAGGCGTCCACATCAAGCCACCTTGCACCACGTGCACACCTGCTCAAGAAGTACAAGCTTGATGGTGAGAAGGACTATCGGCCAGTTCACCTTGGGGCACATGACGCGGTCGCACGTGCGGTGCAGTCGGGTCAGATTCCAGCCGGGGCTCTGTCCAAGCCGATTCTGGACAACCTCATCGCTCGAGGAAGCATTGATGCCACGAAGATTGTTCAGCTTGACCTTTCTGCTCCCATTCCAAACTATCCGGTCGTCATGCAGGGGGACCTCAAGCCTGAGCTCAAAGCTGCCATCCGCTCTGCCTTTCTGGACATGAAGGATGCTGAGGTGCTCAAGGCGTTTCGTGTCCAGGCGTTTGCCGCCACTGATGACGCTGCATATGACGTCCTTAGGGATACCGCAACCATCCTGAAGCTTGATTTGGGCCGTATGCAATGACCTCGGCTGCATTCGAGAACATCATCAGTCGCGACAAGCGGGAGCAGTTCATTGGACTGCGCAATACAGCGTTCGTCCTTCTGGTTTGCCTTGTAGCCCTGTACGTCACGGGGTTCTTCGATGCACAGCGGTTCATCGAAGGCGCCCCGGCTGTCAAGCAGCTCTCATCTGAGATGGTCCCTCCCAACTTCGACCGCTGGGAGCACTGGGTCATCCCGCTGAGGGACACCTTGGCGATGTCGATTGCCGGCACAGCACTGACTATCGTGCTTTCACTTCCGCTGGCGCTCCTGGCGGCTCCAAACACCACCCCCAATCCTTTGGTGGGAAGAGTGGCCAGAGTCATCCTGGCGGCATTCCGGTCCGTGCCAGAAATCATTCTTGGCATTCTGTTCGTGGCAGCCGTAGGGTTTGGTGCTCTACCTGGGGTGCTCGCACTAGCGTTGCATTCCACGGGAATGGTCGCAAAGTTTTACGCGGAAGCCATTGAGCACGTGGATCCGAAGCCACTTGAAGCAGCTGCTGCGGTAGGCGCAAGCCGCTTTCAGGTCATCTCGCATGCCGTTATCCCCCAAGTCCTTCCACAGTTGGCAGACATAACCATCTATCGCTGGGAGTACCACTTCAGGGCCTCCGCAGTACTTGGCATTGTCGGTGCAGGTGGCATCGGCTTCGAGCTGATGGCAGCACTTCGCCTTGTCAAGTATGACGAGGTCTCAGCCATCCTTCTGTCGATTCTTGCCTGTGTCCTCGTGGTTGACAGCATTGGATCGATGCTGCGAAAGCGTCTCAAGTAAATCGAAAAATGAATCATCGGAAAATCGTCGTAACGCAGCCAGTTCATGAAGAGGTTCTAAGGAAGCTCCAGGCTGAGGGTGAGGTCATCATGAATCCAGGGCCTGACCCCTGGAGCCCCAGCCAGCTCAGGGAGTACCTCGTGGATGCTGATGCCATGATGGCCTTCATGACAGACAGTGTGACCAAAGAGTCGCTGCTGAACGCTCCCAGGCTCAAGACCATCTCCTGTGCACTCAAGGGGTACGACAACTTCGACCTGAGGGCTTGCGCACAAGCCGGGGTGAGCGTCACCTTTGTTCCTGACCTCCTCACAGAGCCCACAGCCGAGCTGGCCATCGGATTGGCTATTGCTGCTGGCAGGAACGTGCTTCAGGGTGACGCCGCTACAAGAGCAGGCTACTCTGGGTGGAGGCCAGCTCTATACGGAACCGGGCTTCATGGGTCGGTGGCCAGCGTGATCGGTCTCGGAAAAGTTGGGCAGGCCATATTGGCGCGACTCGCGGGCTTTGGCTGCGCGCGGCTGCTTGGTGTAGACCCAAGTGTGCGTCTAGATCAGGTCGAACTGGTCACGCTTGATGAGGCTGTCAGCACATCGGACTATGTGTTCCTGGCAGTGCCTCTTGTTAGCGATACGCGCCACCTGGTTGACTCCAGGATGCTTCAACTATCGAAAAAGGGCCAGATCCTTGTAAACGTGGGTAGGGGGTCTGTGGTCGACGAAAGGGCGGTTGTCGATGCCTTGGCGAATGAGCAACTTGGCGCGTACGCCGCTGACGTCTATGAGATGGAAGATTGGCTACTTCCAGACAGACCTCGCGAAATTCATCCGGGATTGACCAACAACGCCAGAACAGTACTCACTCCCCACATCGGCTCGGCTGTGAGACGCGTACGGTTCGAAATTGAAATGCGGGCTGCTGAGAACCTAGTCCGCTCACTCAGGGGCGAGAGTTTGAGTGATGTTGCTGTCGAGGCCAGCGCGGCAGCATAGGTATGGTTGCTCGGCGGTTTGCACGCCAGCTGAAATGGGCGCGGCTTCAGAGCCTATGTCCTATGGCTGGGTGCAACCTGCCCGTGTGATGCCATCCTGCTCGCCAAGGGGAAATGACTTGAGTCATCATCGAAGTGGTTTAGCGATGATGTTCTCTGCACGGCGCAGCTCATGGGGTAAGCCCAAATGGGCGCATGGCAAACACCAGATACTTCGAGGGGTCAGGCTACAACACTGATCGTTCTTGGCCTCTGATAGTGGTTTCAACCCAGGACGTTTCAGCTGAGGTCATTACATTCGGCTCGTAGTAGAGGTGACGCTGCTTTGCGAGTTCTTGGACTGCACGGCTGAACCCTAGGTCTAATACAACCGCACTGCGCAGAGTGTTGAGATGCACCGCCGAAAGTGTCTCCCTCGCCCCTTTAGGGTCTGCCTTAGAGTTCACGCAGACGACGAGGTGCGTTGTCGCCGATAGACTGCTTTGATGCATCTCAATGAATCTAGGCCTTAAATTCTTGGAGGTAAGTACCTTTACTACAACATTGTCCCGTTTTCGGTCGTGGAGTGCGCGGGCTACGACACCTTGCGCGTACCCAGCAAGCAGGAGTGTTTGTTTGTCATTGCTGGCAAGGCTGATCAGCACTCTTTCCAGTCTCTCGAGTGTGACAGAACGTACAGCCTCGGGAGTTGATTGGGCACCGAGCAGAACTGCATCGCTACTCTGACCCTTGTCCCGGGCCGAAGTCGCAGTAGGGAGTAACGCCGTCAATTCAGACACATCTGGGAGGTTTGTGGACACACCTCTAGAGTCAGGCGTCATTACAGCTCTCTCAAAGTCGAGCTGGTCAAAATCAGGTACCCACTCCATGACCGCCTGCCAAATGGCTTCCTTGTTCGGGAAGTGCCGAAACAGCGCACCCTGGGTCAAGTTCATGTGTTTAGCGATAGCTGCAGTGGTTATCTCGCTTGGGTTTTGTGAACCGGCAAGCGCCACGACGGACTCGACAGTTACGGCACGACGTTCATCGGCCGGCAGATGCTTTGGATGGGTGTCCACGAGCACTCCTTGTAAGATAGTAATTGATTACTATCTTACCACAAGAGGCAACTCAAACAAGAGAAAACCCGACGTACTCGTCAATATCTAGCGTCTGCAATGGGCTTAACGTGCTTTATTTTCCGTTTTCTGAGACGTCCCCTACGTTACCGTCCTCGTGCGCTCGCAACCGGACAGCATCAAGATGGAAAGCGCGACCACGGCACCGGCAGTCGATAGAGCCCGGCGCCGTGACAGACTGTGCATGGGAGGCGTTGTCAATGCTTGTTCCCTTTCTCATGAGGGGGGTGGTTTCCTGTGCCGTCCATGCGCACCATGCCATCGAAGGTGGAAAACAGCGCTCTGCGTTGCGGCGCAACCGCAGCATCCGCTTTAGCTACCTCCTGGGCCATCCGGCGGGCCGCCGCGGGTGGCATCCCAGTCAGTTCCAGCGTCCTGGCTTGCGTGAGTCCATCTCCCGCACAGGCAGCCACTTGCCATCGTCCATCGGAGTTCTTCGTCAACAGGGCACGTCCACCTCGGCCGTCCTGCGTCCAGCCGGCCACGGCATGGCCGGCCAGCACCGTGATGGGCCCGACATCAAGTCGCGCTTGGGGCTTGTCCCAGATGCCCATCATCACCTGACGGATGCCGGCCTGATCGGCACTCTCCGCCGCCTGGACGCAAAGCGGAAGGGTGAACGCAGCCGAGACACTGCCGACGAGCATGCATTGCAGAAACAGTCTTTTCATCACTTGCTCCTATTCACATGAACGGGCTCAGAAGCTTGCGGTGAGCCCGACCTGTGCCGATCGGCCAGGCATCGGATAGCCGGGGCGATAGGCATAGTCGCGGTCGAAGATGTTCTCCAACGCGACGAAAACCTCTCCCTTGCTTCCCAGCGCAGGCATGGGGTACGACACCCGGACGTTGGCCACAGTGAAAGCACTTACACGCTCGGTGTTAATAGCCCCCGCGTAAGCGTCAGCTCAGCACCCTCTTGACGAGGTCCTTATGGGATAGTCAGACGTCCAGGATGTGTCGCAGCAAGCCGAAGCCTACGCGCCACTGCGTGCCATCACCGGGGTCGATGGTTGCAGTGCGGCTGTTGATGCGCACGATGGTGCCCACCACGGTCTGCAGGTACTTGTCCTCAAAGGCGACCTTCTCGCCGCAGCGAAAGTCGTTGCGCGTCGGTCGGGGGGCGGCCGGCGGCTCTGGCGCCACAGCTTGAGGGCGTGTTGCAGGATCGGGCAAGGGCGGTTCGATCGCGGCGTAAGGCAACTTCCACTCTTTGCGCTCGCGCAGGTCTTGCAACGTGACCTGCGTGTCACGCATGGCCACCACCTTGCCTTCTCGCAGACTGCCATCGCGCCAGTCCACAAAGCGCACGGTTTGACCCAGGTTCATGTCCTTGCGCACGGCAATGATGCGGCGTGGGTCGGCCAGCAGCCGCTCGATCAGCGTGCTGAGCTGGAACAGCTCCAGGCTGCTTGCGTTCTGCAGGGCGTCCAGCACCCGCGGGTCAATGCCAGACACGCTCATGCCGCCTTGCGTTGTTGATCCGCCTGACGGGACTGCCGCATCAGGTTCCAGGGCAGCAACTCATCAATGCGGTTGATGGGGTGGTCGGCTATGCGGCCGAGCACCTCCCGCAAGTAGGCCTCGGGGTCAATCCCGTTGAGTTTGGCGGTTTGCACCAGGCTGTAGATCGCCGCCGCTTGCTCGCCGCCGGCATCCGATCCCATGAACAGGTAGTTGCCCCGTCCCAAAGCCACCCCGCGCAATGCCCGCTCTGCTGCGTTGTTGTCCATCTCGATGCGCCCATCTTGGCAATACCGCGTCAGAGCCTGCCAGCGTGTCAGGCTATAGCCAATGGCTTTGGCCAACTCCGATTTGGCCGACACCCGACCAACCAACTGGCTCAACCAGACGTGCATCTCCTGCAGCAGCGGCCCGGCACGCGCCTGGCGTTGGGCCTGTCGAATGTCGGGAGGCTTTCCCCGAATGTCACGCTCGATGGCATACAGATCGGCAATGCGTCTGAGCGCCTGTGCTGCGATAGACGTCTCGTCTTTGCCGCTGCTCAGGTACAGGTCCCACCACGGTCGGCGCGCGTGCGCCCAGCATGCTGCCTCGGTGATCTGTCCTGAGGCGTACAGCTTGCCCCAGCCGCCATAGGCATCCGCCTGGAGAATGCCGCGATATTTCTTCAAGTGGCGCTCTGGATGCTCGCCTTTGCGATCTGGGGTGTACTGGTACCAGGCCGACGGTGGCGCACTTGAGCCGATCGGACGGTCATCTCTGACGTACACCCACAAGCGCCCCGTCTTGGTCTTGCCGCGCCCGGGCTGCAGCACCGGCACGGGGGTGTCGTCGGCATGAATCTTGGCAGCCGCCAGGGTGTAGCGCCCCAGTGCGGCCACCAGGGGATCAAGCAATTGACCGGCCTGGTCAACCCAGCCGGCCAGCGTTGAGCGGTCCAGCTCAACACCGCTGCGGGCGTAAATGCCGCTTTGGCGGTAGAGAGGCAAATGGTCACAGTACTTGGACACCAGCACATGGGCCAGCAGGCCGGCACCGGCCAGTCCGCGCGCTATGGGGCGGCTGGGTGCGCTGGCCTGGAAGATGGCATGGCACGCCACGCAGGCCAGCTTGGGACGCACATGCCGGATCACCTTGAAGTGGGCAGGCACGTACTCCAGTTGTTCGGAGACATCCTGTCCTATCTTACGCAGTCGAGCGCCACAAGCGGTGCACCCGCAGGACTGGCCATTTGTGTCCTGGTGCGTGTCGCTGATCTCGGGCAGGTGCTCCCGAACATCGCGCGGCAGGTGCGCGGGCAGACTGCGGTCGATCTGCGGGTCATTGGCGGGGGCCGGTGCAGATGCGGCCTTGGCTCGAGTGACCATCGCGGTCTCGCCACCATCGATCAAAGGCATCTGCGCCGACCACTGTTCGCTGGAGGTACCGAATTCGGAGCGAACCCGGCGCAGCAGTTGCAATTTGAGTTTGTCGACCATCAACTTGAGCAGGGCCACCTCGCTGTCGCGCGCCGCGATGATGCGCAGCAATTCGTCGATGTTCTGGGGCGGTTGATGGGGCGTCGGCACGGTTTTGAGTATGCCCAACTCTGCTGTCTCACCTCATCGGGAATGACCCGCAACTGCCAAGCTTTACGCCGCCAGATCGGGACGGTGCGTGCGCGCCGGCATGCGCCAGTCGATGCCTTCAAGCAGCATCGAGAGTTGGGCTGAGGTCAGAGACACGCCGCCGGATGCAGCTTGCGGCCAGACAAAGCGGCCGCGTTCGAGCCGCTTGCTCAGCAGCAGCAAACCTTGGCCATCAAACCACAGCACTTTGAGGATGTCGCCGCGCCGGCCGCGAAAGACAAAGACGTGGCCACTGAACGGGTTCTCGCTCAAAGCTCCTTGGACCATTGCCGCCAAACCGTCGAAGCCTTTGCGCATGTCGGTGTGGCCGGCCACGATCCACACCCGCGTGTTCGCTGGCAAACCGATCATGCGCGCACCACGGCCAGCACCGCCTTGAGTTGCTCGGTATCCACTGGGCCGCGCAGACGGATGACAGTGCCGCCCACCTCAATCTCCATCACCCCCTTGGGTTGGGTTGGCTGACGAGCGTTTGTGGTGGCCACCACCTCAGCTGGCCGAGCGTCTGCGACGACCGTGACCGGCAACAACGTATGAGGTGAGGACTGCCAGTGCTCGAGTTTCATCCAGCTGCGAAGCTGGTTGGCGTTGACACCGTGGCGAAGTGCCAGGCCGGCAACCGAAACCTCTGGCTTGAGCGCTTGCTCCACCAGCCAGGCCTTGAAGGCCGAGACGTAGATGCGCTTGCCGTTGCGCATGACTCGCTCCACCGTCGGGCCGTTCCACTCTGGGGTGTGTCCACTGTCTTGCATATGGACATATCCTGCATTGACCCTCCGCTCCTCACAAGAAGGGCCTTGGGGCCACGCTTACGCCCCCGCGTTACGCGAACGGTTCAGCGCCCACACCGCCGACTGGAATTGGGCGTCAACCGCGACGCGCAATGGACCGGCCTTTCCGTTCAGCCCCAGCGTGACGGCTCGACGAGGGCTGTAGGGCAGGTTCCCGATGCTCGGGTCCAGCAGCGTGAGGCCCACGAAAGCGGACCAGTCCCTCCCAAGGCTTTGACGGACCGACAACTCCGCGCCGCGCATGGTGTAGGCACCGAGATTGATGAACTGGGGGGGCGGCGGAACGTCGGGTGGAAAGCCGAAGACGTACCGGTTCTTCACCTTGTCGTGGAACAGGCTGGCGTCAATCTGCGTCGCTTCGGAGGCCGTCCACTTGAAGCCGATTTCTGCATGGTCCAGCTCCTCTGCCGAGAGCTGCTTCCAACTGCCGCCCAGCGCAGGAATCAACGATGCGAGCAAAGGTGTCTCCAGGCCGGGGTAGTTGATGCCACGCGAAAGGTTCGCGAAGACCGTCAGACGGTCGGAGACCAGCGACACGCCGGCCTGTGGTGCTGTCCGGGATGCAAACTGGCTGTGGTCATAGAAGCGCACGCCAGCGGATGGCACAAGCGACCAGTCTGCGGACAGGGGAATGTTCTGGTTCAGCGCCAGATAGGGCGAGGTGATCTTGAACGTGGGGGCATCGAAGAAGCCTTGCGGCGCGGGTGCCACGCGGTTGAACGTGGCGTCGCCGGAGATGCGATCGTGGTCGATGCCCGCGACTACGGTGCCTCCCTGCCAGGGCGAGAACTGTTCTTTCCAGCGTAGCCCGCTCATGCTGGAGCGGTTGATGCTGTCCCCATCCGGCGCGGGCTGGTTGAGCCAGTCGCCACGGGTCTTGTTGCTGTACAGCTTGAGTTCGCCGCGCCAGTCGCCGTGCGCGTGGCTGATGGATGTGCTGATCATCCCCGCTTCGGTGTTGTACTCGGGCGCGATGGCCGGCGTGGCGACGCGGCTGTCGCCTGGATCCCTGGCCTTGTTGTTCACGTAGACGAAGCTGGCGCCGATCGACCAGTTGGCATTGAGTCGATAGCCCACCCTGCCCAGGACGTTGTTGAGCTCGCCATCGGCATGGGTTCGATGACCGTTGGATTGCGCATGCCCCTGGGACAGAGACCAGTCCAGGTCTCCCTGGCGGCCCAGCAGGTTGAATTGCTCCGTCAATGTGCCGAAAGAGCCGCCCGAGAGGCGCACGTCACCCTGGACACCTTCTTGCGACGCACGCTGTGTCTGGAGGTTGACGGAAGCGAAGTTATTGCCGTTGATGTGCAGTTGCGGACTTTTGTACACCGTGACCGACTGCATGCTGTTCACCGGTAGCAGATCGAGCAGCGGGTGGCTCCACAGCCCCATGTAGAACGGGACGCTATCAATGTAGGTCTTGATTTCGCTGCCCGGGCGGCTGACACCCATGCCGCGGATGAACACGGCTCCCCCTTGATCACCACCGAAAGCGCCCACGGGGTTGTAGCGAGAGATCTGCACACCCGGCGTACGGCGCAGCGCGGAGGCCAGGTCCACCGCGTTCTGGTCTCGCAACTGATCCTGGGTGATGACGGCCGAACCTGCAGAGAAGCTGTCGAGGTTGACGTCTTCGACCACAGGCCGAGCAGTCACGACGACGGGGGCAAGGGTGGCGGTCTGGGCAAAGGCCATGGTCGCGGAGAGCAGGCCTGCGGTAGAGAGTGCGATGGTCAGGGGAGCGCGATCGAGAAGCATGAGAGTCTGTTGTCTTGCGGATTTGTTGGTAGGGAACTAGCAGGTTGGGTTGGCGGTCGCTTCGTTGGTCAAGGTGTGCGCCAAGTCACACCCACGTAGACCGAGCGTCCATCGCCCGGGAAGTAATAGGCACCGTCGAGGCCCCGGGCGTTGGCCTGCACGGCGGTCGTGGCCGCGTAGCGGCGATCGGTGAGATTGCGTCCTTCGACGAACCAGCCCCAGCCGCCACGCAAGGTGCCGCTGAGCGTGAGATTGAGCAGCGCGAAGCCGTCTGCCGCCACCGTGTTGGCATGGTCGATCCAGGTGCGCGAGGGCTGCCAGTCGAGGCTGGGCGCCACCTTGATCCAGGGGGCCGCCTGCCACTGCAACTCGGCGCGGAGCAGGTGCGGCGGGACGCCGGCCAGGCGCTTGTTGCCGTAGACGGCGTCGCCGTCGAAGCGGAAGTCGTTGTAGAGGTACTGGCCGCGCAGCACCCAGCCGGGCGCGAGCGTGCCCGTGGCCGACAGTTCCAGGCCCTGGTGGATAGTGCGATCGGCGTTGACGGTGCCCAGTGCCACGCCGCTGGCGTTGGTCATGGCCAGCAGCTCGCGCCGCACATTGGAGCGGTACAGCGCCGCGTCCCAGGTCCATTGATCAGTGCGGCCACGCCAGCCCAGCTCGACCGTGGTCGCGCCTTGCGCCCGTGCCAGCGGGTTCGTCGCGTTGTAGGCCACCTCGCCGAACGGAGCGGCCTCGAAGCTGCCGCTGATATTGGCGAACCACTGCGACTGCGGGGACGCGGTGTACAGCACGCCCAGCTTGGGCGACGTGCCGTTGAACTTGACGTCGTAGCTCGCGGCCGGGTTCATCAGGTTGTCCAGGCGGCGGCGTGCCTGCACGCTCTGCACGCCCGCCTGCAAGGCCCAGCGTTCGTTCAAGCCGTGCGTGTACTCGGCATAGACCGTGTTCTGGCGGCCGTCCAGTTGCGTGCGACCTGTGGCGGCCCCCGGACTGCCCGCCACGTTGGCATTGCGCCGCTCTTCGCCGTCCAGCCGGGCGAAGGAGACGCCCGCGACCAGCCGGCGCGTCAGCGCGGCTGTGCCGAACTCGACCGCGACCCGCGAGTCGAGGCCGGTGTCCTGCATGTCCTGCTGCAGAATGCCGACGGTCATCGCGTGATAGCGGTCTCGGTCCGCGCCGTACAGCGAGGTCGTCCAGCGAACGTCGGCACTGGGCTGCCAGGTCAGCCGCAGTGCAGCGCGCTTTTGCGTGTAGTCGTTGGTGGCCTTGAGCGCGGCGTAGTTGGTGCCGGCCTGGCGCGGGTTGGCGTTCATCGCTGCCAGTGAGATGCTGCCGGGCATCTGCATGGTCGAATCTACGTACGAGAGGAAGCCGCGCAACTCCAGCGTGTCCGACAGGCGCAGACCGACGTTGCCGGAGAGCCGGTCAGCCCGATAGCCCGACTGTTCGCGCCAGCCGTCCTGCTCACCGCGACTGACGCTGAGGAATCCATCGACCACCTCGCCACGGGCCGCCAGGTTGGCTTGTGCCTGACGCTGGCCGAACGACCCGGCCTGGACCCGCAGCGCCGCCGTGGGCGCCGTCAGGCCGGTGGGCGAAACGAAGTTGATGGCACCTCCCAGGCCGTTCGCCCCGTACTCCAGCGCATTGGCACCACGCCAGACCTCGATGTACTGCAGGGCTGCGGGGTCGATGGACTGGAAGTCGGCGGCGCCGTCGGTCTGGTTCAGCGGAATGCCGTCCTGGTAGAGCTGGATGCCGCGCATCAGGAAGCTGCGTTGGATGCCGGAGCCGCGGATCGACAGCCGAGCGTCTTGTCCGTGGCGCGTTTGCGCGACGACGCCAGGGGCGTAGGCCAGCGCATCGACGGCCGTGGCGGCGCGGCCGCTGGTGTAGCTCTGCGCATCAATGACGGCGGTTGCGCCCGCGCGCCGGTTGAGTTCCTCTCGTGCGTTCTTCAACGCTTCTGCCGCCTGGGCATCCGGGGAGGTGGAGGCCCGAACTTCGACGGTCGGAAGTGTGGCGATCGCCGATTGCGCCCAGACACTGGGCACCTGAGCCAAGGTGAGCAGGCCCGCTGCGGCAAGGGCAATGGAGAGAGGTGAAGCGTGTTGGTGCATGCGATTTCTTCTTGGGGGTATTGATGGGGTGGAGTCAGCGAGGGGGCACGGGACCTTCCGTGCGTTCCTTCTTTTGGCTTTCGAGGCGCTTGATCAGCGGATCGACACCCGCGTCGTACATGGCTTTCACCATCCACTCGACCAGCCAGCCGGTCTTCTCGGGCGTGCCGCCCTGGATCGGCGGCGCGGGGTCGTACTCCATGTCCAGCATCACGCCTTGCGTGTAGCGCTGACCCCAGTTGTCGTTGAGCAAGGCCAGGGACATGTCCATGCCGGCGGTGACGCCCGCCGAGGTCCAGTACTTGCCGTCGCGCGTGTAGCGCTCGTTGGCCGGGATGGCCTTGTATTTCTTGAGGAACTCTTCTTCGCGGTACCAGTTGGTGGAAGCGCGCCTGCCCTCCAGCAGCCCGGTGGCGCCGAGGATCCACACCCCCGTGCAGATGGCGCCGGTGTAGGTGGTGCCTCGGTCGATGGCGCGGATCCAGTCGAGGACGCGGTCGTCGTAGGACGCCTCGATGGTTCCGGTGAAGCCGCCGGGGATGATCAGGATGTCGAGTTGCTTCACGTCGTCGATCACTGTGTCGGGAATGACCTGCACGCCCATCACGGTCCTGATCGGGCCCGGTTTCACGCCAATCAGCCGCGTGGTGGCGCCTGCCTGGCCCAGGATGTAGCGCGGCCCCGTGAAGTCCAGGTCGTTGACACCGTCGTAGACCAGGATGCCGATCTGCCGAATGGGATGCTTGGGCTTGCCCAGAATCGCATCCATGACCATGGAGTGGTTCTCGGGCGTGATGTCCTGGGGCAGTTGCTGCTTCAGCGCCGCATCCTCGGCCGACAGCCGTTCAATGGCAGGCGGTTCGGCGCGCGGCGGCGCCTTGTCGCCGCAGCCGCCCAACGCCAACGCACAAGCAGCCATGGCGATGCACCATGCTCGCTTCGGAGCGCATCCAAGCGTGGACTGAGCCGCGCGCCGGGCCCACAGCCTCGGCAGGTACTGGATCGGGTGGTCGAACTTCATCATGATTCAGCGGCTCGACGCAGGCCTGGAGACCTTGGCCCGCGCCAGGGCCGCGTGGGCCTGAAGGTCGAAGTCCTTGAACATGTCCGTGACCATGGCGGTGACGGCCAGTGGCGCCGTGCGCGGCGTCCCAGCGTCGAAGGGCGGCTCGGGGGCGTACTCGGCCAGCAACTGCACGGTCTGCGCGTAGGCTGGGTCGCGCAGCATGCCCACGATGGCCAGGCCCAGGTCCAGGCCCGCGCTGACCCCGGCACCGGTGATGCGGTTGGCCGGAGGAACGCATGCGAGAGAGCATGCGCAAGCCTTATGTGGCAGGCCAGTACATCTACGGCAACCAGGTGATCGCGCGCGACGTGCCCGGCAAGGGCATCCAGGGCGAGGTGGACGTGATCGCCGAGAAAGGGCTGCTCAAGCTGCATCCCTTCATTCCGGACCGGTTGCGCACCATCACGCCGGATAACCAGATCGAGGTGGGCCGCGTGCTGGCCAAGATCTCCTGCGCCAACTGCCATGCGCTTGAGCCGGGTGCGCCGCTGCGCAACATCCCGGACAAGTTCTACGGGTCCACCGACAAGGACTTGATCGCGGCCTTCATCAATGGCCCGCTCAAACACGGTGCCGTCACCTACATGCCGCGCATCGACCTGCCGGCCGAAGAAGTCGAGGCCATCGCCGCGTTCCTGGCCGATGCCAATGCCCGCCGCGCCGCTGGCCACCCCCCATCCACCGTGTCGGCCCAGGCCGGCGTGAAACAGGAGTAAGACCATGGACATCGGAACCGTTCTGCATGCCATGCGCGATCCGGCGGGCATACCGTCCCACCCGGTCATCTTCCAGGTGCTGATGATCGTCACCTGGATCTTCCACATCGCCTTCGTCCACATGACGCTGGGCACGGCTGCGTTCGCGATCTATGCTTTCTACAAGCGCGCTCCCGGCACGCACTGGGAGCAGCTCTCGATGGCGATGACCAAGGCCGCCAAGGTCGGGGTCTCGCTGCTGATCGTGCTGGGCGTCGCGCCGCTGCTGTTCACCCAGGTCATCTACGACCCGCAGTGGTACACCGCCAGCGTGCTGTCGGCGCGCTGGCTGATCGCGTTCATCTTCACGCTGATCATCGGTTATTGCTCGTGGTTCGTTTTCTACTACAGCAACCACGAGGGAGCGAAAAAGCGGCTGGGTGTGTTTGCGTTGGTTGGCTTGGGGTTGTTCCTGCTCGACGGCCTGATCATGCATGTGCTGGCCTACCAGTCGCTGCTGCCGGATCAGTGGATGAACTGGTACGCGCCGGGCGGGGTGGTGGACAGCCGGGGTGCCACGCTGCACGCCATCCAGTGGCCGCGCTACCTGTTCATCATCAGCCTGTCACTGCCGGCGTTGGGGTTGTACCTCATGGCCTACGCGGACTACTTCCGTGGTCGGCCGGATCGAGCACCCGAGTACCTCGCGCTCGCGCGCAGCCTCGGCCATCGGTTGGCCATGCGGGGCCTGGTGATCTCGTTCGTGCTGCTGCTGGCCTGGCAGTTCGTGCATCCGGCCAGTACCCGGCTGAGCTGGCACCCGGTGGGATGGGCGCTCGGAGCTTCGCTGCTGGCACTGGCCTGGTGGGTGCAGCGCCGAGGCCTGCAGGTGCACGGCTATCTCCCGATGCTGGCCGGCCTGGGCGTGCTCGGGGTGCTGGCCGTGTGGCGAGAGCTGATCCGCATCCGCTACATGCTGCCCTTTGGCTACGACATCACGGACTACACCGTGCATGCCGACTGGCCGTCCATGGTCCTGTTCTTCTCCACCTTCATTGGCGTGGGTGGTCTGGTGGGCGGCTTCTTTCTCACCACCATTTACCGCGCCGGCCGCGTGCAGGGCCTGTACACCGCCGAGCGTGGCGTCGCGCGCCTGGGAACCGCCGCAGTGGCGGTGCTGGGCGTGTGGATCACGGTCTTTTTCGCGTACGGCATCACGATTTGGATGCGCAACGCCTTCACCCTTTGAACGCAGGAGACTCACAATGACAACGATTGCACGGCGGGCCACCACGGCCCTCATATTCGTGGCCGCTTGGCTGGGACTGGCTTCCACCGCGTCGGCACAGCTTCCCGACATCGCAGCGGGCAAGAAGCGGGCGCAGGTCTGCTTCGCCTGCCATGGCGAGAACGGCGTGTCCAAGATCAGCGGCACGCCACATCTCGCGGGGCAGGACCGCGCCTACCTGATCAAGGCGATGCAGGCCTACCGCAACGGTCAGCGGCAAGATCCGACGATGGTCGCTATGGTCAAGCCGCTGAGCGATACGGACATGGTGAATATCGCCACCTATTTCCATCTGGCGGTGAAGAACGCGCGCGGTGAGACGCTGGCTTCGGTGATCGAGACCAACGAGCGGATCAAGCCTGTGGCGAGCGTGGCTGTGGCCGAGGCGCCTGCTGCTCCGGCTGTGCCACGATCCGCGGACGCGGTCTACAACGCGAGCTGCGCAGCGTGCCACGCCAGCGGCGTTGCAGGTGCGCCCAAGGTCGGAGACAAGGCTGCGTGGAGCGCCCGAATCGCGCAAGGCAGCGACAAGCTGCTGGAGCATGCGATCAAGGGTTTAAATGCCATGCCCGCACGCGGGGGCTGCTCAGACTGCTCCGATGAGGACATCAAGAAGGTTGTCGACTACATCGTGGGAAAGAGCAGGTGAACATGCTGGCAGTCGTCGCACATTACAGAACGGGTCTGCCCGATCGGATCATGGTCACGCACCGAGTACGGCCCGCTCCGCATGCGCGCAAAAGGGTTTGGATGAGTCGGCGCATGCGAGAAGCGTTGAAAATCCGAAGGAGATACCCTGCCCGGTATGCCATGTCCGCAGTAGCATTTGTGGCGGTGGTGGTCGGGATGCTCGCAGCAATGCGCCCCTCGCCGCAAGAGCTGAATACTGACGTGTGTACCAAGGCTCCCTATGTCGGGCCGCTATTTGATAACGGACTGGATCTGGAAGCTCCTGGGGGGAATGACTTCGGCAGGCTCGCCATCACCATTGCTAAAGGGAAGTAGACCCAGTCTGAGGGTCGGGGGCGATTCAAGCCTCAGATCTGATCGCTTGGACCTACTGCCCGCCTAGTATCTGTAAGCAACCTCGGGCATCGCGCGACCACAATCATCATGGATAGAGTGAAAGCGGCGCGTGACTCGCTGGTGAAGTTCGTCGGGCCTGCCGACGTGATACATGCGTTGGATATGTCGCGCCGCCGACGGCGGCTCGACCAGGATGGCTGGTCGCTACTAGCCGGTGAACTTCAAGCCGCGGCGAACCGCTCCTTGGCCAGCTTCGTGCCTTCTGCCAGCGCTTGCAGCTTGCGCCACGCCACGTCCCGCCCCATCGGTGCCAGGCCGCAATTGGTACATGGGAACAGCCGCTCCTTCGGCACGAACTCCAGCGCCCGGCCGATGGTGTCGGCCACTTCCTCGGGGGTCTCGACCACGTCGCTGGCCACATCGATCACGCCAACCATCACGTCCTTGCCGGCCAGCAGCTTCATCAGGTCGGGCGGCACATGGGAGTGGATGCACTCCAGGCTCACCTGGTCGATGCGGCTCTTGGCCAGCGCGGGAAACACCGCCTCGTACTGGCGCCATTCGTCGCCCAGGGTGCTCTTCCAGTCGGTATTGGCCTTGATGCCGTAGCCGTAGCAGATGTGCACCGCCGTGGTACAGGTCAAACCCTGCGCCGCGCGCTCAAGCGCCTGCACGCCCCAGTCGGCGGCATCCTTCATGTAGACATTGAAGGCGGGTTCATCGAACTGGATTATGTCCACGCCGTCGGCTTGCAGCGCGAGCGCTTCCTGGTTGAGCAGTTCCGCAAACGCGAAGGCCATCTTGACCCTTCCTTCGGTGTCTCCGCCGTAGAAGCGGTCTGCCACGGTGTCGACGATGGTCATGGGGCCGGGCAGGGTGAACTTGAGCTTCTTCTTCGTGTGCGCACGCGCCAGCTGCGCCTCGAATGCATGCACACGGCCCTTCAGGCGCAGGCTTGAGACCACCTGCGGCACCATCGCGTCGTAGCGGTTGTCGCGGATGCCCATCTTCACCTTGTTCTCGAAGTCGATGCCCTCGACCTGTTCGAGGAAACCATGCACGAAATGCTGGCGCGATTGCTCGCCGTCGCACACGATGTCCAGGCCTGCGTCTTCCTGGGCCTTGATCCACAGCAGGGTCGCATCGGCTTTCGCCTGGAGCAGTGCATCGCCTTCGGCCCTCCACTGGGGCCAGAGCTTGTTGGTTTCAGCCAGCCAAGCAGGTTTGGGCAGGCTGCCGGCGATGGAGGTTTCAAACATCCGAGAAGTCCTTTAAAGAAAAATGGGTGCGGCGAGCGTACTTCGGGCCGCTATGCCCGGGTGAAAAATGGTCTGTGTATTTTTGAAGGGTCAGAGTGCGCAGCTGGCAGCCCATTGCTCAAGCACGTTCTTGTACGGCTTGATGAAGTGCTCCTCCGCAAATTTCCCCTGCTTGACGGCCAACTGGCTGCGTTCTTCCCGGGGCGGTCTCAAATCTGAAGTGCAACACCGCTGGTTGATATTCAATGAATGGTAGCGGAGCTTTTCTCGGCGATAGCCGCCATGAATCGCTGAAAAGCCTGGTAGGGAGAATCCCAGCCGAGAGTCTGACGAGGACGGTTGTTCATCAGATCGGCCATGGAGTCCAGCGCATCCTGGTCATGCATGCTCAGGTCTGTGCCCTTGGGCATGAACTGGCGCAGCAGCCCATTCGTGTTCTCACAACTGCCTTTTTGCCAAGGGCTGTGCGGATCACAAAAGTACACCCGCATGCCAAGGGCTTGGGCGAGTTCCTTGTGCCGGGCCATCTCCTTGCCCTGGTCGTAGGTGAGCGTCTGGCGCATCGGCTGTGCGATCTGGCGCAGCTTGTTGGTGAACGCGGCCAGCGCACTGTCTGCGGATGCGTCAGGCATCTTGCACAGCAGCACCAAGCGCGTTGAGCGCTCTACCAGCACACCCACCGCCGATTGGTTGCCAGCACCCTTGATCAGATCCCCCTCCCAATGCCCCGGGATCACGCGATCATTGACCTCGGGTGGGCGAACATGGATAGAGACCATGTCTGGAATCTGACCACGCCGATCAGAGCCTGCTGAACGCGGGCGGCGTGTACTCTTGCCTTGGCGCAGCAGTGCGATGAGCTGGCGGCGCAACTCACCGCGTGGGTATGCATAGATGGCGGTGTAGATGCTCTCGTGCGAGGCATGCATGGTTGGGTCCTGGGGATACATGCGCTGGAGTGTGCGTGCAATCTGCTGGGGCGACCACAGCCAGCACAGCATGGTGGTCACAAGAGTCCACAACGCCCCGCAGCTGTGCAGCTTGGGGTATGGCTTGGCCTGAATGCGCCGCAGCTGGCACAGACGCTGCGCAGGCGCGCTGGCGTAACCGCCGTGGCAGGCGTTGCGCCGCAACTCACGGCTGATGGTGCTGGGGCTGCGGCCTTGAAGGCGGGCTATGGCCCTGATGCTCCAGCCCTGCTGGCGCAGCGATGCCAGCGTCACTCTGTCTTCTGGCTGCAAGTGCTCGTATCTCGTTCCCATTTGCGTACATTACCCTTGGTGAGGGTGTTGCACTTCAGATTTGAGACCGCCCGGTCATAGACGATTTGCGTTGACGAGTAATCCTGATTTTTCAGGCTTGGCTGATAGATATTGCCCGCCGCAGCATTGGCGTTGTAGATTTCCGGGCGGTAGATCTTTTGAAAGGTCTCCATCGTGCTGATGGTGCCGATCAACTCGAGATTCGTGTAGTCGCCCAGCAGGTCGCCGTGAAAGTAGAAAGCTAATGGGGCAACGCCATTCGGTGGCATGAAGAAGCGCACTTGCATCCCCATCTTGGCGAAATACTGGTCGGTCGACGACAGTTCATTCTGCTGGTACTCGATGCCCAGTATTGGGTGCCGGTTGTCGGTCTGCCGGTAGGTCTTGCTGGTCGAGGCGCTGATGCAGATGACAGGCGGCTTGCCAAAGCGCTCTCTGTACACGCTCGAGTTGGCAAATTTCCTGAACAGCTTTCCATGCAAATCGCCAAAATCATCCGGAGTGCTGAACTCCGCGCGATGGGCGTTGTACTCTGGAAGCAGGACGCTGAAGTCGTAGTCGCGTACGTAGGAGGAGAAGTTGTTTCCCACAATGCCATCGATGCGCCTGTTCGCCCGCTTGTCGATGATGTGGGTCTTCAGTATCTCGATCAACGGAAATGCACCATCGCTGCTTTGGGCATCGATGTTCATCTCGACAGAAATGATCTCGAGTTCGACGGCGTAGCGATCTCCCGCCGGATTGTCCCAATGCGCCAGCTCATTGAAGCGGTTGTCGATCATCCGAAGGGTGTTGCGCAGGTTCTGCTGCCGGCTCTTTCCACGGGCCAGGTTGGCAAAGTTGGTGGTGATGCGCGTGTTGTCCGATGGCTCGTAGTTCTCATCGAAGCGGATGCTCTTGAGGTCAAAGCGAAATTCTTCGTGCATGGCGATGGGGTTTGATGTTTTTGAAATAAGACGATGGCTGCTTCAGGCCAGGGCCATTTCGTCGGCGCGCAAGGGATTGGTGCGGCGCGTCAGTTCGACGAGTGGCAACGCCCGTTGAACCGCCAGCCTGGCCCGCTCGATCAAGGCCTCGTCCCGCAGGCTGTAATCCACGAAGTCCTTGTCGGTGGCATAGACGCCCAGCGGCAAGGTGCGTACCTGAAAAAAGCTGAACAGCGGCCGCAGCTGGTGGTCGATCACCAGGGCATGGCGCTCGCTGCCGCCGGTGGCCGCCAACAAGACGGGCTTGTCGATCAATGCGTCCTGGTCAATGAAGTCGAAGAAGTGCTTGAACAGTCCCGTGTAGGAGCCGCGGTAGACCGGTGTTGCCACCACCAGGACATCCGCCTGCTCGACCGCCGCCAGCTCCCGCTCCACCGTGTCGGGCAGTTGAGACCGCCAGACCGCACCGGCCAGCTGCGGCGCGAGCTGGCCCAGTTCGACCAGATGTTGGTGGCACGGAATTTCGTCGGCGATCAGATCCAGCAGGTGCTCTGCCAGGGCCGCAGCCTTGGAGGGGCGCTGCAGCCCGCCGGAAACCGCTACTACCCGAAGTGGACGTGTCATTTTTGCTTTCATAGGGCTGCAACCGAACAATGGGTGTGAATGCTATTGATGTATGTCAATGAAGTAAAATGTTCTTATTTCACAAATCCATGAATGAGATTCATTGAATGCTTGAGCGCATCCACCTCAGCATCGTTCAGCAGGTCGAGAAGCAAGGGTCGTTGACGGCCGCCGCGGGCGTGCTGAACCTGACCCAGTCGGCCCTGAGCCACAGCATGAAGAAACTGGAGCAGCAACTGGGCACCGACATCTGGCTGCGCGAGGGCCGCAGCCTGCGGTTGACGCAGGCAGGCCAGTACCTGCTGGCGGTGGCCAACCGAGTGCTGCCGCAGCTGGACTTGGCCGAGGAGCGCCTGGGCCAGTTCGCGCAGGGCGAGCGCGGTGCGCTGCGCATCGGCATGGAATGCCACCCTTGCTACCAGTGGCTGCTCAAAATCGTTGCGCCTTATCTGGCGTCCTGGCCCGATGTCGAAGTGGACGTCAAGCAGAAGTTCCAGTTCGGCGGGATCGGCGCGCTCTTCGGTTACGAGATCGACCTGCTGGTCACGCCCGACCCGCTGTTCAAGCCGGGGCTGAAGTTCGAACCCGTGTTCGACTACGAGCAGGTGCTGGTCGTGGCCAAAGACCACCCCCTGGCTTCTACGGCCTACGTGAAGCCCCAGCAGCTGACCCGGGAAGTGCTCATCAGTTACCCCGTGGACATCGAACGCCTGGACATCTACAGCCAGTTCCTGTTGCCGGCCGGCGTGACGCCCAAGCGCCACAAAGCCATCGAAACCACCGACATCATGGTGCAGATGGTGGCCAGCGGCCGCGGTGTCGCCGCGCTGCCGCGCTGGCTGGTCGAGGAATATGCGGCCAGGATGGACGTGGTGCCTGTGCGGCTGGGCGCGCGCGGTATTGCCAAGCAGATCTTCCTGGGCGCACGCGAGGCGGATACCGCCATTGACTACGTGCGGGCCTTCGTCGAACTGGCCCGCCAGCCTGCAACTGCCACCACCGCTATTGCCCAAGGAGCCAAGGGATGAACACCACCGTCGAACGCAAAGCGCTTGCGCTGCCCGGAGGCCACGACAAGGTGCTGCTGCATTCGTGCTGCGCGCCGTGCTCAGGCGAGGTCATGGAGGCCATGCTGGCCTCGGGCATTGACTACACCATCTTTTTCTACAACCCCAACATTCATCCGCTCAAGGAATACGAGCTGCGCAAGAACGAGAACATCCGCTTCGCGGAGCAGTTCGGCGTGCCCTTCGTCGATGCGGACTACGACCGGGACAACTGGTTCGAGCGCGCCAAGGGCATGGAGCACGAGCCCGAACGCGGCGTGCGCTGCACCATGTGCTTCGACATGCGTTTCGAGCGCACGGCGCTGTATGCGCATGAGCACGGCTTTCCGGTGATCACCAGTTCCCTGGGCATCTCGCGCTGGAAGAACATGCAGCAGATCAATGACTGCGGCGTGCGTGCGGCGGCCAAGTACTCTGGCCTGATGTACTGGGAATACAACTGGCGCAAGGGCGGCGGCTCGGCGCGCATGATCGAGATCAGCAAGCGCGAGAACTTCTACCAACAGGAATACTGCGGCTGCGTCTACTCGCTGCGCGACACGAACCGCCACCGCGTGGAAAGCGGCCGCGAGCGCATCCAGCTCGGCGTGACGTTCTACGGTGACGAACAGCCCCCCAAAGATTGACGCGCCTTGCCGGGTGAGCGATGCCGCTCCATGGCTTCCAACCGACCCGATCAGCGCTGGCGGGTCGGAACTCTCCCAACAGTCGCCAGATATGGCAAGCCCCTTGCTTCATTCCGACAAGTCCAAGCCCATCGGCAACATCACCGACGCCTATTCGTTAGAGGTCAACGCGAAGGATATCTCTGCGCTGACCGCAGCGGCGCCGCGTGTATTGCCCGGGTCAACCATTTCCATTCCCTACCTGGCGAACCAGGACAACGACGCGCGACTGGCCGCAGCGCAGGCCGTTCGCGGACTCGGCTTTGAGCCCATGCCTCACCTCGCTGCACGCCGTATCGCCTCGTTCGCAAAACTGGAGTCGTTCATCCAGCGCGCGGTCGCGGAAGCCGGCGTCAAGCGTTGCTTCGTGATCGCTGGAGATCCGTCCACCCCGCTGGGGCCGTTTGCCGACAGCTCCTCACTGATCGAATCAGGCGTGTTCGAGCGCTCGGGCATTCAGATGGTCGGCGTGGGTGGCCATCCCGAGGGCCATCCGGTCATGAGCACATCTGATCGTTGGAAAGTGCTCGAACACAAGTGTCGCTGCATCGAAGGGCGCGGCATGGCGCCCTTGATCGTCACGCAATTTGCCTTCGATGCCGACATCGTGCTGGCCTGGCTGGAAGCCCTGCGCGGGCGTGGCGTCGAACATCCCGTACGCGTGGGCGTGCCGGGCCCTGCAGGCGTGGCGGTGCTGGCGCGCTATGCCGCCTTGTGTGGCGTTAGCGCATGCGCGTCGATGTTGTCCAAGTACGGCATCTCGATCAGCAAGCTGTTCGGCATAGCAGGCCCGGATCTCTTTGTGGATCGTCTGACCACCCGCCTGACCGAAGCACATGGAAAGGTGAGCCTGCATTTCTTTCCATTCGGAGGCATCGCTCAGTCCGTGAAGTGGGTAGAGCAGTACTGCTCGCGTGCCGAGCCTGAACAACCCATCGACACGGCTCCCATGTGATTACTGCGCCTCCAGCAGTCGCTTGCACTGGCATGCCCCATAGAAGCAGACCTCGTTGGGGCGAACGCTTCGAGAGCATCCTACCGCCCGCCTCAGCCTTCGCGTTGCGCAAGCGCCCCATGGGCGCGATCCCATTGGCACAGGACACACGCGGCCAACATCACCGGACGCAGGCGCAAGTGCCACATCGAAATGGATCGCCCGCATCATCGGCTTCGACGGTGCGAGCTATCGATTGGCAGATTGGGGGGGCAAACACGATAAACGCCCTTCTCGAACTGCCTTCTGTAGGAAGATGGTGATAGACCGAAACTTTGATGATGCGACTTTGCTCGCTGAGACATCCTTACGTTTGCCACTGCAAAGCGCCTATGTGGCACCTAGCTCGCAAATCAGCAAGGATGCGTAGCGACCAAAATATGGACTAACCTGTTATTCCATAAGACCTTTTACGGAACTGTCCGTCTACATCAAAGACTTGACAGCGGACATTTTTCATGGGTGTGCAGGGAAAAAAAGCCTGGCTACGCGGGCATGCCCGTTGGCTGGCCAATACGACCCTTCGGACCGAGGTCCTGGAGTCGCCCCACGATGAAACTTATTTGGTCAGGATCAGCTTGCCGAGTTTGGTGGCCTGCAGCCGGTAGACGGCGCCGTTGTGCACGATGGCCACGGCCTTCTGGCCGCGTAGCAGGGTGCTGCTGTCGACGGCGCGGCCTTCAGCGTGGGACGCCGGGCTGGAATCGGCGGGCACCGCGAACATGCGGGGTGCGGTCAGTGCGGACGGTGCGGTCAGGCTGGCATGCATGGTGAAGTCTCGGTGCGTTACGGTGGTCAAATGATAACCATTCTCAATTAAAGATCAAGCATCCGGGCTGAAAATTTCCTGTCGATTCGTATCCAGATGCAAGAGGCAGCGCCCGCAGGTGGCGCTGGCGACGCCGCTGCGCCGCCTGTGGGGCGGCAGCTGTGAAGGCCGGCGCGCCGGCGCGGCCGTGGTGCGTCAGGGCGCCGGGTCGGTCACGAAGCCGATCTTGCGCACGCCCGCGCGTTGCGCCGCCGACATCGCCTGCGCCACGCGCTCGTAGCGCACGTCCTTGTCGCCGCGGATGTGCAGGTCCGGCTGCGGGTCCTTGCGGGCCTCGGCCTGCAGGCGCGGCTCCAGCTCGTCGTCTCCGATCGTGGTCTCGTTCCAGTGGTACTTGCCGTCGGCCGTCACCGACAGGCGGATGGTTTCGGGCTTGATGATTTCGCGCTCGTTGGACGCACGCGGCAGGTCTACCGGCACCGCGTGCTTCATCACCGGCACGGTGATGATGAAGATGATGAGCAGCACCAGCATGACGTCCACCAGCGGCGTCATGTTGATTTCGTTCATCACCTCGTCGGCATCGTCCTGGGTTCCGAAAGCCATGGCGCATCAGCCTTTCTTGATGGGCAGCACCTTGGCTGCCTCGCCGTGTACCGAAACGCGCGCGCCGGTGACGAAGTAGGCGTGCAGATCGTGCGCAAAGCTGTTGAGGCTGTGCAGGATGGATTTGTTGCCCCGCACCAGGGCGTTGTATCCCAGCACGGCGGGAATGGCCACGGCCAGGCCCAGCGCGGTCATGATCAGCGCCTCGCCGATCGGGCCGGCCACCTTGTCGATGGTCGACTGGCCCGAGGCGCCAATGGCCACCAGCGCATGGTAAATACCCCACACGGTGCCGAAGAGGCCGATGAATGGCGCCGTGGAGCCCACGGAGGCCAGGATGGCCAGGCCCGCCTGCACGCGCGCCGTGAACTCGTCGATGCAATTGCGCAGGCAGCGCGTGACCCAGTCGCTCACGTCCAGGCTGTCATGCAGATGGGCCTGCGTGTTGCGGTGGTGCTGCGTGGCTTCGCGGCCTTCCAAAGCGAGGTGGCGGAAGGGGTTGCTCGGGTCGGAGCCCAGCTTGGTCAGGCCGGCGGCGAAGTCTTCGCTGTGCCAGAAGTCGCGTGCCTGGCGGGCGTGTTTCTTGAACTTCAGGATGTCCAGCGCCTTGATGATGATGACGATCCACGATGCCAGCGACATGCCGATGAGCAGCACAGCGACGGCGCGGGTGACGAAGTCGCCCTGTACCCAGACATTGGCAATGCCGAAATGCGATTCCATGAAAACTCCTGCGAGACTTATTGTTGGAGAACGAAATTGATCGGGACCAGATTCCACATGGCTTCTGGCACGCCGTTGCGTTTGCCGGGTACGAAGCGCCAGCGCATGACGGCGTCGATGGCCTGGCGGTCCAGGCGCTCGAAACCGCTGGACTGCTTGACTTCTACTTTCTGCGGCAGTCCGTCGGTGCCGATGAGCACGCGCAGCATCACTTTGCCTTGTTCTCCCAGCCGCTTGCTCACGGCGGGGTAGACGGGCTTGGGGTTGTTCAGGTAGCTCGCGTCGCTGGAGGGCAACTCGATGCTGGGTGCGGCCGGCGCCGGTGGAGCCGCGGGGGCCGCCGGTGCGGCGACGGGCGCGGCTGCAACCGGCGGGGCCGGGGGCTGAGGCTCAACGACGCCCGTGGGCGCGGCGGGGGCGGGTGTCGGGTCGGGGACCGCCACGGGCATGGGAGCGGGGCGCGGCTTGGGCGCCACGGGTTTGGGCGGCGCCGGGGCTGGTTTGGGCGGCGGCGGAGCGGGAGGGGCCGGTGGGGCCGGAGGCGCGGGCGGCGCGATGAATTCGCTCAACACCTCAGCAGGGATGATGATCTCCGCCGCCTTGCGCACCAGACCCGACTGCAGGGCCCACAGGCCGGCCACGTGCAGCACCACCACGGAGCCTGCGATCACGGCATTGCGGCTCAAGCCCCCGGGGGAGCCGTATCGGTCAGAGGACATAAAAATGATAGCTGCTGGCGCTTGTCCAGCTTGGTCGAAAGGCCAAAAAGCCTTGAATAGGCGGTCTATTTATGCAGGATCCACCAGACCGAGCATATGACGATGATCAGACTTCCTGCGAGTGCGTAGAACAGTTGCATGCCTTGCCTTCCGGGATGAGGGTGGCAAGCTGGACGGCTGTGGGATCGGTGTCCTTGTACAGGGCGGCCACCGGCTGCGATGCGCAGCACTGCGCCACGACATCGCGGGCACAGTCTTCGCAGCGGCCGCACTGGGTGGCGACGCCCAACTCGAACTGAATCTCATCGAAGCTCATACCTGCGCGCGCATGGCGTGCAATCTCCCGGTCGGAAACGCGGTGGCAAACACAGACGATCATGGTGCAGGCAGTCGTGGCTGGCTATGGACGATGAACTGATTATAAATGCGAATTCATCGCATTTGCAGTCCTTGACCCCACTGCCGTGTAAGAAACCATTGCCGAGTGCCTTGCAGGCGAAAAAAACCGGCATGCGCATGCCGGTTTTTGTTCGCCTGGCTCTCGCAGAGAGCCTGGCAGGGCAGATTATTTGACGTGCTTGCCAATCAGGCCGGCCATCTCGAACATCGAGACCTGGGGCTTGCCGAACACTTCTTTGAGCTTGGCATCCGCGTTGATCATGCGCTTGTTGGAGGCGTCCTGCAGGTTGTGCGCCTTGATGTACACCCACAGCTTGCTGATGATCTCCGTGCGCGGCAGCGGGGTGGCGCCGACCACGGCCGCCAGAGCGGGGCTGGGGGTCAGGGGCTTCATGAAAGCGGCGTTGGGGGTGCGCTTCTTTGCGGGTGCTGCGGACGCGGTCTTTGCAGTTGCCATGTTGGGTTGTTCCTTGTTGGAAATGAAATATGTCACCAGCGAACGCCGCAGCTCCACTGGCAGCGGTGATGCTACTGGGAAAAAAACCGGTTTCCAAGGCGAGCTGCCTCTTTTTTGCCTCGATTTGTTGCTCTGGCGGCCAACCGCCGGCACGCGCGAGAATGCGCCACCGCAGCTTGCTGCGGCGCACCATCCCCCTTTATGCACAGAAAGGCTTCCCTTCCATGTCTGCACACCCGACCCCGGCCATCAGCACCTGCGATCTCTGCGACGCCCACAAGGGTGACGACAGTGGCGCGTTCCGCGTGCTGCCGCCCGTGTTCCAGAGCTACGGAGCGCTGCCCGCTTTCAGCGGCCCCGTGAGCACGGTGAAATGCTTCGAGGACAACACGCTGGTCAAGGCGGCCGTGGATTCGCCGGGCAACGGGCGCGTGTTGGTGGTGGACGGTGGAGCTTCGCTGCGTCGCGCGCTGGTGGGGGGCAATCTGGCAGCCAGCGCCGCGCGCAATGGCTGGGCCGGTATCGTGGTGAATGGCTGCGTGCGCGACGTGGCAGAACTGAATGCCGAGCGCGTGGGTATCCGCGCACTCGCACTCATGCCGTTGCCCACCGAAAAGCGGGGCGAAGGGCTTTCTGACGTGGCGGTGCAGGTACAGGGCGTGTGGGTGCGGCCGGGCGACTGGCTGTATGCGGATGCCGACGGCATTGTGATCAGCGACCGCGCGCTGTAACGTCGCCGGTCAGGCGCGCATGTCGCGGCCGGTGCGCCACGGCAGCCGTGCGGGCATCGTGGCCAGTACGACGCTGGCCAGTGCGATGCCAAAGGCCACGAACTGCATGGTCGTGAAGCGCTCGCCCAGCGCCAGCACGCCCACCAGCGCTGCGCTCACCGGCAGCAGTACGGTGAATACGCCACTCTGCGCGGCGGGGACGGTCTTCAGGCCGGTCATCCACAGCCACACGCTCCACATGCATGCTGCCATGGCGTAGAACACCAGCAGCAACCAAGTGGGCCAGCGTACGGCCGTGAAGTCGAAGTACAGGGCGAAATACAGCCCGAAAGGCATCGAGAGCATGAAGCCCCACAGGTTGATCAGCGCCGTGATGCGCCGTGGCCCCAGCGCGCCGGTGAGCTTCTTGCCGATGACGGAATAGGCGGCCTCGCACAGCGATGCGGCCAACAGCAGGGCATAGCCCAGCCATTGCAAGTTTTGGGAATTTTCGGGCTGTAGGGCATTGCTGGCGTGTGCGGAGTGCTCTGGTTTGGATAGCGCAAACAGCACAATACCCGCCACTGCGCAGGCCACCGCCACCCAGGTGCGGGTCGCCACCCGTTCACGCAGGAACAGCCAGCTCATGACCGCCACACATGCGGGGATGGTCGCCATGATCACCCCGGCAGAGGTGGCGCTGGTGAGGCTCACGCCGTAGATCATGCAAACGGTGAACAGAAAGTTGCCCAGCAGCGACTGCAGAAAAAGCAGGCCTTGGGTCTGCCGCGTCAGAGGTGGCTCCTGGTGCGGCTTCTTCAACCATCCGAGCATGGCCATTGCGCCGATACCGAAACGCAACCACGCCAGCAAAAGCACGGGGAACGCCGCGGCCAGCGGCTTGGAGAGCGCCACGTAGGCACCCACCAGCATCATGCTGAGCGCCAGGCAAAGGTATGCGGTGGGGCGGTTTGGCATCTGATGAAGATTCCGAACGGAGGCTCCATCATGCATGAGCGCGGGGCAGCCCATGGAAAGGAACTCACCAGGCCTCCTATTTCGCATGGAGAAAGCCTAATTTCTCATTGCGAAAAATTTGTTTGTTGCGTTGCGGAAAAATTTCTCGATACGAGAAATGAATTTTCATATGGAGATATAACAGTCGTAAATCATTGATTTTTATGGGTTAAATTTATCTCTTATATAAGACATAAGAGATTGATGTAGTCTTATAGAAGACTTAAAGTTGTGTCCAAGGGTCCCGGGATCGGTACCCGCCCATTCCTTTATCTCTTGGAGAGCAACATGCCAGATTCCCTGAACGCACAACTGAGCCGTGAGCAGCAAATCGCAGCCCTGGAAAAGGACTGGGCCCAGAATCCCCGCTGGAAGAGCGTGAAGCGCGGCTACACAGCCGCCGACGTGGTGCGTCTGCGCGGCAGCCTCCAGCCCGAATACACGCTGGCCAAGCGTGGCGCAGAGAAGCTGTGGGACAAGATCAATGGCGGCGCCAAGAAGGGCTACGTGAATGCCTTCGGTGCCATCAGCGCCGGCCAAGCCATGCAGCAAGCCAAGGCGGGCCTGGAAGCCGTGTACCTGTCGGGCTGGCAGGTGGCAGCTGACGGCAACACCAGCGAGACCATGTACCCCGACCAGTCGCTGTATGCCTATGACTCGGTGCCCACGATGGTGCGCCGCATCAACAACACCTTCAAGCGTGCCGACGAGATCCAGTGGGGCCGCGGTATCAATCCCGGCGACAAGGAATTCATCGACTACTTCCTGCCCATCGTGGCCGACGCCGAAGCCGGCTTCGGCGGCGTGCTGAACGCCTTCGAACTGATGAAGAACATGATTGCCGCTGGCGCGGCCGGCGTGCACTTCGAAGACCAACTGGCTGCCGTGAAGAAGTGCGGGCACATGGGCGGCAAGGTCCTCGTGCCCACACAGGAAGCCATCGAAAAGCTGATCGCTGCCCGCTTCGCTGCCGACGTGATGGGCGTGCCCACCATCGTGCTGGCCCGCACCGATGCCGAGGCCGCCAACCTGATCACCAGCGACCACGACGCCAACGACAAGCCGTTCTTGACGGGCGAGCGTACGCAGGAAGGCTTCTATCGCGTGAAGAATGGTCTGGAGCAAGCCATCAGCCGCGGTGTGGCTTACGCCCCCTACGCCGACCTGGTGTGGTGCGAGACCGGCACGCCCGACCTGGGTTTTGCCCGCGAGTTCGCCCAGGCCGTGCATGCGAAGTGCCCCGGCAAGCTGCTGTCGTACAACTGCTCGCCGTCCTTCAACTGGAAGAAAAACCTGGACGAGAAGACCATCGCCAAGTTCCAGGACGAGCTGTCGGCACTCGGCTACAAGTACCAGTTCATCACGCTGGCCGGCATCCACATCAACTGGTACAACACGTTCCAGTTCGCCCATGCTTATGCCCGCGGCGAAGGCATGAAGCACTACGTGAACATGGTGCAGGAGCCCGAGTTCGCCGCACGTGAGCAGGGCTACACCTTCGTGTCGCACCAGCAGGAGGTGGGCGCAGGCTATTTCGACGACGTGACCACCGTGATCCAGGGTGGTTCCTCGAGCGTGAAGGCGCTGACCGGCTCCACCGAAGAAGAGCAGTTCCACTGATCTTCTTGGTTGATGCGAGAAGCCCGGGGCCCCCGCCTCGGGCTTTTCTGTTGCTGCAGAGTAAAATGCCACACCTGTTCACCAACAAGGGCGAGAAAGGCAGTCTGGTTATGACACCGCGAACTACGACGGAGATCTGTTCCAGCCGCTGAGGCTGGCCGTTCGCGCCTGCACGAGATTTCTCTCGCCCCCATAAAAGCGCGGACCTGTACCGCGCTTTTTGCTTTCTGAACCTCAGTCAAGCGCGGCTCACCTACCGAAAAGACTCGATAAGGATTTCCATGATTCACATTACGCTTCCCGACGGTTCCCAGCGAGAGTTTGCTGGTCCCGTGACTGTGGCGGAGGTGGCTGCCTCCATCGGTTCGGGCCTGGCCAAAGCGGCGCTCGCCGGCAAGATCGGGGACAAGGTGGTGGATACCAGCTACCGGATCACGCAAGACAGCCCGCTGTCCATCGTGACGGCCAAGGATGCCGACGGCCTGGAGGTGATCCGCCACTCCACGGCCCACTTGCTGGCCTATGCGGTCAAGGAACTGTTTCCCGATGCGCAGGTGACCATCGGGCCGGTGATCGGAAACGGCTTCTACTACGACTTCTCGTACAAGCGTCCGTTCACGCCGGAAGACTTGGCCGCCATTGAAAAGCGCATGGCGGAACTGGCTGCGAAGGATGAACCAGTGGTGCGCCGTGTATTGCCTCGGGACGAGGCGGTGGCGTACTTCAAGGGCCTGGGCGAACACTACAAGGCCGAGATCATTGCCAGCATCCCGACGAATGAAGACGTGAGCCTGTACCGCGAGGGCGGCTTTGAAGACCTGTGCCGTGGCCCCCACGTGCCCAGCACCGGCAAGCTCAAGTTCTTCAAGCTCATGAAGGTAGCGGGCGCCTATTGGCGCGGCGACCACCGCAACGAGATGCTCCAGCGCGTCTATGGCACGGCATGGGCCACGAAGGAAGAACTGCAGCAGTACCTGCACATGCTGGAAGAGGCCGAGAAGCGCGACCATCGCAAGCTGGGCCGTGAGCTTGACCTGTTCCACATCGACGAACATTCGCCCGGCACGGTGTTCTGGCACCCCAAGGGCTGGACGCTGTGGCAGGAGGTGGAGCAGTACATGCGCCGCGTATACCGCGACAACGGCTACCAGGAGGTCAAGGGCCCGCAGATCCTAGACAAGACGCTGTGGGAGAAAACGGGACACTGGGACAAGTACCGCGACAACATGTTCACCACTGAGAGTGAGAAGCGCGACTACGCTCTCAAGCCGATGAACTGCCCGGGCCATATCCTGATCTTCAAGCAGGGCATCAAGAGCTACCGCGACCTGCCGCTACGCTACGGCGAGTTCGGCCAGTGCCACCGCAACGAGCCCACGGGTGGCCTGCACGGCATCATGCGCGTGCGCGGTTTCACGCAGGACGATGGTCACATCTTCTGCACGGAAGACCACATCCTGGCCGAATGCACAGCTTACACAGCGTTGCTGCAAAAGGTCTACAAGGACTTCGGCTTCCACAACATCATCTACAAGGTGGCCACGCGCCCCCAGGCACGCATCGGTTCCGACGAGAGCTGGGACAAGGCCGAGCATGCGCTGATGGAAAGCCTGCGCGCGTCGGGTTGCGAATTCGAGATCGCTCCCGGCGATGGCGCCTTCTATGGCCCGAAGATCGAGTACACGCTCAAGGACGCGATCGGACGGCAGTGGCAGTGCGGCACCATGCAGGTGGACTTCTCGATGCCCGAGCGGCTGGATGCAGAGTACGTGGGCGAGGATGGCGGGCGCCATCGGCCGGTGATGCTGCACCGCGCCATCGTGGGCAGCCTGGAGCGCTTCATCGGCATCCTGATCGAAGAACACGCCGGGGCCTTGCCCGTTTGGCTTGCGCCCGTACAGGTGGCAGTGCTCAATATCACCGATGCACAGTCCGATTACTGTCGTGAAATCGCCGCAAAGCTGCAAAAAGCGTTGCCGAATCAAGGCCTTAGGGTGGTGACTGATCTGCGTAACGAGAAGATTACGTATAAAATACGGGAGCATTCGCTGCAAAAGCTGCCCTACATCCTCGTCGCCGGCGACAAGGAAAAGGCTGCAGGGGCTGTGGCAGTGCGTGCCCGGGGTAACAAAGACCTCGGCGTGATGTCCATCGACGCATTCGTCGATCTGATCGCGCAGGACATTGCCTCCAAAGTCTGAATCATCGCTTGAAGCGCATCCCTGGTGCGTAAGCTGCTACGCTTTTCGTAGCTTTTTAATTGAAGGTGAGAGCCATCGCTACCGAATTTCGTGACCGTCGCCAGCGCGAGGAGCGCAAGCATCGACTGAACCGTGAAATCATGGCGCCTGAAGTGCGCCTGTCCGGTCCGGACAACGAGCCCCTGGGCATCGTCAGCCTGCAAGAGGCCCTGCGCATGGCGGGCGAGCTGGATGTGGACTTAGTTGAAATTGCAGCCACGGCTAATCCCCCGGTCTGCCGCCTGATGGACTACGGCAAGTTCAAGTATCAGGAGCAGAAGAAGGCGGCCGAGGCCAAGGCCAAGCAGACGGTCATCGAGATCAAGGAAGTCAAGTTCCGCCCTGGTACGGACGATGGCGACTACAACATCAAGCTGCGCAACATCCGCCGTTTTCTGGCGGAGGGCGATAAGTGCAAGATCACGCTGCGCTTCCGTGGCCGCGAGATCACGCACCAGGAGCTGGGCCTGGCATTGCTCAACCGCTTGAGGGATGACTTGGGCGACACCATTTTGGTGGAGCAGTTTCCCAAGCTGGAAGGTCGCCAGATGATCATGATGATCGCGCCGGCCCGCAAGAAGCCGGCAGGTAAACCTGCCGCCGAAAGCGCTCCCGCCGCTGGCGACAACGCTGCGTAAGCAAGGAGATTTGGCGGGCGCCCCCTAAAACAGGGTGCCGGCCGATAGGCGGCATGCAAGTGCCGCCGCACGGCGAGCCGCAAGGCGCGTCGTTTGAAAAAGTGGCTCGGGGCCAACAAGGTTGCACAGCGGTGTGCAAACGCCTCACGAGCACAACCAACAGGAGCATTCACATGCCCAAGATGAAGACCAAGAGCAGCGCGAAGAAGCGTTTTCGCGTTCGTCCAGGCGGTACGGTCAAGCGTGGCCAAGCTTTCAAGCGCCACATCCTGACCAAGAAGACCACGAAGAACAAGCGCCACCTGCGTGGCATTGTGAACGTGCACGAAGGCGATATGGGTTCCATCGCAAAGATGCTGCCCTCCGCTGGCCTGTAATCAACTGACGAACAAGGAGAAAACACATGCCTCGCGTCAAACGTGGTGTAACGGCCCGCGCCCGTCACAAGAAGGTCCTCGCCCTTGCCAAGGGCTTCCGTGGTCGCCGCGGTAACGTCTTCCGCATCGCCAAGCAGGCGGTGATGAAGGCGGGGCAATATGCCTACCGTGACCGCCGCACCAAGAAGCGCGTGTTCCGCCAGTTGTGGATCGCCCGTATCAACGCCGCTGCCCGTGAACTGGGCCTGACCTACAGCCAGTTCGCCAACGGCCTGAAGAAGGCATCCATCGAGATCGACCGCAAGATGCTGGCCGACCTCGCGGTGCATGACAAGGCTGCCTTTGGCAGCATCGTGGAGCAAGTCAAGGCCAAGCTGGCTGCTTGAGTTCACGATTGGTAGCTATAAATTGTATAGCTACTAGCGCGCAAACAACAAGGGCTAGGGCTTGAAAAGGCACTAGCCCTTGTTTCTTTTTCAAGAGTCGATATGAACGAGTTGGATTCCTTGGTGACGAGCGCGCGCGAGTCGTTCGCGCGTTCCGCAACCCCTGCCGAACTGGAGAACGCCAAGGCGCAGTTCCTGGGCAAGTCAGGCCGCCTGACCGAGCTCATGAAGGGCATGGCGCAGCTCTCGCCCGAGGAGAAGAAAACCCGCGGCGCCGCCATCAACGTGGCCAAGCAGGCCGTGGAGGCAGCCCTCGCCACACGCCGCCAGGAGCTGGCGGACGCCGAGCTGCAGGCACAGCTCAAGGCCGAGGCGCTGGATGTGACGCTGCCGGGCCGCCAGCGCGGCCGCGGCGGCCTGCATCCCGTGTCGCTGACGCTGGAGCGCATCGAGCGGATCTTCGGTTCGATGGGCTTCGAGGTGGCGGACGGCCCCGAGATCGAGACCGACTGGTTCAACTTCACGGCGCTGAACACGCCCGAGGACCACCCCGCCCGGTCCATGCACGACACCTTCTACGTGGAAGGCGGCACACCCGAAGCCCCCAACCTGCTGCGCACGCACACCAGCCCGATGCAGGTGCGCTACGCCGTGCAGCATGTGAAGAAACACCATGGCCTGATCGACGCCGGCCAGGCCATGCCCGAGATCCGCGTGATCGCTCCGGGCCGCACCTACCGCGTGGACTCCGACGCCACGCACTCGCCCATGTTCCACCAGTGTGAAGGCCTGTGGATCGGCGAGAACGTGAGCTTCAAAGACCTGAAGGTCGTGTTCACGGACTTCTGCAAGACCTTCTTTGAAAGCGACGACCTGGTGCTGCGCTTTCGCCCCAGCTTCTTCCCTTTCACCGAGCCCAGCGCCGAGATCGATATCCAGTTCCAGTCGGGCACGTTGGCCGGCAAGTGGCTGGAGGTGGCGGGCTCCGGCCAGGTGCACCCCAACGTGGTGCGCAACATGGGGCTGGACCCCGAACGCTTCATCGGCTTTGCCTTCGGCATGGGGCCGGACCGGCTGACCATGCTGCGCTACGGCGTGAACGACCTGCGCCTGTTCTTCGACGGCGACATCCGTTTCCTGTCGCAGTTCCAGTAATGCAAAAAAGTGAGCTGCCAGCGCTTGTTAAGCCTACTCTTCAATATGTTTTCATATGGAAAACAATAGGTAGCAAGCGCTAGCAGCTCTCTTTTCAAGAGCACGCCAAAGAAGTCTGACTATGCAATTCCCCGAATCCTGGTTGCGCGAGTTCTGCAACCCTCCGCTCAACACCCAAGAACTGGCCGACACCCTGACGATGGCAGGGCTGGAGGTCGAAGAGCTGCAGCCCGTCGCGCCGCCGTTCACGAAGATCGTCGTCGGCGAGATCAAGGATGCTCAGCAGCACCCCAATGCCGACCGCCTGCGCGTGTGCCAGGTGGATGTGGGGCAGGGCGAGCCGCTGACCATCGTCTGCGGCGCGCCCAATGCCCGCGTGGGCATCAAGGTGCCGTGCGCCATGGTGGGCGCGGAGCTGCCGCCCGGCGAGGATGGCAAGCCGTTTCTCATCAAGGTGGGCAAGCTGCGCGGTGTGGAGAGCTTTGGCATGCTGTGCTCGGCGCGCGAGCTGAAACTGTCGGAGGACCATGGCGGCCTGCTGGAACTACCGGCCGACGCGCCGCTGGGCCAGAACATCCGCCAGTACCTGAACCTGGACGACACGCTGTTCACGCTCAAGCTCACACCCAACCTGGCGCATTGCCTGAGTGTCTACGGCATCGCGCGCGAGGTGTCCGCGCTGACGGGCGCGCCGCTGAAGGCGCCGCAGTTCCCCGCCATGACCACCGCGATCGATGACCGCTTGCCCGTGCGCGTGAGCGCGCCTGACCTGTGCGGGCGCTTCTCCGGCCGCGTCGTGCGCAACGTCAATACCCAGGCCGCCACGCCGCAGTGGATGGTGGACCGCCTGGCGCGCTGCGGCCAGCGCAGTGTCTCGCCGCTGGTGGACATCTCCAACTACGTGATGTTCGAGTTCGGCCGCCCGTCGCACATCTTCGACCTGGACAAGATCCATGGCGGCCTGGAAGTGCGCTGGGGCAAGGCCGGCGAACAACTCAAGCTGCTCAACGGCAACACCGTCACCGTCGATGAGAAGGTGGGCGTGATCGCCGACGAGCGCGAGGTGGAGTCGCTTGCCGGCATCATGGGTGGTGACGCCACGGCTGTGTCGGATGACACGCGCAACATCTACGTCGAGGCGGCCTTCTGGTGGCCAGAGGCCGTAGCCGGCCGCTCGCGCCGCTACAACTTCTCCACCGACGCCGGCCATCGCTTCGAGCGCGGCGTGGATCCCGAGCTGACCGTGGAGCACATCGAGCGCATCACGCAGCTGATCGTCGACATTTGCGGTACGCCAGAGACGGCATGCGCTCCCATTGATGATCAGCGCGTCAACATGCCCGCGCAAACACCGGTGCGCATGCGCGTCGCGCGTGCGGCCAAGGTGATCGGCATGCCGCTCACGCAGGCGCAGTGCGTGGATGCGCTGAGGCGCCTGGGCCTGCCGCTGCAGGAGGAAGAGGGTGCCGTGACGGTCACGCCACCGTCGTTCCGCTTCGACCTGCGCCTGGAGGAAGACCTGATCGAGGAAGTGGCGCGCGTGGTGGGCTACAACAACCTGCCCACCACCCCGCCGCTGGCGCCGATCACGCCCAAGTTGCGCGCTGAATCGCGCCGCAGCAGCTTCGCGGTGCGCCGTGAACTGGCGGCATTGGGCTACCAGGAGACCATCAACTTCAGCTTTGTCGAAGAGCATTGGGAAAAGGAACTGGCCGGCAACGCCGCGCCGATCAAGCTGCTCAACCCCATCGCCAGCCACCTGAGCGTCATGCGCTCGTCGCTGCTGGG
Organism: Diaphorobacter sp. LI3; assembly: GCF_022807955.1. Lineage (NCBI taxonomy): Bacteria > Pseudomonadati > Pseudomonadota > Betaproteobacteria > Burkholderiales > Comamonadaceae > Diaphorobacter > Diaphorobacter sp. LI3. The sequence goes on along the minus strand of NZ_CP094346.1, from coordinate 2,735,027 downwards.
CTCTTTGCTGCAGGTGCTCAAGTTCAACCTGGACCGCAAGGCCGGCCGCGTGCGCGTGTTCGAGCTGGGGCGGGTGTTCCTGCGTGATGCGAGCGTGCAGAACACCGACCGCACGGTGGAAGGCTTCGCGCAGCCGATGCGGGTCGCGGGCCTGGCCTATGGTGCGGCCGATGCGCTGCAGTGGGGCCGCAAGGACAAGGCGGTGGACTTCTACGATGCCAAGGGTGATGTGGAAGCGCTGCTCGCGCCGCTGCGCCCCACGTTCGAGCCAGCAGCGCATCCGGCACTGCACCCGGGCCGCTGCGCGCGCGTGCTGCTGGAGGGTCACCCCATCGGCTTTGTGGGCGAATTGCATCCGCAATGGCGCCAGTCCTGGGACCTGCCGGCTGCGCCGATGATGTTTGAACTGGAGCTGGACGCCGTGCTGCAGCGCAAGGTGCCGGGCTTTCGCCCCGTGGCCAAGCGCCAGCTGGTGGAGCGGGACATTGCCGTGGTTGTGGCCGAGCGGGTCTCGCACGATGAGGTGATGCGTGCCATTGGCGGTGCACTGGCAGGCGATCTGCTGCGCTCCGCGGTGCTGTTCGATGTCTTCCGGCCCCAGCCGCAGCGTGCGGGCGAGGCCGTGCCGGCGGGCGCTCTGGCGCAGGGCGAGAAGAGCCTGGCCATTCGCCTGACGCTGGGCAGCGACGCCGCCGCGTTGACGGACGCTGAGATCGAAGCCGCAGTGCAATCGGTGCTGCAGGCGCTGGGTACCCACACAGGAGCGAGGTTGCGATGACTCTGGGGATGGAGCCGGGGCCGGTGGAGTTCGCCGTAGAAAGCCTGGAATCGCCTGCGCTGACCAAAGCGCAGCTGGCGGATCTGCTGTTCGAGCACATCGGCCTGAACAAGCGCGAGTCCAAGGACATGGTGGACGCCTTCTTCGACCTGATCGTGCAAAGCCTGGTCGACGGCCAGGACGTGAAGCTGTCAGGGTTTGGCAACTTCCAGATCCGCACCAAGGCGCCGCGTCCGGGGCGTAACCCGCGCACCGGCGAAGCCATTCCCATCAAGGCGCGACGCGTGGTGACCTTTCATGCCAGCACCAAACTCAAGGAACAGATCCAGGGGCAGGACAAAGCTTGAAGTAGTTGACCCGAACCGGTGTTTTTGGCCCAGAGATCCTGGCCGCCGGTAAGGGGCTGCAGTACGCTCCACAGTCTTGCCCGTTTTTTGCGCCATTCCCATGAGCACCTTGCTGCCACCCATTCCGGCCAAACGCTATTTCACGATTGGTGAAGTGGCGGAGCTCTGTGGCGTCAAACCCCATGTCCTGCGCTACTGGGAACAGGAATTCACGCAGTTGCGTCCCATGAAGCGGCGCGGCAACCGGCGCTATTACCAGCACCATGAGGTGCTGATGATCCGCCGCATTCGCGACCTGCTGTATGACCAAGGCTTCACCATCAGCGGTGCGCGCAACCGGCTGCAAGAGCTGGCCCATGCGGACAAGGCGCTGCTGCGCGATGGTGGTGCGCCGCATGCGGATGGCTTGGAGGCGGCTGTACCCGCGCAGGGTGCGAACGAGGGGATAAGCGTCGCGCAGGCGGTTCCTTTGAATGCGGCGACCCTGCGAAAAGAATTGGAAGAAATTCGCGCACTTCTTCTTACGGCCTGATTTTTCGGTATAGAATTCAAGTCTTGTCGGCGTGTAGCGCAGCCTGGTAGCGCACTTGCATGGGGTGCAAGGGGTCGCGAGTTCGAATCCCGCCACGCCGACCATTTATGCCAAAGGGGGCCACTGTGAAAACGGTGGTCCCTTTCTTCTTTGGCGCGTTTGGATCCTTGGCGGGACCAATGTCCTGTGCGCAGTGAGCATGCGCCTCTCGCGCTACAATGAGAGGCTTTCCCGCAAACAAGTCGCCCGGCCGCATCCAAAGCAATTTTCAACAAGCAGTAGCCTTCAGGAACATCGCCGTTCCTGCGGCTCCCGGGCGACCCGTAAACCATCGGAGAACCCAGTGCTTTTGTCTCTCAAGGGAACCTTCCCGCCCGCCATCCTGGCGCTCGCAGACGGCACGGTCTTTATCGGTAACTCGATCGGTGCCGCCGGCACCACGGTCGGCGAAGTGGTCTTCAATACCGCCATCACCGGCTACCAGGAAATTCTCACGGACCCCAGCTACTGCCAGCAGATCGTCACCCTGACGTATCCGCACATCGGCAACTACGGCGTCAACGCAGAGGATATCGAGGCTGAAAAAGTCCACGCCGCAGGCCTCATCATCAAGGACCTGCCGCTGCTGGCCAGCAACTTCCGCATGACCGAGACGCTGCCCGAGTACCTCGTGCGTGCCAAGACGGTAGCCATCGCCAACATCGACACCCGCAAACTGACCCGCCTGCTGCGCACTCAGGGCGCGCAAAATGGCGCCATCGTCGGATTGGCGGCTGGCGAGGCTGTGACCCAGGCGCGCATCGACGAAGCCGTGGCCGCGGCGAAGGCGGCGCCCAACATGAACGGGCTGGATCTGGCCAAGGTCGTGACCACGCGTGCCGCGTACGCCTGGGACCAGACTGAGTGGAAGCTGGGCGAAGGCTACGGCACGCAGACGGCCCCGCGCTTTCACGTCGTGGCCTATGACTATGGCGTGAAGCTGAACATCCTGCGCATGCTGGCCGAACGCGGCTGCAGGCTCACCGTGGTGCCCGCGCAGACCCCGGCGGCAGAGGTGCTGGCCATGAATCCCGATGGCGTGTTCCTGTCCAACGGCCCGGGCGACCCGGCGGCCTGCGACTACGCGATCACGGCAGTCAAGCAGATCATCGACAGCGGCGTACCTACCTTCGGCATCTGCCTGGGCCACCAGATCATGGCGCTGGCCAGTGGCGCCAGGACTTTCAAGATGGACAACAGCCACCATGGCGCAAACCACCCTGTGAAGGACTTGGACAGTGGCCGGGTAAGCATCACCAGCCAGAATCACGGTTTCGCGGTGGACATGGCATCGCTGCCGGCCACCTTGCGCGCCACGCACATCAGCCTGTTCGACGGCACGCTGCAGGGCCTGGAGCACAAGGACAAGCCGGCCTTCTGCTTCCAGGGGCACCCCGAGGCGTCACCCGGTCCGCACGACATTGCCTACCTGTTCGACCGCTTCACCACTCTGATGCAGGCCGCCAAGGCCCAGTAAGCCCAAAAGGAAACCGGCGCCATGAAACTCTTCAGCTTCCCGGCTGCAGCGCTTGAGAAAGCCATTCACAAGCGCGTGCTGACATTGCCTCCAATGCACCGCGAGTGGTTCACCGAACGCTGGCAGCAAAAGCCCTACAAGAAGTCGTTCGTCGAGAACAAGGCCATGCCCCTGGTCACGCTGATCGCCAAGGGCAAGACCTGGGACGATGCGACCTTCGCAGAGGCCATGCAGGAGTGGGACGTGACGTTCTACGAGGCAGAGGCCGAAGTGTTGCGACCCCTGGTTCAGCGCGACGGCCTGCTGCAGCTGATGCAAAAGAACCTCCCCGCCGAGCGGGCCCAGGCGCTGCTGGACAGGCTGAATACGCGGCGCCCCGCAGCGGTGTCTGCCGCCCCAGCCTCCGCCCCAGCGACCGATTGACAGACATACCATGCCAAAACGCACAGACATCAAAAGCATCCTCATCATCGGCGCCGGCCCGATCATCATCGGCCAGGCCTGCGAGTTCGACTACTCGGGCGTGCAGGCCTGCAAGGCGCTGCGCGAGGAGGGCTATAAGGTCATCCTGATCAATAGCAACCCCGCGACGATCATGACCGACCCGGCCACGGCCGACGTCACCTACATCGAGCCCATCACCTGGCAGACGGTCGAGAAGATCATCGCCAAGGAGCGCCCCGACGCCATCCTGCCGACCATGGGCGGCCAGACTGCACTGAACTGCGCGCTGGACCTGTGGCGCAACGGCGTGCTGCACAAGTACAAGGTCGAACTGATCGGCGCGACGCCCGAGGCCATCGACAAGGCCGAAGACCGCCTGAAGTTCAAGGATGCGATGACCCGCATTGGCCTTGGGTCGGCGCGCTCCGGCATCGCCCACAGCATGGACGAGGCCTGGGCCGTGCAGAAGAACGTGGGCTTCCCCACCGTCATCCGACCCAGCTTTACGCTGGGCGGCACGGGCGGCGGGATCGCCTACAACCCGGAAGAATTCGAAACCATCTGCAAGCGCGGCCTGGAAGCCTCGCCTACCAACGAGCTGCTGATCGAAGAGTCGCTGCTCGGCTGGAAGGAGTACGAGATGGAGGTCGTGCGCGACAAGGCGGACAACTGCATCATCGTGTGCTCGATCGAGAACCTGGACCCGATGGGCGTACACACAGGCGACTCGATCACCGTGGCACCCGCGCAGACGCTGACCGACAAGGAATACCAGATCATGCGCAACGCCAGCCTGGCAGTGCTGCGCGAGATCGGCGTAGACACGGGCGGCTCCAACGTGCAGTTCTCGGTGAACCCGAAGGACGGCCGCATGATCGTGATCGAGATGAACCCACGCGTGTCGCGCTCGTCGGCGCTGGCCTCCAAGGCCACGGGCTTCCCGATCGCCAAGGTCGCTGCCAAGCTGGCCGTGGGCTATACGCTCGATGAACTGAAGAACGAGATCACCGGCGGCGCTACACCTGCGTCGTTCGAGCCCTCCATCGACTACGTCGTCACCAAGATCCCCCGTTTTGCGTTCGAGAAATTCCCAGCGGCCGACAGCCGCCTGACCACGCAGATGAAGTCCGTAGGCGAGGTGATGGCCATGGGCCGCACTTTCCAGGAGTCCTTCCAGAAGGCGTTGCGCGGCCTGGAGGTGGGTGTGGATGGCATGAATGAGAAGACCCAGGACCGCGAACTGCTCGAGAAGGAGCTGGGCGAGCCGGGACCTGAGCGCATCTGGTACGTGGGTGACGCGTTCGCCATGGGCCTGTCGGTGGACGAGGTGCATGACCTCACCAAAATCGACAAGTGGTTCCTCGTGCAGATCGAGGAGATCGTGAAGATCGAACTCGACCTGGACCAACTCACGGCCGAGAAGGGCGATGGCGCGCTGGCCTCGCTGGATACGGACACGTTGCGCGCGCTCAAGAAGAAGGGCTTCTCCGACCGCCGCCTGGCCAAACTGCTCAAAACCAACGAGAAGGCTGTGCGCGAAGCGCGCCATGCGCTGAATGTGCGCCCGGTGTACAAGCGCGTGGATACCTGCGCCGCCGAATTCGCCACCAATACCGCCTACATGTATTCGACCTATGAGGACGAATGCGAAGCCGAGCCCACCAACAAGAAGAAGATCATGGTGCTGGGTGGCGGCCCCAACCGCATCGGCCAGGGCATCGAGTTCGACTACTGCTGCGTGCATGCGGCCCTCGCCATGCGCGAGGACGGGTACGAGACCATCATGGTCAACTGCAACCCCGAGACTGTCTCGACCGACTATGACACGTCGGATCGCCTGTACTTCGAACCGCTGACGCTGGAAGACGTGCTGGAGATCGTGGACAAGGAAAAGCCCGAGGGCGTGATCGTGCAATACGGCGGCCAGACGCCACTGAAGCTGGCACTGGGCCTGGAGGCCGCTGGCGTGCCGATCATTGGCACCACCCCCGACATGATCGACGCCGCCGAGGACCGCGAGCGTTTCCAGAAGCTGCTGGGCGACCTGGGCCTGCGCCAGCCGCCCAACGCCACCGCGCGTACCGAACCCGAGGCGCTGGAGAAGGCCGCTGCCCTTGGCTACCCGCTGGTGGTGCGCCCCAGCTACGTGCTGGGCGGCCGTGCCATGGAGATCGTGCATGAGCAGCGCGACTTGGAACGCTACATGCGCGAAGCCGTCAAGGTAAGCAACGATTCGCCCGTGCTGCTGGATCGCTTCCTCTCCAATGCCATTGAGTGCGATGTGGATTGTGTGCGCGATGCCTCCGGTGCCGTGTTCATCGGCGGCGTGATGGAGCACATCGAACAGGCTGGCGTGCACTCGGGCGACTCCGCCTGCTCGCTGCCGCCGTACTACCTGAAGGCCGAGACGGTGGCCGAGATCAAGCGCCAGACCACGGCCATGGCCCATGGCCTGAACGTGGTGGGCCTGATGAACGTGCAGTTCGCAATTCAGGAAACTGACGACGGTGATGTGATCTACGTGCTGGAAGTGAACCCGCGCGCCTCGCGCACGGTGCCGTTCGTCAGCAAGGCCACGGGCGTCCAGTTGGCCAAGGTGGCGGCGCGCTGCATGGCCGGCCAGACCCTGGCCAGCCAGGGCATCACCAAGGAGGTCACGCCGCCGTACTTCAGCGTGAAGGAGGCCGTGTTCCCCTTCGTCAAGTTCCCGGGCGTGGACACCATTCTGGGCCCCGAGATGAAGTCCACCGGCGAAGTCATGGGCGTGGGCAAGACCTTTGGCGAGGCCTTCGTCAAGAGCCAACTGGGTGCGGGTACGCGCCTGCCGCGCTCGGGCAAGGTGTTCCTCACCGTGAAGAACGCCGACAAGCAGCGCGCGGTGGCGATTGCCCGCGACCTGGCGGCCATGGGCTTCGAGCTGCTGGCCACCAAGGGAACGGCCGCGGCCATCGAGGCCGCCGGCGTGCCGGTACAGGTGGTCAACAAAGTGACCGAAGGCCGCCCGCACATCGTGGACATGATCAAGAACGACGAGATCGCCATGGTCATCAACACAGTGGAGGAGCGCCGCAACGCGATTGCCGATTCGCGCGCGATCCGCACCAGCTCGCTGCTGGCGCGCGTGACCACCTTCACCACCATCTTCGGCGCCGAGGCGGCCGTGGAAGGCATGAAGCACCTCGACAACCTGGACGTGTATTCGGTGCAGGAACTGCACGCCCGCTTGGCGGCTGCAGCCTGAGCGCGGCACCGGGTTTTAGAGCCTGTTCACGATCTTTTTATAGTGCCCGTTGCCCCGCAAAAGTGGCAGGTGCAAGGCGCAAAGCGCAGCCGGGCTGGTGGCCCGGCGAGCATTTGCAACGCCGCAGATGCCATTTTTGCAGGGCAACCCGAAGGGCAAGGCAGCAAAAAGCCGCACTCGTCGTTGCGCACCTTGGCCAGGCCGCCAGCATGGCCTGCGGCGCGCGCCTAGAGTGCGGCTTTTTGCTGCCTTGCGGGCACTATAAAAAGATCGTGAACAGGCTCTAAGGTGCGGCCGGCCGCCGCAGCGGGCCGGGCCTGCGCTGCGTCAGATCACGCCCTGGGCGATCATTGCGTCGGCCACCTTCACGAAGCCGGCGATGTTGGCGCCGTCGATGTAGCTCACGCTGCCGTCGGCACGCTTGCCGTACTGCAGGCAGGCGGCGTGGATGCCTTGCATGATCTGCAGCAGGCGTGCGTCCACTTCGTCGCGCGTCCACGACAGGCGCATGGCGTTCTGGCTCATTTCCAGGCCCGAAGTGGCCACGCCACCGGCGTTGCTGGCTTTGCCGGGGGCGTAGAGCACGCCAGCGGCTTCAAATGCCTTGGCAGCCTCAATGGTCGAGGGCATGTTCGCGCCTTCGGCCACGCACAGCACGCCATTGGCGATCAGCACCTTGGCATCGTTCTCGTCCAGTTCGTTCTGCGTGGCGCAGGGCAGTGCCACGTCTACCTTGATGTGCCACGGCGTCTTGCCGGCGATGAACTCGGCGCCCACCTTCTCGGCGTATTCGTTCACGCGGCCATAGCGGTGGTTCTTTACGTCCATCAGGATGGCCAGCTTCTCGGGCGTGAAGCCGTCCTTGTCGTAGACCGTGCCCGACGAGTCGGACACCGTGACCACCTTGGCGCCGAGTTGCATGGCCTTTTCCACTGCGTACTGCGCCACGTTGCCCGAACCGGACACGGATACCGTCTTGCCCTGGAACGACTGGCCGCGCGTCTTGAGCATTTCATCGGCGAAATACACCGTGCCGTAGCCCGTGGCCTCGGGGCGGATCAGCGAGCCGCCGAAGCTCAGGCCCTTGCCGGTGAACACGCTGGAAGCGTTGTTGGCCAGCTTCTTGTACATGCCGGCCATGTAGCCGACCTCGCGGCCACCCACGCCGATGTCGCCGGCGGGCACGTCGGTGTCCGGGCCCACGTGGCGGAACAGCTCAGTCACGAAGGCCTGGCAGAAGCGCATGACTTCGGCCGGGCTCTTGCCCTTGGGATCGAAGTCCGAACCGCCTTTGCCGCCGCCCATGGGCAGCGTGGTCAGCGCGTTCTTGAAGGTTTGCTCGAACGCCAGGAACTTGAGCACCGACTGGTTCACCGAGGGGTGGAAGCGGATGCCGCCCTTGTAGGGGCCGATAGCCATGCTGTGCTGGATGCGGAAACCGCGGTTTACATGCACGGTGCCGTGGTCGTCCTGCCAGCTCACGCGGAACTGGATGGCGCGCTCGGGCTCGACCAGGCGCTCCAGCAGGCCGTGCTCTGCGTACTTGGGGTGCTTTTCAATGAAGGGCCACAGGCTTTCCATGACCTCGGTCACGGCTTGCAGGAACTCGGGCTGGCCGGGGTTGCGCTGGGCAACATGGTCAAGGAATTGGCCTGCGGACGCGTACTTCATAAAAAAAGGCTTTCGATGAGGAAAAGTGATGTGGCAGTGCAGCAATGAATTATGCCAAAAACGTATGTATTCATGCATAACAGTCGCACCGTTTTGGTGAGAAATGCGGCGCAAATGCCACGTGGTGGTGCTTTGCGCACCAATAAGGAGGTTTTTGGGGTGTGCTGGGGCGGCATGGCAGACGTTTGTGGTGCGTTTTTTTGCCCATTCGTTTCGGCTGCCCCGGGGGGCGCGTGCCTTCATTTCCTGTTCAGGTCTGCTACCTAAACTGGCTGGTGTTTGTTTGCCAACGTGGCGAACCGGGTTCTTCACCATGCAGCCTTTCCTCCCTCACACCGCGCGCCGCGACTGGCGTGCGCTTTCTTGCTTTTTCCTTGCCACCTTGGCCATGGCCGCCGAGGGCGCCCCGCTGATTGCCTGGACCACCGCGCAGGCCGAGGCCGCAGGTGTGCGTACGCTCACACTTGCCGCAGCGCCGGTGCAGCCAAGTGCAGGCCTGGTGCTCCAGGGGCAGGTGGAGCTGCCGCCCCAGGCCACGGAGTTACTCAGTGCGCCATTGGCTGGCGTGGTGCAGCAGGTACTCGTGGCGCCGGGCGAGCGCGTGAAGGCGGGCCAGAGCGTGGCCCGCTTGCTCAGTCCCGAGTTGCTTGCCTGGCAGCGCGAGCTGGCGCAGGCGCAGTCCCAGGCGCGGCTTACGGCGAGCAAGCTGGCACGTGATACGCAGTTGCACGCCGAAGGCATCATTCCCGCGCAGCGGTTGCAAGACAGCCGGGCGCAGGATGAGCAGGCCCAGCTGGCCGTGCAGGAACGCCGGCAAGCGCTGCGGTCCATCGGGCAGGCAGGTGGCGGCTTGCAGCCCCAGGTGTTGCTGCGCGCCACGGCTGCGGCCACGGTGCTGGAGGTCAGCGCCGTGCCTGGCCAGCGCCTGGAGGCCGGCATGCCCGTGGTGAAACTGGCGCGTTCCGGGCGCCTGGCCATCGTGCTGCAGGCTACGCCCGAACAAGCCCGCAGCCTGCGCGTAGGCGACGCCCTGGCACTGCAAGGCTGCCAGGCACCTGCCAGGCTGGCGGCCATCGTGCCGCAGGTACTGGGTGCCAACCAGGCGGTTCAGGTGCGTGCGGAGTTCACGGCAGCCGAGGACTGCTTGCGCCTGCAGCAGGTCGTCCAGGCCACCGTGCTGCCCGCGCCAGGTGCGGCAAACGGCGCACACACAGGCCCCAGCGTACCTGTGCAAGCCGTGGTGCGCCAGGATGGCAAGGCCTATGTGTTCGTGCGCAGTGCGCAGGGCTTCGTGCCCACGCCGGTGGTACTCGACGGCGCCGCCCAAGGTGCTGGGCAGCAGGCTATGCAGCCTGTGCGTTCCGGGTTGAAGGTGGGCGATGAGGTGGCCGTGGGTGGCATTGCCGCCCTCAAGGGCGCTTGGCTCGGCCTGGGCCAGGAAGGCACGGCACCGTGATGTTGCAACGTCTGATTGCCTTTGCCCTGGCGCAACGCCTGCTGATCGCGGTGCTGTCGCTGGGCCTGGTGGGCGCGGGCTGGCTGGCGATGCGTGACCTGCCCATTGACGCCTTCCCGGACGTCTCGACCACCCAGGTGAAGATCATCCTCAAGGCTCCGGGCATGACGCCTTCGGAGGTTGAGGCGCGCATCGTCGCCCCCATCGAGCAGGAATTGCTGGGCATTCCACACCAGTCGATGCTGCGCTCGCGGGCTAAATACGCCATCGCCGACATTACGCTGGACTTTACCGACGGCACCGACATCTACTGGGCACGCCAGCAGGTCAGCGAGCGCCTGGCCGGTGTCATGGGCGATCTGCCCCAGGGCATCAGCGGTGGGTTGGCGCCCATCACCACCCCGTTGGGCGAGATGTTCATGTTCACCGTAGAGGGCGACGCGTCGCTGGCCGAAAAGCGCAAGCTGCTCTATTTCGTCATCCGGCCACGCCTGCGCGGCATCCCCGGGGTGGCCGACGTGAACACCCTGGGTGGACTGGTTCAGACTTTCGAGGTGGCGCCCGACATGGCCCGGCTGGCGGCGCGGCGCGTGTCGCTGCAGCAGTTGCAAGACGCGCTGGCCGCCAACAACCGTAACGACGGCGCCGGACGCCTTTCCAGCGGCGAAGAGTCGCTGCTGGTGCTCAGCGACGGCGGCATCACCAGCCTGGACGATCTGCGCGCCGTTGTCGTGCGCTCGCAAGATGGGCAGGCCACAGCAGCGCCCGTACGCGTGGGCGATGTGGCCGAGGTGCGCCTGGGCGCCCTTACACGCTACGGCAGCGTCACGCAGAACGGCCAGGGCGAGGCCGTGCAGGGGCTGGTGCTGGGACTGCGCGGTGCCAATGCGCGCCAGCTGGTGCACGACGTGCAGGCGCGCCTGCAGGAGATCGAGGCCAGCCTGCCCGAAGGCATGAAGATCGTGCCGTTCTACAACCGTGGCAGCTTGGTCGAGCGCGCCGTGGGCACGGTCAGCAAGGCGCTTGCCGAGGCCATTGCCCTGGTGCTCGTCTTGCTGCTGCTGTTCCTGGGCAACCTGCGCGCGGCGCTGGTGGTGGCGCTCATTTTGCCGCTGTCGGCGCTCGCCACGTTCGTGCTCATGCGCCAGTGGGGGCTGTCTGCCAACCTCATGTCGCTGGGGGGGCTGGCCATTGCCATCGGCATGCTGGTCGATGCCGCCGTGGTGGTGGTCGAAAACATCGAAGCGCGTCCGGTAGAGCCGGGTACGCCGCGCCTGCACGCGCTGTACCGGGCCACGCAGGAGGTGGCCACCCCCGTGGGCGCGGGCGTCGCCATCATCATGATCGTGTTCCTGCCGCTGCTCACGCTGCAGGGGCTGGAAGGCAAGCTGTTTGGCCCGGTGGCGCTGACCATCGTGTTTGCGCTGGGGGCATCGCTGCTGTTGTCGCTCACGGTGATTCCGGTGCTCGCCTCGTGGCTGCTGCGCCCGCATGCACCCGGCCACCATGCCAGCCCGTGGCTGGTGCGCAAGCTCGAGGCGGGCTATGCCCCGCTGCTTGATGCCGCGCTGCGCCATCCGCGCGTGGTGGGGGCGGGGGCGGTGCTGGCGCTGGCGGGGGCCTTGGCGCTGTTTCCGTTCATCGGCAAGTCGTTCATGCCGTCGCTGGACGAGGGCGACATCATCATGCAGGTGGAAAAGCTCCCCTCCATCAACCTGGAGCAGTCCGCCGCGACGGACCAGGCGCTGCAGCGCCGCATCCTGGCGCAGGTGCCCGAGGTCGAGCGCATCGTGGCCCGCGTGGGCTCGGACGAGTTGGGCCTTGACCCCATGGGCCTGAACGCGACCGACAGCTTCCTGGTGCTCAAGCCGCGCGCCGAATGGCGCTTCAAGACCAAGGAAGAGCTCATCGACGCCATCCGCGCTGCTGCCGAGGCGGTGCCCGGCGTGAACCTGAGCTTCACCCAGCCGATCGAAATGCGCACCTCCGAAATGCTCTCGGGCGTGCGCGGCGACTTGGCCGTGAAGGTCTTTGGTCCCCAGGCGCAAGAGCTTTCGCGCCTGGCCGAAGAAGTCGTGCAGGTGCTGCAGGGCCTGCCAGGCAGTGAGGACGTGCTCACCACCAAGAACGACGGCGTGCAGTACCTGCGCGTGGCCCTCGACCGCCAGGCCCTCGGCCGCCTCGGGTTGTCGGTGGAGCAAGTGCAAAACGACTTGCGCACGCTGGTCGAAGGCCAGCGCGCGGGCGTGGTCATGCAGGACGCGCGGCGTGTGCCTCTGGTGGTGCGCGGTAGCGATGACCTGCGCATGTCGCCGGAACGCTTTGCCGCGCTGCGCCTGCCCGTGCCGGGCGGCGACGCGGTGGCGCTGTCGCAGCTGGCGCGGCTGGAAGTGGCCGACGGGCCGGTGATGATCGAGCGCGAGCAGTCCTCGCGCATGGCCGTGGTGCGCGCCAACGTGCGTGGCCGCGACCTGGTGGGCTTCGTGGCCGAGGCACAGGCCGCAGTGGCCCAGAAGGTAAAGCTGCCACCGGGCTACAGCCTGGCCTGGGGTGGTCAGTTCGAGAACCAGCAGCGCGCCGCCGCGCGCCTGGGCATAGTGGTGCCGGTGGCGTTGGCCCTCATCGTCGGCTTGCTGTTTGCCACCCTGGGCAGCCTGCGCCAGGCGTTGCTGGTGTTCGCCAATATTCCGCTGGCTCTGGTGGGCGGCATCGTGGCCCTGGCACTCACGGGGGAATACCTGTCGGTGCCCGCGTCGGTCGGCTTCATTGCGCTCATGGGGATTGCCGTGCTCAACGGGCTGGTGCTCGTCACCTGCTTCAACCAGCTGGCCGCACGCGGCATGCCGATGGCCGAAGTGGTGCGCCAAGGTGCGCTGCGCCGCCTGCGTCCGGTGCTGATGACGGCCAGCATCACCGCGCTGGGGCTGATTCCGCTGCTACTGGCCACGGGGCCCGGCTCGGAAATTCAGCGCCCGCTGGCCATCGTGGTGATCGGCGGGCTGGTCAGCTCCACCTTCCTCACGCTGGTGCTGCTGCCGCTGCTCTACCGCCGCTTTGGTCTTTCCTCTCCTTCCCCGCGCGCCGCAGGCGCCGTCTCGCCATGACTGCCGAACCCGCATTGACCACCCCCGACTGCCTGCTCACCCTGGCAGTTCCTGCTGCCCTCGAAGAAGACGTGCTGGATCTGCTGCGCACGCTGCCGCACATGGCCCCGGGCTTCACCCTGGTGCCGGCGCAGGGCATGGGAGCGCATATCCACCTCGCCTCCTCCATGGAGCAGGTGCAGGGCCGCGCACGGCGCGTGCTGGTGCAGCTGGCCATCGTCCAGACCCAGGTGGAGCCACTCATTGATGCACTGCGCAAGGCCCTGCCAACCCCGCAGATTGCCTACTGGGCCGCCCCCTTGCTGGCCTTTGGCCGCCTTGGGAGCCTGCCATGAGACGCGCCACTGTCCGTTGCCTCACGGTGCTGGCCTGCGCCGTTTCGTTGGCCTGCGGCGCGCGCGCCCAGGAGATGCCCAGGGCGGTACTGCCGCCGCCCGCCACCGTGCAGGAAGTCCTTGTGCAACTGCCCCAGGTGCGCGCTGCCGGTGCCGGCCTGGCACTGGCGCAAGCGCGTGGCGAACGCCTGCGCGCGGGCCCGCACGACTGGGTAGCCAAGGCAGGTGCCAACCAGCGCCGTGTGCAGGGCGGCACGCGCTACGCGGAAACCGAGCTGGGCCTGGAAACAGGCATGCGCTGGCCCGGCAAGGTGGCGGCCGACCACCAACTGGGCGCGGCCGTTGAACAGGTGGCCGTGCTTGCCCAGGCCGACGCCTGGCATGAGGCCGCGCGCACCCTGCTGGCGGACTGGTTCGAGGCCCTGCGCGCCGCGCGCACGGACCAACTGCTGCAGGCCCAGGAGGCGCTGAGGGCGCGCACCCTGGCCGCCACGCAGCGCCGGGTGGATCTGGGCGAGGCCGCCACGCTCGAATTGCTCGCCACCCAGGCAGAGCATGCCCGCGTGAAGGCCCAGGCTGCGCGCGCCGCTGCCCAGGCCATGCTCGTGCGCCAGAGCCTGCTGCGCCGCTACCCGGGCTTGCCGGACCCGGCCAGCCTGCTGCCGCCAGCCGATGCCCCCTGGCCTGCCGAGGTGCCAGAGGGTGGTACAGACGGCCAGGACCCTGCCGCCGCCTGGGTTGCGCGCATTCTTGAGGACAACCACGAACTGGAGCTGGCCGAGGCGCAGGCCGGGCAAACACGCCTGCAAGCCGAGCGCATGCAGCTGGAGCGGACCCCCGACCCCACGGTGGGCGTGCGCGCCACGCGCGAGCGCGGTGGGCAAGAGCATGTGCTGGGGGTCTACGTCTCCCTGCCCCTGGGAAGTGCAGGGCGCCGTGCCGACGCGCAGGCTGCCTTGGCGCAGGCCGACGTGGCGCAGCAGGAGCTGGCGCGCACACGCCAGCGCGTCGAGGCCGAGGCGTGGCGCGTGGTTGGCGAAGCGGCACAGGCGCGCGCCACGCTGGCCCAGCAGCGCCAGGCCCTGGCCTACAGTGAGAAAAGCGCGGCGCTGCAGGCGCGCGCCTACGCACTGGGGGAGAGTGGCTTGGGCGACTGGTTGCTGGCCCAGCGCGGTGCCCTCGATGCCCGCCTGGCGGCGGAGACGGCTGCCCTGGAGGCCCAGCAGGCGCAAGCTCGGGTGCTGCTGGATGCGCACCGCATATGGACGCCCCCGGGCCACGGCACACCGCATGCCGAGCACTGATATTTGCTATTGAAAGGAGAGCTGCTAGCGCTTATTGGATAAGCGCTAGCAGCCTAAAAGGCGTCAAATGCCAGGCGCGGTGGGCTGGTCCGCTGCGCGCAGCACCAACGCAGCGCGCAGCCCGTGGGGCTGGCCGGGCGGTGGCGACTGCAGTGCCAGCGCGCCGCCCTGGCGCTGCACGATGGTCGATACGATCGACAGGCCCAGCCCGTAGCCGGGCACATGCGCTGGCGCGCTGCAGGCCGGGGGCGCATGGCCGTTGCGCTGGTGGCGCTGCAGCAGCGCGTGCGCGCGCTCGGGCGAAAGCCCCGGGCCCTCGTCGCTGACGCTGCAGGTGGCAGGCGCCTCCACCGCGATCGTCACCGGCCCGCTGGGGGCGTAGCGCACGGCGTTTTCCACCAGGTTGCGCAGTGCGATGGCCAGCGCGTCGAAATCGCCGCGCACCCACACGTCCTCGCTCTCGGGCAGCACCAGGTGCAGGCGCTGCAGCAGCGCGGGGTCGGACCAGAATTCCTGCGCCACCACGGCGGCCAGCTGGCCAAGGTTCACGCGCTCTTGTACCAGCGCCGCGCCCGACTCGGCGCGTGAGAGCTGCAGCAGCTTTTCGCTGCGCCGGCCCAGTTGGTCGAGTGCGTCCAGCGCCTCCGCCACGCGCTGCCGTGCGGGGCCGTCGGCCACCTGGGCCAGCGCGGTCTGCAGGCGCAGGCGCACGGTGGCCAGGGGGGTGCGCAGCTCGTGGGCGGCGTTGGCGGCCAGGGCGCGTTCGGTGTCCAGCGCGCCTTCCAGGCGCTGCAGCAGGTGGTTGGCGCTGCCGACGATGGTTTGCAGCTCGGCGGGCAGGGGCTGCGCCGGCGCCAGCGGGGCCAGGTGCCTGCCGTCGCGCTGCTGCAGTTCGCGGGCAATCTGTCCGGCGGGGGCGAGCACCCGGCGGGTGACGGTGCGAATCAGCCAGCCCAGCAGCGGCAGCACCACCAGCAGCGGCACCAGCAAGCCCAGCAGCGTGCGTGTGCGCGTGGCCTGGCGGTGTGCCAGCGGGTCGCCCGCGTGGATGTACATGGGCAGGCTGGGGTGGGCCAGGGTGTAGATGCGCAGGCCGGCGTATTCGCGAAAGCCGGTGCTCAGGGGCACCGGCAAAGGGTAGCGTGGCGCGTCGGCCGAGCGCAGCAGCAGCTCGTTGTCGGTGTTCACCACCTGGTACAGCAACACGTCGTGCTTGGCGCCGTGCAGCTTGCTGTGAGGCACCTCCAGCCGGAACAGCGTGCCGTCGCGTTCGGAGGGCTTCTCGTGGTTGCGTGCATCGTGTGCCGCCAGGTCGAGCAGGCGTTCCGCGCTCTCGACCAGCCCGGCGTCAAGCTGCTCGGCCAGCTCATGCTGCACATACCAGGCCACGCCCAGGCTGATGGCCACCCACACCAGCGCCACCCAGGGCAGCAGGGCGCGCGTGAGCGACCAGGACAGGCTGCGCTGCTTCATGTGCCGGTGGCGGCGGTGTTGAGCTTGTAGCCCAGGCCGCGCAAGGTTTGGATGCGCTCGCGCCCAACCTTGCGGCGCAGGTTGCTGATGAACACCTCCAGCGTGTTGCTGCTGGCGTCGGCGTCCAGGCCGTACAGGGCGTCGAGCAGGCTTTCGCGCGGGTGAATGCGGTCGGGCCGCTGCGCCAGCACGCGCAGCACGGCCCATTCCTTGGCGGTCAGCTCCACCGCCTGTCCGTCGAGCTGCACGGCCATGCGGCCCAGGTCGATCGACAGGCCGGGCAGCTGCAGCAGGGCGCTGGCTGCGCCGCTGCGCCGGCGCTCCACGGCGCGCAGGCGCGCCAGCAACTCGTCCGGGTCGTAGGGCTTGACGAGGTAGTCGTCGGCCCCCGCGTCCAGGCCCTGGATGCGGTCGGTGATCTGGTCGCGCGCGGTGAGCACGATCACGGCGGCTTCGGGCAGGCGTGCACGCAGCAGCGGCAGCAGCGCCAGGCCTTCGCCGTCGGGCAGCTGCCAGTCCAGCAGCACGGCGCCCCAGTGGGCCAGCGGCAACAGGGCGCGCGCGGCCTGCAGGCTGGCGGCGCACTCGCACACAAAGCCCTTGGCACACAGGAATTCGGCCAGGGCGCTGGCCAGGGGGAGGTCGTCTTCGACCAGTAGGATGCGCATGGCCGGCGCTCAGCGTCCGCGCAAAAACAGCGCGTCCAGCTCTTTCATCGTGAGCTGGCGCCAGGTGGGGCGGCCGTGGTTGCACTGGTCGCTGCGGTCGGTGGTTTCCATCTGGCGCAGCAGGGCGTTCATTTCGTCCAGCGTGAGCTTGCGGTTGGCGCGCACGGCACCGTGGCAGGCCATGGTGGCCAGGATTTCATTGCGCGCGCGCTGCACCACGGTGGTGGCGTCGTGCGCGGCCAGTTCGGCCAGCACGCTGCGCGCCAGCTCCACCGCATCGCCTTGCGCCAAGCTGGTGGGCACGGCGCGCACGGCCAGGGTTTTGGGAGAGAAGGGCACGACCTCCAGGCCCAGCGTGGCCAGCACCTCGGCGCATTCTTCCGCCGTCGCCACCTCCTGCGCTGTGGCGGCGAAGGTGGCGGGGATCAGCAGGGGCTGGCTGGCGATGCGCGCGCCGCTGTCCACCTGGGCCTTGAGGCGTTCGTAGACGATGCGCTCGTGCGCGGCGTGCATGTCCACGACGACCATGCCCTGCGCGTTCTCGGCCAGGATGTAGACCCCGTGAATCTGCGCCACCGCCCGGCCCAGGGGCCATGCGGGTTCTTCGGCGGCGGGCGGCGCAGGCGTGGCCCAGTCCCTGGGTGGCGGCTCTGCCACCCCCTGTGCGGGCGTGGCCGTGGGCGCCGCAGACGGCGTGGGCTGCCACAGCGCTTGCAGGTCGCTGACCTTGTGGCCGGGGCGCTCTTCAAATTTGATAGCTGCTTGCGCTTTTCTCGTGAACGGTTCAGAGGGTTTTCTATCCGAATCGCTTTCTGGTAAAGCGCTGGCAGCTACAAAAGACGGAGCAAGCGCCGCCGCGCGCGGGGCGGCCAACGCGTTCTCCACGGCATGGCGCACGGCCTGGTGCACCTCGCGGCTGTCGCGAAAGCGCACCTCGATCTTCGTGGGGTGCACGTTCACGTCCACGCGTGCCGGGTCGATCTCCACGTACAGCGCATAGACGGGCTGCTTCTGGCCGTGCAGCACGTCCTCGTAGGCGCTGCGCGCCGCGTGCGTGAGCACCTTGTCGCGCACGAAGCGGCCGTTCACGTAGCAGTACTGGTGGTCGGCACGGGCGCGCGCGGCATCGGGCAGACCGGCACGGCCTGTCACGGTGACGGGGCCCGCGCGGTGCAGCACGGCCACGGACTGGGCCACGAAGTCCTCGCCCAGCACGTCGGCCAGGCGGCGCGCCAGCGCGTCCTGTGCCTGCCCCGCGCCGGGCACGAAAGTGGCGCGCCACTGTTCCAGCAGCTTGCCTTCGTGCCAGATGGCGAAGCCCACGTCGGGCCGCGCCAGCGCGTGGCGGCGCACGGCCTCGACGCAGTGCGCGAGTTCGGTGGCGTCGCTCTTGAGGAACTTGCGCCGTGCCGGGGTGGAGAAGAACAGCTCCTTCACCTCCACCGTGGTGCCGTGGCTGCGCGCGGCGGGGCGGATCTCGCCGCTGCGCGCATCGAGCAGGAAGGCGCTGGCCTGCGCCTGCGGGCGCGACAGCAGCGCCGTTTCCGACACCGAGGCGATGGCCGCCAGCGCCTCGCCGCGAAAGCCCATGGTGGCCACGGTCTCCAGGTCGTGCAGGTTGGTGATTTTGCTGGTGGCATGGCGGCGCAGGGCGACGGGCAGCTCGTCCTGCGGGATGCCGCAGCCGTCATCCTCCACGCTGATGAGGCGCACGCCGCCGGCAAGCAGCCGCACGGTAATGGCCGTGGCGCCGGAGTCCAGCGCGTTGTCCACCAGCTCGCGCACCACCGACGCGGGGCGTTCGACCACCTCGCCCGCGGCGATCTGGCTGATCAGCTCGTCGGGCAGGTCGCGGATGGGGCGGCGGGGGAGCGGGGCGGGCGCGGCGGTAGCAGGGAGGGGGGAGCTTGCATTCACCCGGGGAATTCTAGGAGCTGCGGATAATGCGCGCTTTGCCCTTGGGCGCACCCCGCTTTTTTCATGGAACTCGTCAGCTTTCTCATCGACTTCATCCTGCACGTGGACAAGTACCTCGAGGCCTTCGTCGCCAACTACGGCGCCTGGGTGTACGCGCTGCTGTTCCTCATCGTCTTCGTGGAGACGGGCGTGGTGGTCATGCCCTTCCTGCCGGGCGACTCGCTGCTGTTCATCGTCGGCGCGCTCAGCGGCGCGGGGCTGCTGAACTTCCCGCTGGCCTGCGCCATCTTGCTGGTGGCGGCCATTCTGGGCGATCAGTGCAACTACACCATTGGGCGCTATTTCGGGCCGAAGGTGTTCCAGTGGGAGGATTCGCGCTGGTTCAACAAGCGGGCGTTTGACCAGGCGCATGGGTTCTACGAGCGCTATGGCGGTATCACCATCGTGCTGGCGCGCTTCATGCCGTTCATTCGCACCTTTGCCCCCTTTGTGGCGGGTGTGGCGGCCATGGGGCGGGGCAAATTCTCGGCCTATAACGTGGGCGGTGCGCTGGTGTGGGTGCTGGGCATCTGCACGGCGGGCTATTTCTTCGGCAACCTGCCCTGGGTGCGCCAGCACCTGGAGAAGATCATCTGGGGCCTGATTCTGGTGCCGGGGCTGATCGCCATCTTCGGCGCCTGGCGCGCCGGACGTAAAACGGCGTAACCATTTCGCCCCGCCAGAAACAATATCGCCCGCGCGTGGCGGGCGAAAAACAGGGGCACCGCGGGTGTTAGCGGCGCTTGGATTTGGTCAATTCGTTGCCGATCACCGCGCCCGCTGCGGCACCGCCCACGGTACCCAGCGGGCCGCCGAACAGCACATGGCCCGCGACGCCGCCCGCCACGGCACCTGCAGCGGTACCCAGCTGGTTGTGGGTCGGTGCGCTGGCGCAGCCGCCCAAGGCGAATGCGGATGCCATCGTGGTCACGGCAAGCAGGTAACGGGTCTTCAGCACGGGGGACTCCTTTTGTGGGTTCAACATGCCTTCAATGTAGAGCGGTGGCTGGGAGTGGCTGTTACAAGCCGTGTCGTGTCTGGGCAGGCGCGCACCGTGGCAAGTGTTGACCAACGCCCCCCCTGGAGTGAACGCCAGCGCAGCCGCGTGTGAACCACGGCGAACCAGCCCGGGCGGTGCCTGAGAGCCTGTTCACGATCTTTTCATAGTGCCCGCAAGGCAGCAAAAAGCCGCACTCTAGGCGCGCGCCGCAGGCCATGCTGGAGGCCTGGGCAAGGTGCGCAACGACGCAGTAGCGGCTTTTTGCTGCCTTGCCCGAAGGGTTGCCCCGCACAAGTGGCATCTGCGGCGTTGCAAAGGCTCGCCGGGCCACCAGCCCGGCTGCGCTTTGCGCCTTGCATCTGCCACTTGTGCTGGGCAACGGGCTCTATGAAAAGATCGTGAACAGGCTCTTAGGGGATGACCGCCGCGGCAAACGCGGCATAATCGCCCTTGATTTGTGAGACCGCCGCGCGGCAACGCGCGGCGGTTTGCTTTTTGCATCTGGAATCTGGAGACTGACCCATGGCCACCATTCCCATCACCAAGCGCGGCGCAGAGAAACTCAAGGAGGAACTGCACCGCCTCAAGACCGTCGAGCGGCCCGCCGTGATCAGCGCCATTGCGGAGGCGCGCGCGCAGGGCGATCTGAGCGAAAACGCCGAGTACGAAGCCGCCAAGGACCGCCAGGGCTTCATCGAAGGCCGCATCATGGAGATCGAAGGCAAGCTGTCGGCGGCCCAGATCATCGACCCCTCGGCGCTGGACGCAGGCGGTCGCGTGGTCTTCGGTGCCACGGTGGAACTGGAGGACGAGGACACGGGCGACGCCGTGAAGTACCAGATCGTGGGCGAGGACGAAGCCGACTTGAAGCACGGCCTGATCAATGTTTCCAGCCCGATCGCGCGCGCGCTCATCGGCAAGGAAGAGGGCGACACGGCCGAGGTGCAGGCGCCTGGGGGCGTGCGGCGCTACGAAGTGGTGGCCGTCAGCTACATCTGAGGGTGCACGCCATGCGCGAACGCCTGCCCGTGCTGGCTGCGGCCCTGTGGTGGGGTAGCCTCTCGGCCATGGGCTTCGTGGCCGTGCCGATGCTGTTCGTCTACCTGCCCACGCCGAGTGTGGCGGGGCAGATGGCAGCCCGTTTGTTCGAGGCGCAGACTTATATTTCGATAGCGTGTTGCGCTTGTCTGTTGGTGCTTTCCAAAAGAAAACACGCGGAAACCGAGGAGCAGTGGGCGCGAGCAGCTATGGTTTTTGTGATCCTCGGCCTGCTGCTGGCCTTGCTGGTGCAATATGGCGTGGCGCCGCGCATCGTGGCGCGCCAGAACCTGAGGCTGTGGCACAGCGTGGGCAGTGCCATGTATCTGGTCCAATGGCTCTGCGCGGGTATCACGTTGTGGAAAACTGCCAGGCAAGGAGGGTGAGCGAGCATGGAATCCCAGGTCGTACGCATCGAATCCCGTGATTGGTCGGTACCGGGGACCGACGCCTGGCGCGCTGCGCTGGAGGGCGGCAAGGTGCTGTTCTTTCCCAACCTCGCCTTCGAGGTGCAGCCTGAAGAGCGCGCCCTGCTGCGGCCTGACATCCGCGACCCTGGTGCGCGCAACATCAGCCTGAATGTCGACGGCAGCCTGAAGGGCGCGGTGGGCGACGCTGCCACCCAGGCGCAGTTGACGGCCATGATCACGCGCTTTCGGGCGCAGGCGCTGGGCTTGATCGAGGCGCTGCTGCCGCATTACACCTCTGCGCTGCGACTGGCCCCCACCAGCTACCGGCCGATGCAGGTGGAAAGCCGCCAGCAATCCTGGCGGGCCGACGACCGGCGGCTGCACGTGGATGCGTTTCCCTCGCGTCCCAACTATGGCGAACGCATCCTGCGCGTGTTTGCCAACGTCAACCCCGACGGGGCGCCCCGTGTGTGGCGCGTGGGTGAGCCCTTCGAAGCCATGGCGCGTAAGTTCCTGCCACGCGCCAAGCCGTATTCGGCGTGGCAGGCCAAGGTGCTGCAGGCGCTGCGTGTGACCAAGTCCTTTCGCAGCGAGTACGACCACCTGATGCTGCAACTGCACGACGGCATGAAGGGCGACCTGGAGTACCAGCGCACCAGTCCGCAGGAAACGGTGCCGTTTCCGGCGGGTTCGGTATGGGTGTGCTTTTCGGACCAAGCCACGCATGCGGTCATGTCCGGCCAATACATGCTGGAGCAGACATTGCACCTGCCCGCGTCGCATGCGTATGACCGGGAAGCGAGCCCCTTGGCGATCCTCACGCGATTGACGGGCCGGCCGTTGCACGGCGTTCCGACGGCCTAACCGGCGCCTTCGCGCTGACGGTTCCTGTCCGCCCCGCTTCATGGCGGGGCGACCTCGTCATTCGTGCCAGTGGCGCGCCACCCAGCGTGCGGGCTGGATGTGGTGAAAGCGCTTGTTGCGCCGTCCCTCCAGCGCATCCGGCGGATTGCATTCGCCGTGGAAGATCATGATGCGTGCGCCTTCGGGCACGAAGGGCTCGCGCCAGTAGTTGCTCGGCCACGCGGGAATGCCGTCGTACTTGAAGCTCGGGCACCAGCCTTCAGGCCAGTACGACAGCTTGCCCTGGGCATGCAGGAAGCGTGACAGAAAGGCCTGCTCGTTGCGATAGTTGGCCTGCACCTCGTCCATGTGCGTGCGGAAGTACGCCAGCACATCGGCATGCGCGCCCAGTTCAAAGCGGTAGACCGAGGAGTTGCCCGTGATCCGCTGGCCAAAGCGCCAGAAACGGGGGTAGTCGTGGATGATGAGGAATTCACCCGGCTGCTCGAAGAAGGGATCCAGCCCGCCCACGATCACCACGTCGAGGTCGAGGAACAGCGCTGTGCCGCGCAGGCCGTGCAGGTCGGCCTCGAAGGTCGTGAGCTTTTTCCAGGCGCCGTCCCGCTGGCCGGGGGCCAGTTGCAGATTCAGCGGCGGGATGGGCAGGCACTGCACCTCGGGGCGTATGCCTGCATCGTCGTCCGTGAGGCAGACGAAGTTGAACTCGCCACTCAGGTGGCGGCGCACCATGGCGTAAAGACGGTTGACGTACTCGGGGCCATATTTCGTGCCCCACTTCATGCAAAGGATGTGGCGCTGGTGCTGCTGCGGTGCGTTCATGGGATCTAGGGTCAATCGGCCTGGCGTTTTTTCACCGACTTCTGCTTGGGCTTGGCACGCTTGATCTGCCCGCCAGGCGTCAGACGCTGGTTACCCAGCACACGCAGTTGTTTGACCTCGGGGCGCTGGCCGCCGCGCTTGCTGAACTTGAGTACCTTCACGTCGCGGGGACCGGGCATGCGGTCTTCGTCGATGGCTTTCTCTTTCGCAGGAATGGGCCGCCACAGCACCAGCAGCTTGCCGATATGCTGGATGGGTGCGGCGTTCAGCGCATCGGCCAGTTGCTGATACATCTCCTCGCGTGCGGCGCGGTCGTCGTTGAAGACGCGCACCTTGATGAGGCCATGGGCCTTGAGTGCGGCATCGATCTCCTTTTGAACGGCGGCCGTAAGTCCGTCGCCACCGATCAGGACCACGGGGTCCAGATGGTGGGCATTGGCGCGGTGTTCCCGGCGCTCGGCGGGAGTCAGTTGAATTTGAGGCATACCCGTATTATCTCAACGCCCCGGCAATGGCCGGCATACTGCTGTCCCCCGATCCGGGGCGGCGCACCGATCTATCCATGAAAGCCCAGACCAAAAGCAAGAAGGTGAACAAGGCGTGGCTCCACGACCATGTCAACGACACCTACGTCAAGCTCGCCCAGAAGGAGGGCTACCGTGCGCGCGCCGCCTACAAGCTCAAAGAGATCGACGAACAGCTCGGGCTGATCAAGCCCGGCCATGTGGTGGTGGATCTCGGGTCGTCTCCGGGGGCCTGGAGCCAGTATGTGCGCCGGCGGTTGTCGCCGGACGGGGCTGCCGTGGGGCAACTCAACGGCGTCATCCTCGCGCTGGACATTCTGCCGATGGAGCCGATTGAAGGCGTCACCTTTTTACAGGGGGATTTTCGGGAGGATGAGGTGCTGGCACGCTTGCAGGAGGCCGTGCAAGGGCGGCCCGTGGATGTGGTGGTGTCGGACATGGCGCCCAATCTGTCGGGCGTGGAGTCGGTGGATGCCGTGCGTATCGCGCACCTGATCGAGCTGGCGGTGGACTTTGCCGTGCACCATCTGAAGCCTGAGGGGGCACTGGTTGTGAAGCTGTTCCACGGCAGCGGTTACTCCCAGTTGGTGCAACTCTTCAAGGACACCTTTCGCGTGGTCAAGCCGATGAAGCCCAAGGCCTCGCGCGACAAATCATCGGAGACCTTTCTGGTGGGCATGGGGCTCAAGCGTCAAGGTTGACCGCAGCGCCTTGACCATGGCCTGTGCCGGGGTTAATGGGCGGTGCTGGCGGGTTGAAACGCCTAAAATGAACCCCAATTGCGTTAGGACGTTTCCATGACAGTGTCGTGGCCGGCCTCCCACTTCTGAATCTGGAGTTCCGCTTGAACAATCAGTGGTTTTCAAAAGTCGCCGTCTGGCTGGTCATTGCCATGGTGCTCTTTACGGTGTTCAAACAATTTGACACCCGTGCGGGCGCGGGCGCCGGAACCATCGGCTATTCGGAATTCCTGGAAGAGGTGCGCAGCAACCGCATCAAGAGCGCGACCATCCAGGAAGGGCAGGGCGGCACCGAGATCGTGGCGGTCACCAATGATGACCGCCGCATCCGCACCACGGCCACCTACCTCGACCGCGGCCTCGTGGGCGACCTGATCAACAACAACGTCAAGTTCGACGTCAAGCCGCGCGAAGGAGGCTCGCTGCTCATGACCCTGCTGGTCAGCTGGGGCCCCATGCTGCTGCTGATCGGCGTGTGGGTGTACTTCATGCGCCAGATGCAGGGCGGCGGCAAGGGTGGTGCCTTCAGCTTCGGAAAGTCGAAGGCGCGCATGCTGGACGAGAACAACAACACCGTCACCTTCGCGGATGTGGCGGGCTGCGACGAGGCCAAGGAAGAGGTCAAGGAGGTTGTGGACTTCCTGAAGGACCCGCAGAAATTCCAGAAGCTCGGTGGCCGCATCCCGCGTGGCCTGTTGCTGGTCGGCCCTCCGGGCACCGGCAAGACGCTGCTAGCCAAGTCCATTGCTGGCGAAGCCAAGGTGCCGTTCTTCAGCATCTCGGGCTCCGACTTCGTGGAAATGTTCGTTGGCGTGGGCGCGGCCCGCGTGCGCGACATGTTCGAGAACGCCAAGAAGAACGCCCCCTGCATCATCTTCATCGATGAGATCGATGCCGTGGGCCGCCAGCGCGGCGCCGGCCTGGGGGGCGGCAATGACGAGCGCGAGCAGACGCTGAACCAGATGCTGGTCGAGATGGATGGCTTCGAGACCAACCTGGGCGTGATCGTCGTGGCTGCGACCAACCGTCCCGACATCCTGGACGCTGCATTGCTGCGTCCCGGTCGCTTCGACCGCCAGGTCTATGTGACGCTGCCCGACATTCGCGGCCGCGAGCAGATCCTGGGCGTGCACATGCGCAAGATCCCGGTGGGTCAGGACGTGAACCCCGCCATCATCGCGCGCGGAACGCCCGGCATGTCCGGCGCAGACTTGGCCAACCTGTGCAACGAAGCAGCGTTGATGGCTGCACGGCGCAATGCGCGCACCGTGGAGATGCAGGACTTCGAGAAGGCCAAGGACAAGATCATCATGGGCCCCGAGCGCAAGACCATGGTCATGCCCGAGGAAGAGCGCCGTAATACGGCTTACCACGAAGCAGGCCATGCGCTGATCGGCAAGTTGCTGCCGAAGTGCGACCCGGTGCACAAGGTCACCATCATTCCGCGCGGCCGCGCGCTGGGCGTGACCATGAGCCTGCCCGAGAAGGACCGCTACTCCTACGACAAGGAGTACATGCTGAACCAGATCGCCATGCTGTTCGGTGGGCGCATTGCCGAAGAAGTGTTCATGAACCAGATGACTACGGGCGCCAGCAATGACTTCGAACGCGCCACGTCTATCGCGCGCGACATGGTGATGCGCTACGGCATGAGCGAGGCCCTGGGGCCCATGGTGTACGCGGAGAACGAAGGCGAGGTGTTCCTGGGCCGTTCGGTGACCAAGACCACCAATATCTCCGAAGAAACTATGCAGAAGGTGGATGCCGAGGTGCGTCGCATCATCGACGAGCAGTACGGATTGGCACGCCGCCTGATCGAAGAGAACCAGGACAAGATGCACGCCATGGCGAAGGCCATGCTGGAGTGGGAAACCATCGATGCCGAACAGCTGGACGACATCATGGCCGGCCGGGCGCCTCGCCCGCCCAAGGACTGGACGCCGCGCACCCCTCCTTCGGGTGGTGATGGTTCCAGCGGCGGCACTCCGGCCGTCAAGCCGGACCCGGCGCCCTCCGCCGCCTGACAGCGGTTTGGCATGAAGAACGGGGCCTCGCGCCCCGTTTTCTGTATTTCACGGCTCTCACTCACGCATGCGCTGGCAAACCACACGTTTCGACGTGGACCTCACGCGTCCCCAGGTCATGGGGATCGTCAACGTCACCCCAGATTCCTTCTCAGACGGCGGCCGGCATGTCGATACGCGGGGAGCGTTGCGGCACTGCGAGCAGCTGATCAAGGATGGCGCGGATATCCTGGACATCGGCGGCGAATCCACGCGCCCGGGTAGCCCGGCGGTGCCGCTGGAGCAAGAGCTGGCGCGCGTCGTGCCGCTGGTGGCGGAGGCGGTGCGCCTGGGGGTGCCAGTCTCGGTCGACACCTACAAGCCCGAGGTCATGCAGGCGGTGCTGGACCTGGGGGCGGACATCGTCAACGACATCTGGGCGTTGCGCCAGCCAGGGGCGGCCGGGATCGTCGCCGCCCATCCGCGCTGCGGCGTGTGCCTGATGCATATGCACCGGGACCCGCAGACCATGCAGGCCACGCCCATGGAGGAAGATGTGGTGCCGTCAGTGCTCTATTTTTTGGAGCGCTCAGCGCAGGAACTGCAAGCGCTGGGCGTGGAAAAGGCCCGCATCGTACTCGACTATGGCATTGGGTTCGGCAAGACAGTCGAGCAGAATTTCGCCCTGCTGGCCCGCCAGCCCGAGCTCCTGGCCTTGGGCTACCCGTTGCTGGCCGGCTGGTCGCGCAAATCGTCCATCGGTTCCGTCACTGGCCTGCCTGTGCACGAACGCATGGCACCAAGCGTTGCCGCGGCCGTGCTTGCCGTGGAGCGCGGGGCGCGGGTGGTGCGTGTGCATGACGTACGCGAGACCGTGGCGGCGCTGGCGGTGTGGAGCGCGATGCGGCAGCAGGACACCGGCGCCGCCATTTCCCAGTAATCAAGGAATTTCATGACCCGCAAGTATTTCGGCACCGATGGCATCCGCGGCACGGTGGGGCAGTCGCCCATCACCCCCGACTTCGCGCTGCGCTTGGCACATGCGGTAGGGCGTGTGCTGCGCCGCACGCAGGAGCGTCCCACGGTGCTCATCGGCAAGGACACGCGCATTTCCGGCTACATGCTGGAAAGCGCGCTGGAATCGGGCTTCAACTCGGCGGGTGTGGATGTCGTGCTGCTGGGGCCGTTGCCCACGCCGGGCGTGGCCTACCTCACGCGTGCCCAGCGTGCGAGCCTGGGCGTGGTCATCAGCGCCAGCCACAATCCATACCCCGACAACGGCATCAAGTTCTTCAGTGCACAAGGCACCAAGCTGCCCGACGCATGGGAAGAAGAGGTGGAAGCCGCCCTGGAGCAACCGCCCGTTTGGGCCGATTCCGCATCGCTGGGCAAGACGCGACGGCTCGATGACGCCGCCGGCCGGTACATTGAATTCTGCAAGAGCACTTTTGCCAACGACCTCACCCTGCGGGGCCTGAAGATCGTCGTGGATGCCGCACATGGCGCGGCTTATCACATCGCGCCCAAGGTGTTCCATGAACTGGGGGCCGAGGTCCTGGCGATCGGGTGCGCGCCCGATGGGCTCAACATCAACCATCAGGTGGGCGCCACGCATCCGGACGCGCTGGTGCGGGCCGTGCGTGCCAACCATGCTGACTACGGCATTGCGCTGGACGGCGACGCGGACCGCGTGCAAATGGTGGATGCGGCGGGGCGGCTTTTCAACGGTGACGAACTGCTCTACGTGATGGTTGCCGCCCGGCTGGCGCGCGACGAGCATGTGCCCGGCGTGGTCGGCACCTTGATGACCAACATGGCCGTGGAAGAGGCTCTGCAGCGGCGCGGCGTGAAATTCATGCGCGCCAAGGTGGGGGACCGCTATGTGCTGGAAGAACTCCAGCGCCAGCATTGGCTGTTGGGCGGGGAGGGCTCGGGCCACCTGCTCGCGCTGGACCGGCACACCACGGGCGATGGCCTGATCAGCGCGTTGCAGGTGTTGCAGGCGTGCGTGCGCAGCGGCAAAACGCTGGCACAGCTGCTCGCGGACGTGCCGTTGTTTCCTCAGGTGTTGCTCAACGTACGCTTGAACCCTGGCCAGGACTGGAAAACCAACCCTGTGCTCGCGGATGCCATCCGCGACGCAGAGGCCGAATTGGGCGCCCATGGCCGCGTGCTGGTACGCGCCAGCGGCACGGAGCCACTGTTGCGCGTGATGGTGGAGGCACGTGAGGCCGAGCAGGCGAACCGCTGCGCACAACGCATGGCAGACGCGGCGCGTGCGGGCTGATTTGCTATTGTTACTGTAGCTGCTTACGCTTGATAGACGGGCGCTACAGGCACTTTTGAGTGTTCATTCAGGCAGGGCGCTGCAGCAAATACTGCTGCAGATGCGGGGCCCCTAGGGGCCGGCTGAAATAGAAACCCTGGGCTTCATCACAGCCCTGTTCGCGCAGGAACGTCAGCTGATGGGCGGTTTCTACCCCCTCGGCCGTGGTGCGCATGCCCAGCAACTGCGCCATGCGGATGATGGCGCTGACGATGGCGCGGTCGTTGCCGTCATGGTCCAGGTCGCGCACGAAGGACTGGTCGATCTTCAGCCGGTAGATCTGGAATCGCTTGAGATGGCTCAGCGACGAATAGCCGGTACCAAAGTCATCCATCGACAGGCGCACGCCTTTGGCGTGGAGCTGGTCCATCGTCGCGATCGCGGCGTGGGGGTCCGCGACGGCCACGTTCTCGGTCAGCTCCAGCTCCAGCAGGTGGGGCTGCACTCCGTACTCGGCGAGAAGCCGGTCCACCAGCTCCAGCAACTGCGGCTGGCGGAACTGCACGGCGGACAGATTCACTGCCATCGTCAGGGCCGGAAGTCCCTGGTTATGCCAGGTGCGCAACTGCGCCAGCGCCGTGCGCAGCACCCACTCGCCAATGGGCAGGATTTGCCCAGTGTCTTCTGCCACCGGAATAAATTCTGCTGGCGATACCGCGCCCAGCTCTGGGTGATGCCAGCGCAGCAGTGCCTCCACGCCGCAGACCCGTCCTGTCGCTATGGACACCTGGGGTTGGTAATGCAGCGACAACTGGTTGCGCTCCAGAGCCCGCCGCAGCGCGTTGGTCAACTGCAGCGCTCGGGCCGACTGCGCCTGCATCGTGGGCGTGAAGAACCGGAAGCTGTTGCGTCCGTCCGCCTTGGCGCGGTACATCGCGGTATCGGCCGACTGGATCAGGGTCTCGAAATCGCTCCCATGCTCGGGAAAGAGCGCAATCCCCATGGACAGGGCCAGCGACAATTCATGGTGCTGGATATGCACCGGCTGCAGGGCTGCTTCCTGCATCTTGGCCGCCACCCGCGCGGCGCCTTGCGCGTTGGCGCCGGGTAGCAGGAGCACGAACTCGTCACCTCCTAGACGCGCCACGGTGTCCCTTTGCCGCACCGTGGTGCGCAGGCGCTGTGCGATTTCCACCAACAGTGCATCGCCGATGCGATGGCCCAGCGAGTCGTTCACGTGCTTGAAGTTGTCCAAGTCCAGGAACATCACGGCCAGGGGCGCACCGGACTCTTGCGCGTGGCGGATCGCGTCCTGACCGCGCTCGGCCAGAAGGACACGGTTGGGCAGTTCGGTGAGCGCGTCGTAGTGCGCCATCCAGTAGATACGTTCCTGGTCGCGTTGACGGTCCTGGATCTCGCGGTGCAGGTTGCCCACTGTCTCCTGCAACTCGCGCGTGCGGTCGCGCACTTGCTGCTCCAGTTCGCCATGCATGCCCGCGAGCTGCCTCTGAATGCGCAATCGCTCGCTCACATCCATCACGATCCAGATGGAGCCCTGCGCGACATTCGACGGATCGACGGCCTTGCTGCGTACCTCACATTCAATGGCGCGCCCATCCCGGGTGCGCAAGACCATCTGGCCTTCGAAGGACTGTCCCTGGACCAGCGGCGCATAGCAGCGCACCCCGGCCTCGTGCCAGTCTTCATCGCTCAAATACCACCGCCGCGACGAGGACCCTGCCAGTTCGCCCGGGCCGTACCCCAGGATCTGCTCGAAATGGCGGTTGCACCGTGTCATGCGCCGCTCTTGCAGGAAGACGATGCCCACCATGGCACTGTCGAACAGCACCTGCTTTTCCCACAAGGCCGCCTGCAACTGCGCCTGAGCACGCTTTTGCTCGTCGATGTCGTCGATGATCCAGATGGACCCTTCGCGGCTGTCCCGGGGGTTGATCAATCGCCCGGTGAGGTGCGCCCAGAACAGTTGGCCATCGCAGCGTTTCAGCTGGCGCTCCGTGCGATACGCCTGACCACGCGCGAGGGTCGGATAAGCGGCGCGGCCGAGTTCGCGGAACGCTCCCCGGCTTGGGTGCAGCGCTTCGCTGCTTCGGCCAATCGCGTCTTCGGGCGAGGGTAGCCCGAAGATCTCGGCGCAGCGCTGGTTGCACCGCACCAAAGCGCGGTTGCGAATGAACACGATCCCGACACCCGCGCTGTCCAGCAAGGTCTGCTGTTCGCGCAGGACGCGCTGCATCGCCCCGGGAGAAACCTGCCCTGGGTCCTGCGCCAGGGCGGTGGACGGATGCGACATGGACCAGCAGTCCGAAGATGGTGACGTTGGAAATCCTGATTTGTAGCAAATTGTATTCGCGGCAGGGCGTTTTCGGCATCTCTTTTTGGCAGGGTTAGTCCCATGACACAAAGTCGCCACGAAGGCGACACCGCGCCGTCACGGGCCGTATGCACAGTCATGTCCAAGGAATGCGGTGCTCCGGCATCTTCGGGCAGGCACGCGTGGTCCTTGCGACACCAGGAGTGCCAATGAGCGACTTGCCGAACCCCACCATGCCCTTGAGCCCCGTGACCCTTCCCAGGGGGGCACTTCACCGCCCACGCAGCACGGAAGGTGTGGGCCACGGTGCAGCGCCGCACGGCGGTGTGGAGGTGGCCTGGGCGCGGCATCTCGATGAAGTCCGTGAAGCGCAGCGGTTGAGATTCGATGTATTTGCCTCGGAAATGGGCGCACGTCTGCAGACCGCGCTGCCCGGCCATGATGTGGACCTCTTTGACGATTACTGTGAACATCTGCTGGTGCGCGACACGCAGTCGCGGCAAGTGATCGGCACCTACCGGGTCTTGACGCCTGCGCAGGCCCAGCGCGTGGGCAGCACGTATAGCGATACCGAGTTCGACCTGACACGCCTGCGCGGCTTGCGTGAGCGCATGGTGGAACTGGGCCGCAGTTGCGTTCACCCCGACCATCGCCACGGCGGCGTCATTCTTGCGCTGTGGGGCGCACTGGCGGACTTCATGGCCCGCAACCGGCTGGACACGATGATCGGCTGCGCCAGCATCCCGATGCTGCACGGCGGCATTGTCACGGGCGACGTGGCCGCCAGCATCTGGCACCAGTTGCGCCAGACGCATCTCGCGCCCATCGAATACCATGTCTTGCCCCGCTTGCCGCTGCCTGTCGAGCACCTGGACAGCAGCATGGATGTGGAGCCGCCAGCGTTGATCAAGGGCTATTTGCGCCTGGGTGCCAAGATTCTGGGAGCGCCTGCCTGGGACCCGGATTTCAACACGGCCGACTTGCCCATGCTGATGCGCCTGGTGGATCTACCCCCTCGCTACCGGAAGCACTTCCTGGGACATTGACGAGTACGCCTTCGGAAAGGTGCCCGAGCAACGCATGACAGAAACAAGTCAATGTCATGAATTTGTCATTGGCATGGCGAATACTGGCAGTCACTTCCTCTTCTGTTTGCTCCCATGTCCTCTTCCGTGACTCCGTCCGCTGTCTCTCGCCAGATTGATGAGGAACCTGATACCGGCGTGGAAAAGAAGGGGGCCGCCGCCGCTTTGCCGGTTCCCGTGGCTGGAGTGCCGTTACTGGATCGTGACCACAGCATTCTCGCTTTCAATGAACGGGTGCTGGACTGGGCTATGCGGGAAGACGTGCCGCTGCTGGAGCGGCTGCGCTACCTGTGCATCGTTTCTTCCAACCTTGACGAGTTCTTCGAAGTACGTGCCGCTGCCCATCTTGCCGCGGCGGACGGTGGTGAAGCCAAGCAAGGCTACAGCCTGCATTCGTTTGAGGCGCTGGCACGCAAAGCCCACGATCTGGTCGAGCGGCAATACGCCCTGTACAACCATTCGCTGATTCCCGCGTTTGCCGCGCAAGGCATACGCATGGTCTCGCATGGCGAGCGCACGGCGGCGCAGCGGCGGTGGGTGCGTGAGTATTTCCAGCGCGATGTGCGCCCGCTGCTCATTCCGGTGGGGTTGGATCCGGCGCACCCATTTCCCCAAGTGGCGAACAAATCCCTGAACTTCATCGTGCGCCTGCGCGGCAGCGATGCCTTCGGGCGTGAAAACGAGATCGCCATTGTCAAGGTGCCGCGCGTATTGCCGCGCATCATGCGCCTGCCCGCACATGTGGCGCCCACGGGTATGCAGTTCGTCAGCCTCTCCAGCATCATCCGCACGCACCTGGTGGACCTGTTTCCGGGCCGCGAGGTGTACGAATTTTCGCAGTTCCGCGTCACCCGTCACTCGGACCTCGCTGTGGATGAGGAAGACGTGCGCAACCTGCGCACCGCCCTGCGGCAGGGACTGCAGCAGCGGCACTTCGGTCAAGCGGTGCGCCTGGAGGTGTCTTCCGGTTGCTCGCGATTCCTGGCTGAATTCTTGCAATCCCAGTTCGCTCTGCCTGCCGCGGCGCTGTACCGGGTGCATGGCCCCGTCAATTTGGTGCGGTTGGTACAGATGGTGGAACTGATTAATGTGCCAGCCTTGCTGTTCCCTCCGTGGCGCGCGGCATGGCCAGTGCAGTTGCCGCGCTCCAGCTCCATCATGGCGGAGCTGCGCCGCAGAGACCTGCTCATCCACCAGCCTTTCGAGAGTTTTGACGGAGTGCTGGCATTCCTGCGCGAAGCGGTTAACGATCCGCAGGTGCTGGCCATCAAGCAAACTATCTATCGCACGGGCTCGGATTCGGAACTCATGGAGCTCCTGCGTGAGGCGGTGCGTCGCGGCAAGGAGGTGACGGCAGTCGTGGAACTGAAGGCACGCTTTGACGAGGAGGCCAACATCAACTGGGCCGAAGCGCTGGAGTCCATCGGCGCGCAAGTGGTGTATGGCGTCGTGGGCTTGAAGACCCATGCCAAGATGCTCTTGGTGACGCGCCGCGAAGGAGGGCGCCTGCGGCGCTACGGGCACCTGTCCACTGGCAATTACAACCCACGCACGGCCCGGCTCTACACCGATCTAAGCTATCTGACGGCGGATGCGGACCTGACGGCGGACATGGATCTCGTCTTTGACCATCTGGCCAATCAGAACCGGCTGCCACCGCTGAAGCAGTTGGTCATGGCGCCCTTCGACCTGCACCCGTTCCTGTTGGAGCAAATCGAGCAAGCAGGGTTGGCGGCTGAGCGCGGCGAGGGCGGCCGCATCGTCGCCAAGATGAACGCGCTGACCGATGAGGCATTGGTGCAGGCGCTCATCCGCGCAGGCCAGCGTGGCGCAAGCGTTGACCTCATCGTGCGCGGCGCATGCATCCTCCCCGCACAGGTGGCGGGCGCCACGGAGAACATCCGGGTGCGTTCCGTCATCGGTCGCTTCCTGGAGCACACGCGCGTGTTTTACTTCCGCAGCGGTACGCGGGAAGACCTTTACCTGTCCAGCGCCGATTGGATGAACCGCAACATGCTGCGCCGCGTGGAGCTGGCGTGGCCGGTGACGGACAAGAAGCTGCGCCAGCGCATCATTGACGAATGCCTTGTGGCCTACCTGCACGACAACCGTGATGCGTGGAGCCTGGAGAGCGATGGCAGTTATTCCCGCGCGCCGCATGTGCCGGATGGCGCGGGAGCCCAAAATGCCCTGATGGCGCGCTACGCCCCCGTAGCTGCGCCCATGCCCCGGAAAGAAAGCGCATGACGGATCTCATACTTTGGCGCCATGCCGAGGCGGAAAATGCCGGTGAGAACGAAGACGATCTGGACCGGCCGCTGACGCAGCGTGGCGAAAAACAGGCGGCACGCATGGCGGTGTGGCTCGATCGCCAACTGCCCGACGGATTGCGCGTGCTTGCCAGCCCCGCACGGCGCACTGAGCAGACCGCAAAAGCACTGGGCCGCAAATACAAGCTGCGTGCAGAACTGCTGCCGGGCGGACAACCCGATGAGCTACTGGAACTGGCCCAGTGGCCGCGTTCGCGGGGGGCAGTGCTGGTAGTGGGCCATCAGTCGATGCTGGGGCAAACGGTGGCGCGGCTCCTGGGCTTGCGTGCCGATGAATGTTCCATTCGCAAGGGAGCCGTGTGGTGGCTGCGCCATCGGCAACGACAGGATGCCAGCGAGACCATCCTGCTTGCGGTGCAATCGCCCGAATTCCTGTAGCTGGAGCGCAGGACAGGGCAGGCGATCTTCAAGCCTGCCCTGCAAAGCAGACTATTTCTTGTCCGACTTAGGGCGCCCGGTCTTGATGGCGGGTATGGACTGCATT
Source organism: Diaphorobacter sp. LI3 (assembly GCF_022807955.1). Lineage (NCBI taxonomy): Bacteria > Pseudomonadati > Pseudomonadota > Betaproteobacteria > Burkholderiales > Comamonadaceae > Diaphorobacter > Diaphorobacter sp. LI3. The sequence goes on along the minus strand of NZ_CP094346.1, from coordinate 2,700,307 downwards.
GCCTTTTGCAGGGTGGCATCGTCCAGTTGCGACAACAACTGGAGGCCGACCCGCAGTAACTCGCTCTTCTTGGCAGGCGTCGACAAGCGGGCCGTGCGTTCCTTCAGCGTTTCGATGACAGCGTACTCGTCCTTCGGGATGGTGAAGCTATCGCGCACCAGCTTGGGCTTCTTGGCCTTCATGTCTTTTTCTTTATCGGCCGCAGATGGTGCTGTCTTGGTGGCCGCTTTTGGGGGCGCTTTTACGGCGGCCCTGGAAGGCTTTGCCGGCGACTTCTTCGGCGAAGCTGCTGGCGCTTCTGTTGCCAGATCTTTTGCCGGAGCTGGAGCCGGGGCCTGCGCGGCCGGGGCTGCTGTGTCGGTAGCGGGAGTTCGTGCCATATATCTTGCCTGATTGAAAAACGATATAAACAGTTTATATCGTTTTATGTTGCGGCGCCATCACATCAAGAAAGCTCGGTCACGAATTCCCATGGCGTTTTTTGCCATGCATCGGATTCTTCCCGCAGCAGGTGTGCAGACTGCGGATAGGCCGCTGCCCAGCCGGTGCGCGACTGCACGGTACAGCGGCGGCCTTCCACCTGCAGATGGATACCTTCTACGTCTGGAGGGCGCCGCGCGTGGCAGAGGGCCACTGCTGCGCGCAGGCACATGAGCTGCAAGGCAAAGACCGGATCGGCGAGATTCGCGGCTTCCAGCTTGCGCACCTTCCCCCGGTGGCCCAGCACCAGGAGCCCCAGATGGTGCAGTTCAGGCAAGGCAAAGCCGGCTGCATCTGTATGGTCCAGGATGTAGGCGCCGTGATGGTGGTAGTCGCTGTGCGAAATGCGGCATCCGATCTCGTGCAGGCAGGCGGCCCAGCCGAGCTTGCGGGCGGCACGTTCGCTGCCTTGCGGGGAAGCCTCGCGGAACAGGCGGCAGGCCAGTTCGGCAACGCGCTCGGCATGGGCGTGGTCCACCGTAAAACGGTGCATGAGCGAGCGCACGGTAGCTGAACGCAAATCCGTTTCGGGCTGGTCGCGGTCCAGAAGATCGTAGAGGGCACCTTGGCGCAGGGCGCCTTGCGCCACGGTCATGCGTTCGATATCCAGCAGATCAAAGATCGCACGCACGATGCTGACGCCCCCTCCAATCACCGCCTTGCGGTCGTCCTTGAGGCCGTCCAGTCGCAGGCGGTCTACATGGCGCGCACGCATCAACTGGTCCTGCAGCCAGTCGAGGCCCTCCCGGCGGATCACACCCTCCTCACCGCCAGCGGCAGCAAGGATGGAGCCAACGGCCCCGACGGTGCCTGATGAGCCATAGGCCACATCCCACGTCTGGCGCCGGTAACTGTCCATCGCCTCGTCCAGCACGGCCTTGGCGGCGATCTCAGCGGCTTCGAAAGCGTGGCGCGTGAAGGAACCGTCAGCGAAGTAGCGGGCAGACCAAGCCACGCTGCCCACGCGGTAGGACGCCACGGTACCTGGCGTGAACTGCTGCCCCAGAATCAATTCCGTCGAGCGACCGCCGATGTCCACGACCAGGCGCTTTTCGTCGGATTGCGGCAGCAGTCTTGCCACGCCTTGGTAGATGAGCCGCGCCTCTTCAGGCCCGGACACGACGTCGATGGGAAAGCCCAGAATCCGGCTTCCTCGGGTAATGAATTCTTCCCGGTTGCGTGCCTCGCGCAAGGTTTGCGTCGCCACCGCACGGACCTGAGCAGCTGGAAAACCCGCAAGCCGCTCTGCAAACCGGGCAAGGCAATCCCAGCCACGCTGCATGGCGTCCTGCGTGAGGTTGCGGTCTTCATCGAGGCCGCCGCCCTGGCGAACGGTTTCTTTCAGGTATTCGACACGGCGGATCTGCCCGTGTTCGAGGCGGCCGATTTCCAGGCGAAAGCTATTGGAGCCCAGATCCACGGCTGCCAGCAGTATTCCATCTTGCATGGGGATGCACGCTGTGCGCAGGTTTTCCAGCGGTGCAGCATAGCATCGGCGCCGGGGAGAAAACGACTGCAGGGCGGCCACGTCTCAGCCCACGATGCGTCCGTCGGCCGTGAGCATGCTTTGTGTGACGTGGGTATTGGCCAGGCGCCTGTCTTCGTAGGCCACCAGGTAGCCGCCGACCTGGATTTCCACGCGTTTACGCAACGCGGCGAGAACGCTGGCGCGTGTGACTGGCCCGGCCACCGACTGCAGCACCTCTGCGGTATACCGTGCGGCGATGAAGCCCGCCAGCCCCTGGGGCGAGGGGGGCTCGTCGTAGAGCTTGGCCATGACCTCGCGGTAGTTGCGCACGATGGACATGCCGTGCGACACCAAGGGAACCGGTTGCGTGGCGATGACGGAAATGCCGCGCGGAATGCCACCCAACTGCGCCAGCACCTGCAGATTCGCATCGGCAAGGGCCACTACATAGCATTGCCGGCCCTGGGGCAGGGTCAGGTGTCTTACATATTCGTGAAGCTCCGGAGTGCCCCCGATGAACAGCACGATGGCAGGGGGAATTCCGCGTTGCTCCTGGGGCGAGAGGGGCTGGATGCGCAACCCCATGGCCTTGCCCACTTCGGTGACCAGACCCTGCAACTGCTGCTGGAGTGTCGCATTGGCGTAGACCGCACCTGCCTGTTGCACTCCCATGACCGCGAGAGAGCGAATGGCATGGGTCATCTGGGCCCGGTAATTGGGAAAGATGGGAAAGACGGTGTCGCTGTCGTCCTTCCATTGCCGCAAGAGCCACGGTGCCAGGTGGGCCAGTGCGGCCTCGCCCGTCTGAAGGGTGGCGATGGCGGCCGCCGTACTGTCCCCCACGCACCCGGACAATGCCACACACCCGGCGTTGTCGTATGCCGCCTTCCAGGCCGTGCGAACTGCGGCAGCCGACCCGTCGGTCTCCACCACCACATGCTGGATGGAGCGGCCGCGAACGCCGCCGCCACGAGCGTTCAGGTCCGTCCATGCAGCCCGGGACCCGATCAGGAAGTCACGGCTGACGTCCTGGTTCTGTGGCGACAGATCCACGATCTGTGTGACTGCGAGAGCGCGTTGCTCCTGCGCCCGCGCCACGGGCGCATATGCCGCTGCGCCGATGGCGCAGGCAGCGCCCGCCGCCTTCAACAGGGCGCGCCGCTGCAATCGCAGGCTGCAAGAAAGGGGAGGATGCATGGTCTGGAAGGACAGGTTGGCGTGGAACGGCTTACTTCTTGCGGGGAGGCACCAGCACGCGATCAATCACGTGTACGACACCGTTGCCCGCCTTCAGGTCGGCCTGTTCCACCAGAGCGTCCTCCACGGTCACAAAGTCTGCGGCGCGTGCCAGAGCAATGTCCGAGCCCTGCAGGGTCTTCAGCTTGCCGGCCTTGGCGCTTGCGGTGACGTGTGCCGGCACGATGTGATAGCTCAGCACGGCCTTCAGCTGTTCCTTGTCGCTCTTGAGGGCGTCACGCGTCTTCGCAGGAAGCGCCTGGAAGGCTGCATCGCTGGGGGCGAAAACCGTGTAGGGGCCGGAGCCGTTCAGCGTGGCTGCCATGCCTGCGTCGGCGACCAATTGGTTGAAGGTGCTGAGGTTCTTGGTCTTGGCAACCACGCCGCCCACCGTGTTAGGGGCAGACGCGGGGGTAGAACAGGCGCCCAGGGTCGCGACGATCGCGAGGGCCAGGGTGGTTTGAAGAGTCAGGCGACGGAACATGTGGTTCTCCCGAAGAGGTGTGTTTGTTACCGACTGTTGTCGGTGGCGGGAGCGTACGTTCCCCGTGCGACAGTTCCGTGACAAGGAAGTGGGGCAGCGCTGCGGACGGTGTATGACGGCCAAGAATGAATGTCACGGTGATGTCACAAACGGCTTCTAGAGTCACTGCATTGAGTTTTTTCAACCAAGAGGTCTCTTCCATGAAACTCTCCGCGATTCGCGTTCTGGTGTCTGGTGCTGTGGCAATGGGCGCGTTTTCTGGCGCCTGGGCACAGCAGGAAGCAACGGGCGCTGGCGCCAGCTTCCCTGCACCCCTGTATTCCAAGTGGGCGGCCGACTACAACAAGGCCACGGGCGTCAAGATCAACTACCAGTCCGTCGGCTCGGGCGCCGGTCTGCGTCAGATCGAGGCCAAGACGGTTGATTTCGGCGCTTCCGATGCGCCCCTGAAAGACGAAGAACTGGCCAAGAAGGGGCTCGTGCAGTTCCCTACCGTGATCGGCGGTATCGTTCCCGTGGTGAACATCAAGGGTATTCAGCCCGGCCAACTCAAGCTCAACGGCCAACTGCTCGGCGACATCTATCTGGGCAAGATCACCAAGTGGAACGACGAAGCCATCAAGGCCTTGAACCCGGGCCTGAACCTGCCTGATGCCGCCATCGCCCCGGTGCGCCGTGCCGATGGCTCCGGCACCACCTTCGGTTTCACCAACTACCTGAGCAAGGTGAACGCCGAGTGGAAGGCCAAGGTGGGCGAAGGCACTGCCGTGAACTGGCCCACCGGCGCGGGCGGCAAGGGCAACGAAGGCGTGGCCGCGTTCGTGGGACGCCTGCCCAACTCCATCGGCTACGTGGAGTACGCCTACGTGAAGCAAAACAAGCTGACGTTCGCGCAGATGCAGAACAGCGCTGGCAACTTCGTGTCGCCTGATGAGGCCACCTTCAAGGCCGCCGCTGCGGGTGCGGAGTGGACCAAGAGCTTCTACCAGATCCTGACGAACCAGCCCGGCAAAGATGCATGGCCGCTCACCTCCGCCACCTTCATCCTGATGCAGAAGTCGCAGGACAAGCCGGTGCAGGCTGCTACGGCACTGAAGTTCTTCGAGTGGGCATACAAGTCGGGCGACAAGACCGCCTCTGACCTGGACTATGTGGCCATGCCGGAAAATGTGAAGGCAGTGATCATGAAGTCGTGGGGCGAGATCAAGGACACTTCGGGCAAATCCATCGCCCTGAAGTAAGCCGACACGGTGGCCCGCCCTCCCGGGTGTGCCACCGGTTCCCCTGTTTTACAAGGCAATCAGACGTGTCCAGTACCATGCCCGTCCACGAGGCCCCGCCGCTTGATGCGGCTGTTGGCGCATCCAGGGGTTCACCCCCGCCCCGTACCACCCTGTTTTCCGGCGTGATTGCCGATCGCATCTTCGGCTGGTTGGCGCGCGGCGCGGCCGTGCTGACCCTGGCGCTTTTGCTGGGCATCATGGCGTCGCTCGTGCACGGTGCCTGGCCATCGATCCAGCAGTACGGCCTGGGCTTCCTGACGAGCAGCGTCTGGGATCCCGTGCAGAACGAGTACGGCGGCCTGGTGATGGTCTACGGCACCCTGACGACCTCCATCATCGCGCTGTTGATCGCCGTGCCGGTCAGTTTCGGCATTGCGCTGTTTCTGACGGAGCTTTCCCCTGCGTGGCTCAAGCGACCGCTGGGAACGGCCATCGAACTGCTGGCGGCTGTGCCTTCGATCGTCTACGGCATGTGGGGCCTGATGGTGTTTGGCCCCATTCTTGCCACTTATGTGCAGCAGCCGCTGCAGTCGCTGTTCAACGGCGTGCCTTACCTTGGCGCGCTGGTGTCGGGGCCGCCCGTGGGTATCGGCATTCTGTCGGCCGGCATCATCCTGGCCATCATGATCATCCCCTTCATCGCGTCGGTCATGCGCGATGTGTTTGAGGTCACTCCCGCGCTGCTCAAGGAGTCTGCCTACGGCCTGGGCTCCACCACCTGGGAGGTGGTGTGGAAGGTGGTGCTGCCCTATACCAAGTCCGGTGTCCTGGGCGGCATCATGCTGGGGCTGGGCCGTGCGCTGGGCGAGACCATGGCCGTCACCTTCGTGATCGGCAATATGAACCAGCTCAATTCACTGTCCGTGTTCGAGGCGGCCAACAGCATCACCTCCGCGCTGGCCAACGAATTTGCCGAAGCCGGCGAGGGCCTGCACCAGGCGTCGTTGATTTATCTGGGACTGGTGCTCTTCTTCATCACTTTCGTGGTGCTGGCCTTGTCCAAGCTGCTGCTGGCGCGCCTCAAGAAAAACGAAGGGGCCCGCGCATGAGCACGTCGCAAAAACTCATCTCCGCGGCCGAGCTGGCCCAGGTGCGCCAGGCGCGCTATGCGTCGCGCAAGCGCCTGAACCAGATCGCATTGACGCTGTCGCTTCTGGCCATGGCGTTTGGCGTGTTCTGGCTGGTCTGGATCCTGTGGGAAACCATCCGGCTGGGTGTGGGCGGGCTGAGCGTGGCGCTGTTCACGCAGATGACGCCCCCGCCCAACGAAGCCGGTGGTATCGCGAACGCGATCTTCGGTTCCTTCGTCATGGTGCTGCTGGCGACGTTCGTGGGCACGCCCATCGGCATCATGGCGGGCGTCTACCTTGCGGAATACGACGCACGCGGCTGGCTGGCATCCACGACGCGCTTTGTGAACGACATCCTCCTGTCCGCACCCAGCATCGTGATCGGCTTGTTTGTTTATGTCGTGGTGGTCGCCCAGTTCAAGAGCTTCTCGGCCTACGCCGGGATCATGGCCTTGGCGCTCATCGTCATCCCCGTGGTGATCCGCACCACCGAAAACATGCTGATCCTCGTTCCGGCCAGTCTGCGCGAGGCGGCCTACGCCCTGGGTACGCCCAAATGGAAGGTCATCACCATGGTGACGCTGCGCGCGGCCCGCGCCGGCGTGATCACCGGCATATTGCTGGCGGTGGCACGCATCGCAGGCGAGACGGCGCCCCTGCTGTTCACTGCACTGAACAACCAGTTCTGGAATGACGACCTGTCCAAGCCCATGGCCAGCTTGCCGGTGACCATCTTCAAGTTCGCCATGAGCCCCTATGAGAACTGGCAGCAGCTCGCCTGGGCTGGCGTGTTCCTCATCACCCTCGCGGTGCTGGGCCTGAACATCCTGGCCCGCGTGGTCACGCGCCAAAAGTAACTATTGCCTCCGGAAGACATTCATGCCCTCCACCAAGACCTCCGCGCCCGTGCAATCCAAGATCACGGTCCGTGACCTGAACTTCTATTACGGGAAGTTCCATGCCCTCAAGAGCATCAACCTCGACATTCCCGAGAAGAAGGTCACCGCCTTCATCGGGCCGTCGGGCTGCGGCAAATCCACGCTGCTGCGCACCTTCAACCGCATGTTCGAGTTGTATCCCGAACAGCGCGCCGAGGGGCAGATCATCCTCGACGGCGAGAACCTGCTCACCAGCAAGCAGGATGTGGCGCTGATCCGCGCCAAGGTGGGCATGGTGTTCCAGAAGCCCACGCCGTTTCCCATGTCGATCTACGACAACATCGCCTTTGGCGTGAAGCTTTTCGAGAGCCTGAGCGCGAGCGACATGGACGACCGCGTGGAATGGGCGCTGCGGAAGGCGGCATTGTGGAATGAGGTCAAGGACAAGCTGGACCAGAGCGGCGCGGGCCTGTCCGGCGGCCAGCAGCAGCGCCTGTGCATCGCACGCGGCATCGCCATCAAGCCGGAAGTGTTGTTGCTCGACGAGCCCTGCTCGGCGCTGGACCCCATCTCCACCGCCAAGATCGAGGAATTGATCGCTGAACTGAAAGACGACTACACCGTGGTCATCGTCACGCACAACATGCAGCAGGCGGCGCGCTGCAGTGACTACACCGCCTATATGTATTTGGGCGACTTGGTTGAGTTCGGGGACACAGAGCAGATGTTCTTCAAGCCGCAGCGCAAGGAGACAGAGGACTACATCACGGGCCGCTTCGGCTGATGGAGGTACGGGACATGGCAGACAAACATCTTTCTTCACAGTTCGACAGCGAACTGAACAACATTTCCTCCCGCGTCATGGAGCTGGGTGGCTTGGTGGAGTCGCAGATTCGCCAGGCCATCTATGCGCTTTCCCACTTCAACCTGGAAGCCGTGGAACAAGTGGAGCAGTTGGAGCGCCGCGTGAACGCCATGGAGGTCGAGATCGACCATGAGCTGGCTTCCGTCATCGCGCGCCGCCAGCCCACCGCACGCGACCTGCGCCTGCTGATGGCGTTCTCCAAGGCCATCGCCAATCTGGAGCGCATGGGTGACGAGGCCACGCGCATGGCGCGCATGGTCAAGTCCATCATCGAAAGCGGGGCCGCCCGTTCGCTACCGTCTAGCGACCTGCGTGTGGCGGCCGACCTGGCTTCGGGGCTCCTGCGCAAGGCGCTGGATGCGTTTGCCCGCCTGGACACCAAGGCCGCTGTTGCCATCCTGAAGGAAGACGATCTCATCGACCGGGAGTTCGACGGTTTCGTGCGCAAGCTCATCACCTACATGGTGGAAGACCCGCGCACCATCTCCGCCAGCCTGGACCTGCTGTTCCTGGCCAAGGCCATCGAGCGCATCGGCGACCATTCCAAGAACGTGGCCGAGCTGATCATCTATCTCGTCAAGGGCAAGGACGTGCGCCACACGGCGCTGGACGAGATCGAGTCGGCCGTGGCCTGAGAAAGGCGGTGAACCGATGAAGAAGCTTCCCCGGGTACTCATCGTCGAGGACGAGTCCCCCATCGCAGAATTGGTGGCCGTGAACCTGCGCCACAACGGCTTTCAGCCCATCTGGGCGGAAGACGGCGAGTCGGCGCAGCGCGAGCTGGACGCGGTGCTGCCCGATGTCATCTTGCTGGACTGGATGCTGCCGGGCCAAAGTGGCCTGCAACTGGCACGCAAGTGGCGTGCCGACAGCCGCACCAAGCAGATCCCGATCCTCATGCTGACGGCGCGTGGTGACGAGCCCGACAAGGTGGCCGGGCTGGATGCCGGCGCCGACGACTACATCACCAAGCCGTTTTCCACGCAGGAACTGCTGGCGCGCATCCGCGCCGTGCTACGCAGGCGTGCGCCCGAGCAGGTCAGCGACAGCGTCTCTATTGGTGAACTGGTGCTGGATGCGGCCACGCATCGCGTCAGCTACCAGGGCCAGCAGCTCAAGGTCGGGCCGACAGAGTTCAAGCTGCTGCACTACCTGATGAAGCACCCGGAGCGCGTGCACAGCCGCGCGCAACTGCTCGACAAGATTTGGGGGGACCACGTCTTCATCGAGGAGCGTACGGTGGACGTGCACGTGAAACGCTTGCGTGAAGCGCTGGGGGTAGGCGGCGCCATGGTGGAGACCGTGCGTGGAGCGGGATACCGGCTCACCGCGCAGCCGCAGACACTCATGCGGGCGTGATGGCGGGTGCCCGACGCCCCCGTGTTTTTTCAGGCGCCCGGAGATGATGCGGGCGCTTTTTTGTTGTTGACCTGAGCCCTGCGGCCATGCTCCTGCGCTTCTTTTTCTTTCTGCTGTGCCAACTGATCGGCGGTGCGCTGGGCTGGTGGCAGGCGGGCCCCTGGGGTGCTGGCATCGGCGCCTGTTTCGCCGCATGGTTGTGGTTTGCCTGGGATCTGTGGCGCGGCGCGCGCGTGCTGAACTGGTTGCGCCAAGGAGACCCCACGCAAACGCCACGCCTGAGCGGCCTGTGGGGAGAAGCAGCGGACCGCGCACGGCGCTTGGTGCGCCAGGGCCAGCTGAAGGCGCAGGCTGGCGATGCGCGCCTGCAGGAAATCCTCCAGGCGCTGCAGGCATCGCCCAATGGCGTGATGCTGCTGGATGCCGAAGGCCATATCGAATGGTGCAACCAGATGGCCGAGGAACACTTTGGCCTGGATGCGGAGCGTGATGCGCAGCAATCCATCGGCAACCTCGTGCGGGACCCGGACTTCAGTACCTACTACGCGTCCAAGGACTACACGCGCGACGTGGTGCTGCCAGGACGCGCCAGCACGCCCTCGCGGCCGGTGCGCGTATCGGTGCACCTGCACCCGTATGGCGATGGCCGCAAGCTGCTGCTGTCACGCGACGTGACGGCGCTGGAGCAGGCCGAGGCCATGCGGCGCGACTTCGTCGCCAATGTGTCGCATGAGATCCGCACTCCGCTCACCGTGCTGATGGGCTTTGTCGAAACCCTGCAGACCCTGCAGCTCAGCAACGAGGAGCGTGCGCGCTACCTGCGCATGATGTCGCAGCAGGCTGTGCGCATGCAGAACCTGGTGCAAGACCTGCTGACGCTGTCGCGCCTGGAGGGAAGCCCTCCGCCCAGCATGCACGAATGGGTCGCGGTCTCGACGCTGTTGCGCCGCTGCGAGGACGAGGGGCGCGCGCTCTCGGCCTTGCTGACGCAGAACCAGCCCGGCAAGCCTCACCAGATCACGTTCCCCACGGCCGAAGCAGCGCAGGCGGCCGGGCAGGTGGCTGGCAATGCGGCCGAGCTGCAAAGCGCCCTGGCCAACCTGGTCAACAACGCCGTGCGCTACACGCCACCCGGAGGCAGCATTACCGTGGCATGGGACGTGGAGCCTGATGGCAGCGCCCGTTTCATGGTGCGCGACTCAGGGCCCGGCATTGAGCCGGAACACCTGCCGCGCATCACCGAGCGCTTTTACCGCGTGGACCGCAGCCGCTCGCGCGATACGGGCGGCACGGGCCTCGGACTGGCCATCGTGAAGCATGTGGTGCAGCGCCATGGCGCAGCGCTGCAGGTGGCCAGCGTGGTGGGGCAGGGCTCGACGTTCACGGTGGTGTTTCCGCCGTCGCGCCTGCGGACGCCGCCGCGCAGCCTCAGCGGTGGGGTTCCTGCGGTAGCGGCGGAGCCGCCCGGCGTGTCTGCAGCCTGAGCACGCCCAGCAGCAGGGCCGTGAAAATCAACGCCGTCGCGCCTAGAGCGGCAGCGCTGGCGGCCCAAAAAGGCGAAGGGGAATGCATCGGCCCCCAACCCGCCAGGCCGCGGTAGGCCAACACGTAGCCTCCATACAGTCCCACGCCCCACAGCAGCACGCAATAGACCGCCAATGGCGCCAGCGTGATGCGGTAGCTGCGCAGCACGAAGATGCACAGCGTCTGCAGGGCATCCGCCACATGGTAGGCGGCCACCCATACTGCCAGCGCGCCTGCCATGGCGACGACTTCCGCGCTGGTGGAGTACAAGGCCGTGATCGTACCTTTTGCTATTAATAATATAGCTGCTAGCGCACATCCCATAAGCGCTGAAAGCCAAAAACCTTTCAAGGCGACGGCAGCGGCCTGGTGCTCGTTCCCCGCGCCACGCCAGAAGCTCACGCGGGCGCTTGCGGCAATGGCCAGCGACAAAGGCACCATGTAGAGCACGGCGGCGAGGTTGGAAGCGATCTGGTGCGCAGCCGAGGCCAACGCCCCCTGGCGTGCGATGAACAGCGCCATCAGCGTGAAGGAGGTCACCTCCACCAGGATGGACAAGCCCGCTGGCAGGCCCAGCCGCAGAAAGCGCGCGATCTGCGCGGGGTCGGGCCGCTCCAACGGGCGCCACAGCCGCAGCGGGCCGTACATCGTGTGGCGACGCAGCATCCACCAGCCCAGCAGCATCAGGCCGTAGTTCACGGCCAGCGTGGCCCACGCGCAGCCTGCAGCACCCTGCGGCGCCAGACCGGCGCCGCCGAAGGTGAACCAGACCGAGAGCGGCACTTTGACCGCCAGCGAGCCGACCTGCAGCCAGGTGACGAGCTGCGGGTGCCCCAAAGCCTGGTTGAGGGTGCTGTAGATGCGAAACAGCAATGCAGGCGGCAGGCCGAACGCGAGGATGGCCAGGTAGGCCTGCACCTCGCCGCGCAGCGCCGGCGGCACCTCGGTCCATTGCAGGAGCGGGCCTGGCGACAGCAGCACGGCCATGCCCAGCACCGCGGCACCCGCCCACAGGTACAGCGACTGGCGCACGCTGGCGCCCATGCCGGCCTGTGCGTTCGCGCCGCGCTGCTCGGCCCAGATGGGCAGCAAGGCCTGCAACACACCCATGAGCGCCACGTACACGCTCACGAACACGGCTGAGCCGATGGAGAGGGCGGCCAGGGACTCCTGCGAATGGCGTCCGGCAACGATGGTGTCCGTGACCCCGAAGGCCATCACCGCAAGCTGCCCGGCCAGCACGGTGAGTGCGTGCCGTGCAATGGTGGACAGCTCGGACATCAGCGCTTGCGGGCCGTGCGGCGCAGCACCAGCATGCGGTCGCCGCGGTCCGTGGGGCGGCTGACGCTCGCCATCTCCTGCCACTGCGCCGGGGGCAGCAACGCGCTCACCAGCGGTGCGGCGGAGGCGTCTGCGATGACCCAGTCGCACTGCGCCAGCTGTTCGGTGGGCACCATGTGCAGCTGCCCATGGTGCAGCAGCGCGGCCAACTGCGCACGGTTCAGCCCGTAGCCGACCACGCAGCTGTCGCGGTCGGTGATGGCTGCGGCAACACCCGCCACCTGGGGTGCGAAGCTGCGGCCATAGTTCAGCAGCGGCAGCCACAAGGTCATCATGAGCAGCCAGCCCAGCGTGGCGCCGCCTGCGGGCAACACCAGGCTGCGCCAGATGACGGGGCGGTTGCGTGCCGCGCGCCAGACCACCAGCAGGCACCACGCAGCCGTGGCGGCCAGCGCCACGCCGAAGGCCAACAGCGAGAACGACGGCACGTAGCCGGGCGCCAGCTTGGCCACGTTGGCCGCGGGCTTGGCCGGCACCCCTGTCTGCACCGCCAGCCACACCACCCAGATACCGATGGCCGAGGCGCTGAAGAACAGCAGGGTGAACCAGTCGATCAGCGCTGCGATGCTGCGCCGCAGCGTCGGCAGCGCAAAGGCGGCCAGCGCCGCCAGGGCGGGCAGGCCCAGCAGCAGTGCGCGGTCGGCCGGCTGGGTGGTCAGTGTGGCTGTCACGGCCACGAGGGCAAACCACAGCGGCAGTAACAGGTGCCGGTGCCATTCGCGGCTGAGGATCTGCTGCCGCCAGCGCCACAGCGTCCACAGCGTGAGGGGCCAGGCGGGCCAACTGAACCAGATGAACAGGCGCACCAGGCTTTGCCACTGTTTCAGATCTTCGAAGCGCACGATGCGCCAGCGCCATAGGTCCAACTGCAGCGCCAGCGCGGCAGCGGCCACTGTGGCGGCCAGCAGCACGCCCGCTGCCACTGCGCGGCTGCGCAGTGTCGCGCCGCGTGTGCAGGCCACCAGCCAGGCACAGCCCAGGCCCAGCAGCACTGCGAGCGTGGGGGCGCCGCTGAGCACCAGCCCCAGCAGCCCGGCAATGGCGGTGAAGGTGGGCCACGCCGTGCGCCAAGGCATTGCGGAGCCAGCGTAAAACAGCAGCGCGGTGCAGCACAGCTGGGTGAGGTAGCTCGTGGTTTCATGCGACAGCTGGGCCAGTCCCAGGCAGGCGATGAAGGCCAGCAGGCCGGCATCGGCCATGGCGCGGGCATAGTCGGCGGGCTGCGCCTCGCCGCCGAAGGCAAAGGCCACGGGCTGTGCGCCGGGGCTGCGCGCCAGGTAGTACACGCTGTACCAGGTGGCCGCCAGGGTCAGCAGCAGCAGAGCGACGAACGGCAGGCGCGCGGCAAGCTCCGCCGGCAGCCAGCCGTCCAGCGCCTGGATGGCCCACGCGCCCAGCCAGTAGGGCAGCAGCCCGTCGCCATCCGGCGGCACGCCCACCAGCAGCGGGTCCATCCAGGAGGTGCGCCCGAGGGCCAGTTCGCGCATGTAGCCGAACGAGGCGATGTCCGCATTGCGCCACGGGTCGCGCCCCACGAAGCCGGGAACGGCATAGGCCAGGCACAGCAGCAGCAAGGCCCAACGCGGCAGCGGGCGCACGGCGCTCTGGGCAACGATGGCGGGGGTCGGGTGTATCACGCGGACGGGGGGAAATGGCGTTGGGCCGAGGATAGCGGAGTGCGCAATAAAAAAGGCAGCGCGGAGAAGCCGGGCTGCCTGGTGTGGCAAGTGCGGCGAATGGGTTCGCCACCTGCCTGCACGGGCCTGCACGGGGCAGGCCTTGCTGCTTACTTCGCTGCGGTCTTGCCGAAGCGGTTGCGGAAACGCTCCACGCGGCCGCCCATGTTGTCCACCGACTTTTGCGTGCCGGTGTAGAAGGGGTGCGATTCGGAGGACGTGTCCAGCTTGTACAGGGGGTATTCCTTGCCTTCGAAGGTTTCGGTTTCCTTCGTGTTCACGCAGGAACGGGTCACGAACTTGAAGCCGTTGGACAGGTCAACGAACAGCACTTCGCGGTAATTGGGGTGGATGCCTTCTTTCATGATCTTCTTCCTCAAGTCAGCGGCAGCCGCACCAGCCTATTCCAGTGTACTTTCCGCAAAAAAGCCGGCAATTATCGCACAAGCTGATTCAGCGGTGCTAGGCCATGCTGCTGATGGTGCGGCGAAAGCGCGCCAGCGACAGGGCGAACAGGACCGAGCCGATGCCCGCCAACGCCAGGAACTGCGGCCACACCACGTCCATGCCTGCGCCGCGGTACAAGATGGCCTGGCCCAGCTCCACGAAGTGCGTGGTGGGGGCCGCCAGCATCAGGTCCTGCACCAGCGCCGGCATGCTCTCGCGCGGCGTGGTGCCGCCCGACAGCATCTCCAGCGGGATGAGCGTGAGCACCATGAGCAGCCCGAACTGCGGCATGCTGCGCGCCACCGTGGCCATGAAGATGCCCATGGAGGTGGTGGCGAACAGGTGCAGCGCCGCCCCGGCCAGGAAGAGCCCCAGTGAGCCGCCAATGGGCACGCGCAGTAGCCCCTGCACCACCAGGACCAGCGACGTCGTGGCCGCCAGCAGCACCACCAGCGCCATGGACCAGACCTTGGCCAGCATGATCTCGGTGGGCGTGACGGGCATGACCAGCAGGTGCTCGATGGTGCCGTGCTCGCGCTCGCGGATCAGCGCCGCGCCCGTGAGGATGATGGACAGCATGGTCACGCTGTTGATGATTTCCATCAGGCTGCCGAACCATGCCTTGTCCAGCGCGGGGTTGAAGCGCATGCGCAGCGCCAGATCCACGGGTGGGGCTGCGGTGCCGCGGTAGCGTTGCACGAATTCGCTGACCTCGCTCAGTACGATCTGCTGCACGTAGGCATTGCCGCTGAAGGCCTGGCTCATGCGCGTGGCGTCCACGTTCAGCTGTACTTCCGCTGCGCGGCCCGCGAGCACGTCGCGCTGGAAGTCGGGCGGGATGTTGAGCACGAAGGTGTAGTGCCCCGCGTCCATGCCCGCATCCATCTCGCGCGCGGTGATGAGCGCCGGCGTGTTGAACTGCGGCGGGTAAAAGGCCGAAACGATGCGCTGCGACAATTGCGACTGGTCCTCGTCCACGATCGCGATCGGCGCCTTGTGCAGGATTTCGGGCATGGCCGTGGCGGCGGCGTACACCGACAGCGTGAACACATACACGATCAGCACCAGCATGGTCGGGTCGCGCAGCAGGCTCCACAACTCCTTCACGCCCAGGCGGTAGATGTTGAGCAGGTGCAGGCGCACGGATGAGGAGGAGCCGGGCATTGGTCAGCGCTCCTGCTTCTTCAGCAGCGCAATCGCGCCCAGCATGACCACGGGCACCGACGCCAGCAGCGGCAGCAGCGCTCCCTGCAGGTCGGCCAGGCCCAGTCCCTTGCTGAAGACGCCGCGGCTGATCATGAACATGTACGTGGCCGGGTAGACCGAGCCGATGAGGCGGCCGCTGCCCTCCAGCGACGAGACGGGATCGATCAGGCCCGAGAACTGCACCGCTGGTATCAGCGTGCCTATGAGTGCGAAGAACATGGCTGCGATCTGGCTGCGCGTGACGCTGCTGGCCAGCAGGCCCATGCCGGTGGAGGTGACCGAGAACACCAGCGCTGCCAGCGCCAGTGTGGCAAAGCTGCCGGTGATGGGCACGCCGAACACGGTCACCGCCAGCAGGCACATGAGCAGGAAGTTCAGCATGGCCAGCAACACGTAGGGCAGTTGCTTGCCCAGCAGGAACTCGGTGCGTGTGACGGGTGTCACGTACAGGTTGAGGATGGAGCCCATCTCCTTCTCGCGCACCACGGCCAGCGCCGTGAGCATCGCCGGCAGCATGAGCATCAAGAGCGGAATCACCGCCGGCACCATGGCGGGCAGGCTGCGCACGTCGGGGTTGTAGCGGTAGCGCGATTGCACGGTCACGCTGCTGGCCAGGCGCTGCCCCGTGCGCTCGTGCAGTTGCGCGGCCAGCCAATGCTGGTGCATGCCTTGCACATAGCCGCGCACGGTCTCCGCGCGCATGGGCATGGCGCCGTCCACCCAGGCGCCGATCTCCACGTTCTTGCCGCGCAGCACGTCGCGGGCAAAGCCGCTGGGGATCTCGATGGCCAGCGACAGCTCGCCGCTGCGCATGCGCCGGTCCAGCTCGGCATGGTCCGACAGCGGCGGTTGCTCGATGAAATAGCGCGATCCCGAGAGCGCGTTGGCATAGCTCTGGCTCAGCGTGGTCTGGTCGCGGTCGAGCACGGCGTAGCGCAGGTTCTCCACATCCATGTTGATGCCGTAGCCGATCACGAACATCAGGATCAGCGAGCCCGCCAGCGCCAGCGTGGCGCGCACCGGGTCGCGGCGCAGCTCCAGCGACTCGCGCCACATGTAGCTCAGCATGCGCTGCAGGCTGAAGGCGCGGTGCCGGGGTGCTTCTATTTCAGTAGCTGCTGCCGCTTGATCTGTGGGTGTTTCAAACTCTTTTGCGTTTGATACGACCGTCGATAGAGCGCTGGAAGCTCCTGTTTTCGTAGCGTTGTCATCGGCCACGGGCTCGCCAGCGGCCTCCAGCAGGTAGCCGATGAACGCCTGCTCCAGCGTCTGGGCGCCGCGCCGGGCCATCAGCGCGGCCGGCGTGTCGCTGTCCAGCACCCGGCCCGCGTGCATCATGGACATGCGGTCGCAGCGCTCGGCCTCGTTCATGAAGTGGGTGGAGATGAAGATCGTCACACGGTCGCGGCGCGACAGTTCGACCAGCAGGCGCCAGAAGGCGTCGCGCGCCACCGGGTCCACGCCGGAGGTGGGCTCGTCCAGGATCAGCAACTCGGGCCGGTGCACCATGGCCACGGCCAGCGACAGGCGCTGGCGCATGCCCAGCGGCAGGTTGGCGGGCAGGGTGGCACGCACGTCCTGCAGGGCAAAGCGCTGCAGCATCTCGTCCACGCGCGCTGTCACCTGTTCTTCCGGCACATGGAACAGGCGCGCGTGCAGCACCAGGTTCTGCTCCACCGTCAGCTCGCCATACAACGAGAACGCCTGCGACATGTAGCCCACGCGCCGGCGCGTGGCCATGTCGTGTGGGTCCACCGCCTGCCCGAACAGCCAGGCACGGCCCTCGGACGCAGGCAGCAATCCGGTGAGCATCTTCATGGTGGTGGACTTGCCGCAGCCGTTGGAGCCCAGAAAGCCGAAGATCTCGCCGCGTCGGATGCGAAAGCTCACCTGGTCCACGGCCACGAAGTCGCCAAAGCGCATGGTTAGGCCCTGCGCCTCGATGGCAATGTCGTCCTCGCCGTTGGTCGGCAGCGGTGGAATCACGACCGGGCTGTGGCCGCGCTTCCTGGCTTCGGGCAGCAGGGCGATGAAGGCTTCCTCCAGGGTGTCGACGCCAGCACGCTGCAGCAGCTCTTGCGGTGTGCCCGTGGCAAGAACGGCGCCATCGTCCATGGCCACCAGCCAGTCGAAGCGCTGCGCCTCGTCCATGTAGGCGGTGGCGACGATCACGCTCATGTGCGCGCGCTCGGTGCGGATGCGGGCGATCAGTTCCCAGAACTGCGCGCGTGCGAGCGGGTCGACGCCGGTGGTGGGCTCGTCCAGGATCAGCAGGTCAGGGTCATGGATCAGCGCGCAGCACAGCCCCAGCTTTTGCTTCATGCCGCCCGAGAGCTTGCCCGCGGGCCGCGCGAGGAAGGGGTACAGGCCTGTACTGCGCGTGAGGTCGTCAATGCGCCTGCGCCGTTCGGCCGCGCCGTGGCCGAACAGGCGCGCGAAGAACTGCAGGTTCTCCTCGACCGACAGCGTGGGGTAGAGGTTCTTGCCCAGGCCCTGCGGCATGTAGGCGATGCGCGGGCAGATCGCGTCGCGGTGCGCCTTGCGCGCCATGTCGCCGCCCAGCACCTGCACGCTGCCCTGCTGCAGTGCGCGCGCGCCGGCCATCAACGCCAGCAGGCTGGACTTGCCCACGCCGTCCGGCCCGATCAGGCCCACCATGCGGCCGGTCGGTATGTCCAGCGTGATGCCGCGCAGCGCCTGGGCCGCGCCGTAGCGCAGTTGCACGTCCCGCAGCCGGGCCACGGGGGTGGCGGTCTCAAGGTGCTGGGGCATGGAGCAGCCGGGCGTCACGGTCCGTCAAGGGGCCACGACGTTGTGCAGGTGCGCCGGCCAGTCGCGGCCCGCGTCCAGCTTGATCCAGGCCTGGCCGGGCAGGCCGGTCTTCACCTGCGTGATGTGCTTGCGCAGCAGCTCGGGGGCGATGCGCGCGCGCACGCGGAACATGAGCTTTTGCCGCTCGCTGGCCGTCTCCACGGTCTTGGGCGTGAACTGCGCCGTGCTGGCGACGAACGACACCTTGGCCGGGATCACATACTGCGGGGCGGCGTCGAGCACGATGCGCACCTCGGTTCCCAGAGCCACACGGCCGGCCACGGTCTCGGGCAGGAAGAAGCTCATGTACACGTCGGTCAGGTCCACCAGGTTCAGCAGCTTGCCGCCGCCGCCCAGCACTTCACCGGGCTGGGCCAGGCGCAGCTGCACGCGGCCATCGCGCGGGGCGGCGAGTTCGCTGTCGGCCAGGTCGGCGTTGATGCGCTGCACGGTCGCATCGGCGGCTTTTACCGCCGATTCGGCGCCGGCCACCTGGGTGCGCGCCGCAACGATGGCCGCGCCCGCGGCCTGCGCCTGTGCCTGCGTGGCCTTCAGCGCGGCCTGTGCGCTGCGCACGCGGGCCCGGTCGTCGTCCAGTTCCTGCTCGGAGGATGCGCCCTCGCGCGCCAGCGTCTCCGACCGTGCCGCGCGGCGCTGAGCGGCGTCCAGGTCGGCCTCGCGCTGGGCGATCAGGGCCTGGGCGGCCGTGTGCTCGCTCTCGCGCAGGGCCACCTGGGCGCGCGCGGAGGCCACGGCCTGCAGGGCGCGGTCGCGGCTGGCCTCGCCCTCGCGCTGCTGGGCCAGCAGGCTGTCCACCTGCATGCGTGCCAGTGGCTGGCCGGCCTGCACGAAGTCGCCTTCCTGCACCAGGATCTCGGCCACGCGGCCGGCGTACTTGGTGGCCACGTCCACCTCGGTGGCCTCGATGCGCCCGTTGCCGCTCACAAGGCCGGCGTTTTGCTGCGTTTCCTTCCACTGCAGCCAGGCGTAGCCGCCCAGTGCGGCGATGGCAGCGATTGCGGCTGCGGCGATGAGGATTTTCTTGGGAATGGTCATGCGAGGGTCCCGTTGGGTTGTCAGCGCGCGGGCGCGCCGCCGCCCAGCGCGGCATAGACGGCGATGTGTGCGGCCTGCAGCGCATAGCGTGCCTGCACGAGTTGCTGCTCGGCGGCCAGCAGGTCGCGCTGGGCATCCAGCACTTCGAAGTAGGGCGTGGCACCGTGGTCGTAGCGCAGTTGCGCCAAACGTGCGCGTTCATGCAAGGCGTCGCGCTGGGCCTGCTGCAGCGTGATCTGGCGCGCTGCCGTGGCGCGCGTGGCCAACGCGTCTGACACTTCGCGGAAGGCCGTCTGCACGGTCTTTTCGTAGTCGGCCACGGCGATGTTCTGGCGTGCGGCGCTCAGATCCAGGTTGGACTGCAGGCGCCCCCCGTCAAAGAGCGGCAGAGAGACGCTGGGAGCGAACGTCCAGGCGCGGCTGCCGCTGTCGAACAGGCCGTCCAGGTGCGCGCTGGCGGTGCCCGCACTCGTGGTCAGGGCGATGCGCGGAAAGAACGCTGCGCGCGCGGCTTGTACGCGGGCGTTGGCGGCGTGCAGGGTGTGCTCGGCGGCGGCAATGTCGGGGCGGCGCAGCAGCAGGTCGGAAGGCAATCCCGCGGGCACGGTGGGAAGGGCGACGGCAGCCTGGGGCGGCGCCAGGGCCAGCGCATCCCACGGTACGCCCACGAGCTGCGCCAGCGCATGGGCCTGCAGTGCATGCTGTTGCGCGAGCTGGGTGCCGATGGATTCGGCCTGGTACAGCAGAGATTCCACCTGCGTCAGCGCCAGGCGCGAGATGGCGCCGGCCGCGTGGCGGCGCCCGAAGATGCGCAGGCTCTCGCGGCGCGTGGCGATGGTGTCTTCTGTCAGCGCGATGCGTTCCCGCGTTTCGCGCCATGCGAGGTAGTTGCGTGCCACCTGATTCACCAATGCGGCCTGGGCGGCGCGGCTGCCTTCGGCGGAGGCGAAGTAGGCCTGCTGCGCTGCCGCCTCCAGGCTGCGCACGCGGCCCCACAGATCCAGCTCCCAGTTGCTGATGGCAAGGCCCACGCGGTGCTCGCCGGTGGTGACGGCGCGGCCGGCCACGTTCAGGTCCCCCGGTACGCGGGCGCGGGTGTGGCTGCTGCCCACGGCCAGGGTCGGCCAGCGATCGGCGGACTGCAGGCCCAGGGCGGCGCGCGCCTCGTCCACGCGCAGCATTGCCAGGCGCAGGTCGCGGTTGTTCTCGAGCGCCTGGCGCACCAGGCCTTGCAGTGTGGGGTCGCGGTAGAACATCCCCCACTCGGCCTGGTCGTCAACGCTGACGGTGCCGTCATCGAAGGCGACGGGTGGCACGGGCCATGCGGCGGGCAGCAGCGCAGGGGAGGGCACGTCCGTTCGCACCCCTGCCATGCATCCGGCGACTGTGACGCAGATCCCGAGCAGGCCCGTGCGCAGCGCTGCGCTGTCAAGGGGCGATACGAGGGCGGGGAGGGCGAAGGGCATACGCAGGCCGGCGATGGTAATCCGCAATTTCGTTCGCAGCGCCCGGTCCGTTGGGCGCCCCATTGCGGGCCACCATGCTATCGAAATGAGATGACAGCCAGTATGGGCCGGCGCGTCGCGCCGTGTCTTGAGGCGAATCAAGTGAGCGGTGGGCGGGGAGTCACGCCTGCACGCAGCGAGGGGCAATGGGCGGCCATGAAAAAGCCCCGCACGATGGCGGGGCTGGGCAAAGCGGTGGAGCAGACCAGGTCAGCCGCCGCGGCGCATGGCCTCGAAGAACTCCACGTTGGTCTTGGTTTCCTTCATCTTCTTGATCATGAGTTCCATGGACTCGATCTCGTCCATGTTGTACATGAACTGGCGCAGGATGCGCGTCTTCTGCAGGATTTCGGGTGCCAGCAGCAGTTCCTCTCGGCGTGTGCCGCTCTTGTTGAGCTCGATGGCCGGGAACACGCGCTTTTCGTAGAGGCGGCGGCTCAGGTGGATTTCGCAGTTGCCCGTGCCCTTGAATTCTTCAAAGATCACTTCGTCCATGCGGCTGCCGGTATCGACCAGCGCCGTGGCAATGATGGTCAGCGAGCCGCCTTCCTCGACCTTGCGCGCCGCGCCGAAGAAGCGCTTGGGGCGTTGCAGAGCGTTGGAGTCCACGCCGCCGGAGAGCACCTTCCCGCTGGAGGGCACCACGTTGTTGTAGGCGCGGGCCAGGCGGGTGATGGAGTCCAGCAGGATCACCACGTCCTTTTTCAGTTCCACGAGGCGCTTGGCGCGCTCGATCACCATCTCGGCCACATGCACGTGGCGTGCGGCGGGCTCGTCGAAGGTCGACGCAATGATTTCGCCCTTGACCGAGCGCTGCATCTCGGTCACTTCCTCGGGGCGCTCGTCCACCAGCAGCACCATCAGGTGCACATCGGGGTTGTTGGCCGTGATGGCATGGGCGATGTGCTGCATCATCACAGTCTTGCCGCTCTTCGGAGGGGCGACGATCAGCGCGCGCTGGCCGCGGCCGATGGGGGCAATGATGTCGATGATGCGGCCGGTGATGTTCTCCTCGCCCTTGATCTCGCGCTCCAGCCGCATCTGCTCCTTGGGGAACAGCGGCGTGAGGTTCTCGAACATCACTTTGTGCTTGTTCTGCTCTGGCGGGCCGCCGTTGACGGAGTCAAGCTTGGTCAGCGCGAAGTAACGCTCGCCATCCTTGGGCGTGCGCACCTCGCCTTCGATCATGTCGCCGGTGTGCAGGTTGAAGCGGCGCACCTGGCTCGGACTGATATAGATGTCGTCGGTGCTCGCGGTGTAGCTGGTGTCGGGGCTGCGCAGGAAGCCGAAGCCGTCGGGCAGGATCTCAAGCACGCCGTCGGCAAAAATCTGCTCGCCGGCTTTTGCACGCTTCTTGATGATGGCGAACATCAGCTCCTGCTTGCGCATGCGGCCGCCGTTTTCGATTTCCAGGTCTTCGGCCTGCTTGAGGACTTCAGACACGTGCAGTGCCTTGAGTTCGTTAAGGTGCATGGAGTGACTCCTGGACGGAGTGGAAATGTCTGTGTGAGGGGAAGGGCTGCGTTTCGTGCGGGCCATGGGTGATGGCGGACTTGGCGAGCCTGTGATCCGGAGCCGGCCGCTGGGTGCACGTGCGGCGAGGCGATCAGCGCGAATTATGACAGGAAAAGTTCTGCGCTATTCGCAGGTTGCCCGGGTGCTGCGCACCTCGGAAGACTGCCGGCCGCGGAGGGCGGCCGGCAAGAAGGGAATCAGGCCAATTGCTGGTCGATGAAGGCGGTGAGCTGGGCCTTGCTCATGGCGCCTACCTTGGTGGCGGCGAGTTCACCGTTCTTGAACAGCATCAGCGTGGGAATGCCGCGGATGCCGAACTTGGCGGGAATCTCGCGGTTCTCGTCCACGTTCATCTTGGCGATGGTGAGCTTGCCCTGGTAGGCGCCAGCCACCTCATCCAGGATGGGGGCGATCATCTTGCAGGGGCCGCACCACTCGGCCCAGTAGTCCACCAGCACCGGAGTGCCGGCTTTCAGCACGTCGGCTTCAAAGCTGGCGTCGGAGAGATGTTTGATGAGTTCGCTGGCCATGGCGCGTTCCTTGGTTCCTTGTGTGAGCAGTGGGCGATGCCGGTACGTATAAAGTCCAGTCATTGTGACAGAAACCGAATCCCCGCATCCTCATATGGCCGGTGCTTGTAACGCTATGACACCCATAGCAAAAGACGATCACGCCGCAGCGTGCAGCGCGGGGTGGTGCGCGGTTTTCGAGCAGGTGCGCTCAGCGGCCGCGCAGCGCGGCGCGCACCTGGCGGCCACCGTGGTGCTGGTGCCGTACGCCCAGCTCATGGGCGAGGCGCGCCGGCAATGGCAGCGCGCCTACCCGCAGGGTTTCGCGCCGCGCTTCGAGACCACGCGCAACTGGGCTTCCCAACTGGGCGCGCCTCTGGCGGAGGGCAGCGAGTACGCGGGCGATATGGCGCGCGATGCGGTCACCGCACGTGCATTGCTCGACCGCGCCGGTCTTGCCGCGCACCGCGAAGTCCTCAGCGGTCCGCTGCTGGAGATGGCCGCGCAGTTGGCGGTGGTGGCAGCGGCCGTGGCTCCTGACCGCCGCCCGGACTGGGGCGAGGCGGCGCGCGCCCTGCTGCCGGCGGCGGGCGACGGTGGCGCGCTCCGGCTGGAGGCCGCCGCAGCGCGCATCGCCCTGGAATGGGTGCTGGCCTCGCGCCACGTGGGGGATGTGCTGTTCGAGTCTGGCGTGCGTGCGGCCGTGCCGCTGCTGGTGGTGGTGCAGGGCTTCCAACCCGACCCCCTGGCCCGCACGCTGGCGCGGCACTGGGCTGAGGCGGGCCTTGTCGTGGACCTGCCGCAGGTGATGGACGGCGGGAAGGCCGGCGTGCCAACCTTGCATGCCGTGCCCGATGCCGAGGACGAGGCCCAGCGTGCCGCCGCCTGTGTGCTGCAGCACCTGGCGCAGGGACAGGCGCCCGTGGCACTGGTGGCCAACGACCGCGCGCTCACCCGCCGCATCAGTGCCTTGCTCGCCGGCGCGGGCGTGGCGGTGCACGACGAAAACGGCTGGCTGCTCTCCACCACCCACGCCGCGGCGCGGCTGATGGCGGTGCTGCAGGCCTGTGCCTGGGACGCCACCGCCGATGCCGTGCTCGACTGGCTCAAGCAGTCGCCCGCGGTGGATGCGGCCGCACTGCGCGCGCTGGAGCACTGGCTGCGCCGTGCGGGCGCCCGGCATTGGAGCGGCGCGGCGACGCAACTGCAGGCGTTGGCTGAGCGGCGCCCGGCCGAGGCCGCGTTGGCAGACCAGGTACAGGGCTGGCGCGCGCAGCTGCGGGCCGCGCGGCCGCTGGCCCAGTGGTTGCAGTCGCTGCGCGTGCTGCTGCAGGACTGCGGCCTGTGGGACGGGCTGCAGCAGGACGAGGCCGGTGCGCGCGTGCTGGCCGAGCTGCGCCTGCCCGAGGGCCTGCAGGACGATCTGCAGGACATGGACGGGGCCGGTGCGCGCATGGCGCTGGCGGACTTCACACGCTGGGTGGGGGAGGTGCTGGAATGCGCGCGCTATCGACCGGCCTATGTGGACGATGCACCCGTGGTGGTTCTGCCCCTGCCGCAGCTGCTGGCGCGCCCGTTCGCTGCGCTGGTGCTGCCCGGCTGCGATGAGAAACGCCTGCAGGCCGCGCCTGAACCGCCCGGCCCCTGGACGCAGGCGCAGCGCGAGGGACTGGGTCTGCCCACGCGCGACCTGTTGGCCGCCGCTCAGCGCGCCGCCTGGCGGCAGGCCCTGCGCATTGCGCGTGTCGACCTCCTGTGGCGCGTGGGTGACGAGGGGGGCGAACCCCTCCTGCCGAGTCCGCTGGTCCAGGCGCTTCGGCTGGACGGAACCGGTACGGACGGTGCCGATCCCCGGGTGACGCGCAGCGTGCCCGTGGCACCCACGGCGCGTCCGCTGCCGGTGGGCGCGCAGCTGCCGGTGCAACGGCTATCGTCCTCGGCATATTCCGACCTGCGCCACTGTCCCTACCGCTTCTTCGCGCTGCGCCAACTGCAGCTGCAGGAAGACGACGAACTGGACGCCGGGCTGGACAAACGTGACTTCGGCACCTGGCTGCATGCCGTGCTGCAGCACTTCCATGAGGCGTTGCAGGACGCGCCCACGGGCGACGCCGCGGCGCGCACGGCGCTCATGGACGAGGCGGCTGCGCGCGCCACGCGCGAGCTGGGGCTGCAGGAGGGCGACTTCCTGCCCTACGCCTCGGGCTGGCCCGCGCTGCGCGCCGGCTATCTGGAATGGCTGGGCAAGCACGAAGCCGCTGGCGCCTGCTTTCGCCAGGCCGAGCTGCGCGCGCGCCAGCCGCTGGGCGCGCTGGAACTGGTCGGCACACTGGACCGTGTGGACGCCGTGCGTCCGCAGGGCGGCGGCGAACCCCTGGCGCTGGTGATCGACTACAAGACCGAAAGCGACGCCCTCACGCGCGGGCGCATCAAGGCCGGGGCCGAGGACACGCAGCTCGCCTTCTATGCCGCATTGCTGCAGGACGACACCCTGCGGGCCGCGTACGTGAATGTGGGTGAGCGCGGCGAAACCCGGCTGCACGAGCAAGACGACGTGGTGCACCTGCGCGACCTGCTGCTGGACGGCATCACGCACGACATGCAGCGCATTGCTGCCGGCGCGCCGCTACCCGCGTTGGGCGAGGGCAGCGTGTGCGAATGGTGCGCCGCGCGCGGTCTGTGCCGCAAGGATTTTTGGAATGAGTGAAGCTGCCGCGCAAGCCGCCTACGAACACAACGGCCAACCGGTCACCCGGGAGGCCTTCTATGCCATCGCCTGCGACCCGCAGCGCAGCGTGGCCGTGGAGGCCTGCGCCGGCGCCGGCAAGACCTGGATGCTGGTCTCGCGCATGCTGCGCGCGCTGCTGGACGGCTGTGCGCCGCACGAGATCCTGGCCATCACCTTCACCAAGAAGGCCGCGGGCGAAATGCGCCAGCGCCTGCAGGAATGGCTGCAGGAGTTTGCGGCCAAGCCGCTGCCCGATCTGGAAAAGGAGCTGATTGCAAGAGGAATCGGGCCGCAGCGCGCTCTGGAAAAGCGCGAGCAGCTACAAAAACTATACCGACAGACGCTGGATGCAGGCCGCCCCGTGCAGATCCGCACCTTCCACAGCTGGTTTGCGGCGCTGCTGGGCACGGCGCCGCTGTCGGTGCTGGAGCAGCAGGGCCTGCCCGCCCATTACGACTTGCTGGAGGATGACGCCGAGGCAGTGCGCGAGGTCTGGCGCCCCTACCTCGCCGCCGTGGCGCAGGACGCCGCGCTGCGCGCGGATTACGAAGCCTGCGTAGCACATCACGGCCGCTCGCAGACGCACAAGGCGCTCGAAGGCGCGCTGGCCAAGCGCGTGGAGTTCGCGCTGGCCGACGAGGCGGGCGTGGTGGACGCATCGATCCCGCATTTCGGCACGCAGTTCGCGGACCTTGCCGGCTTGCACCATCCGGCCGATGCCCTGGCCAGCGACGCAGCGCGCCAGCGCTGGCATGCCTGGGCCCAGGTGCTGGGGGCGCAGGCGAACAAGACGCCGCAGAAGGCCGCCGACGCGGTGATCGACGCCTGGCTGTGCGACGACCTGGGCCAGCGTCTGGACACGCTGCGCAAGGCCTTCTTCGTGGCCAGCGAGGATCGCCTGTCCAAGAATCTGGAGAAGTTCGCCGCCGCGCAGGAGGCTGAGGGCGAACTGCAGCGCCTGTGCGCCGCGCTCCGCCAGCACGAGGCCTGGCTGCACCAGCAGCGCATGGCGCGGCTGGCGCGTGCGCTCATCGCGCAGTTCGCCCAGCTCAAGCGCGAGCGCGGCTGGGTGGACATGAACGACGTGGAGCGCACGGCGCTGGTCATGCTGTCCGACCCCATCCTCTCGGGCTGGGTGCAGGAGCGGCTGGACGCTCGCGTGCGCCACCTGCTGGTGGATGAGTTCCAGGACACCAACCCGCTGCAGTGGCAGGCGCTGCATGCCTGGCTGGCCGGTTACGCGGGCGCGGGCGGCGGCCAGCAGCCGCCCAGCGTGTTCATCGTGGGTGACCCCAAGCAGAGCATCTACCGCTTTCGCCGCGCCGAGCCGCAGGTCTTCAAGGCCGCCCAGGCCTTCGTACGCGAGGGGCTGGGGGGCGACCTGCTGGCCTGCGACCACACGCGGCGCAACGCCATCGGCGTGATCGCAGCGGTGAACCAGGCCATGCAGGCGGCGCAGGCGCAAGGTGAGTACGCGGGCTTTCGCGACCACACCACCGAATCGCGCGACCCGGGGCAACTGCTGCGCCTGCCCCCGATCACGGCGCCTGACGGGGGTGATGCCGCCGCGGCCACTGCCCCCGAGTGGCGCGACACTCTGACCCAGCCGCGCCATGAAGCCGAGGAAACCCTTCGCATGCGCGAATGCGCGCAGGCTGCGCAATGGGTGGCGGCGCAGATCGCCGCGGGCGTGCAGCCGCAGGAGATCATGGTGCTCGCGCGCAAGCGCGACCGGCTGGCCTCCCTGCAGGAGGCCCTGCGCGCGCTGCACGTGCCCTGCGTGCAGCCCGAGAAGGCCGAGCTGGGCGAGGCGCCCGAGGTGCAGGACATCGTCGCGCTGCTGGATGCGCTGGTCTCACCGGGGCATGACCTTTCGCTGGCGCGTGCGCTGCGCTCGCCGCTGTTCGGCCTGACGGATGACGCGCTGGTGCAGATTGCGCTGCGGGTACGCCAGACGGCCGCAGAAGGATCCCCGTGCAGCTGGTTCGACGTACTTCAAAAAAGTGAGCTGCTTCCGCCCGACCTGCAAGCGCTGGCGCCTGTTTTGGCTCAATACAAGCGATGGGTGGAAACACGCCCCCCCCACGATGCGCTGCATGCCATCTACGAACACGGCGACGTGCCCGCGCGCTTTGCCGCCGCGGCTCCCGCCTCGCAGCGTGCGGGCGTGCTGGCCAACCTGCGCGCTTTGCTGGCCGCGGCGCTGCAGCAGGACGGGGGACGCTACCTCACGGCCTATGCCTTCGTGCGCGCCATGAAGCGCCCGGGCATGCGCGCACCCGGCCGCGTGGAGGCGCAGGCCGTGCGCCTGCTCACCATCCACGGCGCCAAAGGGCTGGAGGCGCACAGCGTGCTGCTGCTCGACACCGATGCGCGCGCGCAGAAGGCCGAGACCATGGGCGCGCTGGTCGACTGGCCGGGCGAGCAGGCCGCTCCGCTGCGCTTTGTCTTTCTGGCCAGCGAATCCAACCCGCCGCCCAGTGCGGTGGACCTGCTGGCGGCGGAACTGGCGGAGCGCCAGCGCGAGGAGCTCAACACCCTCTATGTGGCCATGACACGCGCCAAGCATTGCCTGGCCTTGTCGGCGGTGCAGTCCAGCACGGCCGCACCCGGCAGTTGGTGGAACCGGCTGGCCGAGTCCCTGCAGGACGCGCAAGTGCCGCCCGCCGCGCCATTGGGCGATGTGGCTGACGATGCCGCCGTCGCGTTGCCGCAGCTTCCGCCGTATGCGGGGGCTGCGCCGGGGGCACAAGCCGCTGCGGCGGGTGCTCCCGTCTCCACCCCGCAGTCGCGCCAAGGCGAGGCCATGCACCAGTTGCTGGAGCAGGCGGGCGTGGTCGGCGCCCTGCGGGCGGGCGGCGTGTGGCCCGCGCGGCGGCTGGCGCAGCTGGCGCGCGACTTCGACATCACGGCGGAGGCTGCCGCACAGGCCGCAGCGATGGCGCGGAGCATTCTGCAGGGCGAGGGTGCCTGGGCGTGGAACCCCGATCACGTGGAGCAGGCCCTCAACGAAGCGCCGCTGGTGTACCAGGGCCAGGGTCTGCGTCTGGACCGCCTGGTGCGGCTGCGCCAGCCGCGTGAGGGTGCGCGCTGGTGGGTGCTGGACTACAAGAGCGCCACCGCGCCCGAGCGCCAGCCGCAGCTGATGGCCCAACTGCGCCTGTACCGCGAAGCGGTGGGAGCGCAGTTTCCGGGCGAGCGGGTGGGCGCGGCTTTCTTGACGGGCGATGGGAGGCTGGTGGTCGTGGACGCGCCAGGGCAGGGCGTGCTGTTCTGACCGGGTGGGCAGGCGCCGGGCCTGTGGCCGGCGTACGGGAATACCCCGCGTCGCGCGCAGGGGTAGGTACCATCGGTTGATTCTGCCGATTGATCGATGACCCATGAACCACACCCTCGTCCCTGATGAACTGGATGTCCTGGTCGAGTTGCTGCCAACCCCCGGCACGCGCGTCATCGAACTCGGATGCGGCGGAGCGCGCATGGCGCGGCAGATGCTGCAGCGTTGGCCGGACATGCGGTATCTGGGGCTGGAAGTGGACCTCCGGCAGCACGCAATCAACCTGCAGGACACGCCCCCGCGCATGCGCTTTGCGGTGGGTGGTGCGCAGGCCATTGCAGGCGATGACGCGCAGTTCGACCTGGCGCTGATGCTCAAGTCCCTGCACCACGTGCCGCTGGATGCGATGGACCAGGCCCTGACCGAAGTGGCGCGCGTGCTGCGTCCCGGCGGGCATCTGTACGTTTCGGAGCCGGTCTACGAAGGCGCGCTCAACGAGATCGTGCGCCTGTACAACGACGAAGGCATCGTGCGCGCCGCTGCGCAGGCGGCGCTGGACCGCGCCCTGGCTGTCCGCGGCACCTGGGAGCAGGTGGCGCAACGGCGATTCGACATGCCTGTGCATTTCGAGGACTTCGCCCAGTTTGAGCGGCGGATGATGAACCCCACCTTTGCCGACCACCGCATCGACGCGCGCTTGCGCGAGCGCGTGGCGGCGGCCTTCGCGCCGCATTGCACGATGCAGGGAGCGCACTTCGTGCGGCCCATGCACGTGCGCCTGCTGCGGCGTGTGGGTTGATGAAAGCAACACCATGATGGATACGGATCTGCGATCTTGCGAGATCGCCGTGATTGGCGCGGGCCCGGCTGGCCTGATGGCTGCCGAGACCGCCGCAGCGGCAGGCCTGAGCGTGCAGGTGTTCGACGCCATGCCTTCGGTGGGACGCAAGTTCCTGCTGGCGGGCAGGGGCGGGCTGAACCTCACACATTCCGAACCGCTGGCGGCCTTCATGGCGCGCTATGGCGAGCGCCAGCAGGCGCTGACGCCCTGGCTGCGAGACTTTGGCCCCGAGGACTTGCGCGCGTGGGCTGACGCGCTGGGCGCGCAGACCTTCACCGGTACGTCGGGCCGGGTGTTCCCCAAGGACATGAAAGCCGCGCCGCTTCTGCGTGCCTGGCTGCAGCGCTTGCGCGGGCAGGGGGTGCAGCTGCACATGCGCCATCGTTGGATGGGCTGGGTCGACGCATTGAATGGCATCACGCCGCCTGTGCTGCGCTTTGCCGCGCCGGCGGGAGAGGTGCGGGTAAGGGCGCGCGCCGTCGTGCTGGCCCTGGGCGGCGGCAGCTGGGGCCGTCTGGGCTCGGACGGTACCTGGGCGCCGCTGCTGGCGCAGCGCGGCGTGCCTGTAGCGCCGCTGGCGCCGTCCAACTGCGGTTTCGACGTACCGCGCGTGGATGCGCCCGTGGGCGAGACGCGGCGAGAGTTCTTTCTGGAGCTCATCGGCCGAGGCGCGCCCGCCGTCGGCTGGACGCCGCATTTCGTCGAGCGCTTCGCGGGCCAGCCCTTCAAGTCGGTGGTGCTGTCCTTCACCGACAGCCAGGGCCGGCGCTTTGAGCGGCGCGGGGAATTCGTGGCCACGGCCACGGGCGTGGAAGGCAGCCTGGTCTATGCGGTCTCCAGCCTGCTGCGCGACGAGATCGTGGCACACGGTCACGCCACCTTCCACCTGGACCTGCTGCCCGACCACACGCCCGAGCGCGTGCTGGCTGAGGTGCGCCACCCGCGCGGCTCGCGCAGCCTTTCCACCCACCTCAAGAGCCGGCTGGGCCTGGACGGCATCAAAACCGCCGTCCTCTACGAACAACTGGGCAAGGACGGTATGTCCGACCCGGTGGCGCTGGCCCATGCCATCAAGGCCTTGCCCATCACCGTGGTGGCAGCACGCCCATTGGATGAGGCCATCAGCACGGCCGGCGGCGTGGCCTTCGAAGCGCTGGATACGCGCCTCATGCTGCGCACCATGCCCGGGGTGTTCTGCGCGGGCGAGATGTTGGACTGGGAGGCGCCCACCGGGGGGTATCTGTTGACTGCGTGCTATGCCACCGGGCGTGCGGCAGGGGCGGGTGCCGCGCACTGGCTGGCAACGCAGGCGTAGTACAGCAGGGGCGCCGCTTTAGGGCATGCTCTGCGGTCATTGCAAGAAGGTCGGCGTCAACCCAGAGCGTTGCTGAGCGCGCGGTCAAAACTTCGCGCGGTAATACACCATGGGCCCGCCGCGGCGGGCGCGCAGCACCAGCCGCGCATCGCCTTGCAACTGCACGCCGATGGCGCCCAGCTCGGGGACCAGACCGCGCGTGCGCGATGCGGACCATTGCACCTCCAGACGGGTGCCAAAGTTGCTGCCCTGGTCGCGACCCCAGATCATGCCCATGGCGTCGTGCAGGCCCGTGTGCGGGTGGGTGCGGGCCCAGGCCTGCAGGTCCAGCCGTACGCGCGGCTGCAACTGTGATCGCCAGCGCAGACCCAGGTCGTAAGCCAGCGGGGTGCCTGGCGGGTAGGCAGGGCTGACGGATCCTGCGCGGGCCGCGCCGTCCGACGGAACCACCACGCCCAGCGTCAGCCCCAGGCGAGAGGCTTGCAGCGGCGTAAGCCAACGGGTGATGTCCGTGTACTGAACGCTGTTGCCGAATGCTGCGCGCGGAAGATCGCTGCCGTTCAGGTCGGGGTAGGTGGCGGTGTTCTGCGTGAAGGCGGCGGAAGAAGGCTCATCCTGAGCCTCTCGCAATGCGGCCGCAGCACCGTCTGCCAGACTCTCATCGCCCCGGGCGGGAAATGCCGCGCACAGGCACAGCAGGCACACAATGCCCCGATCCATGGCCGGCCGTGGCAGCGGCCGGAGCAGATGACTTGCAAGCAGCGCGGACATGGCAGACAGCATGGCGGCACGGGACAGCAAGAAAGTGGATCGGTGGCGAGAACTCCTGGTGCGCAGTATGGACCGCGGGCACGTGCTTGTCGCGATCGCCGTGCTTGTTTCGCTGTAGGACGGAGCTGACGCACGGCGTTCATGTGCAGGCAACGCCGCAACCGCCCGATGAAGCGCAAAGCGCTCAGGCGACGCAAAAAAAGAAGGGGGAAGAAAAGAAGAAGGTGACGAGCCTTACCCCCGGCACTGGCTCCACAGTTAGGGCTGCTTGGTTCCCCACCTGACCCGGTTGGCCGCTTCACCATGCGGGGAGGCCCGTCGCCTGTGATTGTACGACGAACCACGCTCTGCCCGTGGCCCGTCAGAACTTTGCCGCTAGTACAGCATGGGGCCGCCGCGCCGGACGCGCAGCAGCAAGCGTGAGTCGCCCTGCAGTTGCACGCCGATGGCGCCCAACTCGGGCGTGCTGGGCAGCGAGTAACCGTCTGGCTCGGGGTGGTTACGCGCACGCACATCCAAAGCCGCAGGTAATGCCTGTTGCTGCGTCGGCGGATCGACGGCGGAGGTGTCTTTAGAACTATCCTGGGCCTGCGCCGGCGGCTGCAGGCACAGACTCAGTAGCCAGCAGGCGAGACGCACCCCGGCCGACCGGGTCGGCAACCCTTGTCGCGATAGCCGCCTGCGGGCTGCAAGGGATGGAAGCAGGGCGGGCAACATGGCGGTACGGTGCGACTGGCAGTTTGCAGTCGTTCCCGGGGAGTGTGAATCCTGGCAGAGAGCAGATCACCCTCGGTCGGCGCGGTGGCCTGCGTAGGCCCGGGCCAGCTAGAAGCCTTGGCGCGCTGCGTGTCTGGCCCGCACATAGAATCACGCCCCATGTCCTATCTTGTGCTCGCCCGCAAATACCGTCCCAAGACCTTCTCTGAGATGGTGGGGCAGGAGCACGTGGTGCAGGCGCTCTCCAACGCGCTCACGCAGCAGCGGCTGCACCACGCCTACCTGTTCACCGGCACGCGCGGCGTGGGCAAAACCACGGTCTCGCGCATCCTGGCCAAGTCGCTCAATTGCCAGGGTCCGGACGGCCAAGGCGGCATCACTGCCACGCCCTGCGGCGTGTGCCCGGCCTGTACCGACATCGACAGCGGCCGGTTTCCTGACTACACCGAGCTGGATGCCGCCTCCAACCGCGGCGTGGACGAGGTGCAGGGGCTGCTGGAGCAGGCCGTCTACAAGCCGGTGCAAGGGCGCTTCAAGGTCTTCATGATCGACGAAGTGCACATGCTCACGAACACGGCGTTCAACGCCATGCTCAAGACGCTGGAGGAGCCGCCGGAATACCTCAAGTTCGTGCTGGCCACCACCGATCCACAGAAGGTGCCGGTCACGGTGCTCTCGCGCTGCCTGCAGTTCAACCTGCGGCCCATGGCGCCCGAGACGGTGCTGGAGCACCTCACCCGCGTGCTCGCCGCCGAGAACGTGCCCGCCGAGCCGCAGGCCCTGCGGCTGCTGGCCCGCGCCGCGCGCGGTTCCATGCGCGACGCGCTCAGCCTGACCGACCAGGCGATTGCCTTCGGCAGCGGCCAATTGCAGGAAGCCGCTGTGCGCCAGATGCTGGGCAGCGTGGACCGCAGCCATGTGTTCCGTCTGATCGACGCGCTGGCGCAGGGCGATGGCCGCACGGTGGTCGAGACGGCGGACACCCTGCGCATCAACGGCCTGTCCGCCGCCTCCACGCTGGAGGACATGAGCGCCGTGCTGCAGCGCATGGCCGTGCTGCAGGCCGTTCCGCAGATGGCTGCGGCCGCGGACGCCAGCGACCCTGAGGCGGCAGAGGTTGCGCGCCTGTCTGCCGCCCTGCCGGCCGACGAGACGCAGCTGCTGTACAGCATCTGCCTGCACGGCCGCGCCGATCTGGGTCTGGCGCCCGACGAATATGCCGCGCTGACCATGGTGCTGCTGCGCCTGTTGGCGTTCAAGCCGGCTGCTTCGGAAGACGGCGCGGCTGCCTCGGCTGAAAAAAAAACTCTGACGCGGCCTGAAGCCGCAGCGCCGTCGGCCCATGCGCCGGCCGATACGCCGGTAGTCCAGGCACCGCAGGCGGTGCCGGCCGCCGCGGACCGGGCTCCCGCACCGTCGCCGGTGTCGGTGCACCCGGCTCCTATCGCGGCGCCCGCGATGGACTGCGCGACTGCCGCGCCCACCCGGCCCGCCGCATCGGCAGCGCCCACGCGGGCGCAAGCCACGCCGGACGATGTGAACCAGGCCGTGCAGGACGCGTTGGACGCGGGCGACCGCGAATCGCCCCCGTGGGAAGCCGGCGATACGGCCCAGGCGCCCGTACGGGCCGCAGCGCCTGTGCGTCTGCCCGTACGCTCCCCTGAGGATCTAAGGCAAAAAACACCTCCAGCGCCCGCCCATACAGCGCAAGCAGCTCCTGAAACGGTAGCAATCCCCGTGCGTACCGCGCCGGAACCCGGCGCGCGCCTGCAGCCCCTGCCATCGGCGGCACCGGCACCCGCGCGGCTGGTGCGCACGGAGGAGGGCGATGTCTGGCATGCCACCGTGCAGCAGCTCATTGCCCAGGAGGCCATCACCGCCCTGGTGCGCGAACTGGCGCTGCAGTCGCAACTGGTGGCGCGTGACCCGGACCATTGGCTGCTGCGCGTGGAGCGGGAGTCGCTCAACCAGCCCACGGCGCGCGAGCGCCTGCGCGCGGCGCTGGAGGCCGCGGGTCATGCGCGCCAGATCAGCGTGGAGGTGGGTGTGGTGATCGACAGCCCCGCGCGCCGCAACGCGCACGCCGCGGCCGAACGCCAGCGCGTGGCCGAGGAGATCGTCCACAACGACCCCTACGTGCAGCAACTGATGCGTGATTTCGGGGCGAAAATCGTGCCGGGCAGCATCAAGCCTGCATAACCATTTTTGAAACGCAAAGGAAACCATCCATGTTCAACAAGGGACAGCTCGCCGGCCTCATGAAGCAGGCCCAGGCCATGCAGGACAACCTGAAGAAGGCCCAGGATGACCTGGCCAACATCGAGGTCGAAGGCGAATCCGGCGCCGGCCTGGTGAAGGTGCTGATGACCTGCAAGCACGACGTCAAGCGCGTGACCATCGACCCCAGCCTGCTGGCCGATGACAAGGACATGCTGGAAGACCTGGTGGCCGCCGCTTTCAACGCCGCGGTGCGCAAGGCCGAGGAAACCTCGGCCGAGAAGATGGCCAAGATCACGGCCGGCATGCCAGGCCTTCCCGGCGGCATGAAATTCCCCTTCTGAGGGCAGGCTACTGCGCGCTGGCCACGCGTCGTTGGGCAGTGCTCGCAATCCTCACGTACTAGGCAAGTACGTTCCGGTTGCTGCGCTCCGTCCGCCTCGCCTGGCAGGCGCTCGCTACGCCCTTGGGGGCGGCGTGTGCACTCCGAAATCCATTCTTCATGTCCGACACCAGCTCCCTTGACGCACTGATCCAGGCCCTGCGGCGCCTGCCGGGCGTGGGCGT
Organism: Diaphorobacter sp. LI3; assembly: GCF_022807955.1. Classification (NCBI taxonomy): domain Bacteria; kingdom Pseudomonadati; phylum Pseudomonadota; class Betaproteobacteria; order Burkholderiales; family Comamonadaceae; genus Diaphorobacter; species Diaphorobacter sp. LI3. The sequence continues at coordinate 2,665,161 of NZ_CP094346.1, read as the reverse complement.
GAAGTCGGCGCAGCGCATGGCGTTCCATCTGCTGCAGCATGACCGCGCCGGAGCGCAGATGCTGTCGCAGGCGCTGGCGCAGGCGGCAACGCAGGTACGCCATTGCGAGCGCTGCCACACCTTCACCGAGGGCGCGGTGTGCGAGACCTGCCTGGACCCGGCGCGCGACGCCACCCGCCTGTGCGTGGTGGAGACGCCCGCCGACCAGGCCGCGATGGAGCGCACCGCGGCGTTCAAGGGGCTGTACTTCGTGCTCATGGGGCGGCTGTCGCCGCTGGATGGGGTGGGGCCGCGCGACATCGGTGTGCACAACCTGCTGGAGCGCGCCAGCGACGGCGTGGTGCAGGAGGTGATCCTGGCCACCAGCTTCACGGCCGAGGGAGAGGCCACGGCCCACGCGATCGGCGAGGCGCTCAAGCGCCGCGGCGTGCACGTCACGCGCCTGGCGCGGGGCGTGCCCGTGGGTAGCGAGCTGGAATACGTGGACCTGGGCACCATCGCTCATGCGCTGGCGGATCGGCGCTGAATATCAAAAACAATAGCTGCTAGCGCTTGTTGGATAAGCGCTGGAGGCCAAAAACACTGCAAAAATGAACACAACAATGCATGTGGCCCGCTTCACCGTGGCCTACTGGTGCGTGCTGATTGCGGCGCTGCTGCCCATGGCTTGCGCGCTGCTGGCCAAGCGGGGGGGCTTTCGCGGCAGCGACAACCACGACCCGCGTGCGTGGCTGGCGCGCCAGACCGGCTGGCGCGCCCGTGCCAATGCGGCGCAGGCCAACAGCTTCGAGGCGCTGCCGTTCTTCATCGGCGCGGTCATCATCGCGCACCAGTTGGGCGCGCCGCAGATGATGCTGGACCTGCTGGCCTTCCTGTTCGTGATGCTGCGCGTGTCCTACATCACCATGTACGTGGGCGACATGCCCACGGCGCGCAGCCTGGTGTGGGGCGCGGGACTGCTGGTCAACATCGCCATCCTGCTGATCGGCTGGCGCTGACACCAGCGGTTAAAGGTGCTGCTGCGGCACGGGGATCTCCGCGGTGCGCATGCCCAGCGCGGTGACCACGGCGCTCAGCAGGGCCATGGCGCCGCAGAACACCAGCAAGCCGCGGTTCAGGCCCACGTGGTCCGATAGCCAGCCAATGCCCAGGATGGGCACGATGGTGCCCAGGTACCCCACGATCAGGTAGGACGACAGCAGGCCACCGCGCTCTTCGGGCGTGGTGAGCTTGGCCACCACGCCCATGCCCGCCACATTGGCCAGCCCATGGCCGAAGGCCGTGGCGATCACCGCCGCGCCAAATGCCAGCGTGGCGCCGGTGAGCGTGGTCGCCATGAGCAGCAGGTTGCACAGCACCAGCGCGCAGCCGCTGGCCAGGGCCACGCGCTTGGTGCGCCAGTTACGCACCATGAACTGGAACCCGGACGACAGGAACAGGATCATCGCGATCGACAGTCCGCTCACGGCCGGCCCATGCCAGGGCACGATCTCCTGCATGAAGCTGGGCGCCAGCGATGAGTACAGGCTGAACATGCCGAAGGCGCTGAAGGCGCCCATGCTCGCCAGCCAGAACTGGCGCCGGCGCAGGCGCGGCGGCGGTGTGAGCCGCGGCATCCACTGCGCGATCACGCCGCGCCAAGTGCCGGGCGGCAGGGCATCGTCCCGCGTTCCCCCTGTGGGCAGCCCGCGCAGTTGGTGCAGCGCATACACCGCCAGCAGGCCCATGGCCGCCGTGGGCACGTAGGCGGTGACGAGCGGGTGGGGCACCCACTGGGCCATCAAGCCGCCCACGAGCGGCCCCAGGCCGAAGCCCAGCGTCATCGCCACGGTGGTCAGTGCGGCCGTGCGCCGTGGATCACGCCCGGGGCGGGCCTGCACCATGCCGATGGAGGCCGAGGTGGTGATCATTCCCGACGCCAGCCCGATCATGAGCCGCGCCAGCATGAAGACGGGCACATTCCACGCCAGGGCCGACAGCACCACGCCCGCGGTCATCAGCGCGAGGCCCGTGCGCAGGATGGCCAGGAAGCCGTGGCGCTGCGTGAGCCGCCCCAGAAACAGCAGGCTGGTGAGCGCGCCGAACATGTACACCACGAAGAGATGCGTGATGTCGCTGGGCTTGAGCCCCCAGGCCTGCTGGTAGAGCGGGTACAGCGGGCTGGCCAGCGCCGTGCCCATGACGCCGACGCACATGGCATAGCCAATCCAAACAACGGGAGACCAGGAGCGTTCTTGCATAGGTGGAGGGAGAAAGCCCGCGCGGTGGGGAGCGGCGGCGACGGGGAGGGCAGCGGGGCGTGTCGGGAACGGTGAATGGTACGGTGGCCGAGGGGCCCCATGCAGGCCGCCGGCGCTAGACCCCACGCGCCACGCAGCCGTGGATAGGTGGCGCGCCATACGCTTGTGCTGTCGGTGGTAGGCGAGTCTTGCGCATCGCTGGGCGGGTTGGCACCGGTTGCCATTCGCCCTGGCAGGACGGCTGCAGTTGCGCGTGCTCCTTCCCCAGGCGCAGGCGCACGCCGGCCGGGGATTTGCCCCGTCACCTAAAATCGCCCCTGTGCTCCGCTACTGCGTGGCACTGCCGCCCGACAGGGGCAGCGCCCGGCTCGCTGAAGCACGCCTCATAACGGGGCCGTCTTATGTGCCTACTTTTTGTTCGTTGGTTTTTTCATAACGAACAATTACATTCACCCGCTGTTTTGATCTTCACCCGCCGCGGCTGGCCATCCCTGAGGGGGCAGCCTGAGCGCGCTTTGCATTGCATTTCATGATTGACCTTCGGGGTATCACCCAGATCTACCCGGGCCCGCAGGGCCCCGTCGAAGCCCTGCGCGGCATCGACCTGCATGTCACGCCGGGCGAGGTGTTCGGCATCATCGGCCGTTCGGGCGCCGGCAAGAGTTCGCTGGTCCGCGTCATCAACCTGCTCAACCGCCCCACCGCCGGCCAGGTGATGGTGGCGGGGCGCGACATGACCCAACTGTCCGACGCCGACCTGCGCGCCGCGCGCCGCGAGATCGGCATGGTGTTCCAGCACTTCAACCTGCTGTCATCGCGCACGGTGTTCGACAACGCCGCGCTGCCGCTGGAGCTGGCGGGCATGCCCCGGGCCGAGATCAAGAAGCGCATCGACCCGCTGCTGGACCTGGTGGGCCTGGCGCACCTGGCCGACCGCTACCCGGCGCAGATCTCGGGCGGGCAAAAGCAGCGCGTGGGCATTGCGCGCGCGCTGGCCAGCAACCCGAAGGTGCTGCTGTCCGACGAGGCCACCAGCGCGCTGGACCCCGAGACAACCCGTTCCATCCTGGACCTGCTGCGCCAGGTGAACCGCGAAATGGGCGTGACGGTGGTGCTGATCACGCACCAGATGCAGGTCATCAAGCAGATTGCCGACCGTGTGGCCGTGATCGACGCGGGCCGCATCGTGGAGATGGGCCCGGTGGTCGACGTGTTCACCCGCCCGCAGCAGGACATCACCAAGAGCCTGATCGACGAGATCGTGCCCCAGGAGCTGCCCGCCGGGGTGCTGGCGCGCGTGCGCAGCCTGGCCGCGCGGCTGGAGCCGGGCGCGAGCGGCCAGCTGCTGCGCCTGTCGTATGCGGGCGAGCATGCCTACGAGCCGATCCTGTCGCACCTGATCCGCGAGCTGGGACTGGACCTGTCCATCCTGCATGGCCAGATCGACGAGATCCAGGACCAGACCTTCGGTTCGCTGGCGGTGTACGCCAGCGGCAACATGGCGCGCATCGGCGCGGCCATCGACTATCTGCGTGCCAACGGCGTGGTGGTGCGCACCGTGGAAGTGACAGGCTGAGGGGCGGGCGATGTTCGAGAACTTTTCTGAAATGATGCTGGAGCTGTTCGTCACCTCGCTGTGGGAGACGATCATCATGGTCGGCGTTTCCGGCATCGTTGGCGGTTTGGTGGGCATACCGCTGGGTGTGTTCCTGCGCCTCACGGATGCGGGTGGCGTGCTGGAGAACGGCCCCGCCAACAAGATCGTGGGCTGGATCGTGAATGCCGTGCGCTCCACGCCGTTCATCATCCTGCTGGTGGCCATCATCCCGTTCACGCGCTTCATCACCGGCTCGTCCATCGGCACCTGGGCGGCCGTGGTGCCGCTGACCATCGCCGCGGCGCCCTTCGTGGCGCGGCTGGTGGAGACGGCGCTGCGCGAGGTCGACAACGGCCTGGTGGAGGCCGCGCAGTCCATGGGCGCCACCACCGGCCAGATCGTGTGGAAAGTGCTGCTGCCCGAGGCCCTGCCCGGCATCGTGGCGGGCCTGACCATCAGCTTCGTGAGCCTCACGGGCTACTCGGCCATGGCCGGCGCCATCGGTGGCGGCGGGCTGGGCGACCTGGGCATCCGCTACGGCTACCAGCGCTTCCTGCCCGACATCATGCTGGCCGTGGTGGTCATCCTGATCTTCTTCGTGCAAGCCATCCAGAGCCTGGGTGACTGGGCCGTGCGCCGCCTGTCGCACCGCTGATGCAGGACAGGAGGGCGCACACGGGATGTGTGTGCTCCTGATTTGATAGCTTTTGGCGCTTGTGCAGCGGGCGCTACGGGCTGTTTTGACAGAAGACCTGCGTGTGCGGGCGGCTTGGCCGATACTCGATGGCAAAGCCACTACCACGAAGGAGACCCCGCCATGTCCGCACTGCCCGCCTTTGCGCCACCGGATGACGCGCTGTTCCAGCGCGCCCAGTCCCTGCTGGACGATGAATGGCTGGCCCACGATGCCGATCTGGCTCCCGTGCTGCCCATGGTGCTGGCGCGCGGTGTGGGGCAGGACTGGCACAAGGCCGGAACCTTCCGCCATCACCTGGTGGGCGTGGCCCGGTCGCTGGCGCTGTGGGGCCAGCCCCGGGACGTGCGTCTGCTCGGGCTGCTGCACAGCGTGTACGGCAATGCCTTCGTCGACCTGGTGAAGTTCGACGCAGCCAGCGAGCGCGGCCGCCTGCAGGCGCTGGTGGGCGAGAGCGCCGAGCACCTGGTGTACCTGTTCTGCACCATGAGCCGCGCGCAGTTCGTGCAAAAGATGCTGGCCGGCGAGCTGCAGGCCGACGGCTCGCTGGTCGTGGAGAAGAACGGCCCCGCGCCGCGCCAGACCGTGCACCTCGCACCCTACGAGGTGGCGGCTTTCACCATCGTCAGCATGGCCGACACGATCGAGCAGTGGTTCAGCTGGCAGGACGACATCTACTCGCGCTTTCCCGCCGTCGATCCTTCGCGCCCACAGGCCGTGCACTGGGCCGCGTCGCTGTGGCCCGGACCCATGCGCCCCACGGCCCGCATGGTCAGCCAGATCGCGGCGCTGGGCCTGGCGTTGCAGCACCCCGGGCTGCGCGGGCAGTTGCCGCTGCCGCCCGTGTTCGACCACTGCAGCCAGGGCCTGACGGCGCAGGACGAGGCGGCCGCCACGGCCCTGTATTGGTCGGTGATCCAGTTGGCGCAGCCGCTGGTGGACCTGGACGGCGCCACGGCCACGCTGGAGCAGGCCGTGCGCCTGAACCCCTGGGTGGGCGAGCCGCAGATGATGCTGGCACAGCTGTACCTGTCGGCCGGCCGCGCGCACGACGCGGCGTGCGCCGCACGCGGGGCGCTGCAGGCCTTCAGCGCCTGGGGCAATGCCTGGGACAAGCGCGTGCAGTGGGACGCCTGGATCGCCTGGACGCGCATCCTGCTGCAGTCGGCCGAGGAGGGCGGCTGGCCCGCGCGGCTGGACAAGCTCAACAACGTGGCGCTCAAGGGCTGACGGGGCGCCGCCGCGGCCTTCCCGGGGCGGTGGAGGATGCGCGGCCTTTCACCCCCTCAGGTGCTCTGCCGCTCGGGTGCTCTTCATGTGTGCGGGTTCTTTGGATATGGAAAAGTAATCGTTCGGAGGGCGCGCCGCAGGGGCTACGATGCCGGCTCTCCCTGTAACGGTATGAAAGGTTTCCCGTGATTTCCAAGCGCTCCCTGCTCCAATCGACCCTGGCCCTGGCAATGGCCGCCGGCCTTTCGGGCCATGCCCTGGCGCAGGACAAGCCGCTGAAGATCGGCGTGACGGCGGGCCCGCACGCGCAGATCTTCGAGCAGGTCAAAAAAGTGGCCGAACAGCAGGGCCTGAAGATCCAGGTGGTGGAGTTCAGCGACTATGTGCAGCCCAACGCGGCCTTGGCCGCCGGCGACCTGGACGCCAACAGCTACCAGCACAAGCCCTACCTGGATGCGCAGATCAAGGACCGTGGCTACAAGTTCGCCGTGGCGGCCAACACCGTCAACTTCCCCATCGGCCTGTATTCCAAGAAGGTCAAGAAGCTGGCCGACCTGAAGGAAGGCGCGCGCTTCGGCATTCCCAACGACCCCACCAACGGCGGCCGCGTGCTGCTGCTGCTGCAGGCGCAGGGCCTCATCAAGCTCAAGGACGGCGCAGGCCTGAAGGCCACGCCGCTGGACGTGGTGGGCAACCCGAAGAAGCTCAAGTTCGTGGAGCTGGACGCCGCGCAGCTGCCGCGCTCGCTGGACGACCTGGACGCCTCGGCCATCAACACCAACTTCGCCATCTCCGCCGGCCTGAACCCCAAGACCGATTCCATCGCGCAGGAAAGCCCGGACGGCCCCTACGTCAACCTGCTCGTGGTGCGTGAGGCCGACAAGAACAAGCCCTGGGTGGCGCAACTGGTCAAGGCCTACCAGAGCGAGGAGATCCGCCACTTCATCGAGACGCAGTTCAAGGGCTCGGTGCTGGCAGGCTGGTGATGGCGCGGCGGGGGCCTCGACCGCCCCCGGTGCCGTGACCGCCGCTTGTCTGACAGCAGCGTTCCGCGACGGCCCGTAAGATGGTCCGGCCGCCTGCCACGGCGATGGCGCTGCGCGGCGCCTACCTCTGCCAGAAAGGGTCTGTATGAGCCACTACCGCATTGCCGTCGTCGTCGGCAGCCTTCGCAAGGATTCGTTCAACCGCAAGCTGGCCCATGCGCTGGCGCGCATGGCGCCCGCGGACTGCGAATTCCACCAGGTGCGCATCGACGACCTGCCGCTGTACAACCAGGACGACGACGGCCAGCAGGCCGAGTCCGTGCAACGGCTCAAGAAGGAGATCGCCGGGTCGCAGGGCGTGCTGTTCGTCACGGCGGAATACAACCGCTCCATCCCCGGCGTGCTCAAGAACGCCCTCGACAACGCATCGCGCCCCTATGGCCAGAGCGCCTGGGCGGGCAAGCCCGCGGGTGTGATCGGCGTGTCCATCGGCGCCATGGGCACGGCGATGGCGCAGCAGCATCTGCGCAATGTGCTGGCCTACCTGGACATGCCCACGCTGGGCCAGCCCGAGGCATTCATCCATGCCAAGGACGGCCTGTTCAACGAAGACGGCACCATCGGCGAGGGCAGCAAGGACTTCTTGCAGCGCTGGATGGACCGGTACATCGCCTGGGTCAAGCGCCACAACGGCTGACGGTTGCTATCGATTGGATAGCTATTTGCGCTTGACTATAAAGGGTTATAGCCTATTTTGATATGAAAAAACCCGCCCCGGCATCGCCGGAGGCGGGTTTTGTTTGGCGAGGCGCCGGGGCTGGTCAGGCGGCCTGGCTGACGCGGTCCTGGTTGGCGGCATGGGCCTTTACGTGGGCCTCGATCGCCTGGGCGGCGGCGGCCAGGGCCTGGGCCTTGGCATCGCCACCCATAGCCACGCCCTCGGCGCGCACGAAGCGCACGTCGGTCACACCGAAGAAGCCCAGCACGGTCTGCAGGTAGCTTTCCTGGTGCTCCATGGCGCGGCCGCCTTCGCTGGTGGAATACACGCCGCCGCGGCTCGACGCCACGATCACCGTCTTGCCCTTGGCCAGGCCCTCGGGGCCGTTGGCGGTGTACTGGAAGGTGCGGCCGGGCTGAGCGATGCGGTCGATCCAGGCCTTGAGCTGCGTGGGGATGGCGAAGTTGTAGAACGGTGCGCCGATCACCACCACGTCGGCCGCCAGGAATTGGCTCACCAGCCGCTCGGACACGGCGTTCTCGCGCTGCTGCGCCTCGCTCAGGCCGTCGGTCTGGCCGGTGCGCGGTGCCATCGCATCCATCGTGAAGTGCGCAGGCGCGTCGGCCACCAGGTCCAGGTAGCTCACCTGGGTGGCGGGATGGCTGGCCTTCCAGGCCTCGACGATCTGCGCCGTGAGCTGGCGCGAGACGGACTGGTCACCGGTGATGGCGGAATCGATGTGCAGCAGTTGCATGGAAATCTCCTGGAGATAGGGACAAACCCGCAATGGGGCGATGGATAGATTGTCGTTTTGGACCGAATGTTTGATAAGCAGGCGGTGATGCGATAGATTGTTCTGAATTTGGAACGAAAGGCGCGCGATGCAGGATCTGAACGACATGCTTTATTTCGCCGAGGTGGCCGAGCGCGGCGGCTTTGCCGCGGCGGGCCGGGCGCTGGGGATCCCGAAGTCGCGCCTGTCGCGCCGCGTGGCCGAGTTGGAAGCGCGCCTGGGCGTGCGCCTGCTGCAGCGCACCACGCGCACGCTGTCGCTCACCGAGGTGGGCGAGGCCTACCTGCGCCATTGCCAGGCCATGCGTGATTCGGCCCAGGCAGCGCAGGACACGGTGGACCAGGTACAGACCGAACCGCGCGGCACCGTGCGCGTGACCTGCCCGGTGACGCTGGCGCAGACGGTGGTGGCCGAGCTGATGCCGCAGTTCCTGCAGCGCCACCCCCAGGTGCGCCTGGAGATGCAGGTCACCAACCGCGTGGTAAACGTGGTGGAAGAGGGCGTGGACGTGGCGCTGCGCGTGCGCCCCACGCTGGAGGACAGCGGCAGCATGGTGGTCAAGCGCCTGGACGAGGTGCGCCTGCTGCTGGTGGCCAGCCCCGAGCAACTGCGGCGCCAGGGCACGCCCACCTCGCTGCGCGACCTGGCGCTGCTGGACACGCTGGCCATGTCCGCGGCCGACGGGCGCGCCAGCCTGCGCCTGATCGGCCCCGAGGGGCGCGAGGAAACCGTGCACTTCACGCCGCGCTACGTGGCCGACGACCTGCTGACGCTCAAATTCGCCGCGTTGGCGGGCACGGGCCTGTGCTGGATGCCGGACTACATGTGCATGTCCGAATTGCAGGAGGGCCGGCTGGTGCACCTGCTGCCCCAGTGGACGCAGCCGCGCAGCGTGGTGCATGCAGTGTTTGCGTCGCGTCGCGGCTTGTCGCCGGCGGTGCGCAGCTTCCTGGACTTTCTGGGTGAAACCGTGCCCGGCCATTCCGCCGCGGTCTGTGAGCGGGGCGACACGGCCACGGCCGGCGCGGCACTGCCCCGCTGATGCGGCGGCGCGTGGTGTACGCAAGAGCGCGGGATGCATGGGCGGTGCGGCTTGATCCCCAGTGGGGGGGCGATGTAAGGGTGCTTTGCTTTTGATAGCTGGTAGCGCTCATCGCATAAGGGCTAGAGACCAATTTGGCTTTCAATGGCGGTGCCGGGAGCCTGCGTGCCAGATGTCATTGCATATGCTCATCCGTGGATAAATTTACAAAAATATATTCTTTTGAGTTTTAACCTGCGCTCTCCACAATGCATGATTTCCTGCAACGTGGAGGCGCTCCCATGACCCCGGCAACCAAGCTCAAGACCCTTCTCGCCACGCTGGCCCTGGCGGCCAGCGGGCTGGCCTCGGCCCAGGCCAATGCGCTGCTGAACGTCTCCTATGACGTGGCGCGCGAGTTCTACAAGGACTACAACCAGGCCTTCATCGCCCACTACAAGAAAACCAAGGGCGTGGACATCAAGGTGGACCAGGCCCATGGCGGCTCCAGCGCCCAGGCGCGCGCCGTGAACGATGGCCTGGCCGCCGACGTGGTCACCTTCAACACCACCACCGACGTGCAGTTCCTCGCGGACAACGGCGTGGTGGCCAAGGACTGGGCCAAGAAATTCCCGCATGACGCATCGCCCACCACCTCTACCATGCTGTTCCTGGTGCGCCACGGCAATCCCAAGAACATCAAGGACTGGAACGACCTGATCCGCCCCGATGTGAAGGTGGTGGTGGTGAACCCCAAGACCGGTGGCAACGGCCGCTACGCCTACCTGGGCGCCTGGGGCTCGGTGCGCGAGAAGGGCGGCAGCGACGCGCAGGCGGCCGAGTTCGTGGGCAAGCTCTACAAGAACGTGCCCGTGCTGGCCAAGGGTGGGCGTGATGCCACGGCCACCTTCCTGCAGCGCAACATTGGGGACGTGCTGATCACGTTCGAGTCGGAGGTGGTGTCGGTGGAGCGTGAGTTCGGCAAGGGCAAGGTGGATGCGGTCTATCCCTCGGTGAGCGTGACGGCCGAGAACCCCGTGGCCATCGTGGAGCGCACGGTCGCCAAGAAGGGCACGGGCGAACTGGCCAAGGCCTACCTCGACTACCTGTACTCGGATGAAGCGCAGGAGATCGCCGCCAAGCACGCAATCCGCCCGCGCTCCGAGGCGGTGCTCAAGAAGCATGCCGACCTGTTCAAGCCCATCCAGCAGTTCACGGTGGCCAAGTACTTTGGCTCGCTGACCGAGGCGCAGAAGGTGCACTTCAACGACGGCGGTCAGTTCGACAAGCTTTACACGCCTGGCAAGTAAGCAGTGAACACGCCCCTGAGCCGCCTGGCGCCTTCACCCCACCCTGACTGCCCGGGTAGGGTGGCGGTGCCCGCGCATGCAAGCGCGGTGCCTGCGGGCGTGGGCCGCACCGGCTTTTGACCGGCGGCGAATAACGGATAACTCCATATGAGTGGCAAGAAAAGCGCCCCCAGGCGAGCCAAGAGGGTATTGCCCGGCTTTGGCCTCACGCTGGGCTACACGCTGTTTTACCTGAGCATCATCGTGCTGATCCCGCTGCTGGCGCTGCTGCTCAAGACGTTCACCATGACCTGGCCGCAGTTCTGGGAAGCGGTGGCGTCGCCGCGCGTGCTGGCGTCGTACCGCCTCACGTTCGGTGCCTCGTTCATCGCCGCCTGCGTGAACTTGGTGTTCGGCCTGCTCATCGCCTGGGTGCTGGTGCGCTACAAGTTCCCGGGCAAGAAGATCGTGGATGCGCTGGTGGACCTGCCGTTCGCGCTGCCCACGGCGGTCGCCGGTATTTCGCTCACCGCACTGCTCGCGGGCAATGGGTGGGTGGGGCAGTACCTGGAGCCGCTGGGCATCCAGCTCGCATTCAACCCCAACGGCATTGTGATTGCGCTGATTTTCATCGGCCTGCCGTTCGTGGTGCGCACGGTGCAGCCGGTGCTGGAAGACAGCGAGAAGGAGTTGGAAGAAGCGGCCACCAGCCTGGGCGCCACGCGCTGGCAGATCTTTCGCCACGTGATCCTGCCGGCCATCATGCCCGCGCTGCTCACCGGCTTTGCCATGGCGTTCGCGCGTGCCGTGGGCGAGTACGGCTCCGTCATCTTCATCGCCGGCAACATGCCCATGGTGTCTGAAATCACGCCGCTGATCATCATCGGCAAGCTGGAGCAGTACGACTACGCCGGCGCCACTGCCGTGGCGGTGGTGATGCTGGTGATCTCTTTCGTCCTGCTGCTGGTCATCAATGCCTTGCAGGCCTGGCAGCGCCGCCACGCAGGAGCACCCGCATGAGCGCCGCGAACACCCGTACCGTGCGGCGCGCGCAGGCCGGAACGACCGAGGCGCGCTGGATCCAGTGGGCGCTGATTGGCCTTGCCATGGTGTTCCTGCTGCTGTTCCTGGTGTTGCCGCTGGCCGCCGTGTTCACCGAGGCGCTGCGCAAGGGTGTGAATGCCTACCTGGAGGGCCTGCGCGAGCCCGACGCCTGGTCCGCCATCCAGCTCACGCTGCTCACGGCCGTGATCGCCGTGCCGCTGAACCTGGTGTTCGGCATCGCCGCGGCGTGGTGCATCGCCAAGTACGAGTTCAAGGGCAAGGCCTTCTTGACCACGCTGATCGATCTGCCGTTCTCCATCTCGCCCGTGGTGGCGGGCCTGATGTACGTGCTGGTGTTCGGCGCCAACGGCTGGCTGGGGCCCTGGCTGGCGGCGCACGACATCAAGATCATCTTCGCCGTGCCGGGCATCGTGCTGGCCACCGTGTTCGTCACGTTTCCGTTCATCGCGCGTGAACTGATCCCGCTGATGCAGGCGCAGGGCAACGACGAGGAGCAGGCGGCGGTGGTGCTGGGCGCGAGCGGCTGGCAGACCTTCTGGCACGTGACGCTGCCCAACATCAAGTGGGGCCTGCTGTACGGCGTGATCCTGTGCAATGCCCGGGCGATGGGCGAGTTCGGCGCGGTGTCGGTGGTGTCGGGCCACATCCGCGGCCAGACCAACACCATCCCGCTGCACGTGGAGATCCTCTACAACGAATACCAATCGGTGGCCGCGTTCGCAGCCGCCTCGCTGCTGGCACTGCTGGCATTGGTCACGCTGGTCATCAAGTCGGTGGCCGAGTGGAAGAGCGAACAGGAAATGAAGGCCGCGGCCGCGCTGCCGCCCGAGCGGCCTGCGCCCGCGCCCGGCGCGCCGCGCTGAAGGATGAACACATGAGCATTGAAATCCGCAACGTCAGCAAGCAGTTCGGCGACTTCCAGGCGCTGCGCGACGTCAGCCTGGACATCCAGTCGGGCGAACTCATCGCGCTGCTGGGCCCCTCGGGCTGCGGCAAGACCACGCTCTTGCGCATCATCGCGGGGCTGGAGACACCCGACGTGGGCAGCATCCACTTCAGCGGCGAGGACACGACCGACGTGCACGTGCGCGAGCGCGGCGTAGGCTTCGTGTTCCAGCACTACGCACTGTTTCGGCACATGACGGTGTTCGACAACGTGGCCTTCGGCCTGCGCATGAAGCCGCGCAAGGAGCGGCCGTCCGAAGCGCAGATCAAGGAGAAGGTGATGAGCCTGCTCAAGCTCGTGCAGCTGGACTGGATCGCCGACCGCTATCCCTCCCAGCTTTCGGGCGGGCAGCGCCAGCGTATCGCCCTGGCGCGCGCGCTGGCCGTGGAGCCCAAGGTGCTGCTGCTGGACGAGCCCTTCGGCGCGCTGGACGCCAAGGTCAGGAAGGAACTGCGCCGCTGGCTGCGCCACCTGCACGACGAACTGCACGTGACCAGCATCTTCGTCACGCACGACCAGGAGGAGGCGCTGGAAGTGGCCGACCGCGTGGTCGTCATCAACCAGGGACGCATCGAGCAGCAGGGCACGCCCCAGCAGGTGTGGGACAACCCTGCCAGCCCCTTCGTCTATGGCTTTTTGGGCGACGTGAACCTGTTCAAGGGCCGCGCCAACGACGGCCGGGTGTACCTGGACGACGGTATGCAGCTGGAGAGCCCCGAGGCCCAGCACGCCGACGATGCGCGCGCGTTCGCCTACGTGCGCCCGCACGACCTGGACGTGGAGCGCTATTCCCCCGGCCAGGCGCTGGACGCGCACGGGCGCCCGCGCGGCATCGTGGTGCAGTTGGGGCGCGCCATCGTGGTGGGACCGATCGCGCGGCTGGAACTAATCCCCGAGGGCGATACCCAATCGGCGGACAATGCGCCCTCGGACGCGTTGATCGAAGCGCAGATTCCGGCGCAGCAATTCCACGAGATGGGGCTGCGTGAGGGCGAGACGCTGGTGGTGACACCGCGGCGCGCCAAGGTGTTTCTGGACGAAGCCGCTGGCATCTGAGAGCCGCTGCCTGCCAAGGGAGCGGATGCGGAATGCGGAGGCCGCTCCCTGCAAGGAAAACAAAAAGTGTTGTTGAACTGGATTGATACCGCCCCGCGCCGCATCCTGGCGCTGATCAGTGCCGCCTGCGTGGCCATGCTGGCCTTTGGCATGTACCTGCAGCATGTGGTGGGACTGGAGCCTTGCCCGATGTGCATCGTGCAGCGCTATGCTCTCATAGGTGTAGCGGTCTTCGCAGGACTGGCAAGCGCTAGAGGCGCAAAAGGCTGGTGGATGGGTTGGACGGTGCTGGCGCTGGCAGCAGCCGGTTTTGGCGGCTTCACGGCCGCGCGCCAGAGCTGGCTGCAGTGGTACCCGCCAGAGATCGCCACTTGCGGGCGCGACTTCTACGGAATGATCGAGAACTACCCCATCAGCCGCGCCATTCCCATGATCTTCCGCGGCTCGGGTGACTGCACGGCGGTGGACTGGACGTTCCTCGGCGGCTCCATCGCCAACTGGTCGTTTGTCTGGTTCTTGGTGTTTGCCGTGCTGCTGCTGGTGCTGTTGGTGCGCGGCGGGCGCGGCGCGCCGGACACGCTGGCCCGGGCATAACTACGCGTCTTTTTTGACCTCTCGCGGGGCGCCTTCGGGCGCCCCGCGGCGCTTCACCTCGTCTTCACCCCGTCTCCAACCCATCTCACGCGGTTGTGGGTGGGAAGATCACGGGCGGCGCGCCGGGCTTCCAGGCCTCGTACTTGTGCATGACGCCCAGGAACAGCGGCGACTGCTGCCAGCGCACCAGCCATGCGCGCAGGTGCGGCCAGGGTGCGGCCTGCCACTGCGCGTCGTCGATGCCGGCGAACTGGCGCACGAAGGGCGCGATGGCCATGTCGGCCAAGGCGGCGCGTGGGCCGAAGAGGTGCCCGCCCGGCTCCAAGGCCAGGCGCTGTTCCAGCACCCGCAGCCAGGCATGGGCGGCGGCCCGTTCGTCCGCCGGGCTGGCGTCGGGGTAGCGGTTGGGGTACTTGCAACGGTCCAGCGCCCGCTTGAACGGACCATCGCACTGCGCGATGAGCTCCAGCATGGCGCCCAGGTCACCCGGGCCGGGGTTGAGCCAGCCGTGCGGGTCATGGGCCGCCAAGGCCCATCGCATGATGTCCAGGCTGTGCTCCAGCACCTGCCCCGGCAGCACCAGCACGGGCACCGTGGCCTGGGGCGATACGGCCAGCAGCGCCGCCGGCTTGTCGCGCAGCACCACTTCGCGCAGTTCGCAGCGCTGGCCGCTCACCGCCAGCGCCATGCGCGCGCGGATGGCATAGGGGCAGCGGCGAAACGAATACAGAACGGGCAGGGCAGACGTGGCGGGCATGCGCCCGAGTATGCAGCGCTCTCCATCACCGCATCGGGGCCTAGGGTGCGGCAGGTGTACGCCAGCCCAGCTTGCGCCGTACGCGCCGCCAGCCCAGCACGACGCCGCTCAGGCTGATCACCGTGCCGCCCACACTCAGCGCCACCAGCAGCACGTCCCACAACGGCCGGCGCTGCAGCAGCGGCAGCCAGTCCCAGCTGTGCAGCAGGCCGAACAGCCAGCGCGAGGTGCGGCGGTGCCGGTCCAGCCGACCCAGCACTGCGCCCGTGTGTGGGTCCAGGTGCACCCAGCTGGCGTGCGGGTCGCAGAACACCAAGCGCAGCACGGGCAGCGGTTTGTCGGTGCCGCCGGTCATGGTGTGGGCGTCCCGCGTGTAGTAGTAGGCGTCGTACGCGCGCAGGGTCTCGACGCGCTGTAGCGGCGCATCGACCAGCCGGGCTGCGGCGGCTTCCAGCTCGCCCGGCTGCCATGCGTGGGGCAGGGCGGTATGCGCGTCCAGCACCGTGGGCGGGCCAGAGGCGGGCAACGCCTGCACCAGCGCATGGCCGGCGGTGCGTGTCCAGCGTAGTTCGCGCGTGTCGGTGGGCGCGGCCTGCAGCAGGGCGGTCACGGGTGCGCCTGCGTGCGGCAGCTGCAGGGGCCCGCCGTGCATGGCGTTGGTGCGCAGAGCGGGTGCGCCGCTGTCGAAGATGCGCCAGGGGTTCATGGACATCAGGCCGCTGAAGATCCAGGCGAGCGTGACGACCATGAACAGCAGGCCCGCCACGTGGTGCGAGCGGGCCCATGCGGACGGGAACGGCGTACGCCGGCCGCTGCGGTAGGTGCCCGCGAAGCGCCAGCGAAGGATGCCGATCACGCCGCCTGTGACCACTGCGGCGATACCCAGCAGCGACAGCGCATTGACGATGTCCGCCCAGTAGCGGTCCACCAGGCCGCCGCGCAGCGGGTACAGCCAGTGCAGCCACGCGCCCGCGTAGTTCCATTGGCGCTCGGTGCGTGTGGCATCGCGCACCACCTCGCCGGTCGTGCCGGAGATGTAGAGCACCGTGTCGTGTGCATCGCCCAGGCGCACGCGGTGCAGGGGCCGGTGCATGTCCAGCGGGCGGGAGTGGGTGAAGGCGTCTTCCTGCAGCGTGCCTTCGTGAACGGCATGGGCCGGACCCTGCGCGTAGGCTGCAGCGCTGGCCAATGCCCGTGGCGCGTCGACGGCCATGAGCACGGCGCCGGTGCGGGCGTCGATCACCACCGGGGCGCCGCGCGGGCGTGCGTCGCCGGGCGGGGCGGCCTTGGACGGCTGGGGCGTGGCCAGATACACCGCCCGCCCACCGCTGGCCACGGCCAGCCGCAAGTCGCGCAGCGGGCCCTGCAGCCCGGCGGCGGCCAGGGCCTGGTCGGGCTCCAGCGCCACGGCGGCGCCGCGCAGCGGCGGCAGGTGCATCAGCCGCTCGGCGGGCGTGAGCTTGGGATAGCCCACGTACATCATCACCACGCCGGAGACGAACCACATGGCGAAGAAGGCGCACAGCAGCACGCCCAGCCAGCGGTGGACCAGAAACAGCCAGCGTTTGGCATGCACCATCATGGCCTCCGGTTGCTCAGAAGGCGACGTGCAGCGTCACGTCGCCCGTGCGCGGCGCGCCCAGGTAGGCCTGGCCCGGGCGTCCTTCGGCGGCGTAGATCCGATCGGTGGCATTGCGCAGGCGCCCGGTCAGCGAGGCTGTCTTGCTGATCTTCCAGGACAGCCCCAGATCGAGCAGCGTGTATGACGGCCAGTAAATGGTGTTGGCTGCGTCGGCATAGGTCTTGCCCACATGGCGCAGTCCCGCGCTGGCATGGAGGATGGGGGTGATGGCGTAGGTCACCCACAGGTTGGCGACGCGTTCGGGCGTGAACGTGGGGGTCTTGCCGGCCAGCGAAACCCCGCCCTGCATGAAGTTCTCGTACCGGGCACGGGTTGCCATCAGGTTGGCCTGCACTTGCCATTGGACGGAAGGGCGCAGGCCCACCGCGAGTTCAATACCCCGGGAGGACTGCTCGCCGACCAGGATGGTCAGGCCGGGGTTGTTGGGGTCCTGCGAGGCGATGTTGTTGCGTGTGATCTGGAAAGCGGCCAGGGTTGCGGAGCCCTTGCGGTCCCAGAAATCGAATTTACTGCCCAGCTCGAACTGGCGTCCGGTCGTCAGCTCGCTGTTGTTGCGCACATCCCCGAAGGTCGCGGTGGAGAGCGAGCCGGAGGGCGGATCGCCGGCGGTGGCGTACTGTGCGTAGAGATTCGCGTCGGGAGCTATGTCCCAGACCATACCGATGCGTCCCGTGGTGGGGCGGTAGCCGCGGCTGAAGGTCGCGGGGTTGGCGGGCGTGACGGCGCGTCGGTTGGTCAGGTCCAGCTCGATGCGCTCATGCCGCAGGGCGGTGACGAGGTGGAGGGCGGGGAGCACCGCGGTGCGGTTCTCTAGATACAAGGCCGTGGACGTGGTTTTGTTGTCGCGGTCCGGGTTGAAGCCCGGTTGCATGTCGGGAATGTCGAAGAAGTTCTCAGTCGTGAACTGGTAGGGGTCCACCGTGCTCACGATGCTGGAGAGTCCGTTGGGGAAGCGCGTTTGCCGGTTCACGCTCACATCCAGGCCGAAGGCCCAGTCGCTCTTGCGGCCAGCCAGGCTGCCTTTGTAGGTGCCTTCGAAACGGTTGCCCAGCACTTTCTGGTCATGGCGTTGCAGGTAGGTGCCCGTGCGGATCACCTGGGTGTTGCTGGCATTGAAACGGTAGGTTTCCACGTTGCGGTAGTCCCGCAGCGCGTCATAGGCATAGAGCGTGTTCTTGAACTGCAGCGCATCGGAGGTGCGCCATTGGGCAATCGAGCGCAGCCATTGCACCTGGTGAGCGTAGATGCCGTCGGCGCTGTTGTAATTCTTGAACCGGGTGGCTCGGTCGATTCGGGTTTCCCCGGCCGTCGGATTGAGTGTGGGTGTACCCCAGTAAGGGCGGTCCACGTTATCTTTTTGCAGTTCGTAGGCGAGGGTGTGCGTGAAGCCGCCCCCGAAGTCGGACAGCAGCGAGGTAGCCAGTTGGGTGGATTGTGTGTGCATTCCTTCGACCCAGCTGCCGGCATTGCGGTGGTTCAGATCGATGCGCGCGAAATGCTGCGTGCCCGCCGTGCCATCGCTGCTTCCCAGACGGCGGTTCAGGCCCAGCGAGATTTCCTTGAGGTTGTTCTGGCCCAGCCGCAACTGGCCTTCGCTGAAATCGTAGCGTTCGGCCGTCTTGGTGATGTAGTTGAGGGAGCCACCCACGGCGCCTGAACCATACAGAAAGCTCGATGCACCGCCCACGGCCTCCACGCGGTCGTAAATCCAGCTGTCCACGGCGCGCGTCGCGCTGCCGTAGTGGACGGTGATGCCGTTGTAGAGCTGGGTGACCGAGTTGCCGGTGAAGCCACGGTAGCTGGCCGACATGGAGCCTGGGGCGTTGTGGGCAGAAACGCCGGGGATGGCGCGCAGGATTTCCTGGGTGTCCTGGGCGCCGCGCGCTTCGATGGTGCTGCGGTCCACCACGGTGATGCTGGCGGGCGTCTCGCGCGGGGTCAGGCCCAGGCGGCTGCCGGTCTCCACCGGGGTGTCCAGCGGCAGCAGGCCGGGGGTCTGGGTGGCGTCGCTTACCTCCACGGTGGGCAGGGTGGGCGTCAGCGGGTCGGCGGATTGGGCGGGGGCGGCACCGGCCAGCGCGGCCAAGGTGAACGCGCCGGCGCTCTGGCGTATGTCGATACGGAACATGCGTGAAAACTCTCTCGGTCTCTGCGGAAGAACGGCCGACGAGTGCAGCGCGCCGCCCCAGTGGTGTGCGGGGGGTGGTGCTGTCTCGTGCGGCAAGGCACACCCAGTGCGTGGGCGTGGCAAGGGCCGCCTGGGGAGCCAGCAGGCTCCTTGCGGCCCGGCAGGGTCAGAGAGTCGAGGGAGGGCCGCGCGCCGGCAGCGGCGCGGCGGTGGCCGCGGCAATGCGCGCCGCCTCGATGGGCTGCAGCGCATGGGCCAAAGGTGGAGGCGGCTCGACCAACGCGGTTTCGGGGGCGGGCGGTGCGCCTGCGGGCGCACACAAGGGGCAGTCCATACCGGACGCGCCCATGGCGCCCACACTGCCGTCGTCCGCTTGGACCATCAGCATCACCGCGCCCGAGGCCGAGCACACCAGCTGCAGGGACTGTGGATGCACCAACGGCGAGGCCACGGCCACGCCCAGTGAAGCCATGAACCAGCCCAGCACCCAGGTGCGCAGTGTGAGCGGGAGGCGTGGCCAGTTCATGGCCGCGATTATGCCCAGCAGTGCCGGGTGGCAGCGCCGCCGTTCAAGGCGTCGTGCCTTTCGCGGTTCTGGGGGCCGCTTTACGCGGAGGGGCCTTTTTCTCTTTATGGGTGGGAAGGTCTGCTGATAGCTCAGGGGCGGCCGCCGCGGGGCGGGAGGTCCAGGCCTGATCGTGCAGGAAGAACTTGGCCACCATTTCCTTGGTGATCTGCACGGCGCGCTTGAGGCTCAGGTCGATGTGGTCGCTGAGTGCGGCGAGTGCCGGCTCCAGCTTGCGGGCCTGCAGCAGGTCCAGCAGCTGCGCGTGGGCGTTGAAGGCGCGCGCGTTCCAGTCAGACTGCTCCAGGTCGATATGCCGGGCCACGTGGATGCGGCGGGTGACCTGCTCGAGGAACTGGCTCAGCTCGCGGTTGTGCGACAGGGCCGTGAGGCGGCGGTGGAACTCCTCGTCGGCCAGCAGCAGGTCACCGATGGACATGCCCGAGGCCTCGGCCATCACGCCCTCCCAATAGCTGCGCAGGCTGTCGATCTCGGCGTCGGTGGCGTTGTGCACGGCCAAAAAGACGGCCCGGCGCTCCAGCGCGATGCGTACCTGGTAGAGGTTGTACAGCTCCTCCACGCTGATGGCCTTGCGAAAGAACCCCTTGTTCATCACGAAGTCCAGGAAGCCCTCGGCCACCAGGCGGTTCAGCGCCTCGCGCAGGGGCGGGCGGCTGATGTCGAACTCGCGGCCCAGCGCCTGCTCGTTGATGCGCGCGCCGGGGCGGAAGTCGTAGTTCATGGCGCGCTCGCGCAGCTCCAGGTACAGGCGCTCCACGCTGCTGGCGTCGCGTGTCTGGGGCACATGCGTGCCTTCTTTGCTGGTTTTCTTCTTGACGGCCATGGGTGCTAATGAAGCAGTAGGCCCGCCGCAAGCGCTGCGCCGGGACATAAAAAAAGGGTTGGGTGAAACTCATTCTAGGCCTTGCATTGCCGGCGGCAGAACGTGTTCCACATAGGAGACGCTATTTTATTGACTTATGTCTTCATAAGTGTCTACACTTTGTGTAAAGACTGGTTCCGGCGCGGGGCAGTGACCTTGAAGCCGCGCGGGCCGGGCTGGCCAACCTATTACAGGCAAGGAGATATTCGGGATGAGCGATCTGAGCGTCGGCAGCAGCCTGCGGGCCGTGGGCCTGGAAGACAAGTACACCGCCACGCAGGGCACGGTCTATCTGACCGGCGTGCAGGCCCTGGTGCGCCTGCCCATGATGCAAAAGCGCCGCGACCGCGCGGCAGGCCTCAACACCGCCGGCTATATCACCGGCTACCGGGGCTCGCCCCTGGGCACCTTCGATGATCAGCTGGTCAAGGCGCGCAAACACCTGCAGGCGCATGACGTGGTGTTCGTGCCCGGCGTGAACGAGGATCTGGCCGCCACGGCCGTCTGGGGCAGCCAGATGGCCGAGATTGGCGGGGAGGGGCGCTTCGACGGCGTGTTCTCCATCTGGTACGGCAAGGGGCCGGGCGTGGACCGCTCGGGCGACGCCTTCCGCCACGGCAACCTGGCGGGCAGCTCGAGGAACGGCGGCGTGCTGGTGCTGATGGGGGACGACCACACCTGCGAGTCGTCCACCACCTGCCACCAGAGCGAGTTCGCGCTGGTGGACGCGCAGATGCCCATCCTCTCGCCGGCCGGCGTGTCGGAGCTGATCGAGTACGGCCTGTACGGCTGGGCGCTGTCGCGCTACTCTGGCTGCTGGGTGGGCATGAAGTGCATCAAGGACACGGCCGATGCCTCGGGCTCGGTGGAGGTGGACGAGGCCGACCCGGCCTTCACGCTGCCCGAGCTGCCGGACGCGCCGGCGGACGGCCTGAACATCCGCCTGCCCGACACGCCGCACGCGCAGGAATTTCGCCTGGTCAACCACAAGCTGGCGGCGGTGCAGGCCTTCGCGCAGGCCAACCGCATCGACCGCGTGGCGTTCGGGCGGCGCGAGGGCGCGCGCATCGGCATCGTCACCTCGGGCAAGAGCTGGCTCGACGTGCGCCAGGCGCTGGCAGATCTCGGCATCGACGAGGCGCGCGCGCAGGCGCTGGGCCTGGCGGTCTACAAGGTCGGCCTGGTCTGGCCGCTGGAGGCCGAGGGCATTGCCGAGTTCGCCCTGGGCCTGGACAAGGTCATCGTCATCGAGGAAAAGCGCTCGCTGCTGGAAGCGCAGCTCAAGGACATCCTGTATGGCCAGGAGGGTGCGCCGCAGGTCATCGGCAAGAAGGACGAGCGCGGCGCCAAGCTGCTGCGCGTGGAGATGGCGCTGGACGCCGCCATGATCGCCCAGGTGCTGGGCCACCGCCTGGCCGAGATCGACCCGGCGCTGCTGGACGTGACCCACGCCCTGGCGCGGCGCAAGCCCGTGCTGGGCGCGGTGGACGTCATGGCGCGCAGCTTCTACTTCTGCGCGGGCTGCCCGCACAACACCTCCACGCGCATCCCTGAGGGCAGCCGCGGCTACGCCGGCATCGGCTGCTCGTGGATGGCGCAGAGCATGGACCGCGGCACGCTGGGCTACACCCAGATGGGTGCCGAGGGCATGGCCTGGGTGGGCGAGGCGCCGTTTTCCAAGCGCGCGCACATGTTCCAGAACATGGGCGACGGCACCTACTTCCACTCCGGCATGCTGGCCATTCGCGCGGCCGTGGCGGCCAAGACCAACATCACCTTCAAGGTGCTCTACAACGACGCCGTGGCCATGACCGGCGGCCAGCGTCACGACGGCCCGCTGGACCCCGTGCGCATCACCCAGCAGGTGCATGCGGAAGGCGTGGCGCGCATCGCCGTGGTCACGGACGAGCCCGGTAAATACGACGGCGTGACCGGCTGGGCGCCGGGCGTCACCATCCACCACCGCGACGAGCTGGACGAGGTGCAGCGCCAGCTGCGCGAGGTGGCCGGTACCAGCGTGCTGGTCTACGACCAGACCTGCGCCGCCGAGAAGCGCCGCCGGCGCAAGCGCGGCGAGTTCCCCGATCCGGACATGCGCCTGGTCATCAACGAGGCCGTGTGCGAGGGCTGCGGCGATTGCGGTGCCAAGTCCAACTGCGTGGCCGTGGTGCCGGTGGAGACAGAATTCGGCCGCAAGCGCGCCATCGACCAGTCGGCTTGCAACAAGGATTTCTCCTGCCTCAAGGGCTTTTGCCCCAGCTTCGTCACCGTGCGCGGCGGCCAGCTGAAGAAGGGCGTGGCTGCGGGCAAGGAGGCGCTGGACGCGCCCCTGCCCGATCCCCAGCTGCCCGACCTGGCGCAGGGCGTCTACAGCCTCATCATCACCGGCGTGGGCGGCACCGGCGTGGTCACCATCGGCGCGCTGCTGGGCATGGCCGCGCACCTGGAGGGCAAGGGCGTGGGCGTGCTGGACATGGCGGGCCTGGCGCAAAAGGGCGGCTCGGTGTGGACGCACATGCGCTTCGGCGCCACGCCGCAGGCGATTGCCGCCGTGCGCGTGGCCCCCGGCGGGGCCGATGCGCTGATCGGCTGCGACCTGGTGGTGGCCGCGGCCAGCAACACCCTGACCATGACGCGCAAGGGCGCCACCCGCGCCATCGTGAACACGCAAGAGGTCATGCCGGGCGCCTTCACGCAGAACCCGGACCTGCAGTTCCCCGGCAACCCGCTGGTCAAGACCATCGTGCGCGCCCTGGGCGAGGGCAACGTGGAGCAGGTGGACGCCGGCCGCCTGGCGCTGGCCCTGTGCGGCGACGCCATCGCCACCAACCTGTTCATGCTGGGCGCCGCCTACCAGCGCGGTCTGGTGCCGGTGAGTGCGCAGGCCATCGAGAGCGCCATCGAGCTCAACGGCGCGGCCGTGAAGATGAACATCGCCGCCTTCCGCTGGGGCCGCCGTCATGCGGTCGACCCGCAGGCTGTGGCGGCCAGCGCCGGCGCGGCGCCGCGCCAGCAGGCGGCCACCCTGGACGAGGCCGTGCAGCGGCGCGTGGATTTCCTCACCGGCTACCAGAACGCCGCCTACGCCGCGCGCTTCAAGGCGCTGGTGGATGCGGTGCGCACGCACGAAGCGCGTGTCTGGCCTGGCCAGGAGCAGCTGACGAGCGCCGTGTCGCAGAGCTTTTTCAAGCTCATGGCCTACAAGGACGAGTACGAGGTGGCGCGCCTGTACGCCGCGCCCGCCTTCCGCGAACAGATTGCCGCCCAGTTCGAGGGCGCACCGCGCCTGGCCTTCAACCTGGCGCCGCCGCTGCTGGGCGACAAGAAGCGCGAGTTCGGCGCCTGGATGCTGCCCGCCTTCGGCGTGCTGGCGCGCCTGAAGTTCTTGCGCGGCACGGCGCTTGACCCGTTCGGCCACACCGAGGAGCGCCGCCACGAGCGCGCCATGGTGGACGCCTTCGAGGCCCTGGTGCAGCGCCTGCTGCAGGAAGCGCGGCCCGACCAGTACGCGCTGGCCGTGCAGATCGCCCAGGCGCCGCAGAAGGTGCGCGGCTACGGCCACGTGAAGGAGGCCGCGCGCCAGGCCTACGAGGCCGAGCTGGCCCAGCTGCTGCAGCGCCTGCGCAGCAACGCCTGAGCATCAAACTTCATAGCTGCTGACGCTTGATCTGCAAAGGTTTCGCATGATTTTCATGCTGAAAGCCTTTCAGCTAAAGCGCTGGCAGCTCCTGTTTTCATAGCTTCAACCGGAAGCCCCATGCCCACACCGCCCGCCGCCGGAGCGCGCCCGGCCCTGCCTCGCGGCAGCCTGGTGGCGCTGCTCACGCCCTTCACCGACGACCTGCGCCCGGACCTGCCGGCGCTGCGTCGCCTGATCGACTGGCACATCGACAGCGGCACGGCCGGCGTCGTCATCGCCGGCACCACGGGCGAATGCGCCACGCTGAGCCATGCCGAGCACCGCGAACTGCTGGCCGCCGCCGTGCAGCACGCAGCGGGCCGCACCCACGTCATGGCTGGCGTGGGCGCCAATTCGACGGCCGAGGCGGTGGCGCTGGCGCGCTTCGCCGAGGAATGCGGCGCGGATTCGCTGCTCAGCGTCGTGCCCTACTACAACAAGCCCACACAGCAGGGGCTGGTGGCCCACTTCACCGCGCAGGCCGACGCCACCGCGCTGCCGCTGGTGCTCTACAACGTGCCGGGCCGCACGGTCATCGACCTGCAGACGGCCACCGTCGCCGTGCTGGCGCGGCACCCGCGCATCGCGGGCCTCAAGGACGCGACGGGCGACATGGCCCGCGCGGCCGACGTCGCCCAGGCCGTGCCGCCGGGCTTTGCGCAGTACAGCGGCGACGACTTCACCAGCCTGCCCTACCTGGCGCTGGGCGGGCAGGGCGTGATCTCGGTGGTCGCCAATATGCTGCCGGCCGAGGTGGCCGCGCTGTGCGCCCACATGGAAGCCGGCCGGCTGCACGAGGCGCGTGCGCTGTTCGCGCGCCTGCTGCCGCTGACGCGCGCCCTGTTCATGGAAAGCAGCCCCGGCCCGGCCAAGTACGCGGCGCAGTTGCGCGGCCTGTGCGGCGGCGGGCTGCGCCTGCCGATGTGCGAGGTGTCATCCGCCACGGCGGCGGCGGTGCGCGCCGCGCTGCAGGCCTGGCCGGCTGTCTGATCGCGCTACCAAAAAAAGAGCTGCCAGCGCTTGATGGGCAAGCGCTGGAAGCTCTTTTGATATGCAGCCCGGCCAAGGGCGGTTTTCAGCGCGGCTGCACGCGGCCCTGGTAGACGGTCTTCTGGTACGGCTGCTCGGCGCGCTGCCCGTCGGCCGCGAAGGTCAGCGTGCCCGTGGCGCCCTCGTAACCGTTGGCCACGCTGCGCAGGGCCTGCTTCACGGCGTCGGGCTGCGTGGTGCCGGCCTTCTGCACGGCGGCGGCCAGCAGGCGCACCGCGTCATAGGCGTAGCCGGTGTACGACGACTTGAAGGGGTGGCCATGCCTGGCCTCGTAGGCCGCCTTGAAGTTCTGGCCCTGCGGGCCGACCGAGCGCACGTCGATGCCGCGCTGGCCCGCCACGTGCTCGGGCGCGCTGTCGGTGGTGCACATGGTGTGGTAGATCGCGTACCAGGGGTGGGCCTGGTGCAGGCCCAGGTCGAAGGCCTCGCGGTTGATGACGGCGGCCTCCTGCCCATAGGCGCTGTAGACGAAGACATCGGGTTTGGAGCGCTCCATCTGCTGCAGCTCGCGCCGGTAGGTGGACTGGCCGGCCGTGTACAGCAGCTGGGTGGCCAGCGTGCCGCCGAGCTGCTCGAAGTTCTTCTTGAACTCCGCCGCCACGCCCTGGCCGTAGGCGTTGTTGGGGGCGATGAAGGCCACCTTGCGGTAGCCCAGGTCCCACAGGTCCTGCGCGGAAAAGCGCGCCGAGGCGTCGTCCAGCCCGATGACGCTGAAAGACCCGTCGCCGATGCTGCGCACCGCCGGGCTGGAGCTGCCGTGGTTGACGAAGGGCAGGCCCTCGCGCACCACATACTGGCCCACGGGGATGGTCAGGCTGGAGGAGTATTCGCCCAGCACGGCCGCCACCTTGTCCACCGACACCAGCTTCTTCGCCGCGTCCAGCGCAGAGACGGCGCGCCCGCCGGTGTCTTCGACGATGAGCTGCAGCGGCTGGCCCAGCACGCCGCCGCGGGCGTTGATCTCCTCCAGCGCCAGCAGCATGCCGCGGCGCTGGTCCTCACCGATGCTGGCGCTGGCGCCGGTGAGCGACAGCGTGGCGCCGAACTTCACCGAGGACTGCGCTGTTGGCGCTGTCTGCGCCAGGCCGGCAGCGGGCTGGGCCAGCAGGGCGCAGGCCGCCAGGGCCGCCGTGCGGCGGGTCATGGGTTGGGTCATGGCAGTTCTCCTTCTCGGTGGTTCAGGCGGCCCGGCCGCCCAGGTACAGCTCGCGCACCTGCGGGTCGTGCATCAGCTCGCGCGTGGTGCCGGTCAGCGCCACGGTGCCCATGGACAGGATGTAGGCGCGGTCGGACATGCGCATGGCCTCCATGGCGTTTTGCTCGACCATGAGGATGGACACGCGCTCCTTGTCGCGCACCTCGACGATGGCGGCGAACACCTCCTGCAACACCTTGGGCGACAGGCCGGCTGAGGGCTCGTCCAGCAGCAGCACGCTGGGGCTGGGCATGAGGGCGCGCGCCAGCGCCAGAATCTGCCGCTCGCCGCCCGAGAGCGACGCCGCGGCAGCGTTGATCTTGCGGCCCAGCACGGGGTACAGCTGGCACAGCTGCTCGATGCGCCGCTGGCAGGCCTGCTGCGGCATGTAGTGCCCGCCGACCTGCATGTTCTCGCGCACCGTGAGGTTGGCGAAGACGTTCTCGGTCTGCGGCACGAAGCCCAGGCTGCAGTGGCGAATCTTGCGGTGCACGGGCATCTGCGAGCGGTCCTGGCCCTCCACCAGCACCGTGCCGCTGCGCGGCAGCAGGGCGCCGGCGATGGTCTTGAGCAGCGTGCTCTTGCCGCAGCCGTTGGGGCCGAGCAGGGTGACGATCTCGGCGCGCTCCACGTGCAGCGAGATGCCCTTGAGGATGTCCACCTCGGGCGTGTAGCCCGCGACGATGTTGTCGATCTTGATCATCAGGCGGCCTCCAGGACCGGGTTCGCGGCGCCGCCCAGATAGGCCTGCACCACGTGTTCGTTGGTCGCCAGCTCGTCGGGCCGGCAGCTGGCCACGATGCGGCCCCGGTCCAGCACGATGCAGCGCGTGCAGACCTCGCGGATGAAGTGCATGTCGTGCTCCACGATGACGAGCGTCATGCCCTGCGCGTTCAGGCGCTGCAGCGCGGCCACGATGTCGCGGCGCAGGTTGGGGTGCACGCCGGCCGTGGGCTCGTCCAGCATCAACAGGCGCGGCTCGCCCATCAGCGCGCAGACGATGCCCAGCAGCTTCTTCTGCCCGCCCGACAGGGCCGCCGCGGGCAGGTCGCGCACGTGGGTCAAAAGCAATTGATCCAGCAGCGCGGTGGCCTTGGCGTGGGCGGCGGCCTCGGCCTGGCGCGCGCCGGCCAGGCCCAGCAGCGTGCCCCACACGCCGTGATGCGCCGTGGCGGCGGCCATGGCCACCTCCATGACCGACATCTTGCGCGGCATGGAGGGCAGCTGGAAGGTGCGGCCCACGCCGGCGGCGACGATGCGGTGCGCCGGCACCTGGTCGATGCGCCGGCCCTCGAACTCGATGGCGCCGCGGTCGATGGCCTCGAAGCCGGTGACGGTGTTGAGCAGCGTGCTCTTGCCCGAGCCGTTGGGACCCAGCAGGCCGACGATCTCGCCGGGGGCAATGGAAAAATCCACGCCGTGCAGCACCTGGTTGCCGCCGAAGGCCTTGGCGATGTCCTTCACTTGAAGCAGGGGGTTCATGCGATCCTCCGCAGTTTTTCGGGCACCAGGCCCTCGCTGCGCCACAGCAGGCAGGCCAGCAGGATGGCGCCGATCATCCCCAGGCGCAGCGCGCCGGCCACGTCGGAGTCAAAGCCGATCCAGTCCTTGGCGAAGGGCACGACGACGTGCGCCGCCTGCACCGCCACCACGCCCACCAGCACGCCCAGGGTGTTGCCCAGGCCGCCGATCATGACCATGGTCCACAGCAGGAAGGTCTCGGAAGCCAGCATGTACTCGGGCCCCGCGAAGCTCATGTAGTGGGCGTATAGAAAGCCGCCCAGCGCAGTGACGGCGGCGCTGGCCATGATGGCGCGCGTCTTCAGGGTGCGCAGGTTGTAGCCCAGGCAGGTGGCCAGCTGCGGCTCCTCGCGCATCAGGCGCAGGGCGCGGCCGAAGCGGCCGTTGCCCAGGCGCGCGCACAGCCAGGCGGCGGCGGCCAGCACGGCCAGCACCAGCGCCAGGAAGGCCACGGCGTTCCAGGGCCGCGTCAGGCCATCGAACAGCGCGGGGATGGCGCTGATGCCATTGGCGCCGCCGGTCAGCCACCCTTCGTTGGTGGCGATGGTGCGCAGGATCTCGGCGATGGCCAGCGTGGCGATGCCCCAGTAGTCGGCGGCCAGCTTGCGGCCCAGGCCGGCCATGAAGGCGCCCAGCAGCATGGCCAGGCCCAGGCCCAGCGCCAGGCTGGGCAGCGGGCCCCAGCCCAGGCCGAAGCCGATGCCGGCGGCGTAGGCACCCAGGCCGGCGAAGGCGATGTGGCCGAAGTTCAGCATGCCGGCGTAGCCCGCCTGCAGGTTCAGGCCCAGGGCCATCAGCGCGTAGATGCCGGCGATGGTGACGGTGGAAACGGTGAAGTCAAACACGGCGGACCTCCCGGTCGAACAGCCCGTAGGGCTTGAAGAGCAGCGCCAGCAGCAGGATCAGGAACGAGGCGGCGGAGATGTAGCCCACGGGCATGAAGGCCAGCTCGCGCCCCAGGATGGGGCCGAAGTTCAGGTTGGTGACGGCGGTCTCGGTCAGCGCGATCAGCAGCGCGCCGAACACCGCGCCGATGGGGTTGCCCAGCCCGCCCAGGATGGCGGCGGCGAACACCGGGAGCAGCAGGTCGTTGCCCAGGTTGATGTGCGCGCCGGTGGACAGCGCCAGCATGCTGCCGCCCAGTCCGGCGATGGCGCCGCTGGCGAAGCTGACGAAATAGGTGATGCGCGCGGCGTTCAGGCCCGAGGCGTTGGCCAGCATGGGGTTGCTCGACAGCGCCCGCATGGCGCGCCCCAGCCGGGTATGGAACAGCACCAGCATGAACAGCGTCAGCAGCACGATGGTGGTGCCCATCAGGTACAGCTGCGTCCAGGCGATGCGGGCCCCGCCGATCACCAGCGGCTCCGCGCGCGGCAGGTCGAACATGCGCGGGAACGAGCCGGCCAGCCCCTGCATGGCGGCGATGACCAGCATGGCCACGGCCAGCGAGCCGATCATGGCGATCGCCGGGCCGCCGCGCAGCAGGCGCTGGAACACCAGCACCTGCAAAAGCAGCGTGAGCAGCCCTGCAGCGGCGCTGCCGGCCAGCAGGGCGCCGACCAGCGGAACGCCCCGGGACTGCAGGGCGTAGGTGACGTAGGCGCCGAACATGGCGTACTGCACGTGCGCCACGTTGGGAAACTTCACCAGACCGTAGAGCATGCTCAGGCCCAGCGCGATGAGCGCCAGGTCGGAGGCACGCAATATCGTGTCGACGAGGAATTGAAGCATCGGGGAATCTCGGGCAACAAAAAGTGGGCGCAGGCCGGGCCCGGCCTGCGCCAGGGGCGGGGATCAGCGCGGCGCCAACTTGCCGTTCTCGAACTTGTGCTTGTCGTAGGGCGGGTCGATGCGCTGGCGGTCCTGGTCGAAGCGGATCAGGCCGGTCACGCCCTGGTAGCCAGAGGCGCCCAGCTCCTTGAGCGCGGCCTGGATGGCGGCCGGCGTGGTGGCCTGGGCCTTCTCGATGGCGGCGGCCGTCATGAGCACGCCGTCGTAGCCGTAGCCGGTGTAGGAGGTCTTGAAGCCTTCCTTGTACTTGGCCTTGAAGGCCTCGGCATAGGCCTTGCCCGCCTCGCCCTGCACCGAGCCCAGCTCCATGCCGATCTGGCCGTTGGCGATGGCAGGCGGCGTGTCCGACAGGCTCATGGTCATGAGAATGGCGTACCACGGCACCTTGCGCAGGCCGAGCTCTTCGGCCTCGCGGTTGATCACGGCCGACTCCTGGCCGTAGGCGGTATAGACATAGGCGTCGGGGTTGCTGCGCGCCATCTGCTGCAGCTCGCGGCGGTAGGTGGACTGGCCGGCGGTGTAGAGCACCTCGGTCACCACTTTGCCGCCCAGCTTCTCGAACTCGGCCTTGTAGCCCTCCAGCACGCCCTGGCCGTAGGCGTTGTTGGGCGCGATCATGGCCACGCGGCGCAGACCCAGGGCGTAGGTGTCGGAGGCGGCGAACCTGTTGCTGTAATCCTCCAGGCCCACCAGGCTGAACGAGGTGGCACCCAGCTGGCGCACCTTGGTGCTGCTGCTGTTGATGTTCAGGTGGGTCACGCCTTCCTTGACCAGGTACTGGGCCATGGGCAGGGTGATGCCCGAGGAGTATTCACCCATCACCACCGGCACCTTGTCCACGGTGGCCAGCTTGCGCGCGGCGTTCAGCGCCGTGGTCGGGTTGCCGCCCGAGTCCTCGACGATGACGTTGATCTTCTTGCCGAGCACGCCGCCCTTGGCGTTGACGTGCTCTACGCCCAGCATGACGCCGCGGCGCACGTCCTCGCCCACGGTGGCGTTGGCGCCGGTGAGCGACAGCACGGCGCCGATGTTGATGCTGTCCTGCGCCCAGGCCTTGCCGCCGGCCAGGGCGAGCAGGGACGCGGCTGCTACGAGGGCGCCCAGGTGGCGGCGTGAGAGAGCGGATGTACGCATGGTGATGTCTCCTGTCGTGGTTGTGGTGAGGAAAGGAAAGCGCACGGGGGGCTTCAGATCTCGAACAGGCGGCCGAACTGCGGCAGCGCGTCGCGCACGCCGGCCAGGCGCAGCGCGTGCCAGGCCATGGCGGAATTGCTGGCGATGACGGGCTTGCCCAGCTCCTGCTCCACGCTGGCGATCAGCGTGGCCATGCGCAGGCTGGTGCACGAGACGAAGACCGCGTCCACGTCGCCGTGCGCGCCCGTGGCCAGGATGGCCGCGCGCAGCGAGGCGGCGTCGATGCGCGCCACCTCGTTGTCGTTGCTATGGTTGAAGGTGGCGATGCGGCTGACCTGCAGATCGCGGGACTGCAGGTGGCCCTCGAACAGCTGGTTCACGCTTTGCACATAGGGCGTGATGAGGGCCACGCGCCGCGCGCCCAGGGCCTTCAGGCCGGCCACCGCGCCGGTGATGGGCGTGGTCACGGCCACGCCGGGGCGGGCGTTGCGCACGCGCTGGGCCACCTGCTCCTCGCCGATCACGATGGAGCCGGAGGTGCAGCCGAAGGCCACTACCTGCAGCGGCACGTCGGGCACGATCAGCTCTACGGCGGCGGTGATGTCCTTTTCCATCGCCGCCAGGTTGGCGGGCGTGATGTCGGGCGAGTTGTACAGGCGCGATTCGAAGAAGGCCACGCCGGGCAGGTCGATGATCTGGCGCCACTCGTGCTCCAGCGTCTGGTCGGTGGCCAGCACCACCAGGCCGATGGCGGCGCGGGCCATCAGGCCCTCGTCCATGGTGAAGGGCAGCACCGTGTAGGGGCTGTGCTCCAGGGTTGCGGTGTCGTTCATGCGAGGGTCATCCCGGTAATGTCGATGGCGGGTTTGCGGCCGTCCATCAGGTCGGCCACGATTTGCGCGGTGCCGCAGGCCATGGTCCAGCCCATGTGGCCGTGGCCGGTGTTCAGGAACAGGTTGCGGTGCCGGCTGGCGCCCAGGATGGGCGTGTTCTCCGGCGTCATGGGGCGCAGGCCGGCCCAGTAGTCCGGCTGGCTCCAGTCGGCGCCGCTGGGGAACAGCTGGCGCGCCGCGCGCAGCATGGGCTCGAAGTCGCGCGGGCTGTGCCGCGTGTCATAGCCGCTGAATTCGGCCGTGGCCGTGAAGCGCAGCCGATTGCCAAAGCGCGCCCAGGCGACGAGGTTGTTCTCGTCCACGCCCGACAGGGTAGGAGGCAGGTGCCCTTCGCCGACGGGGAAGGTGACCGAGTAGCCCTTGACCGGGTAGATGGGCAGGCGGTAGCCCAGCGGCCGCGCCAGGATGGGCGAATAGCTGCCCAGCGACAGCACGTACTCGTCCCCCGTGATAGGCCCGGCGCTGGTGTGCACGGCGGCGATGCGGTCGCCCTGCGCCTCGATGCGGTCGATGGATGTGTCCATGAGAAAGCGCACGCCCGCCGCGCGGCAGCGCTCGGCCAGGGCGCGGGTGAACATGCGCGCATCGCCGCTCTCGTCGCTGGGGCAGTAGATGGCGCCGGCGATGTGGGCGCGGGCCGAGGCCAGCGCCGGTTCGCGCTCGACCACGCCGTCCGTGTCCAGCACGTCCAGGCGCATGCCGCCGTCCGACAGGATGCGCATGTTGGCCTGGCCGCGCTGGAACGAGGCGGCGTCGCGGTACATGTACAGCGCGCCCTGGCTGATGCGCTCGTATTGCAGGCCCTGCGCGGCGGTCAGCGCCTGCAGCTGCTCCTGCGAGTAGCGGCACAGCACCAGCTTGCGGCCGGTGTTGATGCGCGAGCGCTCGGCCGTGCAGTTCTGCAAGAACTTCCACAGCCAGAGCCACATGTGCGGGTCGGCGTTGAGTTTCAGGCGCAGCGCCTGGCTGCTGTCGCGCAGCGAGCGCCACAGCACGCCGGGCGCGCGCGGCGACGCCCAGGTGTAGGAGTGGCCGGGCGCGACCATGCCGGCGTTGGCGTAGCTGGTCTCGCTGGCAGCCAGCGGCTGGCGGTCGATCACCGTCACCTGGCGGCCCTGCGCGGCCAGATACCAGGCGGTGGTGATGCCCGCGACGCCGGCGCCCAGAACGACGGTATGCATGGATGAAACCTTCTTCTTGCGGCCGTGCGTCAGAGGGCGGCGACGACGCCGATTTCCACCGTGTAGGGCGGGAAGGCCAGGGCGGACTCGACGCAGGCGCGCGCCGGGGCGTGGCCGACGGGCACCCAGGCGTCCCACACCTCGTTCATCTCGGCAAAGGTCTTGTGGTCTGCCAGCCAGATGGTGGCTTGCACGATCTTGGTCTTGTCGCAGCCGGTTTCGGCCAGCAGCGCGTCGATCTTGTCCAGGATCTGCCGGGTCTGCCCGGCCACGCTGGCCGAGGTGTCGTCCGCCACCTGGCCGGCCAGGAAGACGAAGCCGTTGGCCACCACGGCCTGGCTCATGCGGTTGTTGGTCTTGATGCGCTGGATGGTCATGTCGGTCACTCCTTAGGTTGGGAAGAACTGCCTCCAAAAGTGAAGGCAGCTGTGTGTTCACTGCTATCTGCTGCCGAGAAACGTGCCGGGTGGACGATGCCGTCCGGCCGGATTTCCCATAAGAGACGCAAATCGTTGATGGCAAAGGAAACCGCTGCACCAGGGTTGGGCGCGCAGCTGCGGCGGCAGTCGTCCGCCGGCTGTGCCCTCCTTTGCGGGACCAGCGAAGTGCCGTGCCTGCTCAGGCCTGGGAACGCTCTGGCCGGCACCGCCGCTCCATCTCTGCCGAGATATCTGCAACCGGTCGACCTGCCAGCACATGCCCATGAATATCCGGGAGCCACGCCTCTCCACCTTCTTCGAAAATGCGTTCAACACCAGTGTCTAACAAAGTGTAGACACTTGTGAATAAGGTGGTCAACACAACTGCCTCATGGTTTTCACCAACATGGGCCGGCTGGCTTGAGCTTGGTGTAACAACCCTGAGCGGCTGGACAGGCCGGGAAGGCGGTGGTGCGGCGACGGCGGTGCATCCCGTTCCGCCGGGAGTCCAGCGCCGCAGGCCCGCCCCGGCGGCTGCCCGGATGGGCGCGCTCTTGGCTCAGGGGCGTTTCAGGTGCCGAGCGCCGGCTTGCAGGGCAGGGTCGGACGTGAGGAGCTGCGGAGACTGGGGCGCGCCCGTGCCGCAGGTGGGCGCATCAACCGGCGGGATGCGCTTCGCGCAGCAGCCAGGCGCGGAAGGCCTGCAGGGCCGCGCTGGCAGGGCGGGACTTCAGCCGGCTGGCGGGTCTGGCCCGCTCCGCCCAGGGCGCGCCAGGGTTTCGCAGCGCTCGGCGATGGCATGGCGCGCAGCGATCTGATTTCGCCAGGGGCGATGGCGCTGGTCGCCAGGTCGAACACCAGCGGGTCGTGCCCGGCGCGCGGCGCGGCAAAGGCAGTGGGGTTGGTACCGAACAGCGCCTGGGTGCCGCCGCTGGGCACCACGCAGGCCATGCTGTTGACCAGAGCCAGCGCCACCAAGCCGTCGCGCGCCAGGGGCTCCACGTCGGGCCACAGGGCGGCGAAGTGGCGCGAATTGCGGACGGCCAGCAGTGCGATGCCGTTGGCCCGTGCCTTAGCCATCAGCGCCGGGTAGGCCGCCTGCCAGGCTGGCTGGGCGAAGCCGTTGCCCGCATCCATGGCCAGGTAGTCGGGACACTATGGCTGTGCGAGCCGAGGGGCCTAAGACGAACAACAGCGGTACCAGGAACCCGCGTGACTTTTCTATGCATCCGTGAAAACCAGAACTTCATCACGTTGTCTGTTTTTGGGGAACTGTCTACACTTGTATAGTCAGATTGGTGAATGCTAATAGACACACCTTCTGGCCGCAGCTTATTTAGCGCGTCAAGCTTTTCAACCCCAATCCAAGGAGACAAACATGGCCGGTGTTGGTAGTGAGAAACTTTTCGAAAACGATAAGGTGATCGTGTGGAACTTCGAGTTGAAGCCAGGTGAGCAGACCCCGATCCATACGCATGAGCATTCATACGTGTGGTATTCCATCCAGGGGACGGATCTGCAGGTGTTCGATGAGCATGGAAACGACCTGGGGACTCTGGAGGTCCCTACCGGGGCGGTCTATTCACTGAAGGTGGAGGACGGGTTTATCGAGGTGATGTCTGAGATTTGCAAGGGCGTCAAGATCCCTGCCAAGCACAGCGCCAAGAATGCCGGCACCACGCATTACCGTGAGATCCTCGTCGAATACAAAACTTGAGCTTCAGCGCTTGAGTTCTCCCTGAATGCGAGCTCCGGCACGGTGTGGCATCAGGCAGCCAGCCGGAATCGACGGCCCGTCCAACGTCCATGGCATTGTTTTTAGCCGCGCCATAGGCCCTGTGTGCGGCGGGGCCGCCTCAGCCGCCCGGTGTTGTCTCGCGCAGCAGCCAGGCGCGGAACGCCTGCAGCGCCGCTGTGGGCGGGCGCGACTTGAGACGGAATAGCCAGTACTGCCGGACGCAGAGCGCGAGAGCCTGGACGCGCGCGTGGGTTTCGGCCGAGGCGACCTGGTGGAATACTCGCCGCGGACCGAGCCGCATGCAGACCGGGAGGGCATGACGGTGGCCGAGCTGCGCGAAGCCACCATGGTGCTGAGCGACAACACCGCGGCCAACCTGCTGCTGCGCCGGCAGGGCGGGCCTGCGGGCCTGACGGCGTGGCTTCGGGGGCTGGGCGACACCCACACGCGCCTGGACCGCACAGAACCCGCGCTGAACGACGTGCCGCCCGGCGAAGTGCGCGACACGACCACGCCGCTGACCATGCTGTGCACCGTGCAAATGCTGGTAATGGGCGAGGCGCTGGCGCCGCCATCGCGCGCGCAACTGCAGGCTTGGCTGCTGGGCAACCTTACGGGCGACAAGCGCTTGCGCGCCGGCATGCCGCCCGGCTGGCGGGTCGGGGAAAAGACCGGCACCGCCGAGGGCACGGCCAACGACGTGGGCGTGGTGCGGCCAGCGCCGGGGCAGGGCGCGCCTGCCGTGGTGGCCTGCTACCTGACCGAGTGCCCGGCCGCGCCCGCGCAGCGCGACGTGGCCATCGCGCAGGTAGGGCGGCTCGCCACAGCTTGGCTCAGAGCTTCTTGACCAGCACCTGGCTCTTGCGGTCCCAGTTGTACTTGCGCTTGCGTGCGTCGGGCAGCCAGTCGGGGTCCACGGGCGAAAAGCCCCGCTTGATGAACCAGTGCATGGTGCGCGTGGTCAGCACGAAGATGCTGGACAGGCCCAGCATGCGCGCGCGCTGCTCGATGCGCTTAAGCAGCTTCTCGCCGTCGCCCGTGCCCTGGCTTTGCGGGGACACGGTGACGGCGGCCATCTCGGCCGTGCCGGCCTCCGGGTAGGGGTAGAGCGCGGCGCAGCCGAAGATCACGCCGTCGTGCTCGATCACGGTGTAGGCGGCGATGTCGCGCTCGATCTCGGTGCGGTCGCGCTTGACCAGCGTGCCGTCGCGCTCGAACGGCTCGATGAGCTGGATGATGCCGCCCACATCGTCGATGGTGGCTTCGCGCAGCTCTTCCAGCTTTTCGTCGATGACCATGGTGCCGATGCCGTCGTGCACGTAGATCTCCAGCAGCAGCGCGCCGTCCACCGCGAACGGCAGGATATGGCTGCGCTCCACGCCGTGCTCGCAGGCCCTCACGCAATGCTGCAGGTAAAAACCCACATCGGTCGGCTGCTGCGCGGGCGGCAACTGGGCCAGCAGCTGGCGCGCTGCGGCCAGGGGCAGTTCGGTGTCGATGGGGTTGTCCTCGGCGTCGGGTTCCAGCGGCTGGATGCGGATGCCCGGCACTTCGGTCAGGAACAGCAGCTTGTCTGCCTTGAGCTCGGTGGCCACGCGTGTGGCGACTTCCTCCATGGCCAGGTTGAAAGCCTCGCCCGTGGGCGAGAAGCCGAAGGGCGAGATGAGCACCATGGCGTCGGACTCCAGCGTGCGGCGGATGCCTTCCACGTCCACCTTGCGCACCAGGCCCGAGTGCTTGAAGTCCACGCCGTCCACGATGCCGACGGGCCGCGCCGTGAGGAAGTTGCCGGAGATCACGCGCACGCGCGAGCCCGCCATGGGCGTGTTGGGCAGGCCTTGGCTGAAGGCGGCCTCGATCTCATAGCGCAGCTGGCCCGCAGCCTCCTGGGCGCAGTCCAGCGCCACGGAATCGGTCACGCGCATGCCGTGCGAGTAGCGCGGGGCGTGCCCCTTGGCGTGCAGCTGTTCGTTGACCTGCGGGCGAAAGCCATGCACCAACACGATCTTCACGCCCATGGCCTGGATCATCGCCAGGTCCTGCACGATGCTCTGCAGCTTGCCCGCGGCGATGGCCTCACCCGTCAGGCCCACCACGAAGGTCTGGTGCCGGAACTTGTGGATGTACGGCGCCACGGACCGGAACCAGGGAACGAAGGTGAAGTTGAAGACCGTGGACATGGGCGGTGCGTCAAAGGGTTGGCGGTGGAGCGGTGAAAAGAGGGGCGGAGACGAAAAGCGCTCGCGGCTTCCCGTGCGCCTGTACCAGGGCAGGGGCGCCAGCAAGCGCAGGCCGCAGTGTAGCGGGCTGCGCGCCGTGCCGCGGGCAGCGCGGGGAGGGAGGAGGAGTGCTCCTTAAATAATAGCTGCCAGCGCTTGATTGTGATAGTTTCTGAAGGGTTTTCTTTTGGAATCCACCGCAGGACAAGCGCAGACAGCTATTCAAATAATAGCTGCCCACGCGGCCATCAGCGCCCGCCGCGCGCCGACAGCGCCAGCGAACCACGTGCGGCAGCCGGCCGGGCCGTCCGCACGGGGGCCGGCTTGCGCTGGGCCGGGCGGGCATCGCGCCAGCGCATGGCCCAGCGTTCCACGGTGTAGTACGACAGCGCCGCCAGCGCCGCCGAGATCAGGAAGCCCAGCACCACCACGGCCGGCCACGGCAGGTCGGCGCGCAGGTAGCGCACCACGGGGTAGTGCCACAGGTAGATGCCGTACGACAGCTTGCCCACCAGAATCAGGGCCGGTGCGCTCAGCATCTGGTGCAGCGCGCCGCGGTGCTGCTGCACCGCCAGCAGCACCACCAGGGCGGCGCATTCCACCACCGTCATGCCCCAGAGCATGGCGTTCATGTCGTCCCAGGACTGGGCCATCAGCAGCGGCACGGCCAGCACCACCCACATGAAATGGTGCAATCGCTGGCGCAGCGCCTGAAACCAGGCGGGTTGCTCGTGCAACAGCGTGGCCAGCAGGCTGCCGGCCAGCAGGCCCGTGGCGCGGGTGTCGAAGCGGAAGAAAATCTCGTAGAACTGCTGGCCCTGCGCCACCCACAGCACGCGCCAGGCCCACGCCAGCACCAGCAGGCCCAGCACCGGGCGCCACAGCGCGCCGCGCGGCGTGAAGCGCGCCAACACCACCAGGAGCGGCGGCCAGACCAGATAGAAGTGCTCTTCCACCGACAGCGACCACATGTGCAGCAGCGTGTCGGGGCTGTCGAAGAAGGCGATGCCGTAGTCGGCCAGGTACAACAGGGACACCAGCGCGTCGGAATACACGTCCGTGAGGTCCGGCCACAGCAGCGGCGCGAACACGCAGTACGCCCCCAGGAACAGCGCCAGCGCGGGCATCAGGCGGAAGAAGCGGCGGCGGTAAAAACGCCAGTAGTCCAGCCGGCCGTTGCTTTGCAGTTCCTGCAGCAGCAACGAGGTGATCAGGAAACCGCTGAGCACGAAGAACAGGTCCACCCCGTAGAACGCGCCGTCGAACAGCGGCGCATGGGCGTGCGACAGGATCACCAGCAGGATCGCCACGCCGCGCAGTCCGTCCAGTGCGCTGTTGTAGGCCAGGCTCAGCGCGCGGCCGTCATGGCTGAGGGGGTTCACCCGGGGGTTGTCCATTTTGTCTGCCAAAACGCGGCACCTCCATTGCTGGGCAGGCCTGGCGCCCGCCGTGTTCATCACCAATCACATCCCGACCCGGAATGGGCTTGTCGCCAGTCCGATGCGCTGCCCAGGCCGTGCCTGGCCGCATTGCGCTGGCTGGGAGTGGTCGACACTGCCAGCCGTCACTGAGGACGGCGCGGCACCCTTCGCTCCTGTGTCGGTAAGGTAGGCCGTGAAAAGCGGTCCTGCGGTCGTGGGCACGCGCTGCGTGCCGCGCCGGATCTGCGCCCGGCCGTCGGATTCTAGGGGCCGTCCACAGGGGGCGGGTTACCAAATGTCGCTACCAATTCAGGGTGATGACTTTCGGGTGAGTGCGAAGTTCCGCTGCAAGCCACCGTGGCGTGACCGCGGGCACGCGGGGGCCTATGGCGGAGACGGTGAAATTGTCT
This sequence comes from Diaphorobacter sp. LI3, assembly GCF_022807955.1. Classification (NCBI taxonomy): domain Bacteria; kingdom Pseudomonadati; phylum Pseudomonadota; class Betaproteobacteria; order Burkholderiales; family Comamonadaceae; genus Diaphorobacter; species Diaphorobacter sp. LI3. The sequence goes on along the minus strand of NZ_CP094346.1, from coordinate 2,626,306 downwards.
TTCCGGTTACCATCAAAGGGTTAACCCTGATGATGCGTTCGCCCCAGCGGACGCTTTTTCTTTTCTGCAAGCGGCCCTTCGCGGGCCTCGTACACCGGCCCCACAAGGGCCTTCAATGAAGGAGAGCTTATGTTCCGCAGAACCGTTCTTGCCGCTGGCGCAGTCCTGGCCCTGGCCGCAGGCGCACCCACGATGGCGCTGGCCAAGGATGCCTGGCCGGTCAAGACCATCACGCTGGTGCAGCCCTATGCACCCGGCGGCACCAGCGACATGCTGGCGCGCATCATCGCCAACGAGCTGGAAAAGCGCATCACTGCCAGCGTGATCGTGGAAAGCAAGGCCGGTGCCAACGGCAATATCGCCACCGCCTACGTGAGCCGCGCCAAGCCCGACGGCGGCACCTTCCTGGTGGGCTCCAGCAGCCCGGTGGTGATCTCGCCCACGCTGTACAAGAACGTGCCCTACGACCCGGTGAAGGACCTCACGCCCATCACCCCGCTGGCCAAGGCGCCGTTCCTGCTGGTCACGGGCGCCAACTCGGGCATCAACTCGGTGGACGAGCTGCTCAAGCTCATCAAGGCCGACAAGATCAACTTCGGCTCGGCCGGCGCGGGCTCGCCCCAGCACATGATCGTGGAGATGTTCCACATGCAGGCCAAGGCCAAGACCATGCACGTGCCGTACAAGGGCTCCGCGCCGCTGGTGCTGGCCGTAATGTCCAACGAAGTGCAGTACGCCATCGACAACCCCGTGCCGCTCAAGCCGCAGATCGAGGCCGGCAAGATCAAGGCGCTGGCCATCACCAGCAAGACCGCCTCGCCCAAGTTCCCGGGCGTGAAGCCGCTGGCGGAGCAGGGCTTCCCTGGCTTCGAGGCCGAGCCCTGGTACGGCATGATCGGCTCCAAGGGCCTGCCCAAGGACCTGGCCGAGCGCATGAACAAATATGTGCGTGAGATCCTGGCCCAGGAGAATGTGAAGCAGAAAATCTCCGACCTGGGCGCCGAGGCCTATGGCCTGAGCACGGCCGACTTTGCCAAGCTGATCGCCGCCGACATTCAGAAGTGGGGTGCTGCGGTCAAGGCATCGGGCGCTACGGCGGACTAAACGCATGCAATAGGTGACAAAAAAGGCCGTGAGGATTCACGGCCTTTTTTGCGTCTGACGCCCACCGGTCAAGCGCGGGCAGCTATCAATCAATGAGCGCTGCTACTGTCCCGGGGCCTCCAGGGCGAACAGCGGCACCTGCGCCTGGCGGCTGAGCCACAGGCCCCCGCCCATGTCGATGAAGTGCCGCGCAAGGCCGCGGCGGTACAGCGACGCGCGGTGGCGGTACAGGCGCGGGTCGGTCAGGTCTTCGTCGATGATGTCGCGCTCGTAGTCCTCGCGCGTGACGGCCTCCAGGTACAGCGCGCCGCGGCACAGGCGCCCCAGGTTGTCCAGCGCCCGCGCCAGGTCCTGCGTGCCCAGGTAAGGCAGCACGCCCTGGCAGATGACGAAGTCGAAAGGCTCGCGCGCCGTGTAGTCCACCACCGAGCCGCGCTCCCACCCAAAACGCTCGCACAGGTAGGGGCTGTATTCCACGCCCTGGTAGAGCGCGCCGGGCAGGTGGTGCTGCACCATGTCCCGCCACAGGCCGATGCCGCAGCCCACGTCCAGCACCCGTGCCACGGGCACGCGCAGGTAGTGCAGATAGCTGCAGACGAAGCTGCCCAGCCGCTGCGCATGGCCGGGGTCCACCACGCTGGTTTTTTTGTCGAAGTAGTAGCGCTGGTAGTACGCCTCGTCAAACCACTGCTCACTCGCCGATTGCACGCACGCTCCTGAAGAAGGCGGCGCCGGGCTGGTACCGCTCGCCGGGAGTATGGACCAGTCCATCGCGATAGCGGGCGGTTGCCATGGGGGCTCCCCGGTGTGCCGCGCGTACTGCTGCGTCTATATTGCGCGGCAGTGCCGTATGAGAACCCGATGAAAGGAGCGCCCATGTCCGCCGGAGACTGGAAAGACCTGTACGCCGCCGCCTCCGCGGGGGATCTGGCCCGGGTGCGCTATCACATCAGCGCGGGCGTGGATCCCAACTACCAGCACCCCGAGGTGCTGTGCACGCCGCTCGTCGCCAGCCTGGTGCAGGGCCACGATGCGGTGGCGCGCTACCTGCTGGAGCACGGGGCGGATCCGCACCTGCTGTCGGAGTTCGACGGGCTCACGCCGCTGCAGGCTGCGCTGCGCCATGGCCGCGGTGAACTGGCCGCACTGCTGCGCAGCCGGGGTGTGCGCGACGTGCCGCCGCCCAGGCGCGTGGCAGCGTGGCGGCGCTGGCTGCCGTTGTAGCGCACGGGGCGTAGCGTCAAGGCATTTTTTGTGCTGTAGCGCTTACTGATAAAGTGCTGGCAGCTATAAAAAAAGGAGTAATCAGCCTTGGGTAGCGGCCCCGCGGCGCTGGCGCAGGCTCTGCCAGCCCAGCAGCGCCAGCACCACCGCCACCATGGGCAGCATGCCGGCGTTGATGCCGCCCCAGCCGACGCTGTGCAGCAACTGGCCCGAGCCGAAGGACGCCACGGCCACGGTGCCGAAGACCAGGAAGTCGTTCAGCGCCTGCACCTTGGCACGCTCGGACGGGCGGTGGCAGTCGGCCAGCAGGGCCGTGGCGCCGATGAAGCCGAAGTTCCAGCCCACGCCCAGCAGCACCAGAGCGCCCCAGAAATGGGTGAGCGCCAACCCCATCAGCGCCAGCAGGCCCGACGCGGCAATCAGCACCAGCCCCAGGCCCGTTACGGCGCGCTTGCCCCAACGGGCGATCAGACGGCCGGTGAAGAAGCTGGGTGCAAACATGGCGAGCACATGCCACTGGATGCCCAGGGCGGCTTCGCCCACGCTGTGCCCGCAGCCCACCATGGCCATGGGAGCGGCCGTCATGAGAAAGGCCATCAGCCCATAGCTCACCACGCCCGCGATCGCCGCCACGATGAACTGCGGCGTGCGCGCGATCTGCGACAGCGGCCGCGCGCCATGCGACTCGGCACGCGGCGGCGCGGGCGGCAGGCGCAGAGCCAGCAGCAGCGGCAACGCCAGCAGCGCAAGCGCGGCCTGGCTGTAGAAACTGCCGGCGAACGGCGTGGCGGGCAGGCTGTCGCGCGTCCAGATCACCACCTGCGGGCCAATGATGGCCGCGATCAGCCCGCCCACCATGACACGCGATATGGCGCTGGCGTGGCGCGTGGTGTCGCCCACCGCGTCGATCGCGGCGAAGCGGTAGCTCTGCACGCAGGCGCCGTAGAAGCCCGCCAGCGTCGTGCCCAGGCAGAACAGCAGGAAGTCCGACTGGCTGATGCCCCAGGCCGCGATCAAGCCCGACAGTACGCCCAGCACCGCGCCCAGCAGATAGGCCGTGCGGCGGCTCGCGCGGTGCATGAGCCATGCCGCGGGCAGGGTAGAGAGCGCCAGGCCCAGCTGGTACAGGCTCACGGGCAGCGTGCTGGCGGTAGGCGTGCTCGACAGCATCTGGCCCACCAAGCCCCCGAGCGAAATGATGATGGGGGGCGAGGCGCCACCCAATGACTGGGCGGCGACCAGCAGGCCGAGATTGCGGCGTTCAAGAGCGGTGGAAGAGGTCTTCATGGGCGGGAGGCGGCGAACAGGACACCTATTGTCTTCGCTGGATGTACGGTTCCGGGATAGACCATGCATCATTTTTCGCGGTAGATGACGCGATAAAGGATGCAGATGGTCGCATGAAGAGGGTGGGTTGTCGCAAATGAGCCCAGTTGAAGATAACTGCGTTGAAAGGGCCGGATTTTTGTGCTCTTTTGCTGAAGGTTGCGGATGTGATTTGCCTGCTTATTAATGTAAATTGATTGGCAATAGATGCTTTTTGCTGAAAGAAAAGGATTTTTAAGGGGCGTAGAATCCGCGGCGAATTTGCTTGGCTTTTTGGCATGCTCCCCTCCTGTTCCTCTCACCCCTCTGACGCTCCAGTGCTGCAAGTGCGGCAGGTGCGCCTGCGCCGCGGTGTCACGCAGGTCTTTGACGGGCTTGATCTCACGCTGGCCGAGCCGCGCATTGGACTGATCGGCCACAACGGCGCAGGCAAGACCAGCCTGCTGCGGCTGTTGTGCGCGCTGGAGGTGCCCGACGACGGCCAGGTGCTGTCGCACGGGCAGGACTTGCAGGCACTGCCGCAAGGGCAATTGCGGGCCCAGCGCGTTGGCATGATGTTCCAGAACCCCGACGATCAAATCATCTTTCCCACGGTGGAAGAGGAGCTCGCCCTGGGCCTGCAACCGCAGGGCCTGTCCCGGCGTGATGCGCTGGCGCGCGCCCGCGCCTTCCTGGCCGAACGGGGCCTTGCCGACTGGGCCGCGCGCGCGGTCGGGGCGTTGAGCCAGGGCCAGCGCCAGCACGTTTGTTGGCTTGCATTGCTGCTCGCCGGGCCGCGAACGCTGTTGCTGGACGAACCCTTCGCCAGCCTGGACCTGCAGGGGCAGGCACGGCTGGCCGATGACATTGCCGCCTGCGGGCGGCAGGTGGTGGTGTCCACCCATGTGCTGGAGCATGTGCGCGACTACCCGCGCGTGGTCTGGCTGCATGAAGGCCGGGTGCAGGCGGACGGCCGCGGCCACGATGTGTGCGCGGCGTATGAAGCCGCCGTTGCCCAACAGGTGGCGCGGGCCCGCGCCGCGGCGGGCATGCCACATGCCCGTATGCGCGCCGCGGCTGAGCGAAGGATGCAATGCCATGGGTAGCCTCTACAGCGAACACCTCACCTGGCTGCACCGCTGGCCCGCGGGGTGCAAGCTGGCCGGCATGGCGGTGCTGGGCACGTTGCTGTTCGTGCTGTCGGCGCCGGGGGCGTTGGCGGCGGCGGGCGTGGCGTGCGCACTGTTGTGGTGGAGCCTGGGGCCGGCCACGCGCGTGGCGCGCCGGCTCATCGTGTCGGTGCTCATCGCTGCGGCGCTGGTGGCGGGCTTTCACCTGTGGATGGGCCGTCCCGAGGTGGCGGCGGTGAGCGCGCTGCGCCTGGCCTGCGCCTCCACACTGGGGGTGGCGCTCACCGTGAGCACGCGTCCCACGGACTTGCTGCAGGTGCTGGATGCGCTGCTGCGGCCCCTGGCGCACCTTGGCCTGCGGCCGGAGCGCGTGTCGCTGCAACTGGCGCTGATGCTGCGGTTCACCGAACATTTCTTCGTGCAGTGGAAGAAGCTGGACGAAGCCCACCGCCTGCGCACCGGCCGCGCCGGCGGCCTGCGGCTGATCGCGCCGCTCACCGTGCAGATGCTGCAGGGGGCGCAGCGTGTGGCCGATGCCCTGTACGCCCGTTTGGGCGGCTGACTATTCCTGTTTTTTCTTGTCGACCCAAGGAGTTGTATGACTGCTGCCATGTCCCGCAAAGCCTCTCACTCCATGGCGCTGGTGGCGCTGTTCGCCGCGCTCATGGCCGTGATGGGGCTCATTCCCAAGATCGACCTACCGCTGGGCGTGCCGATCACACTGCAGTCGCTGGGCGTGATGCTGGCCGGCTGCCTGCTGGGCGCGCGCCGGGGCTTTCAGTCCATGCTGCTGTTCCTGGCGGCCGTGGCGGCCGGCCTGCCGCTGCTGTCGGGCGGGCGGGGCGGCCTGGGGGTGTTCATGGCGCCGTCGGCCGGCTACCTGGTGGGTTACGCGCTGGCGGCAGGGGTGACAGGCGCGCTGATGCGCACACTGCCGCAGGGCACGCCGCTGCGCACGGCCGCGAGCGCGTTCATCGCTTCCGTGCTTGGCGGGCTGGTCTTCCTGCATGCCATGGGCATTGCCGGCCTCGTGCTGCTGGCGCAGATGCCGCTGGACAAGGCCTTTCTGGCGGACCTGGTCTTCGTGCCCGGTGACCTGGTCAAGTGCGCGCTCTGCGCGGTGGTGGTGCATACCGTGGCCAAGGCGCTGCCAGACTGGCCGTTTGGTGGGCGCGAACGTTGAACACCCACCCTTGCAAGCGGCAGGCGCTGGCGCCCCTGCCGCAACTGCTGACGGGCGATGCGCTGCCCGATCTGTTCGAGTGGGTACATGGCCCCTTGGCGCACTGGGCCCGCACGCGGCCGCATTCCCTGGCGCTGGCCAATGAAACCACCCAGTGGGACTTCGCGACGCTGCACGACCGTGTACAGGCGCGGGCGCGCTACTGGGATGCGCAAGGCGCGCCGACCACCGTGCTGCTGCCCGGTGATGCCGGCACGCTGGAGGGGGTGGTGGAATTCCTGGGCGTGATCGCCAGCGGGCGCTGCGCGGCGATGGGCGATCCCCAGTGGCCGGCGGGTGTGGCCCGGGCGGTTGCCGGGCGGCTGCCTCTGGGCTCCGGCGGCCCGGTAGCGGCCACGCCGCAGTCGCCGTTCTACGTGGGCTTCACCTCGGGCAGCACGGGCCTGCCCAAGGGCTTCATGCGCCACCACCGCTCCTGGGTGGAGAGCTTTCGCGTCAGCCTGCAGGACTTTGGTGTCGCGGCGGCCACGCGCGTGCTGGCGCCTGGTCGCATGTCGCATTCGCTGTTCCTGTTCGGCGCGCTGCTGGGCCTGTGGACGGGTGCTGGCGCGGTGCTGCAGGAGCGTTTTTCTGCGCCGCGCGCGCTGGACATCCTGCGCGCGGGCGGCGCGCCCTTGCTGGTGGCAGTGCCCAGCCAGCTTGTACTGATGCTGCAGTGGGCCGAGCGGCGGCAGCTGGCACCTATCGAGGGGGTGGATCTGGTGCTGATCAGCGGCGCGCGCTGGCTGCGCGAGCGCACGCCCGCGCTGCGCCGGTTGTTCCCGCGCGCACGCATCGTGGAGTTCTACGGTGCATCCGAGGCCAGCTACGTCGCCTGGATGGATGCAGAGCCGGGCGCGCCGACCCAGGCCGTGGGCCGGCCGTTCAGCAACGTGGACCTGCACATCGGCCCCGATCCCCGCAGCGCCGCGCTGCCGCAGGGCGTGCCGGGGCTGATCTGGGTGCGCAGTTCCATGCTGTTCATGGATTACGTGAACGCCGCCGACGGCACCGCCGCCCTGCGTGAGGGCGACTGGCTCTCGGTGCGCGACATGGGTTACGTGGACGACAGCGGTTTGCTGCACCTGTGCGGTCGCGAGAACCGCATGCTCGTCACCCAAGGCAAGAATCTGTTCCCTGAGGAAGTGGAGGCGCGCCTGCTGGCCCACCCACAGGTGGCGCAGGCCAGCCTGCAGGGTGTGGCCGACGGCTTGCGCGGCCTGCGTGTGCAGGCGGTACTGCAGTGGCAGGGCGACGCGCCGCCACCCGGCGCGCTGGAGCTGGCGGCCTGGTGCCGCGCGGTGTTGGAGCCTTACAAGGCGCCGCGCCACTGGTGGGTGTGGGTGGGCGACTGGCCGCAGACGCCCAGCGGCAAGACCGACCACACAGCCATCGCCCGCGCGCTGCAGGCACCGTCGCCCTCGCTGGAGCGCTGGCGGTGAACGCTATTCCCATATTGGCCTGGGCGCGCACGCCGGTGGCGCCGGTCGGCGGGGCGCTCGCGGCCTGCCAGCCGCACGATCTGGCGGCGCCGTTGGTGGCGCGCATGCTGGCGGATGCCGGGTTGCCGGCCGAGGCCGTCGATGTCGTGGTGCTGGGCAACGCCCTGGGCGCCGGGGGCAACCCCGCCCGCATGCTGGCGCTGGCGGCCAGCCTCCCCGAGGGCATTCCCGCCGTGACGCTGGACAGCCAGTGCTGCGCGGGGCTGGATGCCGTCACCCATGCCTGCGGTCTGCTGGCGCTGGGCCAGGCCGATGTCGTGGTTGCCGGCGGGGCCGAGGCGTGGAGCCGCGCACCCCTGCGCATGCATCGGCCTCTGCAGGCGGAGGAGGCACCGGAGCCCTATGACCGGCCACCCTTCACGCCCTGGCCCGAGCGCGACCCCGACATGCTGCTGGCCGCGCTGGACGGCGCGCGGCGCCTGGGGCTCACGCGCCACGCGCAGGATGCGTACGCCATGGCCAGCCACGCGCGCAGCGTGGCGGCGCGCGCTGCCATGGCCCATGAAATCGTGCCGCTGCGGGGGTTGGCGCACGACGCCTACCCGCGCCTGTTGAGCGCCGCGCGTGTGGCGCGCATGCCTGCGGTGGCCAGCGGTCAATCGGTGGACGGCCAGGATTGCAGCCTCAGCACCGTCGCCGTGTCGCCCAAGGCGGACGGCGCGGCCCTGCTGCTGTTGGCCACGCCCTCGGCCTGCGCGCGCTGGGGCGTGCGGCCGCGTGCGCAGTGGCGCGGCAGCGTCAGCGTGGGTGGCGCGCCCGAGTCGCCCATGCTCTGCGCCGTCGACGTGGCACGCGCCGCGCAGCAACGCTGTGGCTGGGATTGGGCGGCGCTGGAGGCGCTGGAACTGCACGACGCCTTTGCGGCGCAGGGCCTGGCGTTCTGCAATGCGCTGGGCTTGCCGCTCGGTGCCATCAACCGGGGCGGGGGCGGCCTGGCGCGCGGGCACCCCATCGGTGCATCGGGCGCCATTGCGCTGGTGCGCGTGCTGGCGCAGATGGCGCAGCGGCAGGGTGCCGACCGCACCGACCGCACCGACCGCACGCTGCGCGGCATGGCGTGCATTGCGGGTGCGGGTGGCCTGGGTGCGGCCACCTGGGTGGAAATGCCGGAGTGAGAATGACCAAACCCCTGACGATGCCTGTGGCGCAGGACGCCTTCGAGACGCTGGCGCAGGCGCGCCATTCCGTGCGCGCCTTCCTGCCGCGGCCCGTGCCCCTCGCGCTGCTGGAGCGGTTGCTGGCTGCGGCGCGGCTGGCGCCCAGCGGCGCCAATCTGCAGCCGGGCCGCTTCTGGGCCGTGGAGGGCGCGGTGCGCGAACGCCTGAGTGCCGCGCTGTGCCAGGCGTGGCGCGACCAGGTGCCTGAGGCCGAGGACTATGGCTATTTCCCCCGCCCCATGCCGCTGGCATTGCGCAAACGCCAGGTGGCAGCCGCGCAGGCGCTGTACGGGGCGCTGGGTGTGGCGCGCGGCGACGGCGCGGGTCGGGCCACGCAGTTCGAGCGCAACTACCGCTTCTTTGATGCACCCGTGGCGCTGATCGTCACCATCGACCGCGGTTTCGGCGCAGGTGGCTTCATGGACCTGGGCATGTGCCTGCACGGACTGATGCTGGCCGCGCAGTCCCAGGGGCTGGCCAGCTGTGCCATTGGTGCGCTGGCGAGCTACCCGCAGATCGTGCGCGACGCGCTGGACCTGCCGGCCAGCGAGGTGGTCGTCTGCGGCATGGCGCTGGGCTGGGAAGACGCGGGCGCACCCGTCAACCGCACGCGCACCGAGCGCGAGGCGCTGGAGCGCTACTTCACCGTGCTGCGCTGAGGCAATGCGGAACACGTTCCCTCGCGTGTCGTGAGCCCCACCTTTTCTGCGGCCTGCCGCGTTGCATAACGGTCGCGATGGTGATGGCGGGGCTTTGCGTGCGAGGTGCGTCCCCTCGCAGCCCAGGCAGTACCCTCGTGCCGACTTATTTGACGGCGCCGGGCCGTCGCGCGGTCTTACGACGCTGTGCCACGGCGCAGCACCAACAGGTCGATATGGGGCTGCACGCCCAGCCGCACTGCGAAGCCGGCCCACAGGCCCGCGCCCGCGCTCACGAACAGGCGCATGCCGTCCACGTCGTATTGCCCGCGCACGAAACCGTTGTTGAACGGAGCGACCAGCCAGCGGTCCATGCCGCTGATCAGCCCGCCGTGCGTGTGGCCCGAGACCTGCAGGTCCACGCCGTGCGCGGCGTTGTCGCGCGCGAGCTTGGGCTGGTGCGCCAGCAGCAGGTGGAAGTCGGCCTGCGCCGCGCGCGCCTGCCGGGCCACCGCGGGTACATCGGGGGGCACGCCCTCGGGCACGCGCGGGTCGGCATTGTGGTGAGAGGTGCGGCCGTAGACCGGGTCGCCCACGCCGGACAGTGCCAGACGCGCGCCATTCACCTGCAGCACCTGGGTCTGGTTGGCCAAGACGCCCAGGCCCAGGCGGCGAAATTCCGCCATCCAGGCGTTGTAGCCGCCGTAGTACTCATGGTTGCCGGGCGCGGCCCATACGCCGTGCGGTGCGCGCAGTTGCGCCAGTGGAGCCACGAAGGCGGCGCTGCTGCCTACGTCGCCATCCACCAGGTCACCGGGCAGGACGATCAGGTCGGGCCGCGCCGCGTGGGTGCGCTCCACCACGCTCTGCACGTAGGCGGTATGGTTGATGGGGCTCGCGTGGATATCCGCCAGCACGGCCACACGCAGGCCATCCAGGGCCTCGGGCAATTGCGGCAGGTGCACCAACTGTTCACGCACCGTGGGCGGCTGCAGGCCCTGCGCCGTGCCAAAGCCCGCCGCGCCCAGCGCCAGTGCCACGGCGGTGCCGGTCAACCGCCTGCCGCGCAGTCGCAGGTGCCATGTGTCGCACCCGCCCATGAGCGCGGCGGCCCGCGCCGCGAGCCATGCGGCATCACGCGCCAGAAGAAAGGCAATGATCAGCACCAGCGTGCCCAACACCCAGCCGCCGGGCACCTGCAGATAGGCCAGCGTGGCGTAATCCATCGCGCCGGCCTGCAAGAGCTTGAGCAGCAGGGCCGGAGTAACGCCCAGCAAGGCGGTCAGCGCAATGGCCATCAGGCGCGCCCGGCGCGACATGCCGCGCACGGGCCCCCAGAGCCAGACCGCCAGCAGCGGAATCACCAACGCAGCAAGAGACACCATGGAAAGCCGGGGATGCAAAGAAGAAAGCGGCACCGGCGTATGGTGCCGGCGTGGGCGGCGGCGCGGCGACAAAAGGGTGCGCCCCGCCGGCCGAGAACGTGCGCAGGATAACGGTCCTTTTCAATGCCTTGCAGGCGGTGGGGTACTGGGCGGTGTCCCGGCCTAGGGCGTATCCCAAGAGACGTGGGGCGTACCCTGCGCTACGGTGGCTGTGGGATTCCCACCGGCCCGCGCGCCAGCAGGCGCCGGGGTTTCGCGCCGCAGCGGCGCACTCCATCGTTTGCCATACCCATGAACCTTCACCAGAAACTGCTGCAGCGTGCCCGGCAAGGGCGTCCCATCCGCATTGGGCTGATCGGCGCGGGCAAGTTCGGCGCCATGTATCTGGCGCAGGTGCCGCGCATGCCGGGCGTGCACCTGGTGGGCATTGCCGATCTGTCGCCGGCCAACGCCCGCGCCAGCCTGGCGCGCGTGGGATGGGCGCCCGGGCAGTCGGAGGCCGCGTCTGCCCAGCAGGCGCTGGAGCAGGGCACGACCTGGATTACCGAGGACTGGCAGGCCCTGGTGCGCCACCCGCAGATCGAGCTGATCGTCGAATGCACGGGCAACCCGCTGGCGGCGGTGGACCACATTCTCGACGCCTTCGCCCACGGCAAGCATGTGGTGAACGTGACCGTGGAGGCCGATGCCTTCTGCGGCCCGCTGCTGGCGCGCAAGGCCCAGGCCGCGGGCGTGGTCTATTCGCTGGCCTACGGCGACCAGCCCGCCATGATCTGCGAGCTGGTGGACTGGGCCCGCACCTGCGGCTTTCCGGTGGTGGCGGCCGGGCGCGGGCACAAGTGGCTGCCGCATTTCTGCGAATCCACGCCCGAGACGGTGTGGGGCTACTACGGCCTGACGCCCGAGCAGGCGCAGCGTGGCGGCCTGAACCCCAAGATGTTCAACAGCTTCCTGGACGGCTCCAAGCCCAGTATCGAGAGCACGGCCGTTTCCAACGCCACGGGCCTGGCCGTGCCGAGCAACGGTCTGCAGTACCCGCCCGCCAGCGTGGAGGACATTCCCTACGTCACGCGCCCGGTGGGCGAGGGCGGAGTGCTAGAGAAAAAAGGCATGGTGGAAGTGATCTCGTCGCTGGAGAAGGACGGCCGCCGGATCCCCTACGACATCCGCATGGGCGTGTGGGTCACGGTGGAAGGCGAGACTGACTACATCCGCCACTGTTTCGAGGAATACAACGCCCACACCGACCCCACGGGCCGCTACTTCACGCTGTACAAGCGCTGGCACCTCATCGGGCTGGAGGTGGGCATGTCTGTGGCCAGCGTGGCGCTGCGCGGCGAGCCCACCGGCGTGCCCCAGGGCTGGAACGCCGATGTGGTGGCCACGGCCAAGCGTGACCTGCGCCCGGGCGACCTGCTGGATGGCGAGGGCGGCTACACCGTCTGGGGCAAGCTGCTGCCGGCTGCGACGTCGCGCAGCCTCAGGGGCCTGCCGCTGGGCCTGGCGCACAGCGCGCGCGTGGTGCGCCCGGTGGCAAAAGGCCAGGCATTGTCCTGGGACGATGTGGAGATGGACGCCACCACCCACGCCTATCGGGTGCGCCGAGAGATGGAGGCAATGTTCCCCGCCTGACCCTGGTGCGGCACGGGTGCCTGGGGGCTGGGATAATTCCCGCCCCTATGCCCCTCACGATCACCTTTCCCGAGCAACTCCCCGTCTCCAGCCGCCGCGACGAGATCATGGCGGCCATGGCCGAGCACCAGGTCATCATCGTCTGCGGCGAGACGGGCTCGGGCAAGACCACGCAACTGCCAAAAATAGCGCTGGCCCTGGGACGCGGCAAGTGCAATGCGCCCGAGGGCACGCGCGGGCGCCTGATCGGCCACACCCAGCCGCGGCGCATTGCCGCCAGCAGCGTGGCCAAGCGCATTGCCGAGGAGCTGAACACCCCCTTGGGCGCGGTGGTGGGTTACAAGGTGCGCTTTCAGGACACGCTGCAAAAGGGCGCTTCGGTCAAGCTGATGACCGACGGCATCCTGCTGGCCGAGACGCAGACCGATCCGCTGCTCAAGGCCTACGACACGCTCATCATCGACGAGGCGCACGAGCGCAGCCTGAATATCGACTTCCTGCTGGGCTACCTCAAGCAGATCCTGCCGCAGCGGCCCGATTTGAAGGTGGTCGTGACATCGGCCACCATCGACGCGGAGCGCTTCGCCAAGCACTTCGAGGGCAAGGCCGGTCCGGCGCCGGTCATCATGGTGTCTGGGCGCACCTATCCCGTGGAGATGCGCTACAAGCCCTTTGAAGAAAAGAAGGACTTCGACCTCAACGATGCCATTGCCGACGGCGTGGACGAGTTGTGGGCGGGCGGCAAGGGCGGAGACATCCTCGTCTTCCTGCCCGGCGAGCGCGAGATCCGCGAGGCGGCGGACCACCTGCGCAAGCACCTGCAGCACTCGCCAGTGCTGCGGAACGCCGAGGTACTCCCCCTGTTCTCGCGCCTGTCGCAGGCCGAGCAGGACCGCATCTTCGACGGCCACACCGGACGGCGCATCGTGCTGGCCACCAACGTGGCCGAGACCTCGCTCACCGTGCCGGGCATCCGTTACGTCATTGACGCAGGTACGGCGCGCGTGAAGCGCTATTCCTTCCGTAGCAAGGTGGAGCAGTTGCTGGTGGAGCCCATCAGCCAGGCGGCGGCCAACCAGCGCGCCGGGCGCTGCGGCCGCGTGGCCAACGGCATCTGCATCCGCCTGTACGACGAGGCGGACTTTCACCAGCGCGACCGCTTCACCGACCCGGAAATCCTGCGCTCGTCCCTGGCGGGCGTCATCCTGCGCATGAAGTCGCTGGGCCTGGGCGACGTGGTGAACTTCCCGTTCCTCGAGGCGCCCTCGGGCCGTGCGATCGCCGACGGCTATCAACTGCTGCAGGAGTTGGGCGCCGTGGACGAGCGCGGCAATTTGCTGCCCATGGGCCGCGAACTGTCGCGCCTGCCCTTGGACCCGCGCGTGGGCCGCATGATTCTGGAGGCCCGCACCCGCGGCGCCGTGGCCGAGGTGCTGGTCATTGCCTCGGCCCTCAGCGTGCAGGACGTGCGCGACCGGCCGCTGGAGGCGCAGCAGCAGGCCGACCAGCAGCATGCCAAGTTCGACGACGAGAAAAGCGAGTTCACCGGCTACCTGCGCCTGTGGAAGTGGCTGCAGGATGCGCGCGGCGGCAAGATCGTCGCCAAGACGCGCAAGGAGATGGCGGCCCAGACCGCCCCCGCGGCCCAAGCGCGCAACACGGCCTTCCTGCCCGTGAGCCAGCGCAGCAGCGGCGCGCAAGCGGAGGCCGCAGGCGAGGAGCGCCTGGCGCAGTTCCACCCCGCCGATGCGGAGGAGGCCACCCACAAGCTCAGCAACCGGCAGTGGGAGCAGTTGCTGCGCCAGAACTACATCAACATCCGCCGCGTGCGCGAGTGGCGCGACATCCATTCGCAGCTGCTCACCGTGGTGCGGGAGCACCAGTGGCAGGTGAACACCGAGCCCGCGGGCTACGAGGCCGTGCACCTGTCCATGCTGTCGGGCCTGCTGGGCAACATTGGTTACAAGGCCGAGGAGAGCGAGGCCTATCTGGGCGCGCACGGCATCAAGTTCCACCCGCACCCGGGCGCGCACCTGTCCAAGAAGCCCGGCCGCTGGATCGTCGCGGCCGAGCAGGTCGAGACCTCGCGCCTGTACGGCCGCGGTATCGCGGCGATCGAACCGCAATGGCTGGAAGAGGTGGGCGGCCATCTGCTCAAGAAGCAACTGCTGGACCCGCATTGGTCCAAGAAACAGGCCGACGTGGTCGCGCTCGAGCGCGCCACGCTCTACGGCCTGGTGGTCTACAACGGCCGCCGCGTGAGCTATGGCCGCGTGGATCCGTACGAGGCGCGCAACCTGTTCATTCGCCAGGCGCTGGTCGAGGGCGAGTGGGAGACGCATTGGCCGTTCCTGGGCGCCAACCTCAAGCTGGTGCGCAAGGTGCAGGAGCTGGAGCACAAGAGCCGCCGCCAGGACGTGCTGGTGGACGACGAGCTCATCTTCGCCTTCTACGACCAGCAGATTCCCAAAGACGTGTACAGCGGCGCCACGTTCGACAAGTGGTTCCGCAGTGCCGGCAAGGAGAACGCCGGCCTGCTGCTTCTCAAGCGCGACGAGCTGATGCGCCATGAGGCCGCGGGCATCACCACCGACAACTTTCCCAAGACGGTGAAGCTGGGCGGCGTGGACTGCACGGCCAGCTACCTGCACAGCCCCGGTGACGCGCGCGACGGGGTCACCGTCACGGTGCCGCTGTTCGTGCTGAACCAGGTGAGCGAGGAGCGTGCGGAATGGCTGGTGCCCGGCATGCTCAAGGACAAGATCCAGGCGCTGCTCAAGAGCCTGCCGCAGCGCCCGCGCAGCCGCTTCGTGCCGCTGCCGGAAAGTGCTGCGCGGCTGGCGTCGCTGTTCACCGAGGAAGAGCGTTGGGCCCAGGGCAGCTTGATCGACACGCTGCTCAAGCAAGTGCGCGATGAAACCTCGCTCGACGTGAAGCGCGCGGACTTCAAGCTGGACATGCTCAGCCCGCACCTGTTCATGAACTTTCGCGTGACGGATGAGCACGGCCGCCAGCTCGGCCAGGGACGCAACCTGGGCGCGCTCAAGGCGGAGTGGGGGAGCAAGGCACGTGGGGCGTTCCAGGCGCTTGCTTCATTAAAGATAGCTGGTGGCGCTCACCAGAAGCCAGACTCCGGTGGAAAACCATCTGAAACCAAGGAAAACCGGGCGCCAGCAGCTATAAAAAAAGAACCACTCGTCGGCGCGCCCGCGGCCCGCAAGGCCGATGCCCGCTACGAGGATTGGAGCTTTGGCGAACTGCCCGAGCTGATGGAAATCGCCAAGGGTAGCCAGACGCTGATCGGCTTCCCCGCGCTCATCGACCACGGCGATGCGGTGGGCATCGAGGTGTTCGACGAACCCGAAGTCGCCGCCGCGCGCCACCGCGTGGGCCTGCGCCGGCTGTTTGCGCTGCAGATCAAGGACGCGCTCAAGTACCTGGAAAAGAACATCCCCGATCTGCAGAAGATGGCTGTGGCCTTCATGCCGCTGGGCACGCAGGAGGAGCTGCGCGCACAAATCATCGACGTGGCCATCGACCGCGCCTTCCTGCAAGAGCCGCTGCCCAGCAACGAGGCACAGTTCAAGCAGCGCGTGCAGGACGGGCGCGGGCGCCTCACGCTGATCGCCAACGAGGTGGCGCGCATGGCGGCGGCCATCCTCATCGAATACGCCGCCACGCAGCGCAAGATCAAGGACACCAAGAACGCTCCCGAGGCCACGGCCGACGCGTCACAGCAGCTGCAGCGCCTGATGCCCAAGCACTTCATCGCCGCCGCGCCCTGGGCGCAGCTGCAGCACTACGCGCGCTACCTCAAGGCCATCACCACGCGTCTGGACAAGTACCGCGCCGACCCGGCACGCGATGCCGCCAAGCTCAAGGAACTGCAGCCGCTGGAGCAGCGGTACTGGCGCCTGGTCGCCGAGCGCAAGGGCCAGGTGGACGCCCGCATGCAGGAGTACCGCTGGATGCTGGAGGAACTGCGCGTGAGCTTCTTCGCGCAGGAGTTGCGCACGCCGTATCCGGTCAGCGGCAAGCGGCTGGACAAGGTCTGGTCGCAACTGGTGTCTTGAGGGGCTCTCGCGCGGGGCAAGCCTGCAGGACAGGTGTGCCGCCACCGGCTGCCGTGGGCGGGGCCGTTCATGCTTTGGCGCGCACCGCGAGCGTCCGCCAACCCGTCACCCAGCCGGCCCTGGCCGCGACCTGTGTGTGGCCTTCCCGGGCACCGGGCTAGCGGCCGCCAGCGCTCGCCTGGGCGGAACGGCCCTTGCCATCCAACTGCTGGCGGCGCCGATCGCCCCAGCGTCAAGACGTGAGCAGCGCCTTCAGCTCTTCGGCGGACAAGTCCCGCGCCGCGCCAAACCCTGCCACGTGGCGGCCCACCGAAGGGATGATCTGCACGAACTGGAAGTCGCCCAGCGTCGTCATGGGCGCTGCCTCAGGAAAGCGCCGCAGGTAGGCGGCGCGCGCGCTGGCGGCTGCCTCGGGCGCAAGCAGTACGGCTTGCCCTTGGATGGCAACGCGCTCCAGCGCATGCACGGGCTGGGCCGCGTCCTCGGGCGCCGTGATCAGGAGAGAAACCGCGGGCGATTGCCGCAGGTTGCGGGTATGGGCGGCGAGGGCGCTGACATGCAATACCAGCACCTGGGCCGTGGAGTCGATGGCATACGGAACGAACGACACCGCCGGCGTTGTGAATGGCACCGATTCCGCGCCGGGCAGGGTTTGCAGCGTTGCCAGCGCGGCCGTGCGCCGGCCCCACAGCAGTTGCCGCAGCAAGCGGTCCAGGCGGGACTCGTGGGTCATGGCGTGCTTGGGGGCGGGAAGTTGCAAGTGCCGTGCATTGTAGAAACGGGCCTGCGATGAACGCGCTGCGGCCGCGACGCCTTCGAAAAGTGTCAGAAGCGGTCGCAGCAGTGCCCCGCGGTCAGCGCAGGGCCAGGCGCTCCAGTTCCGCGCACACATCGGCCATGCGGCCGGAAATCACGAGCTTGCAGGCGTCGTCGGTGTCATGGCGCAGGATCACGCGCAGGGGGAGCGAACGGGTGGAGATCGCAGGCCGCAGACCTGTGTGCTGCATGGCCGCATCCGCGGCAGGCATGGCAAAGGCGCGGTGGCGGGCCGGATTTTCTTGCGCCATACCCGCCACGGCGGGGCTATCGAGAGGGCCGGCGTTGGGCGTCGCTCCCTGGAGCGCATCGGCGCGTCCGTGCGTGGTGCAGGCAGAGGTTGCCGCGCCGCGCGACATATGGCGTGCAGCCAGTCCCCATCGGCGCAGGCGGCGCAAGGGGCGGGAAAGGGAGGCAAAGGCAAAGAGGGCAAATCCCATGTGAAGACTCCGGCATGCCAGGGCATGAAGGTGGAACACAGGCAGGATTGCCAAGGACGTCAAGCGCGCATCCGCAGGGTTGGCATGCCGCAGCCACGGGGCATGCCCGGGCTACCGCCTGCCAAACGCCCGCCACCTGCGGCGGCGCTGCATTCAACGGACTACATGAGCATGGTGTTGCGTATCAGGCCCACGGCCAGCCCTTCGATCTCGAAAGGTTCGCCCGGCTCGACGCGGATCACCGGGTAGTCGGGGTTCTCGGGCAGCAGTTCGATGGCGCTGCCTGTGCGGCGCAGGCGCTTGACCGTGACGTCATCGCCCAGGCGCGCCACGATGATTTGCCCGTTGCGCGCCTCGCGCGTTGCCTGTACGGCGAGCAGGTCGCCGTCCATGATGCCCGCGTCGCGCATGGACATGCCGCGCACCTTGAGCAGGTAGTCGGGCTTGTGCGCAAACAGGCTGCCTTCCACCGTATAGGTCTGGTCCACATGCTCCTGGGCGAGAATGGGCGAGCCGGCCGCCACGCGGCCCACCAGCGGCAGCGTGAGCTGCGACAGGCCGGGTATCGGCAGGTTGAACTGGGCGCCGCGCGCCGCATTGATGTTGCGCACGGTTTCGCCGCGCAGGCGGATGCCGCGCGAGGTGCCGCTGACCAGTTCGATCACGCCCTTGCGGGCCAGCGCCTGCAGGTGCTCCTCGGCCGCGTTGGCGGACTTGAAACCCAGCTCTGCCGCGATCTCGGCGCGGGTGGGCGGGGCGCCGGTGCGCGCGATGGCGGTCTGGATCAGGTCCAGGATCTGCTGCTGGCGGGCGGTGAGCTTGGGACTGTCGAGCATGGTGCGATCCAATGCGGTCGGTGGTTGAGTGGGTTACTGTTTTTTAATCCAGTATCTGTATTTTTGAACAGTTTTTGGAGGGATGCAAGTGGCAGCTGCAAGAAAAATCGTCGTTATGGGCACCGGCGGCACGATTGCGGGCTCTTCCGCGGTGCAAGGTGCGAACGTGGGCTACACGGCCGGGCAGATCGGCGTGGAGCAATTGCTGGCCGCGGTGCCCGGGCTGGTGCAGGCCGGGGGCGGCGCGCTGGTGGCCGAACAGGTGGCGCAGCTGGACAGCAAGGACATGGGCTTTGACGTGTGGGCGCGCCTGGCCGGTCGCTGCGCCGCACACCTGGCCGACCCGGCCGTTGCCGGCGTCGTCGTCACCCACGGCACGGATACGCTGGAGGAAACCGCCTGGCTGCTGCACAACCTGCTCGATACCACCGCCAAGCCGGTGGTACTGACCTGTGCCATGCGCCCGGCCACGGCGCTCGCGCCGGACGGGCCGCAGAACCTGCTGGATGCCGTCACGCTGGCGGCCGATCCCTCAGCGCGGGGGGTTCTGATGGCGGCCGCTGGCGTGGTGCACGGGGCACGCGAGGTGAGCAAGGTGCACCCGCTGCGGCTGGACGCGTTCGACTCCGGCGATGCTGGGCCTCTGGGATGGATGGAAGCGGGGCGCGTGCGCTGGGCCCGCGGCCTTGCGCCGCAGGTGGAACAGCCCGCGCATGGCGCGCTGGTGCCGATCCTGCCAGATGCAGCCTGGCCACGCGTGGAAATCGTCCTCAGCCACGCCAGCGCGGATGGCGCGTTGGTGGACTGGCTGGTGGAGAAGGGCGTGCGCGGCATCGTGGTGGCCGCCACCGGCAATGGCACGCTGCACCATGCGCTGGAGGCCGCGCTCGCGCGTGCCGTGGCGGCCGGGGTGCAGGTGCGCGTGGCTTCGCGCTGCCCGCAGGGGCGGATGATGGACCTGACGGGTACGCCCTGGCGCGATGCGGATGGGCTGAGCCCTGTGAAGGCACGGGTCAGCCTGCTGCTGGAGTTGATGCAGTCCGCTAATTCATAAGCACCGTCATGGGCCGAGGCGCTTGCCTGGGCACAAAGCACAACGCCCCGCGTTGCGGGGCGTTGGCGGGCGCCGGCGGCGGGTTCGTCAGCTTGACAGTGCCGTCAGGGCGCGCTGGGTGATTTCCTCCACGCTGCCGGTGCCTTGAATGGCACGATACTTGGGCGCGTTGGCGGGATCGGTCTTGGCCCAGCTGGAGTAATAGTCCACCAGCGGACGGGTCTGGTCGCTGTAGACCTGCAGGCGCTTCTTGACGGTTTCTTCCTTGTCGTCCTCGCGCTGCACCAGGGGCTCGCCCGTCACGTCGTCCTTGCCTTCGACCTTGGGCGGGTTGAACTTCACGTGGTAGGTGCGGCCCGAAGCCGGGTGGGAGCGGCGGCCGCTCATGCGCTCGATGATGGCGTCGAACGGCACGTCGATCTCCAGCACATAGTCGAGCTTCACGCCCGCGGCTTTCATGGCGTCTGCCTGGGGGATGGTGCGTGGGAAGCCGTCGAACAGGAAACCCTGGGCACAGTCGGGCTCGGCGATGCGCTCCTTCACCAGGTTAATGATCAGGTCGTCGCTGACGAGCTGGCCCGCATCCATGACGGCCTTGGCCTGCAGGCCCAGGGGCGTGCCGGCCTTGACGGCGGCGCGCAGCATGTCGCCGGTGGAGATCTGGGGGATGCCGAATTTCTGGCAGATGAACGCGGCCTGCGTACCCTTTCCGGCGCCGGGAGCGCCGAGCAGAATCAGTCTCATGGATGTCCTCTAGTGTTTTGAAATCAGCGGGCACGCTTGCCGTCGGCGCGCCAGCGCGGGACAGGTGCTCTTGTTGCGAACAAGGATAGCACGCGGGCCATGCGCCAAGCTGACGGCCGCGCTAGCCGCCCAGGAGGGTGCGCACGCGCTCCAGGTCGGCTGGCGTGTCCACGCCCGCACCGGGTGCGCTGCCGGTCACGTGCACGGCGATGCGGTGCCCGTGCCAGAGGGCGCGCAGCTGCTCCAGCGCTTCCAGTTGCTCGGTCGGCGCCGCTGGCAGCTGTGGAAAGTGGCGCAGAAAGCCTGCCCGGTAGCTGTAGATGCCGATGTGCCGTAGCGGTGCGAAACCCACGGGCACCCCCGGTTGGCCCGGCTGCCACCAGAGGCTGCCCGGCGCGTGGTCGCGTGCATGGGGGATGGGGGCGCGGCTGAAGTAGTGCGCGAGGCCCTGCGCGTCCAGCACCACCTTCACCACGTTAGGGTTCGCAAAGTCCTCCGCGCTGTCGATGGCGTGCGCGGCGGTGCCCATGCTGGCATCGCCGCGTGCATGCAGCAGTGCGGCCACGGCGTCGATCAGCCGTGGGTCGATGAGGGGCTCGTCACCCTGTACGTTCACCACAATGTCTTCGCCCGCCAGGCCCAGCAGCTCGCAGGCCTCGGCCAGGCGATCGCTGCCGCTGGCGTGGTCGGCGCGCGTCAGCAGAGCCTGCACCCCATGCGCCTGGCAGGCCTGGACGATGCGCGCGTCGTCCGCCGCGACCACGCAGCGTTGGGCGCCGCTCTGGCTGGCGCGGCGGGCCACATGCACCACCATGGGCAGCCCGGCGATATCGGCCAGGGGCTTGTTGGGCAGGCGGGTGGAGGCCAGGCGCGCCGGTATCAGCACCGTGAACGGTGCGGCGCGACTCACTGTTCCAGCTCCTCGTCGCTCAAGGGGCGGGCCTCGTTTTCCAGCAGCACGGGAATGCCGTCGCGCACGGGATAGGCCAGCCGTGCGCTGCGCGAGATGAGTTCCTGGCGTTCGCGGTCGTAGGTCAGCGGGCCCTTGGTGACGGGGCAGACCAGCAGTTCAAGCAGTTTGGGGTCCATGGTGTTCCTCAATGGCCGGACGATGATAGCGACGCCAGGCGGGCGTCGAGCGCGTCGAAGAAGGCCGGCGGGATCCGCACGGCCAGCGGCACGGCCAGCGCGTCCGGGTGCGCGGGCCAGAGCTTGACGGCGTCTTTTTCGGTACAAATCAGCCGTAAGCGCTTATTCGGCGGGCGCTTCCAGCTACAAAAATCATAGTGATCGGGCAGTGCTTCCTCGCTCTCGGGCTGGAGGCCCCTCGCGTGCAGCATCGCAAAAAAGTCGTGCGGCCGCGCGATCGCCGCGAGTGCGTGCGACGGTTCGCCCTGCAATTGCTCCAGCGGCAGGTGCTGCCCGCTGGCATTCACGGCATGGGCGGCGAGTTCACGTGACAGCGCGAATTGCGGCGCGCCCCCTCCGGGCGGGGAGCCGGCGTGGAGCACCAGGTCCACCGCGCGCGGCCAGGGTTCGCGCAGCGGGCCGGCGGGCAACAGCCAGCCGTTGCCGGCGCCTTCGTCGTTGAAGACGCAGACTTCCAGGTCGCGCGCCAGGGCCAGGTGCTGCAGGCCGTCGTCGCAAACCAGGATGTTGGTGGCGGGGTGGGCGGCCAGCAGCGCGCGCCCTGCCTGGGCACGCCTGCGCGCCACGAAGACCGGGGCGCCGCTGGCGCGGGCGATGAGCAGCGGCTCGTCGCCCACCTCGGCCGCGCTGCTGGCGGGCAGCACTTCGCGGCAGTCTGCGGTGGCGCGGCCGTATCCCCGCGAGATGACGCCCGGCCGCCAGCCGCGGGCCTGCAGGTGGCGCACCACGGCCAGGGTCACGGGCGTTTTGCCGGCGCCGCCAGCTATCACGTTGCCGACCACGATGACGGGCACGGGCAGCCGCTCGCTGCGCAGCAGACCCGTGCGATAGAGCGCGCGGCGCAGCGCCGTGAGCACGCCGTACAGCAGCGAAAGCGGCCACAACGCCAGGGCCAGCGCGCCACGGTGCTGCCAGGCGGCGCGCAGCCGCTCGGCCAGGGGGGACGGGCGGCCGGGCGCGGCCATCGGCGCAGGCTTACTTGCCGGCCGTGGCCGACGACTGGGTGGCAAAGGTGATCTGCGACAGACCCACGCGGCGCGCGGCCTCCATCACCGTGACCACGGACTGGTGGGGGGCTGATGCGTCGGCGCTGATGATGACCACGCTGTTCGGCCCCGCAGTGGCGGCATCGGCCAGCGCCCGCGCCACCTGGTCGACCTGCCGGCCCTCCAGCGTGGTCTTGTTGATGGCGTAGCGTCCGTCGGCGGCCACGGCCACGATGACTTCCTTGGGGTGGTCGCGCAACTGCTGAGCGTCCGCTACGGGCAGGGTGAGCTGCAGCTCGGTGAACTTGCTGTAGGTGGTGGTCAGCATCAGGAAGATGAGGATCACCAACAGCACGTCGATGAAGGGGATCAGGTTGATCTCCGGTTCTTCCTTTTGGCGGGGGCGAAAGTTCATGGCGAAACGTGCCTCTGTGCGCTGGCGCCGCTCACTTGCGCAAGCGGTTGATGTGCCGCACGAATTGCTCGGACGCCAGTTCCAGCGTCAACAGGTAGGCGTCCACGCGGCTGCGGAAGTAGCGCCAGAAAATCAGCGCCGGGATGGCCACGATCAGGCCGAAGGCGGTGTTGTACAGCGCAATGGAGATGCCGTGCGCCAGTTGCGCAGGGTTGCCACCGCCCGTCGCGCCCACGGCGCCCGTGCCGGCCTGGGAGCCGAAGATCTCGATCATGCCGATCACTGTGCCCAGCAGGCCCAGCAGCGGTGCGGCCGAGGCGATGGTGGCCAGGGCGTTGAGGTACTTCTCCAGCCGGTGGGCGACGGCGCGGCCCGCGCCCTCCATGGCGGCGCGCACATCGGCCTCGGTGCTCTGGGGGTTGCTGTTGAGCGTGCGCAGGCCGCTGGCCAGCACTTCGCCCAGGGCCGAGTTCTGCGCCAGCTGGTTCACCACATCGGGCGAGGGAATGGACTTGGAGGAGACCGAGATGGCCTCGTCCAGCAGCTTCGGGGGGGCCACACGGGCGGTCTTCAGTGCGACGAAGCGCTCAAAAACCAGCGCCAGCGCCAGGATGGAACAGGCAATCAGGGGCCAGATCGGCCAGCCCGCGGCTTGTATGATCGACAGCAATTCTCACTCCGCTCACGTAAAAAGCAGCGGGGATTATGGCGCAGCTTCCAAGCCGGCCTTTGGGCGCATCGTCTGCGTTACGCCACCCCCGTTCGGAGCACAGGGCCGGGGCACGTAGAGTCGCCCGGGAGACTCACATTTTCTGTGGATAACTTTGTGGGAAACCACGTGCATACCCGTCGCGAAGCGGCGCCGTTACGTGGTTTGCTTAGTTTGATGAAAAACTGCGCATCAAAAAAACCTTTGAAATCAATGGGTTACACGTACTCTTGTGGTATGGGGGCGGGTTGGCGCATGGCCTTCCGCCGTGGCGCCGGATGCCCGGATCTGTGGACTAGTGCACCGGCCCGGTGCGCGTACAAGCGTGGAGCGGCCTGTGTTTGAGCGTGCAGATACAGGCGTGGCGCCGCGAATCTGGGAGGTTGGCGCGTTATGCCGCGCCATTGCTGATGCGCTGGAGGCGCGGTTCAATCCTGTCGCGGTGCGCGGGGAGATCACGGGCTTCTCGCGCGCGTCCAGTGGGCACTGCTACTTCACGCTGAAGGATGGAAATGGTCAGATCCGCTGCGCCATGTTCCGCCGTGCGGCGGGCGTGCTGGATTTCACCCCGCGCGACGGCGAACTGGTCGAAGTGCGCGGCCGGCTGGGCGTGTACGAGGCACGCGGCGACCTGCAGCTCATCGTCGACAGCCTGCAGCGCGCGGGGCAGGGGGCGCTGTTCGAGCAGTTCATGCGCCTCAAGGCGCAACTGGAGGCCGAGGGCCTGTTCGACGCGGCGCGCAAGCGCGCGCTGTCGGCCATGCCGCGCGGCATCGGCGTGGTCACGTCGCCGGGCGCTGCAGCACTGCATGACGTGGTGACGGCACTGCGCCGGCGCGTGCCGCACATTCCCGTGGTGTTGGTGCCGGCCCTGGTGCAGGGGGCGCAGGCGCCGGCATCGATTGCCGAAGCGCTATCAAAAATGTATCTGCTTGCGCAGCAGGGGCGGGCGCTGGACGGTGATTTGACTCTGAATGCCGGGGCGCCGCCAGCCATCGATGTGATCCTGCTGGTGCGCGGCGGTGGCTCCATCGAAGACCTGTGGGCGTTCAATGACGAGCGCGTGGCCCGCGCCATCGTGCAGAGCCCGGTGCCGTTGGTCAGCGGTGTGGGGCACGAGACCGACTTCACCATCGCCGACTTCTGCGCCGACCTGCGCGCGCCCACGCCCACGGCCGCCGCCGAGTTGGTGGCACAGCCGCGTGCCGTGTGGCTGGGGGCACTCGACCTGCTGGCGCAACGGCTGGCCGACGGCGTACAGCGCCAGGTGGACCTGCGGCACCAACGGCTGGACCAGGCGGCCCAGCGGCTGGGCCGGCCCTCGGGTTTCGTGGGGCGGCAGCAACTGCGGCTGAGCGGCCTGGAACAGCGCTTGCGCCACGGTTTGCTATTGAAAACGCAGCGGCTTGCACATGCGGGGCAAGCGCTGCAGGGTCATTTCCCTCAAATCGTGCAGCGCAGCCTGGTGCAGCGCAAAGAGCGCCTGGAGCGCGCGGCGCTGCGTCTGCAACTGCTGGATCCGCGCCTGGTGCTGCAGCGCGGCTACGCCTTGCTGACCGATGCGCAGGGGCAACCCGTGACGCGCCCCGCCCAGGTGCGCCTGGGCGACGCCGTGCATGCCCAGTTGGCCGAGGGTGAACTGGACCTGACGGTATCGCAGCGCCGCTTGCTGTGAACGCGGCGCGGGTCAATCCCGTACCAGAGGGCAGGAGTCGCCGCCCGCCTACAGCGCCGAGTGCTATTACTTTCCTACAATGCCCGTTGCTTCGCCGCGCCCTGGTGGCCGCGATCTCCCCCATCCCAACCCACGAAGGACTTGACCATGGAACATACCCTGCCTCCGCTGCCCTACGCGATTGATGCCCTGGCCCCGCACTACAGCCAGGAAACGCTGGAATACCACCACGGCAAGCACCACAACGCCTACGTGGTGAACCTGAACAACCTGCAAAAGGGCACCGAGTTCGAGAACATGACGCTGGAGGAGATCGTCAAAAAGTCGTCCGGCGGTATCTACAACAACGCCGCGCAGATCTGGAACCACACCTTCTTCTGGAACTGCATGGCCCCCAACGGCGGTGGCGAGCCCAGCGGCGCCCCGGCCCAGGCGATCCATGCCAAGTGGGGCAGCTACGCCGCGTTCAAGGAAGCGTTCGTGAAGAGCGCCGTGGGCAACTTCGGCTCCGGCTGGACCTGGCTGGTCAAGAAGGCCGACGGTACGGTGGACATCGTGAACACCGGCGCCGCCGGCACGCCGCTGACCACGGCCGACAAGGCGCTGCTGACGGTGGACGTGTGGGAACACGCCTATTACATCGACTACCGCAACCTGCGTCCCAAGTTCGTCGAGACCTTCCTGGACAAGCTGGTGAACTGGAAGTTCGCCGAAGCCAACTTCGCCTGAGCCGAAAGCGCACGCCGCGCCCTGCGGCGTTGAGCGACCCAAAGACAAACGGCCCGCAGAGGAATCTGCGGGCCGTTTTTTCGTCTGGCTTGACGGCCCGGGCGGCGGCCTCATTGGGTACGGCCTCCCTGGGTAATTTGGCAGCGGGACGACAGTCTTGTAGAAGACTTGCAAAAAAAAGTGCCAGTTCCCCTGTCAATTTTTTGCAATGCGATATTCGATTGCAAATTACACGATTTCCGCGTAACGACTCGCGCACAATCCGGGCTGTCACATCGGATGACTGCGCGCGAGGCCGCCGATCGGCGGCACAAACCTCTGTTTTTGTTACCTGAGAGACGAGATGAGCACCCAACAACCCACCATCATCTACACCCTGACCGATGAAGCGCCGCTCCTGGCAACGGCCTCCTTCCTGCCCATCGTGCGCAGCTTCGCGTCGGTGGCCGGTATCGAAGTGGCCGAGAGCGACATCTCGGTGGCGGCCCGCATCCTGGGCGAGTTCGCGGACTATCTGACCGAGGAGCAGCGCGTGCCCAACACCCTGGCCGAGCTCGGCAAGAAGACGCTGGAGCCCGACGCCAACATCATCAAGCTGCCCAACATCAGCGCCTCGGTGAGCCAGCTCATGGCAGCCATCAAGGAACTGCAGTCCAAGGGCTACAAGATCCCCGACTACCCCGAGAACCCCACCACCGACGAGGAAAAGGCCATCAAGGCCCGCTATGGCAAATGCCTGGGCTCGGCCGTGAATCCCGTGCTGCGCGAGGGCAACTCCGACCGCCGCGCGCCCGCCGCCGTGAAGAACTACGCCAAGAAGCACCCGCACTCCATGGGCGAGTGGAAGCAGTGGTCGCAGACGCATGTCTCGCACATGCACCACGGCGACTTCTATCACGGCGAGAAGTCGATGACGCTGGACAAGGCGCGTGACGTGAAGATGGAGCTCATCACGGCCAGCGGCAAGGCCATCGTGCTCAAGCCCAAGGTCGCGCTGCAGGCCGGCGAGATCATCGACTCGATGTTCATGAGCAAGAAGGCGCTGTGCGAGTTCTACGAGCGCGAGCTCGACGACTGCAAGGAGGCCGGTATCCTGTTCTCGCTGCACGTCAAGGCCACGATGATGAAGGTTTCGCACCCCATCGTGTTCGGCCACTGCGTGAAAATCTACTACAAGGAAGCCTTCGAGAAGCACGGCAAGCTGTTCGACGAGCTGGGCATCAACGTCAACAACGGCATGGTCGATCTGTACGAGAAGATCAAGGTCCTGCCCGAGTCCAAGCGCGAGGAGATCATCCGCGACCTGCACGCCTGCCAGGAGCACCGTCCGGCGCTGGCCATGGTGGACTCCGCCAAGGGCATCACCAACTTCCACTCGCCCAACGACGTGATCGTCGATGCCTCGATGCCCGCCATGATCCGCGGCGGCGGCAAGATGTGGGGCGCAGACGGCAAGCCCTACGACTGCAAGGCCGTGATGCCCGAGTCCACCTTCGCGCGCATCTACCAGGAGATGATCAACTTCTGCAAGTGGCACGGCAACTTCGACCCGCGCACCATGGGCACCGTGCCCAACGTGGGCCTGATGGCGCAGAAGGCCGAGGAATACGGCTCGCACGACAAGACCTTCGAGATCGCGGAAGCCGGCGTGGCCAACATCGTGGACCTGGCCACCGGCGAGGTGCTGCTTTCGCAGAACGTGGAGCAGGGCGACATCTGGCGCATGTGCCAGGTCAAGGACGCGCCGATCCGCGACTGGGTCAAGCTCGCCGTCACGCGCGCGCGCAACTCGGGCATGCCGGCCGTGTTCTGGCTCGATCCCTATCGCCCGCACGAGAACGAGCTGATCAAGAAGGTCGAGAAGTACCTGAAGGACCACGACACTACCGGCCTGAACATTCAGATCATGAGCCAGGTGCGTGCGATGCGCTTCACGCTGGAGCGCGTGGCGCGCGGCCTGGACACCATCTCGGTGACCGGCAACATCCTGCGCGACTACCTGACCGACCTGTTCCCGATCATGGAACTGGGCACGTCCGCCAAGATGCTGTCCATCGTGCCCCTGATGGCCGGCGGCGGCATGTACGAGACGGGCGCGGGCGGCTCCGCTCCCAAGCACGTGCAGCAGCTGGTCGAAGAGAACTACCTGCGCTGGGACTCGCTGGGGGAATTCCTGGCGCTGGCCGTGTCGCTGGAAGACCTGGGCCTGAAGGAAAACAACGCCCGCGCCAAGCTGCTGGCCAAGACGCTGGACCAGGCCACCGGCAAGCTACTGGACGAGAACAAGTCGCCCTCGCGCAAGGTGGGCGAGATCGACAACCGCGGCAGCCAGTTCTATCTGTCGCTGTACTGGGCCCAGGCCCTGGCCGCGCAGTCCGAGGACGCCGCGCTGGCCGCCAAGTTCGCTCCGTTGGCCAAGACCCTGGCCGATAACGAGGCCAAGATCGTCGAGGAACTGCGCGTGGTGCAGGGCAAGCCCGCCGACATCGGTGGCTACTACCTGCCCGATCTGTCCAAGCTGGACGCCGTGATGCGCCCCAGCGCCACGTTCAACGCGGCCATCGCAGCGCTCGCCTGACGGAGCACCGGCCGGGCGTCATCCCGGCCGTTGGCACCCGGCCGTGACCGGCCTTCCCGCAAGGGGAGGCCGGTTTCTTTTTGTCCGGCCTCCAAGGGGGCTCGCCATCGCGGACTGTGGTGCTATGAAAAATGAAGCTGTTCGCGCTTGATACGCAATGGTTTCAAGGTAAATATTTCATGAAATCCTTGCGGCGAAAGCGCTGCCAGCTCCTGAATAAATAGCGCTCTACCGCTGCGCAAACGGCCTTCCGCTGAGCCTGCTGCCCGCCTTCAGCCCGCGCTTGGCGAACCAGCCCTGGTTCATCTCCAGCACGAAGCGCACCGGCCGCTTGGAGCAGTGCGATTCTTCGGACAGCGGCTGCATGTCCACCAGGTTCACGATGGTGCCGTCGTCGGCCACGAAGGCCGCGGTGAGCGGCAGCGGCGTATTGCGCATCCAGAAGCATTGCGTGGCTGGCTGCTCGAAGACGAACAGCATGCCCTCGTGCATGGGCATGTCGCGGCGGTGCATCAGGCCGACTTGGCGCTCCTGCGGCGCGGTGGCGACCTGGGCGTCGATGCGGTGCATGCCGGCCTGCAACTCCACGCGCGGCAGGTTCATTTGCGGAACACCCTGCGCCGCCGCGGCTGCGCACAGGCCTAAGGCCACGCCGTATGGCAGCAGGGTAGACAGAAAGCTGCGCAGCAAGCGCGCGATGGGCATGGCAGGTGCGGTGAGCGAAAACATGGGCATGGAAGACATGGGTTGGCAGGGGCAATGCGGAACCCCGAGCCTAGCAGGCAACAAAAAGCCCGCCGAAGCGGGCTGTTCAGCAGTGGCCGGGGCGATCAGGCGGCCGTCTTGCTTCGCTTGGCGGTCTTCTTGGCGACCTTGGCGCTCTTGTGCTTGGCGGGCGCCTTGGCGTGGTGGTTGCGCAGCTTGGCGGGTTTGGTGGCGGCGGCCGGAGCCGGTGCGGCGGCCGCAGGAGCGGCCGTGTCGGGGGCGGCCACAACGGCCGGGGTGGCGGGAACTGCGGGCGTGGCAGGGGTCGCTTGCGCGAAGGCCCCCGTTGCGAGCAGACCGCCGGCCAGGATAGCGAGGAGTTTTTTCATATGTGCCAATTCCTTGGAAGGGTCGGTATAACGGTATACGCCAGGCGGCCAGGCCGCATGGCACGGATGCGTGCGTCGGCCGCGGAGCCTGTTGCACGCCCTGTCTCAACGGCTTCCCGAAGCGCGCGTTGACAGCGCCCCTTCGCGGGTCATCATGCCGGGCCGACATGCGCTGCGGGGCGGGCCACCCTGCAGCCTTGCCCTAGAATCTTTGGGCCCGTTCCTGCGCGAGCAGCCCGCCGCCTTGCGCACGCACCTACAGGAGACCCGCTTCATGACCAGCTACCAGCACATCCAGATTCCGCCCCAGGGCCAGAAGATCACCGTCAACGCCGACATGTCGCTGAACGTGCCCCACCAGCCCATCATCCCGTTCATCGAGGGCGATGGCACGGGCATGGACATCACGCCCGTGATGCTCAAGGTGGTGGATGCGGCTGTGGCAAAGTCTTATGGCGGGCAGCGCAAGATCCACTGGATGGAGGTGTATGCCGGCGAGAAGGCCACCAAGGTCTATGGCCCCGACGTGTGGCTGCCCGAGGAGACGCTGCACGCCGTGCGCGACTACGTGGTTTCCATCAAGGGGCCGCTCACCACGCCCGTGGGCGGCGGAATCCGTTCGCTGAACGTGGCGCTGCGCCAGGAGCTGGACCTGTACGTCTGCCTGCGCCCGGTGCGCTACTTCAAGGGCGTGCCTTCGCCGGTGCGTGAGCCCGAGAAGACCAACATGGTCATCTTCCGCGAGAACTCCGAGGACATCTATGCCGGCATCGAGTTCGAGGCCGAGTCGGACAAGGCCAAGAAGCTCATCAAGTTCTTGCAGGAGGAGTTCGGCGTCAAGAAGATCCGCTTTCCTGAAACGTCGGGCATCGGGGTCAAGCCGGTGTCGCGCGAGGGCACGCAGCGCCTGGTGCGCAAGGCCATCCAGTACGCCATCGACAACGACCGGCCCAGCGTGACCCTGGTGCACAAGGGCAACATCATGAAGTTCACCGAAGGGGGCTTCCGTGACTGGGGCTATGAACTGGCAGCCCAGGAATTTGGCGCGCAGCTGATCGACGGCGGCCCGTGGATGCGCATCAAGAATCCCCGCACCGGCAAGGACATCACCATCAAGGACAGCATCGCCGACGCCTTCCTGCAGCAGATCCTGCTGCGCCCGGCCGAGTACAGCGTGATCGCCACGCTGAACCTGAATGGCGACTACATCTCCGACGCATTGGCGGCGCAGGTGGGCGGCATCGGCATCGCCCCGGGTGCCAACCTGTCCGACAGCGTGGCGATGTTCGAGGCCACCCATGGCACGGCCCCCAAGTACGCGGGAAAGGACTATGTCAACCCGGGCTCCGAGATCCTCTCGGCCGAGATGATGCTGCGCCACATGGGCTGGACCGAGGCGGCCGACCTGATCATCAGTTCCATGGAGAAGGCCATCCAGAGCAAGAAGGTGACCTATGACTTTGCGCGCCTCATGGACGGGGCCACGCAGGTGAGCTGCTCGGGCTTCGGGCAGGTGATGATCGACCACATGTAAGCGCCCCGGCAACCACGGGTGCGTGACTGGGCCCGCCGCTGGTCGGCGGGTTTTTTTTTGCCCTAGCGCAAGGTCAGCGCCCAGCAAAAAGGCCATCCCAACAGATGCTGGAATGGCCTTGAATGGCTCCTCAACCTGGGCTCGAACCAGGGACCTACGGATTAACAGTCCGGCGCTCTACCGACTGAGCTATTGAGGAATGATCGGTGTTTGTTTTTGGCAGGCCTTGTGCAATTGCAAGGCTTGGAATTTGGCTCCTCGACCTGGGCTCGAACCAGGGACCTGCGGATTAACAGTCCGTCGCTCTACCGACTGAGCTATCGAGGAACAAGACTTAGATTATATACATAAAAAAGTGCTGCCTTGACGCTGTGCTGTGCAAGGGATGCGAAGGGCGATGTCAGCGCTGCGGCTCAGGGCGAAGCCACAGCCACACCAGTACGCAAGCCATGCTGACCACCGCGCTGATGGACGCCCAGCGCGGGATATGCACCACCAACAGCACGAGCGCGCACAGGGCCATCAGGAGGGTGGCGCTCCACTTCGCATGGCGGCTCACGCGCCCGCCGTTGGCCCAGTTGCGCAGCATGGAGCCGAACAGGGGGTGGAACCACAGCCAGCGGTACAGGCGCGGCGAACTGCGCGCGGCCGCCCAGCCTGCCATGAGGATGAACACCGTGCTGGGCAGGCCCGGCACGACGATGCCGATCACCCCCATCGCCAGGCAGAGTGCGGCAAACACCAGCAAGAGCCAGCGCGCCAGCGCGGGCAGGGGCGCTTGCTCAGGGACGGGCGGCAGTGGCTCGGGCGGCGGGGACATGCCCGCCATTGTGCAGGTGTTGCCGGGCGTTATGCTCCAAGGCAGGGACGCCGCCATGCCTTTCGCCATGCCCTGCGCTTGGCGGCTGCAGCCCGCATACCCACCATGACCATCCGCACCATCCTGAAGATGGGCGACCCGCGACTGTTGCGGGTGGCCCAACCCGTTACCGCATTCGATACGCCCGCGCTGCACCAACTGGTGAACGACATGCGCGAGACGATGCAGGCCGTGAACGGCGCGGGCCTGGCAGCACCGCAGATCGGGGAGGATTGGCAGGTGGTGATCTTCGGCTCCGGCGAGCGCAACCCGCGCTATCCCGACCGCCCCATCGTGCCGCCCACGGTGCTCATCAATCCCGTGATCACGCCGCTGGGCGCCGACGAGGAGGACGACTGGGAGGGCTGCCTGTCCGTGCCGGGCCTGCGCGGCAAGGTGCCGCGCTTTGCGCGCATCCACTACCGCGGCGTCGATCTGCTGGGCGCGCCCATCGACCGTGTGGCGGAAGGTTTCCACGCGCGGGTAGTGCAGCACGAGTGCGACCACCTGATCGGCAAGCTCTACCCAATGCGCGTGCGCGATTTCACGCAGTTCGGTTACACGGAGGTGTTGTTTCCGGAGATTGGTGCGGTAGAAGACGATTGAGCGCTCAATCAGGCTGTAGCGCCCTTGTGGCAAGCGCAAGCAGCTATCGAAATCATAGTCATTGATCGGCCAGCGCCTGCAGTAGCTCGGTCTCGATCTGGATCTGTCGCGCGTTGTTCTGCATCTCCGGGCCCTGCACCAGGAACACGTCCTCCACCCGTTCGCCCAGCGTGCTCACCTTGGCCAACTGCACGCTGAGGCCGTGGCGCGAGAGTACACGCGCCACCAGGTACAGCAGGCCGGCACGGTCGCTGGCGGAAATGCTGATGAGCCAGCGCTGGGCCTTTTCGTCAGGGCGCAGCGTGACGCGCGGCGCGATGGGGAAGCTCTTGACGCGACGCGACACGCGCTTGCGCGTAGGCTCGGGCAGGGGCCGCGGGTCTTCGATGGCGCGCAGCAGGTCGTTCTCGACCATGTGAATGAGCTCGCGGTAGGCGCCTGGCTGGCTGGAGGCAACGACCTGGAAGGTGTCCAGCGCATGGCCGTTGTTGGCGGTGTGCACACGCGCATCCAGGATGGAAAAGCCCGCACGGTCGAAGTAGCCGCAGATGCGCATGAACAGGTCGCTTTGGTCCGGCGCATACACGAGCACCTGCAGGCCTTCACCCGCCAGCGACTGGCGTGCGCGCACCACCGGCTTGCCGGCGCCCACTTGGCGCGAGAGGTGGCGGGTGTGCCAGGCGATGTCCGCCGCCTCGTGGCGCATGAAATAGCTCACGTCCAGCGTATCCCACAGCTTCTTGTGCGCCTCGTGGGGTTGGGAGGCCAATGCCAGCAGCACCAGCGCCTCGCGTTTGCGCGCCTCGATCTCGGCGGCGGCGTCGGGTGCGCGCCCGCCCAGGGTGCGCAGCGTCGCGTGGTACAGGTCTTCCAGCAGCTTGCCCTTCCAGGCGTTCCACACCTTGGGGCTGGTGCCGCGGATGTCGGCCACGGTGAGCAGGTACAGGGCGGTGAGGTAGCGCTCGTTGCCCACGCGGCGAGCGAAGGCGGCGATCACGTCGGGGTCGGACAGATCCTGCTTTTGCGCCACCTGGCTCATGGTGAGGTGCTCGGCCACGAGGAATTCAATGAGCCGCGCGTCCTCGCGCGTGATGCCGTGCGCCGCGTGCTGGCGGCAAAAGCGCCGCACTTCCTGCGCGCCGATCTGTGAATGGTCGCCGCCGCGCCCCTTGCCGATGTCGTGGAACAGCGCAGCGATGTAGAGAATCCACGGTTTGTCCCAGCCTGCGGCGAGCTGTGAACACGACGGGTATTCATGCGCGTGTTCGGCCATGAAAAAGCGCCGCACGTTGCGCAGCACCATCAGGATGTGCTGGTCCACCGTGTAGACATGGAACAAGTCGTGCTGCATCTGCCCCACGATGCGCCGGAAGGGCCACAGGTAGCGGCCCAGCACGGAGGTCTGGTTCATGAGCCGCATAGCATGCGTGATGCCTGCGGGCTGCTGCAGGATCTGCATGAATAGCGCGCGGTTCGCGGGGTCGCGCCGGAATTCACTGTCCATCACGCCACGCGCGTTGTAGAGCGCTCGCAGCGTGCGTGCCGACAGATCCTTGAGCCCTACAGTGGTCTCGTAGAGCAGGAAGGTTTCCAGGACGGCGTGGGGTTCTCTTTCGTACAGGTCGTCGCTGGCCACTTCGATCATGCCGGCCTTCTCGAAGAAGCGCGGGTTGATCGGACGCAGTTCATGCGTGGAGGGGTTCAGTCGCTCCTCGATGCCCAGCAGCAGGATCTGGCACAGCTGCGACACGGCCTTGGCGGCCCAGTAGTAGCGGCGCATCAGCGTCTCGCTGGCACGCATCGCCAGGCGCTGGCCGTCCGGTGCGGTGGAGCGGTAGCCGAAGGTCTCGGCCACTGCGGTCTGCAGATCGAACACCAGGCGGTCTTCGCGCCGGCCGGCCAGCGCATGCAGGCGTGCGCGGATCAGGAACAGCAGCGCCTCGTTGCGCTCGATCTGCTGCACCTCGAACGGTGTGGCCAGGCCGCTGGCCGCCAGTTCTCGCCAATTGCGCCCCAGGCCCGCGGCGCGCGCCACCCACTGGATGAGCTGCAGGTCGCGCAGGCCGCCGGGCGACTCCTTGCAGTTGGGCTCCAGCGCGTAGGGGGTGTTTTCGTATTTCGTATGGCGCTGGCGCATCTCCAGCGTCTTGGCGACCAGAAAGGCGCGCGGGTCCATCTGCGCGTCGTAGCGCTGGCGGAACGCATCGAACAGCGCGGCGTTGCCGCACAGCAGGCGCGCTTCCAGCAGCGATGTCTGCACCGTCACATCGGCGGCGGCCTCGCTCACGCATTCAGCCACGCTGCGCACGCTGGACCCAACCTCCAGCCCCGCGTCCCAGCAGCTGCCGATGAAGGTCTCGATCGGCGTGCAGGGCGCCGCACCTGCATGGCCCGCGGCCACGCTCATGCCGTCCGGCAGCAGCAGCAGCACGTCCACGTCGGAATAAGGGAACAGCTGTGCGCGTCCGTAGCCCCCCACGGCGACCAGCGCCATGCCTTCAGGCAACTGCGCGCGGTCCCACAGCCGGCACAGCAGGCCGTCGGTCAGCGAGGAGAGGCGATGCAGCAGGCTGCGCACGCCGCGCGTGGACGCTCCGGGCGCGCGCAGGGTTGCCAGCAGGGCGGCCTTGTCCTGGCGGTAGGCGTCGCGCAGCGCATGCAGCTGCGCGAGATCCGGTGCGGTGGCGGGGGAGCAGGGGGGGATGGAAGGCATGGAGGACGTTTAGCAAGAACCGTGCATGCCTTGCGGCGCTCTGGGCGCGGTGGCCTGGCTCAGGTCGTGGTGGCGGTGACGAAGGCCGGCAGCGCGGGGGAGCCGGCGGAGAGGGTCAGCACGTCGTAGCCGGTCTCGGTCACGAGCACGGTGTGTTCCCACTGCGCCGACAGGCTGTGGTCTTTGGTGATGATGGTCCAGCCGTCCTTGCCCAGCTCCTTGATGTCGCGCTTGCCCAGGTTGAGCATGGGCTCGATGGTGAACGTCATGCCGGGCACCAGCTCCTCGCCCGTGCCGGGGCGGCCATAGTGCAGCACCTGCGGGTCCTCATGGAATTTTTGGCCGATGCCGTGGCCGCAAAACTCGCGCACCACAGACAGGCCGTGGCCCTCGGCGAACTTCTGGATGGCGTGGCCGATGTCGCCCAGGCGCGCGCCCGGCTTGACCTGCTGGATGCCCAGCCACATGGATTCGAACGTGAGCTGCGACAGCCGCTTGGCCGCAATGGAGCATTCGCCGATGAGGTACATGCGACTGTTGTCGCCATACCAACCGTCCTTGGTGATCACGGTGACGTCCACATTGACGATGTCGCCCTTCTTGAGCGGCTTGTCGTTGGGAATGCCGTGGCAGACCACATGGTTGACCGAGGTGCACAGGTGGCCGGGGTAGGGCGGGTAGCCCGGAGGCTGGTAGCCGATGGTGGCGGACACGGTGCCCTGGGCGGCCATGCATTCCGCGCCCAGGCGGTCGATCTCTGCGGTGGTGATGCCGGGCTTGATGTGTGGGGCAATGTAGTCCAGCACTTCGGACGCCAGGCGGCAGGCCTCGCGCATGCCGGCGATGCCCTGCGCGTCTTTGATGGTGATGCTCATGGCGCAAATTATCCCATCGGCCTTTGCCCCCTGTGGGCGCGGGGCGGGCAAGGGCGGGTGCCGCCGGCTAAAATAGCGGGCTCCCACCAACACGCGCTGCCGGCGCGGCGGCCCCATTCAGCGGCTGCCTCAACCAGCAGGCGAAACGCCTCTTTCTGCCACCACACAGGCCGCTACCGTGACCTTGCACATCACCCCGCTGGAGGGCGGCAATGCCCTCAGCACCTTCCGCGCCCAGCAACTGCAACCCGCCCTGGCGGCCATTCATCCCAAGATCGACGGCATTGCGGCGCGCTTCGTGCACCTGGTGGCCGGCG
This sequence comes from Diaphorobacter sp. LI3, assembly GCF_022807955.1. NCBI lineage: Bacteria > Pseudomonadati > Pseudomonadota > Betaproteobacteria > Burkholderiales > Comamonadaceae > Diaphorobacter > Diaphorobacter sp. LI3. The sequence goes on along the minus strand of NZ_CP094346.1, from coordinate 2,589,805 downwards.
ACGCCGCACCCGATGCCGCCGCGCGCGAGCGCCTGGCCGCGCTGCTGACCTACGGCGACCCATACGCCGGCCCGCGGGACGGCATGGTGCTGTATGTCACTCCGCGCCTGGGCACGGTGTCGCCCTGGGCGTCCAAGGCCACGGACATCGCCCACAACTGCGGCCTGGCGGTGCGCCGCATCGAGCGCATCACCGAATACCGCATCAGCCTCAAGGGCGGCCTGCTGGGTGGCAAGCCCGAGTTGAGCACCGAGCAGCTGCAGCAGGTTGCGGCGCTCTTGCACGACCGCATGACGGAATCGGTGGTCACCACGCTGGACGAGGCACAGCGCCTGTTCACCGAGCTGCAGGCCGAGCCCATGGCCTTCGTGGACGTGCTGCAGGGCGGGCGTGCGGCGCTGGAGGCTGCGAACAAGGCCTGGGGCCTGGCCCTGGCCGACGACGAGATCGACTACCTGGTCAACGCCTTCACAGGCCTGGCGCGCAACCCCACCGACGTGGAGTTGATGATGTTCGCCCAGGCCAACAGCGAGCACTGCCGCCACAAGATCTTCAACGCGCAGTTCACCATCGACGGCGTGGCGCAGGACAAGAGCCTGTTCGGCATGATCCGCAACACCGAAGCCGTGTCGCCCCAGCATACCGTGGTGGCCTATGCCGACAACGCCTCCATCATGGAAGGCAGCGAGGTCGAGCAATTCATCGCCAAATTCGAGTCTTTCGCCCAACAGGTAAGCGCTCCAAGCTATCAAAAGCGTAGTGCAACCCACCATGTTCTGATGAAGGTGGAAACGCACAACCACCCGACGGCCATCTCGCCGTTCCCCGGTGCCGCCACCGGTGCGGGGGGCGAGATCCGCGACGAGGGCGCTACCGGCCGCGGCTCCAAGCCCAAGGCGGGCCTGACGGGCTTCACCGTGTCCAAGCTCTGGGGCAGCGAGGTGGGCAAGCCCGAGCACATCGCCAGCCCCCTGCAGATCATGACCGAGGGGCCGCTGGGCGGCGCCGCGTTCAACAACGAGTTCGGCCGGCCCAACCTGACGGGCTACTTCCGCGAATACGAGCAGGTGGTCGGAACGGGCGAGGGCGCCATCATCCGCGGCTACCACAAGCCCATCATGATCGCGGGCGGCCTGGGCACGATCGACGCGCGGCTCACCCAAAAAATCCTGTTCCCCGCCGGCACGCTGCTGATCCAGCTGGGCGGCCCCGGCATGCGCATCGGCATGGGCGGCGGCGCCGCCAGCTCCATGGCCACGGGCACCAACGCGGCGGAGCTGGACTTCGACTCCGTGCAGCGCGGCAACCCCGAGATCGAGCGTCGTGCGCAGGAGGTCATCAACCACTGCTGGGCGCAGGGGGCGGACAACCCCATCCTGGCCATCCATGACGTGGGCGCGGGCGGCCTGTCGAACGCCTTCCCCGAGCTGACGAATGACGCGGGCCGCGGCGCGCGCTTCGACCTGCGCGCCGTGCCGCTGGAGGAGTCCGGCCTGGCGCCCAAGGAAATCTGGTCCAACGAGAGCCAGGAGCGCTATGTGCTGGCCATCGCGCCCGAGTCGCTGGCGCAGTTCACGGCCTTCTGCGAGCGCGAGCGCTGCCCCTTCGCCGTGATCGGCACGGCCACCGAGGAGCGCCAACTGGTGCTGGAAGACACGGCGGTCACGTCCGGCGACCAGAAATATCCTGTGGACATGCCCATGGACGTGCTGCTGGGCAAGCCGCCCAAGCTGCACCGCGATGTGACCAGCGTGCAGCGCAGCTTCGCGCCGCTGAACGTGGACGGCCTGCCGCTGGAGAAGGCCGTGATCGAGGTGCTGGCCCACCCCACGGTGGCCTCCAAGCGCTTTCTCATCACCATCGGCGACCGCGCCGTGGGCGGCCTGACCCACCGCGACCAGATGGTGGGCCCCTGGCAGGTGCCCGTGGCCGACGCGGCCGTGACGCTGGCCGACTTCCGTGGCTTTGCCGGCGAGGCCATGGCCATGGGCGAACGCACGCCGCTGGCGGCGCTCAATGCGCCCGCGTCGGGCCGCATGGCGGTGGCGGAAAGCATCACCAACCTGTTGGCGGCACCCATCGAACTGCCGCGCGTAAAGCTGTCGGCCAACTGGATGGCGGCCTGCGGCGAGCCCGGAGAAGACGCCGCGCTGTACGAGACCGTGAAGGCCGTGGGCATGGAGCTGTGCCCGCAGCTGGGCATCTCCATCCCCGTGGGCAAGGACAGCCTGTCCATGCGCACCCAGTGGAGCGAGGACGGCGAGACCAAGAAGGTCACCTCGCCCGTCAGCCTCATCATCACCGCGTTCGCCACGCTGGCCGACGTGCGCGGCACGCTCACGCCGCAGCTCGACGCCAAGGAAGAGGACACGACCCTCGTGCTGATCGACCTGGGCCGCGGCAAGATGCGCATGGGCGGCTCCATCCTCGGGCAGGTGCTGAACCAGACCGGCGACGAGACGCCCGACCTGGACGACGCCAAGGATCTGATCGCCCTGGTGGATGCCGTGAACGCGCTGCGCGCTAAAGGTGCGATCCTGGCCTACCACGACCGGGGCGACGGCGGCCTGCTGGCTACCGTGGCCGAGATGGCCTTTGCCGGTCAGGTGGGCGTGGCGCTGAACGTGGACATGCTCATCACCGAGGGCGACGGCATCACCGACAGCCGCATGGACAGCGGCGAGGGCAAGAACTGGGGCGCCCAGATCAGCGGCCGGCGCGAGGAGCGCACGCTGCGCGCGCTGTTCAACGAGGAACTGGGCGTGGTGCTGCAGGTGAGGACCAGCGAGCGCAACGAGGTCATGCAGACGCTGCGCGCGCACGGACTGTCCACTTGCAGCCACTTCGTGGGCAAGACGCGCCCGCTGTCCTCGCCCATCGACGCGGGCAAGGGCGAGTTGCAGGTGTGGCGCGATGCCAAGGCCGTGTTCAGCGCCAGCCTGCCGGACCTGCACCAGGTGTGGGACGCGGTGAGCTGGAAGATCTGCCAGCAGCGCGACAACCCCGCCTGCGCTGACAGCGAGCACGCCGCGGCCGGCGATCCCGCAGACCCCGGCATGCACGTGCAGCTCACGTTCGACCCATTGGACAACGTGGCCGCGCCGTACATCGCCACAGGCGCGCGCCCGCGTGTGGCGGTGCTGCGCGAGCAGGGCGTGAACTCGCATGTGGAAATGGCCTACACCTTCACCGAGGCGGGCTTCGAGGCGTTCGACGTGCACATGACCGACCTGCAGACCGGCCGTGCCGACCTGGCGCAGTTTGCTGGCGTGGTGGCCTGCGGCGGCTTCAGCTACGGCGACACGCTGGGCGCGGGCATCGGCTGGGCGCGCTCCATCACGTTCAACGAGCGCCTGTCGGCCCAGTTCCAGCAGTTCTTCGCGCGTGGCGATACCTTCGCCCTGGGCGTGTGCAACGGCTGCCAGATGTTTGCCGAACTGGCCGACATCATCCCTGGCGCGCAGGACTGGCCGCGCTTCACCACCAACCAGAGCCACCGCTTCGAGGCGCGCCTGTCGATGGTCGAAGTGCTGGAATCGCCCAGCATCTTCCTTCAGGGCATGGCCGGCAGCCGCCTGCCGATCGCCGTCGCGCACGGCGAGGGCTATGCCAACTTCCAGTACCGTGGCAATGCCGACAAGGTGGTGCGTGCCATGCGCTTCGTGGACAACCATGGCCAGCCGACCGAGCGCTACCCGTTCAACCCCAATGGCAGCGCCGGCGGGCTCACGGCCGTGACGACGGCGGACGGACGCTTCACGGCCATGATGCCGCACCCCGAGCGTGTATTCCGCAACATCCAGATGAGCTGGACCGATCTGGCCGCCACGGGGGGCAAGGACGCGTTCAGCCCCTGGATGCGCGTGTGGCGCAACGCACGCAAGTGGGTGGGGTGATCGGCGCCGCGGCGCGCGGCTAGCAGCCGCCGCGCACCTGGCACTCCGGCACGATGCGCCCTTGCGCATCGCGCCACTGCATCGGCGGACTGTCGGAAGACGGCGCCGCCGGCGCGGGTGGCTGCGACGGCCGGTACGGATCGTGCAGCACGGTGGATGAGCCCACGCCGGCTCCGACGTGTGCGCCGCCCATGGGAACCGAGGCACCCACGCCCACGCCGCCAGTCACCTGGCCGCTTGGGTGCACTCCCACTCCGACGCCCACCGGCCCCACGCCGGTGCCCACCCCGGCTGATACGCCGCCCGAACCCACGCCGACGCCCACGCTGAACGGCCCCACCGGCACGCCCACGCCCAGGCGCGCCGACGGGCCGGCGCAGGCGGACAGCACCAGCGCGGCTAGCGCGGCGGCGGTGCGCGCGGGGCGCGAGGACGCAGTGCGAGAGGGCATGCCGCCATGGTACGCCTGCCCGCCTATTACAAAAACAATAGCTGTCAGCGCTTGTCCCACATGCGTTAGGGGTGTTTTCATTCAGAATGGCGGCTTCTTGAAAGGAACTCACCCATGGCCGGCGCCAGCCTTCTGACCCTGCTTGACGACATCGCCACCATCCTGGACGACGTGGCCCTCATGACCAAGGTGGCCGCCAAGAAAAGCGCCGCCATGGCCGACGACGTGTCCGTCATGACCAAGGTGGCGGCGCAAAAGACCGCAGGGGTGCTGGGCGACGACCTGGCGCTCAATGCCCAGCAGGTCACCGGCGTGCGGGCAGAGCGCGAGATCCCCGTCGTGTGGGGCGTGGCCCGCGGGTCCCTGGTGAACAAGGCCATCCTCGTGCCGGCGGCGCTGCTCATCAGCGCGTTCGCGCCGTGGGCCGTGACGCCGCTGCTCATGGTGGGCGGGGCCTTCCTGTGCTTCGAAGGCTGCGAAAAGCTCGCGCACAAGCTTTTGCACACGCCCGAGGAAGATGCCGTGCAACACGCGATCCATGCGCAGGCCAACGCCAATCCCAATGTGGACCTGGCGCGGGTGGAGAAGGACAAGATCAAGGCGGCCGTGCGTACCGACTTCATCCTCTCTGCCGAAATCATCGCCATCACCCTGGGCGCCGTCGCGGGCGCGCCTTTTGCGCAGCAAGTGGCGGTACTGGCGGGCATCGCCGTCCTGATGACGGTGGGGGTCTATGGCCTCGTGGCGGGCATCGTGAAGCTGGACGACCTGGGCCTGTGGCTCAGCCGCCAGGCCAGCAACGCGGCACAGGCCCTGGGCCGCGGCATCGTCGCGGCCGCACCCTGGCTCATGAAGACACTGTCGGTGGTCGGCACCGCAGCCATGTTCCTCGTCGGCGGGGGCATCCTGGTGCATGGCGTGCCGGCGCTGCACCATGCCGTCGAGGGCGTGGGCGCGGCGGTGCAGGGTTGGCCGCTGGGCGGACTGTGGTCGGTGCTGGTCACCAACCTGCTCAATGCCGTGGTGGGCTTGGTGGCGGGTGCCGTGGTGCTGGCGGGGTGGACGCTGGTGGGACGGCTGCGCGGCAAGGCGGCTGCCAATGGCACGCATTGAGTGAGGCCATATGCCGCCGTTTGTGACGGAATAGACACATACGAATAGACACACAGATTCTGGGTTTGATCTGCAGCAATATTGACCATATTACTCGTGGGCTTAATACGTGAACGGGGGTCGTCCCCGGTCAACCCAACGTATCGAGTCAACATGAAAAAGAATCTTCTGGCCCTGGCCGTTCTGTGTGCGATGACCTCCGGCGCTGCCTTCGCGCAGCAGGTTGCGGAAGGTTCCTGGCTGGTGCGTGCACGCGCGGTGCATCTGGACAGCGCCAACAACGGTGCCGCCGGCGACGCGGGCGTGAGCATCAACGACAAGTGGATTCCTGAAGTCGACGTCTCGTACTTCTTCACGCCCAACCTCGCTGCCGAACTGGTCCTGACCTACCCGCAAAAGCACGACGTGCGCCTGAACGGCGACAAGATCGGCTCGCTCAAGCATCTGCCGCCCTCGCTGCTGCTGCAGTACCACTTCACGAACTTCGGCGCGTTCAAGCCGTACGTGGGCGCTGGTGTCAACTACACGCGCTTTTCCAGCGTGAAGCTGCCCGCGGGCCTGGACGTGAAGCGCAACAGCTGGGGCGGTGCCCTGCAAGTGGGCTTCGACTATGCGCTGGACAAGAACTGGTCCCTGAACGTGGACGTGAAGAAGGTGTACATCGACACCGACGTGCGCGGCGTGGGCACTTTCAAGGTTGACCCGGTGTTGTTCGGCGTGGGCGTGGGCTACCGCTTCTAAGCACGCAAGTTCCGTTCTTCATGGTGGGGTGGGCCGGCGCATGCGCCGGCCCTTTTTTTTATCCTCGGCGAACGGTAAATCGATGCTCTCATTAAAGGAGCTATTTGCGCTTGGTGGGAAAGCGCTTCCGCCTGATTTGATCCTTTATTGGCTGGGCGGCGAAAAAGCCAACCACAGCGGGCAATCCGGCACAAGAGGTGCACTGTGGATTGCCCTGCAGATCGCGCGTACGTCCTACCTGAAGAGGTGTCGCTGGATTGCAGGGGCGCGTTGGCAGGTGGCCTACGCTGCAGCGCTATGTCTGCAGTTTCTCCCCTTGCTCGGCTTGACGGCGTCCTTCACCACCTCGGCCTGGCACCGCCGCGGCCGCCCGCGGGTGTGGCCTCGGCCGACGAACGCGGCGAGATCCTGGCCGGCCTGTTGCAGCCGCAGGCGGCGCTCTCACCCAAGTATTTCTATGACCAGCGGGGCTCGGAACTCTTCGAGGCCATCACCCGCCTGCCCGAGTACTACCCCACGCGTACCGAGCGTGCCTTGCTGCGGCGCCACGGGCACGCCATTGCCCAGGCCGTAGGCCCGGCGCGTGTGGTGATCGAGCCCGGGGCGGGCAATTGCGACAAGGCGCGCGAGCTCTGCGCGCTGGTGCGGGCCACGCACTTCGTGGGCGTGGACATCTCCGCCGACTACCTGCGGGATGCCATCGCGCGCCTGCGCGTGGCACTGCCGGGCCTGCATGCCCGCGCCGTGGGCGCGGACATCACCCGGGGTGTGCACCTGCCGCCGGACGTTCCCGGCGCGCGCCGCCTCGTCTTCTACCCCGGCTCGTCCATCGGCAACTTCGACCCGCCCCAGGCACTGGCCCTGCTGCGGCACATGCACGAACTGGCGCTGGACGATGGCGGCCTGCTGATCGGGTTCGACCTGCCCAAGGACGTGGCCGTGCTGGAGGCCGCGTACGACGACGCCGCCGGCGTGACCGCGGCCTTCAACCGCAACGCGCTGGCCCACGTGAACCGCCTGGTCGGCAGCGACTTCGTGCCCGCGCAGTGGCGCCACCGCGCCTTCTTCAACCCCCATGCCTCGCGCATCGAGATGCACCTGGAGGCCGCGGGGCCGCAGCGCGTGCGCTGGCCGGGCGGCGGGCGCGACTTTGCGGCGGGCGAGCGCATCCATACCGAGAACAGCTACAAGTACCCGCTGCCGGATTTCACCGCGTTGCTGCACGACGCGGGTTTCACGCGCACGCAGGCCTGGACGGACGATCGCGGCTGGTTCGCCATGGTGCATGCCCAGGCGTGATGCCGCCAGGGGATACCACATGCGCTTGCCACCCTCGACTCCCACGCTGCCGTCGTCGCCGCAGCAGTCGCAGCCCTCGATGGCGCGGCGCTACGCCGCGGTGCGCGCGGCCACCGAGGCGCTGGCGCGGCCCCTCTCGGCCGAGGACTGCTGCGCCCAGTCCATGCCCGACGCCAGCCCCGTCAAATGGCACCTGGCGCACACGAGCTGGTTCTTCGAGACCTTCGTCCTGGAGGCGCACGAGAGCGGCTTCCGAGCATTCGATCCGGCGTTCCGCGTGCTGTTCAACTCGTACTACCACGGCGTGGGGCGGCAGCACCCGCGCCCGCAGCGTGGGTTGATCACGCGGCCCGACCTGGCCACTGTGCGGGCCTACCGCGCCGACGTGGATGCGCGCATGCAGCAGCTCCTGTCGCAGCCCGAGGTACCGGGTGACGTGCTGGCGCTGGTGGAACTGGGCCTGCAGCATGAGCAGCAGCACCAGGAGCTGATCCTCACCGACGTCAAGCACCTGCTCTGGTGCAACCCGCTGTGGCCGGCCTACCAGGGCACAGCCGCGGCCGTGGTGGTGGACGCCATTGCGGCACAAGACACCGCGTGGCGGCGCCTGGAAGGCGGCCTGGCGCAGATCGGCCACGATGGCGAGGGCTTCGCCTTCGACAACGAGACGCCGCGCCACACCGTCTTCCTGCAACCCTTCGAGATCGCCACCCGACCGGTGACCAACGCGCAGTACCTGGCTTTCGTGCAGGCCGGCGGCTACCGCGAGCCGGCCCACTGGTTGGCCGAGGGCTGGGACTGGCGGCGTGCGCAAGGGCTGGAGCACCCGATCTACTGGCGCGGTGATGGGGAGTGCGGCCAAGGCGGCGGGCCGGGCGGCTGGAGCGAATTCACGCTGACGGGCGAGCGCCGGCTGCATGCTGCGCAACCGGTGGTGCACCTGTCCTATTACGAGGCCGATGCCTTTGCCCGCTGGGCCGGCGCGCGCCTGCCCACGGAAGCCGAATGGGAGGTGGCCGCGGCGGCCTGTGCCGGGCCCGCGGGCTGCGTGGACCATCCCGCAGATGCCGATGTCTTGGACGACGGCAGCCGGCTGCATCCTCGCCCCGCGGCGCCAGCGGGGGGCGGCGACACCCCCCCACCGATGGGCGGCGAGGTCTGGGAATGGACGCAGTCCAGCTACGCCCCGTACCCCGGCTTCGCGCCCGCGCCCGGCGCCGTGGGCGAGTACAACGGCAAGTTCATGGTGAACCAGTACGTGCTGCGCGGCGGCTCCTGCGCCACGCCGCCCGGCCATGTGCGCGCGAGCTACCGCAACTTCTTTCCCGCCACGGCGCGCTGGCAGTTCACGGGCCTGCGGCTGGCACGCGATGCCCGCTGAGCGGTGGGTATGCTCCTGAATCAGGAGCTACTAGCGCTTGCCAGGAAAGCGCTATAGCCGAAAATCGCTTAAACCGCGTCCAGCGCCTGGTGCAGGTCGGCCAGCAGGTCGTCGATGTGCTCGATGCCGATGGACAGGCGCACCATGCCCTCGGTCACGCCCGCCTGGGCCAGTTCTTCGGGATTGAGCTGGCGGTGCGTGGTGGAGGCCGGGTGCGTGGCCAGCGACTTGGCGTCGCCGATGTTCACCAGGCGCGTGAACAGCTGCAGCGCGTCCAGGAAGCGCGCACCGGCGGCGCGCGGGTCGCCGCTGGCCTTCAGGCTGAACGACAGGATGCCCGAGGCGCGGCCCTTCATCTGGCGCTGCACCAGGGCATGGTCCGGGTGGTTCGGCAGGCCCGCGTAGCGCACCCATTCCACCTTGGGGTGGCCCTGCAGCGCCTCGGCGATCTTCTGCGTGTTCTCGCAGATGCGGTCCATGCGCAGCGCCAGCGTCTCGATGCCTTGCAGGATCAGGAAGGCGTTGTGCGGCGAGATGGCAGCGCCCGTGTTGCGCAGCGGCACCACGCGTACGCGGCCGATATAGGCGGCCGGGCCCAGGGCCTCGGTGTAGACCACGCCGTGGTAGCTCACGTCGGGCTCGTTCAGGCGCTTGAAGCGTGCCTTGTGCTCGGCCCAGGGGAACTTGCCGCTGTCCACGATGGCGCCACCCATGCTGTTGCCGTGGCCGGCCAGGTATTTGGTCAGGGCGTGCACCACGATGTCGGCGCCGTGCTCGATGGGGCGCAGCAGGTAGGGGCTGGGCACGGTGTTGTCCACGATCAGCGGCACACCATGCGCATGGGCCACGTCGGCGAGGGCGCGGATGTCGGTCACGTTGCCCAGCGGGTTGCCGATGGATTCGACAAAGATGGCCTTGGTGCGCGCGTCGATCAGCTGGCCGAAGCTGGCGGGATCGCGTGCGTCGGCAAAACGCACCTCGATGCCCTGCTGGGGAAAGGTGTGGGCAAACAGGTTGTAGGTGCCGCCATAGAGCGTGCTGGCGCTGACGATGTTGTCGCCCGCCTCGGCGATGGCCTGGATGGCGTAGGTGATGGCCGCCATGCCCGAGGCCACGGCCACGGCGGCAATGCCGCCCTCCAGCGCCGCGACGCGCTTTTCCAGCACGTCGGTGGTGGGGTTCATGATGCGCGTGTAGATGTTGCCGGGCACCTTCAGGTCGAACAGGTCCGCGCCGTGCTGGGCGCTGTCGAAGGCGTAGGCCACCGTCTGGTAGATGGGCACGGCCACGGACTTGGTGGTGGGGTCGGGCGAATAGCCGGCGTGGACGGCCAATGTCTCGATGCGCATGTGCTTCCTTTGCGGGTGAAGGGGAGGGCGGGGCCCGGCGTCCTGGGGCGCTTCCTAGTGCGAGCCCCTGGGCGCCCTGGGGCGGAGATAGCCGCGCGATTATGGCGGCCCACCCTCCACAGGCCAACGATGCATTGGCAATGTCGATATGCGCCCGCGCGGCGCCGGGCGGGCGTTGCGTTATTCCCGCAGCCTGTGGGCTGTGCTGTGGAAAACCCCGTGGGCAACTGCGCGAAGCCGCGCCAGTCATCGCCTGGCACGCGATGCCCATGTTTTGGGCAGCAGGCCAGGATCAGGCGGAGGTGGGCGCCGGTCGCGTGCGGTAGAACTGCAGGGGCTGGGCCTGCATGTCCTTGAGGTGCTGGTTCATCACCGACTTCTTCATCTTGCCCACCACGTGCATCTCGCAGGGCTTGCAGTCAAAGCGCAGGGTGAGTTTTTCCTTGCCGTTGATGAGTTGCAGCGGCTCGGCCTTGATGGTGCCCTTCACGCCGATCACACCCTTGGCCTGCTTGGGGCACAGGCTCATGGAGAAGCGCACGCAGTGCTTGGTGATCATCAGGCTGACTTCACCTTCTTCCTCTTTCGATTCGTACGCGGCGTCGATCACCTTCACGCCATGCTTCACGTAGAAGTCGTGCGCCTTGTGGTTGAACACATTGGCCAGGTAGGTCAGCGTGTCTTCGGGGAAGGGCACGGGCGGCTGCACCGGCACGGCGCGCGGCAGGCGCACGAAGCCGGCGGTGCGCGCGTCCTCCAGCGCGACCACGGCGTCACGGCGCAACTGGTTCAGTGCCGATGCGGGTACGAACCACGGCTGCGAGAGCTGCAGCGCCATGGCGTGCACGGCGAAGCGGGTGGCGCCAAAGCGCCCGAGCTGATCGCGCAGCGTGGCCTCGGCCTTGACCGCATCGGTGGCTGGCTGGTGGGGCTGGATGACCGACGCAGTGCCCACGAAGCCGTCTTCGTCGGTGAGCGTGAGCGCAAAGCCGTCGGCGGTCTCGGCCAGATGGGCCCACAGGCCGATGCGACGGTCGCTGGATTCCTTCTCCAGCGTGCGCACCCAGTCCATGTCGCGGTTGCGGTTGATCTCCAGGCCGCGGCGCAGGTCCTTGAACTCGGTGATCTCGTTCTTGGGGAACACGCGCCAGATGCCCTTCTTGGGCGCCACGCATTCGGCGCGGTTGATGTGCACGCCCACCAGTTCCTTTTGCAGGTCGTAGTAGCACAGGCCGTCGCCGTTGTGCAGTGCGGTGGCTTTGTCGCTCACCTCCAGCTCGAACCAGTTGTCGCCGATCTGCGTCACCCAGCCGATGGCGCGGCCCGGCGTCTTCGGGGTGTCGAAGGCGCCGATGTCCTCCTTGCGGCCGTTGACGAAGTAGTCGGTGAACTCGCGGTTGAAGTTCTGGTCGGGATCGGGCTCGAACGTGAAGGTGGTGCGGCCGCTGGACGAGCGCGCCAGCGGCTCGGCCGTGAACTCGCGCTCCTCGATGATTTCGTCCAGCAGCTTGCGGTAGTGGGCGGTGATGTTCTTCACGTAACCCATGTCCTTGTAGCGGCCCTCGATCTTGAAGCTGCGCACGCCGGCGTCGATCAGCGCGCGCAGGTTGTCGCTCTGGTTGTTGTCCTTCATCGACAGCACGTGCTTCTCGTGCGCAATGATGCGGCCGGCGCCGTCCAGCACCTCGTAGGGCAGGCGGCAGGCCTGGTTGCAGTCGCCGCGGTTGGCGCTGCGCCCGGTGTGTGCATGGCTGATGTAGCACTGGCCCGAGTACGCCACGCACAGCGCGCCGTGGATGAAGAACTCGATGGTGGTGCGCGCCGGGTCGGTGGCCGCGCGGATGGCGGCGATCTGCGCCAGGTCCAGCTCGCGCGCCAGCACGATCTGCGACAGGCCCACGTCCTGCAGAAAGCGCGCCTTCTCGGGCGTGCGGATATCGGTCTGCGTGCTGGCGTGCAGCTGGATGGGCGGCAGGTCCAGCTCCAGCAGGCCCATGTCCTGGATGATGAGCGCGTCGGCGCCGGCCTCGTACACCTGCCAGGCCATCTGGCGAGCACCCTCCAGCTCGTCGTCGCGCAGAATGGTGTTCAGCGTGATGAAGATGCGGCTGTTGAAACGGTGCGCGTGCTGGATGAGCCGCTCCAGGTCGCGGATGTCGTTGCCCGCCGTGGCCCGCGCGCCAAAGGCGGGGCCGCCGATGTAGACGGCGTCGGCGCCGTGGTTCACGGCCTCAATGCCGATATCGGCGTCGCGCGCGGGGGAAAGCAGTTCGAGCTGGTGGGGCAGGAGGGACATAGGGCGTGAATTATCCCGGTCTGCGCCCGGCCGTGCCGGGGCGGGGGTACCCGGCGGCAGGTGCGCGTCTGGCAAAATTGCGGGTTTTCCCGGATGGTTCATGGACAGGGCGCTTAGCGCGCGTGTGGTTTGTGCGCCTGCCGCTTCCACCGCCAGCGGCACGGCCGGGTTGCGTCCGCCGGCGTGGTTCTTCCTCTGAGATCACATGGATATACAGTTCAGCACCTACTACACCCTGATCTTCGCGGCCATCGTGCTGCTGGTGGGTAAGTTCCTCGTGCAGCGCATCCGCTGGCTGCGCGAATTCAACATTCCGGAACCCGTGGCGGGCGGCCTGGTGGCGGCGCTCATCTCCTGGGGGCTGAACGCCGCGTTCGATGTGCGTGCGTCGTTCGACACCGGCCTGCAGACCGCCTTCATGCTGGTGTTCTTCTCCTCCATCGGGCTGAGCGCCAACTTCCTCAAGCTGCGCGAGGGCGGCATGGGGCTGATCGTCTTCCTGCTGGTCGTGGTGGTGTTCATCGGCGTGCAGAACAGCGTGGGCGTGGCGCTGGCCACCGCGCTGGGGCTGGACCCGCTGATCGGCCTGATCGCGGGCTCCATCACTCTGGTGGGCGGGCACGGCACGGCCGGGGCCTGGGGCTCGGTGCTGGAAAACGACCACGGCATCCCTGGCGCCATCACCTTGGGCATTGCCTGTGCCACCTTCGGCCTGGTCATCGGCGGGCTGATCGGCGGGCCGCTGGCCAAATGGCTGATCCAGCGCCACGGGCTGAAGCACCCGCAGGGCACGGGTGATGCCGGCGCGCTGGAGGCGGGCACGCCGAACTTCGAGTTCCCGCACAAGACGCGCCTGATCACCGCGGACGCGGCCATCGAGACCATGGCACTGTTTGCCGGCTGCCTGGCCTTTGCCGAGTTCATGAGCCAGTTGACGAAGGGCACGGCGCTGCAGCTGCCCACCTTCGTGTGGGCGCTGGGCGGGGGCGTGCTGATCCGCAACGTGCTGGACTACGTCTTCAACTTCGAGGTGTTCGACCGCGCCATCGACGTGTTCGGCAACACCGGGCTGTCCGTCTACCTGGCGATCGCGCTGCTGTCTCTCAAGCTGTGGGAGCTGGCCGGGCTGGCGGGTCCGCTGGTCATCATCCTGGGCGTGCAGACGCTGGTCATGGCGGCCTACGCGGGCTTCGTCACCTTCCGCCTGATGGGAAGCAACTACGATGCGGCCGTTCTCTGTGCGGGGCATTGCGGCTTCGGCATGGGCGCCACGCCCACGGCGGTGGCGAACATGCAGGCCATTACCAACCAGTACGGCGCGTCGCACAAGGCTTTCCTGATCGTGCCCATGGTGGGCGCGTTCTTCATCGACCTGGTCAATGCCGTGGCCATCCAGGTCTTCATCAACGTGTTCGGCTAAGCGCCCACCACGGCGCGGAGGGCAGGCGGTGCGTACAGGATTCGGACTGATCGGGCTGCTGCTGGCCCTGGCCCTCGTGGCCGTACTGGTCAAGAAGCAGATGGGCGCCACGCGCGTCGCCGTGCCGCCCGCCGTGCAGGGGCTGCCGGCGCCGGCGGAGGGCGCCGCCTCCACGGTGCGCGCGCAAAGCCAGCAGGTGCAGCAGCAGGTGAAGCAGCAGATGGACGCACTGATGCAGCAGCCACGCACCCTGCCCGAAGATTGATGACCAAAATGGCCGTTAGCGCTTATTCATCAAGCGCAAGCAGCTATTGAAAGATGAGCGAATCCGACGACGCCCACTGGATGCGCGAGGCCATCGCCCAGGCGCGCGCCGCGCAGCAGGCGGGCGAGGTGCCCGTGGGCGCCGTGCTGGTGCGCGATGGGCAGGTGATCGCCACCGGGCGCAATGCCCCCATCGCCGGGCACGACCCCACGGCGCATGCCGAGATGGCCGCGCTGCGCGCCGGCGCGGCGCAGCTCTCCAACTACCGGCTCGACGGCTGCACGCTCTACGTCACGCTGGAGCCGTGCGCCATGTGCAGCGGCGCCATGCTGCACGCGCGCCTGCCGCGCGTGGTCTACGGCGCGGCGGATGCCAAGACCGGCGCGGCGGGCTCGGTGGTCAACCTGTTCGCCGAGCCGCGTCTCAACCACCAGACCGCGGTGCAAGGCGGCGTGCTGGCCGATGAATGCGGTGCACTGCTGAGCGACTTCTTCCGCGATCGCCGCCGCGCCCAGCGGGCGCAGCAACTGGCCGCCCACCCGCTGCGCCAGGACGCGCTGCGCACGCCCGACGCCGCGTTCGCCCACCTAGGTGGCCCCGCGCCGCATTACGTGAGCGATCTGCCCGCGCTGGCCGGCCTGCGCCTGCACTACCTGGACGAAGGCCCACGCGACGCCGCCCGCACCTGGCTGCTGCTGCATGCCAGCCCTGGCTGGAGCCATGGCTGGCAGCCCATGTTGGCGGCCTTCGCGCAGGCCGGCCACCGCGTGGTAGCGCCGGACCTGATCGGCTTCGGCCGCAGCGACAAACCCAAGAAAGAAGCCGCCCACCGCCTCGACTGGCATCGACAGGTGCTGGCCGAGCTGGTGCAGCGCCTGGCCTTGCGCGGCGTGGTGCAGGTGGCGCAGCCCGGTGCGCCGCTGCTGCCCGATGCGGCGTCGGCGCCCCTGGTGCGCGTGCTGCATGTGCGGCGTGGCGCGCCCTGCGACGCCGCGCCGTTCCCTGATGCCGGCCATCGCGCCGGGCCGCGCGCCTTTGCCCGTTTTGCCGATGCCGATGCCGCGCCGCTCCTCACCGTGCCGGACGCCAGTGCCGCCTCGGCGCTGCGCGCTATGGAATACTTCACCCGCTATGCCTAACCACCCCCACGACTGCGGCCACGATCACTGCGATCACCCTCACGGCCCCCGGCACATCTACATCTACTCCCCTTCTGGCGCGGTGCGCGACAAGGCCGCGTTCAAGCGCGGCATTGCCCGCCTGCAGGCCATGGGCCACGAGGTGGAGGTGGACCCGGACGCGCTCGCGTCCCACACGCGCTTTGCCGGCGACGATGCTACGCGCCTGGCCGCCATCCACCGCGCGGCCGCCAGCGGCGCCGACGTGGCGTTGATCAGCCGCGGCGGCTACGGTCTCACGCGCATCCTGCCGGGCATCCAGTACAAGGCCGTGGCCAAGGCGGTGGAGCGCGGAACCCAGTTCGTGGGCGTGAGCGACTTCACGGCCTTCCAGTCCGCGCTGCTGGCCAAGACCGGCGCCACCACCTGGGCCGGCCCGGCGCTGGTGGGAGACCTGGGCGTGCCGGGCGAGCCCGACGACATCATGCTGGCCTGCCTGGACGATCTGCTCACCGGCCACGGCGAGGGCAGCGGCTGGCGCATGAACGCCGAGAAACCCCGCGCCGACGGCCAGCCCGCCGTGCGCGACATCTACGTGAAGAAGGCCACCCTGTGGGGCGGCAACCTGGCCGTGCTGTGCTCGCTGGTGGGCACGCCGTACTTCCCACAGGTCAAGGGGGGCGTGCTGTTCCTGGAGGACGTGGGCGAACACCCTTACCGCGTCGAACGCCTGCTCACCCAGTTGCTGCACGCCGGCGTGCTGGCCCAGCAAAAGGCCGTGGTGCTGGGCCAGTTCAATGAATACAAGCTCACGCCGCACGACAAGGGCTTCAAGCTGCAGAGCGTGGTGGACTGGCTGCGCACGCAGATCAAGGCGCCCGTGCTCACCAACCTGCCGTTCGGCCATGTGCCCACCAAGGTGCTGCTGCCCGTGGGCGCGGAGGTGTCGCTGTCGGTCGAAGGGCGCGACGCGCTCATCTACTGGGGCCACGCCCACTGAGATGCTATTGATTTAAGAGCTGCCGGCGCTTGAAGGGTGAGCGCGATGGTAGGTTCTGGCTTGAAACGCCGCGACGGCGGGGGAGGCGGCATGGGCAGATTGCAACGCATCGGCGCGGGCGCCGTGGTGGCGCTGGTGGCAGCGCTGCTGCTGGCCGGCAGCGTGGCCGCGGTGTATGCGCTGCGCAGCTTCCCGCAACTGGACGGGGCGCTGCGCGCCGCCGGGCTGCAGCACGCCGTGGCGGTGCGCCGCGACGAAGCCGACGTAACGCACATCGAGGCGCAGACGCCCTGGGACGCGTGGTTCTCCATGGGCTACGTGCATGCGCAGGAGCGCACCTGGCAACTGGAGTTCAACCGCCGGCTGATGCACGGCGAGCTGTCCGAGATCCTCGGCCCCGCCACGCTGGACACCGACAAGCTCATGCGCACGCTGGACATCATGGGTGCGGCGCGCCGCCAGTACGCCGCGCTGCCCGCGTTCGCGCGCGAGGCGCTGCAGGCCTACAGCCGGGGCATCCAGTCCTTCCACGCGGCGCGGACCCAGGCGCTGCCGCCGGAGTTTTTGCTGCTGGGTGCGCGGCGCGGCGGTGCGCAGGGCGTGGCCTGGGCGCCCGAGGACAGCGTGGCCTGGGCGCTGATGATGGCGCTGGACCTGGGCGGCAACTGGGGCAACGAGTTTGCGCGCCTGTCGCTGGCGGCCACGCTGCCCACCGAGCGGCTGTGGCAGCTCATGCCGCCCTATCCTGGCGAGGCACCCGCGACGGCGGTGGACCTGCAGGCGCTGTACCGGTCGCTGGGCGTGTACCGCGCGCCGCAGGCGGCTGCACCGGCCCCGCAGGCCGATGCCGAGTCCGCAGGCGAAGGCGCGGCGCAGGCGCTCCAGGCCTGGTCGCAGGACTTCGTGGCGGGACTGGGCACGCCCGGCGGGCGCGGCAGCAACAACTGGGTGCTGGACGGCACGCGCACGGCCAGCGGCCGGCCGCTGCTGGCCAACGACCCGCACCTGGGCCTGGGCGCGCCGGCGCTGTGGTACTTCGCGCACCTGAAGGCGCCGCAGGGCAGGGCGTCCGACGGCACGCCCGTCGCGGCCATCGACGTGATCGGCGCCACTTTACCGGGCCTGCCCTTCGTGGTGCTGGGCCGCACGGCCGAGGTGGCCTGGGGCTTCACCAACACCGCGCCCGATGTGCAAGACCTGTACATCGAGGCCATCCACCCCGACGACCCCTCGCGCTACCGCACGCCCGAGGGCTGGCAGGGCTTCGAGCAGCGCGAGCACGTGATCCGCGTGAAGGGCCGCCCCGACGTCCGCCACACCGTGCGCAGCACGCGCCATGGGCCGGTGATCAGCGATGCGCAGCCCGCGCTGCACGGCAGCGTGCTGGACCTGCGCCGGCATGTCATCGCGCTGCGCTGGAGTGCACTGGATGCCGACAACCACACCGTGCTGGCGGGCCTGCTGAGCAACCAGGCGCGCTCGGTGGAGGAGCTCTTCGCAGGCATGGCGCACTACCACTCGCCCATGCAGAGCGTGGTGGCGGCGGACGTGCATGGCGCGATCCGCTTCCAGGCCTTTGGGCGCGTGCCCCTGCGTGCGGCCGGCAACGACCTGCGCGGCGTGGCCCCCGCGCCGGGCTGGGAGGCGCGCTACGACTGGCAGGGCTGGCTGCCCCTGGCGCAGACGCCGCAGGACGACGGCGGCGCGCGCGGCTGGATCGCCACGGCCAACCAGCGCATCACGGCGCCGGGCTATCCGCACTTCCTGACGCAGGACTGGGCCTTGCCCTACCGCTACCAGCGCATAGAGCAGCAGCTGGAGGCACGGCGCCTGCACGACCTGCCGTCCCTGCGCGCACTACAGGGCGACACGGTGTCCCCCGCCGCGCTGCGCCTGTTGCCCCATTTGCTGGCGGCTCCGGTCTCGCAGCCGCTGGCGCGGCAGGCCCAGGCGCTGCTGCGCGGCTTTGACGGCGACATGCGCGCCGACCGCGCGGCGCCGCTCATCCTGTCGGTGTGGGCCGACGAGCTCACGCGCGCACTGGTCGTGCCCCGCGTGGGTGAGGAGCGCTTTGCCGCCACCTACGGCCGGCGGGACTTCCGTGCG
The DNA here is from genome assembly GCF_022807955.1 of Diaphorobacter sp. LI3. Taxonomy (NCBI): domain Bacteria; kingdom Pseudomonadati; phylum Pseudomonadota; class Betaproteobacteria; order Burkholderiales; family Comamonadaceae; genus Diaphorobacter; species Diaphorobacter sp. LI3. The sequence continues at coordinate 2,571,370 of NZ_CP094346.1, read as the reverse complement.
GGCCTGGAAGGCATGCTGGAGCGCGGCGACACCTGGTGGTGCCCGCCCCACGGCTGCGCCGCACATGCCGGCGCGGCGCTGGAGTGCACCGTGCAGCGCCTGGCCGCGCGCTATGGCGACCAGCCCGAGCGCTGGGCGTGGGGCGCGGCGCATCCGGCGCTTTCCGTGCACAAGCCGCTGGGCAGCGTGCCCGTGCTGTCGCGCTGGTTCAACGTGGGCGTGCCCTCGGGGGGCGATGCGTACAGCGTCAACGTGGGCCAGTACAACGCTGCGCAGCCCGTGGAGCCCTTCGCCAGCCGGCACGCGCCCTCGCTGCGCGCGCTGTACGACCTGCAGGACCCGGAGCGTTCGCTGTTCATTTACCAGACGGGTCAGAGCGGGCTGGTGTTCTCGCCGCGCTACGCCGACATGGCCCAGGCCTGGGCCGGCGGCGGCTACCGCCCCCTGCAGCGCCAGCCGCGCCGCTACGTGCACCAGTTGCAGCTGCGCCCCTAGATACCGGGCGGGCGCACGCCGCGGTGCCGCTTGTCACGCTTGTCACGCCTGTCGCATTACAGTGGCACGGACAACCCTGAAGGAGAGCCGTCCATGACCATCCAGTTGCAGCGCATCGAGGGCACCCCCATGGCCCAGCGCCTCACCATCCGCAGCCACGAATGGGTGGTGGACGGCACGGCCGCCGAAGGCGGCGACGACACCGGCCCCAACCCGCACGACCTGTACGACGCCGCGCTGGGCGGCTGCAAGGCGCTCACGCTGCTGTGGTACGCGCGGCGCAAGGGCTGGGACGTGCAGGACGTGCGCACCGTGGTGGAGCGTGATGCCTCGCAGGAGCGCAGCGGTACCTATCGCCTGGCCACACGGCTGCAAGTGCAGGGCGACTTGAGCGATGCGCAGCTCGCCGAGCTGCAGGCCGCGATCGGCAAATGCCCCGTGCACAAGCTCATGACCCAGGTGACCACCGAGATCACCACCGTGGTGGAGCGCGCATGAGCGCCGGCGCCATTCCTGCGCAGGGTCCTCTGCGCCTGAGCGGGCACTTCAAGGACCTGGGCGGCGGCTTCACCGTGCGCCGCCTGCTGCCGGCGCTGCAGCGCCGGTCGGTGGGGCCCTTCGTGTTCTTCGACCACTTCGGCCCCGCGACGGTGGCGCCTGCATCCGCCTATGACGTACGGCCCCACCCGCACATCGGGCTGGCCACGGTCACCTACCTGTTCGAGGGCGCGATCCTGCACCGCGACAGTTTGGGTTCGCTGCAGCAGATCGAGCCCGGCGCCATCAACTGGATGACGGCGGGGCGCGGCATCGTGCATTCCGAGCGGCGCCCACCCGCGCTCGCGCACAGCACTTATGTGAACCACGGCATCCAGCTCTGGGCGGCGCTGCCGCAGGCGCATGAGGACGTGCCGCCGCATTTCGCCCACACCCCTGCGGACCAGATTCCGGCCTGCCAGCATGGCGGCGCAGCGGTGCGGGTGCTGATCGGCGCGGCCTTCGGCTGCCAGTCGCCCGTGGCCACGTTTGCGCCCACGCTGCTGCTGGATGTGCAGCTGGAGCCGGGTTCTGCGCTGGACCTGCCCGCGCAGGCCGACGAGATGGCGCTCTACACCGTGAGCGAGGGGCTGTGGCTGGACGCCGAGGCGTTGCCCGCGCAGACGCTGGCGCTGCTGGAGCCCGGCCGCTCCACCAGCGTGCGCGCGGGTAAGGCGGGGGCGCGGTGTGTGGTGATCGGCGGCGCCGCGCTGGACGGCCCGCGCCACATCTGGTGGAACTTCGTTTCCAGCCGCAAGGAGCGCATCGTGCAGGCCGCCGATGACTGGGATCGCGACGCCATGGGCCACATCCCGGGCGAGAGCGAACGCATTCCCCTGCCGCCGCGGAGGTTTCTGGGGTAAGTTATTGAAGTCAAAAGTGGCTGTAACGCTTGTTGGGCAAGCGCTAGCAGCTATTTTTTCAGGAGCGATTTGCGCCCGGTCCTTCGGGGGATGGCGTGAGCATCGTGGACTCCACCTTGTTCGCCAACTGGGCCACGGCCAGCGCGGCCGGGCAGCCGGGCATCTGCAGCATCAGCAACTGGCGGCGCATCACCGCGTCGCGCACCGAGGTGTCGGCGGGAATGTCCCCTACGTGGATCAGCCGCATGGGACGGCCGGTGTCGGTGGTCACGAAGCGGTCCAGCACCTGCTGCAACTGCCCGGTGATGGCGCGTCCGTCCCCCGGACGTGCGGCCTGGTTCACCACCAGGCGCACGTGCTGGCGCTTTTGCTGGGTGGCCAGCACCTTGATGGCGGCGTAGGCGTCGGTGAGCGACGTGGGCTCGGGCGTCGCGACGATGAGCACCTCGTGCGCCAGCGAGACGGAAAACAGCACCACGTCCGAGATGCCCGCGCCGGTGTCCAGCAGCACCACGTCAAAGCGGGGTGCCAGCGTGTGGATGACGTTGAGGAATTCGTTGCGCACCTCGGGCGTGAGGCGCGAGTACTCGACCATGCCGGAGCCGGCCAGCAGGACCGAAAAGCCGCCGGGTGCCTTGATCACGGCGTCTTCCAATTGGGCCTTGCCGGTAAAGACGTCGTGCAGCGTGACCTTGGGGTGCAGGTTCAGCACCACGTCCAGGTTGGCCAGGCCCAGGTCGGCATCCAGCACCAGCACGCGGTGCCCGCGGCGGGTGAGGGCGGCCGCCAGGTTGGCGGACACGAAGGTCTTGCCCACGCCGCCCTTGCCGCTGGTGATGGCGATGATGCGTGCGTTGGCGGGTGTGGCGGAGGGCACGGAAGCAGAAGCCGGCGCAGCGGCGCCGGCCGGTGGAGTCGTCGGGTTGGGGGACAGCGCGTCGTTCATCACTGGGCTTTCAATAGGCGCTGCCTGTGGATGGATCCAAAGGCGGGGGCAGGTCGCCCCATCCCGACGGAGTGTATAGCGGGCCGAACAGCAAACTCTTTTCTTCCGCAGTGACCGTGCTGTCGGGTTGTTCTTCGATGCTGATGCAGTTGCGGCCGCCGAGCTTGGCCTTGTACAGCTCGGCATCGGCCCGGTCGGCCCACAGGGCGGTGGTGCTGCGGATCCATTGCAGCGCGAAGGCGCCGCCGATGCTCACGGTGACATTCAACGTGAGCGATGGCGAGATGCGCACGGGCGTGGCTTCGATCGCGCGGCGCACGCGTTCGGCGATCACCCGGCCAAAGCCGAACTGGCAGGCGGGCAGCACGATGGCGAATTCCTCGCCGCCGTAGCGGGCCACGGTGTCCATGGGGCGTACGCAGCTCTCCAGCGTACGCGCGACGGACTGCAGCACGATGTCGCCGGCCAGGTGGCCATGGCGGTCGTTGACCTGCTTGAAATGGTCGATGTCCAGCATCAGCAGCAGCGCGGCTTCGCCCGAGCGCGCGACCCGGTCGATCTCGCGCTCCAGCACCGCACGCACGTGGCGGCGGTTGGCCAGCCCGGTGAGCGGGTCCTTCAGCGAGAGTTCGCACAGGCCGTCAATGAGGTTCTGCAGGTACAGCAGCGGCGTCTGGCCCTGCAGGGACACTTCGGAACCCAACGACTGCGCCACCAGGGCATGGGCCGTGGCCAGACGCAGGTCGCGCAGAGAGACGGAAGCGGGGGACGCGGTGTTTGTCACAACCAGAAACAAATATCTATCGGCAGTGTAGCAGCTATAGCTTCGGTAGCGGCTGAGCTGGGCCACTTGTGTCGGACTGCGGGGCCGAGGCAGGGTTCCCGGCGTCGGGGGGAGCCAGCCTCTGCAGTGCCGCGATGGCCTCGGCGTCGGTGCGGTACAGCGCGAAGTTGGGTCCCGGCGCCAGCGCGCCTGCATTGTCCAGCGTGTGCTGTACCGGTAGCTTGATGCCGGTCACATGCAGCGTGCCGCCGTGGCTTTGCAGCAGCGCGCGCAGGCGGATGAAGGCCTCCACCCCCGTCACGTCGATGCGGTTGATGGGCAGCGCGAACAGGCACAGGTGGCGCATGGACGGGCGCTGGGCCAGCTCGTCGGTCACGCGGCGCTCCAGCGCATTGGCGGAGGCGAAGTCCAGCTCGGCATCCATGCGCAGGGCCAGCAGCTCTGGCGCCAGCGGGGGCAGCTGCCACAGGTGGCGGTCGCGCAGGCTGCCGTCGGGGTGCAGGCCCACCTCGATGATGCGCGGGTGCAGCCGCTGGTAGAGAAAGTGGCTCAGGTTCATCAGCAGGCCCACCAGCACGCCCCAGTACATACGCGGCGCCGTGGCCAGCGTGAGGCCGAAGGTTACGAGGCCGATGGCCGTCTCCACGCGCGAGACGCGCCACAGGCGGAACATGCCGACGGGCTTGATGAGGCTGGTGACCGCCGTCACCACCACGGCGGCCAGCACCGGCTGTGGTACGTGGTACAGGGCCGGCGTGAGCCACAGCAGCGTTGCCAGCACCAGCACCAGCGCGAACAGCGTCGCCCAGCCGCTCTTGGCGCCTGCATACAGGTTGATGGCGGAGCGCGAGAACGACGCGCTGGTGGCAAAGCTGCCGCACAGGCCCGAACTGATCTTGGCCATGCCATGGGCGATCAGGTCTTGGTTCTCGTTCCAGCGGGTGCCGCCCTGGTGGTGCTCTACCTTGGCGCTGGAGGCGGTCTCCAGGAAGCTGACCAGCGTGACGACCATCACCGGCATCACCAGCGCGCCCATTTCTTCCCACGAGAGCCATCCCGGCCAGTACAGCGTCGGCAGGCCGGAGGGCAAGTGGCCGATCACGGCGCCGTCGGCATCGGCATAGCCTATGGCCCAGCTGATGAGTGCCGCCAGCGCGATCACCACGATGGCGGCCGGGAAGCTGGAGCGCCAGCGCCGCGCCAGCACCAGGCAGCCCAGGCTGCCCAGGCCGAACGCCAGCGCGCGCAGGTCGAAGTGGTGCAGCGACGGGCTGACCGCCAGGGCGCTCCAGCTGGTGCGAAGGCCCAACAGGTCGGGCAGTTGCGAGGCCAGGATCAGCAACGCCGCAGCCTGCGTGAAGCCGCCCAGCACCGGCGAGGTCACCAGGTTGAGCAGCCAGCCGAAACGCACCACGCCCAGCAGCAGCTGCAGCAGGCCCGACAGCAGGGCCATCCACACCGCCAGCGTGACCCAATGGGCGCTGCCGGGCTCGGCCAGCCCGGTGATCGACGCGCCGATGAGCAGGCTGGTGAGCGCCGTGGGCCCGACGCCCAGGCGGGTGGATGAGCTCCACAGCACGGCTACCAGTGCCGGCACCAGCGATGCGTAGATCCCCGTCACTAGCGGCATGCCGGCCAGCGCGGCGTACGCCACGCCCTGCGGCACCAGCATCAGCCCGACGGTCATGCCGGCCCAGAACTCGCCCTGCAGCAGCGCGGATGTCGGGCGGGGCCAGGAGAGAAAGGGAAACCAGCGATGCAGCAAGGATGAGGCCATGGGCCGATTGTCCAGGCTTGCGTCGGCACGTGCCTGAAAGCCGCTGTTGTCCTACTGCGGTTTCGGTCCTCTCCGACCGGCTCGGCAGCCAGGGCTTTCTACAGTGGACTCCGTACCCACTGGAAGGAGATATGCCCATGACAACCCCTCTTTTTCGAGCGTCGCGCTGGACCGTTTTCGCCGCTTCCGCTGCCCTGGCCGCCGGGCTGAGTGCTTGCAATAAGGCGGAGGAACCCACGGCCGGGCAACGCCTGGATTCCGCCATCAACAAGACCGAACAGGCGGCCCAGGATGCCAAGCAAAAAATGGAATCCGCGGCGCAGGAAGCCGGGCAGGCTTCACGCAACGCCACGGCCGACGCAGCCGCCCTTATGGACGATGCCGGCATCACCACCAAGGTGAACGCGGGCCTGGCGCAAGACCCGGACCTCAGCGCCATCAAGATCGACGTGGACACCCGTGCGGGCGTCGTCACGCTCAATGGCCCCGTGAAAAGCGAGCAGGCCCGTGACCGCGCCAGCCAGATCGCACAGGCCGTTCCGGGCGTGACCTCGGTGGTCAACAACCTCACCATCTCCAGCGGCGGCTGAGCCTGGGTGGGGGACAGGCTCTACCATCGGCGCATGAAGCAGCCCTCCCCACCCGACCTGTCCACCCGCCTCATTCACCACGAGTACACACCGCCGCAGGGTTTCCATGCCCCGCAGCCAGCGGTGCACAAGGCGTCCACCGTCATCTTCCCCAACGTCGCCGCAATGCGCGCGCGCGAGTGGAAGGACAAGAGCAGCTACACCTACGGGCTGCACGGCACGCCCACGACCTACCAGCTGGAAGAGCGCCTGGCCACGCTGGAAGGCGGGCTGCAGTGCCTGCTGGTGCCCAGCGGCCTGGCGGCCATTTCCACCGTATCGCTGGCGCTGCTGCGCCAGGGCGACGACGTGCTGATCCCGGACAACGCCTATGGTCCCAACAAGGCACTGGCCGAGGTGGAGTTGCGCCACTACGGCATCGGCCACCGTATCTATGACCCCTTGGACCCGGCGGACCTCGCATCCAAGATCACCGACGCCACGCGGCTGGTGTGGCTGGAGGCGCCGGGCTCCGTGACGTTGGAGTTCCCCGACCTGGTGGAGCAGGTGCGCATCTGCCGCGCACGCGGCGTGGCTACGGTGCTGGACAACACCTGGGGCGCGGGCCTGGCTTTCGCACCCTTCGACCTGCTGGGCCATGGTGCGGGTGCCGAGGGCGCGCTGGGCGTGGACGTGTCCGTGCATGCGCTCACCAAGTACCCCAGCGGCGGGGGCGATGTGCTGATGGGCAGCATCACCACCCGCGACGAAGGCTTGCATCTGCGCATCAAACTCACGCATATGCGGCTCGGGCTCGGAGTGGGGGCGAACGACGTGGAAGCGGTCTTGCGGGCGCTGCCCAGCATGGCGCTGCGCTACCACGCGCACGATGCGGCCGCGCGCGACCTGGCGCAGTGGATGGGCTTGCAGCCCGCGGTGGCCCAGGTGCTGCACCCGGCGCTGCCCGGATCGCCCGGCCATGCGCAGTGGAAGGCGCTGTGCGGCGCAGCCAATGGCGGGCAGGGCGCTGCCGCCGGCCTCTTCAGCGTGGTCATTGACGCACGCCACAGCCAGGCGCAAGTGGATGCCTTTTGCGACGGCCTGCGCCTGTTCAAGCTGGGCTACAGCTGGGGCGGGCCGATGAGCCTGGTGGTGCCCTACGACCTGCCCAGCATGCGCACGGGCGCCACCGCGCATCTGCGGCCCGGCACCGTGGTGCGCTTCTCCGTGGGGCTGGAGGCCGTGGACGACCTGCGTGCCGACCTGGCGCAGGCGATGCACCAGGCCTTTGGAGCTGCCTGATGCGTTGGCGGCTGGCGCGGCGAGGGTGGTAGTTTCCTTGATGGTGGTCAGGCAGTCAGGTGGTTAAGGTGGCAGCAACGCCACTGCCGCAGCGATGCCGACCGCCATGTCTGATTCTTCCGCGCCAGTCACCTCCGCGCCGGTGTCCGCACCGGTGACTCTCAACCCCTTGCGCTGGCCGGACCCGCTGCGTTGGCTCGTGCTGGGGGCGCGCGACATGATGGCCGCGCCCGGCGTGGCGCTGTTCTACGGTACGTGGTTCTGGGGCATGGCACTCCTGCTGGGCTGGGTGTTCCAGGCGCGGCCGGAATACACCATGTCGTTTGCCAGCGGCTGCCTGCTGGTGGGCCCCTTCCTGGCCATGGGGCTATACGACACCAGCCGCCGGCGCGAACAGGGATTGGCGCCCGACCTGGGCGAATCGCTGACCTGTTGGGACCGCCACCTGGGCAGCATGGGCATGCTGGTACTCGTACTTGTGGTGCTGGAACTGCTGTGGGGCCGCGCGTCGCTCGTGGTGTTTGCCGTGTTCTTCAACACCGGCATGCCGTCCACCACGGGGGTGGTGCAGGCGGTGTTCAACCCGGGCAACTGGCAGTTCGTCGCCGTGTACCTGCTGGTGGGCAGTGTGTTCGCGGCCCTGGTGTTCTCCAGCATGGTGGTGTCCATTCCGATGATTCTGGACCGCGACACCGATGCGCTCACGGCCGGCATTGCGAGCATGCGGGTGGTGGTGGAAAACCCCGGCGTGATGCTGCTGTGGGGCCTGCTCATCACGGCGCTGGTGGCGTTGTCGCTGTTCGCCTGGGGCGCGGGCTTGCTGGTGGTGGGGCCGGTGCTGGGGCATGCCAGTTGGCATGCCTACCGCGCGGCGGTGGCGGCGCCCACTGCGCCCCTTGCGCCCGCGCAGGCGCCGCAGAGCGCCGGCTGATTCTCTGACGGTGGTTTACAGCAACGCGCGCAGCGCGGGCCACACGTTGTCCAGCATGCGCGGGTGCGCCTGGGCCGTGGGGTGGATGCGGTCGGGCTGGAACAGCGCCGTGGGATCGGGCCCATCGGCCACGCCCTTGAGCAGGAAGGGCACGAGCGCCGCCTTGCGCTCCTGGGCCACGTTTTCGAAGACCTCGGCGAACTGCCGGGTGTAGTTGGCGCCGTAGTTAGGCGGCACCTGCACACCCACCAGCAGCACGCGCGCGCCCGCGGCCTGGGCCTGTTCGGTCATCCACGCCAGGTTGCCCTGGGTGCTGGCCAGCGGCAGGCCGCGCAAGGCGTCGTTGCCGCCGAGTTCGATCACCACATGCGTAGGCCGGTGCTGCTGGAGCAGTGCGGCCAGCCGCGCACGGCCGCCGGCGGTGGTGTCGCCGCTCACGCTGGCGTTGACCACCGTGGCGGGGATCTTCTCCTGCGCTAGCCGCTTGTCCAGCAGCGCCACCCAGCCGGTGCCGCGCGGAAGGCCGTATTCGGCGCTGAGCGAGTCGCCCACCACCAGGATCACGGGGGCGCGGGTGGGCTTCTTGCCACCGGACTGCGCAAGGGCGGGCGCCGCGCCCCACAGGGCCAGGGCGCCCGCCACGATAAAGTCACGCCGAACCATATGCTTCACTGCCGAGAACCTTTCATGTCCGAAACCTCCGCCGCCACGGCCCCTGCCGCCTCCAACGACCGCATGCCGCCCGAATCCATCATCGCGGTCGAGCATGTGTCCAAGTCCGTCACGGACTCCACGGGTACGCTGGAGATTTTGCGGGATATCGATTTCCGCCTGGCGCCGCGGGAGACTGCGGCCATCGTGGGCGCCTCGGGCTCCGGCAAGAGCACGCTGCTGTCCATCATCGCCGGGCTGGACACGCCCACGCGCGGCACGGTGCGCCTGGGCGGGCAGGACCTGTTCGCACTGGACGAGGACGACCGCGCAGCACTGCGCGCGCGGCAGGTGGGCTTCGTGTTCCAGAGCTTTCAGCTCATGGGCAACCTCACGGCGCTGGAGAACGTGATGCTGCCCCTGGAGTTGGCGGGCATCCGCGATGCACGCCGCCGCGCGACCGACATGCTGGAGCGCGTCGGCCTGGGCCAGCGCCTGACGCACTATCCCAAGGTGCTGTCGGGCGGTGAGCAGCAGCGCGTGGCGCTGGCGCGCGCCTTCGTGGTGGAGCCCGCCGTGCTGCTGGCCGACGAGCCCACGGGCAGCCTGGACTTCGCCACGGGAGAGACCATCATGGAACTGATGCTGGCCCTCAACCGCGAGCAGGGCACCACGCTGGTGCTGGTCACGCATGACCGCGGCATTGCCGCGCGCTGCGACCGGCGCATCACCATTGAGGCCGGACGGCTGGTCGATAACTCCTGAAAGAATAGCTGCCAGCGCTTGATGGTAGCTGGTTTTCAATGAATTTCATATTGAAACCCTTGCATAGCATGCGCTGACAGCTCTCGTATCGATAGCGAGCTGGTGGTGAATCAGAGCTGCGCCTTGCGCTCCTGTGCCAGGCAGGCGGCGGCGGTGAAGATCACGTCGGTGGAGGAATTCAGCGCCGTCTCGGCCGAATCCTGCAGGATGCCAATGATGAAGCCGATGGCCACTACCTGCATCGCCACGTCGTTGCCGATGCCGAACAGGCTGCACGCCAGCGGAATCAGGAGCAGCGAGCCGCCGGCCACGCCCGATGCGCCGCAGGCGCACAGCGACGCAACTACGCACAGCAGCAGCGCGGTCGGCAGATCCACCTGGATGCCCAGGGTGTTGGCCGCGGCCAGCGACAGCACGCTGATGGTGATGGCCGCGCCGGCCATGTTGATGGTGGCGCCCAGCGGAATGGCGATGCTGTAGGTGTCCTCGTTCAGGCGCAGGCGCTTGGCCAGGGCCAGGTTGATCGGGATGTTGGCGGCAGAGCTGCGCGTGAAGAACGCCGTCACGCCGCTCTCGCGCAGGCACATCAACACCAGCGGATAGGGGTTGCGGCGGATCGCCACGTACACGATCAGCGGGTTGACCACCAGCGCCACGAACAGCATGCAGCCCAGCAGCACGGCCAGCAGTTGGGCATAACCCCACAGCACCTGCGCGCCGGCTTCTGCAAAGGTGCTCGCCACCAGGCCCAGGATACCCAGAGGCGCCAGACGGATCACCAGCTGGATCACCTGCGTCATGGCCGCTGCGCCGTCCTGCAGCATGGCGCGCGTGCCCGCGCTGGCGTGGCGCAGCGCCAGGCCCAGCGCAATGGCCCAGGCCAGGATGCCGATGTAGTTGGCCTCCAGCAGCGCCTTGACCGGGTTTTCGACCACGCTCTTGAGCACGTTCATCAGCACCTCGGACACCGACCCCGGCCCCGCGGCGGCCTGTGCGGGCGCCTGCAGCGTGAGCGTGCTGGGAAACCACATGCTGGCCACCACACCCACGGTGGCCGCGGCCAGCGTGCCCACCGCGTACAGCACCAGCACTGGGCGGATGTGCGTCGTCTCGCCCGGTGTGTGGTTGCTGATGGCGGCCATCACCAGCACGAACACCAGCACCGGCGCCACCGCCTTCAGGGCCGAGATGAACAACGAGCCAAGTATGGCCAAGTGGGGCGTTGCGGCCGGCCATACAGCCGCCAGCACAATGCCGATGACCACGGCGATGGCGATCTGGGTGACCAGACTGGTGCGCTGCACCCAGCGCAACAGGGGAGAGAGGATCATGATCTGAACAGAAGGAGGGCCTGAGCCGCTGCGCAGGCCGCGCAGCGCGGCGCCTTGTGGCAGGCGCGGCCGCCACAGGGACGGCCATGAAGGCGGTCAGGCAAGCGGCGCCGCTTGTGGCAGCGGCCCGTTTGTCAAGGGAAGAAACGCGGATTTTAGCGGCTGTCCGGCGGTGGCCTGCGCCGCGCCACGGTGCCAGTGGGGGGCGCTGGCGGGATAATCGCAACCCATGTCCTCCCCCAAAGTCCTCTTCGGCTTTCACGCCGTGGGCGTGCGCCTGAAGACCGCGCCGCAAAGCATCATCGAGATCTATTACGAGCCCACGCGCCGCGACGCGCGCATGCGCCAGTTCCTGGAGCGCGCACGCGAGGCGGGGGCGCGCCTGATCGAAGCCGACGGCCTGCGCCTGGCCAAGCTGGCCGGCAGCCATGGCCACCAGGGCGTGGCGGCGCGGGTCGAGGCCGTGGCGCAGGTGCGCACGCTGGACGGGCTGCTGGACGAGCTGGAGGCCCGCGGCGTGAAAAACCCGCTGCTGCTGGTGCTGGACGGCGTGACCGACCCGCACAACCTGGGCGCCTGCTTGCGCGTGGCCGATGGCGCGGGCGCGCATGCGGTGATCGCCCCCAAGGACCATGCGGTGGGCATCAACGCCACCGTGGCCAAGGTGGCCAGCGGCGCGGCCGAGACGGTGCCGTACTTCATGGTCACGAACCTGGCGCGCACGCTGAACGAGCTCAAGGAGCGCAACATCTGGGTCATCGGCACCAGTGGCGATGCCGACAAGACGCTGTACCAGGTGGACCTGAAAGGCCCGGTCGCCCTGGTGCTGGGCGCCGAGGGCCCGGGCATGCGCCAACTCACGCGCAAGACCTGCGATGAGCTGGTGAAGATCCCTATGCAGGGCGCTGTCGAGAGCCTGAACGTGTCGGTGGCCAGCGCGGTGTGCCTCTACGAGGCGCTGCGCCAGCGCGCCTGAACGCCGAAGGCGCCCGGCCCCTAGCCGCGGCGCGCCGCCTCGATGGCGGCAATGTCGATCTTGCGCATCTGCATCATCGCGTCGAACGCGCGCTTGGCGGCGGCGCGGTCGGGGTCGGTCACCGCGCGGGTCAGGGCCACGGGCGTGATCTGCCAGGACAGGCCCCATCGGTCCTTGCACCAGCCGCAGTCGCTTTCCTGGCCGCCGTTGTTCACGATGGCATTCCAGTAGCGGTCGGTTTCTGCCTGGTCGGTGGTCGCCACCTGGAACGAGAAAGCCTCGCTGTGCTTGAAGGCCGGGCCGCCGTTGAGCCCCAGGCAGGGGATGCCCAGCACCGTGAACTCGACCATCAGCACATCGCCCTCGTGGCCTGACGGAAAGTCCCCCGGCGCGCGGTGCAGCGCGCTCACGGATGAGTCGGGAAAGGTTTTCGCGTAGAACCGCGCGGCTTCTTCGGCAGTGCCGTCGAACCACAGGCAGACGGTGTTTTTGGCGGGTTGCGTCATGGGGTGCTCCTGCTGAGTCGGGACTGCTGGGCCTTTAACCCGGGATGTCGGGCTCCACCAGCGCGGCCAGCTGGGTGAGAGATTCCTGCCAGCCCAGGTAGCACATTTCCAGCGGAATGGCCTGCGGAATGCCGGCCTGGGTGATGCTCAGCTCGGTGCCGCAGCTCACAGGCGTGAGCCGGACGGTGACCTCCAGCGTGCCGGGCAGGTTCGGGTCGTCGAACCGGTCGGTGTAGCGGATGAGCTCCTCCGGCACCAGCTCCAGGTACTCGCCGCCGAAGGCGTGCGACTGGCCCGAGCCGAAGTTGTGGAACGACATGCGGAAGGTACCTCCCACGCGGGCGTCGAGTTCTTGCACCCTGCAGGTAAAGCCGTGGGGTGGCAGCCATTTGGCCATGGCGTCGCCCTCCAGGAAGGCGCGATACAGCTTGTGCGGCGTGGTGCGCAGCACCCGGTGCAAACGAACGGTGCGGTCGGACATATGGCCTCCTTGGGTGTGGGGCATCAGGCCTGTGCCGTCACGTTGACCATCCACGGCGTGCCGAAGCGGTCGCGCGCCATGCCGAAGCCGGGTGACCAGAAGGTCGCGGCAAATGGCATGACGGTCTCGCCGCCGGCGCTGAGCGCATCGAACAGGCGGCGCCCCTCGGCCGCGTCGGCGGCCTGGATCGACACCCACAGACCCTGCGGCAGTTGGTAGCCGCCACCACAGGCATTGGGGTCCTGCCCGGGAATGGCCGGCATGGCGTCCGATCCCATCAACGACTGATCCTTGATCTGCAGCTGCACATGCATGATGCGGCTCTTGGCGGCCTCGGGCAGCGGGGGCATGTTTTCGGAGGGAGGTATCTCCCCAAAGGTGCTCTGGTGGACGATGGTGCCGCCGAACAGCTTGGCGTAGAAGGCAAAGGCCTCGGCACAGTTGCCGTCGAAGTTGAGGTAGGGCGTGAACTGCATGGTGTCTCCTTGGGGTGGTTTGAGTGGAGTAGAAGGGGAAGAGGTGCGCGCCGTTTACGCGTGTACCAGCACGCGAAACCCGCCATAAATCACACGCTGGCCGTCGAAGGGCATGTCCTTGGGGCAGAGCGGGTCGTCCATGACGGCCTGCATGCCGGCATCGCGCACCGCGCGCGAGGGCCACACGACCCAGGAAAAGACCACGGTCTCGTCGTCCTTGCGCTGTACGGCCAGGGGCATGGAGGTGAGCTTGCCCTCGGGCACGTCGTCGCCCCAGCATTCCACGATCTCCAGGGCGCCGTGCTTCTTGAAGATCTGCGCGGCCTCGCTGGCGTGCTGGCGAAAGGTCTCCTTGTTGGCAGTGGGGACGGCAAGCACGAAGCCGTCGATGTAGCTGTCGGGTTCCATGGCGCAACTCCTTTGTGGACAATGTACACTTGCAGTGTATTCGGGCTGCGTCGATAAATGTGGACGGTGTATCTGTAAAAACTCGTAAATGCCGAATGAAGACCTGAGCCCCGCGCGTGCCACGTACCGCCATGGGGATTTGAAGCGCGCGCTGCTGGACGCCGGTGTGGCGCTGGCGCGCGAAGGCGGCCCTGCCGCGGTGGTGCTGCGCGAAGCCACGCGCCGTGCCGGTGTCGTGCCCAATGCGGCGTACCGGCACTTTCAGAACCACCAGGCGCTGCTGGAAGCCGTGCGCGCGGTGGCGCTGTCGGAACTGGCGCGCGCGATCGAGGCCGAGATCCATGCCACGCGCCGGCTGCGCGATCCGCGCCAGCGTGCACGCGCCGCGTTCCGCGGCGTGGGCCTGGGCTATCTGCGCTTTGCGCGGCACGAGCCGGGCCTGTTCCGCACCGCTTTCGTGGCGCGGCCCTTTGATGTGGACGAGCGCGCGCCGGACGATGGTGCGGCGCGCGGGGCCAGCGGCATGGATCCGTTCGAACTGCTGGGGCACACACTCGACGGCATGGTGCAGGCCGGTCTGCTGCCACCCGCACGCCGCCCGGGCGCCGAGTTCATGGCCTGGTCCGCCGTGCATGGCATGGCGATGCTGATGCTGGACGGGCCCTTGCGCGGCCTGGACGAGGCCGGCTGCCAGGCGCTGGCCGAGCGACTGGTCGCCATGGTCGAGCAGGGCCTGCTGGCCGAGGCCGCGGCATGACGGACGATGCCGGAACGTCCGGCCCCTGCACCCCGCTGGACGAGGTGCGGGCGTGGGTGCGCGATGCGCGCCGCATCGCGGTGCTGACAGGCGCAGGCATCAGCGCCGAGTCGGGCGTCCCCACGTTCCGGGATGCGCAGACGGGCTATTGGGCGCAGTTCAACCCCATGGAGATGGCCAGCGAGACCGGCTTCAGGGCCCAGCCCGCGCGGGTGTGGGACTGGTACGCCCACCGCCGCGGCTTGCTCGCGGGCGTGCAGCCCAACGCGGGCCACCGGGCGCTGGCGGCGTTTGCGCAGCACGGGCGCGGGCGGCTGACGCTCATCACCCAGAACGTGGACGGCCTGCACCAGCGCGCCGGCAGCCCGGATGTGCTGTGCCTGCATGGTGACCTGACGGCCGACCGCTGGCTCGACCGTCCGCGTGCCTGCTGCGATCTGGCCCACGTCGCGCCCGGCCACCCGCCGCGCTGTCCCACCTGCGGCAACCTGGTGCGCCCTGGCGTGGTCTGGTTCGGCGAGGCCTTGCCGCTGCCGGTGCTGGCCGCGGCGCAGGAGGCGGCGCAGTCCTGCGAGCTGATGCTGGTGGTGGGCACCGCGGGCGCCGTGTACCCGGCCGCAGGGCTGGCGCACCAGGCGCGCCATGCCGGTGCGCGCGTGGTGGTGGTCAACACCGCGGCCAGCGAACTGGACGGTATCGCCCACGCCGTGCTGCGCGGCCCGGCGGCGCGGCTGTTGCCGTTGCTGCTGGACGGGCCGCCGATGGTTGGGGCGCCATAATCGGCAGGTCTTCAGGGCGGGGTGGAATTCCCCACCGGCGGTAGGCGGCGCATGGAGGTTTTCTTGCACCGCGAGCCCGCGAGCGCCCCGGTTGCCATCAGTGCAACCGGGGGTCAGCAGACCCGGTGCGGGGCGGCGCAGGCCACTCCCAGTCCGGGGCCGACGGTCATAGTCCGGATGAAAGAAGACGTGCCGCGACCGGGGCCCAGCGCCCTGGGCGCGGCCGTGTGCTTCGCACGTGCCGGGCCCCGGCCCCATGGCGCGCGTGGGTGCTTCTTGCATGCCTTGAGGCGTTTCTTCATTTCAACCGAGGAGCGTTTCATGTCTTTTCCCGCCACTTTCTTGTCCGCCCCTGGCGATCTCCCACAGGAGGTCACGCTCGCGCCCCTGCCCGCGGTGATCGCCGCGATCGCGGCCGGCCGCCCTGTGCTGGTGCTCGATGACGCCGACCGCGAAAACGAGGCCGACCTGGTCTGCGCTGCCGCCAACATGACCGAGGCCACCATGGCACTCATGATCCGTGAGGGCAGCGGCATCGTTTGCCTGTGCCTGACGCCCGCGCATGCCAAGGCGCTGGGGCTGCGGCCCATGGTGGAGGTGAACCGCTCGGCGTTCTCCACCGCGTTCACCCAGTCCATCGAGGCCGCGCATGGCGTGAGTACCGGCGTGTCGGCGGCCGACCGCCTGCAGACCGTGCGGTGCGCCCTGCGCATTCCGGCGCCGGGGTGCGCGCCCGAGGTCGTAAGCCCGGGCCACGTGTTCCCACTGGTGGCACGCGCGGGCGGCGTGCTGGAGCGTGACGGCCATACCGAGTCGGCCGTGGACCTGGCCGTGCTGGCCGGCCTGCCGCCTGCGGGCGTGCTGTGCGAGCTCATGAACCCCGACGGCAGCATGGCGCGCGGCGCACAGGTGGCCCGCTTTGCCCGTGCACATGGCTTGCTGTGCACCACGGTGCGGGCGCTGGCGGACTACCGTCGCGCGCGCCAGCCCTGACACCGCGCTAGACCCAGCCGAACGCGCCCAGCAACGCCCCCGCGCCCAGCAGCCATAACAGGTGGATGCGCGTGCGCCACACCAGCAGGGTGGTGGCCGCGCTCAGCAGCCACAGTGGCCAGTCTTGCGCGGGCTCGCCATGGGCGCTGCCCAGCACCCAGGCCGTGGCCAGCAGCAGGCCGATCACCAGTGGTGCCATGCCTTGCTTGAAGGCGCGCACCGAGCGGCGCTCGCGGTTGCGGTGTGCCCAGCGCGTGGCGGCCCAGGTCAGCAGGCTGCTGGGCAGCAGCACCCCCAGCATGCAGACCGCCACGCCCAGCGCGCCGAAGGCCCAGGCCGCATGCGTGCCGGTGCCGGCTGCGTTCAGGCCCACGTTCCAGCCCAGCAGGGCGATGAACAGTACGTTGGGCCCGGGAGCCGACTGTGCGATGACGATGGAGGTGTTGAACTGCACCTCGGTCAGCCAACCCTGGCGCTCCACCAGGAAGCGGTGCATGTCCGGTGCGGTGGCGATGGCGCCGCCCACGGCCAGCAGCGACAGCGACAGGTAGTACAGGAACAGGTTCAGCCAGTCCAGCGGCTGCAGGTGCAAGGTCAGCGGTGCGGCCATGGCTGCGTCAGTGCCCCGCGGAAGCGAGCTTGCGCCAGGTGAGGGCGCAGGCCGCGCCGCCCACCACGGGCAGCACCCAGGCCAGCGGCAGGCGCAGCACGCTCATGGCGACGAAGGTGGCGGCCGCGATCGCGCCGCAGGCCCAGGGCCCCAGCGGATGCTTGCGCAGCGATGCGGCCAGGCGGCAGCCCACGCCCGCCACCAGGCCTGCGGCCACGGCGCCCATGCCGCGCAGAGCGCCGGCCACCATGGGCTGGTCGGCAAAGCCGGCGTAGACCACGGCCAGCACCACCACCAGCAGCATGGGCAGCAACAGCATGCCCGCCACGGCCACCAGCGCGCCGCGCAGGCCGAAGTAGCGGTCGCCCACCATGATGGACAGGTTCACCACATTCGGGCCCGGCAGGATCTGCGCGGCGGCCCAGTCCTCGACGAACTGCTCGTTGCTCATCCAGCGGCGGCGTTCCACCAGCTCGCGCTGCACCACGGCCAGCACGCCGCCAAAGCCCTGCAGCGCCAGCCAGGTGAAGGCCCAGAACAGCTCCCGCAGGCTGTGCGGGCGTGGGTGGTCGTCCGCGGGGGGGCTGGCGGGCGATTCGGGGATGTGAGGGTGCATGGCGGGGCGGCGAAGCTGCGCATCGTACGCGTGCCGCGCGGCGGCCGTGCCGGCCTCGCCATCGCCAAACGCGATGCGGCCATCAGTCGATGCGATGGATGAACGGGATGGCGTGCATAAGATCGTCCCGATCAAACCCACGGAGACACCCATGAAACTCGTCCGCCACGGACAACCCGGCGCGGAGCGCGCCGGCCTGATCGACGCCCAGGGCGTGCTGCGCGACCTGTCCATGCTGCTGCCGGACATCGGCCCCACGCAGCTGGCGCCGCGCACGTTGGCCGCGCTGGCCGCCATCGACGCCGCGCGCCTGCCCGCGGTGGAGCCCGGCACACGCCTGGGCTGCCCCGTGGGCGGTGTCGGCAAGATCGTCTGCGTGGGCCTGAACTACGCCGACCATGCGGCCGAGGCCGGCTTGCCCGCGCCCGCCGAACCCGTGCTGTTCATGAAGGCGACCAGCGCGCTCAGCGGCCCCACGGACGCCGTGCGCATCCCGCCCGGTGCGCTCAAGACCGACTGGGAGGTGGAGCTGGGCATCGTCATCGGCACGCGCATGCAACAGGTGGCCGAGGCCGATGCGCTGGCCCATGTGGCCGGCTATGTGCTGGCCAACGACGTGTCCGAGCGCAGCTACCAGATGGAGCGTGGCGGGCAGTGGGACAAGGGCAAAGGCTGCGACACCTTCGCGCCCGTGGGCCCCTGGCTGGTGACCACCGACGAGATTCCCGACCCGCACGCCATCGGGCTGTGGCTGGAGGTGAACGGCCAGCGCATGCAGGACGGCCACACGCGCAATTTCATCTTCGGCGTGCCCCGGGTGCTGGCCTACGTCAGCCAGTTCATGACGCTGGAGCCGGGCGATCTGGTGCTCACTGGCACGCCCGCCGGCGTGGGCCTGGGACAGAAGCCCGCGCCGCGCTTCTTGCGCGCGGGCGACGTGATGCGGCTGGGCGCGACGGGGCTGGGCGAGCAGCGGCTGGTCTGCACGGGCGGGTAGGGTGTTGCGTGGGAATTTCAAGCCAAATATGCCTGGAGCGCTTTCCCATCAAGCGCGAGCAGCTATCATTTTGATAAATCTCGCACGCACCGCACTTTCTTACCCATGCATCCGTACCTTCTGCTCGGCATCTCCATCGTGGCGGAGGTGGTGGCCACCTCGGCGCTCAAGTCCTCGCAGGGGCTCACGCGGCTGGGGCCCAGCGCGCTGGCGGTGCTGGGCTACTGCGTGGCGTTCTACCTCGTCTCCAAGGTGATGAACCACATGGCCACGGGCGTGGTGTACGCCGTGTGGTCGGGGCTGGGCATCGTGCTGATCTCGCTGGTCGGCTGGCTGCTCTATGGGCAGAAGCTGGACCTGCCGGCCGTCGTCGGCATGGCCATGATCGTGGGCGGCGTGCTGGTGATCCAGCTGCTCTCCAAGGTCACGGGGCATTGACCCGTGCGGCCTGTCAAGCTATCGAAGCCATAGCGCAAATGCGCGGCGGGGCAGGGTGCCCGTTCCTACAATGGCTCACACCTTGACGCTGGAGAACCCCATGACCGCCACGCCCGAACGCCCCGCCCTGGATGAAGCCACCCTGGCCTTTGCCGAGAAGGTGTTCGACGCCGCGCGCCAGGGCGACGCCGCGCGTCTGGCGCTGTGGCTGGACAACGGCCTGCCGCCCGACCTGCGCAATGCCCAGGGCGACAGCCTGCTGATGCTGGCCAGCTATCACGGCCATGCCGAGGCCGCGCGGCTATTGCTGGCGCGCGGAGCCGACGCGGGGCTGGTGAACGGCCGCGGGCAGACGCCGCTGGCCGGCGCCGCCTTCAAGGGCGACGTGGACATGGTGCGCCTGCTGCTGGACGGTGGTGCGGCCGTGGACGGGCCTTCGCCCGATGGCCGTACGCCGCTGATGTTCGCCGCCCTGTTCAACCACCCGGCCGTGGTGGAACTGCTGCTGTCACGCGGCGCCAACCCGCGCGCGGCCGACCTGCAAGGCAACACCGCCTTGGGCTGCGCCCTCGCGATGAAAGCCGACGCGGCGGCTGCCCTGCTGCGCTCGGCAGGTGCCGAAAGTTCTGAGTGAAAAGCCGATCCGGCGCTGGTTGGATAAGCGGTTGAAGCTACTTTATTGATAGCAAAATGGGTGGCATATGCCCGGCAGCGGATGCCACCGCCGGGGCAATGCGCTTTGGCGCCCAAGCCGTTAACCACCCCACAACTGCAACACCACCTGCGTATACAGCGGGATGCCCAGCAGGATGTTGAGCGGAAACGTCACGCCCAGCGACAGGCTGACGTACAGCGAAGGATCTGCCTCGGGTATCGCATAGCGCACCACGGCGGGCACGGCGATATACGACGCACTGGCGGCCAGCACCATCAGCAGCACGGCGTCGCCCGCGGGCACCTGGGCGAGCCACGCCAGGCCGACCGCCACGCTGGCATGCACCAGCGGACCCCACACTGCGTAGGCCAACAGCCAGGGCGACTGTTTGCGCACGGCGGGCAGATTGCGCGCGGCAGACAAGCCCATGTCCAGCAGGAACAGGCAGAGCATGCCCTTGAACAGGTCACCCGAAAACGGCTGCATGGCAGCCTTGCCTGCCTCGCCCGTGACAAGGCCGATGAGCATGGCGCCCAGCAACAGCAGTTGGGTGCCATCGGTGAACGATTCGCGCAGGATCTTCCCCACCGACAAGGCCGGACCGCCCTTGCCCGCTGGGGTGGGGCCCGCGGCACCCAGCCCGCCGGGGCCGGCCAGGGCCGCGGTGCCTGAAGGAGAAACGGCCATCACGGGCGCAGCATGGGCTGCGGGCACCGCCTGGCGCTGGCGCAGCGCATTGGCCAGCATCACGGCCAGGAGGATGGCGGGCGACTCCATCAGCGCCATGGCCGCTGCCATGTAGCCGCCGTAGGAGATGGATTGCGATTCCAGGTACTGCGTGGCGGTCACGAATGTCACCGCGCTGACCGATCCGTACGTGGCCGCCACGGCCGCCGCGTTGAAGCCCGACAGCACCCGCCGCAGCAGCGCGTAACCCACCAGGGGCACCACCACGGCCAGCAGCACCGCCAGCCCCAGGCTGCTGGCCACGCTGGCCGTGAAGCCCGAGGCCGCCAGCGCAAAGCCGCCCTTCAGGCCCAGCGCCGTGAGCAGATAAATCGACAAGAACTTCGAGATGGCTGCAGGCATCTCCAGGTTGGACCGCACTAGGCCCGCAAAAGCGCCCAGCGCAAAAAAAAGGACCGCAGGGTCCAGCAAACTTTGCATTCTTCAACTCCACATGGGTGATGGGAGGCGATGCTAGAGAGGGCAGGGGGCAAAGTAAAATCGATTCGAATGCGGTTATCTATAGATAAAAATCTATGAATATCACTTTTCGCCAACTGCGCCTGTTTCTTGCGCTGGCCGAGACGGGCAGCGTGAGCGCCGCCGCCAAGCTCATGCACGTGACCCAGCCCACGGCTTCGATGCAGTTGCGCGAGGTGGCGCAAGCGGTGGGCGTGCCGCTGTACGAGGTGGTGTCGCGCCGCGTGTACCTGACCGAGGCGGGCCAGGCCCTGGCCCGCACCGCCCGCGCCATCGCCAGCGAGTGGGATGCGTTTGAGCAGGGCATTTTGGGCGCCAAGGGCCTGACCAGCGGCCGGCTCAAGGTGGCGGTGGTGAGCACCGCCAAGTACTTCGTTCCCCGCTTGCTAGGCAGCTTTTGCAAGCTGCACCCACAGATCGACATTTCGCTGGAAGTGCTCAACCGCGACCATGTCATCACCCGTCTGCGTGCCAACCAGGACGATCTTTACGTGATGTCCATGCCGCCGGGCGATTTGCCGCTGGAGGACCACGTGCTCATGCCCAACCCGCTGGTGGTCATCGCTCCCGCGGGGCACCGGCTGGCCGCCAAGAAACGGGTGGCCTTGCCGCAGTTGCAGAGCGAGCGGTTCATCCTGCGCGAGAAAGGCTCAGGCACACGAATGGCGACGGACGCCCATCTGCGCCAGTTGGGCTTTGCGCCCGCTGCGGTACTGGAGCTGGGCAGCAATGAGGCCATCAAGGAGTCGGTGCAAGGGCAGCTGGGCGTTTCCATCGTTTCGCGGCACGCGCTGGGTCCGCACCTCGATGGCCTTGCCATTCTGAACGTGCAGAGTTTTCCCATCCAATCGCAGTGGCACCTGGTCTGGCCCAAGGGCAAGCGGCTGTCGCCCATTGCCGAAGTGTTTCGCGGGCATTTGATGGATGAGGCTGCTGGATGGATGCAGAGCCGCTGAGGGACCGCGGCGGGGCTTGGCTTATCCCTTGGCCAATGAAGGCGCGGTCGCCGCCGCCTCATGGCTGTGACTGACGATGGCCAGACTCGGGGCAGGCACCGGTTTGCACGTCCATCTAGGCAGCACCCTGTGGCAAAGGCTGTCGGGCAACGGACTGCTGCGCCGGCTCCTGCGCGTGCGGGGCGTGGCCTCACAGGCTTTTCACCGACGGGGGTGGGTGCCGCACCCGGCTGGACCGGGCCCGACTGTTATGGGTGCGTGAGTGCGATGCCACCCGCCAGCCGCGCCTGCACGGTGCGCTGCAGCGTGGAGGGGGCGTCAGCGAGCAGTGCGGGCCAGTCGGCCTGCGCGCGGCGTACCACGTCCCGCAGCAGTGCCAGGTGGCGCGGTATGCGCAACAGGCCGGCGGTCTTGATGAGAGCCTGCAGTGCGTCCCAGTCCAGTGCGCGCATGCTGCGGTCGATGGCGCGATTCACCGCGTACTGGTGTTCGGTCGCTCCCTCGAAGAACGCAGCCACGCACACCGGGTCGTACAGCGGCGCCAGGCGCGGCGTGTGCCCGTCGGGGTAGACCAGGGCCCAGTTCTTCAGGTGCGCGTCGGTGTTGCCCATGAGGATGAACGCCACCATGCGGCCAGGAACTCGCGGGTGTCCTGCACGGGCTGGTCGCTCAGGCGATCGACCACGCGCAGCATGGTGGCCCAGTCCTGCAACAGGCCCTTGCCGTACTTCTGGCGCGGCGCGTAGCCCAGGGCCTGGTTGAACTCCTCCATGTGCACGCGGGTGCCGTCGGCCAGATGGTCGAAGCGTTGCACGGCCAGGATGTTGTCGAACGGCACGGCCTCGGGCAGCTCCGCCTCAGCGCGGGTGATGATGCGCGCCTGGGCGCAATGCAGGCCCAGGCTACCGGCCAGCTGGTAGCAGGTGAACTCGTTGGCCACTAGGTCCGGGTGGGCGGTGGTGGGCAGCTTGAGGATCACGCTGCCGGCGGCGCCGCGGCGCTTGACAAGGTAGCGGCGCCCGTCCTGCACGGCACTGAACTTGGTGACCACACCGGGCAGCGAGGCGGCGTCTTCCACCGGGTATTCGACAAACCCGGGCTCCAGCACGTCCAGGCCCTGCGTGGTGTGCCAGTAGCGCACCACGTCGGGCACGCCCTCCTGGGCGGGCACGGGTTCGACCTCCAGCGCGCCCATCAGGTCGTGGCCGGCGGCGGCCAGCAGCTCGAATTCGTCGTCGGGCGCGCAGCCGCGTTCGCGCGCCAGGCGGTCGCGGTTGTGGCCCTCGGGCAGCAGATTCTGGAAGTACGCCGGCCAACGCCCGTCGGTGCGCACCAAGCGGGCGTCACGCGCCGAGCGCAGGATCTGCTGCGTGTCCGCCTCGTTCGCGCCGCGGTAGCTCAGCGACAGGGTGGGGCGCTGCGGGTCGGCGATGTAGTCCTCATCGAAGGACACGCGCAGGATGTCGCCGTACTGGGACAGGTAGCCGATACCGCGCCGCCCGCCTCCCTGCGCTGCAGGGCGGTGCAGGTACAGGCGCAGGTAGCGGATGGCGGTGCTCATCGTGTGTCTCGCTCAGCGACCCAGGCTCTCCACCACTGAAAGTGGCGCGTCCGCCCCCGAGGGCTGGCCCAGGAACTTACCCCCCGACTGGATGAAGGCCTGCAGCGCGGGGCCCAGTTCGGTCGGCACGGCAATCAGTTCCATGCCGAGCACGCGGGCCATCTCGGCCAGGGTGGAAAAGCGCGGGTCCACGTCCCCCGTCTCGGTGCGCTGCACGGCCATGCGCGACAGGCCGGCTTGTGCGGCCAGGTCGGCCTGCGTGATGCGCCGGGCTTTGCGCACTTCTGCCAATGTGGTGATCAACGAATGCGTCATGCCATCCTTTATACGCTTTTTTATTAAAAAGCGCTTTATAAGTTTCTTCTTTCAAGCGGGATACGGCAGCAGAGCCCCGCGCAACTCCGCAAAGCGCTGTGCCTGCAGCGCCAGCCATTCCTTGACCAGCAGCATCGGCGGGCTGGGATGCGCCGTGGTGACGAAAGAGTACGACGCCCGCGAGCGCACGCTGCACCCGAACAGCGGCACCAGCCGCCCGTGCTGTACGTCTTCCAGCACGAGGGCCGCGCGCCCCATGGCAATGCCTTGGCCCGCCAGGGCGGCACTCAGCGCCAATTGCGACAGGTTGAACTGCTGCCCGGCGCCCCAGGCGGGCGGCGCTGTGTCCGTGCAGGCGCACCAGTGTTGCCATTCCTCGAATGGGTCGGCACCCTCCCAGGCACTGCTGTCGTGCAGCAGCCATTCACCGCGCAATTGCGAGGGTGACTGCAGGTCAGGATGGGCGGCCAGGAAGGCGGGGCTGGCCACGGGAATCAGCCACTCATCCAGGAACACGCTGGCGCGCAGGTCGGTGTAGCCGCCCAGGTCGAAGCGCACTGCCGCCTCGACCCCGTCGCGCACCATGCGGGTGCGGTCCAGCCGGTGGAACTCGCCAAACACGCGCAGGCCCACGTCCGGGTGCTCACGAAAGAAATCCCCCAGCCGCGGCGTGAGCCATTGCATGGCAAACGAGGGGGAGCAGCTCAGCGTGGCCACCGGCGTATCGTCGGTCACACGCATCTGCGACAGGGCGTCCTCGATGGCGCCGAAGCTCTCACGCAGCACCACGGCCAGCCACTTGCCCTCGGGCGTGGGCATGAGGGTGCGGGGCGTGCGCACGAAGAGGGGGCGCCCCAGCCAGGTTTCCAGCTGCTTGACCTGCTGGCTCACCGCGCCCTGGGTGATGCACAGCTCCGCCGCCGCGCGCGTGAAGCTGCCGTGGCGTGCGGCCGCTTCAAAGCAGCGCAGCCACGCGAGCAGGGAAGGAAAAAGCCGTGAATTCATTATTCAAACTAATGCACTCGTCAATATAAATGAGTTGTATCGGTGCCGGGGCGTGCCAAGAATGCCGTCTATATCCACCTTCCACCGACCGCAGCCCATGCCCTCCGTTGTTTCCCCACAGGACCGCTTGCAGGACGACACTCCGGCCGCACAGCTGCGCCGCGCCGAGCCCTGCCTATGGCTCAACCCGCACAGGCAGCCCATACCCGCCGCACGGCAGGCCGTGGCCGGTGATCACATTAGTCTGGATGATACGGAGAAGGCAGCGGCACGCTTCGCGCGCTTTGCGCCGCTGCTGGAGGGCGTGTTCCCCGAGTTGCAGGCGACGGGTGGCGTGATCGAGTCGCCCCTGTTACCAGCGTCCAGCCTGCGCGCAGCGGCGGGGCTGGCCGCGGGCCAGGGCGCGCTGTGGATCAAGGCGGACCACCGGTTGCCCGTGGCCGGGTCCATCAAGGCACGCGGAGGCATCCATGAAGTGCTGGAGCTGGCCGAGCGCCTGGCGCTGCAGCACGGCCTGCTGACGCCGCAGTCCGGCACTGCCGACTACCGTGCCCTGGCAAACCCCGCTGCGCGCGCCGTGTTTGCGCGCTACACCGTGGCCGTCGGCTCCACGGGCAACCTGGGCCTGAGCATCGGCGTGGCGGCATCGGCGCTGGGCTTTCGTGCCGTGGTGCACATGTCGGCCGATGCCAAGGAATGGAAGAAGCAGCGTCTGCGCCAGCGCGGCGTGCAGGTGGTGGAGCACGCGGGTGACTACGAGGGCGCTGTGGCCGCGGGGCGTGCGCAGGCGGCGCAGGACCCGTTCAGCCATTTCGTGGACGACGAACGCTCGCTGTCGCTGCTGCTGGGTTACAGCGCCGCGGCGCTTCACCTGCGCCAGCAGTTGCGGGACGCAGGCATCGTCGTGGATGCGCAGCACCCGCTGTTCGTTTACTTACCCTGCGGGGTGGGGGGGGCGCCGGCGGGCATCACCTTCGGCCTGCGGCAGGTGCTGGGGGCGCATGTGCACTGCTTTTTCGCGGAGCCCGTGCAGTCGCCGTGTTTCATGGTGCAAATGATGGCCGGACAGGGCGCACACCCCTCGGTGTACGACTGGGGCCTCACCAACCGGACGGAAGCCGACGGCCTGGCCGTGCCACGCGCGTCCCTGCCCGCGGCCGAGCTGATGGAGCCGTTGCTGGCGGGCTGCTTCACCGTGTGCGACGACACCCTGTTTCGCCAATTGGTACAGGTGCTGGACGCCACCGGCGAGCGCATCGAGCCGTCCGCAGCGGCGGGCCTGAGCGGCCCCGGTTTCCTGACGGGCACCGAGACGGGCCGCACCTGGCTGCACGCGCAAGGTCTGTGGCCCCACCTGGCGCAGGCCACGCACCTGGTGTGGACCACCGGCGGACTGTACGTGCCGCCCGAGGCCTACGCGCGCTTCGAGGAACGTGGCCGGGCCCTGGGTTGACGCGCCTTCGCCGAGTCCTGGCCCCGCGAAAGGATCTGTTTTTTTAACTGGCTTGACTGGAGAGAACGCCATGAACCGCAAGACGATGTTGTCCATGCTGGCCTGCGCCCTGGGTGCCGCCGCTTTCGCCCCCGCCCATGCGCAGGAGGCGTTTCCCTCCCGGCCCATCACGCTGGTGATTCCGTTCCCCGCGGGTGGAGCCACCGACGTGCTGGGGCGCCTGGTCGGCAAGAAGCTGGGCGACAAGCTGGGGCAGAGCGTGGTCATCGACAACCGCGCTGGCGCGGGCACGGTGATCGGCGCGAGCTACGTGGCCAAGGCCGCGCCGGACGGCTACACGCTGCTGCTGAGCTCAGGCACCACCTTCACGGTGAACCCGGCGGTGCGGCCCCGGCTGCCGTATGACCCCGTCAAGAGCTTCGATCCCATCGGCATCACCGGGCGCACGGGGCTGATCCTGCTGGCCAGCAAGAGCGTGCCGGTCAACGATGTGAAGCAGTTCGTCAGCGCCGTGAAGGCCGCGCCCGACAAGTATTCCTATGGCTCCTTCGGTGCGGGCACGACCTCGCAGTTCGCGGGCGAGATGTTCTTTCATGCCGCGGGCCTGAAGATCCAGCACGTGCCCTACAAGGGCAGCGCGCCGGCCATGGTGGACCTGATCGGCGGGCAGATTCCGTTCACGGTGGACACGGTGTCGGCCGCGCTGCCCCAGCTCAAGGAGGGCAAAGTCAAGGCGATTGCCGTCACCACCGAGAAGCGCTCGACCCTGCTGCCCCAGGTACCCTCGCTGGCCGAGAGCGGCTACCCCGGCCTGAACATGGACACCTGGCTGGCCCTGGTGGCGCCCGCAGGCCTGCCCACTGCGGTGAAGGCGCGGCTGGAGAAGACGCTGGCCGAGGTGGTGGCCGACCCGGACACGCGCGAGCGCCTGCTCGCGCTGGGCTTCGAGCCGGCATTCGCCTCGTCGGCCGAGCTGGCTGCCCTGATCGAGCGGGAGCTGCCGCTGATGCGTGCCATCGCCCAGCGCGCGGGCATCACCGCCGACTGAGTAACCGTCTTCGAAGTCAAGCGCAATGAAGCGACTTGTCCCAAGGTTTTCCAGTGCGCACCATGGCGTTGAGCGTGGTGAGCAACTTGCGCATGCAAGCGACCAGGGCGACCTTGGGCAACTTGCCAGCGGCCTTCAGACGCTCGTAGAAGGCCTTGATGGCCGGGTTGTAGCGGGTGGCCGTGAGCGTTGCCATGTACAGCACGCGGCGGATCTCGAAGCGCCCGCCTTGTACGCGCCGCCTGCCCTTGCTGCCGCCGGAGTCATTGGCCATGGGCGCCACGCCCACCAATGCAGCGATCTCGCGCCGGTTCAGCCGGCCCAGCTCTGGCAGCTCGGCAATCATCGTGGCACTGGCCACCGGGCCGACTCCCGCAGCCGACTGCAGCAGCGTGTCGAGCTCCCCAAAGTGCTCGCGCACATGCGTGACCATCTGCTCTTCGATCTCATCGAGCTGCGCCTTGATCGCCGCCTCGATGGCCTCGATGCTGGCGTGCAGCTTCTTGGGCGTGATCTGCAGCCGTTGGCGCTCCGAATGGAGCATGGTCAGCAACTGGCGCCTGCGCGTGACCAGGGCCGCGAGCCACTGCTGGCGCTCATCGGCCAGGGGGCGCAAGAAGCGCTGCAGATCGTCGCGGCGCAGCAGCACCGCTGCCAGCTCGGCCAGCGTGCGCGCATCCACCGCGTCGGTCTTGGCCAGGCGTCCCATGGATTTGGCGAAGTCGCGCGCCTGGCGCGGGTTGATGACCGCCACGGGCAGGCCTGTGGCCTGCAGGGCACACGCTAACGCGGCCTCGTAGCCGCCGGTGGCCTCCATCACCACCAGACCCACGTCCAGGGGCTGCAGGGCAGCCGCCAGCGCCGAGTGGCCTTCGGCATCGTTGTCAAACCGCTGGGCGCTGCTCTTGGCACCCAGCACACAGACATCCACGTGCGCCTTGGCCACGTCGATGCCCACCGTCACTGAGGTAACAGACATGATCTTCAGATCCCTTGCTTGTGCATGCGCGCTCAATCAAGGCGCGCGTAACCGTTCGGGCTTCACGAAGACCAGCGCGGCGGCCATGCGTTCTGTACTCAGTCACGGGCTCTATCACCCCAGCGCCTACCAAACTGCACGGGCCGGTCTGGCCGCCTCAACGGCGTTCAGACTCTACCGCGCTGGTCTGGTTTAAAGATACAAGGCGCGGCTCATCCACAATGGCCCCTGGACCTTCTTCACGACCATGACTGCTGATCCCACGCTGGTGGAACTGTCTGCCAATGAACTGCGCCACCGCATCGGCACGGGCGAGATCTCGCCCGTCGAGCTGCTGCAAGCCTGCATCGACCGTATCGAGGCGGTGAACCCCTATGTGAACGCCGTCACGGCCACCTGCTACGACCGCGCCCGCGCCGAGGCGCAGGCCGCCGAGCGGGCGGTGCGCGCCGGCGAGCCCCTCGGCCTGCTGCACGGGCTGCCCATGGGCGTGAAGGATCTGGAGGCCACCGCCGGCCTGCTGACCACCTACGGCTCGCCCATCTACCGCGAGAACATCCCCGCGCAGGACAACGTGCTGGTGGCGCGCCTGCGCGCGGCCGGCGCCATCGTCACGGGCAAGACCAATATTCCCGAGATGGGCGCGGGCGCCAATTCGCGCAACGTGGTCTGGGGCGCCACGGGTAACCCGTTCGATCCGCGCCTGAACGCGGGCGGCTCGTCCGGCGGGTCGGCCGCGGCGCTGGCCTGCGACATGCTGCCGGTGTGCACGGGCTCGGACACGGGCGGCTCGCTGCGCATCCCCGCGGCCAAGTGCGGCGTGGTGGGCTTTCGGCCGTCGCCCGGCGTGGTGCCCAGCTCGCGCAAGCTGCTCGGCTGGACGCCGATCTCCGTGGTCGGCCCCATGGGCCGCACGATGGCCGAGGCCTGCCTGCAGCTGGCCGCATCGGCCGGCCTGTCGGCGGGCGACCCGCTCACCTATCCGCTGGACCCCCACAGCTTCCTGCACCTGGAGCCGGCCGACCTGGGCGGCTTGCGCGTGGGCTACACCGAAGACTTCGGCGCCTGCGCGGTGGACGACGGCATCCGCGCGGTGTTCCGCGCCAAGATCGGCGCCATGCGCCACCTGTTTCGCTCCTGCGACGAGACCCGGCTGGACCTGGGCGACGTGCACCGCTGCTTTGACGTGCTGCGGGCCGAGAGCTTCGTGGCCGGCATGCGCGAAGCCTACGAGCGCGACCCCGCCAGCCTGGGCCCCAACACGCGCGCCAACTACGAGATGGGCGCGGCCATGTCGCTGCTGGACAGCGCCTGGGCGCAGGCCGAGCAGACGCGCATCCTGGCGCGCTTCCAGGAGGCGTTTGCCAACTTCGACGTGATCCTGGCACCCACCACGCCGGTCTCGCCCTTCCCGTGGACCGCGCTGTACGCCAGCCACATCAACGGGGAACCCCAGGCCAACTACTACCGCTGGCTGGCATTGACCTATGTGACCACGCTGACCACGCACCCCGCGCTCAGCGTGCCCTGCGGGCGCGATACGGCCGGGATGCCGTTCGGCCTGCAAGTGGTGGGGCGCTTTCGGGACGACCATCGCCTGCTTTCCATCGGCCTGGGGCTGGAGCAGGCCTTCGCCCGCATCGATGGCCTGCAGCGCCCGCGGCCCGACCTGGCCCGGCTGGGGCCGGTGCAACCCGCGCTCACCTCCATCGTCACCCATGCGCCGGACCCCGATGACGCGCGCGGCGTGCCGCGGCTGGGCGCACGCGGTGCCGCGGAGCAGGCATCGGCGGTCTGACAGTGATTGGCGAGGGAACCCATGCAACCCTATGACTTCGTGATCATCGGCGCGGGCATTGCCGGCGCCTCCGCCGGTTGGGAACTGGCCGCGCACTGCCGCGTGCTGCTGCTGGAGCGCGAGGCCCAGCCCGGCTACCACACCACCGGCCGGTCGGCTGCGCTGTACTCGGCCACCTATGGCACGCCCAACATCTGCGCACTCACACGGGCCAGCCGCGCGTTCTACGATGCACCGCCGCCCGAATTCGGCAGCGCCCCCATCCTCACGCCGCGCGGCGTGGTGTACCTGGCGGGGCCCGACCAGCTCGACCTGCTGGAAGCCGCCTACGCCGAGGCGCTGCCGCGCAACCCGCAGGTGCGCCGCCTGACGCGCGAGGAGCTGCTGGAGCAGGCCCCGTGCCTGCGCCCCGAGGCCGTGGCCGCGGGCATGAGCGAGCCCGGCGCCGCCGACATCGACGTGCATGCGCTGCACCAGGGCTACCTGCGCGGCCTGCGCCAGCGTGGTGGCGAGATCCGCACCCATGCCGAGGTGACGGCCCTGCAGCGGGGCGAGGAGGGCTGGCACATCACCCTGGCCGATGGCGAGGTGCTGCGCGCGCGCGCCGTGGTCAATGCCGCAGGCGCCTGGGCCGACGTGGTGGCAGCCCAGGCGGGCGTGCCGCCCATCGGGCTGGAGCCGCGGCGGCGCACAGCCTTTACCTTCCCCGTGCCGGCCGGCATGCAAGCGGCCCACTGGCCAGCCGTCATCGGCATTGCGGAGGACTACTACTTCAAGCCCGACGCGGGGCAGATGCTGGGCTCCCCCGCCAATGCCGATGCCGTGGCGCCGCACGACGTGGTGCCTGAGGAACTGGACGTGGCCCTGGGCATCCACCGCATCGAGCAGGTGACGTGCTTTCAGATCCGCCGCCCCTCGCACACCTGGGCGGGGCTGCGCTCGTTCGTGGCCGATGGCGACCTGGTCATTGGCTGGGACAACCATGTGCCCGGCTTCTTCTGGCTGGCCGCGCAAGGCGGCTATGGCATCCAGAGCGCGGCGGGTGCGGCGCTGCTGACCCGGCAGTTGGCACTGGGCGAGCCGCTGGCCCCCGAGTTGGCGCGCGAGGGTGTGGACGTGGCGGGCCTGTCGCCTGCGCGGCTGCGCTGAGCAAGGCCAGAGCTGAAGCCGGCCTGAGCCGGCGAAAAAAAGCCAGCGCGCCGTGCGCGTCAGGCGTAGGTGTTGAGCTGCGTGCCCAGCGGGCCCTCGGTCGCCAGCGGTGGCTGGGGCAGGGCGGCGAGCAGGGTGGCCGCGGCCGTTTCCTGCGTGTCCAGGGCCTTCTTCAGCACGGTGACCTGGACGGCATCGGCCGTCTCGCGGCTTGCGAGGGCGTTGGCGGTGCTGACGATGGATTGGGTGAGGGCGATGTCCATGGCGATCTCCGGTGTACCTCTTGTTATCGGCCAGTTCACCGCGGATTCAAGGGTGCTTCTATAAACATAGCTGTTGGCGCTTGATACGTAAGAATTTCAAGCTGTTTTGGTGCTGAAAATCCATCCTGGCAAGCGCAGCCAGCTATTGTTTTTGTATCAGTCCAGCGCGCTCGCGCCGTAGGCCTCGCAGGCGGCGAGGTCGGAATCGCTGGCCTTGGGCAGGCGCGAGGCCGCGTCGCGCAGCGCCGTGCGCAGGCCTTCCTCCAGCACCGGATGGTAGAAGGGCATGCGCAGCAGGTCGTGCACCGTCAGCCGCTGCTCGACGGCCAGCGCCAGCAGGTGAGCCATGTGTTCGCCCGCTGGCGCGCACAGCTCGGCGCCCAGCAGGCGGCCGCTGCCGTGTTCGGCGTACACGTTCAGGCGCCCGTGGTTGCACTGCGCCACGCGCGCGCGGCCCTGGCGTGCAAAGTCCACCGTGCCCCCCACCCATTGCCCCTCGGGCAGATCGGCATGGCGCTGCCCCACCACGGCGGCATTGGGCTGGCTGAAGGTGATGGCCAGCGGCGTGCGCCGGGCGAAGCCACGCGGCGAGGGCGCCAGGGCGTTGAGCCCGGCAATGTGGCCCTCGTCCGCAGCCTCATGCAGCAGAGGGCGGTCGCCATCGGCATCGCCCGCGATGAAGACGGGCAGATTGCCCACCTGCAGGGTGCACGGATCGATGGGCGGGCGGCCCTTGTCGTCCAGCGCCACGCCCAGCGTGTCCAGTCCCAGGTGTTCCAGGTTGGGGCGCCGGCCCATGGCGGCCACCACCTGGTCCACCACCACGGTCGCGCTGCCGTTGGTGACCTGTATGCCGCCGGCCACCTCGCACAGCTCGGCCTTGTCGCCCACGTTGACGATGAATTCGTCCTTCAGCCGCGCCAGCAGCGCGTCGTTGATGGCGGGGTCGCTCAGGCCGGCCACGCTCTTGCCCGTTGCGAAGGCCATCACTTCCACCCCCAGCCGCGCGAGCGCCTGCGCGATTTCCACCCCCAGCGGCCCCAGCCCGATGACGGCCACGCGCGGGCCGAGCGTGGGCTGCTCGAACAGCGTGTCGGTGGTCAGGATGCGATCGCCAAAAGCCAGCCAGTCCTCCGGCACGATGGGGCGCGAGCCCGTGGCGATGATGATGCGCCGCGCGGTGTGCACCTGGCCGTTCACTTCCACACGTTGCGCGTCCAGTAGTCGGGCGTGGCCGCTGATGGCACGCTCGCCCGCGTCGGTGGCGGCCAGCGTGCCGGCCACGAAGTCATCGCGCAGCGCGCGCACGCGGCGCAGCACGGCGGGCAGGTCCACCCGCAGCGCATCCGCGCCCTCGATGCCGAAGGCGTGCAGCGCGCGCCGCGCATGGTAGGCGTTGGCGGCCTCGATGAGCATCTTGGACGGCATGCACCCCACGCGCGCGCAGGTGGTGCCCCAGGGGCCGTCGTTCACGATGCGCCAGTGGTCGGTGCGTTTGCGCACCTCGCGCAGCGCCGCCAGTCCGGCGGACCCGGCGCCCAGGATGATCACGTCCAGCGGCTGGCTCATGGAGGGGGCTCCTTGTCAATGCGGGCCGCCAGTGTCGCCGCGTGCGCCGGCGCGGCATGTAGGCGCGCAGGCATTGTTGGGCTTGCGCGGGCGCGGCCCCGGTCCCGGCCTTCAATCCGTGGATTCGCCCCAGGCCACGCGGCCCTGGCCTGCTTCGTTCACATGGTGGACGAAAGCCTCGGCCTCGGCCTCGGGCAGGCGCAGTTGCAGCGTGACCAGCGTGGCATGCTGCACCTGCAGCAGCTGCACGCCAGCACCGTCGATCATGCGGCGCAGCAGTCCTTCCAGGGCGTAGGGCACGCTGCATTCCAGGGTGCGCATGCGCTGCAGCGGCACCTTGTCGGCCTGCAGCAGCGCCTGGGCCACGGTATCGGTATAGGCGCGCACCAGGCCACCCGCGCCCAGCTTCACCCCGCCGAAATAGCGCACCACGGTGGCCAGCACGCCCTCCAGGTCCTGGTGGCGCAGCACATCCAGCATGGGCCGCCCGGCGGTGCCGCTGGGCTCGCCGTCGTCCACCGCGGCGGACTGGCCGCCCGCCAGCAGCGCCCAGCACACATGGGCCGCGCCCGGGTGTTCGCGCCACAGCGCATCCACCACGGCCTGCGCGCTCGCGCGGTCGGCCATGGGCTGCACGCAGCCGATGAAGCGGCTTTTCTTGATGATGAGTTCGCTGTGAACGGGGGCGCTGAGGGTGTAGGGCATGGGGGCGGCCGAGCTTACCCCATGGGCCGACGGCGGCAAGGGCCATGCGGAGGCAGTTAGGCGCAAAGGGGGCATGGCTTCTAAAATGCCCGGCCCCCACCTGCAGGCCCGCCCATGAACGCCCCGATCGATGTCTCCTTCTTCCCGCGCAACGCCAAGCCGTTGACCAGCTACCGCCCTTATTGGGCCAAGCGCTTTGGCGTGGCGCCGTACCTGCCCATGAGCCGTGCCGAGATGGAGCAGCTGGGCTGGGACAGCTGCGACGTGGTGCTGGTGACGGGCGATGCCTATGTGGACCACCCGAGCTTCGGCATGGCGGTGATCGGGCGGGTGCTGGAGGCGCAGGGCTTTCGCGTGGGGATCATCGCGCAGCCGGACTGGCAGAGCGCCGACGCGTTCAAGGTGCTGGGCAAGCCCAACCTGTTCTGGGGCGTGACCGCGGGCAACATGGATTCGATGATCAACCGCTACACGGCGGACCGCAAGATCCGCAGCGACGACGCCTACACGCCCGGCGACGTGGGCGGCAAGCGGCCCGACCGCGCCGCCGTGGTCTACAGCCAGCGCTGCCGCGAGGCGTACAAGGACGTGCCCATCGTGCTGGGCGGCATCGAAGGCTCTCTGCGCCGCATTGCCCACTATGACTACTGGAGCGACAAGGTGCGCCGCTCCATCGTGGTGGACAGCAAGTGCGACATCCTGCTGTTCGGCAACGCCGAGCGCGCCCTGGTCGAAGTGGCCCACCGCATTGCGCGGCGCGACCCGGTGGATACCATCACCGACGTGCGCGGCACGGCCTTCGTGCGGCGCGCGTCCGAGCCCGGATGGTTCGAGATCGACTCCACCGAGGTGGACGAGCCCGGCCGCGTGGATGAGCTGATCAATCCCTACATGACCACCAGCGAGCAGGCTGCGGCCCAGGGCCAGGCGTGTTCGCAGGAAGATGCTACAAATTCAATAGCTGCCAGCGCTGATCCACAAAGCGCTGCAGGCCAAAAACCCTTGCAGACCGTGCAGATCGTGCCCAACCCGGCGCTGCCCTCCAAGGGGCGCAGCGGTCGGGCGCTGCCGCCGCGCGAGCGCACCGTGATCCGCCTGCCCAGCTATGAGCAGGTGAAGGCCGATCCGGTGCTCTACGCCCACGCCAACCGCGTGCTGCACCTGGAGACCAACCCCGGCAACGCCCGCGCGCTGGTGCAGGCGCATGGTGAGGGCGCGACGGCGCGCGACGTGTGGCTGAACCCGCCGCCCGTCCCGCTCACCACGGCCGAGATGGACTGGGTGTTCGGCCTGCCGTATGCGCGCAACCCGCACCCGCAGTACCAGGACGCGCAGGGCAGCTACGAGGGGCCGACCAAGATCCCGGCGTGGGAGATGATCCGCGCGTCGATCAACATCATGCGCGGCTGCTTTGGCGGCTGCACCTTCTGCTCCATCACCGAGCACGAGGGACGCATCATCCAGAGCCGCTCGGAAGATTCCATCATTGCCGAGGTGGAGGACATCCGGGACAAGGTCAAGGGCTTCACCGGCACCATCTCCGACCTGGGCGGCCCCACGGCCAACATGTACCGCCTGGGCTGCAAGAGCCCAGAGATCGAAGCCGCCTGCCGCAAGCCGAGCTGCGTGTTTCCCGGCATCTGCCAGAACCTGCACACGGACCATGCGCCGTTGGTCAACATCTACCGCCGTGCGCGCAAGCTGCCGGGCATCAAGAAGATCCTCATCGGCTCCGGCCTGCGCTACGACCTGGCGGTGAAGTCCCCCGAATACGTGAAGGAGCTGGTGCAGCACCACGTGGGCGGGTACCTCAAGATCGCGCCCGAGCACACCGAGGCGGGGCCGCTGTCCAAGATGATGAAGCCAGGCATCGGCAACTATGACCGCTTCAAGCAGATGTTCGAGCAGTACACCGAAGAGGCGGGCAAGAAACAGTTCCTGATCCCGTACTTCATCGCCGCCCACCCCGGCACCACCGACGAGGACATGCTGAACCTGGCCATCTGGCTCAAGAAGAACGGCTTTCGCGCCGACCAGGTGCAGGCCTTCTACCCCAGCCCCATGGCCAGCGCCACGGCCATGTACCACTCGGGCCGCAACCCGCTCACGCGCGTGCGACGGCAGATGCGCGACGTGGCCGAGGAACAGGTGGACGTGGTGCGTGGCGAAAAGCGCCGCCGCCTGCACAAGGCCTTCCTGCGCTACCACGACCCCAACAACTGGCCGCTGCTGCGCGAGGCGCTGAAAAGCATGGGCCGGGCCGACTTGATCGGCAACGGCAAGCACCACCTGATCCCCACCTTCCAGCCGCTGGTCGACGGCAGCTACCAGAGCGCCCGCAAGAAGAACAGCACCGGGCCCAAGGGTGGCGGGGCCGGCGTGGGCTACACCATCAACAAGGACGGCAAGGCCGTGGCGCTGCGCCGCCGCCCGCAGGAGCTGGAGGAGCCGCAGGGAGACGTGCGTTTTCGTAGCAGTGCGCCGCAGCCGGGCCGCATGCTCACGCAGAACACCGGCCTGCCGCCACGTGCCGGCACCGGTGCCCGCACTGGCAGCCGTGGCAATGCCGGCGGCAACGCTGCGGGCGCCGCGGGGCGTCGCCAGGGCGGGGCCGGCACCCCGGCGTCGGGTAAGGGTACGGGCCGGCGGCGCTGACGGGGCGGCACCCGGCCGTCAGCGCGCGGGACCGGCGGGGGCGGACACCAACTCCTCAATGACCAGGCGGCGGTAGTAGAACGCCGCCAGCGGGCCCAGCGGCTGCAGCAGGTCGCGCAGCGTCTCCGGAGCGTCGGAATCCGTGGCACGCAGCAACAGGCCGTGGGCGCCGTCGCTGGCCAGTTGCGCGATGCGGCGCACGATCACGCCCTCCGCACCGACCGAGGGCAGGGGTGCATCGGCATTGCCCAGCGTGCGCACCACATGTTCCAGGATCATCGGCGGCGTGGCGTGCGCCACGTCATCGCGACCCTGGGCCTGCAGCGCCTGGCCTGCGGAGCGCGCCGCCTCCTCGTTCGCAAACAGCGCGAACACATGGCCCGTGGGGTAGAAAGTCCCGGTCGCCGTGGTCATGCTCGGGTCGAGGGCGAAAGGCTTCATGGCGTCGTTCTCCAATGCGGCAAAAAACTGGACCCATTGGAGGCGCAGCAGCATCGCCTGGCTGTCGGGTGATGGAAGGCCGCGCTGTCGGACGTGGCCGCAGGGCATGCCGCAGATCCCGATTAAAACCGGCCTTGCCGCAATGCTGGTAAGCGCGAGCAGCTATAAAAAAGAAAGCACTTCGCGCAGCGTCTGCGGCCGCAGCGTCCACACCGCCAGTGCGGCGCAGTTCAACACCACCGTGCCCCAATACACCGCGCGGAAGTCCTGTTTACGCGATTTATGGCGCAGCCACTGCTGGGCCCACCATGCGGCAGGCCAGCCGCCCAGCAGGGCGAGCAGGTGCAGGTGGCTCTCCCGGGTGCGCCACGTGCCGCGTTGGGCGGCGCTCTTGTCCAGCGCGTAGGTGAAGAAGGTCAGCAGGTTCAGGGCCGCCGCCGCGCCCAGCCACCACAGCGGCAACCGCTGCGCCCAGGCGCCCCAGCCCCACAGGCCCAGCCAGAGCAGCATCAGCGCCAGGGCGATGCCCGCGCCTGCGGGTGCCTGCGGTGCGCAGCGCGGGCGCGTGTGCCTGGCGGTGGCCGGCGTGGGGCGGGCGGTGGGTCGCGTGGATGGCGGGGCGGATGCTGCGCGGGCCGGAGACCGGTGGGCGGAAGGGGAGCCGCTCGGTTGGCTGCGTGGACGCACATCCATCGCGCGCGGTCCCTTGCCGCCCACGTGGATCTCTTCATACTCCACCGGCATCCCGTGGGAGGGCGGCGCCGTGCCCCGGAAGTCCCGTACATGAAAGAACACCTGGGTGCTGCCAGCGCCCTGGATGAAGCCAAAGCCTTTGTCCGCGTTCCATTGCCGGACGATGCCGTGTGTGCGCATGTTCAAACATCCGCCGCGCTGGACGGCGGAAGTGTGGCCATGGGCTGGCCGTCAGGGGGCAGGGTGGTGGCCTGTGGTCCAGGACATGCGCGGACACTGAGCCGGCGGCATGCCAGCGGGGCAGGGGGATCGAGCGCGAGAGGCATGGGTGGAAAGCGGAGGCGGTGAACGGAGGGCCGCGGCTGGAACTTCGGCGCCCGTGCGCGCCCCGATCCCGGCTGACCGCCAAAATCATATCGTGCCCTCTCACGCCTTCCTCTTGCCGCAGCGCCGCAGCACCATGGCCGCGCTGGCGGGCCTCGCCACCCTTCCCGGAGTCTTCATGAGCCCCCTGTCCGAAGCCGCCCCGTTGCTGGAGGCGCTGCGCCCCTCGCCGCGCATGCCGGTGCTGTTCGTGGGCCATGGCAGCCCCATGAACGCCATCGAAGACAACGCCTGGCGCCGCACCTGGCAGGACATGGGGGCGGAACTGCTGGCGCGCGGGCACCGGCCGCAGCTCATCCTGTGCGTGTCGGCCCATTGGCTCACGCGCGGCGGCTGGCAGCTGACGGGCATGGCCGCGCCCCGTACCATCCACGACTTTGGCGGTTTCCCGCGCGAGCTGTTCGAGCAGCAGTACCCGGCGCCGGGCGCACCGCAGGTGGCGCGCAGCCTGGCGCAGGAGCTGCGCTCACCCGCGACGGCGCGCGCCCTGGAGGTGGACGCGGGGGCGTGGGGCCTGGACCACGGCACGTGGTCCGTGCTCAAGCCCATGTTCCCGGCGGCGGATATTCCGGTGCTGCAGCTCAGCATGGACTACGCGCGCCCGGCGGCTGAGCATTACGCCCTGGGCCAGCAGCTGCGCGCGCTGCGCGAGCGTGGGG
The DNA here is from genome assembly GCF_022807955.1 of Diaphorobacter sp. LI3. Classification (NCBI taxonomy): domain Bacteria; kingdom Pseudomonadati; phylum Pseudomonadota; class Betaproteobacteria; order Burkholderiales; family Comamonadaceae; genus Diaphorobacter; species Diaphorobacter sp. LI3. Next base: position 2,532,888 of record NZ_CP094346.1, on the reverse strand, counting down.
TGCTGATCGTGGGCAGCGGCAATGTGGTGCACAACCTGCGCGCCGCACGGCGCGGCACAGGTATCAATGCAGCCTACGAGTGGGCGAACGAATTCGACGTCAAGGTGCAGGAACTGGTGAAGGCGGGCCGCCTGGACGCGCTGGTGGCCTTCCAGCAGTGGGGCCCGATGGCGCCGCTGGCGCATCCCACGCATGAGCATTACCTGCCACTGCTGTATGCCGCAGGCGCCGCGCTGCCCACGGAGATGCCGCGCTTTTTCAACACGGGTTTTCAGTCGGCCTCGATCTCCATGCGCTCCATGCTCTGGGGCTGAGCTATCTAAATTGATAGCTATTAGCGCTTGCTGGATGGGTGTTTGAGCCCGAAAACACATGAAAAAACCGCCCGAAGGCGGTTGCTTTTTTGGGGCATCGCTGCGGCTCAGATCACCTTGGCGATGGCCTGGCAGACGTAGTCGATGTTCTTGCTGTTGAGCGCGGCCACGCACATGCGGCCGGTGTCGGTGCCGTACACGCCGAACTCATTGCGCAGGCGCACCATCTGGTCTTTGGACAGGCCCGAGTAGCTGAACATGCCGATCTGCGTGGTGATGAAGCCCATGTCCTGCTTCACACCGGCGGCCTTCAGGCCGTCCACCAGCTTCTGGCGCATTTCCTTGATGCGCACGCGCATCTCGCCCAGCTCCTTTTCCCACAGGGCGCGCAGCTCGGGGTTGTTCAGCACCGCCGCCACCACGGCGCCGCCGTGCGTGGGCGGGTTGCTGTAGTTGGTGCGGATCACGATCTTGAGCTGCGAGAGCACGCGCGCGGCCTCGTCCTTGTCGTTGGCCACCACGGACAGCGCACCCACGCGCTCGCCGTACAGGCTGAAGCTCTTGGAGAACGAGGTGGACACGAAGATGTTCAGGCCGGCCGCGACGAACTTGCCGATCACGGCGCCGTCCTCGGCAATACCGTGGCCGAAGCCCTGGTAGGCCATGTCGAGGAAGGCCACCAGGCCCTTGGCCTTCACGGCGGCGATCACCTGCTCCCACTGCGCGGCGGTGATGTCGTAGCCCGTGGGGTTGTGACAGCAGGCATGCAGCACCACGATGGTGCCGGGCGCGGCGGCGTTCAGGTCCGCCAGCATGCCGTCGAAGTCCACCTTGCGGTTGGCGGCGTCGTAGTAGCGGTAGCTGCCCACCTCGAAGCCGGCATTGGTGAAGATGGCGCGGTGGTTTTCCCAGCTCGGGTCGGAGATCAGCACCTTCGCGTTCGGGCTGATCTTCTTGAGGAAGTCTGCGCCGATCTTCAGGCCGCCCGTGCCGCCAATGGCCTGCACCGTGGCCACGCGGCCGGCCTTGACGACGTCGGACTCCGCGCCGAACACCAGGGCCTTGACCGCGTTGTCATAGGCGGCGATGCCGTCGATGGGCAGGTAGCCGCGCGCGGCAGGCTTGTCCATCATGGCCTTCTCGGCCGCCTGCACGCACTGCAGCAGGGGCAGCTTGCCGTTGTCGTCGAAGTACACGCCCACGCCCAGGTTGACCTTGGCTGGATTGGGGTCGGCGGCGTATTGTTCGTTGAGACCCAGGATCGGGTCGCGGGGAGCCATTTCGACGGCGGTGAACAGAGACATGAAAAGTCCTTGAGGGGATGGAAATCTGACGACGGGACCTCACCTACGGTAGGCTTTCGGTCCACTCTTGATTTTAACGGCCGCCCCCGCGCGCCGTTTACCTCCGCCATGCATGAAGTCACCTCTGAGCCGGCCGCTGGCGCGGCGGACGGGCAGTTCGTCCAGTTTCCAGGTTCGCCCTTTTCGTTGTACCAGCCATACCCTCCCGCCGGTGATCAGCCCGAGGCCATCGCCAAGCTGGTGGAGGGCGTGCAGGACGGCGAGGTGTTTCAGACCCTGCTGGGGGTGACGGGCTCGGGCAAGACCTTCACCATGGCGAACGTGATTGCCCGCCTGGGACGGCCGGCCATCATCTTCGCGCCCAACAAGACGCTGGCAGCACAGCTGTACAGCGAGTTCCGCGAGTTCTTTCCCAAGAACGCCGTGGAGTACTTCGTGAGCTACTACGACTACTACCAGCCCGAGGCCTATGTGCCTCAGCGCGACTTGTTCATTGAGAAGGACAGCGCCATCAACGAGCACATCGAGCAGATGCGCCTGTCGTGCACCAAGAGCTTGCTGGAGCGGCGCGATGTGGTCATCGTGGCCACGGTGTCGGCCATCTACGGCATTGGCGAGCCCGAGAGCTACCACCGCATGATCATGACGCTGCGCGTGGGCGACCAACTGAGCCAGCGTGACGCGATCGCGCAGCTGATCCGCATGCAGTACCAGCGCAACGAGCAGGACTTCAGCCGGGGCAAGTTCCGCGTGCGTGGCGACACCATCGATGTGTTCCCTGCCGAGCATTCCGAGTTGGCGGTGCGCATCGAACTGTTCGACGACGAGGTGGAAAGCCTGCAGCTGTTCGACCCGCTCACGGGGCGTATCCAGCAAAAGATCCCGCGCTTCACGGTGTACCCCAGCAGCCATTACGTGACGCCGCGCGACAAGGTGCTGGCGGCCGTGGAGACCATCAAGCAGGAACTGGACGAGCGGCTCAAGTTCTTCGTGGCCGAGGGCAAGTTGGTGGAGGCGCAACGGCTGGAGCAGCGCACGCGCTTCGACCTGGAAATGCTCAGCGAAGTGGGGCACTGCAAGGGCATCGAGAACTACACGCGTCACCTGTCGGGTTCTGCGCCTGGCGAGCCGCCGAGCACGCTGACCGACTACCTCCCGCCCGATGCGCTGATGTTCCTGGATGAGAGCCACCAGATGATCGGGCAACTCAACGCCATGTACAACGGCGACCGCGCGCGCAAGACCACGCTGGTCGAGTACGGCTTTCGCCTGCCATCGGCATTGGACAACCGGCCGCTCAAGTTCGAGGAGTTCGAGCAGCGCATGCGGCAGGTGGTGTTTGTATCGGCCACTCCGGCTGATTATGAGAAGGAGCACTCGGGCCAGGTGGTGGACCAGGTGGTACGGCCCACCGGCTTGGTGGACCCGGAGGTGGAGGTGCGTCCCGCTACCCATCAGGTGGATGACGTGCTGCAGGAAATACGCATTTGCACGCAAAAGAATCAACGCGTACTCATTACGACGCTGACGAAGCGCATGGCGGAGCAACTGACCGATTACCTGAGCGACAACGGGGTCAAGGTGCGCTATCTGCACTCCGATATCGACACCGTGGAACGCGTGGAAATCATTCGCGACCTGCGCCTGGGAGCCTTCGATGTCCTGGTGGGGATCAACCTGCTGCGTGAGGGGCTGGACATTCCTGAGGTCTCCCTGGTGGCCATCCTGGATGCCGATAAGGAGGGTTTCCTGCGCGCCGAACGCAGCCTGATCCAGACCATCGGCCGGGCGGCGCGCAACCTGCACGGCAAGGCCATTCTGTATGCCGACCGGATCACCGACTCAATGCGCAAGGCGATCAGCGAAACGGAACGCCGCCGCGCCAAACAGATCGCATACAACGAGGCCCGGGGTATTACGCCGCGCAGCATCGTCAAGCAGGTGCGAGACCTGATTGACGGCGTGTACAGCGAGAAGGCAGGCCAGGAAGCCCAGCGACTCCGCGAAGATGCGGCGCGGCAGGCCGAACTGGAGGAGATGTCCGAAAAGGACATTGCCCGCGAAATCAAGCGGCTGGAAAAGCTCATGCTAGAACACGCCCGCAACCTGGAGTTTGAGCAGGCAGCTCGGGTGCGCGATCAATTGACCCGTCTCAAGGACCGGGTGTTCGGAGCGCATGGCGGCGATCAAATCCCTGCCGCATGACCAGGTTTTGCGACCCTGCAGGAGAAAACGCGACTGTTTAGTCTAGTTACCCGACAAAATTAATAGGGATTTGTGCTATACTTGTCTGAAATACTCAAGAAAGAGCCCCACAACAAACAAGGGCCTTGGAGGCTGCAACCGTAGCGCTTCAGGGAAAGGGTGGAGACGGTGCCCGGTTGGCTATACGCATGCCGCGGCGTTTCTATAACGATCAAGCCTAGACAAGGAGCTTGCGATGCGTCTCACAACCAAAGGCCGTTTTGCGGTCACCGCCATGATCGATTTGGCCCTGCGCCAGAACAACGGGCCCGTCACCTTGGCGGCCATCAGCCAGCGCCAACAAATTTCGCTGTCCTATCTGGAGCAATTGTTCGGAAAGCTGCGCCGCCACGAACTGGTGGAATCCACGCGCGGCCCTGGCGGCGGTTATACGCTCGCCCGCAAGGCGGGCGATATCACCGTGGCAGACATCATCGTCTCCGTGGACGAGCCCATTGATGCCACGCAGTGCGGTGGCAAGGAAAACTGCCTGGGCGAGGCGGGCCGTTGCATGACGCACGAGCTGTGGGCCTCTCTGAACCAGCGCATGGTGGAATTCCTGGATTCCGTCACGCTGCAGAAACTGGTGGACGACCAGCTCGCCAAGGGCGTGCAAATCGAAGACAAGCCGGTCACGCGCCGCGCGATCTCCACCACGCCGGTGGTCAAGCCGATCCGTGTGAACGCACCCAATTCGGTGTTTGCCCTCGGCAACGCGTTCGCCAAATCTTGAGCTGCAGGCTGACCTGCGCCGGCCACGGGCTGCGCGCGGGGCGGGCTCGCCACGTCGACCCTATTGCTTTCTGATGCCAGCCAGAACTTTTCACTGAGCCAGCCATGGACATGACTCCGCATTTCCCTATCTATCTTGACTACGGCGCCACGACCCCCGTGGACGGCCGAGTCGTCGACGCGATGATTCCCTGGTTGCGCGAACACTTCGGCAACCCGGCGTCGCGCAGCCACGCCTGGGGCTGGGAGGCCGAAGAGGCCGTGGAGCAAGCCCGCGGCCATGTGGCCGATTTGATCGGCGCCGACCCGCGCGAGATCGTGTGGACCTCGGGCGCCACTGAATCCAACAACCTCGCCATCAAGGGCGCTGCCCATTTCTACCAAGGCAAGGGCAAGCATCTCATCACCGTGAAGACGGAGCACAAGGCCGTCCTTGACGTGATGCGTGAACTGGAGCGCCAAGGCTTTGAGGTGACCTACCTCGATGTGCAGGAGAACGGCCTGCTTGACATCGAGAAGTTCAAGGCCGCCATCCGCCCTGACACGATCCTGGCCAGTGTCATGTTCGTGAACAACGAAATCGGCGTGATCCAGGACATTCCCCAGCTGGGTGCACTTTGCCGCGAGAAGGGCATCATTTTTCATGTGGATGCCGCGCAGGCCACCGGCAAGGTCGAAATCGACCTGAACCAATTGCCCGTGGATTTGATGAGCCTGGCTTCGCACAAGACTTACGGACCCAAGGGCATCGGAGCCCTCTACGTGCGCCGCAAGCCGCGCGTGCGCCTGGAAGCGCAGATGCATGGTGGCGGCCACGAGCGCGGCATGCGTTCAGGCACGTTGCCCACCCACCAGATTGTGGGCATGGGCGAGGCTTTCCGCCTGGCCAAGCTGGAAATGGCCCAGGATTTGGGCAAGGTCCAAGCGCTGCAAAAGCGTCTGCTGGACGGTCTGAAGGATGTGGAGCAGGTCTTTATCAACGGCGACCTGGAGCGGCGCGTACCCCACAACCTGAACATGAGCTTCAACTTCGTGGAAGGCGAATCCCTGATCATGGGCATCAAGGGACTGGCGGTGTCTTCCGGGTCGGCTTGCACTTCGGCGAGCTTGGAACCCAGCTATGTGCTGCGCGCCCTGGGCCGCAGCGATGAGCTGGCCCACAGCAGCCTGCGCATGACCATTGGCCGTTTCACGACGGAAGAAGAAATTGACTACGCGATCAGCACCATCCGGCACAACGTCGCCAAGTTGCGTGAGTTGAGCCCTCTCTGGGAGATGTACCAGGATGGGGTGGACCTGAGCACCATCCAATGGGCGGCTCACTGACCACACGCGGCACGACGGAATACAGGAGAAACACACCATGGCTTACTCGGACAAAGTGATTGACCATTACGAGAACCCCCGCAATGTGGGTTCCTTCGACAAGGGTGACGACTCGGTGGGCACCGGCATGGTCGGTGCGCCGGCTTGCGGCGACGTGATGAAGCTGCAGATCAAGGTGAACCCCGATACGGGCGTGATTGAGGATGCGCGCTTCAAGACCTACGGCTGCGGCTCCGCCATTGCGTCCTCGTCGCTGGTGACGGAGTGGGTCAAGGGCAAGACGCTGGATGAGGCCGCCTCGCTCAAGAACAGCCAGATCGCCGAAGAGCTGGCGCTGCCGCCGGTGAAGATCCACTGCTCCATCCTGGCGGAAGACGCCATCAAGGCCGCCGTCAACGATTACAAGGCCAAGCACGGAGCGGCTGTCCAGGCCGCCTGAAGACCATGGCGATCACGCTGACCGAAGCTGCCGCGCGCCATGTGACGCGCTACCTCGCCCGGCGGGGAAAGGGCGTGGGCGTGCGCCTGGGTGTCAAGACCACCGGATGCTCAGGCCTGGCTTACAAGCTTGAATATGTCGATGAGCAGGCACCCGAAGACGTTGTGTTTGAAAATCACGGCGTCAAGGTGCTGATCGATCCCAAGAGCCTTGCTTATATCGACGGGACCGAGCTGGATTTTGTGCGCGAGGGACTCAATGAAGGCTTTCGCTTCAATAACCCGAACGAGCGCGACCGCTGTGGTTGTGGAGAGAGCTTCCGCGTGTGAGCACGCCGTAGGCCGCTTATTGCACAGGACCGCCATCGCCCGCCGCGCTGGCGGTTTTTTTATTGCCATGAATCTCCAATCCGACGATTTCGAACTTTTTGGCGTGCCACGCCGCTTTGCCCAGGACCGCGACGCCCTCGACGCGCGGTGGAAGGACCTGCAGCGCGAAGCCCATCCCGACCGGTTTGCGGCGCAGGGCGCCGCCGCCCAGCGTGTGGCGATGCAATGGTCGGTGCGCATCAACGAGGCATACCAACGCCTGAAGGATCCTTTGAAGCGGGCCGCTTACCTTTGCGAACTGGGCGGCTCGCCCATCCGCGCCGAGGACAACACCGCCATGCCCGCGGCCTTCCTGATGCAGCAGATGGAGTGGCGCGAAGCCCTGGATGAGGCCCGCAGTGCTGCGGAGCTTGACGCGCTGGACGACACCACCCATATGGCGCGGCAAGTGGCGTTGGCCCGTTGTGCGGAACTGCTGGACCAGCAGCAGGACTATGCCGGCGCAGCCCGCGAGGTCAGAGCCCTCATGTTCATTGCGCGATTTGCGCACGACATCGATTTGCGCCGAGAGCAACTGGGACAATAGGCGCTTTATTCGGTCACTCCTGCCTGGGCGTGCGCTCGCGGGCCCCGGCTTTTCCACACTCATTTCATGGCGCTTCTGCAGATTTCCGAACCAGGGCAATCGCCCGATCCTCACCAGCGGCGCGTTGCCATCGGCATTGATCTGGGCACCACGCATTCGCTGGTGGCGGCGGTGCGCAACGGGGTCGCCGAGTGCTTGCCCGATGCGCAGGGCAGGGTGCTTTTGCCTTCCGTCGTTCGCTACCTGAGCGGGGGCGGGCGGCAGATCGGCTACGAGGCCGCTGCAGCGCAGATGCAGGACCCGGCCAACACGGTGTCGTCCGTCAAGCGATTCATGGGCCGGGGCCTGGGCGACATCACGGGGCGCGAGAAACTGCCCTATGACTTCATTGCAGCGGCTGACAGTGGCGGAATGCTCTCGCTGTCCACCGCAGCAGGCGTGAAATCGCCGGTGGAAGTCAGTGCCGAGATCCTCGCCACGCTGCGCTACCGCGCCGAAGACAGCTTTGACAGTGACCTTTACGGCGCCGTGATCACGGTGCCTGCATATTTCGACGACGCGCAGCGCCAGGCGACCAAGGATGCCGCCCACCTCGCGGGCCTGAATCTGCTGCGCCTGATCAACGAGCCGACGGCCGCCGCGATTGCCTACGGGCTGGACAACGGAGCCGAAGGCGTCTATGCCGTGTACGACCTGGGCGGTGGCACGTTCGATATCTCCGTGTTGCGCCTGGCGCAAGGGGTGTTCGAAGTCATTGCCACCGGCGGGGACTCGGCCCTGGGTGGTGACGATTACGACGCGGCCCTGGCCGAGTGGGTGATGCAGCAGACAGGTGTTCGGGCGAGTACGCCCGAGGACAAGACGGCGGTGCGCTTGGCCGCGCGCGCCTGCAAGGAAGCGCTGACTGCTACTGATAATGTAGCTTTTACCGCAGATGTGGCGGGCGCTACAGTGCAATTTGATGTAAAGCGTGAAGATTTTGCTGCAGTGACAGCGGATCTCACCCAGCGCTCCCTGGCGGCGGTGCGCCGCACCTTGCGCGATGCGCAGATCGAGCGCGACGAGGTCAAGGGCGTGGTGCTGGTGGGCGGCTCCACGCGCATGCCGGTCGTGCGCGCCGCGGTGGCCGAATTTTTCGGCCGTGAACCGCTGACCAACCTCAACCCGGACGAAGTGGTGGCCATCGGCGCGGCCATCCAGGCCAACCAACTGGCCGGCAACGATGCGGCCGGCGATCTGTTGCTGCTGGACGTGATTCCGCTGTCGCTGGGCATCGAAACCATGGGTGGGCTGGTCGAACGCATCATCGGCCGCAACGAGACTATTCCCACGGCCAAGGCGCAGGACTTCACCACCTACAAAGACGGCCAAACCGCTCTTGCCATCCACGTGGTGCAGGGCGAGCGCGACCTGGTGCAGGACTGCCGCAGCCTAGCGCGCTTTGAGCTGCGGGGCATTCCGCCCATGGCAGCGGGCGCGGCGCGCATCCGCGTCACGTTCACGGTCGATGCGGATGGTCTGCTCAGCGTGGCTGCGCGCGAGCAGGCCAGCGGTGTGGAGGCGCGTATTGACGTCAAGCCATCCTACGGGCTCAGCGACGAGCAGATCGCGCGCATGCTGCAAGAGGGCTTTGCGACCGCGCAGCAGGACATGCAGACGCGCGCATTGGTTGAAGCCCGTGTGGATGCCGACCGCCTGCTGATCGCCACGCAGAGCGCACTGGACGTGGACGGCGATGTACTAACGGCCGCGGAGCGCACGCCGATCGACGACCTGATGCATGCACTGCGCGCCACGCTGGAGACCAGCACCGACGCGGCGGCTGTCGAGGCCGCAGCGCAGGCCCTGGCCAAGGGCACCGAGGCGTTTGCTGCGCAGCGCATGAACCGCGGTATCCGCCAAGCCCTGGCAGGCAAGAACGTCAGCGCCCTCTGAGCGCACAAACCTCATCCATTGATTCAAACACCCATGCCCGTCATCAAGATCCTGCCTCATCACGAATACTGTCCCGAGGGCGCGGAAATCACCGCGCCGGCCGGCACCTCAATTTGCGAGGCATTGCTGGACAACGGCATCAAGATCGAGCACGCCTGCGATATGAGCTGCGCCTGCACGACCTGCCATGTGGTCGTGCGCAAAGGATTCGAATCGCTCAATGATGCGGAAGAGGAGGAGGAAGACCTGCTGGACCGCGCGTGGGGCCTGGAGCCGCAATCGCGCCTGTCGTGCCAGGCCATCCTGGCGCAGAGCGATGTGACGGTGGAGATTCCCAAGTACTCGATCAACCACGCCAAGGAGAACCACTGATGTCCCGGCAGATTGTTCTGGACACGGAGACCACCGGCCTGTCGGCGGAAGGGGGCGACCGCATCATCGAGCTGGGCTGCGTGGAACTCGTCAACCGCAAGCTCACCGGCAACAATCTGCATCTGTATCTGAACCCCGAGCGCGACAGCCATGAGGACGCGCTGAAGGTGCACGGCATCAGCAATGAATTCCTGCGCGACAAGCCCAAGTTTGCCGAGCGGGTGCAAGACATCCTGCAATACCTGCAGGGCGCAGAACTCATCATCCACAACGCGAGCTTCGACGTGGGCTTCCTGGACAAGGAGCTGGAGTTGGTCGGCCTGGCGCCGCTGTCCGCGCATGTCGGGGGCGTGATCGACACCCTGGCCATGGCCAAGGAGATGTTTCCGGGCAAGCGCAACTCGCTGGACTCGCTGTGCGACCGGCTGGGTGTGGACAATTCCAGCCGTACGCTGCACGGCGCCTTGCTGGACGCGGAGTTGCTGGCGGATGTCTACATCAACATGACCCGCGGGCAGGATGCCCTGCTGATCATGGATGAGGCCACCGCCGGGGCAGGAGGCACCACCGTGGCCGCGGTAGATCTGAGCCGCATTGCACTGACGGTGCTGACCGCCAGCGCGCAGGAGCTTGCCGAACATGAGGAAGTACTCGTGCAGATCGACAAGTCCAGCAGCGGTAAAACAATTTGGCGGACTTTGTCTGAGGCGTGAGAAAGCTATGCCATAATCGCGGGCTGTCGCAGCAACGACACGGGTGATTAGCTCAGCGGTAGAGCACTGCCTTCACACGGCAGGGGTCACATGTTCGATCCATGTATCACCCACCAGTTTTGTCAGGGCCTGTACTCGCAAAAATACAGTCCTTTGGGTGATTAGCTCAGCGGTAGAGCACTGCCTTCACACGGCAGGGGTCACATGTTCGATCCATGTATCACCCACCAATCCGAACCCCTTGCAGCCGGTATGGCCGCAAGGGGTTTTTTCTTGGCGCTGAGGTCGTGAGGGACTGCCGGCGTCGATGACAATCCGGCAGTCGCGATTGACTTGGCCGCCGTCGATGATCACCTTCCATAACCCGCTGCAGCACACCCACGCTCCCGAGCACGAATTTTTCCGCGGCGAGCGTGTACCGTGTTTCGAGAACCCGACGCGCGCGGCCTATGTGAAAGCCGCTTTGACTGCGCGGGGTCATGTACTGCACCCCCCGGATGTGGATTGCACGGAGGTACTGGCAAAGATCCATGCGCCGCGCTACCTGGCTTTTCTGGCTTCGGCGTGGCAGCAATGGGTGTCGCTGGGTGAAGGGCAGGACCGTGTGCAGCCGTTTCCGTCGGTATGGCCGGTACGCACATTGCGCTCGGATATAGAGCCCGACAATTTCATTGCCAAGCTGGGGCTGTACTCCATGGACAACGGCTCGCCGCTTGCAGCGGGCACCTGGACGGCAGCCAAGGCAGGCGCCGACGCGGCGGCCAGTGCCGCGGCGCGCCTGGCGGCTGGCGAGCGCGCCGCGTTCTGCAGCACACGCCCGCCGGGGCACCATGCAGGTCCCGATTTCATGGGCGGGTACTGCTTCTTGAACAACGCGGCCGTGGCGGCCCAATGGCTGCGCGACCACGGCGCGGCCCGTGTGGCCGTGTTGGACGTGGATTACCACCACGGCAACGGCACGCAGAGCATCTTCTATGACCGTGCGGACGTGCTCTTCGTCAGCATCCATGGCGATCCCCGCACCGAATACCCGTTTTATCTGGGACATGCCGATGAAACCGGCGCGGGCCTCGGCGCGGGCTGCAACCTGAACCTGCCTCTGCCGGCCGGCACCGATGCTGCCACTTGGTTTGCAGCCCTGGAGCAGGCCTGCGCGCGCATCGCCGCTTTTGGAGCGGATGCCCTGGTGGTCTCGCTGGGACTGGATACCTATGAGGGCGATCCGATCTCGCGCTTTCGGCTGGCGACGACGGATTTTCTGCGGCTGGGTGCGCGGCTGCGTGGTGTGGGACTGCCCACCGTGCTGGTGCTGGAAGGCGGCTACGCAGCGGCGGAGTTGGGAACGAATGCGGTGAATGTGCTCGAGGGTTTCGAGCAGGCATGACAACGGAGGCATGAGCGATGAGTGAGACGGTCGATTGCGTCGTGGTGGGCGCGGGGGTGGTGGGGCTGGCGGTGGCGCGTGCATTGGCGCTGCAAGGGCGCGAGGTCTGGCTGCTGGAGGCGGCCAATGCCATTGGCACCGAGACGAGTTCGCGCAACAGCGAGGTGATCCACGCCGGCATCTATTACCCGCAGGGTTCGCTCAAGGCGCGCTTGTGCGTACAAGGCAAGGCCATGCTGTACGACTACTGCAGCGAGCGCGGCGTGCCCCATAGTCGCTGCGGCAAGCTCATCGTCGCCACGTCGACCGAACAGCAGAACGCGCTGACGGGCATCAGAGCGCGCGCGCAGGCCAATGGCGTGGATGACCTGCAATGGCTCTCGCGGGAGGAAGCGCGTGCGCTGGAGCCCGAACTGGAATGTGTGGCAGCGCTGCTCTCGCCCAGTACCGGCATCGTGGACAGCCATGCCCTCATGCTGGCGTTGCTGGGCGACCTGGAGAACGCGGGTGGTGTTCTGGCATTGAATTCGCCTCTGGCCAAGGCCCGTTGCACGCCACAAGCTATCCATTTGGAAGCAATGGATGGCACGTGCATCAGTGCGCGCACCGTGGTCAACGCGGCCGGTTTGCATGCGCCAGTCCTCGCGCGCCAGTTCGAGGGGTTGTCCGCGGTGCATGTACCGCAGGCGGCCTATGCCAAAGGCAACTATTTCACGTTGTCCGGCCGGGCACCCTTCAGCCATCTCATCTATCCCGTACCGGAGGCGGCGGGGCTGGGCGTGCACCTGACGCTCGACCTGGGGGGGCAGGCCAAGTTCGGCCCCGACGTGCAATGGGTGGAAGGCCCCGAGGACCTGGTGGTGGATGCGAGCCGCTCCGAGGCCTTTTACGCCGAGGTGCGCAAGTACTGGCCTGGCCTGCGCGACGGTGCACTGGCGGCGGGCTACGCCGGCATACGCCCGAAGATCCACGGCCCCCATGAGCCCGCGGCAGACTTCCTGATCCAGGGGCCGCGCGATCACGGAGTCTCGGGGCTGGTCAACCTGTTTGGCATCGAATCACCTGGGCTGACCAGCGCGTTGGCAATCGGTGCGCACGTGGCCGGTCTGCTGCACCAAGACGCCGTGTCTTGATGCAACGCGGTCATTCTGTGATAGCGGCCATGCCCTGCGGCGCGAGCACTGGGCTAAGATGAGATACCCGCCTACATGGTTTGCCATGCACGGCGTATTACCGTTGTTTCCTGCTATGAAAGGCTCGCGTATGACCACCGTATCCGAAACCATTTCCTCCACCCAGGCAGAACTCGAAAAGCTGGTGGGCGACCTGCGCGGTCTGCTGGCCAGCAAGGATCTGGACGGTATTCCCGAGATCAAGCAACTGCGCCAGCGCCTGGATGACGGCATTCATTCGGTGCGTGATTCCGCCGTGCGTGCCGCTCAGGAGGCAGCCCTGCAGGCCAAAGATGCCGCGCGCGCCGCCGACCGTTATGCCCACGATGAGCCCTGGCGCGTTGCCGGCGCTGCGCTGGCCGTAGGGGCGCTGGTGGGCTTCATGCTGGCCCGCCGCTGACCGGTAGCGCAATGGCAGGGCGAATCGTCAACGCTGCGGCGCGCTCCAGCGCCTGGGAGGGGCTTGCATGAACTGGTTGTCCCTGCTCGGCCTGGAAGGCTGGGTTGCACGCTGGCGTGCCGCCATCATCGAAGGCGCGATCGCGGCGGAAGACCGTATCGAACTCGCACGGCTCGAATGGGCCGACCAGAAGCGCCGCATGGCCCAGCTGGTGGTGCTGCTGGTTCTCTTCGGATGCGTGGCCGTGATCGCCCTGCTGCTGTTGTCACTGGCTGTGCTGGTCCAGTTCTGGGATTCACCGCAGCGCGTGCTGGTGGCATGGTTGCTGGCTGGCGGCTGGTTGCTGGCCTGGGTGGCAGTGGCGGTGGCCCTGGTGTCCATCGGCCGACAGGCGGGTAATGCCTTTGCCCTTACGCGGCGGGAGTTGCAGCAGGACTGGCGCACCATCAAGGAGCAGTTATGAGCCCCTCTTCCCTGGACTCTGGGCAGCCGACGCGCGTGCCCACCCCACAGCAGCAGAAGGTGCTGGACCGCATTCTGGTGCAGCGTGAGCGGCTGCGTGCTCGGCGCGCGGCCCTGCGCCAGGCGCGCGCCGTGGCCGCAGGCGCGGAAGTTCGGGTGGAACCCGATGCGCCGCTGGCGGCCCGGCTGGTGGCGTTTGCGCGCCTGCATCCCGTTGCGGTGGCAGCGGTGGCGGGCGCTGCTGTGCTGGCGGGGCCTCAACGGCTGGTGCGCTGGGCCACCCTGGTGATGCCGCTGGTCATGCGCATGCGGCGCGGCTAAGGCCCTGTTCCACAGTCTCTATCAGGCCGCATCGCGGCCTTTTTTCTTGGTTCGTTTTCAATGCAGATCGCGGATCGCCTTGGCCGCACGGCCCACGAGGGCAGGGCCTTCATAGATCAGGCCGGTGTAGATCTGCACGACATCGGCGCCTGCGCGGATTTTGCTCACAGCATCTTCGGCGCTCAGAATGCCGCCCACGCCGATGATCGGGAAAGTCGGGCCCAGCGCGGCACGCAACTGGCGGATCACGGCGTTGCTGGCTTCCAGCACGGGTGCACCGCTCAGGCCTCCAGTCTCGCCGGCATGGCGCAGGCCCTGCACGGCGTCCCGGCGGATGGTGGTGTTGGTGGCAACCACGCCATCCATGCCGTGGCGCTGAAGTGTGGTGGCAATCACGGCCACTTGGGCCTCGTCCAAATCCGGCGCAATTTTCACGAAGATGGGCACGCGGCGGCCCTGAGCGGCGGCGAGCTGTTCGCGGTGCTCGGCAATGGCGCCCAGCAGGCCGTCAAGCGCTGCATCGCTCTGCAGAGCGCGCAGGTTCTGCGTGTTGGGCGAACTGATGTTCACCGTAACGTAGTCGGCATGCGGGTACACGCCTTCCAGGCAGGTGAGGTAGTCGCGCGTGGCGTCTTCGATGGGCGTGGTGGCGTTCTTGCCGATGTTCAGACCCAGCAGCAGTTTGCTCTGGCCGCGGCCCTGTGTGCGGACCTGCGAGCGCTGCACGTTGGCAACAAAGGCATCCAACCCTTCATTGTTGAAGCCCAGGCGATTGATGAGCGCACGCGCCTCGGGCAGGCGGAACATGCGCGGCTTGGGGTTGCCGGGCTGCGCACGGGGCGTGACGGTGCCAACCTCCACGAAGCCGAAGCCCATGGCGGCCAGCGCGTCGATACAGCGGGCGTTCTTGTCGAGCCCCGCCGCGAGGCCCACGCGGTTGGGAAAGCGCAGGCCTGCCAGTTCGATGGGGTCGCTCACGGTTTCATTGCACCAGGCCCATTGCAGCGGCGTGCGCTGGCCGCGCGCCAGCATGTCCATGGTGAGTTCGTGGGCGGCTTCGGCGTCCATGCCGAAGAGAAAGGAGCGGGCGAGGGCGTAGGGCAGCAGAGACATGGGGATAATTCAATGATCTTTCCGGATTTTCCCCCATGACTGCACCCACACCCCTTTCCCAAGACGAACTCAAGACCCTGGTCGGCCAAGCTGCACTGCAATATGTGGTGCCGGGCGAACTGGTGGGCGTGGGGACCGGCTCTACCGTCAACAAGTTCATTGACGCGCTGGCGTCTATCAAGGACAGCATCCGCGGCGCGGTTTCCAGCTCCGAAGCCAGCACGGCGCGGCTGAAGGCGCTGGGCATCCCCGTGCTGGACGCCAACGACGTGCGCTCGCTGTCGGTGTACATCGATGGCGCCGACGAGATCGACGGCAACGGCTACATGGTCAAGGGCGGAGGGGCGGCCCTCACGCGCGAGAAGATCGTCGCCGCGCTGGCACGGCGCTTTGTGTGCATAGCGGACGAGTCCAAGCTGGTGAACGTGCTGGGCGCGTTCCCGCTGCCGGTGGAGGTCATTCCCATGGCCGCAGCGCACATCGCGCGGCGCTTCGAGTCGCTGGGGGGGCAGGCGACGCTGCGTCTCAAGGATGGCCAACCGCTCGTGACCGACAACGGCCAACACATACTGGATGTGCGCGGCCTCACCATCAGCGATCCGCTGGCGTTCGAGACCGAGGTGAATCAGTGGCCCGGGGTGGTGACGGTGGGCGTGTTTGCGCTGCAGAAGGCCAACGTCTGCCTGCTGGGCACGGCACAGGGCGTACGCACGCTGTCCTTGTAAGCCGGTGGACGGCAGTGGCGCGGCAATGCCGCGCCGAGCATCCCCTCGCTTTTAGAAGATGATGCCGGCCGGATTGGAGGGAGACGGCCCCGTGGGTGCTGCCGGTGGCGCCGAGGGGCGTCGTGCGGGAGCAGCGGACGCCTTGTCCGCAGCCGGTGCTGCAGGCTGCGCAGGCACCGCAACGAGCGGGGCTGCCGCAGGGCGGCGGTAGTTCGGCGGCAACTGCGACTGCTTGGGGTAGCCGGCGGCGTCCAGGTACTGCGTCCACTCGGTGTCGGAAAAGCCCCGCAGCTGCTGTGCGCCAATGGTGCCGAAGGGCAGGCTGGATTCACCGCTCATGCGCTTGAGCGCGTCGATGTCCTCGTTGGTGCTGACGGTGCGCTCGGTGAAAGGAATGCCACGGTTGATCAGCAGATTGCGCGCGCTGTTGCAGGGCACGCAGTCGCTGCTGGTGTACAGCGTCACGGGAAAGCGCGTGGCCACCTGGCGCAGAGCGTAGGGCAGGGCCTCGGCGCCGCTGCCGCCGCTGCGTGGTCCGGCGCCGACCGCTGTGCCCTCGGCGTTTGCGGCGGGAGCGCGGTCGGAGAAGGTCACCTTGCCATCCGGCCCGACGATGCGGTACACCTGCTGGGCCAGCGCGGCCGTGGACAGCAGGGCGGCCGTGGCGCATGTGGTGGCCAACACGGCAGCGTTGCGAATGATGGACATGGGTTCCTCTCCTCTTGGTTTCTTAAAAATAATAGCTGATCGCGCTTGCTGCAAGCCATTTTCCAGTAGAAAGCAGGCGCAAACGCCCGGCAGACAAGCGCGAACCGCTCACTTTTATGCTGCCATGCCCTGGTGGCGCAGCAGCGCGTCCAGTGTGGGTTCGCGCCCGCGGAAGGCCTTGAAGGAGTCCATGGCGGGGCGGCTGCCGCCCGCTTCCAGGATGGCCTGGCGGTAGCGCCGGCCGGTCTCCGCGCTGGGTTCCCCGCCCGCGCCGGCAGTTTCCTCGAACGCTGCATACGCGTCGGCGCTGAGTACCTCGGCCCACTTGTAGCTGTAATACCCCGCCGCGTAGCCGCCCGCGAAGATATGGCTGAACGTGTGGGCCGAGCGGCTGAAGGCGGGAGGCTTGAGCACGGCCACTTCGTCGCGCACGCGGTCCAGCAGCGCCAGCACGTCGCCTTGGGGGTCGTGCTCGGTGTGCAGCAGCATGTCGAACAACGCGAACTCGATCTGGCGCAGCGTGGCCATGCCGGCCTGGAAGTTCTTGGCCGCGATCATCTTGTCGTACAGCGGGCGCGGCAGCGGCTCGCCCGTGTCCACATGGGCGGTCATGTGGCGCAGCACTTCCCATTCCCAGCAGAAGTTCTCCATGAACTGGCTGGGCAGTTCCACGGCGTCCCATTCCACGCCGCTGATGCCTGACACGTCGCGCTCGTTCACCTGGGTGAGCATGTGGTGCAGGCCATGGCCGAATTCATGGAACAGGGTGATCACGTCGTCGTGCGTGAGCAGGGGTGGGCGGCCGTCCACCCCGTCAGCGAAGTTGCACACCAGATGCGCCACCGGTGTCTGCAGCAGGCCCGTGTCCGGGCGCAGCCAGCGGGCGCGCGCATCGTCCATCCAGGCCCCGCCGCGCTTGCCCTGGCGGGCAGGCTGGTCCAGGTAGAACTGACCCACCAGCTCGCCGCCGCGCTCGATGCGGTAGAACTCCACGGCGCTGTTCCATACGGGCGCAACGTCGCGGCGGATGGCCACCTCGAACAGCGTCTCGACGATCTTGAACAGCCCGGCCAGCACCTTGGGCGCCGTGAAGTACTGCTTGACCTCCTGCTCGCTGAAGGCGTAGCGCGCTTCCTTGAGTTTCTCGGAGATGTAGGGCCAGTCCCAGGACTGGGGGTTGGCCAGGCCCAGATGTTCCGCAGCAAAGGTGCGCAGGTCCGCTACGTCCTTCTCCGCAAAGGGCCGTGCGCGGTGCGCCAGGTCCCGCAGGAAGTGGATGACTTGTTCGGGCGATTGCGCCATCTTGGGCACCAGCGACACCTGGCCGAAGTTGCCATACCCCAGCAGCTGCGCCTCTTCCTTGCGCAGCGCGAGGATCTCGCCCATCACGGCGGTGTTGTCGAAACGCGCGGCGTCGCCGCTGGCCTGGTCCGATGCGCGTGTGACGTAGGCGTGGTAGAGCTTCTCGCGCAGTGCGCTGCTGGTGGCGAACTGCATCACCGGCAGGTAGCACGGCATCTTCAGCGTGAGCTTGTAACCGTCCTTGCCCTCGGCCTGGGCCGCGGCGCGGGCGGCGTTCTGCACGTCGGCCGGCACACCGTCCAGCTCCTCGGCCGTGGCGTAGTAGGCGTACGCGTCGGTGGCGTCCAGCGCGTTCTCGCTGAACTTTTGTTGCAACTCGGCCTGGCGTTCCTGGATGGCGGCAAAGCGCTCCTTGGCTGCGCCCTGCAGCTCGGCGCCCGACAGCACGAAGTTGCGGATCGCATTGCTGTGCGCCTGCCGCTGTTCCGGGTTGAGCGTGGCGGGGTCGATCGCCTTGTATTTGGCGTACAGGCGCTCGTCGGCGCCCAGGCGGGTCCAGAACTCGGTGACCTTGGGCAGCGCCTCGTTGTAGGCGGCGCGCAGCTCGGGCGTGTCCGCCACGCTGTTGAGGTGGCTGACGGCGCCCCATGCGCGGCCCAGCTCCTCGGTGGCGACATCCAGTACCTGCGCAATCGCATCCCAGCGGGCCGGGAAGTCCGGCTGGGTGACGGTTTCCAGTGCGGCGTCTGCGCGTTGCAGCAGCACATCCACCGCAGGGGCTACGTCGGCGGGGGTGATGCGGTCGAAGGGAATGTGGCCCGAGAAGCCGAGGAGGGGATTGCTCATGCTGGCTTAGATGGCGTTGCCGTGAGTGGGTTCAAGCCGTTGGCGCAAACGCGCGCCCACCGGCACTCGGGTCAGGGGTGCCTCGCGTCAGAGGCGCTCAGCCGCTTCCAGGGTGTTCACCAGGAGCATGGTAATTGTCATCGGGCCCACGCCGCCGGGCACTGGCGTGATGTAGCCCGCCACCTGCTTGACGCCCTCGAAGTCCACGTCGCCGCAGAGCTTGCCTTCGTCATTGCGGTTCATGCCCACGTCGATCACCACGGCGCCGGGTTTGACCATGTCGGCCGTGAGCACGTTGCGCTTGCCCACGGCAGCCACCACCACATCGGCCTGGCGCGTCATGGCGGCAAGATCCGCCGTGCCGCTGTGGCAGACCGTGACGGTGGCGTTGGCTGCCAGCAGCATCATGGCCATGGGTTTTCCCACGATGTTGGAGCGACCGATGACCACGGCGTGCTTGCCGCGCAGGTCCTTCATACCGATGGATTCGAGCATCTTCATGCAGCCGTAAGGCGTGCAGGCCTTGAAGCCCACCTCGCCCACCATCAGTGCCCCGGCGCTGGCGACGTGAAAGCCGTCCACATCCTTGAGGGGCGAGATCGCTTCGATGACCTTGTGGTCGTCGATGTGCTTGGGCAGCGGCAGTTGCACCAGGATGCCGTGGATGGCGGGGTCGTTATTCAGCGCCTGCACGCGCGCCAGCAGCTGTTCTTCGCTCATGCTGGCGTCGTACTTTTCCAGCACCGAGTGAAAGCCCACGTCCTCGCAAGCCTTGACCTTGTTGCGCACGTAGACCTGGCTGGCAGGGTTGTCGCCCACCAGCACCACTGCGAGGCCAGGGGTGATGCCGCGGCTTTTCAGCGCGGCCGTGCGCGCGGCGACTTCAGTGCGCAGTTGGCGGGAGAGGGCGTTGCCGTCGATCAGTTGGGCTGTCATTGATGAATCCACGATACAAATGAAAAAGCTGCCTGGCGCTTGTCTGGTATGCGCAGGCAGCTATTAAAAACGGAGCAATTAGGCCTTGGCGCTACCTGGCCCCAGGGCAATCTTGAGCAGGTCGGCCACGGTGTTGGCGTTGAGCTTTTCCATGATGTTGGCGCGGTGCGCCTCCACCGTCTTGATGCTGATGCCCAGGTCGTCGGCGATCTGCTTGTTCAAGCGGCCGGCAACGATGCGTTCCAGCACCTGCGCCTCGCGGCTGGTGAGTTTGGACAGCAGCGCGTCGCGGCTGGCGGCTTGCTGGTAGTCGGCAAAGGCTTCGCGTGCATGGTCCAGCATGCGCTCAACCAGGCCCAGCAACTCTTCTTCGTTGAAAGGTTTCTGGATGAAGTCCAGCGCGCCTTTCTTCATGGTGTTCACGGCCATAGGGACGTCGCCGTGACCGGTGATGAAGACGATGGGCAGGGGCGACTTGCGTTCGACCAGGCGGTCCTGCAGCTCCAGGCCCGTCATGCCGCCCATGCGGATGTCCACGATCAGGCAGGCGACTTCGCGCGGGTCATAGCGTGCGAGGAACGATTCCGCCGAATCAAAGCAGCGTACACGGTAGTCCTTGCCCTCCAGCAGCCACTGGAGCGAGTCGCGGACGGCTTCGTCGTCGTCGACGACATAGACGGTGCCTTTTTTCGGAATCAAACTCATGCAATAGTCCTTGGGGTTGACGTTGCTGCGGAATTGATAGTGGCATCCGCAGCAGTGGCGAGCGGAAGCCAGAAGGAGAACCGGCAGCCGGTGACCTCCGATCCATTGTAGAGGTTCTCCGCGTGCATCCGGCCCTGGTGCGACTCGACGATGCTGCGGCACAGGTTCAGGCCCATGCCCATGCCTTCGCTCTTGGTGGAGAAGAATGCCTCGAACAGGTGCGCCAGCACTTCCGGGGCCAGGCCCTTGCCCGTGTCCTGCACCGAAAACTCGATCACCCCGCGGCCATCCACATGGCGCGGCACCACGCGCAGCTCCACGCTGCGCCCGGATGGGGGGCGGTGGGCCTGGGCGATGGACTCGGCGCCGTTCTTCATCAGGTTGATGAGCACCTGCTCGATCAGGATCGTGTCGGCCATCACCTGGGGCAGGCGGGCGGCGACGTAGTGCGTCAGGTGCACGTTGTGGCGCCGCAGCTCGATGTCGGCCAGTTCCACCGCTTCGCTCACCATCTCGTGCACGTCGGCCAGCGTGCGGTTGGGTTCGCTTTTTTTCACGAAGGCGCGGATGCGCTGGATGATCTGGCCGGCGCGCTGCGCCTGGTGGGCGGTCTTTTGCAGCGCCGTGAGCAGTGCCTCCTCGCTGATCTGGCCGCCCTGGATGCGCGAGACCATGCCGCTGCAATAGTTGTTGATGGCGGTGAGCGGCTGGTTGAGTTCGTGGGCTACGCTGGAGGCCATCTCGCCCATGGTGATGAGGCGGCTGACCGACTGGGCGCGTTCGGCCTGGCGCGCGGCCTGCTCCTCGGCCTGGCGGCGCGGCGTGATGTCGGTGGCAATGACCATTTGCGCCAACCGGCCGTCCACCCAGTTCAGGTAGCGCGAGCGCACCTCCAGCCACTTGCCCAGATCGGGCAGATAGATCTCGGCGTTCTCCGAACGGGCGCTGGTCAGCGAGTCGGTGGGCAGGCCCATCAGGCCATCTTCGTCGTCCATGCCGCCGGAACTGTAGGAGGTGGGCAGCACGCCCGCCTGCGCCACCAGTTGCAGGTGGCCGCTGGTCTGCGAGCCGAACCATTGGCGGTACAGGCGGTTGGCAAACAGCAGCTCCTCGCTCCCCAGCGGCGCCACGGAGACGGAGGCGTCCAGCGCCTCCAGCACGATGGTGAAGCGCTCATGCGAGGCGGTGAGTTGCTCGCGCACGCGGTTGGGCTCGGTGATGTCCGTCATCGAGGTCATCCAGCCTGTCTGGTGACCGCGTGCGTCGATCAGCGGCGAGACGTACAGGCGCGCATCGAACAGCGTGCCGCTCTTGCGCCGCACGCGTACCTGGAATCCACCGGGCACGGTCTTGCCCGAGAGTTCGTCGCGCAGATTGGCGTGCAGCGACTCATATTCGCCCTCGGGCCAGTAGCTGTAGGGCGGGGTCTGCCCGACCAGCTCGGCCTCAGTCCAGCCTGTCATCTGGCAGAACGCGGCGTTCACATATGTGATGCGGCCCTCCAGGTCCAGCGCGCGCATGCCGGTGAGGATGGAGTTCTCCATCGCCCGGCGGAAGTTGGTTTCTGCCACCAGTGCTTCCTGGGCCTGCAGCCGCCTGCGTGTATGCCGCCAGGTGGCGATGAGCATCCATGCCGTCATCACGCTGAGCGTGCCCACGAGCCAGAACAGCCCGCTGCCCACCACGCCCAGCGACGTACGGTACGCCTGCGCCCGCATCACGAGGCCGTTGCCCACCGGGGAGACCGGGATCTCGTACTGGTTGGCCTTGGTGGTCCAGGGCAGCAGCGCATTGGTGCGCGGAGGCAGGGGCGTGCCCGCCAAGGTGCGGCCATTGCCGTCCAGCAACGTGACGGCGTAGCGCGCCAGCACCTCCGTGGGAGTGCCATAGCGCAGCAGGCTGTCGATGGAATATTCCGCCAGCACCACGCCGCCGAACTTGCCCTGGGGCGACAGGGGCACCTGCAGTTGCAGCAGGGGAGCTCTCTCGCCCTCGGTGGCCGTGGGTTGCGAATACAGCGGCTGCTGCAGGTCGCGGACGGCGTTGAAGAGGTTGGAGGTCTCGCCGGGCTTGAGCACCTCGCCGCCCACGCGCAGCTGGCTGCTGGTCACGGCGGGCGCGGCGTGGCTGGCGCGGATGCGCCGGCGCTCGTCGATCCAGGTGATGGCCTGCAGCTCGGGGTATTGGCTGATGAGCGGCTCGGCGCGGCTGCCGAAGTCCGCGCGCTCCACATCCTGGTTGGACAGATCGCGCGCGATGCGCATGATCTGCTCTTGCCGCTCCAGCAAGCGCAAACGCACGCGCTGCTGGGCGTATTCCACGTCGCGCCTGAGGGCTTCCTTCTCGCGTTCCACCTCTTCCGTGCGCAAATACCAGAACGAGGCCACGATGGCAGCGAGGAACATCAGCACCGATGCCACGGGCGCCAGCGCCGCGAACCGGTCCTGGCGCGTGGGCGAGAGGCTGCGCCACCAGGCACGCCACCAGCGCGCCGGGGTTTTAACGGCAGACACGGTGGAAGAGGGCGCGACAGGAGACTCCATGGGCGCGGAGTTTAAAGGCTTCGCGGGGACGATTTCATCTGAAGAAATAATGTGCAATCGCAGCAATTTTTCATATTAAGAGATGAAAAAGCATCATTTGAAATGATGAAAATTTGTGCGAAACTCGCGCCCGTATTACCGTTATTGCCACTGAATCAAGGAGACAGGTATGTCTGATCCGACCAAAGTCCTGACCGCTACCGACATCGACCAACAGGAAACCCGCGAATGGCTGGACGCGCTGTCGGCAGTGATCGACAAGGAGGGGCCGGAGCGTGCCCACTTCCTGCTGGAGCAATTGCTGGAGCAGGCCCGCCAGAGCAGTATTGACCTGCCGTTCTCCGCCAATACGGGATACGTGAACACCATCGAGCCGGACCAGGAGGCCCGCTGCCCGGGCAATATCGCCATCGAGAAGCGCCTGCGCGCCTACATGCGCTGGAATGCCATGGCCATGGTGGTGCGCGCCAACCGCCTGCATCCGCATGACGGCGGCGACCTGGGCGGCCACATCGGCTCCTTCGCTTCGCTGGCCTCCATGTGGGGCGCGGGCTTCAACCACTTCTGGCATGCCGAGAGCGAGAGCCACGGCGGCGACTGCATCTATTTCCAGGGCCACAGCGCGCCCGGCATCTACGCCCGCGCCTACCTGGAAGGCCGCATCACCGAGGACCAACTCGAAAACTTCCGCCAGGAAGTGGGCGGCAAGGGCCTGTCCAGCTACCCGCACCCCAAGCTGATGCCGGGCTTCTGGCAGTTCCCCACGGTGTCCATGGGCCTGGGGCCGATGATGGCCATCTACCAGGCGCGCTTTCTCAAGTACCTGCATGCCCGCGGTATCGCCAATACCGAGAACCGCAAGGTCTGGATCTTCCTGGGCGACGGCGAGATGGATGAGCCCGAGAGCAAGGGCGCGATCAGCCTGGCCGCACGTGAAAACCTGGACAACCTGATCTTCGTTATCAACTGCAACCTGCAGCGCCTGGACGGCCCGGTGCGCGGCAACGGCAAGATCATCCAGGAGCTGGAGGGTGACTTCCGCGGTGCGGGCTGGCATGTCATCAAGCTGCTGTGGGGCAAGGGCTGGGACGAGCTGCTGGCACGCGACAAGAGCGGCAAGCTCAAGCAGCTGATGATGGAGACGCTGGACGGCGACTACCAGACCTACCGCGCCATGGACGGCGCGTATATCCGCAAGCATTTCTTTGGCAGGTACCCCGAGACGGCCAAGCTCGTGGAGCACCTGAGCGACGACGAAATCTGGGAACTGCGCCGCGGTGGTCACGAGCCCGAGAAGGTGTATGCCGCCTTCCATGCGGCCAATGAACACCAGGGTCAGCCCACGGTGTTGCTGGTCAAGACCGTCAAGGGCTATGGCATGGGCAAGGCCGGTGAGGGCAAGAACACCGTGCACCAAACCAAGAAGCTGTCGGACGAGGACATCAAGTACATCCGCGACCGCTTCAACATCCCGATCCCCGACAGCGAGCTGGACAAGCTGCCCTACTACAAGCCGGCCGACGACACGCCGGAAATGAAGTACCTGCACGAGCGCCGCAAGGCCCTGGGCGGCTACCTGCCGCAGCGTCGCACGCACGCCGACGAGAGTTTCACCGTGCCGGCGCTGGAGACCTTCAAGGCCGTGCTGGAGCCCACCGCCGAGGGCCGCGAGATCTCCACCACCCAGGCCTACGTGCGCTTTCTCACGCAGCTGCTGCGCGACAAGGCCCTGGGTCCGCGCGTGGTGCCCATCCTGGTGGATGAGGCGCGTACCTTCGGCATGGAGGGATTGTTCCGCCAGATTGGCATCTACAACCCCAAGGGCCAGCTCTACACCCCGGTCGACCGCGACCAGGTGATGTACTACAAGGAAGACAAGGCCGGTCAGATTCTTCAGGAGGGCATCAACGAGGCGGGCGGCATGTGCTCGTGGATCGCGGCGGCGACGTCGTATTCGACGAACAACCGCATCATGATCCCGTTCTACGTGTACTACTCGATGTTCGGCTTCCAGCGCTTTGGCGACTTCGCCTGGGCCGCGGGCGACATGCAGGCGCGCGGCTTCATCCTGGGGGGCACGTCGGGCCGCACCACGCTCAACGGCGAAGGCTTGCAGCACGAGGACGGCCACAGCCACATCCTGGCCAACACCATTCCCAACTGCGTGAGCTACGACCCGACCTTCGCGCACGAGGTGGCGGTCATCATGCAGGACGGCCTGAAGCGCATGGTGGAGAAGCAGGAAAACGTCTACTACTACATCACGCTGCTCAACGAGAACTACGCCATGCCAGGCCTGCAGCCGGGCACGGAAGAGCAGATCATCAAGGGCATGTACCTGTGCAAGGCCGGCGCGGACGGCGACAAGCGCGTGCAGCTGCTGGGCTCGGGCTCGATCCTGCGCGAGTCGATCGAGGCGCAGAAGCTGCTCGCCGCCGACTGGGGCGTGCAGGCCGACGTGTGGAGCTGCACCAGCTTCAACGAGCTGACCCGCGAGGGCCAGGACGTGGCGCGCTGGAACCTGCTGCATCCGCTGGAGACACCGCGCGTGTCCTTCGTGGCGCAGCAGCTGGGCGGCCGCCCGGGCCCCGTGGTGGCGTCCACCGACTACATGAAGAACTACGCCGAGCAGATCCGCGCCTTCATCCCCGCAGGGCGCTCCTACACCGTGCTGGGTACCGACGGCTTTGGCCGCAGCGACTTCCGCTACCGCCTGCGCGAGCACTTCGAGGTCAACCGCCACTACATCACCGTGGCCGCGCTGAGCGCACTGGCCGACGAGGGCAAGCTGCCCAAGGCGAAGGTGGCCGAGGCGATTGCCAAGTACGGCCTCCAGACCGAGAAGATCAACCCCTTGCACGCCTGATGGCCCGGGAGACAAGACAATGGCATTGGTAAACATCCAGGTTCCCGACATCGGCGACTTCGACGAGGTCGGCGTGATCGAGCTGCTGGTCAAGGTGGGCGACACGGTGAAGGCGGAGCAGTCGCTGATCACCGTGGAGTCCGACAAGGCCTCGATGGAAATCCCGTCGAGCCACGCGGGTGTGGTCAAGGAACTCAAGGTCCAGCTGGGCGACAAGGTCAAGCAGGGCAGCGTGATCGCCGTGCTGGAGGCCGCGGGCGAAGCCGCTGCTTCTGATGAAAAACCGGCTCCAGCGCCTGCCGCACAAGCGCCGGCAGCTATCGAAACGCAAGCGCCTGCCGCGGCTGCTGCACCCGCCGCTCCTGCTGCGGGTGGTGGCGCGGTTGAGGTGCGTGTGCCCGACATCGGTGACTTCAAGGACGTCGCCGTGATCGAGTTGCTGGTCCAGCCCGGCGACGCGGTCAAGGTGGAGCAGTCGCTGTTCACCGTGGAGTCCGACAAGGCCTCGATGGAGATCCCTTCGCCCGCCGCCGGCGTGCTCAAGGAGCTCAAGGTCAAGATCGGCGACAAGATCAATGTGGGCGACCTCGTGGCGGTGCTTGAAGGTGCCGCCGCTGCACCTGCCGCCGCCCCGGCGCAGGGTTCTACACCAGCGGCCGCTTCCGCTCCGGCCGCTGCCGCGCCCGTGGCGGCTCAGGCCTCCGCGCCCGCACCAGCTGCGGCAACGGCAACGGCGCCCGTGCCGGCCCACCAGCCCTCGACGCCCACGCCGGGCCTGCCGCACGCCAGCCCCTCGGTGCGCAAGTTCGCCCGTGAACTGGGTGTGCCGCTAGCGGAGGTCAAGGGCACGGGCATCAAGGGCCGCATCACGCAGGATGACGTGGCGGCCTTCACGCGCCAGGTGATGAGCGGTGCGCTGCAGACCCAGGCGCAGGGCAGCAAGGCGCCCGCTGCGGGTGGCTCAGGGGTGGGCCTGGACCTGCTGCCGTGGCCCAAGGTGGACTTCGCCAAGTTCGGCCCCGTCGAGCGCAAGGAGCTGTCGCGCATCAAGAAGATCAGCGGCGCCAACCTGTCGCGCAACTGGGTGATGATTCCCCACGTCACCAACAACGACGAGGCCGACATCACCGAGCTGGAAGCCTTCCGCGTCTCCACCAACAAGGAGAACGAGAAGAGCGGCGTCAAGGTCACCATGCTGGCCTTCGTCATCAAGGCCGTGGTCGCGGCGCTGAAGAAGTTCCCCGAGTTCAACGCCAGCCTGGACGGCGACGCCCTGGTCTACAAGCAGTACTTCCACATCGGCTTTGCGGCCGACACGCCCAACGGCCTGGTGGTGCCCGTGCTGAAAGATGCCGACAAGAAGGGCATCCTGCAAATCAGCGCCGAGATGGCCGAGCTGGCCAAGAAGGCCCGCGACGGCAAGCTGGGTGCGGCCGACATGCAGGGCGGCAGCATGTCGATCAGCTCGCTGGGCGGCATTGGCGGCACGCATTTCACCCCCATCATCAATGCGCCCGAGGTGGCCATCCTCGGCCTGTCCAAGAGCCAGATGAAGCCCGTGTGGGACGGCCAGCAGTTTGTGCCGCGCCTCATGCTGCCGCTGAGCCTGTCGTACGACCACCGCGTGATCGACGGCGCCTCTGCCGCGCGCTTCAACGCCTACCTGGGCCAGGTGTTGGCGGACTACCGCCGCATCCTGCTGTAAGGACGGAGCACAACATATGGCAATCATCGACATCAAGGTGCCCGACATCGGCGACTTCGCCGAGGTGGGCGTGATCGAAGTGCTGGTGCAGCCGGGCGACACCATCCGGGCTGAGCAGAGCCTGGTCACCGTGGAGTCCGACAAGGCCTCCATGGAGATTCCCAGCAGCCACGCCGGCGTGGTCAAGGAGCTCAAGGTCAAGCTGGGCGACAAGGTGGCCGAGGGCTCCGTGCTGCTGACGCTGGAAGTGGCGCAGGGAGCGGCGGCGCCGGCTGCGGCCCCTGCCGCGGCGAGCACGCCCAGCGCGCCGCCATCTGAGTCAAAACCGGCTCCAGCGCCCGCTGCTCAAGCGCCAGCAGCTCCTAAAACCGAAGCGGCCAGCTTCGGCGGCAGTGCCGACGTGGAGTGCGATGTGCTGGTGCTGGGCGGCGGCCCCGGCGGTTACAGCGCCGCCTTCCGCGCGGCCGACCTGGGCCTGAACGTGGTGCTGGTCGAGCGCTACGCCACCCTGGGCGGCGTGTGCCTGAACGTGGGCTGCATTCCCTCCAAGGCGCTGCTGCACGTGGCCGCGGTGATGGACGAGGCGAGCCACCTGAAGAGCGCCGGCATCGACTTCGGCGCGCCGCAGGTCAACATCGACACCCTGCGCGGCCACAAGGAAAAGGTCATCGCCAAGCTCACCGGCGGCCTGGCCCAGATGGCCAAGATGCGCAAGGTCACCATCGTGCGTGGCTACGGCCACTTTGTCGGCGCCAACCATCTGGAGGTGGAGGAAACCACCGGCACCAGCCAGGACAAGACCGGCGCCAAGAAGGTGGTGGCGTTCAAGCGCGCCATCATCGCCGCCGGCAGCCAGGCCGTGCGCCTGCCGTTCATGCCCGACGATCCGCGCGTGGTGGATTCCACCGGCGCGCTCGCGCTCAAGGACGTGCCCAAACGCATGCTGATCCTGGGCGGCGGCATCATCGGCCTGGAAATGGGCACGGTGTACAGCACGCTGGGCGCGCGCCTGGACGTGGTGGAGATGCTGGACGGCCTGATGCAGGGCGCTGACCGCGACCTGGTCAAGGTATGGCAGAAGATGAACCAGCACCGTTTCGACAACGTGATGCTGAATACCAAGACCGTGGCCGCCGAGGCCACGCCCGAAGGTATCAAGGTGAGCTTCGCGCCCGCCAAGGACGGCGTCACGGTGCCCGAGCCCCAGGTGTACGACCTGGTGCTGCAGGCTGTGGGCCGCACCCCCAACGGCAAGAAGATCGCCGCCGACAAGGCCGGCGTCGCCGTGACGGACCGCGGCTTCATCAACGTCGACATCCAGATGCGCACCAACGTGCCGCACATCTTCGCCATCGGCGACATCGTGGGCCAGCCCATGCTGGCGCACAAGGCGGTGCACGAGGCGCACGTGGCGGCGGAGGTCATCGCCGGCGAACTGCAGGGCAACAAGGAACTGGCAAGCGCCGCCTTCAACGCCCGCGTGATCCCGAGCGTGGCCTATACCGACCCCGAAGTGGCCTGGGTGGGCCTGACCGAGGACCAGGCCAAGGCGCAGGGCATCAAGGTCAAGAAGGGCCTGTTCCCCTGGGCGGCCAGCGGCCGCGCCATCGCCAACGGCCGCGACGAAGGCTTTACCAAGCTGCTGTTCGACGACAGCCCCGAGGCGCACGGCCACGGCCGCATCCTGGGCGGCGGCATCGTCGGCACGCACGCCGGCGACATGATCGGCGAGATCGCCCTGGCCATCGAGATGGGCGCCGACGCGGTGGACATCGGCAAGACCATCCACCCGCACCCCACGCTGGGCGAGAGCATGGGCATGGCGGCGGAAGTGGCGCATGGCAGCTGCACGGATGTGCCGCCTGCGCGCAAGTAAGTCCGCAGCCAAGCTACCCTGACAAGGCCCGAACTGGCGACGGTTCGGGCCTTGTGCTTTGCGTACCCAAACAATCGCCGCAGAATACTGTGCATTTGTACAGTATTCATGTCAGCCACTTCCAAGCCCAAGCTCTACAACCCACGCCACCCCGAACGCACGCTGCTCTACCAAACGGTAGCCGAGCACTACGAGACCTGGCTAGAGTTGGCCAGCGCGGGTCAGTTCGACGGCCAGGGCGACCACCACACCCCCAAGCCCTTCGTGCGCAAAGCGTTTGCCAAGTATCTTGAGTGCGGCATCTTTGCCCATGGCTTCGCCCGCGCTCGTTACGAGGATTGCGGGCATGACTACTTCGTCGCTTTCTCCTGCAAAGGCCGTGGAGTCTGCCCCTCGTGCACCACCCGGCGGATGGTGGAGACGGCGGCACACCTGAGCGACCACGTCTTCCCCCGCCTGCCGGTGCGCCAGTGGGTGCTGTCGGTTCCCAAGCGGCTTCGTTACTTCATGCAGCGCGACGGAGCGGTGCTGAGCATGGTGCTGCGCATCTTTCTGCGGGTGATCGCACAAACTCTGCAGACCCACAGCCCCGGTGCGGCCCATATGGACAAGGCAGGCCTGCACATCGGTGCCATCGCCTTCATTCACCGATTCGGCTCCAGCCTCAATGAACACGTCCACTTCCACGTTTGTGTGGTGGACGGGGTGTTTGAGGAAGTGGAGGGCGAGGGCGATGCTGATGCGACCCCTCGAATCTCATCGCCGGGTGTCATCTTTCACGCGGCCACCGGCATCGATGCGGCTACCGTGGCCCCAGTGCAGACCACACTGCAAAAACGCATCCTGCGCGCCTTCGTTGCTCGGGGCCTGCTGGAGAACTGTGACGCCAAAGACATGCTGGGCTACAAACACAGCGGCTTCTCGGTGGACGCCGGTGTCTGCATCGAAGCCCACGACCGCGCTGCGCTGGAGCGGCTGCTGCGCTATTGCGCGCGTCCACCGTTTTCCATGGAGCGCCTACGCAAAGAGGGAAGCAAACTGGTGTACCGCTGCGGCAAGCAGCGCAGCGAACCCACCAGCGACAAGCGCGGTGCCAAGGTTGATGAGCTGCACCTCACACCGCTGGAGCTGATCGACCGCATTGCCGCGCTGGTTCCCCCGCCACGCACCCACCGGCACCGCTATTTTGGCGTGTTGGCACCCAACTCGCCGCTCAGGGCTGCGGTGACGGCGCTGGCGACACCGGCGCAAGCCGCTCCCGTGCTGGGCGCGTCGATCAGCACGGGGGAGTGCGCGCCTGGTGTGGTACCGATGAGCAGCGCGCTGCCATCCCAGAGCGAGCCGGTGCTGCCCAAGCGTGCAGCGCACTACCTGTGGGCGGTGCTGATCGCCCGCATCTACGAGGTGTTCCCCCTCTTGTGTCCGCTGTGTGGCGGGCAGATGCGCATCATCGCGTTCATTACGCACAGCGCTGACATCCGGCACATCCTGGACCACATCGGGGCAGATTCAGAGCCACCCCGCATCTCCCCGGCGCGCGGGCCACCGCTGTGGGATGACTGTAGTGATGCGCAGATGGATGACGGGGCGCAAACCGAGCCAGCAGACTGGGACCTGGCGGCGCAACCGGCACCGGACTTTGAGGTCGATCAGCGCATCAGTTGGTGAATGAACAAAGCGGCGATTTTGACTTGCCGCGAACTGGCTCTGCGCCCGGTACACGCCGAGCGCCGCAAATCACTCTCCTGAACGCCAAACCCTGGTGGTGAACCTGACACCTGGGCGGGAAAATCGAGTGTCTCAGCCGGCTTGATGGCGCTTCCGCGGTGCGATACTTGGCCTCATGCGGTTAAAACGCCTATCCGTAAACGCGGCTTAAGGAAATATTTCCATGCGCAGTGCAAAGGTCCCGGTTATAACAAGTTAGATGTGGGAAGGCGCGCAAGGCGCCTCGTACAAAGTGGTCCGATGTCTTGAAGCTCTTCTCGGACTCACGGCCTTTTGAAGAAGCAGAACAGCGAGTCTGAGCGCCTGTTGCTTCATTGTCATCTAACCCTTCAGCCTCGGTGGGCGTGGACCTGAATCATTGCCCTAGATTTTGCACGCTCCCCAGTGGCTGGCCCTCGCTGACTTGTTGTTCAAGATGATTCCAAGAAAACAACCCTAACGCGCAATAGCCGCACGCGCGCTGATCCGCGCAAGCGTCGAATGCTCGGGACCGGATGCATTTGGTCCGGCGCGCTCGCTGCTGATCAAAAAATCGTGGAACAAATTTGCAGCAGCTTCGTTTATATACAAGCCCACTCGAATCGAGACCGGGCTCATATTAGAACGAAGTTCGTAACCAATACTGGAAGATTACACATCATGAAATTCAATCGAATCACGGCAAAAGTCTCTGTCCTGGCGGGCATCTCAGCGGCACTGCTGCTCGCAGCAGGTCCTGCATCCGCGCATTGCGATGGCGTGGACGGTCCGGTGATCAAAGCAGCGCAGCAAGCGCTCGATACCGGGAACGTCAATCGCGTGCTGATCTGGGTGCAGCCTTCTGATCAGGCGCAGATCACGGACGCATTTCGCAAGACGCTCGACGTCAGGCAGTTGAATTCTTCAGCCAAGAATCTGGCTGACTACGCCTTCTTCGAGACCTTGGTGCGCGTGCACCGTGCCGGAGAAGGGGCACCCTACACCGGGATCAAACCTGCGGGCCGCGACCTTGGCCCGGCAGTGGTGGCCGCAGACAAGGCGCTTGAAACGGGCGCCGTCAAGCCCTTGGCGGAAATGCTCACGCAGGCTCTCCACAAAAGCGTCGGTGGACAATTCAAGGACGTCATCGCCAAAAAGGATTTCAAGGTTGACGACGTGGCGGCCGGACAAGAGTATGTGAAGGCGTATGTCGGCTATATCCATTCCGTCGAGCGGATCTACAAAGCCACTGAAAAACCCTCGCACAGCACTGCTCAGGGACCCGCCGCAGCAGCCCATCAGGACTAAGAACCTGCTTCAACGTGAGGGGATACCTCTCCTCATGTCCTCCTGTCAATCATTGAGAACATTATCATGAAAACGAAACTTGCAGCAACTGCACTCATCCTCGCTTCCGGCCTGATCGGTGGCACCTCGGCCTTCGCCGGAACCACGCGCGAACAGGTCAAGGCCGAACTTGCCGTAGCCATCCGCACCGGCGATATCACGGCGAACAATGAGAGTGGCCTCAAGCTCAACGAGCTATACCCGAACCAATATCCAAGCAAACAGGTGCAGTCAAGCGTGACTCGTGAACATGTCAAGGCCGAACTTGCCGCAGCCATCCGCACCGGCGATATCACGGCGAACAATGAGAGCGGCCTCAAGCTCAACGAGATATACCCGAACCAATATCCGAGCAAACAGGTGCAGTCAAGCGTGACTCGTGAACAGGTCAAGGCCGAACTTGCCGTAGCCATCCGCACCGGCGATATCACGGCGAACAATGAGAGCGGCCTCAAGCTCAACGAACTGCACCTTAGCCGCTAGGGGCGTCAACGGCTTGGATCGAGGTGGAAGAGTGGTCAATGCCGATCGAGGTGGCAACCAAAAACAGCTGAGCGAAGACTATGATGCTAGAGGATCAAATTTTGTCGCCATTCTTTTTTTCAAAATGCGATGACCGATACGCTGGCCCATGATGGCCGTGACGACGACTGGGTACAGCGCGCACAGGCAGGTGATCGGAAAGCATTTTCCGATCTGGTGCGACGCCATCAGAAATCAGTCTACCGCTATCTGTTGCGCATGCTCGGATCACACGACGAAGCGATGGAACAGGCGCAGGAAGCGTCTGCGGCGACTGTGGGCACGACTACTTTGTAGCCTTCTCCTGCAAAGGCCGGGGAGTCTGCCCCTCGTGCACCACGCGGCGGATGGTGGAGACGGCGGCACACCTGAGCGACCACGTTTTCCCCCGCCTGCCGGTGCGCCAGTGGGTGCTCTCCGTGCCCAAGAGGTTGCGGTACTTCATGCAACGCGACGGAGCGGTGCTGAGCATGGTGCTGCGCATCTTTCTGCGGGTGATCGCACAAACTCTGCAGACCCACAGCCCCGGTGCGGCCCATATGGACAAGGCAGGCCTGCACATCGGTGCCATCGCCTTCATTCACCGATTCGGCTCCAGCCTCAATGAACACGTCCACTTCCACTTGTGTGGTGGACGGGGTGTTTGAGGAAGTGGAGGGCGAGGGCGATGCTGATGCGACCCCTCGAATCTCATCGCCGGGTGTCATCTTTCACGCGGCCACCGGCATCGATGCGGCTACCGTGGCCCCAGTGCAGACCACACTGCAAAAACGCATCCTGCGCGCCTTCGTTGCTCGGGGCCTGCTGGAGAACTGTGACGCCAAAGACATGCTGGGCTACAAACACAGCGGCTTCTCGGTGGACGCCGGTGTCTGCATCGAAGCCCACGACCGCGCTGCGCTGGAGCGGCTGCTGCGCTATTGCGCGCGTCCACCGTTTTCCATGGAGCGCCTACGCAAAGAGGGAAGCAAACTGGTGTACCGCTGCGGCAAGCAGCGCAGCGAACCCACCAGCGACAAGCGCGGTGCCAAGGTTGATGAGCTGCACCTCACACCGCTGGAGCTGATCGACCGCATTGCCGCGCTGGTTCCCCCGCCACGCACCCACCGGCACCGCTATTTTGGCGTGTTGGCACCCAACTCGCCGCTCAGGGCTGCGGTGACGGCGCTGGCGACACCGGCGCAAGCCGCTCCCGTGCTGGGCGCGTCGATCAGCACGGGGGAGTGCGCGCCTGGTGTGGTACCGATGAGCAGCGCGCTGCCATCCCAGAGCGAGCCGGTGCTGCCCAAGCGTGCAGCGCACTACCTGTGGGCGGTGCTGATCGCCCGCATCTACGAGGTGTTCCCCCTCTTGTGTCCGCTGTGTGGCGGGCAGATGCGCATCATCGCGTTCATTACGCACAGCGCTGACATCCGGCACATCCTGGACCACATCGGGGCAGATTCAGAGCCACCCCGCATCTCCCCGGCGCGCGGGCCACCGCTGTGGGATGACTGTAGTGATGCGCAGATGGATGACGGGGCGCAAACCGAGCCAGCAGACTGGGACCTGGCGGCGCAACCGGCACCGGACTTTGAGGTCGATCAGCGCATCAGTTGGTGAATGAACAAAGCGGCGATTTTGACTTGCCGCGAACTGGCTCTGCGCCCGGTACACGCCGAGCGCCGCAAATCACTCTCCTGAACGCCAAACCCTGGTGGTGAACCTGACACCTGGGCGGGAAAATCGAGTGTCTCAGCCGGCTTGATGGCGCTTCCGCGGTGCGATACTTGGCCTCATGCGGTTAAAACGCCTATCCGTTGAAGTGCATCAGGCACCTCGTTCAGGTTCAGGTCATGTTGGCGGAGCCTCCTCACGTCATCAAGGATATAGGAGCCACACCATGAAAGCACTCTTTCCCATCGCCCTCGTGATCGCCATGACCAGTTCGGGCGCCGCAATGGCCAGTGACGATTGCCATCGCCCGATGGCCGAATGGCCGTCGCGCGAGAACGTCACGGCCCATGTCACCGAGCGCGGGATCACAACCGAACGCCTGCGCATCGACGATGGCTGTTACGAGGTCCGTGGCCGCGACGGCGACGGCAACCAGGTCGAACTGAAGATCGATCCAGCCTCGCTTGCGATCCTGGAGCTGGAGGTTCGCTTCCGCCCCGGTGCCGACGCGTCGCGCTACCTGCCAGGCGCACGCAGCCCGGCGGGCAAGACGGGCAAGGCACACGCTGGCAAGCCACTGAACGCGCCGGCTGCCCTCGCGTTAAGGAGCCTGTGATGCGCCGGGTCGGACCCCTCCTGGTCACGCTGGCCGTGCTGTACGCCGGCCTGCTCGGCGCACAGACCTATGCCCCCTTTGGCACAGAGACGGCCTTGGGCATTGCCCTGGGGGCGGGCGCCATTGCCGCGATGAGCCTGGCCTTGATCCTGTCCACCCGCCCTTCCTGGATTGAGCCGCTGTTTGGCGGGCTCGACCGGATGTACGGGGTGCACAAGTGGCTGGGCATTGCCGCCCTGGCGCTGATGCTCGGTCACAACATGATCGAGCCCGAGCTGGAAGACGTGGTGCGTGAAACCCGGCTGGGTGACTTTGCGGCCGATGTGGGCGAGTTCGCTTTCAACGGCTTCATCGGGCTGATCCTGCTGAGCTGGTTCAAGCGGGTGCCCTTCACCCAGCTGGAGCTGCCTTGGCCGCTCTGGCGCTTCACGCACCGCTTCACCGGCCTGCTGTTTGCGGTGGCGGCGTTTCACCAGATCGCCATCGACCAGCCCGAAGGCCTGGACGGCACGCTGAGCCTGTACCTGAACGCCTTGAGCGTGGCCGGAATCGCGGCCTGGCTGTTCACGCAACTGGTGGCGCCTTTCCTGCGTCCACGCAACTTCGTGGTGGCGCAGGTTGAGCCGCACGGCGCGGTCGCGGAGCTGACGCTGCGCCCGGAAGGTCGCCCCCTGCGCTGGCGTCCGGGTCAGTTTGCCTTCGTGTCCGCCCCGGACGCCGGGCTGCGCGAAGCCCACCCCTTCACCATCGCCAGTGCCCCGCGTGCCGACGGCGAGTTGCGCTTGGGCATCAAGGCCCTGGGCGGCTGGACGCGGCGTCTGCCCGATCGCCTGGCCCCGGGGCAGCGCCTGCGGATCGAAGGGCCTTACGGTCGCTTCGTGTTCCGCAAGCGGGTGCGGCGTCAGGTCTGGCTGGCCGGTGGCATCGGCATCACGCCCTTCCTGGCCTGGGCCGAAGCCTTGACCGAGGCCGACCAGCAGGAAATCACCCTGGTCTGGGCGGTGACGACGCGGGCCGAGGCCTTTGCCGCCGAGCGCTTGGCCGCCATCGCCGCACGCCACCCCGGCTTGAGCGTGCACATCGTGGCCAGCGCCGAAGACGGACGCTTGACGGCCTCACGGCTGGTCCAGCTGACACCCTTCCCGCTGCGCGACGCGGAGTTGTTTTACTGCGGACCGGTCGGCCTGCGCGACGCCATCGTCTCCGACCTCCAGGCGACGGGGCAGCGCCCACGCCGCGTTCACCACGAGGCGTTCGCGTTGCGCTGAAGACACCTGCGCCTCACACCACAGCCCTCATTCTTTTCAAAGGTCATCATCATGAAAACGCTCGTCTCAGTCCTGGCCCTGTCCATGGCGCTCGCCCTGCCCGGCCTGGCCCTGCCCTTCATGCCCGACGACCCGCGCGTGGTCGACTCCACCGGCGCCCTGGCGCTGCAGGGTGTACCCAAGCGCATGCTCATCCTCGGCGGCGGCATCATCGGCCTGGAAATGGGCACCGTGTACAGCACGCTGGGTGCACGCCTGGACGTAGTCGAGATGATGGACGGCCTGATGCAAGGCGCCGACCGCGACCTGGTCAAGATCTGGCAGAAGATGAACGCCCCGCGCTTCGACAACATCATGTTGAAGACCAAGACCGTGGGCGCCGAGGCTACGCCCGAGGGCATCGAGGTGACGTTTGCGCCAGCGGAAGAGGGCGGCACCGCCCCCGAGCCGCAAACGTACGACCTCGTGCTGCAGGCCGTGGGCCGCACGCCCAACGGCAAGAAAATCGCCGCCGACAAGGCCGGCGTGGCGGTGACGGACCGCGGCTTCATCAACGTCGATATCCAGATGCGCACAAACGTGCCGCACATCTTCGCCATTGGCGACATCGTCGGGCAGCCCATGCTGGCGCACAAGGCGGTGCACGAAGCGCATGTGGCGGCCGAGGTCATCGCCGGAGAACTGCAGGGAAACAAGGAGCTGGCCAGCGCCGCTTTCAACGCCCGCGTGATCCCCAGCGTGGCGTACACCGACCCCGAAGTGGCTTGGGTGGGCCTCACCGAAGACCAGGCCAAGGCGCAGGGCATCAAGGTCAAGAAGGGCCTGTTCCCCTGGACGGCCTCGGGCCGCGCCATTGCCAACGGCCGCGACGAAGGCGTGACCAAGCTGCTGTTCGACGACTCGCCCGAAGCCCATGGCCACGGCAAGATCCTGGGCGGCGGCATCGTGGGCACCCACGCAGGCGACATGATTGGCGAGATTGCCCTGGCCATCGAGATGGGCGCCGATGCGGTGGACATCGGCAAGACCATCCACCCCCACCCCACGCTGGGCGAGAGCATCGGCATGGCGGCGGAGATTGCCCACGGCAGTTGCACAGACGTGCCGCCGCAGCGCAGGTAAAGGCCACGGCCGTAGCAAAAAAGGCAGCCTCTGGCTCTAGCCGTTCTGTTAAAGTGTTGCTAAGAAAGCTGTAATGGCTCAAAATTCCGCCCTAGTCAACGACTAGGGCGTTTCTTTGTCCAAGGAAAAATCTCATCCAACTTCAGTAAAGC
The DNA here is from genome assembly GCF_022807955.1 of Diaphorobacter sp. LI3. NCBI lineage: Bacteria > Pseudomonadati > Pseudomonadota > Betaproteobacteria > Burkholderiales > Comamonadaceae > Diaphorobacter > Diaphorobacter sp. LI3. The sequence continues at coordinate 2,495,161 of NZ_CP094346.1, read as the reverse complement.
CGACTAAGTGGCCGCCTAGATTTCCGCCGGCCGCGGCGGGTATTCAAGTCAATCACTGCAAGAACCCCAAGTGCGGTAACTTCGGCGTACCGCCCAAGCTTGCGGTTGCCCGAGGCGGGGCCGGTACTCCAGCTTCTTCCGTTGGCCCAGGCGACTACACCGTGGTCGCTACCGGTAAGGACCAGCCGGCACTGAAGTGCCGCCTGTGCGAGGAAATCACCCCTATGCAGAGCAACTTGGCGATTGCCGAGGAGCTTATGCGCATGTCGGAGTACCTTGAACCAGTACTCCCGCAGTGTCCGAACGAGGCCTGCTCTCTATCGGAGGGGGCGCCATCCCTTGAGAATGTGACTCGCTTCGGCACCAACGCCCACGGAACTCCCCGGTTCAAGTGTGTCGGCTGCAAGAAGGCGTTCTCCTTCGGCGGCCGGTCAACCAAGCGCCAACGTCGCAGTCACTCCAATCGCGATATCTTGGTGCATCTGATGAACGCCATGCCGCTGCGGCGCATCATCAAGGTCCTCGATATCTCCCCCAGCCAGCTATACGACCGCATCGACTTCCTCTATGAGCAGGCCCAGATGTTCGCCGGCGAGCGTGAGCGAACCCTCATGGGACGCGACGACCTAGGCTCAAGATATCTGTCGGTTGACCGGCAAAAGCTGGTGGTGAACTGGCACTCTAAGAAGGTGCGAAAGAACACACTTTTGCTGTCCATTGCAACGGCCGACCAGGCTACGGGCTATGTGTTCGGGGTCAACGTCAACTTTGACCCTGCGCTGGACTCTGCTGACGTAGAGAAGGACATGGTTCGCTTTGGCGACCATGCACTTGCCAGAGCGTTTCGCCGCTACGCGAGAGTCTGGCTACCGGCTGATTGGAATGCTGCGGCTGAGAGGGCGGCGCCTCGCGGAGGTACCTCCCGAAAGCCTATGGAATCGGTCATCGAAGAGACGTACGACGCAGCCTTAGGTCGCCCCGATATAGAAGATGGTGAAGGCCCCGCGAACTCATCCCGTGCCCCCGTAAAGGGCATGCTGCTGCATGAGCAAGTGGTGATGTACGCCCACATCCAGCTTGTCACTCGACTGCTCTGCCGTGCCAAGAAGATTCGCTTCTTCACAGACCAGGAGTCGGGCATACGTGCGGCCATTCTGACGGCCGTGCCGAAAAGGGTTCTGGACCGGACGGCTGACGCTTTCTATGTCAAGGTGCTCAAAGATATGTCAGTGGACATGAAGCGCGCGCTGGTTGGTGCAACCAAGCGGCGTCTGGCGCGCTTAGCGGAGAAATACGGGGTAACCCCTGAGGCTGCAGAACTTCTGGCTGCCGAGGAAGAACTGGCGCGCATGGTTGCCATCGGCAAGTGGGGGGACCGCTGGTTCCGCCATCCCATATCGGAGATGCGTGAGCCTGAGAAATCCGTTTGCTGGCTGACCGATATCGACCCGGTCGAAACCGAACCGGACAAGCGTCGGCTCCAGCTTAGGATCTATCCGCAAATTAAACTATGTTCCTGAGTCGCCCGTGATGCGGCGCAGGAGATGTAGATGGCCAAGGTGCATGCCAATTCGTGGGAAGTGACGGACGAGTTCTGGAGCCGGGTGGAGCCGCTGGTGCCGCAGCCTGCGCGCGATCCTGACAAGCAGTACAAGCGCGCAGCCGGAGCGGGCCGCCCGAGCAAACCGCCACGGCTGGTGTTCGAGGCCATCATGTATGTGCTGCGCACTGGCTGCCAATGGAAGGCATTGCCTGCTGAGCGCTTCGGCAGCGCCAGCGCGATCCATCAGAAGTTCATGCTGTGGTCCAAGGCCGGGTTCTTTGAGAACCTGTGGCGTGCAGGTCTTGCTGAGTACGATGATTTCGAAGGCGTTGCCTGGCGCTGGCAAAGCATTGATGGGGCCATGTTCAAGGCGCCACTGGCGCAAGAGGCTGTGGGGCGCAACCCGACGGATCGGGGGAAAAAAAGGCAGCAAGCGTCACCTGCTGGTGGACGGGCGTGGCGTCCCGTTGTCACTCGTCGTGACCGGGGCCAACGCGCACGACGTGACGCAACTTGAGGCCGTGCTGGCGTCCTGCATGATCAAGCGCCCCACACCCAAGCAGCGACGCAGCAAGCACCTATGCGCTGATGCCGGCTACCGGGGAAAGAACGCCATGAAGATCATCCTGGCCCACGGCTATATCCCGCATGTAGTGGGCCGCAAGAGCGAGGCAGAGCGCAAGAAACGCAATCCGCAGAAGAAGGCGCGCCGCTGGGTAGTGGAGGCATGCCATGGGTGGTTCAACAGATTCCGCAAGCTGCTCGTGCGCTACGAAAAGCTGGAGCACACGTTTCTCGCGCTTAACCATCTGGCCGCTGCCATCATCACCTTGCGAAAGATCAGTCTACCTGTCAATATTATTTACGGATAAATCCTTAGCCACCAGGCGCTACTGCACCTGAAAGCCACCCTTACCGCTGTCGACCGCTTCTTTATGCAGGTCCGGCGAGGCCTCACGCTGGCAGAACGCGCGGTGGCCAGCGCCAACACCGACCGACGTCTCTGGTTCGGGAAGAGCGCCTACAACCCCGAAGTCCTGGTGAAGGTGCTCGGCATCTTCCGGACGTACTTCAACTACTGCGAGGTTGGCCGGGACGGGAAAACGCCGGCAATGCGGCTGGGGCTGGCGCGCGGACCCATAGCGCCCGAAGACATCATCTATTTCACTCCCGAACCGCCCGAAAGACGCCGCGCGCCTGCCGCTCGGTCGCTCAAGCCCTCCGGCCCCGTGGCTCACGCAAGCGAGTCACTTGCCGCGTAGGACCCGTAGTTCGAGGTGAGCTTGGTCCGCAGTCAGGGAGCTCACTCGCACTTGGTAGACAGAGAGGGGGGCTCCCGATTCAGGCCCCGAGGACTCTTCCCATTCGGCTACACCCCCTTCACCCTCGCCGCTCACCGAGGAAAGGTACGGGCTCCGCCCTGTGCAGGCCAGCACTACTGCCGGGGCTAGGGTCATCCGCGGCAGAATACCGGTTGGTTTGACCCAATTTGTTACTTCAGCGCCTCTGATAAGGACACGACAAGGCTGGCTGCCATTGTCTCGCCAAGCCTCAACGCTCAGAGAGACAGTCCGATTGCCGTATGCCACGGGAGTGCTGCCCCTGAAGTCCGGAGCGGGCTCGTCGTTGCAGGCAGTGAGGAAGCTGGCGGCACACACGAGCGCGACGCCTAGGGAAAGGGGCTTGAAATTCAGCATGTCCCTTATAGCGACCAAAGAAACGAAGCCCCTCGTGCCGAAGCAGAGGGGCTTGAATCAAGGGCTTAGCAACACCTTAACGGAACGGCTAGGCCTCTGGCTGCCTTTTTTATGCTTTTGATAGCGCCTGGCGCTTGCTGTGCAAGGGCTGGAGGCGTTTTTGAGTATGAGGTGCTGGGTTGGCGAGTGTGCGTGGCAGCTCAGGCCTGCACCAGTGCCACGCGGTAGCCCTGGCCCGTCGCGATCACCTGCAGCAGCCGGTCGATGTTGGGATGGCTGCCGGGATGCTGGCGGGCATCGGCGGTGTGTTCGGCGAACAGTTCCAGGCCTTCCTGCGCCGCGGCGACGGTGATGCCGCCGTGCTTGGCGGCCAGCGCGGCGTACACGGTCAGCGAGCCCGTCTTGCCCGGCTGGTTGGGAATGGTGGCCACCACTTGGCCGGCGTCGTTCAGCAGTTGCAGGGCGGCCAGGTGGGCAATGGAGGGCAATTGGCGCAGGTTGTCAGCGAAGGTCATGCAAAAGCCTTGAACGGAGCGGATGAAACCGTGACGATAACGTAAAAACCATAGCTGTTAGCGCTGGCACAATCTGCGTTAGAGGGCATTTTGATGCCTGTTTTTCTTTGCGCCCGACCCCACTCATGCAAGCCCTGCTCGACGCCATCGCCACCCTCACTCCGCCCGTTGAGGCCTGCCGCATCTTCCATGGGCGTGGCGGGCGGTTTCCCGGCAGCGAGCAGTGGACGCTGGATGCCTATCCACCCGTGCTGGTGCTCACCAGCTTCGCCCCGGTGACGGACGACGCACTCGCCACCATCGACGGCGCCCTGCGCGCACGCTGGCAGCAGGTGGCGCCAGGGCAGCCGCTGAACTGGGTGTTCCAGCACCGCGGCGAGGCGCTGCGCATCGAGGGCCGCAGCGATACGCGGCTGATGGCGGGCGAGGTGCCCGAGCCGCATGTGGTCACCGAGGATGGCGCACGCCTGCGCGTCCAGGTGCTGCGCGGGCAGAACCACGGGTTGTTCCTGGACATGGCCGAAGGGCGTCGCTGGGTGCGCGCACATGTGGCGAACCACCGCGCACGCACCGGGCGCGGCGCTCGGGTGCTCAACCTGTTCGCCTATACCTGTGCGTTTTCGGTCGCTGCGCTGCAGGCGGGCGCGGCAGAGGTGGTGAATGTGGACATGAGCCGGGGTGCCATAGCCACCGGGCAGCAGAACCACCAGCTCAACGGGCTGGGCGCCGGTGCCCGCTTTCTGGCGCATGACATCTTCAGCTCGTGGGGCAAGATCACGCGCAGCGGGCCGTACGACCTGGTGATCGTGGATCCGCCGTCCTACCAGAAGGGCAGCTTCGTCGCGACCAAGGACTATGCGCGGCTCATGCGGCGCCTGCCGGAACTGCTGATACCGGGCGGCCACGCCCTGCTGTGCCTGAACGCGCCGGAGCTGGGGATGGAGTTTCTGCGCGAGCAGATGCGATCCCAGGCGCCTTCGCTGGCGTTCGTGGAACGCGTTCCCAACCCGGCGGTGTTCGCCGATGTGGACGAGGAGCGGTCGCTGAAGGTACTGGTTTTCCGGGATACGGCGGCGGTGGGTTGAAGGGGCTCCGCGCGCCACAATGCGGTGGACATCGCTTCCCACCCACCGGTTGAAACGCAGCACATGAACACCCCTCGCATCGGACTGATCGGCGTAGGCCTGATGGGCCACGGCATTGCCATGAATATCGCCCGCAAGGGCTATGCGCTGACGGTGCTGGAGCACCCTGGCAACCAGCCCCTGGATGCATTGCGCGCCCAGGGCGTGGCCAGCGCCGCGTCGGTGCATGAACTGATGCGACAGGTGCAGGTGCTCATCCTGTGCGTGACGGGATCGCCCCAGGTAGAGGCGGTGCTGCTGGGCGAGGAGGGCGCCCTGGCCGCCCTGCAGCCCGGCACCGTGGTGATCGACTGCTCCACGGCCATTCCTTCGTCCACAGAATCCGTCGCCCGCGCCGTGGCGGCGGCCGGAGGGCGGTTCCTGGATGCGCCGATGACCCGCACCCCCAAGGAGGCCGCCGAGGGCCTGCTGAACCTGCTGGTGGGCGGCGAGGCCGCACTGCTCGACGAAGTGCGCCCGGTGCTGCAGTGCTTTGCCGAGAACATCACGCATACCGGTGCCGTGGGCAGTGGCCACCGCATGAAGCTGCTGCACAACTATGTGTCGCTGGGCAGCGTGGCGCTGATCGCGGAGGCTGCCGCCTGCGCGCTGGCGGCCGACGTGGCGCCGCAGGTGTTCCTGGATGTTCTCGCCAAGGGCGGCGGCGGCGGCGTGGCGCTGGAGCGCCTGCGGCCCTACCTGCTGCAGCAGGACCCCTCCGGGCTGCGCTTCTTCATGTCTAACGCGCTCAAGGACATGGGCTACTACACCGCCATGGCGCACGACGGCGGTGCGGCCGATGGCATTGCCCAGGCCGTGCACGACACCTTTGCCACCGCCGTTGCCGAGGGTGGGCCGCAGGCGCTGGTGCCGGAGTTGGTAGCGCTGCTGCGCGCCAAGGGGACGGGTGGATGAAGGTTGGACTTCTGGCGGGGATTCCGTCTTCCCGCCTCCAGTCCTCCCGCCTCCAGCCTGTTGATGCGTGGCGGGACACCCGCGCGGCCCGCTAGTCTGCCGCGAGCACCTGCGTGATGAAGGTCCACTCCTGCGGCTGCAGCGGCGTGATCGACAACCGGTTGCCTCGCTGCAGTACGCGCATCGACGCCAACTTGGGATGGGTGCGCAGTTCTGCCAGGCCAATGAGCCGTGTCTTGCGCACGGCTTGCACGTCCCGCAGCAGCCACCGGGGTTTCTCAAGGGGTGACTTGGGGTCGTAGTAAGGGGATTCAGGGTCGAACTGTGTGGGATCGGGGCGTACGCCCGAGGCTATGCGTGCAATGCCGGCGATACCGGGTGCAGGGCAGCTTGAGTGGTAGAAGAGCACGCCATCCCCCACCTGCATCTCGTCGCGCATGAAGTTGCGCGCCTGGTAATTGCGCACGCCGGTCCAGGGCACGGTGGCGCCCGGGGCGCCCAATGCGTCGTCAATGGAACACTCGTCGGGCTCCGATTTCATGAGCCAAAAGCGCGTAGTGGGTGTGGTCATGGCTGGAAGGACTCAGGACACCTGTGTGGCTTGCACACCGTCACCCCATGTGCAGGCACTGAAAACGCTGGCCCGGTGCGTAGCTACTTACCGCAATTACTAGAGCAGTGCCGGACAGGGTGCCGGCCTCGGTCTCAGTTGGCGGCCGGAGCGCGAGCGGAAATGGCCATGGCGGCGGCGTCTTCGTCCGTCGTCACGCGCCGTGCACCGTTGAAGCGCCGCTGCCAGTAGGAAGCGCCCATGTCTTCCACGCGCACCTGCGCACCGGAGCGCGGGGCATGGATGAACTTGCCGTCGCCCACGTAGATGCCTACGTGGCTGAACGCGCGGCGCATGGTGTTGAAGAACACCAGGTCGCCGGGTTGCAGGTCTTTTTTGTCGATGACTTCGGTGGCGGCGGCCTGCTCATTGGCGCGGCGTGGAAGCACCATGCCCTTGGCCTGCTCATAGATGGCGCGCACGAAGCCGCTGCAATCAAACCCCGTTTCGGCACTGCTGCCACCCCGGCGGTATGGCACGCCGATGAAGCCCATGGCGGTGGAAATCAGGGAGGAGGTGCGGTCTGCCACGTTGTGCTGAACGTCCTGCAACTGGACGAGCAGGCTGCGGTCAATGCTGGCTGCAGGGGTGGCGGCTGCCCGCTCTACCTCGGGGGAGGGAGCGGCGTAGGCATTCGAGCAAAGCAGCAGCAGCAGGCACAACCGACGAAACATGGGGCGCGAGGGTACCACGGCATGACGGGAAATCTGCCGACAAGTGATAGTAAATAGTTGATTTACATGGATTTTCATGAACGTGCCCGCGGCGATAGGCAACGCCTTGCTGGGTTTTGCCCGGTGATGGGGTGAAGTGCCTTTCGCATGCCGGTCACTCACCATCTCCGGAAAATGCTTCTACTTTGATAGCGGCTCGTGTTTGCTGGACAGGGCCCCACACCGTTTCTACGGACATGAACCGCGCGTCAATCCGCAAACGGGCCCCAATGGCACACTTTGTCCTTCTTTTCTGAGCCCGCCCTGGGCGATTTCATGACGCGTGCACCTGTTTCGCCCACTTCGCGCCAGCCGCTGCTGTGGCTGGTCGCCCTGGGCTTCTTCATGCAGACGCTGGACGCCACCATCGTCAACACGGCCTTGCCGGCCATGGCGCGCGACCTGGGCGAGAGCCCGCTGCAGATGCACTCGGTGATCGTGGCGTATTCGCTGGCCATGGCGGTGCTGATTCCGGCGTCGGGCTGGCTGGCGGACCGTTTCGGCACGCGGCGGGTGTTCATGTCGGCGATCGCGTTGTTCGTGCTCGGCTCGGTGTTGTGCGCGCTGTCGTCCACGCTGCCGCTGCTGGTGGGCGCGCGCGTGGTCCAGGGGCTGGGCGGTGCGCTGCTGCTGCCCGTGGGGCGGCTGGCGGTGCTGCGGGCGTTTCCGCGCGACGAGTTCATCCGCGCCATGAGCTTCGTGGCGATTCCCGGGCTGGTGGGGCCGCTGATCGGGCCGACCCTGGGCGGCTGGATGGTGGAGTACGCCTCCTGGCATTGGATCTTCTGGGTCAATGTGCCCGTGGGGCTGGTGGGCTTGATGGCCGCGCGGCGCTTCATGGCGGCGGGAGAGATGCTGGCCGTGCGTGGATTCGACGCCGTGGGCTATGGTCTGCTGGCCTTCGGCATGGCGGCCGTGTCGCTGGCGGTGGAGGGCATGGCCGGCGGTGGTGCGCGCAGCGCGTCGTCGCTGGTGATGATGATCTTTGGCCTGGCCAGTCTGGCGGCCTACTGGCTGCATGCGCTGCGCAGCGATGCGCCGCTGTTTGTGCCGGGGTTGTTCGCGGTGCGCACGCTGCGCGTGGGACTGCTGGGCAACTTGTTTTCGCGGCTGGGCAGCTCGTGCATGCCCTTCATGATCCCGCTGGCGCTGCAGGTCAGCCTGGGCTACGCACCCATGCAGGCGGGCATGATGATGCTGCCCACGGTGCTGGGCAGCATGGCCGTGAAACCTGCGGTCACCTTCATGGTGCGGCGCTGGGGCTATCGCGAGGTGCTGGTGGTCAATACCTGCGCGCTGGCGTTGCTCATCGCCAGCTTCTGCCTGATCACGCCCGGCCAGCCCCCGTGGCTGCTGATGGTGCAGCTGGCGGCGTTTGGCGGCGTGAACTCCATGCAGTTCTCGGCCATGAACACGGTCACGCTCAAGGACCTGGACACAGGTCATGCCAGTAGCGGCAACAGCCTGCTGTCCATGGTGCAGATGCTGGCCATGGGCATGGGGGTGGCAGCTGCCGGGGCGGTGCTGGCGAGCTTCCAGGGCTACTTTGGCGCCGCAGATGCGCAGGACACGCTCCACGCGTTCCGCGCCACGTTTGCCTGCATGGGTGTGCTGACGCTGGCGGCCACGGCGCTGTTCCTGCAGTTGCCGCCGCACGAGCCGCCGCGCCCCCATCCTCTGGGCCCCGAGGAGCAGAGCTGAACCGGGACTCGTCGGTCTCTTGTGCTATTGTTATAAGAGCTGTTGGCGCTTGCCAGTATTGCCTTGGAGGCCTATTTCCTTCTCGATTGCCATGATCGTGCGCGGCCGATCCTGTATCGCTCAGGCCTCGTCCGGGTCCTGTCCCATGAAGCCGCCGCTCTGGTGCGTCCACAGCCGCGCATAGACACCCCCTTGCGCCAGCAGCTGTGCGTGCGTGCCTTCCTCGACGATGCGGCCGGCGTCCAGCACGATGAGCCGGTCCATGGCGGCGATGGTGGACAGGCGGTGCGCGATGGCGATCACCGTCTTGCCCCGCATCAGTCCGTCCAGGCTCTGCTGGATGGCGGCCTCCACCTCGGAGTCCAGCGCGCTGGTGGCCTCGTCCAGCAGCAGGATCGGGGCGTCCTTGAGCATCACGCGCGCGATCGCCACGCGTTGGCGCTGCCCGCCCGAGAGCTTGACGCCGCGCTCGCCCACCTGGGCGTCGTAGCCGCGGCGGCCCTGCAGGTCGGTCAGCTCGTCGATGAATTGCGCGGCCTCGGCGCGTTCGGCAGCCAGGCGCATGTCTTCCTCGGAGGCATCGGGGCGGCCGTACAGGATGTTGTCGCGCATCGATCGGTGCAGCAGCGAAGTGTCCTGCGTGACCATGCCGATCGCTTGGCGCAGGCTGTCCTGCGTGACGTGGGCGATGTCCTGCCCGTCCACCAGAATGCGTCCGCCCTGCACGTCATGAAAGCGCAGCAGCAGGTTGACCAGCGTGGACTTGCCCGCGCCGGATCGGCCGATCAGCCCGATGCGCTCGCCTGGGCGGATGGTGAGATTCAGCCCGTCGATCACTGCCGCGCCGTCGCGGTAGCCGAAGCGCACGTTCTCAAACTGCACCTCGCCACGCGTGACCTGCAGCGGGCGAGCATCGGGCGCATCCACCACCGTGCGCGGGCGGGTGAGGGTGTTGATGCCGTCCTGGATGGTGCCCACGCTCTCGAACAGCGTGGTCATCTCCCACATCACCCAGTGGGCGTGGCCCGAAACGCGCAGTGCCATCGCGGTCACCGCGGCCACCGCGCCGGCGCCTACCTCGCCCCGTGACCACAGCCATAGCGCCGTGCCGCAGGCACCGAGGATCATGCCCACCACCAGGGCGTGGTTCACGATCTCGAAGCGGCTGACCAGCCGCATCTGTGCGTAGCCCGTGGTCTTGAACGCGTCCATCGCCGCGCGGGCAAACTCGGCCTCGCGCCGCGTGTGCGAGAACAGCTTCACCGTGGCGATGTTGGTGTAAGCGTCCGTCACGCGGCCGGTCATGACGGAGCGCGCGTCGGCCTGGGCCTTGCTCACCTGGCCCAGGCGTGGCACGAAGTACCAGCACGCGGCCGCGTAGCACAGCGCCCACGCAAGAAAGGGCAGCAGCAGCCGCCATTCAAAGCCGCCCGCCAGTGCCAGGATGGTGACCAGGTAGACGCCCATGCCGATCACCACGTCGCAGGTGGTAAAGATCATGTCGCGCACGGCCAGCGCGGTCTGCATGATCTTGGTGGTGATGCGGCCCGCGAACTCGTCTGCATAGAACGCCATGCTTTGGCCCAGCATCAGCCGGTGGAAGTTCCAACGCAGGCGCAGCGGGAAGTTGATGGCCAGCACCTGGTGGCGCACGGTGGTCTGCAGCGCCACTATGCCAATGCTGGCGACCAGCACCGCAGCCACCCCGGCGAGCAGCGTGCCGCGCTCGGCCCAGAAGCGCTCGGGCGCAGTGGCGGCGATCCAGTCCACCACCCGTCCCAGCACGGCAAACAGCAGCGCCTCGTAGATGGCCACCACGGCAGACAGGGCGGCCATGGCCCCGACATAGCCGCGCAGGCCGCGCGTGCTGGCCCACACGAAGGCGAGGAACCCGGCGGGCGGCACGGTCGGCTCGGCCGCAGGGTACGGGGGGACACGATTTTCGAACAACCGAAACAACACGATGGCGGGCACTCCTGATGCGGCCATGGTACGGGCCGACGGCTGGCGACGCCGGCGTGGGGAATTGCGCAGGCGCCGTAGCGGCGCGGTCGCAGTAGACGTTGGCGGTGTCTGTTGCCCCCGCACGGGTAAATGCCGCTATGCTCTGCGGCGCGGCGGCTGCCTATCAGCCGTTGTCCTCCTTGTCCATCTGCCCCGCATGCCGACATCCCACGCACAGCGCTCGTTCCCCTGGCACTGGCTCCCCGGAGCGGCCGTGGCGTTGGCCGGTTGCGCGGCAAGCTACGCGCTGTACCACCAGCAGCAATCCTCCATGCAGGCCATCGCGCGGGTGCGTTTCGAGCAGGAGGCCCGGCTGTTTGCCGAGACGCTGCAGCGGCGCATGGAGTCCCACGCGGATTTGCTGCAGGGCATGCGCGGCTTGCTGACGGTGAATCCGCAGCTGCGGCGCGCCGACTTCGAGCGCGTGGCGCGTGAGCTGGATCTGCAGCATTACCACCCCGGCGTGAAGAACATCAACTTTACGCGGTACGTGCCCGGCCCCCGGCGGGCGGCCTTCGAAGAGCAGGCGCGCTCCGACCCGCATCTGGACGGCGACCTACCGCGGGATTTCGCCATCCATCCGCAAGCCGTATTGCCCGACTATTTCGTGGTGGACTACCTCTGGCCGCAGGGGGGCAACAGCAGCGTGCAAGGGTTGGAGATCCATTCCCAGCCAGCCAACCTCGAAGCCATGCGCCGTGCGCGCGACACCGGCGGGCTGGTCGCCTCCGCGCCGTTCGAGCTGCACCAGGAAACCGAGCACCGCACGGGCGTCATCATCCGCATGCCGGTGTTTGCCGAGCCGGCGGCCGGACAGGCGGGGCCGGCGCGCTTTCTGGGGGCGGTGGGCGTGAGCGTGCGCATCTACGACATCGTGCATGCCGTGCGCACCGCGGGCAACATGCAGGGCCTGGCGCTGCGCATGGCGGACGTGGGCCCCTTCGACAGCGAGGAGCCTGCTCCGCCGCAATCCCTCTTTGAATCGGAGACGCACGTCGGCACCTCTGCCATGGAATATGAGCAAAGCGTGCGCGTGGGCGGAAGGCGCTGGAGCCTGCAGTTCCAGCCCGTCGTTCCGTTCCTCTCGCCGCAGGAGTCGCGCCTGCCCTGGCTGCTGGGCTCCGGCGGCCTGTTGGTGACCGCACTGCTCACCGCGCTGGTATCGATGCTGGTGCTGCGGCGGTCGCAGGCACTGGACCATGCCAAGGAGACCGATACGGCCTTGCGCGAAAGCGAGGCGCGCCTGCGCGCCGTGTTCAACCAGGCCGCGGTGGGCATCGCCCAGACCGACTCGCGCACCGGCCGCCTGGTGCGCATGAACCAGAAGTTCTGCGACCTGCTGGGCTACAGCGCGCAGGAACGGCAGCAGATGCGCTTTCAGGACTTCAGCGAGCCCAGCGACCTGGCCGCGGACCTGGAGCAATTGCAGCGGATGCTGGCCGGTGAGCTGAGCGAATACCGCATGGAAAAGCGCTACCGCCGCAAGGACGGCAGCGAGGTGTGGGTGGACCTCATGGTCTCGCCGCTGCGCCTGGAAGGCCAGCCCGAACACCACCTTGCGGTGGTGCAGGACATCAGCAAGCGCAAGCATATGGAGCAGGTGCTGCGCCAGAGTGAGGAGCACCTGCGCAACATCCTGAACCACATGCCCGTGGGCGTGAACCAGGTGCAGGACGGCAAGATCGTGTTCCGCAACGACCGTCATGTCCAGATCTGCGGCTACGACATACGCGAGGCGCCCGACGTGGACACCTGGTGGCGCCTGGTAATGCCCGACGCACACCAACGCGAGCATGCGCGCGAGGCATGGCTCGCTGCGTGCACGGCGGCGCTGAAGAACCCCGACGGTGCCATCCGTACCGTGGAATGCGTGATCACCGCCAAGTCGGGCGTGCGCCGCGCGGTCGAGCTGTCCGGCATGATCCTGGGCGACTCGCACATCGTCACCATGGTGGACCAGAGCCAGCGCAAGGCGGCCGAGGAAGAGGTGCGCTACCTGGCCTACAACGATCCGCTCACCGGCCTGCCCAACCGCCGCCTGCTGCTGGACCGCCTGGAGCAGGCGCTGGCCATGAGCGCCCGCCACCAGCTGTGCGGCGCGGTGATGATGCTGGACCTGGACAACTTCAAGACCATCAACGAGACACAAGGCCCCGACATGGGTGACCGCCTGCTGCGCGAGGTGGCCCGGCGGCTGCGCGACTGCGTGCCCGAGGACGAAACCCTGGCGCGCCACGGCGGCGACGAGTTCGTCGTGGTGCTCAAAGACCTGGGCGCCGACCCGCAGGAGGCCGCCAACCGCGCCGAGGAGATGGGCCAGACGATCCTGGCGGCCATTCGCGCGCCCTTCGACATCGACGGTCAGCAGCACCACACGGCGCTCAGCGTGGGCATCGCCATCTTCCGCGGGGTGCGCGAATCGGCGGACGAGCTGCTCAAGCGCAGCGACCTTGCCATGTATCAGGCCAAGGCCGCCGGGCGCGATACGCTGCGCTTTTTTGATCCACAGATGCAGGCTGCGGTGTCCGAACGCGCGGCGCTGGAGGCGGACCTGCGCGCCGGACTGGATGCGGGGCAGTTAGAACTGTTCTACCAGCCCAAGGTGGACCAGGGCCGCATCACGGGCGCCGAGGCGCTGGTACGCTGGCGCCATCCGGACAGGGGCTTCATCTCGCCAGCGGAGTTCATTCCCTTGGCGGAAGAAAGCGGACTGATCCTGCGCGTGGGCGAGTGGGTGATGCGCAGCGCCTGCGCACAGCTGGCGCAGTGGAGCGCGCACCCCGTGCTGGGTGAGCTCACCGTCGCGGTGAACGTGAGCCCGCGCCAGTTCCACGAGGGTAGCTTCGTGCCCCAGGTGCTGGAGGCGCTGGCCGCCTCGGGCGCCGACGCGCGCCGCCTGCGGCTGGAACTGACCGAGGGCATGCTGCTGCAGGACGTGGAGGACACCATCGCCAAGATGGTGCAGTTGCGTGGCTACGGCGTGGGCTTCTCGCTGGACGACTTCGGCACGGGCTACTCGTCGCTGGCCTACCTCAAGCGCCTGCCCCTGCACGAGCTGAAGATCGACAAGAGCTTCGTGCGCGACGTGCTCACCGACCCCAACGATGCCGTGATCGCTCGCACGATCGTCGCCCTGGGCACCAGCCTGGGCCTGCGGGTGGTGGCCGAGGGCGTTGAGACCGAGGCGCAGCGCGCCTTTCTGGAGCGCAACGGCTGCCATGCCTGGCAGGGCTATCTGCTCAGCCCACCGCTGCAGGCCGCGGCGTTCGAGGCCTTGGTGCTGAAGCGGGCCGGAGTCTGATCGCTGCGGCCTTCTTTTCCATCACGCATTCACGCATGCTGCCCGTCAAGACCCTGGCCCTGTTCCTGCTCACTGCCGTGGCGGAAATCGTCGGTTGCTATCTGCCCTGGTTGTGGTTGCGCCAGGGGCGCAGCGCCTGGCTGCTGGTGCCGGCGGCCGCCAGCCTGGCGCTGTTTGCCTGGCTGCTCACGCTGCATCCGGCGGCCACTGGGCGTGTGTACGCGGCCTACGGCGGCGTGTATGTGGCCGTGGCGCTGGTCTGGCTGTGGACGGTGGACGGCGTGCGCCCCGGCCCATGGGACTGGCTGGGCGTGGCCGTCACGCTGTGCGGCATGGCCATCATTGCCTTCGCCCCGCGTGGGGGCTGAGCTGCCGTAGGATGCTCTCGTAAGAATAGCTGCTGGCGCTTGCTGGGTAAGCGCTAGAGGCCATTTTTGCTTGCAATCGAAGGATGCCCGGCTGGGCATGGGGCCGACACGAGCGCCACGGTATGATTCCGGTCTTTCCTGCACCTGCGAACCGCCCTGTCCAACGCCTGACCCGTGCGTCTTAACTCGATCAAACTCGCCGGCTTCAAGTCGTTTGCCGAGCCCACCAACTTCATGCTGCCGGGGCAACTCGTCGGTGTGGTGGGCCCCAACGGTTGCGGCAAGTCCAACATCATGGACGCCGTGCGCTGGGTGCTGGGCGAGAGCAAGGCCAGCGAGCTGCGCGGCGAGAGCATGCAGGACGTGATCTTCAACGGCACCACCAGCCGCAAGCCGGCCAGCCGTTCCAGCGTGGAGCTGACGTTCGACAACAGCGACCACCGCGCGGGCGGGCAGTGGAACCAGTTCACCGAGATTGCCGTCAAGCGCGTACTCACGCGCGACGGCACCAGCAGCTACTTCATCAACAACCAGCCGGTGCGTCGCCGCGACGTGCAGGACGTGTTCCTGGGCACGGGCCTGGGCCCGCGCGCCTACGCCATCATCGGCCAGGGCACGATCAGCCGCATCATCGAAAGTCGCCCCGAGGAACTGCGCCTGTTCCTTGAAGAAGCTGCGGGCGTGTCCAAGTACAAGGAGCGCCGGCGCGAGACCGAGAATCGCCTGTCCGACACGCGAGAGAACCTCACGCGGGTGGAGGACATCCTGCGCGAACTCAATGCCAACCTCGACAAGCTGGAAAAGCAGGCCGAGGTGGCCGCGCGCTACAACGCGCTGCAGCAGGACGTGACCCTCAAGCAGCACCAGCTGTGGTTCCTGAAGCGCGCCGAGGCGGAAAGCGAACAGGCCCGCGTGCGCACCGAGGGCCTGGCCGCCGTGAACGACCTGGAGTCGCGCATGGCCGACCTGCGCCATGTGGAGGCCGACCTGGAGACCATCCGCCAGGCGCACTACGAGGCGGGCGACAAGGTCAACCAGGCACAGGGGCGCCTCTATGAGGCCACGGCCGAGGTCGGCAAGCTGGAAGCCGAGATCCGCTACGTGGTCGAGGGCCGTCAGCGCGTGGAGCAACGCCTGGTGCAACTGGCCGAGCAGATCGCCCAGTGGTCCGCGCGCAAGGAAGAGGCTGAAGCCGAAGTCGAGGGCATCGAAGGCGCCGGCATGAATGCCGAGGAGCAGGCCGAGATACTGGCCGCACAGGTCGAGGAGCAGGCGACACGCCTGCCCGAGCTGGAAGACGCCCTGCGCCAGAGCCAGCAGCGCAGCGACGAGCAGCGCGCCGCCGTGGCGCAGGTGCAGCAGCAGATCCAGGTGCTGGCGGCCGAGCAGCGCAGCCTGGACGAGCAAAGCCGCCAGTTGGAGGCGCGCCTGGAGCGCCTGCGCACCGACCGCAATGCCCTGGCTGCGCCCGACGAGGCGCGCCTGGCCAACCTGCGCCAGCAGTTGCAGCAGGCCGAGGAGGGCGCCGAGATGGCCGAGGCGCGCCTGGCCGAGCTGCAGGACAGCGTGCCCCAGCTCGACGAGGACCGCCGTGCGCGCCAGCAGGTCGTGAACCAGGAAACGGCCCGGCAGGCCGACCTGTCCGCGCGGCTGGAGGCGCTCAAGGCCTTGCAGGAGAAGGTCAAGGTGGACGGCAAGCTCCAGCCCTGGCTGGCCAAGCACGGGTTGGAAGGGCTGCAGGGACTGTGGAGCCGCATCCACATCGAACCCGGCTGGGAGAACGCGCTGGAGGCCGCGCTGCGCGAGCGCCTGGCTGCGCTGCCCGTGGGCCGGCTGGACATGGTGCGCGGCTTCCTGGGCGCGGGCGGGCAGGATGCGCCTCCGGCGCGGCTGGCTTTCTACAGCGCGCCGTCTGCGCCCGCGCCCGAAACCCCCGCTGGTTCATCGCGCTTGTCGGATCTGCTGCGCGTGCACGACGCCGGGCTGCACGCCGTGCTCGTGGACTGGCTGCAGGGCTGCTACACCGCGCAGACGCTGGACGATGCGCTGAACCGCCGCGCGCAGTTGCAGCCGGGCGAGGCCATCTATGTGGCAGCCGGCCATGCCGTGGGCGCGCACAGCGTGAGTTTTTATGCGCAGGACTCCGAGCAGTCCGGCCTGCTGGCCCGGGCGCAGGAGATCGAACACCTGGAGAAGGAGCTGCGTGCCCAGGCATTGATCGCCGAGGAGGCGCGCACGGCGCTGGTGCGTGCCGAGAGCCTGTACGCCGACGCGGCGCAGCGCCTGGTGGCCGCGCGCCGCGAGGCCAGCGAGGCCCAAGGCCGCGCGCACGAGCTGCAGGTTGAGACCCTGCGCCTGTCGCAATTGGCCGAGCAGACCCGGGCGCGCAGCGAGCAGATTGGCGCCGATCTGTCCGAGGTCGAGGCGCAGTTGGGCGACCTGCAGGAGCGCCGCGTCACCGCGGAGGCGCGTTTTGAAGAACTGGACATGCAACTGGCCGACAGCCAGGAGCGCCACGCCCAGCTGGGCGACCGTGTGATCGAGGCCGAGCGCCGCCTGGCCGAATGCCGTGAGCAGCAGCGCGCGCTGGAGCGCCAGGCGCAGGAGGCCCAGTTCTCCCAGCGCAGCCTGCAGGCCCGGCGTGCCGAGCTGGCGCGCACCATCGACACCGCGGCCACCCAGGCACGCGCGTTGCACGATGAGCGCCAGCGCGCGCAGGACGAGCTTTCGCGCCTGTCCGATGCCGCCGCCCAGGGCGGCCTGCAGCGGGCGCTGAACCTGAAAATCGAGCGCGAAAAAGACCTGGCCGCCCAGCGCAGCCAGTACGACGACCTGACGGCGCGGCTGCGCGCCAGCGACGAACTGCGCATGCAGAACGAGCGCACGCTGGAGCCCCTGCGTGCACGCATCACGGAGTTCCAGCTCAAGGAGCAGGCGGCGCGCCTGGGCCTGGAGCAGTACAGCACGCTGCTGGCGGACGCGCAGGCCGATCTGGCGGCGGTGGAGCGTTCCATCCAGGACGGTGGCGTGCGCATGGCGGGGTTGCAGGGCGAGATCGACCGCCTGCACCGCGAGATCACGGCGCTGGGCGCGGTGAACCTGGCCGCGCTGGAGGAGTTGCAGCTCGCGCGCGAGCGCAAGGGCTTCCTGGACGCGCAGACCGAAGACCTGACGCTGGCCATGACCACGCTGGAGGACGCCATCCGCAAGATCGACGGCGAGACGCGCACCCTGCTGTCGGGCACCTTCGAGACCGTCAACGGGCACTTCGGCCGCATGTTCCCCGAACTGTTCGGCGGCGGCCAGGCCAAGCTCATCATGACGGGTGACGAGATCCTCGACTCCGGCGTGCAGGTCATGGCCCAGCCGCCGGGCAAGAAGAACCAGACCATCCACCTGCTGTCGGGCGGCGAGAAAGCACTCACCGCGATCGCGCTGGTGTTCGCCATCTTCCAGCTCAACCCCGCGCCGTTCTGCCTGCTGGACGAAGTGGATGCGCCGCTGGATGATGCCAACACCGAGCGGTATGCCAAGCTGGTGTCCAGCATGTCCAAGGGAACGCAGTTCCTCTTCATCAGCCACAACAAGATCGCCATGGAGATGGCCGAGCAACTGATCGGCGTCACCATGCAGGAGCAGGGCGTGTCGCGCATCGTGGCCGTGGACATGGAGTCCGCGCTGTCCATGGCCGAGGCCTGACCCCGTATTCACCATGAGCAACTTCCAACTTGGTCTCATCATCGCCGGCGCGCTCGTGCTGATCGTCGTCGTCGCCTACAACGCCTGGACAACCCACCGCAACGCGCCCAAGCGCCCGCGGCCGGCCGAGGCCGATCCCGCGCAGGAGCCCGTGGCGCGCCATGAGCCCGCCTTTGATGGCGCGGTGCTTACCGGCGCGGGGCTCACCGGTGCGGGGCTTGCCGGGAGTGGCGCCGAAGGCGAGGCCGAGCCCGGCTTTGACGGCCACGCCGTGGATCTGCGTGATGCGCTGGACCTGCCCGTGCCCACGGCCGAGCGCCGCGGCGGCCTGGATCCGCTGATCGACGCCATCGCCCCCATCGTGGCCGAGCAGCAGGTTTCGGGCGATGCGGCCCTGGCCGCGCTGCCGCCCACGCGCCGCGCGGGCAGCAAGCCGTTCGCGGTGGAGGGCTTCAACGACGCTGCGCAGCAGTGGGAAACCCCCCAGCCCGGCCAGCGCTACCTGCAGTTCCAGGCGGGCGTGCAACTGGCCAACCGCCTGGGTGCGCTCAACGAGATCGAGTTCTCCGAATTCGTCATGAAGGCCCAGGGCTTCGCCGACGCGATCAATGCCGCGCCCGACTTTCCCGACATGCTGCACGAGGTGGCCCGCGCGCGCGAGCTGGACCAGTTCGCCAGCGAGCACGATGCGCAGCTCACCTTCGTACTGCGCGCGCGCCACGCGGCCTGGAGCCCCGGCTACGTGCAGCAGAACGCCGCACGCCTGGGGCTCGTCGCCGGTGCCATTCCGGGCCGGCTGGTGCTGCCGGCGCAGGGGCCGGGCCTGCCGCCCGTGCTCACGCTGACCTACGACGCGCAGGCCGCCATGTCCGACGACCCCGAGCAGTCCGCCGTGCGGGACATCGTGCTGAGCCTGGACGTGGCCCAGGTCCACCGCTCGCAGCAGCCCTTTGCGCGCCTGCGCGAGGTCGCGGCCGCGCTCGGTGAGGCCATGGACGGCGTGCTGTGCGACCAGAACGGCACGCCGCTGCCTGCCATGACCATGGAGCCCATCGCCGCCGATCTTGAGCAGCTGTACGACAAGCTGGACAGCCGCGAACTCTCAGCCGGCTCCGCGCTGGCGCGGCGCCTGTTCAGCTAGGAACCGGCATGATCGACCTGCGCGCCCATGATGTGCGCTCTTTCCTCCCAGCCCAGGACTTCGCGCTGTCCAAGGCGTTCTACGCGGCCCTGGGCTGCACCCTGGAATGGTCGGACGACGACTTGGCCCTGTTCCACCTGGGCGGGGCGCGGTTCTACCTGCAGCGCTACTACGTGAAGGAATGGGCGGACAACTGCATGCTGCACATTTCCGTGCAAGACGCGGCCCAGTGCTTTGCAGACGTTTCGCAGCTCATCGGCACGGGCCGCTTTCCTGGTGCCCGCGTGTCCGCGCCGAAGCAGGAACCGTACGGCGCGTGCGTGACCTACGTCTGGGACCCGTCGGGCGTGCTGCTGCACCTCGCCCAATGGGACCGGGCCTGACCCTTTCCGGCATGACTGAACAATCCGACCTTTTTCCGGCTTCTGGGCCCAAGGGGTCTGCGCTGGTAGCTACAAAAATCAAAGCGCTGCGCGAGCAGCTGAACCGCTGGGCGCACGAGTACTACGTCCAGGACACGCCGAGCGTGCCCGATGCCGAGTATGACCGCGCGTTCCAGCAATTGCAGGCGCTGGAGGGCGCTTACCCCGACCTGGTGACGCCCGACTCGCCCACGCAGCGCGTGCTGGGCGCGGTGCTGGACGGGCTGACACCGGTGCGCCACCGCGTGCCCATGCTCAGCATCCGCACTGAAACCGACACAGAGGCCAGCGGCGCTAAAGCCTTCGACGCGCGCGTGCGCCGCGAACTGAAGCTGCCGCCCGATGCGCCGCCGGTGGAATACGTGGCCGAACCCAAATTCGACGGCCTGGCGATGAGCCTGCGCTACGAGGGCGGGCGCTTGGTGCAGGCCGCCACGCGGGGCGACGGCGAGGTGGGTGAGGACGTGACCCACAACGTGCGCACCATCCGCCAGATCCCCCTGAGCCTGCCCGCCGGCGTGCCGCCGGTGCTGGAGGTGCGCGGGGAGGTCTACATGCGCCGCGCGGACTTCAATGCACTCAACGAGCGCCAGCGCGAGAAGGGCGACAAGACCTTCGTCAACCCGCGCAACGCCGCCGCCGGCGCGGTGCGCCAGTTGGACTCAGGCATCACGGCGCAGCGGCCGCTGTCGTTCTTCGCCTACGGCCTGGGCGAGGTCACGCCGGCCGCCGAGGGCGGGCCCGAGTTCGGCACGCACTTCGGCATGCTGCAGCAGCTCAAGGAATGGGGCTTTCCGGTTGCAGCCCAGGTGCAGATTGCGCAAGGCGCTTCTGAACTCATAGCGTTCCATCAGCGTGTGGGGGCCGAACGGGACGCGCTGCCCTACGACATCGACGGCGTGGTCTACAAGGTCAACAGCCTGGCACTGCAGCGCCAGCTGGGCTTTGTGACGCGCGAGCCGCGCTGGGCCGTGGCCCACAAGTACCCGGCCCAGGAGATGGTCACGCGCGTGGAAGGCATCGACGTGCAGGTGGGCCGCACGGGCAAGCTGACCCCCGTGGCGCGACTCGCGCCGGTGTTCGTGGGCGGCGTCACGGTGACCAATGCCACGCTGCACAACCTGTTCGAGCTGCGCCGCAAAAAAGTGCGCGTGGGCGACCAGGTGATCGTGCGCCGCGCGGGCGACGTGATTCCCGAGGTGGTGGGCGTGGTGCCGGCGGGCGCAGGCCTGGCAGTGCTGGCGGGCTCCGACGCGCTGGTGGACGCCGCCAGCAGCGCGGACGGCACCGCACCCGCGCAGCCGCTGGCGGGGCCGCGCCAACCCTACGTGCCTAACTTCCGCATGCCGCGCCAGTGCCCCATCTGCGGCAGCGCCGTGGTGCGCGAGCCGGGCGAGGTCAACCACCGCTGCTCCGGCGGGCTGTTCTGCCCCGCGCAGCGCAAACAGGCGGTGCTGCACTTCGCACAGCGCCGCGCCATGGACATCGAGGGCCTGGGCGAGAAGCTGGTGGACCAGCTCGTGGATGGCCACGTGATCCGCACGCTGCCCGACCTGTACCGGCTCGGGCTGTCCAGCCTTGCGCAGCTCGACCGCATGGCCGAGAAGTCCGCGCAGAACGTGCTGGATGCGCTCGACAAATCCAAGCGCACCACGCTGGCGCGCTTTCTCTTCGGCCTGGGCATCCGCCATGTGGGCGAGGCCACGGCCAAGGACCTGGCGCGCCACTTCGGCCAGTTGGACGCCATCATGGATGCGGGCGTGGAGCAGTTGCTGCAGGTGAACGACGTGGGGCCCGTGGTGGCCGAGGCCATACACACCTTCTTCGCGCAACCGCACAACCGCGAGGTGGTCGAGCAGCTGCGGGCCTGCGGCGTCACCTGGGACGAGAGCGAGCCCGCTGCCGCCGCCACGCTGCCCCTGGCGGGCATGACTGTGGTGCTGACCGGCACGCTGCCCACCTTGGGCCGCGACGCGGCCAAGGACCTGCTGGAGTCCGCCGGTGCCAAGGTGGCAGGTTCGGTCAGCAAGAAGACGCACTACGTGGTGGCCGGCGCCGACGCGGGCAGCAAGCTCGCCAAGGCGCAGGAGCTGGGCATCCCCGTGCTGGACGAGGACGGGTTGCATGCGTTGCTGCGGGGCATGCCGCCCAACACAGGTGGGGCCTAGATGGCACTGACCCGCCGCGCCCCACGACTGGGCCTTGCGCTGGGCAGCGGCTCGGCGCGCGGCTGGGCGCACATCGGCGTGCTGCAGGCGCTGCGGGAGGAGGGCGTGCGGCTGGACGTGATCTGCGGCTCCTCTATCGGTGCGCTGGTGGGCGCGGCCTACGCGGGGGGCGAACTGGAGCGCTTTGCCGACTGGGTGCAGGGCCTGGGCCTGCGCGATGTGTTCGGCTTCATGGACTTCAATTTGTCGGGCGGCATGCTCAAGGGCGAAAAGCTCATCGCCTTCTGGCGCCGCAACTTCGCCGATTTCGACATCGACGCGTCGCCGCTGCCCTTCGGCGCGGTGGCGACCGACCTGCACTCGGGTGCCGAAGTCTGGCTGCGCCACGGCTCCATCGCCGACGCGGTGCGCGCTTCCATCGCGCTGCCGGGCCTGTTCACCCCCGTGAACCACACCGACGGGCGGCTGCTGGTGGATGGCGGACTCGTCAACCCCGTGCCCGCATCGCTGGCCCGTGCCATGGGTGCGGACATCGTCATCGCCGTGGACCTGAATTCCGACATCCTGCACCGCCACATGCATCCGCTGGCGGTGGTGCGCGAGCCGCAGGCCTCCGTGCCCACGGATGCGGCGCCGGTCCCCGGGCCGGAGCCGGTGCCCGAACCGCTGGTCAGCGCCGACTGGATGCGCCGCCTGAAGTTCTGGGCGCCCGCCAGCGGCGAGGCGCCGCCTCCCAAGCCATCGGCGCTGGACGTGATCATGACCAGCGTGAACATCATGCAGATGCGCATCACCCGCAGCCGCATGGCGGGTGACCCGCCCGAGGTGGTGATCGCCCCGCGCCTGGCGCATTTGGGCCTGCTGGACTTTCACCGTGCCAGCGAAGCCATTGCCGAGGGCCGGCGCGCCGCCCATGCCAGCCTGCCGCAATTGCGCCAGTTCATGGGCTGACGCGGTGGCGCGGGCCACCGGGCGGTCAGTGGCATCCGTACAGCGGCCCAGCCTGGCGCGGGATTGGCGGTATAAAGCAGGCCCGGCCCATCGCCAGGCGCCGCGGCTGGTGCGGCGACCGGCGCGGCGGCGCGTGTTCTGCCTGCCGCGCATGGCCGGGCACCCCTGTCTACGCATTGCTTCTGAATTCATAGCTGCTAGCGCTTGCTGATAAAGCGCTACAGGCCATTTTTGCCCATAAATTACATGGATCTTTCCACGACCCTGCGAGCCCGCTGGGCCCGCCTGCGGCCCGCGCTGGCGCAACTGTTGCATCGGCCCGAGCGCTGGTTGTCCGCGCATGGCCTGGTGTGGCTGCTGGCGGCGCTGGCGCTGGCCGGCGTGCTGTATGTGCTGGCGCTGATCCCGTTCACGCCGGGGATCAGCGACATCCGCAAGGCCAAGAGCGACCAGCCTGCGCAACTGGTGTCCGCCGACGGGCGGCTGCTCGCCGAGTACCGGTGGGTGAACCGCGAATGGGTGCCGCTGGAGACCATCGCCAAGCCCGTAGTCGATGCGCTCATCGCCACCGAGGACCACCGTTTCTACGACCACTTCGGCCTGGACTGGCGGCGCACGCTGTCGGCCGTCGTGCGCACCGTGGGCGGTGACAAGCAGGGCGGCTCCACCATCACCCAGCAGCTTGCGCGCAATCTCTACCCCGAGGACATCGGCCGCGCGCCCACGCTCACGCGCAAGATCAAGGAGGCGATCACCGCGCTGAAGATCGAGTGGCTGTACTCCAAGGACGAGATCCTGGAGACCTACCTGAACACGGTGCCATTCCTCTACAACGCCTACGGCATCGAGATGGCGGCGCGCACGTACTTCGACAAGTCGGCCGACAAGCTCAACGTGCTGGAAAGTGCCACGCTGATCGGCATGCTCAAGGGCACGGCCTACTACAACCCGGTGCTCAACCCCGAGCGCGCGCAGGCCCGGCGCAACACCGTGCTGGCGCAAATGGCCAAGCGGGGCAAGCTCTCGCAGACGGAATACGAGCGGCTGATCAAGCGCCCGCTGCGCATCCGCTTCGAGCGGCAGGCCGAGGTGGCGGGACTTGCCCCGCACCTGGCGCAGCAGCTGCGCCGCCAGCTCATCGACTGGGCCGACCGCAACGGCTACAGCCTGTATTCCGATGGGCTGGTGATCCGCACCACCATCGACGGGCGGCTGCAGGAGATGGCCAACCGGGCCGTGCAGCAGCAGGGCCGGGCGCTGCAGGGCGTGGCCGACGGTGCGTGGGCGCCGCGCAGCGCCTGGGGTCCCAAGAGCGCGCTGGTGCAACAGCTGGTGCGCGAGTCGCCCCAGTACGAAAAGGCGGTGGCCGCGGGTGCCGCACCCGAGGAGGCGCTACGCGAGCTGCTGGACGACGGCAGCTTCCTGCGCACGCTGCGCCAGTCCAAGACCCGCGTGCAGGCCGGCTTCATGGCCATGGACCCGCGCAGCGGTGCGGTGCTGGCCTGGGTGGGCAGCCGCGACTACGCGACCGATCCGTTCGACCACGTGCAGGCTGCGCGCCGCCAGCCGGGCTCCACCTTCAAGCCCTTCGTGTACGGCGCGGCCTTCGCGATGGGACTGCAGCCGACCGACACGCTGCTGGACACCGCGGTGGAGATCCCCCTGGGTGGCAAGCGGGTCTGGCGCCCCACGGACGGCCGCACGCCGCCCAGCGAGGAGCCCATGACGCTGCGCGACGGGCTGGCGTATTCCAAGAACACCATCACTGCACAGCTCATGCAGAAGGTGGGGCCGGCGCGCGTAGTGCAGCTGGCCCGCGCCATGGGCGTGCGCGAGTCCGAACTGGAGGCGGTGCCCGCGCTGGCGCTGGGCACGAGCTCGGTCACGCTCAAGGAGATGGTCGCCGCCTACGGCACCATCGCCAACGGCGGGCGTTACCTGGCGCCCCGGGTCATCACGCGCATCGAGGACAAGGACGGCAAGCTGCTGGAGGAATTCAAACCTGCATCGCCCGAGCGCGCGCTGGACGTCACCGCCGCGCAGCAGCTGCGCGACGCGCTGCGGGGCGTGGTGGACAAAGGCACGGGCGCGGCCATCCGCAGCCGCTACGGCATCACGGCGGACGTGGCGGGCAAGACCGGCACCACGCAGGACAACACCGACGGCTGGTTCATCCTGATGCATCCGCAGCTCGTCGCGGGGGCCTGGGCGGGCTTCAACGACGGGCGCATCACCCTGCGCAGCGACTACTGGGGGCAGGGCGCGCACAGCGCGCTGCCTATGGTGGGCGACGTGTTCCGCCAGGCCCTGCGCGCCAAGGTCATCGATGCGCGCGAGCGCTTCGTGGATGAGGAGGAAAGCTCCTGGATCGGCTCGGCCGCAGGCACGCTGCGCAACTGGGTCTATGACCTGTTTGGTCGTCCCACGGGTGAGCAGGCCGGCCCGGCGGGCGCTCCGGCGCCGCAGCCCGAACTGCCGCAGACGCCGGCGCCGGCCGGCAGCGCCCCGCCGCCGGAAGAGCGCCCCGAGATCACGGATGCGCCCCTTGTGCCGCTGCAGGAGGTCACGCCCCGCCCCGCGCCCGCCGAGCCGCCGGTGTGGGTGACCGAGCCGGATGCACCGTTGCCGGGTCCGCCAGCCGCTGCTCCGGCGGCGCCCCCGGCGCCACCCGGTGGCGGCCCCACCGTGCCGCAGGTCGTTCCTGGCGTGGTGGTCGATCCCGTGCAGCGTGGCGTGGTCGTACCCCGGCCGCAGGACAACGCGCCGTTTTTCGTCGAAACCCGCTGACCACGGCCCTTTGGCATGCAGACGCCGCGCCAACCCTCGCCAGCGCGCATCCCCGCCGCCGTATGGGCGCTGGGCCTGGTGAGCATGCTGATGGACATCTCGTCCGAGATGATCCACAGCCTGTTGCCGATGTTCATGGTGGGCGCGCTGGGCATGTCGGCCTTCGCGGTGGGCCTCATCGAAGGTCTGGCAGAAGCCACGGCGCTGATCGTCAAGGTGTTCTCGGGCACGCTCAGCGACTATCTTGGCAGGCGCAAGGGGCTGGCGTTGCTGGGCTATGGGCTGGGGGCCGTCACCAAGCCGCTCTTCGCGCTGGCTTCGGGCGCCGGCTCGATCGTGACGGCGCGCCTGATCGATCGGGTGGGCAAAGGCATCCGCGGCGCACCGCGCGATGCGCTGGTCGCCGACGTGACCCCGCCGGAGATTCGCGGTGCCGCGTTCGGCCTGCGCCAGTCACTGGACACGGTGGGCGCCTTCGTCGGGCCGCTGCTGGCCGTGGGCCTGATGCTGTTGTGGGCCAACGACTTTCGCGCCGTGTTCTGGGTGGCGGTGGTGCCGGGCGTGCTGTCGGTGGCCGTG
Organism: Diaphorobacter sp. LI3; assembly: GCF_022807955.1. Taxonomy (NCBI): domain Bacteria; kingdom Pseudomonadati; phylum Pseudomonadota; class Betaproteobacteria; order Burkholderiales; family Comamonadaceae; genus Diaphorobacter; species Diaphorobacter sp. LI3. Next base: position 2,468,923 of record NZ_CP094346.1, on the reverse strand, counting down.
CTGGCCTGGGGCGTGCGCGAGCCTGCGTCCCAAGGGGGCGTGCGCCGCACCAACCCCATCCGGCGCGAGAACATCCGCCGCCTGGGGCCCGCCTATTGGTGGGTGGTGGCCGTGGGTGCGGTGTTCACGCTGGCACGTTTCAGCGAAGCCTTCCTGGTGCTGCGCGCCCAGAACATCGGCATACCCATGGCACTCGTGCCCCTGGTGATGGTGGCCATGAACCTGGTGTATGCGGCGGCGGCCTATCCATTTGGCAAGCTGTCGGACCGCGTGAGCCACACGCGGCTGCTGGCCTGGGGCCTGGTGGTGCTGATCCTGTCGGACGTGCTGCTCGCAACGGCCCAGCACTGGACCCTGGTGATTGCCGGCGTGGCCGTATGGGGCATTCACATGGGCATGACGCAGGGCCTGCTGTCGGCCATGGTGGCGGATGCGACTCCGGCCGACCTGCGCGGCACGGCCTATGGCGTGTTCCACCTGGCCAGCGGTTTGGCCATGCTGGTGGCCAGCGCGGTCGCCGGGTTGCTGTGGGATGCCGTGGGGCCGGCGGCCACGTTCTGGGCCGGCGGTGTGTTTGCGGCGCTGTGCCTTGCGGGTCTCGGTTGGCGCAGCGCAGGGGCTGGCCGCTTGATCAGGTGATGTCGATGCAGTGCATGCCGAAGCGCCCCGCGCGACGGTCGGCAAAGAACTGCTCCAGCGTGTGCTTGACGGTGCGAAACGCGATCTCGTCCCAGGGGATCTCGTCCTCGGTGAACAGGCGTGCCTCGATGGTCTCGTGGCCGGGGTCGAAGCGGTCGCTGAGCAGCGTGGCCAGGTAAAAAAGGTGCACCTGACCCGCCTGCGGCACGTTCAGCAGCGAAAACAGCGGGCCCATCTGGATTTGCGCGCCCGCTTCCTCGTCGGTCTCGCGCGCGGCGCCCTCGACGGTGGTCTCGTCCAGTTCCATGAAGCCGGCCGGCAGGGTCCACTTGCCCCGGCGCGGCTCGATGTTGCGCTTGCACAGCAGCACGTGGTCCCCCAGTACCGGCACCGTTCCCACCACCATCAGCGGGTTTTCGTAGTGGATTACGTTGCAACTGGGGCAGACGGCGCGCTCGCGCGTGTCACCGTCGTCGGGCACGCGGTAGGCCACGGCCGTTCCGCAGGCGCGGCAATGCTTGATGGGGCGGCGGAAGTTCATTCGTTGTATGAATAAAAAACGGCTGTAGCGCTTATGGGGAAAGCGCTAGCAGCTATTTTTATGATAGTGAATCAGGCCACGGCCACGCGCAGCGTGCCCAGGCCGTCGATGCCGCCTTCCAGCACGTCGCCGCGCACCACCGCGCCCACCCCCTCGGGGGTGCCGGTGAAGATCAGGTCGCCGGGCTGCAGCTCCCATGCGGCGGACAGGTGTTCGATGGTCTCGGCGATGTTCCAGATCAGCTGGCCCACGCTGCTGCGCTGGCGGTCCGTGCCGTTGACCTGCAGCCAGATGGCTGCTTGCTGCACGTCGCCCGCCTGCGCCGCGGGCGTGATCGGGCCGATGGGCGCGCTGGCCTCGAAGCCCTTGCCGATGCACCAGGGGCGGCCCTGCTTCTTCATCTCGCCCTGCAGGTCGCGGCGCGTCATGTCCAGGCCCACGGCGTAACCCCAGATGTGCGACATCGCGTCGGCCGCGGCGATATGCTTGCCGCCCTTGCCGATGGCCACCACCAGCTCGATCTCGTGGTGCAGGTCCTTGGTCAGCGTGGGGTAGGGCATCTGGCCGGTCTCGCCCGGGTTCACGGGCAGCACGGCGTCGGCGGGCTTCATGAAGAAGAACGGCGGCTCGCGGCCGGTGAAGCCCATTTCCTTGGCATGCTCGGCATAGTTGCGGCCCACGCAGTAGATGCGGTGCACGGGAAAGCGCTGGGTTGTGCCCACGACGGGCACGCTGGCCTGCGGTGCGGGAGGGATCACATAGCTCATGGTTCTCTCGGTGGTAGCGGCGGTGTGAAGGGATGAAGCAGTGTGCCACGGCGCGGCGCCGCGCATGGGCTGTGGCCCGCATTACGCCCGGCGCCGGCTTGGCTTATGCTGCGGCCGCATGAAGCTCTACAACTACTTCCGCTCCTCGGCATCGTTTCGCGTGCGTATCGCGCTGGAAGTCAAGGGCCTGCCCTATGACTACCTGCCGGTCCACCTGGTCAAGGCGGAGCATTTGGCGCCCGGCTATGCCGACCGCGTGGGTGACACGCTGGTGCCGGCGTTGCAGACCGATGACGGCCACCTGCTCACGCAGTCGATGGCGATCATCGAATATCTGGACGAGACCCACCGCGAGCCTGCGCTGCTGCCGGGCGACGCGCTGGCACGCGCGCGCGTGCGGGCGCTGGCGCAGATGGTGGCCTGCGAGATCCACCCCCTGAACAACCTGCGCGTGCTCAAGTACCTCAAGCACCAGCTGCAGGTGGAAGACGCCGCCAAGGACGCCTGGTACCGCCACTGGGTGCGCAAGGGCCTGGAGGCGTTCGAGCGGCAGCTGGTGCTGCTGGACGGTGAACGCCAGGCCGCCGGGCTGGCACCCTCGCGCCTGTGCTGGGGCGATATGCCCACGCTGGCCGACTGCTGCCTGGTGCCGCAGATCTTCAACGGCCGGCGCTTCCATGTGGACATGGACGGTCTGCCGCGCACGATGGCCGCGTTCGACGCATGCATGGCGCTGCCGGCCTTCCAGCGCGCGCAGCCGTCTGCCTGCCCGGACCACGAGGCCTGAAGCCCGTGGCACAGACCGCTCCCTCCGCAGTTCCGCACGACTGGCTGGTTCCGGACTGGCCCGTGCCCGCCCGGGTACGGGCGCTGTGCACCACGCGCAACGGCGGCGTGAGCGCGCCGCCCTGGGACAGCTTCAACCTGGGCCGCTTCGTGGGCGACGACCCCGCCGCCGTGCAGGCCAACTGGGCTGCGCTGCAGGATGCGCTGGGTGCTGGCGGCTCCGCGGTACGGGCGGTGTACCTGCGCCAGGTGCATGGCACGGCAGTGCAGCCGCTGGACGCGCACACGCCCGACGGGCTGGACGCCGATGGCTGCACCACGCAAGCCGCAGGCGTGGCCTGCATCGTGATGGCGGCGGATTGCCTGCCGGTACTGTTCACCAACCGCGCGGGTACGCGCGTGGCCGCGGCGCATGCGGGCTGGCGCGGTCTGGCCGCAGGAGTGTTGGAATCGACTTTGGAGTGTTTCAGGCCCGCAGCGCAGGCAGGTCAAGCGCAAGCAGCTATTGAAAACGGAGCAACGGAGGGGGCGGATGACGTAATGGCCTGGCTGGGGCCCTGCATCGGCCCCGAGGCCTTCGAGGTGGGCGCGGAGGTGCGCCAGGCCTTCTGTGCGCAGGACCCGCGGGCGGCTGCGTACTTTCGCCCGCATGCCAGCGATGGCAAATGGCTAGCGGACCTGGCCGGGCTGGCACGCCACCGCCTGCGCGCCTGCGGCGTTACGGCGCTGTACGGCAACGACAGCACCAGCGCCTGGTGCACCGTGGCCAATCCGTCACGGTTCTTTTCGCACCGGCGGGACACCGCCCGGCTCGGCAGCAGCGGGCGCATGGCCGCCTGCATCTGGCTGGCCGCCTGAGACGGCTTCCACCTCGGCCTGCTGCCGGGCGCGCAGCGCGCGTTTGCGCCCGGGCGTGCCCAGGATGTAGAGCACGATGGACATGGGCAGCAGCCCGTACAGCACGAAGGTGACGATGGCGCCCAGCACCGTGCCGTTGGCGGACGTGGCCTCGGCCAAGGCCATCAACACGGTGACATACAGCCATGCGATAACCACCAGGTACATGATCGATTCCGAAGGGGCAAAGCGGCGATTGTGGCCGGCTTACCACGGCGGCGGAAACCCAAAGCCCTGCGAATGCGCTGCAGTTTTCTGCGGCACCGCCTGCTGGGCAACAATGACACATGGGGCCCGCGCCTGGGCCGCGATGGAGGCTGCATGAGCACGAATTTCGACGCCAGCTGGGCCGACAGCGCCCGGCAGTTTCAGCAGATGGTGGGCGAGGGCTGGAGCCAGATGCTGCAGGTCCTGCAGCCCAAAGAAATGGGCGCCGCGCTGTCCATGCCAGCTGCTGGCCCGGTGAGCTTCGCGCCCGACAAGCTGGCTGCGGTGCAGCAGCGGTACCTGCAAGAGGTGCAGGCGCTGTGGAGCCATGCGCTGCATCACGACGAGGCACCCCTCAGCAACGACCGCCGGTTCGCGGGCGAGAATTGGGCGCACAACCCGTTGTCGGCGTTCTCGGTCGCGGCCTACCAGTTGCAGGCGCACGCGCTCATGGGCCTGGTCGACGCGGTGCAGGCCGACGACAAGACCCGCGCACGCATCCGCTTCAGCGTGGAGCAGTGGCTGGCCGCCATGGCGCCCAGCAACTTCCTGGTGTTCAACGCGGATGCGCAGCAAAAGGCCCTGGAAACGCACGGCGAGAGCATCGCCAAGGGCGTGGCCAACCTGCTGCACGACCTGGGCCAGGGGCATATCTCGATGACCGACGAGAGCCGCTTCGAAGTGGGTCGCAACGTGGCCACCACCGAGGGTGCCGTGGTGTTCGAGAACGAGCTGTTCCAGCTGCTGGAATACAAGCCGCTCACCCCCAAGGTGTACGAGCGGCCCCTGCTCATGGTGCCTCCGTGCATCAACAAGTACTACATCCTGGACCTGCAGCCCGACAACTCGCTGATCCGCCATGCCGTGGCCCAGGGCCACCGCACCTTCGTGGTGAGCTGGCGCAACCCCGATGCGTCGCTGGCGCACAAGACCTGGGACGACTACATCGACGAGGCCGTGCTCACGGCCATCGCCACCGTGCAGCAGATCGCTGGCGCCAAGCAGATCAACGCCCTGGGCTTTTGCGTGGGCGGCACCATGCTGGCCACGGCGCTCGCGGTGCTGGCGGCGCGTGGCGAGGAGCCTGTGGCCAGTTGCACTTTCCTGACCACGCTGATCGATTTTGCCGACACCGGCATCCTCGACGTCTTCATCGACGAAGGCTTCGTGCGCATGCGCGAACTGCAGATGGGACAGGGCGGGCTCATGAAGGGCCAGGACCTGGCATCCACCTTCAGCTTTCTGCGCCCGAACGACCTGGTGTGGAACTACGTGGTGGGCAACTACCTCAAGGGCGAGACGCCGCCGCCCTTCGACCTGCTGTACTGGAACAGTGACAGCACCAACCTGCCTGGGCCGTACTACGCCTGGTACCTGCGCAACTTCTACCTGGAAAACAACCTCATCCGGCCGGGGCGGCTCACCGTGTGCGGCGAGTCACTCGACCTGACCCAGGTTCAACTGCCTGTGTACATCTACGGCTCGCGCGAGGATCACATCGTGCCGATCGGCGCGGCCTACGCCTCCACGCAAGTATTGCCGGGGGACAAGCGTTTCGTGATGGGCGCGTCGGGCCATATCGCGGGGGTCATCAACCCGCCCGCCAAGAAAAAGCGCAGCCACTGGCTGCGCGAGGATGGGCAACTGCCCGCCACGCTGGATGCATGGCTGGCTGGGGCCACCGAACTGCCCGGCAGTTGGTGGGACGACTGGTGCGCATGGCTGCACTGCCACGCCGGTCGGCAGATCTCCGCACCCAAGGCCTATGGAAAGGCGCCGAAATTCAAGGCCATCGAACCCGCGCCAGGGCGCTACGTGCAGCAAAAGGCCTGAGGCCGGCGCCGCACGCTCCCGGGGCGGTGTTGCGGCGCGCTGCGGGGTGACTACGCAATAGTCCTGACACCGGGCCGACAGACAATGGCTACTGGCCTGCGGCCGTGCAGCCGGCAGGTGCCACTCCCGAAAGGACACACCATGGAAGACATCGTCATCGTTTCCGCCGTGCGCACGCCCGTGGGCAAGTTTGGCGGCGCACTGGCCAAGACCCCCGCGACCGATCTGGGCGCCATCGTCATCCGCGAGGCGCTGGCACGCGCCCGCGTCGCTCCCGATCAGGTGGGCGAGGTCATCATGGGCCAGGTGCTTGCGGCCGGCTGCGGCCAGAACCCGGCCCGCCAGGCCATGATGAAGGCGGGGCTGGCCCAGGAGACGCCCGCGCTCACCATCAACGCCGTGTGCGGCTCGGGTCTCAAGGCCGTGATGCTGGCCGCCCAGGCCGTGGCGACGGGCGACAGCGAGATCGTCGTGGCCGGCGGCCAGGAGAATATGAGCCTGGCACCGCACGTGCTCAATGGCTCGCGCGAAGGCCAGCGCATGGGCGACTGGAAGCTGGTCGACACCATGATCGTCGACGGCCTGTGGGACGTGTACAACCAGTACCACATGGGCATCACGGCCGAGAACGTGGCCAGGCAGCACGGCATCACGCGCGAGATGCAGGATGCGCTGGCCCTGGCCAGCCAGCAAAAGGCCGCCGCCGCCCAGGACGCAGGGCGCTTCACGGACGAGATCGTGCCGGTGACACTTGCGCAGAAGAAGGGCGACCCCGTCATATTCGCGGCAGACGAATATCTCAACCGCAAAACCAGTGCCGAAGCTCTGGCTGGCCTGCGCCCCGCCTTCGACAAGGCCGGCTCGGTCACAGCGGGCAATGCCTCGGGCATCAATGACGGTGCGGCCGCCGTGGTGGTGATGAGTGCCAGCAAGGCTGCGGCCCTGGGCCTGCAGCCGCTGGCCCGCATTGCGGCCTACGGCACCAGCGGACTGGACCCCGCCACCATGGGCATGGGCCCGGTGCCTGCATCCCGCAAGGCATTGCAGCGCGCGGGCTGGAGCGTGGGCGATGTGGACCTGTTCGAACTCAACGAGGCCTTCGCTGCCCAGGCGTGCGCGGTGAACAAGGAACTCGGCATCGATCCCGCCAAGGTCAACGTGAATGGCGGCGCCATCGCCATCGGTCACCCCATCGGTGCCTCGGGCTGCCGCGTGTTGGTGACCCTGCTGCACGAAATGCAACGCCGCGATGCCAGGAAGGGCCTGGCTGCGCTGTGCATTGGTGGAGGCATGGGCGTGTCCATGGCGCTGGAGCGTTGAAGGCGCGGCACCCTTTGGGACGGGTGCCCTGCATGCAAAAAGGCCGCACGGGGAAGCCCGTACGGCCTTTTTTGTCGGCGCAGGCGGCAACGGCTGGCTACGGAGTGCAAAAACGCGATGATGCCCGGTTTTTTGCGCCGCAACAATAATGCCGGGGCGCAGTGTTTTCCTCCTCGGTATTGTCGTAATTCTTGGGTAGAGTGGTCACTGATCTGATTCACTTTTGACACATCCAAGGAGCACACATGAGCCAGAAAGTTGCGTACGTCACCGGGGGTATGGGGGGCATCGGCACGGCCATCTGTCAGCGTCTGCACCGGGACGGGTTCAAGGTCATCGCCGGGTGCGGCCCCACGCGCGACTACAACAAGTGGCTGGGCGAGCAAAAGGCGCTGGGCTATACGTTTTACGCGTCGGTCGGGAACGTGGGCAACTGGGAGTCCACGGTGGAGGCCTTCACCCAGGCCAAGGCCGAGCATGGCAGCGTGGATGTGTTGGTGAACAATGCCGGCATCACGCGCGACCGCATGTTCCTCAAGATGTCGCGCGAGGACTGGGACGCTGTCATCGAAACCAACCTCAACAGCATGTTCAACGTGACCAAGCAAGTCGTTGCAGACATGGTGGACAAGGGCTGGGGCCGCATCATCAACATCAGCAGCGTGAACGGCGAGAAAGGCCAAGCCGGCCAGACCAACTACTCGGCGGCTAAGGCTGGCATGCACGGTTTTTCGATGGCGCTGGCGCAGGAACTGGCCACCAAGGGCGTGACGGTGAATACCGTCAGCCCCGGCTACATCGGCACCGACATGGTCAAGGCGATCCGCCCGGATGTGCTGGAAAAGATCGTCGCCACCGTGCCCGTGAAGCGCCTGGGCGAGCCCAGCGAGATCGCGTCCATCATTTCGTGGCTGGCCTCCGAAGAGGGCGGCTATGCCACCGGGGCGGATTTCTCGGTCAACGGCGGCCTGCACATGGGCTGACCTAGCGGCAGCTGGAAAAGGCTGCCTTGAAATGCAAAAGGAACGTGGCGGCACGTTCCTTTTTTTGTCTCCACCCTGAAGTGGGCGGTGTGAATCGGGGCCGGTAGCTCCCGGCAGGCCCTGGCAGTGGCTTGGAATTGCGCAGTGCGGCGATTCCTCCAACGAACGGCCTTCAGAACAGGCCGAGTGGACGCTTACAGGCGGGCCGGGGCGCGCTTGCGGTCACGTTCGTCTTCGGGCCAGGCAGAGAGGATTGCAGTCATGGTCATAGGGAAAACTCCTTAGATGTACCCACAACGCGGCCCCCTGGGGGGACGTTGACAGTGCGCTGCAAAAAAATGCAACCCCGGGATATCCCCAGAATTTACTCCTGAAAAAGGAGCTGCCTGCGCTTTATGCGTAAGGCTTGGAGGCTGTTTTTATACAGATATCAAAAATACCTGTATCCCCTCAGCGCGCCAGTTCCTCCAGCGCTGAGGAAACATCCAGCCACTTTTCCTCAAGGGCTGTCACCTCTTCGGTGCAGTCCTTGAGCCTCCGCCCGCATTCCGCGATGTCCGCGGGGGGCAACGGCTGCATGAGCCGTTCTTCCAACTGCGCTTTTTCCCGGTTCAGGGCTTCCAGGCGCTGGTCGATTTTTTCAAGCTCTCGCTTGAGGGGGCGGGTTTTCTCGGCCAGTTGCTGGCGGGCCTGGGCTTCCTGGCGGCGCTGCTCGCGGGCGTCGCGCTGGGGAGGGGCGGCAGTGGCGGTTGGGAACGCGGCCTCGGCAACGACCACCTGCTCGGCTGCGCGGGCCAGTTCGCGCAGGCGTTTGGACTCCTCAAGCAGGTAGCGCTGGTAATCGTCCAGATCGCCGTCGAAGGGCGCCACGGCACCCCGGCCCACCAGCCAGAACTCATCGCACACGGCGCGCAGCAGCGCCCGGTCGTGGCTGACCAGCATCACCGTGCCCTCGAACTCGTTGAGCGCCATGGACAACGCCTCGCGCGTGGCCAGGTCCAGGTGGTTGGTGGGCTCGTCCAGCAGCAACAGGTTGGGACGCTGCCAGACGATCATGGCCAGCACCAGGCGGGCCTTCTCCCCGCCGCTCATGGTGCCCACGGCCTGGTGCACCATGTCGCCGCTGAAGTTGAAGCTGCCCAGGAAGTTGCGCAGGTCCTGCTCGCGGCTGGGTTCCTGGGCCTGGGCACCCAGTTCGCGCGCCAGGCGCACCATGTGCTCCAGCGGGTTATCGCCGGGGCGCAGCACGTCCAGCTCCTGCTGCGCGAAGTAGCCGATCGACAGGCCCTTGCCCTCGGTCAGGGTGCCGGAGAGCGGCGCCATGGTGCGGGCGATGGTCTTGACCAGCGTGGACTTGCCCTGGCCGTTGGCGCCCAAAATGCCGATGCGCTGGCCGGCCAGCACCGAGCGGTTCACGTGGCGCAGGATGGTGGTCTCGCTGCCATCCTCGGCGCGATAACCGAAGGACGCGTCGGTGATGGCCAGCATCGGGTTGGGCAGGTTGGCCGGCTCCTTGAACTCGAAGGTGAAGTCGGCCGAGGCCAGCACGGGGGCGATCTTCTCCATGCGCTCCAGCGCCTTCACGCGGCTTTGTGCCTGTTTGGCCTTGGTGGCCTTGGCCTTGAACCGATCGATGAATTTCTGCAGGTGCGCGATTTTGTCCTGCTGGCGCTCGTAGGCCGACTGCTGCAGTTCCAGTTGCTGGGCGCGCAGCTCCTCGAACTTGCTGTAGTTGCCGCCGTAGCGGGTCAGGCGCGCGTTATCGATGTGCAGCGTGACCTGGGTCACGGCGTCGAGGAATTCGCGGTCGTGGCTGATGACGACCAAGGTACCGTTGTAGCGCTGCAGCCAGGCTTCCAGCCATACCAGCGCGTCCAGGTCCAAGTGGTTGGTGGGCTCGTCCAGCAGCAGCAGGTCGCTGGGGCACATCAGCGCGCGCGCCAGTTGCAGGCGCATGCGCCAGCCGCCGGAGAAGCTGTTGACCGGGCGCTCCAGCTCCGCCACCTGAAAGCCCAGGCCCAGGATGAGCGCCTGCGCGCGCGCGGTGGCGTCGTGCGCACCGGCGTCTGCCAGGTCGGAGTGCGCCTGGGCGATGGCCATGCCATCACCCGCCTGCTCGGCCGTGTGCAGCGCCTGGTGCAGCTCCGACAGGCGGGTGTCGCCCTCCAGTACGAAGGCGGTGGCAGACTCGTCCGTCTCTGGCATGTTTTGCGCCACCTGGGCCATGCGCCAGGCTGCGGGCAGGAAGAAGTCACCGCCGTCTTCGTGCAGCGAACCATTGAGCAGCGCGAACAGCGTGGACTTGCCAGCGCCGTTACGCCCGACCAGGCCGACATGCTCCCCGGGGTTGATGGTGACGGAAACGCCGTCGAGCAATACCTTGGCGCTGCGGCGCAGCGTGACGTTCTTCAGGGTGATCATGGGTCAAACCAATGGACGGGGCCGGGGCCGGATGGGCCGGCGCCGTCACTTTGCGGGAGCGAGTGGGAGCAGGGCCTGGCGCGTGAGCAGCAGCACCTGGTCGCTGCCGGCGCTGGTCTCCAGCCAGAACACGGGCAGGTCGGGAAAGGCGGCCTCGAAGTGTTCGCGTTCGTTGCCGATCTCCAGCACCAGCACGGCGTCTTCGCTCATGCGCGCCGGGGCGTCGGCCAACAGCTGGCGAATGAAGTCCATGCCGTCGCTGCCGCCCTGCATATTGCCGGACAGGGCCAGCTCGGGCTCGGCCCGGTATTCGGGCGGCAGCTGGGCCATGCTGGTGGCGTTGACGTAGGGCGGGTTGCACAGGATCAGGTCCCAGGGGCCGGGCAGGGCGGCCAGGCCGTCGGACTCGACCAGCGTGATGCGCTCCTGCAGCCCGTGCCGGTCCACGTTGATGCGGGCCACGGCCAACGCGTCGGGTGAGAGGTCGGCGCCCGTCACCTGCACGTCCGGGTACGCCATGGCGGCCAGCACGGCCAGGCTGCCGTTGCCGGTGCACAGGTCGAGCACGTGGCGCGTCTGGTCGCTGAGCCAGTCGTCGATGCTGCCGTCGGCCAGCAGTTCGGCAATGAAGCTGCGCGGCACGATGGCGCGCTCGTCCACGTAGAACGGCACGCCCTGCAACCAGGCCTCGCGCGTGAGGTAGGCAGCCGGCTTGCGCGTGGCGATGCGTTCTTCAAAAAGTGTAGCTACCAGCGCTTGATGGGCGGGCGTTACGGGCCGATTTGCCACTGAACCTTCAGCACCCTCGTCGAGCACGCTGTCCAGCGGCAGCCCCAGGCGCCACAGCACCAGCCAGGCGGCCTCGTCCTGCGCGTTGGCAGTGCCGTGGCCGAAGGCCACGCCGGCCTGTGTGAGGCGCGCGGCGCCGCTGGCGACCAGCGCACCGACGGTGTCACCGTGCACTTTCGCGGTCATGCGCCCGCCAGTGCGTTGAGGTGCTCGAGCGTGCGGCGGTAGATGTTCTTGAGCGGCTCGATGTCGACCAAGCGCACGTTCTCGTCGATCTTGTGGATGCTGGCGTTGGGCGGGCCCAGCTCGATCACCTGGGGGCAAATCTGGGCAATGAAGCGCCCGTCGCTGGTGCCGCCGGTGGTGGACAGCTCGGTTTCCAGACCGGTCTCGGCGCGGATGGCTTGCTGCACCGCCTGCACCAGTTCGCCCGGCGTGGTCAGGAAAGGCTGGCCGCCCAGCGTCCAGGTCAGGTCGTATTCCAGTGCGTGGCGGTCCAGTACCGCATGCACGCGCTGCTGCAGCCCTTCAGCGGTCGATTCGGTGCTGAAGCGGAAGTTGAAGTCGATCACCACCTGGCCGGGGATCACGTTGGTCGCGCCGGTGCCGCCGTGGATGTTGCTCATCTGCCAGCTGGTCGGCGGAAAGAAGGCGTTGCCCTCATCCCACACGGTGGCGGCGAGCTCGGTGAGCGCGGGCACGGCCTGATGGATGGGGTTGCGCGCCAGCTGCGGGTAGGCGATGTGGCCCTGCACCCCCCGCACGGTGAGCCGCCCGGACAGCGTGCCGCGGCGGCCGTTCTTGATCATGTCGCCGGTTTGCTCGACCGAGGTAGGCTCGCCCACGATGCACCAGTCCAGCCGCTCCCCGCGCGCGCGCAACTGCTCAATGACCACCTTGGTGCCGTCCACCGAGGGGCCTTCCTCGTCGCTGGTCAGCAGCAGCGCGATGTCCAGGCGCGGGTCGGGCGTGGCGGCCAGGAACTCCTCGACCGCGACGACGAATGCGGCGATCGAGGCCTTCATGTCACTCGCGCCGCGGCCGTACAGGCGGCCGTCCCGGTGTGTGGGGGTGAACGGCGGGCTGCTCCACTGCTCCACGGGGCCCGTGGGTACCACGTCGGTATGGCCGGCGAATACTACTGTTTTGGTAGCTGCTTGCGCTTGTCCAGAGCGCGCTGCAGTGCGTTTTGACCACAAATTGCTGACGCGGAAGTTCTCGGGCCCGCTGTCCAGTCGTTCGCAGGCAAAGCCCAAGGGAGCGAGGCGCCGGGCCAGCAGGTCCAGGCAGCCCGCGTCGTCGGGCGTGACGGAAGGGCGGGCGATGAGCTGTTCGGTCAGTAGCAGGGTGGGGGACATGGGTACAGGCGGCGCACTGCCGTGCAGCGGCCGCGAAACGGGCTCAGGCGGGCTTGACGTCCAGCACGATCTCGGTGAACGAGGGGGCATCGTCCTCGGACTGTTGGCCGGCATCGTTGACGGCGCGTGCCGACTTCGCGGCAGCCGAGAAGTCGTTTTGCAGGCGCCACATGAGGTTGGTGGGGGAATCGGCGTAGGCCAGGCCTTCCTTGCGGTCGATCTTGCCCTCCAGGATCAGGTGGGCCAGCGCTTCCTCGAAGGTCTGCGAGCCTTCGGCCATGGATTTTTCCATGGCCTCGCGGATCCCCGAGAAGTCGCCCTTTTCCACCAGCTCGGCCACCAGCTTGGTGTTGAGCATGACCTCCGCTGCGGGCACGCGATCGCCGGTCGTAGTGCGTACCAGGCGCTGCGAGATGATGGCCTTGAGCGCGGACGCCAGGTCGCCCAGCATCGTGGGGCGCACCTCCACGGGGTAGAACGACAGGATGCGGTTGAGGGCGTGGTAGCTGTTGTTGCCGTGCAGCGTGGCCAGGCACAGGTGGCCCGACTGGGCGTAGGCGATGGCGGCGGACATGGTCTCGCGGTCGCGGATTTCGCCGATCAGGATCACGTCGGGCGCCTGTCGCAGCGCGTTCTTGAGCGCGGTCTGCAGCGACTGGGTGTCGCTGCCGATCTCCCGCTGGTTGACGATGGACTTCTTGTTCTTGAACTGGTATTCGACCGGGTCCTCCACCGTGAGGATGTGGCCGGTCATGGACTCGTTGCGCGCGTCCAGCATCGCCGCCAGCGTCGTGCTCTTGCCCGAGCCCGTGGCGCCCACGAGCAGGATCAGGCCGCGCTTTTCCATGATCAGCTCGCTGAGCACCGGCGGCAGGTGCAGCGTGGACAACTGCGGGATGTTCTGCGTGATGAAGCGGATCACCACCGCATAGGTGCCGCGCTGGCGCATCGCGCTGACGCGAAAGCGCCCTACGCCGGTGAGCGGCACACCCATGTTGAGCTCACCGGTCTCTTCCAGCTCTTCGATGCGGTCGGGGGGGACGATCTCGGACAGCAGGTTCTTGGGCGCGTCAGGCGGCAGGATCTGGCTGTTGATCGGCACGCATTCGCCGTTGATCTTGATCAGCGCCGGTGCGTTGGCCGACAGGTAGACATCGGATGCCTTCTTGTCGGCCATCAGGCGCAGAATCCGCTCCATCGTGCTCATGCTGGTTCCCTCTCAGTGCTGGTTATGTATGCGTGCAGTGCCGGTGCGGCGTAGCTTCAGTCGCGCAGCAGATCGTTCAGGCTGGTGGTGGAGCGGGTCTTGGCGTCCACCTTCTTGACGATGATGGCCGCGTACATGCTGTAGCGGCCACCGTCCTTGGGCAGGTTGCCGCTGACCACCACCGAGCCAGCGGGCACGCGGCCGTAGGTGATCTCGCCCGTGGTGCGGTCGTAGATCGGCGTGCTCTGACCGATGTACACGCCCATGCTGATGACCGAGTTCTCTTCGACGATCACGCCCTCGACGACTTCGGAGCGCGCGCCGATGAAGCAGTTGTCCTCGATGATGGTCGGGTTGGCCTGCAGGGGCTCGAGCACGCCGCCCAGCCCCACGCCGCCGGACAGGTGCACGTTCTTTCCGACCTGCGCGCACGAGCCCACGGTGGCCCAGGTGTCCACCATGGTGCCTTCGTCCACATAGGCGCCGATGTTCACGTAGCTGGGCATCAGGATCGCACCCTTGGCGATGAAGCTGCCGCGGCGCGCCACGGCCGGCGGCACCACGCGCACGCCGGTGGCGGCCATCTCGTCGGCGGACAGGTGGGCGAACTTGGTGGGCACCTTGTCGAAGAAGCCCAGGTCCCCGGCCTTCATGAGCTCGTTGTCCTTCAGGCGGAACGACAGCAGCACGGCCTTCTTGATCCACTGGTGCACGGTCCACTGGCCCACGCCCTCGCGCGTGGCTACGCGCAGCGTGCCGTTGTTGAGCTCGGCGATCACATGCTCGACGGCGTCCACCACTTCCTTGGGCGCGGCGGAGGGCGAGAGGCTGGCGCGGTTGTCCCAGGCGTTGTCGATCAGGGTATGCAATTGTTGGGTCATGGATGGAATCACGTACGGGATTGGATGAATTGCACGATGCGCGAGGCCGCTTCGGCGCATTCTGCGGTCTCGGCCACAAGGGCCATGCGCACGCGCTGGGCGCCGGGGTTGGCGCCACCGGAATCGCGGGCGAGATAGCTGCCCGGCAATACCGTGACATTGTATTGAGCCAGCAGGGCCTGGGCGAACTCCGCATCGCTCATGCGCAGGGCGTCGGGCACCTTGGCCCAGAGGTAGAAACCCGCGTCGGGCAGGCGCACGTCCATCACCTCGGCGAGCATGGGCGTGACCTGGGCGAACTTCTGGCGGTAAAGGGCGCGGTTTTCTTCCACGTGCACCTCATCGTTCCAGGCAGCCACGCTGGCGGCCTGCACGGCGGGCCCCATGGCACTGCCGTGGTAGGTGCGGTACAGCAAAAACGCCTTGATGAGTGCCGCGTCGCCCGCCACGAAGCCGCTGCGCAGGCCCGGCACGTTGCTGCGCTTGGACAGGCTGGTGAAGGCGATCAGGTTGCGGTAGTCGCTGCGTCCGAGCTTGGCTGCAGCCTCCAGGCCGCCCAGTGGTGGCTCGTCGCGGAAGTAGATTTCGCTGTAGCACTCGTCTGAGGCGATCACGAAACCGTAACGGTCGCTCAGCGCGAAGAGCTTCTCCCACTCGGGCAGGGGCATCACGGCGCCCGTGGGGTTGCCGGGCGAGCACACGAAGAGCAGTTGCGTGCGCTGCCATACGTCCTCGGGCACGCTGTCCCAGTCCACGGCAAAGTTGCGGGCTGGATCGCTCGGGGCGTAGTACGGCGTGGCGCCGGCCAGCAGCGTGGCGCCTTCATAGATTTGGTAGAACGGGTTGGGGCACACCACGGTGGCGCCCGCGCGGGTGGGGTCCACCACGGTTTGCGCGAATGCGAACAACGCCTCGCGCGAACCGTTCACCGGCAGCACCTGCGTGGCGGGGTTGACGGGAATACGGTAGCGCCGCTGCATCCAGCCGGCACAGGCTTCGCGCAGGCTGGGGTCACCGGCGGTGGAGGGGTAGCTGGCCAGGCCTGCCAGGTTGGCGGCCAGGGCCTCCTGGATGAACGGCGGCGTTGCATGGCGTGGCTCGCCGATGCCCAGGCTGATGGCGCGGTGAGCGGCCGAGGGCGTCACCCCCGCAAAAAGCTGTCGCAGCCGCTCGAACGGGTAGGGCTGCAGTAGGGAGAGCAGGGGATTCATAGGGGGGCGATTATCAGGGATGCGGCCGGGCGCCATAGGGCGCGGCCCCGCCACCCGTTCCCAAAAACAACTACAGGGTTTGATCGCTCTACACAGCCGTCGAATTTGGTTACAAATGGCATCAATTCATCAGTGCGACGCGCCAGGGCGCGCATTTCAGCCAGCGAGGGGGACAAAAGCGATGACGGTTTCATTCATTCTGCGGCCGGGCGTGGGACTCATGCGGCGCCTGCGTTTCTCGGCCAAGCTGGCCCTGTTGGGAGGCGTGGCCGTGTTGGCACTGCTGGCCGTCGCGGGGGTGCGGGGATGGGGGCCGCGCGCCACGTGGGGCGTGTGTGGCGTGGCGGTGCTGGCCACCGCCTATCTGGCCACGGCTTTCCAGGCCAGTGTGGCGGGCGACCTGCGGCGGCTGAGCGGCGTAATGGAACGTACGGCGCAGGGCGACCTGTGCAGCCGGGCCGAAGTGCGCGGCCGCGATGAACTGGCGCACATGGGCGAGCAACTCAACCGCATGGTGTACACGCTCTCGTCGATGGTGGCCGACATCCGCAGCAACGCGGCGCTGGTGGCGCACGCGGGTCAAAGCCTGGCGGCGGACAACCGCGAACTGGCCGACCGGACCGAGCAACAGGCCGCCAGCCTGGAGCAGACCGCGGCCAGCGTGGAGGAGCTGTCTTCCGCCGTGAACAACAACGCGCAGGCGGCCGGCGTGGCCGATCAGCGCGCCGGCGAGGTGCGCCAAGCCGCTGAGGCGGGCACCCAGGCGATGGCGCGGGCGGTGGAGGCGGTGCAGGGCATCCAGAACGATGCCCGTCGCATGGGCGAGATCATCCAGGTGATCGACGGCATTGCCTTCCAAACCAACATCCTGGCGCTGAATGCCGCCGTGGAAGCGGCACGCGCGGGCGAGCAGGGCCGGGGTTTTGCCGTGGTGGCGGCCGAGGTGCGCACGCTGGCGGGCCGCTCGGCCGAGGCGGCGCGCGAGATCCGCGACCTCATTGGCACGTCCGTGCGGCAGGTGGAGGGCAGCGCGGGGCTGATCCGCACCGCCGGTGAGGGTATTGCGGCCATGGCGCAAGGCATCCGTGGCGTGGCCGGGCATGTGAGCGAAATCTCCCACTCGGTCAATGAACAGGGCACGGGTCTGCGCGAGATCAGCACCGCGGTGCAGCAACTGGACCAGATCACGCAGCGCAATGCCCAGATGGTGAGCGATGCCCTGCGCGAGGCGCAGGCGCTGGAGAGCCGGGCGTCTACCCTGTCCCGGGCGGTGCTGGCGTTTCGCCTGCAGCAGGGTACGGCCGAGGAGGCCGTGGCCCTGGTGCAGCGCGCTGCGGCCGTGCAGCGCGGCCTGCCGCGCGAGGCCTTTCTGCGCACGTTGACCGACCCCGCACAGCCCTACCACGACCGCGACATGTACGTGTTCGCGCTCGATGCGGGCGGCACCTACCTGGCCTTTGGCGGCAATCCCGCCAAAGTGGGAACGCGGGTGCAGGACATTCCCGGTATTGCCGGGGATGCGCTGGTCAGCGCCATCGTGGCCCAGGCCGAACGCGCGCCGGGCTGGGTGGAATACGACATCACCAATCCGGCCACGGGCGCGGTGCAAACCAAGATGTCCTACGTGCAGCGCACGGGAGATGTCTATCTGGGCTGCGGCGTCTACAAGTCGCTCGCGGCCTGATGCGGCAGGCCTGTCGCCGGTTCGCCCCGTATTGCCATAGCCCGCTGCGGTCGTGAGCGGTAGGGCTGCCGGCGCAGCGGCGTCAGCCCCGGTCGGCGCGCTGCGCGCGGGCGCGCGCCAGTGCCGCGGCAATGGCTGCGCGCTTGGGATCGGGCGCGTTGTCCGGCGCCGGAGGGGCGGGTTCGGGGGCGGTGGCCTGCGCCTCCTCGCGCTGCAGCCGCTCTTGCCGCGCCTGGTAGCGCACGCGCGCCTGCTCGGCCTGCGGGGCTGACCATGCGGCCCAGCCAGTGGCCTGGCCGCTGGCATTTTCCATGCGGATGCAATCCACCGGGCACGCGGGCAGGCACAGTTCGCAGCCCGTGCAGTGTGGCGCGATCACGGTGTGCATGCGCTTGTTGATGCCCAGGATGGCGTCTGTGGGGCAGGCCTTGAGGCACAGCGTGCAGCCGATGCACCAGTTCTCGTCGATCACCGCCACGGCGCGCGGGACCTCCGTTCCATGGGCCGCGCTCAGCGGCAGCTCGGGCCGGCCAGTGATGGCGGCCAGGCGTGCAATGCCCTGGGCCCCGCCGGGCGGGCACTGGTTGATCTCGGCCTCGCCCCGTGCGATGGCACGGGCATAGGACTGGCAGTCAGGGTAGCCGCAGCGCGTGCACTGGGTCTGGGGCAGGGCCGCGTCAATGCGCTCAACAAGCGCCTGCTGCGCTGCGGGGGATGTCATGGCCGGCGTCAAGCGGCGCTGCGTGCGCGGCGGGGGCGTGACGTGGGCTGGGCGGACTGGTTGGCACGGATGAAGTCGCGCACCTGCGGGTAGACCAGCTCGCGCCAGCGGCGGCCGCTGAAAATGCCGTAGTGGCCGGCGCCCTTCACCTCAAGGTGGTTGCGCCGGTCCGCGGCGATGCCGGTGCACAGATCCTGCGCCGCCTCGGTCTGGCCGGAGCCGGAGATGTCGTCGAGCTCGCCTTCGATGGTCAGCAGCGCGGTCTGGGTGATGTCCTGGGGGCGCACGCGCTCCACCGCGCCGTCCGGCGAGCGCACGTCCCAGGTGCCGTTGACCAGGCTGTAATCCTGGAAGACGGTCTTGATGGTCTCCAGGTAATAGTCGGCATCCATGTCGAGCACGGCGTTGTATTCGTCGTAGAACTTGCGGTGGGCCTCGGCGCTGGCGTCATCGCCCTTGATGAGGTTCTTGAAGTAATCGTAGTGGCTGCTGGCGTGCCGGTCCGGGTTCATGGCCACGAAGCCCGTGTGCTGCAGAAAGCCCGGGTACACGCGGCGGCCGGCGCCGGGGAAGTTGCTGGGTACGCGGTAGATGACGTTGTTCTCGAACCACTCGAAGCTGCGTTGGGTGGCCAGGTTGTTCACCGCCGTGGGTGAGCGGCGCGCATCGATGGGGCCGCCCATCATGGTCATGGACAGTGGCGTGGTCTCGCCGCGGCTGGCCATCAGCGAGACGGCGGCCAGTACCGGCACGGTGGGCTGGCAGACGCTCATCACATGGCAGTTGCCGTATTGGCCCTGCAGGTAGCGGATGAACTCCTGCACGTAGTTCACATAGTCGTCCAGGTGGAACTCGCCCTCCTGCAGCGGCACCATGCGCGCGTTCTTCCAGTCGGTGATGTAGACCTTGTGGCTCTCCAGCATGGAGCGTACGGTGTCGCGCAGCAGCGTGGCGTAGTGGCCCGACAACGGCGCCACGATCAGCACCACGGGCTGGCCCTTGAGCTTGAGCAAGGTGGCCGGGTCGTCCGAAAACCGCTTGAAGCGGCGCAGTTCGCAGAACGGCTTGTCGACGTCCACGCGCTCATGGATGGCCACGCTCACGCCATCCACGTCCACGGTGCTGATGCCGAACTCGGGTTTCTCGTAGTCCTTGCCCAGGCGGTACAGCAGTTCATAGCCCGCCGAAATGCGATGGGCCAGTTGCGTCTCGCTGAACGGCGACAGCGGGTTGCTGTAGAACTTGGCGGCGGCCTGCGCCAGGTCGGCGAAGGGCTCCATGAGGGAGCGCTGGGTCTCGTAGAGGGTGTACAGCATGGGGCAGGACCAAGTTATGTTGCAGTGCAATATATCAGCAGTTGCATTTGCTTGCGTGTCGTGCAACTACGCATTCAGTGTCCCGCGCGCGACATTGGCGGGCGGGCTTGATGCTATACCTTTGATAGCTGTTAGCGCTTGATGGACAAGCGCTGGAGGTCGATTTGACTTATATCAGGGTGGGATTTTCCTGCAACCACGCTTCGAAGGCTTCGCGCGAGCTGTTGCGCAGCGCGCGGCGAAACGCCTGCCGGTCGCCCAGGTACAGGCAGTGGCGGATCACGGTGAAGGGGTTGAAGCTGCCCTCGGGGTTCTGCGCCTCGTAGAACTGCTTGTAGCGCTTGACGGTGGCAATCGTTTCACGCATCAGCGTGTTGAAGCGGGCACGCGTGATGCCCGGTGACCATGCGCGCATGTCGTCCACGAACAGGTCCACCTTCTGCGCGTCGAACTCCACGTCCTTGAAGAAATGGCGGGCAATCTTCAGGAACGTGAAGGCGTTGAGCTCGCTGCCGGGCGCCGGCGTTCGGCTGGCTTCGGTCTCGGCCTCGGTGGTCTCGTCGGGTGCGTAGAGCAGTTCGGCATCGGTGGCATCGCGGATCTGGCGGAACTCGCGGTCCGCCAGTTCGAACAGGGCGGACAGCACGTTGATGCGGCGCTTGAGTTCGGCCGGAATCGACTTCTTGTACTTGATCTTGTGGTCCAGCACGCTCCACGCGTCCTGGATGATGGTGCGCACCTGCAGCTCGAACGGCTGCGCCGCGTAGGCGGCGTTCTCGGGCAGGGCGGCCTGCACGGCGTTGAGCCGCAGGTCCAGGTGCAGGCCCTTGTAGCCGAAAGAGGCCTCGGTGCCCTCCAGGGCGCTGACCTTGTCGGTCACGTCGATCACGTCGAAGTGCGACTGGACGATCTGCGCCACCTTCTCCAGCTCGTCCTCGTACAGGCAGACCACGCGCACGCCGATCAGGTCGGTGATGTAGGGGCGGATTTCATAGGGGGCCCCGCTTTCCTCCAGCGCCGCGCGGTACTTGCGCGAAAACTTGCGCAGACATTCATCGCGGTCCTTCACGCGCCCTTCGATCTTGGCAATGTCGATGTGGCGCGCCTGCGACAGCAGCGACTGCAGCAGCGCCATGTAGAACGCGCAGGCGTGGTCCAGCGCCGGGCGCTCCTGCGCATAGAACGCGTGGAACGCGGACTCCTCAGGGGTGAGATGGGTCGCGGGTGAGGGGAGGGGCACGGCAGGCGCAGGGGTCAAGGGACAGCCACGGATGGTAGGGCAGGGAAGGGCCTGTGGTGACCCTCGGCGGGGTAGGACAAGGCCGCGTCCCACAGACGGGCCGCGCGGCGCACGGCAATCTGGCGCTTCCCTATTGTGTTGCGGCGGTCGCTATGCGACGCTTGGAAACGCATGAATAAAGAGGTGGCTGCCCCGAGGGGGTTCGCACAGCACTGGGCCCCATGGCATCCGGGCATGAGGAAACGCATGAATAAAGAGGTGGCTGCCCCGAGGGGGTTCGCACAGCACTGGGCCCCATGGCATCCGGGCATGATTGCAGCAGTGGTGCTTTCACTGCTGCTGCTCGCCGTCACCTATCTGGTCTGGCAGGGTGTGGAGCGCGCACGGGACGAGCGCCGGCTGCAGGCTTTCGCCTTGTCCGTGGACCGCGTGGTTTCCAACCTGTCGGACCGCATCGCCGCCTACGAAATGGTGTTGCGTGGCGTCAAGGGCTACTACGAAGGCTCCGACAGTATCGACCAGCAGGAATTCCAGGCCTATGTGGAGGCCTTGCACCTGCCGCAGACACGCCCGGGCCTGCAGGGCGTGGCGCTGCTGTCACGCGTGGCGGAATCCACCGGGGCGCGCACGGGGCAGGCGTTGATCACGCACATCGCACCCCAAACGCCGGAAAACCAGCAGGAATTGGGACAGGATGCCATGCTGCAGCCGGTGCGGCGCGAGGCGCTGCTGCGCGCGCGCGACTCCGGGACGCTGGCGCTGTCGGGCCCGCTGGGCAGCCGCGAAGGGGATGCCGGCAGCTCCCTGGTCATGTACCTGCCGCTGTATGCCAGACACGCTGCCGTGGACACTCTGGCCCAGCGCCGCCAGAACATTGCAGGCTGGGTGGCCGCGCCATTTCGCATGGACGACGTGATCCAGGGCCTGGCGCGCGAGCTGGACAGCGACCTTGCGCTGGCCATCCATGACGGCCCCTCGGTGGCAGGTGGGGTGCTCGTGTTTGCGTCGCGCACGGACTATGCACCCCACGCGGTCAATGGCGGGCTGGAGGCCGTGCGCAGCTACGACGTAGGCGGCAGGCGCTGGACGCTGGTGCTGTACCCGCTGCCCTCATTCGAGCAGCGCTTCGAAGGATCCACACACCATCTGGTTGCCCTGCTGGGCGCCGCCTTCAGCCTGCTGGCGGGATGGTTCGTGGGGCAGCAGGTGAACGCGCGACAGCGGGCCATGGCGCTGGCCCGCGAGATGACGCGCGAGTTGCGCCGCACGCGCGATGAGCTGGAAGCCACACTCAATGCCGTGCCCGATCTACTGTTCGAGGTGGACGCACAGGGAGGCATCCACCACTACCGGTCCGCCCGCGCGGACCTGATCGGCACGCGCGCCCAGGCGCTGGTGGGGCGCACGCTGGGGGATGTGTTGCCGCCCGCTGCCGCCGCCGAATGCATGGCTGCGCTGGACGAGGCGGCCGAGTACGGTTATTCCGAAGGGCGGCAGTACAGCCTGGACATCGGGGGCAGCCAGCATTGGTTCGAGCTATCCGTGGCCTGCAAGCAGGGGGGGGCGCCGCAGACCGGGGCCGGCCCGGGCCAGCGCCACTTCATCGCGCTGTCGCGCGACGTCACGCGGCGCCACGAAGCCGAGGCCGCCATGTACCGGCTCGCGTATTTCGACGCGCTCACCGGCCTGCCCAACCGCCGCCTGCTGCTGCAGCGCCTGCAGGATGCACTGGTCACGGCCCAGCAGCAGGGGGGCATGGGCGCGCTGTTCTACATCGACCTGGACAACTTCAAGGAGATCAACGACGCGCGCGGCCACGGTGTAGGCGACGGGCTGCTGGTGCAGGTCGCCGCGCGCCTGCAGGACGCGGCCGGGCCGCAGGAGACCGTGGCACGGCTGGGGAGCGACGAATTCGTCATGCTGGTGCCGCGGCTGGGCGACGGCCCTTCCGTTGCGCGTGAGCAGGCCTGCCGGCGCGCCCAGCAGCTGCGCGAATGCCTGGATGCGCCCTATGACCTGGGCGGGGTGCACTACGGCAGTACCGGCAGCATCGGCGTGACGCTGTTTCCCAAGAACGGTGAGGGCGTGGAAGACCTGCTGCGCGAGGCCGACACGGCCATGTTCTGTGCCAAGGACCGGGGGCGCAACCAGGTGTGCTTCTTTGAGCAGGACATGCACGCCGCAGCGCAGGAGCGCCTGGCGCTGCTGCAGGACCTCAAGAGCGCGGTCGACAACGACGCGCTGCTGACCTATGCGCAGCCGCAGGTGGATGCCGCCGGCCAGCTCATCGGCGCGGAGCTGCTGCTGCGCTGGCCGCATCCGCAGCGCGGCTTCGTGCCGCCGGCGCAGTTCATCCCGGTGGCGGAACAGGCGGGGTTGATCGTGCGCATGGGTGCGCGTGTCATCCAGCAGGCCTGCGCCACGCTGGCCGAACTGCACCAGCAGGGCCGGGCGCTGTCGATCTCGGTCAATGTCAGCCCCCGCCAGTTCCGTCAGGCGGACTTCGTGGAGCAGGTGCGCGCGGCGCTGCACAGCACGGGCGCGCCCGCGGCGCTGCTCACGCTGGAGGTCACGGAAAGCTTGCTGGTGGAGAACTGGCAGGACACCGCCCGGCGCATGCACGAGCTGGTGGCGCTGGGCGTGCGCTTTTCCATCGATGACTTCGGCACCGGCTACTCCAGCCTGGCGTATCTGAAGCGCCTGCCGCTGTACGAACTCAAGATCGACCGCAGCTTCGTACAGGACGCGCCCTCCGACGCGAACGATGCGGCGATCGTGCAGGCCATTCTTTCGGTCGCGCGCCACTTGCGCCTGCGCGTGGTGGCCGAGGGGGTGGAGACGCGGCAGCAGGCGGACTTCCTCATCGCCCACCACTGCCATGGCCTGCAGGGCTATCTGTTCGGGCTGCCGCAGCCGCTGCGGGACTGGCTGGCGGGCCTCAAAGGCTGAGCGGCTCCGTTGGCAGGGCGCCGGCTTGCACGGCGCTTGCGCGCAGTGCATCGGGCGCGGTGGCGCCCGGCTTGGTGCGCGCCAGGGCCATCACTTCGCGCGCGGGCAGGTGTTTCAAGCGGTGGTCGCTCCACACCTGGCGCCAGCGTCGCGCGCCGGGCAGTCCGTTGCGCAGGCCCAGCATGTGGCGCGCCACCGCATACCAGTGCGTGCCGTGCGCGGTGGCTTCGCGCTCCATGTAGGTCACCATGTCTTCCTCGACCTGCTCGCGCGTGAGCGCGGCGGGCGCGGCGCCAAAGAACTGCTCGTCCCAGCGCGCCAGCCACCAGGGGTTGTGGTAGGCCTCGCGGCCCACCATCACGCCATCCACCCGGGCCAGCTCCTCCAGCACCGCGGCGTCGGTCTGAAAGCCCCCGTTGATGGCGATGGTCAGGTGCGGGAAGTCGGCTTTCAGCCGGGCCGCGACGTCGTAGCGCAGCGGGGGAATCTCGCGGTTCTCCTTGGGCGACAGGCCCTTCAGCCACGCATTGCGCGCATGCACGATGAACACGCGGCAGCCCGCGTCGGCCACCACGCCCACGAAGTCGCGCACGAAACCGTAGTCTTCGTTCTGGTCGATCCCGATGCGGTGCTTGACGGTGACCGGGACCTGAACCACGTCCACCATGGCTTTCACGCAGTCGGCGACCAGTTGCGGCTCGTTCATCAGGCAGGCGCCGAAAGCGCCGCGCTGCACACGCTCGCTGGGGCAGCCGCAGTTGAGGTTGATCTCGTCATAGCCCCACTGCTCGCCCAGACGGGCGCAGTGCGCCAGGTCGGCCGGCTCGCTGCCGCCCAACTGCAGCGCCACGGGGTGCTCGGCCGCGTCAAAGCGCAGATGGCGCTGCACGTCGCCGTGCACCAGCGCACCGGTGGTCACCATCTCGGTGTAGAGCAGCGTGTGGCGCGACAGCAGGCGGTGCAGGTAGCGGCAGTGCCTGTCGGTCCAGTCCATCATCGGTGCGACGGACATGCGCCAGGGACTGTGGGCGATGGAGGAGGGCGTAGCGTGCACGGTGAAGGACGGGGCGGTCTGGGGGACAAGGGAGCGAGGCCGGGGCCAATATTGTCCCAGGTCCGGTGCCGGGCCACAGTTGCAAGGGATTTAGGGCGTTTTTGGCCTCCAGCGCTTGTCCATCAAGCGCTGGCAGCTATTAATTCATGAGTGCAAGCGCGCCGCATCCCCAGGCCCTACACTTGCCGCCCGGCGCCGCGCCGGCACCTCGACCCTCTGCCCACCTTGCTGTCCTCGATCCTCGTTCCCCTGGTTCCCGTCATTCTGTGCATCGGCATCGGCTACTTCACCGCCCGCGTGGGCTGGGTGCGCGCCACGGCGGTGCCAGATCTGTCCAACATCGTGTTCCTGGTGCTCACGCCCGCGCTGCTGTTTCGCACCATGGGCAATGTGCGGCTCCAAGAGCTGGACTTTCAGCCCGTGCTGCTGTACTTCAGCGCGGCGGCGCTGCTGTTCGGGCTGACGCTGGCGTTCAGCCGGTTCTCCACGGCCGCGGCGGCGCGGGCGCTGGCGCACACCTTCAGCAATCTGGTGATGATCGGCGCGCCGCTCATGGGTCTGGTGTATGGGCCGCAGGGCCTGGTGACGCTGTTCACGCTGGTGTCCCTGCATTCGCTGGTGCTGCTGACGGCGGCCACCATGGTGTTCGAGCTGGCCGAGGCGCGCGAGCAGCAGCGCACCGGCAGTGCAGCGCCGCGCCCCATGGCGCACACCGTGTGGCAGGCCGTGCGCAACAGCATCGTGCACCCGGTGCCGCTGCCCATCCTGGCGGGCCTGCTGTTCGCGCAGACGGGCTGGAAGCTGCCCGAGATGCTGGACCGCCCGCTGCAGGTGCTGGCGGCGGCGCTGGGGCCCATGGCGCTGCTGCTGGTGGGTATTGCGCTGGCGCACACACGCATTGGCAACCACTGGCGCGGCGCGTTGCGGGTGGCGATGATCAAGAACCTGGCGCTGCCCGCCACGCTGGGGACGCTGGCGTGGGCGCTGGGGCTGTCAGGCCCGGCGATCGCGGTGATGTTCACCGCCGCGGCCATGCCGGTGGGCGCGAATGTGCTGTTGTTCACGCAGCGCTATGGCGTGATGCAGGAGGAGGTGTCCTCGGCCATCGCGCTGTCCACCGCGCTGGCGCTGATCACGCTGCCGGTGGTGCTGGTGTTGGCGCAGTTCTTCATGCATTGAACATGCGTTGAAGACGCGCGTGGAGCAGGGCGTCTTCCGGGCGCTTACGGCGCCAGCCGCTCGCGCTCCCACGCGCCGTCCTCCAGGCGGTAGCGCAACCGGTCGTGCAGGCGGCTCTTGCGGCCC
Source organism: Diaphorobacter sp. LI3 (assembly GCF_022807955.1). Classification (NCBI taxonomy): domain Bacteria; kingdom Pseudomonadati; phylum Pseudomonadota; class Betaproteobacteria; order Burkholderiales; family Comamonadaceae; genus Diaphorobacter; species Diaphorobacter sp. LI3. Next base: position 2,442,814 of record NZ_CP094346.1, on the reverse strand, counting down.
TGCCAGAACTCCCACTGATCCGGCCGCAGGCGAAAGCCCCCCCAGTGCGGCGGGCGGGGCGGCTTGAGCAGGAACTGCGCGCCATACTTGGCGGCGTTGGCCACCAGCACACCCCGGCTGGGGATGACCTGGCTTTGCGGACTTGCCCAGGCGCCGATGCGCGAGTCCAGCGGGCGGCTGTGGAAATAGGTGTCGCTTTCCTCGTCGCTCACCTTTTCCACGACGCCCTCGATGCGCACCACGCGCTCCAGCTCCACCCAGTGGAATTGCAGCGCGGCATAGGGGTTGCCGGCCAGCTGGCGGCCCTTGCGGCTGTCGTAGTTGGTGTACCAGACGATGCCGCGTGCGTCATAGCCCTTGATGAGCACCACCCGGGTGCTGGGACGCAGGTCGCTGCCCACGGTGGCCACGGTCATGGCGTTGGGCTCGGGCACCTGGGCAGCGATGGCTTCGCGCAGCCATTGGTCGAACTGCAGCAAGGGATCGGCGTGGGAGGCGTCCTCGCTGAGCTCGGCGCGCTCGTAGCTCTTGCGCAGGTCGGCGATGGAGGAGGAAAGAGGGCTGTGGCTCATGCGGGGATTGTGCCCGCAGGGCGCCGAGCCCTGCACGATCAGCGACCGGCGATCACCGCGCACGCCAGGCGCGCGCCCGCGTTGCCGGTGGGTTGGGTGACGTAGTCGTCGGGGTTGGCATGCACGATCAGGCCGCGACCTACGATGTCGGTGGCGCCGGAGCCCACGCGAATGCTGCGCGACTCGAAGTTGAAGGTGGCCACGCCGTTGCCGTCCGCGCGCAGGCTGGGCAGGTCGCCGGTGTGGTGCGGTCCCTTGCCGTGTTGGCCATGCGGTGTGCCCATGGGATTGAAATGGCCGCCCGCGCTGTTGCCGTCCCCGCTGGAGCAGTCGCCTTTCTCATGGATGTGAAAGCCGTGCTCCGCCCCCGGCTTGAGCCCGCTGACCGTGCCGCTGACGCGCACCGCATCACCGCTCTGCACGAAGCGCACCGTGCCCTGGGTGCTGTTGCCGCGCGTAGGCTCCAGCCGGGCGGTGGCCGAGGGCGCGCTGGACATGGATGCGCAGCCGGCGAGTGCGACGGCAGCCGCCAGGGCCGCGGCCGTGGGGAGGTAGCGAAGGGACATGCGATTTCTCCAGGAGGGTTGAAAACCGCCAAGCTAACGCGGTTCGCGCGCCAACGCAATCAGACGCGAGAGCGCCCGGTCGTGAATGCCCATGCGTTGCAGCTCGGCGTGCGTGGCCTCGGCGTAGTCGCGCGTGGTGCCGTAGATGCCGCTGGCCTGCGCGAAGATGCGGCGGTATTCCTCGTCCGCCAACACACCCGTGTGGCTGGGGCTCTTGCGCGACAGCGTGAACGCCAGCGCGCGCACCGCACCCTGGGGCGTGCGGCAGTTGAGCCAGCGCGGGTCGTATACGCCCAGGACCATCTCGCGCTGCCACAGGTTGACCATGACCTGGCGCGCGTGGCTGTGGTCCACGCGGAACACCATGCCGCGGCAACTGCCGCCCGACAGCATGCCGAACACCAGGCCCGGGCATTCGGGCGTGCCGCGATTCACGCGGCTCCACATCTTCAAAGCCCGGTGCCAGCCGTGCACCGTGGCCGCGCGCCGCTCGGCGTAGGCAAAGTCGGGCCGCCAGATCAGCGAGCCATAGCCAAAGATCCACAGGTCGTCCCGCCCGCCCCATTCATGCAGCGCGCGGTCGAGCATGGGGGCGGGGTCACGCAGGGGAGCGGCAAGCGGCGGCATGGCGAGACTCTACAATCGATGGGTTTTGTCCAACGCACCGATTATTCACGGGAGTTCTCAACATGTCCTTCAACAGCTCCGACGACGACAGCCAGCAACGCTTCGCACTCGGGTTCCTCTTTGCGCTGATCGCGCTGGTGGTCTCCACCGTCGTGGGCGTGGTGGTCTACAAGCGTGGCATTGCCCACGCCCCCAAGGCGCCGGCCGCCGCCGTGGCCCCTGCGGCTGAGGCAGCCGCGCCCGGCGTGGTGATCATGATCACCGAGGACGCCGCCAGCGTGGTGGTGGAGGGCGGTGTGGTGAAGTTCTTCTTCGCCACCGGCAAGGCCGAGCTGGCCCCGGGCGCCAACGAAGCGCTGGGCGACGTGGTCAAGGGCGTGGTGGACGGCGGCAAGACCGCGGTGGTGTCGGGCTTCCATGACGCCACGGGCGACGCGGCCGTGAACGCCGAGCTGGCCAAGCAGCGCGCGCTGGCCGTGCGCGACGCCCTGAAGGCCCTGGGTGTGGCCGAAGAGAAGGTGGAGCTGAAGAAGCCCGAAGCCACGCAGGGCAGCGGCAGCAATGCCGAGGCGCGCCGCGTGGAGGTGATTCTGGCTCCCTGAGCCTGGATGCGCCAAGCCTGCGAAAGCCCGGTAATGCCGGGCTTTTTTGTGTCTGGCGTGCTACATATTGAGGGTTGGCCGGGAATCGTGTGAAATCCTCAAAAAAACCGCTTAGCGAGTTGTTCCTAAAAAGAAAATTTCTTGGCTGATGCGAAAACCAGCTTCGCCGATCTGCTCTCACTTGGTCACTCGGTTTGGCTTGGCGATTCGATCTCCAGTATTCGGAATCCCTCATCCAGTGCATCAACCTTGCGCCGGAAATCCAAAACGTAGTCGCCGAAACGATTGATATGCTCCAATCGGTACGGAGCCAGTCCAGCCAGAACCTCCTGGTTGATCACAGTCCCTTCAGCCTGGATTTGCTTCAGCACCCGGCTCATCCCCACCACGTTGTGCAAGATGACCAAGTTGGCGACAAGATGGTTATATTTGATGATTTTGCGCTGTTCATGGCGGAGGTTTTCGGCAATCACCCCTTCTCCACCGAAGAATAGTTTTTTCTCGAAGCCATTGAATTGCTCTGACTTATTGGTTTCCGCGTGGATGAGTCGGCGAAGTTCGACGTCGCCAACGTATTTCAGCAGGAACATGGTTCGGATTACTTTGCCGAGTTCCTTGAAGGCGAAATACAGCTTGTTCTTTCGACTGTAAGTTCCCAAGCGACGCAGGATGGCCGAGGCGGAAATTTTTCCGAGCTTGATGGAAACTGCCACACGCAGCATGTCCGGCAAATGGGTCTCGATCATCTGCCAGTTGATGTCGTCGCTGAAAAGCCGGTCGATATGCGCAAATTTCTTGTTGCTGTCGGGCCGATGGAACACCAGATCCTTGATGCCACGGATGCGCGGCATCAGTTTGATGCCTAATAGATGGGAAAGTGCAAACACCGTGTAGCTCTGGGCCTGGGTGTCGCCATGGATGGTGTCCGGCCGGATATCCGAGGTGTTGGTCATTAGCCCGTCAAGGATGTGGGTGCCCTCGTAGGTGCCGCAGGAAATGAAGTGGCTGAACAGCGCAATGAACTTGTCGGACACATGGTAGTAACCGATACCGCCATAGCCGCCGTAGCGGATGTGATGTTCGGAAATCAGGTTCTGCTCGTAGAGGTTCCATTTCGTGCCGTCGGCCGAGGCATGCTTGCCTGATCCCCAGTAGCCAGGCAATTCGAATTTGTTGTAGGCATTTATGACCTTGACGATGGCTTTTTCCAGCACATCTTCCGTCACGTACTTGATGTTGAGCCAGGCGATCTGCTTGCGGCTCATACCCCGAATTGAGCGCGTCGTCTGGGTCGGCCCGAGGTTGCAGCCATAACAGAACAAGGTGCTGATCACTCGTGGCCGCAATTCCTCGATCCGGCTTTCGGTTCCCATCAAAGGCCGAAACAACTTGTGCAATTGCAACCAGCGCTCCGTATCGATCAGTACGTCGACGATACTGATGTTCTCCATGTGCTCGGTGATCAACTGGTCGATTGCCCTGATGCCGGGCGGCGGTTCGCTGGCTGGCGGTTTCTTCAGGATCAGCCTGCCATCGACGATTTCGGCATAGGCATTTTCGGGAAATTCGGCATCGACAGCCTCAGCCGTCTCCAGCAAAGTCGCCTTCAAGGACTCGGTAAAGGCCCTGGAATTTGTTTCGACACCGGTGACCTGACCATACTGGCCCAATTCGCGATTCAGTGTGTCGTCATCAACCAGTTGCTCCCGGTAGTCGTCGTAACGTTCGCCATGCTGGATAAACAGATCGCCCGATTTCAGTTCATCGCGGATCGCGTACAGGACCGCCAGTTCGAAGTAACGGCGGTTGATGGCAACGACCTGACCGTCGGTGCGTTCAGATATGACGAGTTTTCGCCAGACCGTAGGCAGCCACAGAAAATCATCTTTGGCATCCAGCCCGACCAACGACAACGGAACGACTTCATGCCGTGTGCCGCGTAGCGCCTGCAGCGCTTTCATCATCCGGGTCAAGGTGTCGTCTTCGCTGCTGCTTTGCGGGTTGACGATTTCGATGCAGTTCAGCAACTGAGCACGAACCATCTTGTAGGGTTGGATGAGAAATGGCAGGTGATTGCGTCCAGCGTAGGCCATGTGCTCGTCACAGATAGCCACCAGGTCGTCGACTTCAGCAATCAGGCTGCCACCTATGGCCTCCACCCGTTGGTGGTCCGTGCCGTCGATCCGATAGGCCAGTAACATCTCTTTCAACTGGCCGATCAGACGATCGGTCCGCTGGAGGTGTTCCTGTTGGTACTCGCCTAATTTGTTGCGTGCTTGATTGTCCAGGTTTTGGAGCATGCGTACGAACAGGTCGGCCGCATCATCGAGCGTCTGGGCGAATTGCGAACGGATGTAGATGACCGCTAGCGCGTAGCGCTTCTGCGGTTTCATTTCCGCCATTTCACTCGCATCCAGCGAACGGGCGATGTAGCGGTATTGCTTGAGTTTCGGAACGGGAATGTCGGGTTTAGGCAGTTGGTCGACCAGCAACTGGAGCCGACGGATATGCTGAAGATAAGAGCGGGTTTCCTTGTTGGTCGGCTTCTTCGGCTCCCTCTTGAGCAGGTTCCAAGTGCTGCTGGTTTCGCCCGATTTGACCTTGAAGAGGTTGTCGATCAGGACTTTTACTTTGGTGTCGAGCTGATCGGCAATGCTCGCAAAATGGACATCGTGAATTTTTTCCCGGGCCTGGATGGCCAGCCGATCAAGCGTGGAGAATCCGGGCAACTCATAGCGATGATGCACCAACTCTTCAAGCATCACGTTGATGATATCGGCCACTACATGCCGGCTGTCCGCTGCGCTTTCTGCCACGTGCAGTAACCAGGCACGACCTTGATCATTCAGCGGACGAACATTCAGATAACGTCGTAGCGCAGTAATCAAGGTTGTTCGCGTCGTTGTCCGGTCGAACTGCCGGAGTTCCTCAAGCCTTGCCTGTCGGTACCCCGTTTGGGCCACAATATGCTGGCGGATCACCGCTGGCACATCCCTGATATGGACGAAGTAGCCAAGCCGCTGAAACAATTTCAGGTATATGAAGGCTGCCGAACGGGCAACGGGACGCTTCACCGTCTTGTCGACAAAAGCGATTTCGTCGGGCGTCAGGGTATAAATCTCGTCGAGATCCTGTGCTGACGGGTCTGCCTTCAGGCGAGGATAGGCGGTCTCGTGAAGCTGGGTCATGCAACATCAGTCCCAGTGCCTGCCGCTGGCAGGATCGCGGCAGACTGCCTCCAGAAAGCATTCACGGGCATCGGCAATCTGGTGGATTTCATCGAGCAAGGTGTACAGATGATCGTCCAATATTTCCAGCGAGATGGTCGGAACGGCGATCCGATACAGATTGCCATCGCCATTGATCTGCTGCGCCTGAAAACGAGCCAGACAGCTTTCCGTGATATCACGAAGCGCCCTGATTCTGCCTCGGCTACTTCCGTTGAATGACGTTAGCAGGATGGAAACTTCAATCGTCGTCAGTGCCACTTCCGGGAGAGCTGGCAATTGGGAAGTTGGTTTTGATGGAGATGGCACTGAGGGCTGCAATCCTTGCTCAAGCCCTTGCTCAAAACGCGACTTGAGACCGACATCGAGGCCATCTAGGTAGCGCATTGCGGCTTTAACATCGCGCCAGCCAACGTAGTTCATCAACTCCCGGATATCCCAGCCGCTCGAACCGGCCCACTGCGCAAATCCCCGGCGTAGGGAGTGGCTGCTGAATGCGTCGGCATCAGCAATACCGGCTCGCGCCAGAAACTGGCGAAGCATGGGAATGATGCTTCCGGGGAGAAGCCCGCTCCCTGAGAGATGCCCCCAACGGTCAATTTTGCGAAAAAGCGGGCCATCCTTGAGTTTGGACAAGGCCAGCCAATCCTCGACTGCCTCCACGGGACACAACCGTGACAGTGCCGGGCAGGAAAACTTTCGCCCTTCCAGTTGGCGATCCCCTTTGCTCCGCGGGAGAAAACATGTCATGCCTTCGCCAGGCTTGATCTCGATGAATTCGATGCACAAACTGGTCAATTCATCGGATCGGAATCCCCTCCAGAATCCGAGCAGCACCAAGGCCCGGTCACGGGTATGTCGCAGCGCGCTGCCGGCATCGCCTCGGACAACGGCGGCAGCCGTCGCCTGCACCAGCCAGTCGTTGGTCTGCTGCAGGATTTCCAGTTCCAATGGTTTGGCGCGTTTTTCCTGGGCTGGATGCAGCGCTCGGATGCCTTTAAGAACTTGGCGAATTTTGGCAGCCTTGGTCGGGTCGGGGAAGCCGTGTTCCTGATGCCAGCGCGACAAGGCGGCCAAGCGGTGCTTGAGGGTGTTCAGAGTCAAGGATTCGGCATGCTCAGCCAGATACCGGGCGATCGAGTCAATCGTCGCCGGCAGAAGGCCGCGCCACTCGATCTCAAAATGGCGAATGGCCGAGGCATAGCTGCGTCGGGTATTGTCCCGCTCGGCTGCATCAAGGTAGAGATCGACTTGGCCCATCACTAAACCCTTTTCACCGTATCTCCTGATATTGAAACGTACTTGTGATCACTGCCACACCATCAAGTGCATCAATAACGATCAGCTCTTTATCCAGACGATATCAAACCATTTCATCTTGTACTTGGATTCAGACTGGAGAGTTTCCCTGACACCGCCAACCAACGCACCTGTGCCTCAAGCAGATTGGCTGTTAGGTCAATTTGCGCGAGTTGTGTTTCAAAACGAGTCCGCGTTGCGTCTAATAGTTCAACAATCGATCCCTTGCCTAACCTGTAGGCATCTTCTGCCATCTGCTTCAGCGCCGGGAAACGCGAGGCCATCCGAAGGCGAAATTGTTCCAGCGCGTTTGATCGGTGAGTAACCTGTGCCGCATAGCGCGATAGATCAGATTGAATTTCGGCTTCCAATATCTGGCGCCGCAACGCCGAGGACTGCGCCTCGACACGAGCGCGATCAACCGCGCCACCTCGTGTGTCAAGAATAGGTATTTCAACGGAAATTCCCAAACCGGTTGCCGCACCAAATGGGTCGCTGGTCGATGTGCGACTGACATTGATGGACACGTTGGGGAAACGCTCCCGGCGAGCAACCTCTACCCCCGCCAAAGCGAATTCTTCTTCCTTTTTCGCTGCAATCAATGACGGGTTATTGGTAGGCAGAGCAGCTTCTGGTCGAACTTCCAGTGGCCTTAGCAAACCACTGGCCCTTGGCTTCCATCCGAAAAAACCCAATAGCGAAGCGAGCTGACTTTGTTTATCGACCAGATCGGCTTCAGCTTCGGCTACGCGGCTGCGCCATGACTCCTGTTCGATATCCATACGAAGCAAATCGTATTCACTGGCCATGCCACTAGATTGCCGGCCAGCAACAATTTCTCGCAATCGCTCAAGTTCTTTGAGACTGGAAGTCAATGCTCCTCGCCGCTCTTGTGCTGCCAGTAAGGCGACGTAGGCCGCGCCAGCATCAGCGGACAAGTCGTTCCCTGATGCCGCCACCCGGGCACGTGCCGCATCAATACCTTTTTCGGCGGCCTCCACACGAACTCCTCGCTGACCAGCAATCAATAGGGGGAGGTCAATCGATGCGCTTTGCGACCACTTGCCGTCGTACTGCGTTTGCGTGCCGCCTTGGCGTTGTTTGCCATAACTGATGGTTGGGTTGGGAAATGCCCCCGCTGTTCGTCGGTCTGCTTGCGCGGCTTCAACACTTTGGCGCTCCAAAGACAGTCGAGGGTTGGTTTCACTCGCCAACGCCAGAACAGTGTCCAGACTTACTGTTTCCGGCAATGATTGCCCGTAAGCAGAAACACCCACGAGCAGCAATGGAATCAGAACATAGCGTTTAATCATGCATCAGCCTCTTCAGGTGTTTGCAGTTGCGCAGGTGTAATCCAACTGTAGATAGTCGGCAAAACGAATAGCGCGACGAACAGGGTCGACAACATTCCGCCTACCACAACCAGGGCGAACGGGCGCTGAGTTTCGCTGCCAACGCCTGTTGAAAGAGCCATCGGCAATAACCCAAATAGAGCGAGGAACGACGCCATCAGAACCGGCCTCAAACGCTCTGACGCGCCTTGCAGCATCGCTGACAGAAAGTTCTCGCCGGCTCGCCGACGGGTTTCGGTGGCAGAAAGCACCAATACGCCCATCAGAGAGACTTGTCCAAGCAGGGCGATAAATCCGATGGCCGCGCTGACAGAGAGAGGAATCCCGGCAAGCAATAATGCGAAAGCACCTCCGGTTAGCGCAAACGGTACGGTAGCCAGAATAGCCAAGGCACTACGACCATTGCCCATGGCTGCATAAAGCAGTCCCAGAACAAGCAATACGGCGATGGGGACAACCAGTTTCAAGCGCTTGACCGCTCGTTCCTGATTCTCGAACTCTCCCCCCCAGACAAAGTAATGCCCCTCTGGTGCTTTGATTTTTTGATCCACGATGGCAATCGCATCCTTGACCACCGAGCCCATGTCGCGACCTTTGACATTGAACTTCAATGCCAAGAAGCGGACGTTTCCTTCGCGAACAATTGAGGCAACGCCATTGCTAATTTCAATATTGGCTAGTTGCTTTAATGGCACCTTGGCACCAGAAGGGGTCGGAATGTTCAAGTCGGCAACTTTCTCCAAATCATCCCGAACTGACTTCGGCAGCAACAAACGGACCGGCACAGGGCGTTCGCCTTCCCAATATTGGGTTACGACTCGTCCAGCCAGCGCAGTTTCAATTGTTTTTGCCGCATCTTCGATAGGCACTCCAGCTCTTGCCAATGCCTGGCGATCTAGGTGGATGCGTAATTGCGGGCTGGATACATCGCGATAGAGATCAAGCTCTGTTACTCCAGGAACATCCAGAAGCTCAGCCTTAGCCTGCTTCAACGTCTCACGCATCAGCGCCAAATCGCTGCCGAATATCTTGAGCACAACTTTGCCGCGAACCCCGCTTACAGCCTCCTCGACACTATCTTTGATAGGTTGTGAAAAGTTGAAGCGTACGCCGGGAATTTCATCCAGAGATTCGCGCATCGCCTGTATGAGCTTTGCCTTGTCCCAACCTGACCGCCATTCAGAAGCGGGCTTCAGACGAACGAAGGTCTTCAGCATATTGACCCCTTCGTTGTCGGTACCATCTTCGGGGCGGCCATGCTCGGTATGAACATCAATCGCTTCCGGAAACTGCATTAAGCGTTTATGTACATCCGTCAGGATTTCCTGGCCCTTTTCCATCGCAATGCTGGCTGGCATTTCGACAAAAACAGCCAGATCTCCCTCATCCAGTTCCGGAAGGAACTCTGTGCCCAGTCGAGTCGAGGCTACGCCACCGAGCAACAAAAGGCCGAGCGCGAACATTGCTGTTGTTTTGCCATTGGCCAGCGTTTTGCGCAGCAAACTCCGATAGTTGTCACGCAATTTTTCAACCCACGCAGGCTCCTTCAATGCCGCGTGTTCCGGTTTAAACATGAATGCGCACAATGCAGGGACAACAGTCAGCGAGAACACTAGGGCTCCGGCCAGGGCAAAGGCGTAGGTCAATGCCAGCGGTCGGAAAATGCGGCCTTCGACCGATTGCAAGGTGAATACCGGCAACAAAGCGGCGATGATGATCAGCATCGCGTAGAACGTCGGTCGTCCTACATCGACCGCTGATCGAATGACCAAGTGCAGGACCTCTTTGCGGTCCTTTGGTTTCTCATGGCGAATGGCGTGAATGACGTTTTCAACCAAAACCACCGCACCATCAACCAGGATGCCGAAGTCGATGGCTCCCATGGAAATCAGGTTGGCGGGCAATCCCATCAGATGCAGGCCAAGAAAAGCAACCAGCAGCGAGAGGGGGATGACAACCGCTACAACGCCAGAGCCGACAGCACTGCGCAAGAAGAGCCACACGATGCCAACAACGAGCAAGAATCCATGCAGGAGGTTTTCGTGAACGGTCGATAGCGTGTGATTGACCAGCACGCTGCGATCATGGGAGACCTCAACCCTCATGCCTGTGGGCAGGATGGTTTGATTGAGGGCTTCAACCTGTCGATGGATGCCATTCAGGACGACCGAAGGATTCTCTCCTCGGCGCATCAAAACCAGGCCTTCAACGACTTCCTTGTGCTCGTTCCAACCTACGGAGCCGCGTCGCGGTGTTGGCGCCATCTTGATGCTGGCCACATCGCCAACCGTCAAGGCAGAACTGTCCTTGGTCTTCAACGGGATTTTCTTGATGTCCTCAACGGACTCGATATAGCCCATGCCACGGATCGTAAGCTCCTGATCGCCATGGCGCAGGAACCCGCCACCCACATTGAGGTTGGCTTTGCGAATCGCCTCCTCAAGTTGGCTCAGTGTCAGACCGGCAGCGTAGAGCTTGCCCGGATTGGCTTCGACATGAATTTCCTTGAGAAATCCACCAAAGGGAACCACATCGGCCACGCCTTGTACTTGTCGCAGAACACGAGTGACATTCCACTGCATTTCGGAACGCAACTGATATAGATCATGGCGATCGCTGGTCAGCCTGAATCGGTAGATTTTTCCGAGAGGCGTCGCTTCTGGCGCCAAGGATGGCGTGATGCCTTCGGGTAGTTCAGCCTGGGTTAGCCGTTGGGCAACGACCGTGCGCGTGTTGAACGGATCGACGTTGTCATCAAAAATCAGGGTTACCAAAGAAAGGCCAAACAGGCTTTCCCCGCGCAGCATGGTCATGCCAGGGGTTCCGTTCAATGCGCGCTCCAACGGGACCGTGATTTGCCTTTCAACCTCCTCGGCCGCATAGCCGGGCATCTGAGTAATTACCTGGACCTGGACATTCGTCACATCCGGAAAAGCTTCAATGGGCGTATCAAGATAGGCACGAATCCCGAAAACAGCCACGACCGCCGTAAAGAAAAGCGCAGCCAAGCGCCGATGGACACAAGTCTCAATGAGTAAATTCAGCATGTTCGTCTCAGAGCAACTGTTCGGCTTCACTGTCGAGCAGCAATGCTCCCCGAACGACAACTTTCTCCCCGGACTGCAACCCCTCCAGAATCGTCACTCGCCCTTCACGGGACACCCCTGTACGTACTACACGGGCTTCAAACTTGCCATCAGGACGTTGCACATAAACCACCCGGCGACTTCCATCCTTGATCAGAACTGCCGTACTCGGCAAACTCAGGCCGATCTCACCGGCAGCATTCAGACGGACCTCAGCCAACATCCCCGGAGAAAGTTTCCGAACCTCGCCTTTCAGCGCAAGGTATATGGGAAGGCGTCTCTGTTCACCATCAACCACTTGGCCAACGCCATCGACCGCTGCTTCAAAATGAGCATCTGCACCGGGAACGCGGACATCGGCAAGCTGGCCGCTTACGATTCCGCCAACTTCGCTCTCGGGAATATCGGCAACCACCCAAAGCTTGCTCGGATCACCAACATCAACGAGCGCATCTCCTCCGGGCGAGACGATCGCGCCGACATTCGCCCTGATGGCAAGGACAACACCACTGGCAGGAGCGCGCAGGACAAACCGGTCACCACTTCCCCCACCGATAAGTGCCACGGCACGACCCGCCCGATCAAGTTCAGCGCGAGCCTCACGAGCGGCTGTTTCAGCCCCAAAGCGCTCGACGTCCAGACCGACGCCTTTCTTGACCATTTCGTTTTGCCGGCGTAACAAATCTTCCGCCGCTGCCGCCCTGGCTTCAGCTTGCGCCAGGGCAGAACGCGCTGCCGCGACATCGGCGCTCTGTAGGGTTATCAGGGGGGCTCCTGCCTTGACTACCTCACCTGGGCGCACATCAACCGAAAGTACGCGTGCGGCCATTGGCGTGCCGATTGCCGCCATGGCTTGCGGTCGGAACGCAACCCGACCGGGCACGACTCCGCCCAAGGCAGCTTTGCTACTTCCCACGCTTTCGATCTCAAGATACTTGAGCGAGGCTTCCTGGATCGATACACCCTCTGACTTTGCGCCAGATATGGCGCTGGTCGGGGCATTTGGGGAACAAGCCGTCAAAAAAACAACTGTAGCCAACAACCCACATCCGATGAATCTTGCCTTCGTTTGCTCTTGAACCATTTAACGCCCCTATTACTGAACAGCTTGAACTGGTATTAATACAACACCAGCCTTAATGAATCCTGAACAGCCCGTATGGACGGTCCCGGGGGAATCAGAATTCGGCATGGATACGTGCACCGTAAATATTCAGTGGCCCACGATCCGCGTTGTAGGCCGGATTCCATACCCGTTGTAGGTCGGCGGTAAGCCAGAGATTCTTGGTGATATTCAGGTTGTAGTAGGTCTCGAAAATCTGTTCGGGACGGTAGTTCAACCACCCGTCGCCAATGAAGTAGGAGATGCCGCCTTTTTCCAAATATTCGCGGCGATCCTTTGACAGGAAATGGGCTAAATATGAAATCCCCAAGGTATCCTGGGCACGACTCCAGTTGCCTCCCTTGATCGAGACTCCGGAGGCAATCGACCGGTCCACTTCGCCAAAAGCATAGGTTTCAGTTCTTCCGTCTGACCACATAGCCTTGAAAAAGACACCGAGATTGCTTGAGATAGCCTGATCCATGTTGATGCCAAAACCGTATTTGATTTTTTCGGCACCACGAACATTCAGGATGTATTCCATGCCATTGGTTGCATCCGGAACCCAGCCAACGGAATTGCCATAGTTGATGGCATCACGGAACGACGCGAGTTTTGCCCGGTTGCGATAAGCAATGACCCGGACTGCACCTGGTTGGCCGTTGATTTCATGGTCGTGCTCGACCTCGAGTTGGTCACCATAGTGGCGCAATATCTGGGCGTCGATGGGTAATTCATTGGGCCGTTTCGGTCCGGTCATCCGTCCAAATCGCATTACCCAGTTATCTCGATACCATTCAGCAGCAAATCCCCAGCCATAACCGCGGGCATCGGCTGCGTAGTCGAAGGCCACGTTATTCATGTGCCCCCAGTTCATAAATTGGCGACGCGGATCGTTCGAATAGGCGTTCTTGTCAAAGACGTCCAAGGTCGAGAAATTTCCCAGCGTGAGCACCACGCGATTCTTGTCTACGGTCCCGGCCATCCAGTTCAGATCACTTTCTATTTTTTGCTCCTCACCACCCATATTCCAGGTCTGGCGCAGGAAAAGACGCTGCCGGTATAACTTTGGGTTGGTTCCCGCTGCGCGGGTAATTTCACCGTTGTAAAACCCGCCCATCCCAATCAAATTGCTGGTAAACGGCACACCTTGAGTAACTTCAGGGTTTAGATAGACCTCGCCGCCGACCCAGGGCCGAAAGCCAAAAAAACCGGTCAGGGTTCGCGTATATGAGCGATCTGAGGTATTGGTCAGGCTGTATACAGGGAAGCTTCCCGAATATTTGCTCTCATCAAAACCAGCCGGACGCCTTTCTCCGAATGCACGGTGATATTGCGAAATGTTGGTAAATTGGAACTTGACCTGAGTCTCTTCTCTGCCGATGTCGTCAGTCGCATGGACGGCCGGCGCCCACGAGCCCAACAGAAAACCGGGCAGACTGAAAAGCGCAAGCGCACGCTTTGAAATGAATTTAAAACGCATACCTTCCCCTTGGCCCCGGTCAATTTTGCCGATAGCCGTCGCTGAGCAAGCGAACTCAGCTTTGTTTTTCGTATGGGAAGCAGACTGAGCAACCGGAACCGGTTGTCGAAATGCCACTACCCGCCAATTGGCAAGGTAGTAGAAGGGGGAATGCCCTTGTTGTTACCTAGCCAGAGTGGTTCTAATCCAAGATCGACTACTGGAGCTGTCCACGAATGGCCCCCTTGTTATGAGATGGGCGCATTTTAACATCGTCGAAATTGCCTAGCAATATCCCCTCGGGGGCAATGCTCTCAACTTAACGCTCCCTTATAGGACATATGCAAATGTGGCTTGCTTCGGGGCGGTCGTGGGTAGCTTCTGCCTGGCTGGATGCGGCATCGACTGCGGCCCATGGCGGCCAGGGTATCGGGCAATGCCGCCCATGCCTGAGCGATGCCGAGCAGGCACCCGGCGAGGATGGGCTTGAGTGCGCCGAATGCGTAGGTGCGATTCGGGCGGGAGCCGGTCTGGATGGCGTCGTCGGTGCCGCTGCCGCTGAGCAGTGCGCACAGGTTGTCGGCCAGGATCTTGGCGGCGAAGTCCTGCTGCAGGGCGAGGTAGTTCAACCCCGTCGTGGCCTCGAGGCGCAGACGATGCTTGATGCGCTTGAAGGCCTCCTCGACGCGCCAGCGCTGGTGATAGAGCGCGCTGAACTGCGCGGCCGGATACGACTGGGCATCGAGCAGGTTGGTCATCAGGACGCGGATCTGGCCGTTCGGAGCGATGTTGCGGATCAGGCGCACGGTGGTGGCGGTGCGGGCCAGATCGAACGTGCTGGCATCGCGTGCGGTGGGCGGCGACAGTGTGACCACGCGCTCGGCCTCGTTCGAGCGTCGGAAGTCGGCGACGCAACGCCAGCCGCTGGCATCGACGCGCAGACAGAAGGCCATGCCGTGTTGCGCCAGCGTCGCTGCCATGGTGTTGCCGACGTAACCTCGGTCGAGCACGAGCAGATCCTGCGCCGGATCGAGTGCGTCGAGCGCCTCGAACAGCATCTGCCGCTCCGAGCCGTCGGCCGGATGCAGACTGGCGTGCAGCGTGAGTTCGGTGCCCGGCAGAAACAAGGCAAACGCGTAGTGGTCCGCCGTCAGTGCGGCCGTCTTGCGTGTCGACACACGCAGGCGCGACGCATCAGCCGCCACCACGCGGCGGCCATTCCAGCGTGCCGCCTCTATGTGCGGGCGCGCCAGGTGCAGCAGGTGCGCACTGGCCAATTCGAACAGCCGGCCCGAAAACCCCTGGCGGGCCTTGCTGAAGGCCTGTGCGCTGACCTCGCGGATCCGCCCGGGCACCGCATGCAGGCGACCGAAAAAGGCGTCGAGTTCGGCTTGAACGCTCGCGCACATGCCCGAGATCATCATGGCCGCCAGGCGCGGCAGGGTGAGCTTGCGATCGCGGGTGAAGGCCCCAGGCCGAAGACGTACCTGCTCGGCCAGCGCGGGGTCGAGCAGAAAGTCAGCGAACTCGGACAGCAGCGACTCGTGGTCGAGTATTCGAGTTCATATTGTCTATTTATCAATGACTTAACGAACGCCATTTTACCCGTTTCCCATAGGGTTCACAAGGGCTATAAGCTAAAGTTGAGAGCATTGCCCTCGGGGGGGGTAGGATATAAAGTCAACTAGATCGGCGTGCGGCACTCGTGGCATTGATAAGCACAACGCTTACGTTGCAGGCAAGCGTCGATAAATGGGCCGACCTCTTGGCGAAAGGTGCTTGGAATTTCCGGCTCTTCGTCGTTTTCATACGGTGGACATCCGGGTTGCTGAAGCAGGCGCCGGGACATTGGCATAGAGGAACGATGGCGTATCCGGGGTGTTGAGTTGGTAGATCTTGAGCTTGAGGTAAGCGGTGTCACGAAACCCCCGCGCCCGACGCCGCAGTAGGCCAATGGACACGTTGCCGGCCTCCAGCCGGGCCGTGGTGATCTGATGATCGGCGTAGGCACAAATGCCGGAGCGATGCGACTGCAAAGTCTTCACGAATTTCGCCAAGCCAGTGATCCTGGCGGCGGTGGCCAAGCCGCACCAGTCATCAAGGCGGGCGGCCATGTCAGCGGACGAAGTGGGTTGATGCCACAAGCGCTGCAACTGCTCCTTGAGGGTGTAGAGCGTCGCGAGCGGCTGGTTCTGCGCCAGCAGCTGGTCAAGCCGGCTCTGGTCGGAGTCCTTGAGTGTGCTGCGATTGGAGAGCAGCAGCCACAGGCTCCCCTTGATGGTCTGCTGACCGGTCAGATCGTCGAGTTTCTTCGCTTCTTTGAATTGCGCCCGCCGGCAATCGCGGATCACCTTGCTGAACATCTGCATGACGTGGAAGCGATCGAAGACGATGGCGGCAGACGGCAAGCCCTTCTGCACGGCAGCGATATAGGCCAGTCCCATGTCGATGGCCACCGCCTCGATGCCGTCCGCGCATTCTCGCGAGAGCGCATCAAGGAACTCCAGCAGGGTAGCGGCGTCACGCCCCTCTTTCACCCACAGAATGCGGCCACAGCGCTCTCCGGGCGTCAGGTCATAAACCAAGGTCACGTAGTCATGCCCCTTGGCGCGCGCCACCTCGTCGACGCCCAGATAGCGGATGCCCGTGAGCAACTCAGGACGCGGCGGTACCACTGTCTCGGCCAGCGAGGCCGCATCGAGCGCCTTCACCGAGTGCCAGGACAACCCCGTGTGCCGCGCCACGGCGTCAATCGGCATGTGTCGGCACAGCCCGGACACCAGGCGGGCAAAGCGCCGCGTCGCCCGGGTGCCGGGCGCCACAAACGGCAGGGCTTCAACGCGCACGCACGACGGCGACAGGAAGACCTGCGCGTACTCGATCTCGACCTCGCAGGGTCGGCCACCCAAGGGAATATCCCGCACCGTTCGCCGCAACCAGCGATTGATCGGACCGGCACGTCCGTTCTTCGAGTCCACGGGGCGATGGCGCCGGTCACGCCGGCACACCACCGTCACCTTGCCTGTCGCTTCGTCCTGTCGAACTTCCTTGATCACTTGACCCTCGTACCCCAAAATCCCCACCGGGATGACTGCTCCCATATCGTTTGCCTATCTGCGTCCTCAGAGAACCCAGGTAGATACTCGATCTCAGGGATGTCAGTCATCCCTTTTTACCGTCGTCAAACGACGAAGAGCCGAATTTCCTCAATCCGATTCAGGTAGGCGATTTCCTCTTTTTTGGCACTATCGTGATCCCCTCTTTCGAGAAGCACTATGGCACGGGTTTTATGAGCCGCGGCCAATGCAGCCAATTTGTAGGCTTTTCCCAGTTTCATGGCTTTTCCTCTGCGGGTTACGGATGATTTTGGATAAATGAGATATATCCCATCAAGCTAGGCGTGGCTTGAGACCCTTGATGCTTCCAAAGGAAACAACGCCAAGCAGATGGTCATCCTCATTGACCACAGGAATCGCCCGGAACGTATAGCGCTCGAACATCTCGATGGCATCTCTCAGTGTTTCATCGGGTTCCAGGCTGATGATGTTGTCTGTCATGATTTCAGCCAGTCTCTGATCATCGCCGGCCATGATTAGCTCGCGAATATAGGGTTCCCGTACCTTTCGTGCTGAATTTGGCGGTTTCCCCGATTCTTCGCTCAACCACGCGGGTTTAGAGTCCGCCTGCCGACAATTATCGGCAAAATCGCCTGTCTATCAATACGTTCGTTGACCAACAACCTCACCATGGCGCAGGATGCGCCTGCTAATGCTCTGGGAGGCAGTCATGGCTGATATCCATCGCTGGCAGCACCAGTATCTCGGCACCACCATATTCCCGAAGACGCTATCAGTGGTCGAACTTCGGGCCTTCTTCACCTTTTCGGATGATGAAATCGCCGCCCTCCGCAAGCGATTTCGCGCGGAGCACCGAGTTGCCGCTGCCGTTCAAGTCGGCTTCATCAAAATGACGGGCAACCTGCTGGAAAGTGCTCAGGTTATCCCGTCCAAGTTGCTTCGGCACATTTCTGCGCAGTTGGATCAGCCTGCGCTGACCATCGCCAGCCTTCGCACGATCTACAGCCGCGAGAAAACGTTTTACGAGCACAAGTGGTGGGCTCTGGAATTGCTCGGATTTTCCCGTGCGACGCCTGAACAACAGAGAGCCCTCCTGCCCTTCCTTCGGCAGGAGGCAGCTTATGCGGCCAGTGTCGACATCCTGGTAGAACGCGGCAAGCTCTGGCTGTACCACCATCGCTACCTGACCCTCGGCGACCGAGTTATTCGGGACGTTGCCCGTCGCGCCATGTCGGATTCCGAAGAAGGCATTTTCCGGATGATCCGGCGTCAGCTTTCGGCATCCGACTTCACGCGGCTGGAAGGTGCCGTCCTAAGCCGCTACGCCAATACGGGGCGCACTGCCCTCGAATGGCTGCAACAGCCGCCACGACGGAAGTCCATCAATGCCGTGCGTGAGCGGCTTGACCGAATCGACTTTCTGAGGCTCTTCGTCGTTTTCATACGGTGGACATCCGGGTTGCTGAAGCAGGCGCCGGGACATTGGCATAGAGGAACGATGGCGTATCCGGGGTGTTGAGTTGGTAGATCTTGAGCTTGAGGTAAGCGGTGTCACGAAACCCCCGCGCCCGACGCCGCAGTAGGCCAATGGACACGTTGCCGGCCTCCAGCCGGGCCGTGGTGATCTGATGATCGGCGTAGGCACAAATGCCGGAGCGATGCGACTGCAAAGTCTTCACGAATTTCGCCAAGCCAGTGATCCTGGCGGCGGTGGCCAAGCCGCACCAGTCATCAAGGCGGGCGGCCATGTCAGCGGACGAAGTGGGTTGATGCCACAAGCGCTGCAACTGCTCCTTGAGGGTGTAGAGCGTCGCGAGCGGCTGGTTCTGCGCCAGCAGCTGGTCAAGCCGGCTCTGGTCGGAGTCCTTGAGTGTGCTGCGATTGGAGAGCAGCAGCCACAGGCTCCCCTTGATGGTCTGCTGACCGGTCAGATCGTCGAGTTTCTTCGCTTCTTTGAATTGCGCCCGCCGGCAATCGCGGATCACCTTGCTGAACATCTGCATGACGTGGAAGCGATCGAAGACGATGGCGGCAGACGGCAAGCCCTTCTGCACGGCAGCGATATAGGCCAGTCCCATGTCGATGGCCACCGCCTCGATGCCGTCCGCGCATTCTCGCGAGAGCGCATCAAGGAACTCCAGCAGGGTAGCGGCGTCACGCCCCTCTTTCACCCACAGAATGCGGCCACAGCGCTCTCCGGGCGTCAGGTCATAAACCAAGGTCACGTAGTCATGCCCCTTGGCGCGCGCCACCTCGTCGACGCCCAGATAGCGGATGCCCGTGAGCAACTCAGGACGCGGCGGTACCACTGTCTCGGCCAGCGAGGCCGCATCGAGCGCCTTCACCGAGTGCCAGGACAACCCCGTGTGCCGCGCCACGGCGTCAATCGGCATGTGTCGGCACAGCCCGGACACCAGGCGGGCAAAGCGCCGCGTCGCCCGGGTGCCGGGCGCCACAAACGGCAGGGCTTCAACGCGCACGCACGACGGCGACAGGAAGACCTGCGCGTACTCGATCTCGACCTCGCAGGGTCGGCCACCCAAGGGAATATCCCGCACCGTTCGCCGCAACCAGCGATTGATCGGACCGGCACGTCCGTTCTTCGAGTCCACGGGGCGATGGCGCCGGTCACGCCGGCACACCACCGTCACCTTGCCTGTCGCTTCGTCCTGTCGAACTTCCTTGATCACTTGACCCTCGTACCCCAAAATCCCCACCGGGATGACTGCTCCCATATCGTTTGCCTATCTGCGTCCTCAGAGAACCCAGGTAGATACTCGATCTCAGGGATGTCAGTCATCCCTTTTTACCGTCGTCAAACGACGAAGAGCCCTTTCTGAAGAAGCTGGGAATTGACAAGGTAGATATCGAAAGTGTCGCTATCGAGAAGATCCGCACCTACGCTGGCGAACTCCAAGGCATTCGACCGGTGAAATATAGGGAACTGAAGGATCCGACCCGGACGCTGCGCATGATCTGCTTCCTCAAGCTGGCCTTGATGCAGGCCACCGACGCCGCAATCATGCTGGGTGGTCGCCAGATCGCCAAGATTGCCCGCAATGCCTACGAGAAAGCCCGCGAAGTCGAGGCAAAGGGGGCACTCTCTAGAGCGGAGGCCTTCGATCAAGTCGTCGAACGAGCAAAGGATAACTCCGTCTCGGATGCCGAGGTTAGAGAGTACATCATCGCCCTGGCGGAACAGCAGAAGCCCCGTCAATTTCCGTCACGCGCAGCGGCCGCCCGTTGGATTCTGTCCGAACCCAATAATCAGCTTCGGGCGCTTCTGAGCGAAATGCAGAAGCTCGATATCCAGGCCGAACCGCATGATCCCGGCAAGGAACGGCTCGACTACCTCAGAACGCTCAACACCCAGAACATCAGGAAACTGCCTACTACGCTTGGCGTCAATGTCCCCTCCCCTTGGAAAGACATCATCGAAGGAGAGGATCGTGAGCGTGCTATGCGCGGATTGGAAGCTGCAACGCTGCTCGGATTGAGGAAATCCCTGCGCAGCGGAGCGGTGTATGTCGACCAGAGCGAGAAATTTCGCGGCCGGCACCGCCTTATGATCGCCCCCGACCAATGGGCGCGAGACAAGGTCAAACGCTATGCCCAACTGTCCCTGCCGCTGCGCCCGGAAGACTTTATCGAGTCCCTGGTCGCGGAATTGGAGACGAAACTGGTGGCTCTCGACGCTGCCGTGTCGGCCGGCACCGTCCAGATCAACGGTAAGAACATCTCCACACCCCGGGACGGTACACGGGAAGAACGTATCGAGGTCGACCAAAAGCGCGATCTCGTGTTCAACCGGATCGGGGTTGTGCAACTGCCGAACCTGATCCTAGAAATGGATAGCCGGGTGCATTTCAGCAAGATTGTCATTGGACGGACGGCCAGGACGGAAACGGAACTCTTGCAGGTTTACGCCGGCATGCTCGCCCACGCGACGGCCTTGGATGCTACGACCGTCAGCCTGATGGTGCCGCAACTCAAACCCAACCAGATACTCGCCGGCATGCAGTATTTCGAAGATCGGGAAGTCATTCGGGCAGCCAACGACGCCGTTGTCGGATTTCAGCGGCGCCTACCGATTGCGTCGCGCTGGGGTGACGGGTCGCTTGCCTCGGCCGACATGATGAGTCTCGACGTTTCCCGCAAGATTTGGGTAGCCCGGTTGGACCCCAAGCGCAATGTGCCGTCGGTTGGAACCTATACCCACATGGCGGACTTCTGGAGCGTCATCTACGATCAGCCCATCATCCTCAATGAACGACAAGCGGGAGCCGCTCTTGAGGGTGCCATCCGACAGCGGGAGGTCGACCTTGATCGACTGGCGGTCGATACCCATGGCTACACCGAGTTCGCCATGGCGATCGCCAAGCTGGATGGATTCGCGCTGTGTCCCCGCCTGAAGCGTGCATCTGAGCGCCGTCTCTACATTCCGAGCCGGATGAGGAATGTTCCCGAAGCGCTTATGGGGATCGTCGTTCCCAACATCTCACTGCGCGGAATTCAGTCCGAATGGGACGATCTGGTCAGGCTCACGGCCTCGATCGAAACCGGGCATTCGACGGCTACCGTGGCCTTGGCCCGCTATGGCTCGGCTTCTTCGGACAGCCCCATCTATCGCGCCGGAGTTCATCTGGGCCGGCTGATCCGCAGCATCTACCTGTGCGACTATTTCCTGAGCCCGGAGTTGCGGCGGATGGTAAACCGGATTCTGGTCCATGGCGAAGCCGTGCATACACTACAGCGCGCCATCAACGCCGGATCATTCTCCAAGCCGCGGGGGCAACGGGAAGAAGAACTGTATGCTGTGTCCGGCTCCCTGACGCTGCTCACTAACCTGTGTCTGGCCTGGACAGCCACCCGCATGCAAGAAGTGATCTTTGGCGAAAACGGCTTGGCCACCGAGGAAGAGAATCTGGAGTGGCTGTCGCAAATCAGCCCGGCGCACTACGCAAACATCAATTTCAGAGGGACGCTCAGTTTCGCCATCAACGAGTACGCCGAATGGCTACTTTCTGAGCCGCTTCGCACCAGCGCCCGAAAATGACAGGCTGATAAGGGTATCGCGCCCCTTAAAAGTTGTTGTTGACTTTCGCGCGAAACAAGATCACCATTCGCGCCGTTTTCATTTCGGGAGTTTCCCACATGGACAGTTGCTCTAGTCGATCTTCGCAGTAACAGCGAGATTTGCGGCACGAGTCCATACTCCCCCGCCGTCTCGCTGACTCAGCGGGACGGTGCGTCAAAGCAAGGCTTCCTCGGTAGTTGCTCCGCCACGGCGGAAATCCTTCTTTCCAGCACCTTCCTCTTCCCTGCCGGATCGGTTCGATCTTGCGTCGCTCCACAAGGCGCCGCTCATCGGCCGTAACGAGACAGCGGCGGATCGCTTGATCCGGCGATGTCTTTGCCGGCACCGTAATCCAGACCGTCGGCGCGTGCCGTTCGGGAGAATTCGGAGGTGCTCAAATGAACTTCAAAACGCAAAACAATCGCCTGTCCTTCGCCGGCCGCGCCGCTGTGGCCAAGCAGTGGATCATTGGCTGGACGGTTAGCCAGGCCACCCCCGGCAGCACGCTCCGCGCCTGGCAGGATCGAGGTCTCCCCGTAAGTATCGGCAGCTATGGTTTGCTCGCCGGAGCCGGCCGCCTGGGCTTGGGCCGCTGAAAGGCGGCCACGCCGAACGTATTTTCGGGAGTTCAAGATGTCCATCAACCAACATGACCATGCCGCCACCGCCGTCCTCGACAGTGCCCATGTCGGCGACATTCGCGGTGCCTTCGGCACCATCGCCCATCACGATACGCATCCGCGCCGTAACTTCGGTCAGCGACTGAAGACCCTGATGGCCATCCTTGGGCCGGGGCTGATCGTCATGGTTGGCGACAACGACGCCGGCGCCTTCGGCACCTATACCCAGGCCGGGCAGAACTACGGCACCGCTTTGTTGTGGACGTTGTTCCTGCTCGTGCCGGTGCTCTACGTCAATCAGGAAATGGTATTGCGGCTCGGCGCCGTCACCGGCGTCGGTCATGCCCGGCTGATCTTCGAGCGCTTCGGCAAGTTCTGGGGCGCTTTCTCCATCGTCGACCTGTTCCTGCTCAATGCCCTGACCATCGTCACCGAGTTCATCGGCATTGCGCTGGGGCTGGACTACCTGGGCATCTCGAAGGCATGGGGCGTGCCGATTGCGGCCATCGTCATCATGCTGGCCGCCAGCACAGGCGACTTCCGACGCTTCGAACGCTTCGCGCTATTTCTCGTGTTCGGCAGTCTGTTGCTGGTGCCGGTGTTTCTGATGGTGCATCCGCCGATGGGGCAACTCGCGCACGACTTCTTTGTGCCCAGGATGCCCGAGGGTGGCAAGTTGTCCGAGGTCATGCTCCTGATTATCGCCATTGTTGGCACCACCGTCGCGCCGTGGCAGTTGTTCTTCCAGCAAAGCTACATCATCGACAAGCGGATCACGCCGCGCTTCATGAAGTACGAGCAGGTCGATTTGTGGCTGGGCATCGTGCTGGTCGTGGTCGGCGCCGTGGCCATGATGAGTTTCAGTGCTGTCACTTTCGCTGATCGGCCGGAATTCGGCAACTTCGTTGATGCCGGCGCTGTCGCTGTTGGTATGGAGCAATATGTCGGCCGCACGCCGGCCGTGCTGTTTGCCCTGGCGCTGATCGATGCCTGCATCGTCGGTGCCGCTGCCGTTTCGTTGTCCACCGCTTATGCGTTGGGCGACGTGCTGTCGATCAAGCACTCTCTGCATCGCAAGCCCACCGAGGCGCTTGGTTTCTATGCCGTTTTTTTTGGCCTGATCGTGGTGGCGGCCGCGCTGGTGTTGACGCCGGGCACGCCGCTGGGGCTGCTGACCAACTTGGTGCAGACCCTGGCCGGTGTGCTGCTGCCCAGTGCGACGGTGTTCCTGCTCCTGCTCTGCAACGACAAGGCCGTGCTCGGCCCGTGGGCCAACAGCCGCAAGGTCAATATCTTTACCGCCGCCGTCATTGCTGTGCTGGTGATGCTTTCGGTGATCCTGACCGCCTCGGTGCTGTTTCCGGAAATCACCGACGGACAGATCCTCGGCGTGCTGGTCGGCGGCACTGCCCTGGGCATCGTTATGACGCTTGCGGTGCGTGCCTACGAACGGTTTCGTGGCGTAGCTCCGGAACTGGCACTGGCGGTGGCATCCGAACACAAACTGCACTGGCGCATGCCGCCGCTTGACCAACTGCCGCCGGCTCGGTTGACGCTGACCAGCCGAGTCTGGATGGGGGTGCTGCGGCTGTATCTGGTGATCGCCGCAGGATTGCTCTTGGTCAAACTGATCAAGATGGCGATATCCGGAACCACTGGAGCTTGAGCAGGGTTCACGCCCCGTCATTTGATAAATCAAACGGCATATTCGCAGTTTCCGACTGCGTAACGACCGCGTAACTAGAGGAATCGACAATGGATCCAGAAAGTTGCCCTAGACGCGCCACTTCAGCCCGGTGAACTTGTAGAGATAGTTTCCCTATTTCGTCCAAGTCGGGCTGAGGTGGCCCGATCTGTTCGAAATAGAAGAACGGCTTTAGCTGTTCTTGCTCCCCCAACGAATTCCATTCGTGGCCTTTGTACCCCACGCAGATGGAATTCGCGCTCAGGAATGGAAACTATCATGCGTCAAATTGCTGTTACCGGGCGTGTCTGCCCACGAAACGCTGAAGTCAAGATCGCGCAGAGAATAGCGCCAATAGAGGCTTTGCTGTGGGGGCTATTGATTTTTCTTGCGTCGTTGGTGCTAGGCCAATTGACCTCATCGCCGGCCAAGGCGGAAACGTCGATTCAGGCCATGAAGTCCTTTGACAGTACGCTCGGCGAGGATGAATACGAAGTCTGGAATGCGCATTACCAGACCACATATGTCTGGCAAAGACACCCGCAGTTCCGGGCTCCCTACACGGGCACCAATAGCCTGACCCCCAATCAGGACAAGAGCTATACGTTCACTGCGACGGCTTTTCTGGGGTTGCGCCCTTGGCGCGACGGCGAAATCTATCTCAATACCGAACTTGTGCAAGGCCAGGCATTTACCGGCAATCTCGTTGGCCTGGGAACTGGAACCAACGGTGAGATTACCAGAACCTCCGGAGCGACCCTCAAGGGATATTTTCCTCGCTTCTTTCTCAGGCAGACATGGAACCTCGGAGGCGAAAGACTGCCGCTCGAGGCGGCTGCAAATCAGTTGGCCGGAATTGTCGATGCCAATCGCTTTGTACTGACTATTGGGAAGTTCTCCGCACTGGATATCTTCGACAACAACAAATACGCGAAAGATTCCCGGACACAGTTCATGAGCGCGGCCAACATGACCCATGCCTCTTACGACTATGCTTCCGACGCACGCGGATACAGTTGGGGATTCGCCGGTGAATGGTATCAAGACAACTGGGTTGTTCGCTTCGGAAGAATCTCCGGCCCAACGGAACCCAATGGCCCGTTTGCAGACTATCGGATCGATCAGCACTACGGAGATCAGATCGAGATTGAACGTGGTCATGAACTGGGAGGACAACCTGGCGCAATTCGTGTACTGGCTTGGCGCAATCAGGCCCATCTCGCCCGGTTTAGCGACGCATTGGCATATGGGAATTCTGTTGGGTGGGTTCCCGATCCGGTTAATGGGCGGCAATACATTTTCAATGTTCGCCAGAGCCACCAAGTGAAATACGGGCTAGGCATCAACGTGGAGCAAGGATTAAGCAACGATACCGGCACGTTCTTTAGGGCAATGTGGTCCGATGGCGGAAGCGAAACCCACGCATTTACCGAGGTCGACAGATCCCTTGCCGCAGGGGTATCCGTGAAGGGAACCCAATGGAGTCGGGCAGACGACACGCTGGGAGTGTCGGTGATGATCAATGCCATTTCGGCAGATCGCAGACGCTATCTGGAAGCCGGCGGAATCTCATTTTTCATTGGCGACGGCGCTCTTCGCTATCGCCCTGAGACGATACTCGAAACGTATTATTCATTTTCTCTGACGAAGTGTTCAAATATCACTCTTGATTTCCAGCGGATTGCCAATCCAGCCTACAACGCGGATCGCGGCCCGGTCAATGTCGTGGGTATTCGCCTGCATGCTGAATACTGACATTGGGATGTAACGAAATGGCAACAAAATTCAGAATATCGAAGGAATTATGGAGGATTAGATTCGCATGAATTTCCTCGCCAAACTCTATTACCGCCTGCGCAAATGGACCAAGGCTATCCAACTCTATCTGGTCATCGCCGGACCGGGCCTTGTGGTCATGATCGCCGACAACGATGCTGGCGGCATCACCACCTACGCCGCCACCGGCGCCAAGTACGGCTACAACCTGATCTGGTTCCTGCTGATCCTGATCCCAGTCGCCTACTACGTGCAGGAGATGACCGTGCGTCTGGGGGCCGTCACCAAGCGCGGCCACGCCGAGGCGATCTTCGATGGCTTTGGCGCCTTCTGGGGCTGGTTCTCGCTTATCGATCTGATGATCGTCGACTGGCTGACACTGGTCACCGAGTTTATCGGCATGGCTGCAGCGCTCAAGATATTCGGCATCCCACCGTGGCTGACCGTCGTCGGTGTCGTGGCGCTGATGGGCATGATCGTCATGAACGGGCGCTATTGGACCTGGGAAAAGATCGCCATGGCGTTTTGCGCCCTGAACCTGATCTACATTCCGGGCGCATTCATGGTGCAGCCGTCGGTTTCGGACATCCTCAAGGACGGTCTGGTGCCGAATTTCCCGGGCGGCTTCAATGGCGAACTGTTCTTCTTCCTGATGGCCAACATCGGCACCACCATCGCGCCGTGGATGCTGTTCTTCCAGCAAAGCTCGGTGGTTGACAAGGGGCTCCAGGAGAAGGACATCCCATGGGGCAAGTTCGACACCCTGCTGGGGGCGACTCTGACCGTGGTCGTTGCCATCTTCATCGTCGTCGTCACCGGCACGGTGCTGAAGGGCGTCGAGATCGACAGTGCCTCGCAAGCCGCCGAGCAACTGATGCAGACCAACCACTGGGTCGGCACCTTCCTCGCCATCGGCCTGTTCGATGCCGGCCTCTTGGGCGCCATCTGCATCTCGCTGGCCAGTTCCTGGGCCTTCGGCGAGATATTCGGCTGGGCGCACTCGCTCAATACCAAGATCAAGGAAGCGCCCTGGTTCTACGCCAGTTACTTCTTCACCCTGATTACCGCCAGCATCGTTGTGCTCATCCCCGGTGCGCCGCTGGTGCTGATCACGCTATTCGTGCAGGTGATCGCCGTGACGCTGCTGCCGGCTGCGCTGGTGTTCCTGATCCTGCTGCTCAACGACAAGAAGCACATGGGGCAATACTGCAACACCGTCTGGGAGAACGTCATCGGCGGCACCATCGTATTGGCGATCGTCATCCTCTCGTCGCTCTACGGGATCAGCGTGATGTTCCCGGATCTGTTCAAGTAAGCGGAGACGTCCATGCTCACCACCATCACTCAATTCCGCCAGAAGATTCGGGAAATCAACCAGCGCTACAGCCAACCGCACATCGAGATGTCGACAGGGGTACGGATTTCGCTGATCGCTCTGCGGATTTACCTACTGTTTTTGGTTGGCTTAATGATCTACAAGTTCGTCACGCTGCTGAACTGAAGAGGAAATCAATATGGTCGCCGTACTGGAAAAAGACTTCTTTCTCAGCGAAATCGTCGGGCGCAAGGTTTATCTCAAAACCGAGCGCGTGGGCAAACTCGAAGACTTCGTGATCGTCGAAACGGGGAAACTGCCCGAGGTCAGCCACCTGGTCGTCGGTCGCTCGTTCGGCTATCCGTCGCTGCTGCTGCCGTGGGACAAGATCAGCCTGATCTCCAACACCGAGATCGTCGCGGATATCGACGATCTCGCCGCCTACGAGGCACCTGTTCCCGAAGGGGCGATCCTGCTCAAGGGACATATTCTCGACAAGAAGATCCTCGATATGGACGACCACGAGGTGGAGGTAGTCTACGACGTCAAGCTAGCTTTGCAGAACGACAAGCTTTATGCCAGCGAGGTCGATTTCAGCCGCAACCGGTTGCTGCGCCGCATGGGGCTGAAGAAGATCGCCAAGTTCTTCGCCGAAAACAATGAGGAAAGTGCCACGGTGTCCTGGCTGTACGTCCAGCCGCTGCCGGAAAAGATCGGCATGTTCAAGGGGCATGTCAAGCTCAATGTGCTCAAGGAGAACATCCACGACATCCATCCAGTCGATCTGGCGGACATCCTGGAAGAACTGGATAACGATCAGCGGCTTGCGGTATTCAATGAGTTGAGGCCGGAGTTGGCCTCGGACACGCTTGAGGAAATCGAGCCACGCGTACAACGGGAACTAATCAGCGCGATGGAACCCGAGCATGCCGCTCAATTGATCGACGAAATGAGCCCCCCTCAGGCTGCCGACCTATTGGCCGCTCTCCCTGGCAACGAGGCCGACGAACTCATCAAACTGCTCGATCCGGCGGATGCCCCGCGTATCCAGCGCATCATCGACCAGCACGACGAGAACATTCTGCTCTATGCAACGAATGACTTCATCAAACTACCGCCGATTACCCTGGCCGGCACTGTCATTGACGATTACCGCAAGATCGCTCGGGACAAGGAAGTCATCATGTACGTTTATGTCGTCGACGCTGACGACACACTGCTCGGAGTGACCGATGTCCGCGAACTGATTATGGCGGAGGACGATCAGACCTTGGCGGAAATCATGACGGATAACGTGGTCACGTTGAGACCCGATGACACCCTGCGCGATGCGGTTGAGATGTTCGAACGTTACAGCTTCCGGGCGATTCCCATCACCGATGCGAACGAGAAGCTAATCAGCGTCGTATCGTTCCGCGATATCAGGGGCATCAAGCCGAGGCTGGGTTAAGTGTTCGATGCAGGTAACTGGACTACCGACCGGAAGGGGTTTCGCCGATGAAGTTGGGAAAAGCCTACAAACTGGCCTCATTGGCGGCAGGCCATAAAGTCAAGGCGCTGGCCTGCTTGAACGCCGGGGATCATGAGGGCGCTCGACGTGAAGAGGTCCATTACATCGACCGCGTAGAAGACATCCCAAGCCACTTCCGGCAGCGACTTTCATCGTACTTGGATGAAGTCATTGCGCTGAAGCTCAGGGCTGTGGGCAGCGATCAGGTCGATCAGAAACGATGATGTCGGATGTGGCGTTGACGGGGCTCGTATCATGCAAATGATCCAGAACATCGATCTGGCATCGCTGGCCGATACGGCAGTCAGCCTTTTTGCGGCTTTCGTTCTTGGCGGCATCATCGGACTGGAGCGGCAATACCGCCAGCGGACAGCAGGCTTGAGGACCAACGTCCTTGTGGCCGTCGGCGCTGCAATCTTCGTCGATATGGCCAATCGGCTCGGCGGAACTGCCGGTGCGACTCATGTCTTGGCCTACGTTGTTTCAGGCATCGGCTTTCTTGGCGCTGGCGTAATCATGCGCGAGGAAGGCAACGTGCGCGGGATCAATACGGCGGCCACCCTGTGGGGATCAGCGGCGGTTGGAGCTTGCGCCGGCGCCGACTTGATTCTCGAGGCCATCGCGGCTTCGGTATTCGTGCTGGCGGCCAATACCCTTCTTCGTCCCGTCGTCGACCGGATCAATCGTCAGCCGCTGGATACTCAGGCGGTCGAGGTAACCAATACCGTGTATGTCATCGCGCCTGTGGCACGGCAAAAGGAAGCATTGCACGAACTCGAGGCGGCGCTGGAGGCAGCGGAATATCCGACCCGCGACATGGTGATCCATGCCTTTGGCGACGAAGCGGTCGAGATCGAGGCCGTGCTTGCAGCTACTGCCGTAGATGGAGATCGACTGGAATCGGTTATCCAGAAGCTTTCCAGCTTGGAATGCATCAGCCAGGCATTCTGGAGCCCAAGTACAACGGAATGAGTACCGTTATCTGCATCGTTAATCCGGCGTTAAGCGCAGATTGCTATCCTGTTCACTTGGCAAATCAGGCTCCCAAAGTTCCAAGCTTGGGTAAGAGCAATTATTGATGACCTCGTTATCACTGCTTCTCTGGATCGTCCTCGGAATCACCCTACAGGTGGCGATTTATCTGAGTATCGTCTTCTGGCGGCATTGGCAGGGCTACCAAGCGCTGCAGGCGCAGGCGGCGGACATGGCAATCACCGCGCCGGAGTCAGTGGCGCCCGTGGATGTCGAACCACAGCCGGCGCCCGGATGGGCAGGTCTGCGCCGCTTCAGGGTCGACCGCAAGGTGATGGAGGACGCCAACGCGTCCGTCTGCTCCTTCTACCTTGTGCCGGAAGACCTGCAGCCGTTACCGGCGTTCCTCCCCGGCCAGTTCCTGACTTTCAGCCTGGACGTGCCAGCACCCAGCGGTGGAAACGAGCGAGTCATCCGCTGCTATTCGCTCTCCGACGCTCCGTCGCCAGACCATTACCGCATCTCCGTCAAGCGCGTACCAGCCCCGTCGGGCCTGAATGTCCCACCGGGACGTTCCTCCAACTTCCTGCATGATCAGGTTGCCGTCGGCGATGTGCTTCAGGTGCGCGCTCCCGCAGGCCATTTCCACATCGACCGGAGCAATTCCCCGGTTGTTCTGATTGCCGGCGGCATTGGCATCACGCCGATGCTCAGCATGCTGAACTGGTGCCTCGCCGAGCAGCCCGGCCGGGAAGTCTGGCTGTTCTACGGCGTACGCAACAGCCGGGAACTGGTCATGCTGCCGCAACTTGAGGCCCAGGCCGCCGGCCACCCCGAGTTCCGCCTGCGCATCTGTTTTAGCGATCCGTTGCCGGGCGACCTGACCGGCGAGTCCAGCCGCCTTGCCGGCCGCGTCGATGTCGCCCAACTGCGCATGCAGTTGCCGCTCAAGCCCTACCACTACTACCTGTGCGGCCCGACACCGATGATGGCAATCCTCGTGCCGGCGCTCGAGGATTGGGGTGTTGCCGACTCCCACATCCATTTCGAAGCCTTTGGCCCCGCTTCGATCAAGCGGCGCAATGCGCCTGCCGCGCAGGTGAAGGTGTCGGCAGAGACCAGCGACATCACCGTTACCTTCAGCCGCTCGGGCAAGCAGTTCGCCTGGCGGCCGGATGCTGACAGTCTGCTGGAATTCGCCGAGGCCAACGGCATTTCCGTTGCCTCCGGCTGCCGCGCCGGCGGATGCGGCACCTGCCAGACCGCCATCCGCAGCGGCGAGGTGGCCTATCACCAGTCGCCGGACTACGATCCGGAACCGGGCACCTGCCTCATGTGCGTGTGCTCGCCCAAGACCAGCGTCACCCTGGAGGCATAGATGGCAGACTCCCTCTGGCGCAACCACATCCTGCCCTTCACCTTCCTGGTCGGCCTGCTCGCCGCCTGTACGCTGGCCGGCGACTACCTGCTGCACCGGCTGAACCTCGTCTGGGTTGGCCGCTACCTCGGCATCCCCGGCACAATCCTGATCATCGGCTCGCTGATCTACTCGCTGCGCAAGCGCAAGTTCATCACTGCCGGCAACCCGAAATCACTGCTCACCCTGCACGAGTTCGGTACCTGGCTCGGTTCGCTGATGGTGCTGATCCACGCCGGCATCCACTTCAATGCCATCCTGCCCTGGCTGGCGACGGTGGCGATGGGTATCAACGTCATCAGCGGCATGGTTGGCAAACTGTTGCTCGACCAGTCGCGCCGCCATGTGCAGGGCCAGCGCGAACATTTCCAGTTGCGTGGCCTGTCGAAGTCCGAGGTTGAAAAGGCGGTGTTCTGGGACGCCGTGACGCTTGACGCTATGAACCAGTGGCGCCGCGTGCATATCCCGATCTTCGTCGTCTTCGCGGTACTCGCCCTCGGCCACATCGCCAGCATCTTCCTGTTCTGGAGTTGGTCATGAAGTCGGGACTGAAGATCGTCCTCGCCATCAACCTCGCCATCCTGGCGTTGCTGGCCTTCGTCTACCCGCACCTGATGGTCGGGCCGGGCAAGCTGATTCCCGGCCACCGCGCCATCGACACCGACTGCTTTGCCTGCCACGCGCCCTTCACAGGTGCATCGTCAGAGCGTTGCACAACTTGCCACAAGCCGGCGGACATTGGTCGCCTCACCACCAAGGGACTCCCTGTGACCAAGCCGCTGACGGCCGTTCCGTTTCACCAGAAGCTGGTGCGGCAGGATTGCGTCGCCTGCCACAGCGACCATGCCGGCGTGAAGCGCTTTCGCCAGACCGGGCGATTCGACCATGCGCTGCTCCAGGCCGAGGCGCGAAAGGAATGCCAGGGCTGCCACAAGGCGCCGGCCGACCCGCTGCACCGCCAGATCGGCGGCAACTGCAGCCAGTGCCACAGCCAGGAACGCTGGACGCCGGCCACCTTCGATCACGACAAGTATTTCGTCCTCGACCGCGACCACAACGCCAAGTGCGTCACCTGCCACGTCGGCAACGACTATTCGCGCTACACCTGCTACGGCTGCCATGAACATACGCCCGAGAAGATCCGGCGCGAGCATATCGAGGAGGGCATCCGCGACTTCAAGGATTGTGTCGAGTGCCATCGCAGCAGTAATGAACATGAGGGCCGTGGTGGTGGCGAGCGCACAGGCGAATCACGAGGTCACGGCAGGGATGATGATTGACGTCAGCCCGGTTGGGGCACGTTAAGCAAGTGCTAAGAAATGGTCCGTAATCTAATAGTCGACTCTGTGATGGGAGTCACCTCATCGGCCCCTCCTGGCTTCCCCGGCCTCGAGGGGCCTTCTCTTGTAAAGTGACTCCATTAAGCCAGCCACAGGAAACCCGATGAGCCCAGCCGAATTGCCCGAAGACGATGATGTCGCCACGCGAGCGGCGGATACCCAGCGAAGCACCTGGGTCAGCGTCGTCGTCAACATTGGCCTGACCATCTCGCAAGTGGTGGCCGGCATTGTGTCGGGCTCCCAGGGATTGATTGCCGACGGCATTCATTCGCTTTCCGATCTTGTCGCCGACTTCGTGGTGTTGCTCGCCGTCCGGCATAGCCGCAAGGCGCCCGATGAAGACCACCACTACGGGCATCACCGCTATGAGACGGCGGCGTCTTTAGTTCTCGGCGGATTGCTGCTTGCGGTCGGCATCGGCATGCTCTGGTCGGCAATCGCAAAACTCGGAAATCCTGACAATGTCGTCCCGGTACAGAAACTCGCGCTCTGGGTAGCACTTGCTGCCCTCGTGGTGAAGGAGGGCCTGTTCCGTTACATGCTGGCCGTGGCCGAGCGGTTGCGGTCGACCATGCTGGTCGCCAACGCCTGGCACGCCCGTTCCGACGCGGCATCGTCCCTGGTGGTCGCCGTGGGCATCGGCGGGAGTCTCCTGGGTTTCCCTCTGCTTGACCCGGTCGCCGCCCTGATCGTAGGATTGATGGTGGCCAAGATGGGCTGGAAATTCACTTGGGACGCGCTGCACGACCTGATGGATCGCGCGGCGGGCGACGAGCATATCGAGGCCATTCAAACGACGCTGCGCGAAACACCAGGCGTCGTTGGCGTCCACGACCTGAAAACTCGGAAGATGGGCGACTTCATCGTGCTGGATGTGCATCTGGAGGTCGACGGCAACATCAGTGTCCGCGAAGGCCACGACATTGCCGTCGCGGCCAGGAATCGGATCATGGCTGCGTTCCCGGTCCTCAACGTCATGACGCACCTTGATCCTGTCGAATCGCCACAGGGCAACCCGTAACGCGGTGGCGAACGATGAATCACGTCATCCAGAAGGCCATCGAACACCCATTCATTCTCGCAATGCTTGGAGTGCTATTTGTGCTGTCGGTCTTGGTGTTCTGGCTCCGAGCCCGGAAAGAGAAATCAAGGAATCGACCATGAGGCGAATACATCTGCCAATCCATTGTGCGAAGGTAAACGTGCCGCCCTGGCTGAGCTTGATGCAAGCGAAGAGCGCCTTGGCAATTCACGTGGTGGTTGGTCTGCTGTTCGTGCTGGCAGGTTTCTCCGCGCAGGCAGAGTCGGATACCACCGTGTTGATTATCCGGCACGGAGAAAAGCCGGTTGACGGACTGGGGCAACTCAACTGCCGGGGCTTGAATCGCGCTCTGGCCTTGCCCGCAGTGATCCTGTCGCGGTACGGCAAGCCACAAGCGGTCTATGCGCCCAATCCCGCCGTCCTGAAGACGGACAGCGGTATTCCCTATGCCTACGTGCGGCCGTTGGCGACGATTGAGCCTCTCGCAATCCGGGTAGGTATCCCGGTTCAGGTGGCCGGCGGAATGACAGAGATCGAGCCGTTGGCCGACAGGATTCTCTCCGGTCCTTCGGGCATTCACCTCGTCGCCTGGGAACACCACTGGGCCGAGTCCCTGACCAGACTTCTCATGACGCGCCTTGGCGGCGACCCAGGCCTTGTGCCACGATGGGAGGAAGCGGATTTCGACAGCGTGTATATCATTCGATGGCTGAGGGATGAGAGTGGTAGGACATTCGTATCGTTCTCCCTTGAACAGCAGGGCCTCAACGACTTGCCTGAAAGTTGTGACGACACTCTCACTGCGCGGCGCCCTTAAACCTGGCTTAGCCCCTTCAAGAATCGAAAGATCATGGCTGACGAACCCAAGGAACCCTGGCTTAACCACATGGCGCTGGCGACAGTCATCCTCGCCGTCTGCGCAACGCTCTCCACGTTCAAGGGAAGTTCCTATTCCACCCAGAGCGTCATCAACCAGACCCTAGCCTCTGACCAATGGGCGTACTACCAGGCGAAGAGCACCAAACAGCATCTGCACGAGTTGCAGGCCGAGTTGCTGCGGCTACAGGCAATGACATTGACGGCCAATAGCCCAGCCGCAGAGGCGTTTGCCAAGAAGATCGACGAATACCACGCGCAGGTCGCTCGCTATGAGCAGGAAAAGAAGGGCATCGAGGCCAAGGTGAGGGAATTGGAGGACCAGCGTGATGAGGCGAAGCGCCACAACCGGCCATTCGGTCTGGCCGTGATGTTTCTTCAGGTTGCCATACTGCTTAACTCCATCGCGGGATTGATGAAGGTTAAGAAGATCTGGTGGACGGCGTTGCCGGTCGGGGTAATCGGGCTGGTCTTTTTTGCTGATGGGTTCTTCGCCTTCATGTGACGGTGACGAGCCGTCCGACCTGTCCGACTTGGCGAACAAATGAACGATAGTCTTCCGGAAGGATTGCCCAGTTCGGTTGCCGCCCGGCGTTTGATTGAGGACGGACCGAACGAACTCGGCACCGATCAGCGCCGCACGCTGATCGGTATTGCCGGCGAAGTCGTACGGGAGCCCATGTTCCTGCTCCTGCTTGGCGCGGGAGCCATCTATCTGGTAATGGGCGATACCCACGAGGCGTTGATCCTGCTTGGCTTCGTGGTCATCATCATGGTTGTCACCATCCTGCAGGAGCGCCGCACGGAAACGGCGCTGGAAGCCCTGCGCGACCTTTCCAGCCCACGGGCGCTGGTGATCCGGGATGGCGCCGCTACCCGCATCGCCGGCCGCGAAGTCGTCCGTGACGATATCCTGATTCTGTCCGAAGGCGATCGCATACCGGCGGATGGCGCCGTTCTTCAGGCTCACGAACTGTCCGCCGATGAATCCATGCTCACCGGGGAATCAGAGGCGGTAGCCAAGTTTCCGGATGGCGCGCAGGTCTTTGCCGGAACCTTGGTGGTTCGCGGCCAGGGGCTGGTACGGGTCACCGCGACCGGCTACAGAACCGAACTGGGGCGAATCGGCAAGTCCCTACAGGGCATTAGCGTGGAAAACTCGCCCTTGCGCGACGAGATCGGCTTGCTGACCAAGCGACTCGCGGGCATAGGGATCGTTCTCTGCCTTCTGCTGGCGTCTCTCTATTGGGCCTTGCGCGGCGGCTGGCTCGACGGACTGCTGGCCGGAATCACGCTGGCCATGGGTATCCTGCCCCAGGAGTTTCCGGTCATCATGATCGTGTTCCTGGCCTTGGGTGCGCGCCGTATCGCCCGGCACCGCGTCCTGACGCGGCGCCTGAACGCGATCGAGACGCTGGGCGAGGCGACCGTGTTGTGCGTGGACAAGACCGGGACGCTGACGCAGAACCGGATGAGCATTGCCGCCCTGTGTGTCGGCGAACAGATCCTGGACACCCGCGCGCTGGGCAACGGAGACTTCCCGGAACCATTCCACGAACTGCTCGAATATGCCGTCCTGGCCAGCGAAACCGAGCCGCACGACCCCATGGAGCAGGCGTTCCATCGGTTTGCACGCGACTATCTGGCCGAGACGGAACATTTGCATCCCGATTGGAATTTGGCGCGGGAGTATGAACTCTCCGCCGACTTATTGGCGATGTCGCACCTGTGGCGCAACAACTCCGGTCGCAATGACGTGGTTGCGGCGAAGGGCGCGCCGGAGGCGATTGCCGACTTGTGCCATCTATCGGAAAGCGAACGAACAGACGTGTTGCGGCAAGTGGAATACATGGCCGATTCGGGTATGCGCGTTCTGGCGGTCGCCAAAGCCATGCATAACGCCAGCGTCGAATGGCCGGAAATCCAGCACGACTTCGACTTTGAGTTCGTCGGACTGATTGGTTTCGCCGACCCATTGCGTGCCGAGGTTCCCGAGGCGATCGCGGAGTGCCGCCGCGCCGGAATCCGGGTGGTGATGATCACGGGTGATCATCCGCGCACGGCCCGTGCGATTGCCGCCGAGGCGGGGCTCGACAACACGAATGTGATCACCGGTGCAGAGCTTGAAATCATGGATGCCGCAAGCCTGGCCGAGCGGATTCGTCACGTCTGCGTCTTCGCCCGGGTCACCCCCCATCAGAAGCTGGCGATCGTCGAAGCGCTCAAGGCCCATGGGGAAGTGGTGGCCATGACGGGAGACGGCGTAAACGATGCTCCGGCCCTCAAGGCGGCCCATATCGGCATCGCCATGGGCAAACGTGGCACGGACGTTGCGCGGGAGGCGGCGTCGCTGGTGCTGCTGGAGGACGACTTCGGGGCGATCGTCTCCGCCATTCGACTCGGGCGTCGAATCTTCGCGAATCTTCGTCAGGCATTGATTTATACCTTGGCTGTCCACGTACCAATCATCGGGCTGTCGATTTTGCCTCTGCTGTTTGGGTTGCCACTGGTGCTGGCACCCATTCATATTGCCTTTCTCGAACTGGTGATCGACCCCGCATGTTCCATCGTGTTCGAGGCCGAAGAAGGACGCGAGAATCTGATGAACCAACCGCCGCGTTCGCCACAGGAGCGCCTCGTGGGGACAAAGCACTTGTTGTTGAGCGTGATCCAGGGCCTGCTGACGACGATTGCAGTTACAGGAATCTATACTTGGCAACTTGCTGCCGGAGTGCCATTGAATGAAGCACGGGCTGTTGCGTTTGTCACGCTTGTTGTTGCCAACACGATGCTCATCCTGTCTTGCCGATCACGTACTTCGAGTCTGGCCGGGCTGTTGTCCGGGATTTCTCCTGTCGGAGCCTGGGTGATAGCCGGCACTCTGGTTGGAGTAACAATGATCACGGGAGTCCAGGCAATCGGTGAGTTTTTTGCGTTTGAACCGCCGACGCTTACTTCATGGATTATGCCGATCATTCTCGGAGCAACCCTGCTCAAGCTCTACGAGGTTGCCAAACGTCATATCCCTCCAGGTTAAGGTGCGTCGGCCGGTACTACCGCTTCAAGTTCAGACATCCCGATTTGTTCTTTCTGAGCATGCATCATGCAGTCCGAACATCAATTATCTCTTTTTCGCTCCGGCGGCCCAGACACGATCGGCTTTGGAAACAGTTTGCGCAGGACGCTTTCATCGAACGAGAGTTCATGCCGCGGCAACCTGAGCCGCGGGTGCTTGGCGCCGGGCTGAAATACCTCTGGCGTATGCCGGTGCTTGACCTCGTAGACCTGGCGGGCGCACTCCCGATTGGTGGGATCGAGCTTTTCCAGCCAGTCGATGAATAGTCGCCGGCTCTTGGCGAGGTTACAGTCGCGGCAGACATACACGGTGTTCCGAATGGAATCCTCGCCACCGTGCGAGAGCGGATCCATGTGATCCAGATGTGCGGATTGGAACTCCGTGGTGGGCTCTGACACAAGGAGCGCCAGCATGCCGAGCGGTCCACCACAGTATGGGCAGGTCGATCGCTCGACATAAAGCGTCGCCGGGAATTCGTAGGGAACCGCGTAGTGACGCCACCAGACACCGAATATGACTTCGAGTTTGCGTTCCTTCGCCGCTTCGTCGGCAAGCATCTTGGCCAGGGAATCGCTGACCGCGGCCATCATTTGCTCGGAAAACGAATGAGTTTAAATTGCGGCTTGCCGGCGACCGGTTCCTCTGGGGCTTTCTCTATCGCGTCGGGAAGTCCGCGTTCAAAGCGCTCCCTGAGCCCTTCGGGGCTCACATCGAGATAACGAATGGCCGACTGGAGGTCGCGCCAACCCACGTACTCCATCAGTTCCTTGATATCCCAGCCATTCGCATTCGCCCAACCGGCAAAGCCTCGGCGCAGCGAATGGCTGCTGTACTCCGCGACATCCGCGAGGCCGGTAGCCGCGAAGATGCGCCGCAACAAGGGGATGATGCTAGCTGCCACCAAGCCTTCCGGCGCAATCCGGCCCCAGCGGTCAATCGCCCGGAACACCGGCCCCTCCGTCAGACCGGATGCGGCCAACCAGGATTCATACGCCGACACCGGGCACATGCGGGATAGCGCCGGGCAACGAAACGTCCGTCCTTCTGCATTACGGTCGCCTTTACTCCGCGGAATGAAGCACGTGAGGCCTTCACCCCGGGCGATGTCGACATGCTCGATACGCAGGCGCACCAGTTCGTCAGATCGGAAGCCGCGCCAGAAGCCGAGCAATACGAGTGCGCGATCACGGACGTGGCGCAGTGCCACGGCATGGTCACCTCGCGCTTGCTCGGCCTCGGCAGCCTTTTGAAGCCACGCATCGACCCGCTGCAGGACGTCTAGTTGCAGCGGCTTTGCTCGCTTTTCCTGGGCAGGATGCAGGGTTCGGATCCCCTTCATCACTTGCCGTACCCTCGTCGCCTTGGTCGGGTCTGGAAATCCGTGGGTCGTATGCCAGCGGGACAGGGCGGCTAGACGATGCTGGAGCGTATTCATGGAAAGGGACGCAGCGTAGTCGGCTAAATAGCGGGCAACCATTTCCTGCGTTGCCGGCAGGAAACCCTTCCATTCCACTTCAAAATGGCGCAATGCCGAGGCATAGCTGCGCCGCGTGGTGTCCCGCTCGGCAGCTTTGAGGTAGGTATCAACCTGGCTCATAAATCGGCGATCAGATGACCTCGGAAAGCGGTGACCATTATGTTAACGCCAAGCCGGTCCAGCATCTAGCGCATTGAAGCGGGCTCCGTCATCCAGAGCACCGGATGGATGTTGCAAACAATGTTGCAGCAGTGCAGTGTCGAATGCAACATTCGGCCCCGCCAGCCACGCGTTTACTGGGCACCGACGGCAAGGCGGTGCACTCAACTAACGCCGGAGTTAGCAGCGGCGCGCCTGTTTTTCGCGCATGTAGGCCGTATGGTCAATTTCAAGTGGCTGGAATGGATGAAGTACGCCAAGCACCGACTAATTGACCTGGTTCCGATATGTTACATTCAATAATCAACCATTATCGTGTCTTAGAATCACAGTGTTTTCGAGATTGAAATTTGTCTACCTGGTGTGTAATATCGTATTACGTAATACGGTACGAAATTCGAGGATGCCATGGCCAGAGCAGGAATCTACAAGTCAGAAGTCGTCAGAGCACGAAACAACCTGTTGTCGATGGGGCGCTATCCATCGATCGATGCTATTCGCAGTGAGTTGGGCGATACAGGTTCGAAAGGGACGATCCACCGCTATCTGAAAGAGATCGAGGAAGAGGAAGGTGGGAATACTGGCTCCCAAGTCGCTGTCAGCGAAGCCATCCAGGATCTGGCTGCCAGGCTCGCAGAACGCCTACACGAAGAAGCAGATCAGCGTTTGGCGGCACTGACTGATAAGCACAAGGCAGAAATCTCGGCGCTACACGACACCATCGCCGCATTACGTAATGAAGTGGAATCCTTTCGTAGCCAGTCTGAACGCCAGGCCCTGGAGTTGGGTGCAGAGAAAGCAGCCCACACCGAAATCCTGAGTACGCTTCAGGAAGAGAGAGTCGCCCGGGCGCAAATGACTCAGCGCATCCAGGACATGGAAGGGCAACTGGCAAAGGAAGAAGCGCACCGTGTGTCGCTGGAGGAAAAGCACCAACACGCCCGCGAGGCACTGGAGCATTTCCGGACCGCCGCGAAGGAACAACGAGAGCAGGATCAGCGCCAGTTCGAACAACAGATCCAGTTTTTGCAGGGGGAGTTGCGGAATGCCAAGGAAACGGCAAACGCGAAACAGCAAGAACTCATCCGCAGTCATGAGGACAATGCCCGTCTATCAAGCGAACTCACCCATGCGCACAGTGAACTTCATCGACACGATGGCGAAGTACGATCATTGCGCTCGGTCAAAGAGCAGTTGGCCGTTGCCGAGGTGCAAATCCAACAGCTGTCGGATCAGTTGGCGCAAGCCAAGGGGCGAGTGTCCAATCTGGACAAGGAAAACCAAACGAACCTTTGCAAGCTACGGGAGACTATGGAAACGGGGCAGCGACTGGAAGCCGAACTGATGGCGGCAAAAGCCGTTGCCGCTAGCCACGAGAAAATCTTTGAAAAGCTCGCGACATTACAGTCGCCACAGGCGAAGAGCACCAACGCCAAGAAAAATGACGTTGACAATCAAGATTCGCTTTTTAATTCAGAAGAGTAGGCGATTTTCGGGGAATTTTTCATGATTCCCGGCCAACCCTCATATTCAATAGCTGGTCGCGCTTGTTTGAAGAAGGATTCAGGTACTTTTTTGCCTTGAGTGCTTGATTTGCAAGCGCGAAAAGCTACCAAAGCTGTAGCGCACTGCGCTGCATCCTTGTTCACGTACTCTCGCGCACGATCAGTTCGTAGTCCAACTGCACGCACTGCGGCTGGGCCAGCGTGCCGCGCATCAGGCCCAGCAGCATGTCGGCGCCGGCGCGGCCGACTTCGCTGCGCGGGGTGCGGATGGTGGTCAGCGGCGGCACCATCTGCGCGCTGCCGGCCAAGTCGTTGAATCCCGCGACGGCGATGCGCCCCGGCACGTCGATGCGCATGCGGTTGGCCGCCAGCAGCCCGCCCTGGGCAATGTCGTCGTTGCAAAAGAAAATGGCGTCCACGTCGGGCATGCGTTGCACCAGGTCCTCGAACAGCCGAGCGCCCAGGGCGATGGAAGAGCGCTCGGGGCTTAGCAACTCCAGGCGCGGGTCGTACAGGCCCGCTTCGCGCAGGGTGCGCCGGTACCCTTCGGCGCGCTGCAGCACGCGCGGGTCCAGTTGCGCGGCGCAAAAGGCGATGCGCTTACGCCCGCGTTCCAGCAGGTGGCGCGTGATGGTGGCGCCCGCGTCCTGCTGCGAAAAGCCCACGCAGGCCACACCAGGCGCGGCGCTGGTCTCCATGAGGTGCACGCACGGCACGCCGCTGTGCACGATGAGCTGGCGTGCGGCCTCGCTGCGGTCGAACCCCGTTACCAGCAGGCCGGCGGGGCGGTGGGGCAGGTAGGTGCGCAGCAGCAACTCTTCCTCGGCGCTGTCGTAGTGGGTCACGCCGATGAGCGGCTGAAAGCCCTCGGGGAACAGCGTGCGGTGCACCGCCTCCAGCAAATCCACGAACAGCGCGTTGGACAGCAGCGGCACCAGCACCAGCACTTGCGTGCTGCGCTGCGACGCCAGCGCGCGCGCGGCCGGGTCGGGCACGTAGCCCAGCCGATCGGCCGCCTCGCGTACGCGTTCGGCCAATGCAGGATCCACGGTGCGTTCGCCGCGCAGGGCACGCGACGCGGTGATGGGACTCACGCCAGCGGCGCCTGCCACGTCATTCAGGGTGATGCGGCCGCTGGAGCGGCGCGGTCGTCGGTTGGCGGTCAAGGGTTATTCCTAGGAATTCTGGCCAAAATTGTCCCTTAAGATAGCGCTATCTTTCATGGGGTTTTCGCGGGTTTGTGGGGAGGGAGTAGCTTCTCCCCATGCGATGCAGCGAAATTTCTCCATGAGAAGCCGCGGCGTGAAGCCGTGAACTTCGGGTGAACGGCTTGCGTCCTGGGATGCAGCCGTTTTTTTGAATCTTTAGAGATAGCGCTATCTTGACCTGTGACATCGATGCCATCGTGGTGATGGGCGTTTCCGGCTGCGGCAAGTCCAGCGTGGGCGAGGCCTGCGCAAAAGCGCTGGGCTGGGTGCTGCATGAAGGCGATGCCCACCATGCTCCCGAGAGCATTGCCAAAATGCGCGCCGGCGTGCCCTTGACCGATGCCGACCGCGCGGGCTGGCTGGAGCGGTTGGCCGCATTGCTGGCGGCGCCCTCCGGCTCGGCGGGCGTAGTGCTGACCTGCTCGGCGCTGCGCCGCAAATACCGCGATCGCCTGCGTGAGGGCAACCCGCGCGTGGGATTCGTGTTTCTGGCGCTGGACTATGAGCAGGCATTGCAGCGCGTGCAGACGCGCGCGGGGCATTTCTTTTCGCCCGCTCTGGTGGCCGATCAGTTCGCCACGCTGGAGTCGCCCGAGGGCGAGCCGCGCGTGTTGACGCTGGATGCCACACGCCCCGTGGACGAGCTGGCCCGGTCCGTCGTCCAATGGCTGCGAGGCAACGCAGCTGCTTCCCTTTCGTCGTCTTCCGGAGACAGTGCATGAGCGCTTCTTCCCCTTCCCCGCAGGAACGGCCGCGCAAGCCCCTGGTGCAGCGCCTGGCCGAGCATTTCATGGTGCTCGCACTGGCCGGCATGGTCTTGGCCGTGTTCGTCAACGTGGTATTGCGCTACGTGTTCTCCACGAGCATCGTCTCGTACGAGGAGATCTCGCGCCTGCTGTTTGTGTGGCTGGTGGCGGTGGGCACCATCGTCGCGGCCTTTGAGGGCAAGCACCTGGGTTTCGACATGCTCACTTCGCGCCTGAAGGGCCGCTCGCGCAAGCTGCTGTTCTGGGCCAGCCAGGCTCTGGTGGCGGGCGGCATGCTGCTGCTGCTCAAGGGTTCGTGGGAGCAGGTGATCGCCGGCAT
Source organism: Diaphorobacter sp. LI3 (assembly GCF_022807955.1). NCBI lineage: Bacteria > Pseudomonadati > Pseudomonadota > Betaproteobacteria > Burkholderiales > Comamonadaceae > Diaphorobacter > Diaphorobacter sp. LI3. The sequence continues at coordinate 2,399,702 of NZ_CP094346.1, read as the reverse complement.
GGACAGCTACAGCACCGTGCTGGGTTATCCGCTGGCGCTGGGCGCCGCGGCGACGCTGGTACTGGCCGTGGGCCTGCTGGTGGGCGTGGTGGTGGATCTGCGCCGCGGCGAGCCACTGCCGCATGGCAGCGACGCGGAAACGTCGGTGGAGTAGGGCGCACCATGATCGTTACCGCCATCTTTCTTCTGGTGCTCATCGGCGGCATGGTGATCGGCATGCCCATCGCCCACGCCCTGGTGCTGACGGGTGTGGCCCTGATGTGGCACCTGGACTTCTTCGATTCGCAGCTGCTGGCGCAAAACCTGCAGGCCGGCTTTGACAACTTTCCGCTGCTGGCCGTGCCGTTCTTCATCCTGGCGGGCGAGCTGATGAACGCGGGCGGCCTGTCGCGGCGCATCATCGACCTGGCGCGCGCCTTCGTGGGGTATATCCGTGGCGGGCTGGGCTTCGTGGTGATTGGCGCGGCCGTGCTGTTGGCGTCCATGAGCGGCTCGGCCATTGCCGACACGGCGGCGCTGGCCACCATCCTGCTGCCGATGATGCGCGAGCAGAAATACCCGATGAGCTACAGCGCGGGCCTGCTGGCGTCTGGCGGCATCATCGCGCCGATCATCCCGCCGTCCATGCCGTTCGTGATCTACGGGGTGACGACGAATACCTCGATCAGCAAGCTGTTCCTCTCGGGCGTGGCACCGGGCCTGATGATGGGCATCTTCCTGATTGGCGCCTGGGCCTGGATTGCGCGCCGCCACGACCTGCCCTCGATGGAGCGTGTGGCGTGGGGCCCGCGCATGAAGGCGCTGGCGAAGAGCTTCTGGGCCATGATGATGCCGGTCATCATCCTGGGCGGCCTGCGCGGCGGCATTTTCACCCCCACCGAGGCCGCCGTGGTCGCCGCCGTGTATGCGCTGCTGGTGTCCATGTTCGTGTACCGCGAACTGAACTGGTCGCAGCTGTACGACGTGTTCCTGGCCGCGGGCAAGACCACGGCGGTGGTCATGTTCCTGTGCGGCGCCGCCACCGTCACGGCCTACATGATCACCCTGGCCGACCTGCCCAACATGCTGGCCGACAGCTTCGCCGGCGTGATGGGCAACCCCGTGCTGTTCATGGCGCTGATGATGACCTTCCTGTTGGTGGTGGGCACGGCCATGGACCTCACGCCCACCATCCTGATCTTCGGCCCCGTCTGCGCGCCGCTGGCCGCCAAGGCGGGCATCGACCCCGTGTACTTCGGCTTCATGTTCATCTATGTGGGCTGCATCGGCCTGATCACGCCGCCCGTGGGCACGGTGCAGAACGTGGTGGCGGGCGTGGGCCGGCTGCGCATGGAGACCGTGATCCGCGGCACCACGCCGTTCCTGGCCGTGTATGTGCTGCTGGCGGTCCTGTTCACGCTGTTCCCGGCCCTCATCACCGCGCCGCTGCGCTGGATGCACTGAGCTTTTCATCCCTTTTCACCCTGACTGTCCAAAGGAGACTTCCCATGCGTATCCGCTTTGCTCTTGCCGGCCTCGTGGCCGCACTCGTTGCCACCGGCGCTGCACAGGCGCAGGACTTCAAGCCGCGCATCGTGCGTTTCGGCTATGGCCTGGTGGACAACTCCAACCAGGGCCGCGCGGCCCGCATGTTTGCGCAAGAGGTGGAAAAGGCCACCGGTGGCAAGATGAAGGTGCGTGCCATTGGTAACGCCTCGCTGGGCTCCGACACGCAGATGCAGCAGGCGCTGATCGGCGGCGCGCAGGAGATGATGGTGGGCTCCACCGCCACGCTGGTGGGCCTGGTGCCGGAGATGGCCGTGTGGGACACGCCGTTCCTCTTCAGCAACGCCAAGGAAGCCGATGTGGTGCTGGACGGCCCCGTGGGCGACAAGATCAAGGCCAAGCTGGAAGCCAAGGGCATGGTGGGCCTGGTGTACTGGGAGAACGGTTTCCGTAACCTCACCAACAGCAAGCGCCCCGTCGCCAAGCTGGAAGACCTGAACGATATCAAGCTGCGCGTGATGCAGAACAACGTGTTCCTCGACAGCTTCAAGGCCCTGGGCGCCAACGCCGTGCCGCTGCCGTTCTCCGAGCTGTTCACCGCGTTGGAAACGCGCGCCGTGGACGGCCAGGAGAACCCCTACAACACCATCGTCTCCAGCAAGTTCTACGAGGTGCAGAAGTACCTCACGGTGACCAACCACGTGTACAGCCCCTGGATCGTCACGGTGAGCAAGAAATGGTGGGACGGCCTGTCCGCCGCCGAGAAGAAGGTGCTGCAGGACGCCGCTATCAAGAGCCGTGATTTCGAGCGCAAGGACACGCGTGAAGAGGCCGCCAAGGCCCTGGCCGACCTGAAGGGCAAGGGCATGCAGGTCAACGAGCTGTCGGCCGCCGAGGCCAACCGCATGCGCGAAAAGCTGGTCAGCGTGAACGCGGGCATCGCCAAGTCGGTGGGCCAGCAGACCTGGGACGAGGTGAACGCCGCCGTCCAGCAGGCGCGCAACGCCAAGTAAGCGCAGGGTGGGGCAGGCGGCGGCGCCTGCCCTCGGTTCCCTGCCATGTGCCCTCGGCCTACACCTGTGTCGCCCACTGGCGCGTAGGATTCCGGGGGCAATGCTTGCCCGCAGTCGTTTTCTGCAACCTTCCCACAGTCGCCCTCGCGCCACCCAGCATGCCCCTGCACGACACCGTCCACACCGTCACCGAGCGCATCCGCCAGCGCAGCGCCCCTACGCGCGGCGCCTATCTGCAGCAGCTTGAGTTCCAGGCGCGCCGCGACCGCGGTGCAGACCGCCTGGGTTGCGCCAATGTGGCCCACGCCTTCGCCGGCATGCCTGGCAACGACAAGCTGCGTGTGGTGGTCCAGAAGGCACCCAACATCGGCATTGTCACGGCGTACAACGACATGCTGTCGGCCCATGCGCCGCTGCAGCATTACCCGGACCTGATCAAGGACGAGGTGCGCAAGCGCGGGGCCACGGCCCAGGTGGCCGGCGGCGTACCCGCCATGTGCGATGGCGTGACGCAGGGCACACCCGGCATAGAGTTGAGCCTGTTCAGCCGCGACGTGATCGCCATGGCCACGGCCGTGGCGCTGAGCCACGACGTGTTCGATGGCGCGCTCATGCTCGGTGTGTGTGACAAGATCGTGCCTGGTCTGCTGGTGGGTGCGCTGCAGTTCGGCCATCTGCCCACGGTGTTCGTGCCGGCGGGGCCGATGACTTCGGGCCTGTCCAACAGCGCCAAGGCCAAGGTGCGAGAGCAGGCCGCGCAAGGTCTGGTGGGCCGCGGTGAACTGCTGGAGGCCGAGATGGCCGCTTACCACTCGCCGGGCACCTGCACCTTCTACGGCACGGCCAACAGCAACCAGATGATGCTGGAGGCCATGGGCCTGCATGTGCCGGGCACGGCCTTCGTGAACCCGGGCCAGGCGCTGCGCCAGGAACTCACGCGCGAGGCCGCACGCACGGTGCTGGGCGACAAGGGGGCGTCATGCCCACCTATCGGGCGCGTGGTAGACGAGCGCGCTATCGTCAACGCCATGGTGACGCTGCTGGCCACGGGAGGATCCACCAACCACCTGATCCACTGGGTGGCAGTGGCGCGCGCGGCGGGCCTCGTGATCGACTGGGACGACTTTTCCGCCCTGTCCGCCGTCGTGCCGTTGCTGGCGCGCGTGTACCCCAACGGCAGCGCGGACGTGAACCAGTTCCAGGCCGCCGGCGGCCCCGGCTATGTGATCCGCGAGCTGCTCGATGCCGGGCTGATGCATGAGGACGTGCTCACCGTTCGCCCTGGAGGTATCCGCGAATACACGCGCGAGCCGCAGGGAACCGCCGATCAGCGACTGCACTGGGCCGACATCGGCGCCTCGCGTGATGACAGCGTGCTGCGCCCTGCGGCCGACCCTTTCAGCGCCACGGGCGGCCTCAAGCTGCTGTCGGGCAACCTGGGGCGCAGCGTGATCAAGGTCTCCGCCGTGCCGCCCGACCGGCATGTGGTGCAGGCGCCTGCACGCGTGTTTGCCTCGCAGGGCGAACTGCAGCAGGCCTTCCAGGCCGGCGAACTGGACCGGGACGTGGTCTGCGTGGTGCGCTGGCAGGGTCCCCAGGCCAATGGCATGCCAGAACTGCACAAGCTCACCCCGCCGCTGGCCGTGCTGCAGGGCAAGGGCTACAAGGTGGCGCTGGTCACCGACGGCCGCATGAGCGGCGCCTCGGGCAAGGTGCCTGCGGCCATCCACGCATCGCCCGAGGCGCATGCCGGCGGCCCGCTGGCGCTGGTGCGCGACGGTGACGTCATCCGGCTGGATGCCGTGGCGGGCACGCTCGATGTGCTGGTCGATGCGGCCGAATGGCAGGCGCGCACGCCTGCCGCCGTGCCGCCCGGCTTGCTGCAGGACAACGCACGCGGTTGGGGGCGCGAACTGTTCGCCGGCATGCGGCGCAATGCGCTCAGCGCGGAAGAGGGGGCCTGTACATGGCTGTGACGCAACCCACCCTCACGGCGCTCGATGTGATGCGCGATGCGCCCGTGATCCCGGTCATCGTTCTGCACGACGTGCGGCATGCCGTGCCGATGGCGCGCGCGCTGGTCGCCGGTGGTATCCGCATGCTGGAGGTGACGTTGCGCACGCCGCAAGCCCTCGAATGCATGCGGGCCATCGCCGCGGAAGTGCCCGATGCCGTGGTCGGCGCAGGCACCGTACGCACCAGCGCTGATGCGGTTGCTGCCGCGCGCGCCGGGGCGCGGTTTGCGGTCAGTCCGGGTTTTACGCCCGCCGTAGGCCGCGCCTGCCGCGATGCGGGCTTGCCGCTGCTGCCGGGCGTGGCCACAGGCAGCGAGATCATGACGGCGCAGGAAGAGGGCTTCTCTGCGCTCAAGTTCTTCCCTGCGGTGCAGGCGGGCGGTACGGCTATGCTGAAAGCGTGGCAGGGGCCGTTTGGCGACGTGGCGTTCTGTCCTACGGGCGGAATCCAGCCCGGCAATGCGGCGGAGTTTCTGACGCTCAAGAACGTGGCCTGCGTGGGCGGGTCGTGGCTGGTGCCCGCGGATGCGCTGGAGCAGGGCGACTGGTCCCGCATCACCCGTCTAGCGCGCGAAGCCAGCGCGTTGCAGCGGGTTTGATGAATACAAGTAAAAATGGGCTGTAGCGCTTTGTGGATAAGCGCTAGCAGCTATTAAAGGAAGAGCAAACTAGCGCAGACCGGTGCCTGCGCCGGCATCGCTCTTGCGCTCGATCAATTCAATCTTGTAACCGTCAGGGTCGGTCACAAAGGCGATCACCGTGGTGCCGCCCTTGACCGGCCCGGCCTCGCGCGTCACGGTGCCGCCGGCGGCCTTGATCTTCTCGCAGGCGGCGTAGGCGTCGGGCACGCCCAGGGCAATGTGGCCGTAGGCTGTGCCCATCTCATAGCTTTCCACCCCCCAGTTGTACGTCAGCTCGATCTCGGCCTGGCCGGGGTTGCCGCCCTCGAAGCCCAGGAAGGCCAGAGAGTATTTGTATTCAGGGTTTTCGGAGGTGCGCAGCAACTGCATGCCCAGCACCTGGGTGTAGAAATCGATGGAGCGCTGGAGATTGCCAACGCGCAGCATGGTGTGCAGAAGTCTCATGGCATGGATTGTGCCGTCAACCCAAAGACCCAGCGGCCTGTTGCGCTGAGTGATGGGCTGGGCTAGACCGGCACGGTGTAGTTGAGCGTCATGCGGCCGCCGTCCACGGTGACGATCTCGCCGGTCACATAACTGGCGGCGTCGCTGGCGAGCCATGCCACCACATCAGCGACCTCCGAGGGCTCACCCAGGCGCTTCATCGGCGTGCGGCTCAGGATCTTGAGCCGGGCCTCGTCGCTCGTCAGCACGGCCTTCGCGGCGAGTTCCGTAGCAATGGTGCCGGGCGCCACCGCGTTCACGCGGATGCCACGGTCCGCCAGCGCCAGCGCCATCACGCGGGTGAGCTGATTGATGCCACCCTTGCTCACGTTGTAGCTGGCGATGTTCGGAATGGCCAAAACGCCGTTGACGGAACTCATGTTCACGATGCTGCCGCCGCCCGAGCGCACCATTTCGCGTGCCACGGCCTGGCCCATGAGAAAGGCACCCTTGAGGTTCACGCGCAGTACCGCGTCGAAGTCTTCCTCGGTCACCTCCAGAAAGTCCGCAGCGCGGAAGATGCCCGCGTTGTTGACCAATACGTCGATGCGCCCGTGCAGCGCCATGGTTTGACCTACCATGGCATCCACTTCGGACTTGTTGCCTACATCGCAATGAATGTAGGCGGCTTGCGGCACCGCATCGGCAAGAGCACGTCCGCGGGCATCATCCATGTCTGCGATAACCACCTTGGCACCGTCGCGCGCCAGCCTGCGCACGCAGGCCTCGCCAATACCCTGGGCGCCGCCCGTGACAATACACACGCGACCGTGATGGCCGAAGGAGATAGGTGACGTGGAGAGTGTTTGGGACATGCCAGCCATCGTAGTCAATTGAAAAGGGCCGGTCACTGAATGTTTACGCGGAGGGTGGGATCGTTCCCTGAGCTGGGCGCGGATGTCAGGGTTGTGGCGACGGATACTCAGCTGCTAGTTTGATAGATACGATGTATATTATGTTAAATAATTGAACTGACTAGTCTTGCCGCTTACTCGATGGCGTACCGAAAACCGTACCCAGCTGTTGGCACCCTGATTCTTCAGCGCGCATCCTCTGTACAAAACAGCGCATGCAGATTAAACACCGCAAGCAGTTTCTGTGGTGGTTTGGTTGGGCGTACCCTTCAACCCCAGTTTGGCCAGCAGTTGGGTGTCGGCCTCTACGTCCGGGTTGCCCGTCACAAGCAGCTTGTCGCCATAGAAGATGGAATTGGCACCCGCCAAAAAGCACAAAGCCTGCACCGCGTCGCCAAGCTGCTGGCGGCCGGCGGACAGGCGTACGCGAGCCTTGGGCATGGTGATGCGGGCCACCGCGATCACGCGCACGAAGTCCAGCGGGTCCACCGGCTCGCTGTCGGCCAACGGTGTTCCGGGAACGCGCACCAGGCTGTTGATGGGCACCGACTCCGGATACGGGTTTAGGTTGGCCAACTGCGCGATGAGACCCGCCCGGTGCACCGGCGCTTCGCCCATGCCAACGATGCCGCCGCAGCACACGTTGATGCCTGCGTCGCGCACATGGCGCAGCGTATCCAGCCGGTCCTGATACTGGCGCGTGCTGACCACGTCGCTGTAGTACTCGGGGGCCGTGTCCAGGTTGTGGTTGTAGTAGTCCAGTCCAGCATCCTTCAGCGCCTGGGCCTGGTGCGACTGCAACATGCCCAGCGTGGCGCAGGTCTGCAGGCCTAGGTCTTTCACGGCGGTGATCAGCTCGCTCATCTTTTCGATGTCGCGGTCCTTCGGAGCTCGCCAGGCGGCGCCCATGCAAAAGCGCGTCGCGCCGGCGTCCTTGGCGGCTTGCGCCGCCTGGGTTACCTCCTGCACGCTCATGAGTTTTTCGGCCTTCACGCCGGTATCGAACTCCGCCGACTGGGGGCAGTAGCCGCAGTTTTCCGGACAGCCGCCTGTTTTCACGGACAGCAGCGTGGCCAATTCGATGTCGCCCTGGGGCCAATGTGCGCGGTGCGTGGCCTGCGCGCGCCAGAGCAGTTCCATGAATGGAAGATCGAGGAGCTCCTGTACCGCTTGAATGCTCCAGCCCTCCCCTCGCTGCGTCGCAACACTCTCGGCAACGCGAGGATGAAACTGCAGTGTCTGGGTTGTATGCGGGGCTGTCATGGCTGAGGTCATCAAATTTCTCCGGTTCTGCGGTCGCCACTGCTGGGCGCTGCTCCTGATTGTGTAAAGGCTTGAGTGGTCTGTGAAGCCTTCGCGTTCAAAAAGCAGGATGAAAAAAGATGTGCCTAAAAGAGGCGTATTTGCGTTATTTTTAATGTATCTTGAAAGCATATAAGTGAAAAAGGGGGAATGAAGATGGAGGAAGCAAGTCGTGTTGTTCATCTGCCATCAAGTCTCCTGTAACTCCCCTTAATTGCCAGAAACATCCTGCTGTTTTTGCTGAAGATGCGGCATGACCATAAAAAAAGCCCTGGTCGCATGGACCAGGGCTCTCTTGTTTTTCAGCAGTCAGGGGGTTGCGTCGAAGTTTGTCCTTTTCAACCCAACGCCGCGATCACCTCGGGCGGCGCCTGCACCAGTTCGATCAGGACACCCTCCCCGGCGATCGGGAACTCGTCATTGCTCTTGGGATGCAGGAAGGTGATGTCGTAGCCCGCCGCGCCTTTGCGGATGCCCCCGGGCGCAAAGCGCACACCCTGTGCGGTCAGCCATTCCACAGCCTTGGGCAGGTCATCGATCCACAGACCGATGTGGTTCAGCGGCGTGGCGTGCACGGCAGGCTTTTTCTCGATGTCCAGGGGCTGCATGATGTCCACCTCCACCTTGAAGGCGCCCTGCCCCATGGCAAGGATGTCCTCGTCCACGTTTTCTCGCTCGCTCTGGAAGGTACCCGTCTGCGTGAGGCCGAGCATGTCCACCCACAAGGTCTTCATGCGCTGCTTGTCGGTGCCGCCGATGGCCACCTGCTGAATGCCCAGCACTTTGAAGGGGCGTGTCATCCATTTACTCCTTTATTGATAGCTGCTAGCGATTGCAGGGCAAGCGTTAGATGCTGTTTTCATTGAAATTCCAGGATGACCTGATCCACCGCCAGCGATTCGCCCTTGCCCGCGACGATCTTGCCCACCACGCCGTCCTGCGCCGCGAAGAGGATGTTCTCCATCTTCATGGCCTCGATCACGGCCAGCTTCTCGCCGGCCTGCACCTTCTGGCCCGGCTGCACCGCGACGTCCACCAACAGGCCCGGCATGGGCGACAGCAGGAACGTGGACAGGTCCGGTGGTGCCTTGAAGGGCATGAGCTGGTGCAACCTTGCGCCCAGCGGCGACAGCACCAGCGCGTCGATCTGCGTACCGTTGTGGCTGATGCGCAGCGCCAGCGGGTTCTTGGCCGTACCGCGCTCCACCTGCGCCGTGAAGCCCTTACCGTTGCACTGGCCCTGTACGCGGATGTCGCCCAGGCCGGCCGTACTGCTGATGCGGTAGGTGGTGCTGCCGATGGTCACGGCGCTGGAGCGGCTCTCTGGCTCATAGTCGGTGACCGTCACTTCATGGTGGATGTTGTTGCCCTGTGCGCCCAGCACCACCACGGTGAACTGCGCGCCCACCTGCACCTCATGACCCGTGAGCTGGCCGCTGATGCCCGATGCACGCGCGCGGTAGCGGCGGTTCATGTACGCCGCCAGCGCCACCAGGAACAGGGGGTCGTCGTGCGGCACGTCTTCGGCGGCGAAGCCCTTGCCGTAGTGCTCGGCAATGAAGCCGGTGTTGAATTGGCCGGCCACGAATTTCGGGTGCGCCAGCAGCGCCGCCTGGAAAGGGATGTTGCTGCTGATGCCGCGGATCACGAAGCCGTTGAGCGCGGCGCGCATCTTCTCGATGGCGTCGTTGCGGTCCTGGCCGTGCACGATGAGCTTGGCGATCATCGAGTCGTAGTACATCGGGATTTCACCGCCTTCGAACACACCCGTGTCCACGCGCACGCCATACTTCTTGGTCGTGTCGCCCTGGAACATGGACTCTTCCGGCGCCTGGAAACGCACGAGGCGTCCGGTGGAGGGCAGAAAGTTGCGGAACGGGTCCTCGGCGTTGATACGGCACTCAATGGCCCAGCCGTCGCGCTTCACATCTTCCTGGCGGATGGCGAGCTTTTCGCCGGCGGCCACGCGGATCATGAGTTCCACCAGATCCAGGCCGGTGATGCACTCGGTCACCGGGTGCTCCACCTGCAGGCGGGTGTTCATCTCCAGGAAGTAGAAGTCCTGGTCCTTGCCGACCACGAACTCCACCGTGCCGGCGCTTTGGTAGCCCACGGCCTTGGCCAGGGCCACGGCCTGCTCGCCCATGGCCTTGCGGGTGGCGTCGCTGATGAAGGGGGATGGCGCCTCCTCGATCACCTTTTGGTGGCGACGCTGGATGGAGCACTCGCGTTCGTTCAGGTAGATCACGTTGCCGTGGGCGTCGCCCAGCACCTGGATCTCGATGTGGCGCGGCTCCTGCACGAACTTCTCGATGAAGATGCGGTCGTCGCCAAAACTGTTGCGCGCCTCGTTCTGGCAACTGGCAAAGCCTTCAAAGGCTTCCTTGTCATTGAACGCCACGCGCAGGCCCTTGCCGCCGCCACCGGCCGAGGCCTTGATCATCACCGGGTAGCCGATGCCCTTGGCGATCTCCACCGCGGCCTCGGGCCCGGCGATGGGGTCGTTGTATCCGGGGATGGTGTTCACGCCCGCCTGGTTGGCCAGCTTCTTGGACGCGATCTTGTCGCCCATGGCGGCGATCGCCGCATGCTTGGGGCCAATGAAGACGATGCCCTCCTCCTCCGCCCGCTTGGCGAAGGCTTCGTTCTCGGACAGGAAGCCGTAGCCTGGGTGCACGGCCTGCGCGCCGGTCTGCTTGCAGGCGGCAATGATCTTGTCGGCCAGCAGATACGACTCGCGGCTGGGCGCAGCGCCGATGTGCACGGCCTCGTCGGCCAGCTTGACATGGCGCGCGTCCTTGTCGGCGTCGGAGTAGACGGCCACGGTGGCAATGCCCATCTTCTTGGCCGTGGCTATCACGCGGCAGGCGATTTCGCCTCGGTTGGCAATCAGAATTTTGGTGAACATGACGAGTTCCTCAGGAGGGAATTCAAAAACCGGTAACTAAAACGTGGGGGCACTGCTGACGCAGCTGCTCCACAAACCGCTGCTTCTCGCGCGGCGATAGCAAAATGCTGCGCCCTCTTCCATAGCGGATGCGCAGGCGGTCCAGCGAAAGCGCGGGCGAAGACACCCAGCTGCGCGAGGGCGACACCTCGGTCACCTCGGCCAGTGCGATGCGCCAGCAAAATGGGCCGCACTGCACGCGCAGCGTGTCCGCCGTGAACGTGTAGTGGGTATCGAGCAGCAGCCAGATCGGCAGAATCAGCGTGGACGCGAGCACGATCCCGAGCACGGCCACCTCGGCCGTAGCGCCCGAGCGCAGGGCCGGCGGCAGCGCTATGCCGACCGCGGCAAGGCCGGTCACGGGACCGATGGCCAGGATCCAGGCATCGACCCGGGAGAAAAATACGGGGCGGGTGTGCGTCATTGCCGGCCTGGCCTGCTTACAGCGGAATGTTCCCGTGCTTGCGCCACGGGTTATCGAGCTGCTTGTTCTTGAGCATGGCCAGGCTGCGGCAGATGCGCTTGCGTGTCTCATGCGGCAGGATCACGTCGTCGATGAAGCCGCGTGCGCCGGCGACGAACGGGTTGGCAAAGCGCGCCTTGTACTCAGCCTCGCGGGCGGCCAGCTTGGCGGGGTCGTTCTTGTCCTCGCGGAAGATGATCTCCACCGCGCCCTTGGCGCCCATCACGGCGATTTCGGCGTTGGGCCAGGCAAAGTTCACGTCGCCGCGCAGGTGCTTGGAGGCCATCACGTCGTACGCGCCGCCGTAGGCCTTGCGGGTGATGACGGTGATCTTGGGCACGGTGCACTCGGCATAGGCGTACAGCAGCTTGGCGCCGTGCTTGATGATGCCGCCGTATTCTTGAGAAGTGCCGGGCATGAAGCCGGGCACATCGACAAAGGTGACCACGGGGATGTTGAACGCATCGCAGAAGCGCACAAAGCGCGCGGCCTTGATGGAGCTCTTGATGTCCAGGCAGCCCGCCAGCACCAGCGGCTGGTTTGCCACGATGCCCACCACCTGGCCCTCCATGCGGGCGAAGCCGATGAGGATGTTCTTGGCGTATTCGGGCTGCAGCTCGAAGAAGTCGCCGTCGTCCACGGTTTTGACGATCAGCTCCTTCATGTCGTACGGTTTGTTCGGGTTGTCGGGCACCAGCGTGTCCAGACTCATGTCCATGCGGTCGGCCGGGTCGTTGCTGGGGCGCACGGGCGGCTTTTCGCGGTTGTTCAGCGGCAGGTAGTTGTACAGGCGGCGCAGCATGAGCAGCGCCTCCACGTCGTTCTCAAAGGCCATGTCGGCCACGCCGCTCTTGGTCGTGTGGGTGATGGCGCCGCCCAGCTCCTCGGCCGTCACTTCCTCGTGCGTCACGGTCTTGACCACCTCGGGGCCGGTCACGAACATGTAGCTGCTGTCCTTGACCATGAAGATGAAGTCCGTCATGGCGGGCGAATAGACCGCGCCACCCGCGCAGGGGCCCATGATCATGCTGATCTGCGGAATCACGCCGCTGGCCATCACGTTCTTCTGGAACACGTCTGCATAACCACCGAGCGAAGCCACGCCTTCCTGGATGCGCGCGCCGCCCGAGTCGTTGAGGCCGATCACGGGGGCGCCCACCTTCATCGCCTGGTCCATGATCTTGCAGATCTTCTCGGCGTGCGCTTCGGACAGCGCACCGCCGAACACGGTGAAGTCCTGGCTGAACACGAACACCAGGCGGCCGTTGATCATGCCGTAGCCCGTCACCACGCCGTCGCCAGGAATCTTGTTGCCTTCCATGCCGAAGTCGGTGCAGCGGTGCTCGACGAACATGTCCCATTCCTCGAACGTGCCGTCGTCCAGCAGCAGCTCAATGCGCTCGCGCGCGGTGAGCTTGCCTTTCTTGTGCTGGGCGTCGATGCGCTTCTGGCCACCGCCCAGGCGGGCGAGTTCGCGCTTTTTCTCCAGTTGATCCAGGATGTCTTGCATGGTCGCTCTTTCAGTGAAGTGCTATTTAAATAGTAGCGTGCAGCGCTTGTCCAGATTGCGCTGCAAGCAGATTTCGTGCTGCAGTGGAGGCCGCTACGCGTCCCGCGGCCACGTCCTGCTGCAGGCGGGGCAGCAGCTCGCGCACCTGCGGGTGCTGGCGGAAGGCCTGCTTCAGGCCCGCGTCGATGCGCTCCCACATCCACGCCAGGGATTGCCGCTCGCGCCGCGCGGCCAGGCGGCCGTTGGCCGTCTGCAGGCGGCGGAACTCCTGCACCGCGGCCCAGAAGCGATCCACCCCCTCGCCTTTCAGCGCGCTGAGCGTGATGACCTTCGGCGTCCACAGGGATTCGTCGTGGTGCGCATGCTCGGGGTTGCCGTGCATGGACAGCAGGCGCAGGCTGGAAGTGATCTGCGCCTGCGCGCGTGTGGCGGCGTGCGGGTCGATGTCGGCCTTGTTGATGACCACCAGGTCGGCCAGCTCCATCACGCCCTTCTTGATGGCCTGCAGGTCGTCGCCCGCGTTGGGCAACTGCAGCACGCAGAACATGTCGGTCATGCCCTGCACGGCGATCTCGCTCTGGCCCACGCCCACGGTCTCGATGATGACCACGTCATAGCCCGCAGCCTCGCACACCAGCATGGCCTCGCGCGTCTTCTCGGCCACGCCGCCCAGCGTGCCGCTGGACGGGCTGGGGCGGATGTAGGCATCGGGGTGGACCGACAGGTGCTCCATGCGCGTCTTGTCACCGAGGATGGAGCCGCCCGAGACGGTGGATGACGGGTCGATGGCCAGCACCGCCACCTTGAGGCCTTGTCCGATCAGGTGCAGGCCCAAGGCTTCGATGAAGGTGCTCTTGCCCACGCCAGGCACGCCGCTGATGCCCAGGCGAAACGCCCGGCCCGTGTGCGGCAGCAGCGCGGTGAGCAGTTCGTCGCCCTGCGTGCGATGGTCGGCCCGCGTGGATTCCAGCAGCGTGATGGCCTTGGCCATGGCGCGGCGCCGCACGGCGGGCGCGCCGTGGAGGATGCCTTCTTGCAGCTGCTGGGGGGTCACTGCGCCTGCGCCTTCTTGATTTGCTCCAGCACATCCTTGGCGCTGGCCGGGATCGGCGTGCCGGGACCATAGACGCCCTTGACGCCTGCACCGTAGAGGAAGTCATAGTCCTGCGCGGGCACCACGCCGCCCACGAAGACGATGATGTCGTCGGCGCCCTGCTTTTTCAGTTCTTCGATGATGGCGGGCACCAGCGTCTTGTGGCCCGCGGCCAGGGTGGAGACGCCCACGGCGTGCACGTCGTTCTCGATGGCCTGGCGCGCGCACTCCTCGGGGGTCTGGAACAGCGGGCCCATGTCGACATCGAACCCCAGGTCGGCAAAGGCCGTGGCCACCACCTTGGCACCGCGGTCGTGGCCGTCTTGGCCGAGCTTCGCGATCATCACGCGCGGGCGGCGACCGAGCTGTTCGGCGGCCTGATCGATTTCACCCTTGAGCTTTTCCCAGCCTTCGGCCGAGTCGTAGGCAGCAGCGTACACACCGGTCACCTTTTGCGTATCGGCGCGGTGGCGCCCGAAGATTTTTTCCAACGCGTCGGACACCTCGCCCACCGTGGCGCGTGCGCGAATCGCCTGGATCGACAGATCCAGCAGGTTGCCTTGGCCGCTTTCTGCTGCAGAAGTAAGAGCGGCCAGCGATTGATCCACGGCGCTTTGATCGCGTTTTGCCTTGATGGCGTTGAGGCGCGCGATCTGGTTCTCGCGCACCTTGACGTTGTCCACCTCAAGGATGTCCACCGGGTCTTCCTTGGCAAGCTTGTACTTGTTCACGCCGACGATGACTTCCTTGCCCGAATCGATGCGCGCCTGCTTTTCCGCAGCCGCGGCCTCGATCTTGAGCTTGGCCCAGCCGGAGTCCACGGCGGCGATCATGCCGCCCATCGCCTCGACCTCTTCGATGATCTTCCAGGCGGCGTCGGCCATGTCCTGGGTGAGTTTTTCCATCATGTAGGAGCCGGCCCAGGGGTCGATCACGTTGGTGATGTGGGTCTCTTCCTGGATGATGAGCTGCGTGTTGCGCGCGATGCGTGCGCTGAATTCGGTGGGCAGCGCTATGGCTTCGTCCAGCGCGTTGGTGTGCAGGCTTTGCGTGCCGCCGAACACGGCCGCCATGGCCTCGATGGTGGTGCGTACCACGTTGTTGTACGGGTCCTGCTCGGTGAGCGACCAGCCCGAGGTCTGGCAGTGGGTGCGCAGCATCAGGCTTTTGGGGTTTTTGGCGTTGAAACCCTTCATGATGCGGCACCACAGCAGGCGCGCGGCGCGCATCTTGGCGATCTCCAGGTAGAAGTTCATGCCGATCGCCCAGAAGAACGACAGGCGCCCGGCGAAATCGTCCACGTCCATGCCCTTGGCGATGGCCGTCTTCACGTATTCCTTGCCGTCGGCCAAGGTGAAGGCCAGTTCCAGCGCCTGGTTGGCGCCGGCTTCCTGCATGTGGTAGCCCGAGATCGAGATCGAGTTGAACTTGGGCATGTTCTTGCTCGTGTACTCGATGATGTCGCCGATGATGCGCATCGACGGCTTGGGAGGATAGATGTAGGTGTTGCGGACCATGAACTCCTTGAGGATGTCGTTCTGGATGGTCCCGGCCAGCTTGTCCTGGCTCACGCCCTGCTCCTCGGCTGCCACCACGTAGCCGGCCAGCACGGGCAGCACGGCGCCGTTCATGGTCATGGAAACAGACACCTTGTCCAGCGGAATGCCGTCGAACAGGATCTTCATGTCCTCCACGCTGTCGATGGCGACGCCCGCCTTGCCCACGTCGCCCGTCACGCGCGGGTGGTCGCTGTCGTAGCCGCGGTGCGTGGCCAGGTCAAAGGCCACCGACACACCCTGCCCGCCCGCGGCCAGCGCTTTGCGGTAGAAGGCGTTGGATTCTTCGGCCGTGGAAAAGCCCGCGTACTGGCGGATGGTCCAGGGGCGCACGGCGTACATGGTGGCCTGCGGGCCGCGCAGGTAGGGCTCGAAGCCCGGCAGCGTGTTGGCGTAGGGCAGGTCCTGCGTGTCTTGCGCCGTGTACAGGGGCTTCACGCTGATGCCGTCGGGCGTCACCCAGTTCAGGGCATTCACGTCGCCGCCGGGCGCGGACTTGGCCGCGGCCTTGGCCCAGGCGGCAAGGTCGGCGGACTGGAAGATGGGATCAGGATGGCTGCTCATGGCGGGGGCGCTTTCGCAAAGATGGCAAAGAGATGTGGTTATGCGTGCTGCGTTTTCGCAATTTTGCGGAGTTTACCTGATCTGTAATTATTAATTCTTAGTTTTTTTCAGGTACAGTCCGCCCATGTCAGCCGTCACCCTCACTCCCCGCGCACTCTATGAACAAGTGGCGGAGCAACTGCGCCAGCGCATCTTCCGGCGCGAGCTGGAGCCTGGCAGCTGGATCGACGAGCTGAAGATTGCCGAGGAGCTCGGCATCAGCCGCACGCCTTTGCGCGAAGCACTCAAAGTGCTGGCGGCGGAAGGCCTGGTCACCATGAAGGTGCGCCGCGGCGCCTACGTGACCGAGATGTCCGACAAGGACCTGCACGATGTCTACCACCTGCTCAGCCTGCTGGAGAGCGACGCCGCAGGCGTGGTGGCCGCCCGTGCCACGCCGGAGCAACTGCGCGAACTGGAGCAGCTGCATGCCGACCTGGCCGCCGCCGTGCAGGACCGCGACCGCTTCTTCACCATCAATGAGCGCATCCACATGCGCCTGCTGGAGATGGCCGACAACCGCTGGCGCAGCCAGATGGTGGCCGACCTGCGCAAGGTCATGAAGCTCAACCGCCACAACTCGTTGCTCAAGCAGGGACGCATCGAGGTTTCGCTGGCCGAGCACGAAACCATCCTGGCCGCGCTGCGCGCGCGCGACCCGCAGGCCACCGTGGCCGCCATGTCCGCGCATTTCGCGCATGGGCTGGAGGCAGCGGGCTGACCGGGCCCGCCCCTCATCCGCCGTTCTTTTTTCCGTCGCGCGAGCGACAAGTTTGCGAACGATCGTGCGAAAACGCGCGTGCCCGGCCTATGATTCCGCTTTTTGCTCGGCGGCTTGGCTCCGCAATGGCGCCCCGCCCTGCCGGCACGCACTGCACGTATTGCACGCATGAATTCCCCCACCCCTGACCTGCGCGGCGTGCAGACGCTGCCCGAACTGCTGGCGTTCCGCGCCGCCCTCACTCCCCACAGCGAGGCCTACCGTGCCTGCGACCCCGGCACCGGCCAGTGGATCAGCCTCACCTGGGCTCAGACCCAGGAGCGCGTGCAGCAGTGGAGCCGCGCCATTGCCGCATCGGGCCTGCCACAGGGGGCGCGCATCGCCATCCTGCTGCCCAACGGGCTGGATGCCATGAGCATCGACCAGGCCGTGATGGCCACGGGCTGTGTGCCCGTGCCTCTGCATGCCATCGACAATCCGGGCAGCATCGCCTACATCCTGGCGGATGCCGAGGTGTCGCTGCTCGTCGTGGAAGAGCCAGAGCAATGGCGGCGCATCCGCGACGTGGGCATGCCGCTTCCGCACCTGATGGGCGTGGTGACGACCAACGCCAGCACCGTCCTGCCCACCGCCGCCGAGCAGGGCGTACCGGTCGCACCGCTGGCTGCCTGGCTTCAGCATGCCGCGGCAGATACGCCGCTGCCCCCGCCGCCCGGCCCTGAGGATCTGGCGGCGATCGTCTACACCAGCGGCACCACCGGCAAGCCCAAGGGGGTGATGCTCAGCCATGCCAACGTGGTGGCCGACGTGAAGGCGGTGCTGGAGCGCATCGCCCCCACGCCACAGGATGTGTTCCTGTCCTTCCTGCCGCTGTCGCACACCTTCGAGCGCACGGGCGGCTACTACCTGCCCATGGCCTCGGGCAGTTGCGTGGTCTATGCGCGCTCGGTGGCGCAACTGGCGGAGGACTTGAAGAATGTGCGCCCCACGGTGCTGGTGTCGGTGCCGCGCATTTATGAACGCGTGCATGCCAAGCTCATCGAGACGCTGTCGCCCTCGCCCTTGAAGATGCAGCTGTTCCAGGCCGCGCAGGCCGTGGGCTGGAAGCGGTTTTGCGCCGCGCAGCGCCTGCCAGCACCCCAGGACGACGGCGCGGGCGGCTGGATGCGCGCCCTGCCCTGGCCGCTGTTGCGTGCCCTGGTGGCCAAGCCGCTGCTGGCGCAGTTCGGTGGCCGCGTGCGCGTGGCCGTGAGCGGGGGCGCGCCGCTGTCGCCCACCATCGCGCACTGCTTCCTGGGCCTGGGCCTGCAACTGGTGCAGGGCTACGGCATGACCGAAACCACGCCCGTGGTCAGCGTGAACACGCTGGAGGACAACGACCCGTCCACCGTCGGCCGCGCCTTGCCGGGCGTGGAGGTGCGCATCGGCGAGAACCGCGAACTGCAGGTGCGCGGCCCCATCGTCATGAAGGGCTACTGGAAGCGCCCCGAGGATACGGCCCGCACCGTCTCCGCCGACGGCTGGCTGGGCACAGGCGACCAGGCCGAGATCGTCGACGGCCGCATCCGCATCCTGGGGCGCATCAAGGAAATCATCGTCACCTCCACGGGCGAGAAGGTGCCGCCGGCCGACCTCGAGCTGGCCATCACCGCCGATGCGCTGTTCGAGCAGGCCTTTGTGGTGGGCGAGCAGCGCCCCTTCATCGCTTGCGTGGCCGTGGTGCATGCCGAAGAGTGGCGCCAACTGGCCGGGCAACTGGGCCTGGACGCCAACGACCCTGCCAGCCTTGCGCACCCCAGCGCCCAACGGGCGGCACTGGCGCGCATCGAGAAGCTGGCGGCCGGCTTCCCGCGCTATGCGGTGCCGCGCGCCGTGCATCTGGTGCGCGAGCCATGGACGATCGAGAACGCGTTCATGACACCCACGCTCAAGCTCAAGCGCACCAACCTCATGGCGCACTACGCGGCCGCCATCGAGGCCATGTACCAAAAGCGCTGATCAGGCCCCCACCGCTTGCAATGACCGCGCAAGCGGGGCCTGGGCCGACCCGGCGTCCCCCTCGCTTCCCGGCACGCGGTAGACGCGCCCGAACCGATTGGCCAGGAAGTCCTCCAGCGCGATCTGCTCTTGCCCGATGAAACCGGCCTGCGGAAGCTGGCCAGCCATGACCAGGTCCAGCGCCGCGCAGATGCCCGCGGCCGTGGTGCGTTGGATGGCGCTGAGCATCTGCCCGCGCACCGATGCGCCCAGGATGTGGGCGGCATAGCTTTCCTGCACCAACCGGCCGTCCCGCTGGCCGCGCGCGCTGGCCAGGATCACGATCACGTCTTGCTGCGTGGTCGGGACGGCGCCGTCCAGCAGTTCCTTGAGCAGGTCGCGCCGGTCGCGCAGGCGCAGTTCGTGTAGCAGCAGCTGCAGGATGGCATGGTGGCCGGGGTAGCGCACCGACTTGTAGTCGAGCTGCTGCACGCGCCCCTCCCAGGTCTGGGGCAACGTGCCCAGGCCGCCCGAGGTATTGAAGGCCTCGTATTCCACGCCGTCGATCAGCAGCGTTTCCAACCCGCCGAGCGCAGGCACGCTGGTGCGCCGGCCCTGCACGATGGAGTCGCACGGGTTGCAGTATTCGTTGACCAGGCCCTCGGTGCTCCAGGTCATGGCATAACGCAGGGCGCCCTGGGGGTAGCGCGGTAGCGCCCCCACGCGCAGTTGCAGCCCTTCCACGCGGTCCAGGCGCTGCGCCAGGGCGTTGCCCACCACGCCGATGAAGCCGGGCGCCAGCCCGCACTGCGGCATGAGCGCGCTGCGCGCGCCTTCGGCCAGCGCCTGGATGGCACGGGTGCTGGCCACGTCCTCCGTCAGGTCGAAGTAGTGCACGCCATGGCGTGCACACAGCGTGGCCACCGGCACGGCCTGGTGGAACGGCAGTGCGTTCAGCACCGCATGGTGCCCGGCAATGGCAGCCTCCAGCATGGCGTCGCCCGTCACCTGCAAGGGGGCGGCGCTGTGGACCTGCAGGCGCTTCAGTGCGGCGGCGTCGCGGTCGGCCACGGTGAGCGTGTAGCTGCCCGCGTCCTCCAATAGCAGCGCAATGGCACGGCCGATATGGCCCGCGCCCAGGATCAGTACGCGGTGCGGGTGGGAAGCATTGACGGGATGCAGGCGGGTCATGGCGGTCTCCTTGCGTTGTCGTTCGGTAGAGACATGCTAGGCCGGATCGTTGTCAGTGTGTAGCATTACAAATGTCGATAAAAGCATCAACGATCGTCATATCGACGGCATTGCACGACTTATCGGCAGCATTGGAGATGCCCGTGGAACTGGACGCACTGGACCAACAACTGCTCAGCCTGCTGCAGGCCAACGCACGCGAGGGCACGGCCGAGCTGGCGCGCCGCCTGGGCCTGGCGCGCACCACGGTGGTGGCGCGCATCGCGCGGCTGGAGCGTGAAGGGGTGGTCGCCGGCTACGGCGTGCGCCTGGGCCAGCGGCTGGCAGGCAGCGCCGTGCGCGCGTGGTGCGCACTGCGCGTGCTGCCCAAGGCCGGGCCGGCGGTGCTGCAAATGCTGCAGGCCCTGCCCCAGGTGGAAGAGGTTTCGGCGGTGAGCGGGCCGTTCGACTACCTGGTGTTTCTGCGCTGCACCAGCCACGAGCAGCTCGACGGCCTGCTGGACCGCATCGGCCAGCTGGACGGCGTGCAGAACACGCAGACCAGCATCGTGCTCAGCCGCAAGATCGACCGTCGCAGCGTGGGCGGTTGATGCTCTATTAATGAGAGCTGCTAGCGCTTGATGGATAAGCGCTGAGGCCGTTTTCCTTCTGTAATCAGCCCAGCAGCCAACCTGCTGCGCCGCACAACGGCACCACCAGCCACGGCGGCACGCGCGCCCATACCAGCGCGGCAAAGGCCGCCAGTGCCAACGCCAGGTCGGCTGGCGCATGGATGGCGCTGGTCCACACCGGGTGGTAGAGCGCCGCCAGCAGCAGGCCCACCACGGCGGCATTCACGCCCGCCAAGGCCGCCCGGGCACGTGCGTTGTGCCGCAGCCGCTCCCAGAACGGTAGCGCGCCCGCCACCAGCAGGAATGCTGGCACGAAGATCGCCACCAGGCATACGGCCGCGCCCAGCCAGCCGCCCGCGCCGTGGCCTGCCGCAGCGCCCAGAAAGGCCGCAAAGGTGAACAGCGGCCCCGGCACCGCCTGCGCCAATCCATAGCCCGCCAGGAAATCGTCGGCCGCCACCCAGCCGGTGGCCACCACCTCGGCCTGCAGCAGCGGCAGCACGACGTGGCCGCCCCCGAACACCAGGGCGCCGGCGCGGTAGAACGCATCGGCCAGCACCAGCCATCCTTGAGGCCAAGCGCGCGCAGCCAGCGGCAGCAGCACCAGCAGCGCCGCAAATGCGGCCAGCAGCAGCGCTCCGGTACGCGGTCGCACCCCGGCCGCCAGCCCGCCCTGCGATGGTGGAGCCGGCATGGCGCCCGCGCGCCCCCACAGCCCCAGGCCGGCCAGCGCCGCCACCAGCATGGCGCCCACCTGCCCCACCACGCCCGGCCACAGCAGCGCAAGCGCACAGGCCAGCGCCATCAGCAGCAGCCGTGCGGGCCCGCGGCACAGGCTGCGCGCCATGCCCCAGACGGCTTGCGCCACCACGGCCACGGCCGCCACCTTCAGGCCGTGCAGCACGCCCGCGGACATGAGGCCCTGCCCCGCCACCAAGCCCAGGCCCAGCAGCGCCATCACCAGCGCGGATGGCAGCGTGAAACCCAGCCAGGCCGCCAGTGCGCCGCCCCACCCCGCTTGGCGCAGGCCCAGCGCCAGGCCCACCTGGCTGCTGGCGGGGCCGGGCAGGAACTGGCACAGCGCCACCAGGTCGGCATAGGCGTCTTCCGTCAGCCAACCGCGGCGCGCGACGAATTCCTCGCGGAAGTAGCCCAGATGGGCCACCGGCCCGCCGAACGACGTCAGGCCCAGGCGCAAGAAGATGAGGAACACCCGCCAGGCGCTGGCGTGGTGGCGGGTGGCGGCGAAAGGAGAAATGGGTGGCATGCAGCGGGCGAGAAACCCCGAGTATCGCTATTGCGCGTGGCGCGCGGATGACTGGCGCCGCGTGCCAGCAGCGGAGCGCGACGCGTGCGCGCGCAAGCAGACCTCCTGATTTTTGCAGCCGCAGCCGCTGTGGGCATCAGATGGCGCAGGGCCCCATCCACACCCCGCTGCGCAGGCCGGCCGGCGGCTGCTGCGCCCAGACCTGGGCACACACCTCCCAGGCAGGCTCCTGTACGTTCAGGCCCGCGAAAATGCCGTAGCCTTCGCCCGCACGGATGTCCTCACCCGCGCTCAGGCTCTCGCCGGCCTTGATGGCTCCCTGTGTGTGGATGCACTCGCCCGCCTTGATGCCCCACCCGGCCTCCAGGTGCGTCAGGCCGCTGATGGCTCCGCCGACCACGATGCCCTGCCCCGCGCGCAGGCTGCCTTCGCCGCTCACATGCCCGCCTACGCGCAGGCTTTTGCCGCAGTCGATGCCGCCGTGCACCAGCAGGTCCTGCCCCACGAAGGCGCTGGCGCCCACGCTGAGCGCGCCGTGGCAGACCACGTCCCACGCTGCGCGCAGGTCGCCGCCGCAGTGCAGCGATTCCTGCACCTGCACGCCCCAGTCGGTGCGCAGGTGGCCGCCGCAGTGCAGCCGCCCATCGCTGTGGATGTGCGCGCCGGCGCGGATGTCCTCGCCCGCCACGATGGCGCCGCCCGCGCGGATGCCGCCCCCCGCATGGAGGGAGCGGCCGACGTGGATCACGCCGTCCACCCCGATGCCGCCGCGCACCTGCACGGTCCCCGCGAACACGAAGGCCTCGGCCTCCAGGCTGTCCAGGTGCAGCACTGCGTTCGAGGGGCCGAACTGGCCGAGCAGCCACAGCGCGTCGTCCACGCGGCCGGCGGCCACCAGCTGGTCCAGCGCCTGCTGGTAGCCCACACCGTCCTCGACATGGCGCACGAACCAGCGAAAGCCGTTGGCGCAGGGGCTCTTGGCCCGGAGAAACTGCTTGGTGAATTCCATGCGACGCTCCAATCCTTGCAAGGCGCCCGTGCGGTGCTGCTGCGGGGGCCCGGGGTGACCCGGCGGACGAAGGGCCCGCGTGAGCGGGCGTGGGAAGGCGTCGTCCGCCGTTGCGCAGGGCGGGTGCCCGGCGATGGTGGTTCTGCGCGTTGGAAAGAGGAAGGGTGCTTTATCGCCGGGCGGAGGAATGTGCGACCGGCTGGTATGGCCAGAGCACACGCGCCACGACGCCCACGCGGTTGCGCGCAAGGGTGCGGCGGACGGGTGTGGTCGGGAACATGGGCGCGCATGCTAGCAGTGCGCAGCCCGCGGGACAACCTTGTCGCACGGCGGCGCGCGGTCTTTGGTGCGCCGCCGTGCGTGCTGCGCGGCGGATGTGCATGCGCACCCGCCGCGGGCCGGGGATGGCGGTGTCAGAACGACACGCGCACGCCCACCGTCACGTTGCGCCCTGCCAGCGGGGCCGCGTCTTTGATGAACGAGGTGTGGGCGTAGGCCAGGCGGTCCGTGAGGTTGCGCGCCTTCAGGTACACCTGCCACGGCGTGCCACTGCCCGTGCGGCCGTTGTAGGCCAGGCCCAGGTTCAGCATGCCGTAGCCAGGCGTGGCGGTCTCGAACGCGGCCACGCGGTTTTGCCGCGCCACCTGCACCCATTCCACCGCGCCGTCCCAGTCGCGCCAGTTGGCATCCAGGCGCAGGCCCACGCGTGCGGGGGCGATGCGCGGCAGCCGCTCGCCACCGTCCAGGCGGGCACGCACGCTGTCGCCGAACAGGGTGACCCCCAGGCGCTGCGTGATGCGCTGGCGCACCCGGCCCTCCATGCCGGTAAAGGTGGCGCCCGCCTGGCTGTACTGCAGCAGCTGCAGGCCGTCCAGTTCGTCGAGCGTGCGGCCGTAGATGTAGTTGCGGATGCGGTTGTGGAACACGCTCACGTCAAACGTGGTGTCCCCGCTGGTCTTGCGCAGGCTCAGGTCGATGTTGCGCGAGGTTTCCGCACGCAGACTGGCGTCGCCACGCTCGTAGGTGGACGTGGCCATGTGCAAGCCGCGTGCGTACAGCTCCTCGGCGGTAGGCGCCCGGTGGGCGCGGGTGATGCTCGCGCCCGCGGCGTAACCAGGCGCAAAGCGCCACACCGCGCCCAGCGATGCGGAGGTGCCGTGGTGGCGCCGCTCTACACCGCTGTCCTGCGCTTCGGCGCTTTGGCGGTCGTGGCGCAGCGCGGTCTCGATGCGCCAGTCGCCATGCCAGTCGCCCAGGCGGTATTCCTCCAGCAGAAACACGCCCCACTGGCGCGTGAGGGTGGGTTGCACGTAGGCCTCTTCTCCCGCCGCGCTGAACTTGCGCTGCCCGGTCTGCAGGCCCAGCACGCCGCGCCAGCCGGCCACGGGCTCGTGCTGCAGCTCCACGCGCAGGTCGTGGGCCTTGTTCTTGAAGGTGGTGGCGACGGTGCCCTCCTCCACCTCGTCGTGTATGTAGTCGGTCACGCCCGCGCGCAGGCGCAGCGCGGAGAAGCCGGTGAACGGGTCGCGCAGCTCACCGCGGATGTCCACGCGCTCGCTGCGCAGATCCACCACAGGAACGGCTTCGTGACCGTGGTCGTGGTCGTGGTCATGCCCGTCGTCATCGTGGTCGTGCTCGTCATGGCTGCCGCAGTGCAGGTGGTTGCCATGGGTGTGGCAGCCTTCGAAACTGTGGCTGTGGCCCGGCAGGCCGTATTTGGCGTTCTGGCGTGTGAAGGCCAGGCCCAGGTAGCCACGGCTGCCAACCCAGGACAGCCCCACGCTGCCGGTACCCGTGCGGTTGAAGCTGCCGGGCACGCGGCGCCCCTCGGCCCAGCCGCTGCCCACGCGGTAGTCGTCGGCGTCCCGACCGGCGGCCTCCACGTGCACGGCCAGGTTGCCCGCGCCGCCGGTCAGCGCGACAGCGCCGGCCTTTTCGCGTGCTGCGCTGCCGGCGCGCAGCTCGGCGCTGCCTTCGTAGCCCTTGTCGGGCACGGCCGTGGGCACCTTGCCGTCCAGCACGTTGACCACGCCACCCACGGCACCGCTGCCGTAGAACAGTGCCGACGGCCCGCGCAGCACTTCGACCTGCGTGGCCAGCAGCGGCTCGGCCGCCACGGCGTGGTCCGGGCTGACGGTGGAGGCGTCGTGCAGTTCGGACCCGTCAGAGAGCACGCGCACGCGCGGGCCGTCCATGCCGCGGATCACGGGGCGGCTGGCGCCCGCGCCGAAATGGCTGCCGGTGATGCCGGGCTCGCCGTCCAGGGTTTCGCCCAGCGTGGCTTCGCGCTGGCGCACGAGGGCGTCGCCCTCCAGCACAGACACGGGCTGCGTCATTTCGGACACGCCCAGCTGCAAACCGCTGGAGGACACGGTGACCTCGGGCAGGCGGGCATCCGCCTGCGCCCAGGCGGGTGCTGCGCTGGTCAGGCACAGCAGCGCGGCCCAGGCCAGCGGGTGCATTGCGCCCGGCATGCGGGCGAAAGGGGTGAAGGAGTTCATTACAACGATTTCCGTCAAAAGGCGGCAGGCGCGCGCGAACGCTCGGGCCGCACGCGGCCGCGCTTGAAAATTGATTTAAAACTGCCTCTAACGCTTATGTGTCAAGCGCGAGCAGCTATAAAAAGAGGAGTTTTTTGGCGCCGGCACGCAAAGGGGCGGCGCGAGGCGGGGAGCCTCAGGCGCTCAGGGGCGGAGCGCGGGCATGGAAAGGCGCCGCCCGGCCCGCGCGCGGCACCGGCGCGGGGGACCTGACAGGGGGCAGCTGCGGCTGTGCCTGGACCTGCGCGGGGGCCTGGCCCAGCGCGGCGCCCACCAGCGTCTGCTCGTCCAGCACCTGGCAGTCGGCGGCCCCGTGCCCCGCAAACAGCGCATGCAGGGTGTCCAGGGCCTGTTGCCCGGCGCTTGCCGCATCCCGTGCGTGCCCGTCGTCGTGCAAGGCATGCGGCAGCCCTTGCCCTGCGGGCAGGTGCAACACCTGGTGCATGCGCCCGAGTGCGGGCGCGAGCACCAGCGCCAGCAGCAGCCAGGCCAGGGCCAGGCGGCGGCGCAGTTGCAGCATGAGCGCGGGTGTCAGGGACATGCGGGCTGGGCGAAAGGTGCAGTCGTCAGTGGGCGTGCTTCATGCCGCAGTACTTGCCGATCGCCAGGTTCTTGCAGGCGGCCTGCAATTCCTTGCGGCAGGTTTCTTCGCCCTTGCCGGATTCCAAGCACTTGGCAGCGGCCTCGTGCGCCGCGGCCATGGCGCGGTGGCGCTCGATGTCGACCTTGGTCTGCTGCGCGGTGTGCTCCTGCGCGTGCGCGACGGCGGCGCAGCCCAGCAGCAGGGTGGCGAGCCAGGGTTTCATGGGTTGCTTCCTCCAAAGTAACACCGCGCTGCTGTTGCGGCGCGGGCCCGGGAGGATAGCGCAGGAACCCGCGGGGATTCCCAAAAGGCTGCGCGGATGCGCCGCTTTGGGAAGGCGGTGGACCCGCTGGCGGCGACCTGGGCCGCACAGCGGTCAGGCGCCGGGCTTGAGGTGCCGTGCGAAGGTCTTGCGGAACTTCTCCACCTTCGGCCCCACGACGAAGGCGCAATAGCCCTGGTTGGGGTGGTTGCGGTAGTAGTCCTGGTGGTAGTCCTCCGCGGGCCAGTAGTTCACCAGGGGCGCCACCTCGGTCACCACGGGCGCGCCAAAGAGCTTGTCCTGCCCCATCTGGCGCAACAGCTCTTCGGCCACGTCCTGGTGTGCGGGGTCGGTGAAGTAGATGGCGCTGCGGTACTGCGTGCCCACGTCGTTGCCCTGGCGGTTGAGGGTGGTGGGGTCGTGCGTGGCGAAGAAGATCTCCAGAATCTCGCGCACGCCGATCTGCGCGGGGTCGAAGGTCACGCGCACCACCTCGGCGTGGCCGGTCGTGCCGCTGCACACCTGCTCGTAGGTGGGCTCGGCTACGTCGCCATTGGCATAGCCGCTTTGCACGTCGGTCACGCCACGCACGCGGTCGAACACGGCTTCGGTGCACCAGAAGCACCCGCCGCCGAGGGTGATGGACTGCAGATCGGACATGGGATTGCGCCTCATGAAGGGAATGAAAGCCTCATCATAGAAATGAAGCGAAGGCGCCGTCCCGAAGTCTGCCCTTGCGTTGACGGGGGCAAGGCGGGTTGCTATATTACTAACCAGTCAGTCAGTAATTTATGGCCGCCCTCCCCCCAGTCCCCGAATCGTCCGAACCCCCGCGCCGTGGCCGCCGCAAGGAAGCCCGGCCCGGTGAATTGCTGGACGCTGCCCTGGACCTGTTCGTGGAAAAAGGGTTCGCCGCCACCCGGGTGGACGAGGTCGCCGCGCGCGCGGGCGTGTCCAAGGGCACGCTGTTCCTCTACTTCCCCAGCAAGGAAGACCTTTTCAAGGCCGTGGTGCGCAAGAACATTGCGGGCCGCTTCCCTGAATGGGACCTGGAGATGGAAACCTTCGAGGGCACGAGCAGCGAACTGGTGCAGTACTGCTTTCAGACGTGGTGGGAGCGCGTGGGCTCCACCAAGGCATCGGGCCTGGGCAAGCTCATGCTGAGCGAGGCCAACAACTTCCCGGAGATCGCTGAGTTCTACCGCCGGGAGGTCGTGGAACCCGGCCACCGCCTGATCCGCCGCATCCTGCAGCGCGGCATGGACCGTGGCGAGTTCCGCCCGCTGGATCTGGACCATGCCGTCTACCTGGTGCTGGCGCCCTTGATGTTCCTGATGTTCTCGCAGCCTTCGCTGTCGCTGTGCATCCCGAACCCTGACACGTTCTCCGCGCAGGAGTACATCCGCCTGCAGGCCGAGAACGTCTTGCAGGGGCTGTGCGTGCGGCCGACCTAGAATCAGGGGTTTGTCTGAACCACAGTGACCCGCCTCCGGAGTACCCCATGAACATGCCTCTGAACACGTCCGCTGACATTTGCGATCCTACCGAGCAGGCCCGCTACAACATGGTCGAGCAGCAGATCCGCCCGTGGAATGTGCTGGACGAGGCGGTGCTGGAGCTGCTGGCCACCGTGTGCCGCGAGGAGTTCGTGCCTCCGGCCTACCAGGGTGCCGCCTTCATCGACACGCAGATCCCGCTGAACCCCTCGGTGGAAGAGGCCGAGCGCCTGGGGCAGGTGATGCTGGCGCCGCGCGTGGATGCGCGCATGCTGCAGGATCTGCAGGTGCAATCCACCGACCGCGTGCTGGAGATCGGCGCGGGCTCGGGCTACATGGCCGCGCTGCTGGCCGCGCGCGCCGAGCGCGTGGTGTCGCTGGAGATCGTCCCGGAGCTGGCCGAGTTCGCCCGCGAGAACCTGCGCAGTGCCGGCGTGGACAACGCCGAGGTGCGCCAGTCCGACGGCGCGCTGGACCCCATCCCCGATGGTCCGTTCGATGTGATCGTGCTCAGCGGCTCGGTGGCCGAGATTCCCCAGCGCCTGCTGGGCCTGCTGCGCGACGGCGGCCGCCTGGGCGCCTTCGTGGGCCACACGCCGATGATGCGCGCCACGTTCGTGCGCCGCCAAGGTGACCGGTACGAGACCACTCAACCCTGGGATGTGGTGGTGCCGCGCCTGCGCCACTTCCCGGAGCCGACCCGCTTCAAGTTCTGACACCCCTTCAGCGTCCTTCAGGAACCTTTGCATGATCGACCACGTGCGCCCTGCCCAACTGGCCGACTGGCTGACCGCTAACGCCGGCAGCCGCCCGCTGGTGCTGGACGTGCGTGAGCCGTGGGAGCTGCAGACCGCCAGCGTGACGCCCCAGGGGTTTGAGCTCGTGGCCATCCCCATGGGGGAGCTGGCCGCACGGCTGGATGAACTGGACCCCGCCCGCCCTGTGGCCTGCTTGTGCCACCACGGCATGCGCAGCCTGCGGGTGGCGGGCTTCCTGGCGCACCAGGGCTTCGACCAGGTGGCCAATATCACGGGCGGCATCGAGGCCTGGTCGCATGAGCGCGACCCGGCGGTGCCCCGGTATTGAGCCACCACGGACGTCGCCCGGCGTGCTGCAGCCTTCCCATTGATCACCGCAGACCTTCCTGAAGAACGCCATGACATCACTGCAACGGTTGCTCTCCGTTTCCCTCGCCGTGGGCGCCTGCGCGCTGGGCGCCCTGCCCGCGCAGGCGCAGAGCCTGTCCACGCTGGTGGAATGGGCGCGCAGCTATGACGCCCCGTGGCAGGCCGCGCAGGCACAGTTGCAGGCCGCCGACAGCCGTGCCGAGCAGGCGCGCGCAGGCCTGCTGCCCAGCGCCGCGCTGAACGGGGGCGTGACCTACGCCCGCACCGACCTGACCCGTGGCCCCCTGCCCCCGCTGGACCTGCACGCCCCTACCCAGACCGTGGGCGTGGTGGCCTCGCAGCCGCTGTACCGGCCGGCCAACCGCATCGGCTTCGAGCAGGGGCAGCGCGGGATCGACATTGCCCGCGCGCAGCGTGACGGGGCCGAGCAGGACCTGCTGGTGCGCGTGAGCCAGGCGTATTTCGATGTGCTGGCCGCCCAGGACACCCTGACCTTCGTGCAGGCCCAAAAAGCTGCCGTGGCCGAACAACTGGCCGCGGCCAAGCGCAATTTCGAGGTCGGCACCGCCACGGTGACCGACGAGCGCGAGGCCCAGGCGCGGCACGACCTGGTGTTGGCCCAGGAGATCGCGGCCGAGAACGACCTGCACGTCAAGCGCCTGGCACTGGAGCACACCGTGGGCCGCCCGGGCCTGACCCCGCTGCCCCTGGCCCAGCCGGTGCAGCTGCCCGCGGTGCAGCCGGCCGATGTGAACAGCTGGGTGCACGTCGCGGAAGATCAGCAGCCCCAGGTGCGCCAGGCGGCCATCGCGCTGGACGTGGCGCGTCTGGAAACCGCCAAGGCCGAGACCGGCCACCTGCCCACGGTGGACCTGCAGGCGGGCTACAGCGTGCAGCGCACGCCCAACGGCACCGTCACCATGCCGGGCGTGCACTCCCGCGCCAACGTCGCCAGCGTGGGTGTGGCGCTCAACCTGCCGCTGTTCGCGGGCTTCGCGGTGCAAAACCGGGTGAAGGAAACCCTGTCGCTGGAAGACAAGGCGCGCGCCGACTTGGACCATGCGCGCCGCAACGTGGCCCAGGCCACGCGCGCCGCGTTCTTCGGCGTGCAGTCGGGCCAGAGCCAGGTGCGGGCGCTGCAGGCGGCCGAGGCGTCCACCCAGAGCGCGCTGGAAGCCAACCAGCTGGGCTACGAGGTGGGCGTGCGCATCAACATCGACGTGCTCAACGCCCAGAGCCAGCTCTACCAGACCAAGCGCGACCTGGCCGTGGCACGCTACAACGTGCTCATGGGCACGCTGCGCCTCAAGCAGGCCGCCGGCACCTTGTCCATGGACGACGTGGTGGCGGTGGACAGCCTGCTGAGTCGCTGACACCCTGCGATACCCACCGCTATTGCTATATAAACAATAGCTGCTTGCGCTTGGTGGATAAGCGCTAGAGGTCTAGGGCCTGTTCACACTATTTTTGCCAGTGCGAATGGCGTGAAAACCGCGCCAATCTAGGCGCGTGACGACGCCAAGGCCGGGGCCTTGGCTAGGAGGGCAACGACGAATGGCGCGGTTTTCACTCCGTTCCCTCCGGGTTGCGATCAAAAAGGGCCATTCGCGGCGTTGCCAAGCCTCGCTGGGGTAGCACCCCAGCTTCGTTTGGCGCCTTGCGCCTGGCCCTTTTTGATCGCAACGCATCTGGCAAAAATAGTGTGAACAGGCCCTAAAAGACCATCATTCGCGGTCAAGGTCCGCCGGGTCACTCGTCCGGTTCACGGCATAACGCAGCTCCACCATGCCCGTCCCCAGGGGCTGTGCGTCAAGCAGGCGCAACGCGGTGCCGGGCAGCCGGCGCGGAAACAGCGGCTTGCCCCGTCCCAGCGTGATCGAGCCCACCTGCAGGATCAGCTCGTCCAGCAAGCCAGCGTCGTAGAACTGGCCGGCAAGGTCCCCGCCGCCAACCACCCAGAGGTTCTTCGTCCCCGCGGCCAAGCGCATGGCCGCGTGCACCGGCCGCACGTCGCCCTGCACGAAGCGGATGTCCGCCCCGTCGATGCCCGGCAGGCGGCGCGAGGAGAAAACCCAGGCGGGCTGCGTGTAGGGCCAGGCGGAGCCCGTTTCGGCGCGCACGGCGTCCGCGTTGCGCAGCATCCATTCGTAGGTGGATGACCCCATGGCCAGGGCACCCACCTGCGCGATGAAGGCGCGATAGCTGGATTCCTCCAGGCTGCCCAGGGTGAAAAGCCAATCCAGCGAGTCGTCTTCCGTGGCGAGGAAGCCGTCCAGGCTGGTGGCGGTGAAATACTGGGTTTTCATGGACGGTTTATAGCGCGTGGGCCGTCCCGCAAAGCTCTGCAGGGTCAGGGCAGCAACTCGACGCCCAGCGGCCGCACGGCGAGCGCGAACAGGCCGAAGCAGACCACGGTGATGGCTGCGCTGGCCAGCAGGGTCAGGCCGAACCCTATGCGCGGCAGCAGCCAGGGGAAGGCCAAAAACATGGGCAGCGTGGGGACCACGTACCAGAACGTGTACCAGGCGTGGTTGGCGATTTTTTCCTGCGGCTGCTTTTCCACGTACAGCCAGACCAGCGCGAGGAACGTCACCAGCGGCAGCGCCGCCAGCAATGCGCCCAGCTTGTCGCTGCGCTTGGCTGCTTCGGACACGGCGACCACCACCGCCGCGGTGATCAGGTATTTGGTGACGAGCCAGCCCATCGGTTTTTACAGTTGGTGCACCACCAGGCGGAATTCTGGGTCGTCCTCGAAGGTGCGCACCTCGAAGCCCAGGCGCCGCATCAGCTTGAGCATGGTCGGGTTGTTGGCCAGCACCAGGCCCTGGATCTCGGCCAGGCCGCGATCGCGCGCCACGTCCATGATGCTGAGCATCAGGCGCGAGCCCAACCCTTTGCCGGCGAAGTCGTCGGCCACCAGCAACGCGAACTCGCAGCTCGTCTGGTCGGGGTTGGTCACGTAGCGCGACACGCCCACGATGCGCTCCTTGTGGCTCACCTCGCCCTCCTCGTCCACCACGCGCTCGCGGTGCACAGCCACCAGGGCCATCTCGCGGTCGTAGTCGATGAGGGTGAAACGCGCCAGCATGGAAGGCGGCAGCTCGGCCAACTGCGACACGAAGCGGAAGTAGCGGCTCTCGGGCGACAGTTCCTTGACCAGACGCTGCACCATCTGCGCATCGTCCGGACGGATCGGGCGCACCAGGTACTCACCCCCGCCGCGCAGCGGCCACACCGCCTCATAGCGCGCCGGATACGGCAGGATGGAGAGGTGGCCGTAGTGCCCGTAGCCGGCCACCTCGCCGCGCGAGCCGCCCTGGGCCGTTTCATGGATGACGATGCGCGCGTCCACGGCCACGGCGCCCTGCTCGTCCACGATCAGGGGGTTGATGTCCATCTCGCGCAGCTGGGGCAGCGCGCAGACCATCTCGGACACGCGCAGCAGCACCTGCTCCAGCCCTTCCAGGTCCACGGCGGTGGCGCCGCGCCATTCGCCCAGCGTCTCGGCCACGCGCGAGCGGTCGATGAGCCGCCGCGCCAGGAATTGGTTGAGCGGCGGCAATTCCATCGCGCGGTCGTTGATGAGCTCGATCATCGTGCCGCCGGCGCCAAAGGTGATCACCGGGCCGAAGGGCTCGTCGCTGACCAGGCCGATGCAGGTTTCGCGCCCGCGGCGCCCGCGTGCCATCTTCTGCACCGTTACGCCGTTGATGCGCGCGCCGGGCTGTACCCGCGCCACACGCTGCACCATGTCGGTGTAGGCATCGCGCGCGGCCGATCCGTTGTGCACATTCAGCGCCACGCCGCCTACGTCGGACTTGTGCGCGATGTCGGGCGAATCGATCTTGAGCGCCACGGGGAAGCCGAGCTGCGTGGCGATCATCATCGCCTCGTGGCTGCTGCGCGCCAGCAGCGTCTTGGTCACCGGGATGTGGAAGGCCGCCAGCAGCGTCTTGGACTCCATCTCGGTCAGCACGTTGCGCCGCTCGGCCAGCACGCTCTCGATCACCAGGCGCGCGCCCTCGATGTCGGGCTTGGACAGCGTCGTGAGCGGCGGCGGTGTCTGCTGCAAAAGCTGCTGGTTCTGGTAGAACGAGGCGATGTTGCCGAAGGCGCCTACCGCGGCTTCGGGCGTTCGGAAGGTGGGAATCTGCGCGGCCCGCAGGATGCGGCGCGC
This sequence comes from Diaphorobacter sp. LI3, assembly GCF_022807955.1. NCBI lineage: Bacteria > Pseudomonadati > Pseudomonadota > Betaproteobacteria > Burkholderiales > Comamonadaceae > Diaphorobacter > Diaphorobacter sp. LI3. The sequence continues at coordinate 2,366,776 of NZ_CP094346.1, read as the reverse complement.
CGGCACCACCGAGGCGTCGCCCATCCAGCACGACAGCAAGGGCTTGGAGGCCAGGCGCTTGGCATCGGCCAGCACGGTGGCCACGGCTTCGGCGTCTGCGCCCGCCTTGGGCGAGAAGATGGCCAGCAGGCCATCGATCTGCTTGTCACGGAACGCCGCCTCCAGCGCCAGGCGATAGTGCTCCGGCCCCGCTTCTTCCGACAGATCGATCAGATCAGCCAGCGAGGCCAGCGGCGGCAGCTTGGGCGCCAACGCAGCGCAGGTCTCGGGCGAAAAGCGGCCCAGGTCCAGGCCGATCTCGTTCTCCCAGTCGGCCGCCAGCACGCCGGGGCCGCCGCCGTTGGTGATGATGGCCAGGCGCTTGCCTACGGGCCGGTAGCGCGAGGCCAGGCACTTGGCGGCCGAGAACAGCTCCACGAACGAGCGCACGCGCACGGCGCCCGCGCGGCGCAGCGCGGCGTCGAACACATCGTCGCTGCCAACGATGGCGGCGCTGTGCGTCTGCGCTGCCTCGTTGCCTGCAGGCTTGCGCCCCGCCTTGAGCACCACCACCGGCTTGGCATAGGCCGCCGATCGCAGGGCGCTCATGAATCGGCGCGCATTCTGGATGCCCTCCATGTAGACCACGATGCTCTGCGTGCGCGCATCGTTGGCCAGGAAGTCCAGCGCCTCGCTCAGCCCCACGTCGGTGTGCGGGCCCAGCGAGATCACGCTGGAAAAGCCCACCGCGTTGTTGCTGGCCCAATCCAGGATGGACGAGGTGAGCGCGCCCGACTGGCACACCAGTGCCAGCGACCCCTCGCGCGCCAGCGGCCCCGCGGCGCTGGCATTCAATTGCAGCGACGGCCGCTGCATGCCCAGCGAATTGGGCCCCAGCAGGTGGATGCCCTCGCGACGCGCGATCTTGCGCAGCTGCTCGGCCAGTTGCGCATCCACGCCGTTGGACAGCACCAGTGCCGAGCGGCAGTTGATGCGCCCCGCCACCTCCAGCGCGGCGGGAAGGTCCTGCGGCGGCTGGGCGATGATGGCCAGGTCCGCACGCGTCTGCGCCAGGTCGGCCAGCGTGCCGCTGGTATGGATGTCCAGGTAGGTGAGCGTGCCCGTGAAGCGCTGGGCGGCCAGCGCCTCGCGCAGCACCTTGGCCTGGGGCGTGTGCGTATCGGGCGCATCGGCGTTGCCGGCCAGCACGACGATGGAGCTGGGCGTGAACAGGGGCGTGAGGTAGTGCTTGTCCATCATGATGGAGCGATTCTCTGCCATCCCGGCATTGCTTGGCGAGACAGGCAACGCCGGCGGCTTGCGCTGTGTCAGCGCCCTCGCAGTCGTGATCGCAGGAAACGCGGGCGGACCGCTCAGTCGGGACGGTCGTCCACGGCCTCGCGCAGGCGCTGCAGGACGGCCAGGGCCGTGTCCAGGGCCGCGCCGCGGTGCTCCTCGGTGAACGCCACGCAGCGCTCGGACAGCGCCCTCCGCCGCTGCGGGTCCTGCGCCAGGGCGGCCGCGGCGGCCACGCCCTCGGCCATGTCGGCCACGCGCAGGGCGGCGCCAGCGTCGATGGCCAGGCGCGCGGCCTCGGCAAAGTTGAAGGTGTGCGGGCCCATGACCACGGGGCAGCCGCCTGCCGCGGCCTCGATGAGGTTCTGCCCGCCCAGCGGCGCAAAGCTGCCTCCCAGCAGCGCCACGTGGGCCAGACCGTAATACAGCGCCATCTCGCCCAGCGAGTCGCCCAGCCACACATCGGCGCTGTCCGGCTGCGCGGTCCACTGGCTGCGCCGCGACACGCGCAGGCCGGCGGCCTCGCACAGGCGCTGCACCTCGTCAAAACGCTGGGGGTGGCGCGGGACCACCAACCACTGCACGGATTGATTCACTCCTGAATCAATAGCTGCTGGCGCTTGATTGGCGGGCGCTAGAGGCGTTTTTTGCTTCAAAACCTCCAGCCACATGGCCTCTTCGCCCTCGCGGCTGCTGGCCAGCAGCACCACCGGTCGGGCGCTGGCGGCGCGCCACGCGCGGCCCTGCGCCTGCAGGGCGGGTGACGGCACCACGTCGAACTTCAGGTTGCCGAAGACTCCTGCCACATGCGCGCCGACGTCGCGCAGGCGGGCGGCGTCGTCTTCGGTCTGCGCCCACACGGCCGACAGGCCGGCGTAGGCCGGGCGCGACAGCCAGCCCAGCCGGCGCGCGCCGGCGCGCGACTTTTCGTTGAGCCGCGCGTTGGCCAGCACCAGCGGGATGCGCCGCCGGCGGCAGGCCGCGACGAGGTTGGGCCAGATCTCCGTCTCCATAAGGATGCCGATAGACGGGCGGAACTGCCGCAGAAAGCGCCGCACGGCCCCGGGCGTGTCCCAGGGCTGCCACACCTGCACGTCGCCGGGCAGCAGCAGCTTTTCGCCCTCGGCCCGGCCCGTGGCCGTGCCGTGGGTGAGCAGCAGGCGCATGCCGGGCAGCAACGGGCGCAGTTCCTTCAGCAGGATGGCCGCCGCGCGTGTCTCCCCCAGGGAGACGGCGTGGATCCAGATGAACTGCTCGTCGGCTTCGGTCTCCGATGACGGCGACAGGCTGTCCATGGGCGGCGGGTAGTGGCCGAAGCGCTCGGGCACGGCCACGGCGTAGCCGGGCTCGGTGAGCGCACGGCGGCGCAGCTTGCGCAGCAGCAGCGGCGTGGCCAGCCACACGGCCAGGCTGTAGAGCCACAGGATGACTTGGTGCATGCCGCCCGCGCTGCCCGCGATCAGTGCGCGGCGCCGCCCACCTGGGCGCCGGGCTTCACGCGTTCCAGCAGCGCCAGCATGGCGGCTTCGATGCGCTGCAGCGCGGCGTCGGTGTGGCCCTCGAAGCGCAGCACCAGCACCGGCGTGGTGTTGCTGGCGCGGATCAGGCCAAAGCCATCGGGCCAGTCCACGCGCAGGCCGTCGATGGTGCTGATGCGGGCCGGTGGCGCAAACGCGTCGGCCGCTAGCGCCTGCAACTCGGCCGTCAGGCGATGGGGCTCGCCCTCCTCGCAATGCACGTTGAGTTCGGGCGTGGAATGGCTCGTGGGCAGGGCGTTCAGCACGGCGCTGGGGTCGGCATGGCGGCTCAGGATTTCCAGCAGGCGGCAGCCTGCATACGTGCCGTCGTCAAAACCGAACCAGCGTTCCTTGAAGAAGATGTGGCCGCTCATCTCGCCGCCCAGGGGCGCGTCAAGCTCTTTCATGCGTGCCTTGATGAGCGAATGGCCGGTCTTGTACATCTGCGGCTGGCCGCCCGCGGCCTCGATGGCGGGCGCCAGGCGCTGCGTGCACTTCACGTCGAACAGGATGGGTGCGCCCGGCACGCGCGAGAGCACATCCTGGGCGAACAGCATCATCTGCCGGTCGGGGAAGATGTTCTGGCCGTCCTTGGTCACGATGCCCAGGCGGTCGCCGTCGCCGTCGAAGGCCAGGCCCAGTTCGGCGTCGCTGCTCTTCAAGGCCTCGATCACGTCGCGCAGGTTGTCAGGCTTGCTGGGGTCGGGGTGGTGGTTGGGGAAGTTGCCGTCCACCTCGGAGAACAGCTCGATCACCTCGCAGCCCAATGCACGGAAGATGCCGGGCGCCGACGCGCCGGCGATGCCGTTGCCGCTGTCCACCACGATCTTCATGGGCCGCGCGAGCTTCACGTCGCCCACGATGCGTTGCACGTAGGCGGGCAGCACGTCCTCATGGCGCACGTGGCCCCCTTCGTGCAGTTGCCAGCTCTGCTGCTCCATGGTGCGGCGTAACTGCTGGATTTCCTCGCCGTAGATCGCGCGACCGGCCAGCACCATCTTGAAGCCGTTGTAGTCCTTGGGGTTGTGGCTGCCCGTGACCTGGATGCCGCTGGCGCATAGCGTGCTGGCTGCGAAGTACAGCAGGGGCGTGGTGCTCATGCCGATGTCGATGACCTCGATGCCCGCGTCCACCAGGCCCTGGATCAGCGCGGCCGAGAGCGCGGGGCCCGACAGGCGCCCGTCGCGTCCCACAGCCACCGTACGCTCGCCCTGCGCGAGTGCGGCGGTGCCAAAGGCCCGGCCGAGGGCACGGGCCACGTCGTCGTTGAGCGTGCTGGGCACGATGCCGCGGATGTCGTAGGCCTTGAAGATCGCGGGAGAAAGCTGCACAGGGGATTCCTTGGAGATAGGGGCGGGACCGGGAGGTCCGCCGTCCAGGCAAGGCCGGCAGGAAGGCCGGCAGAGAGGCCGGAATTGTAGGCCCGGTCCAGGCGCGCCCTTGTCAGCCGGGGGCCCAACTGAGGCCGGCCAGGCGCATGTCCGAAAACGGCCAGTAGAACGGCTGCGCGTGCCTATCATGGCCCCATGCCCGACGTTCTTCATTCCCCTGCTCCACCCGCCAGCACCGCCTCTGCGGCCGACGACGACGAGGCCCGCTACCTGGCCCTGCGGGCCCGGGATGCGCGTTTTGACGGACGGTTCTTCACCGGCGTGACCTCCACCGGAATCTACTGCCGTCCCGTCTGTGCCGTACGCACGCCCCGGCGCGAAAACTGCCGTTTTTTCACGCTGGCGGCGCAGGCCGAGAGTGCCGGCTTTCGCCCCTGCCTGCGCTGCCGGCCCGAGCTGGCGCCGCAGGCGCTGGCCTGGTCGGTGCAGGACGCATCGGGCATCCTCGTGCGCCAGGCGCTGCGGATGCTGGATGCGCCGCAGTCCTGGGGCGCGTGCGAAAGCGGCGCCGTGGTGGCGCAGCTGGCCGCGCGCCTGGGCGTGAGCGACCGGCACCTGCGCCGCATCTTCGAGGCCGCGCTGGGCATCTCGCCGCTGCAGTACCTGCAGACGCGCCGGCTGCTGGCGGCCAAGCAGTTGCTGACCGATACCGATCTGCCCGTCACCCAGGTGGCGCTGGCCAGCGGCTTTGCCAGCGTGCGCCGCTTCAACGCGGCTTTCAATACCCACTACGGACTCAATCCCACCCAGTTGCGCCGGCAAGGCGCCGCATCCGATGGGGTACAGGCAGGCGCTCGAGCGGTGCGTCTGGGCCTGCGCCCGCCCTACGACACGGCCGCGCTGATGGGCTTTCTGGCGGCCCGGCAGATCCACGGCATGGAGAGCATCCGCACCGGGCCGGGGGCGCAGATTCTGCGCAGAACGGTGCGGCTGGCAAGCGCGGGCACCGTTTTCACCGGCTGGCTGGAAGCCGGCTTCGATGACGGGCGCCCCCAGCTGTGGCTGCGCGTCAGCGACGGCCTGCAGCCCGTGCTGCCGCAGCTCATCGCGCGGGTGCGCGCATTGTTCGACCTGGACGCGGACCCGCAGGCCATCAACGCGGTGCTGCACCCCTCCTTCCCGGAGGGCGACGGCCTGCGTGTGCCGGGCGCGTTCGACGGCTTCGAGCTGGCGGTGCGCGCCGTGCTGGGCCAGCAGATCACGGTGGCCGCCGCGCGCACACTGGCGCAGCGGCTGGTGGAACGCTTTGGCGAGCCCATCGCCACGCCATGGCCAGACCTGCATCGGCTGTTTCCCACACCGGCCGCTCTTGCCGGGGCAGAAGGGGACGCACTGGGCAGCCTGGGCATCGTGCGCCAGCGGCAGGCCGCCATCGTGACGCTTGCGCAGGCCGTGGACGCGGGAACGCTGCTGCTGGATGCCAGCGCCGACGTACCCGCCACGCTGGACGCGCTGCGTGCCCTGCCCGGTATTGGCGACTGGACGGCGCAGTACATCGCCATGCGCGCCCTGCGCTGGCCCGACGCCTTTCCGGCCGGGGACGTGGCGCTGCACAAGGCGCTGGGTGTGCAGGGCCAGCCGCAACCCGCGCGCGCCGCCACCGAGGCAGCGCGCGCCTGGCGCCCCTGGCGCAGCTATGGCGTGCTGCGCGCGTGGAGTGGTTTGGCTCTGGCGCTATCAGACCAATAGCTGCCGGCGCTGGGTGCGCCTGCGCAAAAGGCAAATTTCGCGTTTAATGAAGGATTCACCATGCAATACCCCCGCGACACCGTGCAAAGCCGCATCGCAACGGCCCTGGGCGACGTGCGTCTGGCCGCCAGCGCCAAAGGCCTGGTCGGGCTCTGGTTCGACGGCCAGCGCCACCAGCCTGCGCAACTGGATGCCGCGCCCGCGTGGCCCACAGACCATGCCCATCCCGTGCTGCGCGCGGCGGCCCAGCAACTGCAGCAGTTTCTGCGGGGCGAACGCACGCGGTTCGATCTGCCGCTGGACCTGTCGGGCGGCACACCCTTCCAGCAGGCCGTGTGGCAGGCGTTGCTGGCCGTTCCGCACGGCGCCACCACCAGCTATGGCGCGCTGGCACGCCAGATCGGCCGGCCTACCGCGGTGCGTGCCGTGGGCGCGGCCGTGGGCCGCAACCCCCTCAGCGTCGTCGTGCCCTGCCACCGCGCCGTCGGCAGTGCGGGCGCCCTCACCGGCTACGCGGGGGGGCTGCCGCGCAAGAAGGCGCTGCTGGCGCTGGAGTCGGGCCCGCAAGCCCGCGCCGTTCCCTTCACCCCTCTATTGAATTTCGCATGACAGCACCACACACGAGCGCTGAGGCCCTCTCCCCCCCCGCGCCCGCCTGGGTGGGCGAGTTCGTGCTGCTGTCCAGCTTGTGGGGGGCGTCGTTCCTCTTCATGCGCCTGGGCGCGGCCGAGTTCGGCCCGCTGCCCATGGCCGGGCTGCGCGTGCTGATGGCCGCCCTGTTCCTCTGGCCCTTCCTGCTGCACCGGGGCGAATGGCCCGCGCTGCGGCGCCACTGGCGGCCCGTGCTGTTCGCCGGGCTCATCAACTCGGCGATTCCGTTCGCGCTGTTCGCCTGGGCGGTGATGCACATAGCCACCGGGCTGACATCGATTCTTAATGCGACGGTGCCGCTGTTCGGCGCGCTGGTGGCCTGGCTGTGGCTGGGCGACCGCATCAGCCGGCTGCGCTGGGCGGGGCTGGCGCTGGGCTTCGTCGGCGTGGCGCTGCTGGCCTGGCGCGCACCGGCTGGCGTGGGCGCCAGCGGCAGCCAGGCGGGCTGGGCCATCGCGGCGTGCCTGCTGGCGTCCACCTGCTATGCGGTGGCCGCCAGTTACGCACGGCGCTACCTGGTGGGCATTCCGCCACTGGCCACGGCCACGGGCAGCCAGGTGGGCGCGGCGCTCGGGCTGGCCCTGCCCATGTGGTGGGCCTGGCCCGCGCAGACGCCGAGCCTGCGCGCCTGGGCGGCCATCGCCGCCATTGCCGTGCTGTGCACGGGCATTGCGTACATCCTCTACTTTCGCCTGATTGCCAATGCCGGCCCCAGCCGGGCGCTGGCCGTGACTTTCCTGGCGCCCGTGTTCGCAGTGTTCTACGGCGCGGTGTTTCTGGGCGAAGCGGTGACGCCGTGGATGCTGGGCTGCGGCGTGGTCATTGCGTGCGGCACGGCGCTCTCCACGGGGTTGGTGGGCGGCGCGGTGCGGCCGGGTACAAAGGCGCCCTGACGCGCCGCGGCAGGGTTTCACCCGACGCCTGCGGGTCCGCTGCGCGACGCGCGGCACGCACATGGACCGCCGGGCGCAATACACTCTGAAACATGTCGCCTTGCGCCCTCGCCGTATTCCCTGCCGTTGCACGCATCCCCGGGCCGCGGCCCGCGGGCGCTGCGCCATTGCGCCAGGACGGCGGGGACCGCAGGGGCGACCAGCGCGCGGATGCACAGGAGGGATATGCCCACTGAGGTGTTCCTCTCTGGCATCGTGCACCTGCTGCTGATCGCCGGGGCGACCGCGCTGCCGCAATCCGTCCTGCTGCAACCCTCGCGCGGCGTGCGCATCGCGCTGGGCCTGGTGGCCGGGGCTGCGTCGACGCTGGTGGCCCTGCAGGGCATGCCGCTAGACGCGCCCGGGGTGGCGTACATCCACCCGCCCATCATCGTTTCCGCCGCGTTCCTGTTCGGGCCGTTGTGCGGTGGCGTGGCCGCAGTGGCTGCGCTGGCCAGCGGCTGGCTGGACGCGCCGGCCCACTGGGGCGCCATGATCAGCCTGTCCGCGGCCTGCTGGGTGATGGGCTGCCTGGCGTGGCTGCTGGGGCGCTCGACACGCTTGACGGCGATATCGCTGGTGGTCGCGCTCACCGTGCTGGTGCCGCCCGCGCTGCTGCCCTGGACCGAGACGGCCAGCGCCCTCGCCGCGCAGGAGGGATCGGCCCCGTGGCAGGGCATTCCCTGGCGCTACGCCTTCGGCGTGGTGGCGCTGTGCGGCGCCGTCGAGCTGTTGCGTGCGCGGGCCCGGTCGCTGCAGACGCTGGGACAGCACGAGGACGAGCTGCTGCGCGTGCTCAAGGCCTCGGGCGGCGGGCGTTGGGAATGGGATCTGCGCAACAGCCGCTTTACCTACCACGGGCGCTTTTACCGGGCTTTTGGCCTGGCCAACAGCCCCGACGACGAGGACTTCACACCGCTGCGCGCCTTCGATGTGCGCGAGTCATGGCAACGCTGGAACGCCCGGCGCCACCCCGACGACCGCGAGCGCCTGGGTGCGTACCTGCAGCGCGTGCAGGACGGACTGGAAGAGAGCTTCCATGCCGAGTCGCGCATGCGCGATGACGAGGGCCACTGGCGCTGGGTGGTCTCGCGCGGGCACGCGGTGGAGCGCGACTCCGCCGGCCGGGTGCTGCGCATGGCCGGCATTGACCTGGACATCACCGAGCACCACGAGATGCGCGACGCGCTGCGCGTATCCGAAGCCAAATACACCACCGTCTACCAGACGCTGCCCGACGCCGCGGGCATCACCCGGCTGTCCGACGGGTGCTACCTGGATGTGAACCCTGCGTTCGAGCGGCTGCTGGGCAAGCCGCGCGACCAGATTTTGGGGCGTTCGTCCATGGAACTGGGCGTGTGGGGCGACACGCAGGAGCGCGCCCGCCTCACCGAGGCGCTGCGCAACCAGGGCGAGGTCCGCGGCCTGCCAATGACGGCGCTGCGCGACGGCGCCGAAGTGCCGGGCCTCATGTCGGGACGGGTGTCGCGCATTGAGGGCGAGGACTGCCTGGTCTTCGTGTTCCACGACATGACGCAGGAGCGCCGTGTGCGCGATGAATTGCTCGCCGCCAACCGCCTGCTGCGCCAAGCGGGCTGGATGGCGCGGCTGGGCGTGTGGGAGGAAGAGCCGGGCAAGGGCATCACCTATTGGTCCGACGTGTGCTTCGACATCCACGGGCTGGACCCGGGCACGCCGCTGCCGCGCGACTATGTGCAGCAGTTCGTCGCACCCGTCTGGCGGGAAGCCATGCACGCAGCCCTGCGCGACTGCCTGCGCAAGCGCACTGTGTGGAGCCAGGAGATCGAGATCCTGCGCGCCGATGGGCGCCTGGTCTGGGTGCGCGTGCGCGGGGAGCCCATCATCGAGGGCGACCGCGTGGTGCGCGTGCGCGGCATCCTGCAGGACATCGACGAGCCGCGCCGCGCGGCGCAGCGGCTGCGTTCTTCCGAAGAACGGCTGGCGCGCATCTTCCAGCTGCTGCCCTACCCGCTGGGGTTCTCGCGCCGCGAGGACGGCACCTACCTCGACGTGAATCCGGCGTGGGAGCAGGCCCTGGGCTACACCCGCCAGGAAGCCGTGGGGCGCACGGTGGTGGAACTGGGCATCTACTCCGCCCCCACCCGCGCGGCGCTGCTGGAGGCGGCGACGGCCGAAGGGCAGCTCGTGGGCTACGAGTTGGAACTGACCACGCGCGGCGGCGACAAGCGCACCGTGCTGCAGTCCATGAGCCCCATCGAGGTGAACGGCGAGGCCTGCTGGCTGTTCGGCCTGCACGACATCACCGAGCGCAAGCAGACCGAACAGCGCGTACGCGAACGCGAGGAACTGCTGTCGCTCACCATCGAGGCGGCGGCGCTGGGCCTGTGGGACTGGAACCTGCACAGCGGCGAAGTCACGGGCGACGCGCGCTGGCGCGCCATGTACGGACTGGCGCCGGTGGAGACCGGGGCCAGCGCTGCCGTGCACTGGGCGTCGGGTATCACGCCGGAAGACATCGACGTGGTCACCCAGGAGCTGCAGCGCCACCTGCAGGAGCCGCACAAACCGTTCGACGTGACCTGCGAGGTGCTTGCCCCCCAGGGCGACGGCCGCTGGATCCGCAGCGTGGGCAAGGTGGTGGCGTACGACGCCGCCGGGCAGCCCGCGCGCATGGTGGGCATGTCCATCGACGTGAGCAGCCAGCGCCAGCAGGAGCGGCAACTGGAGCGCATGGCCCATTACGACGCACTCACCGGCCTGCCCAACCGGGTGATGCTGGAGCGGCGGCTGCGCGCAGGCATGGAGCACAGCCGTGCGCGCGGCCAGCAATTGGGCGTGGCCTACCTGGACCTGGACGGCTTCAAGCCCGTCAACGACCGCCTGGGCCACGCGGCGGGCGACCGGCTGCTGGTGGTGGTGGCCGAGCGGCTCAAGCGCGCCCTGCGCCTGAGCGACTCAGTGGCGCGGCTGGGCGGGGACGAGTTCGTGATCCTGCTGTCGGGCTTGGCCCATGCCGAGGAATGCGAGCGGCGCCTGCATACGGTGATGGAGAGCGTCGCGGCCCCGTACACGCTGGACGGCGAGCGCGTGCTGGTCACCGCCAGCATCGGCTACACCCTTTACCCCGACGATGAGGCCGACGCCGACACCCTGCTGCGCCATGCCGACCAGGCCATGTACGCGGCCAAGCAGGCGGGGCGCAACCGCTTCCATGGCTTTGACGCCGCCGAGGAGCGCGCCCGGCAACTGCGGCGCGAGCAGTGCGGCGAACTGCTGCGCGCGCTGCAGCGCGGCGAACTGACACTGTTCCTGCAGCCCAAAGTGGACATGCGGCTGGGCACCGTGGTGGGGGCCGAGGCCCTGGCCCGCTGGCAGCACCCCGAGCGCGGCCTGCTGTCGCCCGTGCATTTCCTGCACCTCATCGAAGGGCATGCCGAGCTGCAGATGCGTTTTGGCGAATGGGTGGTGGACACCGCGCTGCAGCAGATCGCCCGCCTGATGGCGCAGGGTCTGGAACTGCCCGTCAGCATCAACATCACGCCCGAGCACCTGCACCGCCGGGGCTTTGCGGACTGGATGGCGTTGCGCCTGGCGCAGCACCCCGCGGTGCCGGCGCGGCTGCTGGCCATCGAGCTCACCGAAAGCGCCGCGCTCTACGACATCGACCACGTGGCGCGGGAGCTGACCAGACTGCGCGCGCTGGGCATGCAGATCTCGTTCGACGACTTCGGCACGGGCTACTCGTCGCTGGCGTACCTGCGCCGCCTGCCCATGGACCACCTCAAGCTGGACCGCAGCTTCGTCGCCGGCATGCTGGGCGATGCGGGCGACCGGGCCATCGTGCAGGGCGTGATCGGCCTGGCGCACTCCTTTGGCTGCGGCATCGTGGCCGAAGGGGTGGAAACGGTGGAGCAAGGCCTGGCGCTGCTGCAGATGGGCTGCCACCATGCGCAGGGCTACTGCATCGCCATGCCCATGCCCGTGGAGCAATTCATGGACTGGGCGAAGGCCTGGCAGGCCCCCGCACCATGGCGCGCCACAAGCCAGGCCGCCGCGCCCGTACCACCGGCGGCGGCGATAGCCGCTTGATGGCGTATCGAATCAAGCAATAAAAAAGCTTCCAGCGCCCGTCCAACAAGCGCTAGAAGCTATCAAATCGAGAGCAAATTGCCGCCCGTCAGCCCAGCAGTTCCTTGATCTGCTGCAGCGCGACGGGGTCTTCCATGGTGGTCAGGTCGCCCGTGTCGCGGCGCTCGGCCACGGCCTGCAGGGCGCGGCGCAGCAGCTTGCCGCTGCGGGTCTTGGGCAGCATCGTCACGAACAGCACGCGCGCCGGGCGGGCCACGGCGCCCAGTTGGGTATCGACCTGCTTCATCACCTCGCCTTCCAGCTTCAGGCGCGCGGCCTCGTCGGTAAGGCCCGAGGCATCGCGCGGCACCGCGAAGGCCATCGCGACCTGGCCTTTCAGCGCGTCGGCCACGCCCACCACGGCCACCTCGGCCACATTGGGGTGGCCGGCGATGCATTCCTCGATCTCGCGCGTGCCCAGGCGGTGGCCGGCCACGTTGATCACGTCGTCGGTGCGGCCCAGGATGAAGTAGTAGCCGTCGGCATCGCGGATGCCCCAGTCAAACGTGCTGTAGACCAGCCGGCCGGGAATGCTCTTCCAGTAGGTGTTGACGAAGCGATCATCGTTGCGCCACACGGTCTGCAGGCAGCCAGGGGGCAACGGCCCCTCGATGGCCACCACGCCCTTCTGGTTGGGCTGGGTCAGCTCCTCGCCCGTGGCCTCGTCGATCAGCTGAACGTTGTAGCCGTACACGGCCTTGCCCGGGCTGCCGAAGCGCGAGGTTTGCTTCTGCACGCCGTTGCACAGCGTGAGGATGGGCCAGCCGGTCTCGGTCTGCCAGTAGTTGTCGATGATGGGCACCTGCAGCGCGTCGCTGATCCACTGGGCCGTGGGCTCGTCCAGGGGCTCGCCCGCCAGCCACAGCGCCTTCAGGCTGCGGATGTCGTATTTCTTCAGGTAGGCCGGGTCCTGCTTCTTGAGCACGCGCACCGCCGTGGGGGCCGAGAACATGTGCGTGACCCGGTATTTCTCGACGATGCTCCACCAGATGCCCGCGTCGGGCCGCACCGGCAGGCCTTCGTACAGGATGGTGGTCATGCCGGCAATCAGCGGGCCGTAGATGATGTAGCTGTGGCCCACCACCCAGCCGATGTCGCTGGTGCAGAAATAGGTGTCGCCCGGCTGTGCCTCGAAGATGTGGCGCATGCTGGACGCCAGCGCCACGGTGTAGCCGCCCGTGTCGCGCTGCACGCCCTTGGGCTTGCCGGTGGTGCCGCTGGTGTACAGGGTGTAGCTGGGCTGCGTGGCGTCCACCCAGATGCAGGGCACCTGTGCATCCATGTGCCGCGCGCGCAGTGCCGCCCAGTCGTGGTCGCGGCCCGCGCGCATGGCGGCGGGCGCGAGGCCCCGGTCCACCAGCAGCACGGCCGCGGGCTTGTGGGCCGACAGTTCGATGGCCTCGTCCAGCAGCGGCTTGTAGGGCACCACCTTGCCGCCGCGCGAGCCCGCATCGGCGCTCACGATCACCGTGGGCTCGGCGTCCTCGATGCGCGAAGCCAGCGACGACGACGCGAACCCACCGAACACCACCGAATGGATGGCCCCGATGCGCGCGCACGCCAGCATGGCGAACGCCGCCTCGGCAATCATGGGCATGTAGATCAGCACGCGGTCGCCCTGGCGCACGCCCAGCGTCTGCAGGCTGGCGGCCATGCGCTGCACTTCCTGGTGCAGCTCGGCGTAGGTGTAGGCGCGCTCGGTATTGGTTTCGGTGGAGATGGCCACCAGCGCGTTTTGCAGCGGGCGCTCCGCCAGGTGGCGGTCCACCGCGTTGTGGCACAGGTTGGTGGTGCCGCCCACGAACCACTTGGCGAACGGCGGGTTGCTCCAGTCGCAGATCTGCTGCGGCGGCTGCTGCCAGTCGATCAGGCGAGCCTGCTCGGCCCAGAAGGCGTCGCGCTCGTCGATGGAGCGGCGGTAGAACTCGGCATAGTCGGCGGCCATGGTGCTGTCTCCTTGGAATCCTCCGCGCCGACGTGGCGCGGGTCGGTGGTTATCCAAAATTCATAATTATTCATGCCGCGCTTGCGGGAAGCTGACGCGGTCGCAGACGCGGTCCTTGACGCGGCGCTCGCCGCACCCTCTACGCCCCACCTTTGCGCTTCACTATTCATAGCTGTTTGCGCTTGGTGGGTGTGCCTGAGAGGCCTATTTGACCAAGGCCAGCATCTCCTTGAATGCCGGGTGCTCGCAGCTGCGCAGCCACTCGAAGGCCACCATCTCGGTGGTTACCAGCTCGGCGCCGGCGCCGGCCAGTCGGTCGAAGGCGGCGTCGCGGTTGCGCTCCGTGCGCGAGCTGCAGGCGTCCGTCACCACCCATACCTCGAACTCATCCTCCAGCAGGTCGAGCGCCGTCTGCAGCAGGCAGACATGGGCCTCGCAGCCGGCCACCACGATGCTGGCGCGCTCCGGCGCCTGGGGCTCGCGGCCCTTTTGCAGGTGCTTGGGCAGGCTGCGCGCATTGCCGCCCTGGGGCTTGGCGGGCGGGCGCAGCCACTCGCCCAGGCCCTCCTCGGTGGCGCTGAAGTGCATCTTGGACAAGGTGCGCTGGCACAGCGCGCGCAACGCGGCGTCGTTGGGTCCCAGGCGCGAGGGGTTCTGCTCCGTGCCCCACACCGGCACGTCCATCAGCCTGGCAATCTGCGCCAGCCTGCGCGCGTTGGCCAGCACGGCTTCTGACTCGAAGATGGCGGGCATCAGGCGTTCCTGGTAATCCACGAGAACGAGTTGGGATTCGGAGGCGTCAAGCAGCATGGCGGTCATCGTTGTTCAGTCGGGCGGTCATTGTCGCAGGCGCTACGGGTAGCAGCGGGGCAACGGCGCGCAAGTTCCCCGTGCGCCCCGTGTCCCGCTTCGGGCACAGGGGTGCCCCCTTGGCGCCGGTCCCGCACCGCGGCGCGTCCTCGCGCAGGCGTGTTCAACGTTGCCTCAGGCGCAGCAACTGCCCGTCCGGGCTGTCGGTGAGCAAGTACAACCAACCGTCCGGCCCCTGGCGCACGTCGCGGATGCGCGCGCCCAGGCCGTCCAGCAGGTACTCGTCGCGCACCACCTGCGCGCCCTGCAGCTCCAGCCGGTGCAGCCGTGCGAACTTGAGAGAACCCACGAACAGGCTCCCCTTCCAAGCCGTGCCGTACCGGTCGCTGGTGAGAAAGGCCATCCCCGACGGCGCGATCGACGGCACCCAGTAATGCAGCGGCTGCTCCATGCCGGCCTTGGCCGTGCCCTCGCCGATCTTGCCGCCGCCATAGTTTTCGCCATAGGTGATCACCGGCCAGCCGTAGTTGCGGCCTGCTTCGGGGCGGTTGATCTCGTCGCCCCCTTGCGCGCCGTGCTCATGGATCCACAGCCGGCCGTCCGGCCCCCAGGCCGCTCCCTGGGGGTTGCGGTGGCCCCAGCTCCAGATCTCCGGCAGCGCGCCCGCGCGGCCCGCCAGCGGGTTGCCGGGCGCCGCGCCGCCCGTGGGCGCTATGCGCACGACCTTGCCCAGGTGGTTGTCCAGGCGCTGGGCGTCCTCCTTGCGGCCGTAGCGCTCGCCCAGCGTGAGAAACAGATGGCCGTCCGGCGCCTGCACGATGCGGCAGCCAAAGTGCAACTGGCTCGCCACCTTGGGACGTTGGCTGAAGAGCACTTTCACGTCCTGCAGCGCCGCCGCGTCCGGCGCCAGCGTAGCGCTGGCCAGGGCCGTGCTGTTGCCGCCGCCCTTCGGTGCGGGTTCGGAATAGCAAAAGAAGATGCGCCGGTTGCGCGCGAAGTCCGCATCGGTGATCACATCCAGCAGGCCGCCCTGCCCGCCCGCCGCCACTTGTGGCAACCCGGCCAGCGGCGGCCCCAGGCGCCCGTCGGCCTCTACCACGCGCAGGCGGCCGGGCCGCTCGGTGACGAGGAAGCGCCCGCTCGGCAAGAAGGCCAGGCCCCACGGATGGCTCAGGCCCGAAGCCACTACCTCCGCCGACGCCTCACCGCGCGCGGGCACGGGGTGTACGGGTGCGACCTCCTGGGAAAGCGCCTCGCCGCCCGCCAGTATGGCGGCAGAGGTCAATGCTATGTTAATAATAGCTGCTAGCGCTCTTCCAGTATGGATTGCAGGCACTTTTGACACAGAGTTCATGGAAAGATTCCTGGGATCAACCGTGGGTGCTGCCATGGTGCTGCGCCAGCGGGCTCTACATGCGGCACGCGGGGCTACGCGGAGGGCGCCGCGTTGACACCATGGCATGTGCATTGTGCGCGGCCGGGCCGCACAGGCAACCCCATCGTTCAGCGAACCCGCACGCGGCGGCCCGCGCCGCCGGCGTGGCAAAGCGCCGGCTACTTGTCCAGGCAAGAGCGGGGCCTTGGCCTACAGCCCGCTCGGCATGCTGCCTGACCACGCCATGCGCCGCCTGCTTAGCTGCGCGCGCCCCCAGCGCCCGCACGATGAGGCCACGCGATGCCCGCGTTGCCAACGAAAGGAAAAACCATGTCGATTTCCCTCCTGCTGCTCATCATCCTGGTGCTGATCCTGATCGGCGTGCTGCCGACCTGGGGGTACAGCCGTTCCTGGGGCTACGGTCCGGGCGGTGGTGTCGGGCTGGTGGTGGTGATCGTGCTCATCCTGCTGCTGATGGGGCGCATATAAAAAACGGGGCCTGCGCCCCGCTGTGGCGAGGGCCGCCGTGGGCCCGGCCGTTGTCACGAGGTCTGGCCGCCGCCTGCTGCGCCGCTGGCGGCCGATTGGCTGCGCCGGTCAGGCTCCGAAGGACTGGAGATGTCGCGGATCGCCGTGCCGGACTGGCGCTCGTCCACGTTGGTGGCCACGTCGCCCAGCGACACGATACCCACCAGCCGCTGATCACGGTCCACCACGGGCAGCCGGCGCACCTGCATGTCGCGCATGGACGCGATGGCTTCGTCCACGGGCTGGTCTTCGTAGCAGTAGTACACCTCGCGGGACATGACCTCGTTCAGGCGCGAGTGGGTGCGCTCTTCGGCCAGGCCGCGCAGCACCATGTCGCGGTCCGTCACCATGCCCACCAGGCGCTCGCCATCGCACACCGGCAAGGCTCCCACATTCAACTCGCGCATGGCCTGCGCGGCGGTGGTCAGGGTGTCGTCGGGTGCCATGGTGCGGATCCCGCGGGTCATCACATCAGAAACGTTCTGCATAGCTCACTCCATTCATGAAAGACAAGGGTCAGGCGCGATCGCGCAGGACTTGGACACCCGTGGCCTCGGCGCAGTGGTTGCAGCAGAAGATGCGCTCTCCCGCCTGCACGCCGTGGCCGATGATGGGCACCTCGCAGTGCCCGCACCGCGGCGCCAGGCGCGAAATAGCGCACTCAAAGCTGTCGAAGGTGTGCGGCTTGCCGTCCAGAATCACATCGAACGTGCGGTCGTAGGTATTGCCGCAGGTTTCGCACTGCTTGGCCATGGGAAGTCCTTTCTTGCAACGGGTTGGCCTTCAGTGTGGAAAACGCGCAGGCGCCGGGCTGTAGGACCAGCCGCCGTACCGGGGAAGGCGCGCCTGCGCAATGCGTGGCTGGGCGGTACTGCCGACCTGGGCGGGATGCGGCGCCCAAGCGATGAGGGTCCCGGCCCATTTCTGCCCTTGTCCTACAGCCGGGCATTTTTCCCAGGCGCAGAGTGGATCGATGCGGATTCCCGAGGATGGCGCCCCTGCCGGGCAGCCCTTGCTCCTGCTGAATACACCGCGGCGGCGCCGTCCACCGCGGAGTCCGCGTGCCGGGGCGGGCCGTCCGCGCCCGCCGTCACACACCATGATCCCTGGATGAGGAGCCCCATATGAGCAGTCCTCCCATCTTCGAACAACTGCAAGCCAAAGCCTCGCAATGGTGCTCGGAATATGGGCGCTACAAGGAGGAATGCCGCGTGTTCGCGGAGCACATGCGCGTGGAGTACATCGAATACCTGGGTGCGCGGTCGGCGGACATTGAGTTCCACGTGCTGAATGAAAACCTGGAGCGCATGAAGGACGAGGGAACCACCCTCTCGCCCCGCTTGCAGCCGGGAGACGATGGCTTCATCTACTTCGGTCTCACGATCGTCTTCAAGATGAACCACGGATGTCTGGATGAGCATGTGCGCATCGGCGTGCAGCGCGTGCGCAACCAATGGCGTGTGCGCTGGAACCAGACGGAGATGGCGTATGGAGACCCGCCGCACCTCGCCTTCTTTCAGAAGGTGACCGCGCTCATCGAAGCCAAGTTCTCCACACCCTTTCACAAGCAGCGGGGTGCGCTGGGGTTCATTCCCGTGGTCAGCAACGACCACCTGGCGCTGCTGCCGCCCGCAGAGCTGCGCATTGCAGCGGAGGCCGACGCGCCCACCGCAGAAAGTGGCGGCCAGCCCGCCAAGGGGTAAGCGCCACCACGGCCTCAGCGCAACCGATTCCGACCTCTCCGTCGGAATCTTCTTACCTGTGCATGCAAATCCAGCGGCCTAGAGTGAATTGGCAGCGATTCACTGTCGCCGCTTGTTCATTTCCCCCATCACGCAGGAGCTTACGCATGCCCAGCCCTACCTCCCAACGTCCCGCCAGCCGAGATCAGCGCGCCGGCACCCCGCCCCAGGCCAGCAGCCAGGGCGGGCGGGGATTTGCCTGCATGGACCCCGAGCACCAGCGCGAGACGGCCTCGCAAGGCGGGCGCGCGGCCCATGCCTCGGGCAATGCGCACGAATTCACCTCCGCCGAGGCACGCGCAGCAGGCGCCAAGAGCCACGGGGGCACCCACGCTTCCCGCGGCGCCGGCCAGAGCAGCCCTCGCCGCAGCAGCGACCGCTGACGCGCACTGGCCAGCAGGGCCGGGCCCGCCATGGCGCGTGCCCGGCCCTGTGGTTTTCAGCCCGTCATTTCAGACACTGTTTATGCAGGAGCCAACGCCATGGAAACCGCCGCCCGTCATTGCCACATCGCGCCGCTTTGCCCCGATCCCGAGCTTCCCCACTGGAAATCCCTGGGCTGAGCAGCAGTCCTCTCTCTTTCTGAACCTTCCACGGAGCCTTCTCATGAATACACCGGCCAGCCAGACGCCCTCCTCGCCCACCGCCGACGAGACCCAGCAACAACAGCGGGACATACAGCAGCAGCAAGACCAAAAAGACGCCGCCAAGTCCTCAGGCGACACCCAGGAATCGCAGAAGGCGGCACCCGGCCCGGGCCGCGAGGAGCCCGCTCCGCCCATGCCGGACCAGCATCTGCAAAAGCCCGGGCACGAACATGCCATGGAGCTTCAGCCTCGTTTCGACGCGCCCCACTACAAGGGCAGCGGCAAACTGCAGGGCATGGCGGCCCTGATCACGGGGGGCGACTCCGGCATTGGCCGCGCGGTCGCGCTGCTGTTTGCCCGCGAGGGTGCCGACGTCGCCATCGTCTACCTGAGCGCCGACCAGGACGCACAGGAGACCGCCCGCCTGGTGCAGGCGGAAGGCCGTCAATGTGTGGTCATTCGGGGTGACGTGAAAGACGCGGCTTTTTGCCGCGACGCGGTGAAGCAGGCCGTGGCCCAGCTCGGCAAGCTGAACATCCTGGTGAACAACGCCGCATTCCAGGAACACGCGGAATCGCTGACGGACATCACCGAGGAACGGCTGGACGAAACCTTCCGCACGAATATCTACGGCTACTTCCACATGGCCACGGCCGCGCTGCCGCACTTGTCACGCGGCGACGCGATCATCAACACCGGCTCCGTCACCGGCCTGCGGGGCAGCAAGAAGCTGCTGGACTATTCGGCCACCAAGGGGGCCATCCATGCCTTCACCAAAGCCCTGGCACACAACCTGGCGGAAAAGGGCATCCGCGTGAATGCGGTGGCCCCGGGGCCGGTATGGACGCCGCTGAACCCGGCGGACCAATCGTCCAAGGACATCGTTCACTTCGGCGAGAAGACGCACCTGGGCCGGCCGGCACAGCCCGAGGAGATTTCTCCAGCCTACGTGTTCCTGGCAGCGCCGTGCTGCTCCAGCTACATCACCGGGATCGTGCTGCCCATTACCGGCAATGCGGGAGACGGCGCCTGATGCGTCTGATGCGCATGCGCTGTGTTGCCAGTCAGCGCAGGACACCTACCCGCCGATAGGACCGGTCCTACCGACCCGCGTGCACCGCAACCGAAGAATGAATCACGCACATCAGGTTTTGTGCGCCCTTCACACCACCACTTCAGGAGAAATCGATGCCCAACAACAACCCGCAAGGCCACAACCAGTACACGGAGAACTCGAACCAGCGCAAGAGCCAGAGCCGCCAGGGTGGCGCCACGGCCAGCGGTCAGAACTCCACGCGATCGCAAGGCGATTCGAATGCGAAAAGCGGTTCATCCAACCGCAGTTCAAAGCAGCGCTGAGTGTTTTCAGCCCCCTCTTCCACCCCCTTTTTTTCAGGAGTACGCAATGGCATACCGAGACAACGACGAACGCAATTACCGCCAAGACCGCAGCCGTGGCGATCACGACAATCGCATGGGCCGCGGCGGGCGCGAATCCCAGCAAGGCGGCGGCTACCGCAGCGGGGACGACCGGGAGCGCTATGCCTCCTATGGCCAGGAAGGCGGCGGCTCCCAGCGCTCTCAGCGCGAGTGGGCCGGCGACTACCAGGGCATGCAACAGCAGCGCCCTTATGAGGAAAACTACCGCGACCGCTACGAGGCGGGTTATGACAGCGACTTCCGCGCAGGGTCGCGATCAGGCCAGGGCTACCAGGGCGGTGCCGGCTATGGCGGCGACTTTGGCGCAGGCGGGCAGCAGCAGGGCATGTACGGCGGCAACAACCCGATGCAGGGCTCGTACGGCCGCGGCTACCGCGGCGCTCAAGGCTATGGCGCCCAGGGGGGCATGGGTCAGAGCGGCTATGGGGGGTACGGTTCGCAGGGGTACGGCTCCCAAGGCCAAGGTTATGAAGGCCATCGCGACGCGGACTTTGGTTCGCAGTACTCCGGCACCGGCGGAGAGCAGCGCGGGCGCTTTCAGAACGACCCCGACTACCACCAGTGGCGCCAGGACCAATTGCGCCAATTGGATGACGACTACGACTCCTGGCGCAAGGAGCGCTATGAGAAGTTTGCCGATGACTTCAACACCTGGCGCACCTCGCGCGGCGGCACCGGGCAAAAGAGCAGCGGCAGCAACAGCGCTACCTCATCCAACCAGGGCACGTCGGGCAAGAACAAAGAGCAAGGTTGATCCTCGCTGATCCCCTGGTCCGCAAGGCCTCCGCATGCGGGGGCCTTTTTCTGTATGCCGCAGCGTACCCTAGCCTGCCGCTGGTTTACCTGGGGCCAGCGATGCCGCCTCGCGCTGGCCCACGTCTTTCAGGAAGGCCCACACTGCCTGCATGCGCGCCAGGTGCTTGGACTCGGCCGGCATGCTCATCCAGAAGGTGCGTGTGAACTCGGCCTCGTGGGGCAGCACGCGCGCAAGTACAGGGTCACGGTCGGCCAGGAATGCGGGCAGCACGGCCAGGCCCGCGCCGGCGCGCACGGCCTCGTACTGCGCAGTGATGCTGGTGCTGCGCAGCGCAAAACGCTCGGGCGGGTAGAGCTGGTCGATGAACTGCAGCTCTTTTGTGAACAGCAGATCGTCCACGTAGCTGATGAAGGCGTGGTGGCGCAGGTCTTCACGCTTGGCCACCAGCGGTCTGCGCGCCAGGTACTCGCGCTGGCCGTAGAGACGCAGGGTGTAGTCGGCGAGTTTGGTGACGATCACCGAGCCGCGCTTGGGCCGCTCCAGGGAGATCACGATGTCCGCCTCGCGCCGGCTCAGGTGCAGCATGCGCGGCAGGGCCAGCAGGTCGATGGACAAGTGCGGGTGCTTCTGTGTGAGCCGCGCCAGATGCGGCGCCAGCACCACCGTGCCAAAACCCTCGGTGGCACCCACGCGCACCAGTCCCGAGGGGCCCGCGCCCGGGGAGTTGGCGGGCGATGCGCGCTCCACCCCCAGCACGGCGGCCTCCATGGCCTCGACGGCGGGCAGCAGGTGGCGGCCGGTTTCCGTCAGCCGATGTCCCGCTGCCTCGCGGGCGAACAGCGGCGCACCCATCTGTTTTTCCAGCGCCTGGATGCGCCGCGCCACTGTCGTGTGTTCCACGCCCGTGCGGCGCGCGGCCCCTGCCAGCGTGCCGGTGCGCGCCAGCTCCAGGAAGTAGCGCAAATTGTCCCAATCCATACGGCTCCTCTGCGGTGATGTGCAAATTTGCAAAGCCAAGGTGCGTGATTGTCTATTGCCTACGCAATTTCGCACAACTACGATGCAGCCATGCCAAGTCGGCACCTTGCCGTGCCGGCTTCATTGCAGACCACCCCAGGACCCCAGGAGACAACCATGGACGCATCCACCTCCCAGGCCGTGAAGGCCCCCACAGTCAAGCTGCTGATCGGCGGCCAGTTCGTCGAATCCAAGACCACCCAGTGGCGCGACGTGGTGAACCCCGCCACGCAGCAGGTGCTGGCGCGCGTGCCTTTCGCCACGCCCGACGAGATCAACGCCGCCGTGGCCTCCGCCAAGGAAGCCTTCAAGACCTGGAAGAAGACCCCCATCGGCACGCGCGCACGCATCTTCCTGAAGCTGCAGCAGCTCATTCGCGAGAACATGAAGGAACTGGCCGCCCTGCTGACGGCCGAGCAAGGCAAGACCCTGCCCGACGCCGAAGGCGACGTGTTCCGCGGCCTGGAAGTGGTGGAGCACGCGGCCAACATCGGCACGCTGCAGTTGGGCGAGCTGGCCAACAACGTGGCCAACGGCGTGGACACCTACACCCTCATGCAGCCGCTGGGCGTGTGCGCCGGCATCACGCCGTTCAACTTCCCCGCCATGATCCCGCTGTGGATGTTCCCCATGGCCATTGCCACGGGCAACACCTTCGTGCTCAAGCCCTCCGAGCAAGACCCCATGGTCACCATGCGCCTGTGCGAACTGGCGCTGGAGGCCGGCATCCCCGCCGGCGTGCTGAACGTGGTGCATGGCGGTGAAGACGCCGTGAACGCCATCTGCGACCACCCCGACATCAAGGCCATCAGCTTCGTGGGCTCCACCAAGGTGGGCACCCATGTGTACAACCGCGCCAGCCTCAACGGCAAGCGCGTGCAATGCATGATGGGTGCGAAGAACCACGCCATCGTCATGCCTGACGCCAACAAGGAGCAGACGCTGAACGCCCTGGCCGGCGCCGCCTTCGGTGCGGCCGGCCAGCGCTGCATGGCCCTGTCGGTCGCCGTGCTGGTGGGCGAGGCGCGCAACTGGATCCCCGAGCTGGTCGAGAAGGCCAAGACGCTGAAGGTGTCCGCCGGCACCGAGCCCGGCACCGACGTGGGCCCGCTGGTGAGCTGCGCCGCGCTGTCGCGCGTGGAGGGCCTGATCGAGCGCGGCATTGCCGACGGTGCCACGCTGGAACTGGACGGCCGCAAGCCCCAGGTGGCGGGCTACGACAAGGGCAACTTCGTCGGCCCCACGATCTTCAGCGGCGTGAAGCCCGGCATGAGCGTGTACGACCAGGAAATCTTCGGCCCCGTGCTGTGCCTGGCCGGCGCCGAGGACATCGACGAGGCCATCGAGTTCATCAACGCCAACCCCAACGGCAACGGCACGGCCATCTTCACGCAGTCCGGCGCTGCCGCGCGCAAGTTCCAGGAAGACATCGACGTGGGCCAGGTGGGCATCAACGTGCCGATCCCCGTGCCCGTGCCGCTGTTCTCGTTCACCGGCAGCCGCGCCTCCAAGCTCGGCGACCTGGGCCCCTACGGCAAGCAGGTGGTGCTGTTCTACACGCAGACCAAGACCGTCACGGCGCGCTGGTTTGACGACAGCACCACCAGCCACGGCGTGAACACCACCATCAGCCTGAAGTAAGCGGCGCCGCGCGGGGCGCGCATGGTGAAATCACAGGCATGACCCGATGCTTGAGACCCCATGCCGCCCGCCTGCGCGTCCTGGCCGCTGCGTGCGCCCTGTTGGCTACCACCCAGGCACAGGCGCAGGCCGGCGCTGCCTGCCGCCCCGGCGGCACGGTGGATGAGACCAACGCCTGCGCCGTGCAGCGCTACCAGGAGGCGGACACCGCCATTCAGATTCTGTATGGCGATGTGATGCGTGCCTTGTCGGCCCATGAACGCCCTGCCCTGCGCCAGGACCACGCCGCCTGGCAGCGCACGCGCGCCGCGCAGTGCAAGCAGGCGCAGCGCGCGGCGGAGTCCCGCCCCGAATGGCCGCGGCTGTACCACGACTGCCTGACGGTCCATACCCAGGCGCGGCGCGACGCCCTGATGCACTGGCTGCACCATGGCGAGGCGCCGCAGCCCACGACGAACAAGCCATAAGACACATAAGAGAAGGAGACACCCGCCATGGACTTTGAACTCAGCGAAGACCAGCGCGCTTTTGCCGACACCGCGCGCCAGTTCGCCCAGGCGGAGCTGGCGCCCCACGCCGCCGAGTGGGATGCGCAGGGCATCTTCCCCCGCGAGGCTATTTGCCGTGCGGGCGAACTGGGCTTTTGCGGCCTGTACGCGCCCGAGAGCGCCGGTGGCCTGGCCCTGCCGCGCCTGGACGCCACGCTGGTGTTCGAGGAACTGGCGGCCGTGGACCCCAGCACCACCGCCTTCATCACCATCCACAACATGGCCACCTGGATGCTGGGCACCTGGGCCACGGATGCCGTGCGCGCCGAATGGGGCGAGGCACTCACCAGCGGGCAAAAGCTCGCCAGCTACTGCCTGACCGAACCCGGCGCGGGGTCCGACGCCGCCTCCATCAAGACGCGCGCGGAGCTGGTCGGCAACGAGTACGTCATCAACGGCAGCAAAGCCTTCATCAGCGGTGCGGGCAGCACCGACGTGCTGGTGCTCATGGCACGCACGGGCGACGCGCAATCCGGCGCGGGCGGCATCAGCGCCTTTGCCGTACCCGCGAACCTGCCCGGCATCCACTACGGCAAGAAGGAAGAAAAAATGGGCTGGAACAGCCAGCCCACGCGCCAGATCAGCTTTGACAACGTGCGCATCCCCGCTAACCACCTGCTGGGCCAGGAGGGTGAAGGCTTCAAGATCGCCATGAAGGGGCTGGACGGCGGGCGCATCAACATTGCCACCTGCTCGGTCGGCGCCGCGCAAGGCGCACTGCAGCACGCCCAGCGCTACATGCAGGACCGCAAGCAGTTCGGCAAGCCGATCGCCAGCTTTCAGGCGCTGCAGTTCAAGCTGGCCGACATGGCCACCGAGCTGGTGGCTGCGCGCCAGATGGTGCGGCTGGCCGCCAGCAAACTTGACGCCGGCGCACGCGACGCCTCCACCTACTGCGCCATGGCCAAACGCTTTGCCACCGACGTGGGCTTTACCGTGGTGAACGAGGCGCTGCAACTGCACGGCGGCTACGGCTACATCCGCGAATACCCGCTGGAGCGCCTGCTGCGCGACGCGCGCGTGCACCAGATCCTGGAAGGCACCAACGAGATCATGCGCGTCATCATCGGCCGGCGCATGCTGGACGGCGACGCGCCGGAGGTGATCCGTTGACATTCAAAAACCATAGCTGCCTGCGCTGGATGGATAAGCGCTAGAGGCCTATTTGACTCCAAAACCACCATGCCTGCTCGCCCCCTGTCCGACGAAGCGCTGCACCTGATCGCCGCCGTGCGCGACGCGCTGGGCGAGCGGCTGAACGCACAGGTAGAGGTGCAAGAGCGCACGCTCTTTGGCTGCCACGCCTTCATGGTGGACGGCAAGCTCTGCCTGGGCGTGAAGGGCGAAGAGCTGTTGGTGCGCCTGCCGCCGCAGCAGCACGACGCAACCGCCGAAACCCCCGGCGTGCGCGAACTGGACCCGCGCGGCGGCATGGCCGGCTACTTCTGGCTGGAGCCTGCCGCCTACGCCACGCGCGCCCAGTGGGAGCACTGGATCGACACCGCCCTCGCCTTCAACCCGCTTGCCAAGGCCTCGCCCCGGCGGGCGAAGGCAGCCACAAGCCGCAGCAAGGGCACGCGATCATGATTTCAGGCATTTTTGCCCTGTAACGCTTACCCATCAAGCGCTAGCAGCTATCAAAACCATAGTTCCCATCACACACCACAGGAGACAACCACCATGCAAATCGCATTCATTGGGCTGGGCAACATGGGCGCCCCCATGGCCATCAACCTGCACAAGGCCGGCCACAGCGTGAAGGCCTTCGACCTGAGCGCTGACGCGCTTGCCAAGGTCCGGGCCGAGGGCCTGCAGGTCGCCACCAGCGCGCAAGACGCCGTGCAGGGTGCCGAGGCCGTCGTCACCATGCTGCCCGCCAGCCAACACGTGGAAGGCCTGTTCCTGGGCAACGGCAACCTGCTGGCCAGCATTGCCAAGGGCACGCTGGTGATCGACAGCTCCACCATCGCCGCCGCCACCAGCCAGAAGGTCGCCAAGGCCGCTGAAGCCCTGGGCATCGACTTCATCGACGCCCCCGTCTCCGGTGGCACCGGCGGCGCCATCGCCGGCACCCTCACCTTCATGGTGGGCGGCACCGACGCGCAACTGCAGCGCGCACGCCCCCTGCTGGAAAAAATGGGCGCCAACATCTTCCACGCCGGCGCCGTGGGCGCGGGCCAGACAGCCAAGATCTGCAACAACATGCTGCTGGGCATCCTGATGGTGGGCACCAGCGAAGCCATCGCGCTGGGCGTCGCCAACGGCCTGGACCCCAAGGTGCTGTCTGAGATCATGCGCCGCAGCTCGGGCGGCAACTGGGCGCTGGAAAAGTACAACCCCTTCCCCGGCGTGCACGAGAACGCCCCCGCCAGCAAGGGCTACGCGGGAGGCTTCGGCACCGACCTGATGTTGAAAGATTTGGGCCTGGCCCAGGAAAACGCCATTGCCACCAAGGCCAGCACCCCGCTGGGCGGCATGGCGCGCGCAATCTACGCGGCGCACAGCATTGCGGGGCACGGGGGGGAGGATTTCTCCAGCGTGATCAAGATGGTGCAGAAGAAGGGCTGAAGCGGGCGGGCTTTTCGGCATGCCTTCTGCAAAAAGGCGCTGTGACTTGCGTTGCAGCGCCTTTTTTTATTTTGAGCAGAGTGCCTTGCTGCGATCTCAAACTAGGCAGGTAGTAGGCAGGTGCTCATCCATCGATGGCCTCTTTCGACCCCGTTGCGGGCGCGAGAGCGCGTCGGCTGCGGTCGCTCGACTTGATGTCTCCTTCGGCGCGACTCAAAGAAAAGGACACGCATCTATGCCTACGACTTCGCCACTTCAATCTTCAGTGCGTCGGTAAATGGCTCCGTTCGCAGTGCAGCAGCCTCAAGATTACCGCCGGCTGCTGCTAGCACTGAGTCTGTTGCTCGCTTGAACATCTTTTCCGACTCTGCTGCGTTCCAGAGCTTTTCTATCAATGGTTTGCACAGGCGCTCAACTGCGTTCGAGTTCATCTTGGGAAGTGGAGATGGGATCTCGTGAAGGCGAAGCGCTAGAAGAACTTCATAGCGAGCAGATCTGAACTCACCGGCGAGGAGCTGATTCCGGAAAAGGTACTCAAGGCGATAGGAGGCAAGCGCTGCAACATAGTACGGTTCGAGCTTGTCGGCAGGCGCAAATAGGTCGGTTCCGACTCGGTCAAGAATTCGACGATAGCTCCTAGTGGCTCTGTGAGGCTCTTCCAGGAACATTGAATCGCCCCGGGTTTTGAGGAGGCTCAACACTCTGAGAGGATTGAGCCA
Source organism: Diaphorobacter sp. LI3 (assembly GCF_022807955.1). NCBI lineage: Bacteria > Pseudomonadati > Pseudomonadota > Betaproteobacteria > Burkholderiales > Comamonadaceae > Diaphorobacter > Diaphorobacter sp. LI3. Next base: position 2,339,534 of record NZ_CP094346.1, on the reverse strand, counting down.
TGAGCAAGTCGAACAAGTTCTCACCCGAGGTGCGTGAGCGGGCGGTGAGGATGGTGCAGGAACACCGGGGGGAGTACCCGTCGCTGTGGGCGGCCATCGAGTCCATCGCGCCGAAGATTGGATGCGTGCCGCAGACGCTGTACGAATGGGTCAAACGCGTCGAGGTCGACACTGGCGTGCGTGAAGGCATCACGACCAGTGAGGCCCAGCGGATGAAGGAGCTGGAGCGCGAGGTCAAGGAGCTGCGCCGGGCCAACGAGATATTGAAGCTGGCCAGCGCGTTTTTCGCCCAGGCGGAGCTCGACCGCCGGCTCAAGTCCTGAAGGATTTCATCGACAAGCATCGCGATGCCTTCGGGGTCGAGCCGCTCTGCAAGGTCTTGCAGGTCGCCCCGTCGGCATATCGAAGGCATGCGGCGCTGCTGCGTGAGCCTCACAAACGCTGCATCCGGGCTCAGCGCGATGATGTGCTGGTCCCGGAGATTCAGCGCGTCTGGCAGGCCAACATGCAGGTCTACGGTGCCGACAAGGTGTGGCGGCAACTGACTCGCGAAGGCGTGACCGTGGCCCGCTGCACGGTCGAGCGATTGATGCGCCGCCTGGGCCTGCGCGGCGTGATGCGCGGCAAGGTCGTGCGCACCACGATTGGCGATGCCAGGGCGCCATGTCCGCTGGACCGAGTGAATCGGCAGTTCCATGCCGAGCGGCCGAACCAGTTGTGGGTCAGCGATTTCACGTACGTCTCGACCTGGCAGGGCTGGCTGTACGTGGCCTTCGTCATCGATGTGTTTGCCAGGCGCATCGTCGGCTGGCGAGTGAGCAGTTCGATGCGAACGGACTTCGTACTCGACGCGCTGGAGCAGGCTCTATATGCCCGGCAGCCGGAGCGCGATGGAAGCCTTGTTTGTCATTCGGACAGAGGGTCGCAGTACGTCAGCATTCGCTACACCGAACGACTGGCAGAAGCCGGCATCGAGCCGTCTGTGGGCAGCAAGGGCGACAGCTATGACAACGCCCTAGCCGAGACCATCAACGGCCTCTACAAGGCCGAGCTGATTCACCGCCGAGCGCCATGGAAAACCAAGGAGGCCGTGGAGTTCGCAACGCTCGAATGGGTGTCGTGGTTCAACCATCATCGCCTGCTCGAACCCATCGGGTATATCCCGCCTGCAGAGGCTGAGGCAAACTACTACCGGCAACTCGCCAGTCAGAACACCGAGGTGGTGGCCTGACTTAAACCAAACAGCCTCCGCGAATCCCGGGGCGATTCACCTCTTCACGTACACAGCATCAAAGCATTTCACAAATGCCCTACGTATCGTTGGCTACTTAAAAGCATCATTCAGGGCAGATATTCAACCCATCGCCACCCACTCTTGCACGCAATGGCGGGCCAGCGCTGTCACCCAGTATGGCTCCGCCGGTACGAAGGCCATCCCCGTACCGCGGGCTGACCAGAAACCCGGCGCGGTCGAATGCCCGGTCATCGCTCGATTGCACAAATGCGGCCAGGTCACGGAACGGCACGGCCACGGTGCCCAGGTGCAGCGCCTCCGCGCGGGTGGTCACCTCTTCCAGGCGGCCACTGTCCTGAAAGCGGTAGACCACGTCGCCATAGTCCAGCGCGGTCAGGCCAACGTTGTTGCGCGACTCGCTGCGTGGCTGGCCGTGGGCGCGGATGATGTCGCCGCGCGTGGCGGTGAGGGGCACGCCATTCACGCTTTCGTAGGGTTGCAGGTGCATGGTCGATTCTGTGGCGGCGCGGCGGCGCGCGGCAATCGGGGGCGTGTATCGAACCGTGAGGCGCAACACGCGCGTATATTGCCCCGTGTTGCCGTTGGCGGGCCGTAAGCACCCCGCAATGGTTCAGCATGAAAATGCCGCCCAGCACCCGTCTGAAAAGCGCGGGCAGCTATCAAAATCGAAGTTCTTTCAACCACCCTCCTCCTTTGACTGCGATGACAGCCTCCACCGACTTCGCCCCCATGCCCGATGCCGCCGGCTTCTTTGGCCCCTACGGCGGGCAGCTTGTGCCGCCGCACCTGAAAGCCGCCATGGACGACATCGCCGCGGCCTATGCCGAGATCACGCAGCGCAAGGACTTCCAGGACGAGCTGGCACAGCTGTTTGCCGATTACGTGGGCCGGCCCAGCCCGATCTTTCATGCCAAGCGGCTGTCGGGCCTGCTGGGCGGCGCGCAGATCCACCTCAAGCGCGAGGACCTGAACCACACCGGCGCGCACAAGATCAACCACTGTCTGGGCGAGGCGCTGCTGGCCAAGTTCATGGGCAAGAAAAAGGTGATCGCCGAGACGGGCGCCGGCCAGCACGGCGTGGCGCTGGCCACGGCCTGTGCGCTGGTGGGCATTCCGTGCGAGATCCACATGGGCCAGGTGGACATCGAGAAGGAGCACCCCAACGTCACCAAGATGCGCATCCTGGGCTGCAAGCTGGTGGCGGTGACGCGCGGCGCGGCCACGCTGAAGGAAGCGGTGGACAGCGCCTTCGAGGAGTACCTGACCAACCCCACCGACTACCTGTACGCCATCGGCTCGGTGGTGGGGCCGCACCCGTTCCCGATGATGGTGCACGACTTCCAGAGCATCATCGGCCGCGAGGCGCGCGAACAGTTCCAGGCCAGGCACGGCCGCCTGCCCGACTACGTGACCGCCTGCGTGGGCGGCGGCAGCAATGCCATGGGCATGTTCACCGCCTTCCTGGGCGATACCGATGTGAAGCTGGTGGGCGTGGAGCCCTCGGGCGAAGGCACCGACAAGCCCGGCCGGCACGCGGCCACGCTGAGCATGGGCCAGCCCGGTGAGATCCACGGCATGAAGTGCTATGTGCTGGAGGATGCGCCGGGCGTGCCCGCCGCCGTGCACAGCATTGCCTCGGGCCTGGACTACCCCGGCGTGGGCCCGCAGCACAGCTATCTGAAGGACATTGGCCGCGTGCAGTACGACGCCGTGACCGACAAGGAATGTCTGGACGCGTTCATGCAGCTGTCGCGCGTGGAAGGGATCATCCCCGCGCTGGAGAGCGCCCATGCCGTGGCCTGGGCCATCCGCGTGGCGCCCACGCTGCCCCAGGACCAGCACATCCTGGTCAACCTGTCGGGCCGCGGCGACAAGGATGCGGATTACGTCGCCAAGGTGCTGGGGCTTTGACGGGCGGGCGCGGCGCGTGTTCTGCCATCATGCCGCCCTTGATTCACTGAACTGAGAGAACCTGACCATGGCACTGCCACCCAACAAGCAACGCAGCCGCCGCCTTCGCAAGAAGATGCGCGTGGCCGAGTTTCAGGAATTCGGCTTCGAGTACGAGCTGAAGGTCAAGCAGGAGCTGACGCCCGAGCAAGAGGAGGCGCTGATGGACCGCTTCGTGCGGGATCTGCTGGTGCCCCGCAATCTGGCGGCCGCCGGCTGGGTGCGCGAAGGCTTCGTGACGGCCTTCGTGCGCGGCTCCGCCACCGAGGACGACCGCCAAGCCACGCAGGCCTGGCTGGCTGCACAGCCCGAGGTGGCCGAGGCCACCGTGAGCGAGCTGAAGGACGCCTGGTACGTGCAAGACTGAGCCGCGCACCACAGGGTAGCCGCGCAGCGCGGGGCTGGCGTCAGCCAGTAGGTTTCAAGCCTTTTTAGCCTCTAGCCTTTGACCAACAAGCGCCAGCAGCTATCAAAACAGAAGCGAAACAGCCGCCAACCCCCACGGGGGTGGCGGCTGTTTCCGTTGATGCGGTGCGTTTGTGCGAACGGGGCGGTTGGCTCAGCCTTCCGTGATCCCTGCGGCCCTGATGACCTGGGCCTCACGGGTCGGCCCCTGCCCTGTGGCGGGCGGCCGCCACGGGGACGTTTGCACTCAGACAGCGCCGCGCGCCTCCACGTAAAGCGCGTAGATCGAATGGCTGCTGGCCATGAACAGGCGGTTGTTCTTGGCACCCCCAAAACACAGGTTGGCACAACGCTCAGGCAGCCGGATGTGGCCGATGGCTTTGCCTTCGGGGTTGAAGACCATCACGCCATCCAGGTCCGCCGGGTTGGCGCCCACGGCGCCGTTGCTGCCCCACCCGCACCAGAGGTTGCCGAACTCGTCGCACTTGATGCCGTCCAGGGCACCCGGGCCGCCCGCGTCGATGTGCAGACGCTTGCCGGACAGCCGCCCGCCCGGGCCCACGTCGTAGGCCCACACTACGCGATGCGGCTGGTGGCGGCCCTCGACGATGTAGAGCACCTTCTCATCGGGCGAAAAGCACAGGCCATTGGCACCCGCCAGGTCGCCCAGCACCTGGCTGACCTTTGCGCCGCCCGGGTCGATGCGGTAGACGCCGTGCGGCAGCTCTGGCGCGGCCTTTTCGCCCTCCCAATGACCGGCGATGCCGAACGGCGGGTCGGTGAACCAGACCGCGCCGTCCTTGCTGCAAATGATGTCGTTGGGTGAGTTGAAGCGCTTGCCGTTGTAGCCATCGGCCAGCACGGTGATGCTTCCATCGTACTCGGTGCGCGTGATACGGCGCGTCAGGTGCTCGCAGGTCAGCAGGCGGCCCTGGCGGTCGCGCGCGAGGCCGTTGGAAAAGTTGGAGGGCTGGCGGAATACGCCCCACGCACCGGTGGCCTCATCCCAGCGCATGATGCGGTTGTTCGGAATGTCGGATACCAGCAGGTAGCGCCCGTCTCCGAACCACACGGGCCCTTCGGCCCAACGCATGCCGGTGGCGATCTGCTCCACGCTGCTGCTGTAGATGCGGTACTTGGCGAACTGCGGGTCCAGCACCTGCACCGATGGGTCGGGGTAACGCTGCTGGGGCTTGAATTCAAAACTCTGCGCCGTGGCAGCACCTGCGGCCGTGGCGGCCACCGCGCCGGCCAGGAAATGGCGCCGCGTGGCAACGCCGGGCGCCGCATTCTTCTCGTGAGGCATGTCGGGATCTCCGTTGTGGGTTTTGCCGGGGGTGGGTCGAACAAGCAGGTCAGGTCACCGGCGCCGGGTTGAACAGCACGAGCTGGTTGGCCAGCTTCCAGTGCTCGGCCCAGGTCTTTTTGCGGCCGCTGGCCACGTCGAGCATGAGGTGGAACAACTCCCAGCCCACGTCTTCGATGGTGGCCTGCCCGTCTGCGATGCGGCCGGCGTTCACATCCATCAGGTCGTGCCAACGCCGGGCCAAATCGCTGCGCGTGGCCACCTTGATCACCGGCACCTGCGCAAGCCCATAAGGCGTGCCGCGCCCCGTGGTGAACACGTGCAGGTTCATGCCCGCCGCCAGTTGCAGCGTGCCGCAGATGAAGTCGCTGGCGGGGGTGGCCGCGTAGAGCAAACCTTTTTGCACCGCCTTTTCGCCCGGAGCCACTACGCCGGCGATGGGCGCGCTACCGCTTTTGACGATGGAGCCCATGGCCTTCTCGACGATGTTCGACAGCCCCCCCTTCTTGTTGCCCGGTGTGGTGTTGGCACTGCGGTCCACGCGTCCGCGTGCCAGGTAGGCGTCGTACCAGGCCATCTGGTCGATCAGGGCCTGCGCCACCTCGGGCGTGGCCGCACGTGCGGTGAGCTGGTCGATGCCGTCACGCACCTCGGTCACCTCGCTGAACATCACCGTGGCGCCGGCGCGCACCAGCAAATCGGTGCAAAAGCCCACGGCCGGGTTGGCGGTCACGCCGCTGAAGGCATCGCTGCCGCCGCACTGCACGCCCACCACCAGTTCGCTGGCAGGCACCGTCTCGCGCCGACGTGCGTTCAGGCGCTTCAGGTGCTCGTCGGCCTGGCGCAAGATGGAGTCGACCATGGACATAAAGCCCACATGGGCTTCGTCCTGCAGACACACCACGTCCAGCGGTGCCTCCTGCAGGGTACGCTGGTCCACCAGAGCAATGGCGCCAGGCGGCATGAGGCGCTCGGGCTGCAGCTTCTCGCAGCCCAGGCTGACCACCATCACCTCGCCGCCGAAGTTGGGGTTGAGGCTGATGTTGCGCAGCGTGCGGATGGGCACCGCCGCGTCCGGCGCGTCGATGGCGACACCGCAGCCGTAGCCATGCTCCAGCGCCACCACGTCGTCCACGTTCGGGTACTTGGGCAGCAACTCGGCCTTGATGCGCTGCACGGCAAAGTCCGTCACCCCGGCCACGCACTGCACCGTCTGGGTGATTGCAAGGATGTTGCGCGTGCCCACGGAGCCATCGGCGTTGCGGTAGCCCTCGAAGGTGTAGCCCGCCAGCGGCTCCATCGGCGTCGGCTTGGCGGTGGCGATGGGCAGGCCGTCCAGCGCACGCGCATCGGGCATCTGCAACAGGCGCTCGTGCACCCAGCTGCCAGCCGCTATGAACTTGAGGGCATAGCCGATGACCACGTTGTAGCGGCGCACGGCACCGCCCTCGGGGATGTCTTCCAGCGCCACCTTGTGCGCCTGCGGCACCTTGTCCACCAGCACCTGGCCGCCGGGCAGCCGCGTGCCAGCAGGCAGGCCGCCATCGTTGGCCACGATGGCGACGTTGTCGGCCGGGTGCATGGCGATGCAAAGCGGGGCTTGTGTACTCATACCAATGTCTTTTCCAGTTTCCATGGCGCTACGGCCGCCCGCGGGCGGCGGAGCTGACGCCTGCCACCGGGTTGCCGTGCAAGGGCTACCCGGCAACGGGGCGGCATCTCCGTTAGCGAAAGGCGTGCGGCCGCTCAGGGGTCATTCCGCCTTTATGCCTGCGGCCTTGATCACCTGCGCCCACTTGGCCACCTCGGCCTTCTGGAATGTGGCCAGTTCGGCGGGCGTCATGGTGGATGGCACCATGCCGAAGGCTTTGAGGCGCGCCTGGACTTCCGGGGTGGCGACGATCTTCATGATCTCGGCGTGCAGTCGGTCCACGATGGGCTTGGGTGTGCCGGCGGGCGCGAACACGGCCTGCCAGGAGCCCATGTCGAAGCCTTTTTCTCCGGCTTCGGCAATGGTGGGCACGTCGGGTAGCGACTCCACGCGTTTGGAGCTGGTCACGGCGATGGGGCGCAGCTTGCCCGACTGGATGTGCGGGCCTACGACCAGGGCGGTGTCGAACATCATGTCCACTTGGCCACCGATCACGTCCTGCACGGCCGGGCCGCTGCCCTTGTACGGCACATGCGTGAACTTCACGCCCGTCTGATAGGCCAGCAGCTCCAGCGCCATGTGGTTGGAGGTGCCGCTGCCGGGCGACGCCGAGGACAGGCCGCCCGCCGCGGCCTTGGCCTTGCTGGCGGCGAGCACTTCCGCGAGCGTCTTGTACGGGCTGGCGGCGGGCACCACCAGCACCAGCGGACCCGAGCCCAGCATGGCAATCGGCGTGAAGGACTTGACGGGGTCGTAGTCCAGCTTGGGGTACAGACTCACGTTGATGGCGTGCGAGCTGATGGTGCCGCCAAGGATGGTGTAGCCGTCGGCGGGCGCGCGCGCGGCGATGGCCGATCCCACGCTGCCGCCCGCGCCGCCCTTGTTGTCAATGACCACGGGTGTGCCCAGGGCCTGGCCCAGAGGCTGGGCTACCACGCGAGCCAGCGTGTCGGTATTACCGCCGGGTGGAAAGGGCACCAGGTAGGTGATGGCCTTGCCCGCGGGCCAAGTGCCCTGCGCTGCCGCAGGCAAGGGGGTCAATGCGCTGCCCAGCAGCAAGGCGCTGGCGGCGGCGAGGGAGCTTTTGATCAAGGTGCGGCGTTGCATGGGGGATGTCTCCTGGTTGGATGGAAAGGACTCAGAAACGTGGCTGGCGGCCGGTGAAGCCGGGGTCGTACTTGCGCATCTGCCCGAGGTCGTCGCGGTTGCGGATGCCGCAGTGCAGGTAGTTGTCGTGCAGGCGGGCCAGCGCCTCGCGATCCAGCGTGACGCCCAGGCCCGCCGTTGTAGGCACGCGCAGGCTGCCCTGTTCGAATTGCAGGCGGCCGCCTTCGACGACCTCCTCGTCCTGCCACGGGTAGTGCGTGTCGCAGGCATAGGTGAGCTGCGGCACGCTGGCACACAGGTGCGTCATGGCGACGAGGCTGATGCCCAGGTGGGAGTTGCTGTGCATGGACAGACCCAGGTCGAAGGTCTTGCACAGCGTGGCCAGCCGTTGCGTGGCACGCAGACCGCCCCAGTAGTGGTGGTCGCTGAGCACGATCTTCACCGGGCAGCCCAGGTCAACGTTGCGGCGGAATTCGGCAAAGTCGGTGACCACCATGTTGGTGGCCAGCGGCACGTCGCCTTCGCGCTCCATCGCGCGCGCCACGGCAGCCATGCCCTCCAGGCCAGGGGCCGGGTCTTCGTAATACTCCAGCACGCCACGCAGCTGCTGCACCACCTTCAGGCTGGTCTGTACCGTCCAGTTGGCGTTGGGGTCGATGCGCAACGGCATACCCGGAAAGGCCTGGGCCAGCGCCAGGATGCCGGCCGCCTCCTGGTCGGGCGGCAAGGCGCCGGCCTTGAGCTTGATGCTCTGGAAGCCGTACTGGGCGATCATGCGCCGCGCCTGGGCGACGAGTTGCGCGGGCGTGAGCGCCTCGCCCCAGGCATCCGGCGCATAGGGCTGGTCGATGTGTTCGGCGTACTTGTAGAACAGGTAGGCCGAGAAGGGAACGCTGTCGCGCGCCGCGCCGCCCAGCAGATCCACGACCGGGGCCTGGGCCAACTGGCCTTGCAGGTCCAGCATCGCCACTTCAAACGCGCTGATGACCTTGGCCACGGTCTTGGATACATGCGTGCCCGGTGCCAACGACACCTGCTGCCCCAGGAATTCCGAGGCCGCCTGTGCGGGCGGTGCGACCAGGGCCGCCACGCGCTGCTCCATTGCGTTGAGCGCCCAGGGGGACAGACCCACCAGGGCGGGCGCCGCCTTGGTCAATGCGTCCAGCATGGGCTGGTCGCCATAGCTCTCGTTGATGCCCACCAGACCCGAGGCGGTCTCGATCTCGATGATGGAGCGCAGGGCCCACGGCTCGTGGATGCCGGCCGCATTGAGCAGCGGCGGGTCGCGGAAGGCGATGGGCGTGATGCGGATGTGGCGGATCGCGTGGGAGGTGCTCATCTTCGTGCGTTGAGAGGGGCATCCGTGCCGGCATTTCACGTTCCGGCTCGAATAAGAGATATGTTGTCTGATAACGTGCAACGAATTATGATCACATCCATGAACACGCCCTCCACGGGATTACCCGAATCCATCGCGTCCGCAGCCCAGCACGCCTCTTCACTGCGCGGCAGAGCGGGCCGCAGCGCAGGGCGCAGCCTGGCCAAGGTGCTGTTCGATGAATTTGAAAGCAAGATTCGCCAAGGCCTGCTGCGCGAAGGCGACAAGCTGCCCACGGAATCGGAGCTGGTGCAGGGCTACGATGTGAGTCGCACGGTTGTGCGCGAGGCGCTGTCCAAGCTGCAGGCCGCCGGCATGGTGGAGACCCGACACGGCATCGGCACCTTCGTACTGCCACCCCGCAGCGGCGGCATGTTCTTCCTGGACCCCTCCGAGTTGGCCGAGTCCGTGGACGTGCTGGCCGTGCTGGAGCTGCGCATCAGCCTGGAGACCGAGTCGGCTGGGCTGGCCGCGCAACGCCGTACTGAGGGGCAATTGCAGGCCATGCGTGCCGCACTGGATGACTTTGCGCAGAGCACGCAACTGGGCGAAGACACGGTAGCCCACGACTTTCGCTTTCACCTGCAGATTGCCCAGGCCACCGGTAACCGCTATTTTGCGGACATCATGAACCACCTGGGCACCACGCTGATTCCGCGCACCCGCGTGGGCACCGCGCGCAGCTCCCCGCCGAATGACGGCTACCTGCAGCGCGTGAACCGAGAGCACGAAGAGATCTACATGGCGATTGCGCGCAAGGATGCTGAATCCGCCCGCGCGGCCATGCGCGTGCACCTGACCAACAGCCGCGAACGGCTGCGCCAGGCTCAGGAAGCGGCCGCCGCGGCGGCCGCCCTGCCCGCCTGAGTAACCGTCTTCGAAGTCAAGCGCAATGAAGCGACTTGTCCCAAGGTTTTCCAGTGCGCACCATGGCGTTGAGCGTGGTGAGCAACTTGCGCATGCAAGCGACCAGGGCGACCTTGGGCAACTTGCCAGCGGCCTTCAGACGCTCGTAGAAGGCCTTGATGGCCGGGTTGTAGCGGGTGGCCGTGAGCGTTGCCATGTACAGCACGCGGCGGATCTCGAAGCGCCCGCCTTGTACGCGCCGCCTGCCCTTGCTGCCGCCGGAGTCATTGGCCATGGGCGCCACGCCCACCAATGCAGCGATCTCGCGCCGGTTCAGCCGGCCCAGCTCTGGCAGCTCGGCAATCATCGTGGCACTGGCCACCGGGCCGACTCCCGCAGCCGACTGCAGCAGCGTGTCGAGCTCCCCAAAGTGCTCGCGCACATGCGTGACCATCTGCTCTTCGATCTCATCGAGCTGCGCCTTGATCGCCGCCTCGATGGCCTCGATGCTGGCGTGCAGCTTCTTGGGCGTGATCTGCAGCCGTTGGCGCTCCGAATGGAGCATGGTCAGCAACTGGCGCCTGCGCGTGACCAGGGCCGCGAGCCACTGCTGGCGCTCATCGGCCAGGGGGCGCAAGAAGCGCTGCAGATCGTCGCGGCGCAGCAGCACCGCTGCCAGCTCGGCCAGCGTGCGCGCATCCACCGCGTCGGTCTTGGCCAGGCGTCCCATGGATTTGGCGAAGTCGCGCGCCTGGCGCGGGTTGATGACCGCCACGGGCAGGCCTGTGGCCTGCAGGGCACACGCTAACGCGGCCTCGTAGCCGCCGGTGGCCTCCATCACCACCAGACCCACGTCCAGGGGCTGCAGGGCAGCCGCCAGCGCCGAGTGGCCTTCGGCATCGTTGTCAAACCGCTGGGCGCTGCTCTTGGCACCCAGCACACAGACATCCACGTGCGCCTTGGCCACGTCGATGCCCACCGTCACTGAGGTAACAGACATGATCTTCAGATCCCTTGCTTGTGCATGCGCGCTCAATCAAGGCGCGCGTAACCGTTCGGGCTTCACGAAGACCAGCGCGGCGGCCATGCGTTCTGTACTCAGTCACGGGCTCTATCACCCCAGCGCCTACCAAACTGCACGGGCCGGTCTGGCCGCCTCAACGGCGTTCAGACTCTACCGCGCTGGTCTGGTTTAAAGATACAAGCCCCTCTCACAAGCCATCCACTGAAAAATTTGCGCTGAAACGTTTGTTGTTCTTTTGTTGATGTTATACGATGACGTATAACTTAACCCACACAACCACAGGAGACATCGCATGACTTTGACCCGCCGCCTTGCCCTCGCCTGCGCCGCGCTGGCCTGCAGCACGACCATGGTTCACGCCGCAGACAACTGGCCCAGCCGTCCGCTCAAGATCGTCGTGCCCTACCCGCCGGGCGGCAGTTCGGACATCATTGCCCGCTCGATCAGCCAGCAGTTGTCCGAGTCGCTCAAGCAGCCGGTGATCGTCGAGAACAAGCCCGGTGCGAACGGCAATCTGGGCGCCGATATCGTGGCCAAGTCGTCGCCTGACGGCTACACGCTGCTGTTGTGCGATCTGGGCGCGCTGGCCATCAGCCCGTCGATCTATACCAAGCTGCCCTTCAATCCGTCCAAGGATCTGCGCGGCGCTGCCATGCTGGCGTATTCGCCCCACTTGTTGGTGTGCACCCCTCCGTCAAGGCCAACAACCTGAAGGAACTGGTGGAGCTGTCCAAAACCAGCGACCTGAACTTCGCCGTCACGGCCACCGGCAGCGCACCGCACCTGGCGGGTGTGGAGTTGGCCCGCGCCACGGGCGCCAAGTGGGTCTACGTGCCCTACAAGGGCGGCGTGCAGTCGGTGCAGGACACGGTGGCCGGCCAGACGCAAGTGCTGATGAACGGCATGCTGGCCACCTATCCCCATGTGCAAAGCGGCAAGCTCAAGCTGCTGGGTGTGTCCAAGCGCGAGCGCATGCCGCTCATCGGCAGCTCTCCCACCATCGCCGAGCAGGGCGTGGCGGGCTTCGAAACCGGCTCGTGGCAAGGCGTGATGCTGCCCGCAGGAACACCGCCGGCCATCACCAAGCGCATTGGCGAGGCCCTGGTGGCCGCCATCCGTACGCCCGATGTGCGCTCACGCCTCACGGGCCAGGGCGCCGAAGTGGTGACCATGTCCCCGTCGGAAGTGGACAGCTTCTTTGCCAGCGAACGCGCCCGTTGGGCCAAGGTCGTGCAGCAAGAGAAGCTGCAGCTGGACTGAATGCGCAGCGCTGACCGCGCCCCGATTTCCCTTCTTTAACCCCACGTCGCCAACCTGCCGCGCAGCGGCTTTGAAAGAAAGACTGAGATGACTCCCCAAGACCTGAAGAACGTGATGAGTTCCGGCCTGCTGTCGTTCCCCATCACCGATTTCCATGACAACGGCGACTTCAATGCCAAGGGCTATGCCGAGCGCCTGGAGTGGCTCGCTCCGTTCGGCGCCAGCGCATTGTTTGCTGCGGGTGGCACGGGCGAGTACTTCTCGCTCACGGCCAGCGAATATCCGCAGATCATCCAGACGGCGGTAAACACCTGCCGCGGCAAGGTGCCCATCATTGCCGGTGCGGGCGGCCCCACGCGCTTTGCCATCGAATGCGCGCAGGCCGCCGAGAAGGCCGGCGCGCACGGCATCCTGCTCATGCCCCACTACATGACAGAAGCCAGCCAGGAAGGCCTGGCAGCCCACGTGGAAGCCGTGTGCAAGAGCGTGAACTTCGGCGTGATCATCTACAACCGCGGCATCACCCGCTACACGCCGGAAACCGTTGCCCGCCTGTGCGAGCGCAACCCGAACCTGGTCGGCTTCAAGGATGGCGTGGGCGACATCGAGGGCATGGCCTCCATGTTCCTGGCCATGGGCGACCGCCTGGCCTACCTGGGCGGCCTGCCCACGGCCGAGGTCTATGCCGCCGCCTACAAGGCGCTGGGCACGCCGGTGTATTCGTCCGCCGTGTTCAACTTCATCCCGAAAACAGCCATGCGTTTCTACGAAGCGGTGAAGAACGACGACCAGGCCACGCAGCACCAGTTGCTCAAGAACTTCTTCATGCCTTACCTGAAGATCCGCAACCGCAGCGCCGGCTACGCGGTGAGCATCATCAAGGCCGGCGCCAAGATCGTCGGCCACCCCGCCGGCCCCGTGCGTGCGCCGCTGGCCGACTTGCAGGCTGAAGAGATCGAGATGCTGGCCGAACTGATCCGCAAGGTCGAGCCTGTCTGATGCATTTTGGCCCCGCCCAGCGTTGGCGGGGCCGCTCATCCCGGCACATAAAGATCCAAGGAGCACCCCATGAAAAAAGTCCTCGTGGCCCTCGCGGCCAGCGTGGCCCTGTCTGCCGTGGCCGCCTGGCCGGAAAAGAGCGTGAACATCGTCGTACCGTTCCCGCCCGGCGGCTCCACCGACACCATTGCCCGCGCCATGGCCCAGCACATGGGCGAGAAACTGGGCCAGGCATTCGTGGTGGACAACCGCCCGGGCGCCACCGGCACCATTGGCGCCACGGCAGTCAAGCGCGCCGCGCCCGACGGCTACACGCTGCTCGTGGCCTCGCTCGGCCCCTACGTGATCGCGCCGCATCTGGTGAAGAACGTGCCCTATGACGCAGTCAAGGACTTCGACTACCTGTCCCTGCCCGTGCAAGCGCCCAATGTGCTCGTCGCATCGCCCGCGCAGAAGGCACGTACGCTGGCCGAGGTGGTGGCTGCGCTCAAGGCGCAACCAGGCAAGATCAGCTTTGCCAGCTCTGGCAATGGCTCGTCGGACCACCTCTCGGCCGAGCTGTTCTGGCAGCAAAGCGGCACCACGGGCGTGCACGTGCCCTACAAGGGTGGCGCACCGGCCATCAACGATCTGCTGGGTGGACAGGTGGATTTCTCGTTCCAGAACGTGAACGCGGTGCTGCCGCACATCCGTGCCGGTAAGTTGACGGCCATCGCCGTCACGGGCGACAAGCGCTCCCCCGTTCTGCCCGACGTGCCCACGCTGGCCGAGGCCGGTGTGAAGGGGGCCGAGATCTATTCCTGGCAAGGAATGGCCGCGCCCAAGGGCTTGCCCGCGGATGTGAAGAAGAAGCTGGCGGACGCCGCCATCCAGGCCATCAATGAGCCGACGCTGAAGAAGCGCCTAACGGACCAGGGCATGGAGATCGTTGCCAACACCCCCGAGGAGTTCACGGCCTTCCAGGCGCGCGAATATGCGCGCTGGAAGACGCTCATCGAAGCCCGCAAAATCAGCATCGACTGATTGCCACGCCCTCTCGACGTCCGCGCCGCACTTGCCGGTGCGGGCGCCCTCTTGCCTCTGCCGCCCCCATGACACACCGCCCTCCCCGCATCCTCCAGTACGGCCGCATGCCATTGCCCGCGCTGGACCACGAACTGGCCGCCCAGTTCGACGTGACCGTGCTCAGCGAGCAGCCAGACCGGGCCGGCTTCCTGGCCGCACACGGCGCAGATTTCGAATGCGTGGTGACTTCCGCCGCCATGGGGCTGCCGGGCGACGTGGTGCGCGCCCTGCCCCGCCTGCGGTTCGTCAGCAGCTTTGGCGTGGGCTTTGACGCACTGGACCAGGCTGCGCTGCTGGAGTGCGGCGCACGCGTGGGCTATACGCCCGGTGTGCTGGACGACTGCGTGGCCGACATGGCCTTCGCCCTGCTGCTGGACGCGGCGCGCAGCCTGTCCGCGGCCGACCGCTTCGTGCGCCGCGGTGACTGGAGCCGTCAGCGCTTTGGCGTGCACACGCGCGCCAGCGGCAAGCGCCTGGGCATCTTCGGCATGGGGCGCATCGGCGCTGCCGTGGCGCGCCGCGCCGCGGGCTTTGACATGCAGGTGGCCTACCACAACCGCCGGCCGGTGGAGGGCTCGCCCCATCAGTACCTGCCGTCACTGATGGAGCTGGCGCGTTGGGCGGACTTCCTCGTCATCACCGCTGCGGGCGGAGACAGCACGCGCCACCTGGTGAATGCCGAGGTGCTGGACGCGCTGGGCCCGCAGGGGTTCCTGGTCAACGTAGCGCGCGGCAGCGTGGTGGACGAGGCCGCGCTGGCCGCCGCCCTGCAGCAGCAGCGGATTGCCGGCGCCGGTCTGGACGTGTTCGAGGACGAGCCCCACCCGCTGCCAGCACTGCTCGCATTGGACAACGTCGTCCTGGCCCCGCACATCGCCAGCGGCACCCAGGAGACCCGCCGTGCCATGGCCGACCTGGTGCTGCAAAACCTGCACAGCTGCCTTGCCACGGGCGCGCCGGTGCAGGAAGTGCCCTGGTCGGCGGCTGCAGCCCGGCAGGCGCACTCCGCCTGACGTCCGGGCCGTTTTCATTTCCGTTTTTTCTGCTTCCCCGAACCATGTCACAGACTCCCACCATCACCGAGATCGAAGTCATCCCCGTCGCCGGGCGCGACGGCATGTTGATGAACCTCAGCGGCGCGCACGCGCCCTTCTTCACACGCAACGTGGTGCTGATTCATGACAGCGCGGGTCGCACCGGCGTGGGGGAAGTCCCCGGTGGCGAAGGCATCCGCCGGGCGCTGGAGGACAGTCGCGGCGTGCTCATCGGCCGCTCCATTGGTGAGCGCCTGCAGTTGCTGCAGCAGGTGCAAAAGACCCTGGAAGGGCGTGACCCTGGTGGGCGCGGCCTGCAAACCTTCGACCTGCGCGTTGGCGTGCACGCCGTGACGGCCATCGAATCCGCACTGCTGGACCTGCAGGGCCAGTACCTGGGCGTGCCCGTGGCGGCGCTCCTGGGCGAAGGCCAGCAGCGCGAGCGCGTGGAGATGCTGGGCTATCTGTTCTTCGTGGGGCCGTCGCACAAGACCGGTAAACCCTACGTGCAGGCGGGAGAGGACCGTTCAGGCACCGACGACTGGCACCAGGTACGCCACATGGAGGCCATGACGCCGGACGCCATCGTGCGCCAGGCCGAAGCCGCGCACGCGCGCTACGGCTTCAACGACTTCAAGCTCAAGGGCGGCGTGCTGGCCGGCGAGCAGGAGGTCGAAGCCGTCACCGCCCTGGCCAAGCGCTTCCCGCAAGCCCGCGTCACCCTGGACCCCAACGGCGGCTGGCTGCTCAAGGACGCCATCCGCCTGATGCGCGACATGCGCGGTGTGCTGGCCTATGCCGAAGACCCCTGCGGCGCCGAAGGGGGTTTCTCGGGCCGCGAGGTCATGGCCGAGTTCCGCCGCGCCACGGGCTTGCCTACGGCCACCAACATGGTCGCCACCGACTGGCGCCAGATGGTGCACGCCCTGTCGCTGCAGTCCGTGGACATCCCGCTGGCCGACCCCCATTTCTGGACCATGGCCGGCTCCGTGCGCGTGGGCCAGACCTGCCGCGACTGGGGCCTGACCTGGGGGTCGCACTCCAACAACCACTTCGACATCTCGCTGGCCATGTTCACCCACGTGGCGGCCGCCGTTCCGGGCAAGGTCACGGCCATCGACACGCACTGGATCTGGCAGGACGGGCAGTTCCTCACCCAGAACCCACTGCAGATCCGCGGCGGCTTCGTCGACGTGCCCAAGACCCCGGGCCTGGGCGTGACGGTGGACCGCGCCGCACTGCAGCGCGCGCATGCGCTGTACCAGGAACACGGCCTGGGCGCGCGCGACGACGCCATCGGCATGCAAAGCCTGATTCCGGGCTGGCAGTTCGACCCCAAGCGGCCCTGCATGGTGCGCTGAGAGGCCGGCACGCGCCCCTGCCTAGAATGACCGGACGCACCGCGCGCTGGGTCGCGCGGTATTCCGCCACGACAGGAAAGGAGTGCCAAGATGGAAGTCCAGCAACTGCACCGCGGCCGCCTCATCGACCATATCCAACTGGTGGTGCGCGACCTGCCCGCCAGCCTGCGGTTCTATGAGGCGGTGCTGGGCGCGCTGCAAATCCCCGTCGGGGGTCAGACCGACAGCTACTTCTGGGCTGACGAGCTGTTCGTCTCCACGGCCAGCAGCCCCGCCGCTAATGGCCACCTCACGGGGCGGCACCACCTCGCCTTCCAGGCGAAGGACCGCGAGATGGTGGATGCCTTCCACCGCGCGGCGCTGGCGCATGGCGGGCGCGACAACGGCGCCCCGGGCGAGCGGTCCTACCACCCGGGCTACTACGCCGCCTTTGCGCTGGACCCGGACGGCAACAACATCGAGGCGGTATTCCATGGCGCACACCAGCGCAGCGCGTCCTCCGTCCTGATCACGTTCTGAGCACGCGGGCGGGCGACAATCGCGCTCCACGCGCGCCCTTGATTGCCTGCATGACCACATCGCTTCCCTGGCTGGAACCCGACGATCCTTTTCCACCCACCG
Organism: Diaphorobacter sp. LI3; assembly: GCF_022807955.1. Taxonomy (NCBI): domain Bacteria; kingdom Pseudomonadati; phylum Pseudomonadota; class Betaproteobacteria; order Burkholderiales; family Comamonadaceae; genus Diaphorobacter; species Diaphorobacter sp. LI3. The sequence goes on along the minus strand of NZ_CP094346.1, from coordinate 2,322,272 downwards.
ACGGTGCCTGGGGCACAGACTCTCCCGCGCCCGGCCTGCTGGCCGCGGGCGGCACGCTGGGGGTGCCTCGCCTGGTGCAGGCCTATGCCCAGGGCGTCTTTCCGTGGTTCAGCACCGGCCAGCCCATCCTGTGGTGGAGTCCGGACCCGCGCATGGTGCTGCATGTGCAGGAATTCCGTCTGCACCGCTCGCTGCGCCGCGTGCTGCAGCGCTTTCGCGCCACGCCCGGTTGCGAGGTGCGCATCGACAGCGACTTTTCCGCCGTGATCCACGCCTGCGCCAACAAGCCGCGGGCCGGGCAGTCCGGCACCTGGATCGTGCCCTCCATGGTTGCCGCGTATGAGGCGCTGCATGCTGCTGGCCATGCCCATAGCGTGGAAACCTGGGTGAACGGGCAACTGGTGGGGGGGCTTTATTGCGTGGCGCTAGGACGGGCCGTGTTTGGCGAATCGATGTTCGCGCACGCGACCGATGCTTCCAAGATCGCCCTGGCGGCGCTGGTATGCCTGTGCCGGCGCGAGGGGGTCCGGTTGATCGACTGCCAGCAGAACACGGGCCATCTGGCCTCGCTGGGCGCCCGGGAGATGGAACGTTCGCAGTTCCTGAATCACGTGGCGCGAGCGCGGCAAGACCCTGCCTGCACCTGGAAATTCGAGCCCGTATACTGGACCGAGCTTTTGCCCAACCCCTCAGCGGCGTGACCCAACTCAACGATCTTCCGCTGCAAAGCCTGCAGTTCTACGCCACGGCACCCTACCCGTGCAGCTACCTGCCCGAGCGGCAGGCGCGCTCGCAGGTGGCGACGCCCAGTCACCTGATTCAGAACGATGTGTATTCGGGCCTCGTGGCGCGGGGCTTTCGGCGCAGCGGCATGTTCACCTACCGCCCCTACTGCGACGGCTGCCAGGCCTGCACCCCGCTGCGCGTGGTGGTTGATCCATTCAAGCCCGACCGCAGCCAGCGCCGTGCCTGGAAGCGCCACGCCGGCCTGCAGGCGCGGGTGCTGCGCCTGTGCTACCTGCCCGAGCATTACCAGCTATACCTGCGCTACCAGAACGCACGCCACGCCGGGGGCGGCATGGACCAGGACAGCATCGACCAGTACACGCAGTTCCTGCTGCAAAGCCGGGTCAATTCGCGGCTGGTGGAGTTCCGTGAGACCGGGGCCGACGGGCAGCCGGGGACACTGAAGATGGTGTCCATCCTGGACGTGCTGGAGGACGGCCTCTCCGCCGTCTACACCTTTTACGAGCCCGAGCCGGGCGCAAGCTACGGCACCTACAACGTGCTGTGGCAGGTACAGCAGGCGCGCACGCTGGGCCTGCCGTATGTCTACCTGGGTTACTGGATCGAGCAGAGCCCGAAGATGAACTACAAGGCGCGCTTCATGCCGCATGAGCTGCGCATCGACGGCCGTTGGCAGCGTTCCAACAGTTGATGGGATTTTCAGGTCCTATCGACCTCCAAGGCCCATCCATCAAGCGCAAGCAGCTTCTTTTTTAATAGCAATCAGCGCCCGGACCGTGCGCCGTCCACGCTCCATGCCCCGGCACCGAAGGCGGCGAATGCCAGCAGGCCGCCCGTCACGGCAACGTTCTTGAAGAACAACAGCTGCTGCATCATCTGCTGGTCCGCCGGCAGAGCCCAGTAGGCGTGGAAGAAGAAACTGGCCGCCAGCGTGAACACGGCCAGCGCCAGCGCAGCGATGCGTGTTCCGAATCCGAAGAGCAGTGCCAGGCCGCCCAGTAGTTCAATCAACAGACCGACGGCAACGGCCACGGTGGGCATGGGCATGCCCACGGACGTGGCGTAGCCCACGGTGCCGGCAAAGCCGCTGATCTTGCCGAACCCCGCAGGGATGAACAACAGGGCGATGAGGATGCGGCCCACCAGGGTCAGAGGGTTTTGCAGGGTAGCAAACATGGCGGAACTCCTAAGGTTGAAATGGATGGGCAGACTTCACGCGGCGAGATCAAAAACCAGAACTTCGGCATCGCTTCCCCCGGACAGGGTCACGCTGCTTTCGTTATCCAGCAGGGCCGCGTCGCCCCCGCTCAGATGCTGTCCGTTGACCTGCAGCGTACCGCGGATCAGGTGAACGTAGGCTTTGCGCCCTGCGGCAATGGGCAGCTCCGCCGCCTCAGCACCGTCGAACAGGCCCGCGTACAGCGTGGCGTCGGCATGGATCGTGACCGAGCCTTGCGCGCCGTCGGGCGAGGCCACGCGACGCAACTGGCCGCGCTTGTCGGCGTCGGGAAAGCGCTTTTGCTCATAGCTCGGCGCGATGCCGCGCACATTGGGCTCGATCCAGATCTGCAGAAAGTGCGTCTGCTGGCCCTCGGCGTGGTTGAACTCGCTGTGCATCACGCCCGTGCCGGCGCTCATGCGCTGCACGTCGCCGGGCGGAATGCCTTTGACGTTGCCCATGCTGTCCTGGTGCGCCAGTTCGCCAGACAGCACGTAGCTGATGATCTCCATGTCGCGGTGGCCATGGGTGCCGAACCCCGTGCCCGGCGCGATGCGGTCCTCGTTGATGACGCGCAGGTTGCCCCAGCCCATGTGGCGCGGGTCGTAGTAGCCCGCGAACGAGAAGCTGTGGTACGAATTGAGCCAGCCGTGGTCTGCGTGGCCGCGATCTTGCGATTTGCGAAGGGTCAGCATGGGGTTGCTCCTGGAAATGCGTTGCGTTGGAGAGAACTGTAGGTCGCGCAGCGCACTTGCAGGGACAGCGGGCTTGAAGGCATCATTCAAACTCATTGAACGAAGAGGCCGTCGATCATGCAAAACACCCGCGATGCCCTGACCCCTGAAAACTTGGCCATGCTGCAGAGCATTGCGGAGACGGGCAGCTTTGCCGCGGCGGCACGCCAGCTCGGCGTGGTGCCCAGCGCACTGACCTACCGTGTGCGCCAGATCGAGGATGCGCTGGACGTGCTGCTATTCGACCGCAGCGCCCGCCACGCACGGCCCACCGATGCCGGCATGGAGCTGCTGCGCGAAGGCAAGCGCTTGCTGGAGGACGTGGACGCCATCGCCAACCGCGTGCGCCGCGTGGCCACGGGTTGGGAGCCGCAGCTCACGCTGTCGGTGGACGGCGTCATCTCGCCCACCACTATGCTGGAGCTGGTGGAGGCGTTCTACGCCCTCGGTCCACCCACGCGCGTGAAGTGGCGCGACGGCATCCTCGGCGGCACGGCCGAAGCGCTGACGTCGGGCCAAGCAGACCTGGCCATCGGCGTGGCCGTGGGTGCCTCCAACGTCGCCGGGCTGCAATCCGCCCCGCTGGGCGAGGTGCGCTTCATCTTCGTCGTGGCGCCCCATCACCCACTGGCCAAGGTGTCCGAGCCCATCAGCGACACCACGCTGCGCGAACACCGCGCGATCGCCGTGGCCGACTCGGCACGGCGCAGCAACGTGACCATGGGCATCCTCGCGGGGCAGGACGTCCTCACCGTGGACAACATGCGCGCCAAGATCCATGCACAGTTGCGCGGCCTGGGCGGGGGCTTTCTGCCCGAGCCCATGGTGCGTCCGTACCTCGAAGCCGGCCATCTGGTCGAGCGGCAGGTGGCGCGCCCCGCGCGCAACGTGCGCCTGAGCTACCAATGGGGTGGCCCCGGGCACGCTGCGCCAGGCCGCGCGCTGCAGTGGTGGCTGTCGCAACTGCAAAGTGACGCCACACGCCGTGCGCTGCTGGAAAACCACCACCAGTTCTGAATGCGTGGGCCGCGCGGCGCGTGTAGAGTCAACACTAGCGCTGCGCTAATTACCAGCACTGCACCAGCCCATTTCCGACGTCATCGAAGGCCTGCCATGACCCGCTTTTCCTCCCGCTCCAGCGATCGACTGAAACAAGGCCAGCAGGTCGCGCCCCTGGGCGCCGCGCGGCGCTTTGCCGTGGTGGGTGCCGGCATGGCCGGCGTGGCCTGCGCCCGCACCCTGGCCCAGGCGGGCCACATGGTCACCGTCTTCGAGAAGGCGCCGCAGCCCGGCGGGCGCACGGCGGCGCTGGCGTCGCCCTTTGGCAGTTTTGATTCGGGCGCGCAGTACTTCACGGTACGCGACGCACGCTTTCAGCGGGCGCTGGACACCGTTTCCGGCCTGTGCCGCGCATGGAGTGCCACCACCATCCGCGTGCTGGACGCTGCCGGGCGCGTCGCCACCGCCGCGCCACCGCCCGGTGAAGCGCACTGGGTGGCCGCCCCCGCGATGGATGCGCTGGTTCAGGCCTGGGCCGCACCACTGGCGCGTGAAGGGCACCTGCACACGCGCACGGCCGTCACGCACATCGAGCGCGACGCCATGCGACCCACGGCCTGGCAGCTGCGCACCGAGACGCTGGATGGGGGATCGCAGGTGTATGCGGGTTTCGATGGCGTGGTACTGGCCCAGCCCGCACCGCTGTCGCGGGCGCTGCTGCAGCAGTCCGGCGTTTCCACGCCGTGGGACGACGCCCTGGCCGGCGTGGACATCGCGCCCTGCTGGACCTTGATGCTCGCCTTTGCGCAGGCCGTGCGCCCCGGGCTGACCACGCTCGGTCCGCAGTGGAACGCTGCACGCAGTACGCACCACCGCATTGCCTGGCTGGCCCGTGAGTCCAGCAAGCCCGGCCGGACACAGATCGAGCGTTGGACGGTGCAGGCCAGTCCCGCCTGGTCGCTGGAGCACCTGAACGACGAGGCCCCCCGCGTGCAGGCCAAGCTCATCAAGGCGTTTGCCGAAGTCACCGGCATACGCGCCACGCCCACGCATGCCGAGATGCGGCGCTGGCGCCACGCGCAGACGCAAAAGCCCTTGGGTCAGAGCTTTCTGTGGGACGCCTCCCTGGGCCTGGGCGTTTGCGGAGATTGGTGCCTGGGGCACCGGCTGGAAGACGCTTTCGTCTCGGGCCTGGAGCTCGCGCTCACCGCTGCATGACAGCGGCTGCGGGCTACGTCGGCCGCTTTGCCCCCTCCCCGACCGGCCCGCTGCACGCGGGCTCGCTCGTCGCCGCCTTGGCCAGCTGGCTGGACGCGCGCGCGGCCCTTGGAGGACGCGGCGGGCGCTGGCTGGTGCGCATCGAAGACGTGGACCCGCCGCGCTGCGTGCCCGGCGCCGACGAGCGCATTCTGGCGCAGCTGGCCCGCTGCGGCCTGCTGCCCGACGAGCAGCCGCTGCACCAATCCACCCGTGGCCCCCGCTACCAGCAGGCGCTGGATGGGCTGCTCCACGCCGGCCTGGCCTACCCATGCGCATGCACGCGCCGCGACATCGAAGCCGCCTTGCAGGCGCAAGGCCTAGTGCATGAACGCCATGTGGAACGCCCCTACCCTGGCACCTGCCGCCACGGCCTGGGTGGACGCACGCCGCGCGCCTGGCGCTTCCATACCCAGAGGTATCAATCAAAAATCCCTCCAGCACCCATCCAGCAAGCGCAAACAGCTATTTATTCAATAGCAAGTTCCGGCGTCTCCTGGACCGATCGGCGCCTGGGCCCGCAGTTTCAGGATGTGGCGCGGCAGGTGGGCGACTTCGTGCTGCGGCGTGCAGATGGCCTGTGGGCCTACCAGCTTGCGGTCGTGGTCGACGACGCCGACCAGGGCGTCACCCATGTGGTACGCGGCGAAGACCTGGCCGACAACACGCCGCGCCAGATCCTGCTGCAGTCCGCACTGGGCGTGCCCACGCCGCAGTACCTGCATACGCCCCTGGTACGTGCGGCGGATGGCGAGAAGCTCTCCAAACAACATGGCGCTCCCCCCATCGACGACAGCCAGCCGCTGCAGGCTTTGACAAACGCAGCCCAGGTACTGGGACTGCCGTCACCTACAGGCATAGCAGGCATCGCCGATGCGCTCGCATTCTGGGTCAAGGCATGGCCTGGAACCTACAATTCGCCGCTGTGACTCAAACGCTTTCTTCGCAAGACCCGCAGGCCCCCGCGGCCCCCCCCATGCCCGGTGCCGCAGGCAGCGCCCCGGCAGACGTCGCCCATCCCAAGGGCATCAAAAGCTATGTGCGCCGCGCCGGCCGCACCACCACCGGCCAGGCCAAGGCGCTGGAAGAGCTGGGCCCGCGCTACGTGCTGGACTATGCGCCCGCCCTGCTGGACGCCACTGCGGCCTTCGGCCGCAGCGCGCCGCTGGTGCTGGAGATTGGCTTCGGCATGGGCGAGGCCACGGCTCACATCGCGCGCGTGCGCCCGCAAGACAACTTTCTGTGCTGCGAGGTGCATGAGCCCGGCGTGGGCGCGCTGCTCAAGCGCATCGGCGAGCAGGACATCCACAACATCCGCATCCTGCAGCACGACGCCGTCGAGGTGCTGGAGCACATGCTGGCGCCCGGATCGCTCGACGGCGTGCATATCTTCTTCCCCGACCCCTGGCACAAGAAGCGCCACAACAAGCGCCGCCTGATCCAGCCGCCGCTGGTGGCGCAGCTGGCGGCACGCCTGAAGCCGGGGGGCTACATCCACTGTGCGACCGACTGGCAGCCGTATGCGGAGCAGATGCTGGAGGTGTTGTCGGCCGAACCCTTGCTGTCCAACACCGCCGAGGGCTATGCTCCGCAGCCGGACTATCGCCCCCTGACCAAGTTCGAGAACCGCGGCATGCGGCTCGGCCATGGCGTGTGGGACCTGGTGTTCACGCGCCGCTGAGCGTCTATTCCCGTTTCCCGATGAAGCCCATCCTCCAGAACCTGGCCGAAATGACCGCCCACCGGGACCACCTGCGCCTGGAGGTCTCGGTGCTGTCCACGCTGCTCAAGCTGGGCCATATCGTGCACGTGCGGGCGCTGGAGCTGTTCACGCAGGACGAAGTCCTGATGCTGCGCCCGCGCAGCTGGAGCCACGAAGGGCAGTTAGTCTCCAGTGAGTACGACGCCGCTTCGGATCCCCAGCGCATTCCGCTGGCGCAAGAGCCTGAACTGGCCCACTGCATCGCCACCCAGGGCGAGAGCGCCGCGCGTGCCTCCGAGCAGCGCCACACGCTCTGGCTGCCCATGTGGCTGGGCGGGCGCCCCACGGCGTGCCTGGAAATCACCCAGTCCCGCCGCTTCACGCGGCACCAGCGCGACGTGATCATGGGCGTGTTCCTGGTCTACCAAAACTACCAGAGCCTGCTGGATTACAGCGAGCGGGACGCGCTCACCGGGCTGCTGAACCGCAAGACCTTCGAGGAGCAGTTCTCACGACAGACCGGCGCACCCGCCAGCCCAGGCGAGGGCGAAGACGCCGTGCGCCAATGGCTGGCGGTGATCGACATCGACCATTTCAAGTCGGTCAATGACCGCTTTGGACACCTCTATGGCGATGAGGTGCTGATCCTGGTGGCCAACCGCCTGCGCACGCAGTTCCAGAGCCAGGACAGCATCTTCCGCTTCGGCGGAGAGGAGTTCGTGGTGCTGCTGCGTTCCCTCACGCTGGCGCAGGCGCGCCAGGCGCTGGAGCGGTTGCGCGCGGCCGTGCAGACGCATGTGTTCCCGCAGATCGGACACATCACCGTGAGCATCGGCTTCGCGGCCACGCAACAGGGCTCGCCGGTGGAGATCCTGGGGCGCGCGGACCAGGCGCTCTACTATGCCAAGGAACATGGACGCAACCAGGTCTGCTTCTATGAAGATCTGGTCAACAGTGGCGCCTTGCAGATCAAGGTGGCGCACGACGAAGTGGAGCTGTTCTAGCCCATTTGCCGGCAGACGGTGCTGCGCCTGCCGTCTTTTGCCTAGCCCCGTGGGTCCGGTGCGACCGCGGCGCAGGCCACCACCGCCCACGCGGGTGCAACATGTCCGCAATTGCGCCCGGCCCCGTCGGGGGGCCCAGGCCGCCGTCAGATGCGCTCGCCCACCCAGCCCTGCACGGCTGCCAGCGCCTGCGGCAGCGCCGCCGCGTTGGTGCCGCCGGCCATGGCCATGTCGGGTTTTCCGCCCCCTTTGCCACCCACCTGAGCCGCCACGAAGTTCACCAGATCCCCGGCCTTGACACGGCCGATGCTGTCGGCCGTCACGCCAGCCGCCAGCTGCACCTTGTCGCCATCGACGGCCGCCAGCACGATGGCCGCCGTCTTGAGCTTGTCCTTGAGCTTGTCCATGGTCTCGCGCAGGGTCTTGGCGTCCGCGCCTTCCAGCCGGGCCGCCAGCACCTTGATGCCCTTGACGTCCACGGCCTGGCCGGCCAGCTCGTCGCCCTGGCTGGAAGCCAGCTTGCCCTTGAGTGCAGCCAGTTCCTTCTCGAGCGTCTTGATCTGATCGAGCGCACCGCCAATGCGGGCGGTCAGCTCCGCAGGGGGTGCCTTCAGGGCGGCTGCAGCCTGGTCCACCGTGGACTCCAGCGACTGCAGGTAGGCCAGCGCGTTCTCGCCGGTCACCGCCTCGATGCGGCGCACGCCTGCGGCCACGCCGCCCTCAGCCACCACCTTGAACAGGCCGATGTCGCCCGTGCGGCGCACGTGCGTGCCGCCGCACAGCTCGCGGCTGGTGCCGATGTCCAGCACACGCACGGTCTCGCCGTACTTCTCGCCGAACAACATCATGGCGCCCGTTTTCTGCGCGCTTTCGATGTCCATCAGGCGCGCGTTGGTGTCGGTATTGGCCAGCACCTCGGCATTCACCAGGCGTTCGATCTCGCGAATCTGCGCGGCCGTCAGCGGCGCGTTGTGCGCGAAGTCAAAGCGCGTGCGCTCGGCGTTCACCAGGCTGCCCTTTTGCTGCACATGGTCGCCCAGTACCTCGCGCAGCGCCTTGTGCATGAGGTGGGTGACCGAGTGGTTGCGCATGGTGGCCGCGCGCAGTTGCAGGTCCACCTGCGCCTGCACCGTGTCGCCCACATTCAGCGTGCCGGCTTCCAGCGTGCCGTGGTGGCCGTAGACGTCGGCCTTGATTTTCTGCGTGTCGGCCACGGTGAAGCACGCCGAGCCAGCGCCGATGGTGCCTTGGTCGCCCACCTGGCCGCCGCTTTCGGCATAGAACGGCGTGCGGTCCAGCACCACCACGCCGCTCTGGCCCGCGTGCAGGGCCGCGGTGCTGGTGCCGTCCACGTACAGCGCGACGATCTTGGCACTTTCGGCCAGTTGCTCGTAACCCGTGAACTGGTTGGCCGCGCCGGTGTATTCCAGCGCGCGGTCCATCTTGAACTTGCCTGCGGCGCGGGCAGTGCTCTTCTGGTGTTCCATGGCGGTGGCAAAGCCCGCTTCGTCCACGTTGACGCCCCGTTCGCGGCACACGTCGTTCGTCAGGTCCAGTGGGAAACCATAGGTGTCGTGCAGCTTGAACGCCACGTCGCCCGGCAGCGTCTTGGCACCGCCAGCCAAAGCGCTGTCCAGAATCTCCATGCCGTGCGCCAGGGTCTCGAAGAAGCGTTCCTCTTCCACCCGCAGCACATCCGTGATGCGCGCCTGTTGCTCGCGGATCTTGGGGTAGGCATCGCCCATCTGCTGCACCAGGTCTTGCACCAGCTTGTGGAAGAACGGCGTCTTACGACCCAGCTTGTAGCCGTGGCGAATGGCGCGGCGCACGATGCGGCGCTGCACGTAGCCGCGGCCCTCGTTGCTGGGGATGACACCGTCGGCGACCAGGAAGGCGGTGGCGCGGATGTGGTCGGCGATGACCTTGAGCGACGGGTTGGTCAGGTCGCTTGTGCCTGTTTCGCGCGCCGCGGCCTTGATCAGCGCGTCGAACAGGTCGATCTCGTAGTTGCTGTGCACGTGCTGCAGGATGGCGGCCAGGCGCTCCAGGCCCATGCCGGTGTCCACGCAGGGTGCGGGCAGCGGCTTGACGTTGCCTTGCTCGTCCATGTCGAACTGCATGAACACGTTGTTCCAGATTTCGATGAAGCGGTCGCCGTCTTCATCCGGGCTGCCCGGGGGGCCGCCGGCAATGTGCTCGCCGTGGTCGTAGAAGATTTCCGAGCACGGGCCGCAGGGGCCGGTGTCGGCCATCATCCAGAAGTTGTCGCTCTTGTAGCGGCCGCCCTTGTTGTCACCGATGCGGATCACTCGCTCGGGCGGCAGGCCGATTTCTTTGGTCCAGATGTCGTAGGCCTCGTCGTCCTCGGCGTAGACCGTGGCCAGCAAGCGCTCGGGAGGCAGCTTGTAGACCTCGGTCAGCAGCTCCCAGGCCCACTTGAGCGACTCGCGCTTGAAGTAGTCGCCAAAGCTCCAGTTGCCCAGCATCTCGAAAAACGTGTGGTGGCGCGCGGTGTAGCCCACGTTCTCCAGGTCGTTGTGCTTGCCGCCGGCGCGCAGGCAGGTCTGCACCGATGTGGCGCGCACATAGGGGCGCTTGTCCGTACCCAGGAACACATCCTTGAACTGCACCATGCCCGAGTTGGTGAACATCAGCGTGGGGTCGTTGCCCGGCACCAGCGGACTGGAGGCCACCACGGTATGCCCCTTGGCGGCGAAGAAGTCCAGGAAGGTCTTGCGAATGTCTGCAACGGAGAAAGTGGGTGTGCTCATGGTGTGTATGGGGTTCGTGGGCGGGTATGGCAGCGCAAGGCATCCCGTCGTGACCAACCCGCCATTATAGATTTCACCCTTGCGTGCACACGGCGCTATCCTGCCCCTTTGCCCTGCCCGCCGCGGCCTTCCAGGAGCCACCCCATGGACATGAAGACATCACCCCTTTCCCTGCTCAAGGATCCGAGCCTGCTCAAGACCGACGCCCTGCTGGGAGGCCAGTGGTTCGCAGGCGGCGCACGCTTTGCCGTGCACGACCCGGCCACGGGCCTGAAGTTGGCCGATGTGGCCAACCTGGGGGCCAAGGAAGCCGAGCTGGCCATCGCCGCCGCCAACGAAGCATGGCCCGCATGGAAGGCCAAGACCGCCAAGGAGCGCAGCACCATCCTGCGCCAGTGGTTTGACCTGCTCATGCAGCACCAGGACGACCTGGGCCGGCTCATGACGGCGGAACAAGGCAAGCCCTTGCCCGAGGCCAAGGGCGAGGTGGCCTATGGCGCAAGCTTCGTCGAGTGGTTTGCCGAGGAGGCCAAGCGCGTGAACGGCGAGGCCCTGCCGCAGTTCGACAACAACCGCCGCCTTTTGGTGCTCAAGCAGCCCATCGGCGTGTGCGCGGCGATCACGCCGTGGAACTTCCCCTTGGCGATGATCACGCGCAAGGTGGCGCCGGCGCTCGCGGCGGGCTGTCCGGTGGTCATCAAGCCGGCCGAGCTCACGCCCCTCACTGCCCTCGCCGCGGCCGAGCTGGCGTTGCGCGCGGGCATTCCCCCCGGCGTGCTGAGCGTGCTGACGGCCGATGCGGAGAACTCCATCGCCATCGGCAAGGTGCTGTGCGCAAGCGACGTCGTGCGCCACCTGTCGTTCACCGGCTCGACGGAGGTCGGGCGCATCCTCATGGCCCAGTGCGCGCCCACGGTGAAGAAGCTGAGCCTGGAGCTGGGCGGCAATGCGCCGTTCATCGTGTTCGACGATGCCGACCTCGATTCCGCCGTGGAAGGCGCCTTTGCCAGCAAATACCGCAATGCCGGGCAGACCTGCGTGTGCACCAACCGCTTCTACGTGCAGGCGGGGGTGTACGACGCCTTCGTCGCCAAGTTTGCCGCTCGCGTAAAAACCGCGAAGGTCGGCAATGGCTTCGAGGACGGCGTGAACCAGGGCCCGCTGATCGAACCCGCCGCGGTGGACAAGGTACAGCGCCACCTGGACGACGCCATCGCCAAGGGCGCCAGCGTCGTGACGGGCGGAAAGCACCTGGCGGAACTGGGCGCGGGCCAGTTCTTTGAGCCCACGGTGCTGGCCAACGCCACCGCTGGAATGCTGTGCGCGCGCGAGGAAACCTTCGGCCCGCTGGCGCCGGTCTTCAGGTTCGAGACCGAGCAGGAAGCCATCGCTGCCGCCAACGCCACCGAGTTCGGCCTGGCCAGCTACTTCTACAGCCGCGACGTGGGCCGCATCTTCCGAGTGGGCGAGGCGCTGGAATATGGCATGGTGGGTGTGAACGTCGGCATTCTCGCGACCGAGCATGTGCCCTTCGGCGGCGTCAAGCAGTCGGGCCTGGGGCGCGAGGGCTCCCACTACGGCATGGACGACTATGTGGAGATCAAATACCTCTGCGTGGGAGATATCCAGAAGTAGAGAGCACTTTTGCTTCTTTTTTCGTAGCTGCCAGCGCTTGCTCCTATTGCCCGATGGCCAGAAATGCCCACGAACCTATGTACCGGCAGGACAGGCTGGACGTCGGCCGGCGCAGAACGCACGGTTGCCCGGAAAGCACGCGGCAGTGCGCTAGAATCCACCGACTTTGCGGGCGTCGTTCAATGGTAGGACCTGAGCTTCCCAAGCTCAAGACGTGGGTTCGATTCCCATCGCCCGCTCCACTGCATCATTCTGCGGACTTCCGCAGAAGTCCAAGAGAGTTTGCAAGTCGTTGCCACACAAGGACTTTTCCTCTCTTTGACGTTCTGCCGTAGTCCACTGCGATCCGCCTACAGCCGGGACTTTTAAGTCCACAAACAAGTCCATTTTTGCGGGCGCGGCTGATTCCGGATTGTTGATGGAGGGGCGAGGTCGACGTGACCAGCATCTGGTTCCTGACTCATGTTCAGGAGCAAGAGCATGGCACTCTCAGACTTGGCCATTCGACAGGCCAAGGCAACTGGCAAGGCATACACCCTCCCTGACTTGGATGGCCTCTCCCTGGCCGTCACGGCTGCAGGGGGCAGGACTTGGCACTTCCGCTACTACTGGGCGGGCAAGCAGAAGCGGATGTCGCTCGGCACCTACCCGGAGGTGACGCTTCGCGAGGCCCGCAGCCTGCGCGATGAAGCGCGCGCCCTGCTGGCCAAAGGCATCAATCCTCGCGTTCACCGCAAGCAGAAGCGCACTGCCGTCCGGCTCGCCGACGAGAACACCTTCGAGGCGGTGTATCGCAAGTGGCTCAAGCATCGCGGGCTCAGCCTCAAGGAAGGCCGGCAGACGACCCTCTCGATACTTCCGCGCATCTTCGACAAGGATGTGCTGCCCGCCTTGGGCAAGCGGTCGATCTATGAGATCAAGCGTCCCGACCTCTTGGAGGTGATCGCCAAGATCGAGAAGCGCAGGGCGCTCTCCGTCGCCGAGAAAGTCAGGACGTGGTTCAACCAACTGTTCCGCTACGCGCTGGTGATCGTGCCGGGCCTGGAGCAGAACCCTGCCTCCGATCTCGATGTGGTGGCGCTGCCGCTGCCACCCGTCAACCACAACCCGTTCCTGCGCATGGCCGAGCTGCCGAAGCTGTTGCAGCGGCTGCGCAGCTATCGCGGCAGGCGGCAGACCCAGCTCGGGCTGCGGCTATTGCTGCTGACCGGCGTGCGAACCGGAGAGCTGCGACAGGCGACGCCGGATCAATTCGATCTGGACCGTGGGTTGTGGATCATCCCGCCCGACGTCGTGAAGCAACTCCAGTTGGATATGCGCAAGAAGCGGCAGCAGGCGAAGGACATCCCGCCCTACATCGTGCCGCTGTCGATTCAGGCCATGGAGATCGTCCGGCACCTGCTGGATGCGTATTCCACGCGATGGCGGACACGATTCCATGCTGATGGCGGACAGTGTTCCAGCGTGATGGCGGACAGTGTTCCACGCTGAAGGCGGACAGCATTCCAAACTGATGGCGGACACCTGCGGGGTGTTCTGAGTGACCCGAACGCGGCATACGCTGCCCGGTTTTTTGACCGGAACCAGCGATGCCCACACCCAGGGTCACCATGAGCAAACTACGACACACACTGCAACTGCTGCACCGCGGGGCCTTGAGCACCCGTCAAATCGGTGCCGCCCTCGGCATCTCCAAATCCACTGTCAGCGAGATAGCCAGCTACGCGCGCGTGGCCGGCGTGGACTGGGCACTGGCCCAGAGCCTGAACGACGACGAACTCCAGGCCCGGCTCTACAAGCCACCCGTGGCGCGCGAGTCCCGGCACCTTGAACCCGACCACGCCCACATCCACCGCGAACTGCGCCGACCTGGCGTGACGCTGCAGTTGCTTTGGGAGGAATACCAGCAACAGCACAGCGGGCAGGCGTACAAGTACAGCGCCTTCTGCGAGAAGTACAAGGCCTGGGCCCGGCGCCTGCAGCGCTCCATGCGCCAGACCCACACGGGCGGTGACAAGCTCTTTGTGGACTACGCCGGCCAGACCGTTCCCGTGGTGGATGCCGACACTGGCGAGATACGCCAGGCCCAGGTCTTCGTGGCCGTGCTGGGCGCATCGAACTACACCTACGCCTGCGCCACCGCCAGCCAGAAGACCACCGACTGGGTGGCCAGCATCATTAGCGCGCTGGAGTTCATCGGCGGCGTGCCCCGCCTGCTGGTGCCTGACCAGCCGCGCGCCCTCATGGCCCGACCCGACCGTTACGAGCCCACCGCGCACCGCCTGCTCGAAGAGCTCTGTGCGCACTACAGCCTGGCCGTGATGCCCGCGCGCCCGGCCAAGCCACGCGACAAACCCAAGGTGGAGGTCGCTGTGCAGGTGGTCGAGCGCTGGATTCTGGCCAGGCTGCGCCACCAGACCTTCTTCAGCCTGGCCGAGCTCAACCGGGCGATTGCCGCCTTGCTGGTGGACTTGAACCAGCGCGCGTTCAAGAAGCTGCCGGGCAACCGCACTAGCGCCTTCGCCGAACTCGACCGGCCAGCCCTGCGCCCCCTGCCGCCGGTGCGCATGCCCATCGCGCGCTTCAAACCCGCCCGCGTCAACATCGATTACCACGTTGAGCTCGATGGCCACTACTACTCGGTGCCCCACGCCCTGGTGGGTGAGCCGGTGGAGTTGCGCATCACGGCCGGCACGCTCGAAGTCCTGCACGGCAGCAAACGCGTGGCCGCCCACGCCCTCAATCCCCGACGGGGTGCACACACCACCACGCCCGAGCACATGCCGGCCTCGCACCGGGCGCACCTGCAGTGGACGCCGGCCAAGCTCATCGCCTGGGGTGAGCGCGTGGGCGCGGCCACCGCCGCCGTGGTGCGCTGGCAGATGGAGCACCGCCAGCATCCCGAGCAGGGTTACCGCTCCTGTCTGGGCCTCATGCGCCTGGGCCGTGAGTACGGGGCTGACCGGCTGGAGGCCGCCTGTGCGCGGGCGCAGTCGATTCGCTCACCGTCCTACAAGAGCATCGCCTCCATCCTGGGCTGCGGCCTGGACCAGCGGCCGCTGGATGCGCCGATGGCCGCACAGGCGAGCCTGCCGCTGCACGAGAACGTGCGCGGGCCGGGCTACTACCACTGAACTCCAACGTGCAAGCAAACCTAACAAGGAAGAACCATGCTCAACGAACAGACCTTGAACCAACTGCGCGCCCTGCGCCTGGACGGCATGGTGGCCGCCCTCAGCGACGCGGCCACCCACATCACGGCCAGCGAGCTGCCCTTTGAACAACGCCTGGCGCTGCTGGTGCAGCGCGAGGTGGACTGGCGTGACAGCAAGCGCCTGGAGCGCCTGTTGAAGGCGGCCCGCCTGAAGGTCTCCAGTGCCTGCCTGGAGGACATCGACTGGCGCGCCAGCCGGGGCCTGAGCCGAGAGGTCATCACCAGCCTGGCCGGCGGGGACTGGCTGCGCCATGGCCACAACGTGCTGCTCACCGGCGCCACCGGGTGCGGCAAGACGTGGCTCGCCTGCGCACTGGGGCAGCAGGCCGCGCGCCTGGGCTTCTCGGTGCTCTACACCCGCGCGCCACGGCTGCTGCAGGAGCTGCACGTGGCCCACGGCGATGGCAGCCTGGGCAAACGGCTGGCGCAACTGGCGCGGCTGGACCTGCTCATCCTGGACGACTTCGGCATCGCGCCGATTGCCGCGCACGAGCGAAACGACCTGCTGGAATTGCTGGACGACCGGGTGGGCACGCGCTCGACGCTCATCACCAGCCAGTTGCCGGTGACGGCCTGGCACGCCTGGCTGGACGAGCCCACGCTGGCCGACGCCATCCTGGACCGCATCGTGCACGGCTCGCACAAGATAGCCCTCAAGGGCGAGTCGATGCGCAAGCTCACCAAGGCCGTCTGAGCCGGCCGCGCCGACCGCCATTCCACGCTGATGGCGGACACTTCGGCTACGATTTGAGCGTCACTCAGGACACCCGCGCAACGTGTCCGCCATCGCCTGGAACGCTGTCCGCGATGGGAATGGAATCACTGTCCGCCATCAGTGGAATGCGCATGCTGGATGAGTTCAAGCCGGCCCAGCGCCACCTGTTCCGGCACGACAGCGACTTGAAGAAGCGCATCAGCGAGAACACGCTCAATGGTGCGCTCAAGCGCATGGGCTATCAGGAACGCCTGACCGGACACGGCATCCGCGGCACGATGTCCACTGCGCTCAACGAGATCGGCTACCCGAAGGTCTGGGTGGATGCACAGCTCTCGCATGTCGATCCCAACAAGGTCAGCGCGACCTACAACCATGCCGAGTACGTGGAGCAGCGTCGCCGCATGATGCAGGACTGGGCCGATCGGCTCGACCTCTTCGAGCAGAACCAGGTCGAGGCGGCCAGCATGCCGCTCACCGTGCATCTGGAAGGCGTACCCGCATTCCCGAGTGAGCAAACCGCAAGCGCACCCTCCACGCCGGTTGCCGCTTCGCCAATCCTGCTGGTGACGAAGCCGGGTGACGCCATGCCGTTGGTTTCTGCCGCCGCACATCGGCTGCCGGCGGTTCCGCCCCCTCGATCGGCCGCGCCGCTGGTGCCTTCGGACATTCAGCGCGAGAGGATGGAGCTGTTCGATGTCTTCGAAGCGCCGCACAACCTTCCCGTCGCGGCGTTTGCCAAGATGGCGGGCAAGTCCCGCAGGTGGATCAGCTACGAGATCAAGGCGGGCAACTTGCTGGCGTTGAACGTAGGCAACCGCGGCCAGCGCGTGCCGGACTGGCACCTCGACCCACTCAAGCACGAGCTGATCCAGTCCGTCCTGAAGCTGACCAGGGGTGCGGACCCTTGGCAGATCTACCATGCACTACTGCAACCGCGCTCGATGCTGCGGGGGTGTTCGGCACTGGAGGGCGTGACGGCCGGCAATCTCGACAAGCTCGTCATGGCAGTGAGCACAGCCGTGAAGGAAAGCGAATGGACCCCGCCGCGAGTCGGGGTCGCCTAGCAGCAGGAATGCGGGATCGTGGCGAAACCGCGATCCCCGCGCGTCTGTCAGGACACCAAGCGCGCGCGGCGGGCGAATCTTGCCTGGGTGTCCGACAAGGAAGCCTCGCGACGGAGCAGGTAAGCCATCACGATCGTTGGTGCGCCGGCCAGCGGCCGCATGGCGATGCCTCGGCGTAGGTAGCTCGCCAGTCTCGCGGCGGGCGCAATGGTGATCCCGTACCCGGCGGCAACCAGCGTCATCACCACATCGAATGTCTCCACCGTTTGCTCCCGCTCCTGCAGCGCGTTCTCGAACACGCGCTGCACGGTCATGCGCCATGGTTCATGAGCCGTGGACTGCGAGCAGATCAACGGCTGCTTGAGCACTTCCTGACACGGCACTTCACGGTAGGCCAGCAGGTGGGAGCGCTTGGCCACGGCGACCGCCAGCGTGTCATGCCACAGCGGCTCGCATACCCAGCCAGGCCACTGCCGGGCAACCGCAGACAAGGCGAAGTCGAAGCCGTCGCCCGGCAGCTCCGCGCCTCGACCGGGATCTGTCCAGCCGGCCAGGACGGCATGAGTCTCCGGCTCTTCGGCACGCTGCAGGGCGAGCACGTCGGCGAGCTGGGGAGGCACCCATTCGCCGAGGACGGCCATGCGAATTTCGGCGGTGATGTCACTCGATTCCACGTCCAGCTCCCCCCAGGTGGTGAACTCGTGGCAACTGATCTCGAATCCGTTGAATGAGTTAAGTTTAACGTGGTTTAAATCGTGACCGTGTTCGACGCTCTTGGCAATGCCAAAGCGTTCGATCCAAAGGGGCCGCCCCACCGGCACCACTACCTACGAAGCGGAACCAGCCATCGCGTTTGGGGCTGCCGTGCGGGAAGAAAGAACCAACCAGGGTATCGCTCAGGAAACGCTGGCCCACATGGCCGGCATCGAACGGTCGCACATGGGCAAGATCGAGCGCGGCGAGCATGTCCCCACGCTCCCTCTCATCCTCAAGATCGCCCGTGCGCTGAAATGCAGTTCCGCCCACTTGATGACTCTGACCGAAGCCAAGCTGGCAGAGTCGGCCCCATCCGCAGATTAACAGGCCGTTGAAAAATCCCCCGCCGACGCCCGCGTTGGCCGCTACGATCTGAAGCCATCGGTGAACGACCCAGACGAGGACGATGAGAGGCAGTCAAGATTTCCAGGGGGCGATGTTCAGCTACATCAGCCTTGAAGAGCGCGTGCCGCAGGCACACCCGCTGCGCAAGTTGCGCGCGGTGGTTGATGCGCTGCTGGCAACCATGAACCGCGAGTTCGAAGCGGTGTACGCCCGCCGTGGCCGCCCATCGGTGCCACCGGAGATGCTGCTCAAGGCCTTGCTGCTGCAGATCCTGTTCTCCATCCGCAGCGAGCGCCAGTTGGTCGAAGCGATCAACTACAACCTGCTGTACCGCTGGTTCGTGGGCCTGAACATCGAAGACAAGGTCTGGGACCACTCCACTTTCAGCGCCAACCGCGAACGTCTGTTCAACGAAGACCTCGCCCGCGCCTTCTTCGAGCGCGTCAAGCTCAGTGCCCAGTGGGGCAAGCTCGCCAGCGACGAGCACTTCAGCGTGGACGGCACGCTCATTGACGCCTGGGCCTCGCACAAGAGCTTCAAGCGCAAAGACGACGACAGCGGCACGCCGCCTGGGCGCAACCCCGAGGTGGACTTCAAGGGGCAGGAGCGCTGCAACGACACCCACGAGAGCACCACGGACGCCGATGCCCGGCTGTTCAAGAAGAGCCAGGGCGACAAATCCCGCCTGTGCCACATGGGGCACATCCTCATGGAGAACCGCAACGGGCTGATCGTGGATGTCGAGATCACCCACGCCAGCGGCACGGCCGAGCGCGAGGCGGCGCTGGCCATGTTGGAGCGTCGGGGCAACAGGAACAAACGGGCCACGGTCGGTGCCGACAAGGGCTACGACAGCAAGGCCTTCATCAAAGGCTGCAGAAAGCTCAAAGTCACGCCCCACGTGGCGGCCAAGGACAAACACTCGGCGGTGGATGCGCGAGTGACACGGCACGAGGGCTACAAGACCAGCCTGAAGGTGCGCAAGCGCATCGAAGAGGCCTTTGGCTGGATCAAGACCGTCGGTGGTCTGGCAAAGACCAAGCTGATCGGTCAGGCCAAGCTCACGGGCCAGGCGCTGCTGTGCTTTGCCACCTACAACCTTGTGCGAATGGGCAGCATCGGCGGCTGGTGGGACGCGCATCATGCGTGAGCCCAGGGATACGTGCGCCCGAAATGGGCGGGAGGGCCTGCAAACCGGCCAGATGGGCCGTTGCAATCGCTGCGCAGACGCGTCTGGGCAGCTCGTGTCTTCGCACTCAGCGTCCCTGATGCGTTCGAAAAGCACTTTTTCAACGGCCTGTTAGTCGGCATTTCGCCGGCCTACTTGAGCCGTATCGAGCGTGGTAAGGAGTCTCCGCCTAGGCCTGAGGTCATCAAAGCTCTAGCGAAGGTGCTGGCGGCAGATC
Organism: Diaphorobacter sp. LI3; assembly: GCF_022807955.1. NCBI lineage: Bacteria > Pseudomonadati > Pseudomonadota > Betaproteobacteria > Burkholderiales > Comamonadaceae > Diaphorobacter > Diaphorobacter sp. LI3. The sequence continues at coordinate 2,302,701 of NZ_CP094346.1, read as the reverse complement.
CCGACGTGTTGTTCCGCCTATCGCATTCGACTGACCCTGAAGTCGTCGACTACTTGCACGCGCAGCCTGAAGCGATGGCTTTAGTGCGATACCTCAAGGAGGCGTCATTGCCCGCAGAGGACGTCGCAAAGTTGTTGGAGCTTGCCGAGTCGCTGTCTCGCCCTACCAAGTAGAGAACTGGGCAGGAGGCCTGCAGCAGGCGGCCCGAGTGGATAGTGAGGTGTTGCGATTTCAGTGGGAGCGGCTTCAATGCGCGGGGGATACGCATGGCACGAATCAGAAAAATCCAGATCGCCAACTTCCGCGGCATCCAGCTGCTGACCTGGTGCCCGACGCCTGGCATCAACTGCCTGATCGGTCCGGGCGACAGCGGCAAGTCCACGGTGCTGGACGCGATCGACCTATGTCTGGGGGCCAGACGCAATGTCCAGTTCTCGGATGCGGACTTCTTCGGCCTGGACATCACGACCCCAATCAGCATCACGCTGACGCTCGGCGACCTCGATGACAGCATGAGGACGCTGGAGGGCTTTGGTGCATTCCTGCGCGGATACCACGCCAACACTGGCGTCGTCGAAGACGAGCCCTCTGCCGGCGCGGAGGTTGTGCTCTGCCTGAACCTGACGGTCGCCAGTGACCTGGAGCCCTCGTGGACCCTCGTCTCCGACCGCGCCGCACAGCAAGGCATCGTCAAGACGCTCGCATGGAAGGATCGCGTCGCCCTGGCGCCCACTCGCATCGGCGCGCTGGCGGACTTCAACCTGGGATGGCAGCGCGGCTCGGTACTGAACCGCATCTCGGAAGAGCGAGCCGACGCTTCGGCCGCCCTCGTCAAGGCCGCCAGAGATGCGCGGAGTGGCTTCGGAGACCAGGCCGAACAACAGTTGGGAGAAGCGCTGGGGATCGTCACCACCACTGCTCAGGAGCTGGGCGTCAACATCGGCGCCAAGGCCAAGGCGCTGCTGGATTCGCATTCGGTGTCGTTCGGTGGCGGCACCATCTCCCTGCACAACGAAAGCGGCATCCCGCTTCGCAGCCTGGGCGTCGGGTCCACGCGTCTGCTTGTCGCTGGCCTACAGCGCAAGGCGGCCGGTCAGGCGTCAATCGTGCTCTCGGACGAACTGGAGTACGGGCTGGAGCCGCACCGCATCGCGAGGTTCTTGGGCTCCCTCGGAGCCAAGGAGGCCGCTGCTCCGCTGCAGGTGTTCCTCACCACCCACTCACCCGTGGCGCTGAGAGAACTGTCGGGCGACCAGCTCTTCGTGTTGCGCCGCGGCCCCCTCGGCCATGAGGCTCGCCTGGTCGGCGCCGACAATGACATCCAGAGCACGATCCGCCTCTATCCCGAGGCCTTCCTGGCTGGCTCCGTGGTCGTGTGCGAGGGAGCCAGCGAGATAGGCCTGCTGCGCGGGCTGGACTTATACAGGCTTGACCAGAGGAATGCGTCACTGGCTGCATTGGGCGTGGCGCTCGTCGACTGCGGTGGCGGGGAGCCGGATCGACCGTATGCGCGCGCCTCCGCATTCCAGTCTCTGGGCTACCGGGTGATGGTGCTGCGCGACGACGACAAGAAGCCCACACCTGCGGTCGAGCAGGCTTTTGTCGAGAACGGTGGCACCGTCGTCGCCTACCGCGCGGGCCGTGCGCTGGAGGACGAGCTGTTCGGAAGTCTCACGCCGGTTGCCTGCCAGAGACTGATCGGCTACGCCAACGAATTGCATGGCGACCTGATCGTCGAACACCTGCGCACTGTCTCGAACAACACGCTCACCTTCCAGCAGATCTGGGACGAGATCCAGAACACCGGCCTCCTGTCGGCCGAACGCAGGGCCATTCTTGGTCAGGCGGCGCGCATCCGAAAAGCTGGCTGGTTCAAGCAAATCTCGTGGATGGAGGACGTGGCGAGGACCATCGTTGCACCGGACCTGCATCTTTGCGATCAGGGATTCCGCGCTCTGATGGACCAGGTATTCGGGTGGGCCACTGATGGACCACGTTGAAATCGACCTTCGTGCAATCCAACGCGGAACCGTCACCGCACCGGCCGGCTGCGGCAAGACACAGCTGATTGCCCAAGCGCTTGCCGGTCATCGGGGCAACAAGCCCATTCTCGTGCTGACACACACGAATGCCGGGGTCGCGGCCTTGCGTGGCCGGCTGGACCGCGCCGGTGTGCCAGCCAGCGCCTATCGATTGAGCACGATCGATGGCTGGGCTATCCGGCTCATCTCGACCTTTCCGGGCCGCAGCGCCCACGATCCGGAGATTCTGCGGCTGGCTGCACCTGCGCGGGACTACCCGGCTATCCGCGACGCCGCCTGGAAGCTCCTGCAGGCCGGGCACGTCAGTGAGGTGCTGAAAGCCTCGTATGCGCATCTGATCGTGGATGAGTACCAGGATTGTTCGGTGCCTCAGCACTACATCGTCTATTTCCTCTCGTTGATCCTGCCGACCTGCGTGCTGGGCGACCCCATGCAGGCGATCTTCGGGTTCCGGGGCAATGCGCTGGCCGACTGGAACCAGCACGTGTGCGCACATTTTCCTGTCGTCGGGGAACTGGCAACGCCCTGGCGATGGCGCAACGCCGGCGCGGAAGCGCTGGGACAATGGTTGCTGGAGGCCCGCCGGTTGTTGACGGCGGGGCAGTCCGTGGATCTGCGTAGTGGGCCACCGGAGCATGTGAACTGGATGCAGGCCGTACCACCCAACGACCATGCCCAGCGCCTTGCCGCTGCGAGGACGGCATCGCCAACCGCTGACGGGCGCGTGCTCATCATCGCCGATAGCCGCAACCGAGCAGCTCAGCAGAACTTTGCGAGCCAGACGCCGGGCGCTTCGACGGTCGAGGCCGTCGATCTGCAAGACCTCATCGCCTTCGCCAGCAGCTTTGAAGTGGGGGCACCGAATGCCCTCGCGCAGTTGCTGGCGCTTGCACAGAGCGTCATGACCAATGTGGGCGTGGCGGAGTTGACGCGGCGCCTGGAGTCGTTGGCAAAGGGAACTGCAAGGAATCCTCCGAACGAGGCAGAAAGCCGCGCGCTGGCGTTCGGGCGCGCGCCCTCTCTCGCTGCGGCCGCCGCGCTGTTGTCGGAACTGCGTGCACTGCCGAACGTGCGTGTGCATCGGCCGGCCATCCTCTACGGCGTGCTCAAGGCGCTCCGAGAAGCCTCGTCGGGAACCGTCCCTCTGGCAGAAGCGGCCCGGCGCGTGCGGGAAGAGAACCGGCTATTGGGGCGCCCGCTACCAAAACGCGCCGTAGGCAGCACGCTGTTGCTCAAAGGGCTGGAAGCGGAAGTGGCGGTGCTGCTAAATGTCGATGGCATGAACGCACAGAACCTTTACGTCGCCATGACCCGTGGGTCGATGAAGATCGTAGTGTGTAGTGCCAGTCCAGTGATCGGCTAGAGATACTTCTTGAACGTCGCCGCCGCAATGCACACCGCCACGCCGAGCAGTGCCGCGCTGGGCAGCAGGATCAGCAGCGGGTTCACGCTGACCGGCAGTGCCAGGTAAGTCACCCACGGCAGCACGGCCAGCGGGATCAGGCTGGCCCTGGCGCGGTGATAGATGAACCCCGACTCGCGTCCCGCGCCGAAGCGGCGGATGTCCCGGCGCACCAGGCCGTCCACGAGGCCGACGAAGGCGGCCATCAGGAACAGCGGCAGGGTCAGGCACAGCACCAGCAGCCGCACGAGGAAGACCAGCGTCGTGTAGGCCGCCGCGATCAGGTAGCTCTCCACGTTCACGTAGACCAAGCCCAGGTAGTAGCGGAAATCCTTGGCCGGGCGATGGCTGCCGGCGCTGGCCTGCGCCGAGGCATCGCGTACCCAGTCCAGCAGGCCGCTTTTCTCGAACAGCCCGTCGTAGCCCTGCTCGACCAGCCGGTGCGCGGTGCGCCCCGGCTCCTGCACCAGCGCGCTGCGCGTGAAATGCGTGGAGAGTTGATCCAGCTCGTAGTGCAGCATGCCCTGCGCGTGGCGCCAGCCCTGATCGGGCCAGAAGAAGTGCATGCCGACGCATTCGATCAGGATGCACAGCAGCAGCACGCCGAAGAAGCGGAACGGCAGCGTGACCAGGCCGGCGATCAGCCCCTGCTGTCGTTGCTGCTGGCGCTGTGCCGCGACGGCCGGATCGCTCATGCTTCGGCCTCTTCAGCGGCGGCCATCTGCTTGAAGTCGTCCAGCAGGTCGTCGGGCAGCGCCTTGTCCTGCAGGCCGGGGATGCCTTGGTTCTCCCACCAGTCTCCTGCCTCGACGTAGTGCTGTCGCATGTAGCCGGCCAGCTCCTGCAGATCCTTCGGCATGGCTTCGTCGGGGTCGGGTGCCGGCAGCGGCATGCGGACTTTCCAGAGGTTGCCGCCCTCGGTCAGCGCGAAGCACTGCCCCTTGGGCAGCGCCACCACATGCGCCGGCTCGATCAACGGCACGCTGTTGCTGCTGATGCGGTCCTGGGTGTTGGACGTGAAGGCGGTAGTGCCGTGCGGGTCGGAGCTGTCGGTGGCGCCGCTCATCAGTGCCGTGGCGTACACCTCGACCTTGGGCAGTTGTCGCGTCAACAATTCGGCGGTGGCGGTCTCGCGCACGCGCAGCATGAACAGGTTGTTGAAGTTGCCGACCACCTGGCCGGCCTTGGCACGGTTACCGATGCGCGCCTCGATGTCGCTCAAGGTCTGCGTGTAGGCCGTCACCTGTACGCCGGCACCGCCGCCCTTGTTGACCATCGGAATGAACTCGTCGCCCATGAGTTCATTGAATTCGTCGGCGTGGACGTTGATCGGAATCTTGGCGCCCACCGCGGCGCCGGGCAGCCCGTCGTCGATGCCGAACTTGTAGATGTGGCCGGCGACCGAGACCAGATCGCTGAACATCGAGTTGCCCACCGCCGCCGCGACCTCGGCGTCGGACAGCGCATCCAGCCCCACGTAGACCACCGCGCGTTTGCGGATGACCTGCATCCAGTCGAAGATCGGCCTCGGGTCGGACAGGTCGGAATAGTTCGGTGCGAGCAGTTGGGCGATCTTGCCGGTGGTGAGCTTCTCCAGCAGCGGCAGCAGCGATGCGACGATCTTGTCGAAGTACGTCCGGTCGTAGCGCACGGCGCTGCGCAGGCCGTCAAGCACCGGGTCATAGATGCGCACTTGGGACAGGTACTGTTCGAGGGCTACCACGCGCTTCTCGCGCCCGATCATGTTGCGCGGGATGTTCTTGTCGTTGAGCTTGCCTTCGAGTTGGACGATGACCTCCCAGGCCTTCGGCTCGTTCGTGGCGAAGTAGTGCTGGGCGTACTCGATGAACAGCGCGTCGATGTTGATGACGTGGCGCTGGATCAGCAGGTAGTCCGGCCGCTGCCCCAGCTCGACCAGCGCGCGCGCGATGATGTTGACGAAGCGCCAGGCGAATTCGCGGAACGCTGCGCTGTTGCCTTCGCCCGAGAGCTGTCCGGCGATGCGCGTGGCCACCTCGGAGATCCGCCCGAACCTGCCGACGGCGTTGTAGCGCGCCGAGATGTCTGGCCAGCCCAGATGGAAGACGTAGAACTCGCCTTCGCGCCCGGCGCGCTTGGCCTCGACGTACATGCGCTTCAACAGGTCGGCATCGCCCTTGGGGTCGAAGACGATCACCACCTCGTGCTCGCCGCGGACCTTGCGGCGGATGTCCTGGGTGATGAACAGCTCGGCCAGCCGCGTCTTGCCCACGCGCGTGGTGCCCAGCACCAGGGTGTGGCCGACGCGCTCGCCCAGCGGCAGGGTGACGTCGACCTCGTGCGGCTCGATGCCATGCAGGCGCGGCAGTCCGCCGACCGGCGGCAGCGGCCGCGCCGGGTTGAGCGGGCTGTCCCAGGCCAGCGCGCGCGCCAGCGTCGAGACTGGAAATGGTGCGAACTCAAGCCGCTCCTCCAGCCGCCGGGCGGCCCGGTAGATCGCCGTCGGCTCGACGTAGCGGCGGAACTCCGGCCGGTAGGTCTGCATCAGCCGGTGCGTGTGCCGCTGCTCCCAGCGAAAGCCCCGGCCGACGAACAGCCGTTGCTGACTCACCGGCACGTCGCGGCTGGTCATCACGTAGCGCGGCAGGCGGCGGATGTTGCGGCGATAGCGCAGGATCGCCCAGGCATCGCGCAGGCGAATCGCGCCGAAGGTCAGGAAAGCCAGCGCCGAGCCCAGGCCGAGCAGCGGGTTCAGCGCGAGCGACCACGGTGCCACCAGGCACAGAATCGCGGCGCCGGTGCAGACCGCCACGGTGTAAAGCTCCACCGCTGGCCGCAGCAGAACCTCGACCGCATGCGGTTGGGCCATTTGCGCACCTACTGCTCGACGCCGGTGGACGTGATGAGCACCGGGTAGTGGCGCAGGCCCAGGCGCTGGGCCAGGTCGTCGCCGGAGGCCGGCGAGAGAGTCAGGCCGGGAGCCAGCCTACGCAGCGCCGTCAGCGCGGCCATCGACTCCACGTTGACCACCAGCCCCACGGCCTGCAGCTCTCGCAGCGCGGCCTGCCGCCGCCGCAGCCAGGCGCGCGAACGCTCGTCGTCGCCGATCAGGAACAGCGCGGTCAGACCCGGCGCCCGGATGACGCGGCGCTGCACGTCGCCCGGCGACAGTTGCGTCGAGCGCACCGGCAGCATGGCGGCTTCGGCGTCGGCCGCGTTGCCCGCGCGAGGGGCTGGCATCGGGGCCGGCGGTGTGGCCTGATCCGGTTGGGGATTCAGCGACCGGTAGTACGGCAGCGCTGAGGCGCCGCCGCGGTCTTCGACGACGATCAACGGCGCGGAGGCGGTCTTGGCGAAGACGGTGGTCGTGGACAGCAGCCCGATGGCGGCGATGAGGACGATGTGGTTCATGGCGTGGTGGCCTGGAGGGTGGGAACGGGAACGCCGGGGTCGAGCACGCGGGTCAGGTGCCGATGCACACTGCGCCGGTAGCGCGCCGCGGGTGCCCCGCCGGCGGGCCGGTGGTAGCGGCCGATGGCAAGCAGCCAGTCCTCGCCCGGCGTGTGCTGTTCGTGCAGGATTTCCGCAGCGATGGCGAGGTTGCGGTACGGGTCCAGCAGCTCGCAGGGCTGCGTGTAGCGATGCGCGTGGTAGCCGAGATTGACCTGGCCGAGGCCGGCGTCGATGCGATTGGCCGGCGTGTGGGCGAGCGCACGGTGCAGTCCCGCACAGGCCTCGGCGCGGGTGGCGTAGCGCTGTGGCGTGCCGGCGACGTTGAGCGTCCACGGCCAGGGGATCAGGCGCCCGCGCAGCATGGCGCCGCTCTCCTGCAAGGCCACCGCGTACAGCACCGCCGCCGGCACGTCTGCACGATGCGCCGCCAGTTGATAGGCCGGCGGCGGCACTTCCCGAGCCAGGGCGGCCAATGCCCAGCCGCCGGTGGTGAGCAGCAGCACGGCGCTGGCGCAGCGGATGGCGACGCGGGATGGCCGACGCTCCCGGCCCGGAGTAGCTATTGCCGCTGCCATTGGCCGTTCACCTCGCGCACCACGGCCGGCAGATCGCCGGGCAGCCCGAGCGACAGCCAGCGCCCCGCATCGTGGTTGAGCGTGATGGTGCGGGCGCGCACCCTGGCCGGGTCGATGCCCGCCTGGGTGGCCCACTGCCGGATGCGCGCGTCGTCCTGACGGCTGCCGACCATGTAGAGATCGAAGGCCGTGCCGGCCGCCTGCAACTGCTGCACGCGCTGCGCGCACGGTGCGCAGTCGGCCTTGATGAAGACGGCTAGGCGCCCCGAGCCGGTGTTGCCGGCACCCTGCGCCTTGGCGCCGGGCAGGCTCACGCGCGGCTGGCCGGGAAACAGGCGCTGCCACGCCGCGTCGTAGGCCCGCTGGTAGGCCAGCGTCTTGCCGACGCGCCGGGCCTCGGCCTGCACCTGCAACTCCGCGTAGCGCCTGCGCTCCTCCTCGCTGCGGGCCTCGATGCCCAGCGCCGTGAGCGGATCGAGCTGGGGCGAATAGACCCCGAGCGGCCCCTGCATCAGTTGCCGGTAACGCGCCCACTCCTCGGGGTGAAGCCCCCACTCCCGCGCCTGCCTCTCGTCGAGCGCGGCATCAGTGCCCGGCTGCACCTGGGCGGGCACCATGCGCGAGTTCGTCACCGGGGCCGGCTGGGCGGATGCGCCGAAAGCGGCGAACAGAACGACGGCAGCGAGCAACGGCCGCAGGTTCATGGTCAGCCTCCGCCGAGCCGCCTCAAGGAGGCTGAAGCCCCCTCGGGGGGCAGCGAACGAAGTGAGCGTGGGGGTCACGGCACCTCCTACGGCACCGCAACGCGCTGCGTCTGACCGTTCACCTGGAACACGCCCGCCTGCGCCTCGATGGACTGCAGTTGCCAGCCGCCCTCGGCATCGCCCTCGCGCAGCAGCCGGGCGCCCGCGAGCGAGGCCGCAGCGGTGGAGGTGATCGACAGAAAGCGCTCGCCTCCGCGCAGCTCCACGCCGAGCACCCGGAACGGCGGCTCGGGCACCTTGGTCTTCGTCGCAACGGGAGCGTGCGGGCGAGCGGCGGATGCCACCTGCCGGGTCTTCTCCAGGCGGGTTTCGATTCCGTTCACGCGCGTCTGCAGCGTCTGCAGGTCGATGGCCAGGGCCCTCGCCTCGTCGGCCTCTTCGAGGCGCGTCATCCGTTCGTCCAGCGCCTGCCGCGCATTGGCGAATTCGGCCTGGCTGATCGGCGCCGGCCGGCGCTTGCCCGCATCGGCCTGTTGTTCGAGATCGGCCACGCGCAGGCCCAGCGCATTGACCTGCGCATCCTGTGCGCTGCTCTGGGTCTGTTCGGCGAGCCGCGACAGGCCGACGCTGTTGATGAGTGCTACAGCACTGATGAGCAGCAGCCAGAAGGCCGCGGCGATCTTGAGCCAGCGCGTGCGGGAATTGCGCTCGGATGGCGCTTGGGGAAAGGTCATGGCTGCATCTCCTCGGGCCGGTCGACGTCCGGCACAGGCGTGGCGGTGCCGGGCGGGTTGGCGGAAAGGAAGGCGGGAGCACCGTGCCGGCTGAAGCAGACTTGGCGGGTCACGTCATCGACCGACAGCTCCCAGGCGGGGCCGGCAAGGGTCAGCAAGGCATCGCGCAGCATCAGCGGGCCCAGGCGCAGGTGTGCGGCGGGCAGCGGCAGCGCGTAGAGCGCGGCGGCCTCGGGCGCATCGCAGAGCCGGTAGCCCGAGCGCAGGAGCACATGGCGCATGGCATCGCCCACGCTGGCATCGAGCATGGGCGGAATCGAGACCTCCACCGCCTGTTGCAAGAGATCACGCTGCGCAGGTTCCGGCACCAGCTCGACCAGGGTGTAGCGGCCGTAGCGGGCCACCGGAACGAAACCCGGCTCCGGCGCGACGGCGGTTGGCGATGCGGCCGGCACCGCTGGCGCAGACGGCGCGGCGGTCGTGGCGCAGCCGACGGCGAACAGGCTGCCGGCCAGCAAGCCAGCGGCGAGGGCCAGGCGGTGAACAGCGCGGATGGATGGTTGCATGGAGGGCGCTTCCCTGGAACACGGAGCGCTCACCATCGCCGCCGCTTGGCCTGCGGGCAGCAAACAAAACGCACTGACGCCCGCCCGAATACATGGAGGGCGGCGCCATGGACTGTCATACGCCCAAGAAAAACGGCCCCGAAGGGCCGTGGAAGGAAGCCGGCGACCCCGAGGGGCCGCCGGCATGAGCACATGGATCAGACCGTGACAAGCTGCCGTGCCAGTGCCACCTCCACCGAGTCGCCGTCCTGGTTCAGAACATCCAGGCCCGACTCGGGTACGTCGCCCGACGTGCTCTGCGACACCATGATCTTCCGGGCCATCAACCCCAGGCAGGTCATCTGCGAGGAATCGGCGTAGCCGAGGTAGATCACGCGCACCGGCTGCTTCTGGCCGATGCGCCATGAGCGTCGGGCGGCCTGCTGCAACGAATACACGTTGTAGCCGGACTGGAGGAACACGATGGTCGGGAACTCCAGCAAGTCCAGGCCGGTTTTCACCAGCTCGGGATTGGTGATGAGCACGTCGATGCCGCGGTCGAGCTGCTCGGCGATCCAGTCTTCCCGGCGGGAGGCATCCACGCTCGCGCGCAGTACCGCCACCTTGAAGCCTTCCTGCTCCAGCAGCACCTTCAAACGCGACGTGGTGTCGCGCGTGCCGGTGTAGACCGAATAGACCAGGGTCTTGCGACCTTCTGCCTTCTCCTGCTTGCAGATCTCGATCAGCTCGCGTTCCTTGGGCATCACCTCCAGCTCGTTGAACTGAGCCGGAACGAACGCCAAGGTGTTGCGCGTGCGCGGATGCACCACCGTCTCCGACCGGAAGCAGCAGTCCGGCCAGGCCAGCAGCACGTTGAGGACTACACCGAGCAGCGTCGTGTCGCGCTTCGCCAGAGCCTGCTTCAGCTCCTGGGTCAGCCGACCGGCCAGATCGCGGTAGGCCGCGGCCTGCGCCGTGTCCATCGCGACTTCGCGGAACTCCTCGTCGTAGGGCGGCAACACGTTGCCACCGATGTCCTTCAACTTGAGGAAGACCGTGAACGGCAGGACGCAACGCAGCACGCCCTTCGGACCGAAGCCCGGCGCCTTGACCGTGCGCACCGATACCTTGGTGCCCTTGGCCGTCTTGTGCGCCGTGCCCGTGCTCTCGGAATAGATGTCCTTGAGCACGCCGTGATCGCGCATGAACGCCATCGCGGCCGACGTCATGCTGCCGCTCTTCGTCGGCCGGTAGCCGTCTTCGATCATCCGCCCCGGCAGGGCTCGGAACAGCAGGTGGAACAGGTCGTCGCCGTAGCCGCCCATCAGTGTGCCGGTGAGCAATAGCGTCTTGCGCGCCTTGGCCGCCAACACGCCCATGGCCTGGCCCTGTGCGGAGCCGCCGTTCTTGTACTCGTGCGCCTCGTCGGCGATGAGCAGGTCGAACGTGCCTTGGGGAAGCTGCCTCTTGATGAACTCGGACGGCTGGTAGCCGCCCTCGCCGAAGCCGAACTCCATGTTGGCCATCGCGCGTTCCATCCGGTGGGCTTGCCGGTCCGAGAAGACCAGCTCGCCGTTGCCATCCATCAGGTTGATGAACTCGTGGATGTTGTCCCCGAGCATCGACGCGAGGAAGGCGTCACCGAACTTTTGCATCAGCTTCTGCGCGGTGACTTCCCCGATGGTTGGAATACGCTTCAGTGCCTTGAGCACGGTCGAGGACTGGTCGCTGGCGGACAGGCCTCTGGGACGGATCAACGACCACAGCGGTGCACGGCAGTGGCTGCACTTGCGGCGGGACTCCTCGGCTTCCAGCTCGACCGGGTTGATCGGCTCGCCGTCGAGGTCGGTGATGACATGCCCGCAATCCGGGCAGGCCCCCACGTCGCCGTGAGGCGTGCGCCGCCGAACGAAGACAGGTTTCCAGTGGAACCCCATCCGCATCCGCACGCGGCCCAGGACGAAGAACTCCTGGCCCTGGGCCGGCACGCCCAACTGCTCGCGCAGTTTCAGCAGCTTGACCAGCGTGTCCGGGCCATTGAGTACCCAGACCTTGGCACCGGCCACCGTCTCCTGGATTTCGCGCCGCCACTTGTAGACTAGGTGGGGTGGCGAGAGCACCAGGGTGCGGCGGTAGCCTTCGGCGTTGAGCACGGCGGCGGTGGCAATACCCACCGTCGTCTTGCCGCAACCCATCTCGCCATTGACGATCGCGGCGCGTTCGCCGCGGTCTACCAGTAGCTCGGTGACGGCATGGACCACATCGGCTTGCGCCGGGAACAGCTTGCGCATGAGCGCGGCGAGGATCAGTTGCCGATGCACCCGCACCTGGCCGGTGTAGACCGGAGGATTGGCGCGGTTGAGCGAGTCGAGCAGCTCGTCGCCGAACTCCGATACGAAGTCCTGCAGGCTGAGCGTGAGGGGTGAAGCAGCCGTTTCGAGCAGGTCGCCCTGCACAGCGGTTTCGGGAACGGTTTCGAGATCGAGGGACATGGTGATGCTCCAAAGCAATGGGGCATGCACCTCCCCCACGGGGCGGTGACATGCCCCTGGGTGGGAAGAAAGAAGCGGCGCGAGGCCGCTGGATGTTGGATCAGTATTCGCTGGGCAACAGCAGTGTGGTGACGCTGCGATCCCATTCGGTGATGATCCAGAGCTTCAGGTCGCGCGTGACCTGGTAGGACGAGAACAGACGATCCTCACCGGATTGCAGCGCGGCGTCGTTCTGCCGTCGATCGCTGTCGTCCAGGTCGCCCCAATCGCCATGAAGATGGCGGCGCAGGTACGGCGAGGGGTTGAGCCGGCCCTGTCGGACCAGCTCGTCGACGCCGGCGGTCATGACCACCTGCCCTGGCGAAAAGCGTGCTTGTGACCCGAGGTTGAGGACTGCGAGTGCCATGGTGGTTTCTCCTTCTGGAAGAAGGGGCCACGGCACCCCGTCGGGGCAACGTGACCCCGGTGGGTGGATGAAAGCGACGGCGAACCGTCAGGGAACAGCGATCAGCGGATGGTCAGCACTTCGCCCCACGTAGGCGAGCCCAGCGTCAAGTCCCATGCACGAATGACCGGCACGAACTTGTCGGTGAGGATGCGTGTCTCGGCCACGGAGCCGTCGTCGCGTTCGGTGTATTCCGTCTGGAGCATCTTCTCCTTGTGGGTGTCACCTTTGACGACGAGCACGCGCCCGCTCTTGGACGTCACTACGCCGGAAATCGCGCCTGCGGCCAAGGCCAGGGCGAGATGCCAGTGCGACAAGGCCCGCGCGGGCGGACGCAGCGACTGCTGCGCGGCGCCCAGATGCGTATCGAGCGCCGGCCAGAGTCCTTGCAGCCGGCCGACTTCATCGGCGAACTGCTCGGGCTCCATCGTCACGCGATAGAAGTGCTCCGGCTCGGCCGGGCTGGCAGGGACGGTGTACGGCAGGAACGGCCATTCGGGCGGCAGCTCCTCGGCTTCGGCGTCACCCTGTCCGATCTGCAGCAGCAGACCGCGCAAGGACTTGGCCGACTCCGACGCCTGGTCGCGTTGACGAATCCTGCGACCGAAGATCACCACCTGCTTGAACTGCGTTTCCACCGCACGGTAGATGCGCAGGTCGGCGAAGTGGCGCGTCAGCCATCCGACCAGCTCGGCGTCGAGCACGTAGGACGGCACGATGAAGATCAGCACGCCGCCGTACTGCAGCAGCGGCAGCGCGCGCTGATAGAAGAGCTTTTCCAGCCGCGCACGGCCCTGGCCCTGATAGCCGATGTTGCCGTTCACGTCCTTGCTCAGGTCGCCATACGGCGGGTTCAGCCACAGCAGCCCGAAGGACTGGCGCGAGATCAGCGTGTCCATCAGATCACCTTGGATGCAGCGATCGACAAGTTGCCGTGCGTGGCGGGCACGCTCGGCGTCGTACTCGACGGCGAAGGCCTGGACCTGCTCGCGCCCGAGGGCGTGGGCGGCTTCGGCAATCGCCACGCCTTCGCCGGCGCAGGGATCGAGGAGGGACATGGAGCCGGGAGACGGCACCAGTGCGGACAAGGCCCGCTCCAGCGTCGGCTCGTCGGTGGGGAAGTAGCCGTTACGGATGAAATTGCGCGCCAGGCGCGGAAACATGAGTGCCATGGATTTCTCCTGGTGATGGATGAGGGAAGGCGGGCACGCGCGGCGCGCATGCCCGTGGGGATGGCTCACGCCACACGCCGAAGCGGTGCGTTCGCGGCCAGTTCGTACTGCGTGGCGCCAAGGGTGCCGTTGCGGATCAGCTCGCCCAACGCCTTCGTCAGCGCCGGGACATCGAGGGCCAGCCGATGGCCTTCCAGCGGCCCGAGGGCCAAGGGAAGACCGGTCAGCATCCGCCGTGTCTGCAACAGCTCCAGCACGGTGTCGCGCCAGTGGTCGAGCAGTGGCAGCGGGCAGGTGTCCTGCACCAGCGTCCACAGCCGGTCGAGCCGGTGAGCGGAATCCCTGGGCAGAAGCGCCAGCGCGCTGGCGTTGGCCTTGTCTGGCTTCACGCAGCGACGATCGAACAGCCACACGTTCGTCAGCGAACCGAACAGCGTTCGCCGATAGGCGCGGGTGATGCGCTTTTCCGGGTTCTCGACGTTGCCGACGAAGACCGAGATGGATGCGCCCTGCTCGGTGATGACGTGGAACTGATCCAGTCCCTGTTCGTCCCGGCCGAGGGTCAGGCGGGCGAGGAACTCCTGAACGGCGGTGTCGCGCGCCCAGATCGAGAGAAAGACGAGATTGCCCTGCTCGTCACCGACGCAACCGTCAGCCATGAGGTCGGGGCATTCGTCGATGCGGTACAGCGGTTTCGCGGAAGAAGGTGCAGGCATGGTGATGTCCTCTTGGAAAAGAAGGAGCAACCACAGCCCGCGGGGCCGTGCTCGCCCCGGTTGGGTGAAGGAAGATGCGTGCCGCTAGACAGCGCGCCCCGCGTGGAAGCGGTGAACCCGCTCGCGCCACTCGGAGCTTTGCACCGGCGCCATGTCGAGATAGCGCAGCGGGCACGAGTAGTAGTACGGATGCACGGACTCATCGAGGGACTTGTAGCCCCAATCGCCGCCCGAGCTTTCCAGAAGATGGCAGCCGATGTAGCAGACGGACTCACCGGCCGCGAGGCCCATGACGCCCGCCTGCCTGGCGGTGACGCGAACCGCGGTCCACAGAACGTCGCCGTCCAGTGTGTGGTCGATGACTTCGCAGCAAGCGCGTTCGGACGCCTGCGGAGCGAGCAGCTCGCGGATCAACTGATCGCGCGTCTGACGAACGAAGGTCCAGCCCATGAGGGTCTCCTTGAAGCAAAGGCCGGAGCCCTCCCCGTCGGGGGAGAACCCCGGCGGGTGGCGGAATGCCGCGTAAGGCGGCGGATGGATCAGGCAGCTTTGAGGTGCCAGTCCTGGGACAACGGAGCGAACTCGTAGCCGAGCTTGTCGAGACGGTCGCGCTGCTGACGCAGCACACGACGATCCACGGTCGCATCGAGCTTCACGGTCTCGCCCAGGGGCCACAAGGCACCAAACAGCACCGCGTCGTCTGCCTCGGCCGAGGCCGCAGCGGACACGGGAGCCGATTCGCTGCCGAACGGCGTGGTATCGACCAGGGGATCACGCGGACTGCGCGACTTCGCCTTCGGCTTGGCCGGGGGCGTTGCCGGCGCGGGCGTCTGCGCTTCCTCGTCGATCGGATCGACTTCCTGCGGACTCAGCCGGCGGGCCTCGTCGCGGCTCAGGGCGTCGATGTTGGACAGTGTCATCCCGCCCAGATGGGCGCGGATCTCGATGACCATGCGGCCGTTGGCGTTGTACGTGGAGGGGCGAATCTCGACGATGACGAAATCACCGTCGTACTTGCCCTCGCGGTACTGATCGAGTTCGGCGTTCTTCACGACGAACTCGCCGATCGAGGTCGCCAGGCGGCCGACGTTGAAGTCGCCGTTCCTGCCGTGGATGGTCTTGATGGCCAGTTGGCCGGGGATGGTGATCATGAAGGTCTCCTGCTGACGAAGAGAAGACAAGGCCCCGGGGATGGGGCCTTGCGGATCAGAACGACTCGGCAACGGCCAATGCGGGGGCATCGGCAGCGTCGTCGGCAGCATCGGCGTCGGGCTTGGAAGGCTCCGGTGCCGAGGCTTGCTGCGCGGCGGGCGCGTCGGACGTCACAGGGACTTCCGGGTCGCGCTCGTCGGTCTCGGTCGGCTTGGGTTCGGCCTTGTAGACGAGCTTGCCGTCGACCTTGATCCAACTGACGAACAGCAGGCGGGCCTTGAGGCTCACCCCCTGCTCGCCGGCACGCTTGCCCTTGGAGTAGGTGAAGGTGTCGGCCCACAGGTCGCCCAGGCGGAAGCCGATCATCACCTTCTTCTCGGCGTCGACCGCCTGAATGCAGCGGCGCACCAGGTGCTGCGCTTCCGAACCCGATACGCGCGTGTCGAAACGCACATACGAGACGTCATCGCTGGGACCGTTCAGAGCCGCGATGTCGCAGGCCAGGAACGCATCGCCTTTCTTGGGCTTCACTTCGCGGATGCGATTGAGATACCCGAGGCCGGTGATGTGCAGATCGAAGTAGGACTTTTCGGTGGAAGTGGTCATGGTGAATCTCCTGAGAACAATGAGGCGGAGACACACCCGACCCAAGGCGGGGAAGGTGTGGAACCCCCGCGTGGGTTGATGGAACAGCTTGGTGGCATCGCCATCGAGAACCGATGGCCGTTCGCGCATGGATGCCGGTGCGAACTGGGGTGATCAACGCGGTCGGAACCGCGTCGCAGCCTTGAAGATCGTGGCTGCCTGGGCATGTCGCTGACGGACGTCAGCGGAACATGGGCGGAAGCGTGGCGCCGGGGCGGCGCGCATGCGAGCGGTAATTGGCACTCGCGGCTGTCCGCATTGCCGGGAAGAAAGAGGCCCCCGGAGCGGGGGCCAGGGATGGGCGGTCAGTTACCGCTGGGCGCGGAAGGAACCGCCTGCAGCGACAGGTGTGTCGCGGTGGCGGACACGTCGAGATCGTCCTCGCTGTGCAGGATGCACGCAAACACGCCCTCCTTCGGATCGAAGAACTCGCCAAAGTCATCGCCGCCGAACTCGGCGCGCGCCAGCTCCCACCAGTCATCGAACGCATCGACATCCGGGTTGCAGCCAGCGGCATAGGCGATGGTCTTCTGGCGACCATCGGGTCGGCGCTCGCCGCGCTCGGCCAGGAAGTACACGCCCTGATCCTTGACCAGGATGACGCGGCATTGATTCGCCACCGCTTCGACGAGCACGGGCCGCAGCTCCGTGCCTTTGAATCGAACAGTCATGGGTGTGATCTCCAGGGATGCAGGAAGAGAGGCTTCCCGCCGCGAAGGCGGGAAGCTGCTGGGAGATCAGTGCCGGACAGCCTTGCGACCCGACAACAGGCACTGCACTCGGATGCGGCGCCAGCTCCCGTCGTCGATCAGCCGTTCCAGCGTCTCGCCGAGGGTGTCGAAGAACACCTCATCGACCCGTTGAATCAGCTCGCCGTCGCGGCGCAGCTCCACCGCGTAGAGGTCGAGGCCACGCTCATACAGCACGGTGACGCAACCCTGGAACTTCGTCGTGGCGACGGTGAAGCCGATGGCCGGCGGCGTGCGGATGATGTCGGCGGGCAGCGGATCGACCCAGGTGATGTCCCGCGCACCGGCATCCACCAGCATGTGGGTGATGCGCCGGAAGCCGTCGGGAGCGGGCAACTGCTCCAGTTGGTCGATCAGTTCCTGCAGCTCGGGGCAGCGCGGCTCGGGGATCGGCAGCTTCGCCGGTGCGGAACCGAGCACGAACCGCTTCACCGTGTAGGGCTGGCCGTCGGCGGTGAACTCGGTCTGCTCCTCGGGCGTGTCCGCCCGCTGACCGTCGAAGCGGCGTCTGACATAGGGTTCGACCTGCACCTTGGCGCCCTCGTCGGGCACCTCGGTCACGAGCGTTCGATCGAGCACCGCGAACTCGGCCCGTCCCGTCTTGACGACGATGGCCTCGTCGGTGGTGGCGATGACCTTGCCCTCGAAAGGCTTCGGGTCGATGTGAAAGCCCAGCGTCGAAACCTTGGGCTGGCCGTCGAAGATGTTGAATTTGAACGAACGGACGTTGGAAGGCACATGACCGACAACGAGCGTCGGCATCTGTGCGCGGATGGCTTGGGTATCCATGGGGAGACTCCTTGTGGCAACCAAGGGACTCCCGCCCGCAAGGGAGGTCGATCCCTTGAGGGTGAGGTGGATGGACGCGGGTGCGCCCGGAGAACGAAGCAACCAGCACGGCGAACCGCGCCGCAGTCTTGAAGGTCTCGACTGCCTGGGCATGCTGCCGGCAACGCCAGCGAACATGCGGCCAGCGTGCGGCACATGGCGGCGGCCGTCCGTTGGGAATCGGCAATGCGCCGGCACCGCGTTCCGCGCAAAAGAAGAGCCCCTACGTGGGGGCTCGAATGGGTTGCGGGTTACTCGTCGTCGTAGAGCGTCAGCCCGTCCAGCACGGGCGCGTCGGCATCGAACACCAACATGCGAACGTCGGCGAGCGCAGCCAGGTGCAACACTTCCACGAGGGGCTCCGGCATGCCCTTGGCCCGGTGCTCCTGCCGCAGTTCTTCGGCGGTGATGCCCTCGACCTGCTGCACGTTCGCATCCGTCCAGGGCGTGGCGATCAGCTTCACGCCGACCGCCGGGCTGTAGGGAATGCGGAAGGCGATGAACAGAAAACCGCTCGGCGTGGCGATGTCGGCCAGGTTGGCCAGATAGCGGCCGGCCTCCTCGGTGATGTGCGCCGAGCTGATTTCCCAGGCACGGCTGTAGAAGCCGGTCTCGAAGCGCAGGCGCCGCACCACCTCGCGTGCGGCTTCCTCGGAGTAGGTATCGCCGACGTGCAGCGGCTGGCCGGCTTCTTCGGCCATGACGGCGTAGACGAGGTTTCGGGCGATGCCGTGGCTGCGGCATTGCGCGTCCAGCTCGGGCGGCACGTTCTGGCCTTCCGTGATCAGCGCGAAGTCGTCGCAGAAGACGCAGGCATGGCGCTCGACCTGGCTGTCCGGCAGGTGCGACTGCGAGACGTGCAGCGGCAGATAGCTCAGCGGGCAGTCGTCGTCGTAGGAAATCGCCAGCAGCCGTTGCACGGACAGGCCATCGTAGCCGCGGACGAAGGGGTTGTTGGAATGGGACATGGGATTCCTCCAGCAGAGGATGGCCGAGGCAATCCCCTGCCGGGGATTGAACCCCAGCGAGTGGATGAAGTGGCAGCCGGTCAGCCGGCCGCGGCGTCGGGCCGCCCTGGTGGCGGGCGGTGCAGGTCAGTGGAAGATGGTGATTCGGGACATGGCCGCTCCTGCGAAAACAAGGAGGGACATGGCCCCAAACGGGGACGCATGTCCCTCGTAGGGTGGGATGAATGGACGGTGGGTTGCCAGGCGCGGCTCACCAGCCGTTGTAGTGCAGCGTGAGGTCAGCGATGACCTGGCGCCGTTCCAGATCGAGGCCGCCGAAATCGGACAGCCCCTCGAAGCCGCAACGCTTGAGCATCGCGCCGCCCTCGCGGGAGTTGTAGAAGCTCACCATCGCGGACAGGAACATGCGTTGACCGCTGCTCAGCACACCCAGGGCGTCGTTGAGCATCAGCATGTTGGGCCGCAGGTCCCACTTGGTGGTGGCACGCTGCAGACCTTCGCGTGTGCCGTCGCCGAACCACTCGTGGCCGGCGATCTGCGCGCCGCGCTTCCAGGCCTCGAAGAAGGCCTGCGGTGCAGCATCGAAGTGCGCCTGTTCCAGCGCCATCTGATCGAGCACGTCTTCGGGCAAAGACAGATTCATGAGAGAACTCCTTGAAGGGTGGGAATCAGGGGTGAGCGCGCTGTGTCCAGGCATGGGTATCCAGGGCGCGCTGTGCTGCGAGGTGGTTCGGGAAATACTCGACGGACTCCCGCGATACCGGGCCTTCGTCGTCTTGCGTGCCGATGTAGTGGCCGGCCGCGCTGCGCAGCACCTGTAGCGGCAGACGCTTGCCGGTCCAGGCCAGCGCCAGCGCACCACTGCGCACTGCGGTTGCAGAGGAAGATGCGGAAGGTTCAGACATGCCGTGCTCCTTGGTGGGTCGGGGAGCACGCATCCCGCAGGGGATGGGGTTCCCCTCGGGTGGTTGAGAAAAGTGCATCGTCGCCAGGCCGGCGAGCGTCCGCGGTGGGCGATGCGAAGCGGACTGGATCGGTCAACGCGGCGAACCGCGTTGCAGTCTTGAAGACCGAGACTGCCAGGGCATGCCGCTGACGACTGTCAGCAACGCATGGCGTGAGGATGGGCGCGAGGCATGGCTGCCGTCGCAGGGAAAACCGAATCGCGGACGGCCCGCTTTAGGGCAGGCTCGCGTCACGGGACAAGGCAAGGACCAGGGCGCCGAAGGCCACGCGGGCCTTCGGCTGGAGAGGAAGGAAAACCACCTGTGGGCTGCGTCAGCGCAGGCCGTCGTCAAAGCCGTTCGCTGCGTCAGCAATCGCACCCGGCCCGTTTCGTGGCTGGGGCCGGAAACCTCTGGCGTGCATCCACACACAAAGGGAGCCCGTTGTTCCGCCGGCGGGCACCGGCACGGAATACCCTCGGCCCAAGGGGCCTCCTCACGGCTCGCGCGGCGGCAAGGCGTCAGGAAGCCCCTCGTGGCCGAGGCAAGGCACACCGATCAAGGGAATGGCGGCGGGCGCGATTCGTGGAGCAATGACCTTCTCGCCCCGTCGCCCGATGGTGGGCAGACGGGGCGCGCACACCGTTGCAGAAGGAGACGCGCGCTTTGGAGTCCCGCGCGGTGCGGGACGTTTGCCTCGCCGCCAGTGAAGGGCCGGCGCGGCAGGGGGAAGCGAGGATCAGGACGCCTTGGAGGCAGCGCGCCGCTTGCGCGGTGCGCTGCGCCGGCCCGTCGGGGACTCGATCGGCAACGTGCCCTTGCAGTCCGGGTAGCGCGAGCAGGACCAGAACGCGCCGCTCTTGCCCGTGCGCTGCTGCATCGGTGCGCCGCACTGCGGGCAGGCCGGCGCCGGCGGCAGCTTGAGCGAGAGCGTTGCGCCGCGGTACTGCTGCACGAGCTGGCCGACCCACACGGACTGCTTCTCGATGAAGGTGTCCAGCGCCATCTGGCCGGCCTCGATCATGTCGAGCGCCTGCTCCCACACCGCCGTGGTGCCGGGGTCGGCGATGGCCGAGGGCACCGCGTCGATGAGCGTGAATGCCGCGTCGGAAGCGCGGACGGCGCGGCCTTTCTTGACCAGGTAGCCGCGACCGATCAGACCGTTGATGATGTTGGCGCGTGTCGCCTCGGTGCCGATGCCGGTGGTATCTCGCAGCTTCTGTTTCAGGCGCGGGTCGGTCACGAACTTGGCGACGGTCTTCATGGCCTTGATCAGCTCGCCCTGCGTGTAGGGTTTGGGCGGCAGCGTCTTCAGCGCCTTGAGATCCACCTTTCCGACCGGGCAGGACAGGCCCGCATGCAGGGCGGGCAGCACCTGGCTGCGCTGCGCGTCCTCGCCATCGGCATCGTCCGGCCCCGGCGTCGCCAGCACCTCACGCCAGCCGGTGACGGCGATCTGCTTGCCCACGGCCGCCAGCGACTGACTGCCGCACGAGAACTGCGCTACCGTCCGGTCGAACTCATGGTGCGGGAGGAACTGCGCGAGGTAATGGGCGCGGATCAGCCGGTAGACGGCCAGTTCCTTCTCGTTCATGGCCGACAGGTTGGCGGGCTCCAGCGTCGGGATGATGCCGTGGTGAGCCGAAACCTTGCCGTCGTTCCATGCACGCGAGCGCTGTTGGCGATCCAGGCGCTCGATCAGCGGCCGCAGGCTGGGGTCGGTCTTGACCAGACTGTCGAGTACGGTCGGCACCTCGGCCAGCATGCTCTCGGGTAGGTAGCCCGAATCCGAGCGCGGATAGGTCGTCGCCTTGTGCGTCTCGTACAGCGCCTGGGCAATGTCCAGCGTCTCCTGCACGTCGAGGCCCAACTGCTTGGAGCACACCTCCTGCAGCGTGCCCAGGTCGAACGGCAGCGGCGGTGCCTCGCGCACGCGCTCGGTGTCCACCGACACGACCTGCGCATCGCGTGCCGCGCGAATGCGATCCGCAGCCTGCTGCGCCACCGGCTGCTGAAGGCAGCGACCCGCTGCATCCGTGCTGCCTTCGGGCGGTATCCAGCTCGCGGTGAAGGATTGGCTGGCATGGGATAGCAGCACATCCACGGCCCAATACGGCATGGAGACGAATCGCGCGATCTCGCGATCACGATCCACGACCAACTTCAGCGTCGGCGTCTGCACGCGCCCCACCGACAGCACGCCCGTATAGCCGGCCTGACGCCCCAGCAGTGTGAACAAGCGGCTCAAGTTCATCCCGATCAGCCAGTCGGCGCGCGATCGGGCGAGTGCGGAGAAATACAGCGGCAGCGTCTCGGCGGACGGCTTGAGCGCACCCAGCGCTTTGCGGATCGACGCATCGTTGAGCGCCGACAGCCACAGGCGCTGAATCGGCCCGCGGTAGCCGCACAGGTCGATGATCTCGCGGGCGATCATCTCGCCCTCGCGGTCGGCGTCGGTCGCTATCACCAGCTCGCCCGCCTTGGCGACGAGCTGCTGCACGACCTTGAATTGCGCTGCGGTCGCCGCCTTGGGCTCGACACGCCAACGCTCGGGAAGAATGGGCAGTTGCTCGATGGCCCAGCGCTTGTATTGCTCGCCGTAGCCTTCGGGCGGAACCGCCTCCACCAGATGACCGATGCACCAGGTCACGACGACACCCGCGCCGCTGTAGCAGCCGTTGCCGCGTTGAACGGCACCCAGCACACGGGCGATGTCCTTGCCCTGAGAGGGCTTCTCGCACAGGAACACGCGCATGAAGCCTCCTTGGAAATGTGCGGTTCATCGGATGGGCGTCAGCTTGGCGGGGCCAGGAGATGCCGGCAGCAAGGAAGCCGATTGATGCAGACACCGCTTTGTGATCGGCAGGCGGCCCGTTCCCGCAGCGGTGTGCATAGACCGCAGGAGCTGGCACAGCAAGAGCGTCGTTTCGGGAGGGCGGCTGGAACTCCGTGGACGACCTTGGAGCTATCCCCTGGGGATAGCTCGCTGGTGCATCGCGGGCGTATGACGGTTGCTACAGCCGCCCTCGGGGGAACGGCGATGGGCGAATTACTGTCCGCCGGCCGGCTTGGTGCTGAGCGCCACCGACTCGATGCGGTACGGCAGGATGCCCACGCGCCGCGCCTCGACCTTGAACGTCACGCGCTCGTTCTCGTCGGCGTCCTCCCATTCGTCGCGCACGGTGCGGCCCTCGACCAGCACCCGCATACCTTTCTGGTACAGCGTCTTCCAGTGCTCGGCGTCGCGGTGCCACAGCTCCACGGGCGCCCAGAAGCCGCCGCGATCTTCGTACTCGCCGTCCTTCTTCGGGATCGGGTTGTCGAAGTAGACGTTCAGGCGAAGCAGCCGGCGTGGCTCGTCGTTGCCGTTCGGAAATTCGCGGTAGTCCGGCGCAGAACCGATGTTGCCCTCGCCGACGAAGTGCGTGCTCATGGTGACTCCTTGGTGGTGGGTGGAACGGACGCGGTATGCCCGTGGACGCGCCGCAGGTAAGCCGCTTCGGCCTGCGCGGCCTTGTTGGCGCATTCCAGGGCTTGGCGAGCGATGCTGTGGGTCAGACTGATCTGCATGTTCAGCACGATGCGCTGCAGTTCGATCGCGTACAGCTCGTCGATCAGCGAGGCCGGCGTCGCGGGGTTGGCCAGCAGGGCCTCCCACAACGCCACGCCCATGGAGGAACGGTCGAGGTTGCGCCAGCGCAGGAAGGTCGTCCCTGCGCCAGTGGCCTGCTGGGCCAGTTGCACGTCGAGCAGGCTGAAGGGATAGGCGCGCGCCTGGGGCAGCACGCGCCGCTGCGCCAGGCCAATCACGTCGTCGCGCAGCGCTGCGCACTGGCTGGCCCAGGTCTCCAGACTCCCCTTACCCTTAAAAGGCTGTAAAAGGCCTTTTAGGTAGCCTGCGTGTTCCAGCCGCTGGAAGTCCGCCTGTTCCAGCGCCACGAAGCGCGTGGAGTGGCTGATAGGGGGCGATGCTGTCATGCGCCAACACCCTCATCGCCCGCCGCACCATCGGCTGCGCCACCCGTGGAAGCCTGCGCATCGGGCACGATGGCAGGCGCAGCAGGCGGCGTGCCGGGCTTGTTCGTCCGCCGCGCGATGGGTGGCGCGAAGCGCGAGCGGCGCGTGCCTTCCAGCACGTCCTGCGGCAACTCGCCGAACTTCTCCAGCGCCGCTCGCGCCGCCGCGTTCTTCGCCGCGAAGTCGTCGCGCGTCGTGCCCGAGTAGCGGTACTGCTGGGCCAGCGAGAACAGGCTGCGCAGCGCGTGCGCACCATCATTGAGCCAGCGCTCCAAGGTGCTGCGGTCGATCAGCGCCGTGTGGTGCGCCAGGATGAGTTTGCGTGCCAGGTCGTCGTAGTCGGCCAGCAGATACACCGCCATGAAGCCGAGCTGGGCGTTCACGAACAGCGGCAGCTTCACCGGCTGCACGTTCATGTTCTCGCCCAGCGACAGCGCCGATGGCACGTCGGCCAAGGCCTGATCCACCTGGTCGCGCAGGGTCTGCAGACGGGTCTTGGTGTCGGCGAGCTTGTCCTCGATCCGCAACATCCACCAGTCCGAGTACGGGTCGTCCTGCTCGGCGCCGCGCTTCATCTTGTTCATGGCGCCGATGAAGCCGTTGAGACCGATGATGCCTGGGCGCCCCTCGGTCGGCGCGCGGCCGTGCCAGATGCGCGAAGCGTGGTGCGTGTGCAGCGTCAGCGACATCGCGCTGCGCAGCGATCCGAGATTCAGTTGCAGGGGTTCTGTGCGTTCGTTGGCCATGGGAGCGACTCGCGGTGAATTGGCGAGTCGCCAGCATCGGCATCGGCCGGAAGGCTGTCAGTCAACAAACCGCAGCCCATGCGCGCCCGGTTTGTTCCGCACGGAAGGCTGTGTGTGCCGGCTATCCCCTGGGGATAGCTCGGCGGAGTTGTTAGCGGCTCGCGCGGAGGTGAGACCGCGTTGCGGGGCTATGCTTCGCGAGGTCTGTACCAGGCGGCCCGTTGCCCCTCCACCTCACGGTAGCGAAGCTCGAACAGGCGGCACTCATGCACCACCTGCCGCCAACTGCTGCAGCCGTACTTGGCTGGAAGCTGCTCGGGATGCCGGTCCGCGATCCAGCGGCCAGCGGCGGCGATGGGTGTCCAGCCCTCGACGGCCAACTGCGCGGCGGCCTCGCGCAGCGCGCGGACGATGCCGGCGGCCGGCCAGTCCACCGTGCCGTCCGGCGCGATGCCATTGACCACCAGGTCGTGGAACACATCCGACTGGACGAACTCCGCTGCCAGGCGCCGCGCCTGATCCATGTGCTCGGCCCAGCCGCGCAGCTGCTCGAAGTGTTGATCGATGCGCGTGTAGGCGGAACCGAGTTCGTCCTGTGCAACGCGGCACCCGTCCACGGTCCATAGATCGTGCTGATCGATGAAGTGGTGCACCAGAGTGTTGCGCAGCGATACCAGGTCTTTGAGGTCGGCCTGGGTGTTGGCGTAGTCCTGCGCAGACAGGCTCAGTTGCACGCGCGTGCGAAAGGAAATCACGTCGCCGGGAAGATCGTCGTCGCGTTCCTCGCCGCCATTTCCATCGGTGACGACATACGAACCAAACAGTTGTCCGACCAACGTGCCCAGGGTCTTGGTCGCGGCATCTTCAATCCGCGCTGCGCGAATGGCCTCCAGCGAATGCGCCGGGCCTGAAATCTCGTGGTGGGCCACGATGGCTTTCATGAGGCGCTCGTATTGTTGAAGGCGCAACAGGCATCTGCCCAGCAAGCGCTGAACGTCTTGCTGTAGTGGTTGCAGTGCGTTTGTGGCGGGGGAAGTCGTCATGTCCATCGTCGGCCGGGCTCGTGCGTGGCTGTCCTCGTCTGATTCACAGGCGACAGTTTCGCCTGTCATTCGGCGGGCGACAATCGAGCGCGGCGGAAAGATGTCTGTTCCAGCTATCCCCTGGGGATAGTCAACATCAGCGATCACGCAAGGCTTCTCGGAGCTGAGCCAGGTAGGCTCGTGCGACCTCGGGGTCAGCCGCACGGGATGCCGGCGGTGACGAGGGCGCAGGTGACGGGGGCGCTGGCGGTGCCGATGCACTTTCTCCGGCCCAGGCCTTGAACTCCCCGCGGATCGCCTTCTGGATGATGCCAAACAGGTAGCCGGCCGGGTTGCGTACCGCGCTGTTGTGGCAGCGTGCCGCCCACTCGTCGAGAACGGCCTGCCTCTGCGCCTCGTCCACCTGCTGCAGCGCCACCAGCGCGCCGGCCTGCTGCTCGTCCTTCAAGCGCAGGAAACGCTCGGGTAGCCGCAGGTTCTGCAAGGCCCTCGCGCGCGGTACTGTACGTACTTCATTTATACGATCATTACGTACTGTACGGTCCTCCTTCGGAATCCGAAGAGAGCCGTCCGGCGCGGGTTTCGGTCCTGCTTCGGATTCCGAAGACGGGCGCGCAGCATTCCGAAGAAGGGCTTCCTGGCCTTCTTCGGATTCGTGGTCCGCACCCTCCTGTGGATAACCTGGCGTCGTCCAGCCATGCAGCGCCATGCGCTGCGCCAGCACCTGCAAGCGGGTCGGCAATGTGCGGCCGCTGAGCAGCGGGTCTTCGGCAATCTCCTTGAGCGTGTTCATGCCCACGATCTGTACCGCCTTGGCGGCATGGGTCAGCGCCTGGCTGACCAGGCCGAGGTAGTCGGCATCGAGCTGCATCGCCTCGAAGGGCGACAGCGGTTCGTCGTGCAGCACGTAGAGGTTGCCTTGGATGCGGCCGGTCTTCGGGTCGCGCCGCCGCCGCGCCAGGCTGAGCCAGCGCGTCAGCCGCAGCAGCGTCAAGGCGCGCGCCACGGTCTCGTGCGAGGCTTGCGCCGCACAGGGCATGGACGCCAGATAGGGGCGGAGCTGGTCGTAGGTGGGAAAGGCGGTCACGCCGTCGTCGTTGAGCTGCAGACGGAACACCTGCCAGGCGTTGCGCTCCAGCGGCGTCAGGCGCCGGTCGAGGAACAGCCTGCGCGGCACGCTCTCATGGCGGTTGCCGCTGTAGAGGAAACCGTCGGCGGCCGGCGCCGTGCCCTGCGCCGGTTCCTTCGGCTCAAGGTGCCGCAGCGCCTCGTCGAACAACGCCGACAGCGCAACCGGGCCATCGCGCCGTGATGCGCTGCCCGTGGTCATGGCTACACCAGCCCCTGGTCGATCCAGTTCCGTATCGCCGACCAGATCACCGACATGGGCAGGGTCATGGCCTCGGCCAGGTCCATGGTCAGCGCCAGCATCGCCATGTCGTCGGTCAGGGCGATATGGCGCTCGGCGACGCCGGCCTTCCAGCGCTCCCACAAGGCCACGTCCTGCGCCTCATCAAGCACCGGATGCCGGCCCTTGCGCTTGGGCAGCCCGAGGATGTCACGGCGCAGCGCCACTTCCTGATGCGTGAGGCCGTAGAACTTGCTGACCATCTCCGTGCTCGCCCCCAGGCGCAGCATGCGGTCCACCGTGGCGATCTCCCGCTCCACGTCGTGCACCTGGCTCAGAAGCCGCTTCAATACCTCCCGGTTCACCGACACCGAACACCACGACACCGTGGCATTCACCAGCATGCTCACGAGCTCGGGGTGTTTCAGCGCATCCAGCTCCTCCTCGCCGAAGCCCATGGCCTTGCAGCGGCGCAACTGGCCGTTGCGCAGGTCATGCAGGGCCTGGGCGATCACGGCCTGGTTGAGCGGGTGCGGTGCCGACATACGGGAGCCTCCTGCGCTCAGGAATCCTGGCTCGCTACGCCGGCTTCCAGATCCAGCAGCCGGCGCGCCAGGCGCAGCAGACGGAACAGCTTCACCAGCGCAGCATCGCTCAGGCGTGTGGCCGAGCCGCCGTGGCCATGCAGCAGCGCCGCCAGCTCGTCGGCCAGCCGCGCGCGGTCCAATCCGTTCGCGGAGGGCGGAGCCGCACTCAGCACATGCAGCAGGGTCAGCACCGCCCGCGCGAACGCCGGCAGCGCCTTCGCCTGGCCCACAACCGGCGCCGCGCAGACGAAGCCGATGCCGCCGACGCTGGCCTCAATGTGGTCGGCGACCGCCGCTTCCTCGCCGATCTCGCGCGCGAACTGCGCGATGTGCACGCGCAGGCGATCCGGCACGTCCAGCCCCGGCTCGACGTACCAGACGTCCGAGATGGGATAGAGCCCGCCGACCTGCACGGGGATCGCACGCAGCGCATCGGCCTCGAAGTCGGGCAGCTTGTCGCCGAGCTGATCCGCGACCATCCTCTGGATGGACTGCAGGCGCTCGGTGGTTGGGGCCGGCGTCACGATGTGCCCCTGCAGGCGCTCGTCGCGCTGCCCGTCCCGGGCGTTTGGTGCAGCGGCAGGTGGTGCCGAGGGTGTCTCTGCCGGTGGCGCGACGGGCGAGGTGTCCCGTGGCGTTGGCGCCGCGGGCGACAGTTGCGGCGTGATGGCTGGCGCCGCAGGTGCGACAGGCGTTGCCGGGTTCGGCGCGGCCGGCTCGCTGGTCAATACTCGCTGACGGCTTTCGCTGTCATCGACCTCCAATGCCAGCGTGTCGTAGTCCGCTTCCAGCAGCTCGGCCATCTGACCCACCAGTTCGTCCTGCACGCGCTGGGGCGAGAAGCCCTCCGGCTGCGTGTCGAACTGCGACAGCACATCCTGAAACAGCGAAGCGAAGTCCACGGTCAGCGGCCGGCCCAGCGCACGCCGCTCCCAGGTGCGCTCGCACGCCTTGCGCAGCACTGCGAGCCGGTCCACCTGATGCCGGCCCAATCCGCCGTACAACAGCGTCGGGATCGCCGGCAGCAGATAGCGCACCGCATCGTTCATGCGGCTGATGTGTGACTGCGGCACCGGATAGCCGTCGGCCGTCAGTCGCCGCGCGAGTTCGCTTTGCGACAGCGCCTGGCCGCTTTCCTGCTCGTAGAACTCGCGCGCCTTCTCGATGCCCAACGCCCGCTCGATGAAGGTCAGCCCGCCGCGCAGCTCGTTCTCGGCCAGATGCCCGGTCAGCGCCACGATTTCGCCGCGCGCCGGCCACGGGCGGAACAGGCACGCAATGCGGAAGAAGCGTTCCTCCTTGGTCTCGCTCCACAACTCGCGCAGGATCGCCAGCCGCGTGTTGCCGCCGTTGCGAATGATGTAGTGCGCCTCGCCCGGCCTGCGCGTGATCGCGGGGGGCGCGTCCAGCCCACGTTCGCGGATGGACGCCTTGATCTCCGCATAGGCCGGGTTGCGCGTCACGCGTGGGTCGTGGTCGTAGGGCCGCAACTGGTCCAGCGTCACCACCATCGGCGTGTCGGCGATGGGGTCGCTCAAGGTCGCGGCCGAAGGGCCGCTGCGCTCGAAGCCGGTGGCCAGCAGCTTGGCAGCCATGTCCTGCGGCGTCAGCTCAGCCACGGCCATTCTCCTGCGCTTGCCGGTCGGCGCGGCGAAGCTGTGCGCGGGCATTGCGGTCGGCACGGTTGTCGCTCGCCGTCGAGCTGGTGTAGATCGACGCGCAGCCTTGCTTCGTGAATTTCAGGTGCCCGCCGGACGTGCGAACCACGCGCCAGCCTTCGCCCAGCGCGAACTCGATCAGCGCGCGCAGCCGTTCGCGGCCGCGCGCCAGTTCATGCGCGCTCGCCATGGCCGGCCCCTCCCGCATCGGCCCGACCGGTGACCAGCGCGAAGCGCTCCCGCCACACGGGGAACAGCTCGCCGGCCAGCGTGCGCATGGTCTCCAACGCCGCGGGCGCCGTGCGCCCAGCCGGCTGCCGGTACTCCACCCGGTGCACCGGCAATCCTCGTGTCGCAGCGCGCGGATAGGCTTCGATGGCCGGTACGTCGGTGCCCAGCACCTGCACGCCGGCCTGTTCCTGAAACACCTGTCGCAGCGCCTGCTGGACCAGCCGCGCATTCGACGACACAGGATGCACACGGTTGATGAGCAGACGCAGCGGCGGCGGCTCGATGCCCAGGTGCCGATACGGCGCGATGTCCTCGATCAGTTGCAGCGTGCCGCGCCGCAGCTCGCGCGCCGCGAGGATTTCCGGCGTCACCGGCGACAGCGCCAGGTCGGACGCCAGCACCGCCATCTCCAGCAGCACGCTGCGCGCGCCCTGGGTGTCGATCAGCAGCAAGTCGTAGTGCGTGCGGAAGACGGGAAGCAGATGGCGCAGTCGCAGGCGCCCATCCGGAGCGTGCAGCAGCAGCGTGTTCAGTTCGCCGCGGTCGTCGTTGGAGAGCACCAGGTCCAGGCCCGCGATCACTGTACGCGACACCAGTTGCTCGATGCGCCGCTCGTTGAAGGCCAGCATCTGGTAGATGCCGCCGGGCGCGCGAACGTCCAGCGTGAAGTAGCTCGACAGCGTGGGCTGCACGTCCAGGTCCAGCAGCAGCACGCGCAGCCCGGCATCGGCGATGAAGCCGCCCAGGTTGGCCGCCGTCGTGGTCTTGCCCACGCCGCCCTTGGTCGAAATGATGGACACCACCTGCATGGGCTTCTCCTCGTCGAATGGCATGAACCGAGAAGAAGCGTCAGGCGCGTTCTTTGAGGCGATCGGCGATCCACTGTTCGATCTCCACCGAGTCCCAGCCCACCGCGCGCACGCCCAGGCGCAGCGCCTTGGGGAACTTGCCTTCCTTCATGAGGCTGTAGATGTGCGCGCGCTTGAAGCCGGTCTTGGCTTCGACCTCGGCGCGGCGCAGGATGCGGTGCTCGGGCGGCAAGGCCGGCGCGATGGTCTGCGAAGACATGAGAGGCACTCCTTGACGCTCGATGGCGTTGTTCAGAAAGTGCCTCGCATTCCATATGCTGCTGCTGCGAGATTCACTGCAACTGCAGAACACGCAACTGCAATTGCAGTCTGCTGTTACAGGCTCAGCGCGATGCCTCCAGGTGGCGACGCGCCTGTGCCAGCTTGCTCCACAGCGTTCGCTCGCTGATGCCGGGCCGCCCTTCATGGTGGGCCAGTAGCGCACTGATCACCGCATCCATGTTGCGGAAGGACGAGTAGGCAGAGCCCGCGGGGGACTTGCCCAACAGCAATGTCAGCAGGCCGCCAATGATGTTCAGGTAAGTCGATTCGCTGCGCAGGCCCGGTTCACTCGCATCGCCCTCACGAATGCTACTGGCATGCTCCTTCGCCAACGCTTCGTGCTGTGCCTTCAGCGCCGCATGTAGTTGTGCGAGTTCGGCAAGCTGCAGCTTGGCGGCCTCGCGATCGGCTAGCAACACGTTCAGCATGGCGACGCTCACCGAAGGATGCAGTTCGCGCTCGATGCCGTCGAACAGGAATGGAGGCCGCTCACCGGGGTAGTAATGCGACATCCACGCCTTCAGGTCGACGTGGCGCACGATCAACGCAGGATCGTCGAGTGCGGGGCGCTGAGGTTCCTGCGCCATGCCTGCCTTGCCGTAAGAAAGCTCATCGTGTGCCAATGCGTCGAAGATGCGCTCGGAGAAAAGGCGCAGCAAGGGCCAGCGCGGAAAGTCGTTCGGCTCAGGCATGGCACGTGGCCCGAGCGTTTCCAGAATCCGCGGCTCAAAGCGCAACAGTCCCGCCCAACGGACGGCCGCCTCGATCGGGCGGTAGTAGATCCTGGCGCCAAAGGCAAGGCAACTCGATTTCTCCATGTCGCGTGCGTCCCATCGTCGGATCGAACTCTGGCAGACGCGCACCGCCCAAGTGGGCGAGGCGATTGCCCAGAAATCCGGATGAAGCGCAGGACCGGCCGGGATCGTGGAAGGAAGCGTTGCATCGGCGCTGACGGCCGGCCAAGGGCAAACTACATCTTGCTACGCTTGAAACTCCTCAACCATGATGCGGGCGCTTTGCCTTTGGACCGGCACGCGGCTTGGTGGTCGCGCTCCCCTGGAGTCAAGCATGGGTGCCGCGCTTTACCCGAAACCTGGCCAAAGTTTTCCGTAGGAATTCCAACGGCGTAAAGTGCCAATGCGTCAACAGGATGAGCCGGTTTGCAACCAGCAAAAGCTCATGCGTTCCGCGTCAGTGAAATGACCGCGGCGGCGAGCCCGCAGGCGAGTGCCGGAGTACGGAAGGGCGCAGCAATTGCGTCGAAACTGGAATCAGTACAGCGCATGAGCCATGCAGATCGGGTCAGCCGCAAGACCAAAGATGAATCGCGCAATCCGAGAAAACTAGCCGCGCACCTTTCGATAGATCTGCGTCAAATCGCGCGTGATGTGCTTGCGTCCTGATGACATACACGTTCGGCGCGTTCGATGAACCGCTGCAACGGCTCCGTCATGCCACCCTCGGTTCGTAACAGATAGGTGGTTATCGATGCGCTCTGACCGGCCAACGGGCGGACAACAACATCCGCCGGCTGGCAAGTTGCCAAGTGCGCGGCAGTGGAAAAACTTAGCCCGTACCCTGCGGCCACCAACGTCAGCATCAGCCCGTGAGAAGCGGCATACTCAGCCACGATCGGTTGGACATCGACAGAGCGGAACAGTCGTTCGCTCTGCCGACCGCAACCTTGGCATGCCCGTGGATCACAAAGTACCAGCGGATAGCTCACCACTTCCTGCAACGGCACTTCCTTGAAGGCTACAAGCGGGTGCCGTGCGGGCAGGATCACTACCAAGGGGTCGGCCCACAGCGGCTCAGCAATGATCCCGTCCTCCACTTCATTGACCATTGCAAAGCCGGCGTCGAACAGATTTGCGTTCAGCCCCTGCACGAGTTCGGTCAGCGGTACTTCGGAGAGCCGGATGTTTACCTGCGGCGACTCTTCGCGGCACAGTGCAAGCAGTGCTGATAGCCTCGCCCGTCCTATGTCTCTCGACAGCGCGATTCGCAAAATGCCCTGAGAACCGGAGGCAGCAGCCTTCGCGCTGGCCACTGCCTGCTCAACGCTCAACATGATGCGGCGGGCGTCGTCGAGGAAGACTCGCCCTGCCCAAGTCAGTGTTGCGCCCCGCGGCGTGCGACTGAGTAACCGTCTTCGAAGTCAAGCGCAATGAAGCGACTTGTCCCAAGGTTTTCCAGTGCGCACCATGGCGTTGAGCGTGGTGAGCAACTTGCGCATGCAAGCGACCAGGGCGACCTTGGGCAACTTGCCAGCGGCCTTCAGACGCTCGTAGAAGGCCTTGATGGCCGGGTTGTAGCGGGTGGCCGTGAGCGTTGCCATGTACAGCACGCGGCGGATCTCGAAGCGCCCGCCTTGTACGCGCCGCCTGCCCTTGCTGCCGCCGGAGTCATTGGCCATGGGCGCCACGCCCACCAATGCAGCGATCTCGCGCCGGTTCAGCCGGCCCAGCTCTGGCAGCTCGGCAATCATCGTGGCACTGGCCACCGGGCCGACTCCCGCAGCCGACTGCAGCAGCGTGTCGAGCTCCCCAAAGTGCTCGCGCACATGCGTGACCATCTGCTCTTCGATCTCATCGAGCTGCGCCTTGATCGCCGCCTCGATGGCCTCGATGCTGGCGTGCAGCTTCTTGGGCGTGATCTGCAGCCGTTGGCGCTCCGAATGGAGCATGGTCAGCAACTGGCGCCTGCGCGTGACCAGGGCCGCGAGCCACTGCTGGCGCTCATCGGCCAGGGGGCGCAAGAAGCGCTGCAGATCGTCGCGGCGCAGCAGCACCGCTGCCAGCTCGGCCAGCGTGCGCGCATCCACCGCGTCGGTCTTGGCCAGGCGTCCCATGGATTTGGCGAAGTCGCGCGCCTGGCGCGGGTTGATGACCGCCACGGGCAGGCCTGTGGCCTGCAGGGCACACGCTAACGCGGCCTCGTAGCCGCCGGTGGCCTCCATCACCACCAGACCCACGTCCAGGGGCTGCAGGGCAGCCGCCAGCGCCGAGTGGCCTTCGGCATCGTTGTCAAACCGCTGGGCGCTGCTCTTGGCACCCAGCACACAGACATCCACGTGCGCCTTGGCCACGTCGATGCCCACCGTCACTGAGGTAACAGACATGATCTTCAGATCCCTTGCTTGTGCATGCGCGCTCAATCAAGGCGCGCGTAACCGTTCGGGCTTCACGAAGACCAGCGCGGCGGCCATGCGTTCTGTACTCAGTCACGGGCTCTATCACCCCAGCGCCTACCAAACTGCACGGGCCGGTCTGGCCGCCTCAACGGCGTTCAGACTCTACCGCGCTGGTCTGGTTTAAAGATACAAGCAACGTCACGCCTAGAGTTGTCTCCAACTTGCGGATCGTGCGTGATAGGGGAGATTGTTCTATATGCAGCCGCCTAGCGGCTCGACCGAAGTGCAGTTCCTCGGCTACAGCAATGAAACAGCGAAGATGACGTAAGTTCATGCGCAGTCCCTCGTGACGTGACCAGTCCTTAT
Organism: Diaphorobacter sp. LI3; assembly: GCF_022807955.1. NCBI lineage: Bacteria > Pseudomonadati > Pseudomonadota > Betaproteobacteria > Burkholderiales > Comamonadaceae > Diaphorobacter > Diaphorobacter sp. LI3. The sequence continues at coordinate 2,268,897 of NZ_CP094346.1, read as the reverse complement.
GATCGTAGGGAGCCGCATGCGTGCGGAGAAGAGGCCGGCATGTCTTGCAGCGGCTGTCGTCGCCGTCTCACAGCACGCGGGCAATGGTGTCCGGAGTTATTGCAACGCTGCTTGAACGCGGGCGGCGGTCATGGCGGATGGCTAGCTAGAGCACTCGCGCCAGCGCGCCTCGGCTAGTCTTCTGTGGCCGCAGCGACCCGAGGAAGACAGTCGCGGCGTCTTACGTCACTCCCCGAGGGCGAGCGATTTGGTCTGTCGACACGGGCGGCGGCGCAGCGTCTGAAGTTCGCGCCAGCGGGCATCGCGCCGGATGAACTGTCGATGGGCATGTTCGGCGAATTCGAGATCGCCACCTGTAACCGCGCTGCTGAAGCACTGCGGCCGGAGCAGTCGCAGCAAGCGGCTGACGCGGGCGGACAAGCAATTCCTGTAACATGTGCCGCGCCTCTTCACTGTCTTGCAGCAAGCCCGCGACAGCGTGAGGGGAGCGGCCAACGGCTTTCACGGTCAGCAACGCATTACGCTGTCCGATGGCATCACCCCGTCGCGCTTGCCGACCTTGCTGGCGTTAAGCTGGCAGGAGGAGCCCGACGTCGAGTTGCGCCTGTTCGAGGTGTCACTGTCGCAGCAAATCAAGGGGCTGCATGGCGATCTGTATGACCTAGGGCCCAGTCTGGTGAAGTGGGTGACGACATCGTGGCTAAGGCGCTTTGGAGCGCCCCCCTCATGGTCGCGGCGCCGGCATGGCGTCCGCTGCTCAAGCACAAACGTATCTCACTGGACGAGGTGCTGCGTTATCCGCTGGTGCTGGTGACCCACATGCATACGGGAGTCATGAACGTCAGATCCAACGAGTGCTGCCGCGGGTGAAGCAGGAACCCGTGATCGCTGCACGGGTGGCTTCCTGGGAACCTGAAACGCGTCGAGGTATATTGATTGGACAGAAGCTAGTCTTCCGTCAACAGGTGTAGCCATCCCTTGCTAGCGGCTTCCATAGAACTTTTCCACGAACGAGCGACGGTAACTCTGGTGGCAGGCTAGGCAGCTTTGCTGGGTCTTGGAGAAAGCCGCGATGACTGCTTGGCCGTCATTCCGCTGTGCAGCCTCGCCCATGGCGGTCGCGGCGTCATGGACCTGTCCATCAAGACCCCGAAACTTTCCAGCGTCTGCCCCAAGCCAAGCAAGGATGCGCATCTTTTCCGACATGGGCGGCTCGGCATGCTTGGCGATTCGTGGTGCTAGCTCGGCGACCAGCGGCCAGTCTTCTTTGGAGATCGCGCCCGTGACGGCTTGCATGTCGCGACCGAGTCTTTCCATTATGGTACGAAGCGCCATTGGCTTTGCCGCCTCTACGGACTGCGCACCGAGTGCCGTGGCGAAAGTTGCCAAGAGCACGGACAGCGGGACGGTGAAAAACGATCTGGGTTTCAAGGGCTGGTTCACGAATTTCTCCATTGATGTTGTGACGAATGCTTTGGGTCTAACGATTGGTTGCAGGTGTCCTCAAAATTCCAGACTCAGCGCGATCGATCCGAATGCGTGATGGCCCGCCTGCTGGTCGAACTCGCGGGTTCTCCAAACGCGCATCACGGCGAGCCGTACGCCACGTCCAGCAACGATCCATTGGCTACTGATGCCGAGAGCTGCTTGCGCGATCCAAGGCCGCCGGCTGACGTGATGGCTATGCCGGAACATGTTTCCGTCGAGTGAGAAGTCCCAGGCGACGGCTTTACCCTCCAGATTCAGGAAGACATGTGCCCCAGGTTTGGGCGCCAGGACCGACTGCGGCGTTGTCGTGCGCAGATCGGCAACACCAGAGGGCGGGCGGTTCTCTGCGCCAGGGCGGATCGGATAGCTGCCGAAGTCGTTCGGTATGTTCCAGCCCGCGCGAAACTCCACGCCGGTACTGGCGGCGGTTTCGATGTTTCCGACCCGCAGGGCATAGCTGCCGATCACGTCGCTGCCCCATCCAGGGCGGACCGCACCCTCCGTGTACGGCTTGATCTTGCGCTCCATGGCCATCTGAAACGCCGGCTCGTTGCGCAACTGGTTGTCCCAGCCGCGAAATCGCTCAATGCCGCGTGCCCGATGCACCAGATCCTGAGATTGCTCGGCCAGCGACCAGGGGCCGATCACGCCCAGGGTCAGCTCACGCACGTCAAGCATTTCGTAGCTGGCGGCTTGTGGGTGGATGCGGCGATTCCACGCCAAACCCAGGTAGAGCAAACCAGCGTACGGTCGGTCATCTGGAATCACGTCGGTGCGCGTCTTGTTCTCGGGCGTGTACATGGACTGGCCAAAGCGCACGACGAGGTTTTGCGACGATGTCTGGGCGCCGGAATCGCGCCAGAACCCGGGATCAGCCCAGCCGATGAAGCGGGCGTACAAACCAATCGGCTGAGGCAGGCACTCCGGACGGAGCCCGCCTTGCAGATCACGTGAGACTGCTGTTAGCGCGACACCGTTGGTGTAGTTGCGATCGGAGCCGGTGAACAAATCGTTCTCCAGACGCAGGGTGCCGCCCCGCCAGCGCAGGGATTGCTCTGGCGAGCAGGAGGGAGGATTTGCAGAGAGCGAGAAGTCGGAACCGAAAGCAGAAATCGGGCTGAACAATAGGCAATCAACAAGGTGGCGCACTGCATCGACTGCTGCACCTTGGTGCCGCACAGGCTCCGGCAATACCCGTCGACGCCGATCATGTCGCCCCATCGCCTGCTGCCCTGTTGACGTAAAAGCGTTCGAGGGCACTGACGATTTCCTCCGCATCGTCTACGCAGGTGAACAAGTCGAGATCGGATGAAGAGACATAGCCTTCGTCGAGCAGAAGATCGAAATCAACTACGCGACGCCAGAATGCACGGCCGACCAGCACCACCGGAACACGCTGCATCTTTCTGGTCTGGATCAAGGTGAGCACCTCGAACAGCTCATCGAGCGTTCCATAGCCACCGGGGAAGGCCACCAAGCCCTTGGCGTGTAACAAGAAGTGCATCTTGCGCAGCGCGAAATAGTGGAATCGGAACGCCAAATCCGGGCACATGTAGGGGTTGGGTGCCTGTTCGTGGGGCAGCGTGATGTTGAGGCCAATCGAACGTGCGCCGACCTCGAAAGCACCGCGGTTGGCGGCCTCCATGATGCCGGGCCCACCCCCGGTGACGACGACGAAATCACGGCGATTTTGCTGCTGGAAACGCGCCGAAATAAGGCCCGAGAAACGCCTCGCTTGCTCGTAGTGACGTGCCTGTTCGACCCGGCGATTGGCCCGCGCAAGCTCTTGCCGCAGCCCGACATCCTCCGGAGTGACGCGCGCCTGACGCTCCAGAACGCCAAGACGGGCTTCTGCCGTCTCGGCATCGCTCACGCGTGCGCTGCCGAAGACCACTACCGTCGAGCGAATGCCTTGCTCGTGCAGGATGCGCTCGGGCTTGAGCAGTTCGAGCTGTAGTCGCAGCGGCCGCAGTTCGTCCTGGCCAAGCAGCTCGATGTCTTCGTACGCAAGCCGGTACGTTGGCGACTCGCGGATGGCGCGCAGGCGTTCATCGAGATCTTCTGCGGGCTTCATCACTCGTGCGCCAGAAAGTCCGGCCAGCGCAGCGCATGGCCATACTCGGGCACCGTGACCTGCCAGCCGAGTTGCTGCTGCAAGAGGTCAGCGAAGGTTTGCGCGGCCGACGATTCCCCATGCACCACGAAGGTTTGCGCCGGTGCTTGAATGAAAGCACGGGCCCAATCCAGCAGCGCCTTCTGGTCGGCATGCGCCGAGAGGCCGTCCACGCTGTGGATCGCCGCACGTACCGGGATGTCCTCGCCGAAGATGCGTACACGTTCGGCCCCCTCGATCAGGCGCCGGCCAAGCGTCCCCTGCGCCTGGAAACCGGGAAACAAGATGCTGCATTCGCGGCGTGGCAAGTCGTGGCGCAGGTGGTGCCGGATACGTCCCGCGTCGCACATGCCGCTGGCAGAAATAATGATGGCCCCGGAGCGAATCCGGTTCAGCGCCATGGACTCCTCAGCGCTCGCTGTGAAATCCAGGTACGGGAGGTTCTCGCCGCGCGCGTGCCATCCGGCCAACCGCTTCGCCTGTTCGTCGAACAATTCGAGATGTTCACGCGTGATGCGTGTGGCCTCGGTGGCCATCGGCGAATCGACAAACACCATTGGACGCTGCAGACGCCCTTCGCAGGTGAGACGATGTAGGTGGTAGAGCACCTCCTGGGTTCGGCCGACCGCAAAGGCCGGCACGATGACGTTGCCGCCGCGCTCGAACAGGGTTTTCTCGACGATGCCGATCATGTCCGCTTCGGTCGCCGAGAAATCCTTGTGCCGGCGGTCACCGTAGGTGGACTCGATGACGAGGATGTCGGCTTCCTCAATGGGTGTCGGGTCGCGCAGGATGGGGCGTCCCGGCTGGCCCAGATCGCCGCTGAACACGATCTTCGTGGGGTAACCGTACTCGGTAATCCACACTTCCACGATGGCCGAACCAAGGATGTGTCCGGCATCACGAAAGCGGGCGCGCACCCCGACGCGGGGTGCGAACTCCCGGTCGTATTCGATACCTCGTACCTGCTGCAGGCATTCGTGTGCATCCTGCAGGGTATACAGGGGTGGCGGCACGGTCTTTTCTTTGAGCCGCTTGGCAACCCGCTTGGCATCGCTTTCCTGGATGTGAGCGCTATCGGGCAGCATCACCCCGAGCAGATCAACCGTCGCTGGCGTGGCGTAGATGGACCCCTTGAACCCGGCGCGCGTGAGTTTGGGCAATAGCCCGCTGTGGTCGATGTGGGCGTGGGTCAGCAGGACGAAGTCAATGGACGCCGGGTCGAACGCGAACGGCTCGTGGTTGCGTGCTGCTGCTATACGCCCACCTTGAACCATGCCGCAATCGACCAGGAAGCGGACATTAGCCGCTTCGACCAGGAAGCACGATCCGGTGACTTCTCGGGCTGCGCCCAAAAAACTGAGTTTCATAGGGCGTTCACTCGGGTTTTCGCATCGGGCAAGTGCTGAGGCCGAGCAGGCGATAGCCAGGACAGCGGCCTGCCAGGCCGGTGAGGAGTGGCATGATTCCAATGAGTCCCAGCCAACGCCAAGATGAGTCCAGCCACAATGGGAGACTGAGCAAAATCAGTCCGATGACGATGCGCACAATGCGGTCGAGATTTCCAACGTTGATTTGCATGACGGTCTCCTTTTGTTGAGTCAGCGGCTTGAAAACGCGACGGGGGCGGCAGCGCCCCGCAGCGGATGGGTTGCGGTCGATGCCGTCGTGGATACGTCCCAGCCACCACCAAGGGCCTTGTACAGCGCCACCAGTTGCACGGCGGCGTTGGTATGCGCGCGTGCGGCTGCGGTTTCGGCCTCGTGCAGACTGCGCTGGGCAGCCAGCAGTTCGACCAGCGCAATGTCGCCCGCCGCGTAGCGCGCCTTGGCGTGGCCGTAGCTGGTGCGCGCGGCATCCAGTGCCATACCGCGGCGCTCCAGTGTGTCCAGCCCGCCGTGGTAGTCGCCAAGCGCGCGCTCGGCATCGCCCAGCGCCGCCAGCACGGCCTGCTCATAGGCCAGCGCGGCCTGTCGCTCGGCCGCCTCGCGTGCCCGAATTTCGGCTCGCACACGGCCACCGTCGAACAGGCGCCAGGAAATCAGCGGCAGGATGGAAAAACGCGAGCTGGATGCATCGAACCAATCGCCCGTACTGAGCGCTTGGAACCCGCCGCCGACACCGATGGAGAGTTTGGGGAACAACTCGGCCGTGGCCACGCCGATGTCGGCGGAACTCGCTGCCAGGCGACGTTCCGCAGCCAGCACGTCCGGGCGCCGGCGCAGCATCTCTGCGCGCTCGCCCACCGGCAGCGCCCGCAGCGTGCTCGGCGTCAAGGGGCCATCCAGCAGTGCCAGCTCCCGCTCCGGCGGCGCGCCCAGCAGCACGCCCAGGCTGAGTATCGCGGCGCGCTGACGCGCCTGGATATCCGGGATGAGCGCGTTGACTGCTGTCCATTGGGCGTACGCCGCCTCCACGTCGGCGGCCGACGCGTCGCCCAGCGCATGCCGCAGGCGCACCAATTCCAAGGTCTGCTGCAGCGTATCCAGTGTGGCCTGTTGTGCGTGCAACTCGTAGCGGGCGCCGACGGCGGTGAACCAGGTGCGCGCGACCTCGGCCACGATGCGCATGCGTACGCCCTGCGCCTCGGCTTCGGTCGCCTGCAGGCGGGCGCTGGCGCCTTCCAGCGCCCGCCGCTTGGCCCCGAACAAGTCGGCCTCCCAGGCCGCGTCGAAGCCCGCGTCGTAGATGGTCTGCGTTGCGTCAAGGCCGGGGATCGAACCTACGGGCAGGGGTCCGTTCTCGCTTTGACGGCGCCGGTTGACGCTCGCGCCAGCGGCGGCGGTGGGCAATGCCTCGCCGGCCACACGATCGCGCAGGGCGCGTGCCTCATCGATGCGTGCCGCAGCCTGGCGCAGATCCAGGTTCTGTGCCAGCGCCGTGGCCATCAGGCGATCGAGGATGGGATCGTCCAGTGCAGACCACCATTGGCTCAAGTCTGCGGACTGGGATTCGCTTGCCAACGGCAAGCTCCAGCCGCTGCCGACGTCGACCGGCGGCGGCTCGCGGTAGTCGGGGCCCACGCTTGCGCAGGCAGTCAGCAGCACGCAGGACAGGGCCAGCGCGAGCGGACGCGCGCGCCCAGGGGTCAGGCCGGTGACGGTTGCGCGAAGAAAGGGAGTGCGGGGCTTGGATTTCATTGCAGGCGTCCTCGGACGAATACGGTGGCCATCGTCAGCGTGGCCAGGGCGATGACCGCCAGCGGCCACAGGCTGGCGAGAATGTCACCGGGCGGCATGGCCTTGAGAAAGCTGCCTTCGACGATGATGAGGAAGTGGGTCAGCGGAATGGCCTGAGCCAGCCATTGCAGGACGACAGGCATGTTTTCCACAGGCGTCGCAAAGCCTGACATCAGCACCGCCGGCACGCCGACGGCGAACGCCCCCAGGATGGCCTGCTGCTGCGTCATGCTGACCGCGGAAATCATCAGACCGATGCCGACCACCGAGGCGATGAACAGCACCAGGCTGGCAAGCAGGAGTGCAAACGAGCCCGTAAACGGGATGCCGAACAGGAAGACGCCCGCGCTGATCATGAACAGGCCCAGCGCGGTGCCAATTGCGAGTGCCGGCAGTGATTTGGAAATGATGATCTCGGGCGTCGAGGTGGGCGACACCAACAACTGGTCGAAGGTCCCGAGTTCACGTTCGCGCGCGATCGACAGCGAGGTGATGAGCAGCGCGCTGAACAGCGCCAGGATGCCCGTCAGGCCGGGCACGATGAACCAGCGGTAGACCAGATTCGGGTTGAACCAGTGGCGCACGACGACCGGCGTTGGCGCTTGCGCGTCGGGCACGACCTCGGCGCCGACATCGGCGGCGATGGTGGACAGATAGGCCACGGTGATCTGCCCAGAGTTGCTGCGCCGGCCATCGACCAGTACCTGCGCGCGGCCACTTTCGCCGGCGGCGATGGAGCGCGAAAAATCCACCGGGATGGCGAGCGCGGCGATCACCTCGCCACGGTCGATCAGCTCGTGCAGCTGCTGCTGGCTGTCGACATGCCGGACGTGGGTGATGAAGCGGGCGCTGTCCAGGCGCTGTACCAACTCGTGCGACCACCGCCCCGCATCCTGATCGTAGACGGCGATATCGACGTTGCGCACTTCCAGCGTCGCGGCAAAGGCAAACACCAGCAACTGCAGGATCGGCGGCACGAACACCACCATGCGGCTGCGCGGGTCGCGCAGGACGCTGAGTACTTCCTTGATGAACTGGGCGCGCAGGCGGGTGAACGAGAATGCGGAAGTCAACATCGCGTCACTCCAGGTTCTTGCGCGTGGCGCGCTTGGCGATCACGAAGAACAGCACCCCGATCGCCGCCATGGCCGCCAGGTTGGGCAGGAACACGGCCCAGATGTCGCCGGCCAGGAACACCGTCTTCAGCGAATCGACGAAGTAACGCGCCGGAACCAGCCAGGTGATGGCGCGGATCGGTGCCGGCATGGCGTCGATCTCATAAAGAAACCCCGACAACATGAAAGCTGGCAGGAAGCCCGTGAACAGCGCGATCTGCGCGGCCAGGAACTGGTTGCGTGCCAATGAGGAAATCAGCAGACCCTGACCCAGCGCCGGCACCATGAACACCGCCGACAAGAGCAACAGGGACAGCAAAGAGCCGCGCATCGGGACGCCGAACACGAACACCGCTAGCGCCGCTGCGCCCAGCGTGGACAGCATGCCGAGCACGAAGTACGGCAGCAGCTTGCCGATCAGGATTTCGGCCACCGAGGCCGGCGTGGACAGCACTGCCTCCATGGTGCCGCGCTCCCATTCACGCGCCACCACCAGTGCAGTCAGCATGGTGCCGATGATGGTCATGACGATGGCGATGGCGCCGGGAATCAGTGCGCGTCGGCTTTCCAGCTCGGGGTTGAACCAGTAGCGCGGCTCCAGCATGATGGACTGCGCTGGTGCTCCGACGTCCAGTCCGGCACGCCAGGACTGGACCACGCCACGGGCGTAGTTCTCGACGTAGTTGGCGGTATTGGGGTAGGAGCCATCGGTGACGATCTGCACCAGCGGCTCGCTGCCACGGAGGGCCAGACGCTGCTCGAAATCTTGCGGGATCACCACGTAGCCGCGCAGGTCGCCTGAGACCAGTTGGTCGGCCACTTCGCGTCGGTCATGAGCGAAGTGCGTATCCAGGAAGCGGGTGCCCGAAAACGCTGCGGCCAGCGACTGTGCCGATGCGCCGGGTGACTCCAGGACCACGCCGACACGGACATCCTTCGCATCCAGCGACACCGCATAGGCGAACAGCAGCAGCAACACCACCGGCAGCACGAACGCGATCAGCAGCGTCGATGGGTCGCGCAGCGCCTGGTAGCTTTCCTTGGTCACCAGAGCGATCAAGCGCCGCAGATCAAAACGGCGCAAGTCGGTCTGCAGGGGGCCACTCCCGTCTTTGTGCATTGTGGCGCCGTTCATGTGGCGGCCTCCAGCTCACGGTCTGACGACTCCACCAGATGAATGAAGGCGTCCTCCATCGTCGGGTCGGGTCGTTCGGGGCTGACCGCCGAACGTTTGAGCGCGTCGGGCGTATCCAGCGCGATCAGTTGCGCACGCGAGAGCATGGCTACGCGGTCGCAGTATTCGGCCTCGTCCATGAAGTGGGTGGTGACCATGATGGTCACGCCCTTGCGGGCCAGTCCGTTGATGTGGGTCCAGAATTCGCGCCGGGTGATCGGGTCCACGCCCGAAGTGGGTTCATCCAGGAACAGTACGGGCGGCCGGTGCATCAGCGAACAAGCCAATGCCAGGCGCTGCTTGTGGCCCAGCGGCAGGGAATCGGGCGTGGCGGACAGCCAGTCGCCCAGATCGAAGGTTTCGATCATCTCGGCAATGCGCTCGCGCCGGGTGTTGCCTTCCAGTCCGTAGACGCCGGCCGAGAATTCCAGGTTCTGCTGCACCGAGAGCAGGCCGTAGAGCGAAAACTTCTGCGCCATGTAGCCGAGCCGGCTCTTGGCTGCGCCGGTGGCGCGGCGCAGATCATGGCCCACCACATGCGCTTCGCCAGCAGTGGGTTTCAACAGGCCGCACAGCATCTTGAAGGTGGTGGACTTGCCGGCACCGTTGGGGCCGAGCAGGCCGAAGATTTCGCCCTTTTGCACCTCGAAGCTGACGTTGTCGGTGGCGGTGAACTCGCCGAAGCGCTTGGTGAGGTTTCGGCACGACACGGCAATGTCGAAACCCAGCTCAACCGGCGGCAGACGCTCGGCCAGCGTCGACGTGCCGCCGGGGCCGCCACCGAGCAGATCGATGAAGGCGTCTTCGAAGCGCGCAGGCACCTGCGCCAGCCGCACCTGCGCCTGATCGGACAGGGCCTGGAGCTGCTCCGCCTCGGCGCCCTCGCGCAACACCACGCGCACGCCGGCGCCCTGGATCACGCCATCGCTCACGCTGGGCAGGTCGAGTGCCTGGGTCAGGACCGCTCGGCGCTCGGCACCGACGTCTTCCAGACGGAAACTGCGGCCTTCGAGCCGCGCGGTGAGTTGCTGCGGCGGGCCATCGAACAGGAGCTGTCCCTGGTTCAGCAACAGCACGCTCTCGCAGCGCTCGGCTTCGTCGAGATATGCGGTGGACCAGACCACGGCCATGCCCTCGTCGGTCAGCGCCTGCACCATGCGCCACAAATCCTGGCGGCTGACCGGGTCGACACCCACGCCCGGCTCGTCCAGCAGCAGCACCTTGGGCCGCGCCATGAGCGCACAGGCAAGGCCCAGCTTCTGCTTCATGCCGCCGGAGAGCTTGCCGGCCAGACGCTTGGTGAAGGGCCCGAGCCGCGTGAACTCCAGCAGCTCGGCAAACAGATCGGCGTTGCGATCCACATCCATGCCGCGCAACTGCGCATACAGGCGCATGTTCTCCATCACCGACAGGTCTTCGTACAGACCAAAGCGTTGCGGCATGTAGCCGCTGGCGACGTGGATGGCGTCGTTGTCCTTGACTACGTCATAACCGGCCAAGGTGACGTGGCCGGCGTTCGGCATCAGCAGGCCGGTCAGAATCCGCATCAGCGTCGTCTTGCCGGCGCCGTCGGGGCCGACCAGACCCGTCAGCCGTCCATAGTGGATGCGCGCGCTCAAGCCCCGCAGCGCCTTTACGTCGCCGAAATGCTTGTCCACGTCTTCGATGACGATGGCAGCGTCTTCGCCCGCACCCGCAGGCACGGCGGCGATAGCAGGGCTTGCCTGCATTTCAACGCTCCCCCGCCGGGATACGGGTGCCGGCTTTCGCATCGACCTCGATCGTCACCGGCATGCCCTGGCGCAAGGCACTGTCGCTGTCGGCTTCGTCGATGACGATGCGCAGGCGGTAGACCAGATCCGTGCGCAAATCCGTCGTCTCCACCGTCTTGGGGGTGAACTCGGCGCGCGGCGAGATGAAGCCGATCTGGCCGCGATAGACCTTCTCTGATGAATCGCTTTTGACGCGCACCACAGTACCGGGCGCGATGCGCCCCAAGTCCGACTCGCCCACGTAGGCGCGCACGTAAACCGGCTTGTCCAGGCTCAGGCTGTAGACCGCGCTCTGGCTTGCGACCATGCTGCCGGGCTCCCGCACTCGTGCGATGACGGTGCCGCTACTGGGCGCCATCAACTCGGTGTCCGCCAAGGCTGTCGTGGCTTGCGCTGCGGCGGCCTGTGCGGCCGCAAGGCGAGCTTCTGCCGCGGCGATGTCTTCCTTGCGAAAACCTTCGGATGCTTGCGATAGGGCCGCCTTGGCCGCTTCGACGCCAGCGGTTGCCTGGTCGCGCGCCGTGCGGGCGGCATCGACCGTGCGCTGGCTGCTGGCGCCCGATGCCAGCAGGCCACTCTGGCGCTGGAAATTGCGCTCGGTCTCGGTGGCGAGCGCCTGGGCCTGCCTGAGGGCTTCGCGCGCCTGGGTGATTTCCTGCGGTCGCAGGCCGCGGCGCAGCTTGGCCAGTTCCGCCTGCGCCACCTGCACCTGGGCCTGTGCTGCCGCAAGTGCTTCCCGATAGGGTTGCGCGTCAAGCGCCGCCAGGCGCGCGCCCGCGCTGACGGCATCGCCCTCATCGAAAGCCATTTGCATCACGCGCCCGGGCTGACGGAAGGCCAGTTGCACCTCGCGGATGTCGACGTTGCCGTAGAGGCGCAATGCATCTTGTTGTCCATGGTCGCGCGACAGCCAGAACGCCAGTGCGCCGCCAAGAGCGAGCACGACGACGGCGATCACGACCCAACGGGTTTTCTTGAAGAGGAGGTTTGGAGTTTTCATCGATGGGTTTCCGCTGGATAAAGGTGCTCAGTGCTCGCGTGCGACCGGCGCATTCGCCGCTGACCGGCGCCAGGCGATGGCCGCTATGCCAGCCCACACCAACGTGCGCAGCGTCATGGCGACCACCGTGCGTCGCTCCCAGGCGCCACCCAGAGCCACATGCACTCCGAAAGCGAGGAACACGAGTGCGGTCGCCACCGTGATGACAATCGCCAACCACGCGGCCCAGCGCCGGCGCATCCACAAGCCGACGCCGGCGACGATGTAGGCGAACCCGGCCAGAAAATTGAACCAGAGCACGAAAGGCACATAGTGGCCGGCGGCTTGGCGCGCCGCGCCGTCGACAAACAGAACGGCGCCGCCCTCCCGAAGAGTGAGCAGGCCGAAGCCGATCGCGAGCAGGGAGATCAGCCAGTTCCAGAGGCTGCGTTGTGGATGAGTGGTCATCTTCATGGCCTTTACTTGATCGGGGAAACTCCCAGGCCTTCGTCGTCGTCGCGGCGTGCGTGTGCGTTCCGCCGGGCGGTCGGGCTGAGTGTTGAATGACGCGGATTCGCGCTGGAGGCGCAACGCGATCGCATGACCGTGGTGTGCCTCTCGGCCGACCGGGCAACTGCGTGGCGGCAGGATGGAAGGCGTTTCATCGGGTGTGCGTGATGCCACGGAGATAGATGGCAAACACGGCTGGCGCATCACGACGAATGCGACTGACCTTGCCGGCCAACAGCGACTGCATGACCAGTCCCTGGATCGTGCCGATGAACAACACGGCGGCGGCATCTACGTCCAGATCCGCATCCAGGTCGCCTTGGGCCTTGCCTGCCTCCATCAGGCGGCGCAGGCGCTGTTCGTATTGACGGAGCAAGGTCTGCACCATCCGCTTGGCGAGCGTCTCGCCAGAGCGTTGCAGTTCTCCGAACAGCATGCGCGGCACGCCGGGATGCTTGGCCACGAAGTCGATGTGCGTCATGAACATGGCTTCGAGTGCCGCGGCAGGAGACGCGGCGCCCTCGGCCGCCTTGTCCACGCGCACCAGCAGACGCTCACCGACCCAGGTCATCGTTGCCTCCAGGATCGCGTCCTTGGTGGGGAAGTGGCGAAACAGCGCGCCCTGCGTCAAACCCATTCGATCGGCGATGGCCGTGGTCGTGATTTCGGCCGGGTTTTGCTCCGCGGCCAAGTCCACCACCGCTTGCACTGTGGCAGCACGCCGCTCTTCAGCGGACAGATGTTGAGGACGTTCGCTCACCGATCAGACTCCATAAAGTAAGTGACTTATTACTATCCTAACATGCAAAACATCCGCGTCGCAAGATCGGGAATACGGTTCATCGCATGGGAAAGGATGGTTCCTGCCCCATCCATGGATCGTGGCCAAGTGAGCTGACGAGACCCAGGAAGCGAACACACTCCTCTGGCACATCATGAGTAATCGGTCGGCAGGTCGGCCACCCCAGTCAGAGCAAGAGAAGCGGTTTCGTTCGAGCGAAGGCAGAAATCCCCCGGGCGTTCTTCAAGGCTTTGCATCTTTTCCCGTAGGCATTATGATAGTAATAAGTTACTTACAACATCGGAAGACCAGAGATGAACACCCTTGCCATACCTGACAAGCCCGCGCCGGCACCGTCCGAAGTCGTCTGTCGCCCCGATGTCCTGGATACGCTTGCGAACGCGTGCCGGGCACGCGGCACTGGCGGGTTGTCACCGGCGGCGGGTTTGCTGGCTTGGTACGACTGGGCGCTGCACCTGAGCCTTTCACCGGGCAAGCAGCGCAGCCTGATCGAAAAGGGATTGCACAAGCAGCGACGCTTGGCGCGCTACGTCGCGCACGCTGCAAGTGCCCACGGCTGCCCCACGTGCATCGAGCCGTTGGAGCAGGATCGGCGCTTCGAGGCGCCGGCCTGGCAGCAATGGCCGTTCAACGTGATCCACCAGGGCTTTTTGCTGCAGCAGCAGTGGTGGCACAACGCCACCACCGGCGTGCGCGGCGTGTCGCGCCATCACGAGAACATGGTCACTTTCGCCGGGCGGCAGTGGCTGGACATGTGGTCGCCATCGAATTTCATCTGGACCAACCCGGAAGTGCTGGAAGCCATCAGAACCAGCGGCGGCGCCAACCTGTGGCGCGGCGCGATGAACTTCCTCGACGATACACAGCGTCTTGCGCTTGACGATGAACCGGCCGGGGTCGAAGGCTTCAAGGTCGGCCAGGACGTGGCGGTCACGCCAGGAAAGGTGGTGTTCCGAAACCACCTCATCGAACTGATCCAGTACACGCCGACGACGCCCGATGTGTATGCCGAGCCGGTGTTGATCGTGCCTTCCTGGATCATGAAGTACTACATCCTCGACCTGTCACCGCACAACTCGATGGTGAAGTACCTGGTCGACCAGGGGCATACGGTGTTCATCCTTTCCTGGAAGAACCCGACCGCGGCCGATCGCGACCTCGGCCTCGAGGATTACCGGTGGCTGGGGGTCATGGATGCACTGGACGCGGTCACGGCCATCGTGCCCGAGCGCAAGGTGCAGGCGGTTGGCTATTGCCTGGGCGGCACCTTGCTGACGATCGCCGCAGCCGCGATGGCGCGCGATGGCGACGAACGGCTGCGCAGTTTGACGCTGCTGGCGTCGGAGACCGACTTCCGCGAGTCGGGCGAAATCGCGCTTTTCATCGACGACAGTCAACTCGCCTGGCTGGAAGCCGGGATGTGGGACAAGGGCTATCTCGACGGCAAGCAGATGGCCGCCTCTTTCCAGATGCTCAACTCGCGCGACCTGATCTGGTCGCGCCGCGTGCGCGAGTACCTGCTGGGCGAACGGCAGGAGTTCAATGACCTGATGGCATGGAATGCCGACGTGACGCGCATGCCGTATCGCATGCACAGCGAGTACCTGCGGCGTTTGTATCTGAACAACGATCTGGCCGAGGGACGCTACCGGGTCGGCGGACGGCCGGTGGCGATCGCCGACATCGAAGTGCCGATGCTCATCGTCGGCACGGTGCGCGACCACGTTGCCCCCTGGCCATCCGTGTACAAGATGCATCTGCTCAGTGATGCGGAGCTGACCTTCGTACTGACCAGCGGCGGGCACAACGCCGGCGTGGTCAGCGAGCCGGGGCACCCCCGGCGCAGCTACCAGATTGCGACCCGCAGCGTCGGCGCTCGCTACGTCGATCCGCAAACGTGGCGTACCGAAACCCCTCTGAATGAGGGCTCCTGGTGGCCAGCCTGGCAGCAGTGGCTGGCACGACATTCGACCGAGCGGGTATCGCCGCCCGCCATGGGCGGCACGCAGGTCCCGCTTGGTGATGCACCGGGAACCTATGTGGCAATGCGCTGATACGACGCGCCGAAGCCGAGACAAGACAAGACTATTTCAACAGGGACATCGCTAGGGATGGCCTACACCCGCCCCGAAGGGGGCCCACCATGACCGAAGGGCACTGCAATGAGCAACGAACTGCCAATCCATCTCTACAAAGCCAATGCCGAGCTGCAACTGCAGATCACGCGCTTGCTGCAGGAGAGCAGCCATCACTGGCTCGAAGTCATGCAACAGCTCAGCGCTGGCGGCGTGCTGGAGACCACCTCGCGCATCCAGGGCCTCCAACAGGCGGCCGACTGGAAAGCGCTCGCGACCTTGCCGTCCGAGGTGTTCTGGCGTCTGTGCCAAGGCCGCATGGGCGATGCCCAAGCGGTCGGGCAAGTAGCAGCCAAGAGCCAGACGGCCTTTGCCAATGGACTGCGCCAGGCGCTCACGACTTGGCAGGAGTCTGTCTCCGAGGCATTCGGCGCGAGTGGCGACGCAGCCTCTTTCACGCAGCTTTGCCAGCGCTGGACGCAGCCCTGGACCGCCCCAAGCGCCGTACCCCAAGGCAAGACCAAGAAATGAGGGGACGGCAATGAATACGACGCAACGGACGGCGCTGGTGACGGGAGGCAACCGGGGGTTGGGCGCTGCGATCGCCCGTGCCCTGCACGATGCCGGCCACCGCGTGATCGTCACGCATACCCCCGGCAACACCACGATTGGCCAGTGGCAGCAAGCGCAAGCGACACAGGGCTACACCTTTGCTGCCTACTGGGTGGATGTATCCGACTACGAATCAACGCAGGAACTGGCGCGGCGCATCCACGCCGACGGTCATCGGATCGACATCCTGGTGAACAACGCCGGCATCACCCGCGATGCAACGCTGCGCAAGCTCGACAAGGCCGGTTGGGATGCCGTACTGCACACCAACCTGGACTCCATGTTCAACGTCACCAAGCCGTTCATTGATCCGATGGTCGAGCGCGGCTGGGGTCGCATCGTCAACATCTCGTCGATCAACGGCAGCAAGGGCCAGTTCGGGCAGACCAATTATTCGGCGGCCAAAGCCGGCGTGCACGGGTTCACGAAGGCGCTGGCGCAGGAGGTCGCGCGCAAGGGTGTGACGGTCAACACCGTGTCGCCGGGTTATCTGGCCACCGAGATGGTGATGGCGGTGCGGGAGGACATGCGCCAGAAGATCATCGATGCGATTCCGGTTGGCCGTCTGGGCCAGCCGGACGAGATTGCGGCACTTGTCGCCTTCATCGCCAGCGAAGCCGCCGCCTTTATGACCGGCAGCAACGTGGCGATGAACGGCGGCCAGCATATGTATTGAGTAGTCGAGGGGCCTGCGGCATGAAAGTCTGGACCATTCGCTTGGGCAGTTCACCGAAGAGCATCCTTTACACACTCGGGTGCTCGGACACGAAGCATGCGCATTGACACGAGGGTGTTTGCGTGCTGACGGATAGTGATCTGCAAGTCCTCCGGTTGACCGCACGTTTAGCAGGCGTCGTCACCCTGATCCTGATTGACATCCCCATCGCTTGGTGGCTGGCTCGTACCAAGACCTGGTGGAAAGGGCCGATGGGAGGCTGCCTTGGAGCCTAGATTGCTACGCTATTTCGTTGCAGTCGCGGAAGAGCTGCATCTCGCCCGCGCGGCCGAGCGTCTCGGGATCGAGCAATCTCCCGTATCGCGAGCAATGCGCGACCTGGAAAGCCAGCTTGGCGTGCAGTTGTTCGACCGCAGCACCCGCCTGACGCGGCTGACCTGGGCCGGCCAGGTGTTCCTCGGCGAATGCCGGTGCGTGATGGCCACCGTGGAGCAGGCAGTCAAGAGCGCCAAGGCGGCGGCACAGGGCTACCAGGGCCATCTGCGCATCGCCATCTGCGACAGCCTGGCGCAGCCCCACATCGCCACCTTGCTGGCACGCAGCCGCGAGGATGAGCCCGAGCTGGAGATTCGCGTCTTCGAGCTGCCGTTCGCGCAGCAGCTCAAGATGCTGCACAACGATCTGCTGGACATCGGCTTTGGCTTGTCAAACGCGGTGCATGATGGCCTCGTCGCCGAGCCGGTGTGGACCGATCCGCTGTCGGTGATCGTGCCCGCACGCCACCCCTTGCTGGCACACGTGCAGGTGCCGCTGGCCGAAGCCTTGAAGTTCCCGCTGGTTCTGTGCCATCCCGAATCGGGATCGGGCTGCCGCCATCAGATTCAAGCGCTGCTGCAGGACGCAGGCACGCCCCTCAAGCTGGTCGATGAAGTGACCAGCCTGGGCGTGATGCTGACCCTGGTCGGCGCCGGCTACGGCATCGGTTTCGCCATCGCCTCGCAGGTGCAGACGCTACAGCGCCCGGACATCTCCATTCGTCCCCTGGCCGGCATCCCACCGATGCTCTCTACCTACCTACTGCGCCGCCATGGCGAACCCTCCGAGCCGATGAAGCGGTTCATCGAGCGGGTGAAAGACGAGGCCGCACCGGTCGATGAAGAGCCAGTCCTTTGAGGACGGCAGCTCGCCTGTCCGTTGCGACCTGTGGCGTGGTGTGCCAGTAGACAGATAGACTTCCGAATGAAACCCGATGCTCTGGCTGTTGATGGATGTGCTTGGCTCGCTTTGGATCACCCGCAACGGCCTGCGTTGACCAGGCCGAAGACTTGAGTCCACAATCGAGTCCATTCCGTGACGCCTGGATCGGAAAAAACGTTCGTAATAAACGAGTTAGCGACCGGGTGCTGTTCCCATCGCCTCCAGCATTCCGGCAAGGCGTGCTGCAACGCGGCCTTCCGGCTGCTCTCCCCTCCCCCACTTTCCTACACGCTAATCCGTCAGCGGGCACAGTTCCAGCCGGCTGTCAAACCGGCGCGTCTCTCCGCTGAGGGGATCGGTAAAGGCAAGCGTGCGCGCCAGCAGTTGCAGCGGGTTGGAATAGTCCCCTTCCGGCGGGTCGTTCACCTCCGGGTAGAACGCATCGCCGCGCAGCGGCAGGCCCAGCGCGGCCATGTGCACGCGCAACTGGTGGCGCTTTCCGGTGATGGGCTCCAGGCGGTAGCGCGCCCAGGGTGACGCAACCTCCAACACGTCGATGTGCGTGCGCGCGTTGGGCGTGCCGGGCACCTCGTGCATGCGAAAAAAATGGCCGCTTTCCTCCAGCCGGCTTTCATGGATGCACGGCAGCGGCAGGTCGGCACGCCATGGGGCAACGGCCTCATAGACCTTGTGCACCTGTCTGTCGCGAAAGAGGGCCTGGTAGGTGCCGCGCGTTGCCCGCTGCACGGAAAACAGCACCAGGCCTGCCGTGTCGCGGTCGATGCGGTGCAGGGGGGACAACTCGCTCAGGCCCAGCCGGCGCTTCAAACGCACCAGCAGGGTCTGCTGCAGGTAGCGGCCCGTGGGCACCACGGGCAGAAAGTGGGGTTTGTCGGCCACAAGGATGTGCGCATCCTGGTAGAGCACGGTTTCGTGGAACGGCAGCTCGGGCTCGGGCGGCAGTTCGCGATAGTAATAGTAGCGTACGCCCGGCGTGAACGCGCTGCGCTCCGTGGCGGCCGTGCCGAACTCGTCCACCACTTCGTTCGCGCGCAGGCGGCGCAGCCAGTCCTCGCGCGACACGGCGGGCAGGCGCTGTGCGAGGAAGTCCACCAGAAGCCCCTGCCCCGCCGAGGGCAGAACCACGCAACTGGGGTTGACGCCGTCGCGCATGGGCAGGACCCGGGGATCGTGGCTGTTGTGCATGGGGCCGCGATTGTAGGGGCCCAGGTTCCCACTCTATGCACCAATACTATTGTTTTGATAGCTATCAGCGCTTGATGGTAAAGCGCTAGATGCTATTTTGTCTTGGGTTACAAACCGACGATCACGAAGCGCGATCCACGCCGTCCAACGCCTCGTCGATGGCTTGCTTGATCCGTGCGAGCGTGTGCAGGTCGCCCTCCGATCCTTCCACGGGCGCCCAGCGTATGGCGTCCATATGGGCTATCGCGTGTTGCGAGATGGCTGCCACGCTGACCTGGACCGGCGTGCCGGCAGCGGCAGGCGTGGCCTCAGGAATAGGAATGCGGATCAGGAAGCCGCGATAACCCTCTTCCAGGACCTGGGGCAGCGCAGGCGTTGCATCCATCGCGGGGGGCTCCGGTGTCATGCGACCGCGGGCTTGCTCTCGCCCGATGCGATGGCCGCCAGGCCGCGCACCGCGGCATCGCGCGAGGTCCAGTGGTCATGCGGTAGGGGCAGCGTGCGTCCATCCACCTGGGCATGGGCGTAAAAGTAGCGGCGGCCATCCGGCGCCAGGCACAGCATGCCGGAATAGGTCACGCTGTCGGCCACGCCGAAGATCGTTTCCTGGGTGAGTGCGTCGGTCGTTTGCATGAGGAGCGCCTTGGTGTAAGTGAATGCAATGGCGCCATTCTTGAAGCAACAGCTGTGGTTCAACGTAGGCCAAAGGCGCATGCACGCCCCGGCGGCGTCCTATGGGTGGGCTGTAGGACAAGCCCGGCAATCGCCGTACGCACTGCCCAGCGCGAGGATGTTCGCACTAGCATGGCTTCAAACAACACTCCGCGCCCTGCGGCAAGGCACACCCGTTTGGCCAGCTTGCGGCGCCTTTGCCATGCCCCCTGAGAACACGCCCACCGCCGCCTCCCTCCCCCCCCGTTCCACGCGCCAGCGCGTGCTGCGCTGGACGCTGGGCACGATAGGCGCAGTGGTGGCGGCCCTGGTGCTGTTCATCGTGGTGCTGGTGAACTGGGACTGGAACCGCGCCAAGCCCTGGGTGAACGACAAGGTGAGCGAGGCCACGGGGCGCACCTTCTCCATCGATGGCGATCTGTCCGCGGAGTGGCACTGGCCCCAACCGCTGGAAGAAGGCTGGCGCCGTTGGGTACCCGGTGTGACCGTGCGTGCCCAGCAGCTCTCCCTGAGCAACCCGGAGGGCTTTGAGGTACCGGAAGCGCCGGGCAAAGGCACGGACCAACTGCCCGCCCTTCCCCCGCGCCCCGAGCCAGCCGCACCCGCAGGTGATGCCGACGCGCCCACGGCGGCAGCAGCGCCTGCGTCTGCGGGTTCGGCGGCGTCCGACGCCGCGCGCGCCGTCGCGCTGGAGGTGGGGCGTACCCAAGCGAATGCTCCGGCACGCCCGCCCACGGGCATGGGCACCATCGCCAGCGCCAGCGCCACAATGCGCCTGCTGCCGCTGCTGTCCCGCACGCTGCTGCTGGACACGGTCGTACTGACGGCGCCCGACATCGTGCTGGCGCGCCGGCAGGACGGGCGCAACAACTGGACCTTCACGCGCTCCCATGCCCGAGAGAGCACTGCCGAGGACAACCCTTGGGATCTGCGCTTGAACCAGCTCGTCGTGCGCGGCGGCTGGTTGGGCTATGCCGATGGCCTGAAGGATTTGGCGCTGCGTGCCCGCATCGACACCCTGCCCACTGGTGCACCGCAGGCCGAAGGCAAGTACGGCATGAAGATCGCGCTGCAGGGCACCTACCGCAAGGCGCGCATCACCGGAGAAGGACTGGCAGGACCGGTGCTGTCGCTGCGCCAGGAGGCGGCGCGCTATCCGCTGCGTTTTTCCGCACGCTCGGGCAGCGTGCAGACGCGGGTGGAAGGCGTGCTCAACAATCCCGCCGCGCTTTCGGGCATGGATCTGCAGGTGTTTGTGAAGGCGCCCAGCATGGCGGACCTGTATGAACTGACCGGCCTGGTGCTGCCCAACACGCCGCCGTTCCAGGTCGAGGGGCGCCTGCTCGGCAACCTGGCACCGGCCAAAGCGGTGTGGGAATACCGCGACTTCAACGGCACCGTGGGCAGCAGCGACCTGCACGGCAGCCTGACCTACACAGGCGGCGAGCCCCGTCCCAAGCTGCAGGGCCATATGACGTCCAAGCAACTGCGCCTGGCGGATCTGGGCCCGGTCCTGGGCGCGCCCAGCGGCGTGCGCGCACAGGAGAAAGGCACCTCGCGCCGCCCCGGCAAGGTGTTGCCCGATGCCCGCTTCGCCACCGACCGCTGGGGCGCCATGGATCTGGACCTGGCATTTGCCGGGCAGAAGGTGGTGCGCCCCGACAGCCTGCCGCTGGACAACCTGAGCGTGCGCGCGGTGCTGGAAGACCGCCAGCTGCGCCTAACACCGCTGCGCTTTGGCGTGGCCCACGGCCGCATCGACTCCAACGTGCTGCTGGACAGCCGCACCGATCCGCTGCAGGTGCAGTTGCAGGGCTCGGTCCAGGGCCTGCAGCTGTCGGCTCTCTTTCCCAAGGTGGAGCGCATGCAAAAGAGCCTGGGGCGGCTGGACGGCGCTCTGGCGCTGACCGGCCAGGGGCAGTCGGTGGCGCGCATGCTGAGCACCAGTGGGGGCGAAATGCGGCTGTACATCCGCGACGGCACGCTGAGCAAGGAATTGCTGGATCTGGCGGCGCTCAACCTGGGCAGCGTCATCGTCTCCAAACTGTTCGGCGACGACAAGGAGGTCAAGCTGCGCTGCGCCGTGGCCAACCTGGACGTACAAGGTGGCGTGGCCAGCACGCGCACCGTCAAGCTCAACACCGAGGAGGCCATCGTCGAAGCCAAGGGCACGGTGGACCTCGGCGACGAACTGCTCAACCTGCGCATCACACCCGATTCGCTGAAGTGGAAATTCTTCTCACTGCGCACGCCGTTGTATGTGCGCGGCACCTTCGCAGATCCGCAGGTGGGGGTAGAACCCGGGCCGCTGCTGCTGCGCGCGGGGGCGGCGGTGGCTGCCGCCCTCACGGCGCCCGCGGCGCTGGCGCTGCTGCCGATTACCGTGCCCGCCGCCGAGGACGATGCGCACTGCGCTGCGCTTTTGGCCAAGGCCGGCGCGGCACCGGCATCTGCGCCGGCCAAGCCCGCCTCGCGCGCTCAACGTTAAAGCAGCCTGCAAGGCGCTCCAATAAAGCGCTAGCAGCTATTGTTTTAATAGTTTCTGGATGTGCGGCCTGGGTGGCACGCACTGGTCGTGTTCACTGCACGGCCGGAACCGTGAGTTGCACACACAGACCACGGCCTTCTTGCGGCAGCAGCTCCAGCCAGCCCGCCACCGCCGCCGCACGCGAGCGCATGCTGTCAATGCCGCGTCCCAGACTGTGGCACGCGGGCTCGCCGCTCGGCAGCCCTGCGCCGTTGTCTGCCACCTGCAACTGCCATGCCCTGCCCTGCGGCGTTTGCACGGAGTGCAGGCGGATCACGAGCGCCGTGGCGTCCGCATGCTGCAGCACATTGCTCACGGCTTCCTGGACGATGGCGGCTATCTCCCGCGCCACCTTGCCTTCTGGCAGGGCCAGTTCATCGTGTGGCGCAATCTCCCAGTGCAGCGCGATGCCGCGCCGGTCCAGCGCAGGCTGGATGCGGTGGCGCAGCCGCGCGAGCCGGTCTGCCAGGGAATCGTCCTCGCCGTCCATCGAATCCACCAACAGGCGCAGGTCGAGCAGGCACAACTCCAGCGACTGCATCAGCGTCCCGTGTTCGGGGTCCCGCTCGTCCACCAGGGCGATGGCGTTGACGAGCTGGGACCCCACCTGGTCGTGCAGGTTGCGTGCAATGCGTTCGCGCTCGCGCTTCACATCAGGGCTGGGCCGGATGCTGCGCCGTGGGCGCCACTGCAGTGCGCGCGGCAACTGCACGATCAGCAAGATGCCCAGCACACCAGGGCCCCCAGGCCCAGGAGCTTCCAGCGCAACTGCGCCTGCAGACTCAGTTGCTCCGCAGAGACCAGCAGCAGGGTCTCGACGGACATGGCAAGCAACCAGACAGCAACGCAGGCGATTGCAAAGGCCGGCGGACGGGTGCGAAACATGGAAATCTCCCTCATCCCTGCAGCAGGTGCGACGGACGTTTGTGCGCCCAGGCGGCTCTTCTTTCAGAACAGCCCGCGCAGTGACGCGAAGCGCACGGCCTGCGCCCGCGTGCGCACCTGCAGCTTGCGGTAGATGTTCTTGATGTGCGTGTTCACGGTCAGGCTGCTGATGAACAGCCGGTTGCCGATCTCGGCGCTGGTGTAACCGCTGGCCACCATGCGCAGCACTTCTTTCTCGCGCTGGGACAGGCGCTCGGTTTCCTGCTCCACGCGCCGCTGGGCGTGCGGGGCCGCGGCGCCGCTCGGGTCAAACCGCTGCAGCAGGCGACGCGCAAGGTTGGGGGTGATGGAAGCACCGCCGTTGGCTACCTGCAGTACCGCCTGCGGATAGCTGCCGAACCATGAGTTCTTGACGAGATAGCCCGTGGCACCCAGCTCGAAGGCGTGCAGCACCTGCTCATCGTTCTGCATGATGGAGATGACGATGGCCTCGGCCGTGGGGCGCACCGACTTCATGTAGTCGATCAGCATGAAGCCCTCGCCATCGCCGAGGTTCAGGTCCACGAGCATCACATCGAACTCATGCTGCTTGATGGCCTTGCGGCCCTCGCGCACGCTGGTGGCCTGCGCCACCAGCAGCGTACGCTGGTCGCTCATCAACTCTTGCGCGATGACGCGCCGCATGTGCGCATCGTCATCCACCAGCAAAACGCGCACAGGCTTTTCTAGCTGCCCCGCCAGAAAGTCCGGCCAGATGGAGGGCGGATTCTGGTGCATGGCGAATTGGCCTGGGGTGACAGACGTCCCCCGCGGAGCGGCCATTGCACCAGGAGGATCGTTGACGGGCAGCATAAAGAAGTCTCCAGACGGGGGCGCCTGTTGGCGGCCCCTCAGCGTTTGCACACCGTAACCACGGAAAGATCATCCCAACGCTTTGGGTGCTTTCCTCACAGGAAAACAAATTACACCGAAACATCCGGAGATATTCGTAATTTCTTCGTGAGTTACCTGACTCACATTTTGAAACTAACGCAGATAAGGGATAAACCTCGCTCAAACACATTAATGGGAAATTTTCCCTGCGAAAGAATATGCAGGCGTGCCAGCCGTTTTTTGCAGTCCCGCCCGGTCCGTCCATTACTGGTAATAAACACATCCCATCCGCAGCGATTCGATTGTTACCGAATGACACTACCTGAGAAACACCCCTGCGCCGATCCTTTTCAGCGCCTCTCTTGGCCCTCTTTCCTCTCTGACGCACGCATTTGCAGTGCTGTCAGAGCGCCCCCTTCTTCGGCTACCCGCGATGGGAGATGGATGCCGGAGGCCCCCCTGCGGAAACTGGAGCCAGACAAAAAGACGGGCGGCCTCCGGCATTCCTCCTCGGGTTGGGCGCGGTCTTTCTTCTTGTCGATGTAGCCGTGACACCGGTCATAACCCAAGCCACCGGAGGGCGCGGTCTTTTTGACACGGCGGTCTCAAATCTGAAGTGCAACACCCTCACCAAGGGTAATGTACGCAAATGGGAACGAGATACGAGCACTTGCAGCCAGAAGACAGAGTGACGCTGGCATCGCTGCGCCAGCAGGGCTGGAGCATCAGGGCCATAGCCCGCCTTCAAGGCCGCAGCCCCAGCACCATCAGCCGTGAGTTGCGGCGCAACGCCTGCCACGGCGGTTACGCCAGCGCGCCTGCGCAGCGTCTGTGCCAGCTGCGGCGCATTCAGGCCAAGCCATACCCCAAGCTGCACAGCTGCGGGGCGTTGTGGACTCTTGTGACCACCATGCTGTGCTGGCTGTGGTCGCCCCAGCAGATTGCACGCACACTCCAGCGCATGTATCCCCAGGACCCAACCATGCATGCCTCGCACGAGAGCATCTACACCGCCATCTATGCATACCCACGCGGTGAGTTGCGCCGCCAGCTCATCGCACTGCTGCGCCAAGGCAAGAGTACACGCCGCCCGCGTTCAGCAGGCTCTGATCGGCGTGGTCAGATTCCAGACATGGTCTCTATCCATGTTCGCCCACCCGAGGTCAATGATCGCGTGATCCCGGGGCATTGGGAGGGGGATCTGATCAAGGGTGCTGGCAACCAATCGGCGGTGGGTGTGCTGGTAGAGCGCTCAACGCGCTTGGTGCTGCTGTGCAAGATGCCTGACGCATCCGCAGACAGTGCGCTGGCCGCGTTCACCAACAAGCTGCGCCAGATCGCACAGCCGATGCGCCAGACGCTCACCTACGACCAGGGCAAGGAGATGGCCCGGCACAAGGAACTCGCCCAAGCCCTTGGCATGCGGGTGTACTTTTGTGATCCGCACAGCCCTTGGCAAAAAGGCAGTTGTGAGAACACGAATGGGCTGCTGCGCCAGTTCATGCCCAAGGGCACAGACCTGAGCATGCATGACCAGGATGCGCTGGACTCCATGGCCGATCTGATGAACAACCGTCCTCGTCAGACTCTCGGCTGGGATTCTCCCTACCAGGCTTTTCAGCGATTCATGGCGGCTATCGCCGAGAAAAGCTCCGCTACCATTCATTGAATATCAACCAGCGGTGTTGCACTTCAGATTTGAGACCGCCCACGTTATAGGAGAGACAGTCATGAAAGTTCTTGCATTTTTTGCGTTGAGTGCCGTCGCGACTGCTGCCATGGCAGTGCAACCGCCCAGCACCATCACCCTGAATGGGCCGTCCGTGCAAATGACCAACTCGGTCGGCACCGCCATCTCCAATACGTCCGGCGCACACAACGAGGCATTGCAAAACATTGCCTCCAACGCCGGCCCCGTGCAGGTCTTTGCTGGGGGCTCGTCTACACAGACCGCCAATTTGGGCCTGGGTGCCGTGACCAACGAAGCCAAGGGTGACGACGCCCTTGCCCGCCAGAACCTCGCCAGCAACAACGGCAAGGTGGAAATCCGCGCTGCTTCCAACCAGACGGTGAACAGCCTGGGTGCCGTGCTGAGCAACCTGGCTGACGGCAGCGATGCACACGCCACCCAGAACGTCGCCTCCAACTACGGGCATGTGGTGGTAGCGGCAGCTTCCACCCAGACGGCCAATTTCATCGGTGGCAGTGCAGTCAACCAGGCCAAGGGCTCGCACTCGTTCGCGGTGCAGAACATCTCCTCCAATGACGCTTGCGCCGAGGATCCCTGCCCCGGCGGCAACTGCTATCGGCCCAACTGGTGAGTCCGTGAGCGCCGGGCCTACTGAAGGCCTGGCGCTTTTTGTGCAGGTTGCTTGAGGAGATTCGCCATGCTCAGTCGCGCAACACGCTTCCTGGCGCCCGCCACGGCAGCCCTGGCCTTGTGCGCCGCGGCACCCGCCTGGGCCGCGCCGGGAGAAGACCCGGTGGTGCTGGACAAGAAGGTCAATGTGCAGATGCAGCCGTTGCCTTCTGCGCCGCGCTCCGGCTACATCAACCACGACACCGGCCTGCCCGCCTGGCAGCAGGCGCGCCTGACTCGTTACGTGGCCAAGGCGTTTTCTGGCGACACCACGGGCATCGTGACCGAAAAGGACGTCGTCAACGCGGTGAACACGCAAGGCTCCAAGGTCGTGTGCTCGCAATCCGTGGGCAGCAACTTCGGCACCGCGGCCTCGGGTGGCACCGGCAAGCCCGGCGCCGACCAGGTGGTGGTGCTGCGAGGGGATCTGGTCAATATCTGCTGGTGACGGCCATCAGCGTGCGGGCGCGGCCGGGCATGCGCCGCGCGCCTGCTCGGCCGCGCCAGAGGGTTGGATAACGCGAAGACGAGAGGGCTTTGCCATGAACACCGCAACCACACTTCCCCGCGGTCCCGGCCGCAACGGCGCCCCACGCCGTGGCGCTGCCTGGCTGATGCTGGCGGGCGCTCTACTGCTCAGCGCCTGCACAACGCCGCTAGACCCCCGCAAGGACGCATCGCTGCAGCAGGCGGCTTATACGACGGACCGCCCCGTCGTGCGCCCGACGCGCTCGGTCTCCAGCTTCTCGGATTCGCTGATGTGCATGGACCACATGCTGCGCGCCGCGCAGGTGCCCACCACGCTCATCACCAGCAAGCAGGTCATCGACTATTCCAGCCGCGTGCCCGTTGCTGCCAAGGACATGATCATCACCTCTCTGTCGCAGATGTCGCGGCTGTCCAACGCCTTCCGCTACGTGGACTATGAGGTGGACATCGTGCGCCAGGATACGGTGCAGAACCTCACCACCATCTTGCTCAACAACAACCTCATGCAACTGCAGCGCCCCGCGCTGTACGTGTCGGGTGCCATTGCGTTCGTGGACCAGAACGTGACCACCAACCGCTTCGACGCCGGCACCTCCGCCAGCCGGCTGGACACAGGCTACAGCCGCAACCGCTCGGCCACCGTGATCGGGCTGGAGATGCACCTGGGGGACTTTCGCACGCGCACGCTGATTCCCGGACTGGACTCAGCCAATGAGGTGGTCATCGGCAGCGGCAGCCAGGGCCTGGACGTGGCCGGGCGCATCGGCAGCTACGGCGTCAACTTCAACGTGGGGCGCGACTACGCGCTGGGCGCCGGCGGCGCCATGCGCACGCTGATTGACCTGGCCACCATCGAACTGGTGGGCAAATGGGCACGCGTGCCCTACTGGCAGTGCCTGACGCTGGAACAAACGCATCCCGACTTTCAGCGCCAGATGCGCGACTGGTTCGACGAAAGCGGCGGCGTAGGCCAGGCCACGCTGGTGCAGAACTCGCTGATCGCCCAGGGCTACCTGCAGGCGGGCACCGACCTGCTGGCGCTGGACTCGCCCGCGCTGCGCACCGCGCTCACGCAGTTCCAGATCGACAGCCTGCTGGTGCCCACCGGCGTGCTGGACTTCTCCACCTACGAGCGCGCGATGCGCCACTTCGTGACGTTGGCACCCGATGGCTCCCTGCAACGGGTGGGCTGGGGCCCGTCGGGCCCCACCGGCAGCATGGCCGAGAACAAAGGGGATTCCACGCCCGTGCGCACCTCGGGCCTCGTGCTCACCTCCACCACGCCCCCGCCACGGCGCATCGACATGCAGATCGAGAATGCGCTGCCCCCGGGCATGGAGCCCACTTTCGAAGTCGGCGAGCAGGTGTTCGTGTCGGCCACCGTGTCGCGCACCTCACACATGTACTGCTACTTTGCCGACCCCTCGGGCAACGTCATGCGACTCACGCCCAACCAGGTCACGCCGTATTCGCTGGTGGCGGCGAACCAGGCGCTGCGACTGCCCGACTGGCTGGTGCCCAACCCGGCTTTCATCATGGACGCGAGCCGCCCTGGCACCGAGCGCGTGGCCTGCTTTGCCGCCGAAACCGACGTGCTGCCTCGGCTGCCCGCGCCACTGCAAGGCGCAGGGCTGGTCAACATTCCCGGCTACCGCACCATCGAGGACATCGACAAGGCCTTCCAGCAGGGCGTGGGCACCAGTGGCTACGTGAAGTCCGAGGTGTACTGGAAGACCCAGCCCAAGAAGGCCCAGCCCGCGGCGGCCGCACCTGCCGCCCCGCAGCCCGCCAAGCGCTGAGGGCGCGGCCCGCCCCACCTCGCCAGGACGCCGCCATGACGCCCCTGCTCCGCCCTTTCGCGCCCCGGGCCGGTGCCGCCCTGCCGCCCGGGGGCAGACGACTGGCCCTGCCGGCCGTGCTGCTCCTGGCGTGCATGCTGCTGGCTCCGGCCCAAGCGCGCATCGAAGCGCTGCCGCAGCCCGCCATCCAGCCCAGCCAGGGCGGCGGCGACTTCACGCCGCCGGCGGTGCAGCCCGCGGCCCCGCTGATCGAGCCATCCGGCTCCTCCAGCGTGCCGCGCATCCAGCCCTCCGGCCAACCCCAGGCCGAACCGTTGCGCCTGCCCCAGCCCGAGGACGAGGCCACCCTGGCGCAGTTGCGCCGGTTGCGCGCCACGGCGCTGGCGCCAGCGCGCAAGGGCAGCGCAGCGGAAAAGGCCGCCGCGCGCAGCGCCTGGGTCCTGGGCCTGCTGTACCTGCACGGCGAGCGCGTGCCCCTGGACCGCACGCAGGCGCGGTACTGGTTCGAGCGCGCCCGCGCGCTGGGTGAGCCCCACGCCAGCGCCGGCCTGGCCTGGTGCGAAATCGATGGCTGCGTGGGCCCGCCGCAACCTGCGGCCGCGCGCCCGTGGATCGCCCAGTTGCGTGCGGTGGACGCGCCGCTGGCGCTGCTGCTGGAATGGTGGGCGCAGGAGCGCCTGGCCCCGCTGCCGCCTCCCGCCGCCGCACCGCGCGCGCCGGATGCCCCCCCACAGGAGAACGGACACGCAGCCCTGCTGCAGCGCGCCGCCCAGGCCGGCAGTGCCCAGGCGCTCAACGAACTGGGCCTGCGCCAGATCGCCGCGGCGCGCCTGCCCGATGCGCTGGCACAGTTCCGCGCGGCGGCGCCGCGCTCGCCCGCGGCGGCCTCCAATGCCCGGCTGCTGGCCAGCCGCATGGAGCAGACCATCAGCGCACAGCCCGCCCCGCACACGGCCGACGAATGGCTGGCGCAGGCGCGCCGCTACCACCGCGGCGACGGCGTGCCGTCCAATTACACCGAAGCCATCCGCCTGTACCAGATCGCCGCCGCCAGCGGCAGCCGACCCGCCAAGCGCATGCTGGAGCTGATCTACTCGCGCCCCGCGCCCGACGGCACGATCGATGTGGCCTGGATGCGCCAGCTCTCCACCATGGAGCTGTCGCCCGAGGGTTCGGTGCTCACCCTGCAGCCGCCGCCCACGCCGCAGCTGTTCGTGCGCGACCCCACGCCGCTGTATGCGCTGATTCCACAGGAATGGCGCTCGGGCCGGTCCGTGGGGCCACGCTGACTATCGTTTTGATAGCTGTCAGCGCTTGTCACATAAGCGCCAGAGCCTTATTTCTCTTGAAACTCAATGGAAGTCGCGGCTGCCGTCCAGCGCCTGCGCCAGGCGGCCCAGCAGCGGCGTGAGGTCCTTGAACCGCTCGCCCACCAGGTGGCGCACGGCCGTGTCCGCGCCCGGTGCGCGGGCGCACTGCCACACGCCCTCCACCGCCAGCAGGCGCGAGCGCAGCAGCGCGCTGCGCCAGCGCTCCAGCCGCGCGGGCCACACGATCACATTGACCGAGCCGGTCTCGTCCTCCAGCGTGACGAACATCGTGCCGTTGGCCGAGCCCGGCCGCTGGCGCACGGTGACGATGCCGCAGGCACGCACGCGCCGCCCATGGGGCGCCGATTGCAACTGCTGCGCCGTGGCCAGCCGCCAGCGCTGCAGCTTCTCGCGCAGCAGCGCCAGGGGGTGGCGCCGCAGCGTCAGGCCCGTGGCGGCGTAGTCCCACAAGATGTCTTCGCCCTCTGGTGCGGCGGGCAACTGCGGGGCGGCCTCATGCACGGGCGCGTCCTGCAGCAGCGGCGGAGCGCGCAGCTGGGCCGCGGCGTCCCACATCTGCTGGCGCCGGTGGCCCGCCAGCGCGCGCAGCGCATCAGCCGCGGCCAGGGCCTGCAGATCCTGCCGGTCCAGCCGCGCGCGCAGGGCCAGGTCTTCGCTGTTGACAAAGGGGCCGCTGCCGCGCGCCTGCACCAGCCGCTCGGCCGCCGCCGCGCCCAGCCCCGCCACCAGTCGCAGGCCCAGGCGCACGGCCGGCTGCGCCAAGGACACGCCGGCAACGGGTGCCAGGGGCTCCTCCAGTGTGCAGTCCACGTCGCTCGTCGCCACGTCGATGGGCAGCACGCTCACGCCATGGCGGCGCGCGTCCTGCACCAGTTGCGCCGGTGTGTAAAAGCCCAGCGGCTGCGCATTGAGCAGCGCGGCCAGGAAGCACGCAGGCTCGTGCCGCTTGAGCCAGCTGCTGGCGTAGGCCAGCAGCGCAAAGCTGTAGGCATGGCTTTCGGGAAAGCCGTATTCGCCAAAGCCCAGGATCTGCTGGAACAGCCGGTCGGCAAATTCCGGCGGGTAGCCGTTCGCCAACAGACCGTCCTTGAAGGGCTTCTCGAAGCGGTGCACCTCGCCCTTGCGCCGCCAGGCGGCCATGGAGCGGCGCAGCTCGTCGGCCTGGCCCGCGCTGAAGCCCGCGCCGTCGATGGCGATCTGCATCACCTGTTCCTGGAAGATGGGCACGCCCAGCGTGCGCCGCAGGGCGTTGCCGAGCCTCGGGTATTCAATGGGGAACGGCTCCTCGCGCTTCGTGCGCTGCCTGCGCTGCCACTGGCGCCGGCGCTCGCGCGCCTGCAGGTAGGGGTGCACCATGCCGCCCTGGATGGGCCCGGGCCGCACGATCGCCACCTGCACCACCAGGTCGTAGAACTCGCGCGGCTGCAGGCGCGGCAGCATGCTCATCTGCGCGCGGCTCTCGATCTGGAACACGCCCACGGTGTCAGCGCGACAGACCATGTCGTAGGTGGTCGGGTCTTCGGGCGGGATGTCGGCCAGGTCCCATGATTCGCCCCGCAGCGCGGCACGCATTTCCAGGCAGCGGCGCAGCGCGCTGAGCATGCCCAGCGCCAGCACGTCCACCTTCAAGAGGCCCATGGCGTCCAGATCGTCCTTGTCCCACTGGATGATGGAGCGCCCGTCCATGGCGGCCGGCTCCACGGGCACCAGGCGTGTGAGCTTGCCCTCGGTGAGCACGAAGCCGCCCACGTGCTGGCTCAGGTGGCGCGGAAAGCCACGCAGCTGGCGCGCCAGTTGCAGCCACAGCGCGGCCGTGTGCGCGCCCAGCGGCTCGCCCAGGCGCTCGGCCAGCGCCAGCAGGTGCTCCGTGGCCAGCACGTCGTCGAACCAGTGGTGCTCCTTGGCGAACGCATCCACCAACGCCGGCGCCACACCCAGGGCCTTGCCCACGTCGCGCAGGGCGCTGCGCGTGCGGTAGCTGATGACCACCGCGGTGATCGCGGAGCGCTCGCGCCCGTACTTGTCGTAGATGTACTGGATGACGGTCTCGCGCCGGTCGTGCTCGAAGTCCACGTCGATATCGGGCGGCTCGCTGCGTTCGCGGCTGATGAAACGCTCGAACAGCAGGCGCGTCTTCTGCGGGTCCACCGCCGTGATGCCCAGGCAGTAGCACACCGCCGAGTTGGCCGCCGAGCCCCGCCCCTGGCACAGGATGCCTTGGCTGCGCGCATAGCGCACGATGTCGTGCACCGTGAGGAAGTACATCTCGTACCCGCACTCGGCGATCAGCGCCAGTTCCTTCTCGACCTGCGTCACCACCGCTTCTGGCACGCCATCGGGGTAACGGACACGCGCGCCCTCCCAGGTGAGGCAGGCCAGCGTCTGGCTTGCCGTCATGCCGGGCTGCACGGTCTCCAGCGGGTAGCGGTACTTGATCTCGTTCAGGCTGAAGGTGCAGCGCGCCGCCACCTGCAGCGTGGCCGCCAGCAGCGCGGGCGGGTACAGGCCCGCCAGCCGGCTGCGCGGGCGCAGGCGCTTCTCGGCATGCGGCTGCAGCGCGAAGCCGCACGCGGCCACGCTGCGGCCCAGGCGCACGGCGGTCAGTACGTCCTGCAGCGGCTTGGCCGCGCGCGAGTGCATGTGCACGTCACCCGCGGCCACCAACGGCAGGCCCAGCTGCGCGCCGGCCTGCGTGAGCGTGCGCAGCCACAGGCCGTCGTCCGGCGCGGTGTGCAGCTCTACCGCCAGCCAGCAGTTAGAGCCAAATAGGCCTCTAACGCTTTCCAGACAAGCGCTGACAGCTACTAAATCAGAAGCATCCACAAACGCCTCGCGCCGGGGCGCCAGCAGCACCTCGCAGCCCTGCAGCAGCGCCCAGGGCGACTGGGCATCCACGCGGTAGCCGCCCTTGCCGGCACGCTGGCGCGCGGCGGTGATGAACTCGCACAGGTCGCCCCAGCCCTGCACGTCGCGCGCCAGTGCCACGATGCGCACGTCGCCCCAGCAGAACTCGCTGCCCACGATGAGCGGCAGGCCCAGCGCCTGCGCCGTGCCATGGGCGCGCACCACGCCGGCGACGGAGCATTCGTCGGTCAGCGCCAGGGCGCTGTAGCCCAGTTCGTGCGCGCGCTGCACCAGTTCCTGTGGGTGCGAGGCGCCGCGCTGAAAGCTGAAGTTGCTCAGCGCGTGCAGCTCTGCGTAGGCGGGCAGCATCA
Source organism: Diaphorobacter sp. LI3 (assembly GCF_022807955.1). Taxonomy (NCBI): domain Bacteria; kingdom Pseudomonadati; phylum Pseudomonadota; class Betaproteobacteria; order Burkholderiales; family Comamonadaceae; genus Diaphorobacter; species Diaphorobacter sp. LI3. The sequence continues at coordinate 2,235,849 of NZ_CP094346.1, read as the reverse complement.
TCCGTACACCCCCTGCAAGAACCAGCCGCCCGTGGCCCGGTCGCGGAAGATCCAGACGGTGCCCGCCGCCGGGTTGTGGGCAACGAAATAGTCGCGCCGCACCAGGGCCGAGCCACCATCCTGCGCGCCATTTTGTGCACTGACCTGCACATCGCTCTCGTCGTCGTTCAGGTCCGCTGCGGCCTCCCACCAGCCGGTTTCCACGCGCTGCGGCCCGTCCAGCAAGCGCAGCGGCTGGCCGTGCAGGCAAGGCCGGCTGCCGCGCAGGGCCAGCGGCCGCGCAGGCCGCACGAGCCAGGGCGGAAGCAAGGGCGCGAGGGTGCAGTCCTGTGCGGGCGCCGGCGGCGAGGCGCGGGCCGCCAAGGCCGGTTGCCACTGTTGCATGCATTCGGGACGGTGGTCTGCCTGGGACCGCGGCACCCGCAGGCTGTCCGCGCCCAGGCGGGCCGAGAGGCGCTCGACGAACTGGTGCCAGGGCTCGCCCTGCCCCGCCCCCGCGTCGCCTGGCTGGGGCGGCAGCAGGTCCGCGCTGGCCTGTGGCATGGGCGCGGTTTGCAGGCTGCGCAGCGCCAGCCGGCTCACGGGCGCGGCCAGGCGCTGGTGCGCCAGGCGCTCGGCCAGCAGGCGGCGCAGGTGCGCCATGCCCTGCAGCGGTTCGGCCGTGCGCAGCGTGAGGCTCTGCCAGGGGGGCAGGTCCACGCCGTCGATACGGCGCAGGTCATGGCGCCAGGCCAGCTCCAGCGCCTGCACGCCCTGGTGGCGCGCGCGCAGCCAGCCCTGCAGTGCATCCAGCAGGCGCTGGCCGGCCCACAGCAGCGCGGGGGCCGATTCGGCCAGCGCGGGCAGTTCCAGCTCCAGCGCGAACTGCTCGGGCAGCGTGATCCAGTCCAGGCCATGCGGTGCGTCGCCCCAGGCGCGGTCCAGCGCCGCCAGGGGTTCGGCGCCGAAGCGCCGCGCCACCCCGGCGCGCGGCAGCGCACGCACGGCGCCCCAGGTGCGGCAGCCCAGCTGCTGCAGCGCCTGGGCATGCGGGCGCAGCGCCGAGAGGGTGGCAACCGGCAGATCGTGCGGCAGCCGCCGCGGCACGGGCCGGCCCTGGCGCTGCAGGCGCAGCAGGGCCAGGGCTTGCAGCGCCGTGGGCGCACTGGCCCAGAGAGACCCGCCCTCCAGGGTTTCGGGCCCGGGGGGCGCGTGGTCACGCAGCAGGCTTTGCAGAGCGGCGCGCCCGCCCCACAGGCGTTCGGTACCGCTCACCTCCAGCAGCAGCGCTTCGTCCACAAGGGCTACGCGCGGCGTGAAGCGCAGCGCCCACCAGCCCTGCGCGGCAGGCGGCAGGCCGATCACGGGCCCGGTGGCAGGCCCGGTCGTGGCCTCAATGGGTGGCAAGTGCCAGGCAAGCCAATGCATCCTCCACCTCCTGCGGTGTGCGGCCCCCCATGCCCCAGGCGGCCGCCTGCACCTGGCGGCGCCATTGGGCCTGTGCCTGCAGCGCCACGGCCAGTACCGGCGTGCGTGCGGGCAGTGCCACGGGCTGCGCCAGCGGCGGGCCGCGCCGCTTGACGACATGGACGTGCAGCTCCTCGCCCTGCGGTTGCAGCCACAGGCGCAGCGGCGCGGGCGATGCCTGCGCGCGCGAGCGCTCGGGACGCATCACCCACAGCAGTTGGCGGTGCTGCGCGGCCGCCAGCTGCAGCCGCCGCAGCATGGCGGCAGGCACCTGCGGCAGCCAGGCCAGCACGGCGCGCACGTCGCGGCAACGCAGCGCCTGCTCGCAAGCCCATGCCGCGGCCATGTCCGCACGCGGGCTGGACGGGTGAATGCAGCACAGCCGGTCGGCGGCAAGCCCCAGGGGTTGCAGCGCCGGCAGGAAGGGCTCCAGCGGCGGCGTGACCAGTACCGCGCGTCCCGGGCCTTGCGCCAGGTGCGCGGCCAGGGCCGGCATCACCAGGGTCCACTCGGGATGGGCCTGGGGAGGCAGCAGCAACTCGCTCATGCACCCCAGCGGCCACCCCCCACCGGGCAGTTGCGCATCCAGCGGCGCATGGCCCGTGGCCAGCGCCGGCTGCGGCGCGTGCGCCCAGGCATCGCCCTGCCAGACGCCGGGCAGCGCGTTCAGGGAAGAGGAAAGAAAAGCCGCCATGCGAACCGCCGATGAATACTGTTCAAATATACAGTAATCATCGGCGGTTGGCGGTTTCAACCCGGCCGGCGTCAGGGCCTAGCGTCTGATCCGGCGGTGCGTCAGGAGCGCAGATTTCAGCGCTGCGCCAAGCGCACTGCGCAGGCATCGCGCCACTGCACGACCGCCTGGTCGCCCGCCTGCGGGCTGTGTTGCAGCGTGAGCCAGCGGCTGTGGGTGGCGTCCACGATGCCCTGCAGTTGCCACAGGGCTTCCCGCCCCAGCAGGGCCAGTTCGGCCAAGCCTTGTTCATCGCCCTGCAGGTATTGCAGGGCCTCGGCCTGCTGCTGGGGATGGGAGCCGGCCTCGAACAGGGTTTTTTGCAGCGCGGAAAGCCGCTGCTCCACGAAGGCGCAGGCCTCGGATTCCGCAGCCTCTGGCGACAGCCCGGCGCGGCGGGTGTCCCAGTCGCCGAAGGCCGTGGACAGCTGTTCAATGAGCCGCTCCACATCTGCCGGCGTGACCTGCACATCGGTCTGCACGGCGCGTATCTGCAGCACGGGCAGCAGACAGGCGATGAGCGCTGCGGGGAACTTGCGGTGGTTCAGGCGCAGCGTGAGCGACAGGCGCTGGGCCGCGGCCTCGTTGGCGTATTTTTCAAAGAAGGCGGCCACCACCTCGGCCACCATCAGGATCTGCCCCATGAGCGAGATCTGGTCCCCCTGCAGGCCGCGCGGATAACCGCTGCCATCCATGCATTCATGGTGTTCCAGCACGGCCTGCTCCACCACGCGCGGGAACATGTTCTGCCCCCGGATGATCAACATGGCCGTGATGGGGTGCGCCATGAGCTGCTGGCGCCCGACGGCCGTCATCTTGTTGGCCGGGTCGTGCCAGACGGGGTCCATGTGCAGCACGCCGATGTCGTGCAGCAGCGCCGCAGTCGCCAGAGGCACGCATTCGCGGTCGCTCCAGCCGCTCTTGATGCCCAGGTACACGGCCGCCAGCATCATGCGCACGCTGTGCTCGAACAGCGCCGGATGCTGCTCGCGCATGACGGTGAGCTTGAAGGCCAGCGACGGCGGCAGCAGCAAGGCGCGCACGGGCGCGAGCAGCTTCTCGGCGGTCATGCCATCCAGCGTGTGCACCAGCAGATAGGCCAGCGTGTCGTGCTCGCACTGCGACGCGGCCAGTTGCACGATGGACTGCACGCTGACCATGTCGTCCATGGCCAGATGCTCGTCGATGCTACCGCGCAGCTTGTGCTTGACCAAGCGGTCGTAGAGCCGGCTGTCCACGCGCGCGCCCTTGTCTACCAGCTTGATGCCCCGGTCGGTGTAAAGCGCTTCCTGCGTGACCACGGTGCGGCGATCGGCCATGTCGGTGATGGCACGCAGGTAATGGCTGTCTCCGTCGGCAAAAGCCGCCGGGCTGAGGTCGGGTGCGTTCATGCGCAGACGAAATGTTAAAAAATGTCACGCGCACTATACGGCGCTTTGCCTTGCGCAAAAAGACAAAAAAGCCGGGTGATCCCACCCGGCCCGTAGTTTTGGCCCCGCGCCCCCGCCGTGCATGCGCATGGCGGCCTGGCGGGTGCCTGTCCTCAGCGCAGCAGCGGCACGCCGGTCTTGGACTGGATGTCCTCGAAGCTCACACCCGGCGCCAGTTCCACCAGTTTCAGGCCTTCGGGGGTGACGTCCATCACGCCCAGGTCGGTGATGATGCGGTCCACCACGCCCACGCCCGTCAGCGGCAGCGTGCAGGCCGGCAGGATCTTCAGGTCGGTGGTGCCGTCCTTCTTGCGCGCCACATGCTCCATGAGCACGATCACGCGCTTGACACCGGCCACCAGGTCCATGGCGCCGCCCATGCCCTTGACCATCTTGCCGGGGATCATCCAGTTGGCCAGGTCGCCCTTCTCGCTGACCTGCATGGCGCCCAGGATGGACAGGTTGATCTTGCCGCCGCGGATCATCGCGAACGACTGGTCCGAACTGAAGATGGACGAACCGGGGATGGTGGTGACGGTCTGCTTGCCGGCGTTGATGAGGTCGGCATCCACCTTGTCCTCGGTGGGAAAGGCTCCGATGCCCAGCATGCCGTTCTCCGACTGCAGCCACACCTCTTTATCGCCGGTGAAATTGGCCACCAGCGTGGGAATGCCTATCCCTAAGTTGACGTAGAAGCCGTCTTCGAGTTCTTGCGCGGCGCGGGCCGCCATCTGGTCTTGGGTCCACGGCATGGTTCAGGCTCCTGCTTTCTCGGTGATGGTGCGCTTCTCGATGCGCTTCTCGGGGGTCGGGTTGTGCACGATGCGGTGCACGTAGATGCCGGGCAGGTGGATCTGGTCGGGGTCCAGGGCGCCGGTCTCCACCACCTCCTCCACCTCGACGATGCACAGCTTGCCGGCCATGGCGGCGGCCGGGTTGAAGTTGCGCGCCGTCAGGCGGAACTGGAGATTGCCCGACTTATCGGCCCGCTGCGCCTTGACCAGCGAGACCTGCGGCACCAGCGAGCGTTCCATCACGTAGGTCTCGCCGTCGAACTCGCGCAGCTCCTTGCCCTCGGCCACGATGGTGCCCACACCGGTTTTGGTGAAGAAGGCCGGGATGCCCGCGCCGCCGGCGCGCAGCTTCTCGGCCAGCGTGCCCTGCGGGGTGAACTCCAGCTCCAGCTCGCCCGCGAGGTACTGGCGCTCGAACTCCTTGTTCTCGCCCACGTAGGAGCTGATCATCTTCTTGATCTGGCGCGTCTCCAGCAGCTTGCCCAGGCCGAAGCCGTCAACGCCCGCGTTGTTGGAAATCACCGTGAGGTCCTTCACGCCGCTGGCCTGCAGCGCATCGATCAAAGCCTCTGGAATGCCGCACAGGCCGAAACCGCCAACGGCCATCAGCTGGCCATCGGCCACGACGCCCTTGAGCGCTTCGGCCGCCGAGGGGTAAAGCTTGTTCACTACAGTCTCCTGGTTTGCTGGGTGGATGCGCTACGATACTACGTAGTTTTCTAAGTAGTTTTCCCTAAAGACTTGCACCACTATGAATGTTGCCGACTACCGCTTGGCCTTCGAGATGGCACCCGTGGGCCTGGTGATTTCGCGCAACCGCACCATGGTGGACTGCAACCGCCATGTGTGCGAAATGTTCGGCGCCTCGCGCGAACTGCTCATCGGCCAGTCCTTCCAGATCCTCTACCCCAGCCCGGACGAATATGAGCGGCTGGGCGCACGCATGGCGCCCATCCTGAACGCACGCGGCCACTATGCCGACAACCGCATCATGAAGCGCGCCAACGGCGAAACCTTCTGGTGCCACGTGTCCGGTCGCGCGCTGGATCGCAACGATCCGCACGCCTCGGGCATCTGGAGCTTCGAGGACCTGAGCGCGCAGCGCCCCGTGCGCGCCGAGCTGACGGCGCGCGAACGCGAGGTGGCCGCGCGGCTGCTGGACGGCATGACCTCCAAGGAGATCGGCCGCGCGCTGGACATCAGCCACCGCACGGTGGAGATTTACCGCGCGCGGCTCATGCGCAAGTACGGCGCGTCCACGGCCGCGGACCTGGTGCAGAAGCTGCTGGCGGGATAAGTCATCAAAAAAGTGAGCTGTTGGCGCTTGCCATTCAAGCAATTCAAGGCATTTACTGCCTGAAATCTAATCGCAGCAAGCGCTGCCAGCTATGGTTTTTGAAGCCGCCGTCGCGCCGGTCAGTGCAGTTTGAGCCGCCCCGACACGCGTTGCTGCAGCAGCCGCGCCAGCGCCAGCACCGCCGTCTTGCCCAGGCCCAGGATGGCGCGGTGGTGCATCAGGTGCAGCGACATGTACATCCACTTGGCGATCAGCCCTTCCACGAAGAAGTTGCGCCCCGCCAGGCCGCCCATCAGGTTGCCCACGCCCTTGTTCTCGCCCAGCGACACGAGTGAGCCGAAGTCGCGGTAGACGAAGGGCTCCGCCACCTCGCGCTCGCGCAGCAGCGCCAGCAGCACGCGCGCCAGGTAGTCGGCCTGCTGGTGCGCGGCCTGCGCGCGTGCCGGGACCATGCGGCCACCGTCCCACACGCAGGCCGCGCAGTCGCCCAGGGCCAGCACGTCAGGGGCCGAGGTGCGCAGCCGCTCGTCCACCACGAACTGGTTGAGCCGGTTCACTTCCAGGCCCAGCGCGGCGTTGGCGTCCGCGGCCTTGATGCCCGCGGCCCAGACCATCATCTCGGCCGCGATCTCTCCGGCCGAGGTGACCAGCACGCCCGGGCGCAGCTCCAGCACGCGCGTGCCCGTCATCACCCGCACCTGCTTGCGGCGCAGGGCCACGGCGGCCTGGGCAGAGATGCGCTCGGGCAGGCCGCCCAGAATGCGGTCGCCCGCCTCCACCAGCGTCACGTCCAGCCGAAAACGCTGGCTGCTGCCCAGGCTCTCCAGCAGCTCTGCATGGGCTTCCAGCAGCTCGGCGGACAGCTCCACCCCCGTGGCGCCCGCGCCTACGATGGCGATGGACAGCGCGCGCTTGTCCGTGAACGATGCCCGCGCGCAGGCGCTCAGCCAGTCGGCATGAAAGCGCTGCGCATCGCGCACGTTTTCCAGCAGATAGGCGTGTTCGATGCCCGGGGTGCCAAAGGCGTTGGAGCCGCTGCCCAGCGCCAGCACCAGGCGCGTGAAGCTCAGCGTGCGCGCGGGCACCACCTCCTCGCCATGTGCATTGCGCTGAGGGGCCAGGGCGATGGTCTTGCGCGCGGCGTCCAGCCCGGCCAGTTCGCCCATGGTGAAGCTGAAATGGTTGCGCCGCGCGAGCACGGGGTACGACAGACCCTCCTGATGGGCGTCCAGCGTCCCGGCCGCGACTTCGTGCAGCGTGGGCTTCCAGATGTGGAACGCAAAGCGGTCCACCAGCAGCACCCGCTCACGCCCCTGTCGCGGCCCCAGCGCGCGCCCCAGGCGTGCAGCCAGTTCCAGGCCGCCGGCCCCACCCCCCACGATCACGATGTCGTAATGCATGTCAAACCTTTTTCCAGGTTACCGCTCTACAGTGTAGGCAAGCCTGCGTCTATTGCCGCGTTGCGGAAATTCAATGGGTTTGGGCTTGCCGTTTAAATAGATGAAAACAATAATTATTCAAAACAAATAGTTCACATCTATTTAACCCGCAGCAGTCCAGAAAGGAGCTCTCCCATGACCCATCGCCTCACTACCGCCGCCGGCGCACCCGTGGCCAATAACCAGGATTCGCTGACCGCGGGCCCGCGCGGCCCCATGCTCCTGCAAGACCTGTGGCACCTGGAAAAGCTCGCCCACTTCCACCGCGAGGTGATCCCCGAGCGGCGCATGCACGCCAAGGGCTCGGGCGCCTTCGGCACTTTCACGGTGACCGGTGACATCACCCGCTACACCCGCGCCAAGGTGTTCTCGTCGATCGGCAAGCAGACCGAGTTGTTCGCGCGCTTTTCCACGGTGGCCGGCGAGCGCGGCGCGGCCGACGCCGAGCGCGACATCCGCGGCTTCGCCGTGAAGATGTACACCGAGGAAGGCAACTGGGATCTGGTGGGCAACAACACGCCGGTGTTCTTCTTCCGCGACCCGCTCAAGTTTCCCGACCTGAACAAGGCCGTCAAGCGCGACCCCTACACCAACATGCGCAGCGCCGAGAGCAACTGGGACTTCTGGACCGGCCTGCCCGAGGCGCTGCACCAGATCACCATCGTGATGAGCGACCGCGGCATTCCGCGCGGCTACCGCCACATGCACGGTTTTGGCTCGCACACCTACAGCCTCATCAACCACGCGGGCGAGCGCCACTACGTGAAGTTCCACTGGGTCTGCCAGCAGGGCATCGAGAACCTGTCCGACCAGGAGGCCGCCGCCGTGGTCGCCCATGACCGCGAAAGCAGCCAGCGCGACCTGCTGCAAGCCATCGACCGCGGCGACTTTCCGAAGTGGAAGCTGTGCGTGCAGATCATGACCGAGGAAGAGGCGCAGACCTACCGCTTCCACCCCTTCGACCTGACCAAGGTGTGGAGCAAGAAGGACTTCCCGCTGATCGAAGTCGGCGTGATGGAGCTCAACCGCAACCCCGACAACTACTACGCCGACGTGGAGCAGGCCTCGTTCGCGCCCAGCAACCTGGTGCCCGGCATCGGCCCGTCGCCCGACCGCATGCTGCAGTCGCGCCTGTTCTCGTACGCCGACGCCGCGCGCTACCGCCTGGGTGTGAACCACCACCAGATCCCGGTGAACGCCGCGCGCTGCCCGGTCAACATCTACCACCGCGACGGCGCCATGCGCGTGGACGGCAATGCCGGCCGCACCATTGCGTACGAACCCAACACCCAGGGTGCGTGGCAAGAGCAGCCCGCGTACGCCGAACCGGTGGAAAAGCTCTACGGTGACGCCAGCCGCTGGAACTACCGCGAGGACGACGATGACTACTTCACCCAGCCCGGCGACCTGTTCCGCCTGATGACGCCCGAGAAACAGCGCCTGCTGTGCGAGAACACCGCGCGCAACATCAACGGCGTGTCGCAGCACATCATTGACCGCCACATCGCGCACTGCACCCAGGCCGACCCGGCCTACGGCGCCGGCGTGAAGGCTGCCCTCGAAGCCGTGCGCGCCGGCACGCTGTAATAAGCACCGCCGCCGCCCTGCTCAGGCCCACACCCGGGCCAAGCATCAAAATACCGCCCAGCCCTTACCTGACAAGCGCTGGGCGCTTCTGTTTTTGACAACCCCGATGCCCTCCTGCACCCATCTGGCCCGCCGGCTCGTATGCCTCCGCTGCCAGCGCCCCGCCGCAGCCTGCATCTGCGCCGCCGTGCGGCCCGTGGCGCACCAAGTGCAGGTACTGATCCTCATGCACCCGCTGGAGCAGCACCAGGCCAAGGGCACGGCACGGCTGCTGCACCTGTGCCTGCCGGGCAGCCGCATCGTGGTGGGCGAAACGTTCGGCGACGCTGCCTTGGTGCAGGAAATCAACGCCCCCTGGGTTGATGGCGACCGGCAGGCACCGCGCCGCGCAGTGCTGTTGTACCCGCCCACGCCGCCCGACCCGCAGCACCCCATGCTGCCCGCGCCGCCGCTGTCGACCGACTGGCTGGCAGTGCCCGAACGGCTGCGCCTGGTGGTGCTGGACGGTACCTGGCGCAAGAGCCGCAGGATGCTGTGGGCCAACCCTGCGTTGCAGGCCCTGCCGCGCCTGGCCCTGCAGCAGGTACCGCCCACGCGTTACGCCGTGCGCAAGGCGCACGCGCCGCACCAGCTCAGCACGCTGGAGGCCGCGCAGTGCGCACTGCAGCAACTGGAACCCGCCAACCCGCACATCGCCGCACTGGGTCAGGCCATGGACGCATTGATGGCGCTGCTGCGCTCGCGCGATGGCGCGGCACGCTCGGCTATGCTCGGACCAGACCTTTCATAAAAAATCAGGAGACACCCATGGCCGAGCGCTATCCCTTCCCCGACCTGAACACATTGCCCGAGGACATCCGCGCCCGCATCCTGGAGGTGCAGGAAAAGGCCGGGTTCATCCCCAACGTGTTCCTGGCGTTCGCCCGCCGCCCGGCCGAATGGCGCGCGTTCTTCGCCTACCACGATGCGCTGATGCTGAAGGAAGAAGGCAGCCTCACCAAGGGCGAGCGCGAGATGATCGTCACCACCACCAGCGCCGCCAACCAGTGCCTGTACTGCGTGGTGGCACACGGGGCCATCCTGCGCATCTACGAGAAGAAGCCGCTGGTGGCCGACCAGGTAGCGGTGAACCACCGCAAGGCCGACATTCCGCCGCGCCAGAAGGCCATGCTCGACTTCGCCATGAAGGTCTGCCAGCGCGCGCACGAGATCGAGGACGCCGACTTCGAGGCGCTGTACCCCCACGGCTTTGACGATGAGGACATCTGGGACATCGCGGCCATCACCGCGTTCTTCGGCCTGTCCAACCGCATGGCCAGCTTTGCCGGCATGCAGCCCAATCCCGAGTTCTACCTGATGGGCCGCCTGCCGCGCGAGAAGAAGGCCTGAGCGCCAAGGCGCTCTTAAAACAATAGCTGCTAGCGCTTGATAGATAAGCGTTGGCGGCTGTTTTTATTTGGATGCCAACACGGTGCTCCGGCAGCCGCTGAAGGCATCCAGCGGGCGCTGGTAGGAAGGCGACTGCACGTCCAGCAGGCCCAGCACGGTGTGGTAGAGGTTGTCGTGCGTCAACGGCGCATCGCCGCTGGCGCGCAGGCAGTCGGCCGCCAACCCGTCACGGCGCAGGAACGCGCCATCCATCCAGGCCACCATGGGCACATGTTTCTGCACATCAGGCGCCACGCCGTAGGGCATGCCGTGCAGGAACAGCCCGTACTCGCCCAGCGACTCGCCATGGTCGCTCAGGTACAACATGGCCGTGTCGTACTTGGCACTCTGGCCGCGCAGCCAGTCGATGGTCTTGCCCAGGAAGGCGTCCGTTGCGGCGATGGAGTTGTCGTAGGCGTTCACCAGTTCGCCGTGGGTGCAGTCGGCCAGCACTTCCGTGCGGCATTCGGGCATGAAGCGCTTGCCTGCATCGGCCGAGCGCTTGTAGTAGGCCGGCCCATGGCTGCCCATCTGGTGCAGCACCAGCAGCACGCCGCGCTCGCGCTGCGCCGCAGGCAAGGCGGCCAGGCGCGCATCCAGGTTGTGCAGCATGGCCTCGTCGCGGCATTCTCCGCCATCGCACAACTGCTTGCGCGCCTCGGCATCCAGGCCTTCGGCGGCCGATGCGTGCGGCACGCGGTCGCACACGCCCTTGCAGCCGGACTGGTTGTCCAGCCACAGCACGCCCATACCCGCGGCCTGCGCCACGTCCAGCAGGTTCTCGTAGTCGTTGTCACGCGACTCGAATGCACTCTTGCCCAGTGGCGAGAACATGCAAGGCAGCGACGCCAGCGTGCTGGTGCCGCACGAGCGCACTTCGCGCCAGCTCATCACGTTGCGTTTGGTCAGTTCCGGCGTGGTGTCGCGGCCATAGCCGTTGATGCCGAAATGGTCCGCACGCGCCGTCTCGCCCACCACCAGCACGAACAGCATGGGCCGCGCCCCGGCCGCATAGCTGGCGCCCAGCGCGGCGCCCTGGGTCATCGGCACCAGCGTGCGGCTGCGCGCGAACAACGGTCGCAGGGCCGACACGGAGGTGGAGTACAGGCTGGCCAAGGGGTTCATCAGGTAGCGCAGGTGCGGGTGGTTGCGCATCAGCGGCGCCAGGTCCCGCGACATGGCCGCCACCGTGCCGGCGGCCAGACCCAGCGCCAGCACCAGCAGCGCCAGGTTGCGGCCCACCTGGCGCAGCGGCCGCATGGCGGGAATACGCACACGCAGCAACCACCAGGAGGGAAGCGCCGCGACGGCCAGCACCGCAGCCAGCATGCGCAGGCTCAGCAGATCGGCCACCTCGCGCGCATCGGTCTGCAGCACATTGGCGGCCATGCCGGGATCCATGACCACGCTGTAAGTCAGCATGTAGTACTGCGACAGCGCGGCCACCATGACCACCAGCCACCACAGCAGCTTCATGCCGCGCGTCCAAGCGGTGAATGCCAGGATGGCCACCGTGCCGCACGCCGTCAGCACGGCCAAGGCAGCCGCTGAACGCAGGTACAGGCTGGGCGCGCCGCCAATGCGCGTGATCTGCAGCCACAGCGGCCAGTTGGCCGCCAGTACCAGGTACAGCGACAGGCGCACCACCACCTGCTGCGCCGACAGCGGGGTGGTCATCCAGCCATCCAGCCGGCGCAGCGCACCACGCAAGAGGCCTTCGTCGGCAGGGCTGGAAGATGACACAAGCGGCACGGAGGCCGAGGAGGCAGAGGCAATAGAGGCGCGCGAAGACATGCCGCCATCGTGGAACCTGCCACTGAAGCCAAGCTGAAGACGCCGCTCAGGCTTCGTTCAGCTTTGTATCTGCCGCTACTCCCAGGCGCACGTGCAGCTGCGCCAGACTTTCCCACGCAAGGCCCACGGTCCAGCAGGTCCAGGCGGACCACAGTGTGTGGCTCATGAAATGTGCACCGCGCATCTGCTGCGCCCAGCCCAGTGCCAGCCCGGCCATCAGAGCGCCGGGCAGCCAGAGGCGTGCCACGTTCGGCGCCGCGCGGCGCAGTACGAACCAGCCCGCTACAAAACCAAACGCGGCCGAGGCATGCCCCGCAGGGAAGCAGTGCCCCGGCCCCAGGTCGCGCACGCCCCACACCCAGTGCGAGATGTACTGCGCCACCCCGCCGAACTCGGCCAGATCCCAGGGACAGCTGGTGGTGTTCAGGCGCTTGAACACCGAAACCGCCAGCATCGCCCCGATGACGGACAGCACCAGTTGCGCGCGCTGCGCCGGCGCCATGATGCGCAGGAATCCCCAGGGCCGCCACACCCCCACCGCCAGTGCGGCCAGCAGCGCGCCGCTCGCATAGCGCGGACCCTCGTGCGTCAGCAGGGCAAAGGTGTGGTGGTCACGCCAGGCAAAGCCCTGCGCCCCCCCAAACAGGCGGGCCAATGGCAGATCCAGGCCCGAAGCGTCCCACAAGACGAGCAACAGGAAAAGCAACAACGTCACCGCATACAGGCGGCGCAAATTCCAGAAGGGCATGGCAAGGGCTGGCGGCACAACAACCGCCGTGGGCAGAAAACGGCACCCCGTCAGGCTACGCCCGCGGCCTGAATGCACCATGAACACCAGACCGCCCGCACAGCGCCCTACACTTTCGGCCTCACCCACCTTAGAGAAATTTGCATGCGCGTGCTGCTGGTAGAAGACGACGAAGCCCTGTCAGAGGCCGTGTGCGGCTATCTGCGCGCCAAGGCCTTCGTGGTCGATGCCGTTCCCAGCCTGGCGCAGGCCGGCGCCGCCCTGCGCGCGGCCCAGTACGCCGCGGTACTGCTGGACCTGCACCTGGCCGACGGGGATGGCCTGAGCCTGCTGCCGCAGATCCGTGCCCTCAAGGACCGGCCCATCGTCATCGTGCTGACGGCGCGCGACCAGGTCAGCGACCGCATCGCCGGTCTGGACGCGGGAGCGGACGACTACCTCGTCAAGCCCTACGACCCCGGTGAACTGCTGGCCCGCCTGCGCGCGGTGGAACGCCGCCGCAACGCCGCCTATGTACCGGTATTGGCGCTGGGCGACCTGCAGATTGACCTGTCGCGCGAGCAGGTGCGCCGCGCCGGGGTGCCGATCGCGCTCACGCAGAAGGAATGGGCGCTGCTGCGCGTGATGGCAACCCGCCCCGAGCGCATCCACACGCGCGAAAGCCTGCAGGACGCGCTGTATGGCTTTGACGACGAGGCCGATAGCAACACGCTGGAGGTGTTCATCAGCCGGCTGCGGCGCAAGCTGGGGCGCGAACACATCGAGACCCTGCGCGGGTTGGGCTACCGCCTCGTGCACCGTCCTGACGAAGGCGCAACGGCATGAGGGCGCACCTGCGCGGGCCATTGCGCACGCAGACCCTTGCGGGGCGACTGACGCGCAGCCTGATCCTCTGGGTGGGCGGCGTGTGGCTGCTGTGCGTGCTGGGCGTGGTGTGGTACACGGACCGCGAGATCAGTTACAACTTCGACAACGAATTGGTCGAGGTCTCACACCGTTTCTTCGATATTGCCCTGGACCACCTGGACGCGGCCGGCCCGCGCGACGCGACCGAGGGGCCGCTGGTCCTGCCCTCTCCGGGATCGTTTGCCGATGCCGACCTGCTCTACCAGATCGTCGCGCCCGACACGCGCGTGCTGGCGCGGTCGGCCGAGGCCCAGCCCGAGCAGTTCGACGTACCGTTGGCGCCAGGCTTCGAGAACACGCACGGATGGCGTGTCTACACCCTGTCGCACCCCACTCGCCCCCTCTTCATGCAGGTGGCCGACCCGCTGCACGAGCGGCGCGAGGCGGTGAACCGCACCCTGGTCGGCCTGGGCATCGTCATGGTGGCCATGCTGCCCCTGCTGGCGCTGCTGCTGCGGCGCATCGCGCGGCGCGAATTGCAGGTGCTGGACGCTCTCACGCACGAGATCAGCCTGCGCGACGGGCAGCAGCTCACCCCGATCGCCCTGCCCGGCCTGCCGCGTGAACTGCGCAGCGTGGAAGACCATGTAAACCGGTTGCTGGACCGCCTGTCCCGCGCGTTGGACGTGGAACGCGCCCTGGCCGCCAACGCTGCGCACGAACTGCGCACGCCGCTCACCGCGGCCCGCCTGCGGTTACAGACCGCGCTGGAACATGGCCTGCACCGTGATGACGTGCAGGCCGCCATCGCCGCGCTGCAAACGCTGAGCCGCCGCACCGAAAAGCTGCTGCAGCTGTCGCGCGCCGAGTCCAGTGCTCCCTACACCCGGGAGCCCGTGGACCTGGCCCATCTGGCCACCACGGTGGCGCAGGAGTTTTGGCAGGATGATCGCGCCGCCGACCGGCTGGACCTGGTGACCGCTTACGAAGGGCCCGCTCCCGTAGCGCGGGGCGATTTCGACGCGCTGGCCATTGCCCTGCGCAACCTGCTGGAGAACGCACTGAGCTATGCCGGCGACAGCGCGGTGGAACTCATCGTGGGCCCCGGCTGCGCCATCGCCGTGCGCGACCACGGCCCGGGTGTGAGCAGCGACCGCCTGCAGACCCTGCAGCAGCGCCATGTGCGCCAGAGCGCGGACCGCACGGGGTATGGGCTGGGTCTGTCCATCGTCGCGACCATTGCGGCCAAGCACGATGCCCAACTACAACTCACGTCACCCCTGGCTGGCGAGACTGGCGGGTTCGAGGCGCGGCTGTTGCTGACGCCCAGGTAAGCCAACCGTTGCCCTTATGCCAGCGCCAGGCCCCGGGGGCCCGCCGGGGTGGCAAGTGCGGTGGTATCCCGGATCAGGCTTGCGGTGCCGGCAATGCGACTGCCGAGGAATCAACGCGGAAGACCCCTACGGCCTGGGCCACTTGCGCCGCCTGGCCCTGCAGCGATTGCGTCGCAGCGGTGGCCTCTTCGACGAGCGCGGCATTCTGCTGCGTCGCCTGGTCCATGTGCGCCACCGCGATATTCACCTGCTCGATGCCCGAGCTCTGTTCACGGCTTGCCGCACTGATTTCGCCCACCAGCGCGCTCACTTGGTCAACGCTGCGAATGATGTCCTGGATGGATGTGCCGGCCTTCGCCACGAGTTGGTTACCCGCCTCGACGGTATCGACCGAACGTCCGATCAAGTCCTTGATCTCCTTCGCCGCTTCGGACGAACGGCCGGCCAATGAGCGCACCTCGGAGGCCACCACGGCAAACCCCCGCCCTTGCTCGCCGGCCCGTGCCGCTTCGACCGCCGCGTTGAGCGCAAGGATGTTGGTCTGGAAGGCAATAGAGTCGATCACGCCAATGATGTCCACGATCTTGCGCGACGACGCATCGATGGCGCGCATGGTCTGCATCACATCGTCCATCACCTGGCCGCCCTGCTGGGCCTGCTCTGCCGCCGTGCGCGCCAGTTGGTTGGCTTGATGGGCGTTGTCGGCGTTCTGACGCACCGTCGACGTCAGCTCTTCCAGGGAAGCTGCCGTTTCCTCCAGCGAACTGGCTTGCTGTTCCGTTCGCCGGGACAGGTCCAGGTTGCCTGCGGCAATCTCTGCCGACGCGCCCGCGATACTGTCGGCGCCCTGGCGCACCTCGCCCACGATGGTACGCAAACGGTCGGTCATGGCTTGCAGCGCTTGCAACAGCTGGGCACCTTCGTCCCGGCCGCTGGAGTGCACGGCATGCGTGAGGTCTCCTGCGGCGACCACCTGCGTTGCTTGGACAGCGCGGGCCAACGGCGCAGTGATGCTGTGGGTAAGGATCCAGGCCACACCGATGCCCGCCACCAGGACCACCAGCCCGATGCCGCCCATCAGCCAGGAGCTTGCGGTAGCGCTGCTGTCGATGTCTTGCCCGGTGCGATCGATACTGGCCCGCTGGAAGTCGCGCAGCGCCGCCAGGCTTTCCAGATAGCCACGGGAGGCAGGAACGAACTGGCGCTCGAACAAGGTGGTCACCTGCTCTGCCTGCCCGCCCTTCTTGGCGGCGATGATGGCGTCGCGGGCCTGGATGTATGCCTGACGGTGTCCACTGAGAGTGTCAAAGAGGGCTTGCTCTTCGCTGCCGGAAATGAGCTTGACGAACTGGGCCTGCCGTTCGTTGGTTTCCTTGCTCGACGCGGCGTTCTCTGCGGCGAACAACTCCGTCAGCGAGTCGTCGCTGCTGCGCGCGACAGCAGTGGCACGCTGGATGCTGGCGCGAATCACTCCGTACCAGTCGGTCACCAGCCGTTCCTTCTGGAGCGGCACAGAAAGGATTTGCCGCGTGCTCCCGGCCACCTCCTGCAACTGCCACACCCCCACTGTGAGCATGAGCACCGCAAACAGGATGAGCAGGCCAAACCCAGCCGTCAGGCGGGTGCCGATACGAAAGTTTTCCATGTGTACCTCGGAACGTGAACGGCTGACTTACCGTCCGTGAAGCAAACACGAGAAGGAAAAACCGCCAAATGTAAATAAGTGTGACTTTATTCGGAAGTGGCTGGTAACAAGCATCTCCCGCGGAATGCCCCTGCTCTAGCTAAGTGTTTACCCTAGTGTCCCGTCCAATTTTCGCCAGGTTGCCACACCACAGCGCTGGCCGTCGCGGTGCCAGACTCGGGTTTTGCCGTGGCCTTCACTTTCACATAACGAAAGTGCTGCCAAATTACGGAATGCGGGATTCGAAAAAGCGGGCATCGCTTGCCGTTTTTCAGTTCGTTCCCCCATAAAGCGAAGGTACGCGAACGCCCCGTTTGCGCTTGTGCACTGCACAAAATGAAGTGTCTGGACGGCACAGCGAGAAGTGAACGACCGTGCGATTCCTGTGCGACGGCCTGAATACAATCGGTCACCACACAGGGCCATCGCTCCCACAGGCCGGCACCCTGCCTTTTTCCACTATCGAAGCAGAAGAGACACCCATGACGAACGACGAAATTCTGAGCACCTACGGTCCCCGGGAAGCCATGGAATATGACGTGGTGATCGTCGGCGGCGGCCCCGGCGGGCTTGCCACCGCCATCCGCCTGAAGCAACTGGCGGCCGAGAAGGGCCAGGACGTTTCCGTCGTCGTGCTCGAAAAAGGCTCCGAGCCGGGCGCGCACATCCTGTCCGGCGCCATCATGGACCCGAAGGCATTGACCGAACTGATCCCTGACTGGAAGGCCAAGGGCGCGCCGCTGAACCAGCCCGTGACCGACGACGCCATGGTGTTCCTGGGCGAGAAGTCCTCCCTGCGCACGCCCAATTTCCTGCTGCCTCAGTGCTTTCAGAACCACGGCAATTACATCGTCAGCCTGGGCAACGTGGTGCGCTGGCTGGCCGAACAGGCGGAAGGACTGGGCGTGGAGATTTTCCCCGGCTTTGCCGCCGCTGAAGTGCTCTACAACGAAGACGGCTCCGTCAAGGGCGTGGCCACCGGCAACATGGGGGTGGGCAAGGACGGCAAGCCCACGAGCGAATTCCAGCTGGGCATGGAATTGCATGCCAAGTACACCATCTTTGCCGAGGGTGCGCGTGGTCACCTGGGCAAGCAGATCATCGCCCGCTACAAGCTGGATGCGGAGAGCGACCCCCAGACCTACGGCATCGGCATCAAGGAGTTGTGGGAGATCGACCCCCAGCGCCACCAGCCCGGCTTCGTGCTACACACCGCCGGTTGGCCCATGGACAACAGCACCTACGGTGGCGCCTTCCTCTACCACCTGGAGGACAACAAGGTCACGCTGGGCTTCATCACCGGCCTGGACTATAGCAACCCCTACCTGAGCCCGTTCGAGGAATTCCAGCGCTGGAAGACCCACCCCAACATCCGCTGGTACCTGGAGGGCGACGAGGCTAAGGGCATCAAGCCCGCCAAGCGCCTGGGCTACGGCGCACGCGCCATCACGGCCGGCGGCCTGATGAGCCTGCCCAAGTTCGTCTTCCCGGGCGGCGCGCTGGTGGGCTGCGAGGCGGGCTTCCTGAACGTGAGCCGCATCAAGGGCAGCCATGCCGCCATCAAGACCGGCATGCTGGCCGCCGAGGCGGCATATGACGCCATTCAAAGCGGCCGCCAGCACGATGAGCTCTTGGCCTATCCCAAGGCCTTCGAGGGCAGCTGGCTCTACACCGAACTGAACAAGGCACGCAACTTCAAGGCCTGGTTCAAGAAGGGCCTGGTCACGGCCACGGTGATGAACGGCATCGAGCAGTTCGTGCTGAAGGGCCACATTCCATGGACGCTGCACCGCGACAAGCCTGACCACGCTTACCTGAAGCCCGCGGCCGAGTGCAAGCCCATCGTGTATCCCAAGCCGGACGGCAAGCTGACCTTCGACCGCCTGTCCAGCGTGTTCATCAGCAACACCAACCACGCCGAGGACCAGCCCGCGCATCTGACGCTCAAGGACGCCAGCGTGCCGGTGAATGTGAACCTGGCCAAGTACGCCGGCCCCGAGGCGCGCTACTGCCCGGCCGGCGTATACGAGTTCGTGCCGGACGAAGCCAAAGGCGGCAGCGCACAACGCCTGCAGATCAACGCCCAGAACTGCGTGCACTGCAAGACCTGCGACATCAAGGACCCGACGCAGAACATCGTCTGGGTCACGCCGGAAGGCGGCGGTGGTCCGAACTATTCGGGCATGTAACCAAGGGGCTGCTGCGCAATGCTATATTTTTAATAGCTGTTAGCGCTTGACTGAAAAGCCGTGGAGGCACTTTCCACACCAAAGTGCCGCAGCGCCCGTTCCGTCCACGGACGGCAGGCAAACGGTAGACTCCCCACAAGGCCGCGCGTGGTTCCTGCGCCGGCCTGGTACTACAAACACAGGAAAACACCGCACGTTCAATTGGAGAGTGAACCGTTATGAAGAGTTTGTCTTGGGCGCCCCTGGGCGCTATCGCCCTGGCCGCAGCCGCCCTCGCGCCCGTGGCGCATGCGCAGCAAAAGTCCGTTGCCGTGACCGCCATCGTGGAGCACCCCGCCCTGGACTCGATCCGCGACGGCGTGAAGGCCCAGTTGCAGGCCGCCGGCTTTGAAGAGGGCAAAAACCTCAAGTGGCAATACCAGAGCGCCCAGGGCAACACGGGCACCGCCGCGCAGATCGCGCGCAAGTTCGTAGGTGACAAGCCCGACGCCATCGTCGCCATCGCCACGCCCTCTGCCCAGGCCGTAGTGGCTGCCACCAAGACCGTGCCTGTGGTGTTCTCTGCCGTGACGGATCCCGTGGCCGCCAAGCTGGTGAAGAACTGGGAACCCTCCAAGACCAACGTGACCGGCGTGTCCGACATGCTGGCGCTGGACAAGCAGATGGACCTGGTCAAGCAGGTCGTGCCCGGCGCCAAGCGCGTGGGCATCGTGTACAACCCGGGCGAGGCCAACTCCGTCGTCGTGGTCAAGGAACTCAAGCAACTGCTGCCCAAGATGGGCATGACGCTGGTGGAGGCTTCAGCCCCGCGCTCGGTGGACGTAAGCAGCGCCGCGCGCAGCCTGGTGGGCAAGGTGGACGTGATCTACACCAACACCGACAACAACGTCGTCTCGGCCTACGAGTCGCTGGTGAAGGTCGGCCAGGAGGCCAAGGTGCCGCTGGTGGCATCCGACACCGACAGCGTCAAGCGCGGCGCCATCGCCGCCCTGGGCATCAACTACCGCGACCTGGGCGAACAGACCGGCCGCATGGTGGTGCGCCTGCTCAAGGGCGAGAAGCCCGGCGACATCAAGCCTGAAGTCAGCACGAAGATGGAACTGTTCGTGAACCCCGGCGCCGCCGAGAAGCAGGGCGTGAAGCTCTCCGACGCGCTGGTGAAATCCGCCACGCAAGTGGTCCAGTAAACCTTCGCGCCACGGCCGGGCCGCCGCGGCAGCCCGGGCCACTGGCACCCCACGCAGGAGCCATGGCGCCATGGCTCCTGCTTTGTTTTCTATCCGCCACTGTCCATGTCACTCTTTTCCCTGCTGGGTGCCGTCGAGATCGGCCTGATCTTCAGCCTGGTCGCGCTGGGCGTCTTCATCTCGTTCCGGCTGCTGCGCTTTCCCGACCTGACGGTGGACGGCAGCTTCCCGCTGGGCGGCGCGGTCTGCGCCATCCTCATTTCCACCGGCCATAACCCCTATGTGGCCACGGTGGCCGCCACCGCGGCGGGGGCTGTTGCCGGCCTGGTCACGGGCTGGCTGAACGTGCGCCTGAAGATCATGGACCTGCTGGCGTCCATTTTGATGATGATCGCGCTGTATTCCATCAACCTGCGCATCATGGGCGGCCCCAACGTGCCGCTGATCAACGACGAGACGCTGTTCACCTTGCTGCAGCCGCCGGGCCTGGACGACTACTGGTCGCGCCCGATGATCCTGCTGGTGATCGTGATCGCGGCCAAGCTGTTCATGGACTGGTTCTTCGCCACCGAGCGCGGCCTGGCCATCCGAGCCACCGGCTCCAACGCGCGCATGGCCCGCGCGCAGGGCATCAACACCGGCGCCATGGTGCTGCTGGGCATGGCCGTATCCAACGCGCTGGTGGCACTGGCGGGCGCGCTGTTCGCGCAGACGCAGGGCGGCTCGGACATTTCCATGGGCATCGGCACCATCGTCATCGGCCTGGCCGCCGTGATCGTGGGCGAGAGCATCCTGCCCTCGCGCCGCCTGGTGCTGGCCACGCTGGCCGTGATCATCGGCGCCATCGTGTACCGCTTCTTCATCGCGCTGGCGCTCAACAGCGACTTCATCGGCCTGAAGGCGCAGGACCTCAACCTGGTGACCGCCGTGCTGGTCACCATCGCCCTCGTGATTCCGCAGCTCAAGCGCAAGCTGGCCGCACGCGGCCGCTGAAAGGAAGGCTCTCCCCATGCTGAGCGCACAAGACCTCTTCATCACCTTCAACCCCGGCACGCCCATCGAGACGCGCGCGCTGCGCGGCATGTCGCTGGACATCCCGGCGGGTCAGTTCGTCACCGTCATCGGCTCCAACGGGGCAGGCAAATCCACCTTCCTGAATGCCATCTCGGGCGACCTGTCGGTGGACACCGGCCGCATCGCCATCGACAACCAGGACGTGACGCGCCAGCCCGTGTGGGAGCGCGCCCGCCGCGTAGCGCGCGTGTTCCAGGACCCCATGGCCGGCACCTGCGAAGACCTCACCATCGAGGAGAACATGGCCCTGGCCCAGCAGCGCGGCACGCGTCGCGGCCTGCGCGGCGCCGTCAAGCAGTCTGAACGCGCCATGTTTCGCGAACGTCTGGCCACGCTGGGCCTGGGCCTGGAGAATCGCCTCACCGACCGCATCGGTCTGCTGTCGGGCGGCCAGCGCCAGGCCGTGAGCCTGCTCATGGCGGCATTGCAGCCCTCGCGCATCCTGCTGCTGGACGAGCACACCGCCGCGCTGGACCCACGCACGGCCGATTTCGTGCTGCAGCTCACGGCCCGCATCGTGGCCGAGAACCAGCTCACCACCATGATGGTCACGCACAGCATGCGCCAGGCGCTGGACGTAGGCCAGCGCACCGTCATGCTGCACCAGGGGCAGGTGGTGCTGGACGTCTCGGGCGACGAGCGCGCGCGTATGGACGTGCCCGACCTGCTGCAGATGTTCGAGAAGGTGCGCGGCGAGAAGCTGGCCGACGACGCGCTGCTGCTCGGCTGATGCTTCTCTATTAATAGCTGCTAGCGCTTTTCAGGAAAGCGCTAGAGGGCAATTTCGCTTCAAATACGGGAAGCGTGCGCCGCGCG
Organism: Diaphorobacter sp. LI3; assembly: GCF_022807955.1. Lineage (NCBI taxonomy): Bacteria > Pseudomonadati > Pseudomonadota > Betaproteobacteria > Burkholderiales > Comamonadaceae > Diaphorobacter > Diaphorobacter sp. LI3. The sequence goes on along the minus strand of NZ_CP094346.1, from coordinate 2,214,023 downwards.
GTAGTCAGCGCTTCGCGCGGAGATTTTTGGGCGAAAAGCCGTAGAGCCGGCGAAAGGCGGTGGAGAAATTCGCAGGGCTGCGGTAGCCCGCCAAGTCCGCCGCCTGCGCCACGGTGATGCCCTGTGCCGTGATGGCATCGGCCGCCCTGCGCAAGCGGCCTTCGCGCAAGTGTTCGAAGATGGGCTTGCCGAATGCCTGGCGGAACTGCGTTTGCAGGGTGCTGGCGTTGCAGCCCATGTGCCGCGCGATTGCGCCCATGGTGAGGGAGTCAGCGGCGCCGCTGTCGAGCCAGTCGCGCAGATGGCATGCCCTCTGGTACGCGGTTGGCCGCAATCCGGCTGCCTCGCATGCGGCGGCGGAATTGGCGGGCGCGACCCACTGCGCCAGCGCCTCGATGACCAGTTCGAGCGTCAGGCACTCCTGCTGCAGCCCCCTGAGCCGCCCGTACTGCACCTGGCCCTCTGCCAACAACTGCTCGGCAACGCACACCGCCCTGGGCGAAGGCGCCCACGCCGTCATGGTCAGGTGGGGCAGCGCATTCAGGTGGCCCAGCCCCGCCTTGTCCAGCCAGTGCGGCGCCAGCGTGAGAACCAGCATGCGCTCGCGCGACGGCGCGCGGCAGCGGTGCTCGTACGGCGCCGGCCCGCGCAGTGCCACCACCGCCGCCCGGGCACCCCCGCCTGGGGGCACCTCCACCGGCAGGACCAGGGGGCCGATGCGCAGCCTGCCGCCGCCCTGCAGCTTGAGCACGATCTTGATCCCGCTCTTGGTCAGCGGGAAGCGGCTGGTCAAGCCACGCAGGTACGCGATGTCCGTGCGGTGCAGGAAGAACCCGTCGCGCAGTTCGGCCAGGGACAGCGTGCCGTTGAACACGGAACCGCCGACGGCCTGCTCGGGCCCGCTCAAAGCCCCACCGTGCGCCAGACGGTCCAGCAGCAGGGCCGTCATTTCCCCCGCCTGGGGCTCGGCCTGCCGGCGATTCACGATCGAGGCAAAGGTTTTTGTCGCGGCAAACATATTCCCTGTCAGCGCAAAAGAAGAAGAACGGAGCTGTCCCGATACTACACGCCAGTTGATAACCATTCTCAATCTCAGCGGTCTCGCCACACCTACCAGGCGCTCCCTCTTCCATGTTCGTGAAACACCCTTGCCCCTACCCCTTGCTTCTGGCCCTGCCCGGCCTGTTCTCGGCCTCTCTCGCGCTGGCGCAGGAGCCCACACTCGCCACTGTCAGCGTGCAGGAAAAACTCGTGTCCGACGTAACCACCACCGTCACCAGCGAAGCTGTGCAGACCCACGCGGCGCGCAGCCTGGGTGAGATGCTGCGCGACGAGCCCGCCGTGTCGGTGGGTGGCGGTGCGGCCATCGCACAAAAACTCTACATCCGGGGCGTGGAGGATTCCATGCTCAACACCACGCTGGACGGCGCGGCGCAGAGCGGCCGGGCGTTCCACCACCAGTCCCGCCTGCTGATCGACCCGGAACTCATCCAGAGCGTGGAGATCGACCGCGGAGCCACACCCGCGAGTGCCGGGCCGGGGGCGCTGGCAGGCTCCATCCGCATGACCACCAAGGATGGCCGCCAGCTTCTGCGCGATGGCCAGACCTTTGGCGCCAGCGTGCGCGGCGGCGTAGCCTCCAATGACGGACACCGCTGGGATGCGGCGCTGTACGGCCTGGCGGGCGAGAGCGTGGACTTTCTGGTGTCCGCCAACCGTGACGACAACGGCGACTACAAGGCGGGCGACGGCACCCGGCAGACGCACAGCGGCTCCACGCAAAGCAGCGGTCTGGGTAAGCTCAACTGGCGCATCGCCCCCGGCCACCGCCTCACGATGGGCTATCAGGCCGTGCAGGACGAGGGTTCGCGCTACCTGCGCCCCAACTTCTGGCAGGGCCAGGGAAATTCGCTCATGCCCCAGAAGACCATGCGTGACACGCTCACCGTCACCTACCGCTATGACGGCACGCGCACCCTTCCGGCCGTGGAGTTAGGTCTGTTCTCCGACACGATGAAGGTCACGCGCACCACGACGGCCGCGCAGCCGCAGTTCAACAAGCCGCTGGGTTATCAGTTCGGCGAAGAGATCGCCTCCAGCGGGCTGAACCTGAAAGCCGCCACCCGCGTGGCGGACGCCACCGTGCGCTACGGACTGAACATCCATCGCTTCGAGATGAACGCCGTCCATGCCCGCCCGCCCGCCGCATCCACCAGCAACGGGCGCGAAGAAAGCAGCGTGAAGGGACTGTTCGCCGAAGGCAGCATCCCACTGGGCGACCAGTTCCTCCTGGGGGCGGGCGCGCGCTACGACTGGTACGGCTACACCGACAACCACGCGCAGCGTATCTCCAGCCGCGGCTTGAGCCCCAACATGTCTCTGACCTGGATGGCGACCGACGCGCTGAGCGTGCGCGCGTCCGCAGGCACCGCCCTGCGCGGCGCGGGACTCAAGGAGGCGTTCTATGTGGACAACACCCGCTGGCGGAACGACCCCGGACTGCAGCCAGAAAAGGCCCGCAACGTCGAGCTGGGCGTGAACTACAACGAGGGCCCGTGGAGCGCTAAAGCCACCGTGTTCCGCCAGCAGATCCGCAACTTCATCTCCACCACCACCGGCGCAACCTGGGCCGTGGCCAACGTAGGTACGATGAAGTCCTCAGGCTACGAGGTCGGTGTGGCATGGAATCGCAGCGTGTGGCGCAGCGGTCTTGCTGTGGCCAGCGCCAAGCCCCAGCTCAACGGCTACGACCTGGGCGACGAGGCCTACGGGCTGGGCGTGTCCACCGGCCGCAGTTGGAACCTGAACCTGGGCTACCGCATCCCCACGTGGAACCTGGACCTGGAATGGTTTGGGCGCTTCGTGGAATCCAAGACCTCGACCGAATATCTGATTTCCGAAAGCCGCACCGCCACCAAGCACAAGCCCGGCTTTGGCGTGCACGACGTCTACGTCAACTGGCTGCCCTACGGCAACGACCGCTTGCGCGTGACCTTCGGCGCGCGCAACCTGCTCAACAAGTTCTACTACGACCAGGGTAGCTACGCCTACTACGTGAGTACCGCTGGCGCCATCAGTGGCCGGGGCTTCGCCGAGCCGGGCCGCAACGTACGCCTGGACGTGACGTGGAAGTTCTGACGGCCAATCGCCGCGAGAAGTGTTAACCCGGGAACAGGGGCAGGTCCGCCTTCTTGAGCGTGCGCAACACGAAGCTCGAGCGGCTGTGGCGTATACCCTTGATCCTGTAAAGCTTCTCGCGCAGCAGGCGCTCGTAGTCGCGCGTGTCTTTGACCACCACGCGCAGCAGGTAATCGTAGTCGCCAGAGACCAGGTGCGCCTCCACCACTTCCGGGATACTGGCAAGCATCTCGCCGAACTTTTCCAGCGTGTTGTCCGAATGGCTGTCCAGCGTCACCTGCACCAGCACCGTGTCGCCCAGGTCCAGCGCCAGCGGGTTCAGGCGCACGGTATAGCCTTCGATCACGCCGGCCTCCTCCATCTTCTTGATGCGGCCCCAGCACGGCGAGGGGCTCAGGCCGACGGCGGCGCCGATCTCTTGCAGGCTGGCGCGTGCATTGCCTTGCAGGACGGAGAGAATTTTTCTGTCTAGGCGATCCATGTGCTGCATTATTCGTGAAACCTAGATACTGCAGAAAATTTTTCTTCAATGTAGGTTTTTATAGAGAAATTCAGCAAATTCATCCACAACCCGCGGCGCATACTTCTTCTCCATCAAGGCGCTCTTACCGGGGCGCACGACATTGACGAGACCCCGCCTGGTTACCGCTGGGCGGGGACTTGGCAAGACGGGTCAGGACTGCCCTCCTCAAGTCCCCGCGCAAACCCCTATGACCTGCGTCATGTTGCATTGCCATAATTTTTCGGCAGCACCCGCAGATTCACAGGAGACAACATGCAGCTGACCAAACTTGCGCTGGGCCTGGGCTTGGCACTGGGCATGGCCGCAACGGCCTTGGCACAAACCACAATGCGCATCAGCATCTCGACGGCGCAGAACTCCCACCAGGGCGTCGCCATCGACACGTTTGCCAAGGAGGTCGAAAAGCGCACAGGCGGGCGCTACAAGGTGCAGACCTTCTACAACGGCGCGCTGGGCGGCGAGCGCGAATCTATCGAGGCGGTGCAGCTGGGCACGCAGGAGTTGGCCTTCAGCTCCACCGGTCCGGTGCCCAACTTCGTGCCCGAGACCAAGATCCTGGACGTGCCCTTCCTGTTCCGTGACAAGGCCCACGCCCGCGCCGTGCTCGACGGCCCGATCGGCCAGGACCTGCTGACCAAGTTCGATGCCAAGGGCTTCAAGGCGCTGGCCTGGGCGGAGAATGGCTTTCGCCACATGACCAACAGCAAGCGCGACGTGAAGACGCCCGAGGATCTGAAGGGCCTGAAGATGCGCACCATGGAGAACCCGGTGCACATCGCCGCGTACAAGGGTTTCGGCATCATCACCACGCCCATGGCCTTCCCCGAAGTGTTCACCGCCCTGCAACAAGGCACGGTGGACGGCCAGGAAAACCCCCTGCCCGTCATCATCTCGGCCAAGTTCGACCAGGTGCAAAAGCACCTCTCGCTCACCGGCCACGTCTACTCGCCCTGCATTTTCGTGATGAACAAGGGGGTGTTCGACAAGCTCTCCGCCGCCGACAAGCAGGCCTTCATCGACGCCGCCAAGGAAGGCACCAAGGCCAACCGCGCTCGCGTGGACGAGGACGACGCCAAGGGCGTGGCCGACCTGCGCGCCAAGGGCATGACGGTGATCGACGATCTGGACAAGTCCAAGTTTGTCGCCGCGCTCGCGCCCGTGAACGCGCAGTTCGAGAAAGAGTTCGGCAAGGCCAACCTCGACAAGATCCGCAACTACAAGTGACGCTCACTTTTCAGTAGCTGCTACCGCCCGTGGATCATGCGCCACGGGCGTTTTTATTCATATTTTCGTGAGTGCGCATGAAAACCTTCTTCCTCTCCTGCGAGCGCTGGAGCACCGCCGTCGCCATGTGGGGCGCCTGCGCCATGCTGGCGCTGGCCTCGGCGCTCGGCATGTTCCAGATCCTGATGCGTTTCGTTTTCGAAGAGCCGGCCGAGTGGACCGAGGTGCTGATCCGCTTCAGCCTGATCTGGATGGTGTTTCTGGCGATTCCCATGGCATTCCGGCAGGGCGCCATGGTCAGCGTCGACGTGCTCTACCGCTGGAGCCCGCGCCCGCTGCGCCGCGTGCTGGACTGGGTGGTGTGCCTGGCAGCGCTGGCGCTCATCGCCGTGATCATCTGGTGGGGGTGGGACTACGCGCGCCGCGGCGGCGTGCAGTCGATGGCAGGGCTGGAGTCGGTTTCCATGTTCTGGGCCTATCTGGCCATGCCCGTGGGTGGGCTGTTCAGCATCCTCGGCATCGTGGGCAATCTGATCGACCCGCAGCGCCATGAACTGGAGACTGCCCAATGAGCGCCGCGCAGAGCCGCCTCAAGCAAGCGAGCGGCCCCCTCGGCGGGCGGCGGGTACATGAAATGACGCGCGTGGGGGCCCTATGACCACGGTCATGATCTCCACCATGGTGCTGTGCTTCGCGCTCACCATCTCCGTGGCCGTCTCCATCGGGCTGGCCTCCATCCTGGGCATCCAGGTGGCGAACGCCAACATGCTGATCTCCGTGAAGGAGATGTTCGCCTCCATCAACAAGTTTCCGCTCGCAGCCATTCCGTTCTTCATCCTGGCGGGCAACCTCATGGAGACCGGCGGCATCTCGCGACGGCTCGTGGAGTTTGCCAAGAGCATCGTGGGCGGCGTGCAGGGTGGCTTGCCCATGACCTGCGTGCTCACCTGCATGATCTTCGCAGCTGTGTCGGGCTCGTCGGTGGCAACCACATTCGCCATCGGCGCCATCCTGATTCCCGCGCTCATCAAGCACGGTTATCCCACCAGCTACGCGGCCGCGCTGCAGGCCACCAGTGCCGAGCTGGGCGTGATCATCCCTCCGTCGATCCCCATGATCCTGTACGGCGTGGCGGCCGAGGTGTCGATTGGCGAGCTGTTCATCGCCGGCTTCGGCCCCGGCATCCTCATCAGCGGTGCGCTGATGTTGTTCGTCTGGGTGTATTGCAAGTACAAGGGCTGGGGCAAGCATGACGGCGATGGGCGCATGCCCTTCGGCCGCGCGCTGCTGCAGGCGGGCTGGGCACTGCTGATGCCAGTCATCATCCTGGGCGGCATCTACGGCGGCGTGTTCACGCCCACCGAGGCCTCTGCCGTGGCCGTGTTCTACGCGCTGGTGGTGGGCATGCTGATCTACCGCGAGATCCGCGTCGCGGACCTGTTCGCCATCCTGCGCAAGTCGGCCATCTCGTCGGCGGTGATCATGTTCATCATTGCCAATGCGGGCCTGTTTGCCTTCCTTATCACGCGCGCTGGCGTGCCGGACGCCATCGGCCGCTGGCTGCAGGAGGTGCTGCAGTCGCCCGCGCTGTTCCTGCTGGGCGTGAATGCCGCGCTGTTCGTGATCGGCATGTTCATCGAGACCAGCGCCGCCATCATCGTGCTGGCGCCGATCCTGGCGCCGGTGGCCCAGCACTTCGGCGTGGACCCGGTGCACTTCGGGCTGATCATGGTGGTGAACCTGGCGCTCGGCATGATCACGCCGCCCTTTGGCGTGAACCTGTTCGCGGCATGCACGGTGGCGCGCATCTCCCTGGATCGTATCGTCGCCCACCTGTTGCCGTTCGTGGGCGTGGTCCTGCTGTGCCTCCTGGTCATCACCTACGTGCCATCGCTTTCACTGGCCCTGCGTGATCTCGTGTACGCAAAATAGATAGAATCCGTCCCGTCAGGAGAGAGTCCGCGCCCCCCAGGGCCGGGCCGCCGAAGGCGCAGGCAGCAGCCGAACGCTCAGGCAAAAGGACTGGCGACACGCCCGCAGGGATGCGGGTGTTTCCCTTGCTGGAGAGAGGCCGCAGCAGCATGCGGCCCACCGAAGGAGCAAGCCCCGTGACATGCCATGCAGGCGGGGTGAATCTCTCAGGTAAAGCGGACAGCGGGGCAAATCGGCGATCGAGAGATCGCTCCACCATTTGCCTTCGCCCATTGCCATGTCCGCCATGTCCGACCTGCTCACCACTCCCCTCAACGCCCTGCACATCGAACTGGGCGCCCGCATGGTGCCCTTCGCCGGCTACTCCATGCCCGTGCAATACCCCTTGGGCCTGATGGCCGAGCACCACCACACGCGCACGGCGGCCGGCCTGTTTGACGTGTCGCACATGGGGCAGCTCAAGCTGGTCGGCCCTGACGCCGCAGCAGCATTCGAGACGCTGATGCCCGTGGACGTGGTCGACCTGCCCGTGGGCAAGCAGCGCTACGGCCTGCTCCTCAATGACGAGGGCGGCATCATCGACGACCTCATGTTCTTCCGCATGGCGCAGGACGAGCTCTTCGTGATCGTCAACGGCGCCTGCAAGGTGGGCGACATTGCCCACATCCAGGAGCGCATCGGCCAACGCTGCCAGGTGATTCCCCTGCCCGACCAGGCCCTGCTCGCGCTGCAGGGCCCACAGGCGGCTGCGGTGCTCGCGCGTCTGGCCCCAGGCGTGGACAAACTGGTGTTCATGACCGGCGGGCATTTCGACATCGCCGGGGCGCAGTGCTTCGTGACGCGCAGCGGCTACACCGGAGAGGACGGCTTCGAGATCTCGGTGCCCGTCGCGCAGGCCGAGGCCTTGGCGCGCACGCTGCTGGCCCAGCCCGAGGTCAAGCCCATCGGCCTGGGTGCACGCAACTCGCTGCGCCTGGAAGCCGGCTTGTGCCTGTATGGCAACGACATCGACACCACCACCACCCCGTCCGAAGCCGGCCTGAACTGGGCCATCCAGAAGGTGCGCCGTACAGGCGGCGCGCGCGCTGGCGGTTTTCCCGGTGCCGACAAGGTGCTGGCCCAGATCGACAACCCGGCCACTCTCACGCGCAAGCGCGTGGGCCTGGTGGCGCTGGAGCGCGTGCCCGTGCGTGAGCACACCGAGTTGCAAAACGAGTCGGGCGAGCGCATCGGCGAAGTCACCAGCGGCCTGCTGGCCCCCACTGCCGACAAGCCCATCGCCCTGGCCTACGTGACGCCTGCCTATGCTGCCGCAGGCGCGCGCATGAACGCCATGGTGCGCGGCAAGGCCGTGCCCATGGAAGTGGCTGCCACGCCCTTTGTTCCCACACGCTACTACCGCGGCTGAATTCACCGCAGCGAACTATCACCGCGCCCAGGTCAGCCCGGCTACAGTGCGGGCTGACCACTCTCATACCCTTTCCTTCCACCTCTTCTTCCCGGAGCCCCTCATGAGCATCCAGTTTTCCAAAGACCATGAATGGATCAACGCAGCCGACCCGGCCGCGGCCGTCGTCGGCATCACCGTCCACGCGCAGGATGCGTTGGGCGACGTGGTGTTCGTGGACCTGCCCGCGGTGGGCACCACCTTTGCCCAGGGCGACGTGGCCGGCGTGGTCGAGTCCGTCAAGGCCGCTGCCGATGTCTACATGCCCGTGTCCGGCGAAATCGTCGAGGTCAACGAGGCCCTGCGCGCCGACCCGTCCCTGGCCAACTCCGACCCGCTGGGCGCCGGCTGGTTCTTCAAGGTCAAGCTCAGCGACGCCGGCCAACTCGCCGGTCTGATGGACGAAACGGCCTATACCGCCTTCGCCCAGAACGCCTGATGCACCCGCGGCGCCGTGCACACGGCGCCGCCGCACCGCCCCATCGCTCTTGAGACTGGTCCCTCGCCATGCAGATGCCCTCCCCCCTGCCCCTGGCGGCGCTTGAAAACGCCGCTGAATTCCTGCCCCGCCACATTGGCATCGACGCCGCCGACGAAGCACACATGCTGTCGGTGATCGGCGAGGCTTCGCGCCGCGCGCTCATTGATTCCATCGTGCCGCGCTCCATCGCGCGCCAGCGCCCCATGGACCTGCCCGCGCCGGCCACCGAGGCCGCAGCGCTGGCTGAACTCCAGGCCATTGCGTCGAAGAACCGCATCCTCAAGAGCTTCATCGGCCAGGGCTACTACGGCACGCACACGCCGGGCGTCATCCTGCGCAACGTGCTGGAAAACCCTGCCTGGTACACGGCCTACACGCCCTACCAGGCCGAGATCTCCCAGGGCCGCATGGAGGCGCTGCTCAACTTCCAGACCATGGTGTGCGACCTCACGGCCATGCCCATCGCCAACGCCTCCATGCTCGACGAGGCGACCGCTGCCGCCGAGGCCATGACGCTGGCTAAGCGCTCGGTCAAGTCCAAGAGCGACGTCTTCATCGTGGCAGGCGATGCGCACCCGCAGACCATCGAAGTCATCCAGACCCGCGCCGCCCCCATCGGCATCACCGTGGTGGTGGCCAATTCCCAGGAGGAATGGCAGGCGGCCCTGGCCGGCGACTTCTTCGCCGCCCTCATCCAGTACCCTGCCAGCAGCGGCTGGGTGCAGGACTGGCAGGCCGACGTGGACGCCATCCACGCCAAACAGGCCGCCGCCATCTTCGCTACCGACCTGCTGGCGCTCACGCTGCTCAAGGCCCCCGGCGAGTGGGACGCCGACATCGTGGTGGGCTCCACCCAGCGCTTTGGCATGCCCATGGGCGCCGGCGGACCGCACGCCGCCTTCATGGCCTGCCGCGACGAATTCAAGCGCAGCCTGCCCGGCCGCCTGGTGGGCGTGAGCGTGGACGTGCACGGCAAGCCCGCCTACCGCCTGGCGCTGCAAACGCGCGAGCAGCACATCCGCCGCGAGAAGGCCACGAGCAACATCTGCACGGCCCAGGTGCTGCCGGCCGTGATCGCCAGCATGTACGCCGTGTACCACGGCCCCGAGGGCCTCACGCGCATCGCCCGCCGCGTGGCGCGCTTCACCGCCATCCTGAGCCGCGGCCTGGCGCAGCTGGGGTTCACCAGCCGCCACCATGGCTCGGCCTTCGACACACTCAGCCTGCACACCAAGGATGCTACGGATTCAATAGCTGCTCGCGCAGTCCAGATGGGCGCAAACCTGCGAAAAGCCTGGAATGAATACCTGTGCATCTCGCTGGACGAGACCACCACCCGCGCCGATATCGAGCTGCTGTGGAAGATCTTTGCGCGGGACGGCCAGCAACTGCCCACCATCGAGGCGATGGACGCCGCCGGCGCACCGGCGCTGTTCCCCGACACCCTGGCGCGCACCAGCCGCTTCTTGGCGCACCCGGTGTTCAACACCCACCATTCCGAAACCGGCATGCTGCGCTACATCCGCCAGCTGTCCGACAAGGACCTGGCGCTGGACCGCACCATGATCCCGCTGGGCTCGTGCACCATGAAGCTCAACGCCACCAGCGAGATGATCCCCATCACCTGGCCCGAGTTCGCCCACGTGCACCCGTTCGCCCCGGCCGACCAGCTCGAAGGCTACCGCCTGCTCGACGAGCAACTGCGCGCCTGGCTGTGCCAGGCCACGGGCTACGCCGGCATCAGCCTGCAGCCCAACGCAGGCAGCCAGGGCGAATACGCCGGCCTGCTGGCCATCAAGGCCTACCACGCGGCCCAGGGCCACGCCCACCGCAACATCTGCCTGATCCCCAGCAGCGCGCACGGCACCAACCCCGCCAGCGCCCAGATGGTGGGCATGCAGGTCGTGGTGACCAAGTGCGACGAGAACGGCAACGTGGACATGGCGGACCTGCAAGCCCAATGCGAGAAGCACAGTGCCAACCTCGCCTGCGTGATGATCACCTACCCCAGCACGCATGGCGTGTTCGAGACCCAGGTGAAGGCCTTGTGCGAGCTGGTGCACAGCCACGGCGGGCGCGTGTATGTGGACGGCGCCAACATGAACGCCCTGGTCGGCGTGGCCGCGCCGGGCGAGTTCGGCGGCGACGTGAGCCACCTGAACCTGCACAAGACCTTCTGCATCCCCCACGGCGGCGGCGGCCCCGGCGTGGGCCCGGTGTGCGTGGTGGAGGACCTCGTGCCCTACCTGCCCGGCCATGCCACGGGCGGCATTGCTTCCAAAACAGGAGCTGTCAGCGCAGCTCCCTTGGGCAATGCAGCCGTTTTACCCATCAGCTGGATGTACATCCGCATGATGGGCGCCGACGGTCTGCAGGCCGCGACCGAGACAGCGATCTTGAGCGCCAACTACATCAGCGCGCGCCTGAAGGACCACTATCCCACGCTGTACGCTTCCGCCAACGGCCATGTGGCGCACGAGTGCATCCTGGACCTGCGCCAGTTGAAGGACACCAGCGGCGTGATGGCCGAGGACGTGGCCAAACGCCTGATCGACTACGGCTTTCACGCACCCACGCTGTCGTTCCCCGTGCCCAACACGCTGATGGTGGAGCCCACCGAGAGCGAGACGCTGTTCGAGCTGGACCGCTTCATCGACGCGATGATCGCCATCCGGCGCGAGATCCGCCAGATCGAGGCCGGCACCTGGCCGGAGGACGACAACCCCCTCAAGAACGCACCCCACACGGCCGAGTGCCTGCTGGCTGCCGACTGGCAGCACCCCTACCCGCGCGATGCGGCAGCCTATCCCGTTGCCGCCCTGCGCCAGAACAAGTACTGGAGCCCCGTGGGCCGTGTGGACAACGTCTACGGCGACCGCAACCTGTTTTGCAGCTGTGTTCCGGTGAGCGAACTGGGCTGACGGCCTTCTCCGCTCAGGCATTCACAAAGGCCCTACCATCGGGCCTTTGTTGCTTCTGAACGTTTGACCCATGCGCCCCCTTCTCGCACTGCTCGCATCGCTTGCCCTCGCCTCCGCAGCCCAGGCACAGGCCCCTGCCGTCACCACCGGCAGCGGCCTGGTCTATGAGTCGCTCAAGGACGGCAGCGGTGAATCACCCAAGGCCACCGACACCGTCAAGGTGCACTACCGCGGCACCTTCCCCGACGGCAAGGAGTTCGACAGCTCCTACAAGCGCGGCGAGCCGACCGAGTTCCCGCTGAACCGCGTCATCCCCTGCTGGACCGAAGGCGTACAGCGCATGAAGCCGGGCGGTAAGGCCAAGCTGACCTGCCCGCCGGCGATTGCGTATGGCGCGCGCGGCGCGGGCGGCGTGATTCCGCCCAACGCCACGCTGAATTTCGAGATCGAGCTGCTGTCGGTGCGCCGCTGAACGAGGCAGCGGCACCGGCCTGTAGGGCACCAGGCAGACGCGTACACTGGCAGGCCTGCGGATTGCCCGATTCCCATGAGCCGCCCCGACCTGTCCCTGCTGTTTCCCGCCGCGGAGCCTGCCTCGTCCCCCCCTGAGCAGCCGGAGCGCCGCGGCCCTCAACGGGCCAACGGCGACGTGGCCGAGCTGATTGCGCAGCTGCGCGCCTCACAGGCCGAGCTGGAGGCGCAAAACCAGGTGCTGCGCTACAGCCAGGCCGCGGCCGAAAGCGCTTCCGAGCGATTCGAGGCCCTGTTTTCCAGCGTGCCGCTGTCGCTCATGGTGGTGGACGAGCATGACATGGTGGTCCAGGCCAACTCCATGGCACAGCGCTCGTTCCAACCGCGCGAGACGGACCGCCCCCTGACGGCACTGATGCCCTTCGTGAGCGACAGCCACGCGCCGCGTGTGCGCGAGGCTTTCGACCAGGCGCGGGCCATGGGCACGGCCGAGGCCACGGAGGTTGTGTTCCACATCAGCGAGGGCCGCCATATCACTGGCGACCTGCACATCGCGCGCATCGAGTCGCGCTCCGAGCAGGACGCGCCGCTCACGCAGTTTCTGTGCGCCGTGATCGACCAAGGGCCGCTGCTGGCCGAACGCCAGGCCCTGCAGCGCAGCGCACAGGAGCTGCAGGAGCGCAACGTGCAACTGCACACCAGCGAGCGCCGGCTGGAGGCGGTGATCAACTCCGCGCTCGACGCGATCATCTGCGTTGACCAGCACGAGCGCATCACCGTGTTCAACCCCACGGCAGCGATGCTGTTCCAGTGCGCCACCAGCGACGCGCTGGGCAGCCCGTTGAGCCGTTTTCTGCCCGAGGCCCAGCAGGTGCTGGCGTTCGCGCAACTGACCACGCAGGCGGCGCTGGGGGAGATGACGGCGCTCACGGCATCAGGCCGCGAGCTGGCGGTGGAGATCAGCGTGTCGTTCGAGCGCCATGCGGAAGGCGAGACCACCACCGTGTTTGCCCGCGACCTTACGGCCCGTAAGCGCGAAGAAGCCCGCCGCAACGCGCTGGAGGGACAGCTGCGCGAGTCGCACAAGATGCAGGCCGTCGGCACCATGGCCGGCGGCATCGCGCACGACTTCAACAACATCCTGCATGCGATCCTGGGCAACGTGGAGCTGGCCAAAGCCGATTGCCCACCCGGCACGCCGATGTACGAAAGCCTGCTGGAAATCGACAAGGCCGGCCGGCGCGCCCGCGACCTGGTGCGGCAGATCCTCACCTTCAGCCGCAACGAGCCGCCCAAGCGTGCCGCCGTCACCCTGGCAGAGGTGGTGCACGACACCGAACGGCTGCTGAGGGTCACGCTGCCCCCCGAGATCGAGCTGACCGTGCATGTCCCCCCCGACCTGCCCCCCGTATTGGCGGATGCCACGCAGGTGGAGCAAGCGGTGCTGAACCTGTGCACCAACGCCGTGCACGCCATCGGCAGCCGCCGTGGCCGGATTCGCGTGGATGCTGCGCTGATCCAGCCCGACCAGCGCATGCGCGAGAGCCTGGGCCTGAGCGCGGGCGACTACGTGGCCGTGCGCGTGCATGACAACGGCCCGGGCATGGACGCCGCCACCCAGTCGCGCATCTTCGAACCCTTCTTCACCACCAAGCCCGTGGGCCAGGGCACCGGCCTGGGACTGGCGGTGGTGCACGGCGTGATGCGCACCCACGGTGGTGGCGTGGACGTGCACAGCGCACCCGGCGAGGGCAGCCGCTTCACGCTGTACTTTCCCGTGGCGTCGTACACCATGGTGGCCGCCCTGCCGGAGGTTCCCGCGCCGGTCGCGCCCGCCAGCCCGCCCGCGGTGGCGCCGGCAACAGACCGCCTGCTGCACGTGATGTACGTGGACGACGACGAGGCGCTGGTCTTTCTGGTGCAGCGCCTGCTGCGCCGCCGCGGCTACGAGGTCAGCGGTTTCACCGACCCGCACCAAGCCACAGACGCCCTGCAGGCCCACCCCGAGCGCTACGACCTGCTGGTGACGGACTACAACATGCCGGGCTACTCGGGCCTGGATCTCGTGCGCGCGGCCCGCACCATCCGCAGCGACCTGCCAGTGGCACTGGCCTCCGGCTATGTGACGGCGGAAATCGAACAGGCCGCGCTGGCCGAAGGCGCACGCGCGCTGATCCACAAGCCCAATGACGTGGAAGAGCTGTGCGCGACCGTGGACCGGCTGGCCCATGGCGGTTGAGTTGACAGCACCACAGGCCGTACAGACGGCGGGGGCGCATGCACCTTTGCAGGGTATGCCGGCCAGCCCATCAGAGGGCGTCCGCAGCGTGCACGTGGACGACACGCTGCTGGTGCTGGAGAAACCCTCGGGATTGCTGTGCGTGCCCGGACGGGGCCCCGACAAACAGGATGCCTTGAGTACGCGTGCCCAGGCGCTGTGGCCCGACGCGCTCATCGTGCACCGGCTGGACCAGCCCACGTCGGGACTGGTGCTCATGGCGCGGGGCGCCGCGATGCAGCGGGCCCTCAGCCACAGCTTCGCCCAGCGGCTGGTGCACAAGCGCTACCGCGCCGTGGTGGCGGGCCGCATGCCGCCGCCCGACCCTGCGCACGCGGACGGCTGGGGCGAGATCGCGCTGCCCATCGCGGCGGACTGGGAACGCCGTCCGCTGCGCGTGGTGGATGCCACGCACGGCCAGCCCAGCCTCACGCGTTGGCGCGTGCTGGCGCACGACGCCGCCCGCGACACCACCTCCGTGGAGCTTGAACCCGTCACCGGTCGCACACACCAGCTGCGCGTGCACCTGGCGGCACTGGGCCACCCCATCCTGGGCGACCAGCTCTATGCCGATGCGTCCGTACAAGCCCGCGCACCGCGCCTGTTGCTGCACGCCTGCGTGCTGGAGTTCGCGCACCCGCTGCAGGGTGGCTGGTGCGCGTTTGCCTCGGCACCGCCGTTTTGATCGCCGCGTGCGTGGCCGTTACCATGCCCGCATGACGCAACACCTCTACATCCTCACCGGCGGCTCGCGCGGCATGGGCCTGGCCATGGCACACCAGTTGCTGAAACCCGGCAACACGCTGATCAGCCTGGCGCGCAGCACCTCTGCGCCGTTGTCCACGGCCGTGCCGCAGGGCGCGACGCTGGAGCAATGGAGCGTGGACCTGGCCCAGCCTGCGCAGGCCGCTCAGCGCCTGCGCGAATGGCTGGCCACGCAGCCTGCCAGCCGGTACGCCAGCGCCACGCTGATCAACAACGCCGGCGTGATCCCGCGCATCGCGCCGCTGTCGGCATGCACCAGCCCGCAGGACATGGCCGAGCTGTCCAACGCGCTGCGCGTGGGACTGGAGGCGCCGATGCTGCTGACGGCCGCCTTCCTGGGCGCGACCGAAGGCTGGGCTGCACCGCCCCACTCCGTGGCGCGCAAGGTACTGAACATCTCTTCGGGGCTGGGGCGTCGCGCCATGGCGTCCCAGTCCGGCTACTGCGCGGCCAAGGCCGGCATGGACCATTTCACGCGGTGCCTGGCGCTGGACGAAGCCGCCAAGCACCACGGCGCCAAGGTATGCTCACTGGCTCCCGGTGTGATCGACACCGACATGCAGATCCAACTGCGCGGCGCCAACCCGGCCGACTTTCCGGATGTGCAGAACTTCGCCGCCCTCAAGACGGGCGGCATGCTCACCTCGCCACACGCCGCGGCTGCCCGCGTGCTCGCCTGGCTGCAGCGTACAGACTTCGGCGCCAACCCCGTGGCCGACGTGCGCGAGGCCTGATGCCGTGCCCCGGCGCAGTGCAACTATTACTATGCATTTTGTAGCTGCTAGCGCTTATCCAATAAGCGCTAGAGCCTGATTTGATTCAAAACCATTACAGGAGAAAACCATGTCCCGTGACGTCGTCGTAGTCAGTGCCGTGCGCACCGCCATTGGCACCTTTGGCGGTAGCCTGAAGGACGTTCCGCCCACCGAGCTGGGCGCGCTCGTGGTGCGCGCGTCGCTGGCACGCGCGCAAGTGGACGGCAAGGACGTCGGCCATGTGGTGTTTGGCCACGTGGTGAACACCGAGCCCAAGGACATGTACCTCTCGCGCGTGGCGGCCATCCAGGGCGGCTGCGCCGAGGGCACGCCCGCGTTCAACGTGAACCGCCTGTGCGGCTCGGGCTTGCAGGCCATCGTGTCCGCCGCACAGACCATCCAGCTGGGCGATGCCGACGTGGCCATCGGCGGCGGCGCGGAGGTGATGAGCCGCGCACCCTACGCGAGCCTCGCCAGCCGCTGGGGCGCGCGCATGGGCGACTTCAAGATGATCGACATGATGATCGGCGCCCTGCACGACCCCTTCCACAACATCCACATGGGCGTGACGGCCGAGAACATCGCCGCCAAGTGGGGCATCACGCGCGAAGACCAGGACCGCCTGGCCGTGGAGAGCCACAACCGTGCCGAGCGTGCCACGGCAGCGGGCTACTTCAAGGACCAGATCGTCCCGGTCACCCTCAAGAGCAAGAAGGGCGAGGTGCAATACGCCACCGACGAGCACTTCCGCGCCGGCGCGACACTGGACGACATGGCCAAGCTCAAGCCCGTGTTTGCGAAGGACAACGGCACGGTGACGGCGGGCAATGCCTCGGGCATCAACGATGCGGCTGCCGCTGTGGTGCTGATGGATGCCAAGGCAGCGCAGGCCCGCGGCGCAAAGCCTTTGGCGCGCCTGGTGGCCTACGCCCATGCGGGCGTGGACCCGAAGTACATGGGCATCGGCCCTGTGCCCGCGACGCAGTTGGCGCTCAAGAAGGCAGGCCTCACGGTCAACGACCTGGACGTGATCGAGGCCAACGAGGCCTTTGCCGCGCAGGCCTGCGCCGTCACGCGCGACCTGGGCCTGGACCCGGCCAAGGTCAACCCCAACGGGTCGGGCATTTCGCTGGGCCATCCCATCGGCGCCACCGGTGCGCTGATCACCGTGAAGGCACTGCACGAACTGCAGCGCATCCAGGGCCGGTACGCGCTGGTGACCATGTGCATCGGCGGTGGGCAAGGCATCGCTGCCATTTTCGAGCGCCTCTGAGACGCCACGCCCCGCCATCGCCGATGGCGATGGCATGCGCGCGCTTCGGCACGGTGCGGCCCACGATGGCTGGGCCATCATCCAGGCGGGCGCGCGCCAGATGCGCCATGTCCCATACCAGGTTCTCCAGGAGACTTTTCCCCATGCTTCGTCGACACATCCTTTCTCTTGCCACCCTCGCCTGTGCATTGGGCGCTATGCCCGCCCATGCCCAGACCAGTGCACCCGCTGCCGGCGCCTATCCCGCCAAGCCCATCCGTTTGATCGTGCCCTTCCCGCCCGGCGGCGGCACCGACATCCTGGCACGCCTGGTCGCCGCCAAGCTGACGGAAGCCAACAAATGGACCGTGGTGGCCGACAACAAGCCGGGAGCTGGCGGCACCATCGGTATTACCGAGGCGGTGAAGGCCGCTCCCACAGGCTATGACATCGTCATGGGCCAGAAGGACAATCTGGTCATCGGCCCCTGGCTGTACAAGAACCTGCCGTGGGACCCCACCAAGGACCTGACGGCCGTGGCCCACGTGGCGTACACGCCAGTGGTCATCGCCACGAGTGTCAACTCCAAGTACAAATCTTTGGCCGACGTGGTGGCGGCCGCCAAGGCCGCGCCGGGCACCGTCACCTATGGCTCGCCCGGCAACGGCACCTCCATTCACTTGGCGGGCGACCTGTTCGAGAAAGCTGCCGGCATCAAGCTGAGCCACGTGCCCTACAAAGGCTCCAACCCGGCACTCATGGATGCGTTGGCGGGCAATGTGGAACTGCTGGTTTCGTCGCTGCCCTCGGCCATGGGTCAGATCAAGGCGGGCAAGCTGCGTCCGTTGGCGGTCACCTCGGCCAAGCGCAGTTCGTCGCTGCCCGACGTGCCCACGGTGGCCGAGTCCGGCTTCAAGGGCTTTGACGTGAGCACCTGGTACGGCGTGCTGGCGCCGGCAGGCACGCCGCCAGCCGTGGTGAACACGCTCAACGCGGAAGTCAACAAACTGCTCGCCACCGCGGACATGAAGGCCGCCATCCAAGCGCAAGGCGCAGAGCCACAGGCCATGTCGCCGGAACAGTTCTCGACCCTGCTCAAAAACGAATACGTACAGTGGAAGGGTATCGTGGAAGCCTCGGGTGCACGGATTGAGTGACCCGTGCTCGCAGCGCCCCGTTCCGTGATCGGGGCGCGAAAAGAAAACGGCTCGCGTTGCGAGCCGTTTTCATGTGTGGCGATGTCCGCCCGGTCAATCCCGCACGACCAGTACCGGCACGTGGGCCACGCCCAGCACGCGCTGTGTGACGCTGCCCAATACCAATTTTTCCAGCCCGCGGCGACCGTGCGATCCCATCACGATGAGGTCCGCGCCCGTGCTCTCGACGGCGCGCTGGATGCCGTCGTGGATCGCATGCCCCTCGCCTACCATGGTGTTGACGCTGGCGACCCCTGCCTGGGTGACAGCGGCCTTGGCGGCGTCCAGGGCCGTGTTCGCCTCGGCCGTCGCGGCACTGAGGTATTGCGCCTGGCCGTAGGCGAAATCGGCGCCCACCCCCGTGAAGGGATAAGGGTCGATCACGTACAGCGCCGTCACGGCGCTGCCGAAGGTCTTGGCCAGCGCTGCCGCCTTGGCCACGGCCTTCATGGACGTCTCCGAGCCATCGACGGGAATCAGAATGTGCTTGAACATGGAACCTCCTTTTGGTTAGGGTGGCAGGCCTGGAAGGCCTGCAACAACAACGAGTGTGATGCGTACGCGGCCTTCAAGGCTTGATTCGCATCAATTATTGGGACGCATCCCCTTGAAAGCCACCGCCCAGGCAGGTAACCACCAGGGTATCGCGCCAGCCGCCATCTTCGGTGGGCTGGATGGGTGTGGTTTCATGGATCATGCGCGCATCGTCCAGCAGCATGACGGACCAGGGCTCGCTCAAGGTAAACCGCTGTCCATTCGGGCCCGTGGCTTCGAAGATGCGGGTCTCTCCACCCTTGATGCCCTGGCGGCTTACCAGGAACACCGCCACCAGGTCCACGCCGTCGCGGTGCGCGCCTTCGGGTGTCGGACGGCCGATGCCGCCCTCGGTGTCAATGCGAAACTGATGTGCTTCGATGTAGCAGGGTTGAGACGGCTGCCCGCACATCGCTTGCGAGAGGCCCGCAGCCGCCTGCATGAGTTGCCGCCACACCGGTCGAGCCACCATTTCGTCACGCATGGGCGCAAACCAGCGCTGCAGCCCTCCGTGCAGCGCGTTGTACTCCACCGGCTGCCAGTGCGCGCGGTGCGGTGCCTGGTTCACGGCGGGTCCCTCGACAATGAAGCAGGAGTGGCGCCGCCTGCGGTACCGGCCTCCGTCCTTGAGGTAGTCATCCGGGGGCAGGTCCGACCAGTCGGCCCCCAGAGCCTCCAAATCGCGCAGGGCACATCCCACCCATGTCGCTGTGTCCCGGGGTTGCAGCACCGCATAACCTCGGTCACGCAACTGCGCGACGACCTGTGAGGGCGGTGTATAGGGAGGGGAGAACGTCACATGTGCCATAGGCACACAAGCTTAAGGCAACACCGCCGAGCACACGCAGTGTTGGCTCGAAAACTTCGGGAGGGAAATGCCTCCCTCGAAAAGCCTGGACCCTCATCGTGCTGCGGCCATCAGATGCCAGGCTTTAGGCCTGCCTCAGCGATCACCGCGCCCGTGGCCTCGGCCGTTGCCGTTGCCTTTTCCATTCCCACGGCCGCGATGGTCATCATCCCGGTCGCGGCCGTTCCAGTGGCCGCGGCCATCGTCAAACGAACGGCCATCGAACCGGTCGCGGTCATCGCGGAATTTGCCGGGCCGGCGCGGGGGCTCCTTCACGAAATACACGGGTTGACCGCAAGCAGAGTAGCGCGCGCAGTGCTTGGACCAGTTCTTGGCATGGCCCGGCGGCACATACATATAGATGGGCGAACGGGGAACATACACCGCGGGAGGTGCGATCACCACCGGCTGCGGGTACAGCAGCGCAGGCGCGCTGTTGCCGATATCCACGCGGCCGTAGACGCCGGGAGCGATTTGCCCGCCCACCGTGGCGTTGATGTAGGTCTGGGCTGCCACGCCACCGGCGGAGGCTGCCACGGCCAAGGCCATAGCCAAACCGCGGGCCAGTTGGAGGGTTGAGGAGAGGGCGTGAGGCTCGCGGTTTTTCATGGTGATTGCTGATGCCGAAAACAAACTGGTGGAATGCACGGCCATTTGTAACTGCACAAATGGGAAAAAGGCGCAGATACTCTCTGAAAATGTAAGCAATAGCGTATTCGCCACGGTAATGCGCCTGGTGCCCATCGGTGGAACTACGCTGCACAGGTTTTCTTATCAGCGACAATGATCCATTGAGACCGGCAATGCGCTCCTTTGGAACCATTGCAGAGAAACAAAGCTGCGCCACTGTGTGCGCAGTAAGTGGACAAGATGAACATCGTAATACTCGACGATTACCAGGACGCCGTGCGCAAGCTGCATTGCGCGGCACGGTTGGACCCCTACTCCGCAAAGGTCTACACGAACACCGTCAAGGGGTTGGGGCAGCTATCGGTGCGCTTGCGGGACGCAGATGTCATCGTGCTGATCCGCGATCGCACGCAGATCACGCGGCAGTTGGTGGAGAAGCTGCCGCGGCTCAAGCTCATCGCGCAGACGGGGCGGGTAGGCTCGCACATCGACCTCGCCGCCTGCACCGAGCACGGCATCGCCGTGGCCGAGGGCGTGAGCTCGCCCGTGGCGCCCGCGGAGCTGACCTGGGCGCTCATCATGGCCGCCATGCGCCGCCTGCCCCAGTACATCGCCAACCTCAAGCATGGCGCCTGGCAGCAATCGGGACTGCGCACCGCCTCGATGCCGCCCAACTTCGGGCTGGGCTGCATACTGCGCGGTAAGACCCTGGGCATCTGGGGCTATGGCCGCATCGGGCAGATCGTCGCCGGATACGGCCGCGCGTTCGGCATGAACGTCCGCGTTTGGGGCCGGGAGGCGTCGCGTGCACAGGCGCTCAGCGACGGGCTGCAGGTGGCCGCGACGCGGGCGGAGTTCTTTTCGCAATGCGACGTGGTGTCGCTGCACATCCGGCTCACGGACGAGACGCGCGGCCTCGTGACGCTCGACGACCTGTCGTGTATGAAGCCGACGGCGCTGCTCGTGAACACCTCGCGCGCGGAGCTCATAGAACCCGACGCGCTGATCGCCGGGCTCAACCGCGGGCGCCCCGGCATGGCCGCCGTGGATGTCTTCGAGAGCGAGCCCATCCTGCAAGGGCACGCCCTCCTGCGGCTGGAGAACTGCATCTGCACCCCCCATATCGGCTATGTGGAGCAGGACAGCTACGAGCTTTATTTCGGTTCCGCCTTCGACAATGTCGTGAATTACATTAAGGGAACGCCCACCAACATCGTCAATCCGGGAGCCCTGCAGGTACGCCGCTGAAAGCGTGCGTGCAGGCATGCAAAAGGGGCTTCATCGAAGCTAGCCGTTCCGTTAAGGTGTTGCTAAGCCCTTGATTCAAGCCCCTCTGCTTCGGCACGAGGGGCTTCGTTTCTTTGGTCGCTATAAGGGACATGCTGAATTTCAAGCCCCTTTCCCTAGGCGTCGCGCTCGTGTGTGCCGCCAGCTTCCTCACTGCCTGCAACGACGAGCCCGCTCCGGACTTCAGGGGCAGCACTCCCGTGGCATACGGCAATCGGACTGTCTCTCTGAGCGTTGAGGCTTGGCGAGACAATGGCAGCCAGCCTTGTCGTGTCCTTATCAGAGGCGCTGAAGTAACAAATTGGGTCAAACCAACCGGTATTCTGCCGCGGATGACCCTAGCCCCGGCAGTAGTGCTGGCCTGCACAGGGCGGAGCCCGTACCTTTCCTCGGTGAGCGGCGAGGGTGAAGGGGGTGTAGCCGAATGGGAAGAGTCCTCGGGGCCTGAATCGGGAGCCCCCCTCTCTGTCTACCAAGTGCGAGTGAGCTCCCTGACTGCGGACCAAGCTCACCTCGAACTACGGGTCCTACGCGGCAAGTGACTCGCTTGCGTGAGCCACGGGGCCGGAGGGCTTGAGCGACCGAGCGGCAGGCGCGCGGCGTCTTTCGGGCGGTTCGGGAGTGAAATAGATGATGTCTTCGGGCGCTATGGGTCCGCGCGCCAGCCCCAGCCGCATTGCCGGCGTTTTCCCGTCCCGGCCAACCTCGCAGTAGTTGAAGTACGTCCGGAAGATGCCGAGCACCTTCACCAGGACTTCGGGGTTGTAGGCGCTCTTCCCGAACCAGAGACGTCGGTCGGTGTTGGCGCTGGCCACCGCGCGTTCTGCCAGCGTGAGGCCTCGCCGGACCTGCATAAAGAAGCGGTCGACAGCGGTAAGGGTGGCTTTCAGGTGCAGTAGCGCCTGGTGGCTAAGCTGGAGCCGACGCTTGTCCGGTTCGGTTTCGACCGGGTCGATATCGGTCAGCCAGCAAACGGATTTCTCAGGCTCACGCATCTCCGATATGGGATGGCGGAACCAGCGGTCCCCCCACTTGCCGATGGCAACCATGCGCGCCAGTTCTTCCTCGGCAGCCAGAAGTTCTGCAGCCTCAGGGGTTACCCCGTATTTCTCCGCTAAGCGCGCCAGACGCCGCTTGGTTGCACCAACCAGCGCGCGCTTCATGTCCACTGACATATCTTTGAGCACCTTGACATAGAAAGCGTCAGCCGTCCGGTCCAGAACCCTTTTCGGCACGGCCGTCAGAATGGCCGCACGTATGCCCGACTCCTGGTCTGTGAAGAAGCGAATCTTCTTGGCACGGCAGAGCAGTCGAGTGACAAGCTGGATGTGGGCGTACATCACCACTTGCTCATGCAGCAGCATGCCCTTTACGGGGGCACGGGATGAGTTCGCGGGGCCTTCACCATCTTCTATATCGGGGCGACCTAAGGCTGCGTCGTACGTCTCTTCGATGACCGATTCCATAGGCTTTCGGGAGGTACCTCCGCGAGGCGCCGCCCTCTCAGCCGCAGCATTCCAATCAGCCGGTAGCCAGACTCTCGCGTAGCGGCGAAACGCTCTGGCAAGTGCATGGTCGCCAAAGCGAACCATGTCCTTCTCTACGTCAGCAGAGTCCAGCGCAGGGTCAAAGTTGACGTTGACCCCGAACACATAGCCCGTAGCCTGGTCGGCCGTTGCAATGGACAGCAAAAGTGTGTTCTTTCGCACCTTCTTAGAGTGCCAGTTCACCACCAGCTTTTGCCGGTCAACCGACAGATATCTTGAGCCTAGGTCGTCGCGTCCCATGAGGGTTCGCTCACGCTCGCCGGCGAACATCTGGGCCTGCTCATAGAGGAAGTCGATGCGGTCGTATAGCTGGCTGGGGGAGATATCGAGGACCTTGATGATGCGCCGCAGCGGCATGGCGTTCATCAGATGCACCAAGATATCGCGATTGGAGTGACTGCGACGTTGGCGCTTGGTTGACCGGCCGCCGAAGGAGAACGCCTTCTTGCAGCCGACACACTTGAACCGGGGAGTTCCGTGGGCGTTGGTGCCGAAGCGAGTCACATTCTCAAGGGATGGCGCCCCCTCCGATAGAGAGCAGGCCTCGTTCGGACACTGCGGGAGTACTGGTTCAAGGTACTCCGACATGCGCATAAGCTCCTCGGCAATCGCCAAGTTGCTCTGCATAGGGGTGATTTCCTCGCACAGGCGGCACTTCAGTGCCGGCTGGTCCTTACCGGTAGCGACCACGGTGTAGTCGCCTGGGCCAACGGAAGAAGCTGGAGTACCGGCCCCGCCTCGGGCAACCGCAAGCTTGGGCGGTACGCCGAAGTTACCGCACTTGGGGTTCTTGCAGTGATTGACTTGAATACCCGCCGCGGCCGGCGGAAATCTAGGCGGCCACTTAGTCGGCTTTACTGAAGTTGGATGAGATTTTTCCTTGGACAAAGAAACGCCCTAGTCGTTGACTAGGGCGGAATTTTGAGCCATTACAGCTTTCTTAGCAACACTTTAACAGAACGGCTAGTTCATCGAAGCCCCTTTTGCATCCAGGCAGCACCGCATGTGCCGCCTGGCGGATACGCCGGTCAGTTCAGCGGCGCCTTCTTGCCATCCTTGTACACGTACAGCGTGATGGCGGGGTTCACGAGCTCGCCATTCGGCTCGAACTTGATATTGGCCGTCACGCCCTTGTAGTTGGACTTGAGCAGTTCGGGGATGTACACCTTCGGGTCCCACGAGCCAGCGCGCTTCATGGCATCGACGAGCAGCATGGTGGCGTCGTACTTGTAGGGGCTGTAGAGCACGTACTGGCCGGGGTACTTGGCGTCATAGCGCTTCTTCCACTCCAGGCCGCCAGGCATCTTGGCGAGCGACGCGCCGCCCTCGGCACAGATGACGTTGCCGATCGTCTTGGCGCCCGCCGCGAGTCTGGGCAGCTCGGTGGTGCAGATGCCGTCGCCGCCGAAGTACTTGACGTTGGCCATGCCAAGCTGCTCCATCTGGCGCAGCATGGGACCTGCCTGCGGGTCCATGCCGCCGAAGAAGACGCCGTCGGGGTTCTTGGCCTTGATGGCCGTGAGGATGGCCATGAAGTCTGTGGCCTTGTCCGTGGTGAACTGCTCGTCGACCACCTTGATGCCCTTCTCGGCGGCCGCGCGCTTGAACACGTTGGCGACGCCCTGGCCATAGGCCGTACGGTCGTCGATCACGGCCACGCTCTTGAGCTTGAGCGTTTCCGCCGCATACATCGCAAGGCCCACGCCCAGCGCGTTGTCGTTGGCGATGATGCGGAACGTGGTCTTGTAGCCGGGCTTGGTCAGGCTGGGGTTGGTGGCCGCGCCCGTGACGTGGGGAATACCGCAGTCGTTGTAGACCTTGGAGGCGGGAATGGTGGTGCCGGAATTCAGGTGGC
Source organism: Diaphorobacter sp. LI3 (assembly GCF_022807955.1). NCBI lineage: Bacteria > Pseudomonadati > Pseudomonadota > Betaproteobacteria > Burkholderiales > Comamonadaceae > Diaphorobacter > Diaphorobacter sp. LI3. The sequence goes on along the minus strand of NZ_CP094346.1, from coordinate 2,188,940 downwards.
CCACGACGCCTGCGACCTTGGCGTCGCACAGCTTCTGCGCGGCCGCGGTGCCCTGCTTGGGGTCGGACGCATCGTCCTCGTTGACCAGTTCCAGCTTGACTTTCTTGCCGCCGATGACCACGCCCTGGGCGTTCATGTCGTCGATCGCCATGCGCACGCCGTTTTCGATGTCCTTGCCATAGTGCGCCTGCGGACCGGACATCGGGGCGACGTTGCCGATCTTCACCACCGTCACGCCCTGGGCAGCGGCCACACCGGCAACCGCTGCGATCGCAGCAGCCACGGTCATTTTCAACTTCAGTTGCATATGGATCTCCAATTAAGAAAAGCGCTGGAAATATTGTTGTGAACCAACGCGGAGAAACATATCGCAATTTATGTTCCATATCACTAGGGAACACAAGGAGGTTCTGCGAAACGACACAGGGAAATACCCTGACGCAGCATCAATGGCCGCTGCGCTCGCCTGCCAGTTCCTCGGCCACGGCTTCGTAGACGGCCTGCCGCACTACCGATTCCACTTCCTCTCGCAGACGAGGCACCATGGACCGTGTCTGCTCCTGTACCACCACTGCGATCGCCTCGCGCAAACGTTGGTCCAGCACGACGTCCACGCGCTGCATCACGCGATGCACCACGTACTCCTCAAACCCGTAGGGCAGCCCTGCAGGCAGCGGCGCAACCGGCGCGGGAGCTGCGAGGGGCGGTGGTGAATGCGGAGCCGCTGGCAAAGGCACAGAGAGCGACGCAGCGGTGGTCGCAGGCCGTGTCACCGGAGGCGACGGACGCGCCGAGCTCCCTTCGGCTTCGGGCATCTGCACCACGTCGGTGAGCGTGGGCACGAATCTGGGAGGTTTCTTGGTGGGTGTTGTCATCCCGCGCTTTCCTTGAGTACCAGATCGTGGCGAACGATGTCATACCCCAGCGCGGCGTAGCCGCGCCAGCGCTCCCGCGCGCGCTTACGATCATCCTCATCCGCCTGGCTGACCACCTCCACGACCCGAGCGTACTGCGCAAATCCGTCGGGCAAGACATTTCCCAGGTTGACCAGCACGTCCCGATTCGGACTGGTACGAGGGTCTTGCACCAACACGGTGGGAGAGGCACGCAGAATTTCCTCGTCGGCGTCTCCCAGGCAATGGCCGACGAAATCCGAAGGCGCCAACGCCCAGAGCTGGCGATCCAGCCGCAGCAAGGTGTCTGCATCACCCGTGACCGTCACCCGCGCATCCTGCCGGGTGGCTTTTCGCACCAGGCGACAGACATACGCCAGTTTGTCGGGTGCATTGAAGTGGAATGCCACCTGTGTCATGCGGGCACCTTCAACGACATGGCCCTCAAGCCACCGACTTGCGACTGCGCGTCTTTTGCTTGGGTTTCACGGTACTCACTGTCGCCCGCTCCAGCAGATAGTGCACCAGCAGTCCCACAGGCCGGCCGGTGGCGCCCTTGGCGGCACCGCCCTTCCAAGCCGTTCCAGCGATGTCCAGGTGTGCCCACGGCGTGTCCCCGACGAAGCGCTGCAGGAACTTCGCGGCGGTGATCGAACCACCTGCCCGGCCTGCCACATTGGCCATGTCGGCAAAATTGCTCTTGAGCCCTTCTGCGTACTCGTCATCCAAGGGCATACGCCAGCAGGGGTCAAGCGCGGCATCGCCTGCCGATAGGAGTTGTGCCGCCAACAGGTCATCGGAGGCAAACAGTCCGCTGCGCAAGCCACCAAGCGCCACCACACAAGCGCCTGTCAATGTGGCAATGTCCACCACGGCGGCTGGCTTGAAGCGTGCCGCGTAGGTCAGCGCGTCGCACAGGACCAAACGCCCTTCTGCGTCTGTGTTGAGGATTTCGATGGTCTGGCCGCTCATGCTCGTCACGACATCGCCGGGCTTGACCGCTTTGCCATCGGGCATGTTTTCGCACGCGGGAATGAGCCCCACCACGTTGATCGCCGGCCGGAGTTCCGCCAGCGCCCGGAACACGCCCAGGACGCTCGCCGCCCCGCCCATGTCGAACTTCATCTCGTCCATCTCCGCCGCGGGCTTCAGCGAGATCCCCCCGGTGTCGAACGTGATGCCCTTGCCCACCAGCACCACGGGAGCCTGCGTGCGGGCCGCGCCGTTGTAGCGCAATTCCACCAGGCGAAGCGGCTGGTCTGACCCTTGAGCCACCGCCAGAAACGCCCCCATGCCCAGCTTGGCCACCTCGGCAGGGCCCAGCACCTGGCACTGGACGCCGGGGTATTTCGCAAGGGTCTTGGCGGCATTGGCCACCAGCGTGGGGGTCGCATGGTTGGCAGGGCGGTTGGCCCATTCGCGCGCAAACTCTACACCGGCCGCCACGGCCGTGGCCGTGGCGAATTCCGGCTGCGCCGCACCCGCATCGGGCACGCCCAGGGTGACACGCAGCAAGGCACGCGGCTCAGCCTTGGTCTTGGTGGCCGTGTAGACATAGCTCCCATCGGCCACCGCACGCACCGCAGCGCCGATGGCGCCCCGCTGGGCCGAGGTTCCAAACACCAGTGCCACGCGCTTGACCGACGGCAACTTGAACGAGGGGGCTAAGGCTTGCATGGCCTGGCGCACCGCATGTGCATCGGCCGCACCGCACCCCAGCAGCACAACCCGACGCGCCGCAACACCGGCGGGGGCGTAGCACTGCAGGAGCTTGCCCGGCTTCACCTCCAGATCGCCTTGCTTGAGCGCATGCGCAACCATGGTCGACAGAACGTCGCTGCCCGGCAGGAAGCCTTCAGGCACCAGCACCACCAGCAGGTCGCATTTGTGCGCAGCAGCGGCAGCCAGCGAAAGCGTCTTCAGTTCGAAGTTCATAATCAGCGTTTTCCTTCGAGCCAATGTTATTCGATTCATCCATTCGCAAGGAGCTGGCCCGCACCTTCGGCGCGACCCTGGTGGTTCTGGTCACCGTCGTGATGACCATGATGCTGATCCGTACGCTGGGCCAGGCATCCCGGGGCAGCGTGAACCCTTCCGACGTGATGCTGGTCATGGGTTTCACGGTGCTGGGACAACTGCCCACCATCCTCAGCCTGAGCCTGTTCGTCACCGTGGTGGGGGCGCTGTCGCGCATGTACCGCGACAGTGAGATGGTCATCTGGTTTTCGGCAGGGCGCGGACTGATGAGCCTGCTGGCACCGCTGTTCCGGTTTTCCTGGCCCGTCATGCTGACCATCGCCGCGCTGTCGCTCGTGGTCTGGCCCTGGGCCAACCGGCAGATCCAGGAGCTCAAGACGCAATACGAGCAGCGCAGCGACGTGGACCGTATCGCGCCCGGGGAATTCCAAGAATCCTCCAATGGCTCACGCGTGTTCTTCATTGACAAGGACGCACCGGATGCCAACTCGGCCAGCAACGTTTTCATTGCCACCAACGAACCCAACCGCGAAACCGTCACCTCCGCGCAAAGCGCCCGCCTGGAGATCCGCAACGGCGAACGCATGGCGCTGCTGAGCAACGGGCAGCGGCTGGAGACGCTGCGGGACAAGCCGGGCCTGCGCGTCAGTGAATTTGCCGAGTACGGCACGCTTGTGGGTGGCGGATCGCAGAACGACCCCGAGGCGGCCTCCATCAAGACCCGCGACACCTGGGAGCTGGTCATCGACCCGCAGCCGCGCCACCAGGCGGAACTGGGCTGGCGCATCGGCATGGCGCTGGCCGCGTTGAACTTCGTCGTCCTGGGCCTGGCGGTGGCCGTCGTCAACCCGCGGGCGGGGCGCAGCACCAGCCTGGTGTTCGCACTGTTCGCCTTTGTCGTGTACTACAACCTCATGACCGTTGGACAGACATGGATCGGCGTGGGCCGGCTGGGCTTGCTACCGTTCATGCTGATGCTGCACGGCGGTACCCTGGCCCTGGGCCTGCTGCTGCTGGCCGCGCGCCACAACCACTGGTCGCTGCGCAGCCTGCTGGGCAGGAGAACGGTATGAAAACCATCCGCCGCTTCATCTACCGCGAAGTCGTCGTGGGCGTGGCCTTCGTCACCCTCGCCTTCCTCGCGCTGTTCTTCTTCTTCGACATGGTGGACGAGCTACGCTGGGTGGGCCGCGCGGGCGCCAATGGCTACCAGCTCTCGCACGCGCTGCTGTTCGTGGCGCTGAGCTTGCCGCAGCACCTCTACGAACTGCTGCCCATCACCGTGCTGATTGGCACCATCTTCGTGATGGCACGGCTGGCGCAGAGTTCGGAGTTCACCATCATGCGCACCAGTGGGCTGGGTCCCTGGCGGGCGCTGAGCACGCTGCTGATGCTCGGCTGCGCGTTCGTCATGGTCACAGTCATTGTCGGGGACTACATTGCCCCGGCGAGCGAAAAAGCGGCCTCTCTCGTGAAAGCCCGCCGGCTGGGCCAGATCAGCACTGGCGCCACGGGCGCATGGCTGAAGGAGCGCCAGGGCGACCATTCGATCGCTGTGAATGTGCGCGCCGTGGACCCCAATGGCGCCATGCGCGGCGTGCGGGTGTTCGAGTTCGATGCGCGCGGACGCGTCGCCGCTACCATCCAGGCGGAACAGGCCACCTTCGACGACGCCCGCGATGCGTGGAATCTGCAGCAGGTCGAGCGCACCCTTTTTGAGGCCGAGGCCGATGGCGGCATGCGCGTGTCGCGCCTGCAAGAGCCCACGTTGCGTTGGCCCACACGCATCAGCCCCGACATGGTGGCCGCGTCGCTGCTCAAGCCGGACAAGATGGCGACGATCGAACTGTTCCGCTTCGTACGCCACCTGGAGGCCAACGGCCAGTCGGCACAGCGCTACGAGATCGAGTTCTGGCGCAAGGTCTTCTACCCCTTGAGCTGCCTGGTGATGGTGGTGCTCTCCCTGCCCTTCGCCTACCTGCATTTCCGCTCGGGGGGCATTGCGGGCTATGTGTTCGGCGGGGTGATGGCGGGCATCAGCTTCTTCCTGCTGAACAATGTGTTCGGCTTCGCGGGCAATCTGCAGAACTGGTCGCCCTGGCTGACCGCGGCCGCGCCGGGCCTGATCTATTCCGTGCTTTCGCTGGCAGCGTTTGGATGGCTGGTATTGAGACGCTAGACCCCTTAGCAGTAGACCCATGACGAACCCCAGTACCAACGGCATCGTGCTGTTCGCACACGGCTCCCGCGACCCCCTGTGGCGCCTGCCCATGGAGGCGGTGCTCGCGCGCATGCGCGCCGAGCAACCCGCGCTGGAAGTGCGCTGCGCCTACCTGGAGCTGTGCGCGCCCGACCTGCCTTCAACGGTTGCCGCAATGGCGGCGCAGGGCATCACCCAGGTGGGCATCGTGCCCATGTTTCTCGGCACCGGGCGGCATGCGCGCGAAGATCTCCCCCGCATGGTCGAGGATCTGTCCCAGGCGTTTCCACAGATGCGCCTGCACCTCAGCCCTCCCATCGGCGAGGACGAACGCATGACGGCCCTGATGGCGCGCATTGCCGCCGAAGCATTGGTGCCTTAACGATATCTGCGCCTTTCACGCCCGCCGTTTAGATTGATGCAGCATAATGATGCGACTTCTTAGCCGCATTTCAATATGAATCTGCACCAGTTTCGCTTCGTTCAAGAGGCGGCGCGCCGCAACCTCAACCTCACCGAGGCCGCCAAGGCACTGCACACATCGCAGCCGGGGGTATCCAAGGCGATCATCGAGCTGGAGGACGAGTTGGGCGTGGACATCTTCGCGCGCCACGGCAAGCGGCTCAAGCGCGTGACCGAGCCCGGTCAGCACGTGCTCAAGAGCATCGAACTCATCATGCGCGAGGTGGGCAACCTCAAACGCATCGGCGAGCAGTACAGCGCCCAGGACAGCGGCACCCTCGCCATTGCCACCACCCACACCCAGGCGCGTTATGTGCTGCCCGTACCGGTGGCCAAGCTGCGCGAGGCGTATCCCAAGGTCAACATCAGCCTGCACCAGGCCACGCCGCACGAGGTGGCGCGCATGGTGATCGACGAAGTGGCCGAGATCGGCATGGCCACGGAGTCGCTGGCGGAGTATCCCGACCTCGTCACCCTGCCCTGCTACGAGTGGCAGCACGTCCTGGTGCTGCCACCCAGCCATCCGCTGGCGCAAAAGGAGCGCGTGGGGCTGGAGGACATCGCGCACGAGTCGCTCATCACCTACCACCCCTCATTCACCGGGCGCGGCAAGATCGACCAGGCCTTCGCCACCCGCAAGCTGCAGCCGCGCATCGTGCTGGAGGCCATCGACTCCGACGTGATCAAAACCTACGTGCGCCTGGGGCTGGGCATCGGCATCGTGGCGGAGATGGCCATGCGCGACGACCCACTGGGCGACCTCGTCGTGCGCCCCGTCGGCCATCTGTTCGGTCAGAGCGTGGCGCGCGTGGCTTTCAAGCGCGGTGCTTACCTGCGCAACTTCGTCTACAGGTTCGCCGAGCTGCTGAGCGACCGACTGAGCCGCGACCTGATTGCCCGCGCCATGACCGGGCACGTCAACGACTATGAGTTGTGATGCGCCCTGAGCCGCTTTAAGGCTTCCCGCATGGGGACGACGCCAGCGGCCTGGGCAAGCCCGCCCCAAGACCCGTGTTCGCAAGGCATGCGGCCGTCGGAACGCCACGCGTTGCGCCAGTTTTGAATGAGTGACACCCAATGACCACGCCCCACTTTCCCAGCCGCCTGCCCAACGTGGGCACCACCATCTTCACCGTGATGTCCGCGCTGGCGGCCGAACACCAGGCCGTGAACCTCGGCCAGGGCTTCCCTGACTTCCACTGCGACCCGCAGCTGGTCGACGCCGTCACGCGCGCCATGCAGGCCGGCCACAACCAGTACCCGCCCATGGCCGGCGTGCCCGCGCTGCGGCAGGCCGTTGCTTCAAAAATTGAAGCACTCCACGCTCGCCAGTATTGCCCCAACGCCGAAATCACCATCACAGCCGGGGCGACCCAAGCCATTCTCACCGCCATCCTCGCCTGCGTGCAGCCAGGCGACGAGGTGATCGTGCTGGAGCCCTGCTACGACAGTTACGTGCCCAACATCGCACTGGCCGGCGGCGTCGTGGTCCGGGTGCCGCTCACGCCGGGCAGCTTCCGCCCTGACTTTGCCAAGATCGCGGCGGCCATCACGCCGCGCACGCGTCTGTTGATCATCAACACGCCGCACAACCCCAGCGCCACCGTGTGGACGGCCGACGACATGCGCACGCTGGAGGAACTGCTGGCCCCCACGGACGTGCTCCTGATCAGCGACGAGGTGTACGAGCACATGGTCTTCGACGGCGCCGAGCACCAGAGCGCCGCGCGCTTCGCGGGCCTCGCGGAACGCGCCTTCATCGTCTCCAGCTTCGGCAAAACCTTCCACGTCACGGGTTGGAAGGTGGGCACGGTGGCCGCCCCCGCCGCCATGACGGCGGAGTTCCGCAAGGTGCACCAGTTCAATGTGTTCACCGTAAACACACCCATGCAGTACGGCCTCGCGGACTATCTGCAGAACCCCGCGCCTTACCTGCAGCTGCCGGCCTTCTACCAGGCCAAGCGCGACCTGTTCCGCCGGGGGCTGGAGGGCTCGCGACTCAAGCTGCTGCCCAGCACCGGCAGCTACTTCCAGTGCGTGGACATCTCGGCCGTGAGCGACCTGAACGAAGCGGACTTCTGCCAATGGCTCACGCGCGAGATCGGCGTGGCCGCCATTCCCCTGTCGGCCTTCTATGGCGACGGCTTCGACCAGCGCGTCGTGCGTTTTTGCTTCGCCAAGAAGGACGAAACGCTGCGTGCGGCCATCGAACGCCTGCGCACGCTTTAAGCCAAAACAGGCCCCCGCGCTTATCCAGCAAGCGCTAGCAGCTCATCATTCAATAGCACCCAGGAGCGTTGCCTCCTGGCGCACGCAATCGACGGCGAGCGACGTAGCGCATGGCGCGGGCCAGCACCTGTGACACCCCGTGTGGCACACAGGTGCCGCGGAAAGTCGCGCCACTGCGCCGCGCAGCCGAGCAAGCCGTGGAGCAGTACGGCGGATGCCACCATTGCCCGCCCGCCACAGCCGGGAGACCTGAGGCGCACGAGAGGGGCCCGCATTCACCTCGACCTTTCCGCCGTCGACCGGCACGGGCGATAGCCGCGGCGCACCCTGGCTCACGACGTTGGTATGTTTTTGATAGCTGCCAGCGCCCGTCCCACAAGCGCTAGAGGCCAATTTGACCTCAACTCACAACAGCACGATGTCGTACTGCGCCTGGCCCATGGCGCTTTCGGCCTGCAGGGAGATCGGCTTGCCAATGAAGTCCGACAGGCCCGCCAGGTGCTGGCTCTCCTCGTCCAGGAACAGCTCCACCACGCGCGGGGACGCCACCACGCGGAACTCGCGTGGATTGAACTGGCGCGCCTCGCGCAGCACCTCGCGCAGGATGTCGTAACACACACTGCGCGCGGTCTTCACCTGGCCCGCGCCCTGGCACGTGGGGCACGGCTCGCACAGCATGTGCGCCAGCGATTCGCGCGTGCGCTTGCGCGTCATCTCCACCAGGCCCAGTTGCGAAAAACCGCCCACCATGGTCTTGACCCGGTCGCGCGCGAGCTGCTTGCGGAACTCCGCCAACACTGCGGCCTGGTGGTCCTCGCGCAGCATGTCGATGAAGTCGGCAATGACGATGCCGCCCAGGTTGCGCAGGCGCAACTGCCGCGCGATGGCGCCCGCGGCCTCCAGGTTGGTCTTGAAGATGGTGTCGTCGAAGTTGCGCGCGCCCACGTAGCCGCCGGTGTTCACGTCGATGGTGGTCAGCGCTTCGGTCTGGTCCACGATGAGGTAGCCGCCCGACTTGAGCTGCACGCGCCGGCCCAGCGCCAGGGCGATCTCCTCGTCGATGGAATACAGATCGAAGATGGGGCGCTCGCCCTTGTACAGCTGCAGCTTGGCGGCGGCCGCAGGCATGAATTCATTGCCGAACGCCTTCAGCGCCACGAACTGCTCGCGCGAATCAATGCGGATGCTCTGCGTTTGCTCGCCCGCCAGGTCCCGCAGCACACGCTGCAGCAGGCTCAGGTCCTGGTACAGCAGTGAGGTGGGCGGATGCGTCAGCGCTGCCTGCCGGATGCCTGCCCAGGTCTTGCGCAGGTAGGCGATGTCTTCGGCCAGCTCTTCGTCGCTGGCGTCCTCACCATTGGTGCGCAAAATGAAGCCGCCGCCGCTGCCCGATGCCTGGTCATCCACCAGCTTCTGCAACCGCGTGCGCAAGGCGTCGCGCTCGGCCTGGGGAATCTTCTGCGACACGCCCACATGGTCGTCCTGCGGCAGGAAGACCAGCAGCCGCCCGGCGATGCTGATCTGCGTGGACAGGCGTGCGCCCTTGCTGCCGATGGGGTCCTTGATGACCTGCACCATGAGCGCCTGGCCCTCGAAGACCTGCTTCTCGATGGGCACGGGCGGTTCGTTCTTGCGCGCGAACATCGGCGCTTCGCCGCCTTCCTGGCGGTGCCACACGTCCGCCACGTGCAGAAAGGCCGCACGCTCCAGCCCAATGTCGATGAAGGCCGATTGCATGCCCGGCAGCACGCGCGAGACTTTGCCCAGGTACACGTTGCCGACCAGGCCCCGCTCCAGCGTGCGCTCCACGTGCAGTTCCTGCACGGCGCCGTTTTCGACCACGGCCACGCGCGTTTCCTGCGGCGACCAGTTGATGAGGATGTCTTGTTGCATGGGCTTTTGCCAGATGAGGCGCCCATGATGCCTCAGAACCAGCGCTACCCGCCACCCTACCGGCGGCCGGCGCCCGTCACACCATCGTCGCCAGCATGCCCTGCATGAGTTGCGGCTGCAGCGCCACCACGTCGCCCACGATGATGAGCGCCGGCGGACGCACGCGGTGCTGCTGCGCCAGCGCGGGCAGGTCCTGCAGCGTGCCGGTGATGCAGCGCTGCCCGGGCAGCGAGGCTTGCTCCACCAGCGCTGCGGGCGTGCTGTCCGGCAGGCCGTGGCGCACCAGTTCGCGGCAGATGATCGGCAGCGTGCCCATTCCCATGTAGATCACCACGGTCTGGCGCGGGCGCGCCAGCGCCTCCCAGTCCAGCGCCACTTCGTTGTCGCCGCGCAGGTGGCCGGTGGCAAACACCAGGGTCGCGGAATGGTCACGGTGCGTGAGCGGGATGCCGGCGCAGGCGCCCGCACCCTGCGCGGCCGTGATGCCCGGCACCACGTCGAACGCGATACCGGCCTCGGCCAGCGCCTGCACCTCTTCGCCGCCACGGCCGAAGATGAAGCCATCGCCGCCTTTCAGACGCACCAGGCTGCGCCCGCTGCGCGCCAGGCGCACCATGAGGTCGATGATCGATTCCTGCGGCAGCGTGTGGTGCGAGGACTGCTTGCCCACATAGATCAGGTCGGCATCGTCAGCCACATAGCGCAGCACCTCCTTGCCGACCAGGTGGTCGTAGAGCACCAGGCGCGCGCCGCGCAGGGCCTTGACGGCGCGCAGCGTGAGCAACTCAGGGTCGCCCGGGCCTGCGCCCACCAGCGTCACGTGTCCAGGCTTCGGGGGCTGTCCGGACTCTCCTGCTGCGGGTGCCACGGTGAACCAGCGCGCATCTTCAATGAAGCTCATATGGGCCTCTCCTTTGCGGATCATGGGGTGGCTCCATTGTTCAAAGGCTGCACCGTTTGCGTCCTTGAACCAGTTCAAGGACAGCGGCAACACCCGCTGCGACGATGCTCCCACTCGCATGAAGAGGGGATGGACAGCGACCTCGCGAGAGTGGCCGTGGCAGCCGCCAGGGCCCACCCAAGCGCTGATCCGTGACGCAGAGGACCCACAATGACAGCAAAGAGGATCGCCAGGCTGGTCGCATTAGCGGCCGCCACCCTGGTGTCTGCCACCGCTATGGCCCAGCACGAAAAGGACGTCTCCAAGCCCGAGCTGAACTACCAGGCCGGCTCTTCGCCACTGGCGGACGTGCCCATGTACCAGAGCACGAACCCCAAGGCACCCAAGATGACGCAGGCCGAGTTCGACCGCGCACGCCAGATTTACTTCGAGCGTTGCGCGGGCTGCCACGGCGTGCTGCGCAAGGGCGCCACGGGCAAGCCGCTCACACCGGACGTGACCCTGCCCAAGGGCACGGACTACCTCAAGGTCTTCATCGCCTACGGCTCGCCTGCCGGCATGCCCAACTGGCAGACGTCCGGCGAATTCGACGAGGCGACCGTGGACCTGATGGCCCGCTACATCCAGCAGGACCCTCCCACACCGCCCGAGTGGAGCCTGGCCGACGCCAAGAACACCTGGAAGGTCATCGTGCCGCCAGACCAGCGTCCCAAGAAGAAGATGAACAAGTACAACTTGGACAACATCTTCTCCACCACGCTGCGCGACACGGGCGAAGTGGCGCTGATCGACGGCGACACCAAGCAGATCATCAACATCGTCAAGACCGGCTACGCGGTGCACATCTCGCGCATGTCGGCTTCGGGGCGTTATCTGTTCGTGATCGGCCGCGATGCCAAGATCAACATGATCGACCTGTGGATGGAAAAGCCCGACAACGTGGCTGAAATCCGCGTGGGCCTGGAAGCACGCTCGGTGGACACCTCCAAGTTCAAGGGCTATGAGGACAAGCTGGCGATCGCCGGTGCATACTGGCCTCCCCAGTACACCATCATGGACGGCAACACCCTGGAGCCCCTGAAGATCGTGTCCACCCGCGGCATGGTCGTCGGGACGCAGGAATACCATCCCGAGCCGCGCGTGGCTTCCATCGTGGCATCGCACTACAAGCCCGAGTTCCTGGTGAACGTGAAGGAAACCGGCAAGACGATGATGGTGGACTACTCCAACCTGAATGCGCTGAAGACCACCGAGATCGGCTCGGCTCCCTTCCTGCATGACGGTGGCTGGGATGCATCCAAGCGCTACTTCATGGTGGCTGCCAACAACAGCAACAAGATTGCTGCGATCGACGCCAAGGACGGCAAGCTGGCCGGTCTGACCGAAGTGGGCAAGATCCCCCACCCCGGCCGCGGCGCCAACTTCACGCACCCCAAGTACGGTCCGGTGTGGGCCACGGGTCACCTGGGCGACGAGACCATCTCGCTGATCGGCACCGACCCGCAGAAGAACAAGCAATACGCCTTCAAGGAAGTGGCCAAGCTCAAGGGCCCGGGCGGCGGAGCGCTGTTCATCAAGACCCATCCCAAGTCCAAGCACCTGTGGTCCGACGCACCGCTGAATCCTGATCCCAAGGTTTCGCAAGCCGTGGTGGTGTTCGACATCAACAACCTGGACAAGGGCTACGTCACGCTGCCGATCGCCGAATGGGCAGGTCTGCCCGATGACGGCGGCGCCAAGCGCGTGACCCAGCCTGAGTACAACAAGGCAGGTGACGAAGTGTGGTTCGCCGTGTGGTCGGCCAAGGACAAGCAAAGTGCGCTGGTCGTCGTGGACGACAAGACGCTCAAGCTGAAGTCCGTGATCAAGGACCCGCGCCTGATCACGCCGACCGGCCACTTCAACGTGTACAACACCCAGCACGACGTCTATTGACGCACTTCGAAGGCCAGCCATGTCACGCACCGCGTTCCTGTCCCTGGCCCTGGCATTGGCCGCTTCGGCGGCCGGCGCACAGGGCACGCCCGACCCTGACCGAGCCGCCCAGCTCGTGCGCATGGTGCGGCAGGACTGCGGTTCGTGCCATGGCATGCGCCTGACGGGCGGCCTGGGTCCCGCGCTCACCCGCGAGGCCCTGGCCGGCAAGCCGCCCGAGTATTTGGCTGCCGTCATCACCCACGGCATCCCCGGAACACCCATGCCGCCCTGGAGCGCCATGCTGCAGGGAAGCGAGGCCCTGTGGGTCGCCGAACAGCTGGCCAATGGGTTCCCCGAAGAAAACAGGAGGTCCGCCCCATGAAACGGCGTGCCCTGCTCTCCCTTACCGCCAGTGCACCCCTGATTGCCACGGGCTGTGCGGCTCCCTCTTCCACCACCTCCACCTCCGCCGCTCCTGCAGCCACGCTGCAGGGCACGGGCGATCTGGGCGTGGTCATCGAGCGCGCCAAGGGCGCACTCACCCTGATCAACACCAGCCGGCGCGAAGCCGTGGGCCGGGTTACCGGCCTGGGCGACCTGTCGCACGCCTCGGTGGTGTTCTCGCGTGACGAGCGCTTTGCCTACGTCTTCGGCCGCGACGGCGGCCTGACCCAGGTAGACCTGCTCACCCAGCGCATCACGGGCCGTGTAATGCAGGCCGGCAACTCCATCGGTGGCGCCATCAGCGCCGACGGCAGCCTGGTCGTGGCGCAGAACTACACGCCCGGCGGCGTCAAGGTCTTCGACGCCGCCACCCTTGAGTTGCTGGCCGACCTTCCCGCCCACACGGCCAGCGGCGAACGCTCGCGCGTCGTCGGCCTGGCCGACCTGCCGCAGCGCCGGTTCATCTACAGCCTGTTCGACGCGAACGCCATCTGCATCGCCGACTGCTCCAACCCCCGAAAGCCGCAGGTCACCACCATCCCCAACATCGGCCGCCAGCCCTACGACGCACTGGTCTCGCCCAACGGACGCCACTACATCGCCGGCCTGTTCGGTGAAGACGGCCTGGCCATGGTGGACCTCTGGGACAACCCGCCGCGCGTGCGCCGCATCCTCGCAGGCTACGGCCGCGGCCAGCAACCGCTGCCGGTGTACAAAATGCCCCATCTGCGCGGCTGGGCCATCGCGGGAGGCCATGCTTATCTGCCGGCCATTGGCCGCCATGAGGTGCTGGTGGTCGACACCGCCACCTGGGCCGAGGTCGGCCGCATTCCGGTCGCGGGCCAGCCGGTGTTCGTGATGGCGCGACCCGACGGACGTCAGGTGTGGGTCAACTTCTCTGTGCCAGACTACAACCGCGTGCAGGTCATCGACACTCCGAGCCAGCGCGTGGTGCAGACGCTGGAGCCCGGCAAGGCCGTGCTGCACATGGAATTCACGCCGCGCGGCGAATCGGTCTGGATCAGCTGCCGTGACGACAACCGCGTTCAGGTCTACGACACGCACACCTTGCAGTCCCAAGCCAGGCTGGACGTGGACGCCCCCAGCGGCATCTTCTTCACTGCCCGCGCACAGCGCATGGGGTTCTAAGCCATGCCGAGCAGCCAGAACGCAACCCACCTCGCGCTGCTCAACCACTGGCAGCGCGGCTTTCCCTTGTGCGCCGAACCCTTCGCGGCCATCGGCCACAGCCTGGGGATGGATGCCGAGGCGGTGCTCAGCGGCTACGCACGGTTGTGGCAGGCGGGCGCGCTCAGCCGCATCGGCGCGGTGTTCGCGCCGGGCGCGGGGGGCGCCTCCCTGCTGGCGGCCATGGCCGTGCCGCCCGAGCGGCTCGACGACGTGGCCGCCACGGTGTCGGCCCACCCGGGCGTCAACCACAACTACGAGCGCGAGCACACCACCAACCTCTGGTTCGTGGCCACCGGCCATGACGCGGACCAGGTAGAGCGCCTGCTCCAGTCCATCGAGCACACCACCGGCCTGCCCGTGCAGCGCCTGCCCATGCTGCGCCCCTACCGCATCGACACCGCCTTCGACCTGGAGAGGACGTCCGCATGCGTGGGGGACGGCGTCGGCACCACGGGCCCCACGGGCCGCGCACGCACCCCCCTGGCACCCGAAGACTGGCCCCTGGCCGCGCTGGCCGAGCAGGGCCTGCCGCTGACCGAGCGGCCCTATGACGTATGGGCCGACCAGCTTCACAGCAGCACGCCCGCCGTGCTGGCCACCATTGCCCGCTGGCAGGACGAAGGGCTGCTCAGCCGCTTCGGCGTGGTGGTGCGTCACCATGAACTGGGCTACACAGCGAATGCCATGGCCGTGTTCGACGTGCCGGACGACCACGTGGACACCCACGGCATGGCCCTGGCCCATGCGCACGGCGTAACGCTGGCGTACCGCCGTGCGCGCACGTCAGACTGGCGCTACAACCTGTACTGCATGGTGCATGGGCGCGACCGCGCAGCGGTGCATACCCAGCTGGCGCAGGCCGTGGCCCAGGCGGGCCTGGCCACTTGCCCCAGCGCCGTGCTGTTTTCGTTACGGCGCTTCAAACAGACGGGTGCGCGGCGGTTTGCCCACCATGCGCCCCATGCCATTCCCGAACCCATGCAGGAGGCCGTCGATGCTCTCCCCTGAAGACGCTCGGCTGATCGACCACCTGCACGGCGGCTTTCCGCTGGTGGACCACCCTTTCGCCGCCGTCGCCGCCGACATCGGCTGGACCGAAGAGCAGGTCATCGAACGCCTGCACCGCCTGCTCGCCCAGGGTGTGCTCACGCGCTTCGGCCCGCTGTTCCAGATCGAACGCGCAGGCGGCCAATTCGTCCTCGCGGCCATGGCTGTGCCCGAGGATCGTTTTGACGCCGTGTGCGCTGCCGTCAATGCCTTCACCGAGGTGGCGCACAACTACCGCCGCGAGCATGCGCTGAACATGTGGTTCGTGGTGGCGGCCGAGTCCCCCGCGCTGGCGCGCGAGACCCTGGCACGCATCGAGGCCGCGACTGGCCTGCCGGTCTACGCCTTTCCCAAGGAAGAAGAATATTTCGTGGAGTTGCGCCTGCCGCCCCTGCCGGCGCAGTCCACCGGAGAACACCATGGCGCTTGATGCCTTCGACCGTGCGCTGATCGCCGCCACGCAGGGCGGGCTGCCGCTGGTGGCGCGCCCCTACGAAGCCGTGGGCGCCATGCTGGGCGTGCCCGGCGAGCAGGTGCGCGAGCGCCTGGCCAGGATGATCGACGAGGGCCTGGTGCGCCGCATCGGCGCGGTGCCCAACCATTACCGCCTGGGCTACACGGCCAACGGCATGAGCGTGTGGGACGTGGACGATACCCAGGTCGCCGCGCTGGGCCGCCAAGTCGCCGCGCTGCCGGGCGTGAGCCACTGCTACCGCCGCCCGCGCCACCTGCCCCACTGGCCCTACAACCTGTTTGCCATGCTGCATGGCCCCAGCCGCGCGCATGTCGAGCAACAGGCCGTGCAGATTGCCGGCCTGCTGGGCGATGCCTGCCGCGCCCACGACATCCTGTACTCCACGGCCATCCTCAAGAAGACCGGCCTGCGCCTCAAGGAAGACTGACCATGTTTCGCATCAGCCAGTACCTGCGTGAACTCGCCCAGGCCCAAGCCACCGGAACCTACCCCACTTCGCGCGAACGGCACGCGCGCGGCCCCGTGGTCATCTGGAACCTGATCCGGCGCTGCAACCTGACCTGCAAGCACTGCTACGCGCTCTCGGCCGACCACGACTACGCTGGAGAGCTGTCGTTGCAAGAGGTATACACCGTCATGGACGACCTCAAGGCCTTCGGCGTGCCTGCGCTCATCCTCTCCGGCGGCGAGCCACTGCTGCGCCCCGACCTCTTCGAGATCGCGGCGCGCGCGCGTGACCTGGGCTTCTACACCGGCCTTTCGACCAACGGCACGCTGATCGACGCGCCCATGGCCGCGCGCATCGCGGGCGCAGGCTTCGACTACGTGGGCATCAGCCTGGATGGCCTGAAGCCCACGCATGACAAGTTCCGCCGTCTGGACGGTGCGTTCGACCGCAGCCTGGCCGCCATCCGCCACCTGGCCACGCACAACGTCAAGGTGGGCCTGCGCTTCACCATGACAGCGCTGAATGCACACGATCTGCCCGCACTGCTGCAGCTCATGAAGGACGAGGGCGCCAACAAGTTCTACTTCTCGCACCTGAACTACGCGGGGCGTGGCAACATCCACCGCGACAAGGACGCGCACCACCAGGCCACACGCCAGGCCATGGACCTGCTGTTCAACCACGCCTGGGCCGATGCCCAGGCCGGCAGCCTGGATGACTACGTGAGCGGCAACAACGATGCCGACGGCCCCTATTTACTGCAATGGGCGCGCGAGCACCTGCCGCAATGGGAAGACGCCTTGCGCCAGCGCCTGGTGGCCTGGGGCGGCAATGCCAGCGGCCAGATGGTGGCCAATATCGACAATCTGGGCCATGTGCACCCCGACACCATGTGGTGGCACCACGACCTGGGCAGCGTGCGCGAACGCCCCTTCTCGCAGATCTGGAACGACACCAGCGACCCGCTCATGGCGGGGCTCAAGCAGCACCCGCGCCCTGTCCAGGGCCGCTGCGCCGGTTGCCAGTACCTCTCGATCTGCAATGGCAACACCCGCGTGCGCGCACAGCAGCTCACGGGCAACCCCTGGTTCGAGGACCCCGGCTGCTACCTCACCGATGCCGAAGTGGGCGCATCCAGCACGCCCTTCGAATCCCCTGCCAAGCATGAGCGCCGTCGCACGATCGAGATTGCCCATGCGTAAACTAGAAACACCTTTCCCTGAGCGGCTACGCCGCTTCCCCCTTCTCTGCGCTATCGCGAAAAAGGTGGATACCGCCGCGGCGAAGCGGCCCTTGCGCGGCAGCCGCTGGTCTGGGCCGAGCCGGTATCTGGCGGCCTTGGGTCTGTTCTGGCTCACGGGCCTGCACGCCCAAACCACCGAAGCCCTCCAGCCCAACGCCCCCGCCCTGTACCAGCAGCACTGCGCTGTATGCCACGGCGCGCAGCGCACCGGCATCATGGGCCCTGCGCTGCTGCCCGAGAGCCTGGAGCGCGTACGCCCCGCCGAGGTGTTGCGCGTCATCCAGCAAGGGCGCCCCGCCACCCAGATGCCCGGGTTCTCCGAGCAGTTGGGCGACGCGGAGATTCGCGCCCTGGCCGCGTGGGTACGTACCCCCGTGGTGCCCGCGCCGCGTTGGGGCGAGGACGATATCCGGGCGTCACGCACGTTCACGCCCGTGGCCGACGATGAGCCCGCCAAGCCGAAGTGGAACGCAGACCCGATGAACCTCTTCCTCGTCGTGGAGGGAGGCGACCACCATGTCTCGCTGCTCGACGGCGACCGCTTCGAGGTCATCACGCGCTTTGCCAGCCGCTATGCGCTGCATGGCGGTCCCAAGTTCACGCCGGACGGGCGCTACGTGTTCTTCGGTTCGCGCGACGGCTGGATCACCAAATACGACCTGTGGCGCCTGCGCGTGGTGGCCGAGGTACGCGCGGGCCTGAACATGCGCAACGTGGCCGTGAGCGGCGACGGGCGCTGGGTGATGGCCGCCAACTACCTGCCCCACACGCTGGCGCTGTTCGATGCCGATCTGAACCTCGTGCAGACATACGCCGCAGCCACGCTCGACGGCAAGGCGAGTTCACGCGTTTCGGCCGTGTACGACGCCACGCCGCGCAAGAGCTTCGTGGTGGCGCTCAAGGACATCCCCGAGCTCTGGGAAATCTCGTACGACCGGAACGCGGCCCCCATCTACGATGGTCTGGTGCACGACTACAAGATGGGAGAGGCCATCGCCAAGCCCGGCTACCTGGGCGTGCGGCGCACCCCCCTGAGCGAGCCGCTGGACGACTTCTTCTTCGACCAGTCCTACCGCCACGTACTCGGCGCCACGCGCCCGCGCAGTGGCGCCGACGAACGCGCAAGCGCGCAGGTCGTAAACCTGGACATCCGGCGCAAGGTGGCCGATCTGCCCATCGCCGGCATGCCGCACCTGGGCTCGGGCATCACCTTCGCCTGGGGCGACACCACTGTGCTGGCCAGCCCCAACCTGGGCGGCGGGGCCGTGGACGTCATCGACATGCAGACCTGGAAGACGGTACGCACCATCGCCACGCCCGGCCCGGGTTTCTTCATGCGCAGCCATGAGGACACGCCCTACGCCTGGACCGACTCCATGATGAGCCCCACGGCCAAGGACACTCTGACCATCATCGACAAGCGCACGCTGCAGCCGGTGGCCCAGGTGCGCGAGCCCGGCAAGACGCTGGCGCACATCGAGTTCACCCGCGATGGCCGCTACGCCCTCGCCAGTGTCTGGGAAATGGACGGCGCCCTGGTGGTCTACGACGCCGCCACCTTCAAGGAAGTCAGGCGCCTGCCCATGAAAAAGCCCGTGGGGAAATACAACGTCTGGAACAAGATCACCCGCAGTGAGGGCACATCGCACTGAACGATTTGAGATAGATCAAGTCAAAACCTAGGGGTCTCCCCTGTAATGCGCGCATGGACATCGCGCACTTCGACATACCGCGCTACCTTGCGGCGCTGCCCCTGTTCCAGGAAATGGCACCCCAGGAGCTGGAACGCCTGGGCACGGGCTGCCGGCTACGCCGCTATGAGCGCAGCGAGATGGTGTTCAGCGTTGGCATGCCCTGCGAGGAATTCCACGTCACCGTAATGGGGCAGGTGAAGCTGTTTGCACTGTCGCCAGCGGGGCAGGAGAAGGTGATCGAGCTTGCCGGCCCCGGCATCAGCTTCGCCGAGGCGCTGATGTTTACTGATCGTCCCTATATCGTGAACGCCCAGGCCCTGACCGATACCCTGCTGCTCTCCGTAGGCAAGGCGGCCGTGGTGCGCGAGATCGAGAGCGAGCCGCGCTTTGCCATGCGCATGCTCGCCGGCATCTCGCGCCGCCTGCACGGCCTGGTGCATGACGTGCAGACCTATACGCTGCACAACGGCGCGCAGCGCGTGATCGGCTACCTGCTGCACGCCCTGCCCGAGGATGCGCCCCATCCCCCTGCCGCGCCTGTGCCGCCACAATGCCCGGCCCGCGCGGCACTGCAGTCCGTTGCTCCCGCGCCGCCAGCCAGCGCGCGCAGCATCTCGCTGCCGGTGAGCAAGGCCACCATCGCTTCGCGGCTGTCGATCACGCCCGAGTATTTCTCTCGCGTACTGCACGACCTGGAGGCCGCCGGCCTGATCCACATCGACAAGCGCGACATCCACATCCCGGATACGGCGCGCCTGGCGAAATACCCGATGTAACCAGGCTCCGGGCCTGACAGGCTGCGCCTAGACGGCCAGCACGCCCGCCGCGCGCAACAGGCGCGCCGTCTCATACATGGGCAGGCCCATGATGCCGGAGTAACTGCCCGACAGGTGCTCCACATAGGCGGCGGCGCGCCCCTGGATCGCATAGGCGCCCGCCTTGCCCAGCGGCTCGCCCGTAGCCACGTAGTCCTCGATCTGCGCCCGCGACATGAGCGCAAAGCGCACGCGCGAGACTGACAGCGCCGTGAGGCGTCGGGGACCCACCTGCAGCGCGACGGCCGTCAATACGCGGTGTTCATGCCCCGCCAACTCCCCCAGCATACGCACCGCGTCGTGCGCATCCTCGGGCTTGCCGTAGATGGTGCGGCCCAGGGCCACGGTGGTGTCGGAGCACAGAATGGGCGCTGGCGACAGCCCGCGCCGCGCATGGCGCGCCACGGCAGCGTCCAGCTTGAGCCCCGTCACCCGCTCGACATAGGTCGTGGGCGCCTCACCAGGCAGCACGGCTTCGATGGCCTCGGCATCCTCGGCCTCGTCCCCCGCCGCGTTGGGCAGCAGCAGCTCATGGCGCACCCCCAACTGCTCCAGCAACTGGCGGCGCCGCGGGCTCTGGGAGGCCAGGTAGATGAAGCGGTGTTCTTGAGTCAAATGTGCCTCCAGCGCCCGACCAGCAAGCGCGAGCAGCTATCAAATCTGAAGTTATTCGCGATGGTACGGGTGCCCGGCATTCACCGACCAGGCACGGTAGAGCTGCTCGATAAGCAACACGCGCACCATGGCATGCGGCAGGGTCAGGTCGGACAGGCGGATGCGCTCGTGCGCCGCCTGGCGGAAGGCCGGGTCTAGGCCGTCGGGGCCGCCGATGACCAGGGCCACATCATCCCCCCCGAACTGCCAGTCCTTCAGCCGCTGGGCCAGGGCCTTGGTGGTGAGACTCGTGCCCCGCTCGTCCAGCACCACCACACGCGTGCCACGCGGGATGGCCGCTTCGATACGCTCGCGCTCGGCAGCATAGAGCGTCTCCAGCGTCTTGGAGCCGCGCGGCTCGGTCTTGACGGCCTTGAGCTCGACCTTCAGCTCGGGCGGAAATCGCTTGGCATAGTCGTCATAGGCCGTCTGCGCCCAGTCGGGAACCCGCTGGCCCACGGCCACGATCAGCAGCTTCATGGGTCAGGGCAAGGCTCAGGCCTTCTTGCGTGCGGGGGCCTTCTTCGCGACAGCCTTGCCGGTGGATTTGGCGACCGGCTTGCGTGCCGTGGTGGTAGCGGCGGCCTTGGCGGGTGCCTTCTTGGCCACAGGCTTGTTCACCACGACGGTCTTCACCGCGTTCTTGATGGCTGGCTTCTTCGCCGCCACGGGCTTTGCCGTGGTCTTCTTCACTGCGGGTTTGGATGCGGCCTTGACCGGTGCCTTCTGTGCCTTGCTCGCGAGCTTGCCAGCGGGCTTGGATGCGGGCTTCACTGCGGATTTCGCTGCCGGTTTGGCCGCGGCGGGAGCTGCCGCCTTGGCCGGCTTCTGGCCAGCTGCGGACTTCGTGGCGGGCTTGGCTGCTGCCTTCTTGGCAGCCGGCTTGCGCGCGGGCGCCTCGTCGTCGCCTTCCGAGGCCATGATCTTGCGCGGCTTGGCAGCGCCCAGCTTCAGGCGCACGGGCTTCTCGCCCCAGATCTCCTCCAGCCGGTAGTACTGGCGGATGGCGGGCTGCATGACATGCACCACGGCCTGGCCGCAGTCCACGATGATCCATTCGCCGTTGTCCTCGCCCTCGCTGCGCGGCTTGGGGAACCCGGCCTTGCGCACGGCGTCGCGCACGCTGGCCGCCAGCGCCTTGGTCTGGCGGTTGGAGCTGCCGGTGGCGACGACCACGCGCTCGAACAGCGGCGAGAGATGCTCGGTGTTGAAGACCTGGATGTCTTGCGCCTTGACGTCTTCCAGGCCATCGACGATGGCGCGCTGGAGCTTGGTGACGTCTTTCTTGGCGGCGGTTTCCGATTTGCTGGAAGTGGTCATCAGGTGGTCTTCAGTGAAGGAATGGAATCAATATAGCCTGCAAGCACCGCCACGGCCAAGGGGGGCGCGGAGCGGTTGTCAGGGCATGTTTCAGATATCAAAAACGGGTCTGGCGCTTGATGATCAAGCGCAGGCAGCTATTGAAATTATAGTTACCCGCGCTCACCCCCTCAGATCCAGTCGCGGCGCTGCAGAAAGCGCTCGGTCAACAGCGCCTCGGGCGAACCCGGCTGCGGCTCGCGCTGGTAGGACCAGGCCGCCAGCGGCGGCATGGACAGCAGGATGGATTCCGTGCGCCCGCCCGACTGCAGGCCGAAGTGCGTGCCGCGGTCCCACACCAGGTTGAACTCCACATAGCGGCCACGCCGGTAGAGCTGGAACTCGCGTTCGCGCTCGCCATGGTCCATGTGCATGCGCCGCTGCACGATGGGCAGGTAAGCGCCCAGGAAGGCATCGCCCACGCTCTGCGTCATGGCCAGGCTCTGCTCGAAGCCCAGCTCCGCGAAGTCGTCAAAGAAGATGCCGCCCACGCCGCGCTGCTCATTGCGGTGTTTAAGGTAGAAGTACTCGTCGCACCAGGTCTTGAAGCGCGGGTACAGGCCTTCGCCGAAGGGCGCGAGCGCATCGCGGCAGGCACGGTGAAAGTGCACCGCATCCTCGTCGAAACCGTAGTACGGCGTGAGGTCCATGCCGCCGCCGAACCAGCAGATGGGGTCCTGGCCTGCCTGACCTGCCGCACCTGTGCCGGCCGCACCTGTGCCGGCTGCGATCATGCGCACGTTCATGTGCACCGTGGGCACATAGGGGTTGCGCGGGTGAAACACCAGCGACACGCCCATGGCCTCGAACGGCGCACCCGCCAGCTCCGGCCGGTGCTGCGTGGCCGAGGGCGGCAGGCGCGGCCCGCTCACATGCGAGAAGCCGCAGCCCGCGCGCTCGAAGACACGCCCACCTTCCAGGATGCGCGTGATGCCGTCGCCCTGCAGTGCAGAGCCGCTTTCGCGCCGCCAGGCATCGGACCGAAAGCGCGCCCCGCCCTGGCTTTGCGGCCCCTCGATGTCCTCCAGCGCGCTGGTGATGCGCGCCTGCAGGCCCTCTAGATAGCCGCGCACGCGGGCCACGGTGTCCGCCGTGGTGAAGGTGGGTTTTTGTGTGGTCATCCGTTGGCCTTCACCGCGCGGTGGCCAATGTCGTGGCGGTACTGCGCGCCGTCGAAGTGAATGCCGCGCGCCACGTCGTACACACGCTGCTGTGCCTGCTTGACGCTGTCGGCCAGCGCCGTCACGCACAGCACGCGCCCGCCACTGGTACGCACCACGCCATCCACGAGCTGTGTGCCGGCGTGGAAGACCATGGCGTCGTCCGCGTCCTGCGGCAGGCCGGTGATGGCATCGCCCTTGCGCGGGTTCTCGGGGTAGCCCTGGGCAGCCATCACCACGCCCAACGCCGTGCGGCGATCCCATTGCAGTTCCACCTGGTCGAGCTTGCCGTCCACGGCCGCCCCCAGCACCTCCACCAGGTCGCTCTTGAGGCGCATGAGGATGGGCTGTGTCTCGGGGTCGCCCATGCGGCAGTTGAACTCCAGCGTTTTGGGATGGCCCGTCGCGTCGATCATCAGGCCGGCATACAGAAAGCCCGTGTAGGGGATGCCGTCTTTTTCCATGCCACGGATGGTGGGCATGATCACCTCGCGCATGGCGCGCGCATGCACATCGGCCGTGACCACCGGCGCAGGCGAATACGCGCCCATGCCACCGGTGTTGGGGCCTTGGTCGCCATCCTTCAGGCGCTTGTGGTCCTGGCTGGTGGCCAGCGCCAGGACGTTCTTGCCGTCGCACAGCACGATGAACGAGGCTTCCTCACCTTCGAGGAATTGCTCGATCACCACGCGGGCGCCGCCTTCGTTGTGGGCGACGCCGTACTTGTTGTCCACCAGCATGAAGTCCACGGCGTCGTGGGCCTCCTGCAGCGTCATGGCTACCACTACGCCCTTGCCCGCCGCCAGGCCGTCGGCCTTGATGACGATGGGTGCGCCCAGACGGTTCACGTAGGCATGCGCGGCCTGCGGGTCGGTGAAGGTCTCGTACTCGGCCGTGGGGATGCCGTGGCGCTTCATGAAAGCCTTGGAGAAGGCCTTGGAGCTTTCCAGTTGCGCGGCAGCCTGCGTGGGGCCGAAGATGCGCAGGCCGTGGGTACGGAACTCGTCCACCACGCCAGCGGCCAGCGGTGCCTCGGGGCCGACCACGGTGAGCGCGATCTTCTGCGCCTGCGCCCACTCGCGCAGGGCCGTCACGTCGCTGATGGGCACGTTCTCATACTTTGGCGACAGCGCCGTGCCGCCGTTGCCGGGCGCCACGTACACCTTGGAGGTCTTGGGGGACTGGCTCAGCTTCCAGGCCAGTGCGTGTTCCCGGCCGCCGCCGCCAATGACTAGGATTTTCATAGGGTGTCGGTGCTCAAGTTCCTAGCAGGCCGTTGAAAAATCCCCCGCCGACGCCCGCGTTGGCCGCTACGATCTGAAGCCATCGGTGAACGACCCAGACGAGGACGATGAGAGGCAGTCAAGATTTCCAGGGGGCGATGTTCAGCTACATCAGCCTTGAAGAGCGCGTGCCGCAGGCACACCCGCTGCGCAAGTTGCGCGCGGTGGTTGATGCGCTGCTGGCAACCATGAACCGCGAGTTCGAAGCGGTGTACGCCCGCCGTGGCCGCCCATCGGTGCCACCGGAGATGCTGCTCAAGGCCTTGCTGCTGCAGATCCTGTTCTCCATCCGCAGCGAGCGCCAGTTGGTCGAAGCGATCAACTACAACCTGCTGTACCGCTGGTTCGTGGGCCTGAACATCGAAGACAAGGTCTGGGACCACTCCACTTTCAGCGCCAACCGCGAACGTCTGTTCAACGAAGACCTCGCCCGCGCCTTCTTCGAGCGCGTCAAGCTCAGTGCCCAGTGGGGCAAGCTCGCCAGCGACGAGCACTTCAGCGTGGACGGCACGCTCATTGACGCCTGGGCCTCGCACAAGAGCTTCAAGCGCAAAGACGACGACAGCGGCACGCCGCCTGGGCGCAACCCCGAGGTGGACTTCAAGGGGCAGGAGCGCTGCAACGACACCCACGAGAGCACCACGGACGCCGATGCCCGGCTGTTCAAGAAGAGCCAGGGCGACAAATCCCGCCTGTGCCACATGGGGCACATCCTCATGGAGAACCGCAACGGGCTGATCGTGGATGTCGAGATCACCCACGCCAGCGGCACGGCCGAGCGCGAGGCGGCGCTGGCCATGTTGGAGCGTCGGGGCAACAGGAACAAACGGGCCACGGTCGGTGCCGACAAGGGCTACGACAGCAAGGCCTTCATCAAAGGCTGCAGAAAGCTCAAAGTCACGCCCCACGTGGCGGCCAAGGACAAACACTCGGCGGTGGATGCGCGAGTGACACGGCACGAGGGCTACAAGACCAGCCTGAAGGTGCGCAAGCGCATCGAAGAGGCCTTTGGCTGGATCAAGACCGTCGGTGGTCTGGCAAAGACCAAGCTGATCGGTCAGGCCAAGCTCACGGGCCAGGCGCTGCTGTGCTTTGCCACCTACAACCTTGTGCGAATGGGCAGCATCGGCGGCTGGTGGGACGCGCATCATGCGTGAGCCCAGGGATACGTGCGCCCGAAATGGGCGGGAGGGCCTGCAAACCGGCCAGATGGGCCGTTGCAATCGCTGCGCAGACGCGTCTGGGCAGCTCGTGTCTTCGCACTCAGCGTCCCTGATGCGTTCGAAAAGCACTTTTTCAACGGCCTGCTAGAGCTCTGCGTTGTGGTAGACCTCTTGCACATCGTCGAGGTCTTCGATCATGTCCAGGAGCTTTTGCATGCGCGCGACATCGTCGCCCTCCAGGGCGATGGTGTTCTCGGGGCGCATGGTGACCTCGGCCACCTCCGGCTGAAGGCCCGCAGCCCCCAGCGCATCGCGCACCGCCTCGAAATCGCCGGGCGCGGTCAGCACCTCGATGGCGCCCTCATCAT
This sequence comes from Diaphorobacter sp. LI3, assembly GCF_022807955.1. Lineage (NCBI taxonomy): Bacteria > Pseudomonadati > Pseudomonadota > Betaproteobacteria > Burkholderiales > Comamonadaceae > Diaphorobacter > Diaphorobacter sp. LI3. The sequence continues at coordinate 2,163,124 of NZ_CP094346.1, read as the reverse complement.
CGGTGATCACGTCCTCGGCGCCCGCCTCCAGGGCCACTTCCATGACCTTGTCCTCGCTGGTGCCGGGGGCGAAGATGATCTGGCCCACGTTCTTGAACTGAAAGGCCACGGAGCCTTCCGTGCCCATGTTGCCGCCGTACTTGCTGAAGGCGTGGCGCACTTCAGCCACGGTGCGCACGCGGTTGTCGGTCATGGTGTCCACGATGATCGCGGCGCCGCCGATGCCGTAGCCCTCGTAGCGGATTTCCTCGTAGCTCACGCCTTCCAGCGTGCCCGAGGCCTTGTCGATGTTGTACTTGATGCGGTCGGCCGGCATGTTGGCGGCCTTGGCCTTGTCGATGGCCAGGCGCAGACGCGGGTTGGCCGAGGGGTCGCCGCCACCCGTGCGCGCCGCGACGGTGATTTCACGAATGATGCGGGTCCAGATCTTTCCGCGCTTTTCATCCTGGCGCCCCTTGCGGTGCTGGATGTTGGCCCATTTACTGTGTCCTGCCACTGCAGCGTCCTTTGATTGATTTAATCTTGCGGCCGCGATTTTACTTTTGACTCACCCCATCACTACCGCCATGTCCGAACCTCTCCTGATTGCACAGCGTGATTCCACGCAATGCCACCTGCTGCCGGGCCTGGCCAACCGGCACGGCCTGATCACCGGCGCCACCGGCACCGGCAAGACCGTGACGCTGCAGACGCTGGCCGAGCAGTTCTCGCGCATCGGCGTGCCGGTGTTCATGGCCGACGTGAAGGGCGATCTCACCGGCATCAGCCAGAAGGGCAGCATTGGCGAGAAGCTGGGCAAGACGCTGGCCGACCGCGGCTTGGCCGCGCCCGAGCCCACGGCCTGCCCCACCACGCTGTGGGACGTGTTCGGCACGCAGGGCCACCCCGTGCGCGCCACCATCTCGGACATGGGGCCGCTCTTGCTGGGGCGCATGCTGAACCTGAACGAAACCCAGCTGGGCGTGCTGAACCTGGTGTTCAAGATCGCGGACGACAACGGCCTGCTGCTGCTGGACCTGAAGGACCTGCGCGCCATGCTCACCTACGTGGGCGACAACGCCAAGGACTTCACCACCGAGTACGGGAACATCTCCACGGCCAGCGTTGGCGCCATCCAGCGCGGGCTGCTGCAGATCGAGACGCAGGGCGGCGACCAATTCTTTGGCGAGCCCATGCTCAACATCCAGGACTTCATGCAGACCGTGGACGGGCGCGGCGTGGTCAACATCCTGGCGGCCGACAAGCTCATGAATTCGCCGCGCCTGTACGCCACGTTCCTCCTGTGGATGCTGTCGGAGCTGTTCGAACAACTGCCCGAGATCGGCGACCCCGAAAAGCCCAAGCTGGTGTTCTTCTTCGACGAGGCCCACCTGCTGTTCAACGAGGCGCCCAAGGTGCTCGTGGAGCGTATTGAACTGGTGGTGCGCTTGGTGCGTTCTAAGGGGGTCGGCGTGTATTTCGTCACCCAGAACCCGCTGGACATCCCCGACAGCGTGCTGGCCCAGCTGGGCAACCGCGTGCAGCACGCGCTGCGCGCCTTCACCCCGCGCGACCAGAAGGCCGTGAAGGCCACGGCCACCACCATGCGCCCCAAGGCGGGCCTGGACATCGAGGCCGCCATCACCGAGCTGGCCGTGGGCGAGGCGCTGGTGAGCTTCCTCGACGCCAAGGGCCGCCCCAGCGAAACCGAGCGCGTGTACGTGCTGCCGCCCGGCAGCCAGATCGGCCCCATCGCCGACGTGCAACGCCGCGCACTCATCGGCGGATCGCTCGTCGCGGGCACCTACGAGCAGGCCGTGGACCGCGAATCTGCCTACGAGAAGCTGCGCGGCCGCGCCGAGCAGGCTGCCAGCAACGCCCCCAGCGCCCCCGGCAACGGCACGGCACAGGGCGACAGCGGCCTCATGGGCGGCCTGAACGACGTGCTGTTCGGCAGCACCGGGCCGCGCGGCGGCAAGCGCGACGGCCTGGTGCAGACCATGGCCAAGTCGGCCGTACGCACCATGGGCACCAGCCTGGGCAAGGAGATCCTGCGCGGCGTGCTGGGCGGCATCTTCGGCGGCAGGAAGCGCTGAGGCGTTCCAAGCCAAATTCAGCTCCAGCGCCCGTCTATCAAGCGCTAACAGCTATTATTTAAGGAGCATCCGATGATCGACCTGTATTACTGGACCACGCCCAACGGCCACAAGATCACCCTCTTCCTGGAAGAAAGCGGCCTGCCCTACCGCGTGCACCCGGTGAACATCGGCCGGGGCGAGCAGTTCGCGCCGGACTTTCTGCGCATCGCGCCCAACAACCGCATCCCCGCCATCGTGGACCAGGCGCCCGCGGATGGCGGCGCGCCGCTGTCGGTGTTCGAGTCCGGCGCCATCCTGCTGTACCTGGCCGACAAGACCGGCCGGTTCATCCCGCAGGACCTGCGCGGGCGCAACGAGGCGCTGCAATGGCTGTTCTGGCAGATGGGCGGCCTGGGGCCCATGGCCGGGCAGAACCACCACTTCACGCAATACGCGCCCGAGCCAGTGCCCTACGCCATTGACCGCTACGTGAAGGAAACCGCGCGCCTGTACGGTGTGCTGGACAAGCACCTGGCCGACGGGCGCGACTACATCGCAGGGGACTATTCCATTGCCGACATGGCCTGCTACCCCTGGATCGTGCCGCATGAGAGGCAGCGCCAGGACCTGGCGGATTTCCCGCACCTGCGGGCCTGGTTCGAGCGCATCCAGGCACGGCCCGCCACCGGCCGCGCCTACGCGCTGGCACAGGCCATCAATACCGCGCCCACGGTGGACGAGGCAGCCAAGAAGATTCTCTTCGGCCAGGACGCCGGCACGGTGCGCCGCTAACAAAGCACCGAGGCGCCCATGAAAAAAAGCCGCTGTTCAGCCTAGCCGTTCCGTTAAGGTGTTGCTAAGCCCTTGATTCAAGCCCCTCTGCTTCGGCACGAGGGGCTTCGTTTCTTTGGTCGCTATAAGGGACATGCTGAATTTCAAGCCCCTTTCCCTAGGCGTCGCGCTCGTGTGTGCCGCCAGCTTCCTCACTGCCTGCAACGACGAGCCCGCTCCGGACTTCAGGGGCAGCACTCCCGTGGCATACGGCAATCGGACTGTCTCTCTGAGCGTTGAGGCTTGGCGAGACAATGGCAGCCAGCCTTGTCGTGTCCTTATCAGAGGCGCTGAAGTAACAAATTGGGTCAAACCAACCGGTATTCTGCCGCGGATGACCCTAGCCCCGGCAGTAGTGCTGGCCTGCACAGGGCGGAGCCCGTACCTTTCCTCGGTGAGCGGCGAGGGTGAAGGGGGTGTAGCCGAATGGGAAGAGTCCTCGGGGCCTGAATCGGGAGCCCCCCTCTCTGTCTACCAAGTGCGAGTGAGCTCCCTGACTGCGGACCAAGCTCACCTCGAACTACGGGTCCTACGCGGCAAGTGACTCGCTTGCGTGAGCCACGGGGCCGGAGGGCTTGAGCGACCGAGCGGCAGGCGCGCGGCGTCTTTCGGGCGGTTCGGGAGTGAAATAGATGATGTCTTCGGGCGCTATGGGTCCGCGCGCCAGCCCCAGCCGCATTGCCGGCGTTTTCCCGTCCCGGCCAACCTCGCAGTAGTTGAAGTACGTCCGGAAGATGCCGAGCACCTTCACCAGGACTTCGGGGTTGTAGGCGCTCTTCCCGAACCAGAGACGTCGGTCGGTGTTGGCGCTGGCCACCGCGCGTTCTGCCAGCGTGAGGCCTCGCCGGACCTGCATAAAGAAGCGGTCGACAGCGGTAAGGGTGGCTTTCAGGTGCAGTAGCGCCTGGTGGCTAAGCTGGAGCCGACGCTTGTCCGGTTCGGTTTCGACCGGGTCGATATCGGTCAGCCAGCAAACGGATTTCTCAGGCTCACGCATCTCCGATATGGGATGGCGGAACCAGCGGTCCCCCCACTTGCCGATGGCAACCATGCGCGCCAGTTCTTCCTCGGCAGCCAGAAGTTCTGCAGCCTCAGGGGTTACCCCGTATTTCTCCGCTAAGCGCGCCAGACGCCGCTTGGTTGCACCAACCAGCGCGCGCTTCATGTCCACTGACATATCTTTGAGCACCTTGACATAGAAAGCGTCAGCCGTCCGGTCCAGAACCCTTTTCGGCACGGCCGTCAGAATGGCCGCACGTATGCCCGACTCCTGGTCTGTGAAGAAGCGAATCTTCTTGGCACGGCAGAGCAGTCGAGTGACAAGCTGGATGTGGGCGTACATCACCACTTGCTCATGCAGCAGCATGCCCTTTACGGGGGCACGGGATGAGTTCGCGGGGCCTTCACCATCTTCTATATCGGGGCGACCTAAGGCTGCGTCGTACGTCTCTTCGATGACCGATTCCATAGGCTTTCGGGAGGTACCTCCGCGAGGCGCCGCCCTCTCAGCCGCAGCATTCCAATCAGCCGGTAGCCAGACTCTCGCGTAGCGGCGAAACGCTCTGGCAAGTGCATGGTCGCCAAAGCGAACCATGTCCTTCTCTACGTCAGCAGAGTCCAGCGCAGGGTCAAAGTTGACGTTGACCCCGAACACATAGCCCGTAGCCTGGTCGGCCGTTGCAATGGACAGCAAAAGTGTGTTCTTTCGCACCTTCTTAGAGTGCCAGTTCACCACCAGCTTTTGCCGGTCAACCGACAGATATCTTGAGCCTAGGTCGTCGCGTCCCATGAGGGTTCGCTCACGCTCGCCGGCGAACATCTGGGCCTGCTCATAGAGGAAGTCGATGCGGTCGTATAGCTGGCTGGGGGAGATATCGAGGACCTTGATGATGCGCCGCAGCGGCATGGCGTTCATCAGATGCACCAAGATATCGCGATTGGAGTGACTGCGACGTTGGCGCTTGGTTGACCGGCCGCCGAAGGAGAACGCCTTCTTGCAGCCGACACACTTGAACCGGGGAGTTCCGTGGGCGTTGGTGCCGAAGCGAGTCACATTCTCAAGGGATGGCGCCCCCTCCGATAGAGAGCAGGCCTCGTTCGGACACTGCGGGAGTACTGGTTCAAGGTACTCCGACATGCGCATAAGCTCCTCGGCAATCGCCAAGTTGCTCTGCATAGGGGTGATTTCCTCGCACAGGCGGCACTTCAGTGCCGGCTGGTCCTTACCGGTAGCGACCACGGTGTAGTCGCCTGGGCCAACGGAAGAAGCTGGAGTACCGGCCCCGCCTCGGGCAACCGCAAGCTTGGGCGGTACGCCGAAGTTACCGCACTTGGGGTTCTTGCAGTGATTGACTTGAATACCCGCCGCGGCCGGCGGAAATCTAGGCGGCCACTTAGTCGGCTTTACTGAAGTTGGATGAGATTTTTCCTTGGACAAAGAAACGCCCTAGTCGTTGACTAGGGCGGAATTTTGAGCCATTACAGCTTTCTTAGCAACACTTTAACAGAACGGCTAGGCTGTTCAGCGGCTTTTTCGTGGGTGGACGGGGGCCTCGGCGGCACGGTGCATCGCGTGCATCAGTCCACGAGCCCCACGAACACGTTCTGCACGTCGTCGTTGTTCTCGATGCCCGCCAGGAAGGCCTGCACTTCCTCCTGCGCCTCGGGCGAGAGGCTGGCCATGCTCACCGGGTTCTTGGCCTTGTAGCCCAGCTTGACCGACAGCACCTTGAAGCCGAAGCCCGGCAATGCCTTGGCCACCGCGTCCAGATCCGAAGGGTCGGTCAGGAACAGGGTCTGGCCCTCTTCCTCGCCGGGCTCGAAGTCCTGGGCACCGGCCTCGATGGCGGCCAACTCCGCGTCGGCGCCGGCTTGCTCGGGCTCGCCCTCGATCATGCCCACGTGGTCGAAGTCCCAGGCCACGGCGCTCATCTGCCCCTTGCGAAAGCACACGCGCATCTCGGGCGCCGTGCGGTTCACGTTGTCGGTCAGGCACTCCACCATCACCGGCACCTGGTGCGGGGCAAAGCCCTCGTAGATCACGCGCTCGTAGTTCACCGCGTCACCCCCCACGCCCGAACCCTTCTTGATGGCACGCTCCAGCGTGTCCTTGGGCATGGACGCCTTGCGCGCCGCCTCGATGGCCAGGCGCAGGCGCGAATTGCCGGCCGGGTCGGCCCCCGCGCGCGCGGCGACGATGATTTCCTTGACCAGCTTCCCAAAAAGCCTGCCCTTGGCATCGGCGACCAGCGCCTTGCCCTTTGCCTTCCATTGCGCGCCCATGGCTGCGATTCCTTTGCTTGGAGCCAACAAAAAATGCGGCCTGCGCCGCAGCGGCAAAGTGTATACCTCGCCGCCAGACCGGCTGGACCGCGACAGAGGGGCGCCTGCCGGTGGCGCCGCGCGAGATGGCGCTTCTTTGCTATGCATCAAATAGCTGCCTGCGCTTGCCCTACAAGCGCTGCAGGCCGATTTCGCTCTGTGCCCGATGACCGCCGCACCGTCGCGCAAGCGACGCCCCGGCCCGCCGGCCACTCCTACAGTCGCGCCATGAACACCCTCACCTGCTTCACCCTCACCGTCACCGACCACGTGGCCCACCTGGTGCTGAACCGCCCCGAGGCCATGAACACCATGCACCCGCAGTTCTGGCGCGAGCTGGACGCCGTGCTGGCCGACCTGCACCGCGGCAGCGATGCGCGCGCGCTGGTCATCAGCAGCACGGGCAAGCACTTCAGCGCGGGTATGGCGCTGGAGACCTTCGGCGGCGCGATCACGCTGGACGACCGCAGCCCCGAGGGGCGCGCCGCCGTGTTCGACCTGCTGACGGACATGCAGGCCACCTTCACGCGCATCGAAGAGCTGCGCATCCCCGTGATCGCGGCCATCCACGGCGGCTGCATCGGTGGCGCACTGGACATGGTGGCGGCCGCCTGCATCCGCTATGCCACGCGCGATGCCTTCTTCTGCATCCAGGAGATCAACATCGGCATGGTGGCCGACGTGGGCAGCCTGCAGCGCCTGCCCAAGCTCATGCCGCTGGGCCTGCTGAACGAGCTGGCCTACACCGGCCGCCGCCTGCCGGCCGAGCGCGCGCTGGAATGCGGACTGGTCACGCAGCTGTTCGACTCGCACGAAGCGCTGGTGGCCGGCGCCCTGGCCTGCGCGAACGAGATTGCCACCAAGCCTCCGGTGGCCGTCTGGGGCACCAAACAGGCCGTGCGCTATGCGCGCGACCACGGCGTGCACGACAGCCTGCGCCAGATGGGCTGGCTACAGGGCGCCATCTGGAGCAACCGCCACGTGGGCGAGGCCGTCTCCGCCATGCAGGCCAAGCGCGCGGGCGACTTCCCGGCGCTGGCGCCGCTCAAGCGCTTCAGCGAACTCGGCTGACGCACGCGCCGCGCGGCCCCGGTTTCAAAGTTGATAGCTGGGCGCGCTTGCTGCAAGGGCGTTGCAGGCCAATCGAGGCATATACCGCCGGGTGTCGGGCTATGATGCGGCAACCCGCCTGCGGCGCGGCACCGCGCCGCGTTTCCATTCACCAGCGTTCGCCCACAGCCATGCACCTGCCGCGCCCTCCGCTGCCCACCTACGACGACGTTGCCGAAGCGGCCCATCGCCTCAAGGGCATGGCACACCGCACGCCGGTGCTGAGTTCCAGCACGTTGGATGCGCTGCTCGGAGCGCAAGTGTTCTTCAAGTGCGAGAACCTGCAGCGCATGGGCGCGTTCAAGTTCCGCGGCGCGTTCAACGCACTGGTGCAGTTCAGCGACGCGCAGCGCCAGCGCGGCGTGATCGCGTTCTCGTCGGGCAACCATGCGCAGGCCATCGCGCTGTCGGCGCGGCTGCTGGAGATTCCCGCAGTCATCGTCATGCCGGAGGATGCGCCGCTTGCAAAGATAGCCGCCACGCGCGGCTACGGCGCCGAGGTGGTCACCTACAACCGCTTCACCGAAGACCGCGAGGCCATCAGCCGCCGCCTAGCCACCGAGCGCGGCATGACGCTGATTCCGCCCTTCGACCACGCCCACGTGATCGCCGGCCAGGGCACGGTGGCCAAGGAGCTGTTCGAGGACGTGCCGCACCTGGACTACCTGTTCGTGCCGCTGGGCGGCGGCGGCCTGCTGTCGGGCTGCCTGCTGGCAGCGCGCGAACTGGCGCCGCAATGCAAGGTGGTCGGCGTGGAGCCCGAGACCGGCAACGACGGACAGCAGTCCCTCAACGCGGGCCACGTGGTGCGCATCGACACACCGCAGACGATTGCCGACGGTGCACAGACGCAGGCACTGGGCGCGCTCACCTTCCCCCTCATCCACGCCGGCGTTTCTGACATCGTGACCGCAACCGATGCGCAGCTCATGAGCGCGATGCACTTCTTTGCCGAACGCATGAAGATCGTGGTCGAGCCCACGGGCGCGCTGGGACTGGCGGGCGCGTGCCATGGCGGCGTGCGGCTGCGGGGCAAGCGCGTGGGCGTCGTCATCAGCGGCGGCAACGTGGACATGACCCGCTACGCGCAACTGCTGACCGCGGCGTCGGCAGATTGACCTGAGGCGGATGGGCCCCTGGCCGGCGGTGCGTCGGCGCTGCCCGCGCGCAGGGGCTTGGCGCCAGAGTGCAAAATTCCGGCTCCGATCTTTTTTTCTACCCCAATAAGAGGCACCAGCCCATGAGCAACGTCCACGTCATCGACCACCCCCTGGTACAGCACAAGCTGACCCTGATGCGCAAGAAGGACGCCAGCACCAACAGCTTCCGCCGCCTGCTGGGCGAGCTGTCCACCCTGATGGCTTACGAAGTCACGCGCGACATGCCGCTGCAGGACATCCAGATCGAAACCCCCCTGGAGACCATGACCGGCAAGGTCATCGACGGCAAGAAGCTCGTGCTCGTGTCCATCCTGCGCGCGGGCAACGGCTTCCTGGACGGCATGCTCAACGTGGTGCCGGGCGCGCGCATCGGCCACATCGGCCTGTACCGCGACCCGGACACGCTGCAGCCGGTCGAGTATTACTTTAAGATGCCCTCCGAGATGGCCGAGCGCGACATCATCGTCGTGGACCCGATGCTCGCCACCGGCAACTCCGCCGCCGCGGCCGTCGCGCGCCTCAAGCAACTGCAGCCGCGCTCGATCAAGTTCGTGTGCCTGCTGGCTGCACCCGAGGGCGTGGCCACGCTGCAAAAGGCCCACCCCGACGTGCCCATCTACACCGCCGCCATCGACCGCGAACTCAACGACCACGGCTACATCCTGCCCGGCCTCGGCGATGCGGGCGACCGCATCTTCGGCACCAAGTAACGCGCTGGAGACAGGGCCTGCCCCGGCCCTGGCCGCGCCGGTCGCTCCTACTTCAGACGATTTCGGACGATTTCGGACAACGTCGGCTACTGCGGCACCACCTGACCCACCGTGGCCGATGGCGCGGCCTGGCCCGCGGGTAGCGCCGGGCCGCCCGCGGCCTGGGCGTCGCGCCAGCCGGCCATGAGGTCATTGGCCATGGCCTGCAGCAACCGCTTTTCCCGCTCATCGAACGCGCGCGGCGCGGTGTCCATCAGGCACAGCGTGCCCAGCGCATGGCCCGCCGCGTCGCGCAGCGGAACGCCCGCGTAAAAGCGCAGACCCTGCTCGCGCAGCGCCGGATTGCCGGCAAAGCGCGCATCCCGCGCAATGTCGGGCACCACCAGCGACCGCTGCCGCGCCACCACATGCCCGCACAGCGACAGGCCGCGCGGCAGGCCCTGGCCCGCCGAGCAGGCCTGCCCCCCGCCGGCCGACAACGGGCCGTGCGCACACAGCGTGACCTGCCGCTCGCGATCCACCAGCGACACCATCGCCAGCGGTACGTCGAAGATGTCGGCCGCGCGCTGGGCCGTGTGCTGGCACAGCTGCTGCAGCGCGGGGCTGTCGAGCACGCCGCTGGCCTGCAGGGCGCGCAGGCGCGCCTCGTCGTCCGCGGGAATGGGCGCGGGGGTGTAGGCGCCTTCCACGCTGGCGCCCTGCAGCTGCGCCACCTGGGCCAGGGTTTCCTCCAGCGACAGCGCCAGCGCGTCGGCGCCCAGTTGGGCACTCAGCTCGTCTTGCGGCTGGGACTGCACCCCACCCCACAGCGCCAGCACGATGTGCACATGCGGCCAGCGGCGCTTGAGCCTGCGGCACAGGTGCCGCGCGGCGGCGGTGGGCTCGGGCGCGAGCCACACCACGCAGACCACGCGCACGGCGTCCAGGTCCAGGCCATCCAGATGTTCGGCGCTCATGGCGCCCTCCACGCGCGCCAGCGCCGGGCAATGCTGCAGCGACAGCGCATGCGCCAGCATGCGCGCCGCGAACAGGTCTACCTCCCACTTGCCGCCCAGGCACACCACCGGCTCTTGCGCTGCGGCGTCGGGCACCGGGTACTGCTCCTCCAACTCGTCCAGCAGCGCGTCCATGCCTTCGACCAGGCGCAGGCGGTGCTCGGGCGTGGCCACCTGCGCATGGTCGCCCACGGCCATGCGCAGCACGGGCACGCCCACCTGGCCGTAGAAAGCGGGCACGGCGCCCTTCAGGGCCTCGATGCGGGTGGTGCTCAACTCGATCGCCTCCGCCGCGTCGCCCGCCAGCAGGCGCTGGTAGATGCGCGTGGGCTCGTCCAGCACCGGCCGGCTGCCCAGCAGCACCTCCAGGAAGGCCAACTGCGGCAGGTAGCGGCCGATCACCAGCAGGCACACGGTGAGCGGCGTGGACATGATGAGCCCCACCGGCCCCCACAGCGCCGCCCAGAAGGTGGCCGCCACGATGAGCGACAGCGCCGACAGCCCGGTGCTGGACCCATACAGCCAGGGCTCGATGACGTTGTTGCTCACCAGTTCCAGCAGCACGATGAGGCCGATCGTCCACAGCACCAGGTCCCAGCCCGGGTCCACCGCGAAAGCGAGGGTGAGCGGAAACGCCGCGGCAATGAACGGCCCCAGGTAGGGCACGAAGCGCATCACCGCGGCCAGCGACCCCCACAGCACGGCACCGGGCACGCCGATGAGCCACAGGCCCGCCGCCATGGGAATGCCGTAGGTCACGTTCACCAGCAGTTGCATGGTCAGGTAGCGCGTGATGCGGTCGCCCGCCTCGTCCATGGCATCGGTGGCGCGGTGCAGATTGCCCCCCCACAGGCGCAGCAGGCGGTCGCGCAGGTCTACACGGTCCAGCAGGATGAAGATCACGAACACCAGCACCAGGCCCGCCTGGGTGAGCGGCCCACTGACCGCCGAGAGCGCGGCCATGAGCTGGTTGGCGGGCGACAGCACGGGCGGTTGCACCTGCACCTTTTGCACGGCCGGCGCGCGCGCGGCACCCGACAAGGCGGGAGCGGCCGCCTCCACCTCGCGCTGCACGATGTCGAAGGTGCGCTTGGCGCCGTCGAACATACCGGGCGCGCGCAACTCCTGGCGCAGGCTGCGCAGCTTCTTGCGGATGGTGCTTTGGTAGGAGGGCAGCTGCGCGCTCAGCTCGCGCGCCTCGTTACCCACGAACAGCGCCCCCACGCCCAGCACCATCAGCATGGCCATCACCACCGCGATGACCGAGGGCAGGCGCGGCAGGCCCATGCGCTTGAGCTGCGCCACCAGCGGCTCCAGCACGAAGCTCAGCAGGAACGCCAATGCCAGCGGCACCAGCAGCGTACGGCCGAAATACAGGCCCGCGACCACCAGCGCCGCGATCACCAGGCCGATCATGAACCGCAGGCTGGGCACCGTGGCGTCCATGGCCGTGGCGGTGTGCACGGTGCGCTGCGGCGGATAGCCCGAAGCGGTGGCGCCGCGCGCCGCCCCCGTATCCCTGGCCGGCCTGGAATCGGTCGGCTCCTGCGGCCCGCTGTTGCCCATGGCGTTGTCCCCTTGCATCGCTTCTCGAAGTCGTGTCCGGCGCGTATTGTCCGCTGCGCGGCCCCGCGGCCCTGTAGGCGGCAGCCGCCACAGACTGCACGCGGGCGGGCGACTGACAGCGCACGCCGTGCACCGCGCCGCCCGCAGGGCGCTCCGCCCTACCGATCAATGACCTAAAATAGCCCCAGCGCGCTTGTAGCAAGCGCGAGCAGCTATCAAAATAAAAGCGCCTCTGCCGCACCGCCCCGTCGGCACGCACCTACCGGTCCACCCCCAACAAAGCCACCGCGCCGCCGCCTTGACCGCCACCGCCACTCCCCTGATTGCCGCCGGCACTCTGCTGGGCGGCATCGGCCTGTTCCTGCTGGGCATGACCATGCTGACCGACGGGCTCAAGCTGGCGGCCGGGCGCGCGCTGGAGCGCATCCTGGCCGCCTGGACGCGGACGCCGCTGCACGGGCTGGTGACGGGGGTGGCGCTCACGGCGCTGGTGCAATCGTCCACCGCCATGACGGTGGCGGCCATCGGTTTCGTCAACGCGGGGTTGCTGGGCTTCAGCTCCGCGCTGTGGGTGGTGTTCGGCTCCAATCTGGGTTCATCGGTCACCGGCTGGCTCGTGGCGTGGCTAGGCTTTGCGGTGAAGGCCGATGCCTTCGCGCTGCCCTTCATCGGCATCGGCATGGCGCTGCAAATCACCGGCAGCGGCACGCGGCGCGGGGCGCTGGGCCAGGCAGTGGCGGGGTTCGGCGTGCTGTTTTTGGGTATCGAACTGCTGCGCAACGGCTTCACCGGGCTGGGTCCGCAGGCGCTGCCACCGCTGTCCAGCGACCTACCGGGCCTGGCGCTGGCAGTGCTCATCGGCCTGGGCATGACGGTGGTGCTGCAGGCCTCGTCGGCCACGCTGGCGGTGGTGCTCACAGCCGTGGCGGGCGGCTCGCTGGCGGTGGAAGTGGGCGCGGGCGTGGTCATCGGCGCCAACGTGGGCACCACGCTCACGGGCATCCTGGCCGCCATCCACGCCACGTCCAACGCGCGGCGCCTAGCGGCGGCACACGTGCTGTTCAACGTGGTGACGGCCGCGGCGGCCCTGGCGCTGCTGTCGCCCCTGCTCGCGGCCATCCACCACCTGGGCGTATGGCTCACGGGTGAGGGAGACGCAGTGACGCAGTTGGTGATCTTCCACACCGCGTTCAACCTGCTGGGCGTGCTGCTCATGTGGCCGCTATCGGGGCCGCTCGCGCGCTTTCTGCTGGCGCGCTTTCGCTCGGCGGACGAAGACGTGGCCCGCGCGCAGTTCCTGGACCACAACGTGGCCGCCGTGCCCGCGCTGGCCCTGCAGGCGCTGCGCCGCGAGATGGCGCGCGTAGGCCACCTGGCACTGCAGCTGGCGTCGGATGCCACCCGCATGGCGCCCGTCGCCCTGCCCTGGCAACCGGCCGGCGCACAGGCCGCGAGCCAGCTCACGCGCCAGTTGCAGGCGCTGGAGCAGCTACAGCAGCAGGTGGGCGCGTTTGTGAGCGACGTGAGCCGCCAGCCGCTGTCGCGCGACGTGGCCGACCAGATGCCCGAGCTGCTGCGCAATGCGGGCTACTACGACACGCTGGCGCGTGTCATGCACCAGGTGGGCCAGCAGGCGCTGCGCGTCACGCACCCCGCAACGGTGGCGCCCACCACGCCCGAAGGCCACCCCCTGGCCGCGCTGCCCCTGGCCTTCACCGCGGCGCTGGATTTCTTTGCTGCCGCTGATCCCAAGGCCCACGACCTGGACCAGGTGAACGCCGCACACGCCGTCTTCGATGCAGCGTATGAAGCCGCCAAGGCCGCCGTGCTGCGCGCGGGTGCCCAGGGCTTGCTGGAAGTAACAGCCGTGCACGAGTGGACGGGCCTGCTGGGCGACCTGCGCCGCGCCGTGGAACAGGCCCACAAGGCCGCGCAGCATCTGGCGGCCCTGCCGCGTCTCAAGCCCACCCCGCCCGCCAGCGGCCCGGCAAGCGTTACGCCCGGTGCCGAGTGATTCGCGGGAGTAGATTAGGTAAAAAGTGCCTGCAACGCCCTTGCATACTGCGCTGGCAGCTATATAAAGCATAGCAATCTGAGCACATCCGTACGGCTGCACTCCCAACGGGTGTTCCGTCATGGGCCGGCGCACTGTTGCGTTATGGCACACGGCTGCGCCGCTGCGGCACAGCCGCGGCACGCCCCACCGCCCCCTTCCCTCTGTCGCCGTGCTGGCACGGCGCTTGCACTGAGGCACTGCCGCCGCCGCATCGGTGGCATTCCTTCATAAGCACTCAGGAGACACCACATGAACATGGCCGAAATCGCCAGCCTTGGCATCGCCAACCCCTACAAGCAGCAGTACGGCAACTACATCGGCGGGCACTGGGTGGCGCCCGTGGACGGGCAGTACTTCGAGAACATCTCGCCCATCAACGGCCAGAAGTTCACGGCCGTGCCGCGCTCCAACAGCAAGGACATCGACGCCGCGCTGGACGCCGCGCACAAAGCCAAGGCCGCGTGGGGCCGCACCTCGACCACCGAGCGCGCCAACATCCTGAACCGGATCGCCGACCGCATGGAAGCCAACCTGCTACAGATCGCCGTGGCCGAGACCATCGACAACGGCAAGCCGCTGCGCGAGACCATGGCGGCCGACATTCCGCTGGCCATCGACCACTTCCGCTACTTCGCGGGCGCGGTGCGCGCGCAGGAGGGCGGCATCAGCGAGATCGACGCCGACACCATCGCCTACCACTTCCATGAGCCGCTGGGCGTGGTCGGGCAGATCATTCCGTGGAACTTCCCCATCCTGATGGCGGTGTGGAAACTCGCCCCCGCGCTAGCTGCGGGCAACTGCGTAGTGCTGAAACCCGCGGAGCAGACGCCCGCCTCCATCCTGGTACTGATGGAGATCATTGGCGACCTGCTGCCGCCGGGCGTAGTCAACGTGGTCAACGGCTTTGGCCTGGAGGCTGGCAAGCCGCTGGCCTCCAGCAACCGCATCGCAAAAATAGCCTTCACCGGCGAGACCACCACCGGCCGGCTCATCATGCAGTACGCCAGCCAGAACATCATCCCCGTGACGCTGGAGCTGGGCGGCAAGAGCCCCAACATTTTCTTCGAGGACGTGATGTCCGCCGACGACGGCTTCTTCGACAAGGCGCTGGAAGGCTTTGCGATGTTCGCGCTGAACCAGGGCGAGGTCTGCACGTGCCCCAGCCGCGCGTTGATCCAGGAATCGATCTACGAGCGCTTCATGGAGCGCGCGCTCAAGCGCGTGGCCGCCATAAAGCAGGGCCACCCGCTGGACAAGAACACCATGATCGGTGCCCAGGCCTCGCAGGAGCAACTGGAAAAGATCCTTTCTTACCTGGACCTGGGCAAGCAGGAAGGCGCCCAGTGCCTCATCGGCGGCGCGCGCAACACCGCGCTGGGCGGCGACCTGGCCGGCGGCTACTACGTGCAGCCCACGGTGTTCAAGGGCCACAACAAGATGCGCATCTTCCAGGAAGAAATCTTCGGCCCCGTGGTCTCGGTGACCACCTTCAAGACCGAAGAAGAGGCGCTGGAGATCGCCAACGACACGCTCTACGGCCTGGGCGCGGGCGTGTGGAGCCGTGATGGCGCGCGCGCCTTCCGCATGGGCAAGGGCATCCAGGCGGGGCGCGTGTGGACCAACTGCTACCACCACTACCCCGCGCACGCCGCGTTTGGCGGCTACAAGCAGTCGGGCATCGGCCGTGAGAACCACAAGATGATGCTGGACCACTACCAGCAGACCAAGAACCTGCTGGTGAGCTACACCCAGCAGCCGCTGGGCTTCTTCTAAGCCCATACAGCGCCCCCACTGGCCGTCCCAGCGGGGGCGGCTGGTGCACGGGGGCTCCCCTTGCGTTCATTTGCACAGAGAAGGAGGTTTATCCCATGCCAGCCAAGACAATGAAAGCCGCCGTGGTCCGCGAGTTCGGCAAGCCGCTGACGATCGAAGAGGTGCCCGTGCCCACCCCCGCCGCCGACCAGATCCTGGTGAAGATCGAGGCCTCGGGCGTGTGCCACACCGACCTGCACGCCGCCGAGGGCGACTGGCCCGTCAAGCCCAATCCGCCCTTCATCCCGGGGCACGAGGGCGTGGGCTTCGTCGCCGCCGTGGGCGCCAACGTCAAGCATGTGAAGGAAGGCGACCGCGTGGGCGTGCCCTGGCTGCACTCGGCCTGCGGCCGTTGCACGCACTGCCTGGGCGGTTGGGAGACGCTGTGCGAGTCGCAGAGCAACACGGGGTATTCGGTCAACGGCGGTTTTGCCGACTACGCGCTGGCCGACCCCAACTACGTGGGCCACCTGCCGAAAGACGTGGGCTTCGTGGACATCGCCCCCGTGCTGTGCGCCGGCGTGACCGTGTACAAAGGCCTGAAGGTGACCGACACCAAGCCCGGCGACTGGGTGGCGATTTCCGGCATTGGCGGCCTGGGCCACATGGCTGTGCAGTACGCCCGCGCCATGGGGCTGAACGTGGCTGCGGTGGACGTGGACGACGACAAGCTCGCGCTGGCCCGCCAGCTGGGCGCCAGCGTGACGGTGAACGCGCGCGACACCGACCCGGCCGCCTTCCTGCAAAAGGAGATCGGCGGCGCGCACGGTGCGCTGGTCACGGCCGTGTCGCCCAAGGCCTTCGAGCAGGCGCTGGGCATGGTGCGGCGTGGCGGCACGGTGTCGCTCAACGGGTTGCCGCCGGGCAACTTCCCGCTGCCCATCTTCGACATGGTGCTGCGCGGCGTGACCGTGCGCGGCTCCATCGTCGGCACGCGGCTGGACCTGCAGGAGTCGCTGGACTTCGCCGCGCGCGGCCAGGTGAAGGCCACGGTGCGCACCGAGAAGCTGGAGAACATCAACGACGTGTTCGCGCGCATGCACAAGGGCCAGATCCAGGGCCGCGTGGTGCTGGACATGGCGGCCTGACGCCGCGGCACAGGCAACGCCATGACCACGCCAGCGCCGCCCGCCACCCGCGTGTCGGCCACGCCCGAGGCCACGGCGCTCATCAAGCGCCTGGTGGCCCAGCACGGTCCGCTGATGTTCCACCAGTCGGGTGGCTGCTGCGACGGCAGCGCGCCCATGTGCTTTGCCCGCGGGGAGTTCCTGCTGGGCGATGCCGACGTGCTGCTGGGCGAGATCGCCGGGCAGCCGTTCTATATGAGCCGCTCGCAGTTCGCGTACTGGGAGCACACGCACCTCCTCATCGATGCGGTGCCGGGCGGCGGGGGCATGTTCTCGCTCGAAGGGCCCACGGGCATGCGCTTTCTCACGCGCTCACGGCTGTACACCGACGAGGAATGGGCCGCCATCGAAGCGCTGGGGCCGCCGCCAACGGGCGGCCAGTGACGCTGTTCTAGAGTTGCTCTTTATTTAATAGCTGCTCGCGCTGTATCGGTGGCGTTTTTCAGGTCAATTTCGATTGAATCACCCGCCCAACCAGCGCAAAGCGCTCCTTTTTCAGGAGCGACACGACTGCGCGCGCAGGTAGCGGTACACCGTGTTGCGCGACACGCCCAGCGCGCGCGCGGCCGCGGAGACATTGCCCGCGTGTGCATCCAGTGCCTGCTGCAGCGCATGGGCCGCCACGTCGCCCAGCGGCCGCACGCTGGCCGGGGCTGGGGCCGCGGCGCGCGCGCCGTCCGCTGGCGGCACCGCCGGCTGAGAGAACGCCTGCGCCACCACGCGGCCCTGCTGCGCCAGCGCCTCGCATTCCTCCAGGAAGTCCTCCGGCAGGTGCGCGCACGTGATCGCGTCCGCGCCCTCGGCCAACAGCGCCGCCGTGCGCAGCACGTTGGACAGCTGGCGCAGGTTGCCCGGCCAGGCGTGGGCGGCGAACAGCGCCATCACCTCGGGCGCCACCGGTATGGGGCTGTCTGCGGCGGGAGAGTCATGCTGGGCGCGCAGCAACCGCTGCACGATCACCGCCAGGTCCGTGCGCTCGCGCAGCGCAGGCAGTCGCACCACCAGGCCGTTCAGCCGGTAGTACAGGTCGTCACGGAACTGGCCGTCGGCCATCATGGCGCGCAGGTTGCGGTGCGTGGCGCAGACCACGTTCACGTCCACCTCGATCTGCCGCGTGCTGCCCAGAGGCGCCACGCTGCGCTCCTGCAGCACGCGCAGCAGCCGCGCCTGCATGGCCAGCGGCATGTCGCCAATCTCATCCAGGAACAGCGTGCCACCGTGCGCCTGCACGATCTTGCCCACGCTGCCCTTGCGCCGCGCGCCGGTGAAGGCGCCCTCTTCGTAGCCGAACAGCTCGGCCTCGATCAACGACTCGGGAATGGACGCGCAGTTCACCGCCACGAAGGGCCCCCGCGCGCGCGGGCCGTCGTTATGGATGGCACGCGCCAGCAGCTCCTTGCCGGTGCCCGTCTCACCCAGGATCATCGTGGGCACGCCACGCCCCAGCAGCCGCGTGACGCGCTCGATCACCTGCGCCAGCTGGGCATCGCCCGTGTCCAGGTAGCGCAGGCTGGACAGGCCGGGGGGCGCGGCGGGCCTTGCGCGCGGCGGCGGGGCCTCGGCCGGGCCGTCCGGGCACACTGGCAGCGTGACACCGCCGCGTGGCGCAAATTCCACCTGTGCGTGCACCGACACGCCTGCCGGCAGTTGCAGCGCAAGCAGCGTGGGCACCGAGCGGCGCGCATGCTCCAGCAGCGCGCCCATCGACAGGCCGAACAGCGAGGTGAAGGTGTGTGCCGCCAGCGCCGGTCCCGACAACCCCAGCTGGAACTGCGCGCTGCGGTTGGCTGCCAGAAAGCGCCCCTGCGGGGTGAACGCCGCCAGCCCTTCCATGAGCGTGCCCAGGAACTCCGCGCGCGCATGAAAGCGCAGGCGCACGGCATCCTCGTACACCTTGCCGAAGAGGTGGTTCTCCACCATCGCGGCGGACATGCGCACCAGCGCCAGCGTGTGGGCGCTGTGGCCGCGGCGGTCGCCGCTCACGTCCAGCGCGCCGAGGATCTGCCCCTGCGGGTCCAGGATGGGAGCGCATGAACAGGTGAGGAACTGGTTGGCTTCCAGGTAATGCTGGCGCCCGTTGATCTGCACCGCATCGCCCAGGGCCAACGCCGTACCAATGGCGTTGGTGCCCTTGCTGCGCTCCGACCAGCTCGCACCGGGCTGCAGGGCCACGCGGCCGGCGCGGTCCAGGAAGGCATCATCGCCCTCGGCATGCAGGATCACCCCCTGCGCGTCGGTCAGCATCACCATGCTCTGCGTGCCGCGCAGCTGCTGCGCCAGGGTTTCCATGACGGGGCGCGCGTGGGCGCACAGGGCCTCGTTGCGTGCCACGGTCCAGGCCAGGGTCTGGCGGTCCAGCAGGTGCAGGTCGGCCTGCTCATGGGGTTGCAGCCCGAACGACTGCGAGCGGGCGTGGGCCTGGGCGACGACGCCTGCCGTGGTCAGCGCCAGCGCGGCACCCGCGGAAGGATGCGCGCCGGGCGTTGCGGTGCGGTGCATGGTGTCTCCTATGCAAGCTATGCGCTGCACGGCACGCGGCCAGGCGGCGCTTTGGGACCGCACGATAGCATCAACGGCCGCTGACGAGCCCAGCAACCGCGGCGGGCACGCTGGCATGGGGCTGCGCCCACGCGTGGGCCAACGCCTGCAGGGCAGTGCCTGCGTCCTGCTCCAGCTTGAGCGCCAGCAGCCCGTCGGCTCGTGTACGCCCCTGGTTGACCGCTGCCACCGGCAAGCCGGCATCGGCCGCCGCCTGCACGAACCGGAAGCCCGAATACACCATGAGCGACGAGCCCACGACGAGCACCGCGTGCGAGCGTGCCAGCGCCGCGCGCGCGGCCTCCACACGCTCGCGCGGCACGCTCTCGCCAAAGAACACCACGTCGGGCTTGAGCAGGCCGTTGCCGCAATGTGCGCAGGAAGGCACATCGAAGCCGCCGAAATCCAGCTCCTCCAGATCGGCGTCCCCATCGGGCGCGGCGCCGGCCTGCAGCGCCACCCATCCGGGGTTGCGCCGCTCCAGTTCGTGTTGCAACGCCACACGCGGCGCACGCATGCCGCAGTCCATGCACAGCACGGTGTCGATGCGCCCGTGCAGGTCCAGCGTGCGCTGGCTGCCCGCTGCGTTGTGCAGGCCGTCCACATTCTGGGTCAACAGCAGTTCGATACGGCCCGCCGCTTCCAGCGCAGCCAGCGCACGGTGCGCAGAACCGGGCTGGGCGCGGCCCATCACCCGCCAGCCCAGCAGGCTGCGCGCCCAGTAGCGCCGGCGCGTGGCTTCATCGCCCATGAAGGCCTGGAAGGTGACGGGTTGGGGGCGCTTCCATTCACCGTTGTGGTCGCGGTAGTCGGGAATGCCCACCTCCGTACTGCAGCCCGCGCCCGTGATGACGAACAACCGCGGGTGGCGGCGCACGAAGTCATACAGCGCGTCAACGTTGGCGGCAGCTTGCATCACAGCCCCTCAGTCCATGCCGGGCGCGATGCTCTCGGCGTAGTCGTACACCGCGCCCAGAATAGCCTCGGTGCGTTCGTCATCAGCCTCGGCACCCAGCGTGTCCAGGCGCTCGAACAGCGCGTCGAACGTCAGCCCGCCGCCCTCGCCCTCCACCAGCATGGCGACGCGGTGCGACTCCCAGCGCTCCTGCTCCTCGGGCGAGAGCGTGTGCGGGAAGTTGCGCGCACGGTAGCGCCAGACCAGCTCGGCCAGGCGCGCGTCGTCAAAACCCAGGCGCTCGTGCGCCAACTCTTCGCCGGGCAATGCGCGCAGACGGTTCAGGCGGCGGCGGTCCTCATTGCCCACGAAGCCCCCGTAGAGGTCCTGGTCCACATCCAGCGGCCCCTCCGCAGGGCGCTGGAACACCTGGGCCCACACGGCTGTCAGGTCGGGCAACGCGCGCGCCGCGGCGGCATGCAGCGCGGCCTGTGGCAGGTCGATGCCCCAGCGCTGCGCCATGTCCGGCGTGAGCGTATTGAGGTTACCCACCACCATCGGCGACTTGTTCAGATGCACGCTCTTGAGCGGCAGGCGCGTCACGCCCTCAGGCAGGTCGGCCGCGCGCGTGAACACGCGCGTGCGGATCTCGTCAGCGGACAGCCGGGCCAGCTCGGAAGGGTCTCGCGCCAGATCCCAGGCCAGCAGCTCATTCTTGTTGGTCGGGTGGCTGGCCAGCGGCCACATCACGGCCAGGCAGCCGCGTTCGGCAGGGACCATGCCCGAGACATGCAGGAACGGCCGTGCCTCCTGCGCCGTGGTGGGCAGGCGCAGCTCGGCCGCCACGCGGTCCTTCTTGTGCAGGGACAGCGCGAAGTCGAACAGCCGGGGGTTGTGTGAACGGATGAGCCGCGCCAGTGCGATGGTCGCGCGCACGTCCGACAGCGCGTCGTGCGCGGCCTCGTGCGCCAGGCCGTTGGCTTTGGACAGATGCTCCAGGCGGAAGCTGGGCTTGCCGTCCACCTCGGGCCACTCGATGCCCTCGGGACGCAGCGCGTAGGTCAGGCGCACCACATCCAGCAGGTCCCAGCGGCCGCACTGGTTCTGCCACTCGCGCGCATACGGGTCCATGAGATTGCGCCAGAACATGAAGCGCGTGATCTCGTCGTCGAAACGGATGGTGTTGTAGCCCACGCCAATGGTGCCGGGCAGCGCCATCTCGGCCTCGATGCGGGCGGCGAATTCGCGCTCGGGCAAACCCTTTTCCAGGCACAGCTGGGGCGTGATACCGGTGATCAGGCACGACTGCGGATCCGGCAGATAGTCGTTGGCCGGGCGGCAGTAGATCATCAGCGGCTCGCCGATCTCGTTGAGCTCGGCATCGGTGCGCACGGCGGCGAACTGTGCGGGGCGGTCGCGGCGCGTGTTGGCGCCAAAGGTTTCGTAGTCGTGCCAGAGAAAAGTGTGCATGAGGAAGAAGTTGCAGCCGGAAACAGTGCCAGGGCGAAGTATGCATGGCAGGCCGGCACAATGGCCGCATGCGTTTTCTCTTCATGCCCGACACCCTCGCCCGGCGCCGCGCCGCCGCCTCCGCACTGGGCGTGGCAGCACTGGCGGGGTGCGTCTCCGCTCCGCCCGCTACCCCCGCCGTAGCGGCTCCATCCGCTGCACCCAGCGCCCCTGCGCCCGCGGCGGGTATCCCCCAACTGCCGTCGCCCGCAGCGCCCACCACCCCGGCGCCTGCCCCGGCAACATCCACCGTGGAACCTGCGAGCACGCCGGTCGCGCCGCCGGTGCCCGACACCACCGCAACCACGCTGGTCGGCTTCCACGCCTGGGTGAGCGCCTTTGCACGCGAGGCGCTGGCCGCCGGCATCCGCCCGCAGACCGTGGCCGCCACCCTGGGCCAGGCGCAGTGGCAACCGCGCGTGGTGGAACTGGACCGCGCCCAGCCCGAATTCACCCGCCCGCCCTGGGCCTACCTGGACAGCGCCGTGTCACCCCAGCGTATTGCGCAGGGACGCGAGCAGCGCCGCCAGTACGCCGACGCGCTGGACGCGGCAGCGCAGCGCTACGGCGTGCCCGCCAGCGTGATCACGGCCATCTGGGGCATGGAGAGCAACTATGGCCGCAACTTCGGCAGCTTCCGCACCGTGGATGCGCTGGCCACCCTCGCCTACGACGGGCGCCGCAGCGCATGGGCCCAGCGCGAGCTGCTGGCCGCGTTGCGCATCGTGGACCAGGGCGACATCGCGGCCGACGCGCTCATCGGCTCCTGGGCCGGGGCCATGGGGCACACGCAGTTTCTGCCTTCGGTGTTCCTTGCCCATGCGGTGGATGCCGACGGGGACGGGCGGCGCGACATCTGGGGCAGCGTGCCCGACGTGGTGGCGTCCACGGCCAACTTCCTGTCCCATTCGGGCTGGAAGAGCGGTGAGCCGTGGGGCGCCGAAGTGCTGCTGCCGCCCGGCTTCGACTACGCACGCGCCGAACTGAGCGTGCGCCAGGCCAGCAGCGACTGGGCCGCTGAAGGGGTGCGCGGCGTGGGTGGCGCGGAGCTGCCGCCGCTGCAGGACGCCTCCGTCCTTACCCCGGCAGGCGCGCGTGGTCCCGCCATCCTGGTCGGGCCCAACTTCCGCGCGCTGCTGCGCTACAACAACTCGGTGAACTACGCCCTGGCCGTGGGCCTGCTGGCACGGCAGATCGACGGCGGCGCGGGCCTGGCATCCGCCTGGCCGCGCGAACTGCATCCTCTGTCGCGCAGCGAAGTACGCGCGCTGCAGGAGGCGCTGAATGCACGCGGCCTGGACACCGGCACGCCCGACGGCGTGGCGGGGCCCGCCACGCGCGCTGGGGTGCGCCGCTACCAGCAAAGTGTGGGCTTGCCCGCCGATGGCTATGCCACGCGCGAACTATTGCAGCGACTGCTGACGCCCTGAGCCGGCGTCACCGCGTTGTTTTACTCCTTTTTTGATAGCTACTAGCGCTTGCTTCATGGGCGCTAGAGCCTGATTTCATCAAGATCGCCGCTTCACTCGAAGCCGCGCCCCTCGCCGGCCTCCTCGTGGGTCACGCCGTCGCGTATGTGGTAGATGCGCTTGAAGGTGGGGATGATCTTCTCGTCGTGCGTGACGACGATGATGGCCGTTTCCAGGCGCCGCGCCATGTCGTTCAGGATGCGGATCACCGCCATGGCACGTTGCGAATCCAGTGGCGCCGTGGGCTCGTCGGCCAGGATCACCGGCGGGCGGTTGACCAAGCCGCGGGCGATGGCCACACGCTGCTGCTCCCCGCCCGACAGTTGCGATGGCATGGCCGTGGCCCGGTGCTGCACGTCCAGGGCCGTGAGCAACTCCAGTGCGCGGCGGCGCGCCTCGTCGTTGGGCACGCCGGCCAGCATGGGCAGCAGCGCCACGTTGTCGGTGGCATCCAGAAACTGGATCAGGTACGGCGCCTGGAACACGAAGCCGATCTGGTCGCGGCGCAGCGCGCGCAGGTCGGGTACTTGCCAGCCGTCGTCATAGATCACGGTGTCGCCCAGCGTCATGCGGCCCGACGTGGGATCGATCACCGCGCCCAGGCACTTGAGCAGCGTGCTCTTGCCCGAACCGGACGGGCCGATCAGGCCCACCACCTCACCCGGTGCCACGTGCATGTTCACGTCCTTGAGGGCGAGGAACGCCGTGTCGCCGGAGCCGTAGCGCTTGGTCAGGCGCTCGATGTGGATCCCTTTCCTGCTCATTGCTGCGTCCTCACCCTATCGCCTCGGCCGGATCGACCCGCAGCGCCATGCGGATGGCCACCACGCTGGAGAGCACGCAGATCGCCAGCACCGCGATGAACCCCGCCACCGTATCGAACGGCACCAGCAGCACGTATTTGGGAAACAGCGGCGCGGCAAAGGTGGCCGTGATCTTGCCGACGACGAAGCCGATCACGCCCAGCACCAGCGCCTGCTGCAGGATCATCCAGGCGATGGTGCGGTTGCGCGTGCCGATGAGCTTGAGCACGGCAATCTCGCGGATCTTGTCCATCGTCAGCGTGTAGATGAGAAAGGCCACGATGGCCGCACTGACCAGCGCCAGGATCACCAGGAACATGCCGATCTGCTTGGCCGATGTGGCGATGAGCTTGCCCACGAGGATGCCTTCCATCTGCGCCCGGTCATACACCGTGAGCCGCTTCCAGCGGCGGATGGGCTCGGCCACCTCCTGGGATGTGAAGCCCGGCTGCATGCGCACCAGCACGGCATTCACATAGCTGTTGCTGGTTTGCGAGGCCACCACCGCATCCAGCAGGTCGGGAACGCCGGGGCGGTTGAAGGCCGGGTTGGCCTCGGTGCGGCGGCGCTGCATGAGGATGGCGTCGTTGTCCTTGAGAAACTGCGCCTCCTGCGCATCTTTCAACGGTATGAACACCATTGGGTCGCCGCTGGACGAGACCATGCGCCGCGTGAGGCCCACCACCGTGTAGTGGTTGCGCCGGATCTTCAGCACATCGCCCAGACGCACGCCGGCTGCCACGTCGGCGACGGCCTCGTAATGGCCGCGCGTGATCTGGCGCCCCGCCACCAACTGCGGTGGCCAGCCGGGCGCGCCTGGGCCGCTCGCGGTGATGCCCACCACCATGGAGCGCACATCCTTGTCGCCGTGGCCCACCTGCATGGTCAGGTAGGTGATGTTGGCGGCCTGCGCCACGCCCGGCATGGCGCGGATGCCGCGCCACAGGTCGTCGGGCACGCTGGAGGATTCCGCGTAGGGGCCCAGCGTGTCTTTCTGCACCACCCACAGGTCGGCGCCGCTGTTGTCCAGCAGCACCTTGCCGTCGTCCACCATGCCGCGGTAGACGCCCGCCATGGTCAGCGTCACGCCGATCAGCAGGCCCAGGCCGATGCCGGTGAAGACGAACTTCCCCCAGGCATGCAGAATGTCGCGCCCTGCCAGGCTGATCAAGGCGCCACCCCGGCAATGCGCTCGACCACGTGCACGCGGCTGCGCGCCGTGAGCGCCCTCTCGCTGTACACCACGATGGAGTCGCCCACGGCCAGCCCGTCCAGCACCTGCACATGGCCGTCGAGGTCCGCACGGCCCAGGCGTACCTGCGCAAACTGCGGCTTGCCACCGACCAGCTTCCACACGCCGCGCTGCCCGTCCACGAAGCGGATGGCCGCATTGGGGATGGTGGGCGCTTCGGGCAGTGCCGGCAGGCGCACGGTGACCTCGGCCAGTTCACCGACGGGGGGCAGCGGTGTAACCGGTGCATCGAAGACGATCTTGGCCAGCGTCTCCTCTGTCACCGCGTCCGCCAGGGGCTCGACGCGCAGCACGCTGCCGACCAGGTTGTCCCCGCGGCGCGAGCGCAGCACCACCTCGGCCGGTAGCTGTGCCGCCAACCCTTGGGCGGTGATCTGGTCAAAGCGCGTGTCGATCCACAGGCTGGCCGGGTCGATGAGCTTTACCACCGCCTGCCCCGCCACCACGGTCGTGCCAGGGTCGGCATCGCGCGCAGCCACCATGCCGGCCACGGGCGACACCAGCCGCAGGTTGCCACGCTGCGCGCGCAATGCCTGCAAGTCAGCGCGCAGACGGCTCGCATCCTCGCGGGCAGCGGCGAGCGCGGCGTCTGCCACGGCCAGTTCCTGCTGCTTGGTGGCGTAGCTTTCCTCGCTGGTGCCGCGCACCGCCACCAGTTGCCCGTAGCGCTGGTGCTGGGTCTGCGCATAGCTCTGCCTGGCCTCTGCCTGGCGCAGCGCGGCTTCGGCGCTCTTGATGGCCGCCTGCTGTGCGCGCACGCGGTCGTCCAGGTCCACCGGGTCCATTTCGCCCAGCACCTGCCCAGCCTCAACCCTGTCGCCCACCTGCACGTCCAGGCGCTGCACGCGCCCCGCGAAGGTGGGGCCGATCTTGTACAGATACCGCGCCTGCACCGTGCCGATGCCCGAGAGTGCCGGGGCAATGGCGCGCGATTGCACGCTGCCCAGCGTGACCGCCACGGGCGCCAGCGGCCCCGAACGCAGAGCGACATAGACGAACAGCGCCACCAGCGGCGCAATGACGGCGATCAGCGCCAGCGTGCGGCGCTGCAGACGGGGAAACTTCATAGCGCTCTTCCGATGCCGCGGCGGTAAATGGCAAACACGCCCTGCGCATCGCGGCGCATGCGCTGCACGTCGCCCGCGAGCAGCGACTGCATCACCAGCCCCTGCACGGTGCCGATGAACAGCACGGCAGCGGCCTGCGCATCCAGTTGCGGGTCCAGCTCTCCCGCGGCTTTGCCGGTCTCCAGCAGCCCGCGCAGGCGCTCGCCGTAGGCCGTGATCAGGGTCTGCACCATCTGCTTGGGCAGGGCTTGGCCAGGGCGTTGGAGCTCCCCAAAGATGAGGCGTGGCACACCGGGCCGCTCGCACACGAAATGGATGTGCGCCATGAACACAGCCTCCAGCGCCGCCAGGGGAGAGGCTGCCCCATCCGCGGCCGCGTCCACGCGCGCCATGGGACGCTGCGCCACCCACGACATCACCGCCTGCAGGATGGCGTCCTTGGACGCGAAATGCCGAAACAGTGCCCCCTGCGTCACGCCCATATGCTGGGCAATGGCGGTGGTGGTGATGTCGCTGGGGTTCTGCTGGGCCGCCAGATCGACCACGGCCTCCACCGTGGCGATGCGCCGTTCGTCGGCGGGCAGGTACTTGGGCAGCTCACTCATGCAATCACCAAAAGAAAGTAATTTATTACTATCTTATCAATAAACACGTTCGGCACAAGGCACGCAGCCCCCTGGAGCGTCCCCGGGGCTCCCATTCGCACGACCACCCCAGCAATTCGCTCTCTTATCGATAGCTGCTCTCGCTTGGTGGTTGGGCGCCGGAGGCGCTTTTGTTCATA
Source organism: Diaphorobacter sp. LI3 (assembly GCF_022807955.1). NCBI lineage: Bacteria > Pseudomonadati > Pseudomonadota > Betaproteobacteria > Burkholderiales > Comamonadaceae > Diaphorobacter > Diaphorobacter sp. LI3. The sequence goes on along the minus strand of NZ_CP094346.1, from coordinate 2,136,062 downwards.
AGCATGGCGCGCGCCCATAAAAAAACCCGCAGCGCGGGCTGCGGGTTTGTTAAAACGCGGCGGTGCCGGAATCAGTCGGCGGTGGCTTCTTCGGGTTCGGCCGGTTCGGACTTGGCTCCGCGCTCCTTCTTGGGCACCGGCTGGATGTCCAGCAGCACCTCGGAAGTCTCCACGCCCTTGTCGTCCGTCTTGAGCTCAATGTCCACCGTCAGACGCCCGCCTTCGGTCAGACGACCGAAGAGCAGCTCATCCGCCAGCGCCTTGCGGATAGTGTCCTGGATCAAGCGCTGCATGGGGCGCGCGCCCATGAGCGGATCAAAGCCCTTCTTGGCCAAGTGCTTGCGCAGCGCGTCGGTAAAGGTAACTTCCACCTTCTTCTCGGCGAGTTGCTGCTCGAGCTGCAGCAGGAACTTGTCCACCACGCGCAGGATGATCTGCTCATCCAGCGGCTTGAAGCTCACGATGGCATCCAGGCGGTTGCGGAACTCGGGCGTGAACAGGCGCTTGATGTCGCCCATCTCGTCGCCCGCCTGGCGCGGATTCGTGAAGCCGATAGCGGCCTTGTTCATGGTCTCGGCGCCCGCGTTCGTCGTCATGATGATGATGACGTTGCGGAAGTCGGCCTTGCGCCCGTTGTTGTCCGTCAGCGTACCGTGGTCCATGACCTGCAGCAGCACGTTGAAGATGTCCGGGTGTGCCTTCTCGATTTCGTCGAGCAGCAGCACGGCGTGCGGCTTCTTGGTGATGGCCTCGGTCAGCAAACCACCCTGGTCGAAGCCCACGTAGCCCGGAGGCGCACCGATGAGGCGGCTCACGGCGTGGCGCTCCATGTACTCCGACATGTCGAAGCGGATCAGGTCCACACCCATGATGTAGGCGAGCTGCTTGGCGGCCTCGGTTTTGCCCACGCCTGTGGGGCCCGAGAACAGGAAGGAGCCGATAGGCTTGTCCGCCTTGCCCAGTCCCGAGCGTGCCATCTTGACGGCGGCGGCGAGCACCTCCAGCGCCTTGTCCTGGCCGAAGACCACGCTCTTGAGGTCGCGCTCAAGCGTCTGCAGCTTGCCGCGGTCGTCATTGGACACGTTGGCAGGCGGAATGCGGGCGATCTTTGCCACGATCTCCTCGATCTCGGCCTTGCCGATGGTCTTCTTGCGCTTGGACGGCGTCAGGATGCGCTGCGCGGCGCCAGCCTCGTCGATCACGTCGATGGCCTTGTCGGGCAGGTGGCGGTCATTGATGTACTTGGCACTCAGCTCGGCCGCGGCCTGCAAGGCGGCGGCGGCGTACTTCACGCTGTGGTGCTCCTCGAAGCGGCTCTTGAGTCCCTTGAGGATGTCGATGGTCTCCTGTACCGTTGGCTCGACCACGTCCACCTTCTGGAAGCGCCGCGACAGCGCCGCGTCCTTTTCGAAAATGCCGCGGTATTCGGTGAAGGTAGTCGCGCCGATGCACTTGAGCTGCCCGCTGGACAGCGCAGGCTTCAGCAGGTTGGACGCATCCAGTGTCCCGCCCGACGCCGCGCCCGCACCGATCAGCGTGTGGATCTCGTCGATGAACAGGATGGCGTTGGGCTTGTCTTTCAGGCTCTTCAAGACGCCCTTGAGGCGCTGCTCGAAGTCGCCGCGGTATTTGGTGCCCGCCAGCAGCGCGCCCATGTCCAGCGAATACACCGTGGCCTCGGCCAGGATCTCGGGCACGTCGTTCTGCGTGATGCGCCAGGCCAGGCCCTCGGCAATCGCGGTCTTGCCCACGCCGGCCTCACCCACCAGCAGCGGGTTGTTCTTCCGGCGGCGGCACAGGATCTGAATAGTGCGCTCGACCTCGTAGTTGCGGCCGATCAGGGGGTCGATCTTGCCGTCCTTGGCCGCCTGGTTCAGGTTCTGGGTGTATTGCTCCAGGGGCGACGCTTTTTCACTGCGCTCGCCTTGCGCGCCCTCTTCCCCGTCGGCCTGGCCCTCGGCCTTGGCAGGCTCCGGCGGCTCGCCCTTCTTGATGCCGTGGGCGATGTAGTTCACCACGTCCAGGCGCGTCACGCCCTGCTGGTGCAGGTAGTACACGGCATGGGAGTCCTTTTCGCCGAAGATGGCCACAAGCACGTTGGCGCCCGTGACCTCCTTCTTGCCGTTGCCCGTGGACTGCACGTGCATGATGGCGCGTTGAATCACCCGCTGGAAGCCCAGCGTGGGTTGTGTGTCCACCTCGTCGGTACCGGCGACCTGCGGGGTGTTGTCCTTGATGAAGTTGGTCAGCGATGCGCGCAGATCGTCGATGTTGGCAGCGCATGAACGCAGCACCTCGGCCGCGCTGGGGTTATCGAGCAGTGCCAGCAGCAGATGTTCCACGGTGATGAACTCGTGGCGTTGCTGGCGGGCCTCGACAAAGGCCATGTGCAAGCTGACTTCCAGTTCCTGGGCAATCATGTGAGAACTCCTTTGTGCTTGCGTGTTAGGGATGACTGTAGATCGGGAGCAATGCCCCCTTATTCAACGGGCTCACTCAAACATTGCAGGGGGTGGCCCGCTTTGTGCGCCGCTTCCAGCACCTGGTCCACCTTGGTAGCGGCGACATCGCGCGTATACACGCCGCACACGCCTTTGCCGTCCAGATGGATCTTCAGCATGATCTGCGTGGCGGCCTCGCGGTCCTTGTTGAAGAACTCCTGCAACACGACGACGACGAACTCCATGGGGGTGTAGTCATCGTTGAGCATGACCACCTGGTACATCTGGGGCGGCTGGGTCTTCTGTGTACGCCGCTCCAGCACGACCGAACCACCCTCGTCCCAGGACGGAGGGGTGGGAGCCGGCACCGGCGCGGGGATTGGGGGGGTGGTTGCCATGAATTTCATTCTAGCGAGGCCGATGCGGCACCTGAGCAGACCGCACATGGTGCCGCGCAGGCTTTTTTCAAGCGCTGATCACAGTCCTACTCATAGACCACATTCACAGCACCGCTGCCCGCCTGAGCGCTCCACGCGGCCAGCGCAGCATCGCTGGGAAAGAACCGGCTGGCTTCTCCCAACTGCACCTCGGCCGTGGCCGCGCCAGCCGCCGCTGTGCAGCGCAACTGCATGCGCACGCGCAGGCCATGGGTAAGCACCTCGCCGTGCTCGGTTTCCTCCCGTTGCGGAGGATAGTCACGCACCAGCGCCCCGATGTCTGGCAACTGCTGCCCCAGGCACACCTGCAGATAGCGCCCATAGCGTGCCCGCGCACCCGCCAAATCCCAGACCTGCTGCACCTTCATGCGCAGGCCTCCGCTGAAGTGGTCCAACTGCAGCCGACCACTCACCACTACGAATTCATCGTCCTTGAGCAGGCCGGCGTTCGCATTGATCAGCCCTTCGTCGGCGGAAGCCTCGATGACGCCCGACTTGTCGTCCAGCTTGAACAACGCCAGCCTGCCGCGCTGCCCGTTGATGACGCGGTAGTCACTCACGATGCCGGCGACCACCTGCGTCTCGCGGCTGTCCACCAATTCGTCGATAGCAGTGCGCACGAAGCGGCGCACTTCCTGGTGCACTTCATCGAACAGGTGGCCCGAGAGGTAGAAGCCCACCGCGGTCTTCTCCTGCATCAGCCGTTCCTTGATGCCCCAGGGCATCACATCCACCAGATCAGGCTCCTGCGTGCTGGAGCCGATGGCGTCATCGCCCATCATGTCGAACAGCCCGCCTTGGTTGGCGTTGGCGATCTGCGCATTGGCAAACTCGAACGCCCGATCGAGGGATGCCACGAGCGCGGCACGGTTGAGCTGCAGGGCATCGAAGGCGCCCGCCTTGATGAGCGCCTCCACCGTGCGCTTGTTGACGCGCGTGCGGTCCACGCGTACGCAAAAGTCAAACAAGCTCTTGAAAGGCCCCCGGGTTGCGCCCTGTGGGCCCACGCCCTGCCCTTCGCGTGCAGCGATGATGGCCTCGATCGCCTGCTGTCCCGTGCCCTTGACTGCGCCCAGGCCATAGCGGATGACCTTGTCCGTCACCGGCTCGAAGCGGTAATTGCCGCGGTTGATGTCCGGCGGCTCGAAGGTCATGCCGAAATGTTTGACCGCATCTTCATAGAGCACCTTGAGCTTGTCGGTGTCGTCCATTTCCACGGTCATATTGGCGCAGTAAAACTCCGCCGTGTAGTGCACCTTGAGCCACCCGGTGTGGTAGGCCAGCAGCGAATAGGCGGCGGCGTGCGACTTGTTGAAGCCGTAACCCGCAAACTTTTCCATCAGGTCGAAGACCTCGTCGGCCTTGTCCTGACTGATACCCTTTTCGGCTGCACCCTTGCGGAAGATGGCACGGTGCTCGGCCATTTCCTCGGCCTTTTTCTTGCCCATGGCGCGGCGCAGCATGTCGGCGCCGCCGAGCGAGTAACCACCCAGCACCTGCGCCGTCTGCATCACCTGCTCCTGGTAGACCATGATGCCGTAGGTCTCGGCCAGCACGGGCTCCACCAGCGGATGCGGGTACTCCACCACCTCCTTGCCGTGCTTGCGGTTCACGAAGCTGGGAATCAGGTCCATGGGGCCGGGCCGGTACAGGGCATTCAAGGCGATCAGGTCTTCCAGCCTGCTTGGGCGCGCTTCCTTGAGCATGCCTTGCATGCCCCGGCTTTCAAACTGGAACACGGCTTCTGTCTTGCCGTCCGAGAACAGTTTGTAGGTCGCAGCATCGTCCAGGGGAATGTTCTCGAACGCGAAGTTTTCCTGCCCTTTGTGACGCTGCATGATGAACTCACGCGCGATTTCCAGGATGGTCAGCGTCGCCAAGCCCAGGAAGTCGAATTTCACCAGGCCGATGGCCTCCACGTCGTCCTTGTCGTACTGGCTCACCGCCGATTCGCTGCCTGGCTGCTGGTACAGCGGGCAGAAATCGGTCAGTTTGCCCGGCGCGATCAGCACGCCGCCGGCGTGCATGCCAATATTGCGCGTCATCCCTTCGAGCTTTTGCGCCATCTCGATGATGGTGCGCACGTCCTCCTCCTTGCGCACGCGCTCGTACAGGATGGGTTCCAACTCCAGGGCGTAGTTGTTCTTGTCCCCTTCCTTCTTGGGCTCTGGCGGGTAGGCCAGCGTATAGGTCTGGCCGGGTTTGCCGGGCACCAGCTTCGAGATACCGTCACAGAACGTGTAGCTCATATCCATCACCCGCCCCACGTCGCGGATGGCAGCCTTGGCCGCCATCGTGCCGAACGTGGCGATCTGGCTCACGGCCTCCTTGCCGTACTTGTCCTTCACATAGTCGATCACGCGGTCGCGGTTGGCCTGGCAAAAATCGATGTCGAAGTCGGGCATGGACACCCGCTCGGGGTTCAGGAAGCGCTCGAACAGCAGGTTGTATTGCAGCGGATCCAGATCCGTGATCTTGAGCGCATAGGCCACGAGCGAGCCCGCACCCGAGCCGCGCCCGGGGCCCACCGGGCAGCCGTTCTTCTTGGCCCACTGGATGAAGTCACCCACGATGAGGAAGTAGCCGGGAAAGCCCATCTTCAGGATCGTGCCCAGTTCAAACTCCAGCCGCTCCTGGTAGCGGGGGCGCTGGCGGTCGCGCTCGGCGGTGTCCGGGTACAGGTGCAGCAGCCGCTCCTCCAGGCCCTCGTGGGACGCGTGGCGGAAGTACTGCTCCATCGTCATCCCACCCGGAATGGGGAAGTTCGGCAGTTGCGGCTTGCCCAGCACCAGCGACACATTGCAGCGCTTGGCCACCTCCACGGTGTTGGCGAGGGCGCTGGGTACGTCGGCGAACAGCGCTTCCATCTCGGCACTGCTCTTGAAATACTGCTCGCGCGTGAAACGGCGCACGCGCCGCGGATTCGCCAAGATCTCGCCCTCGGCAATGCACACGCGCGCCTCGTGCGCCTCGTAATCGTCCGGCGTTGCGAACTGCACCGGGTGGGTGGCTACCACCGGCAGGGCCAGGCGCGCGGCAAGCTGTACCGCCGCGGTGACATGGGCTTCGTCGTCAGGGCGTCCGGCGCGCTGGACCTCCAGGTAGAAGCGGTGCGGGAAGATGCCCGCCAGACGCAGCGCCAGCTGCGCAGCTCCGGCGTCATCGCCCTTCATGAGCGCCTGCCCCACGGGACCGGCCTGCGCTCCAGCGAGGGCAATCAGGCCGTCGCCCAATTCCTGCAGCCACTCCCAGGTGCACAGCGCCTGGTTCCTGACGATGTTGCGCGTCCACGCGCGGGCCAGCAGTTCGGAGAGGTTCAGATACCCGGTGCGGTTCTGCACCAGCAGCACCATGCGCGAGGGTGCGCCTGCCGCTTCGCCCTCCAGGTAGATTTCGGCGCCCAGGATGGGCTTGACGCCCTTGCCCCGGCCTTCCTTGTAGAACTTGATCGCGCCGAACAGGTTGTTCAGATCCGTGATCGCCAGGGCGGGCTGGCCGTCTTTCGCCGCCGCCTTGACGACCTCGTCGATACGGGTGGTTCCGTCCACGACGGAAAATTCAGTGTGCAAGCGCAAGTGGACAAACATGCGGCATTGTAGGAACGCGGGCATGTCCCATGCTTGCTCAGGGCCCCGCGCGCAGCATCCTTACAATGGCGCCATGCGGCCGCTCCATGGAGGTGCCGCCGCCGTCGCATACCCTTAATCCAAGAGCTGCCGCCATGCCGCGTTTTCCCCTGCCTTTGATTTCTGCCCTGCTCGCCGCCGGCCTGCTGGTTGCCTGCTCCAGCACGCCTGAAGACAAGACCGCTGGCTGGAGCACCGACAAGATTTATTCGGAAGCACGCGACGAGCTCAATGGCGGCTCTTACGACAAAGCCGTGCCGCTGCTGGAAAAGCTGGAAGGACGCGCCGCCGGCACGCCGTTGGCACAACAGGCCCAGTTGGAAAAGGCCTACGCGCAATACAAGGGCGGCGAGAAGGCGCAGGCTATTGCCACGCTGGACCGCTTCATGAAACTGCACCCCGCCAGTCCCGCGTACGACTATGCGCTATACCTCAAAGGCTTGGTGAATTTCAACGACAACCTGGGCCTGTTCTCGTGGCTCTCGCGCCAGGATCTGTCGGAGCGTGACCAGAAGGCCGCCAAGGACTCGTTCGAGTCCTTCCGCGAACTGGTGACCCGCTTCCCCGAGTCGCGCTACACGCCCGACGCGCGCCAGCGCATGACCTACATCGTCAACTCGCTGGCGCAGTACGAAGTACACGTGGCGCGCTACTACTATGAGCGCGGCGCGTATGTGGCCGCCGTGAGCCGCGCGCAGAGTGCGGTTGCCGACTACAAGGACGTTCCGGCGACGGAAGAGGCTCTGTACATCCTCGTTCGGTCGTACGACGCACTGGGGCTCACGCAACTGCGTGACGACACGCGCCGCGTGATGGATGCTTCCTATCCCCAGAGCAGCCTGCCGCAGACGGGATTCAAGGCGAAGGCGAACCCCTGGTGGAAGTTCTGGTAAGGGCATCCAGCGCCGCGCCGAACTCTTCCTGCGTATGCAGCCTCCGCATGGGGGGCAATGCCCGCAGCAGAGGCTTGCCATAGCCCTTGTGCAACAGGCGTGTGTCGGCGATGACCAGTATGCCGTGGTCGCTCTCGTTGCGGATCAGCCGGCCGGCCCCCTGCTTGAGCGCCACTGCCGCCGATGGCAGGGCGTGTCTGCGGAACACGTTGCCACCCTGGTCCGCCAGCCGCCGTGCCTGCGCCTGCTCCCACGGGTCACCCGGAGCGGGGAATGGCAGCTTGTCGATCACCACCATCTGCAGGGCCTCGCCTGGCACGTCGATCCCCTCCCAGAACGACGCCGCCCCCACGAGCACATGGCCCGCCGGCCGGCCGCTCGCGTCAAGCTGGGCACGAAAGCGCTCCACCATGCGCGACCGTGAGGCATGTCCCTGCACCAGCACCTCGATGCCGCCGCCGGGCGCGAACCGGCGGCATAGCTCATCCGCGATCACCGCAAGCGCCCGCAGACTGGTGGTCAACACCAGCGTATGCCCGCCAAGCCGTGCTACGGCATCACCCACCCAGCGCGCAAGCTGAACGCTGTGCCCCGCGTCGGAAGGCAGCGGGAGTGCGGGTGGCACATACAGCGCCGCCTGCCGCGCGTAGTCGAAGGGGCTAGGCACCTGCAGGGTACGAGCGCCCTCCAATCCACAGGCATCGGTGAACCAGCGCAGGTCCTTGCCATCGCCCAGCGTGGCGGAGGTATAGATCCACGAACGCGGTGCGGACGCGGCAGGCGGTTCGTCGCTCTCGTCCCAGGCACCCTCCGTGGGGGGCTTTCCCTTCCACAGCGTGCGCAGGGCGCCGGCCACATCCAGGGGCGTTTCCACCATGCGCAACGCACCTGCAGATTCAACCCAGCGCACCGTGCCAGCTTCCGCAGATGAACAGAAATGCAGTACACGCTCCAGCAACGCGACCGTCCGGCTGTGCAGGTGGGCCAGATCGGGAGCGTGCTGCGCCACGCCGTCCAGTGCGGCCAGCACCGCGCGGAGTGCCGCCACTACTCCCTCCAGCGCACCGTCCCAGGCTGACGGATCCAAGGCCTCGGGTGTGACGCCCGTCCAGGCGATGCGGGAGCCGGCTGCATCGGCATCTTCGCCCGGAGCGACCGCCAGGCGCAGCGCGTGCGCGCACTGGCGCAGGTGCTGGAGCAACCCCTGCCAATCCGCAGCGCCGCGCGCATGCCGCGCCCCAGCCGCCACCACATCCTGCCCAAGTTGCAGCAGCTGGCTGGTGCTGACATGCGTGCCCAGGAACTGGGCCGCGGTCTCGGCCAACCGATGGGCTTCATCGAACACCACGACCCCGGTGTCCGGTAGCAGTTGCGCGGCCCCCGCCCCCTGCGCACCGAGGTCCGCAAAGAAAAGGTGGTGGTTGATGATGAGCACATCCGCCGCCTGCGCGTCGTGCCGTGCCCGGTAGACATGGCATTGGCGCAACCGCGGGCACATGGAACCCAGGCAGTTGTCCACCGTCGAAGTGACCTGCCTCCAGGCGGCTGAGTATTCATCCAGACCGGGGACCTCCTCCAGGTCTCCGCTGCGCGTGGACTGGGCCCATCGCTCAACACACGCCAGATCGTGGGCGACTGCTTCGTCATGCCCCTCCCCGTCGCGACGCGCCTGCTCCAGTCGGTAAAGGCAAAGGTAATTGGCCCGGCCTTTGAGGGCCGCTACGCGTAGCGGGAGCGCCAGCGCCTGCTGCAGCAGCGGCAGGTCGCGCGTCAACAGTTGGTCCTGCAGTGTCTTGGTGGCCGTGGAAATGAGCACACGCTCGCCGCTCAGCAGTGCGGGAACCAAATAGGCAAAGGTCTTTCCAATCCCCGTTCCCGCTTCCACCACCAGTGACTCCCGGGCGTTGATGGCCTGCGCCACTGCGAGGGCCATGGCCGCCTGCCCCGGGCGGGAACGCAGATCAGGCCGCACACGCGCCAGGGGTCCGTCGGGCGCAAACACCGGGAGGACGAGATCGCTCAAGGACATGCGCCGTGGGCCAAAAGAAGTGTCAGAAAGGAATGGCCCTGCACCGGCCGTGATGCTCTAAAAACACAAGCAGACGCACCAGCGATGACAAGGCCCGGGAGTTGATCATAATAGGCGGCTCCCCCGCTTTCGCGACTGCGAGGCGGCCTTTCGTCCTCCGCTCCAATCCCATGACCAAAGCGTTCCGCCTCATTGCGTCGACCGGCATCCACAAGGGTGACCGCGAGTACCAGCAAGACCAGGTCGCCCTGCTGTCGCACCCGCGTTTCAATGGATGCGTACTGGGCGTGGTGGCCGATGGCATGGGTGGCCGCAGCGGAGGGCGCAAGGCGTCCGACCAGGTGATGCTCACCGCGCGCCAGTTGTTTGAACGCTATTCGCCAGAAACGGACGACGCCGCCGCCCTGCTCAAGCACATCGTAGAGGAGGCGCACATCGTGATCCGCCTCACCGCGATTTCCGCGGAACAGGAGCCACACAGCACCATCGCGGCATTCGTGATCAACCCACGCGGCGATTGCCACTGGGCCCACGCAGGGGACTCGCGCATCTACCACTTCCAGGGGGGGCGGCTGGTGTTCCGCACCAGCGACCACTCCTATGTGCAGGCGCTCGTGGACCGTGGCGAGATCACGGAAGCCGAGGCCAACACCCATCCCCACTCCAACATCCTCGTCGGCTGCCTGGGCACCGAGAGCGACCCTCCCATTACCACCCACCTGATTCCGCAGATGCAGCCGGGCGACGTGCTGTTGGCTTGCAGCGACGGCGTGTGGCACTACTTCTCACCTGCGGAACTGGCATCGGTCCTGGATTCGCTGACGCCGCGCGAGGCCACCGAGTTCCTCATCGACAAGGCGCGCTCGCGCGCACGCGGGGGCGGCGACAACCTGTCGCTCGCCATCGTGAAGATCGAAACGCTGGTAGAGGAAAAGAAGCCTCCACGCTTGGCGCAACTCACACCCGCCACCTAAAACGCGCGTGGAAGACGGCCCCGCATGGGCCGTGGCGTCCACCGGGCCCTAAAGAGGCCCTCAACGGTCGCTGCTCGCGGCCGGGGCCGGCGGCGGCAATGCCGGCGACGGCTTGCGGCCGGCCGCCTCGGCTTGCTGGCGCTCAAGGCGTTCGCGGCGCTCACGCGCTTTCTGCTGCTTGGCCTCGTAGCGGGCGCGGGAATCCTGGATGCGCTGGGGCTGTGTTTGCTCACGGCGTTGCACATCGGCCGCATGCTCGGCTGCGCGGCGGCTCTGCTGCTGCGCACGGTCGCGCGCCTCCTGCTCGCGGGGCTTCTGCGGCGCGTTGCGGGGCGCCACCCGCATCGGGGCGGGACGCTCCCCTGCTTCCAGTTTCTGGCGTTGCTCCTGCTTGCGCTCCTCGATTGCTTGCAGGCGTTGCCCCGCCTTCTCCCGGCGCTCCGCATCGTTGATCTGCACTTCCTGGCGGTGCAGCACGTTGTCGGCCTCACGTGCCTGTACACGCACCCTGCGCAGGCAATCCTCCACGGCAAATTGCTGGTAGCAAGCCGCCTCGCCACGCTCACGCTGCGCCTCGATCTCCCGGCGCTGCGCCTGGATGTGCTCACGCTGGGTCTGGCGCTGCCGCTGCGCCTGCGCTGCATCGGTCGCTGGAGCGTCGGCAGCCCACGCCGCCAGGGGAGGCAGCGCTGCACCACCCACGCACAGGAGGGCTGCGGCAAGAAAGCGGGAAGGCAGTGCAGGCATCAGGTCAGTCCGGTATCGACGACGCGCCGCTCAAGCGCCAGGAATTCCTTGGATTGCATCTCGTTGAGGCGCGAAATGGTGCGTGGAAATTCATGCGCCAGGGGGCCTTCCGTATAGAGCTGCTCGGGCGGCACGGCGGCGGAGACGACGAGTTTCACCCGCCTATCGTAGAGCACGTCCACCAGCCAGGTAAACCGGCGCGCGGGCGACGCCATGCTGACAGGCATGTAGGGCACGTTGGACAGCAGCACCGTGTGGAACTGCGAGGCGATTTCCAGATAGTCGTTCTGCGACCGCGGGCCCATGCACAGCTCGCGGAAGTCGAACCACACCACGCCGCCCGCACGGCGGATGGCCTTGATCTCGCGCGCCTCGATGTGCAGCACCGGGTCTTCGTCACGCACTTCGGCCAGCTGCTCGAAGGCGTGCTGCATGGCCGCGTCAGCCGCGGGGCCCAGGGGCGTGTGGTAGAGCTCGACCAGCTCCAGCGCACGGCGCCGATAGTCCGTGCCGTTGTCCACGTTCACCACCTCCATGCGCTCGTTGAGCAGGTCGATGGCGGGCAGGATGCGGTCGCGGTGCAGGCCGCCCGGGTACAGTTCGTCGGGCTTGAAGTTGGAAGTGGTGACAAAGCCCACGTCGTTGTCGAACAGCGCCGCCAGCAGGCGGTGCAGGATCATCGCGTCGGTGATGTCCGCGACGTGAAACTCGTCAAAACAAATCAGCTTATAGCGCTTGGCGATGCGCGCACCCAGCACATCCAGGGGGTTCTGCGTCCCCTGCAGGCCAGCCAGCTCACGGTGCACTTCGCGCATGAATTCGTGAAAGTGCAGACGCACCTTGCGTTTGATGGGTACGGCGTTGAAGAAGCAGTCCATGAGGAAGCTCTTACCCCGCCCCACACCGCCGTACATGTACACGCCCCGCGGCACCTGGGGCCGGTTGATGAGCTTCTTCAGCGTGTTGGAGCGGCGTTGCTTGTACGCTCCCCATTCCTGGGCACAACGCTCCAGTGCATCCACGGCCCGCAACTGGGCCGGATCGCTCTTGAAGCCCTTGGCGACCAGCTCGGCCTCGTACGCCTGCCTGACGTTCACCCGCATGTTATCCCTATGCTTCAAAAACAATAGCTGCCAGCGCTTGCCACACAAGCGCTGGCAGCCATTTTTGCCTCAAATTATCAGAAGTTGAGGGTGCGCTTGTCCACGGCCAGCGCCGCTTCCTTGGTGGCTTCGGACAGCGAGGGGTGGGCATGGCAGATGCGCGCAATGTCTTCGCTCGATGCCTTGAACTCCATGGCGACCACCGCCTCGGAAATCAATTCGCTGACCAGCGGACCCACCATGTGCACGCCGAGGATCTCGTCCGTGGCGGCATCGGCCAGGAACTTGACCATGCCGGTGGTGTCGCCCAGGGCGCGCGCGCGGCCGTTGGCCATGAACGGGAAGGTGCCCGCCTTGTACTTCACGCCGTCGGCCTTGAGCTGCTGCTCGGTGCGTCCGACCCAGGCGATCTCGGGGCTGGTGTAGATGACCCAGGGGATGGTGTTGAAGTTGACATGGCCGTGCTGGCCAGCCATGCGCTCGGCCACGGCCACGCCCTCTTCCTCGGCCTTGTGCGCCAGCATGGGGCCGCGCACCACGTCGCCCACCGCCCACACGCCGGGCAGGTTGGTCTTGCAGTCGCCATCAACCACCACGGCGCCGCGCTCATCCAGCTTCAGGCCCACCCCTTCGGCGTTCAGGCCGGTGGTGTTGGGCACGCGGCCGATGGAGACGATCAGCTTGTCCACTTCCAACGCCTGGGCCTCGCCCTTGGCGTTGGTGTAGGCGATACTCACGCCCTTCTTGCCAGTCTTGACTTCGCCAATCTTCACGCCCAGCTCGATCTTCAGGCCTTGCTTGTCGAAGGCCTTCTTGGCCTCCTTGGCGATCTGCTCGTCCACCGCGCCCAGGAACGTGGGCAAGCCTTCCAGAATGGTCACGTCGGCACCCAGGCGGCGCCACACGCTGCCCATTTCCAGGCCGATCACGCCGGAGCCGATCACGCCCAGCTTCTTCGGCACGCTGCCGATGGCGAGCGCGCCGTCGTTGGACAGGATCTGCTCTTCGTCGAAGGCCGCACCGGGCAGCGCACGTGCGTTGGATCCGGTGGCCACGATGACCTGCTTGGCGGTCAGCGTTTCTTCGGCCTTGCCGGTGACCTTGATTTCATAGCCCCCGTCCACCGCCTTCACGAAGGAGCCGCGGCCGTGGAAGAAGGTCACCTTGTTCTTCTTGAACAGGTACAGGATGCCGTCGTTGTTCTGCTTCACGACGTTGTCCTTGCGGGCAATCATCTTGGCCACGTCCATCTTCACGCCCGTGGCGGTGATGCCGTGGTCGGCAAAGTGCAGGTTGGCATGTTCGAAATGCTCGGACGACTGCAGCAGCGCCTTGGAGGGAATGCAGCCCACGTTGGTGCAGGTACCGCCGGGTGCGGCGCCGCCAGCGGCGTTCTTCCACTCGTCGATACAGGCCACATTCATGCCCAACTGGGCGGCGCGGATGGCGGCGATGTAGCCGCCAGGGCCTGCGCCGATCACGATGACGTCAAATTGCTTGCTCATGGTTCAAAAACAGTATCTGGTGATGAGAAAAAACCCACCGCTGGACCGGGCCGGGGGTGGGTTTTCGTATGCGTCGAACCCTGTGGGAATTACAGGTCGAACAACAGGCGCGACGGGTCTTCCAGCGCGTCCTTCATGGCCACGAGGCCCAGCACGGCTTCGCGGCCGTCGATGATGCGGTGGTCATAAGACATGGCCAGGTAGTTCATCGGGCGCACCACGACCTGGCCGTTTTCGACCACGGCGCGGTCCTTGGTGGCGTGCACGCCCAGAATGGCCGACTGCGGCGGGTTGATGATGGGGGTGGACATCATCGAGCCGAAGGTGCCGCCGTTGGAGATGGAGAACGTGCCACCGGTCATCTCTTCGATGCCCAGCTTGCCGTCGGCCGCCTTCTTGCCGAATTCGGCGATCTTCTTTTCGATGTCGGCAAAGCTCATCTGGTCTGCGTTGCGCAGGATGGGCACCACCAGGCCGCGCGGCGAGCCCACGGCGATACCGATGTCGAAGTAGCCGTGGTAGACGATGTCGTTGCCGTCCACCGAGGCGTTGAGCACCGGGTACTTCTTGAGCGCGTGCACCGCGGCCTTCACGAAGAAAGACATGAAGCCCAGCTTCACACCGTGCTCCTTGGTGAATGCGTCCTGGAACTTCTTGCGCAGGTCCATCACCGGCGCCATGTTCACTTCGTTGAACGTGGTGAGGATGGCGTTGGTGGACTGCGATTGCAGCAGACGCTCGGCCACGCGGGCACGCAAGCGGCTCATGGGCACGCGCTGCTCGGGGCGCTCGCCCAGATCAGCAGCGGACGACGGGGCCGCCACCTGGGGCAGCGCCTTGGTGGGCACGCCGGTGGGGATCACGGCGGCCGTCGACTTCACGCCGCCTGCCACTGCGGCCAGCACATCGCCCTTGGTCACGCGTCCGTCCTTGCCGGAGCCCGTCACATCGCCGACCGACAGGTTGTTGTCGGCCAGCAGCTTGGCGGCGGCCGGCATGGCCACGTCGCCCTTGCTGCCGCCAGCAGCGGCAGGCGCAGCGGCCGCCGGGGCAGATGCCGCTGCGGGCGCCGGTGCAGCGGCAGCAGCTGCCGGCGCGGCCGCGCCGGCCTTGCCCTCGGTGTCGATCTTGGCGATGACCTGGTCCGAGGCCACGGTGCCGCCGTCGGCGACCACGATCTCGGCCATCACGCCGGCGGCCGGTGCGGGCACTTCCAGCACCACCTTGTCGGTCTCGATCTCGATCAGGATTTCATCGATTGCCACGGCCTCGCCGGGCTTCTTCTTCCACTGCAGCAGGGTGGCCTCGGCCACGGACTCGGACAGCTGGGGGACTTTGACTTCTACGATAGCCATTTGATTCTTTCCAAAGAGGGTTCTGTACTGAAGGTGTGGGTTGCGGCCTTACTTGGTCAGGACAAAACCCTTGAGCTTGGCGAAAGCGGCTTCCACCAGGGCCTTTTGCTGCTCCTGGTGCAGATGGGCGTAACCCACTGCGGGGGAGGCAGATGCGGCGCGGCCGGCATAGCCCAGCTTCTGGCCATCGAGCATGTTCTCGTGGATGTTGTGCTGGATGAAGAACCAGGCGCCCTGGTTCTGCGGTTCGTCCTGGCACCACACGATGTCGGTGGCATTCGGGTACTTCTTGAGCTCGGCGGCAAAGGCCTTGTGCGGGAACGGGTAGAGCTGCTCGACGCGGATGATGGCCACGTCGGTAGCTTCCTTCTCCACGCGCTTCTTCACGAGGTCGTAGTAGACCTTGCCCGAGCACGCGATCACGCGCTTGACCTTGTCGGCCTTCTTGGCGATCGCTTCGTCCTGCTCCGAGATGACGGTCTGGAAACCGCCCTTGGTGAACTCGGACAGCGGCGACGTGGCGTCCTTGTTACGCAGCAGCGACTTCGGCGTCATGATGACCAGGGGCTTGCGCAGGTTGCGCACCATCTGGCGACGCAGCACATGGAAGATCTGGCTGGCCGTGGTGGGCTGCACGATCTGCATGTTGGTGTCAGCGGCCAGCTGCATGAAGCGCTCCAGGCGGGCCGAGCTGTGCTCGGGGCCCTGGCCTTCGTAGCCGTGCGGCAGCATCAGCGTGATGCCGTTCACGCGGCCCCACTTCACTTCGCCCGAGGCGATGAACTGGTCGATCACCACCTGTGCGCCGTTGGCGAAGTCGCCGAACTGCGCTTCCCAGACCACCAGCGTGTTGGGGTCGTTGGAGGCGTAGCCGTATTCGAAGGCCAGAACGGCCTCCTCGGACAGGATGGAGTCGATCACCGTGAACGGCGCCTGGTTCTCGGCCACGTTCTGCAGCGGGATGTAGGTGCCTTCGTCCCACTTCTCACGCTTCTGGTCATGAATCACGGCGTGGCGGTGCGTGAACGTACCGCGGCCGCAATCCTCGCCAGACAGGCGCACCGGATAGCCCGAGGCCACCAGCGATGCGAAGGCCATGTGCTCGCCCATGCCCCAATCCACGTTGACCTCGCCACGGCCCATGGCGGCGCGGTCGTCGTAGACCTTCTTCACCAGTTGGTGCGGTGCGACGGTCTCCGGAATGGTCGTGATCTTCTCGGCGATGCGCTTCCACTCGGCCAGCGGGATGGCGGTGTCGCCGGCATCGGTCCACTTCTGGTCCAGGAAGGGGCTCCAGTCCACGGCGTACTTGCTCTTGAAGTTGGTCAGCACCGGATCGACCGTGTGCTTGCCCTCGTCCATGGCGGCGCGATAGGCCTTGGCCATGTCGTCGCCCAGCGTCTCGCCCAGACCCTGGGCTGCCAGCTTGTCGGCGTAGAGCTTGCGCGTGCCGGGGTGTTGACCGATCTTCTTGTACATCAGCGGCTGGGTCAGCGCCGGCGTGTCCTGCTCGTTGTGGCCCAGCTTGCGGTAGCAGATGATGTCCACCACCACGTCCTTGGCGAATTCCATGCGGAAATCCAGCGCCAGCTGCATGGCCAGGCACACGGCCTCGGGATCGTCACCGTTCACGTGCAGCACGGGCGACTCGATCATCTTCACGATGTCGGTGCAGTACAGCGTGGAGCGCAGGTCGCGCGGATCGGACGTGGTGAAGCCGATCTGGTTGTTGATGATCAGGTGCACCGTACCGCCCGTGGTGTAGCCGCGGGTTTCCGACAGCGCCAGGGTTTCCTGGTTCACGCCCTGGCCGGCAAAGGCCGCGTCACCGTGCACCAGCACGGGCAGCACCTGTTTACCCTTGGGGTCGCCGCGGCGGTCCATGCGCGAGCGCACGGAGCCCTCGACCACCGGGTTGACGATTTCCAGGTGCGAGGGGTTGAACGCGAGCGACAAGTGCACCGGGCCGCCAGCCGTGGAGACGTCGGAGCTGAAGCCCTGGTGGTATTTCACGTCACCGGCGGGCAGGTCCTCAGGGGCGGTGTGGTCGAACTCGGCGAACAGGTCCTTGGGCATCTTGCCCAGGGTGTTGACCAGCACGTTCAGGCGGCCGCGGTGGGCCATGCCGATCACCACTTCCTGCACGCCCTTCGCGCCTGCGGAGTTGATCAACTCGTCCATGGCGGCAATGAAGGACTCGCCCCCCTCGAGCGAGAAGCGCTTCTGGCCCACGTACTTGGTGTGCAGGTAGCGTTCCAGGCCTTCGGCGGCCGTCAGGCGCTCCAGGATGCGCTTTTTCTTGTCGGCAGAGAAGTTGGGCTTGCTGCGGATGCTTTCCAGCTTTTGCTGCCACCAGCGCTTTTGCACCTGGTCGGTGGCGTACATGTACTCCACGCCGATGGTGCCGCAGTAGGTCTCGCGCAGCGCGTTCAGCAGCTCGCGCAGAGGCATCTTGTCCTTGCCGAAGAAGGTGTTGCTCGCGTCGAACACCGTTTCCTGGTCGGCATCGCTGAAGCCATAGAACGACGGCTCCAGTTCGGGAATCTGGGGGCGCTCGGTGCGCTTGAGGGGGTCCAGGTCGGCCCAGCGCTGGCCCACGTTGCGGTACGCGGCGATCAGTTGCTGGACGGCGGTGCGCTTGCGGCCCATCTCGGCGTCGGCGCTGGCCACCACGACCTTGGTGCCGCCGGCCTTGGCGCGCTCGGCGAAGGCGTTGATGACGGGCAGGTGGGGAACGTCCTTGGCATTGCTGCCGTCTACCGCGGGCACATGTTGCAGTGCGTCAAAGTATTCGCGCCAGGAGTCTGGCACGCTGCCAGGGTTGGCAAGGTAGTTCTCATACATCTCTTCGACGTAGGGCGCGTTGCCGCCGAAAAGATAGGTGTTGCCTTGGTAGGCTTGGTAGACGGATGTCGGATCGCTCATATTCCGCTGACCTCCACTTCCCTGAAGGAAGCGTTAGCTGGTTAACAAACCTTCCGCGTCACGGCTGAACCGGTTGGCGGATGCGACTGTGGCAGGGGAAGGGCCTCGTTTGCGGCCGCTATTGTGCCATTGAACGCCTGCGCGCGCGGCGAGCGGTGTATCAAGACAGGCGTGTGTGTGGCTTACATTTTGGGCTTCGCTCCTTCCACCGCCCCCATGAACCCGCCCACGCTCCAGTCCCGCACCCTGCTGCTTCTGCTCACCGTCGTGACGCTGGCCTTTGGCGCCATCCTCTGGCCGCTCAACGGCGCCATCTTCTGGGGTGTGGTGCTCGCCATCCTGTTCACGCCGCTGCACCGGCGGCTGCAGCGGCGCATGCCGCGCAGGCGCAACCTGGCCGCGCTTGCCACCCTGGGCGTGTGCCTGGTGATCGTGATCTTGCCGGTCACGCTGATTGGCGCTTCGCTGGTGCAGGAGGCCAGCGTGGCCTACGAGCGCGCCCGCTCGGGGCAGCTGAACTTCGGCGCCTACCTGCAGCAGGTGCTGGCCGCACTGCCCCCTTGGATGCTGGAACTGCTGGACCGCTTTCACCTCACCACCCGCGCGGAGCTGCAAGCCCGACTGACCACGATCGGCGCCCAGGCCAGCCAGTTCCTGGCCACCAAGGCGCTGGACGTGGGCCAGAACACGCTGCAGTTCGTGGTGAGCTTCGGCGTCATGCTCTACCTGTTGTTCTTCCTGCTGCGCGACGGCGCGCGGCTGGCGGCGCGCATCCGCGAGGCCATCCCCCTGGATGCGCGGCACAAGGAGCAGTTGGCCATCAAGTTCACCACCGTGATCCGCGCCACCGTGAAGGGCAACATCGTGGTGGCCGCCGCCCAGGGCGCCCTGGGCGGCCTGATCTTCTGGCTGTTGAACATCCAGGGGCCGGTGATGTGGGGCGTGCTGATGGCGTTCCTGTCGCTGCTGCCCGCCGTGGGCGCCAGCCTGATCTGGGGGCCCGTGGCCATCTACTTCCTGGCGACCGGCGCGCCGGGGCAGGCCGTGATCCTCACCGCCTATGGCGTATTCGTCATCGGGCTGGTGGACAACGTACTGCGTCCCGTGCTGGTCGGCAAGGACACCAAGCTGCCCGACTACGTGGTGCTGATCTCCACCTTGGGCGGCATGGCGTTGTTCGGGCTCACGGGCTTTGTGATCGGCCCGATGATCGCCGCACTGTTCATCGCCACCTGGGACCTGTTCGCGCCGCACGACGGCTCAGAACGCTCCTGAAATAGGAGCTACTAGCGCTTGATGGGCGGGCGCTGAAGGCCAAAACGCCTTCAACCCCGCCGACGCACTCATTCCGCCTCAATACCGGCGGCCTTGATCACCCTGCCCCACTTCTGGGTCTCGGCGGCCTGAAAGCGCGCCAGCTCTTCGGGCGTGGTGGTCCAGGCCTCGGAGCCTGCGGTCTCGAAGAACGACTGAGTAACCGTCTTCGAAGTCAAGCGCAATGAAGCGACTTGTCCCAAGGTTTTCCAGTGCGCACCATGGCGTTGAGCGTGGTGAGCAACTTGCGCATGCAAGCGACCAGGGCGACCTTGGGCAACTTGCCAGCGGCCTTCAGACGCTCGTAGAAGGCCTTGATGGCCGGGTTGTAGCGGGTGGCCGTGAGCGTTGCCATGTACAGCACGCGGCGGATCTCGAAGCGCCCGCCTTGTACGCGCCGCCTGCCCTTGCTGCCGCCGGAGTCATTGGCCATGGGCGCCACGCCCACCAATGCAGCGATCTCGCGCCGGTTCAGCCGGCCCAGCTCTGGCAGCTCGGCAATCATCGTGGCACTGGCCACCGGGCCGACTCCCGCAGCCGACTGCAGCAGCGTGTCGAGCTCCCCAAAGTGCTCGCGCACATGCGTGACCATCTGCTCTTCGATCTCATCGAGCTGCGCCTTGATCGCCGCCTCGATGGCCTCGATGCTGGCGTGCAGCTTCTTGGGCGTGATCTGCAGCCGTTGGCGCTCCGAATGGAGCATGGTCAGCAACTGGCGCCTGCGCGTGACCAGGGCCGCGAGCCACTGCTGGCGCTCATCGGCCAGGGGGCGCAAGAAGCGCTGCAGATCGTCGCGGCGCAGCAGCACCGCTGCCAGCTCGGCCAGCGTGCGCGCATCCACCGCGTCGGTCTTGGCCAGGCGTCCCATGGATTTGGCGAAGTCGCGCGCCTGGCGCGGGTTGATGACCGCCACGGGCAGGCCTGTGGCCTGCAGGGCACACGCTAACGCGGCCTCGTAGCCGCCGGTGGCCTCCATCACCACCAGACCCACGTCCAGGGGCTGCAGGGCAGCCGCCAGCGCCGAGTGGCCTTCGGCATCGTTGTCAAACCGCTGGGCGCTGCTCTTGGCACCCAGCACACAGACATCCACGTGCGCCTTGGCCACGTCGATGCCCACCGTCACTGAGGTAACAGACATGATCTTCAGATCCCTTGCTTGTGCATGCGCGCTCAATCAAGGCGCGCGTAACCGTTCGGGCTTCACGAAGACCAGCGCGGCGGCCATGCGTTCTGTACTCAGTCACGGGCTCTATCACCCCAGCGCCTACCAAACTGCACGGGCCGGTCTGGCCGCCTCAACGGCGTTCAGACTCTACCGCGCTGGTCTGGTTTAAAGATACAAGCGGCCTGGCTCCTCGTCGCCTGCGCCAGCAGCGCGTTCAGCCGCGCCACCACGGGCGCGGGCGTGCCGGCGGGCACGTAGGCTGCAAACCAGTAGCCCATGTCATAGCCCTTCACACCGGCCTCATCCAGCGTGGGCACCTCGGGCAGCTGCGTGCTGCGCTTTTGCGTGGAGTACCCCAGCGCGCGCAGCTTGCCCGCCTTGACCTGCGGGACGCCGGTGGACGTGTCGGTGATCATCAGGTCGATCTGCCCGCCGAGCAGATCGGTGATGGCCAACGGGTTGCTCTTGTACGGCACATGCAGGATGTCCACCCCCGCCAGTTGCTTGAGCATCTCGCCGGCCATGCGGCTGGAAGAACTGCCGCTGCCAAAGCTCAGCTTGCCGGGGTTCTTGCGGGCGGCGGCCAGCAGGTCGCCCACGTTCTTGTAGGGAGCGCCCGCGTTCACCACCAGCACCTGGCCGCCCTTGCCCAGGCCGGTGACGGGAGCGAAATCCTTCACTGGGTCGTAGGGCAGTTTCTTGTACAGGTGTTCGTTTGCGGCATGCGTGGTGTTGGTGGTGATGAGCACCGTGTACCCATCCGCCGGTGCCTTGGCGACGGACTGCGCGGCGATCATGCCGCTGGCGCCGGCCTTGTTCTCCACGACCACGGGTTGCCGCGCATCGGTGCTCACGGCCTGGCCCAGTGCCCGCGCCAGTTGGTCGGTGGCACTGCCGGCCGCAAACGGCACGACGAAAGTGACGGGCTTGGCAGGATAGGCGGGGGCCTGTGCGTTGGCGGCGCCGGCCGCGGCACACAGGACGGCCGCAGCGGTGGCAGCCAGTACACGGCGGCGATGCGGGAACGGGTTCATGGTGTCTCCTTGGTTGTGGTGATGAAAAATGTCCACTGTCAAGTCCTTCATTCAGACATGCAGTGGGGAAAAAGCTCTTACAGGGCAATAGGTTAGGCTAGATTTCAGCCGCTGAGTGCTCTTGCTGCCTTTCGAGCTAGGTGCTGCATAGGCGCTTCGCGGTGGTAAGCGTGGGGGCGCCGCGGCGGGCAAGATCGCACCATCATAGTCTCGCCCTGCCGCAAGCCCCGTCAAAAGCGAAAGCGCAGTCAGTGGACTGCGCTTTCATCGTGAAGGGGTAGTGGATGCGACCACATCGTCAACCCTACTTCAGGGTATGGCCTTGCTCCCGCCACCCTTCCTGAATCCCCGGTCGCCGGCCATGAATGCCTCCAGCATGTGGGGAATCAACGTCGCGGCATCGACCGCCTCGCCATACGCCTGCGCGTGCAGCGCGGCGTAGCGGTCGAGGTCGGCTTTCAGGCTGGATGGGCAAGCGAAGGTCAGCTTCACGTTCTCGGTCTTGGGCAGCGGCCCGAGCCGCAGCTTCTTGGTCGCGCTCATCGCATTGCTCCCCGATTGAAGAACAGTGGCTGGTACGGCCGCAACACCAGATCGCGGTTGACGATGATCCGCACAGGTAGGCCCGGCCGCTCGGTCAGCGTCGGCTGGATGTTCATGTTGCGCCGGGTCATCTCCTGTCCCGCCTGGTTCACGCTGTCTTGCAGACTCTGGCGCCCGGCGACGATGACGCGATCACCATTGCGGTTCTCCGGCGCGGCCAGCTCGGCGCCCACGCCCAGCAAGGTCGTCAGCGCCGCACCGGCAAAGACGCGATCCCAATGCCAATCGACGTCATCCTCCAGGCCGGAATATCCCGCCGGGTCAGTGCCCGCGAGGTTGTCGAGCTTCAGCGAAGACGTGTCCGGCAGGATGATGCGATTCCACACCACCTGCACGCGACTTTGCCCGTAGCTCACCTGGCTGTTGTACTTGCCCAGGATGCGCGAGCCCTGCGGGATCAACAGAAACTTACCCGTGGCCGAATCGTAGACCGGCTCCGTCACCGTGGCGATCACGTCGCCCGGCAAATCCGACTTGATGCCCGTCACCAGCGCCCCGGCGATCACCGTTCCCGCCATGACCTGATACGGCGAGGCCGACATTTGCAGATTGCCGGAATTGCGGGTTTCCGTAGAACCGGCTTTCAGGAACGCCTCTTTCTGGTCTTGCCGGTTCTGCACAGCGGTGGGGTCGGCAGGCTGGGCCGCCGTCGAGGCCGGCCCGGCGGCCAGCGGGTCGAAGCCCGCCAAGGCCGACGCCGGGCCAGCCGCAGCGACTTGCGCAGTCGCTGGCGCCGCGGTCTTGCCGGGCGTACCGGAACGGAAGAACACCGAGGAAGCTGCGGCCGCTTCAGCCTCCTTGCGCCGCGCATCCTCCGGGTCGTGGCCCGGTGGCGCATACGTCGGCGTCACCGGCTGCTGCGACTTCACGATGGCCGGGCCAAGATCACCCGGCAGCGGTGGCCCCAGTTCCGGCACCTTGGCCGGCAGCTTGGAATAGTCCGAAGGCAGGCCATCCAGCCCTTCGGACTTCGAGACGCGATCGACGTTGTACAGCTCGGTCTGCTCGCTCGCTCCACGCCGATGCGGCTGCAACGACCAGATCGTGGCCCCGAGCACGGCGACCGACAGGCCGCCGACGAGGATGGCCAGCGTGCGCCGATTCAGGCGCGTGACCGGGCGCGGCTGGGCGCGCAGCGCCACCGCCTCGGGTGCGACCTTGCCCGCCGGCGGCGCAAGGTCGGGGGAATCGTCCTGGCTCATGGTCAGTTCCTCCGCGTGCCGTCCGTGCGCTCGATCCGCACCACGTCGCCCTTGTCATCGCCCAGGCGCAGTTCGGCCGCGCCGAACAGGCGATCCACGATGTAGTACGGCGAGCGAAAACGGTAGTTCACCAACTGCCCATCTCCCTGCGCCCCGATCACGAACAACGGCGGCAGCTCGCCTTGCGCGATGCCGGCGGGGAACTGGATGTAGACCTTCTCGCCGTCATCGAAGGCGCGCAGCGGCTTCCACGGCGGATTGCTGCCGCTGACGGCGTAGCGGAAGCGGATCTTCTCCAGCGACAGGCCCGCATCGACCGGCGCGGCGGCGCTGGCCGCTTGCGCCTGGCGCTGCAAGGCCAGCATCTTGTCCTTCGGATATTCCCAGGACACCGACGCCATCCACGTCTTCTCGGTCGAAGTCAGCTCCAGCAGGTATGTCCTGCGACTGGTGGTGATGACGAGATTGGTCTTCAGGCCCGAGCGGATCGGTTTGACCATCACATTGACGCGCAGCGCGTCAGCGCTGCCGCTCGACGTGTCGCCCACGATCCAGCGCACGGTATCGCCGGCAGCCACCGTCACCAGTTCCTCGCCGGGCTGGAGCGCGATCACGGTCACGCGGCCCACGGCCGCATAGACCTGATACAGCGCGCCATCGGTGAAAGGCCACACCTGAATCGCGTTGACGTATCCCTCGCGCGTCGGTGCAATGCGCGCCTCGGCATTGGCGCGGGATACGCGCAAGGTTTCATCGGCGGGTTCTGCGGTGGGCTTGGCATCCGGCACAGGCTTCATCTGCGCCGGCATCGGCAATACCTGCGGCACCGCCACCACCTCCACGGGCGCGGGCGGCTCCGGCAGCGGCTGGGCCTGCACCGGCTCATCGAGCGAAATGGACGGCGGCGGCTTGCCCTGCGAAGCGCAGCCTGTAAACAGGACGGTGGATGCCAACATGGTCGGCAAGACGGATTTACGGAAAAGATCATTCATGGTTTTGCTCCTTCGTTCGCTTCCAGTTCACGGCTCCACGACAGCCCGTTGACGTAGATGCCCAAGGGGTTCTTGCGCACGCGCTGCTCGGTGCGCGGCGTCTGCTGCACTATGGAAACCACGGCGTTCCAGCGTTCGGTGCGATCCAGCGCGCCATTGACAAAGCGCGTCTCCGTCCAGCGCACGTTGAAAGACGTGTCGCTGGCGCGGGTCACGCTGGTGATCTGCACCGTCACCGACTCCTTGCCGATGCGCGCGAACGGATCGTTCACGCGGGCGTACTCGTTGAGCACCACAGCGCCCTTGTCGGTCGTGTAGTCGTAGGCATCGAGCCAGTTCTGGCGGACGACGATGGGGTCAATGGATAGCGAGCGCACCAGCCCGATAAAACGGCCCAGGTGATAAGCCACCTGCGCATCGCTGGGCCGGTACGGCGTGGCGGCTTCGCCAACGGCGCGCACCTGGCCTGCGTTGTCCACCTCGATCACATAGGGCGTGACGATGGACTGCGCCGAGCGCCAGACGAGGCCGCCGGCCATCAACACCGCCAGCGTCAGGCAGCCAAACGCCATCAGGCGCCAGTTCTTCGCCTGCACGCGGGCCGAGCCGATGCGCTCGTCCCAGACTTGCGCCGCGGATTGGTACGGGGTGGCAGGTTGCGGCGCATCGGCGTAGCGCACCTGCGGTCGTTTGAATCGCATGGAAGTTCTCCTTGAGGATCAGGAATCGGAATCGCGAAGGCTTGGCCCCTGGCTGGAGCTGCCGCCGTCGCCGCCGCGCAGCGTGTGGGCGGCGGTG
The DNA here is from genome assembly GCF_022807955.1 of Diaphorobacter sp. LI3. Classification (NCBI taxonomy): domain Bacteria; kingdom Pseudomonadati; phylum Pseudomonadota; class Betaproteobacteria; order Burkholderiales; family Comamonadaceae; genus Diaphorobacter; species Diaphorobacter sp. LI3. The sequence continues at coordinate 2,110,919 of NZ_CP094346.1, read as the reverse complement.
GTTGCGGCATGGGTGATCTGTTGCCTGCGGTGCAGGCGCTTGGCCCAGGCGGGTTGTGCAGCGGATGGGGTCGGCTCGTTTGCCGCCTGCGCGGCACCGGCTCCCGAAGCCGATCCGGCGTCATCGGTGTTGATTTCCACGCAGAAGTGACCCACTAACCCCCGGGAGGGGGTGCGGACGAAAACTTGGACTACCAAGAGGTAGTTCATGTATTCCTACGAAGACCGAATCCGAGCCGTTGAGCTCTACATCAAGCTGGGTAAGCGCGTCAGACCGACCATCCGTCAGCTGGGTTACCCCACCAAGAATTCCTTGAAGGGCTGGTTCCGTGAATACGAGCAACGTCTTGATTTGCCAGCCGGCTACGCAGGTCGAGAACCCAAGTTCTCACCGGCCCAGAAAGCGGCAGCGATCGAGCACTACCTCACCCATGATCGATGCATCGCGGCCACGATGAGGGCTCTGGGTTACCCCGGTCGTGGAACGCTGACCAAGTGGGTCCGCGAGGCATTCCCTGAGGCCAGGAGGGCCGTCGTCGGCAGTGTGGGCCAACGAAGGTATCCCGAGTCCTTGAAGCAGGCCGGAGTCATGGAGCTTTGCACCCGGCAGGAAAGTGCACAGGCAGTGGCCAACAAGCTCGGCGTGTGCCGACCAACGTTGTACAACTGGAAGAACCAGCTTCTGGGACGTGAGGCACCCGCATCCATGAAACACACCGATCAATCCCCGCAGGCACGAGAGCGCGAAGAGCTCGAGCGCCAGGTTGAGATACTTCGGCGCGAAGTGAGGCAACTGCGCCTTGAGCAAGAGCTCTTGAACAAGGCCAATGAATTGCTAAAAAAAGGCCTGGGCGTCGATCTGCAACTCCTGTCCAACCGGGAGAAGACACTGCTGATTGACGCCCTCAAGGAGCACTATGGCTTGTCAGAGCTCCTTGCACAGTTGGGTCTTGCTCGTAGTTCGTACTTCTACCATCGGGCCCGTGCAGCGGCGGGCGACAAGTACTTCTCTGCGCGTCGTGCGATCACTGAAATCTTCGAGTCGAACCACCGCTGCTACGGCTACCGCAGGTTGCAGGCCTCGCTGACTAGGCAGCAAGGCCCGATCTCCGAAAAGGTGGTACAGCGGCTGATGAAGCAAGAGAGCCTAGTCGTTGCAAAACCCAAGAGGCGACGGTATGCGTCTTACCTGGGCGAGATCAGCCCGGCACCAGAGAACATCATCAACCGTGACTTCCAGGCTGCAGCCCCCAACGAGAAATGGCTCACCGACATCACGGAGTTCCAGATACCGGCGGGTAAGGTCTACCTGTCGCCGATCATCGATTGCTTCGACGGGATGGTGGTGAGCTGGACCATTGGCACGAGCCCAGACGCTGAACTGGTCAACACCATGCTGGATGCCGCCATAGAGACGGTGGCGGAAACAGCCGACCGACCCGTGGTCCATTCCGACCGCGGAGGGCACTACCGTTGGCCTGGTTGGCTATCGAGAATGAGCGAGGCCAACCTCACCCGCTCCATGTCCCGCAAGGCATGCTCGCCTGACAACGCGGCGTGCGAGGGCTTCTTCGGTCGCATCAAGAACGAACTGTTCTATCCTCGCGACTGGAAGAACGTCACCATCGAGCAGTTCATTGAGGTGGTCGACGACTACATCCGCTGGTACAACGAGAAGCGGATCAAGATCTCTCTTGGCTCTCTCAGCCCCATCGAATACCGGGTGAGCCTTGGACTTGCGGCATAAACCAGTCCAAGTTTTTATCCGCACCCCCGGTGGGTCAGGTTTGCATGGAAATCAACAGTGCGGATAAACAGGCGGGCGCCAAGCTCCTCCTCCAACTCCTTGATGGTGCGAGACAGCGGCGACTGGTCGATGTGCAGCCGCTCGGCAGCGCGAGCAAAGTGGAGTTCTTCGGCGACGGCGATGAAGCAGCGAAGATGGCGCAACTCCATAAACAAGTCCCTGTGGCCAGAAAAGCCTCTTGTTCAAGAAACACCTGACAGGGAAGTACCTCCAAGTGCATGGCACAGATAGCCGGGTTGACGTGCAGACTTTGCGATGACAAGAACACTTGGCATCATCTCTGCGCATGACAATCTAAGTCATGTTAAGTGAATCGACCAAGATATCTATGGTCTGCCTTTGGTATACCGCCGTATATTCTTATACGATGATTGGTAATGTGGCTTGGCGCTACAGCCCAAGTTTCTCAGTGATTTTTACAAGCTCTGCCAGCGAGCCTGCTTGCATTTTGCGCATGGCATGCCCTCTGCGAACCTTCACGGTGATCTCACTGATATTCAGTTGGGCGGCGATTTGCTTGTTCAACAGACCTTGCACGACCAGGCGCGTGACGTCCTGTTCGCCCGCTGTCAATGACGCCCATCGGGCTTGGAGCGCGGATGCGATCGCCTGACTTTGACGCCGCTCCCGATCTTTCTCAATTCCTTTGTGGATCGCATCCAGCAAGCTCTGGTCCCTGAACGGCTTCGTCAGAAACTCGATCGCTCCGTTCTTCATCGCTTCGACACTCATGGCAATGTCGCCGTGGCCGGTGATGAACACAACCGGAAGACCGATACCCATCTCGATCATCTGCCGATGAAAGTCCATGCCACTCTGGCCAGGCATGCGGACATCCAGTACAAGGCACCCAGGCGCCTCCTCCAGCGGATATGCCAGGAATTCCTTGGCGGAGCCGAACGTCGAGACCTTCAACCCCACCGAGGTCAACAGGTCTTCAAGGGCCGCGCGCACCGAGCAATCGTCGTCCACGATGTAGACGATGGGATCGCCCATTTTATTGATGGCATTGATGGAATTCGTCGTCACTGGCGTTTCTCCTGTGAGCCGATCGGCACGCTGAACCGAAAAACCGTGCCACCGCGCTCACCTCGTGCTGCCCATATCTGACCGCCGTTGGCTTCGATGATCGCCCGGCTGATACTCAGGCCAACCCCGATACCTTCTTCCTTGGTCGTCCAGAACGCTTCGAACAAGTGCTCGTAGACTTCAGCCGGAATACCGATGCCCGAATCAAAGACGGCGAGCACAATGGCGTTGTCCCTTGCCTCCGATGTGATCCGAATGCTTCGCATGGGTGCAGGAACTGGAACCAACGCGTCGATGGCGTTCAGCACCACATTGCCGACCACCTGTTGTATCTGCACTTGATCCGCCAGAGCTGGCGGCAGATCTGGACTCAACTCCATCACCAGCCGGATTCCGTTCCGCTCAATTTCGGCTTCGGACAGGGCAATGATCTCAAGAATGGCTTTGTTGAAATCGAACCTGCTTTTGTGCGGCGGCTCCCCTCGTGTGAGGCTGCGCACGCGGGCGATGATGCTGCTTGCCCGGCCGGCGTCGCTCAATATCCGGTCAAGCGCCTGGCGCGCTTTTTCGAGATTCGGAGGCTCCTGCGCCAGCCAGCGTTGACAGGCGTTGCCGCTGGTCACGATGGCAGCGAGCGGCTGGTTGACCTCGTGCGCAATCGAAGTGGTCAGCGCCTCCAAGCTTTTTACGCGCGCGATCCGCATCAAGTGAGCTTGTGCGACATGCGCCGCCGCCCGTGCAGCCTCCATCTTGAGCACCAGGTAGGTCGTCATCACGATCGCAACAATGCTGATGCCCATATTGACCAAGCCGGAACGCAAATTCCCCTGCGGTGTAAACGGAAGACTGACCGCGGTCAGGACAATGCAAATAATGGCGAGTGCGATAAGGGCGCGCTGAGACAATATGCGTACCGCCGCCAGAATGACGACCGTATAGAACACCGCCGCCGCAATCTCATAACTCGTCACCGTGTCTGCCACGAATATGACAGCCATCACGACTCCCATGAGCGTCAGCTTCAGGGCGAACTGAATACGAGGTGAGATGTGCATGCAATCTTCCAGCATGGGTTATAGGTACTCGCAGATCGCCCAAAGCTCCTGAGTTTTGGAGCGTCTAGCTACCTGTAGGCAGCGATTGATGTGTTCATGTTTCATATTCATATCTCATCTTGGGTGATGGGTCATATGCCAACCGAGGATTGCGCGCGGCATCTTCGTCAGCCTTCGTCGCCTGCGTTCCAGAAGGCTTGCCTGACACCAGGCAAAGCCTCGGCCATTCTGACCGTCTCATTCAGTTCATCTGCCTGCACGGCGGTCGCGTACAAGGTGAACTCGATCTCTACCTCGCCTTCGCCAAAAGGATGGTCGTCGATTTGGCGCGCGGGATAGCTGGAGTCATCCAGAATCTCGGCCATCCTTTCCCGGACATCGGATTGAACCTCGCGCGAGCAAATCACGAAGACCATGTAGGTTGCCTCGCTGGTCTCTTCTCGGAAGGGGCTGCGATTGATCCGATTCGCAACTGGTCGCAGTAACGTGTTGCTCGCCAGTACGAACAGCGCGGCCAGGCCCGCTTCCCCCAGCAGGCCCGCCCCGGCACAAGCCCCCACGGCACCCGATCCCCATAACGTGGCCGCGGTGTTCAAGCCGGAAATGCTCGCACCCTCCTTCATGATGGCGCCCGCACCGAGGAAGCCAATGCCAGAGACGACGTAGGCGACGACGGTTATCGTGGTCTGCGAGCCCCCGTTGATCTCAAACAGCCGGGAACCCAGCGAGACGAAGATGGCGCCGCCGACCGACACCAGGGTGTTGGTGCGCAGTCCGGCCGTGCGTTGTCGCACCTGTCGCTCGATCCCGATCAACGCGCCGAGGATGAAGGCGGCCGCGAGGTTCACGAACGTGACCGCCAATGCGCCGAGACTACTGAAGTGGATGGCGTTCATCAATTTTCGACTCCGGTGCAATCCTTGGGTGGCATGGTCTCATTGCCAACCGAACTTGCGGATGTAGATCGTCTTCATGGCCGTCGTCAGTGCCGCGTAACCGAACAGGATCGCGATCAGCCACGGGAAGTAGCCCGGTGGCAGCGCCTGCAGCTTGAAGTAGTCCGCCAGTGGGCTCATCGGCAGGGCCACACCGATGACCACGATGACCAGCGTCATGAGCGAAAGCGGCCAGGCTGCGCGGCTTTGGATGAAGGGCAGCTTCGGCGTGCGGATCATGTGAACGACCAAGGTCTGCGTCAGCAGGCCAACGACGAACCAGCCCGACTGGAACAGCGTTTGCTCGGCCACGGTGTTGGCACCGAAGACGTGCCACATGACCGCAAAGATAGTGATATCGAAGATCGAGCTGATCGGGCCGAAGAAGACCATGAAGCGCCCGATGTCCGCCGGATTCCATTTCAGCGGCTTGGCAACCAGTTCGCGATCCACGCCGTCAAACGGGATGGCGATCTGAGAAATGTCATACAGGAGGTTCTGCACGAGCAGTTGCAGCGGGAGCATGGGCAAGAACGGCAGGAACGCACTACCCACGAGGACGGAGAAGACGTTGCCGAAATTGGAGCTGGCGGTCATGCGGATGTACTTGAGCATGTTGCTGAAGGTCTTGCGGCCTTCAATCACACCCTCCTCCAGCACCATCAGGCTCTTTTCCAGCAGGATGATGTCGGCGGCCTCTTTGGCGATGTCCACGCCCGAATCCACCGAGATCCCGATGTCCGCGGCGCGCAAGGCCGGGGCGTCATTGATGCCGTCGCCCATGAAGCCGACCACATGGCCATTGCCGCGCAGAGCGCGCACGATCCGCTCCTTGTCCTGCGGTGTGAGCCGTGCGAAGAGTTGACACGTCTCGACAGCATGGCTCAGCGCCTCATCGCTCATTTTTTCGACCTGCGATCCCAGCAGGAAGTGGTCGTGCTCCAGTCCGACCCGTCCGCAGACATGCGCGGCGACGAGTTCGCTGTCACCCGTGAGTACCTTGACCCGCACGCCGTGATCCGCCAGGGCCTGTAGCGCCGGTGCGGTGGACTCTTTCGGCGGATCGAGGAATGCGATGTAGCCGATGAGCGTCAGGCCCGTTTCATCGGCTGTCGAATATGCCGCTTGCGATGCGGGCAACTCCTTCATCGCCACGGCGACAACACGCAGACCTTCTTCGTTCAGCTCACGGGTGACCGCGCGCACGCGCTCCAGTAGCACCCTTTCGATGGGGACTTGCCTCGGCCCCTGGGCGGTCTCGATGCGAATTTGGTGGCAAACGGAGAGCACTTCTTCGACTGCTCCCTTGCAGATCAATTCGTGATGGTCTTCCCGCTCGGAAACTACGACCGACATGCGCCGCCGCACGAAATCGAACGGAATCTCATCGACCTTGCGGTAGTCCTGCGCCACCCGCAGCTCTCCATGCAGTTCAGCGTGCTCGAGCACCGCGTGGTCAAGCAGGTTCTTCAAGCCGGTCTGGTAATAGCTGTTCAGATAGGCGTACCGCAGCACGTCTTCGGAATTGGTTCCGAAGACGTCTGTGTGCCTTTCCAAGGCGATCTTGTCCTGCGTGAGGGTGCCGGTCTTGTCGGCACACAGCACGTCCATCGCACCGAAGTTCTGTATGGCATCCAGGCGCTTGACGATGACCTTCTTGCGCGACATCACGACCGCGCCCTTGGCCAGCGTTGAAGTCACGATCATCGGCAGCATTTCGGGCGTGAGCCCGACGGCGACCGAGAGCGCGAACAGGAACGCCTCTGTCCAGTCGCCCTTCGTGAAGCCGTTGATGAGCAGCACGATGGGCACCATCACCAGCGCGAATCGGATGAGCAACCAGCTCACGCTGTTCACGCCGGCCTGGAACGCGGTCAGCGTGCGATCCGTCGTCGTCACACGCGCAGACAGCGCCCCGAAATAGGTCCGACTGCCAGTGGCGACGACCAATGCGGTCGCGGAACCTGAAATGACGTTGGTGCCCATGAAGACGAGGTTGGGCGCATCGAATATGGAATGGAACGGTTGTGCGATGCCTGCAAACTTCTCCACGGGCAATGACTCGCCCGTCATGGCCGCCTGCGATACGAACAGATCCTTGGTCGTCAGCAGGCAACAGTCCGCGGGGATCATGTCGCCAGCGGAGAGCACGACGTGGTCGCCTGGCACGAGGTCGCGAATCGGCAGTTCGATCTGCGTGGCCGTCCTACGCGAACGACTGCGGGCAGCGGCGTGCTTTTCGCTGGCCTCGGTGCGTCGTTCTTCGGCAGGCTGGCGTCGGATCACCGTCGCGGTATTGCTGACCATGACCTTCAGGCGCTCGGCGGCCTGGCTGGAGCGGCCCTCCTGCACGAAACGAATCAAGGTGCTCAGCACCACCATCGTGCTGATCACGACCGTGGCCTTCATGTCGTCCGTCGCGAAGGAAATGCCGGCCAGCAGTGTCAGCAGGAGATTGAACGGATTCTTGTAGCAGTGCCAAAGGTGCAGCCACCACGGCAGCGGCTTCTCGTGCTCCACCTCGTTCGGGCCAAAGCGCGCGCGCCGTTGATCCGCTTCGTCATGGGTCAGCCCTTCCTCGTGCGACCGGGTGCGAACGATCGCGGCGGGCACGTCGTCGGACGCAATGCGCTGCATGTCGCGGGCGACACGCCCGGACACAGCCTGGCCTTCGGCGTCTCCCATCTTGCGCAGGGTTTCAAGAACGGCCTGGCGCTTGAAATGGCGGTTCTCGCGCCTCCGGTCGAGGAAGCCGCTGAAGAGGTTTTTCAGCATGTGATCAACGAAGCTCATAGGGGCGCTCCCGTTTGGGTTGTGCTTTGTTGTGCAAGAGGCGGCGCGTCATTGCCCGTCTGCCACCATCCGCCCAGCGCCTGGTACAGCGCGACGGTGTTCGTGTAGCGGGCGGCTTGCGCCTGAACCAGCGCCAGCGCGGCTCCCTGGTAGGTTTGCTGGGCGAGGAGCACATCCGCCTGGGCTGCGCCGCCCAGTTCCCGCTGGCGGCGCACGATGCTCAGGCTGCGCCGTGCTGCGGCTTCGGCGTGGCTGGTGGCGCGCAAGGTCTCCGAGTCGCTGACGATGGCCTGCAAGGTGTCGGCCGTGTTCTGGAAGGCGGTCAGCACGGTGCTGCGGTACTGCTCTGCGGCCTGCTCGTAGGCCGCCTCGGCTGCGCGCTGCTGGTGCAGCAGCGTTCCACCGCGAAAGATCGGCTGCAACAAGTCCCCGCCGACCGACCAGAAGCCGCCACCGCTGCGAAGGAGTTGCGGCAGGGAAAGCGCGGAGCTGCCCAAGGCTGCCGTCAGCGTGAGGCTGGGCAGCCGGGCCGCAGTTGCGACGCCGATCTGTGCGCTGGCCGCGTGCAACTGTGCTTGCGCCGCGCGCACGTCCGGCCGCTGCTCGACCAGGCGCGATGGCAGGCTGAGCGGCAGTTCCACGGGCAGGGTGAGCGAAGCCAATTCGAAATGCTGCGCAAGCTGCTCGCTGGGCAGGCGCCCGGCCAGCACCGCGAGCTTGTTCCGCTGTGCGGCCAGTTGCTTCTCCAACGGTGGCAGCGAGGCTTGGGCCTGTGCCAGCGCCGCTTCCTGCGCGGCCACGTCCGCAGCGCCGAGGTGGCCGGCCAGGCGCTGGCGGCGCGTGATGTCCAGTAGTTGCGACGCCAAGTCGATGAGGCCGCGCGTCGCATCAATCTGCGCGCGCAGCGACGCTTCCTCGATGGCCGTGTTGACCACGTTGGAGACCAATGTCATGTAGACGGCCTCGCGCTGAAAGCGCTGCACGTCCACCCCGGCGGACAGCGCCTCGACCTGGCGTCGCGTGCCCCCGAACACGTCCGGCACGTAGCTGATGCTGAGCTGGGCCGTATGCAAGGTGTAGAACGTGTCGCCGGATTCGGCCGGACTGGCCAAGGTTGCGGCAATCTTCTGCCGGGTCGAATTCACGTTGGCATCGACACTGGGCCAGAAAGCCCCGCGCTGGGCCGTGGCCGCCTCGCGCGCCGCGCGCAACGCGGCCTCGGCGGCCTTCAAGTCCGGGTTGGCCTGCAGGGCAGACGCGACCAGTTCGTCAAGCGCCGGTGAGCCGAACGCCTTCCACCACTGCGCCGCGACTTCCTGTCCTGGCGCGAAGCGTTGCGCTTCGCCGCCCAGGCCCGGCGCCGATGCGGTTTGCGCGGGTAGCTCCGCAGCAGCATAAGAATGCACGGTGGGCGCGGCCGGGCGCTGGAAGTCTGGCCCGACGGCGCAGCCGCCCATCGCCGCCGTGAGCGTGGCTAGCATGGTGTAGCGAGCAAGGGTGTTCATGGTTGCGCTCCCGGTTGTGTCTCCTGTGGCGAGACGGTCAACGCCGCGAGCCGGGCTTGCCGGCGCGCCAGACGTTCTTCGATCAGGTGGTACAGCGATGGCAACAGCACCAGGGTCAGCACGGTGGCGGTCAGCAGGCCGCCCACGACGACCGTGGCGAGCGGTCGCTGCACGTCGCTTCCCAATCCGGTGGCCAGCATGGCGGGTGTGAGGCCGAGGGCAGCCACTGTTGCCGTCATCAGGACAGGACGCATCCGGCTGCGGGCACCTTCGAGCACCGCATCGCGCAAGGACTTGCCTTCCTCATCGCGCAGGCGATTGATCTGCGCGAGCATCAGCACGCCGTTCAGCACGGCCACACCGAACAGCGCGATGAACCCGACCGCGCTCGATACGTTGAGCGTCATGCCGCGCAAATGCAGCCCTGCCAGCCCGCCAAGCATGGCCAGGGGCACCGTGGCCAGCACCAGCAGTGGCTGGCGCAGGTTGCGGAAGGCGCCGAATAGCAGCAGGAACATGATGCCCAGCGTCATCGGCAGAATCAGCGCCAGCCGCGCCTCGGCGCGCTCCAGGTGCTCGAACTGGCCACCCCACATGAGCTGGATGCGCTTGGGATCGAACTTCATCTCGCGCTGAACGACGGCCTGGGCGTCGTTCAGAAAGCTCGCCAGATCGCGGCCACGCACATTCAGCCGCACAATGATGTTGCGCCGCGCCATCTCTCGCACGATCACGCTTTCGCCGGAAACCGTGCCGATGCGCGCCACGTCTGAGAGCGGAACTCGCTCGCCCGACGGCGCCTTCAGCGCCAAGTTGCCGATAGCATCCGGGCTGAACCGGGACTTCGCCGGGAAGCGCGCGGTCATGTCGTAGCTTTTTTCGCCGACATAGAGCTGGCCGATCGGCGTGCCGCCGATGCCAGTGGCGATCAGGTCGGCCACGTCGGCCGCGTTGATGCCGTGGCGCGCAGCGGCGGCGCGGTCGAGCGCGATCTTCAGGTTAGGCAGCGGTGGCTCCACGTCCACCGCGACATCCGCGGAGCCCGATACCTGCTTGAGCACGTCAGCGAGCCGGTTGGCGACGCCGCGAACCTCGGCCAGGTCGTCGCCGAAGACCTTGACCGTGAGGTCGCTGTGCGCGCCCGACAGCTTGTCCTGCACGCCGTCGATCATGGGCTGCATGAATCCGACCGTATAACCGGGCATCTGCGCGTAGCGCGCGGCCAGCTGGGCAATCAGCTCCTGCTTGGTCAGGCCGGATTTCCACTCCTTGTAGGGATGCAATCCCACGCTCGCCTCGATGTGCGAAGGCGTCCAGTAGTCGGTACCGTCGTCGTTGCGGCCGGTCTGCGTGACCATGTAGGAGACTTCGGGAAACTCCAGCGTCGCCCGTCGCAGATCGCTCGCCATCGCCGACGCCTTGTCCAGCGTGATGCCGGGCGGCATCTGCACCTGCAGCCACAGCGAGCCTTCGTCCAGGTACGGCAGGAAGTCCCGCCCGATGGTGGAAAACAGTACGCCCAGGCCCAACGCGGCAGCGGCGCAGGTGGCAACGAGCCAGCGGATCTTGCCCAGCGCGCGCCTGAGGAACCAGGCATAGCGTGCGGACAGTGCGTCGATCACCGGGTTGTGGAACACCTTGCGCGGCTTGCGGAAGGCCAGCCATGCCAGGGCCGGAATCAGCGTGAGCGCGACGACCAGCGCACCGACCAGTGCCGCGCCGACTGCATAGGCCATCGGCGAGAACAGCTTGTATTCGATGCGCTGGAAGGCAAACAGCGGCAGGTAGGCGCAGACGATCACGGCCATGCCGAAAGAGATCGGCCGCGCGACCTGCAGTGTCGCCTGGATGGCATCCTGCGCCTGCAGGGGGCGGCCCTCGTTCTCCTCGCGCTTGCGCAGGATGTTCTCGACCAGCACCACGGCGCCGTCCACCAGAATGCCGAAGTCAATGGCACCGAGCGACAGCAGGTTCGCCGGAATCTTGAAATGGTGCATGAAGATGAACGCGATCAGCAGCGACAGCGGAATCGTCAAGGCGACGATGGCTGCTGCGCGCGGGCTGCCGAGAAACAGCAGCAGCACCACGCTGACAAGCACCATTCCCTCGGCGAGCGTGAAGCCCACGGTGTGCAGGGTGGCGTCGATCAGCGACGTGCGGTCGAGGTACGGCACGACCTTCACGTCCTTGGGCAGCAGGTTCTCGTTGAGGTCGCGCACGGCCGCGTGGACGCCCGCGAGCGCATTCGACGGGTTGTAGTCCTTCAGCAGCAGCGTGATGCCTTCGATCGTGTCGGGGTTGCCGTCCTTGCCGAGGATGCCGCGGCGTTCGACATTGCCGTAGGCAAGCGTGCCCAAATCCTTCACCAGCACCGGGACGCCGTTCTTGGTCTTGACCACGACATTGCCCATGTCGTCAAGCGAACGCAGCAAGCCGACGCCGCGCACCACGTAACTCTGCTCGCCGCGATCGACGATGCTGCCACCACCGTTGGCGTTGTTCGCATTGATCGCGCTCTTGACGTCCTGCAGAGACAGGTCGTACTGGCGCAGCCGGTCGGGATCGAGTTCGAGCATGAACTGCGTCGTCAGGCCACCGAAGTTGCTCACGTCCACGACACCCGGAACCTTCTTCAGGCGCGGGATCACTGTCCAGAACTGCAATTCGGATAGTTCGCGCAGGCTGCGCGATTTGGACTCCAGCGTGTAGCGGTAGATCTCGCCCGTTGGTGAGGTGTACGGGTCGAGGCCAGGCACAGCGCTGTAGGGCAGCGACACTTGATTCAGCCGCTCCTGCAGCCGTTGGCGCGCGAAGTAGCCGTCGGTGCCGTCCTCGAAGACCACGGTGATGAGGGAGAGCGCGAAGAGGCTGCGCGAGCGCAGCACATGCATGCCCGGCGTGCCGAGCAAGGCGCGCTCCAGCGGAATGGTGATCTGCTGCTCCACCTCCTCGGCGCCGAGTCCAGGCACCTGCGTGACGATCTGCGAGGTCACGTCGGCGATGTCTGGATAGGCTTCGATCGGGAGCTGCTTCCAGCTCCAGGCGCCGTACAGAGCCACGAACACGAACACGAGCCAGGCGATGCCGCGGCGTTGGAAACAGGTGTTGACGATGGCGTTAATCATTGAGCAGCACCCCGTCCTTGACCACGATGCGCTCGCCCGCCTTCAACCCGGACAACACCTCGACGCGATCGGCGACCGTCGTCCCCACGCTAACGATGCGGGACTCATAACGGAACGGCGCCTGTTCGACGAACACTCGCGTGTAGAGGCCGCTTTGCAACAAGGCCGTTGCCGGGACGAGCAGTGCCGAATGTGCTGGGCCGGAGAAGCTGACGCGGGCGAACATGCCCGGTTTGAACAAGCCACTGCGGTTGTCGATGGCGACGCGAACGCGCGCTGTGCGCGTGTCGGGGTCAAGCAAATCGCCGATGTATTTCACCTTGCCATCGAATTCGCGGCTGGCGTAGGCGTTGGGAACGATACGCGCTGTCTGACCAACGAACATCTGCGCTAGATCTTTCTCCGCGACGCTGGCTGCAAGCCATACGGTGGAAAGATCGGCGACCGTCATGATCGACGCGGTGGTGTCGCTCCAATAGCTGCCCTGAGCGCCATTCATCTCGACCACACGGCCAGCGATGGGAGCGCGCAGCACGTATTCGCGCCGCGACCCGGCGCTGGCAGATGCGCCAAGCTGAGCCAGCCGGTTGCTCGTCGCGCGGGCATCGCTCTCGGCAGCGGATAGCGCCAGTTGTGCGGCCTCGAAATCCTTCCCTGCAGAGATGTCGTCGTCTTTCAGAGCCTTCTGCCGATCGAACTCCCGGCGGGCCTGCAGCAGCGCCGCCTGTGCCTTGATCTGGTCGTTATAGGCAGAGCCGAGATCAGGTGAGTTGATAGTGACCAGCGGGTCACCTGCTTTGACCGCATCGCCTAGCTGGTGGTGCAGGCGCACGATGCGCCCGCCCAACGGCGGTGCAATCTTCACCAGCTTCTCGGGCGCCGCCTCGATCGTGCCCGGCGCGTCGATCGTCTGAGCGAACGCCTGCGGCTCGACGCTGGCGACAACCAGGCTCTTGCGCAGCGGCGATGCCGCAGGCACGTTGACGAATGCGCCGTCGCGCTGCACATCGGCGGTTTCTGGCTTGCCCTCCGCAGCATAGGCGCCGGGCAAGAAATGCTTGACATCGCACGCCGTCAGCAAAGAGGCGCAGGCGATGGCCAATACGACATGGATTATTTTTATGGGAAGGTTCCTGTCTCGATGGACGCGAATGGGTCGTCGCGCAACTGTCCCGGCCACGCCGTCGAAGCGAGGCCAGGTCAGTCGAACGGGCGAGCTGGGTGCTGTGAGAGGCGTGGGCGCTCGGACAGTCCGTGCCAGCCTCACCAAAGTAGAAAGAGCGGCGAGCCAGACGCAGCCGACCGCGCATAGAGCGAATCGCGTGCATGGCTACCTTCGTTTTCGCGCAGGCGATTGCGAGCAGCGAGGGAAAGCCGATTCAAGACGCCTGCACGATTCGACGCCGGGAGCATGGACAGCGCGTCGGCGATGACGCGGCCCGAAAGATCGGAGAGCGCCTTGGCAAACGCGCGGTCGCCGTGAGAGGCCAACAGGGCGTGTAGCGCAGCGGGACGGTGGGAAGCGACAGCCGCGCGCAGGGCGCGCACGAAAACGTCGTCGGAGCGGAAATAGCGAAACAGCATGAGAACCTCCTGGGGCGCGCAGCCGCGGAGGCTCCTCATGCGCTCAGATGAGCGAGAACCTCGAAGCAGGCGCCCGATGCGTTGTTGCGTTCATGGGCCTATGGGGCGAGTGGTGTGGCGCGTTGGAGCGCCTATGCGGGTCGGGATCCATGACTTCCTCCTGTTTCAAGCTGACAAGCGAGCTGGACAAGGTGCTAAGCCAAATCGCGGTTGTATGTGCTGACGACAAATGGAATTCTGTCATTGAGATTTCCCACGCACCAGCGAGCATTAGGTTTCTCTCAAGCAACTTGCGAATAGCTTAGATATACCAACGTATATCCTGGTCTATTTGAATTCACCGGATTATTTCTTTGAGCGCGCGGCGAGCTGCTCTCATGCGCGCAGCGTTGGAGTCGGGCTGCTTGAAAATCGCGTGTCGATGAGAACTCGGTAAAACTGACATTCATTGCAGTCGCATCTCTTGCCTAAGGCAACGCTGAACAAGCCGTCGTAATTTGCTATGCGGCACTGAACGACGCAGTTTTTCGGATGTTTTGGCCCCTCGCACCGCCCATTTGGGCAGTTCGCGGGGCCTTCAGGCCCGATTCCCGCCCTTACGGGCGCACCTGTCCCAACAGATGACTGCGGCACAGGTAAATGTTGGCCAGCGCCAGGGCCGTGAATGCGCGCGTGGCGTTCTTCTGCAGCCCGCGATAGCGCACCTTGCTGAACCCCCATAGCCGCTTGACCACGGCAAAGACATGTTCGACCCGAGCACGCACCCGCGACTTGTTGCGGTTCTTGGCCCGCTGCACTTCGTCCACCTCGCCAGCGCAGCGCGTGCGCTGGTTGGTGAAGTCCTTGGCCCTGGGCGCCTTGCTCGCGATCAGTGCCTTCTGGCTGGCATAGGCCGAGTCGCCATAGACCCGTTGCTCATTGCCGTGCAGCAAATCAGGCAGTGGATGCTTGTCATGCACGTTTGCCGCTGTGACCACCGCGCTATGGCTCAGCCCCGTTTGACTGTCCACACCGATGTGCAGCTTCATGCCGAAGTACCACTGCTGGCCCTTGCGGGTCTGGTGCATCTCGGGGTCTCTTGCCTTGTTAGCGTTCTTGGTCGAGCTGGGCGCACCGATGATGGTGGCGTCCACGATGGTTCCGGTATTGACCTTGATGCCGCGTGCCTGCAGCTCCTTGCCAACGCGTGCAAACAGGGCTTCGCTCAACCTGTTGTCGTTGAGCAGCCGACGGAACCTGAGCATCGTGGTCGCGTCGGGCACGGGTTCACAGCCCAAGTCAATGCCGACGAAGCGACGCAGACTGGCACTGTCGTAGAGGGCTTCCTCACACGCCAGGTCGGCGAGATTGAACCAATGCTGGATGAAGTGGATGCGCAGCATGCGCTCCAGGCCAATGGGAGGGCGCCCATTGCCGGCCTTGGGGTAGTGCGGTGCGATTTCTTCGCACAGCGCCGCCCAGGGCACCAGCGAATCCATAGTCTTGAGGAATTCGTCGCGCCGCGTAGGCTTACGGTGTTGTTCAAAGCCCAACTGCGCGTCGGCTGCCATAGCAAGGGTCTGCTGCTTCATGGCCCAGTAATTTACCCAGGCTGGAGCAGCAGCGGAGACTTTTTCAGCATTGCCCTAATGAATACCGCGACTTCGCGTGAGCATCCAGGTTGCGTCATTGCCCCGTATCGTTGCCGCAACCTGCTGCCCCAGCCGCTGCTCGATCACCGGCTTCCAAGGCACCAGGCTGAACCCCATGCCGTCATCCAGCATCGCGTAGCGGCCACTGGCGAGCATGACGCTGCGGCGGTAGATGCCCGCCACGCGCTGGCCGTCGGCCACCGGGCGATGCTCCAGGCCGGTGTCGGCAGCAATGTCCTTCGCGGCCTGCGCCAGCTCCCGGTTGCGCAGCGTTCCCAGCAGGTTCCGGGCGAGGATCACACGCTGCCCGCGCCGCTCGGCCAATCCCTGTTCGGCCAGGAAGTCGGCGCGTTGCTGCATGGCCTGCTTGGCGTCGCTGCCAAAGCCCAAATCGCCCAGCCCTTTGCCACCGCCGATCAATTGCTGGTCAAGCCAGGTGGCCCCGATCACGCGGGCCTGCCGCTCGATGGGCAGATGCGATTTCAGCTCCACGGCCACGCTGCCCAGGCGCTGCGCGTCGTACTGGCGACCACGCTCGGGCAGGTCGTCCGGCACCTTCCATAGACCCTCGGCCACACGTTCCACGATGCCTGCCCGGCGCAAGGCTTCCAGCCGGCGGACGTGGGTTGCGACCACCTCTTGCGGATCACGGCCCGGCAGGGCCTGGCCCTGGGCGATGGCAAGGTGATGGTCGGTGCGGTACAGGCCACCGCTCGCCAGCGCGGCAATGTTGCGGTCGGCCGCGCGCGCGTCGGCCGATCCCTTCACCTCCACCACGGCGCCGGCCGGATAGTTCGCCAGCTCGTCACGGGCATTCAGCGCGACATAGTGGGCCTTGCCGTCCACGCCGTCGATGACCAGATAGCCCCGGTCGTGCAGTTCGTCGGCCAACCCTTTCGCGGCGACACGCCCGATGACCGTGCGGCCATCATCGCCCGGCTCGAACACCGCCAGCTCGCGCGGCTCGCCGCGCATGGCCCGCTGCATGGTGCGGATGATGTCGCCACGCTCGCCCAGGGCGCGCAGGGTCTTTTCCGCGTCGGCATGGACGGCCCAGGTGCCGGGCTGCGTTTCATCGGCCAGGCCCAGGCGCTGCAAGCGTTGCAGGCGGCCGATCAGCAGCAGGCGCTGGCGTTGCAGCCGCGGTTCGTTGAACCGTTCGACATGCAACAAGCCATCGTCGCCCAGCTCGCGTTTGAGCGTGCGATCCAGGCTCGTCCATCGCTCCTGATCCACTTCGCGCTGCAAGGTCTGCTGGATCTCCAGCTCGGTGCGCGGCCCCAGCCATTCGGTCGCCAGTTCGGCGGCACGATGGCGGAAGCCATCAGCGATGTAGTCGCCCGCGATGATGAGGTCTTTGCCGGTGTCGTCGCGCCCGCGCACGATCAGGTGGGTATGCGGGTTGTCGGTGTTCCAGTGATCGACGGCCACCCACTCCAGCCGTGTGCCCAGGTCGGCCTCCATGCGGCCCATGAGGTGCCGCGTGTAGGTGCGCAGGTCTTCGAGTTCCGCGCCATCCTCGGGTGAGAGGATGAAGCGGAAATGGTGTCGGTCGTCGGCGCAGCGTTCCTTGAAAGCGTCGAGGTCGGCGGCATCGGTCTGCGGCCCGTAGGCTTGGCCCGGCTCGCCATCACGGCCCACACCATCGCGCTCAACGTAGCGCAGGTGCTTGGCGAGCGACTGCGGACTGGCCCGCTGCTGGTTGACCAGCAAGGTCTTGATGGTCACGCGCCGCGACATGGGCGTGAGCTTCGCCCCCGCGAAGCGCGCCGCCGTGTGGCCGCGCCCCAGGCGCGAGCCGGGCCGTTGGCCGGTGCCACTGGCAGCGCCAGTACGGCGCACCGAGGACTTGCCGCTGCTGGCCTTGCCGGTCTGCTGGAGCACCTTGGCGATGAAGCCCTGGCCCCGGTTCTTGGGGGCGCTGGGGCGGATGCGGAAATCGTCATCGCGGCGTTTGGTCATGGCTGCGCCCCTTGAAAGCTGGGGCGTAGGCCGTCGTGCGAAGCACGCGGACATGCCTGCATTGGCGCGGGCCTCGCGCCCCCAGCAGCACGGCGGCGAAGCTGCGCCGTGCCGCGCCACCCCCACGTGCAGACTGGCTTTGCGGCCCGACAGGTGCCGTCCCCTTTTGTCTTGCCTTCCGCATTTGCCTCCCGCATCCGCTCCCGGCAACTGCGGCCCGGTGGCGCTGCTGCACAAGCAGTCAGCGCCCCGGCGAACACGGCGATGGCCGCAGGCCAGCCGCGTTGGAGGCAAGACGCCTGCACGTGGGACGGCTGCGCCGGAGGCCGCGCGAAGTGCGGTGCCAGATACGCAGGATCGGTACGCGCACTGCACGCACGACGACGCGGCGACAGCAGCCGGAACGACACGCCCGATAGCACGCTGACGCGCAGCGAATCGGCGGTCATCATGGGCGCGACTCCAGCCAGACCGGGCGCGCAACGCCGATCACGGAGGCGGCGTTGACCGGCCCGAAATACCGGCTGTCGAACGACGCCGGATTGGTGACGCTGAGCAGGAACAGCTCGCCAGGCCGAAGGCGGCGGCACTGCTGCCAGGATGGCAGCGGCCGGCCCCAGCGGTCGGCAGGCAGCACGGCGGCCGAAAGCACGCCGTCGATGCGGACGCTGCCGTCAGCAATGCACACCTCTTGCGGCGCCACCGCGCCCACGCGCTTGAGCAACGGGATGCGCGTCGGCAGGTAGCCGCGCTGCGCAGCGAGCGCGGCGGCCTCGACGGGCAGCGGCACCAGCACGATGCTGCCCACGTGCAATGGAGGTTGCAGCGGATGTAGCGGCGAGCTGGTGCGATGGTCGAGCGGATCGACGCGATACCAGCCGACCGCTACGCTGTCCGACGGGTTGTAGGTCAGGCGCGGCAGCGGATGCACGAAGGAGGCCCAGGCCAGCGCAGCGAGGCCGCAGGCGGACAGGCCCGCCAGCATGAGGCGAGCGCGCAGGCGCGAGCGTGGATGCGTGAGAGCAGTGGGAACAGAAATCGTGGTCATGACAGCGCCCTCCCGGCCAGCCAGGCGGCGTGCCGCTCGGCGCTGTATTCGGGCAGCGGCAAGCGAGCCGCGAGCCGGTTGCCCAACGTGCGCCAGTACACGGGCGAAGCCGCAGCAGGTGCGATGCCCAGCGCCTCGATGGCGTCGATGCGCGCCAGGACGGCACGCACCGACTGCTCACCCTCGGCGTGCAGCAACAGGCGCGCGCCCGGCTGCACGCCGGCAATGCGCTGCGCGCCATCCATCGGCATGCACGCCTGCATCACCATGAGCTGCCAGCGGATCGTGCCGTAGTCGTTGGCCTGCCAACGGATGCGGCAGAAAACCGCATTCGGTGTGAACACCGCGCAGCGGCGCCAGCGGTCGAAACGGATGATGCGGGCAGGATCACCGAAGCGCAGGTAGAGGTCGAAGCGTTGGTCGATGTACGCGAGCGCAACGCGCGTCAGCGGCACGCCGTCGGCCACGCCGACAGGCGGGATGGATGGCGGTGCCGAAGCCGTCGAGGCGGGTGTGTTCATGAGGACTTCTCCGGGAATTCCCGCTCCAGCAGCGCGCGCAACAGATCGGCCACCGTCACGCCTTGCGTGAAGGCCGATACCTTGATGCGCGCCCGCATGGCGGGCGTGATGTCGAGGGTCAGGCGGGCCGTGTAGAGATCGCCTTTCTGGAGGTCATCGGCGCTGCCCTGGCGAATCCACGCCTCGGCGTGCGGATTCGCCGGCGGACGCGCGCCGATGCCGACGCGCTTGGCCGTGCGTTTGCTGCTGGGTGGCGGCTTCGCAGTCATGTCGGCCACCGCAGAAGTTCGTCCACCAGCGTGGTGATTTCTCGCGCGGCGGTACTGTCGGGCGCCGTCTCGCGGGCAAGCCGACCAGCGGCCACGCTGTCGGCGAACACGATGCGTTGATGCACTTCCGAGCGCAGCGCGGGAAGCGGCTGGTCGGCGAGCGCCTGGCGCGCTTCGCGTCCGATCACGGTGGTGCTCACGCGCCGGTTGATGACGAAGGCCGCGCGCAGCGCAGGCCGGAATACCTGCGCCTCGCGGATCAGTGTCACCATCTCGGCGCTGGCCCACAGGTCATAGGGGCTGGGCTGCACGGGGATCAGCACGCGCTCGGCCGCCAGCAGCGCGGAGCGCGCTAAGGCGGCGATGCGCGGCGGGCCGTCGATGACGACGTGATCGGCCCGCCTAGCGAGTTCTGGTGCCTCCTGATGCAGCGTTTCGCGTGCGAGGCCCACGGCGCTGAACAGCCTTGGCAAGCCTTGCTGGCTTCTGCGCTGCGTCCAGTCCAGCGATGAACCCTGCGGGTCGGCGTCCAGCAGCACGACGTGCTGGCCGCGCATCGCCAGCTCGCCGGCGATGTGGGTGGCGAGCGTGGTCTTGCCCACGCCGCCTTTCTGGTTGAGCAGGGCAACGATCATGGCCTGGCCCTCCGCGTTGGAGAGCCCGGCTGTTGCTGCTGCTTTTCGTGCCCTTCTTTCGCCGACTTGGTGCTTGTCCACCGTGGCGAGGCGCTTCTACTACCAATTAGAGAATTTAAGTTAGGGAAGTTAAGGGAGGCCGAAACCCGCGCCAGCATTGGCTTTGCGGCCAATTTTGTTGCCTGATAGCACGAGGATTCGTTGCCTGATAGCACGATACCTCTGTTGCCTGATAGCACGAGTCCGTCCACAGGCTTTGTCGCAGTTATCCCCGTGCCGTTTGCGGCACGGGCCGGAACGTCAGCAGCGGCGAGGCAATGCCCGAGACGTACTCGATGCCCAACTGGTAGCCAGGCAAGGCTTGCCGCGCCACCAGCGCCCGCAGGTCGGCGGCGAAGTCGTAGTACCGCGCCACGCTGCCTGACTTGCGGTACAGGTGCTGGAAGTCGAACTGCCACCCGCCCGGCTGTCGCCCGCCGTGCTTGCGCACCAAGCGGTACAGCCATCGCTCGATCCCGCCCGTGAGCCGGAAATACGCCGGGTCGATGGTCAGCACCAGGGCAGCATCGAGCACGCCCGCATAGAACCAGTCCGGCAGGATCAGCTCCAGCCCCAAGGGCGTTCCCCTGGCATCGGCCAGCTCCTTCCACTCGTTGATCCACGAGAAGCGGTGCAGCCGCCTTCCCGTGGTCTCCCGAATGGACGTGGCCACCGTCGTGGATTGCAGGCGATCCAGCGCGGCCTTGAGGCGCTGGTAGTCGCGCAGCGATGTACCGCGCCCGATGAAGCGCAGGATCTCGTAGGGCGTGGCCTGCATCAGCCGCGACGGGCGCAAGCCCGCGTCGCGCGCCTCCACGATCTGCGAGGCCGCCCAGATCAGCACGTCGGCATCCCAGATCGTGGCGATGCCGTGTTCCTGCGTGCCTTCCACGCGGATCGTGATGCCGCCGGCCTGGAAGTCGATCGGCGCCGTACGCCGCGACTTCGCCAGCGAGAAGAACGGAAAGGCCATCAAGTCCTGGCTGTCGCGCGGCGCCATGTCGCCCGGCAAGGCGCGGAACAGATCGAGCTGTTCGCGCTCTGGCACGGGCCGCTGCCGGGACGGCAGCGCAGGGCTGGACATGGCGAAGGCCACCCGCGCGCAAGCGATCAGCGCGCACGGCTGTCCGCCGAATGCTGCTCGGCGTACTCGGGATCGGATGTGCTCTCGAAGCTGCGCTCGGAAGCCCAGGCATCAAGATCGGCCACGGCGTACATGACGCGGCGGCCGAATTTGCGGAACTTGGGGCCGCCACCCAGCACACGCTGTTTCTCCAACGTGCGCGGCGACAGGCGCAAGTAGTCGGCGGCTTCGTCGTTGGTGAGATAACGCTGCGGCTGCGCAGCAGGATTCATGGGAGCGGCGGCAGGCCGCAAGGGAGCGGGACGCATGGTGTGAGCCTCCATAGCTTTCAAAGCTCCGGCCGCACAGCGCAACCGGATGGAGGCAGTCTCAGAAAACGAAGCTCTCCTGCTCAGGGTCGTTTTGCGTCCTCTTCAAAACGACCCTTCTCAAGCGGGGACAGTTGTGCTAGGCGGCGATAGCCGCCGCGCATCAACGCATCGCCGCGCCGCACCAGGCGACGCACCTTGGAGCGCAGGCCGCCGTCGCTGTACCAGTCGGCCACAGCGTCGGCACCGAACAGTCCTTCGCCCACATCGCGCAAGGACGCGCCTGCGAGGGTCGCATCGA
Organism: Diaphorobacter sp. LI3; assembly: GCF_022807955.1. Classification (NCBI taxonomy): domain Bacteria; kingdom Pseudomonadati; phylum Pseudomonadota; class Betaproteobacteria; order Burkholderiales; family Comamonadaceae; genus Diaphorobacter; species Diaphorobacter sp. LI3. The sequence goes on along the minus strand of NZ_CP094346.1, from coordinate 2,089,289 downwards.
GCGCCTGCAAGGTGTGCAGCTCCAGCAGCGCGGCGGGCGTCGGCCTGGGCTTGGTGGCGGCCTGGGCCGCGTCGAGCGCATGACCGCGCGTAGGCGCGAAGGCGCCGCCGCGATGGGCATAGGCGACAGCCATGCCGTCTTGCAGGCCAGGCGCGAGCGCGAAGCGCAGACACTGGCCGGGGCTGCGCGCGATCAGCGCCAGTCCCTTGCCATCGTGGAGAAGTTGCTTGTGGCCAGGGATACGCCAGAACGCGAAGGGCTCGGCATCCACAGGCGGATCGGCATCGGGGTAGAGCTGCACTACATCAGCTTGGCCGGGCTGCCAGGCCGGATGCGCATCGCGCGCATCCAGCGCCGGGTCTTCCAGCACGCGCAAGCCCCAGCGATGCGCCGCATCGGGGCGGCGCGCACGGCGCAGCCAGTCGAGCCGGTAATCGGGGTGCCTGCGCAGGTACTCCCAAGCCAGCGCAAGCGCATCCAGCCACAAGACATAGAGGTAAGCCGCAGTGGGATACCAGTGCGCGACATGATGAGGATTGACCATGACCCAAGCTCCCGTCGAACAGCAGGAACGTCGCCACGGCGTCAAACATGCGGGAGCATTAAATCAAGGTGGAAATCCGGTTAAGCTGTAACGGCTGGTGTCAAGACTGGTTGGCTCCGGCATGTTGCGAAATTCGTCCGAATGCGACGGCCGCACGGCACCAAAAACGTCATGCGGTACTGACACCGTGCCGCAAGCCGCATGAAAGATCGTGGCTGATTCCGCCACGCACGCACAGGTTTGGTGCAAGAGTGCTGATTCAGACTGGACAGGTCTGGAGCAAGACCGAAATAGTCTGAATGCCCCCAGCTTGGCTGTAGCACGAGCGGTTCAATCGACGACGGAACCGTTTTCCTGCGCCAGCCGCAGATATTCCGAAAGCGGGCGCATCGCCTGGAAATACCGATCCCGCATCACGGGTTGCTGGCGCGGCCCGACGATGGAAGCCAGGTCGGAAAGTTTCACCGTCCCCAGCTCGGGCAAGCTGATTCCCAGGTCGATCAGGCCGTAGGCCGTGTCGCCATCGACGGGATCGAGCGAGGTCAGCAGCCAGGTGGCGTGCGCGTCGGGAGTGAACAGCCGCACAACCGGCAACGGGTCGTGCGGTTCACCGGCGGTGGCCCGCCGTCCGTTCTCCAGCAGCGCGGCGCGCTGCGCATCGGTGACGAGGGGAGCGTTCATCGTGGTGCTCCTGTTCCAACGCGGAAAGTCGGTTTTGCACATCCACGCCAAAGCGTGGAAACACGAAAGCGCAAAAGCTCAATTGTAGAAATCTGCAAAGTCACGTTGGCGGTTTTCCGGTTCTGTCGGAATCCGCAGAAGCGGATTTCCGTAAAAGCACGAATAAGGGCCAAAAGCATGAATGAGTTAAAGATAACGTGGTTTTAATTGTGCTGCGAATTGACGCTTCTGTCTATGCAGAAGCGATCCATCCAGCGCGGCCGGCCAGCGGGCGCCACCACCTACGATGCCGAGTTGGCGCAAGCCTTCGGCGCGGCGGTGCGCGCGCTGCGGACGGAGCGCGGCATCGCGCAGGAATCGCTGGCGAACCTCGCCGGCATCGAGCGTTCGCACATGGGCAAGGTCGAGCGCGGCGAGCACATGCCCACGCTGGCGATCATCTTCAAGATCGCCAGTGCGCTCGAATGCAGCACGGCGGTGCTGATGAGCGAGGCTGAAAGCCAGCTCGCAGCAGCGGCCCAGCCGTAGGCGCTGGGCCACCGATCCGGCGCAGCCGGTTCGGGGACTTCAGGGGCGCCAAGCATCGCGCGGCGGGGATAGGCCGCAGGGCTTTCCCCTGGGGGCAAGCGCAGCGCCACCGGCGCGAAGCCGCGATAGGGATTGAAGCCGAATGGCCATGACGGCGAAGTCGGCATGGGGCGCAGCCCGCAAAGCCCGGTCGGCGCAGTGCGCCGAATCGCCCAGCATCCGCCCTGGCAACACGAAGTCATGGTGATGCTGCCCGACCACCACCATCACGAAGCTGGAAGAGCCAAGCCTTCCAGTCTGCTAATCCACGCAGTACAGCGCCCCGCCGCAGCGGGCGGGGGCGCTGGCGGCCGTCAGGCCGCCTGGGGCTTGCTGCGCGACCAGAACAGGTCGTGCGTGCCGTCCTCGTCTTCGATCAAGCGGGCGTAGACCGTGGCCGGGAACGAAGGATCGTCGAGGGTCACGGAGATGTACTCCCGCCCGGCCTCGCTGATCTTCTTCCACGCCGCGCCGATGTCGTGACTGGCGGCCTGCAGGCGGAAGTCCGGGGCCTTCTCGTTGTCGCCCTTGTCGTTGGGCACCAGCTTGACCTTGACGTTGAGTGTCAGGGTGCGAAGTGTGCCGGTGAAGCCGTCTTTGTCTGCGGTGAAGGTGCCGATGTTGGCCATGATGATTTCTCCTTTCGGTGGAACAAGGTTCGCGCCCATCGCGTCCTTGTTGTGATCCGGCCGGCGGGGGACGGGCAGGCTGCACCGCTCGCGGTCGCAACGCAGTGGAGAGTCGGGAGGCGAAAAGAATTTGGCCCGCGAGGAATCTGCGCAGCAGAGGGGAAATTGTTTTCGCCGGACGGTTGCAGCCATGAAGCCCGAGGCGCAGCCGCGCCACCGCCAGGATTCACAACAACACAAGGACGCCTTGGGCCGAACCGCACCGAATGGAGATAGGGCCGGCTCGGCATCCCCGCACGAAGGCAGCACCGGCTCGCCCACTGACGCGGGCCAGGTCAACCACCCGACGACAGGCGAGAACGCCCCTGCCGCACTTTGCGGCGCCGGTCTTGAGGCGTGGCGTGGAAGCTCCATAGCGGTGCCGGGCGGGATGTCCGTGAACCGTCCTTCGTGACGTGATGGGCAAGAACCGCCAGCGTTGAGGACGGCACGCATTCGCACAACCTGCCGCAGCAAGCCTCGGCGTACCGGCCCCAGCCCCGCCCATTGCGGCGGAGCGCTGACTCTGGCCGATCCGGCGCAGCCGGTTCGGCGGTATCAAGGGGCGCCAAGCTCGCGCGGCGGGGATGGGCCTTGCGCCAATCCCCTGGAGGCAAGCGAAGCGCGCAGCGCCGCAGGCGCGAAGGCGTGAGCAACTGTCTTGAAAGTCAAGCCACGCAGGCTTGATCCAGCATAAGCGGCATTGCCATTGATTCAATAATTGATGTATTATTGAATAATGAATGAAGCCCAAGCCGTTTCCGCCCTCGGTGCCCTGGCCCATGCCCAGCGCCTGCGCGTGTTCCGATCCCTAGTCGTCGCCGGCCCCGAAGGGCTCACGCCCAGCGTTCTGGCCGATCAGCTCGACGTGGCCCGCAACGCGCTGTCCTTCCACCTGAAGGAACTGGCTCATGCTGGCCTCGTCACCATCGAACAGCAAGGCCGCAACCTGATCTACCGCGCCGACTTCAGCCAGATGAATGGGCTGCTCGGCTACCTGACCGAGCACTGCTGCCAAGGCAGCACGTGCGAGGTCAGTGATTCCTCCTCTGCCTGTACCTCCTGCTGAAAGGATCTCCCCATGAAGCGCTTCCACGTCCACCTGCACGTCGATGACCTGAACCGCAGCATCGGCTTCTATTCCCAACTGTTCGCCGCGCAGCCCGCGCGCGTCGAAAGCGACTACGCCAAATGGATGCTCGAAGACCCGCCGGTCAACTTCGCCATCTCCACACGTGGCAACAAGCCGGGCATTGACCACCTGGGTATCCAGACCGACGATGCCGAGGAATTGGCGGTGCTGAAGGCCCGCGCCGAGGCGGCCGACATGACGCTGCTGGACGAGGGCACCACGACCTGCTGCTACGCGCGCAGCGAGAAGCACTGGATCACCGACCCGCAGGGCGTGGCCTGGGAGCACTTTCACACGCTGGGCAATATTCCGGTCTTTAACGAAGCGGCGCCTGCAGCGACTTCCGCCGCAGCGTGCTGTACCCCGGTGCGCGGCAAGCCGATGGGCGTTGCGGTGAAGCCGGCCTCCTCCTGCTGCTGATGTGAGATACCCATGACCACCGACAAGATCTACAGCGCCCTGTTCATCTGCACGGGTAACTCGGCTCGCTCCATCCTGGCCGAAGGCATCCTCAATGAATTGGGCCAGGGGCGCTTTCGCGCCTACTCGGCGGGCAGCCACCCCAAGGGCGAAGTCCACCCACTGGCGCTCGCCACGCTGGAGCGGCTGCACATGCCGACCGCTGGCTACCGCAGCAAGAACTGGGATGAGTTCGCGGCGCCCGGTGCACCGGAGCTGGATTTCATATTCACGGTCTGCGACAACGCCGCCGGCGAGGTCTGCCCGGTGTGGCCGGGACGGCCAATGTCGGCGCATTGGGGCGTTCCTGACCCCGCAGCCGTCAAAGGCACCGATGAGCAGAAGCGCAAGGCATTCACGGATGCGGCGCTGACGCTGCGCCGACGCATCGAGCTGTTCCTGTCGCTGCCGCTGCAGCGGCTGGACGCCATGTCGTTGCAGCATGAGCTGCGCAATATCGGTACGAAGTGAGGCCGGGGCAATGAATGCAATCCCTGAAGCGCTGCGGCCTGAACAAGCGCCGCAGCCCATGAGCCTCTTCGAGCGCTACCTGACGCTGTGGGTGTTCCTGTGCATCGTGCTGGGCGTGGCCCTGGGCCAGTTCGCACCCGGCGTGTTCCAGGCCATCGGCCGCCTCGAGGTCGCGCAGGTCAACCTGCCGGTGGGCCTGTTGATCTGGGTCATGGTCATTCCCATGCTGCTCAAGGTGGACTTCGGTGCGCTGGGCCAGGTCAGGCAGCATTGGCGCGGCATTGGCGTGACGCTGTTCATCAACTGGGCCGTCAAGCCGTTTTCGATGGCGCTGCTGGCCTGGATCTTCGTGCGCCAGATCTTCGCCCAGTGGCTGCCGGCCGACCAGCTCGACAGCTATGTTGCCGGCCTGATCCTGCTGGCCGCCGCGCCCTGCACGGCCATGGTCTTCGTCTGGAGCCGGCTGACCGGCGGCGACCCGGCGTTCACGCTGTCGCAGGTGGCGCTGAACGACACCATCATGGTCTTCGCCTTTGCGCCCATCGTCGGCCTGCTGCTGGGCCTGTCGTCCATCAGCGTGCCCTGGAGCACGCTGATGGTGTCGGTGCTGCTCTACATCGTGATCCCGGTCATCCTCGCGCAACTCTGGCGCCGCGCGCTGCTGCGCCAGGGCCAGGCCGCCTTCGATGCCGCGCTGGCCCGCATCGGCCCGCTGTCCATGGCCGCGCTGCTGCTCACGCTGGTGCTGCTGTTCGCCTTCCAGGGCGAGGCCATCCTGCGCCAACCGCTGGTGATCGCCATGCTGGCCGTGCCCATCCTGATCCAGGTGCTGTTCAACTCGGGGCTGGCCTACTGGCTCAACCGCCAGGTGGGCGAGCAGCACCGCATCGCCTGCCCGTCGGCACTGATCGGCGCTTCCAATTTCTTCGAATTGGCGGTGGCCGCCGCCATCAGCCTGTTCGGCTTCCAGTCCGGCGCGGCGCTGGCCACCGTGGTCGGCGTGCTGATCGAGGTACCCGTGATGCTGCTGGTCGTGCGCGTGGTCAACCGCTCGCGCGGCTGGTACGAATGCGGCCCGAACCCTTCCTCCCGCTAACCCAGGCAAGCCACCATGAGCAACATCACCATCTACCACAACCCCGCCTGCGGCACGTCGCGCAACGTGCTGGCCCTGATCCGCAACAGCGGCGAGGAGCCCACGGTCATCGAGTACCTGAAGACGCCGCCCGACCGGGCGACGCTGACGGCACTGATCGCCGCGATGGGCGTATCGGCGCGCGCCGTGCTGCGCGAGAAAGGCACGCCCTATGCCGAGCTGGGCCTGGATGACCCGCAGTGGAGCGACGTGCAGTTGATCGACTTCATGCTCCAGCACCCCGTCCTCATCAACCGGCCCATCGTGGTCACGCCGCTGGGCACGCGCCTGTGCCGGCCATCGGAGGCCGTGCTGGACATCTTGCCGCAGCCGCAGCGCGGCGCGTTCAACAAAGAGGATGGTGAGGCCGTGGTGGATGCTGAGGGTCGCAAGGTCTAAATACCTCTGCGTGCGCAGTCGGGTGATCTGAAGCTGATATTATCGAATTTCGTTATCGATATTCGATATGAAAGAACAATCGACACCGCGCGCTATGGAGCACCACGACTTGCTGTCGGGACTGATCCGCCTGCATGTGCTGCACCACGCGGCCGAGCAGGAGATCTACGGGCAATGGATGATCGACGAGCTGGCCCACCACGGCTACCGCCTCTCTCCCGGAACGCTGTACCCGATGTTGCACAAGATGGAGCGCGACGGCTACCTCGTCTCCCGCCAGGAGCGTGAAGGGCGCACCGTGCGCAAGCTCTACACGATCACGCCCAAGGGCAAGGAAGGCTTGGCACTGGCCAAGGAACGCATCCGGGAGTTCACCGGGGAGGCGATGCACAAATGACAGATTCAACCAACACCTTGCAGCATGAGTCCGCAGCCGCGCGCGGCTCACCCGTCGAAGTCTTCGGCGCCTTTCTCAAGCTGGGGCTGACCTCCTTCGGCGGGCCGATCGCGCACCTGGGCTATTTCCGCTCGGAGTTCGTCGAGCGTCGCCGCTGGCTGGATGACCGCAGCTACTCCGATCTGGTCGCCCTGTGCCAGTTCCTGCCGGGGCCGGCCAGCAGCCAGGTCGGTATGGCGCTGGGGTTGGGCCGCGCGGGCTGGCTGGGGCTGCTGGCGGCCTGGGCCGGATTCACCTTGCCATCGGCGATTGCGCTGATCCTGTTCGCCTTTGGCATCGCCGAGTACCAGGGGCTGGCCCAGTCCGGCTGGGTGCACGGGCTCAAGGTCGTCGCCGTGGCCATCGTGGCGCAAGCGGTCTGGGGGATGGCCAAGTCGTTGTGCCCGGACCGGCCGCGCGCCGCGCTGGCCATTCTGGCGGCGCTGCTGACCATGGTCCTGCCCTCGGCCGCGGGACAGCTTGCCGCCATCGCGGTGGCTGGGCTGCTGGGCTGGTGGACATTGAAGATCGCGCAACCCGGCGGCGGCCACGCCCACAGCTACCCCGTCTCGCGCAAGCTGGGCATCGTGGCGCTGCTGCTGTTTGCCGCACCGCTCGTCGGGCTGCCCCTGTGGGCGGCAGCCACGGACTCGTCCACGATAGCCCTGCTGGAAGGGGTGTACCGCTCCGGTGCACTGGTCTTCGGCGGTGGACACGTTGTGCTGCCGCTGCTGCAGGCCTCGGTGGTGCCCAGCGGCGTCGTGAGCAATGCCGACTTCCTGGCCGGCTACGGTGCGGCGCAGGCCGTGCCGGGGCCGCTGTTCACTTTCTCGGCCTACCTCGGCGCGGTCGCCCACGGACCGCTGCATGGCTGGATCGGCGGGCTGGCACTCCTGGGCACGATCTTCCTCCCCGCTTTTTTCATGCTGGTCGGTGCACTGCCGTTCTGGGAAGTGCTGCGCCACCGCGCGGGCATCCAGACGGCCATGGCCGGCATCAACGCCGGCGTGGTCGGTATTCTGGTGTCCGCCCTCTATGACCCGGTATGGACGAGTGCCATCCACAGCAAGGCGGATTTTGGGCTGGCGCTGCTCTCGTTCGGGCTGCTGACGGTGGGACGCGTGCCGCCAGCGCTCGTGGTGCTGCTGGCCGGGCTGGCGGGCTGGGTCATGGCGATGGGTATCTGAAGCCCATTCGCCGGCGCAGCGGCCGGCCGGACATGGGGACACTCTCCAGCAATTTCAGGCCTGTGCAAGCTGGTCATTCCATGGCCGCCCGCTTTTGACCATGGCATTCAGGATAATCAGCAGCTTGCGCATGCAGGCCACGATGGCCACCTTCTTCGGCTTGCCTGCCGCCAGCAGACGCTCATAGCAACGCCGTATCACGGCGTTGTGACGCATGGCGACGATGGCGGCCATGTACAAAGCGCTCCTGACCGCGGCACGTCCGCCGCAGATGAAGCGTTTGCCGCGGGCCTGGCCCGAGTCCCGGTTCATCGGAGCGACGCCTACCAGCGCAGAGATCTGCCTGGCCTTGAGCCGGCCAAGCTCTGGCAGCTCGGACATCAGCGTCGCAGCCGTTGCCGGACCAACCCCTTTGACGCTCTTGAGCAAGGCGGCCAGATCGGGCTGATGGTACGCCAAGTGTTCCGCAATCCTCCGATCCAGCGCTTCAAGCTGTCTCGACAGCACATCCATCAGTTCCACAATGTCCTGCACCACCTCGGCATGCGCCATGTGCTTGCGCTGGCGCTCACTGACCAGAAGGCGCACCAGTTGCCGGCGTCGAAGCACCAGTGCATGAAGGTATTGCTGCGCCTGGTCTGGCATCGGCTTGATGAAGCGGTCTCGATCCGGCCGCAGATTCAGCACCTGGGCCAGCTCAGCCAGCATGCGGGCATCCACGCTGTCGGTCTTGACTAGGCGCCCCATGGCCTTGGCGAAGTCCCGTGCCTGCCGAGGGTTGATGACGACGACAGCGAATCCCGCAGCTTGAAGTGCGCAGGCGCAGGCCAGTTGGTACTGTCCGGTCGCCTCCATCACGATCAGCGAGACCTGATGGTTTTTCAGCTCTTCGATCAACGCTTGATGCCCGGCACCATCGTTGCTGAATATGGCCGTAGGCTGCTCGTGCCCCATGGCTACATCCATGGTCTTCTTGGAGATGTCGATACCGACTGCAATTTGATTGGCCATGATCCCTGCGTCCCTTCCTTGCAAATGCGAACGGCGTTCACGCAACTGTTCGGGCTTTCAGAGATCGGGCGCATGCATGCGCCCAAGACTCACGCACGGGCTCCATGGGCACCGAGGGATGACGGGCTACATGCTGCGGCCAACCCCGAACCCTGACAGGTCCGGGCGTGACGGCACTGCCGGACACGCACTTCAAAGATACAAGGGATTGAAGCCGAATGGCCGTGACAGCGAAGTCGGCACGGGGCGCAGCCCGAAAGCCCGGCGGCGCATCGCGCCGACACGCCCAGGCCGTTCCAGATTTCCATGCAGGAAACGCGGATATGCCGCCGATGAAATGGAAGCGGCCCACGCTGCGGGGTATGCACGCGACAAGCCGAAAACTGCTGATGATTCCCGCGCAGGGTGGGCGCTTCGGCTTGCAGGCCCATGTGGGCCTGCCCATTGCCGGGCGGGAGGCCCGACCACTTCAACGCCGCCGCATGAGCTACGGCGAAGGCGGCGGCGTTCTGATTTGGCTGTTGGCCTTGAACACCGGGCGCGGCCACTGCCGCGCCCGGATTTTGCGTTTCACCGCGCCCAGGACGGAACGACCTGGGCGCGGTGCTGAACGCGGTTATTCCTTCGTCTCGATGATCCACCACACGGCACGCGGCAAGGCGCGGCCCGTGATGGGGTGAATGTCGGTGAGGTCGGCGCGGGCCGACCAGCCCGAGGGCGGGCGGTAGCCGCGCACGTCGCCATCGCCGTGCCAGCGGCGGGCGCGCACCGTGCCGGGGGCGTAGATCGCCGCCATGCGCGGGCGGCTGGTGGTGGTACGGGTCATGGGAGCTTTTCCTTCCAGCGAAGCGCCCCGGTCGGAGCCGGGGCGTTCGCCTTCTGCACGGGTCAAGCGGCCAGCGCCTCGGCGGGTTCATCCGCCATTGCCTCGGCATCCTCCGGGCCAGCCTCCTGCGCGGCATCCTGCGGGCCTTCGGCCTTGAAGATGGCAGGCATCCAGCCCGTGCCATCGGCCAGCCGCTCGGCTTCGCTGGCAATGTCGGCCTTCTTGAGCTTTGCCAGCCGGGTGACGGATTCCGGTGCAAACGCGCCCACGGCATCCAGAATCACGGCCTTGGAAACATGCTTGAAGTAGCCTTCGGCGGTCGGCTGCCACCATGCGGCCATGTCGAGGCCCACGGCCTGCGCCAGTTCCGCGCCGCGCTGGTGCGGCGTGGCGCGAGGCGTCACCACGTCCACCGTGGAAGCCACGCACACGGCCAGCAGTTTGACCAGTTCATCTTGCGGCTTCGCCAGCAGCACGGCGAACAGTTCGGCGCTGTCCTCCGGCAACCCTTGACCGGCCACCTGTTGCAGTTCGCGCAGTGCCACGGCGGCGGGCGATTCCGGCCAGTCCGGGGCCATGCCTTCCAGTCGGTCTTGCGGTTTCAGGCTCACGCCCAGCGGCAAAGAATCACGGTTGAGGCCGTAGCGGCTTTCCTGCAAGACGGTCTGCACCATGCCATGCACCACGGCGGCCAGCGCGGATTGCGGATGCCGTGCGACTTCGATTTGCAGCGCGGCGGTGCGGTGGGCGCTCAAGCGTTGCGCCAGCCGGTCAGACATGGCGGCGCTCTTGGGTTGCTCGTCGTCCTCGCCTTCGTCGTCGTTTTCGGCATCCTCGCCGCTGAACCCTTGGCGCAGCCGTTCCAGTGTGCGCAGCGCCTTGGCCTCGGCCTCGCGCATCAGACCGCGATGAATGACCGCCTCGCCGTTGCGGTCGATGCTGACGATGGCACCGGCTGCGGCCTTCACGTTCGCGCCGTAGTCCTGCAAGCCATCTTCCAGCGCCTGCAACTGCTCGCCCAGGGTTTCGCCTTCCTCCTGCAAGGCATCGGCCTTTTCCTCGTCGTCGGCGTCCATCGCGGCGTCCACAGCTTCACCGATGGCCCGCATTTTCTCTTGCAGCTTTTCGATGCGCTGCGCTTCGCGCTTGTTTGGCTCGCGCCGTTCCCTCGGCGCACGCTGGAAGGCGTGCAGGTCGGCATGAGTTACGCCCGGCGTGGCGTCCACCCACGCCCAACCCTCGGCGCGGACAGTGGCGGCAATGCCTGCCAGCTTGTCTTGCGCCAGCCGTTCCAGCAGCGCGGCGTCGGTCAGGTACACGCCCGCATCGCCTTCCGCGAACAGGTCACGGCGGATGCCGCCGCCTGCGGCTTCGTAGCTGTCCAGTCCGACGAAGCGCACCAGCGGATGCCGGTAGGCGTCGATTTCCCGTTCGGTCAGGCGCTCGCGCAAGTGCGAGGGATGGCGCTGCCACTGCGGCGCATCGTAGAACGCGGCTTCCTGCGCGGCGTGGTCGTCGGTGATGGCAAGGGCCATCAACTGGTCAAGGCTCACAGCATCGGCCCGATAGTCCGCCATCAGGCGCGGCGAGACATTCGCCAGCTTCAAGCGGCGCTGCACCACCAGCGGCGTGACGCTGAAATCCGCCGCAATGTCCTCGATGGGTCGGCCTTCGGCCACCAGAGCGGCAAACGCTTCAAACTGGTCTGCCGGGTGCATGGCTTCGCGCTGCACGTTCTCGGTGAGGCTGGCCGTGCGGGCCGTGCCATCGGCCACCTGCAAGCAAGGCACCTCCCAATCCTTGGCGATGCGGTGTTTCTTCGCCAGCAGCTTCAACGCGGCGAGGCGACGGCCACCGGCCACGACTTCGTAATGCTCGCCATCGGCGGATGCAATCACGATGAGGTTTTGCAGCAGGCCCACGCGCTGGATGCTCGCGGCCAGTTCAGGGATGGACATGCGCGGGGTCTTGCGCACGTTGCGGCCCGTGGGGCGCAGCACCAGCCGCGACAGCGGAACCAAAATCAGGTTCTTGGTCGGGTCAGCAGCTTCCAGCGGAATAGCTGCGGCGGTATTGACGGCGCGGGCTTCGGTTTGGGTGATGGCGTTCATGGTGTATCTCCAATCGAGTGAAACAAGGGAATGGAGGGGAAACCGCCCCTCCGGCGGGGGAGCGGTCAAACCTTGAGGGAGCGCATGCCATCAGCCAGCAGCCACAGGGCGCGGTTCAGGCGAATGTCGGAATCAATGCCCTGCACGGGCCGGGTGCTCTGGCGGCGTCCATTGCTGCTGCGGCCATGCAATCCGCCCTTGGTCAAGTTCTCCTGCGTGCGGTTGAACACGCTCCACAGGTCGGGGCGGCGGTCGTCGAACCGGCGCGGCATCAGGATTTGCGATTCGGTGATGGGCGCGGGCTTGTCCGGGTCGTCGTACTTCAACGCAAGCGCAGCACGGGCGAACACTTCGGCTTCGCCATCGTCCAAAGTGATGCTGCGCATCAGGTCGCGCGATTCCTTCACGCGCTCGAAGCCGCTCAACACCTCGAAAGCGCCTTCGATGACGGAACCGGCCACGTCGCCTTTGTGGGGCACGCGCACATCGGCCACGGTGTCACCACACACAAGGCCATTGCTGCACACGAAGCGGAACATTCCGGCCAGCATCTGATAGCTGCTCGTGCCGTCGTGCGAGTTCAGCAGCACGATTTCGTTAGCCTCCGCGCCGTTGATCTGGCTGGCATGGCGCAGGCGCAGCATGTGTTTGGTGTGCTCGCGCTTGCCTTCATCGCGCACGCGGGTCTGCGTCACCATGAAGGGCTGGAAGCCTTCTTTGCGAAGCTCGGTCAGGACGGCAGCGGTCGGGATGTAGCTGTACCGTTCGGAACGGCTCTCGTGCGGGGCGTCCGCGAAGATGGACGGGGCCACCCTGCGAATCTGGTCATCGGACAGCGGGTAGTCGCTGCGCAGCGCCGGGGAGTGGGAAGCGAAACGGGTTGCAAGCATGTCGTTCTCCTGAACAAGAAGGCTGTTGAAGAAAACCGCACACCGGATTCCTAGATTCGGAGCCCAGCCTTGCGGCTGTTCGGTGCGGTCGGCACGAGGAACCCGGTTGGCCCTGTTGCCACCGTCTTTCCTGAGTTCATCGCCCGCGACGAAAGGGAGCCCGTGGACGGGTGCAGTCAAGGAGACAAGCGCAGGGTTGGTGCGGCCCGCAGGCGCAGCCGAGGACACGGCCCTGCGCGCCTTGACGGCACACGGCCGCGGGCTACAGTCGCGGACAAGGTGATGAAGTCAGGGAAGACGGCTGAACAAGGCAACGGCTATCCCTGTGTGCCGACCGCACGGCAAGCGAAGCGCGCAGGCCCGAAGCTGGAAGCCGGGCCGGAGGCGTCAGCCGAGCAGCGCGAGGGGACGATGGAAGCCCGACAGGGGCGAGACGCCGTGACCGCAGGGAACGGGGGCTCGATGCGCTGCGAGCACGACAGCGCGACCGGCCATCTCCCTGGGGGGCCGGGGGCGCCCGCATCGCGGTTCATGGGCTTGCACGATCAATCCATCGGCATACGGATCCCGAGCCGTAACGCTGCTCGTTGATAGAACAAGGGATCCATTTTGTCCGAAGAACTCTACATTTTTCGGACATAATGAGCTTGTCGAGATCGACAAAAAGCTGAAGTTTCACCACAAATTTCGGACAAAAGTCTTGCCACAAGTCCGCAAAACAGCTACAAACATCGGACAAACATGTCCGACCTCAAAGCTGCTGTTCTATCCCTCATCACAACTGGCGGGGCCAGCCACGTCTGGGTGCCGACCGACTTTGCTGCTTTCGGCAGCCGCGATGCGGTCGACAAGACGTTGCAACGCATGGTTCACGACGGTGAACTGCGACGCATCGACAGAGGGCTGTATGACCGGCCGACGATCAACAGCCTGACCAAACGACCCACCAGCCCAGACTATTGCGCTGTCGTCGATGCCATCGCCCGTCGGGATCAACTACGGCTGCTGGTCGATGGCATGACTGCGGCGAACGACCTTGGCCTGACCGACGCAGTGCCTGCCCGTGTCACGATCCACACCGACGCCAGACGTCGATCCGTGAAACTGGACAACCTCGTCATCGAGTTCAAACAGACGGCACCCAGCCGCCTGTACTGGGCTGGCCGACCGGCCATGCGTGTCGTGCAGGCCCTCCACTGGCTGAAGGACACCCTGACCACCGACAGGCAGCGAGTCTTGAGCAAGCTGGGCAAGCTGCTAGCAGATCCAGTCCACGGCGATGCCATACGCAAAGACCTTCTGGAAGGCTTCAACACATTGCCGACCTGGATGCAAAGCTTCGTACGCGAACTGCCGGGATGCGATCCCAAGGCTGCGGCCACCACACAGCTCAAACGCCCCAAGGCCAACACCAGCGCAAAGCGCCCTCGCCCAAAAAGCGCGATCGGGGAGGCTGCTTGAACGCCGACTTCAAGACTGTGATCGCGGCAACAGATGCTGAGCGACGGGATCTCTTCCTCGGCGCGGCAGTGCGCCTGGGCACTGCCGTCCAAAACGTCGAGAAAGACTTCTGGGTCTGCTGGACCCTGGACGCACTGTTCAACGGCCTGCCTGTTGGTGGCCCACGACTGCTCTTCAAGGGTGGTACGTCACTGTCGAAGGCCTTCGGGCTTATCTCCCGGTTCTCCGAAGACATCGACATCACGGTCTTCCGAGATGACCTCGGTCAGGGTATCGAAGCGGCAGACCTGGAGGGGCTCAGTGGCAAGAAGCGCCGCGCTCGCCTCGACGCCATTCGCAATGCCTGCCAAAGCTACATCGCAGGCCCGCTGACCACCCAGTTCACCGAAGTCGCGGCGGCTGCGATTCCAGGGATGCGTTTCCGACTGGAGGCTGACCGCGACGACAAGGACGGTCAAACCCTGTTGTTCTGGTATCCCGCAGTTACGGCTACCGAGGGCGACTACATTCGCGCCGCTGTCAAGATCGAGGCCGGCGCGAAATCCGCGCTGGACCCGCACATCGCCGCGACAGTGACGCCATACGTGGCGGCAGATGTGCCCGACCTGAACCTAGCTGTCGGAAACGTCACGACGGTGCAGCCGGAGCGAACGTTCTGGGACAAGGTCATCATCCTGCACGGCCTGCGCCAGTGGTATGACCGCCGCAAAGAACTGCGACACGAAGGCCAACGGGTCTCGCGCCACTACTACGACATCCATCGGCTGATGCAGGCGGAGGGAGGGGTAGACTGGCAAGCCGATCACCATCTTGCCGCCGACTGCGCAACGCATGCCAGGTTGTTCTTCGGCAGCCCTGACCTAGGGTTGGACTCAGCGGTCCCAGGCACATTCACGCTGACTCCCGACGCCGCGATGCACGACGCGCTCGGGCGGGACTACGCAGCCATGTCCGGAATGATCTTCGGCGACATCCCTTCCCTGGATACGGTGCTAGCCAGCGTCGCGGCGCTGCAAGAAGCGATCAACGTCGCAGCCTCTAAGCCAACCTCACGCAGGGGGGTGTCCGCATGATCGACTATTACAGCGACCGCGAAAACGGACCTGTCGCCCGCACCGAAGACGTGATCACACCAGCGGTGTGGGCTGCCATCGTCGCCACTGTCCAGGGCTTGATCAACAGCGGCGCATTCGGTCAGCGATTCCCAGACCGCTGCCCTGACGGGCAGGCCGTTTGCGGCTGTGACGAAGCCGCCTTTGGCGCAGCTGTCGTCGGTGAAATCCGCGGCCTGGAATGGCCGCTGCAAACGACCCAAAGAGTTGAAGAAGGCTTTAGCTCTCAGTGGGAGCCGTTCGCACCAGACACCCTCCTCATCCTGGACTTTGTGACATTCGTTCACGCCATGGTGGCGAAACCCATCCAGCGCGAATATCACAAGTTTCTGCGGCACGATCACCTGGTGTTTGACCAGGCAGCTGGTCAAGAAGACTTCTGCGAAACGATCAATCGCTACTTCGCGCGCAACGGCCTTGCCTTTGAAATGCAGCCGACAGGCCGCGTCATTCGTGTGCTGCCTCCGGTCATCGATCTGGCGCTCAGGCGCACGACGTTTAACACCGGCGAGCGCACCTTGGATGTCCTGCTCGAAGAAGCACGAACCAAGTTCTCAGACCCCAACCCTCTGATCAGGCGCGAAGCGCTGGAGCGGCTTTGGGATGCTTGGGAACGCCTCAAATCCTTGGAAAATCCGTCAAACAAGAAAAACTCGGTCCACCTTATTCTGAGTGCGGTGACTGCGGAGCCCACGCTGTACGCACGGCTGAACGCCGAAGCGCTCGAATTGACCTCCATAGGTAACGATCACCTCATTCGGCACTACGAAGTCGATCAAAAGCCTGTGATCGACGCCGATCACATAGATTATTTATTCCATCGCCTGTTCGCAATGATCCAGATGATGCTCAGAAAAAAGGCGACCTGAACATGCTCGTTAGATTGCACGCCTCCCCAGTACAGCCATTTCTGCACTTGACCGCAGGAAAGGATGAACGCTCCATCTGCGGAAGAGGCTGCGTGTATGTCGAATCGAATATCCTCTAAGGATGCTCAAACACCATGAATAACAACAAATACTGCTTGCCCCTCGGTCGTGCCGTCTGGGAGAGAAATATTAGGCGCCAGACGAATAAGGTTGGCAAAACCAAAGGAATGCGGGGGACGTTATGAGAAGCAACGTGGATCGATTTTCAGGACATGAGTCCTTTGTGTGCCGCTACGGCTGGTTGCCCAAGGTCTACGCCGCGGTAAAGACCGAAGGCACTTTGCTGCGCAACGAAGAAAGCGCAATGAATGTGCTGGGCATCGGACGGAACATGGTGAAGTCACTTCAGTTCTGGGCCGAGGCCACGGGCGTTCTGAAGGCGGCCGAAGGCGGTGGTCACGAGCCAGGGCTGGTCGGGGTCAAGCTGTTCGGGGGCAAAGATGCCTGGGACCCGTATCTGGAGTCGCTGGAATCCTTGTGGCTCATTCACTGGCAGCTTTGCACCGGAGGAGGTCTTGCGGCATGGAACGAGGTTTTCGGCGAAGGCAGACTCATCCGGTTCGAACGCAAGCAACTGATCGCGGCGCTGGGTCGCCGTGGCGAGGGTGCCGCCCGCCCACTGGCGGCCAGCACGCTGGAGCAGCATTCTTCGATCTTCATCCAGTCCTACTATCAGGAAGAACGTGGCAGTGACGATACGTCCTGGTCACCGATGCAAGACCTGGGACTGCTGCGGGCAGTCAAGGGCGAGGACGGTAGAACCATCTTCAACAGTGAACCGCGCGCGCCGATGGGGCTCTCGTTGCGTGTGTTCGCAATGGCGCTGATTGACTTCATTGCCGCCGAAGGCCGGACCGAACTCTCGGTCGATTTCATCCGCCTGCTCAAAGGGGCGTACAGCCCCGGGGTCGTGTTCCGTCTTGATGAACAGCAGCTCCGGGTGTTCGTCGAAGCCCTTTGCGCGGGACCGCTGAAAGGTGCGCTCCGATTCGTCGACACAGCCGACACCCAGAGCCTCGTGTTGAACTTGAAAAAACTAGACCCGCAGTACCAGCTGCGACAGGCAGAGGAGGCCTACGCGCATGTCTAATCGCATTCTGCAAAGCATTGAGCTGGGCGGTGGTCACACGCGATCCATCGCGCTCGACAGGGATCTGCACGACGAATCGGCCGTCAAGAATTATTTGTTGACGCCTGCCGCCATGGGCGCACTGAAACAGATCGGCCAGGGATTGGTCGACAAGCATGCGCAGAGGGCCTGGAAGATCGTGGGGCCTTATGGCAGCGGAAAGTCTGCGCTGGGCGTCATGTTGGCCCAACTCCTGAGCGGTCGCGCATCACATCCTGCAGCATCGCTGGCGATCACCAAAAGCGCGCCTCAACTCGTTCCGCTGTTCAAGACGGCCAACCGTTTCCCGTTGGCAATCGTCGGGGCCCGCGTGTCCATTGGCGCTGCGCTTGCGCACGCCATCGGTGAGGCATTGGGTCGTCTGGGCAAAGGCAAAGCGGTGTCGGCGCTGAAGAAGCAGCTGGACACCGAGGCACTGACCTACAAGGGCATGCCGGTGAACTCGGTCGCCGGCAGTCTGGCAGCCGACTTTGCGCAGGCCATTGTTGCAGAAGGGTTCGATGGCGCCCTGCTGCTCATCGACGAAGTCGGCAAGTTTGTCGAGCACGCGGCCTTGCATCCAGATACGGGCGATCTGATCGCGCTGCAACAGATCGCGGAACAGGCATGCCAACCGGCGGACGCAAAGCTGGCTGTCGTCGCCATGTTGCACCAGCATTTCGCAAGCTACGCCGCAGGTGTGGGCCGCGCGCTTGGCGACGAGTGGCAAAAGGTGGCGTCGCGGTTCGACGAAATCCCATTCGACGAACCCGTCGAACGTTACGCACATTTCGCGGCTCACGCCATCGGCGCCAAAGCTGCAATTCACTCAAACCGCGAAGTGGTCCGTGAAGCGCAGGCGCTGTATGCATCGGCAAAGAAACTGGGTGTCCTGCGATCGTTGACGGCAACAGACCAGGCGCTGTTCGAACGGGCAGAAGCGCTGTACCCCCTGCATCCTTTCAGCATCGCAGCGCTTGCGGTGGTCGCCAAACGATACGGTCAAAGCGAACGCTCATTCCACGCGTTCCTGCGCGGAAACGAGCCACTCGGGTTGCGTGACTTCGCTGATCGCCATGAAGTCGATCCTGCTGTCTGGTACCGACTGCCCGAGGTGTTCGACTATCTCGCCAGTGGCAATGGACTGCGCTTCAGGGATCTGAGCGCTGAGCGTCGCTGGGCCTTCGCGTTGGCGTCGATGGAACGGCAGACCTTTGACGTCGAAGCCTTGAGAGTGCTCAAGAGCATCGCCGTGCTTGAACTGGTTTCGGCGGGTCTGGGCGTCCCGGTCACGGCCGAGACAGTCGCTTTTGCGCTCGGCAACGCCACCAAAGCCTCGGTATCCAAGCACTGCGATGGCCTCGTGGAGCAAGGATTGCTCGTACGTCGGCGGAACAAGGCGGAGTACGCCTTCGCCGTGTCGGAGGCCGTCAACATCGAGGCTGTCTACGAGAAAGCAGCAAGAAGCGGCGAAGACGAATTGGTCATCACCGGCGTGTCGCACGCCCTCTCGCAGCGGCTCATCGTGGCAAACAAGCATTACGACCAATCCGGCACGATCCGGACCGTCGGTGTTCTTGTCGGCTCTCCCGCCCACTGGCCCAAACCGCCAGTGTTCAAATCCGATGAGGCTCGCCCAGATGGCTGGATCAAATTGGTTCTGGTCATGGAAGGTTCAAACGACGAAGCCCTGACGCTTCGACGGCTGAAAGAAGAAGCCGATGCTTTCAGCATCTGCGGAAGTTTGTCGCTCACTCCGGAGAGTCGTGCTGCGTTGGCCGAATACTCCATCTGGCTGGCGGTGCAGCGGGAGGTTACCAGCAAGCGCCTGGATCCTTGGACCAGCCAGTACGTCGCCGGCCGTTTGCACGACGTTTCTGAGAAGGTCAGTCTGCTGGTTCTGCGCCAACTGATGCCTGTCCCAGGAAATCCCGGGCCGGAGTATTGGTACAGCGGCCAGCTCATCGCCAACAGCCGGAACATGAACGCCAGTCAGCTCGCATCCTGGCTGTTCGATTCCGTGTACAGCGAAACGCCGAGGATCGTCAACGAACTCATCAACAAGGAAAAGCCGCCCTCGGCCATTGTGCTGGCGCGCCAGCGTATGTTCGAATTCATCCTCGGTGGCGACACCGCGGCCCAATTGTGCGGGCCCAGCGAATTCCCCCCAGAGCGGCTCATTCACAACACCCTGCTTCGGCAGACCGGAATCTGGCGCGAAAAGAGTGGTCACTGGAGCCTGGCTGAGCCCACAGCGGACGCGGCCATCGACATTTCCAAGGTCTGGGCCGCGATCTCACAAGAACTCCGGTCTTCCAATGCCCCAACCTTTGCGGGCGTGCTGGCGGCACTTGCAGCGCCGCCATTGGGCGTCAGGGCAGGCCCCGCAGGCATCTGGATCGTCCTGTATTTGATGATCCACCGCAGTCAGTGCGCGATCTTCGAACGAGGAACGCTGATTCTTGAGTTGACGAATGAGCACCTGCAGCGGATGTACAAGAATCCGCAGGCGTTCGAATTGCGTGAACTCGCCAGTGGGACAGACAGCAAGAAGCTGCTGCTTGAGTACCAGACCGCCTTTGCTGCGATCGGGTGTGCGGTAGGCGGTGAGCTGACCTATCTGGAGCTGGCACGAAGCCTGTACCGCTGGTACGCGCGACTTCCGGAGTTCAGCTTGCAGACCACGCGCGTCGGCAAGGATGCCAGCCTCGTGAGGTCGGTGTTGAAGAAGGCGCAGGACCCGATCAAGCTGCTTACTTCAAGCCTACCGGAGACCTACGCACAGGCCAACGTGAAGGTGTCATTTGGCGAATGGCTGACGAGTACGCTTTCCGATCTGGGTATGGCGCACCGCCGGTTGCAAGAAGCCATGTCTGCCGAGATCAGCCAAGCCTTTGCCATCGCAGGCCCGTTGAACCGTGTGCGAAACCAGCTCCAGGCGGAATGTGCAGGCACCGCTTCGGATCTTGCAGACATCAAGCTCAAAAGCTTCATCCTGCGATGCACTGACCTGTCGCTCACGGATGAGAAGTGGCTGGACTCCATCGGCAGCCTGGTGGTCCAAAGACCGCTCGACGCATGGGCCGACGAGACCATCGGAAAGTTTGCGCAAGAGCTCACCGAATCGTGCGGCCGCTACAAGCGGTGGATGCGCATGGTCACCGAGCGCGGGCTGGCACCCCGAGCCTCTGAGCGTTTCGTCGGCCTCACGCTGACGATGCCAGGCGGTCAGGAATCATCTTTGTTCGTGGCAACCTCAGACGAATCCACCGCGGTGGCACGCAGCGTCATGGCGTTGATCACGAAAGAGACCAAAGGCAATGCGCAACTTGCCGCGTCGGCTCTTGCACAAGCGCTGCTCGAACTGCAAGCCCCAGTCACACCTGTTTCGGAAGAGGAGAGTTCCCATGGCAACCGAAAAGCGAGTTAGGGCAATGCTGAAAAAGTCTCCGCTGCTGCTCCAGCCTGGGTAAATTACTGGGCCATGAAGCAGCAGACCCTTGCTATGGCAGCCGACGCGCAGTTGGGCTTTGAACAACACCGTAAGCCTACGCGGCGCGACGAATTCCTCAAGACTATGGATTCGCTGGTGCCCTGGGCGGCGCTGTGCGAAGAAATCGCACCGCACTACCCCAAGGCCGGCAATGGGCGCCCTCCCATTGGCCTGGAGCGCATGCTGCGCATCCACTTCATCCAGCATTGGTTCAATCTCGCCGACCTGGCGTGTGAGGAAGCCCTCTACGACAGTGCCAGTCTGCGTCGCTTCGTCGGCATTGACTTGGGCTGTGAACCCGTGCCCGACGCGACCACGATGCTCAGGTTCCGTCGGCTGCTCAACGACAACAGGTTGAGCGAAGCCCTGTTTGCACGCGTTGGCAAGGAGCTGCAGGCACGCGGCATCAAGGTCAATACCGGAACCATCGTGGACGCCACCATCATCGGTGCGCCCAGCTCGACCAAGAACGCTAACAAGGCAAGAGACCCCGAGATGCACCAGACCCGCAAGGGCCAGCAGTGGTACTTCGGCATGAAGCTGCACATCGGTGTGGACAGTCAAACGGGGCTGAGCCATAGCGCGGTGGTCACAGCGGCAAACGTGCATGACAAGCATCCACTGCCTGATTTGCTGCACGGCAATGAGCAACGGGTCTATGGCGACTCGGCCTATGCCAGCCAGAAGGCACTGATCGCGAGCAAGGCGCCCAGGGCCAAGGACTTCACCAACCAGCGCACGCGCTGCGCTGGCGAGGTGGACGAAGTGCAGCGGGCCAAGAACCGCAACAAGTCGCGGGTGCGTGCTCGGGTCGAACATGTCTTTGCCGTGGTCAAGCGGCTATGGGGGTTCAGCAAGGTGCGCTATCGCGGGCTGCAGAAGAACGCCACGCGCGCATTCACGGCCCTGGCGCTGGCCAACATTTACCTGTGCCGCAGTCATCTGTTGGGACAGGTGCGCCCGTAAGGGCGGGAATCGGGCCTGAAGGCCCCGCGAACTGCCCAAATGGGCGGTGCGAGGGGCCAAAACATCCGAAAAACTGCGTCGTTCAGTGCCGCATAGCAAATTACGACGGCTTGTTCAGCGTTGCCTTAGGCACATCCTGAGTTTGTCTGGTGGCAAAGACAGCGCTGCGCTGGCGCTGTACATGCGTGATCGGGTTCCGACCATGGAGTACATCTTCAGCGACACGCGCAAAGAGTTGCCGGAGACGTACGAGTACCTGGAGCGTATTTCCAGTTATTTGGGCAAGGAGGTGATTCGACTGAATGCGGACGTCGGATTCGATCACTGGTACGAGATGTACGGCGGGATGATTCCCTCCAACCATCGACGCTGGTGCACGCGCGCACTGAAGCTCAAGCCCTTCGAGCAGCATTGCGGCGACGACGAAGTCATCAACTACGTCGGCCTGCGCGCCGACGAAGAACGCAGCGGATACATCAGCCACAAGCCGAACATCAAGGCCGTCTACCCATTCAAAGAAGACGGATTGATTCTTCGCGACATCGAGGACATTCTCAAGACATCTGGTGTCGGCATGCCGCCGTATACGAAATGGGGACGGACTAGGTCAGGCTGTTATTTCTGCTTTTACCAGCAGAAGATCGAGTGGGTGCGCCTCAAGGAGACCCATCCCGATCTCTATGACAAGGCCAAAGCCTATGAAAAGCCATTCGAGCCCACTGGCAACTTCTTCACCTGGAGCCAGGGCGAGAGCCTGGAGGAACTGGAGAAGCCTGTCCGGATGGAGCAAATCAAGCGGGAGCATGTCATCCGAATCGACCGGTTGAAGGCTCGCAAGGAAAACGCGACCCTACTGGAAGTGTTTGCAGCCGCGGATCAGGTCGAAGAACCGGACGATGACGATGAACAGGGGTGCCTGGTCTGTCAGCTGTGATCTGCAGGCCTCGCTCCATCCTTTCTGCACAGCCACCACCACGTCATTGATTCCCCCTCAAGGGACCCACCTGCATGTCATTCAAGTTCAAAGCGCGAGTCCTCTTAGAGCTGGGCGCGGAGCTGATCAGCTCCGACGCCGTGGCTCTGTACGAACTCATCAAGAACGCGCTGGACGCTGGCTCCAAGGAAGTCGAGATCCGAATTCGCATCGCGATGCAGCATTCGGCCTACACGCAGCTGCGCACCCTGTTGCTGCAGCACGTCCGGGAAGCGCGCACGCGCCGGTCGGCTGCCGCGACGTTCGACAGCGCCGAATTCCACGCGATGGTGCTACAGCAGCTGGAGGATCAAGCTAGTTCCGCCACGCGTAAGCGATTCACCGACGCGTATGGGGAGCCGGCCACGCCGCAGGCGGCCCTCGAGGCACTGGACCGCGCCTATTTGCGGGGAAACTATCTGCTCGTGAGAGATGGCGGCTGCGGCATGTCGCCGCAGAGCCTGGAGGAGAGTTATCTCACCGTCGGCACGCCCACGCGGCTGCTGGAGAAGAACGCGGCCATCGCCAACGCCACCTCCGAAGTCTCCCGACTGCAGAATCCGAAGGCGGAAACGGGCCTGCCATTGGGCGAGAAAGGCATTGGCCGACTCTCCGCCATGCGACTGGGGCACTTCGTCCGGGTGAAGACCAAGACGAAGGAGGCAGATTTCTGGAGCCTGCTTGACCTCGACTGGCGACCCGCGTTCAGTGACCCGACGCTCGATGCATCAGCCTTGGACTTTCCCGTCGAGACGGAGGCCTGCGAAGTCAAGGATGTGGCGCACCAGGGGACGTCGATCTACATCCGCGATCTGCAAAGCGACTGGTCTGAAAGCAAGGTGCGCCGGATCGCTGCAGCGGACCTGGCCAAGCTGGCGGATCCGTTTGCGCGGCTGCGCGCGAACAAGTTCATGGTGGTCAAGTTCCAGGATCTCGACATCAGTGTGCCGATTCTCGACCGGGAGCCGCTGCGCGCCGCCGACGCGATCTGCTCGGCCAAGTTCAGCTACGACGAATCCAACGAACCCCAATTGGCGCTGCACGTCGACTACAAGACCTTCGCCAGAGAGCGAACGGACCACCTGAGCGAGGAGCATCTCAGGGCCTGCGTCCGAGAGGAACCGGGCAAGAAGAAAAAGCGCTCGCTGCTGCTGGATGCCGAGATCGTCGCGCGCGCCTTGAAGCATGTCGGCCCGTGGGAGTTGAAGTTCTACTGGTTCAACCGCGGGCGCATCATGCGCAAGACGCCCGAGCTGTGGAACGACTCGATCCGCGATTTCCTCGCGCAATGGGGGGGTGGCTTTCTTGTTTACCGCGACGGGTACCGGGTGTACCCCTACGGCGAGCGTTCAGACGATTGGCTTGACCTGGACCGCAAGGCCTTGGCCGCGAGCGCCTACAAACTCAACCGCGCGCAGATGGTGGGGCGGTTGGAAATCTCCTCCATTGGCAACCCCTCCCTGCTGGACCAGACGAATCGCGAGGGCTTCCGGGACTCCTATGACCGAGAGGCGCTGATTCGGCTGCTTCGCTACGTCATCCTCGGGTTTTGCCGACCTTTCCTGGAGCAGGTCGAGCGCGAAGTCGAGCCGCCCATTGCCGAGGTCGTGGAGGAAGTCCAGGAGCGCTTGAGCACGTCGCGCGACATTGCCGTCTCCAGCCTTAAGAGCATGCAGGGCCGGCTGCCCGACGAGAGCGCCAACATCGGCAAGGTGATGCACCACCTGGAGGAGGTAAGCGAGGCCTGGGAAAGGGCCAAGCTGCGCATCGCCGGGTTTGAGGAGACCATCGAGAGCTTCGTTCACCTGGCGGGTGTCGGCCTGATGCTGGAATTCATCGCGCATGAACTCTCGCGGGTGACCCAGGACTCGCTGCGCGCCGTCGCCTCGGGGAAGTTTTCTCCGCAGGTGGTCGAGGCCCAACTGAAGACGCTCGAAAAACGCGTGCGCATCCTCGACGAACTCAGCATTCCTGGCCGTCAGATTCGCAAGGAGTCCAACCTCTTGGAGTTGGTGGAGCTGCTGTGCGAGTTCCACGAAGCCAAGAGTGTGCGCCACAACATCAAGATTTCCGTGAAGTCGCGATCGAAGGCGAAGTTCGTTGAGACCCTGGAGCGTGGCCAGTTTCTTCAGATCCTCGACAACCTGTTCAGCAACTCCTTCTACTGGTTGATGAATCGATTCGATGCATCGGTCGAAGGTCAGATTTCGATTGAGCTGGATGCAGGCGCACGCACCCTGCATTTCACCGACAACGGCCCCGGTATCCCCGCCGAGCGCAGCGAGGCGGTCTTCGATCAGTTCGTGACGACCAAGCCACCGCGCGAGGGTCGGGGCCTGGGCCTGTACATCGCCAGGCGCCTGGCCACGGAAAACGGCGCACGCCTGTACCTTGGCCCCGCCGACGATGATGGGATGCATCGGACCTTTGTCCTGAATTTCAATAAAGAACAGCCATAGCAGCGGGGAGCAAAAAACAGATGTGGGGAATTTCAACAGCGGTCGTGGTGGACGACGCCCTCGGACCGCCCGGCGAAGGCTCGCTGCACTCAGACGACAAGAACGCATGGATCGACTTCGTGAGCGCCGATGCGAATGCCCAGGCCGCGTTGCTGGCGACCTTCGCCGCCACGGGGCTCAATGATCTGGATGATTTGCTCGGCGAACTCATCAGTCATCCCGACCACATCACTGCTCTGTGGACTCACTACAACGACAACACCCTGGCGAACGCCGGCTTGGAGCTGTTGTTCAAGACGTTCGCGCTGGACTGGACGGGTAAAGCCCAGAAGCCCTTAGCGGTGTGCGCGGCGCTCGCCACCTTTGTTGGCGCCCAAGCAGTGAAGAAGTACTGGCGCATGGAGGATGCAACCGCAGCCGTGGCCCAAGCCGATGTGGCGTTCATCGATTTCTTCCTGAACGACAACGAGGGCGTTTCCGACGCACTGCAGAGGATTCGCAATCACAAGACGGATCTGGGTGGCGCAAAGCTCCTCTTCATCATGTCGTCCAGGGCAGCCATCGAAACGCAGCAACAAGTACGTCAGATCGTCGGGTCTCGTACGGCGTTCTTCGAGGTGATGGCGAAGAGCGATGTGGAGACCGCCTGGGTCATCGAAAAGATCAGGTCCAAGAGCTCCTCCTACCTGGGCAACAAGTCACTGGAAAACGTGGCGCGTGAACTGGTTGCCGCCACGCACGACGCCGCCAAGGAGTTCAAGGCGCAGTGCGACGACCTGGAGATCCACGACTTGCGGCTGTTCGACCTCGCGCGGCTGGTGA
Source organism: Diaphorobacter sp. LI3 (assembly GCF_022807955.1). Lineage (NCBI taxonomy): Bacteria > Pseudomonadati > Pseudomonadota > Betaproteobacteria > Burkholderiales > Comamonadaceae > Diaphorobacter > Diaphorobacter sp. LI3. The sequence goes on along the minus strand of NZ_CP094346.1, from coordinate 2,063,449 downwards.
ACGAGGGCGAGTCGATCGCGGCCTACCTGACCTGGTTGTCCTCAGAATCCATCGCCGCCAAGATTCGCCGCATCAGTTCGACCAAAATTAAGAACACGGCCATTGACGCGGGCGCCATTGGTTTCACGGGCCAGATCAAACAGGGCAAGGTGCTGTTTGATCTCTTCTCTGAGGTGGTGTTCGGACCGGGACACCCACCCGGAGAACCCCTGCATTTCGGTGAGGTGCTGGTCACCAAGCCCTATCGCAGGCGGCCGTCGCGCAACCCCTTGCTTGGCGCGGACCGGGCAGTGGCGCGCAGCGGCAGTCAGGCGAAGCACACATCGCCTATGCGGGCGGCGTTGTCTGCCAAGAGCGCATTCGCTCAGCGGCGCGTCGAGCGCGACAGAGTGCAGAGCCTCAGGTCGCTCGCAACGGTCAACCAGCAGTTGCATGAACCCGCCAGGTACCTGCTGGTCCTGACGCCGGCGTGTGATCTGGCGCGTTGCTCGCCTTCGAAAATGGTGCTGTGCGTGGAGGGGACCGCTCAGGACATGAGCGACGTCAAGGTCCAGGCGCGAGAGAAACTGTACGGCAAGCACTCTCAAGGGTTGCGTCATTTGTTGACGGTCGATGGACAGGGGGCGCCCGCGCTGATTACGTGGCACAAGAACCAGAGCCTGATGCTCTCCGTGCGCGACATCATGGGCGGGAACTTCAAGCGCTTGGCGCAGATGAACGAGCTCTACGCGCAGGAGGTCAAAGAAGAAGTGCTCCGTGAACTTGGCCGCGTCGGCACGCAGATCGATCCGCCACCGGCCTTCGCTTTGCACGCGACGCTGAAATGGAAGGTCGGATCGACCGCCCACGAAGCGGCGACGGGCGACGACAGTTTCTTCTCTGCCATCCTTTCCTACTCGGAACAATCCGACGACAAGTCGCCGACCGTCATCCTGTCGGATGAATTCAAGAAGTGGGCATCGGCCAAGATACAGGAAAGCCTAAGGATTTATCCGTAAATAATATTGACAGGTAGACTGATCTTTCGCAAGGTGATGATGGCAGCGGCCAGATGGTTAAGCGCGAGAAACGTGTGCTCCAGCTTTTCGTAGCGCACGAGCAGCTTGCGGAATCTGTTGAACCACCCATGGCATGCCTCCACTACCCAGCGGCGCGCCTTCTTCTGCGGATTGCGTTTCTTGCGCTCTGCCTCGCTCTTGCGGCCCACTACATGCGGGATATAGCCGTGGGCCAGGATGATCTTCATGGCGTTCTTTCCCCGGTAGCCGGCATCAGCGCATAGGTGCTTGCTGCGTCGCTGCTTGGGTGTGGGGCGCTTGATCATGCAGGACGCCAGCACGGCCTCAAGTTGCGTCACGTCGTGCGCGTTGGCCCCGGTCACGACGAGTGACAACGGGACGCCACGCCCGTCCACCAGCAGGTGACGCTTGCTGCCTTTTTTTCCCCCGATCCGTCGGGTTGCGCCCCACAGCCTCTTGCGCCAGTGGCGCCTTGAACATGGCCCCATCAATGCTTTGCCAGCGCCAGGCAACGCCTTCGAAATCATCGTACTCAGCAAGACCTGCACGCCACAGGTTCTCAAAGAACCCGGCCTTGGACCACAGCATGAACTTCTGATGGATCGCGCTGGCGCTGCCGAAGCGCTCAGCAGGCAATGCCTTCCATTGGCAGCCAGTGCGCAGCACATACATGATGGCCTCGAACACCAGCCGTGGCGGTTTGCTCGGGCGGCCCGCTCCGGCTGCGCGCTTGTACTGCTTGTCAGGATCGCGCGCAGGCTGCGGCACCAGCGGCTCCACCCGGCTCCAGAACTCGTCCGTCACTTCCCACGAATTGGCATGCACCTTGGCCATCTACATCTCCTGCGCCGCATCACGGGCGACTCAGGAACATAGTTTAATTTGCGGATAGATCCTAAATGGTCAGCCTGCGCATGCTAAGCTGCAGAACAGTTTGACTGTGCTCACGCAGTCCCCGCAGTTCATCCTCAAGCCCGATCTCACGGTTCGCAAGAACGAGTTGCTTGTTCGCGTGGCCGATGAGGCGAATTCGAAGAACCACAACGGCGTGGTACTCGAACTTATCCTGAGTTCAGATCTTCGTTGAACGATAAGGTCAACAGATCCGCAACCACAAAACAAATCAGGCTGCCCCGCCATTCTCACCGACGGCTTGGCGTCCGGCGATGACTGTCTTGCGCCGATTGGCTACCACGTCGGCGGCCCGGCGCACCGGATCGTCCTCCGTGTGAACGTAGCGCATGAACATCGCCACTGTCTTGTGCGCCGTCAGCGCCATGCCGACCTTGACCGGAATGCCCGAGTTGGCGATGTCCGTGGCCGAGCGGTGGCGGATACCGTGCGTGCCCACGTGCGCCGCTCCAGCGGCTTTGAGGGCGCGGCTCCAGCCGTTGTAGTACTCGCCCGTGGTCAGGTGCCGGCCGGGATGGTTGGGCGACGGCAGCACGTAGGGAAAGCCGTCCTGCCTCGGCGCGGTCGAGAGCAGCCGGTAGGCTTCTTCGCTCATAGGCTTCGACATGCCACCCGTCTTGCTATCGGGCCAAACCACGCGCCGATTCTGCAGATCGACCCAGGCCCATTCCAGCGTGACGATTTCGCCGCGCCGGCCGGCGAACTCGAACTGCAGGCGGATCGCCAAGGGAATGACGTAGTGCTCCAGCCCTTCGGCCTCCAACGTGTCCAGATGGCTGCGTATTCCACGCGATGGCGGACACGATTCCATGCTGATGGCGGACAGTGTTCCAGCGTGATGGCGGACAGTGTTCCACGCTGAAGGCGGACAGCATTCCAAACTGATGGCGGACACCTGCGGGGTGTTCTGAGTGACCCGAACGCGGCATACGCTGCCCGGTTTTTTGACCGGAACCAGCGATGCCCACACCCAGGGTCACCATGAGCAAACTACGACACACACTGCAACTGCTGCACCGCGGGGCCTTGAGCACCCGTCAAATCGGTGCCGCCCTCGGCATCTCCAAATCCACTGTCAGCGAGATAGCCAGCTACGCGCGCGTGGCCGGCGTGGACTGGGCACTGGCCCAGAGCCTGAACGACGACGAACTCCAGGCCCGGCTCTACAAGCCACCCGTGGCGCGCGAGTCCCGGCACCTTGAACCCGACCACGCCCACATCCACCGCGAACTGCGCCGACCTGGCGTGACGCTGCAGTTGCTTTGGGAGGAATACCAGCAACAGCACAGCGGGCAGGCGTACAAGTACAGCGCCTTCTGCGAGAAGTACAAGGCCTGGGCCCGGCGCCTGCAGCGCTCCATGCGCCAGACCCACACGGGCGGTGACAAGCTCTTTGTGGACTACGCCGGCCAGACCGTTCCCGTGGTGGATGCCGACACTGGCGAGATACGCCAGGCCCAGGTCTTCGTGGCCGTGCTGGGCGCATCGAACTACACCTACGCCTGCGCCACCGCCAGCCAGAAGACCACCGACTGGGTGGCCAGCATCATTAGCGCGCTGGAGTTCATCGGCGGCGTGCCCCGCCTGCTGGTGCCTGACCAGCCGCGCGCCCTCATGGCCCGACCCGACCGTTACGAGCCCACCGCGCACCGCCTGCTCGAAGAGCTCTGTGCGCACTACAGCCTGGCCGTGATGCCCGCGCGCCCGGCCAAGCCACGCGACAAACCCAAGGTGGAGGTCGCTGTGCAGGTGGTCGAGCGCTGGATTCTGGCCAGGCTGCGCCACCAGACCTTCTTCAGCCTGGCCGAGCTCAACCGGGCGATTGCCGCCTTGCTGGTGGACTTGAACCAGCGCGCGTTCAAGAAGCTGCCGGGCAACCGCACTAGCGCCTTCGCCGAACTCGACCGGCCAGCCCTGCGCCCCCTGCCGCCGGTGCGCATGCCCATCGCGCGCTTCAAACCCGCCCGCGTCAACATCGATTACCACGTTGAGCTCGATGGCCACTACTACTCGGTGCCCCACGCCCTGGTGGGTGAGCCGGTGGAGTTGCGCATCACGGCCGGCACGCTCGAAGTCCTGCACGGCAGCAAACGCGTGGCCGCCCACGCCCTCAATCCCCGACGGGGTGCACACACCACCACGCCCGAGCACATGCCGGCCTCGCACCGGGCGCACCTGCAGTGGACGCCGGCCAAGCTCATCGCCTGGGGTGAGCGCGTGGGCGCGGCCACCGCCGCCGTGGTGCGCTGGCAGATGGAGCACCGCCAGCATCCCGAGCAGGGTTACCGCTCCTGTCTGGGCCTCATGCGCCTGGGCCGTGAGTACGGGGCTGACCGGCTGGAGGCCGCCTGTGCGCGGGCGCAGTCGATTCGCTCACCGTCCTACAAGAGCATCGCCTCCATCCTGGGCTGCGGCCTGGACCAGCGGCCGCTGGATGCGCCGATGGCCGCACAGGCGAGCCTGCCGCTGCACGAGAACGTGCGCGGGCCGGGCTACTACCACTGAACTCCAACGTGCAAGCAAACCTAACAAGGAAGAACCATGCTCAACGAACAGACCTTGAACCAACTGCGCGCCCTGCGCCTGGACGGCATGGTGGCCGCCCTCAGCGACGCGGCCACCCACATCACGGCCAGCGAGCTGCCCTTTGAACAACGCCTGGCGCTGCTGGTGCAGCGCGAGGTGGACTGGCGTGACAGCAAGCGCCTGGAGCGCCTGTTGAAGGCGGCCCGCCTGAAGGTCTCCAGTGCCTGCCTGGAGGACATCGACTGGCGCGCCAGCCGGGGCCTGAGCCGAGAGGTCATCACCAGCCTGGCCGGCGGGGACTGGCTGCGCCATGGCCACAACGTGCTGCTCACCGGCGCCACCGGGTGCGGCAAGACGTGGCTCGCCTGCGCACTGGGGCAGCAGGCCGCGCGCCTGGGCTTCTCGGTGCTCTACACCCGCGCGCCACGGCTGCTGCAGGAGCTGCACGTGGCCCACGGCGATGGCAGCCTGGGCAAACGGCTGGCGCAACTGGCGCGGCTGGACCTGCTCATCCTGGACGACTTCGGCATCGCGCCGATTGCCGCGCACGAGCGAAACGACCTGCTGGAATTGCTGGACGACCGGGTGGGCACGCGCTCGACGCTCATCACCAGCCAGTTGCCGGTGACGGCCTGGCACGCCTGGCTGGACGAGCCCACGCTGGCCGACGCCATCCTGGACCGCATCGTGCACGGCTCGCACAAGATAGCCCTCAAGGGCGAGTCGATGCGCAAGCTCACCAAGGCCGTCTGAGCCGGCCGCGCCGACCGCCATTCCACGCTGATGGCGGACACTTCGGCTACGATTTGAGCGTCACTCAGGACACCCGCGCAACGTGTCCGCCATCGCCTGGAACGCTGTCCGCGATGGGAATGGAATCACTGTCCGCCATCAGTGGAATGCGCACAGATGGCGGAAGATCCGCCCCATGTCCTCGTCGCTGATGAGGTGCGTCGCCTTGCCGTTGGGGTACATGGGGACGTGTCGGCACGGGTTGGTACCGTCCGGCCGGTAGCCCCAGACCTCGGCCATGTTGAACATCTTGCGCATGACGCTGAAGGCACGATTCGCCTCGGCCGGCTTGTACGCCATCTTCTTCATCGCTCCGGCCACGTCCGGTCGCTTGACGTCCTGCACTTTCATACGACCCAGCATCGGGACGATGCAGCGGTCCACGACGCCCTGGTAGCCTCGCTGGGTGCTGGGCTTGTTGCGCTGGGCGGAGTACTCCTCCATGAACTTCTCGCACAGTTCCTTGACCGTGGGGGCAGCGCGGGCTGCGGCCTTGGCCGCACTGGGGTCGCCGCCTCGGCGGACCTCAGCCAGCCACTCCTGGGCCAGCGAGCGGGCCTGCTCGACGGTCAGTTCGCCGTACAAGCCCAGGGCGGGCTTGCGGCGCTCGCCGGCGTTCGTGCGGTACTGGAGCATGAACACCTTGCGCCCGGCTGGGGTAACCTTGCACAGGAAGCCTGGGACCAGCGTGTCCCTGAGTTCGATGGCCAGTACTTGGGGTTGTGCCGCATCGATAGCGGACTTGGTGAGTTTGATTTTTGCCATGACGACTCCTCGGAAAGACCCGATTCCCAGGAGCCTCATAGGGGCCAGCAGAAGGGAAGCCGGGTCAGGTTTCGGAAAGCACCGGCATATGTTGAACTCGCCTAAGTCCTTGATAAACCTGCTGTATCGGGCTTTGGCGTAGTCCAGCGAAGTTCGGTGCTGGCGTCATGGTGAAATGAAAAAACCGGCCCACGCGCCGGTTTTTCTGTTGGAACCCAATATGTTTTTGGCCTCCAGCGCCCTTCCAACAAGCGCTAGCAGCTATCAAAACAATAGTAATCGCTCCCGATGAGCGCTTACAGCCCGATCGCCGCAATCCCCGCGCGCGCAATCTGCGCGTCCTCATGGGACTTCACGCCGCTCACGCCCACGGCGCCCAGGCACTGGCCGTTCTTCATGATGGGTACGCCGCCTTCCAGCATGCCCTGCAGCGCAGGCGCGCTCAGGAAGGCCGTGCGGCCGCCGTTGATCACGTCTTCATAGCCCTTGCTCTCGCGGCGGCCCAAGGCGGCCGTGTGGGCCTTGGCCGGCGCGATGTGCGCGGACACCGCTGCGGCCCCGTCCAGGCGCTGCAGCCACAGCAGATGTCCGCCGTCGTCCACGATGGCGATGGTCACGGCCCACTGGTTCTTCAGGGCCTCGGCCTCGGCGGCGGCGGCGATCAGCTTGACGTCGGAGAGTTCAAGTTCGGGTTTGGTCTTCATGAGGCAGTCCTGCAGGAGGTGGGTGGATGCGCCTGGTCAGCCGGCAAGGCGCACAACGGAAAACGAAAAGCATAGTGCCAGCGGGCCCGCCCAGTGCCCCGCCGCAGGGCAAAAGAATGCAACCCATAAAGTACGGGATGGTGCGCGGGTATTGCATTCGGCGCCAAAAGCCACCACCTAGAATCATTCGGGTCTGCGCTGTGCAGGCCAATCAGGAGAGAAACCAGATGAACCCAGAAATCACCAGTGTCAGCTCCGCGGGCTATGGCATCTCGCAGGAGCAGCGCCACCGCGTACTGCGCAACACGTACTGGCTGCTGGCGCTCAGCCTGCTGCCCACCGTGCTGGGCGCCTGGATCGGCGTGGCCACGGGCATCACGCAGTCGCTGCGCGGCGGCCTGGGGCTGATCGTGTTCCTCGGCGGCGCCTTCGGCTTCATGTTCGCTATCGAGAAAACCAAGCGCTCGGCCGCGGGCGTGCCGGTGCTGCTGGCATTCACCTTCTTCATGGGCCTGATGCTGTCGCGCCTGATCGGCATGGTGCTGGGCTTCAAGAACGGCACCGACCTCATCATGACGGCCTTCGCCGGCACGGCGGGCGTGTTCTTCGTCATGGCCAGCCTGGCCAGCGTCATCAAGCGCGACCTGTCGGGCATGGGCAAGTGGCTGTTCGTGGGCGCGCTGGTGCTCATGGTGGGCGCCATCATCAACGTGTTCGTCGGCTCGTCGGCGGGCATGATGGCCATCTCGGTGGCAGCGATCGGCATCTTCAGCGCCTACATGCTGTACGACCTGAAGCAGATCCTGGACGGCGGCGAGACCAACTACATCAGCGCCACACTGGCGCTGTACCTGGACATCTTCAATGTGTTCCAGAGCCTGCTGGCCCTGCTGGGCATCATGGGCGGCGAGCGCGACTGAACGGCCTTCCCACCGCACATGCGTCGCAAGGCCCCGATTTCCGGGGCCTTTTTCACGTCCGCCCTTGGCTGACAGCCTCAACTTGACGGCACGCCTGCCGATAACCCCTGTACATGCTGCCTCGCCACCACCCCCTCCTTGCCGCCGGCGCTCGCGCCGCCCTGATCGCTGCCGCACTGCTGCCGCTGGCGGGTTGTGAGATTCCCGGCATGGGGCCGGACCCGCGCGTGGCCCAGCGTGAGGCCGAGGCCAAGGCCATCGGTGGCGCCTGCCGGCATGCGCTGCGCGGGCTGGAAGACTGCTTCACGCTGAACCCCAAGGCCCCCAAGGCCCAGGTGTTCGCGGGCTGGAAAGACATGGATCTGTACATGCGCGAGAACAAGATCGAGGGCACGGCCTCGGTGCTCACGCAGTTGGAGAAAAAGCCCGCCAGTCGCCGCGCAAGCGACGAAGAGGCGGACCTGCAGACCGAGGGCCGCACCTCCCGCAACCGCAGCTGATGCTATCCAAACGATAGCTGCTGGCGCTTGCTAGACAAGCGCCCCTGGCCAAAACGTCTTGAGCCACCGCGGGGATCAGCCCCGCTCGAACACTGCCATGCTCTCCACATGGGCCGTGTGCGGAAACATGTTGACCACCCCCGCAGCCACGCAGCGGTAGCCCGCCTGGTGCACCAGCAGGCCCGCGTCCCGCGCCAGCGTGGCCGGGTTGCAGCTCACGTAGACGATGCGCTGGGGGGGCTGCCAGCCTTCATGCCCAGCGGGCAGCGGCGGCGCGCCTTCGGCACCGATGCGCGCCTGGTGGATGTCCGCCAGCGCCTTGGACAATGCGAACGCCCCCTCGCGCGGCGGGTCCACCAGCCATTTGTCGGCGGCGCCATCGGCAATGAGCATCTCAGGCGTCATCTCGAACAGGTTGCGCGCTACAAAGCTGGTAGCTGCCAGCGCAGATCCATCCTGCCTTTGGGCCTGATTTGACTGGTAATTCTCGCGCGAACGCGCCACCAGCGCCTCACTGCCCTCGATGCCCAGCACCTCGCGCGCCTGGGTGGCGATGGGCAGCGTGAAGTTGCCCAGGCCGCAGAACCAGTCGATCACGCGCTCGTCCTTGCGCGCGTCCAGCAGGCGCAGCGCGCGTGTGACCAGCACGCGGTTGATGTGCGGGTTGACCTGCGTGAAGTCGGTGGGTTTGAAAGGCATGGTGATGCCGAAGTCGGGCAGCCCATAGGCAAGCGGCTCGCTGCCCTCGTCCAGCAGATGCACCGTGTCCGGCCCCTTGGGTTGCAGCCACCATTGCACGCCATGCACGGCGGCAAAGGCGCGCAACTTGTCTTTGTCCTCCGGGGACAGCGGCTCCAGGTGGCGCAGCACCAGCGCCGTGACCGTATCACCGCAGGCCAGCTCGATCTGCGGGCAGGTGTCGCGTGCGGCCATGCTGCCGATCAGGGCGCGCAGCGGCATCAGCATGGCGTCCACATGCGGCGGCAGGATCTTGCAGGTCTCCATGTCGGCGATGTAGCGGCTCTTGCGCTCGTGAAAGCCCACGAGCACCTTGTCCTTCTTGGGCACGTAGCGCACGGACAGGCGCGCGCGGTAGCGGTAGCCCCAGGCAGGGCCTTCAATGGGGCGCAGGATGGTCTCGGCCTTCACTTTCCCCAGGTGCCAGAGGTTGTCTTCCAGCACGCGCTGTTTCACGGCCACCTGTGCCGCCACGTGCAGATGCTGCATCTTGCAGCCGCCGCAGGCGCCCGCGTGCAGGCCGAAGTGCGGGCAGCCGGGCTGTACGCGCTGGCTGGACTGGCGGTGGACTTCCGTGAGGCTGGCCTGCTCCCAGTTGTTCTTCTTGCGGTGGGTGTTGGCGCTGACCAGCTCGGTGGGCAGTGCGCCGTCGATGAACACCACCTTGCCATCGGGCTTGCGCGCGACGCCTTGGGCGTCCATGTCCATGGCGGTGACTTCGAGCCAGCCGGGGGGAAGATCCGTGGAGGTGGGCGGTGGTGGGCTGAATTCTGTGGGGTCGCTCATGCCCCGATTGTCTCAGGCCGGCCCACCCCTGCCGCCGCGCGGGCGGCTTTCAGCTGCGGCTGGCGCGCGGCGCACGGGGCGCGGTGGGGGCGCCTGCAGCGGCATCCTTGCGGACCGCAGCCACATTGGAAGGCAGGCGGTTGACTTCCACCTCGCAGCCATAGTTGTTCAAGGAAAACACCAGCGTGCCGCCGGGCGCGACCTGGGGCAGGGTTTCGTGCAGGTTGCGCGACAGGTCCACAGGGGGGGTCTGCGAGCGGTAGATGACCTGCTGGTCTGCGCCATAGATCACGTAGCAAGTAGCCCACGCGCCCGGTGCAAACAGTCCGGCAATCATGGCGGCGGCGGAGGCCGTGGCAAAGCGAATGGCTCGCATGAGGGTTCCCTTCCTTCTTGTGCTGTGAATGCGGCGCATTATTGCGGAGTTTGCGCCCGCCCCGGTAAGCGGCTGTTCCCGGCCCCGCCCCGTGTCGACGGTTTCATGGAACTTTTGCTGCGGCCCTGCGTTGAAAGAGGCAATGCGCCCCCTGAGCCACCTTGAAGAGAGCGACTGCATCGCCCGCGCCCAGCGCGGCGAGGTCGCGGCGTTCTCCGAACTGGTGGCCCGCTACCAGGACCGCATCTACCGTTTTTTGTTCCGCATGACGCGCTCGCAGGAGGATGCGCGCGAACTCGCCCAGGAGACTTTCTTGAACGCCTACCAGGCACTGCCCCGCTGGCGGCCGGACGCACAACTGTCCACCTGGCTGTTTCGCATTGCGCGCAACCAGGCGTTGGACCTGTTGCGCCGCGCGCAGCGTGTCGCGTTCGTGGAACTGGACGAGACCCTGTCCGAGCAGGTGCCGGCGGCCACGCCCACGCCCGAGGCTGCACTGCAGGCCCGCCAGCGCATCGAAGCGCTGGAAGGCGCGCTGCAGCGGCTCTCGGTGGAGCACCGCGAGATCCTGCTGCTGCGCGACATCGAAGACATGGCCTACGAGGACATCGCCGAGGTGCTGGGCATCAGCCTGGGCACCGTCAAATCCCGCATTGCCCGCGCACGCGCCGGGCTGCTGCAACTCATGCCACGCTGAACGCAAGGAGCCGCCATGAACTGCCCTCGCACCGAAGACCTCTCCGCTTTGATCGACCATGCGCTGCCCGCGCATGCGCAGGTCGCGCTGCAGCAGCACCTGCACGCCTGCCCCCTGTGCAGCCAGCACCTTGCCGCATTGCAGGCACAGCGCCAGCAATTGCTGGCCCTGCCCTCGCCCGCGCTGGGCTTCGACCTGGCGGCGCAACTGCAGGACCGCCTGGCGCAGGCCCTGGCGCAACGCCCCACCCGGTCCCGGCGCACCGGCTGGAGCCTGCTGGGCTGGATGCCCACGGGCCTCGCCGCGGGGGCCGCGCTGGTGTCCGGCGTCTGGCTGGGGGGGCTGCTGCTGGGCACGGGCGCGGCCCTTCCGGCTGCCAGCCCTGCCATGGCGCGCGTGTTCGACCCTGTGCCACCAGGCGGGCTGTGCGCCGCCGCCGAAATCTGCCGTTTGCCGAGAACCCTGCCATGAAAAACCCTGCCTGGATTCGCACCCTGCTGGCGATCTCGCTGGCGCTCAACCTGGGCGTGGTTGCGGCACTGGTGCTGCGCCCTGCGCCGGACTCGGTGCCCGAGGGCGGCGCGCCCCCCGTGGTCCACCTGCCCGACTACCTGAAGCTCACCCCCGAACAGCGCGCGCGCTGGGAAGGAATGGAAGCCCCCTTCCTCCATGACCTGTCGTCCAACTGGAGTGACATACGCCGCCACCGCGAAGCCCTGGTGCGCCACATCTTTGCTGATGCACCAGAGCGCACCGCCATTGACGCCGAGCAGGCCGCCATCGCCCGCCTGCAGGCCACGCAGCAACAGCGCGTGATTGACCAACTCTTGGCCGAGCGCGCCATGCTGGACGACGCCCAGCGCACGCGGCTGCTGCAATTGCTGCTGACCCGCTATGCAGAAGAAGCCACCGAGGAGGAAATGCTGCACCGCAAGTGAACGCCGAGATGAGAGAAGGAAAAAGGTATAAATGAGATGGAACATTGAGGCACCCCCTTCGTTGAAGTAGGCAAGGCAGCCACACATTCCCTTGAGCGGCTGCCTTGATGGTTCAACTTTTCAACGGAGCATTCTCATGAACACCTTCACCGCACTGCTGCTGTCCGCCGCCCTGGCATCCCCGCTGGCCGTTTACGCCGCCGACGCACACAACCATGGCGGCAGTGCCGAAACCCACCAACTGCAGCTCAACGCCGGCAAGAAGTGGGAAACCGACGCGCCGCTACGCAAGGCCATGACGGCCGTGCGCGGATCGGTCACGCAGATCCTGCCCACCGCTCACTCGGGCAAGGCCACGCCGGCCGATTACGACGCCTTCGCCAACACCGTCAACCAGCAGGTCGCCTACATGGTGGAGAACTGCAAGCTGCCGCCCGCCGCCGATGCACAGCTGCACATCATCGTGGCCGACCTGATGGCCGGTGCCGAGGCCGCGCAAGGCAAGCACGGCGAGGACAAGCGCGCCGAGGGCGTGGTCAAGGTGGCCCAGGCCTCCAATGCCTACGGCAAGTACTTCAGCCACAGCGGCTGGAAGGCCATCCCGCTGGCCCACTAAGGGGCACACCGCAAGTACTGGAGGGGCGGCTGCACACCCCGGTGCATGCCAGCCCCCTTCCAAGCATTCATCTGCTGTGAGCGCCCCTTTGCGCCCCCCCTGCGCAAGGGCGGGATATGCACGCTCCGGCAAACCAACACAGGATATTGAACATGACGAATCGCCGACTTCCCCTTTTCTCCGTGATCGCAAGCGTGGCTGCCGTCGCAGCACTCGGTCTGCCAACGATGGCATCTGCCGGCTACTGGCACTCTGCCAACAACGAAGCGGGCGTGGTCGTTCACCCCGAGCACTTCAAGAGTGATCGGACCCGTGAGCAAGTCAGGGCAGAAACCGAGACCGCAGTGCGACAGGGCCGCCTGTCCTATGGGGAAAGCAGCTTTCCGGAACCGGCACCCTCAACGGCTTCGACCAAGACCCGCCAGCAGGTGATCGATGAGATGCGCAACGAAACATCGACACAACACAGGGAACGCCAATCGCTGTACCCGGCGGGCTGATGGGAAAACACAACGCCCGCACGACGCGGGCGTTGCGTCTTCCGTACCGAGGGGCTTCAACCCAGGTACAGGTGGTTGGAGTGCTTGACCTCTTCCATCACCGCGTAGGTGCGCGTCTCGCGCACGCCGGGCAACTGCCACAACACGGCGCCGGCGAACTGGCGGTAGGCATTCATGTCGGCGCAGCGCGTCTTGAGCAGGTAGTCGAAACCGCCGGCCACCATGTGGCATTCCATGACCTCGGGATGCACCTGCACCGCGGCCTTGAACTGGTCGAACACGTTGGGCGTGGTGCGGTCCAGCAGCACCTCCACGAACACCAGCATGCCCGCGCCCAGCTTGAGGGGATTGAGCCGCGCCTCATACCCCAGGATGTAGCCTTCGCGCGTGAGCCGCTGCACGCGCGCGAGCACGGCAGTGGGCGACAGCGCCACGGTCTCTGCCAGCTTGAGGTTGGAGATGCGCCCATCGTCTTGCAGGATCTTCAATATCCTGCGATCGATGCGATCCAGATCAGTGGGGAATTGGCCGGTCATTGAGCAAAAATTCGGTGGTGCTTGCCGATTTTAGTGATTCATTCGCCATTCACCCAAGGATGATGCGGCCCATGACAAACGCCGCCCCCCACGCCGCCCACTTTTCCCCTCGCCCCCGCGACACCGACCCGCTGCGCCTGGCGGTCACCCAGGCTTGCCGCCCGCCCGAGCCTGAGGCACTGGCGCCGCTGCTGGCGCAGGCGCGCCTGCCCGCTGCCATGGCGCAGGACATCCAGGCGCGTGCCCTGCGCCTGGCGCAAGGGCTGCGCCAGCGCGAACATGCCAGCGGGCGGTCCGGCCTGGTACAGGGGCTGCTGCAGCGGTTCGCGCTGTCCTCGCAAGAAGGCGTGGCGCTGATGTGCCTGGCCGAAGCGCTGCTGCGCATTCCCGACGCGGCCACGCGCGACGCGCTGATCCGCGACAAGATCGGTACGGGCGACTGGGCCGCGCACCTGGGCAAGAGCCCGTCGCTGTTCGTCAATGCGGCCACCTGGGGCCTGCTGCTCACCGGACGGCTGGTGACCACGCACAGCGAAGGGGGCTTGAAGGATGCGCTACGCCGCATCACCGCACGCGGGGGAGAGCCGCTGATCCGCAAGGGCGTGGACGTCGCCATGCGCATGATGGGCGAGCAGTTCGTCACCGGCGAGACCATCGAACAGGCGCTGGGCAAGGCGCGCACCCTGGAGGCACGGGGCTTTCGCTATTCCTACGACATGCTGGGCGAGGCCGCGCTCACGGGGCACGACGCCGACCGCTACATGCAGTCCTATGTGGATGCCATCCACGCCATCGGCCGCGCCAGCGCGGGCCGCGGCGTGTACGAAGGGCCCGGCATCTCCATCAAGCTCAGCGCGCTGCACCCGCGCTACGCCCGCGCGCAGTGGCAGCGCGTGATGGACGAGCTGTACCCGCGCGTGCTGCAGCTGGCGGAACTGGCGCGCGGCTACGACATCGGCCTGAATATCGACGCCGAAGAGGCCGACCGGCTGGAGCTGTCGCTGGACCTGCTGGAGCGCCTGTGCCATGCGCCGTCCCTCGCGGGTTTCAAGGGCATCGGCTTCGTGATCCAGGCCTACCAGAAGCGCTGCCCGCGCGTGATCGACTACTGCATCGATCTGGCGCGCCGCAGCGGCCACCGCCTGATGATCCGGCTGGTCAAGGGTGCGTACTGGGACAGCGAGATCAAGCGCGCCCAGGTCGATGGCCTGGCGGACTACCCCGTGTACACGCGCAAGGCGCACACCGATATTTCCTACATCGCCTGCGCACGCAAGCTGCTGGGCGCACCCGACGCGGTGTACCCCCAGTTCGCCACGCACAACGCGCAGACGCTGGCCACCATCTATGAGCTGGCGGGCCCCGCGGACTATCGCCCCGGCCAGTACGAGTTCCAGTGCCTGCACGGCATGGGCGAGCCGCTGTACGAGCAGGTGGTGCCCGAGCGCCCCTGCCGCATCTACGCCCCGGTGGGTACGCATGAAACGCTGCTGGCGTACCTGGTGCGCCGCCTGCTGGAAAACGGCGCCAACACCTCGTTCGTGAACCGCGTGGCCGACGCCACGCTGCCGCTGGAGGCGCTGATCGACAACCCCGTGGACACGGTGGATGCCGAGGCCCGCGCCGAAGGCGGCGCCGGCCTGCCGCACCCGCGCATCGCGCTGCCCCCGCAGCTCTACGGCCCGGCGCGTGCCAATTCGCAGGGCCTGGACCTGGCGGCCGAGCCCACGCTGCAGTGCGTGGCCGACGCGCTGGCCGCCAGCGCCGCCACGCCGCTGGAAGCCACACCCCTCATCGCCGCCGGCGCTCCCACCGGCCCGCGCGCCCCGGTGCGCAACCCTGCCGATGCCACCGATGTGGTCGG
The DNA here is from genome assembly GCF_022807955.1 of Diaphorobacter sp. LI3. NCBI lineage: Bacteria > Pseudomonadati > Pseudomonadota > Betaproteobacteria > Burkholderiales > Comamonadaceae > Diaphorobacter > Diaphorobacter sp. LI3. The sequence goes on along the minus strand of NZ_CP094346.1, from coordinate 2,048,260 downwards.
GCAGGTGCAAGAAGCCACCACCGCCGATGTGGACGCCGCGCTGCGGGCTGCCGCCGCGGCGCAGCCCGCCTGGGCTGCCACGCCACCCGCAGAACGTGCACGGCTGCTGCGCGCCGCGGCCGATGGGCTGGAACGCGATATGCCCGCCCTGCTGGCCCTGCTGATGCGCGAAGCCGGCAAGACCTGCGCCAACGCCGTGGCCGAGGTGCGCGAGGCGGTGGACTTCCTGCGCTACTACGCGGCGCAGGTGGATGGGCACTTCGACAACGCCACCCACCCGCCGCTGGGGCCGGTCACCTGCATCAGCCCCTGGAACTTCCCGCTGGCCATCTTCATGGGCCAGGTGGCCGCCGCACTGGCCGCGGGCAACGTGGTGCTGGCCAAGCCGGCAGAGCAGACGCCCCTCATTGCCTGCCAGGCCGTGCGCCTGCTGCACCAGGCCGGCGTGCCTGCCGCCGCCGTGCAGTTGCTGCCCGGCCGCGGCGAGACGGTGGGCGCGACGCTGGTGGGCGACGCGCGGGTGATGGGCGTGATGTTCACCGGCTCCACCGAGGTGGCGCGGCTGCTGCAGCGCAGCCTGGCCGCACGGCTGGACGCCAGCGGCCGGCCCATTCCGCTGATCGCAGAGACCGGTGGACAGAACGCATTGATCGTGGACTCCTCCGCCCTGCTGGAGCAGGTGGTCGCGGACGTGCTCACCTCGGCCTTCGACAGCGCGGGCCAGCGCTGCTCCGCCCTGCGCGTGCTGTGCGTGCAGCGCGACTGCGCGGACCGCCTGCTGGAGATGCTGCGCGGCGCCATGCAGGAACTGCGCATGGGCAACCCCACGCAACTGGCGGTGGACGTAGGCCCGGTGATCGACGAGGAGGCGCGCGCCACGATCGCGCGCCACATCGAGCGCCTGCGCGCCAGCGGCCGGCCGGTGTTCCAAAGCCATGCCGGTGGGCAGGGCACGGCGCATGGCACCTTCGTGCCGCCCACGCTGATCGAGCTGAACAGCATCACCGAGCTGGAGCGCGAGGTCTTCGGCCCCGTGCTGCACGTGGTGCGCTACGAGCGCGGCGAGCTGGACGCGCTGCTCGCGCAGATCAGCGCCACGGGCTACGGCCTCACCCAGGGCCTGCACACCCGCATCGACGAAACCGTGGCCCAGGTGCTGGCCCACAGCACGGCCGGCAACGTCTATGTGAACCGCAACATGGTGGGCGCCGTGGTCGGCGTGCAGCCTTTCGGCGGCGAGGGCCTGTCGGGCACGGGCCCCAAGGCAGGCGGCCCGCTGTATCTGTTGCGCCTGCTGTCGCGCCACCCGGCCAACGCCACGCACGGCGCGCTGGCGGCGACGGCCGTGCAGGTGCCCGACGCCAGCGCACAGCCCGCGCTGCTCGCCCCGCTGTCGGCGCTGGAGCACTGGGCCCATGCGCAAGGCAACGCAGCGCTGGCACAGGCCTGCGCGGCCCAGGCGCAGGCCAGTTGCGCGGGCCTGGCCTGCACCCTGCCCGGCCCCACCGGCGAGCGCAACACCTATCGGCTGCTGCCGCGCGAACGCGTGCTGTGCCTGGCCGACACGGACGAGGCGCTGCTGCTGCAGTTGAGCGCGGTGCTGGCCGCGGGCGCGCTTGCGCTCTGGCCGCAGGACGCGCAGGCCCTGTGCGCCACACTGCCGAGCGAGGTGCAGGCGCGCATCGCCCTGGTGTCCGACTGGCGCGGCGATGGCCTGGGCTACGACGCCGTGCTGCACAGCGGCAGCCCGGAAACGCGCCGCGTGGAATGCCAGCGCGTGGCCCTGCGCCCCGGCCCCATCGTGGGCGTGACGGCGGTGGACGGCCCCGCCGATGCGCTGCAGGCGCCCCTGCGCCTGTTGCTAGAGCGCGCGGTCAGCATCAACACCACGGCGGCAGGCGGCAATGCCAGCCTGATGACCATGGCGTGATGCCAGGGTAAATTGGCCTCTAGCGCTTATCCATCAAGCGCCAACAGCTATATAAACGATAGCAATCAATCCGCCAGCGGCCATTCGCCCAACACCTCGTAAGGGCCGGGCGAGCCGCGCAGGTTGTGCAACAGCACGAAGCGGCGCACCGTCCATTCCAGCGGCGGCACGGGTTGCTCGGGCGCGGCCTGGCGGCTGTAGCACAGCGTCATGTGCGGGGTGATGTGCGGCGCATGGGGCACGCCGTCCAGCCCCCGCACCTGCGACCACAGCGCCGTGTGCAGCGCCTCATACAAGGCGATGAAACCCTGCTGCCCGTCGGCGGGGCCGCAGAGCACGCAGGGCCGCTTGGCCTGCGGCGCGCGGCGAAAGCTCAACACCCGATCGAACCGCAGCGAGAACGCCCTCGCCCGCACCTGCTGCGCCGCGTCGCGCGCCCACTGCAGATGCCGGGGCGACAGCGCAGGCTCCCACCCCAGCGACAGCAGCGTGGCGTGCAGGCGCTGCGCGCGCACCTGCGCCTGCAGGTCGTGCCGCGCAATCAGCGTCTGCGCCAGATCGGCCGCAGCCTGCGCCGCTCCGGGCTCGGGCAGCACGGCAAAGAAAAGATGGTGGTTGGGGCGTGGCGCATCGGGCTCCACGCCGGCGAGCGGCAGTTGGTGAGCGTCCATGCGCCCCACTGTAGCGCCGCCCCTGGCCCTTGTGGGTAACAGGCACTCCGCCGGCGCGGGCAATAACCGATATTCTTAATCGGAATGGCGGCAATTGAGGCATATCGCCTCACCGCCCATTCATGGCTCTTCGTCATTTCGTGTGGAACCCAACAGTCACAATGACTCCTGGTCGTCGAGCCCGGTGGGCATGTGTGCAGGCCGCTGGCCGGCCTGTGCACATGTCCACGAGGCGTGTTTGATCAGGAGGATGAGTCCATGGGCATTGCCGTAGAAGCTCTGTTCACCAGCGCGCTGGGCTTGCAGCCGCCGTGGGTCGTCGATGACGTCAGGCTCGACACCGCCAAGCGGCGTATCGACTTCGAGATCGGCTGCCACACCAGCAGGCTCGCCTGCCCGGCATGCGGTGCGGCCACGCAACCGGTGCACGACCGGCTGCGCCGATCCTGGCGGCACCTGGACTTCTTCCAGTTCGAGGCCTGGCTGCATTGCGACGTGCCGCGCGTGGCCTGCGGTGCCTGCGGCAAGACCACGCAGGTGGCCGTGCCCTGGGCGCGTCCGGGCTCGGGCTTCACCGCGGCGTTCGAAGCGCTGGCGCTGACCTTGTGCCTGGACCTGCCGGTGCGCCAGGCCGCCGAGTTGCTGCGCTGCAAGGACAAGCGGCTGTGGCGGCGCATCGAGTTCTACGTCGAGCAGGCGCGTGCGCTGGAAGACTTCGCCGGCGTGCGCACGGTGGGCATCGACGAGACCAGCCTGCGGCGCGGGCAGCACTACATCACCGTCGTGCACGACCTGGATCGCAAGCGGCTGCTGTTGGCCACCGAGGGGCGCGAGCACCGCACGGTGGTGGAGTTCGCCGAGGATCTGAAGGCCCATGGCGGCGATCCCGCCCAGGTGCGGCACGTGTGCATGGACATGAGCGCGGCCTACGCCAAGGGCGTGGCGCTGGCGCTGCCCCAGGCGCAGATCAGCTACGACCGCTTTCACGTCGTCTCGATGGCCATCGATGCGATGGACCAGGTGCGCCGCGCGGAGATGGCCACCGACGCGCAGGCGGTGCGAGCCGCGCTGGGCGCTGGCGGCCGCAAGACGCTCAGGCAGCTGCTGTGGGGCATGCGGCGCAACCCCAGCACCTGGAGCGCCCGCCAGATCCAGGCGATGCACTGGCTGCAGCGCTCGACGCTCAAGAGCGCGCGGGCGTGGCGGCTGAAGATGGCGCTGCGCGAGGTGTACGCGCGGGCCACAGCGCACAACAGCATCGAACAGGCCGCATCCGACCTCAGGGCCTGGCTGAGCTGGGCGCGGCGCTGTCGGCTCGAGCCGTTCAAGAAGCTGGCCGCCACGCTCAAGGAGCGGTTCGACGCGGTGGTGCGCAGCATGGTCGATCACCGCAGCAACGCCTTCGTCGAGGCGATGAACGGGCTGCTGCAGCAGGCCAAGCGCGCCGCACGCGGCTTCAGGACGAGCCAGAACTTCATCGCCATCGCCTACCTGCGCATGTCCAAGCTCAAGCACCTGCCGGCCAGCCCGTTCGCGCCGGCGATGCCCCAGTGACGGTGTTGCTTTCCACACGAAACGACATGGAGCCCCATTCATCGGCAATTTTCGGATTTTGGTACCCAGGATGGCATTCGTATCCCCAAGCCCAGAAGGCTGACTTCCCGCGGGGCCCGGAACCCGCACGTATGGCCGTTTGCGGCCGCTCCACATTCCATACGCAATTGCTCGGGATTATTTAATATTTCATTAATTTTCAATTAATAAACTAAAAAAGTTTAACCAAAATAATCCAAGAAGAATATCAACAAAGTCATTTGACGTTAATCAAACGGATAATCTGGATGCGGGGAGAATAATGCATCTACGCAGTAAATATTCAAAGTGGCGGTCTCAAATCTGAAGTGCAACACCCTCACCAAGGGTAATGTACGCAAATGGGAACGAGATACGAGCACTTGCAGCCAGAAGACAGAGTGACGCTGGCATCGCTGCGCCAGCAGGGCTGGAGCATCAGGGCCATAGCCCGCCTTCAAGGCCGCAGCCCCAGCACCATCAGCCGTGAGTTGCGGCGCAACGCCTGCCACGGCGGTTACGCCAGCGCGCCTGCGCAGCGTCTGTGCCAGCTGCGGCGCATTCAGGCCAAGCCATACCCCAAGCTGCACAGCTGCGGGGCGTTGTGGACTCTTGTGACCACCATGCTGTGCTGGCTGTGGTCGCCCCAGCAGATTGCACGCACACTCCAGCGCATGTATCCCCAGGACCCAACCATGCATGCCTCGCACGAGAGCATCTACACCGCCATCTATGCATACCCACGCGGTGAGTTGCGCCGCCAGCTCATCGCACTGCTGCGCCAAGGCAAGAGTACACGCCGCCCGCGTTCAGCAGGCTCTGATCGGCGTGGTCAGATTCCAGACATGGTCTCTATCCATGTTCGCCCACCCGAGGTCAATGATCGCGTGATCCCGGGGCATTGGGAGGGGGATCTGATCAAGGGTGCTGGCAACCAATCGGCGGTGGGTGTGCTGGTAGAGCGCTCAACGCGCTTGGTGCTGCTGTGCAAGATGCCTGACGCATCCGCAGACAGTGCGCTGGCCGCGTTCACCAACAAGCTGCGCCAGATCGCACAGCCGATGCGCCAGACGCTCACCTACGACCAGGGCAAGGAGATGGCCCGGCACAAGGAACTCGCCCAAGCCCTTGGCATGCGGGTGTACTTTTGTGATCCGCACAGCCCTTGGCAAAAAGGCAGTTGTGAGAACACGAATGGGCTGCTGCGCCAGTTCATGCCCAAGGGCACAGACCTGAGCATGCATGACCAGGATGCGCTGGACTCCATGGCCGATCTGATGAACAACCGTCCTCGTCAGACTCTCGGCTGGGATTCTCCCTACCAGGCTTTTCAGCGATTCATGGCGGCTATCGCCGAGAAAAGCTCCGCTACCATTCATTGAATATCAACCAGCGGTGTTGCACTTCAGATTTGAGACCGCCAGTATTTATGTCAAAAAGTACCCTCCCCCACCGCCTGCGCCGCGCCGCAACCCGGCAAGCGCACCTTCCTGCAAGAACTCGTCGGCCTGGCCACCGCCTTTGGCCTGGCCGGCGCCAGCCAGGCCGCCACACCCTTCGCGCCGGGCCAGCCGCCGCGCCGCCCCGGCATGGAGGGCAAGCGCTTCGGCATGCTGGTGGATCTGCGCAAGTGCATCGGCTGCCAAGCCTGCACGGTGAGCTGCTCGGTGGAAAACCAGCCGCCCATCGACCAGTTCCGCACCACGGTGCTGCAGTACGAGATCGACAAGGATGACGGCAGCGCGCCCGCCATGGTCAGCCTGCCGCGCCTGTGCAACCACTGCGACGAGCCGCCCTGCGTGCCCGTGTGCCCGGTGCAGGCCACCTTCCAGCGCACCGACGGCATCGTGCTGGTGGACAACGAGCGCTGCGTGGGCTGCGGCTACTGCGTGCAGGCCTGCCCGTACGACGCGCGCTTCATCAACCACGAGACGCAGACCGCCGACAAGTGCACCTTCTGCGAGCACCGCCTGGAGGCCGGCCTGCTGCCCGCCTGCGTGGAGAGCTGCGTGGGCGGCGCGCGCGTCATCGGCGACCTGAACGACCAGGGCAGCGAGATCAACCGCCGCATGGCCGAACACAAGGAAGACCTCAAGGTGCTCAAGCCCGGCATGAACACTGCGCCGCGCGTGTTCTACATCGGCCTGCCCGATGAGTTCGTCAACGGCGTGGACGGCCAGGCCAGCGTGCGCCTGCTGTCCGACCACTGAACCCCAAGGAGCGCACCATGCAAATCATCGAACTCCTGACCCCGCACTACGAGGCGGCCTGGCTGCCCTGGGCCGTGCAGTACTTCTTCCTGGTCGGCGTGGCGACCGGCGCCGCCATCCTGGCCGCGCTGTGCGCCTGGGGCAAAGACAGCGGCACGCTGCAGCGGCTGCTGCCCGCGGCCGTGCTGACGCTGGCCGTCAGCGCCATCGCCGCCCCCGTGTCGCTGCTGGCCGACCTGCACCAGCCCGCGCGCTTCTGGCACTTCTATGCGCACTTCACGCCCTGGTCGTGGATGTCGGTCGGCGCGCTGCTGCTGCCGGTGTTCGTCACGCTCAGCGTGGCGATGTGCGCCGCCTGGTGGCTGGGCAAGACACGCTGGATGCGCCTGCTGGCGCCGCTGCTCGTGCTCTCTGCGCTCACCATTTCGGTCTATACCGGCGCCGAGATGATGGTGGTGCGCTCGCGCCCGCTGTGGAACACGCTGTGGGTGCCCGTCAACCTGGCGCTGACCGGCTGGCTGGCCACCGTGGGCGCGGCCTTCGTGCTGGAGCGCTTCCTGCCCGCCGCGCTGCGCCCCGGCGCTGAAGCGCTGCAGACGCTGCGCGGCATGGGCCTGGCGCTGGCGGGCGCGCTGCTGGTGGTGGCGCTGGCCTGGGCCGCGAGCGGCATGGCGGGCGACAGCCCCTCGTTCAACGCCGCACTGCGCCTGTGGAACGACTTCCCCGTGTGGCGCCTGACGATGATCGGCTCGGCCGTCGGTGGCGCCGCCGTGCTGGGGGCGCTGCTGCGCGGGCGCCACCGCCTGCATACCAAGGGCTACACGCTGGTGCTGGGCCTGGGTCTGGCGGCCGCCGCCTGGGCCTTCCGCTGGGCGCTGTTCATGGGCGTGCAGGGCGTGCCGAAGTTCGGCGCGGGCCTGTACCTGTACCACATGCCCCTGGGCGGCGACGGGCTGCTGGGCATGGTGGGTGTGGCGGGCCTGTGCGTGGCACTGGTCGGGCTGGCGAGCTGGGCGCTGGAGCTGTTCCCGGCCCGCAAGGCACCCACGGCCACCGCCGCTTGAAATTCATAGACAAATCGGCCTTTAACGCAATATCAGCAAGCGCGAGCAGCTATCAATACTGAAGTGATACCCGCTGGCGCTGCCCTTGAAGGTACAGACCATGACTGACAAGAAACCGCATTCCTCTCCCGAGACCGAGGCCCACCCCGACGCCAACCGCCGCCGCCTGCTGCTGCGCGGCGGCGCGGTGGCCGGTGGCCTGGCGGCCTTTGCCGCCGGCTACGGCGAAACCGTGGCCAAGGGCGCCAAGGGCCTGGTGACCGGCACGTCCGGCATCGCCACCAAGAGCGCCACGCGTGGCAATTCGCTCACGCCCGAGTTCCGCATCGACCCCGTGACCGGCCAGCTCACCACCCAGCCGGGCCAGGTGGTCAGCCCCAGCAGCTGCCTGGGCTGCTGGACGCAGTGCGGCGTGCGCGTGCGCGTGGACACCGCGCACAACAAAATCATCCGCATCGCCGGCAACCCCTACCACCCGCTGGCCACCACGCACCACGCACCCATGGAAACGCCCGTGCGCGAGGTGTACGCCCTGCTGGGCGGCGACAACGGCCTGGAAGGCCGCGCCACCAGCTGCGCACGTGGCTCCGCCATGCTGGAGCACCAGACCGCTGCCCACCGCGTGCTCACCCCGCTCAAGCGCGTGGGCCCGCGCGGCTCTGGCCAGTGGAAGAGCATCTCGCTGGAACAGCTGGTCAAGGAAATCTGCGAGGGCGGCGACCTGTTCGGCGAAGGCCACGTGGACGGCCTGGCCGCCATCCGCGACGTGCAAACGCTGATCGACCCCGAGAACCCCGAGTACGGCCCCAAGGCCAACCAACTGCTGGTGACCGATGCCTCCAACGAAGGCCGCACCCCGCTCATCAACCGCTTTGCGCGCCAGTCCTTCGGCACGGTCAACGTGTCCAACCACGGCGCCTACTGCGGCCAGACCTACCGCGTGGGCACGGCGGCGGCCCTGGGCAACATCCCCGGCATGCCGCACGGCAAGCCGGACTGGAAGAACTCGCGTTTCGGCCTGTTCCTGGGCACGGCGCCGGCACAGTCGGGCAACCCGTTCCAGCGCATGGGGCGCGAGCTGGCAGAGGCCCGCTCGCGCGACGACAACACCTACCGCTACGTGGTGGTGTCGCCCGTGCTGCCCATGTCGTCCAGCCACGCGGCCGGCGACAACAACCGCTGGCTGCCCATCAAGCCCGCCACCGACCTGGCGCTGGCCATGGCGCTGATCCGCTGGATCATCGACAACGAGCGCTACGACGCCAAGTACCTCACCCAGCCCGGCCCGGCCGCCATGGCCGCCGCGGGCGAGGCGAGCTGGAGCAACGCCACCCACCTGCTCATCAACGACCCCAAGCACCCGCGCTACGGCCAGTTCCTGCGCGGCGCCGACCTGGGCCTGCCCATGCCCGAGCCGGTGGACGAGAAGACCCCGGCCGAAGACGTGTACGTGGTGCAGGTGGCCGACGGCCAGGGTGGCTTCAAGCTGGTGCCCCACACCGTGGCCCAGCCGGCCGAGCTGGTGGTAGAGCGCGAATTCACGCCCCTGAAGGCCGCGGGCGCCACCGAGGAGCCCGCGCCGATCGCCGTGTGCACCTCGTTCGTCAAGCTGCGCGAGGAAGCGCGCCGCAAGACGCTGCAGGAATACTCCGACCTGTGCGGCGTGCCGGTGAAAGACATCGAAGACCTGGCGCGCGAATTCACCAGCCACGGCAAGCAGGCCGTGGCCAACTCGCACGGCGGCACCATGAGCGGCGCAGGCTTCTACACCGCCTACGCCATCGCCATGCTGAACAACCTGATCGGCAACCTGAACGTCAAGGGCGGCTGGGTGCTGGACGCCGGTCCGTTCGGCCCCTTCGGCCCTGGCCCGCGCTACAACTTCGCGCAGTTCGAGGGCGCGGTCAAAGCCACGGGCGTGGCGCTGTCGCGCACGCGCTTTCCGTACGAGAAGACCAGCGAGTTCAAGCGCAAGAAGGAAGCCGGCCAGAACCCCTACCCCGCCAAGGCACCGTGGTACCCGGCGCCCGGGGGCATTTCCAGCGAGATGCTGGCCGCCGGCTTGCTGGGCTACCCCTACCCGGTGAAGGCGTGGATCAACCACATGAGCAACCCGGTGTACGCCATCTGCGGCTTTGAGAACACGCTGGTCAGCGCCCTCAAGGACCCGAAGAAGCTGCCGCTGTTCGTCTCGGTCGATCCGTTCATCAACGAGACCTCGGCCCTGGCCGACTACATCGTGCCCGACACCGTCACGTACGAAAGCTGGGGCATCGGCGCCCCCTGGGCCGACGTGATCGCCAAGAGCAGCACCGTGCGCTGGCCCACCGTGGAGGCAGCCACCGCCAAGACCGCCGACGGCAAGCCGGTGAGCTTTGAGAGCTTCGTCTTCGCCGTGGCCAAGCAGCTGCAGTTGCCCGGCTTTGGCAAGGGCGCGATGAGCACCAAGGACGGCGAGCCGCTCGACCTGGAAAGCGCCGAAGACTTTTACCTGCGCGGCATGTGCAACATCGCCTACCAGGCCGGCAAGCCCGTGCCCGAAGCCAGCGACGACGACATCGCCCTGACAGGCGTCACCCGCTGGATGCCCGAAGTGGAAAAGCGCCTCAAGCCCGAGGAAGTGCGCCGCGTGGCCATGGTGATGAGCCGCGGCGGGCGCTTCGACAAGATCGAAGACGCCTGGAAGGGCGAGCAGATCAAGGCCGCCTACAAGTTCCCGGTGCAGCTGTGGCACGAAGGCCTGGCCAAGATGCGCCACTCCATGACCGGCGAGCGCTACGTGGGCTGCCCCACCTGGTTCCCCACCCGCTTTGCCGACGGCAGCAGCATGCGCGAGCGCTTCACCGAGCAGGACTGGCCGCTGACCATGAGCAGCTACAAGTCCAACCTGATGAGCAGCATGTCGATTGCCGCCAGCCGTCTGCGCCAGGTGCACCCGCACAACCCCATCAGCCTGAACAAGGAGGATGCGGCCAAGCTGGGCATCGCCAACGGCGACCGCATCGAGGTCAGCACCCCCGGCGCCAAGCTGCAGGGCGTGGCCCTGGTGCGCAGCGGCATCGCCCAGGGCGCCCTGGCCATCGAATACGGCTACGGCCACAAGCAGCTGGGTGCCGCCGTTCACACCGTCGACGGCAAGCCCATGGCCCACAACCCGCAGCACGGCAACGGCGTGAACCTGAACGCGCTGGGCTTTGCCGACCCCACCCGGCCCGCCAAGGACAACGTGTGGATCGACTGGGTGTCGGGGGCCGTGGTGCGGCAGGGGTTGCCCGTGAAGGTGCGGAAGGTGTGATGCCTGCCGGGTGCTGAGCACTGGGCGCTTGCGGGCGCAGGTGCACTGAATGGAAAAGCCCAGCGCAACTGCGATGGGCTTTTTTTATCAGCAGCGGCTTTCGACCCATAGCAGGCATTAGCTAGTGATAGAGGGCAAAGTTTTAGTGCTCTATCGTTTCTTTACTGGGCGGCGGATCAACACAACAACCAGCGTCACGACCGTCAGCGGTACGACGAAGCTGAGCATGACGCCCGAGAATGCTGGCAGCGCATCGTGCTGCTGCGCGGCCATGATCAAGTAAGCCACGTATGCGACGTAGTAGCCCAGAAAGACCCCGCCTTCCCAGCGAGCGATCTCGCGACCAGTCATGAACACGGGGAGGCAGGCAAACGACACTGCCACCATGACCCAGATGTCAAAGGCCAGCAGCGATGGAGCCATGTCCAACCCCAGGTCACCCGACACTAGGCCCGAGACACCCAGGCAGCCCAGAATGTTGAAGGTATTGCTTCCCACCACATTGCCCACTGCGATGTCCCGTTCGCCCTTGATGACTGCGGCGATGCTGGTGGCAACCTCGGGCATGCTGGTACCAGCGGCAACGATGGTCAGCCCAATGATCAGGTCGCTCACACCCATGGCCTTTGCGAAACTCACCGATGCTTGCACTAGGTACTCGGAGCCGAACACTAACGCAGCTAGGCCAGCGGCAATCAGCAGCAACTGAACCGGCAACCGATCGTCCCAGGCGCCGGGGGCAGAGGGTTTGATCTCACCCGCGTATTCGTCCTTGGCGAGCTGGGTTTCGCGCCGTGACTGCACGATCAGGAACACTGTGTAAGACACCAGCAGCACGAAGAGAAAACCGCCATCGAAAAACGAAAGTTGACCGTCCAACCCCAAGGCGAGCAAGAGAAAACATGCACCGATCATGATCGGTACCTCCTGGCGTATCAGCTGAATGTTGACCACCAGCGGTGCAATCAACGCGCTGATGCCAAGGATGAACAGAACGTTGAATATGTTGCTGCCCACCACGTTGCCAATGGCAATGTCGGTTTTCCCATCGAGCACGGCCCCCACGCTGACTGCAACCTCGGGTGCGCTTGTGCCGAGCGCAACGATCGTCAGTCCCACGACCAGCGGACTGATGCCAAACGACAGGGCCAGCTTGGAAGAGCCTCGCACCAACAAGCTGGCACCCATGACCAGCAAGAAAAGCCCGCCGAGAAATAGAAGGATGTTCATGACTGAGCACTGTAGCTAAGAATCAAGTGGCACAGCTTACCAGGCGCGTACCTTTATCGAGCCTCCATGCATGCCATAGCTCGCCATAAGTCCTCCTTATCGAGCGTCGGCTTCTGGCCGCAAGCTGCCCCACAGCCTTTGAAGCGGAGTCTTTGCTCAGCGCTTCCTGAGCATTTCACTGAAAAATCAGCCTTCCCTTCAAGCCGGTTCGGGAATCAAACCCTCCGGATTTATCAACTAAATTGGCCGCCAAGGCCATTTATATAAGCGCTAGCAGCTACCACATTCATAGCATCCAGCGCCTTTCGGTAGGACGGGCACGCGTGCTGCCCCCATCCGAACCCAGCCCCTCACCCCACCAGCCACCACCGTGGCAACAACGCGCGCACCTCTGCACGCTGAAAGCGGTCGTCCATCAGCACCACCACGCCCCGGTCGTGTTCGGTGCGGATCACGCGGCCGGCGGCCTGCACCACCTTGCGCAGGCCGGGGTAGAGGTAGGTGCAGGCATAGCCCTGGCCAGGGCCCATCGCCTCGTCCAGCGCACATTGCATGGCGTCGTTCACCGCGTTCACCTGCGGCAGGCCCAGCGTGGCGATGAAGGCGCCGATGAGGCGGGTGCCCGGCAGGTCCACGCCTTCGGCAAAGGCGCCGCCCAGCACGGCCAGGCCCACGCCCTGGCCACCTTCGGTGAAGCGGGCGAGGAAGGCGGCGCGGCTGGCGTCGTCCATCTCGCGCGTTTGCTGCCATTGGGGCACCTGCGGGTGGCGCTGGGCCAGGGTGGCGGCCACGCGCTGCAGGTAGTCGAAGCTGCTGGCAAAGCACAGGTAGTTGCCGGGCTGGTGCGCGTACTGCGCGGCCACCAGATCGGCGATGGGGGCGAGTGAGGCCTCGCGGTCACGCCAGCGGGTGGAGATGTGCGGGGCCACGCGCACCTGCAGCTGGTGGGCGGCAAAGGGGGCGGCCACGTCCAGCCAGGCGGTGTCGGGCGGCAGGCCCAGCAGGTCGCGGTAGAACTGCGGCGGGCTGAGCGTGCCCGAGAACAGCACCGTGGCCTGCGCCGCCGCGTGGCGCGCGGCCAGGTGCGGTGCGGGCATGACGTTGCGGATGCACAGCGTGGTGGCGGGTGTGCGCGCCCGGCCACTGTGGCTGCGCGGTGGCGTGGCGGTGCGCTGCAGATCGAACAACGCATGCGGGCCGAACTGCTCGGCCAGGGCCTGGAAGTGCAGCAGCGACCAGTAGAACGCCAGCACCGCGTCGCCCGGCGGCAGGGGTTGGTCGGCCTGGGCCTCGGCCATGGCGCCTACGGCGCGCTGCACGGCGCCCAGCAGCGCGGGCGGCACGGTGGTGTGGGCCTGGTAGGTGGGCGTGGCGGCGAGGGGGTGCGCGGGTGCGGTGGCGCCGGTGTGCAGTGCGCCGGGTGCGCCCGGCGTGCCAGCGTCTTCTGCGGCCTGGCCCACGGTCTTGTTCAGCGCGTTCCACTGGCGGTGCAGCGCGTCGAGCGCCTTCTTCACGGGGCCGGTGGCGGCCTGGCGCGCGGCGGCCAGCTCGAAGGGCGAGAGCGGCGCGGTGTACATGCTGCGTGCGCGCTCCAGCAGGTTGTGGGCCTCGTCCACCAGCACGGCCACGCGCCAGCCCTGCTGCTGCGTGAGGGCGTAGAGCATGGCGGCGCTGTCGTAGTAGTAGTGGTAGTCGGCAACCACCACGTCGGCCCAACGCACCAGCTCTTGCGACAGGTAGTAGGGGCAGATGCCGTGCTGCAGCGCCACGCTGCGCACGGCGGGCACATCCCAAGGCGCGGGCTGCTGCACGGCGGCGGCGCGGGCGGCGGGCAGCCGGTCAAAGAAGCCGCGCGCCAGCGGGCAGGCATCGCCATGGCAGGCGCTGCCGGGGTGTTCGCAGGTCTTGTCGCGCGCGTGCAGGTCCAGCACACGCAGCGGCGTGCCGGGCGCGTGGGGTGCCAGCGCGTCCTGCAACTGGGCCAGCGCGTGCAGCGCCAGGCCGTGGCCCGTGCCCTTGGCGGTGAGGAAAAACAGCTTGTCCAGGCCGCTGGGCAAGCGTGGCGCGCTCTCTTTTTTGATGGTTTCCGTGTCCCCGCTGGCCACCGCATCGGCGGCGGCGCCGGATGCGGCAGCGGCCGGAGCCGGCCCGCCTTGCCCTGGCGTGGTCATCGCCGGGGGCACCGTGGCCGGGAGCACCATGACCGGGGGCACCGTGGCCGGGGGCGCCATAGCCTTGAGCAGCGGGAACAGCGTGCCCAGGGTCTTGCCGATGCCGGTGGGCGCCTGGGCCAGCAGGCAGCGCCCGGCGGGGGCGCTGGCACCCTCTGCGTTGGGGTGTGCGGTGCGGTACACGGCCACGGCCAGCTCGCGCTGCCCGGCGCGGAACGCGGGCAGCGGAAAGCGCAGCCGCGCCAGGGCGGCGTTGCGCTCCTGGCGGTGCGCGGCCTCGCTGTGCGCCCAGGCCAGGTAGCGCTGGCACTGCGTGGCAAAGAACGCCTGCAGCGCGGCGGCGGTGTGTTCCTGCACCAGCACGGTCTCGGCATGGGTGGTGGCGTGCACGTAGACCAGCGCGAGCTTGAGCCCCGCCAACCCGCGCGCCTGGCACAGCAGGTGGCCGTACACCTGGGCCTGGGCCCAGTGCAGCGCGCGGTGGTGGGGGCGCACGCTGTCCAGCGTGCCGCGGTAGGTCTTGATTTCTTCGAGCTGCCCCAGCACCGCGTTCCAGCCATCGGCGCGGCCGCGCACCGTCAGGTGGTCGTACGTGCCGGTCAGCGGCACTTCGGCCTCGTAGCCGGCGCCCCGGCGCTGCTGCACCGCGCGGTGGCCCTCCATGCCTTCGAGCGCGCTGGGGGCGGGGGTGAAGCGCAGGTCCAGGTCGCCCGTGCGGGCCGTGAACTCGCACAGCGCGCGCACGGCCACCACCTGGGGGCGCGGGGCGGGCGTCATGCCGGGGCGCACCACTGCACGTGGCACACCTGCACCGGAATGCCCTGCGCCACGCAGTAATCCAGCCAGCGGATCTGGTTGTCCTGCAGCTTGTCGCCGGGGGCCTTCACCTCCACCAGCGCATAGCGCTCGGCCCCGGGCGGGCGGCCGGGCCAAAAGCGCACCAGGTCGGGAAGGCCGGTGCGATTGGACTGCACGTCGCACAGCAGCCGGGCAAACAGCCGCTCCAGGTGCGCGGGCGGAATGCAGTCCAGCGCCAGCGCCAGCAGCTCGGCGCTCAACGCGCCCCAGGCCACGAAGGGCGACTGGGTGCCGTGCTTCTCTTCAAAGCGCTGCAGGATGGTGGCGCGGTAGCGGCCGTCGTGCAGCTCGGCCAGGCAGGCGTTGAACAAGGCCTGGCGGCGCGCCACGAAGTCGGGCGCGCCCAGGTCGGCCGGGCCGCTCTGGAAGGGGTGGAAGAACGCGCCCGGCAGCGGCGCAAAGATGGCCGGCCAGCACAGCAGGCCGAACAGCGCGTTGACGAGCATGTTCTCCACATAAAACACCGGCGCCTCGGCGCAGTGCCAGTGCGCGCGCAGCGCGTGCTCCACCGACTGGGGCGGCGTGGGCGCGGGCAGTTCCACGTCCATGCGCAGCGCGGCCACGGCCGGGGCCAGTGCCGGCCGGCGCGGCCCGCCGCCCTGCCCCAGGCTGCGGCGCAGACGCGGCAGCATGCGCGCCACGCGCTGGTGTTCTTCTTCACTTTCAGGAGCAGCCAGCGCTTGATGGGCAAGGGCTAGAGCCTGATCGGAGCATTGCATGCGCTCCAGCACGCGTATCTGGCGGTGGCGCGCACCGGGGGCGCGGCTGGCGGCGTAGGCCTGTGCGGCCAGCGGCCAGTCGTGCGCACGCTCGCAGGCCTGGCCCACGCGCAGCAGGACCCGCGCGCGGCGCTGCTCCAGCCACGGCGTGGCGCTGTGCGCGGCGGCCAGGACCTGCAGCAGCGCAGCGGCGTCGAAGCCCTCCGCGTCCAGCGCCTGGCGGCAGGCGCTGAGGGCGAGGTAGGTGTCCACATCGGCTGGGCTCTGGAACGGGCGCGAGGCAGCGTCCAGCGGCACGGCCTCGTAGCGGAACACGCCCAGGTCGGCCAGCACGAACTCCGCCCAGCTCTGGTGCAGGTTGCCGAAGAACATGAGCCGCAAGCGCTCGCAGCGCGCGCCCACCGTCACCTGCCACACGGGCTCGTCGGCATGCGGGTGCCAGGCGGCGTAGGGCTGCCGCAGGTCAGCGCGGTCGGCCAGGGCCTGCAGCATCTCGGCCTTGCGCATGGTGGGGTGCAGCGCAGTGCCCTGCAAAATCTGTAGCAGCTCGCGCTTGGTATGCAAGGCGAACAGCTCCAAAAGACCCAGGGGCGCATCGGCGCACAGCCAGCCCCGCGACAGCAGCGGCGCGGCGGCGTCGCGCGTGTCGGGAATCTCGTCATAGGCCAGCTTGCTCGCGCGAAACCACGGCCCGCGCCGCATCACCATGCGCACCAGCAGGGCCTGTGCGGCCTGGGGCAGTTGCCGAAAGTCGGTGAGGAACTGCAGGTCGTCCACACCGAGCAGGTCGCCATAGCGCGTGTGCAGCCAGTCCAGCGCACGCTGGAAGTTGTGCAGGTAGTAAAAGCGGTGCGGTGCGGGCGCAGGGCCGGGCTGCGGCATACAAAAGACTGTGCGTTTATACAGTCAATGATACCGACGCAGCGGGTGCGCCGTTAATGTGGGGATAACGCGCCGTTCCTAGAATGCGGGCTTTTGCCAAGCGGGCCGCATGCACATCCTGATCGTCGAAGACAACGCACTGGTGGCCAGCGGCATCCAGGCCGGGCTGGAGTTGCACGGCTTCACCAGCGACACCGCGGGCAGCGTGGCGCAGGCGCAGGCCCACATGACTAGTCGCCAGTTCGATGCCTGCGTGCTGGACTTAGGCCTGCCCGATGGCGACGGCATCAGCCTGCTGCGCCAGTGGCGCGCCAAGGGGTTGGCGCTGCCGGTGCTGATCCTTACCGCGCGCAGCACCATCGAGGACAAGGTGGCCGGCTTTCAGACCGGCACCGACGACTACCTGACCAAACCCTTCGACCTGCAGGAGCTGGTGCTGCGCCTGCGCGCCCTGCTGCGCCGCGCGGGCGGGCGCACCAGCGACCTGCTGGCGCTGGGCGACTGCCAGGTCAACATGGCCACCGGCGAAGTCACGCGCAACGGCGTGGCGATAGACATCTCGCGCCGCGAATGGGCTTTGCTGCAGGCCCTGCTGCAGGCGCACGGGCGCGTGCTGAGCGCGGCACAGCTGCATGACAGCCTGTACGGCCTGGACCAGGACGTGGGCAGCAACACCGTGAACGTGCACGTGCACCATCTGCGCAAGAAGCTCGGCGCCGATGTGATCGACACCGTGCGCGGCCTGGGCTTTCGGCTGGGCGCGCGCTACTGCGGCGGTGCGGCATGACGGCACGACCTATGCAAAGCCTGCGGGTTCGGCTGGTGCTGGGCCTGAGCCTGACCATTTGCATGGTCTGGAGCGGCGTGGCGATCTGGCAGTTCACCAACATGCAGCGCGAGCTGCGCACGCTGCTGGACGACCGCCTCATCGCATCGGCCCGGATGGTGGTGGGCATCGTGCAGCAGTTCCAGCAGGCCGAGCTGGCGGCAGCGCCGCGCGCCAGCAACGATGCGCTGCTGTCGGTCATTGGCCGCGATGGCGTGGCCTGCGAGGTGAGCCTGGTGCGCAGCGAAGTGGACATCCTGCCCATCGCGCGCACCAACAACATCCCGGACATGGCCTCTGCCGGCAGCGCGGGCTTTGGCCAGATCACCAAGGGCGGCAAGCAGTGGCGCACCTATGTGCTGGAGGACAAGGGGGTGCGCGTGGCCACCGCCGACCGGCTGGATGTGCGCGACCAATTGGTGCAGACCTTCGTGCGCACGCTGGTGCTGCCCTTCGTGCTGGCGCTTGCCGTCATCCTGCTGCTGACCTGGTGGATGGGCACGCGCAGCCTGCGCCCGCTGCAGCGCCTGCGCGAGGAGCTGGTGCAGCGCCCACCCCACGACCCCACGCCCGTGCAGTCGGGCCGCGACGTCAAGGAACTGGCCCCGCTGGTGGACAGCCTGAACCAGTTGCTGGCGCGCATGGACGCCAGCATGGAACACGAGCGCCGCTGGACCGCCGACGCGGCGCATGAGCTGCGCACGCCGCTCACCGCCATCAAGACCCATGTGCAGGTGGCGCAGTTGACACTTGCCGCGGGCAACAACAACGCCAGCCCCGACAAGGCCGCCAACGCACTGCGCCAAGCGGGCGAAGGCATTGACCACATGCACGCCACGCTGGAGCAACTGCTGCAGCTTGCACGCGTGGAAAGCGCCAGCGCGGGAGAGGCGCGCGCCACCGTGGGCACCGGCATCGCGCAGGCCTTCCGCCTGGCCTGCAGCCAGTCCCTGCAGCGTGCCGAGAACGAGGGCATTCAGTTGCCCTCCCCACCGCTGGACGCGGCAGAAATACCCGCCGACCCGGCAGCCTGGCAGGCAATACAGCTACCGCTGCCCCCCGCGCTGCTGGCCTGCGCCATCACCAACCTGATCGACAACGCGCTGCGCCATCACCAGGGCCCCGCCCCTGTGAGTGCCACGCTGCGCTGGCAAGCCGATGCTGCCGGCCCGGGCACGGTGGAAGTCTGTGTGCGCGACGAAGGCCCCGGCCTGACCCCTGCGGAGTGCGAGCAAGCGCTGCGGCGTTTCTGGCGCAAGTCCAGCTCCTCGCCCGGCAGCGGCCTGGGCCTGACGATCGTGCGCCGCATCGCCGAAAGCGCCCATGGCACGCTGACGCTGGAGCCGGCCCAGCCCGGCCTGCGGGCGCGGCTGTGCCTTCCGGCGCTGGCGGTGACCTCTTCGGCGGCAAAGGACTGACGCCGCCGTGGACCGCGTACTGCACCTGGGCCCACTGGTCCTGCCGTGGATGTTGCTGGTGCTCCTGGGCGCCTGGCAGTTGGGCACGATGGTGCATGAGCGACTGGCCGCACGGCGTGGCCTGACGGGCGGCCCGCATGGCTGGCGGCTGCCCCTGGTCGCACTGATCGCGGCGCGGCTGGGCTTCGTGCTGCGCTATGCGGATCTGTATGCCAGCGCGCCGGTGGCTGTGCTCGACATCCGCGACGGCGGGTGGTCGCCCTGGGCGGGCCTGGGCGCCGCGCTGCTCTATGTCGCGCTGCTGTGGCTGCGCCGCAGCCCATGGCGGCAGAGCGCCACGGCCGGGCTGGCCACATTCGCCGGCGTATGGCTGCTGGGTTGGGGCGTGCTGCAGGCTACGGCACCGCGCGAGCAGGCCGCCCTGCCCTCATGGCAAGGCGTGGCGCTGGATGCGCGCACGGTCGCCCTGCCAGAGCTGAAGGGGCAGCCCGTGGTGGTGAACTTGTGGGCCAGTTGGTGCCCGCCCTGCCGGCGCGAGATGCCCGTCATGCTGCAGGCGCGCGAGGCGCAGTCGCCCCAGTCACAGGTGCGTTTTCTGTGGGTGAACCAGGGGGAGCCGCCCGAGACAGTCGCCCGGTTTGCGGCGCAGCAGCGCCTGCCGGCCGCCGATGTGCTGCTGGACTCAGCGGGCCAGCTGGGTAGCGCGCTAGGTCACAAAGCCCTGCCCACCACCCTGTTCTATGACCGCCAGGGCCGCCTGGCCGCAGTGCGCGTGGGCGAGCTGTCGGCTGCCACGCTGGCCCAACACCTCGCGCTCATCAGCGGCCACTCCGCTCCTTAGCAACCCGGCCCAGTGGCGCAAAGAGGTGCGCCGCCGGCATCACGACACGCCCTGCGGCGCGCCAGCCCCTTTCAGGAACGCATTGATGGGCAGCTGGATATAGGTACGCCCATCGTCCTGCGCGGGCGGCAGCTTGCCGGCGCGCACATTGACCTGCACCGAAGGCAGGATGAGCGTGGGCATCGCCAGTGTGGCGTCCCGCGCGGTGCGCATCTGCACGAACGCGGCCTCGGTCACGCCCTCGTGCACATGGATGTTGCCGCTGCGTTGCTCTGCCACGGTGCTGACCCAGGCAGGTGCGCGGTTCTCGGGCGGATAGTCGTGGCACATGTGCAGTCGGGTGTGCGCGGGCAGCGCCAGCAGGCGCTGGATGGAGCGGTACAGCGTGGCGGCATCGCCACCCGGAAAGTCCGCGCGGGCCGTACCCACGTCGGGCATGAACAGCGTGTCGCCCACGAACACGTCGTCACCCACGCGGTAGGCCATGTCGGCAGGCGTATGGCCCGGCACATGCAGCGCCGTCAGCTCCAGCCCGCCGACATGGAAGGTCTCGCCGTCCTCGAACAGGTGGTCGAACTGGCTGCCGTCGGGCAGGAAGCTGCGCTCGAAATGGAACACGCTGCGAAAGAGCTGCTGCACCGCGCGGATGTGCGCGCCGATGGCGACCTTGCCGCCGAGGTGGTGGCGTATGTGCTGCGCGCCCGAGAGATGGTCGGCGTGTGCGTGGGTTTCCAGGATCCACTGCACCTGCCAGCCCTGGCGGCGCACGTATTCAATGATGCGGTCCGATGAGGCGCTGGTCAGCGTGCCGGACTTCGGCTCGAAATCCAGCACGGGGTCGATCACGGCCGCTTGGCCGGCGTCGGTGTCTGCGAGCACATAGCTCACGGTGCCCGTCACGGGGTCGAAGAAGGGCTCGATATGCATGGAGGCGTGGGGCATGAAGGTCCTTTCGCAATGAAGACGGAAGTGCCGAAGCAGCACCACCAACCAACAACAGTTTATTTTTTGATATATTATATGAAAACATATTGTCTTGCACCTCCATCATGATTGACGACGCCACGACCCTGGACCTGCCCGCCATGCGCGCCCATGCGGGCGAAGCCGTGACCATGCTCAAGCTGCTGGGCAACGAAGACCGGCTCATGCTGCTGTGCCAGCTGACCGAAGGCGAGCGCACCGTGGGCGAGCTGGAGCAGCTCACCGGCATCGGCCAGCCCACGCTGTCACAGCAGTTGGGCGTATTGCGCCGCGACGGGCTGGTGCAAACCCGCCGTGAAGGCAAATTCATCTGGTACCAACTGGCGGACGACCGCGCACTGCAGCTGATGCAGGCCATCCATCGCCTTTTCTGCAAGCAAGGAGCTTGATCCCATGACCATCCTCTGGAATTCGTTCACCCCCTGGTCATCGCTGGCCGGCGGCATGCTGATCGGCCTGGCCGCGGCGCTGCTGATCGTGCTGCTGGGGCGCATCGCCGGCATCAGCGGCATCGTGGGCGCGCTGCTGCAGCGCAGCAGCTGGGCCAGCGTTGCCAACTGGGGCTGGCGTGCGGCCTTCGTGATCGGCATGGTGGTGGCGCCATTGGTCTGGCAGCTCATCGCCCCCCTACCACCCATGGAGATGCCCAGCAACCCGCTGGTCATCGTGCTGGCCGGCCTGCTGGTCGGTTTTGGCACCCGGCTGGGATCGGGCTGTACCAGCGGCCATGGCGTGTGCGGGCTGTCGCGCCTGTCGCTGCGCTCCCTGGCCGCCACCCTGACCTTCATCGGTGCCGGCGCCGCCACGGTGTTCGTGGTGCGTCACGTGCTGGCCTGACCCCATCTCAAGGAGAAACACCATGGCTTCTGCCATCGCATCACTGATTGCCGGCCTGGTCTTCGGACTGGGCCTGATCCTGTCGGGCATGGGCAATCCCGCAAAAGTACAGAACTTCCTGGACTTCTTCGGCGCATGGGACCCTTCGCTCGCCTTCGTCATGGGGGGCGCCATTCTTGTGGGGCTGGTGGCGTTCACCTGGGCCCGCAAGCGCAAGACCTCGCTGCTGGGAGACCCCATGCAGCTGCCCTCCTCCACCGCGGTGGACAAACGCCTGCTGACCGGCGCGGCGCTGTTCGGCATTGGCTGGGGATTGGCGGGGTTCTGCCCCGGCCCGGCCGTGATGAACCTGGGGACGCTGCGCGGCGAGGTCTGGCTGTTCGTGGCCGCCATGCTGGCGGGGATGCAGCTGCAACACTTCTGGGATCGCCGCACGCGCTCCTGAAAAAATAGCTGGCAGCGCTTGTCATTGGCTGAATTCATCGCAGTAACGCATTGAAAACCAATACCAGCAAGCGCTATAAGCTCCTTAATTCATAGCGATGCACATGGACTCCCTGCTGTTTCTCCTCACCGCAGCGCTGCCGTTGCTGTACCTTGTGCGGCACTGGGCGTGGGCACCTTCCGCCACACGCGCCCATACACGGTTGCGGCAGGAATGGTTTACCGCCATTGCGCAGCACAAGGGCACCGAAGTGCTGGGGGTCCAGACGCTACGCAACTCGCTCATGTCCTGCACCATGACGGCGACCACCGCCACCCTGGCCTTCATGGGCGGGCTCACGCTCACCCAGGGCCACTGGCCGTCGCAGTGGTGGCACCACGGTTTTCCACCGTTGGGCACCGACCAGGGGTTGGCCTTCTGGAACGCGTTCGCCGTGCTGGTGCTGCTGGCACTCGCATTTCTGACCTCGATGCTGGCGGCGCGCAACTACCACCACGCCGGCTTCGTGGCGGGCATGCCCGTGGAGTCCGCTGCGCGCCGGTCATGGCAGACCCTGGGCGAGCGCAGTCTGATGCGCGCGGGCCTGTACTACAGCCAGTCGCTGCGCCTCATGATCTGGGCGGTGCCGCTGGCGCTGTTCTACATCCACAGCCTGCTGGGCGCCGCCACTGCGGTGGCGCTGTTCGTGTCGATGTGGGGCTGGCTGGACGTGGACCGCTGATGCCCTATTTGCCGCCGCCCAGGCGGTCCATCAAGCCGCCGCGAGAGCTGTCGGGGTTGGCCACCTGGCCGCTGGCGGACTCCACGGCAGTGACAAAGTAGCTCATCGCCTCGACGGCCTTGCTGCGCTCCTCACCGCTGTTGAGCGTCTCATCCACGCTGCGCCCATCGGCGGTGTGAACCCGCACCCAGCTACGCGGCGTATAGGCGATTTGGTCCACCAGCCGCAAGGGCACATCGAACGCCGTGGCGGGGTAGCCCAGCGCAGCGGCCTCGGCGCGCGAACGTGAACGCACGCGCACTGCCTGCCCGCCCCCCAAATGGAAGTCCGCGCCCGTGACCTCCGCCGCCTGATGGGGCAGGCCCACGGTGAGCACCGCCTGCGCCGGCTTCGCCGCGCTCCACGCCGCCGCCAGCACGGGGCACTGGGGCCGGGAGCACGCGGCACTCGCGGGCGCCACCGTCACGGTCTTTTTCCCTTCGGATTCGCCTTGCTGAATCTGCGGCACCAGCGTTTGCTGGCTGGCACAGCCCGCCAACACCAACGCTCCGAACGCACCCGCCCGCCAGAATTTCATGGATTCACTCCCACATAGAAAACCGCATGGTGCCATGCCCGCGGGCGAGATGCGGCAACCCTCGGAATCCTTCATGGGCCCGCTCCCGGAATAAGGCATCCGTGCCGACCGGCTCCGGCATCGCCATTGCACGCTCTGCGCCAACGCGACGGCACGCGATGCGGCGCGCGGCTTTCACCGAGGCGCGCAGGAGGCGATTCGCCACCACACTGCCGGGCATTACCGCCCCCAGCAGGTCCGCCGACGGATTGCATGGCAGCCACCATGGCCGGGCTTACCACCAGTGCCCACCTTGCTAGGTCAGGGCCTGGATCGTTTGCTGGCCCGCGCATCACCTGGCAGGCAACGCACTGAGGCCCGCCACCCCGCTTCGCGCATGGCCGCAAGCCGGCCGGCCAAGGAGTTGCGGGTCACGATGTGGGGGACGTCGCCTCCCTCATGGCTTTGGCGAGCCCATGGTTGCCGCGGGACTCCAGTCCTTGAATCGCGCCCTCGCGGTCTTGCTCGCCGTGGTGCTGGTTCAGCTTGCGCTTTCCTTCCAGTCGCCCGAGACGGATCTCAATGCCCACGATATGCCGCAGTTGCTCATCCAGGTAGTCTGTGGGCGCATCGCCCATCTTCCACGGCTGTGCCTGCCCCGCCTCATGCTGGCGCGTTAGCAAGGCGACCACTCTGCGAACGAATTTCACATCGTCGCGGACATGAATCGTTCCGTGGGCATGGACAACCTCGTAGTTCCAGGTAGGCACGCGCCGATGAGTCTCCTGTTTACCAGGATACCAGTTGGGAGAGATATAACCTTCGACGCCGCGGAAGACGACAAGCACTTGATCGCCGTCGCGTACCTCGCGCCAGATGGGATTGCCACGCGCCACATGCGCCAGCAGCATGTCGCCATCCAGAAAAAATGGAAGGTGGTTGGCCTCCAAACTGGCGGGAGTGTGTGTCACCAGCATGCCCAGCGCGTTCTCGCGGACGATGCGGTGAAGCTCCCCAATCCGGGACTCGGCGAATTGTGCAGGTAGGTACATAAAGCGCGTGGTGGAAAAAGTTGCCGGAAGCCTTTCAAGCCAGGCGCCCGTTTGGCGCCTATCCAAACCCGCTGCGCAAAGGATGGACAGGCCCCTAAGGCTAGCAGCCTCATCGTCAGCACTAACGTGATGAGCGCTTCAAATGTGCGAGCGCCTGTCCAAATCCAGCGACTACGGGGCTAACTGCTCCCGCAAGGTTGCCAATATTTCTTCGGACAGCGCCGGGTTGCCTGCCGCCGTGGCGCGGGCGAGAACCAATGCACCAACCATGCTGCTAAGGGTCGCGATAGTCCGGGTACGCTTGGCCCCGTCATTACCCGGGAGCACGCTCATAAAGCGCTGGATGTTGCGCTCCACCCCCTGTGCAAAAACCTTTGACATCTCAGGCCCCGCTCTTGCAGCATCCGCCGCCAATGCCGCAGCAGGGCAACCCTCTCCAGGGTGATCGCGGTGGTTCACAGAAAGGTAGCCATGCACCAGCGCACGGAGTCTGGTTTCAGGCGCACCTTCCGCCTCCCGAGGCTCCCATCCGTCTAGCGGCGTGATCGTCCACTCAAATGCACGCAGGCACGCCTCGCGCGCGAGCGCATCCTTGGACTCAAAGTGTCGGTACAGCCCGCCGTGCGTCAAGCCTGCATCGCGTGTGATCTCGGCCACGCCCACGCCATCCAGGCCCTTCTCCCGATAAAGGCGCGCAGCGGCTTCCACGATTCCTTCGCGATTCTCGGCGGCCTGTGCTTTGCTCACTTTCATGCATTAGATGATACCCATCATCAAAACTCACTTATGATGACAACGATCATCAATAAATCACGCTCAACGCTTCGCAGGAGCTGGATTTCACAGTGGAAGGTGCAGCATGGATCGTCGGGTCGTCATCACTGGCTTGGGCTTGGTATCTCCTTTGGGGTGCAATGTGGAAGTGGCCTGGCAACGCCTGCTGGCAGGCCAGTCTGGGATCCGCACCCTGGATGCAGCCGTGGGTGAAGGCACGGGTGTCTCCATCGCTGGACGGGTGCCAAGCCAGGAAGAGGATCCGCAAGCCGGGTGGAACGCCGAAGCTGTCGTCTCGGCGAAGGAGCTACGTCGCATGGACCGCTTCATCGCCTTTGCGTTGGGCGCGGCAGACCAAGCTCTGGCACACGCACGGTGGACCCATCCAAGCGTTGAGGTTGAGCAGCAAGAGTGCGCATTCCACTGATGGCGGACAGTGATTCCATTCCCATCGCGGACAGCGTTCCAGGCGATGGCGGACACGTTGCGCGGGTGTCCTGAGTGACGCTCAAATCGTAGCCGAAGTGTCCGCCATCAGCGTGGAATGGCGGTCGGCGCGGCCGGCTCAGACGGCCTTGGTGAGCTTGCGCATCGACTCGCCCTTGAGGGCTATCTTGTGCGAGCCGTGCACGATGCGGTCCAGGATGGCGTCGGCCAGCGTGGGCTCGTCCAGCCAGGCGTGCCAGGCCGTCACCGGCAACTGGCTGGTGATGAGCGTCGAGCGCGTGCCCACCCGGTCGTCCAGCAATTCCAGCAGGTCGTTTCGCTCGTGCGCGGCAATCGGCGCGATGCCGAAGTCGTCCAGGATGAGCAGGTCCAGCCGCGCCAGTTGCGCCAGCCGTTTGCCCAGGCTGCCATCGCCGTGGGCCACGTGCAGCTCCTGCAGCAGCCGTGGCGCGCGGGTGTAGAGCACCGAGAAGCCCAGGCGCGCGGCCTGCTGCCCCAGTGCGCAGGCGAGCCACGTCTTGCCGCACCCGGTGGCGCCGGTGAGCAGCACGTTGTGGCCATGGCGCAGCCAGTCCCCGCCGGCCAGGCTGGTGATGACCTCTCGGCTCAGGCCCCGGCTGGCGCGCCAGTCGATGTCCTCCAGGCAGGCACTGGAGACCTTCAGGCGGGCCGCCTTCAACAGGCGCTCCAGGCGCTTGCTGTCACGCCAGTCCACCTCGCGCTGCACCAGCAGCGCCAGGCGTTGTTCAAAGGGCAGCTCGCTGGCCGTGATGTGGGTGGCCGCGTCGCTGAGGGCGGCCACCATGCCGTCCAGGCGCAGGGCGCGCAGTTGGTTCAAGGTCTGTTCGTTGAGCATGGTTCTTCCTTGTTAGGTTTGCTTGCACGTTGGAGTTCAGTGGTAGTAGCCCGGCCCGCGCACGTTCTCGTGCAGCGGCAGGCTCGCCTGTGCGGCCATCGGCGCATCCAGCGGCCGCTGGTCCAGGCCGCAGCCCAGGATGGAGGCGATGCTCTTGTAGGACGGTGAGCGAATCGACTGCGCCCGCGCACAGGCGGCCTCCAGCCGGTCAGCCCCGTACTCACGGCCCAGGCGCATGAGGCCCAGACAGGAGCGGTAACCCTGCTCGGGATGCTGGCGGTGCTCCATCTGCCAGCGCACCACGGCGGCGGTGGCCGCGCCCACGCGCTCACCCCAGGCGATGAGCTTGGCCGGCGTCCACTGCAGGTGCGCCCGGTGCGAGGCCGGCATGTGCTCGGGCGTGGTGGTGTGTGCACCCCGTCGGGGATTGAGGGCGTGGGCGGCCACGCGTTTGCTGCCGTGCAGGACTTCGAGCGTGCCGGCCGTGATGCGCAACTCCACCGGCTCACCCACCAGGGCGTGGGGCACCGAGTAGTAGTGGCCATCGAGCTCAACGTGGTAATCGATGTTGACGCGGGCGGGTTTGAAGCGCGCGATGGGCATGCGCACCGGCGGCAGGGGGCGCAGGGCTGGCCGGTCGAGTTCGGCGAAGGCGCTAGTGCGGTTGCCCGGCAGCTTCTTGAACGCGCGCTGGTTCAAGTCCACCAGCAAGGCGGCAATCGCCCGGTTGAGCTCGGCCAGGCTGAAGAAGGTCTGGTGGCGCAGCCTGGCCAGAATCCAGCGCTCGACCACCTGCACAGCGACCTCCACCTTGGGTTTGTCGCGTGGCTTGGCCGGGCGCGCGGGCATCACGGCCAGGCTGTAGTGCGCACAGAGCTCTTCGAGCAGGCGGTGCGCGGTGGGCTCGTAACGGTCGGGTCGGGCCATGAGGGCGCGCGGCTGGTCAGGCACCAGCAGGCGGGGCACGCCGCCGATGAACTCCAGCGCGCTAATGATGCTGGCCACCCAGTCGGTGGTCTTCTGGCTGGCGGTGGCGCAGGCGTAGGTGTAGTTCGATGCGCCCAGCACGGCCACGAAGACCTGGGCCTGGCGTATCTCGCCAGTGTCGGCATCCACCACGGGAACGGTCTGGCCGGCGTAGTCCACAAAGAGCTTGTCACCGCCCGTGTGGGTCTGGCGCATGGAGCGCTGCAGGCGCCGGGCCCAGGCCTTGTACTTCTCGCAGAAGGCGCTGTACTTGTACGCCTGCCCGCTGTGCTGTTGCTGGTATTCCTCCCAAAGCAACTGCAGCGTCACGCCAGGTCGGCGCAGTTCGCGGTGGATGTGGGCGTGGTCGGGTTCAAGGTGCCGGGACTCGCGCGCCACGGGTGGCTTGTAGAGCCGGGCCTGGAGTTCGTCGTCGTTCAGGCTCTGGGCCAGTGCCCAGTCCACGCCGGCCACGCGCGCGTAGCTGGCTATCTCGCTGACAGTGGATTTGGAGATGCCGAGGGCGGCACCGATTTGACGGGTGCTCAAGGCCCCGCGGTGCAGCAGTTGCAGTGTGTGTCGTAGTTTGCTCATGGTGACCCTGGGTGTGGGCATCGCTGGTTCCGGTCAAAAAACCGGGCAGCGTATGCCGCGTTCGGGTCACTCAGAACACCCCGCAGGTGTCCGCCATCAGTTTGGAATGCTGTCCGCCTTCAGCGTGGAACACTGTCCGCCATCACGCTGGAACACTGTCCGCCATCAGCATGGAATCGTGTCCGCCATCGCGTGGAATACGCACCCTGACTGTTGGGACTGGATCAGGCCCGAGGACGTGGTGAGACACGCTCTCGCCGCGTTCTATTGGGCCTGCAACAACGTCAAGGCCCCCAAGGGGGAGAAATTTCTCGGCGTTGATGGTCGGCCCTACGCTGATCGGGAAACCTTCGCTGATTGCATGACGCACTTCTTTGATCTGCGTATCAAGGCCGAAGCTCATTCAATCGGCATTGGCGACTACGCACCCGAGGCAAAAATGCTGGAACGGTGTACGCAACCACGCTCCGTGTAGATCACGGAGCTTGTCCACAAAACCCACAGGCCGAAGGCCCGGCGACCCCCCGTCGCTTGCGACGAACAGGGGGGTGGGAGCCGGGGAACCTGTGGGGGCTTGTGGTCAAGCGGCGCTCGTCGTATCAGCTTCACGACTTGAGATCCACGCCAATACACAATAGACTTCCTACTGCGACAGCTTGATTTCAGGCTATTTCTGACACCGACACTGGGTCGCCCCGCGCATCGGGGTTACGGTAGAAAGCAGGAGCTACCGTAGGAGCCAAGTTCCCTCTCACAAACACACCGCACCTGTCGCGAATTTCCAACTTCTGGAGTTCGCATGCGGTTACCTGCATCACTTTCTTTTTCTTCTGCAGTCCAGACAGCGGATTTGCCGCCCGTGGGTGGGCAAGCGGCGCGCTGCGCGCCCACGGGCGGCGAAGCCGCCGGGCTTGTCTCATCTAAAACAAGTGGCCCGGCTTTTCTGGATATCGGTTTCTCCAGAAATCTAGTCATGGAACGGCGCGTCAAGCGCCTGCGTCGCCAAGTCTGGGCAGGTGGTCATCTCCAGCGCTTCGGCACACCCAACGGCATGCGTGAAAACGTCTGGTTCGTCACCCTGACCTACCGCGGGGTCGACGACTGGCAACCACGCCACATTTCCAAATGCCTCAAGGCTGCACGCCGTTGGTGTCAGCTACGCAGGGTTCCCTTCAGGTACCTCTGGGTCGCTGAATTGCAGCAGCGTGGCGCCCTTCATTACCACCTGGCGATATGGCTTCCTAAGCGGCTACAGCTGCCCATGTTCGATAAGCAGGGATGGTGGCCCCACGGTATGACACATCGCGTTATCGCAAAAAACGCTGTCGGGTACCTCATGAAGTACCTGTCGAAGATTTCCCCGTTCCACCAGTTTCCCAAGGGAGTGCGACTCTATGGCCTCGGAGGACTTACACAGCAGGCCCGCGGCATCTGCAGCTGGCTCAACCTGCCCAGTTGGTGCAAACAGCGATTCGGAGTTGGTGACCTCAAAACCGTCGCGGGTCGTCGTGTGGTGCGTGCAACGGGGGAAATTCTTGGAGCCATGTACCGACGCGTTTTCCAGCCTGCCGGAATGCGCCTGTACCCCAATGGCCCGCTACCTGCGCGATGGGCTGACGGTCCCTATTCGTCCATAGGTTGCGTGTCGCTTCATGCGGGTGCGTCATGACGAGCCGCACCTTGAACGTGGGCGAGGCGGCGTCCTTGCTGCACATCCACCCCCAAACGCTCATGACCCGCGCCCGCTCGGGCCTCATACCTGGCTGCAAGGTCGGTCGCTCTTGGGTGTTCGTTGAATCTCTGCTGATCGAGTACTTGGTGACACAATCAACCCTGCGTGTGTCTGTAGCCGGTACTCAGGAAGAAACTGAGTAAGCGTGGCCCCAAGGCCCTTCTTGTGAGGAGCGGAGGGTCAATGCAGGATATGTCCATATGCAAGACAGTGGACACACCCCAGAGTGGAACGGCCCGACGGTGGAGCGAGTCATGCGCAACGGCAAGCGCATCTACGTCTCGGCCTTCAAGGCCTGGCTGGTGGAGCAAGCGCTCAAGCCAGAGGTTTCGGTTGCCGGCCTGGCACTTCGCCACGGTGTCAACGCCAACCAGCTTCGCAGCTGGATGAAACTCGAGCACTGGCAGTCCTCACCTCATACGTTGTTGCCGGTCACGGTCGTCGCAGACGCTCGGCCAGCTGAGGTGGTGGCCACCACAAACGCTCGTCAGCCAACCCAACCCAAGGGGGTGATGGAGATTGAGGTGGGCGGCACTGTCATCCGTCTGCGCGGCCCAGTGGATACCGAGCAACTCAAGGCGGTGCTGGCCGTGGTGCGCGCATGATCGGTTTGCCAGCGAACACGCGGGTGTGGATCGTGGCCGGCCACACCGACATGCGCAAAGGCTTCGACGGTTTGGCGGCAATGGTCCAAGGAGCTTTGAGCGAGAACCCGTTCAGTGGCCACGTCTTTGTCTTTCGCGGCCGGCGCGGCGACATCCTCAAAGTGCTGTGGTTTGATGGCCAAGGTTTGCTGCTGCTGAGCAAGCGGCTCGAACGCGGCCGCTTTGTCTGGCCGCAAGCTGCATCCGGCGGCGTGTCTCTGACCTCAGCCCAACTCTCGATGCTGCTTGAAGGCATCGACTGGCGCATGCCGGCGCGCACGCACCGTCCCGATCTGGCGGCGTAAAGCTTGGCAGTTGCGGGTCATTCCCGATGAGGTGAGACAGCAGAGTTGGGCATACTCAAAACCGTGCCGACGCCCCATCAACCGCCCCAGAACATCGACGAATTGCTGCGCATCATCGCGGCGCGCGACAGCGAGGTGGCCCTGCTCAAGTTGATGGTCGACAAACTCAAATTGCAACTGCTGCGCCGGGTTCGCTCCGAATTCGGTACCTCCAGCGAACAGTGGTCGGCGCAGATGCCTTTGATCGATGGTGGCGAGACCGCGATGGTCACTCGAGCCAAGGCCGCATCTGCACCGGCCCCCGCCAATGACCCGCAGATCGACCGCAGTCTGCCCGCGCACCTGCCGCGCGATGTTCGGGAGCACCTGCCCGAGATCAGCGACACGCACCAGGACACAAATGGCCAGTCCTGCGGGTGCACCGCTTGTGGCGCTCGACTGCGTAAGATAGGACAGGATGTCTCCGAACAACTGGAGTACGTGCCTGCCCACTTCAAGGTGATCCGGCATGTGCGTCCCAAGCTGGCCTGCGTGGCGTGCCATGCCATCTTCCAGGCCAGCGCACCCAGCCGCCCCATAGCGCGCGGACTGGCCGGTGCCGGCCTGCTGGCCCATGTGCTGGTGTCCAAGTACTGTGACCATTTGCCTCTCTACCGCCAAAGCGGCATTTACGCCCGCAGCGGTGTTGAGCTGGACCGCTCAACGCTGGCCGGCTGGGTTGACCAGGCCGGTCAATTGCTTGATCCCCTGGTGGCCGCACTGGGGCGCTACACCCTGGCGGCTGCCAAGATTCATGCCGACGACACCCCCGTGCCGGTGCTGCAGCCCGGGCGCGGCAAGACCAAGACGGGGCGCTTGTGGGTGTACGTCAGAGATGACCGTCCGATCGGCTCAAGTGCGCCACCGTCGGCCTGGTACCAGTACACCCCAGATCGCAAAGGCGAGCATCCAGAGCGCCACTTGAAGAAATATCGCGGCATTCTCCAGGCGGATGCCTATGGCGGCTGGGGCAAGCTGTACGCCTCAGGACAGATCACCGAGGCAGCATGCTGGGCGCACGCGCGCCGACCGTGGTGGGACCTGTACCTGAGCAGCGGCAAAGACGAGACGTCTATCGCAGCACAGGCGCTCAGACGCATTGCCGATCTGTATGCCATCGAGCGTGACATTCGGGGAAAGCCTCCCGACATTCGACAGGCCCAACGCCAGGCGCGTGCCGGGCCGCTGCTGCAGGAGATGCACGTCTGGTTGAGCCAGTTGGTTGGTCGGGTGTCGGCCAAATCGGAGTTGGCCAAAGCCATTGGCTATAGCCTGACACGCTGGCAGGCTCTGACGCGGTATTGCCAAGATGGGCGCATCGAGATGGACAACAACGCAGCAGAGCGGGCATTGCGCGGGGTGGCTTTGGGACGGGGCAACTACCTGTTCATGGGATCGGATGCCGGCGGCGAGCAAGCGGCGGCGATCTACAGCCTGGTGCAAACCGCCAAACTCAACGGGATTGACCCCGAGGCCTACTTGCGGGAGGTGCTCGGCCGCATAGCCGACCACCCCATCAACCGCATTGATGAGTTGCTGCCCTGGAACCTGATGCGGCAGTCCCGTCAGGCGGATCAACAACGCAAGGCGGCATGAGCGTGTCTGGCATTGACCCGCGGGTGCTGGACGCCCTGCAGAACGCAAGCAGCCTGGAGCTGTTCCAGCTCAGCACGCTGATCGAGCGGCTGCTGGCCGACCCACGCCGCATCATTGCCGTGCGCAAGGACATGAACCTGGGTCAAACCGTGCGCTTTGTGGACTGGCGCGATGGCAGTCTGCGAGAAGGCAAGGTGGTGGCCATGCGTGACACGCAGGTCACGTTGCAAGACCTGCGCGAGCGCAAAGAGTGGAAGTTGCCTTACGCCGCGATCGAACCGCCCTTGCCCGATCCTGCAACACGCCCTCAAGCTGTGGCGCCAGAGCCGCCGGCCGCCCCCCGACCGACGCGCAACGACTTTCGCTGCGGCGAGAAGGTCGCCTTTGAGGACAAGTACCTGCAGACCGTGGTGGGCACCATCGTGCGCATCAACAGCCGCACTGCAACCATCGACCCCGGTGATGGCACGCAGTGGCGCGTAGGCTTCGGCTTGCTGCGACACATCCTGGACGTCTGACTATCCCATAAGGACCTCGTCAAGAGGGTGCTGAGCTGACGCTTACGAAACTGAATGTCGCTCTACAGAAGAAAAGACTCGTCCTTTTGGTGGGTCAAACTCCCGGCAATCCGGGGCGAATCTGGCCCTCTACAGGTCAGCACTGGGACTGCCGAAAAACGCAAGGCCCAAGAGTTCCATGATCGGCTGAAGGCCGAACGATGGGAACAAGAAAAGCTCGGCGCCAAGCCTCGGCGCACGTGGAAAGACGCCGTGCTGAAGTTCTTGGAAGAAACCGCGCACAAGCGCACCCACGAACGCGACAAGTCGATTCTGCGCTGGCTGGACGAGCACCTCGGTGGCCGGTACCTCGATGAAATCGACCGCGCAACGATTGACCACATCAAGGCAACGCGAGCGAAGATTGCGACGCAAAGCACAGCTAATCGCTACCTGGCGTTGATCCGCACCATTCTGCGCAAGGCTTGCCATGAATGGGAATGGATCGAGCGCATTCCGAAGGTATCGCTCTATCGCGAGAAAGAGGGCCGCATTCGCTCGCTCACCCCCGCCGAATTCGCGAAGCTGCTGCAGCACCTCCCGCCCCACCTGGCAGACATGGCGACCTTCTCGGTTGCCACTGGCCTACGGCAAGGCAACGTACGCGGACTGACATGGACTCAGATCAATCTGGAATTGCGCCATGCGTGGATCACTCCCGAGCAGCACAAGAACGGTAGAGCGCACGCGGTTCCGCTGAACGACATGGCCATGGCCGTGCTGCAAAAGCAGATCGGAAAACACCCGACACACGTTTTCTCATACCGTGGCCACCCTATCGCCAACGTATCAACCAAGGCATGGTGGAAGGGCTTGGAGCTGGCCGGAATCGAGAATTTCCGATGGCATGACCTCCGACATACGTTCGCGACCTGGCATCGACAAGCCGGCACGCCAACGCATGAGCTTCAAAGACTGGGAGGGTGGAAAACGCTCTCAATGGTGGAGCGGTACGCACACGTAGCGCCAGAAGGCTTGCAGGCCGCTGCAAGTCGACTGGATAATGTGTTCGGCTACGCTTTGGCTACGCCAGACGAGAAAAGGGACTGACCATGACAGCCAGTCCCTCTGTATCTCTGGTAGGACGTACAAGATTCGAACTTGTGACCAACGGATTAAAAGACGCAAAAAGCATAGCATTACGCTAGGTCACCAACCATCAATAATCGTCATAACCCGTTGATTTATAATGTAAATTTTAAATCAACCAAGTTTTCATCCGTCACACGAAATCGACTCCGATGGTAGCAATGGGGTAGCAATTTGCTTGCGCGGTAGCAATACAGTAGCAACCAAAAGTCCATCCGACGGTCGTTTGCCATGACGGTTCTGACCACCATGACAAGCTCCACCAACCGCATCAACTTCACCAAGGCGAGCATCCAAAACCTTCCGATACCGGAGTCTGGCTGGAAGTATTACTACGACACGAAAGTGCCCGGCTTGGCTGTCGGTGTCGGCGCCAGCGGCGCCAAGACCTACGTTCTATACAAGAAGATCAACCGCCGCCCTGAGCGCATCAAGATCGGCCGCACCACCGACCTCACGGTGGACGAAGCGCGCACCAAGGCCATCGAACATAACGGCAAGGTGGCTCTGGGCAGCAACCCAGCCGACAAGAAGCGCCAGCAGCGCGCGGAAATCACCTTCGGCGAGATGTTCGCGCTGTTCTACGAGCAGCACAGCAAGCCGCGCAAGAAGACGCACAAGGAGGACTTGGCCAAGTTCACCAAGTACCTGTCCGACCGGAAGTACGGCGTCAACCTCGCAAAGCGCCGCCTGTCCGAGATCGGCATCGGCGAAATCAAGACCGTCTTCAACAAGATCGCGGAAACGCACCCCATAACCGCCAACCGCGTGCTGGCCTTGGTCAGCAGCGTTTTCAGCGAGGCCATCCGAGCAGAGCTTTACGATGGATTGAACCCCTGCCGCGGCGTCAGAAGGCACAAGGAAAACAAACGTTCGCGATTCCTGACCCGTGAAGAGCTTCCAGCCTTCTTCCGTGCAGTGGACGAATGCAGAAATCCCGTGGCCCGCGACTACATCAAGATGAGCTTGATCACCGGGGCGCGCCGCTCCAACGTACTCGCGATGCGTTGGGATCAAATCAACCTCGTGCGCAAGGAATGGATGATCCCCGAAACCAAGAACGGCGAGCCGCAGATCATCCCCCTGCTGCCGCAGGCCCTGGAGGTTCTTGCAGAGCGCAAGGCAGACCCCAACGCCGTTAACAGTCCGTTCGTGTTCCCCAGCTCCGGAGCCAAAGGCCATCTGGTTGAGCCCAAGCGAGCTTGGGAAACCGTTCGCAAGAAAGCCAGCATCGAAGACGTGCGACTTCACGACCTGCGGCGCACCTTCGGAGCATGGATGGCAGGCAGTGGAGCGAACCTATCGATCATCGGCAAATCGCTCAACCACAAGTCTCTGGACACGACAAAGACGTATGACAGGCTGTGGATTGACCCTGTGCGCGAAGCGATGGAGAAGGCCGTCGGATCCATCTTTGACGCGGCAAATTTGCAGCGAGAGTAGGCTAGTTCAGCCAGTACCGCGTAGTGCAAAGAAGCAATGTAGCGCTTGGGCGAGGTCTTGTCTCCCGTATGCTGACACCACAGCAAATAGATCTACAATGCTTTGAAGTTATGAATTTTCAGCCGAAGTGCCTCCAATATAGACGCCGACAGAACCTGACCTGCTTAATTGAAAAAGTTGAGCATATAGGAAATGATTGTTAGAAAATTATGAAAAGTAGTCAGGCAAGCCGCCTCAATTCGAGATTTGATCTATTTGAAAATTCCATCGAGGAATCAGTTTCCACCACGCCAAAAAAGTTAGTAATCGCCCAAAATACCAAAAAAAGAAGTGATGCTTCGGTCGTATCTTTAAATTTGGAAGATGCGAATATTTCCTGTCAAGACAATATGGCCTTCATGCGCACACTCGCCGACGAGAGCATGAATTTAATTGTTACATCACCTCCGTACAACATTGGAAAAGAATACGAGTCAAAACAACCGCTTACGGCATACATCGAAAATCAACGCGAGACAATTGGAGAGGCGGTTCGCCTGTTGAGTAAGACCGGATCAATTTGCTGGCAAGTCGGAAACTACGTAGACGGCAACGAAATTTACCCTCTAGATATCCTGCTGTACCCACTCTTTAAATCTCATGGCCTCAAGCTCCGAAACCGCATTGTTTGGAGCTTTGGACATGGCCTACATTGTCAAAATAGATTTTCAGGACGCCACGAGACAGTCCTTTGGTTTACAAAGAGCGATGACTATATTTTCAACCTCGATGAGGTGCGTATTCCGTCGAAGTATCCAAACAAAAAACACTTCAAAGGACCAAATAAAGGCCAGCTCTCTGGCAACCCACTCGGGAAGAATCCAGCAGACGTATGGGACATTCCAAATGTCAAAGCAAATCACGTTGAAAAGCTTGACCATCCGTGCCAATTTCCAGTAGGGTTAGTTGAACGCTTGGTGCTTGCTCTTACCAACAAGGGGGATACGGTGCTTGATCCGTATTTGGGCGTTGGCAGCAGTGCAATTGCTGCTCTGATGCACAAAAGAAAAGCATATGGCTGCGATATTCTTCCAGAGTACATAAATATTGCTAAGGAGCGAATCCTACAACTACAGGCTGGCAAGCTACGTGTTCGTCCCATGAATAAGCCAGTTTATGAGCCTACGTTAAGAGAGACTACATGAATTTCATCGAGGGGTATTCACATCGCAACGGGAATGTCGAATGGGAGAAGCGAGAGCTTGATGAGTGGCTAACCGATGCCTTTAACGCTCCCGCTATCAGACTGGAGGCTCACGCGACGCCCGCCATTCGAGAGCACATTCGAAGTGAGCTGACCAAAGAAGGTTGGTCTGAAGAGCTCTATATCGCACCCAATCTGGCCGGCGCTACGATTTTCAGCCGGAGAGGCGATCTTGCGATTCAATTGCAGACTGGAAATATCAGTCGGGTCTTTTACGATCTTTTGAAGCTGCAATACCTCTTCAATAGTAACAAGATCGAGGCGGCAGCTCTGGCTGTGCCGACGCGCAGCGGCGCCAGTCTACTTGGTAGCAATATTGCGAATTTCGAGCGGCTATGTGGTGAACTCGAACTATACGATCGTATCATTACGGTTCCAATTCTTGTAGTAGCTTTCGAGTAGGAAAAAATGGTCTATAAAATACGCGTTATTCCAAAGCATGAGCGCATCGAACAGATTTCTAGCTGCTGCTCTGCGACGACAGATCGTGCAGCGTTTTACGAGTACCAAAACTCTGTGCAGCAGCTGCCAGTAATCCGAGTCCCGATTGAACTGCCGATTTATCGCATGGCGAACGGGCGAACACGCACCGAGCAGCTAAAATACATCCGACTACATCAATGTAGTGCCACCTTTTTTTCCAACGGACAGGAAAACCAAGATGCGCAGCAGGCGCAGCATGAATTGCTGGATGCGTTCTCAAAGGAGGGGACGACTTCAATTATGCCGATCGCCAAGGTGCTGGAGGAAGGAAAACAGACTGAACCCATCTTAATCACCAGCTCAGGTGTTGTTGTCAATGGCAACCGTCGCTTATCGGCTATGCGTGAATTATATGCAGCGGGCGACAGCAAGTACTCCGAATTTACCCATATAAATTGCATGGTGCTTCCGGCATCGGCTTCAGACAAAGAAATTAAGGAAATAGAAGTTCGGTTGCAGATGCAACCAGAAACTAAGCTCGCCTACACGTGGGTAAACGAGGCCTTAACGATTAAGGATCTCATGCAGAGCGGATTCACGCGCGATGAGATCACGCGCGACATGCGCAAGGATATTCGAGAAGTGATGGCTATGCTGCAGGCGCTTGGCCACGCCGAGGTATATTTAAAAGACTGGAGAGGTCAGCCGGAAGATTATGAGCTAGTCGAGCGTGGTAAGCAATTATTCGGCGACATGGCTCGGGATCTGAAAGATAAAGTGGGTGAACACCTTGAAATCAGCCGGCGTATCGCGTTCTTGATTCAGGACAACTCCAGCAGCCTAGGGACTCGCGCATATGCATTCAACTTCAGCTTCGGCAAGAAGGCGCCTGATGTTGCCGAGGCGCTAGCTAGTAGGCTCGGAGTCGATCTAAACCAACCGCCCCCTCCCAGCAGCGATAAGGATGAGCAACTCGCAATCGATATTGATGACGAAAGTGAAGGCTCCAGCTATAAGCCGTTGATCGACGTTATGGATGATCAGTCGCGACGGGAGGAAGTCACTCAGGAATTGATCGCAGTGTGCGAGAGCATTCGCGCTTCTGAACAGGATCAGAAGCGTGGTCAGGCAGCCCTGAAAGCCGTCAAGGATGCGAACACCAAACTTCTGGAGGTAGATTTTTCTAATGCTGACCCAGATACTTATGGTGCTATTGACGCCCAACTTGAAAGCATCCTACTCACTACACAAAAGTTGAAGGCCGAGATAGCTCGCATGCGTGCTGGCGCACGCACTTCCACTGCACCAGGGATATAACGCCCATGGCCCAAAGCAAGCTTGAAATCTCAATTTCATACCGTGCGGGCCCGGTGCGGGGAGCCTTCACAATGCAAGAGAAGGGTATGACCGCGATCTGGGATCGTATCGTTCAGCGAGCGTTGGCGATCGAAACGGACTGCGATATCGGCCCCAATCATCTCGACCTGCCATGGGCAAGCTTGCTGTCATTGCTGCGCGAATTTGCACCACTACAGCGCGCTGAGAATTTTGCATTTCGGCCACTCGGTGAGGCTCAGGAGCGTGTTGCCCAATTCCTGCGGGAATATAAAGCTGTGCAGGCTGGCAGAGGCACCTTGACTCTCACGCTGACGCCGCAGGAAATTGCCGACCGCCTCGCGACCCTAGGCTTCAGTCCGGCTAAACGAAAGCTCACGGATTTTCAGCTTCGCGACCTTGCGCACCTGCTGGCGCTCGGTAATGGTGCCAACTTTTCTGTTCCTGGTGCAGGGAAGACCACCGTGACGTTCGCGCTGCATTTGTTGACACGTCAGCCGAATCAGCATCTCTTCGTTGTCGCCCCCAAAAATGCCTTCCTTGCCTGGCAGGAAGTTGTGCGCGACTGTATGGAAGCGGATGCCCCCGAGCACGGCACAGAGCCGTTCACCCTGCTTTCAACGGGGGTTGAAACGATCGGCTCGCTGTTGAACAGTGGTGCCACACGCTTCCTCATCAGCTATGACCAGTTGGTGCGCATTTCTAGCCTGGCGGTCTCAAATCTGAAGTGCAACACCGCTGGTTGATATTCAATGAATGGTAGCGGAGCTTTTCTCGGCGATAGCCGCCATGAATCGCTGAAAAGCCTGGTAGGGAGAATCCCAGCCGAGAGTCTGACGAGGACGGTTGTTCATCAGATCGGCCATGGAGTCCAGCGCATCCTGGTCATGCATGCTCAGGTCTGTGCCCTTGGGCATGAACTGGCGCAGCAGCCCATTCGTGTTCTCACAACTGCCTTTTTGCCAAGGGCTGTGCGGATCACAAAAGTACACCCGCATGCCAAGGGCTTGGGCGAGTTCCTTGTGCCGGGCCATCTCCTTGCCCTGGTCGTAGGTGAGCGTCTGGCGCATCGGCTGTGCGATCTGGCGCAGCTTGTTGGTGAACGCGGCCAGCGCACTGTCTGCGGATGCGTCAGGCATCTTGCACAGCAGCACCAAGCGCGTTGAGCGCTCTACCAGCACACCCACCGCCGATTGGTTGCCAGCACCCTTGATCAGATCCCCCTCCCAATGCCCCGGGATCACGCGATCATTGACCTCGGGTGGGCGAACATGGATAGAGACCATGTCTGGAATCTGACCACGCCGATCAGAGCCTGCTGAACGCGGGCGGCGTGTACTCTTGCCTTGGCGCAGCAGTGCGATGAGCTGGCGGCGCAACTCACCGCGTGGGTATGCATAGATGGCGGTGTAGATGCTCTCGTGCGAGGCATGCATGGTTGGGTCCTGGGGATACATGCGCTGGAGTGTGCGTGCAATCTGCTGGGGCGACCACAGCCAGCACAGCATGGTGGTCACAAGAGTCCACAACGCCCCGCAGCTGTGCAGCTTGGGGTATGGCTTGGCCTGAATGCGCCGCAGCTGGCACAGACGCTGCGCAGGCGCGCTGGCGTAACCGCCGTGGCAGGCGTTGCGCCGCAACTCACGGCTGATGGTGCTGGGGCTGCGGCCTTGAAGGCGGGCTATGGCCCTGATGCTCCAGCCCTGCTGGCGCAGCGATGCCAGCGTCACTCTGTCTTCTGGCTGCAAGTGCTCGTATCTCGTTCCCATTTGCGTACATTACCCTTGGTGAGGGTGTTGCACTTCAGATTTGAGACCGCCCCTCATAAGTTCGCACCTCTCGCGCCATCCCGTGCACCTTATTCTTGACGAATCACACCGAATGAAAGCGGGGATGGGCTCGCAGCGAGGTTCAATTTTATTAAATATCTCTTCGTTGCCGGTAAGGCGCGACATATTGAGCGGCACCCCTATGCCGCAGGCTCCATCCGATCTTCAATCGCAGCTCGACTTTCTTTGGCCCGGTTCCGGTTTGGGTCTAAAGATCGGACAAGGCTCACAACCCCGCCAGGTATTAGGGAACTTGTATGTCCGAACTACAAAAGAAGAACTCGGACTCAAAAAGCCTAAGCGTCACTTCATCCATTCCGAGATGAACCCGGGTCAACAAGCCCTGTACGCGATAGTGCGTAGCGAAGCGCTCAAGCAGTTCAGTTCACTAAAGACAGAAAGCCGCTTCGACGTGTATAAGGCGCGGCGGTCAGTAATGACGTTACTTCAGTTATCCGTCAATCCGGTGGTGGCTTTGCGCTCAATGTCAGAGGATGGCAACCTTAAAACAATCAATTCGGGAATCCTTGACAAGGTGATTGAAGAGGGGCCATCGCGTAAGATGCGAGATGTAGTCGCCCTTGCGCGTACGTTAGCGCGAAATGGCCGCAAGAGCGTAATCTGGACGATTTTTACAGACACGATCCTGCAGCTTGAAGTGATGCTCGCCGATCTAAATCCAGTGAGTTTGTACGGTGCAATACCAACAGGCGAAGAAGAAGGAGCCGATACGCGTGAAAATCGGATAAAGCGGTTTCACGAGGATGCCGCTTGCTCAGTCATTATTGCCAATCCTGCCGCCGCGGGCGAGGGCATCAGTCTTCACAAAGTTTGCCATGACGCAATCTATCTAGATCGAAGCTATAACACGACGCACTATCTTCAATCGATCGATCGTATTCATCGACTTGGCCTACCGCCAGATGTCGAAACCAATATTCATATTTTCCAAACGGTTGCCCCGAAAGGCATTGGCAGCATAGACTACTCTGTCAGCCGCCGCCTTGCGAACAAACTCCGCAATCTTCAGCAATTGCTAGATGACCCTGATCTTCACGAAATCGCGCTAGATGAAGAGAATTCAGTAGACCCTGTCAACTACGGTATTGAGCTTGCAGATCTCGTCGATTTAATCGCCGAACTTGAAGGACGCGAACCGCAGTTCGTAGACGAGGAGCCATAAAGTGGCTGAGGCGAGCAATGAACCGCTTCTAACGATGAGCGCATTTTGGGGTTTGGTTGCCCTCCGTCGATACGCGGCAATTCACCCGAATGTTCCCATTCCCGAGGCGGCACATGCCGTGCGTCGACTATCCGCCGACGATGCTCATCATGACTACGGGGCGGCGACAACTTTATACACACTCATTCCTAACGAATATACCCATGAGCATATTGCTCCCCTGTTTCGGGAGACCATCTCCAGCGTCGTCAAACGGCATCGACCATGGTGGACAAGGCTTGCCCCACTAGGTCGAGAGCGACTCAGGGCAGCATTGAATCCGAACGAAGCGCAATGCTTCGAGGCGGCTGGCTTGTTCGTTGATATGCCGACGGCCGAAGTCCTTGCGTGGTGGGACGGACTAGCACAGGTCGCACGCGCTAGAGAGAACGACAGTAAACTTCAGCAAGGCCGGGAAGCCGAGCAATTGACGCTAGCGTTTGAACGCAAACGCCTTGCGCGTCTAGGTATTGAACGGCATCCAAAATGGATAGCTATCGAAGATAACACGGCCGGATATGACGTTCAGTCGTATGACACTGGCTTGACCGAACCAGTGAGTAAACTCATTGAAGTGAAGTCATGTAGCCGCGAATTAGTTCAAATTTTTATTACACGCAACGAATGGGAAACTGCGATCAGCAGTGCGCCACACTATCAATTCCATGTGTGGCTGCTGCCTGAAAAAAAATTAATCGAGCTTTCTGTAAATGATATTGCACCCCACATTCCGCAAAATCAAGGCCATGGAATTTGGCAAAGCGTCGGCGTAACGCTCCATCAGGAATTCCCATAAGCTGGATAGCAGCTTATTTATGCAATATCGATTTTCCTTTCAATTAATTCAAAAATATTGTTCAAGGCGTACGCAAAAAATCACTCAAATTTTAGATATTGATAAACACTGGCCCTAGATATCTTGAGTGCTTTGGCTATTTGTATCTTCGGCATACCGCTTGCGGACATTTCCTGCAGTCTGACTATCGAAGACTCATCCAAGACCGGCTTTCTCCCTTTGTAGACGCCATTGCTCTTGGCAATAGCGATGCCCTCTCGCTGGCGCTCCCGGATCAGTGCTCGCTCAAATTCCCCCACGGCTCCGAGCATCTGCAACAGCAGCTTGGCATAAGCTGCCGTATGGCCACCGCCATTACTTCCTGGCCGCTCGAATTTCAGGTTCTCCTTGCAGAACTCCACAGCCACCCCGCGCGCCGTCAACAATTCCACCACTTCCTGCAAATCTTTCAATGACCGGGACAGGCGATCCATGCTGTGGACATACACATGATCCCCTTCGCGCACATGGCTAAGCATTGCCTGCAATTGCGGCCTATGCACATCTTTGCCGCTGGCCTTGTCCGTGAATATTTTGTCCAGCACCAGCCCATCTAGCTGGCGCGCATCATTCTGATCCACACTGGATACCCGGACATAGCCGATTTTTTGTCCGGTGGTGGATATCTGCTGTTTCGTCGTCATGGCTGGCTCTTTCTATTAAACATGTCTTAATAGAATTTAAGAGGTAATTTGGAATCTGTCAATATATTCCAAAACCACTCTAGATTGACACAAAAAGAGCCACCGCGATTTGTACAAATAGCGTGTACTTCAAATAGACAGCAGATTACTGCGCGTCGCCATCCGCCGCTGGAAATAACTATCAGCAAAAATCACTCCAGAAGCTACCAAAACGGCTTTTGAGCGGCTTTCTTATTTGGCTTGATGCAGAGTGGCGTCATCACGTGTCGCGCTGTTCTGGTGTCTGTCGGCGAGACTCTGAAAAGAGCCAGCAATCGCTAGCGTTACAAGCTTGCGCTTATGGCTTGTCACGTTGTCA
Organism: Diaphorobacter sp. LI3; assembly: GCF_022807955.1. NCBI lineage: Bacteria > Pseudomonadati > Pseudomonadota > Betaproteobacteria > Burkholderiales > Comamonadaceae > Diaphorobacter > Diaphorobacter sp. LI3. The sequence continues at coordinate 2,005,047 of NZ_CP094346.1, read as the reverse complement.
CGTGCTCTGCGGCACAAACACCATCAGCCACATCCCGGACAGCACGAAGAAAACCGCCAGCACACCCTCGAATCGCTGTCAAAAAAGTAGAGGGTGGCTACTTTTTTTGAGAATTTTGCTGACCTGCGCGACCATGCGAACCAGCAGAAACCGAAGCCAAGAGTAGAGGCACAAGACTAGGGCTCTCCGCTTATCGCAGCGTCCATGCTGAGACAAACGGAGGGGTGCTGCTTCGGCCCGGCTCTTCAAGCCCCTGCTTCAACAATAACAACCCAAGCGGTAAACAAACGTTCAAGCGGCATCGACAGATGCCATGTATTAATTTTGAACGGGCGCGCAATCGCGCAAATAACGTGACTCAAAAATCCACTGAAGGACTGGTTGTCCCTGGAAAACTATGGTCTGACGCAGACTTGACGGCACTTTTGAAAATCCACCCCAGAACGCCCGCGCAGTGGCGCTATTTGGGCAAATTCAAGAAAGAGCTTCCCTACATCAAGATTGGTAAAACGGTGCGCTACACCGATGAGGTAGTGGCCAAGTTCCTTCAATCCCATATGAGCATGATCGTCGCGAAGGATTAAGGCCATGAACCAGACAGCCAAAGCAGACGATCACAACAAGAAGGAAGCCGCTACCCCTGCGGCTAAAAGCAAACCGAAAAAGCAAAAGCCCTCGTCCAAGCCCGCCGCTACCAGGCTGAGCCCCGATTTGCCGAAGAACCTGCTCTCGGTCAACCAAGTAGTGAATGACAAGGGGGAGTTGTCGGGACAATTGCTGGTAAAGGCGACGGACAAACGCGGCAATGAGGTCCACGCCACCCTGGATGTAAAAGAACTGGCACTTGGCCGTTGCGAGGGGTTGGCGCATTTCGCCGTACGCGCCGGAATGTCCAGCTTCATGTCGCCGAAGGGGCTGCGCACCATGGCGGCGATCCTGCCAGAGTCTGCGGACAAGGAGGTGTACGTCGCCCGCCGCGAAGGCTTTCACAGCCTGCAGTTGCAAGGCCAGCGCTATGGCTTCTACGTTATGCACGAGAAGCCCTACTTCTTTGGCCACAAGCCGCCTTTGTCCGTTGTAGTGATCAATGAGGCGGGCGGCATTGACCCACCGTCCGGAGACCTCGCCAGTTGGCAGAAAGCCATTGGCATCCATCTGCCGGGCAACCCCTACATGCTGGTATCGGTGCTGGCCGCACTGTCTCCAGCGCTGGCCCGCGCGCTGGGACTGCAGATCCTCATCTTGATGATCGTGGCCCCAAGCAGCATGGGCAAGACCACGCTGCAGCAGGCGGGCCGCAGTGTCCGTGAGCGCGCGGACAAGATCGACGACGCATCGGGCACCACCAATGGCCTGCGCGTGAAGATGGAGCAGCACCCGGACGCGCCCGTATTCTTCCAAGACGTTCACAAAGCGGAAGACATGAAGGGGCTGATGGGACTCTGCTTCCTGGTTGCCAATGGCGGGCAGCGCCTAACCAGCACGGCCAACCAGAAAGTCCAGGCAGGCGATGAACTGTCATGCGGTGTGAGCTTTTCGTCGGAAATGTCGTTCATGGAAATGTTCGGCGACTCCAAGATGAGCTTGCCGGAGGGCTTCTCCGCTCGTTGCTTCGAGTTGGTACTGCAGGGGCCGAACGGTGCCTTTCACACTCTGCCAGAGGGCATGCAGGCGCATGAATTTGCGAATCAACTCAAGCGAGCGTGTGGGGAGCACTACGGTGCGCCCTGGGCCGAGTGGATCGCCGCCATTGCCAAGCAGCCTCCCGGCAAAATTCGCGCCTGGCTTCCCCAGAAGCTGAAGGAAGCAGAGACCGGGCTGCTGGAAGGCTTGGACATTAAAGATCGGGTCACGCTGCGCCTAGTCAGCGGATTGGCGGTCTGGGTCGTGACGGGCTGGTTGGCAATCAATCTCAAGGTGCTCAAACTCAAGCCTGAGGTGGTGCTCAAGGCCGTGCGCCTGGTTCTGCGTGAGCATGCCGCTCGCCAAGCCCACCACACCACGCCCATCGGCGAAAAAGTGATCACGACCGTCCGTGACTTCATCGACCGCAATGCCAACCGTTTCCCGGCCCTTGCCATGTTCGGACGCTCGGATCAAAGCAATGTCATGGGCTACACCAAAGGCAGCGGCGGTGAGATGGTTTATCTGCTCTTGCCTGGGGTGCTGGAGGCCCTTCTGACCGAGAAATTCGGCCTCCAGATGGCGTTGCAGAAGCTGTATGAAGCGGGCTATTTGGTGAAAAACAGCGAGGGCTGGCAAATGCAAGTACGACTGCCCATGGAAGAAAAGCTGCGTAAACGCTTTTATGCGATCCGTGCCTCTGTCCGCTTTGACGGTGAAACGGCGGACTAGGCTTGTCACGTTGTCACGTCCATTTGGAGAGACAAGCCACAACTCAGAGCCTGCGCAAGAGTGCGTGAAAAGGCTGGAATACAGACCCCGGATCACTCTTGCCGCTGATCACCGGGCGGTCTCAAATCTGAAGTGCAACACCCTCACCAAGGGTAATGTACGCAAATGGGAACGAGATACGAGCACTTGCAGCCAGAAGACAGAGTGACGCTGGCATCGCTGCGCCAGCAGGGCTGGAGCATCAGGGCCATAGCCCGCCTTCAAGGCCGCAGCCCCAGCACCATCAGCCGTGAGTTGCGGCGCAACGCCTGCCACGGCGGTTACGCCAGCGCGCCTGCGCAGCGTCTGTGCCAGCTGCGGCGCATTCAGGCCAAGCCATACCCCAAGCTGCACAGCTGCGGGGCGTTGTGGACTCTTGTGACCACCATGCTGTGCTGGCTGTGGTCGCCCCAGCAGATTGCACGCACACTCCAGCGCATGTATCCCCAGGACCCAACCATGCATGCCTCGCACGAGAGCATCTACACCGCCATCTATGCATACCCACGCGGTGAGTTGCGCCGCCAGCTCATCGCACTGCTGCGCCAAGGCAAGAGTACACGCCGCCCGCGTTCAGCAGGCTCTGATCGGCGTGGTCAGATTCCAGACATGGTCTCTATCCATGTTCGCCCACCCGAGGTCAATGATCGCGTGATCCCGGGGCATTGGGAGGGGGATCTGATCAAGGGTGCTGGCAACCAATCGGCGGTGGGTGTGCTGGTAGAGCGCTCAACGCGCTTGGTGCTGCTGTGCAAGATGCCTGACGCATCCGCAGACAGTGCGCTGGCCGCGTTCACCAACAAGCTGCGCCAGATCGCACAGCCGATGCGCCAGACGCTCACCTACGACCAGGGCAAGGAGATGGCCCGGCACAAGGAACTCGCCCAAGCCCTTGGCATGCGGGTGTACTTTTGTGATCCGCACAGCCCTTGGCAAAAAGGCAGTTGTGAGAACACGAATGGGCTGCTGCGCCAGTTCATGCCCAAGGGCACAGACCTGAGCATGCATGACCAGGATGCGCTGGACTCCATGGCCGATCTGATGAACAACCGTCCTCGTCAGACTCTCGGCTGGGATTCTCCCTACCAGGCTTTTCAGCGATTCATGGCGGCTATCGCCGAGAAAAGCTCCGCTACCATTCATTGAATATCAACCAGCGGTGTTGCACTTCAGATTTGAGACCGCCCCGTAATACGCAACAAACCACGAATACATTCAATTTTGGAAAACGATGATGAAATCCTCAAAACGTCTTCGTAAACACGAGCCCATCCCCATCAGTAACTCCCTCTGGTCTTCCAATGCACAAGCGCCAGCAAAACGCGCATCGGTGACTGTTGGCCGTGCCCACAAGCTCACCGTGCCCAAACGGGCAGTGCCAGAGCACCTGGCCACGCTGGTGAAGCCGAGCATGCGCTTTCCGCTGGCAACCACGGTGCTCAAACCGGCGTTGGACTGGAAACCGTTCTTTTCATGTCTGATTGATACCGTTGCGGTACTCATTGATGTGGGCCACAAGTCCCTCCGGAAGATTGCGCAGAACAACCCAAACATCACTTGGCACGGCAACTACCAGCTTCAAGTCCACTCGCCGTTCTCTGCCACGATCAAGGCCCGTGTTTTCAGCCGTGAAAAAGGCACCAAGCTGATGATCGAGGCATCCATTCCCAAGTTCTTGACCGGCCAGAACATTGTTGGTGTGGAAGCGCTATTCGAGCCCTGTAAACAACTGATATTTGCTGTCCTTGAGCAGATGAGAATCGAGCCCACGGCAGCAGAACGCCGCAAAATCAATCGCGGGAAGTTCGAGATGAAGCGCGTGGACTATGCCCTGCATTGCGCCTGCGGGACACCCGAGCGCGCAGCCGCTCTCATTGCAGCCATTCGCAGCCTGATGTACGCAAAAGCTAAGGACCCCGGTTCGTACGGTGATGAAACCGTCTATGCTGGCCAGCACAGTAACCGTTGGACGTTCAGGATCTATCGCAAGGATTTTGAGATCAAGAAGCGCGGCCGTGGCCTGCCCGCTAATGTCTACGGTCGGGACTATCTGATTGCCAAAGTCCAAAACTGTGCGCGCATGGAACTCGTGTTGCGCGCACCTGAACTCAAGCGCCTTGGCCTGAATGACCCGCTGGCATGGAACGTTGAAGCTGCCCGCCAGCGGATGCAAGTGTGGATCGACCGCCTCTCCACCGCAGGCGGTGTGGTGCCCAACATTGAGCACCTCGGCAAACTCACAAGCGTTCAACAAATGAAATTGCTCTTGTGGCTTGGCGGGCATCGGACGGTATTCACTGATAGTCACAGCACGTTTGCGGCCACGCACAAAACCATCTTGGCGAAAACCGGCATTGATATTCGTGGAGAGCCCAGCGTCGAACTTCAGCGCCGTGCAATGAAAACCATTCGTGAGGTTTTGATCCACGGTACCGGCTTCAAAAGCTACGCCCACAAATGGGATGCCCTTTGCAAAGGAGCTGACACCGGAAACGCAAAAGTCAATAAACAAGCAACGACACGTTCAACGCTCCGGTCACCGCCAAATATCACAATATGAAATCAATTTAAACGCGATTTGGCGCGCTTTCGATGGTTGGCGCTGGAGAGCCACACGCCACCATCGAAATTCGCTCAAAACGGCCAATTTGACGATCTCCGGTACCGTCTCTCACACCAAATTCAGTCATTGACCGCCACAATCAGCGCGAGTCGCATCTCACGCTCTCAATCACTAAACTTGACGGTTTCGACTGCAACGGTGATTGCTGAAACAGCGACCGTAACCGCTGGTCATTGCCGCAAAAAAACTTGCAAATCATCCGCCAGCGATAGGGGGCCGCTAGCTTTATTGCGTCAGCATTGCTCCATACTGCCCCGCGAACGACTGTCCCTGTCGCACCGCATCCAGCAGTTGCACCACTCCGGCATTGCCGCGCTTGCCGATCCAAGCAGCCACTTCCGCACGTGCTTGGCAGTACGTCTTGAAGAACACATCTTCCGGCCCCGTGTAAGCAACCCAATCTGTCTCCAGATCGAGCTTGCGCAGATCGTCGATGCCCTTGCCTGTGACGTTCGTACAGATCGGCTCACCAGCGATATAGGTCGCCAGACCCTCATCGAACCAGGCTGGCACGTGCTTGCCACCAGTGCGCGTTGCCACCTCCACATGCGAGAACTCATGGGCCAGCACATAAGGGTTCTGCGTCCAGTTCGGTGACGTGAGCACCACAGTCATGCGCGGCGCCACATACTGGCCCGCATACGTGTTCGGGTACAGCGTGACATTACGCCGACGAGGTCCGGCGAAGTAGTCTGCGCAGCTTCCTGACTGGCACACCAGCACATCCGGCTGAGCCGATTGCAATTGGCCGTAGACCTTGCGATCCATCTCCAGGGCTGCCTGGATGCCATTGACGATCCCTGGCCAGAGATTCTTGGCAACGGCGGGCTCAACGAACACATTGCCACAGGCAGCCACCAACGCCGCGCCATTGAACGACGGAGGGGTGTTGGCCGTGCCACCAGGGCATGCCAGCGCTTTCACTGTGAAACTCGTTAGGGCCGTTGGTCCGGTGAACACTGTTCCGGCTGCATCTTTCGTCGCTGTCGCGTCCACCGTAGCCGTGCACTGCGCATTGGCGGCAACTCCTGGAGCATCTGGCTTGAATGTTGCCACGGCGCCGGAGACAGTGGTCTTGCCCGCCACGGCCACCCCATCGCAGACCAATTTGATACCGGCAGCAGCCAGGGCCTTGCTAGCCGTGAACTGCACCGCAGGCACATAGTCTGCACCAGTGGTTCCGTTGGCCGGTGCAATGGCCGGAGCAGCCGCCAGTGTGAGAGCCACAGGCGTGGTCGGTGCGCTGTTGTCACCGCCCCCACCACCACCGCAGGCGGACAACGCCGCAATAAAAGTGACTGACAGCAAAGACGCAGGGATGGTTCGTCGGAAGATAGGCATGACAAAGCTGTGTTGATGTTTCATGGTGATTGGCGTGGTGCAGGAATTTATAGATCGGCGCAGGGCCGCGTGCGGGAGAAAGGGCTCGTGCCACAGGCGTCATGGCTTGCCTCGGTCGATGGTGATTTCCTTGAGAGCCATCCCCATGAGGGTGTGCTCATGCGGTGTTCGGACTTCTTCAGCCTTGCCCTCGGCAACCGCGCCCCAGACATAGGCTTCATTGCCCTCCATGCGAAAAACAGCGCCGGTCGCGGGTTGTCCTGTGCGCTTGACGGTGACGCCGGGCATTCCGCGCACCGAAATCGCCTGCACCGATGCAATCTTGGGGTTATCGAACAGAAGGCCCAGCCACTGCGCACAAGGAAGAAGAGGCTCCCAGTTGCCCATATTGTTGACATACAGGGTGGCATTGATGAACGCTGAAGGCAGGCCAAGGGCCTTGATGCGATCTGCATGGCGCGTAGCTGCGGTTTTGGCCCGCGCTTCGTACTTGGCCTGTTCTGCAGCGCGCTCCTGGGCATCACGCGCTTCCTTTTGCTTCCACGCAAGCTGGCGCTGGTTCTCTTGTTCTTCCTTCGCCTTGCGCTCGGCCTCGTATTTGCGCTGGTCTTCTTGGCGCTGCTGCTCCCAGCTAGTCTCATCACGACGGCGTGCCTCGCTGCGCACCTGCGCCACTCGTTGCGCCTGCTCGTCCTCTCGCCGTTGAGCTTCCCTTTGGCGAGCTATGCGCTCATCGTTTTCTCGAATGGCACGCTCACGCAGCGCATCTTTCTCCCGGTTGGCTTCCTGATCGCGCAGGGCACGCTCAGCGACAGCAGCAGAGGCGGACACCGGGGGCAGTGTCACGGCCGACTTGACAACTGCCGCCGCTGCAGCTGGAAGCCCTGAAAGCACCTGCGGTGTATTCGCCGCTGGCTGTGCAGCCCTGCGTGACGCTCCCGCCGTGGTATCAGTGACCCCCGGTATCGCAACCCGCACTGAACAATCGCGCAAACGCTGCTCGCCATTGGCAGAGAAGATGGTGGCAGGCCCGGATAGTGCGGAGTCCTTCCACTCCAGCATGACCACGTTGCGCCACTGGCCGGTACTGCGCTGTCCGGGGTTCCAGCGGCCATCCAGATTGAAGCTCACGCGGCCATTGCGCAGCATGCCGGAGCCCGACTCGGACAGCCGACTGTCCAGCCGTTCCCAGGCCACGCTTTGGCCCGAGACGGTCAGTTGAACGGGCTGACTCCACGCGCCCTGCTGGGGGTTGGTGATCAAAGGACCACAGTCGATTGTTCCGGTATAGGCGCCATCACGAATCTGCGCGGAAACAGAACCGCACACCAGGGCAATGCAACCCCAGGCCACGCTTTTAAGTTTTGCTGTCATCTCCATCCTCTTTCTGTATCTGGAAGTTTCTCACAATGAAGAATTAACTCTGTCGTATTTAAGTCGTCATTGATGCATTTTTGCCTCAATGGAATCCACACCAACCACCGCCAAGAAGATGGTCGCAGCCGACCGTCATCCGCTGGCCGTGGCTTTTGGTGAGTACCTGAAGAGCGTGCGCAAGGACAGTGACAAGTCCCAAGCGGAACTCGCCTTCGATGCATCCATGGATCGCACTTACATCTCGCTGTTGGAGCGCGGTCTGTCTGCACCTACGTTGCTGGTACTGGACTCGTTGGCAAAGTCACTCGGAATGACCATCACGGAACTGATGGCTGGCTTCGAGGCCCAACTGCCAAAGAATCTTCGCCGCACATCTGTGAAGCGCCGGATCAACGAGGCATCGTTGGCAAAGACCGGGGCAGATCGGCCACAGGGAACGCGACGCTCACCGCTGCGCTAAACCATCGGGTCCGCCAGCCAGCCACGTCACGCTCATGGCGTCCACCAGCATGGGGTCGAATACCGCGCCGAACACCAAACACGCTGATTCGTCCATGGCGCGCCGGACCACCTCGAAGACCTCTGCGCAATGGCCCAGTCGAAAGCTCTTGCCGTATCCGCTGCACACCACCACAGCGGCTGCTTTGTTGTGCGTCGGTATCCGTGCCAATGCATCGCGGCAAGCATCAAGCACCTTGTCCGCGTCGTGGTTGGTCACCGTGAAGCTCACGGGGGAACTGCCGCAGAGCTTCAGCGTGTCGCGCAAATCTTCCAGGTCGATCTGCAATATGGAGCCTTCTTCCGTTGCCGCCAGCAGCTCCGCTACCGTCTGCTGAACCCTGTCGGTTGGGGTGGATGCCGCAGGCAGTGGCCACGGTGACAACGCCATGCCAGCGACGATTTTGAGGACCTGACGCCGCATCCGAGTGCGCTTCACGCTGCCACCTTCAGTTGCAGCCGTACAGCGGCCAGCAAACGAACTTCTTCGGCATTCCACTCCGCTGCCTCGTACAACCAGTGCACCGGCTTTCGCTTGCCATCTTCCGAGGGCTTGGGGAGATTCGGTGGGGCTCGCCGACTGCCGGGACCGGATGTTGGCAAACGCAGCCGCGCGTTGAAGGGCGCAAAACCCGGCTCGCTGGCGCTGGGGTCGAGCAAGAGAATAGTGTCCGGCGTATGCACTTTGCCGACCGCAGCACCTTCCACGCCAACTGCCAGCGCCCAGTGCTTGGTTCTGCGGTGCTTGACCGAAGCGAATGCCAGCGCCACCAGATCGCCGCCCCGCATCAGCCATTCAAGGGCATGACCATCGGCGTTGTCTTGCATGCCGTACTTGGCTGTCAGAAACAGCGGCAGGTCAAGGCCATCCATCAGTTCCCCCCACTCTTCGGGGTTTACTCCGGAAAAATATGTGTGCTGAAACGCTTGCCAAACTGTTGCAGCAACACCCGATTTTCTGTGGCTCATCTCGTGCAGAGCAGACGGTTTTGCGAGATCGTAAATCGCCAAAATCATCGCCGCGATATGTACCCCGCAGGCTCCGTCAAGGTCAGATTGCTGCATGAAAAACCGCACCGGCTCTTGGCGCTTGGTCTGCACGGTCAGCGCGTGCCCAGTTAGCAATCCCGGAAACACACGCTGGAACCGATAGGACACTGCCGGGCGATTCAATGAGATCGCTTTGGACATTTCAATACTCATCTGGACGCAACAGCGTGGTGACACTGCGGTCGGCTTCCGTGATGATCCAAAGGGTGGGCAGTGCACTGCGCTTTTCCAATGGCGTAGCCGCCAGCCGCTCGGCATCCACCAGCCGGTAGCAACTCAGAATCCGCAGGCGTCGCGTCACGGCAAACTCGTTTTCAGCGCGGTCTTCTTCAGACAGATCGCCCCAACTTCCGTGAACATGCCGCGAGATCAAAGCGGCTGCGCTGAAGCCAGTTTCTTGCAGTAGTTCCAACGCACCCGTCGTGGCGAGGATCTGACCCAGCGGGAACTGGGCGGTATTGGAATAGATGATCGTGGGGGTGGTCGGTGCAGAAGCCGCCACATTGGTTGTGGACGTGGGTGTTGTGGTCATGGAAATCTCCTTGGATGTGGAACGAAACAAAACGGCGACAACGGGCGTGCGTAGTCCTCCGCAAACAGGTACCGGATAGAAAACGCGGGTGAGAGAAATCAGTGCGGCCGCAGAAAAGCAGCCGCCGAGAGACGTGGCCTCAGCGAGAGGCTGGCAACGAAACTTGCGCCAGGCAGAGCGCTATCATCAGGTCAGTGTCCGAGTCATAGGGCTGCTCGATCCACTCTGAAAACTGCTCGGTGGCCGACAACCACCCACTAAGCATGCATGGCATCGCACCATCGGTATCACCGCCATCCAGCAAGCCCCAGGTGTGCAACCGGCGCGATGCCATGGCATCTCGCACAGCGTCCACTGGCATATCGCACAACAGCGCCAGCACGTTGCAGCCGTGAGTAGCGTCACGCAATGGGCTGGCTGGCAAGATCGCACGGCCGAAGCACCGGACGCAGTAGGACCACCGCAGCCACAGGGACTCGAAAGGTGTGAGGTTCAGCAGCCTTGCCAGCGTGTCGAGATTCGTGCCGATGGACGACGATGTTGGCGGTGGTGATGGCGCCAAGGCAGCCAGCCGACCGGCCAGTTCCACCGGGTCCGTTGGGATCGACAAATCAACGTGGTGACCGTCCGCATCGACCATCAAAAAATCCGGCAGGTCGCCATCGAAAATGGGCTGCTTTTCGTCTCCGAGTTCACGCCAGCACATCTGCTCGATAGCCCGACTTTCTCGGATCAGGTCTTGGCCGTCCAACAAGCGGGGCAGAACTACCCCAATGCGATGCAGGAGGCGGCTCATGTGATGGCGGCGGTAGGCTGTTTCGCTTACGGCGTAAGCTGATCCGTTTCGACCGCAAGGGTCAAGCACCGACGTGGCAGCGTTGCCGGAGTTTTGGTCACTAACCATCTGAGCAGTGACGCTCAAGCGAGCAACATGTATTGATTCGCCACATTTTGCTTTTTAACGCAAAATAAAATCTATTATACAATATTTAAATCCAATCTCAAGCTGCGCATGTTGCGATGCAGCATTATCATCGAATGGCTCAGATTTATCATTAATAAAATTGTAGCGCTTAGAAAAAATCGAATTAATGTTAGTTCCGATCAGCCTCCTGCTTCCTATCACGCATTCTTTGCTTTTGCGCCACACTCAGCGGCTTATACCTCACCAACGCCTTGTAGTTTCCACCAACAATATTTAAGGCAGCGGAGTACCAATCCGTTATTCTTCTCTCGTTGACTACTGCTGGCAAAAAAGAGGAATCGAATTCACGCCCCCGAGAATAAAGCTCCTCCGAAAATATCTCAACCAAATTCCGCCGCAGCCTTCCAGTCAAGAAGCCACCGTTGATGTTTGCAGCATCAAAAATTCGCAGTTGAAGTTGCAGCGCCTTAGTATAATTTTTGGGGTCTGATACAAACCCTAAATCTTTATCAATTGAATCCCAGTCACCCGGCGCCATCATCTCCAGGCGTAATTTCATGAAATATATTTGCCTCAACTCACGGAGGCGTTCAGATGCTCTTTCAAATTGTCCTTCGAGCGGCTCGTTTAGATCAAATTTGAGCAATATTTCATTACTTAACAATACACTCTGAACTTCTTGAAACGGGAAATCAGGGAGCCATGCGTCATGAGTAAAATGCGCCGGAGTGACTATTTTTGGCGTATTTGCACAAAAGAAAGAGTCCTGCTCTTCACGACTTAGATCGAGAAATTCTTCCTTGGGCGACAGTGGGCGGTTGATACCCCAGCAATGCCGTAAAACAAGGATTGGCATAGCGATTACGGCATGAATACCATTAGCTCGGCAATGCTCCCTGTAGTCGCCGACAGTTCGCTGCCCGGCCAATGGGGCCGGGTCGCAAAGCACATGTTCGAGCAGGTCGTCAGCTTTAGACTCTTCCCGCAGTCTGGTGCCATCCGGCAGGCTGTTCATCCACGTCGCGAGCAGCGCGTATTGCTCGTTGCGGCGCAAAAATTCCCAAGCCCAACGCCGCCAGTTTTGATCATCGGCGGAGGGGTAGTCATCGGCGACCGTCCACTTTGCCCAATACTCGATACGGTGCAGCTCCTCAGCAAAATCGGCGTCTTCGTTGGCATCGTCGGCAACGAAGTCTTCCGACGCTGCGCAGGGATCACTCAAAGCCACTGCGGGCGCAGCACCCTTGGAAATGATGACTTGGCCGTCTGGCGTGTAGGTGGCCGATAAGTCCAGGCTCAGCGCGTAACGCAGCAACTGGACCGCAGGTGGGGATGGCTCCGGCTCGGCATTCTTCATGCATGCATGGTAGCAGCCACGAGCATGGTCAATAGCCATCACTCTAGCCGGTAGCAATAGAGTAGCAATGGCGCTCAGACAAGAAAAAAGCACTTAGGCATTTCTGCTCTAAGTGCTTGATTCATAACCAAATTCTTGGTAGGACGTACAAGATTCGAACTTGTGACCAACGGATTAAAAGTCCGCTGCTCTACCAACTGAGCTAACGTCCCAACCTTTGCCACCTCTCGGTAGCAAAGCTAAAGATTATAGCGTGATTTTTAGGTCTTCGACCTTTCCGCCAACTTGTCGAGAATCCATCCCGCTGCACAGTGACCAAATGTGGCCGTGACGGCGACCGATGAGCCATAACCATGGCAATTCAGGGATCCGTCGCCTTCACCGACGCCGCAAGACGCGTGTGGCTTTGATACCGCTTCCTTGCTATAGACGCAGGTGACGCCGATTTTGCGGCCTTCTCGGGCCGCGCCGTGGTTCCTACGCAAGCGATAGCGCAGCTGGGCCAGCAGAGGATCGTGCGTGGTAAACGCCAGATCTTCTACCTCGACTTTATATGCGTGACGCTTGCCCCCGGCAGCACCTACCGTGACGAAAGGCAGCCGCGTGGAGACGGCCCAAGCTGCCATTACGGCCTTGGCGTTTACTTGGTCGCATGCATCCACCAGTGCATCCACCGAAGATGGCAACAGAGTGGGCCAGTTCTGTGCATCCACGAACTCTTCAACGCAGTTCACCCGACATGCCGGATTGATCAGGGCAATGCGCTCGGCCATGGCGCGTACCTTGGCTTGGCCTATGGTCGTGGTCAGAGCGTGAATTTGCCGATTGACGTTCGACTCGGCCACATGGTCCAGGTCAATCAGCGTGAGCGCTCCGACGCCGCTGCGCGCGAGTGCTTCTGCTGTCCAAGAACCCACGCCGCCAATTCCGACCACAGCAACATGCGCGCACCGAATGCGTGCGGCGCCCTCCTGCCCGAACAGGCGTTCCAGCCCTGCGAAGCGCCGCTCCAAGTCTGGCGTGTCGTCAACGGATGTGATCACTTCAGGCGCGCCAGGCGTTCCTTCGCAGCGGCTGCCGCTTCCGACTGCGGATAAACGCGCAGCAAGTCTTCCAGGGTCTTGCGCGCAGCCCGCGTATCTTTCAATTCGATCTGGCAATTGGCAATCGAGAGGGCCGCCTCGGGAGCGCGCGCATGGTCTGGCGCCGCCGACAACAGAGCCTTGAAGTTGTTGATGGCCTCTTTGTAATCACGCGTGGCGTACTGTGCATTGCCCAGCCAAAAACGGGCAGACGGTACATAACCGGACTGTGGATACTGGCGCACGAAGCCGCTGAAAGCGTTGGACGCTTCACCAAACTTACCTGCACGGAAGAGCGCCAAGGCCGCCTCGAAATCACGCTTCTCTGCAGGATCAGCCCGGAATTCGCGCCCGTCCAGCGTCACCGTCGCGGGCTCAAACTGGCGCAACCGCTCATCGACACCCTGTGCCATGTCCTTCTGACGGCGCTGCAGCTCTGCGACATCGCGCAATAGCTGCTCGTTCTGACCACGCAGTGTCGCCTGTTCAGTGCGCAATGCCTCGATTTGCATCTGTAGGTCGAGCAGGCTGCGCCGTAGTTGCGAGACCTCATCACCGGACCGTTCACCCGCACGCTGGCTGGCCTGTGTCAATGCATCGACACGCTGGCGCATCTCAAGGATTGCACGGCGCGCCTCGCTGTCCTCGAACAATGCATAGCTGGGGGTCGACCAGCAGGCAGCGGTGGCCAGCGCCGCCGCGCCCAGCGCCCGCGGGCGCAGGAGCAAAGACATGCGCGGCATCAACGGTACGACAGCTCAACGCGGCGGTTTTGCGAGTGCGCGTCTTCCGTGTGGCCCTGCACCGCCGGCTTTTCCTTGCCAAAGCTCACCGCCTCCACCTGCGCGTCCTGCACGCCCAGCAGCCCCAACGAGCGGCGCACGGCTTCCGCGCGCTTCTGGCCCAGCGCCAGGTTGTACTCGCGGCCACCGCGCTCATCGGTATGGCCCTCCAGCACGACCTTGCGGGCGGAAGACGCCTTCATGAAGCGAGCATGGGCCTCCAACACGGATTGGAACTCAGGCTTGACGATGAAGCTGTCAAAGTCGAAGTAAATGACGCGCGCCACGCCAACGGGACCCGCAGCGTCCCGGCCCGACTGGGACAGGTCCACAGGAGCCACGCCGCTTTGGCCCGTGCTGCCCGAGTTGGCGCCCGGGGCAGTGGACGTAGCGCCGCGGTCTTCGACCGGCACATCATCCAGTTTGACGCCGGAGCTGCAACCTGCCATGAGGGCGACGATGGAAAGCGCCAGGGACACGCGCTTGAAGGGGAAACGGTTCATTAATGACTCCTGAAGAGCAGTTGTTCGAAAAACGGAAACTTATTTGTTCTGGAACGGGCCCCAGTCGGGCTCGCGGATATCCCCACCCTGCCCCGCCAGACGCGCCTTGATCTTGCCGTCCAGCGTGGTGGTCATCAGGGCTTCGCGACCCTGCTGCTGCGTGGCGTAGACGATCAGGCGGCTATTGGGAGCAAAGCTGGGATTTTCATCGGCGGAGGTGTCGGTCACCGCCGTCACGCTGCCCGACTTCAAATCCATCACGTGCAGCTTATAGGCGCCGCCCACGCGGGAAATGTAGGCCAACCACTGACCATCGGGACTGATGCTGGGTGAAATGTTGTAGGACCCGTTGAACGTCACGCGCTCCGCGCCTCCCCCGCTGGCTGCCACGCGGTACACCTGGGGCGAACCTCCACGGTCGCTGACGAAGTAGATGCTGCGGCCGTCGCTGGAGAACACGGGCTCCGTGTCGATGCCGCTGCTTTGCATCAGGCGGCGCGGCTCACCGCCGTTGGCGTCGATGGTGTAGAGCTGCGAGCCCCCGTCGCGGCTGAGGGTCACGGCCAAGGTACGGCCATCGGGCGACCAAGCAGGGGCACTGTTGGAGCCACGGAAATTGGCGATCAAACGGCGGCGGCCTGTGGCCACGTCATGCACGTACACCACCGGCTTGCGCGACTCGAACGATACGTAAGCCAGCTGGGTCCCGGTGGGCGCCCATGCGGGAGAAATGATCGGCTCAGGACTGGAAAGCGCTGACTGCGCGTTCTCGCCGTCCGCATCGGCCACCCAAAGGCTGTAGCGCGAGCCGGCTTTGGTCACATACGCAATGCGGGTGGAGAAAATACCGCGCTCGCCCGTGAGTTTTTCGTAGACGAAGTCGGCAATGCGGTGCGCCACCAGACGCAGGTCGGCCTGCGTGACCACGAAGCTCTGGCCGCCCAAGTCCTGCGCCTTGACCACGTCCCACAAGCGGAATCGGACGTCGAAACGGCCGTCGGCCAAGCGCGTGATGCTGCCGGAGGTGAGTGCGTCGGCCTTGCGCTGACGCCACAGGGACAGATCGGGACGGGACGATTCATCCAGCGCGACACCCGACGCGTCCACGCCCAAAAAGCGCCCGCTGCGCTCCAGGTCAGCCTGGACGATGGCGGATATTTTCTGCGGCGACTGCGGTTCACCACGGAACGGTGCGATCGCAATGGGCAGTTGCGTCAGGCCTACGCCCGTGATTTCCACACGGAACTGCGCAAGCGCTGAAAGGGAGGAACTGGCAGCCAAGGCTGCAACGGCGTGGCGCCGCGAAAGGTGCGGCAGAGCCGTGCGGAAGGAAGGGGTATTGGGGATGCGGTCAATAGTCATTGGAACCATCGAATAACCGTCAAATGCCGGCAAACAGAGCCTCGCATGTTACACATAGCGTAGCGTGCCATGTGACAAACTGTGCCGGTCTGCAATAGCCGAAACGTAGAATCCGCCCCTCATGCAAGATTCGAATCATAGCGCGCCAAAGACCACTTTGCAGCAAGCTCCGCAGTCTCTTTCGCTGTGGGAGCGGTTGCGCAGGCTCCATCCGTACTTCGGCCACCAGCGGCTGGCATGGACCATGGCGGTGTTGGCGACGATCGTCGCGGCCGCTACCGAGCCATTGATTCCCGCGCTTCTCAAACCATTGCTGGACCAGGGTTTTACAGAAGGATCGCTGGAGCTGTGGATGGTTCCCGTGGCCATCATCGGCGTCTTCCTGGTGCGTGGGCTGGCCCAGTTCACGGGACAGTACGCCCTCACGCGCATCGCCAACGAGGGCATGCTGCGCCTGCGCACGGCGCTGTTCGAGCGGCTGCTGGCTGCGGACATGGGGCTTTTCCATCGCCAGTCGGCCAGCGCACTGTCCAACACCGTGGTGTATGAGGTGCAGACCGGGTTCACCTCGCTGGTCCAGGCGCTGCTGGGCCTGTCGCGCGATGGTTTCACGCTGGTCGCCCTGCTGGGTTATCTCATCTACCTGAACTGGCAACTCACGCTGATCGTGGCCGTGCTGGTGCCGGGGGTGGCCTGGGTGATGAAGACGCTCTCGCGGCGCCTGTACAAGATCACTAAAAGCAGCCAGCAGGCCACCGACGACCTGGCCTATGTGGTCGAAGAGAACGTACTGGCCCACCGTGTGGTACGCCTGCACGGCGCCCAGGCCGAGCAGGCCGCGCGCTTTGACACGCTGAGCCAGCGCCTGCGCCGCCTGGCCATCAAATCCACGATCGCCTCGGCCGCCATGACGCCCACCACGCAGTTGCTGTCCGCGGGCGCGCTGTCCACCGTGATCTGCATCGCCCTGTGGCAAAGCCATGGCAACGGTGCCAAGGACGTGACCGTGGGCGGTTTCGCCTCGTTCATCGCGGCGATGCTGATGTTGATAGCGCCCATCCGCCGCATGGCCGACATCGCCAACCCCATCACGCGCGGCGTGGCGGCGCTGGAACGGGGTCTGGCCCTGCTGCACGAGGCGCCGGCCGAGACAGGCGGCACGCACACCGCGCAGCGCGCCCAGGGGGCGATTGCCCTGCGCAACGTGACCGTGTCCTTCCGTCCCGACCAGGCACCCGCACTGGACGCCGTGAGCCTGGACATCCGCCCGGGCGAAGTGGTGGCGTTCGTCGGCCCCTCCGGTGCCGGCAAGACCACGCTGGTGAACCTGCTGCCGCGCTTTCTCAGCCCCAGCAGCGGCCAGGTGCTGCTGGACGGCGTGGCGACCGACCAGTGGGCGTTGCCCAGCCTGCGCGCGCAATTCGCCATGGTGAGCCAGGACGTGGTGATGTTCAACGACAGCATCGCCGCCAACGTGGCGCTGGGCGCTGCCGTGGACGAGCAACGTGTGCAGCACTGTCTGGACGCAGCGAACCTCGCCGAGTACGTGGCCAGCCTCCCGCAGGGTATGCACACCGTGGTGGGGCACAACGCGACGCAGCTGTCGGGCGGACAGCGGCAGCGGCTGGCCATCGCGCGGGCGCTCTACCGCGACGCTCCGGTGCTCATCCTCGACGAGGCCACCTCGGCACTGGATACCGAATCCGAACGCCTGGTACAGCAGGCCCTGCAGCGCCTCATGCAGGGGCGCACCACGCTGGTAATTGCCCACCGCCTCTCCACCATCGAATACGCGGACCGCGTGGTGGTCATGGAGCAAGGGCGCATCGTCGAGCAGGGCCCCCACGCGGAGCTGTTGGCCCGGGGCGGCCTGTACGCGCGCCTGCGCGCACATGGCGGCGCGTGACGACTACCAAAAACAATAGCTGCTTGCGCTTACCCTGCAAGCGATTCGGCACTATTTTGGCATGAAACCGCCAGCTGACAAGCGCCAGCAGCTCCGTTATTCATAGCATACGTGCCCAGGGGCCTACCATTTCCCGCGGTCCGGCTGGCGGCGGCGTACGGCCTCCGCCACCAGTTGCACCATGTCCTGCCGGTCGGCGCGCAGGGCGAAATCCACGGCCGACAGGCCCAGTTGGTTCTTCAGCGATGGGTCGGCCCCCTCGCTGATCAGCAGGCGCGCCGCATCCGCCGTGCCGTAGCGCACGGCCATCATCAGCGGCGTGGTGCCGTTGGGCGATGCGGCGTCGATGTAGGCGTGATGCTCCAGCAACAGCGCCACCATGGCGGCGGCATCGGCCGTGGTGCTCGCGGCGGCATAGTGCAGCGGCGCCCAGCCGGTCTTGTTGACGTCCGCCTCGCGCGCGATCAGGCCGCGCGCAGCGGGCAGATTGCCGCGCAACGCGGCCATCATCAGCGCGCTTTCGTCCTTGGCATTGCGCTCCTCCACCTTCAGCCCCTTGGCGGCGATCAGCACCTCGGCCACCTGCCGCGCTTCCTCGCGCAGGGCCAGGATCAGCGCGGGCTGGCCCTTGGGATCGCGCGCGTTGGGGTCAAACCCGCGGCGCAGCAGCGAAGCCACCGTGGCGGCATCGTCGCGCGCGATGGCACGCAGGAAATCGTCGTACGCGCCGGCATGCGCCAGCCCCGCGGTGCCGGCGGCAACCACGGCGAGCCACGCCAGGGCGCTGCGACGCTGCAACAGGCTCTTCATACTGCCTCCTTGCTCAAGAAAAGTTGCTCGAAGTTACGGCTGGTTGCCTCGGCCACCTGCTGGACGCTCAGCCCTTTCACCTGTGCCAGCTGCTGGGCAACGTAGGGCACATAAGACGGGTTGTTGGTCTTGCCCCGGTAAGGCACCGGCGCCAGATACGGACTGTCGGTCTCGATGAGCAGGCGGTCCATGGGCACAAAGGCGGCCACGTCGCGCAGGTCCTGCGCGTTCTTGAACGTGACGATGCCCGAGAACGAGATGTAGTAGCCCCGGTCCAGCGCCGCGCGGGCCACCTCGGCGGTTTCGGTGAAGCAGTGGAACACTCCGCCCGCACGGTTGCCCGCGCCGTCCTCGCCCTCCTCGCGCAGGATGGCCAGGGTGTCCTGCGAAGCGCTGCGCGTGTGGATCACCAGCGGCTTGGCCGCCGCGCGCGCAGCGCGGATGTGCGTGCGAAAGCGCTCGCGCTGCCACTCCAGGTCGGCAATGCTGCGGCCGCCCTTGCGGTCGTCCATGCCGTAGTAGTCCAGCCCCGTCTCCCCGATGGCCACCACGCGCGGCAGCGCTGCGCGCTCCAGCAGGTCCTGCACGGAGGGCTCGGCCACGCCTTCGTTGTCCGGGTGCACGCCGACCGTGGCCCAGAAGTTGTCATAGCCGGTCGCCAGCGCGTGCACGGCGGAGAACTCCTCCATCGTGGTGCAGATGCACAGCGCGCGGTCCACCTGCGCCTCGGCCATGGCCTGGCGGATCTGCGGCAACTGGCTGATGAGTTCGGGAAAGTTCAGGTGGCAGTGGGAATCGACAAACATGGTGGTCTCGAAAAACAAAAATGCCGACCGGCGGGCGCGGTCGGCATCCTGCGGGGCCCGCGAAGGGTTGCCCTTAGATGGTCTGCGTAGGCCGTTCAGACGCCAGGGCCGAGCCCAGCACTTCCTCGATCTTGTGCTTGAGCTGGCGCGACTTCTCGTCCTTGGGGAACTGGATGCCCACGCCCTGCGTGCGGTTGCCCGCGGCGCGCGCGGGTGTCACCCAGGCCACGCGGCCGGCCACGGGGTAGCGCTGCGGGTCGTCGGGCAGCGTGAGCAGCACGTACACATCATCGCCGAGCTTGTATTCGCGCGCCGTGGGCACGAAGATGCCGCCCTCTTCGAAGAACGGGATATAGGCCGCGTACAGCGCGGCCTTTTCCTTGATGTTCAGCTGCATGACGCTGGGGCGCGGCGCGGTGGAGGGACTGCTCATAGGTCGTAGAAGGCTTTCAATGGCGCGAGTTTAGTGTGTGGCGCGCCTGCGCCACAAGCGACTCCAGCATCAGGCCGGCGTTGAAGGGGTGCTCGGCCGTGCGCGCCTCCTTGGCGAGGGCGCGCGACCAACGCGTGAGCGGCCCCACGCCGGGCGGCGCGGGCAAGTCGGCGGGCGAGAAATAGCGCGGCTGTGCACCCACGCGTTGCGCCAGCAGATCGTGGCAGAGCTTTTGCAAGGCATCTACGGCCTGTGCGGGTTCCAGCCCGGCCAGCGCCGACACGTCGCCGCGCGCCACGGCCTTGGGCAGCAGCGCCCAGGTCTGCGGGCTGCGGCCCGCACGCGCCAGGGCCAGTGCGTCGTCAGGCCGGCCGCCGGCGGCGCGCAGCAAGGCCTCGGCCGCATCAGCGGGCACGCCCTGCTCTACCAGCCATTGCTGGCTTTGGGCCGGATCGGGCCACTGCAGGGTGTGCCCCAGGCAGCGGCTGCGGATGGTGGGCAGCAGTTCGTGCGCGGCCTCGGTGGCCAGCACAAACCGGACGTCGCCCGGCGGCTCCTCCAGCGTCTTGAGCAGCGCGTTGGCCGTCACATGGTTCATCTGCTCTGCCGGGTAGACCAGCACGGCCTTTCCGCGGCCGCGCCCGCTGGTGCGTTGGGCGAACTCCACCGCGTCGCGCATGGCCTCGACGCGGATCTCGCGGCTGGCCTTGCGCTTCTTGTCCTCGATCTCGGCCTGCGCCTTCTCGGGCAGCGGCCAGCCCAGGGCCAGCGCCTGCGTTTCGGGCATGAGCACGCACAGGTCGGCATGCGTATGCACATCGATGCCATGGCAGCTGGCGCACTGGCCGCAGGCGCCGTGCGCGGTGGGCGCATCGCACAGCCAGGCGCGCACCAGCTCCAGCGCCAGCGTGTACTGGCCCAGGCCGGACGGGCCCTGCAGCAGCCACGCGTGGCCGCGCTGGGCCAGCAGCGCCTGGCGCTGCGCGGCGATCCAGGGGGCGACCGCACTCATGGCGTCTGCGCCAGCCAGCCGCGTGCGGCCACTACGGCACGCAGCTGCGCGGCAACCTGCTCGCGCGGCTGCGACGAGTCGATGCGCGCAAAGCGCTGCGGCGCTCCCGCGGCGCGGTCGGCATAGCCGCGCGCCACGCGGGTGAAGAACTCCACGGGCTGCGACTCGAAGCGGTCGGGCGCGCGCGCGGCGGACAAACGCTGCGCGGCCACCTCAGGTGGCACGTCGAACCACAGCGTGAGGTCCGGGCTTCGCATCAAATCGGGCTGCAGACCAACACCAGTCTGCGCAAGGCGCTCCATATACGATAGCACCTCCAGATCGAAGCCGCGCCCTGCGCCCTGGTAGGCAAAGGTGGCATCGGTGAACCGGTCGCACAACACCACCTCGCCGCGTGCCAGCGCCGGCTCGATCACGCAGCGCAGATGGTCGCGCCGTGCGGCAAACACCAGCAGCGTTTCGGTCAGCGCGTCCATGCTGTCGTGCAGCAGCATCTCGCGCAGCTTCTCGGCCAGCGGTGTGCCGCCGGGCTCGCGCGTCAGGGTCACGGTATGCCCCGCAGCGCGCAGCGCCTGGGCCAGCGCATCGATGTGCGAGGACTTGCCCGCGCCGTCGATGCCCTCGAAGGTGATGAATGCGCCGTTGGTCATTTCTGGCCGCGTTGGTAGCGGTTCACCGCACGGTTGTGGTCTTGGAGCGTGCTGCTGAAGTGGCTGGAACCGTCGCCGCGCGCCACGAAGTACAGCGCCTTGGTGGGCGCGGGCTGCACCGCGGCCAACAGCGCCGCCTTGCCGGGCATGGCAATCGGCGTGGGCGGCAGGCCCGCACGTGTGTAGGTGTTGTAGGGGGTGTCGGCGGTCAGGTCACGGCGGCGCAGATTGCCGTCGAACTTCTCACCCAGGCCGTAGATCACCGTGGGGTCGGTCTGCAGCAGCATGCCCACGCGCAGGCGGTTGCTGAACACGCCGGCGATCTGCGCGCGGTCTTCGGCGCGGCCGGTTTCCTTCTCGACGATGCTCGCCAGGATCAGCGCCTGGTCGGCGGATTGGAGCGGCGTGTCCGGCGCGCGCTGCGCCCAGGCCGCGTCCAGGCGGCGATCCATGGCGTGCAGCGCGCGACGCAGCACGGCAATGTCGCTGCTGCCCTTGGCATAAGTGTAGGTGTCGGGAAAGAAGCGCCCCTCCGCGGGCACGCCCGCGCGGCCCAGGCGCTCCATGATGTCCGCGTCGCTCAGGCCCTGGCTGTCGGGCTTGAGCTGCTCGGCCCGCGCCAGCGCCTGACGCACCTGGCGAAAGGTCCAGCCTTCCACCAGCGTGACGGCGCGCAATGCCTCCTCGCCGCGCACCAGCTTCTGCAGCAGCGCGTAGGGGCTGGTGCCCTGGGGAATCTCGTAGTTGCCGGCCTTGATCTCGCGGTCCTTGCCCGACAGCCGGAACCACAGGAACAGCACGTCCGCATCCGTGGCCATGCCCGAGCGCACCACCGCGCGGGCCACGCTGCGTGGCGTGGTGCCAGGCTCGATCTCCAGCTCCAGCGGCTGGCCGGCGGGCACGTCCGCGCGCACCGGCAACGGCGCCTGCAGCCACCAGGCGGCCACGGCGCCCACGGCGATCACGATGAGCAACACCAATGCGAGGAAACGACGCACAACCCTGCAGCCTGTATGAAAGAAGCCGGGCATCATAATTCAGCCATGACCGACTCCATGCCAGTGCCCCCGTCCCTGCCTGCGGACGGCGTAGTCCCCCTGTCCCACCTTGGCGTGATCCGCGTGGCCGGTGAAGACGCCGCCAAGTTCCTGCACGGCCAGCTGACGCAGGACTTCGCGCTGCTGGATCTGCACCACGCCCGCCTGGCGGCGTTCCTGACCGTCAAAGGCCGCATGCAGGCCAGCTTCATCGCCTTCAAGTGCAGCGAGGCCGAGGTACTACTGGTCTGCGCCCGCGACCTGCTGGCGCCCGCGCTCAAGCGGCTGTCGATGTTCGTGATGCGCGCCAAGGCCCAGCTGACCGATGCCACCGGCGACTTTGCGCTGTACGGCCTGCTGGGCGACGCCGCCCGCGCCGTGCTACCCGCTGGCGAGCCCTGGGCCAAGGCCGATGTGGGGGATGCCAGCGTGGTGCAGATCTACCCCGCCGAAGGGCAGCCGCGCGCGCTGTGGGTAGCGCCCGCTGGCAGCGCCGCGCCCGCTGGCGCAGCCCTGACCGAAGCGCTGTGGCTGTGGAGCGAGGTGCGCAGCGGTATCGCCACCCTGACCGCGCCCGTGGTCGAGGCCTTCGTGCCGCAGATGCTGAACTATGAATCCGTGGGCGGCGTGAACTTCAAGAAGGGCTGCTACCCCGGCCAGGAGGTCGTGGCGCGCAGCCAGTTCCGCGGCACGCTCAAGCGGCGCACTTACCTGGCACATGCCCCTTCGGCCGTGGCCGTGGGTGCTGAAGTGTTTGCCGACGGTGACGCCGAACAGCCCGTGGGCACGGTGGTGCAGGTTGCGACCGCACCCACCGGCGGCGTGGATGCGCTGGTGTCGCTGCAGATCGCAGCCACGGGCGGCGCCCTGCGGGTGGGCGCAGCGGATGGCGTGGCGCTCACGCTGCTGCCGCTGCCCTACGCGCTGCTGGAAGACATTTAAGCAAAAACAGGCGTTAGCGCTTATTTGACAAGCGCTAGCAGCTATCAATAAAGAAGCAGTCAGCCCTGCAGACTGCGCCGCATGGTGATGTGGGCAATGCCCGCCTCCTCATACGGTTGGCCTGCCGCCTCAAAGCCCGCGCGGCGGTAGAACGCCTCGGCGCTGCACTGGGCATGCAGCGTGACCTGCGCGTCGCCGCGCGCGCGTGCCGCCTGCACCAGTGCGTCCAGCACCATGCGGCCCCAACGCTGGCCGCGCAACACGCGGTCCACTGCCATACGGCCAATGCGCGCCTCGCCCGGCGCATCCTGCAGCAGTCGGCCCGTCGCCACGGGCAGACCCAGGCGGTTGTAGGCGACGGCGTGCACGGCGGTGGCGTCCAGCGCGTCCAGCTCGATCTCGGGTGCAATCCCCTGCTCCTGCACGAACACCGCCGTGCGCAGCGCCGTGGCGTCGCGCCCCAGCGTGGCCCAGTCGCCCACGCGCAGCTCCACCATCTCGCCGCCGGCCTCGAAGTGCTCGATCATCGCGCGCAGCGCGGGCGGCACCGCGCGCTTGGTCTGCGTGGCGGGGTCGGCAAACACATAGACCAGTTCCACGGTCACCAGCAGCCGATCGCCAGCGAACATGCTGGCCTCGAACACCAGCGACGTGGTGCCCACGCGCGCGCAGCGCATGCCCACGTCCAGCAGGTCGTCGAGCCGGGCGGAGGCGTGGTACTCGACGCTGGCTTTCTTGAGGTACACCTCGCCGCCCAGCGCCTGCATGCCGGTTTCGTACGGCAACGCCAGCGCGCGCCAGTATTCGGTCATGGCGCAATCAGCGTAGGTGAGGTAGTGGGCATTGAAGACGATCTTCTGGATGTCCACCTCTGACCAGCGCACGCGCAGGCGGTGAAAACAGCGAAAGTCAGAGCGTTGCATGGCGTGTTTCCGTCGAAGGGATCAGTCGAGTTGAAAGGCGCTGCGCAGCGCGGCGGCAGCATCGGCATGGGCCTGGCGCGCCTCGGGAAGGGCGCGACCCATCTTGATGAATTCGTGCGTCACGCCGCGGTAGATCTCGAGTTGCACCGGCACGCCCGCAGCACGCAGCTTGTCCGCGTACTCCACGCCCTCGTCCACCAGCGGGTCGTACTCGGCCAGACCGATCCAGGCCGGCGCCACGCCCTCGGCGTCGGGCGCGAGCAAGGGGGCGAAGCGCCAGTCCTCGCGCTCGGCGCGGCTGGGGATGTACTGGTCGAAAAACCAGCCAATGGCCGCGCGTTCGAGCACCAGGCCGTGCGCGAACTCGGTGTGCGAGGGCGTGTCCTGGTGCGCCGTGGTGCCGGGGTAGATGAGCAACTGCAGCGCCAGGGGCAGCCCGGCATCGCGCGCCTGCAGAGCGCACACCGCGGCCAACGTGCCGCCTGCGCTGTCGCCGCCCACCGCCAGGCGCGACGGGTCGGCGCCCAGCGTGGTGGCGTGCTGCGCCAGCCAGGCCAGCGCGTCCCACGCATCGTCGCTGGCCGTGGGGAACGGATGCTCGGGCGCGAGCCGGTATTCCAGCGACACCACCATACAGCCGGCCAGCCGCGCCAACTCGCGGCACAGCACGTCGTGGGTGGCAATGCTGCCGATGGTGAAGCCGCCACCGTGCAGGTACAGCAGCAACGGCAGCGCCTGCGCGTCAGAGGCCGTGGGTGCATACAGGCGCGCGGGCAACGGGGTGCCGTCGCGTGCGGGGATGCGCAGGTCTTCCACGCGCGGCAAGGCCGCCTTGGGCAGCTCCAGCACCCCGGCACCCAGTTCATAGGCAGCGCGGGCCTGTGCAGGGCTCAGGGTGTGCAGTGGGGGGCGCCCGGCGCGCGCCATGCCGTCGATGACGTTGCGCATCTGCGGCGTGAGCCGCGCGTGGTGGGGGGAAGGCACATGGGAAGCGGAACCGGGCGTCGTCAACGGAAAAGTCCTTGGGTTATTGGAAGTGCACCTGCACCGGCTGCGCGCCGGGCAGGCCCAGATAGGTTGCCGTGACGCTCAGGCCGGCGCGCGGGGGCAGCAGCGGAGAAAACGACCCCAGGCTCACCAGGTCGCCGGGCTGCAGCGTGATCTCCTCCTGCTGCAGCGCCTGGGCCAGCCAGACCACGGCGTTGAGCGGATGCCCGAGGATATCGCTGCCCTTGCCGCTGGCGAGCAGCGCGCCGGAATGGTCCGTGAGCTGCACGGTCATGCGCTCCAGCGCGTCCAGCAGCGCATAGCGCTCGCCGCGCGTCGCCGGCACGGCGATAGGCTGCCCGGCGATACCCAGGCGCGCGCCCACGTTGACCGCGCCCACGCCGGCGCCGTTGAGCTGGGGCGGCGCCTGCACCACCAGGTCGGGCAGTTCAATGAAGGGGATCACCTGGTCGATGTGCTGCAGCACCTCCTCGGGCGTACGCGCGTGGTTGATGGCCGCATCCTTCACGCGTACCAGCAGGTCGGCCTCGTACAGCGGGCGCGCCCCAAACGCGGCGGGCACGGTGCTGCCGCCGGGGCGCACCATGCCCTCGTACAGCTTGCCCCACACCGGCTTGTCGGTGTTGAAGCGCTTTTGCACCGCGGGGTTGGTGAGGCCGGCTTTGTAGCCCACCACCTTGCCCAGCCGGGCGCCCAGCAGCGCATTGAACTTGGCGCGGGTGCAGGCGCCGTCGGCGTCAGACAGCGCCGGGAAGTTGGGCGCGGGGGTCTTGGCGGCGTAGTGCGAGGCCATCGCCCCCACCGCAGCATCGCTGAGGCACTCGGCCTGGGCGCCCAGGCCGGTCGCCAAGGCGACCCCCGCGCCCAGGGCGATGAGGGTTTGCTTCATGGTCATGCGTGTCTCCTGGTTGTAGTGTGTCGGGCGATCCTACTGGCACTCCCTCTCTTTCGCACACCATGGCTTTCATCTACTACGTCACCCAGATCCAGTTCGAATTCGGCGCCGTGCGCCTGCTCAAAGCAGAATGCGAGCGCATCGGCATTACACGCCCCCTGGTGGTCACCGACCCCGGCGTGAAGGCCGCCGGCGTGCTGCAGCAGGCACTGGACGCCCTGCCCGGCCTGAACGTCGCCGTGTTCGACCAGACGCCCTCCAACCCCACCGAGGCGGCCGTGCGCGCGGCCGTGGAACTCTACAAGGCCCAGGGCTGCGACGGCCTGATCGCCGTGGGCGGTGGCAGCGCCATCGACTGCGCCAAGGGCATCGCCATCGCCGCCACGCACGACGGCCCGCTCACGCACTACGCCACCATCGAGGGGGGTTCGCCGCGCATCACCGAAGCCGCCGCGCCGCTGATCGCCGTGCCCACCACCAGCGGCACGGGCAGCGAGGTGGCGCGCGGCGCCATCATCATCGTGGATGACCACCGCAAGCTGGGCTTTCACTCGTGGCACCTGGTGCCCAAGGCCGCCATCTGCGACCCCGGCCTCACGCTGGGCCTACCGCCCCTGCTGACGGCCGCCACGGGCATGGATGCCATCGCGCACTGCATGGAGACCTTCATGTCCGCCGCCTTCAACCCGCCGGCGGACGGTATTGCGCTCGATGGCCTGGAGCGCGGCTGGCACCATATCGAGGCCGCCACGCGCGACGGCCAGGACCGCGACGCGCGCCTGGCCATGATGAGCGCCAGCATGCAGGGCGCCATGGCCTTCCAGAAGGGCCTGGGCTGCGTGCATTCCCTGAGCCACAGCCTGGGCGGGCTGAACCCGCGCCTGCACCACGGCACGCTGAACGCCGTGTTCCTGCCCGCCGTGGTGCGTTTCAACGCGCAGGCCGAATCGGTGCGCAAAGAGCGCCGCCTGGAGCGCATGGCCCATGCCATGGGCCTGGCCTCCGCCAGCGACATCCCCGATGCCATCCGCGACATGAGCGCACGCCTGGGCTTACCCACGGGCCTGGCGGCCATGGGCGTGACCGACGCCGTGTTCGACGACGTGATCAAGGGTGCCCTGGCCGACCACTGCCACAAGACCAACCCCCGCCTGGCCACGCCGGACGACTACCGGGAGATGCTGGTCCAGTCGCTCTGACCCGCGGCAGCGTCCGCCGAGCAGGCGCCCGGCGGCCCCGCTACACTGGTGCGCTTAACATTTATTAACACGCATTCCGCCGGTTCGGCGGGGTCGCGTACCGCATGCGCACACACCCGCTCTCCAAATGGCTGACGCAAGGCACCTACCCGCGCCTGTACGTTCCCATTGTGCTGATCATGGTGGTGGTCACGCTGGTGCGCTACCACGCGCTGGTGGGCGCCGAGCGTGAGCAGGCGCAGCTGCGCATGCGCGCAGAGCTGCAGGCAGCCGCGTACGCCGTGCTGCAGGTGCTGGACGAGCCTGCCGGCAATGCTGCAGCGCAGGAGCGCCTGCGCCAGGCAGCGCAGGTCGCGGACGCACCGGTCCAGTCCATCCGCTGGGAACTGCCCTCCCGCCCGGCCGTCGACCTGCGCAACGCCATGCCGCCCACCAAGGCGCCGCCGTGGTTCGTGCAGCTACTGGACCTGCCCACCCCGCGCCACACGGTGGCGCACCGGCTGGCGGACGGCCGCACGGGGCAGCTGGCGCTGGCGCTGTGGCCCCAGCACTACGTGGACCGCGCCTGGAGCGCCATGGCCACGCAGTTGCGCATCACGGCGCTGAACATCTTCACCATCCTGCTCCTGCTGACCCTGATCCTGCGCGCGAACGACCGCATGTTGGACCGCATGCGGCACGCGGCGGAGCGCTTCAAGCAAGGCCACCTGGACGCGCGCATACGCCGCACGGGCACGCTGGAGGCGCGCGAAATCGCCGACACCTTCAACGACATGGCGGGCAAGGTCCAGTCCCTGGTGCTGTCCCTGCAGGAAACCCAGCGGCAGCAGAACGAGCAACTGCACTTTCGCCGCCAGCTGGTGAACGCCCTGCCCCTGCCTTTGTTCGTGCTGGGCGCGGATGGCGCGCACCTGGAGACCAACAAGGCCTGGCGCGAACTGCTCAATGCCTCCCGCCCCTCCACCGTCGCGGGCACGCTGGACCAGCTCTGGGCCGACGGCGTGGGCTCCTCCATCGTCCTGGCCCAGCGGCTGTCCGACCGGCCCTCGGGATGGCAGACCACCGTACGCCCCTTGCAGGGCGTGCCGCACGAGATGGCCTGCTACCACGCCACCTTCACCGCGCCCGATGGCGTACCCGCCGGCACCATCGGCGTGCTGGTGGACATGACGGAGCACACCCAGGCACTGCAGGCAGAGCGCGCCGACCGCGCGTGTGCGGAGGCCGCGCTGGACGCCGTGGCCGATGGCGTCATCACCATGGACGCGCAGGGCCTCGTGCGCACGATCAACGGCGCGGCCCAGCGGGTCATCGGGCTCGCGCAGGGGCAGACGGTCGGCCGCCACGTCGATGAGGTCTTTCGCCTGGAGCCACCGCACTCCGTGCTCGCCGCCTCGGGAACGCAGGGGCATGCTGCGCACGGCGCGGGCGCCGCGGCCACCGCGATCCTCGCCTGCCATTCGGGTGCGCCGCGCACGGTGGACTACTCCGTGGCGGCCGTGCACGCGCCCGACGGCACCGCCGCGGGCCACGTACTGGTCTTTCGCCCCCGGTGACGTTGCCGCGGCACGCCGCGGCGGACACGCTCACAGCGGCTGGACGCGAGCGGGATCGGGCCGCCGCAGCCACTGCGCCCACTCGTCCGCCAGCTGCTGCGCCGCCGCCGCTGCGGTGCTCCAGGCACGGGCGCGCGCGGCCGTGTCGGTGCCGTAGCGGGTGAAATCGGTGCGGTCCGGCAGTTTGCCGCCGGGCAGGCTGCGCACCCAGTCGGGATGGGGCGACAGCAGCACCATGCGGTCCAGCGCTGGCGTGGCGCGGTGGCGCCAGGGCAACCCCTTGTCCAGCCAGCCAGGCACCACGCGGTGCTGGAAGTGCGGGTAGAGCACGATCCCCGGCGCACTTTCCAAGCCGTTTTGGCCTGCAGCGCCCGCGGGTAAAGCGGTATCAGCTATATTTTTAATAGCAATTGGCACCT
This sequence comes from Diaphorobacter sp. LI3, assembly GCF_022807955.1. NCBI lineage: Bacteria > Pseudomonadati > Pseudomonadota > Betaproteobacteria > Burkholderiales > Comamonadaceae > Diaphorobacter > Diaphorobacter sp. LI3. The sequence continues at coordinate 1,975,625 of NZ_CP094346.1, read as the reverse complement.
GATACCGCAGGTGCAGGTGGTAGTCGGTGATGCCCCCGTCCCAGTAGGCGCCGCGCGGTGCGCCAGCGATGTCGTGCACGGCACGCAGCACGAAGGGAATGGAACAACTGGCCTGCAGCGCGGGCATGAAGTTCTGCGGGGTCAAGGCCACCTGGTGGGTGCGGAAGTCGCGCACGTCAAACGGCAGCGCGCCCGGCGCAGCGGTGGAGAACACCACGCGGTCCAGCCACAGCGCCAGCGCGCGGCGGTGCAGCGCATTGCTGGCGAAAGCGCCCAGGTAGCCCAGCGGCGTGGCCCAGCGGTGCTCGCGCGCCAGCAGGTGGCGCCCGCGCGCGGCGATGATGTGCAACCGGTAGCGCGCATGGCCCAGTACCGTGTCCACACGGCCGCCAAAAAAGGCCTGCAGGTTCTGGCCGAACTGCGCGCTCACCGCGTCCGCCGTGGGGCGGCGCGCGCCAGGGGGCAGCTCGTACTCCTGGTGGATGTAGTCGTGCTCCAACCGTTCGAAGGCCGGCAGGCTGTTATCCAGGCACGCCGTGGCCATGCGCCACGCGCCGATGGAGGCGCCCACCAGGTCCACCGGCTGTGCCGACTGCGCCAGCCATTCACCAAAGACAAACCGGTCCAGCGGGCCGAGGATGAGTCCCTTCGGACCGCCCGCGGCCGCGGGAATCACGGCCACGTCGCTCGGCGCCAGGCCATGGCGCCCGATGTGCCGCAGCGCCTGCGGACCGGCATGGATGCACAGCGCCTTCATCACGCCCCCGCCTCACGCATGCGCCGGCTCACACGTAATCGCCCGCGTCGGGGCGGACCTTCCAGTCAATCGGGTCCTGCTGCAGCACCATGTCGATGTCCAACCCCAGCGCGATGCCGACTTCGCCGGGGAAAGACCCCGCCAGGTCGCGCGCATCCAGCCCTGCCTCGCGCGCGCGGGCGCGCCACGCGGCCAGGTGCAGCACGCCCGCCAGCGGCTCGTACACATCGTTGTCGAACGGCGCATGGTGGTGGCGCAGCGCGTCCACCACGGTCTCGGGCAACTGCCAGCGCCAGGCCAGCCCCGCGCTCACATGGGCGTAGCAGTAGCCGCACAGGTGCTGCTCCAGCCGGGCGCGGCGCAGGTCCAGCGGGCCCACCAGGCTGTTGAGGGTCTGCATTCGGCCCGCGTCGGCCAGGTGCATGGCCAGCTCGCCCACCCCGTGCAGCAGGCCGGCCGTGTAGGCGGCGATCTGGTTGTGGTGCACCAGCCCGGCGAGCGCGCGTGCCACTTTGGCCGTGTGCAGGCTGTAGCGCCAGAAGTGCTGCAGGTTCATCCCCGGCACCGAGCGCGACGTGGTCCCCAGCGGCGCGGACGCCACCAGCGCGCGCAGTTGGGACACCCCCAGGAGCGCCAGCGCCTCAGGAATACCGCCGATCTGGCGCTGCGCGGCGAATGGGGGCGTGTTCGCCTCTTCCAGCAGGCGTGCGGCCAGTGCAGGGTCGGTGCCGAAGAGCTGGTTCAGGCGCCGCAGGTTGGGCTCGACCGCGCTCAGCTCGTTCATCAGCAGCGCCACCGCGCGTGGCAGGCTGGGCAGCGTGATGGGCTGCGCCAGCAGTGCGTTCAACTCCATGGATCGGATCGCCCAGACAGGAAAGTCGGGCCATTATCCATGCAACTCTTACGGTTGTTTACGGGCAGCGCTTCAGCGCTTGCCCTGCTGCAGCTTGGCGAAGGCCGAGGCCATGGCCGAGGGCTGCGCCGGCTCGGCCGCGCGGCGCGGCGGGGCGTAGCCACGGCCCGCGCCTTCGAAGCGGTTGTCGCGCGGGCCGTCGCGGCGCGCGGGTGCGGCGTCCAGCTTCATGCTGAGGCTGATGCGCTTGCGCGCCGCATCCACCTCCAGCACCTTCACTTTGACGATGTCGCCGGTCTTGACGACCTCGCGCGCGTCATTCACGAACTTGTGGCTGAGCTGGCTCACGTGCACCAGCCCGTCCTGGTGCACGCCCAGGTCCACGAAGGCGCCGAACTGGGCCACGTTGCTCACCGTGCCCTCCAGCACCATGCCTTCCTTGAGGTCGGCGATGTCTTCCACGCCCTCGTTGAAGCGCGCCACCTTGAAGTCGGGGCGCGGATCGCGGCCGGGTTTTTCCAGCTCGCCCAGAATGTCGCGTACGGTGATCACGCCGAACTTCTCGTTGGCGAACAGCTCGGGCTTGAGCGTCTTGAGCATCTCGGCGCGGCCCATGAGCTCGGCCACCGGCTTGCCGGTCTTTTCCATGATCTGCTCGACCACGGGGTAGGTCTCGGGGTGCACGCCGGTCATGTCCAGCGGGTTGTCGCCATCGCGGATGCGCAAGAAGCCCGCCGCCTGCTCGAAAGTCTTGGCGCCCAGGCCGCTGACTTCCATGAGCTGCTTGCGGTTCCTGAAGGCGCCGTGCTGCTCGCGCCAGCGCACCACGGCCTTGGCCACGCTGCCCGACAGGCCCGACACGCGCGCCAGCAGCGGCGCGCTGGCGGTGTTCAGGTCCACGCCGACGGAGTTCACGCAGTCCTCGACCACGGCGTCCAGCGTGCGCGCCAGCTCGCTCTGGTTCACATCGTGCTGGTACTGGCCCACGCCGATGCTCTTGGGCTCGATCTTCACCAGCTCGGCCAGCGGATCCTGCAGGCGGCGCGCAATGCTGGCGGCGCCGCGCAGGCTCACGTCCACGTCGGGCATTTCCTGGCTGGCGTACTCGCTGGCGGAATACACCGAGGCGCCAGCCTCGCTCACCACTATCTTTTCAATAGCTGGTAGCGCTTTCCCCGCCTGGTCTACCGCCTGTTTTTGCATTAATTTAATCAACTCGGCCGCCAGCTTGTCGGTTTCGCGGCTGGCGGTGCCGTTGCCGATGGCGATGAGCTGCACGCCGTGCTTCATGCACAGGCGGCCCAGCGTGGCCAGGCTGCCGTCCCAGTCGCGGCGCGGCTCGTGCGGGTAGACGGTGGCGGTCTCCACCAGCTTGCCGGTGCGGTCCACCACGGCCACCTTCACGCCGGTGCGGATGCCGGGGTCCAGCCCCATCACGGCGCGCGGGCCGGCGGGCGCGGCCAGCAGCAGGTCGCGCAGGTTGTCGGCAAACACCTTGATGGCCACCTTCTCGGCCTCCTCGCGCAGGCGCGAGAACAGGTCACGCTCGGTGGACAGGCTGAGCTTCACGCGCCAGGTCCAGGCCACGCACTTGCGCAGCAGGTCGTCGCTCTTGCGGCCCTGGTGGCTCCAGCCCAGGTGCAGGGCGATCTTGCCCTCGGCAATGCTGGGCTGGCCCGGCTCGGGCTCCACGGGCAGCACCAGCTTGGCTTCCAGAATCTCCAGCGCGCGGCCACGGAACACCGCCAGCGCGCGGTGCGAGGGCACGCGGCCGATGGGCTCGTCGTACTCGAAGTAGTCGCGGAACTTGGCGACCTCGGGGTCGCTTTCGTTCTTGCCCTCCACCTTCTTGCTGCGCAAGAGCCCCTCGGCCCACAGCCATTCGCGCAGCGACTGCACCAGCACGGCGTCCTCGGCCCAGCGTTCGGACAGGATGTCGCGCACGCCGTCGAGCACGGCGGAGGTGGTCGAAAAATCGGGCCCCGGCTTGCCGTCGTCAAGCGTGGTGGCGGGCTGGCAGAAGGCCTGGGCCTCGGCGTGCGGGTCCAGCGTGGGATCGGCCAGCAGCTTGTCGGCCAGGGGCTCGATGCCGAATTCCTTGGCAATCTGGCCCTTGGTGCGGCGCTTTTGCTTGAACGGCAGGTAGATGTCTTCCAACTCCTGCTTCGTTGGAGCAGCAGCAATGGCAGCGCGCAATGCGTCGGTCAACTTGCCCTGCTCGTCGATGCTTTTCAGCACGGCCACGCGGCGGTCTTCCAGTTCGCGCAGGTAGACCAGGCGCGCTTCGAGCTCGCGCAGTTGCACATCGTCCAGGCCGCCGGTCACCTCCTTGCGGTAGCGTGCGATGAAGGGCACGGTGGCCCCGCCATCGAGCAGCTCCACCGCTGCGCGGACTTGGGATTCGGTGACTTTGATTTCTGCGGCCAACTGCCGAACGATCTGCTGCATGTGCCTTCTGAGACGGGTCAAAACACGAAGCGCGCGAGTTTGCCACAGGGCCATGGGCCAAAATGGCCGCGTCCAACTCGTTGTCCCCCGCATGAAAAGCGCCCTGTTCGTCGATTTCGACAATGTTTTCTCCGGCCTGCGCCGGCTGGATCCCATAGCGGCCGACCATTTCGCCTCCCAACCACAGTCATGGATGCACTGGATTGCCCAATCGCTAGAGCCTCCACCACACGCACCAGCAGGCGCGCGGCGCCTGCTGGTGCGCCGCTGCTACTTGAACCCGCAGGTGTACCAACGTTTTCGCCCCGCGTTCAACCGCGCCGGCTTTGAGATCATCGACTGCCCCGCAATGACCAGCGGCGGCAAGACCAGCACCGACATCCACATGGTGCTGGATATCGTGGATCTGCTGCAGCACCAGGTGCACTACGACGAGTTCATCGTGCTGTCAGCGGACGCCGACTTCACGCCCGTGCTGCGCAAGCTGCGCCGCTGGGACAGGCGCACGACTGTGCTGGCAATCGGATTTCCCTCGGCGGCATACCAGGCCAGTGCTGACCTGCTGATCGACCAAGATGCCTTTTTGCGCGAAGCGCTGCGCCGCGAGGAGACCGAAACACCCGCCGCCGTATCAGCGCCACCCATGTCACCCGCTCCATCGCAGGCCAGCCTCATCCAGGCTGCGGCCCGTTTCATCAGCCAGTCCGTGGCCCATTCGGACAGGCCTGTGGCCCTGCCATGGCTGGCCAGCAAGGCGCCAATCCAAGTGGTCGGGCTGGATGCTGTCACCTGGGCTGGGCTGGGCAGTTTTCGTAAGCTGGTGGATTCACTGCGCCTGGCCCCACTCGTTGTGGACTGGAAATCAGGCGTGGTGCTCGACCCCGCACGCCACACCCCTTCTGTACCCACGGGCGCCCTACCCGTCCCGGACCAAAACACCCTGGCCGCCATCGCCCAACTGGTGCGCGCCGAAGTGGTCAAGGCGAAGGCGCCCGTGCCCTGCGGGCGGCTGGCCCAGGCGATCATCGACCAGTATGGAGTGGCTGCATCCGACTGGTGCGGCAAGGGATCGTTTCGCAAGCTGCTGGAGGCGCTCTCGCTGGCACCATTGCGTGTCGACTGGACCAATGGCGGCGGCCACGTTCTGCACCCGCAACAACAGAACAATGGGCTGGTGGAGTGGGGCCGCGATGGCGATCTATTGCCACTGCTGAGACAGGTCAACGCCGCCACCGGCATGCCGCTTCTGCCACCGCCCACCTTCCAGGCCCTGCTGGCCCAGATTGCCGCCGACGCCGCCCACCACCCCTTTTCCCTCACCGAAACCGGCAAGCGTGTGCGCGACCGCTGCCGAGATGCTGGACTGCCCATCAACCGCAGCACAGTGAGCTTCGTGCTCAAGGGCATCTTGCTCGGAGGCCACATGTTCGGAGAACACACTAATGATGCGCATGCGCTGGGCACACGGTTCGTGAACAGCATTCTCGATCTGTGCCAGACCGAGCAGCTGACCCTGGACGACGCACAGAAAGAGCAATTGCGTGACTGGGCCACGCGTGGCGCATCACCGCAGTGACTCCCACCCCTCCCTTCCCCCTCCGCACCGAATGCCCGCCCGGCGCCTGCGTGTGCGAGCGCGACGCGCTGATGCGCACGCCCGGCGGTGATGTGCGCATCCTGCGCCTCACGCGCGACGAGGAAAAGCGCCTCGTGCAGCGCCTGGAGAGCCTCACCAGCCTGGCCGACCTGCGTCACATGGAGCAGCGCCTGTTCGAGCAGCTCGGCGTGCGCCTGACCATCGGCACCAGCCCCAACGAGGTGCGCAGCCTGCGCGGCATCACCGTGCTGGTCCAGGAGCAGCCGGGTCTGTGCCGCAAGACGCGCCAGGCCATCCCTGCGGCCATCAAGAAAAGCATGGACCGGCACCCCGAGATCGTCTACGCCCTGCTCAACGCGGGCGGCCTGTTCAAGGGCCTGTGACCCATGCAGGACGATCTGTTTGGCGGTGCGCCGCCATCACCCTCAGCATCGCCCTCAGCATCGCCCTCAGCACCGCCACGACCACCGGAAGACACCCCCGCCCGCCCACGGGAAAAGTCGCCCACCCGCCGCACCGGCGTGCATCCCGCCGCCTGGGGCGACGATCTGCACGCACTCGCCAACCGGCTGCCGCCCACGCTGCGCCTGGGCACCTCCTCCTGGAGCTACCCTGGATGGCAGGGCCTGGTGTGGGAGGGGGCGCATTCCGAACAGCTGCTGGCCCGCACAGGCCTGCCCGTGCTGGCCCAGCATCCGCTGATGCGCACCGTGAGCATCGACCGGAGCTTCTACCGCCCGCTCACGGCCAGCGACTATGCGCGCTACGCGGCCCAGGTGTCGGCGGACTTCCGCTTTGTGGTCAAGGCGCCCAGCCTGGTCACCGACGCGCTGGTGCGCAGCGAGGACGGCCGTGGACGCGAGCCCAACCCGGCCTTCCTGGATGCGCAGTTGGCCGCCCAGGAGTTCGTGGCGCCCGCACTGGAGGGGCTGGGCCAGCGCACCGGCGCGCTGGTGTTCCAGCTGAGCCCGCTGCCCTGGAACCTGCTGGACCGCCTGCCCGAGGTGTTGGAGCGACTGCGCACGCTCTTGCTGGCCCAACCGGCGCTGCGCCCCGCGGCGCCCGACGCCGTGCTGGCCGTCGAGGTGCGCGACCCCGAATGGCTGGCGCCCGCGCACCCTCCCCACTTCGCCGACGTACTGCGCAGCAGCGGCGCTACCTACTGCCTGGGCCTGCACGCGCGCCTGCCGCCCCTGGCCGAGCAACTACCGCTGCTGCGCCGGCTCTGGCCCGGCCCACTGGTCTGCCGGTGGAACCTGAACCCCGTGCACGGCCCGCAGGGGTATGAAGCCGCTGAAAAAGGCTACGCGCCCTACGACCGCATTCACGACCCCGATCCGGACAACCTGGCGCTGCTGGCGCGCACGGTGGCGGGCATCTGCGGACGGGGCCAAAACGCCTTCGTGACCATCAGCAACCACGCGGAAGGCTGTGCGCCGCTGACAGTGCAGCGGCTGGCGGAACAGGTGGTTCTTTATGATCAAAAACAGCTCTAGCGCTTGACTGGCAAGCGCTGGCAGCTATCTTTTTTGACGATCTGACGATCACGGACTGCCGCGCCCGCACGACGTTCTTCTTGTGCCAAAAGGAGGCCAAGAACACCGCCCACATGGGGCGCACAAGCGCCACGGCTCTGCCTCTGTTACCGCTGCCTCACCCGCAGCGAGCTGCACACCCCCGCCACCACCGCGCACGCCCCTGCCACCAGCAGTGCCAGCGACTCCGCGCTTCCATCGTGCCCCGGCCGCAGGGCGAAGATGGCTGCGAGCGACACGGCGCCCAGTGTCTGGCCCGTCAGGCGCGCGGTGCCCAGCATGCCGCTGGCCGCGCCGCTGCGGTGCAGCGGGGCCGAGGTGACGATGGTGTGGTTGTTGGGCGACTGAAACAGCGCAAAGCCCGCACCGCACAGCGCCATGCGCCAGGCCACGTTCCAGTCCGCGGGCTGCGCGGGCATCAGGCCCAGCGAGACCAGGCCGGCAGCAAACACCGCCATGCCAATGCCGCCGAGCAGGCCGTCCGGGTAGCGGCCAATCAACCGGCCCGCCAGCGGCGCCACCGCGGCGGTGGCCAGGGGCCAGGCCGTGATGAGCAGCCCGGCCTCCAGGTGGGTGCGGCCCTGCGCCTCCAACAGCAGGAAGGGCAGCGACAGAAAGCCCAGCATCTGCGCGCAGAACGCCCCCACGGACGAGCCCATCGACAGTGCGAACACCGGAATGCGCAGCAGGTCCACCGGAAACAGCGGCGCCGCCAGGCCGCGCTGGCGCCACAGGAACACCGCCCCCACGGCCACACCCGCGGCCAGCAGGATCGCACCCGTGGCCGCACTGCCGCCCTGCGCCGCGCTGCGCACGCCCAGTTGCTCCCCGCCCAGGAACAGCAGCGTGAACATGGCGCCGTTGAGTAGCACGTCGATGGCGGAAAAGCGCGGCGCATGGTTGGCGGACGGAGGATTGACCGGCAGCGCGCGCCGCCCCAGCCACCAGACTCCCACGCCCAAGGGCAGGTTCATGGCAAACAGCCAGGGCCACGACGCCACCGACAGGATGGCCGCCGCCACCGACGGCCCCGCCATGGACGCAGTGGCCACCACCAGCGAATTGATGGCCATGCCGTGGCCCAGCTGCGCGCGCGGATAGATCAGGCGCACCAGCGCCGCGTTCACGGCCATCACGCCCGCGGCGCCCAGGCCTTGCAACGCGCGCGCGGCAATCAAGGCGGGCATGCTGGCCGCCAGCATGGCGCCCACCGACGCCAGCGCGAACAGCGCCATGCCCACCAAGTACACGCGCCGGTAGCCCACGCGCTCGCCCAGCGCGGCCAGCGGCAGCAGCACGACCAGCGTGGCGAGCTGGTAGGCGTTGACCACCCACACGCTCTGCGCCGCGCCCGACTGCAACTGGCGTGCGATGTCGGGCAGCGCCAGGTTGACGATGCTGCTGTCGAGCACCGCCAGCGTGAGCCCGAGAACGATGACCAGCATCGCCTGGCGGCGTGCGGGCTGCGGCAGGCCGTCGGCCAGGAGCGGCGCACCCACGGGTAAGCCGCTCATGGCCGGCGCTCCGGGGCGATGTCTTTCGCGGCGCCGTGCGCGATGCGCTGCGCGCCCGCCGGCCCCAGCGTGATCCAGGTCAGCGCCACCCCCGTCAGCGCCCCTGTGGCCATGCCCACCACCATGGGCAGGGGCGCGTCGCTGGCAAACAGGCCCACCGCCGCCATGGCGAGGGTGCCGATCAGCATCTGCAGCGTGCCCATGAGGGCGGACGCCGTCCCCGCAATGGTGCCGTGCTCCTCCAGCGCCAGCACGGAGGTGGTGGGGATCACCAGCCCCATCAGCGCGCTGGCGACGAAGTACAGCACCAGCAGCACGGCCAGCCGGTCTCCGCCCAGCAGATAATGCGCCAGCAGGGCCAGCATGACCGCGCCCGCGCCGCTGGCGGCCGCCTTCACCACCGGCGCCATGCCGTAGCGCCGCCCCAGCCGCGCCGTGAACTGCGCGCTGGCGAAGAAGGCCGCCGCGTTGACCGAAAACGCCACGCTGTACTGCACCGGCGACAACCCGTAGTGGTTGATCAGCACGAAAGGCGAGCCCGCCAGATAAACGAAGAAACCCGCCATGGAGCAGCCGCCGATGCCCACCAGCCCCAGGTAGTGCCAGTCGCGCAGCAGCGTCGTGTAGGCCGCGGCCGCGCTGCCCACGGAACTACGCACCCGCTGGCCGGCGGGCCGTGTCTCGTGCAGCGCCCGCTGGACCAACACCAGCCCGGCCAGCGCCGCCACCGCCACCACCCAGAACACGCCGCGCCAGCCGGCCAGCGCGATCACGCCGCTGCCCACCAATGGCGCCAACAAGGGCGACACGCTGAACACCAGCATCAGCAGCGACATGAGCCGGGCCGCCTCGGTGCCCGTGTGCAGGTCGCGCACCACCGCGCGCGGAATCACCATGCCCGCCGCCGCGCCCAGCCCCTGCACAAAGCGCAGCAGCACCAGCGTGTGCACGTCGGTCGCCAGCGCGCAGCCCACGCTGGCCAGCGTGAACAGGCCCAGCCCGAAGAACAGCGGCGGCCTGCGCCCGACCATGTCGGACACCGGGCCGTAGACCAACTGGCCCACGCCCAGTGCGAGGAAGAAGGCCGTCAGGCTCCACTGCACCGCCCCCACGTCGGCCCGCAGCGCCGCGCCGATGGCCGGCAGCGCCGGCAGGTACATGTCGATGGCAAATGGGCCGATGGCCGAGAGCAGGCCCAGGATCAGGGCCATGCGGAAGAACGGGGAAAAGGGGCATTCGGGCGATTGTCGCCACACTGGCCGGATCGTGCTGGCGCGCTGCGCGAAGGCCCACATCGCCTCCCATGCAGCGCCGCGGCCGGCACCCGCGTGCGTTCGATGGCCGCAAAAGCCGCCCTTCCAGCCCGCTGTTCACGGGTTGCCTGGCCCTGCCGCCGCCCGACAATCGCGTGCGCGGCTCGGCCCCACTGTTCCTGCCGTCCTGTACTGCCTCGCCCGGAGACACCGCATGCCCCTGCCCCCGATCGCCCCCGCCCTGCGCGGCTGGGCCGCCACCCTGGCCCTGTGCGCTGGCGCCCTGCTCCTGGCCGCGCCCGCCCTCGCCGCCACGGACCGTGAGGACGAGGCCGACGACGCCCCGCCCGTTCCGGTCGCGCCCGCCCAGCCGGTGCTGGTGCCGTCGCCCGACGGCGCACTGGTGATCGACACGCAGGCGCGGCTGGCCTGGCCGCGCTGCGCGCAGGGCATGCAATGGACAGGCGCCACCTGCACCGGCGTGGCCCTGCGCTACACCTACGGCGAGGCCCAGGCGCTGGTGCGCCAGCGCTGGAAGGACGAGGGCGTGCGCTGGCGCCTGCCGCGCGTGCCCGAGCTGCGCCGCCTGGTCAACCGCAACGCGCAGCCGCCCTCGGTCGACCCCCAACTCTTTCCCAATGCACCGCTGGAATGGCACTGGACCGGCACCGCCAGCGTCAACACCCTCAGCGTGAACCCCTACGCCTACGGCAACGTGGCGCGCGGCGGCGCGGGCGAGAGCAGCCTGTCGGTGCAGCAGGGCTGGGCCGTGGACATGACCAGCGGCGAGGCCCGCGGCGACGTGGGCCGCAGCACGCGCCTGCCCATACGGCTGGTGCGCCCGGCGCCCTGAGCGGACGCTCTGCGCACCCTGCACCTGGGCGGACGCGCAAACGCTACATTTTCAATAGCTGCCAGCGCTTATCCAGCAAGCGCCAGAAGCCATTTCAATTCAAAAGCCGGTCACTGCGCGCGCAACGCCGCCCGCAGTTGCGCCCCCAGCTCGGGTTTGTCCGCGAACGGGTCGGTGGGGTTGCGTGCCTGCACCACGTCTTCCATGCGCGTGCGCACGGCCCCCAGCGCCTGCGGGTGGCTGTAGATGTAGAACTGCCCCGCCGCCACGGCGTCGAAGACCTTCTGCGCCACCTCGGCGGCCGTCACCTTGCCGCTGGTGACGGCCTTGCCGATCATGGCCTGGCCGATGAGCTGGCTCTTGGTGGGCCGCTCGTCCGCCAGCACCTGCGGGCGGTTGCGCTCGCTCTGGCTGATGCCCGTGGGCACGAAATACGGACACAGCACGCTGGCGCCCACCTGGTCGGTGACCAGCGCCAGATCCTGGTACAGCGTCTCGCTCAGTGCCACCACGGCGTGCTTGCTGACGTTGTAGATGCCCATGTTGGGCGGGGCCAGCAGGCCGGCCATGCTGGCGGTGTTGACGATGTGCCCGCGCCAGGCGGGGTCGTCCTTGGCGGCCTGCAGCATCAGCGGGGTGAACAGGCGCACGCCGTGCACCACGCCCATGAGGTTCACGCCCAGCACCCATTCCCAGTCGCGGGCCGAGTTCTCCCACACCAGCCCGCCCGATCCCACGCCCGCGTTGTTGAACACCAGGTGCGGCGCGCCGAAATGCTGCACCACGTCCTGCGCCAGCTGCTCCATCTGCGCGGCGTTGGACACGTCCACCCGGCGCGCCAGCACGGGGGCGCCAGCGGCGGCCAGCTCCACGGCGGCGCGCTCCAGCGCGTCCTGCTGCACGTCCACCAGGACCAGGTTCATGCCCAGGCGCGCGCCGATGCGGGCGCACTCCAGGCCAAAGCCCGAGCCCGCCCCCGTGAGCACGGCGGTCTTGCCGGCGAAGTTGTCGATCATGCTGTGTGTCTCCTGCGGTCTATGAATGGAAATCTCATGCGGCGCGGCGCAGCACATAGCCCACGCGTGGGAAGTGCACATGCACGTCGCCCGCGCGCGGATCGGTGCGCGCCAGCGTGTAGCGCGTGCGCGTGGCAGCGATCAGCGTGCCTTCGGTGGGCTCGGGCCCAAAGCTCTCGGCGGTGATCGTCACGCGGCTGCCCAGGGGGATGCCATGCTCGTCCTGGAAGGCCTCGGCGGGCAGCGGCTGGGGTAGCGCGCCTGCGGCAACGGTGACGGCGTCCTGGGCGCTGAACTTCTCCGCGCGGCCCTGGCCCTGCGCGGCCATGCGATCCATCCACTCCAGCACCGCCGGCGTGGCCGAGAGAATGTCGGCCATCACCGGCACGCATTCGCGCGTGAACCACAGCGGGTGGTAGGCGGCAAAGTCGGCCACGCAGGGCTCGGCGCCGAAGAGGAAGTCGTGCTCTTCCACCATGTTGGCGATGCGCCGCAGGTACGAGCGGTAGGCCGCCGTGGCGTCCGCCGGGTGGGTGCGCGCCGTGCCCATGGCGCGGCGGTCGTTGCGAAAGGCCTCGGCCGCACCATCGGGCAGGCCGGCGAACAGCGCCTGTGCACCGCGCGGCTGCAGGCAGTAAGCCATGGCGGCCCCGAACAGCACCATGTCCGCCCACTGGGCGAACACGCGCGAGACGCCTTTGAGGTGCGGCGGGTACAGCACGGGCTCGGGCTGCAGATGCTCCAGCACATCGCAGATCAGCACCGTGTCGCAATAAATGTCAGCCCCGATCTGCAGGAAGGGCGTGCGCCGGTAGCCGCCGGTGAGTGCCACCACGTCGGGTTTGGGCATGACGCTGGGCACGATCACCGACTTCCACGCCAGTTGCTTGAAGCCGAGCACGCAGCGCACCTTGTGTGCGAACGGCGAGGCGGGATAGTGGTGCAGGATGAGTTCGGTCATGCGCGCTCTCCGGTGCGGTGCGAAAGACGGCCCCTGCCTTGCGCCCTTTCAGGCCTGTGGCGGCGGGCTCCACAGCATCTCGACATGCGGGATGTCGTCTTCCAGATAGGGATCGGACACCGTAGCAAACCCCAGGCTGCCATACAAGCGCTGCAGGTGCGCCTGCGCGCTGATGCGCACCGGGCGCCCCGGCCATACCCGCTGGCACTGCGCCAGCCCTTCAGCCACCAGCGCGCGGCCCAGGCCGCTGCCGCGCGCCTCGGGCGCGCAGACCACGCGGCCGATCGAGGGCTCGGCGTAGTTCACGCCGGGGTCCACCACGCGCAGCGTGGCCAGCAACGGCCCCTGCGGCTGTGCGCGGCCCAGCAGGTGCCAGGCGTGCTTGTCCGCACCGTCCGGGTCCTGGTAGGGGCCCTGCTCCAGGATGAACACCCGGCAGCGCAGGGCCAGTGCATCGTGCAGCGCGTGCACGCCCAGGTCGTCAAACCGTGCCCAGCTCCACTGCACCGTCAAACCAGCTTCACCAGTTGCTTGCCGAAGTTCTTGCCCTTGAGCAGGCCCAGGAACGCCTCGGGCGCCGCGGCCAGGCCCTGGGCGATGGTCTCGCGCGGGCGCAGCTTGCCGCTGGCCGCCAGGCCTCCCAGTTCCTTGAGCGCCTCGGGCCACACCTCCATGTGTTCGCTGACGATGAAGCCCTCGACCCTCATGCGGTTGATGAGGATGAGCGCGGGGTTCTGCAGCGGCAGCGGCTGGCCGTCGTAGCCGGCGATCATGCCGCACACGGCCACGCGGGCGAACGCGTTGGCGCGCAGCAGCACGGCGTCCAGGATGTAGCCGCCCACGTTCTCGAAGTAGCCGTCGATGCCGTCCGGGCAGGCTTCCTTGAGCGCGCGGGCCATGCTCTTCAAATCGCCGTTCGCACGGTGGTCGATGCAGGCGTCAAAGCCCAGCTCTTCAGTCACATAGCGGCATTTGTCCGGGCCGCCGGCAATGCCCACCACGCGGCAGCCGCGCGCCTTGGCCAGCGCGCCGAAGGCACTGCCGACGGCGCCGCTGGCGGCGCTCACCACCACGGTCTCGCCCGCCTTCGGGGCGATGATCTTCACCAGGCCGTACCAGGCGGTCACGCCGGGCATGCCCACGGCCCCCAGGTAGGCCGACAGCGGCACGTGGGTGGTATCGACCTTGCGCAGCATGCCGGGCGTGTTGCCGTCGGCCACGCTGTACTCCTGCCAGCCGCCCATGCCGACCACCTTGTCGCCCACGGCATAGGCCGGGTGGCGGCTCTCGACGACCTCGCCCACCGTCCCGCCGATCATCACCTCGCCCAGCGGCTGGCTGGCGGCGTAGCTCTTGCTGTCGTTCATGCGCCCGCGCATGTAGGGGTCCAGGCTCAGGTAATGGTGGCGCACCAGCACCTGGCCGTCCTGCAGTGCAGGCGTATCGGTGGTGACCAGGCGGAAGTTGTCCACCGTGGCTTCACCCTGGGGGCGGTTGTCGAGGAGGATCTGTTGGTTGCGTGGCATGCGAAATCTCCAGGTTAAATTTTGCTATTGTTTCAATAGCTTCTAGCGCTTGATACACAAGCGCCAGAGCCACTTTTCATTCAAGACTCAGTCGGTGGACACGCCGCCGGGCACGGCCTTGGGCACGTATTTGAAGGTGCCCGTGGCATGGCTGCAGACGCGCCCTTCGGCGTCGTACACCGCCCCTTCGACGAAGGCCAGCGAGCGCGTGCGGTGCAGCAGCCGCCCCTTGGCCACCAGCGGGCCGCGCGCCGGGTGCATGAAGCTGGTCTTCATCTCGATGGTGACCACGCCCATGTCCGGCGTATCGCTGCGCGCGGCCGTGGCCAGGGTCACGTCCAGCAGCGTCATGGTGGCGCCGCCATGGGTGACGGCGTAGGAATTCATGTGCTCGGGCCGCGCCTCAAAGTGCAGTTCGGACGTTCCGCCCTGCATGTGATGCAGGGTGAAGCCCAGCTCTTTGACGAAGGGAATGTCGGCACCAAAATCCAGCACGGGAAGCTCCTTGCTCAAGGTAAAAAAAGACCGCAAGGATAGTGCCCCTGGCGCGGTGGTTCGCCCTTGCCGTCAGCCGCCGATGACCGCGCTCACGCCCCCGTCCACGGCCAGCCACTGGCCGGTGATGTGCTTGCCCGCCTCGCTGGCGTACAGCAGCGTGATGCCCTTGAGGTCTTCGTCGTCGCCCAGGCGGCGCAGCGGCGCGTGCGCGGCCATCTTTTCCTCGCCCAGCGTCTCGATGAGCACGGTGGCCATCTTGGTCTTGAAGAAACCCGGGCAGATCGCGTTCACGCCGATGCCATGCACGCCCCACTCGCAGGCCAGCGCGCGCGTGAAGTTGATCACCGCGCCCTTGGAGGTGTTGTAGGCAATGGTCTTCATCTCGATCGGGTTGCCCGCCAGCCCTGCGATGGATGCCACGTTGATGATGCGGCCGCTCTTGCGCGGGATCATGCTGTGCTTGCCGATCGCCTGCGACAGCAGGAAGTAGCCGCGCACGTTCAGGTTCATGACCTTGTCCCATGCGGCCACGGGGTGGTCCTCGGCCGGCGCGCCCCAGCTCGCGCCGGCGTTGTTGATCAGGATGTCCACGTCGCCCATGCGCTGCAGCGTCTCGCTGGCCAGGCGGTGGATGTCTTCCTCGCGCGCGCAGTCGGCGGCGACCCAGCGCGCGTCGATGCCGGCGGCCTGCAACTCGGCGGCGGCCTGCTCCAGGTCTTCGGCCTTGCGCGAGCTGAGCATGATGCGCGCGCCCGCCTCGCCCAGCGCGTGCGCCATCTGCAGCCCCAGGCCGCGCGAGCCGCCGGTGACGAGGGCGGTCTTGCCCGAGAGGTCGAAGAGTTGTTGCGCGGTACGGGCCATGAAGGTGTCTCCCCAAGAGTCTGTGGTACGCCGTGCCATCGCCCACAGTGGGCAACGGAGGCGCGGCGGCAGGATTTTGAGCGGCTATTGTGGCGAGCGGCCCGCGCCACACATGTCACATGCGTGATTCATCGGCAGGGTTTTTGTGTCCAAAGGACAATCCGGCCGCGGCGCCCGCGGGGAAAGCGGGGGCCGCTCATTTTTCAGGAGTTCCCATGTCCAGCGATACCGCCCTGCTGCGCCGGGCCGTGCACCTGGCCCACGACAACCGGGCCCGCGGCGGCCGGCCCTTCGGCGCGGTGATCGCGCGCGGCGGCGAGGTGATCGCCACCGGCGTGAACGACATCGTGCACAGCCACGACCCCAGTACCCACGCCGAGATGCAGGCCCTGCGCGCCGCAACACGCCAGCGGGCGAACCCCAGCCTGGCGGGCTGCACGGTCTACGCCAGCGGCCACCCCTGCCCCATGTGCCTGGCGGCGCTGGTCATGGCCGGCGCGGACAGGGTGTTCTACGCCTTCGACAACCGCGACGCCGCGCCCTACGGCCTGTCCAGCGAAGGCGCCTACCAGCGCCTGCGGCTGCCGCTGGACCCGCCGCCCCTGCCGCTGCAACGCCTGGCCACGGGCATTGGCGTGGAGCAGCTCTACGGCGACGCGCCCTGGCCCACGGACGGCCCCTGACACCCCTGACCACAGCGCCGCAGGGGCCGGTGCCGGCCCCTGCGTATAGGAATGCCTGGCGACGGTGGCGCTGGCCACGCTGAACCGGGGCCCCTTCCCCACGGCCATGGGATCGCCGGGCCGGCATGGGGATTCTCGGCGCCTGCATGTCCCACCCTGCGGCCCATGGCGCTGATGGGCGCGGGGCATGGTTGGCCCCCGCGGCGCTACTGCGCCTGGGCGCGCGCGCCACGGCCACGGCCACCGGCGCGCCGGCATGCGTCGCCGGGCTGCGCGCGGCGCCGTGCAGGCGCGCCCATTGCACCTGGCCACCGCCGCAGGTTATCGCGCCGTGCGGCTGGCAGCATCGGCGGCGCCGGGCTGGCTCGACAACGGTAGGTGCGTGATGCGGGGATGTGCGTTCCGGTATGTGACCTTTCTGGCGCGGCACGCGCACCACGTACGCCGGCCGTGCCACATCGCGGTCACAACATGCACCTTTTGAGGGACTGCAGCCACCCGCTGCCAGTGCGAAACCACAGCCCATGCACCCACTTGGTGCAACGCGGGCACAGGGAGGAACCATGAACCAGAAACCCCATGGGCGCCTGCGCGCCTGGCAAGCCGCCTGCTTGCTGGCGGGCGCCCTGAGCGGCGGCGCCGCCTCGGCCGACATCCTGATCGGGCAGACCACGGCCGTCAGCGGCCCGGTGGCCGCCAGCGTGGGCGAGACCCTCGCGGGCGTGCACCTGTATCTGGACCACATCAATGCCAAGGGTGGCGTGCATGGCGAGCGCATCAAGCTGATCACGCTGGACGACAAGTTCGAACCCAAGCTCGCCGGCGAGAACGCACGCCGCCTGATCGAAGACGACAACGTGGCCGCGCTGTTCATGAGCCGCGCCACGCCGCACACCGAAGCCATACTGCCGCACCTGGCCAAGCACGGCGTGGCGCTGGTGGCGCCCTCCACGGGTGCGATGACCTTCCACAAGCCCGCCAACCCACTGGTGTTCAACGTGCGCTCCAGCTACCAGGCCGAGACCGAGAAGGCCGTGGAGCACCTGCACACCATCATGGTCCAGCGCATCGCTGTGGTGCATGTGGACGACAGCTTTGGCGAGGACTGCCTGGCCGGTGCCCAGAAGGGCTTTGCCAACGTGGGCAGCAAGCCCGTGGCCGTGATCAAGGCCGACCGTGCCAAGCCGGACTACGCCACCATCGTGCCGCAGCTCATCCAGGCGCAGGCCCAGGCGGTCATCTGGATCGGCTCCAGCGTGGCGGTGAGCGACGGCGTGAAAGCGCTGCGCAAGGCCGGCTCGTCCATGCAGGTGGTCACGGTGTCGAACAACGCATCCCGCGGCTTCGTCGCCCAGCTGGGCGACTCGGTGCGCGGAGTGATCGTCACGCAGGTGTTCCCCAACGTGCGCTCCATGGGCTACGCCATCAACCGCGAGGCCGCCGCCCTGGCCAAGGCCAAGGGCAACCTGACGCTGTCGCCCTCGGTGATGGAGGGCTTCACCTCCGCCAAGGTGCTGGTGGAAGGCCTGCGCCGCGCCGGCCCCAAGCCCACGCGCGAGAAGATCGTCACCGCGCTGGGCGGCATGAGCCACTACGACCTGGGCGGGCTGGAGCTGGGCTACGGCCCCGGCGACCGCACGGGCCTGAGCTACGTGGAGCTGTCCATCATCGACGCGGACGGACTGTTCCGCCGCTGACGCCGTCGCTGCCGCGCCACCGGGTCACCGGGTCACCGGGCCACCGGGTCACCGCCCCTCGCGCGCCGCGGCAGCCCCCATCGCCAATCGCGATGCGCCGCCGGCCGCAGCCGGCGCACACGGCCCACGGCAGCCGTTACAACCAAGGGTCGCATTCACCCGGACCCACGCCCGTCGCCCCTATGTCCTCTCAAGATTCCTCACCGGCCCGCTGGTATTTCGGCTGGAACATCGTGGCCGCGGCCACCGTGCTCACAGCCCTCACCGTGGGCCTGCGCCTGGGGCTGGGCCCGCTGTTCCTGCCCATGGCCGAGGACCTGGGCTTTTCGCGCAGCCTGCTGTCGGCCATCGTCGCCGTGGGCATGCTGTGCTACGGCGCGGCCATGCCGCTGGCGGGCTGGCTGGTGGCGCGCCGGGGCACGCGCTTCGTGCTGCTGGCGGGCACGGTCCTGCTGGTGGTGTCGACACTCTGGGCAGTGAACACACGCACGCCGCTGGGGCTGCTGCTGAGCTTCGGCATCCTCATGTCCGTGGGCGCGGGATTCACCAGCCCGGTGGCGCTCACACCGGTCATCAGCCGCTGGTTCAACCGCCGCCGGGGCATGGCGCTGTTCTTCTTGTCCACGGGCTCCATGGCCGGCATCGCCATCATGA
Organism: Diaphorobacter sp. LI3; assembly: GCF_022807955.1. Taxonomy (NCBI): domain Bacteria; kingdom Pseudomonadati; phylum Pseudomonadota; class Betaproteobacteria; order Burkholderiales; family Comamonadaceae; genus Diaphorobacter; species Diaphorobacter sp. LI3. The sequence continues at coordinate 1,956,919 of NZ_CP094346.1, read as the reverse complement.
CGCCCGCACTGGGCATCGCGCTGCAGCATCTGAGCTGGCAGGCCACGCTGCTGGGCTTTGCCGCGCTGTTCACCGCCATCACCGTGCCCACGGCGCTGTGGGTGATCCGCGACGAGGCGCCTGCCGATGGCGATGCCCCGCTGCCCGGCAGCCCCGTTCGTGCGGCGAACCCGGTGGCTCCCGCAGGGCAGCACTACACGGTGCTGCAGGCCATGCGCACCGGCACCTTCTTCAAGATCACGCTGGGCCTGTTCGCCTGCGGCTTCAGCATGAACCTGCTGGGCACGCACGGCATGCCCATGCTGATGGACCATGGCTTTGACGCCACCACCAGCGCCTTCGGCATCGGCCTGATCGGGCTGGTGGCCATTCCCAGCACCATGGTGCTGGGGCGCCTGGCCGACCGGCTGCCGCGACGCAAGCTGCTGGCCGCCATCTATTGCGTGCGCGGCGTGGGGTTCTTCGCGCTGCTGCTGGCGGGCAATACCCTGGAGCTGTACGGCACCTCGGTGATCGGCGGCATTGCCTGGGCGGGCAGCATCGCGCTGTCGTCCGCCATCCTGGCCGACATGTTCGGCGTGCGGCTGGTGGGCGTGCTCTACGGCTGGGCCTACCTGGGGCATCAGGTGGGGGCCATGATCAGCGCCTGGCTGGGCGGCTGGGGCTATGAGCATTTCGGCACGCACTGGATCGCCTTCGGCCTGTCGGGCGCACTGCTGATGGTGGCCGCGGGGGTGGCGCTGCTGCTGCCGGGGCGGCGCCCCCCGGCGCTGCCCACGCCCCAGGCGGCGGGCTGAGCGTTCACCGCCGGCCGCGCGCCACCCGGGCAGCCGGCGCCACCTTGGGCGACAATGGCGGCCCTCGCGCACACCCCGCAGGCCCTTGGCTTGCAGCGCGCTCGATTCAACTTTCCCGCACCGCCATGACCTCTTCAACGACCGCACGCCGTGCGGCGCTGCGCCGCTTTGCCGCAGCCGCCGCCGCTGTCGCCAGCTTCTCTCCCTTCCTTTCCACCCAGGCCGCCGAGCCGCAGGTGCTGCGCGTATCCGCCATCCCCGACGAAGCGCCTACCGAACTGCAACGCAAGTTCAAGCCGCTGGGCGATTACCTGTCGCAGGCCACCGGCATGAAGGTGGTGTTCACCCCGGTAACCGACTACGCCGCCGTGGTCGAATCCCTGGCCACGCGCAAGCTGGACCTGGCCTGGCTGGGCGGCTTCACCTACGTGCAGGCGCGCATCCGCACGGGTGGTACGGCCATTCCGCTGGTGCAACGGGAGGAGGACGCACGCTTTACCTCGCGCTTCATCACCGCCGACCCCATCATCCAGGGCCTGGCCGACCTCAAGGGCAAGACCTTTGCCTTTGGCGCTCCCTCGTCCACCTCGGGCAGCCTGATGCCGCGCTACTTCCTGCAGCAAGCCGGCGTTCAGCCAGAGCGGGACTTCAAGACCGTGGCCTATTCCGGCGCGCATGACGCCACCGTCGCCTTCGTGGCCGCCGGCAAGGCGCAGGCCGGCGTGCTCAACGCCTCCGTCTGGGACAAGCTGGTCGAGACCAAGAAGGTGGACCCGTCCAAGGTACGGGTGTTCGCCACCACCCCACCCTACTTCGACTACAACTGGACCGTGCGCGGCGATCTCGATCCCGCCGTGGTGCAGAAGATCAAGGCCGCCTTCCTGGCGCTCGACCCGGCCAAGCCCGAGCACAAGGCCATCCTGGAACTGCAGCGCGCCTCGCGCTTCATCGCCACCGAGCCGCGCAACTACGACGGCATCGAAGACGCCGCCAAGACGGCCGGCCTGCTGAAGTAAGCGCGCCGGCGCGCGCGGGCCTGGCCCAGGTAGCCCGCGCGTGCACCATTGGCGTTATTGATCAAATCAGCCCCTAGCGCTTGCTGGATAAGCGCTAGCAGCTATTGAAACAAGAGCAATCATGAGCTTCGAGCTGGACGGCGTGGATCTATGCCACCCCGGCGGCCATGTGGCGCTGCGCGGCATTACCCTGGCCGCGCGCCAGGGCGAGAGCCTGGCGCTGATCGGCCCCTCGGGGGCGGGTAAGACCACCCTGCTGAACCTGCTGGGCACAGCCCTGCCCGCCAGCGCCGGCCGCGTGCACGTGCTGGGCTCCGCCCTGGGCGCGTCGTCGCCCGACACGCCCCATGCTTCGTGGCCTCCGCCGCGTGCGCTGCGCGCGCGCATCGGCACCGTGCACCAGGCCCCGCCCCTGCCGCCGCGCCAGCGCGTGGTGACCGCCGTGCTGGCCGGGCGCCTGGGCCAATGGCCCGCATGGAAGGCGCTGGCCTCGCTGCTGTACCCGGCCGACCTGCCGGGTGCGCACGCCGCGCTGCAGCGCGTGCAGTTGCAGGACAAGCTGTTCGCGCGCTGCGACCAGCTCTCGGGCGGGCAGCTGCAGCGCGTGGGCATTGCCCGCGTGCTGTACCAGCAGCCAGCGCTGCTGCTGGCCGACGAGCCCGTCTCTGCCCTCGACCCCACGCTGGCGCTGGCCACCGTGCAGCTGCTGGTGCAGGACGCGGCCGCACGTGGCGCCACGCTGGTCGCCAGCCTGCACGCGGTGGACCTGGCGCTGGCCTGCTTTGCGCGCGTGGTGGGCCTGCGCGAGGGGCGCATCACCTTCGACCTGCCGGCCGGCGCGGTCACGCCCGACCTGCTGCAGGCGCTGTACGCCCCGCCCGGCGACGGCGCGCTCGCGCCGGATGAAACGCCCACGCCGCCCCCGACCACCAGCAGCTACGCCTCATGCCGTTGACGCACCCCGCCCCGCACCTGCGCGACCCGGCCGCACGCGGTCGGCTGGGCGGCGCGCTGCTGGCCGTGGTGCTGCTGTGGCCGCTGTTGCAGGCGTCGGGCTTTGACCTGGCAGCGCTGCTGGCGCCCGAGAACCTGCGCGTGCTGGGCGGGTTCCTGCGCCAGTTTCTGCCGCCTGAAACGGGGGCCGACTTCCTGGCCCTGCTGGCGCGCGCCACTCTGGAAACGCTGGCGATTGCCACTACGGGGCTGGCATTGGCCTTCGTGCTGGCGGTGCCGTTGGCCTACTGGGCCAGCAACGCTGCACGCGAACGCCCCCGGCTGAACCCGGCAGCGCGCGGCGTGCTCACGGTGCTGCGCGGCATCCCTGAGCTGGTGTGGGCGCTGGTGTTCGTGCGCGTGTTCGGCCTGGGTCCGACGGCCGGCGTGCTGGCGCTGGGGCTGGCCTACGGCGGCATGCTGGGCAAGGTGTACGCCGAGATCCTCGAATCCGTGCCCGCCGCACCCGCCCAGGCGCTGGCGCGCAGTGGGGCGCGCCGGCCCATCGCCCTGCTCTACGGCCTGCTGCCGCAGGCGGCGCGCGAACTCACGTCTTACACCGTGTACCGCTGGGAATGCGCGGTGCGCGCCTCGGTGGTGATGGGCTTCGTGGGCGCGGGCGGGCTGGGCCAGCTCATGGACCAGGCCATGAAGATGCTCAACGGCGGCGAGGCGTGCACCATCCTTGTGACCTTCATGCTGCTGGTGCTGGCGGCCGATGCGCTGTCGGGCGGGCTGCGCCGCGCGCTGGATGCGCCCCCCGCGGCACGCGCAGCGCCGCTGGGCTGGCGCAGCGGCGCGTTGACCGCGACGGTGCTGGCCGCCCTGGCCGCCAGCCTGTGGCTGCTGGACATGGACCTGCCCGCGCTCTTCACCGCCGAGGCGGCGCGCAGCATGGCGGAGTTTGCCGGCGGCTTCTTCCCACCCGAGCTGGGCAGCACCTGGCTGCGGCAGGTGGCGCGCGGTGTGTGGGAGACGCTGGCCATCTCCATCGTGGGCACGCTACTGGCCGCCCTGCTGGCGCTGCTGCTGGCCCTGCCGCGCCGGCGCGCGGGCTGGAACCTGCTGCTGAACCTGCTGCGCTCGGTGCCCGAACTGGTATGGGCCACGCTCACCGCCCTGGCCGTGGGCCTGGGGCCGTTTGCCGGCGCCCTGGCCCTGGCCCTGCACACCACCGGCGTGCTGGGCCGGCTGTATGCCGAGGCGCTGCAGAACACCCCGGCCACGGCCGCGCGTGCGCTGCGCCAGGCCGGCAGCGGCGGCGCCATGGCGTTCCTGTACGGCACGCTGCCCGGGGCGGCGCCGCAACTGGTGGCGTACACGCTGTACCGCTGGGAGATGAACATCCGCATGGCCGCCATCCTCGGCTTCGTGGGCGCGGGCGGCCTGGGGCAGTTGCTTTACGTGGAGCTGTCGCTGTTCCACCATGCGCAGGCGGGCACGGTGATCCTGGCGATGCTGGCGCTATCGGTCGCGGTGGACTGGGCCAGCGCGGCGCTGCGCCGCTGGATGGGCAGGGCCTAGTACCGCAACCGGGGAGTGGAGGAACAAAAGGCGATCGATGGCTTCGCCCCAAGGGTCAGGCGCGAACCGCAGCAACGACCGTGGCCATTGCGAGGATTGGCAACGCCGCCTCGCGGGCGAAGGCGCGCTTTCATGTCCCAACACTTTCGGGTCGCAGCACTAGAACACCCCCAGCGCGAGCCCGGTGGCCAGTGCCTCGCCCAGCGCACGGCAGCGCTCCAGGTCCGCCGCGCCGATCTGCTTGGGGGCCAATATCGCCTCGGGCGTCTGGGCGTGGGTGCAGACGATCAGCGGCTCGGCCACGGCCTTCAGCCGCCAGCCCGTGGCGATGCGGGCGATCTGGCGTGCGGCGTTCTGGCCGTCGCTGCCGGCGCAGACCAGGCTGGCGTAAGGCCGGCCATTGATGCGGTCCAGCACCGGGTAGTAGCAGCGATCGAAGAAGTCCTTGAGCTGGCCGCTGATGGCCGCCAGGTTTTCCGGCGTGGCGAACAGGTAGCCCTGCGCGGCCAGCACATCGTCCGGCCCCGCCTGCGCCGCGTGGAGCAGGCGCACCGATACGGCGGGCTCGGCCGCGGCGCCGGCGCGCGCGGCCTCGGCCATCTGGCGCGTGCCGCCGGTCAGCGAGTGGTAGATGATCAGCAGGGTCTGGGGCGCATCCATGCGGCAAGCATAGACCGTTGCCCATGCGGGCGACCACCACCCTGCGGAGAGCGCGTCGCGTCAGAACGCGTCTTCATCCAGTGCCGCGCAGGTCAGGTCCCGCTGGCGCACCACCTGCAGCCAGGCACCGATGCGCGGCAATTCATAGTGGTAAAAATAGCGTGCAGCGCCCATCCTTCCAGCGCTAGCAGCTATTGAAAGAGTAGCATTCCGTGCGAGCACGCTGCACGCCACGTCCAGCCACACCCAGGCCAGCACCGTGTGGCCGAAGGCCTGCATGTAGGGCACGGCGTTGGCCAGCGCCTCGGTAGGGTTGCCGGTGGCCCAGGCGGCCTGCGTGGCTTCGCCCACGTCCTGCAGGGCCTGGGCCAGCTGGTCCGCCCAGGCGGCGAGTTCCGGATGCTTGCGCGCCTGGGCAATGGTGGCGCCAATGGTGCGCGCCAGCAGCTGCAGGCCTGCGCCGCCCTGCATCACCACCTTGCGGCCCAGCAGGTCGGCGGCCTGGATGCCGTGCGTGCCCTCGTGGATCATGTTCAGGCGGTTGTCGCGCCAGTACTGCTCCACGGGGAAGTCGCGCGTGTAGCCGTAGCCGCCGTGAATCTGGATCGCCAGGCTGTTGGCCTCCAGACAGAACTCGCTGGGCCAGCTCTTGGCGATGGGGGTCAACACCTCCAGCAGCAGCTTGGCATCCTGCGCCGCCTGGGGCTCGCCCGTGCGGCCCTCGTCCACCAGCCGCGCGCAGTACAGGTTGAGCGCCAGCGCGCCCTCGCAGTAGCTCTTTTGCGCAAGCAGCATGCGCTTGATGTCCGCGTGCCGGATCAGCGGCACGGGCGGCTGGCTGGCGTCCTTGCCGGCACTGCCCGCGGCGCTGGTGCTGCCCTGTACCGGGCGGCCCTGCAGCCGCGTTCTGGCGTAGTCCAGGCTGGCGTAGTAGCCTGCCAGGCCCAGCGTGGTTGCCGCCATGCCGATGGCGATGCGTGCCTCGTTCATCATGTGGAACATGCACTTCAGGCCCTCGCCTGGCCGCCCCACGAGGTAGCCGATGGCGCCGGCGCCGCCGCGCACGGGGTACCTGCCCTCGCCAAAATTCAGCAGCGTGTTGGTGGTGCCGCGCCAGCCCAGCTTGTGGTTCAGTCCGGCCAGCGCCACGTCGTTGCGCTCGCCCGTCAGTTGGCCATCGGTATCCACCAGCTTTTTTGGCACGATGAAGAGCGAAATGCCCTTCACTCCCGGCACCAGCTTGCCATCCGGCCCGGGGATCTTGGCGAGCACCAGGTGCACGATGTTCTCGGTCAGCTCATGGTCGCCGGAGCTGATCCACATCTTGTTGCCACGCAGGCGGTAGCGCGGGCCCAGCGGGTCGACCTCGAAGTCTGCGCCGTCGGCCTCGGCGCGCGTGGTGATGTCGCTCAAGCTGGACCCCGCCTGAGGCTCCGAAAGGCACATGGTGCCCGCCCAGCGGCCGTTGAATTCATTGGCGGCAAACACCTGCTGCTGCAGAGGCGTTCCATGCACCAGGATGGCGTTGGCGTTGCCCGTGGTCAGCAGGTTGGAGCCAATGCTGATCGACGCGCAGCCAAAGAAACTGTTGGCCGCCGACTCCACGACATACGGCAGTTGCATGCCGCCCAGCGCGTAGTCCTGCGCCGCGCTGAGCATGCCGCTGTCGGCAAACGCCTGGCGTGCGTCGTGCGTGCATTGGGGCAGGATGACGCGCTCACCGTCGAACTGGGGCTCCTGCGTATCCACCGTGCGGTTGAACGGCGCGTACTTCTCGCGCGCGATGCGCTCGCAGGTGTCCAGCACGGCGTCAAACGTCTCGCGCGAGTGGTCCGCAAAGCGCTCGCGCGCATTGAGCGATCCAGCCTGGAGCCAGTCGTAGAGCAGGAAGTCGAGCGTGGAGCGCAGGGAGGTGGTCATGCTCGAAATTATGGAAGGGACGGGCCGATGAAGCCTGTCCGCTGGGTGACGCGCACCGCGGGGGTCCATTGGATCGCGCGCTGGAACACCGGGGCTTTGACCAAATCACCGTCTCGGCGTCTCGGTATTGCCCGTGATTCAGGCGTACGAAGCGGTGGCCATAGACGGCCCGGCCGTTTCGACGCGGTTGCGTCCCGCGGCTTTGCCACGGTACAGAGCCGCGTCGGCTTGTTGCAGGGCCGCCTCCAAGGCGTGTGCATCTGCAAAGCCCTGTGAAACCCCGGCCGTGACCGTGCACTGCAGCGGATGACCACCCTCTGCAATGTCGATGGTTTGCGTCTCGATGGCTGCACGCAATCGCTCCGCCATGTGCATGGCCCCGGGAAAGTCGGTGTTCAGGCAGATCACCGCGAACTCTTCCCCGCCCAGACGGCTTACCAAATCGCCACGGCGCGCCGTGGCCTGGAGTATCTCCGCAACGCGGCACAGGACGGTGTCTCCGGCGTGGTGGCCGTAGGTGTCGTTGATCCGCTTGAAGTGGTCAACGTCGACAACGAGCAAGTGCGCATGCTCCGCCCGGCGCTGGTTGAAAGACAGCTGCAGCGCCTCGGTGAGACCTCGCCGATTGAGCAACTGCGTCATCGGGTCGCGCGCAGCGATATGGCGCAACTGATCGGTCAAGCGGCGCAGAACCAGCCAGACGATCGATGGCGGCAGCACCGTGGCCAGGAATGACGTGTAGATGTAGAACACCAGCTGGAACTGGCGGTCCATCTGCAATGCATCCAGGCCGCCATCCAGAAGCTTCATGAACTTGAGCGCGTTAAGTACGCATAGGCCGCTGATCAGCGCGGCAAAAAAGACCATCTCGCCATACAGATCCTTGGCAAATGTGCGAGCGCCGTAGATCACCGTCAGGGCCATCACAAAAAACAGGAGTGCCGATCCCCCTGAAAGCATGGCGTAGCGTGCCACCGGCCCCAAGCTCCATTGCACCAGTACCTGCGCAAGGCTGTAGAGCGCCCCAAATACGAGAAGTGGAGACAGCAAGGGGACGGCGTGCCCAAAGAAACGCATGGCTCCGAGCCAGTAAACCACCGGGGAGGCCAGCGTCAGCGTGTGGTTCACCACACTCATCGCACTCCAGGCGGGGCCGCCCTCCAGCAGATGCAGCACATAGGCGGAGCCCAGTAGAAAGTTGCCGAGCGCGAAAAGATCCATCCCCATTTTTTGCCCATGCAGCCGTTTGCTGATCAGCAAGAACATCACCGCAAAGCACAGCAGATGCGCGCAGAGCATGCCAACGAGAACGCTTGCGACCATGGGGATATTCAAGGGGACTTGGCCGACCCTTAGGGCGAGTCGTCCAAGCCAGGACGACGGGCAGGGATTGTTGTAACAACCAGTAATTCAGAGGAGTTAAATCGTCCTCACCCGCAGCCGCCTGCTGGGCGGAACTTCAGGACGCTTGCAGCCCCCTCCAGCGGCTGGCTCGCTGCGTCGCTCCCTGTACAGGAACCCGTGTCACAAAAATATCGCTCGTTTCTCCTGCTACCGCCCATGCAGCAAGCGCAGACAGCTATCAAAATAAAAGCAAGCGCCCCGCGCAGACCACATCGTCTGCGCGGGGCGCTTGTTGTTTCAGTCCGAAAGCGGATCAGCGCTTACAGCACTTCAAACACGCCCGCCGCGCCCATACCGCCACCAATGCACATGGTCACGCACACGCGCTTGGCACCGCGGCGCTTGCCTTCGATGAGGGCGTGGCCCGTGAGGCGTTGGCCCGAAACACCGTAGGGGTGGCCCAGAGCGATGGCGCCGCCGTTCACGTTCAGGCGGTCGGCGGGAATGCCCAGCTTGTCGCGGCAGTACAGCACCTGCACGGCGAAGGCTTCGTTCAGCTCCCACAGGTCGATGTCCTGCACCGTCAGGCCCAGTTTTTTGAGCACCTTCGGTACGGCGAACACGGGGCCGATGCCCATTTCGTCAGGCTCGCAACCAGCCACGGCAAAGCCCAGGAAGCGGCCCAGCGGCTGGAGGTTGTTGCGAGCAGCGTAGTCCTCGCCCACCACCACGCAGGCGCCCGCGCCGTCCGAGAACTGGCTGGCGTTGCCCGCCGAGATCAGCCCGCCAGGCATGGCCGGGCGGATACCGCTGATGCCTTCCTTGGTGGTGCCCTCGCGCGTACCCTCGTCGCGGCTCACGGTGACCTGCTTGGTGATCAGGCCCAGCGTCTTGTCCGCGATGCCCGCGGTGACGGTGATGGGCGCGATCTCGGCGTCGAACAGGCCGGCTGCCTGGGCGGCGCAGGCCTTTTGCTGGCTGGAGGCGCCGTACTCGTCCATTGCGTCGCGGCCGATGTGGTAGCGCTTGGCCACCTGCTCGGCGGTCTGCAGCATGCTCCAGTAGATCTCGGGCTTTTGCTTGGCCAGGGCCAGGTCCTGGATCATGTGCAGGTTCATTTCCTGCTGCACACAGGAGATGCTTTCCACGCCACCGGCCACATACACCTCGCCCTCGCCCGCGATGATGCGCTGCGCGGCGGTGGCGATGGTCTGCAGGCCCGAGGAGCAGAAGCGGTTGATGGTCATGCCCGATGTGGTGACGGGCAGGCCAGCCTTGAGCGCGATCTGGCGCGCGATGTTCATGCCGGTGGCGCCTTCGGGATTGGCGCAGCCCATGATGACATCATCGACGGCGGCGGGGTCAATGCCCGCGCGCTGCACGGCGTGCTGCACGGCGTGGCCGCCCAGTGTGGCGCCGTGGGTCATGTTGAACGAGCCCTTCCAGCTCTTGGCGAGCGGCGTGCGGGCGGTGGAAACGATCACTGCGGAGGTCATTGCAATATTCCTTGTTCTGCGTGCTTCAGGCGGACGAACGGGCGCTCAGGCAAAGGCCTTGCCTTCGGCGGCCAGCCGGGCCAGCAGCGGCGCGGGCTCCCAGGCACGGGCGTCGTCCAGCGGGTTGCGGGCAAAGCGCTTCATGGACTGCACCACATTGAACAGGCCCACTTCGCTGGCGTAGTGCATGGGACCGCCGCGGTGGATGGGGAAGCCGTAGCCGGTCAGGTACACCATGTCGATGTCGCCCGACTTGCTGGCGATGCCCTCTTCCAGGATCTTGGCGCCCTCGTTGACCAACGCATAGACCAGGCGCTGCACGATCTCCTCGTCGCTCACCTTGCGCGGCGTGATGCCCAGGGCCTTGCGGTGCTCCTCGATCATCTGGTTCACCACGTCGCTGGGAATCGCGTCACGCTTGCCAGCCTGGTAGTCGTACCAGCCCGCCCCGGTCTTCTGGCCGAAGCGTCCCATCTCGCACAGCAGGTCGGCTGTCTTGCTGTACTTCATGTCGGGCTGCTCGACGGCGCGGCGCTTGCGGATGGCCCAGCCGATGTCGTTGCCGGCCAGGTCGCCCATGCGGAACGGGCCCATGGCGAAGCCGAACTTCTCGATGGCCTTGTCCACCTGCTGGGGCGTGCAGCCTTCGTCCAGCAGGAAGCCGGCCTGCTGGCTGTAGCGCTCGATCATGCGGTTGCCGATGAAACCGTCGCACACGCCGGAGACCACGGCCGTCTTCTTGATCTTCTTGGCCAAGGCCATCACGGTGGCCAGCACGTCCTTGGCCGTGGCCTTGCCGCGCACCACTTCCAGCAGCTTCATCACGTTGGCGGGACTGAAGAAGTGCATGCCCACCACGTCCTGCGGACGCTGGGTGAAGGCGGCGATTTTGTCCACGTCCAGCGTGGAAGTGTTGGACGCCAGGATGGCGCCGGGCTTGGCCACGGCGTCGAGTTGCTTGAACACGGCTTCCTTCACGCCCAGTTCCTCGAACACGGCCTCGATGATCAGGTCGCAGTCCTTCAGGTCGGCATAGTTCAGCGTAGTGGACAGCAGGGCCATGCGTTGCTGGTACTTGTCTTCCTTGAGCTTGCCCTTCTTGACCTGGGCTTCGTAATTCTTCTGGATCGTGCCGATGCCGCGGTCCAGCGCCTCCTGCTTCATCTCCAGGATGGTCACGGGGATGCCCGCGTTCAGGAAGTTCATGCTGATGCCGCCACCCATGGTGCCCGCGCCGATCACGCCGACCTTCTTGATGTCCCGCTTGGGAGTCTCGGACGGGACGTCGGGGATCTTGCTCGCGGCACGCTCCGCAAAGAACAGGTGGCGCAGCGCGCGCGACTCGGGCGTCCACATCAGGTTGATGAACAGCTCGCGCTCGTACGCCAGGCCGTCGGCAAACTTGCGCTTGGTGGCCGCCTCCACGGCGTCCACGCACTTGGCGGGCGCGGGGAAGTTCTTGGCCATGCCCTTGACCATGTTGCGCGCGAACTGGAAGTACGCATCGCCCTCGGGGTGCTTGCACGGCAGGTTGCGTACCAGCGGCAGCGGGCGCACGTCCGCCACGCTTCGGGCGAAGGCCAGCGCTTCCTCGGCCAGCGATTCGGGCGAAGCGGCCATCTTGTCGAACAGCTTCTGGCCGGGCACGGCGCCGATCATCTCGCTCTTGACCGGCTCACCGCTGACGATCATGTTCAGCGCTGCCTCCACCCCCACCACGCGCGGCAGGCGCTGCGTGCCGCCCGCGCCGGGCAGGATGCCCAGCTTCACCTCGGGCAGCGCCACGTTGCAGCCGGGCGCGGCCACACGGTAGTGGCAGCCCAGGGCCAGCTCCAGCCCGCCCCCCATGCAGACGGTGTGGATGGCAGCCACCACGGGCTTGGTGCAGTTCTCGACAGCGTTGATGACGGAGTGCAGATTGGGCTCCTGCAGCGACTTGTCGGTGCCGAACTCCTTGATGTCGGCGCCGCCCGAGAAGGCGCCGCCCGCGCCGGTGATGACGATGGCCTTGACGGCCCCGTCGGCCTGGGCGCGATCGAGGCCATCGACGATGCCCTGGCGCGTGGCCAGGCCAAGCCCGTTGACGGGCGGGTTGTTGAGGGTGATCACGGCCACGTCGCCGTGGACCTGGTATTCAGCCGTCATGCTGTCGTTCCTCTTGAATCTCGGGTGGATGAAAGAAAAGTACGCTCGTGCGTTTTTAGCACGCAAGTCTAGAGGCAGGGGTCGCAGTTTTTTGTCTCAGCCGGGACAAGCACGCCGCGCACACCAACGTCTAACTATCCTTTTGATAGCTAACAGCACTCATCCACAAAGGGCTAGAGGCCAATGAGGCCCTCAAACCTCCAGCCACTCCTTGCGTACATAGCTGTTGGCACGCAGCTCGTCGGGCGTGCCCTGAAAGACGATGCTGCCGTGCCCCATGACCAGCGCGCGGTCGGAGATGGTCATGGCGATGGTGAGTTTTTGCTCGATGAGCAGCACGGAGATGCCCCGCTGCTTGAGCCGCGTGAGGTACTCGCCCACCAGTTCGACGATTTTGGGCGCCAGCCCCTCGGTGGGCTCGTCGATGATGATGAGGTCCGGGTCGCCCATGAGCGTGCGGCACAGGGTCAGCATCTGCTGCTCGCCGCCGGACATGACGCCCGCCTCGATGTTGCGGCGCTCCTTCAGGCGCGGGAACATCTCGTACATGTCTTCAAAGCTCCAGCGGCTATCCCTGCCACTGCCCTTCTGGCCCAGCAGCAGGTTCTGGTGCACGGTGAGGTTGGGAAACACGTCGCGGCTTTCGGGCACGTAGCCGATGCCCAGATGGGCGATCTCGTAGGCCTTCCTGCCATTGAGGTCCTGGCCCTTCCACTGCAGCGTGCCCTGCCAGTCCACCAGGCCCATCACGGCCTTGGCCGCGGTGGAGCGGCCGGAGCCGTTGCGGCCCAGCAGCGCGACGATCTCGCCCGGCTGCACGTCAAATCCCACGCCGTGCAGCACATGGCTCTTGCCGTAGTAGGCGTGCAGGTTCTCGACTTTCAGCATGTCTCAATGTCCCCCGGCCTGCTGCGCGGCAATGACGGAGCCCAGGTAGGCTTCCTGCACGCGCGGGTTGGCGCGCACGTTCTCGGGTGTGTCGAAGGCGATCACCTCGCCATACACCACCACGGCGATCTTGTCGGCCAGGCCGAAGACCACGCCCATGTCGTGCTCCACGGTCAGCAGGGTGCGGCCCTGCGTGACCTCCTTGATGAGGTGGATGAAGCGCGTGGTCTCGCTCTTGCTCATGCCGGCGGTAGGCTCGTCCAGCAGGATCACGCTGGCGCCGCCGGCAATGGTGATGCCGATCTCCAGAGCGCGCTGCTCGGCATAGGTCAGGTTCATGGCCAGGGTGTCACGCTTCTTGTCCAGCTTGATCATCTCCATGAGCTGCGTGGCCCGGTCGTTGGCATCCTGCAACCTGGACAGGAAGCGCCAGAACGCATAGCGGTACCCCAGGCTCCACAGCACGCCGCAGCGCAGGTTCTCGAACACGCTGAGCTTGGGAAAGATGTTGGTGATCTGGAAGCTGCGCGACAGCCCCATGCGGTTGATCTCGAACGGCTGCTTGCCGTCGATGCGCGCGCCGTGCAGCAGCACCTCGCCGCTGGTGGGCGCGAACCGCCCGCTGACGAGGTTGAACAGCGTGGACTTGCCCGCGCCGTTGGGTCCGATGACGGCCACGCGTTCGCCGGGCCGTACCGCCAGGTTGGCGCCGCGGATGATCTCGGTCTTGCCGAAGCTCTTGCGCAGGTCGCGCAGCTCCAGCGCATAGGTTGCCTGGTCCGCCATCAGCCTGCCTCCCCACGCTTGATCTCGTGCTCGATCTCTTCCTGGATCGCGCCCCACTGCCGCATGAACTGCCTGCGACAGAGTTCGAACAGCCCCACGCCGGTCACCAACACGAAGCCGGCGCCGAACCAGCTCGCCACGCTCTTGGCGTTCAGCGTCGCACCCAGAAACTCCAGCTGCGGCCCCAGCGCCTCGTTCAGCTGCAGGTGATAAGTCATTTCGATCATCGCTGCAGCCCCCAGCACCGCAACCAGCGCCGTGCCGCCCAGCGCCAGGTAGGCGCTGATGATGCCGCGCAGCTTGCCGTACTTGGCCAGGCGCAGATTCATCATGATCAGGCTGGCAATGCCGCCGGGCGCATACATGACCATGAAAAGGAACACCAGACCCAGGTACAGCAGCCAGGCCTTGGACAGCTCGGACAGCAGCACCGACGCCAGCACCAGCAGCACGGCGCCGATGATGGGGCCGAAGAAGAACGTGGCCCCGCCCAGGAAGGTGAACAGCAGGTAGCTGCCCGAGCGCACCACGCTCACGCTGTCGGCGGCCGTGACGATCTCGAAGTTGATGGCCGCCAGCGCCCCGCCGATGCCTGCAAAGAACCCGGCAATGATGAAGGCGAAGTAGCGCACACGCTGCGTGTTGTAGCCGATGAACTCCACACGCTCAGGGTTGTCGCGCACGGCGTTGAGGATGCGCCCCAGCGGCGTGCCCGTGAAGGCGAACATGGCGGCCGTGCACACGAAACAATACGCGGCGATCAGGTAGTACACCTGAATTGCCGGACCGAACGTGATGCCCAGTACCGGCTGGCCGTACACGCGGTCCGTGGTGATGCCGCCTTCGCCCCCGAAGAACTCGGGGAACATCAGCGCCATGGAGGCCACGAGTTCGCCGATGCCCAGTGTGATCATCGCGAAGGTGGTGCCGGACTTCTTGGTGGTGACATAGCCCAGCAGCACGGCGAAGAACATGCCCGCCAGCCCTCCCACCAGCGGCATCAGCACCAGCGGGATGGGCAGTCGCCCGTCGCTGGCCATGTTGATGGCGTGCACCGCCAGGAACGAGCCCAGGCCGGTGTACACGGCGTGGCCGAAGCTCAGCATGCCGCCCTGCCCCAGCAGGATGTTGTACGACAGGCAGATGATGATCGCGTAGCCGATCTGCGACAGCATCGTCAGCGCCAGGCTGCTGGTGAACAGTTGGGGCGCCACGATGAGCGCCAGGGCAAACAGGCTCCAGATGACGATGCGCCCCACATTCAAGGGCTTGAAGCGGTAGTACCGCACGGCGCCCCCGGCGGCCGCGGTCGAAGGTGCAGAGGAAGTGGTGTGCATGGCCTTTCAATCCTCCCGCGTGCCCAGCAGGCCCTTGGGCCGGAAGATCAGGATCAGAACGAGGAACAGGTACGGCAGGATCGGCGCCACCTGCGAGATGGTGAGCTTGAATAGCGGGTAGCCAAAGGTCTGTTCGGTGACCTGCACGCCCAGGCGGGCGAAGGCATGCACCAGCGAATAGTCCAGCGCCACCGCGAAAGTCTGCACCAGTCCGATGATGAGTGACGCCAGGAACGCCCCCGCCAGCGACCCCATGCCCCCGACCACCACCACCACGAAGATGATGGAGCCCACCGAGGCCGCCATGGCCGGCTCGGTCACGTAGGTATTGCCGCCGATCACGCCGGCCAGCCCCGCCAGCGCGCAGCCGCCGCCAAACACCAGCATGAACACGCGCGGCACGTTGTGGCCCAGGGCCTCCACCATGTGCGGATGCTTGAGCGCCGCCTGGATCACCAACCCGATGCGGGTGCGCGTGAGCAGCAGCCACACCGACAGCAGCATCAGCACCGCCACCAGCATGACGAAGGAGCGCGACTTGGGAAACTGCGTGCCGTACAGGGTGAAGAGCGGCCCCTGCAGTTGCGCAGGCAGGCCATAGGGCACGGTGGAGCGCCCCCACACCAGCTGCACCACCTCCAGGATCAGGTACGACAGGCCAAAGGTGACCAGCAGCTCGGGCACATGGCCGAACTTGTGCACGCGGCGCAGCGCATAGCGCTCGAAGACCGCGCCCAGCGCCCCCACCAGCAGCGGTGCCACCACCAGCGCGGGCCAGAAGCCGATGGCACCCGACAAGGTGTACGCAAAGTACGCGCCCAGCATGTAGAAACTGGTGTGCGCGAAGTTGAGCACGCCCATCATGCTGAAGATCAGCGTCAGCCCCGAACTCAGCATGAACAGCAGCAGACCGTAGCTGACGCCGTTGAGCAGGGAGATCACGAAAAACTCAAGATTCATCGCAAGACCGCGCAGCAGGTGAAAAAAAGGCCCGAGGAGACTCGGGCCCCAAAGGTCGTCCCACCAGGAACTACATCAGGAAGGCCGCTTCATCTGGCACGACGTGGGCGTGCTGGCCACATAGGGCTCGTAGTACTTCACCGGCACGAAGGTGTAGCCGGTGTTCTCGGCATCGCGGGGATACTTGTCGCCCGCCTTTTCCCAGCGGGTCACGAACAGGCCCTGCTGCAACTGGTGGTCGGACTTGCGCATCTCCACTTCGCCGTTGAAGCTGTTGAACTTCATGCCTTCCATCGCAGCAGCCACCTTCACGGGATCGGTGGACTTGGCCTTCACGAAGGCGGAATCCAGCATGGAGAAGGCGTGGTACACGGCGCCGGTGTACATGTCGTCGTTGAACTTCTTCTTGTAGTCGCCCACGATGCGACCGATCTCGCCCGGCAGGTTCAAGTGGTTGTACGACACCATGTACACCCGGCCCGCGGCACCTGCGCCCATGGCCGTGGGGCTGCCCGTCACGCCACCGTAATAGGTGTAGAAGTTCACGTTGTTCAGGCCCGCATCATTGGCGGCCTTGATGAGCAGCGCGAGGTCGGAGCCCCAGTTGCCCGTGATCACCGTGTCCGCACCCGACTGCTTGATCTTGGCGATGTAGGGCGCGAAGTCGCGCACCTGCGCCAGCGGGTGCAGGTCGTCGCCCACGATCTGCACGTCAGGGCGCTTGCGCTTGAGGTTCTCCTTGGCGTACTTGGAGACCTGATGTCCGTGCGAATAGTTCTGGTTGATCAGGTACACCTTCTGGACCTCAGGATGGTCCTTGATGAAGGTGGTCATGGCCTCCATCTTCATGGAGGTGTCGGCATCCAGGCGGAAGTGCCAGTAGCTGCACTTGCTGTTGGTGAGGTCAGGGTCCACCGCCGCGTAGTTCAGGTAGACGACTTCCTTGCCCGGATTGCGCGCGTTGTGCTTTTCCAGTGCGTCGATGATGGCCAGCGCCGGGCCCGAACCATTGCCCTGCACCACGTAGCGCGCGCCCTGGTCCATCGCGGAGCGCAGTGCGCTGGTGGTCTCCTGCGGGCTGAGCTTGTTGTCGATGCCGATGATCTCGAACTTCACGCCCGACGCGTTCTTCTTGTTGAACTCCTCGGAGATGAACTGGAAGCTCTTGAGCTGGTTGGTGCCCACCGCGGCCATGAGGCCCGACAGCGGATCGAGCCAGGCGATCTTGACGGTTTCCCCTTTTTGGGCGAATGCGCCACCAGCACATGCAAATACTGCGCTAGCAGCTACCATTTTGATAGCGAACTTCATGCCTCGTCTCCTTGTGAGAATGAATACGCCGCAGCGTACAAGGGATGCAACGAGGCGCCGTTCAGGGATTGCCCCTAGCAGCTATCACCCATGTGACCGGCGCGCAGGAACAGTCCCTTGCGCACCGGCCCGGGCGCGCTCACAGGCCGGGCAACTGGTAGCCCGCCAGTTGCTCGCGCAGGCGGGTTTTGAGCATCTTGCCGGTGGCGCCCAGCGGGATCGCATCGACGAACACCACGTCATCGGGGATCTGCCACTTGGCGGTCTTGCCCTCGTAGAACTTGAGCAGTTCCTCGCGCGTGACCTGGGCGCCCGGACGCAGGGCCACCACGACGATCGGGCGTTCATCCCACTTGGGGTGCGGCATGCCGATGCAGGCCGCCATCGCCACGGCGGGGTGCGCCATGGCGATGTTCTCGATGTCGATGGAGCTGATCCACTCGCCGCCGGACTTGATCACATCCTTGCTGCGGTCGGTGATCTGCATGAAGCCATCCGGGTCGATGGTGGCCACGTCGCCCGTGGGGAACCAGCCCCGGCCCTGCTCGTCCTTAACGAGCGGGCTCTCGCCCTTGTAGTAGCTGTCCAGGATCCAGGGGCCGCGTACCAGCAGGTCGCCATAGCTCTTGCCGTCCCAGGGCTGCTCCTGGCCATCGGCGCCGACGATCTTCATGTCCACGCCATAGATGGCACGGCCCTGCTTTTGCAGGATGTGCATCTGCTCGTCCTTGCCCATCTGCAGGTGCTTGTTCTTGAGCGTGCACAGCGTGCCCAGCGGGCTCATCTCGGTCATGCCCCAGGCGTGCAGCACGGACACGCCGTACTCGTCCTGGAAGGCCGTGATCATGGCGGGCGGGCAGGCCGACCCGCCGATGACCGTGCGGCGCAGGGTGCTGAACTTCAGGCCCGCGGACTTCACATGGTTGAGCAGCATCTGCCACACGGTGGGCACGCCCGCGGCAAAGGTCACGCTTTCGGCCTCGATGAGGTCATGGACCGACTTGCCGTCCAGCGCCTGGCCGGGGAATACCACCTTGCAGCCCGTGAGGGCCGCCGAGTACGGGATACCCCAGGCGTTGACGTGGAACATCGGCACCACGGGCAGCACTGCGTCGCGCGCCGAGAGGTTCATCACATCGGGCAGCGCAGCGGCATAGGCATGCAGCGTGGTGGAGCGGTGGCTGTACAGCGCCGCCTTGGGGTTGCCCGTGGTGCCGCTGGTGTAGCACATGCTGGAGGCGGAGTTCTCGTCGAACGTGGGCCACTGGTATTCGGCCGACGCGCCGCCGATCCAGTCTTCATAGCTGGTGAGGCCAGGGATGCCCGAGTCCGCAGGCAGCTTGTCGCTGTCGCACAGCACCACCCACTTCTTGACCGTGGGGCACTTGGCATGCACGGCCTGCACCAGCGGCAGGAAGGTCATGTCGAAGCACAGCACCTGGTCCTCGGCATGGTTCACGATCCAGGCGATCTGGTCAGGGTGCAGGCGCGGGTTGATGGTGTGCAGCACGCGGCCCGAGCCGCTCACGCCGAAGTACATCTCCATGTGGCGGTAGCCATTCCAGGCGAGCGAGGCCACGCGGTCGCTGAACTGCAGGCCCAGCGCATCCAGGGCATTGGCCAGTTGGCGCGAACGCCGGGCCAGGTCGCGATAGGTGTAGCGATGGATGTCCCCCTCCACGCGGCGCGAGACGATTTCCCCGTCGCCATGGTGACGCTCGGCGAACGAGATCAACGAGGAAATCAAGAGAGGTTGGCTCTGCATCAGGCCCAGCATGGATGCTCCTTTGGTAATGAATTGTGGGTGTACGAAGACTGCGCCATCGTAGCGGGGAACATGGGGCTTTCCAGCCACGGAGCCATCCGGAGAAATCCCACGTTCGCGCCAGCCCCCGCGCACAAGGCCTTGGCCCAGGGCGGGGCATAGGGGCCCGGGGGACAATCCCCGCATGACGTTTGCCCCCACCCCTGACGCTACCCCGGTCGCGCCACTGGTGCCCGCCTGGCTGCCGGGCTTCGCCGCGCTGGGCTCGGCCTTCTTCACGCCGCTGCGCCCCACTCCCCTGCCCCAGCCTCACTGGGTGGGCACCAGCGCCGAGGTAGGCGCCTTGCTGGGCCTGCCCGAAGCCTGGCAGCAGCGCGACGACGCACTGCAGGCCTTCACAGGCAACACCCTGCTGCCCGGCAGCCAGCCGCTGGCCAG
This sequence comes from Diaphorobacter sp. LI3, assembly GCF_022807955.1. Classification (NCBI taxonomy): domain Bacteria; kingdom Pseudomonadati; phylum Pseudomonadota; class Betaproteobacteria; order Burkholderiales; family Comamonadaceae; genus Diaphorobacter; species Diaphorobacter sp. LI3. Next base: position 1,937,539 of record NZ_CP094346.1, on the reverse strand, counting down.
CGTGTACAGCGGCCACCAGTTCGGCGTGTGGGCCGGCCAGTTGGGCGATGGCCGTGCCATCCTGCTGGGCGAAACCGCCACGGGCCAAGAGGTGCAGCTCAAGGGTAGCGGGCGCACGCCCTATTCGCGCATGGGCGACGGCCGCGCCGTGCTGCGATCGTCGATCCGCGAATTCCTGTGCAGCGAAGCCATGCATGCGCTGGGCATACCGACCACGCGCGCGCTGTGCGTGACCGGTTCGCCCGCGCCCGTGCAGCGCGAGGAGGTGGAAACCGCCGCCGTGGTCACGCGCGTGGCTCCCAGCTTCATCCGTTTCGGCCACTTCGAGCACTTCGCGGCGCGCGGCCAGGAAGCCGAGCTGCGCGCCCTGGCCGACTACGTGATCGACCGCTACTACCCCAACTGCCGCCGCTCGCAGGAATGGGAAGGCAACGCCTACGCCGCACTACTGCATGCCGTGAGCGAGCGCACCGCTGCACTGCTGGCGCAATGGCAGGCCGTGGGTTTTTGCCATGGCGTCATGAACACCGACAACATGAGCATCCTGGGCCTCACGATGGACTACGGGCCTTTCCAGTTTCTGGATGCTTTCGACCCCGGACACATCTGCAATCACAGCGATGTGCGCGGCCGCTACGCCTTCGACCGCCAGCCCAGCGTGGCGTACTGGAACCTGTTGTGTCTGGCCCAGGCGCTGCTGCCGCTGATCGGCGAGGTGGACACGGCGCGCGCCGCGCTGCAGTCGTACGAAGGCAGCTTTGGCCGGCAGTTCCTGGCGCGCATACGCGCCAAGCTCGGCCTGCAGCAGGCGCGCGAAGGCGACGCCGCATGGGTCGATGGCCTGTTGCGGCTGCTGGCCGCCGACCGCGTGGACTACCCCATCTTCTGGCGCCGGCTGTCTGGCGCAGTAGCCACGGAGGATTTCGAACCCGTGCGCGATCTGTTCCTGGACCGTGCAGCTCTGGACGCCTGGTTGCTACAATATAAGGAGCTATTAGCGCTTGATGGATGGGCGCTAGCAGCCGATTTGATGCATAAAACCAATCCACGCTTCGTGCTGCGCAACCACCTGGGCGAACAGGCGATTCGCGCCGCGAAACTCGGGGACTTCTCCGAACTCCAAACATTGCAAAGGTTGCTGGCGCGCCCCTTCGACGACCACCCGGGGCACGAGGCCTACGCCGGCTTTCCGCCCGACTGGGCGTCCTCCATCTCCATCAGCTGTTCCTCATGACCTACCCCATCCAGAAAACCGAAGACGAATGGCAGGCGCTGCTGCAGGCCAAGGGCGCCGAGCCCGCGGCTTACCAGGTCACGCGTCACGCGGCCACCGAGCGGCCCTTCAGCGGCAAGTACGAAGGCCACTGGGCCGACGGCAGCTACCACTGCGTCTGCTGCGGCGCCAAGCTGTTCGACTCCGACACCAAGTTCGACGCGGGCTGCGGCTGGCCCAGCTTCTCACTTGCCGTGCCCGGTGCCATTCGGGAGATCGAGGACCGCAGCCACGGCATGGTGCGCACCGAGACCGTGTGTGCACAATGCGGGGCCCACCTGGGCCATGTCTTCCCCGACGGCCCGGCTCCTTCGGGTCTGCGCTATTGCATGAACTCCGCCTCGCTCGATTTTGAACCCCCGGCGCCATGAAACTGCTCATCGACTTCTTTCCGATCATCCTGTTCTTCGCCGCATTCAAGGTCTGGGGCATCTACGTGGCCACGGCCGTGGCGATTGCCGCCACCGTCGTGCAGATCGGCTACATCCGCCTCAAGCACGGCAAGGTCGAACCCCTGCAATGGCTGAGCCTGGGCGTCATCGTGCTGTTCGGCGGCGCCACCCTGCTGGCACACAGCGAAACCTTCATCAAATGGAAGCCCACCGTGCTCTACTGGCTCATGGGTGGCACCTTGCTCGTCGGCCAGTTGGTGTTCCGCAAAAACTTCATCCAGTCACTCATGGGCGCTCAGATCGATCTGCCCGCGCCCGTGTGGCGCAACCTGAACTGGGGCTGGACGGGCTTTTTCGCCACCATGGGTGTACTCAATCTGTGGGTGGCCTACAACTTCGACACGGACACCTGGGTGAACTTCAAACTGTTCGGTGGCATCGGCCTGATGTTCGCCTTCGTCATTGCCCAGGCGCTGTACCTGAGCCGCCACGTCAAGGATGAGGGCGATGCCGCGCCCAAGGACCTGCAACCATGAACACCACGCCCTCCATCGCTATCACGGCAGAGGCCATGGCCGAACGCCTGCGCGCCGCACTATCGCCCACCCATCTGGAAGTGGTGGACGAAAGCTGGCAGCACGAAGGCCATGCCGGCGCCAATGGAACCGGGTTTGGCACCCATTTCCGCGTGCGCATCGCGTCACCGTTATTTACAGGCAAGCGCAAGGTTGCACAGCATCGCCTTGTGTATGATGCGCTGCAGATTTTCATTGACCAAGGCGCCCACGCCATTGCCATTGAAACTCTCTGAAACAACCCCGATCCAAGGGCGTTGCAGCCAGTCGTCTGCAGCCTATTTCCCAATCAGTGGATTCCCAATGAAGAAAAAGCTCTTGTCCGGCCTCGTGGCCGCAGCCGTGCTGGGCACGATGGCATTGCCCGTTGCCGCGCAAAACCTCGCCATCGTCAATGGCAAGGCGGTTCCCAAGGAACGTGCCGAAGTCCTGAAGCAGCAGGTGGAGCGCTCGGGCCGCCCGGTCACGCCCGAACTGGAAAACCAGATCAAGGAAGAAGTAATCGCCCGCGAGATCTTCATGCAGGAAGCGCAAAAGCGCGGCCTGGAAGGCTCTGCCGATTACAAGGCCCAGATGGAGTTGGCGCGCCAGACCATTCTGATCCGTGAACTGTTCGTGGATTTCCAGAAGAACAATGCCGTGACCGATGCCGAGATCCAGGCCGAGTACGACAAGTTCGTGGCCGCCAACGCTGGCAAGGAATACAAGGCCAGCCACATCCTGGTCGAAAAGGAAGACGAGGCCAAGGCCATCATTGCCTCCATCAAGAAGGGTGGCAAGTTCGAGGACATTGCGAAGAAGCAATCCAAGGACCCCGGATCCGGCGCCCGCGGTGGCGACCTGGACTGGGCCAGCCCGAGCAGCTACGTGGCTGAGTTCACGGAAGCGCTGGTGAAGCTGGAGAAAGGCAAGATGACCCAGACCCCCGTGAAGAGCCAGTTCGGCTGGCACGTCATCCGCCTGGACGATGTGCGCGAAGCCCAACTGCCGAAGCTGGAAGAGGTCAAGCCCCAGATCGCCCAGCAACTGCAGCAGCAGAAATTGGCGAAGTTCCAGGAAGACCTGCGCGCCAAGGCCAAGGTGGAGTAACCACTACAGGCGCCTCGCGCACTACAACGCGGCCTTCGGGCCGCGTTTTTTTATGCCCGCCCCGCCAGCCAGCCTGCCAGCAACAGTCCTCCGATCAGGACGGGCTGGTGCAACATGTAATAGCTGAGGCTATAGCGTCCCAAACCAGCCAGGGGCGCTACCACACGCGGCAACGGGCGGGACAGCCAGCCGTCCGAGCGCACAACGAGCCACTGCCCCGCCGCCATCCCCCACCACATGACGCCCAGCCACGGAAAGAGCGGCACATAGTCCTCGGTAAAGGGCTTTCGCGAAATCCAGCCCAACCAGTTGAGGCCCCGTCCATTGAATAGCGGCGCCCATTCTGAAAGAGGCCCCTGCAGCGCCCAGCCTGCGACCCAAGGCGACACCAGTGCCAGCAGCCCGGCCAACCACAGCCACCTGCCCCACCCCGCCGTCAGCCGCGTGATGACGAGCATCACTGCCATGCCATGCAGCACACCAAAGTAAATGAAACTGCGCGGGAACATCAGAAAAGACCCAACCGTTACCAGCAATGCACAGGCCGTGATCTGGCTCCAGCGCCGGGCGAAACGCGCCCACCCAACCTGACGTTGCCAAGCCACCGCTTGTCCCAGCCCCGCACATCCCAGGAACAGACTGACGATGAGGGTTCGCTGCACAGTCCACAAGGGATCTGCCCGGAAGTCCTGGGGCCAGTAGCCAAAATGGCTGAGGTCGAAGCAGAAATGGAAGGCCGTCATCCATACCATGGCGAACCCGCGCAATGCGTCCAGTCGGTCATGGCGTGTCTCAGCAGTTTTTTGAGCGCTCGTCAGCAAAACGCGTCCCACAAGTCCAGGAAAAAGGCTGGCGCTTCAGCCAGCCTTCAATAATCACCCTCCCCAGTACTCGCTCGATCAGGACAACCCAGCAAGCAGGGGGAGGTGTCAAATTATGGGGTGCGTATCACGGCGACGCCGCCGCATTAAGGTTTCTTTGCAGACGTTGGCTCGTTCACCAAATTCATAGCAGGCTCCTCGGCGCTGGACTGCTCTGCCTCCTGGAATCGGCCGGCCCGGTTTGCATAGGTGGACTCATCGCCACCCGCTCCAAAGCGTCGCGCCTGGCCGCCATCCGCCGCATTTTCACCATCCACGATAGGCTCGTCCGTGGAGTCCTCCCGCATACCGTAGTTGTTGAAATGTCCACGGTCGCGTGCGCGTTGTTTCTGGTCTGCCGCCAGCCTTTCGGGAAGAGGCGCCGTACCAAATACTGCTTCTTCAGACATGCTTCTGCTCCTGCAATGAAAAATTCATCCTAGGAAGACAGGAACGGCACTGATGTAAGACGGTGCCGGGGAAGCCCAGCGGGAATTGTCTGTCACCTAGCCAGCGAACATGACAGCCCGCAAAATCAAAAACAAAAGGGGTTAGGTCAATAGACCTAACCCCTTGATTCAGTTGGTCGGAGCGGCGGGATTCGAACTCGCGACCCTCTGCTCCCAAAGCAGATGCGCTACCAGGCTGCGCTACGCTCCGACAGCTGGCATTCTAACCTGCCAGATTCTGTTCACCGCCAAAAATCGGCGGTATTTGTCACACTCAGCGATTGCCGGATGACGAGCCGGTGCCCGGCCCAGGGCCGCGCCCTGCAAGGTGGCGGAAAGTGATACGGCCCTTGGTCAGGTCGTAGGGCGACATTTCCAGCGACACCTTGTCGCCTGCCAGGATGCGGATATGGTGCTTGCGCATCTTGCCGCCGGTATAGGCGATGAGTTGGTGGCCGTTATCCAGCGTCACGCGAAAGCGCGAATCCGGCAGGACTTCGGTCACGCTACCCTGCATTTCAATCAGTTCTTCTTTGGCCATGTGTGTGGTCAGTCTCTTGATAACAATTATCTATGGCGGCGCCTGGAAAAAGCCGATGCGTCCACTAACCCAAGGGCCGCATCGGCCCTTGAGGGGCTCGAAGCAAGGTGCAATGCAGGCAGGTGAGTTGCTGCACCAAAGGCGCAGGAGGCCGTAAGGCCGGGGAAACGGCTTCAATGGACAGGCGAAGCGCTGTGCATAAGCGGCGGAATTGTACTGCGATGTCGAAGCCGGGCCTATGGCCGGGCAACCGCGGCAGCCAAGGTCTTCACGAGGTCCGTCTGCGTGATGATGCCAACCAATTCCTGCGCATCGTTCACCACCGGGATGTGGTGGTGTCCCGCCTCAGAGAACAGAGGCACCAGATCCATCACATGCTGCTCAGACAGCACCTGCTGCACGGGAGACGACATCAGGCCTTGTACTTGCTCGGGACGTTTGGGCCGCCCCATGATGAGCGAGCGTAGACGCTGGCCCATGCCTTCATGCATGTCCAGATTGGCCAGGCGCATGAAGTCTGCCACCGTGACGATGCCGACCACCCTGCGCGCCCCGTCCACTACCGGCAACGCCTTGACGGCGTGCTTGCGCATGAGCGCCCAGGCATCCTTGAGGGGCGTCTCGGCAACCACCGCATGCACCGGTGATGACATGATCTCGCCGCATCGCAGCTCGCCAAGCGTGCGCTGGAAGGCGGCCTTGCCAGCCAAGTGCAAAAGCCCCTCCAGGTCGGCGCGACTGACATCCAGCACTTGGTTGTAGTGCGATAAGGCGGCATCCAAATCCGCCGAGATGAAAGCGCCAGATCCCTTATGCGCGGCCCCCCGCGCTCTTTGTGCATGCGGATAGCTGCGCCCGGTCAAGTGATTGAAGGCCATCCCCGTCAACACCAGCGCCAGCATATTGAGCAGCACCGGAAATACCGCAAAAGCCGCGCCGTCCTGCGGATTGAGCACAGCGAACAAGGCCATCGCCCCGCCTGGGGGGTGCAGGCAGCGCAATGCCAGCATGACCGCCACGGCAAGTCCCACGGCTGCGCCGCAGGCCAGAGCGACGTGGGGAACCAGCGTGGCGCAGGCAACGCCTACCATGTACGACAGCACGCTGCCCGCCAGCACTGGCCACGGCTGTGCGAGGGGGCTGGACGGCATCGCAATGATGAGCACCGCACTGGAGCCCAGCGAGGCCACCATCCACGGGACCGGCAGGCCAGCCCCGAACCAATGCGCAAACAGCGCCACCACGGCCACGCAAAGCGTGATACCCGACACCATGCGCAGGCGTTCGCGCTGATTGACGCCAGCGGGTGCCGGCCAGAAAAGGCGCAGCCAGCCAGCGACGCGCCGTAAGACTGACGGCGGCGGCTCTACCGCAGCGTCTGTGCGAGGGAATGGGGGTGCAGACATGAATGGGAGAAGGCACCAAGCCGCGCAGAGAATCGGCGCGGCGGCCGTTGCTCGAGGAAGCCGCGCATTATCCGGGCAAGCCCTGAACTTGCAGGGCATGTGGTTTTTTGCACTATCACAGGCAGTCCACAACCGCACGGGACGCACGGCTGGGGCGCAATTCACCCTCCCCTTAGAATCATCCGACTCCATCACCAGGATTACCGCCACGTGTCTGATCGTATCGCCGTACTGCCTCAGTACTTGTTACCCAAACAAGCCCTGACCTCCTTTGCCGGACGTATGGCGTCTGCGCGTGCGGGCCAATTGACCACCGCGGTGATCCGCCGGTTTGTGGCGCGCTACGGCGTGGACATGAGCGAGGCGGCCAATCCGGACATTGCGAGCTACGCAACCTTCAACGACTTCTTCACACGTGCGTTGCGCCCTGGACTGCGCCCGCTTGCCGATGCTGCGGTGGTATGCCCTGTGGATGGAGCGGTCAGCCAGATCGGTCCTATCGAGCAGGACCAGATCTTCCAAGCCAAGGGCCACCTCTACTCCACCGCGGCTCTGCTTGGCGGCGACGCCGAAATGGCCGCGCAGTTCCAGGATGGCAGCTTCGCCACCATCTATCTCAGTCCACGCGACTACCACCGCATTCACATGCCGTGCGATGGACGACTGGTGCGTATGGACCATGTGCCTGGGGCATTGTTTTCAGTGAACCCGACCACCGCACGCGGTGTGCCCGGACTGTTTGCGCGCAACGAACGTGTGGTCTGCCTGTTCGAAACGCCCCTGGGCCCCATGGCGCTCGTGCTGGTAGGCGCCACCATTGTCGGCAGCATGGCCACGGTATGGCACGGCCAGGTCAATCCACCGCGTACCGGCCAACCGCGCCGCTGGGATTATGGGGACCGAGAAGTCGTGCTTCGTCAGGGTGATGAAATGGGGCGTTTTCTGCTGGGCTCCACGGTCGTGCTGCTGTTTCCCCGCGGCGCAGTTCAGTTCATGCCGGGATGGGAAGCAGCGCGGCCCGTGCGGCTGGGTGAAGCTATGGCGCACCGCTGCGGCATCTAGTTCACCTATTGGTGCGTTGATACCCGCTGTTCAGTGCCTCTCTGGCACCCGAGCAGTGGTAAACAAGGTGGGTTCGAGCTCCAGGTCCAGGGGGTCCACGGGTTCAGCGCGCCCCACCAGGTACACAGCCAGATCCTGGCGCCGCAGTGCTACATGGCTGACAGTTTCCCAACTTCCGGCTCGCCTCACCCGGGTGCCCGGCTTGAAGACCGGCATGCGGAATTGTCTGGACCATCCCCACGGCGCCTCGGCCGGATCTTGCGCTACGAGAGAGGGACTGGAAACCTGCATGCGCGCATCTTAGCGCGTCAGCGCAATGACCGTTGCTGCGCGAACCGGAGTGCTGCCTCCACCATACGTTGCAGCGTGGGCTGAATGCGCCCGGCGCGCTCTGGCAGGTAGTTGAACGGCGGTGCCTCCTGCATATAGCTGCACTGTGTCATCTCCAGTTGGACCGCGTGGATGTTGCGCGCAGGCTCGCCGTAACGGCGCGTGATGTAGCCCCCCTTGAACCGTCCGTTGAGCACGGCCGTGTGGTCGGGCGCCGTTTCGGCAATGGCAAACAGCTCCTGCGCCAGCGCTGCATCGCAGCTCGTGCCTCCGGCGGTACCCAGGTTCAGGTCTGGCAATGTGCCGTCGAAGAAGCGCGGAAGGACCGACCGAATCGAGTGCGCATCCCACAACACCGCCACGCCATGGGTGGCGCGCATACGGTTCAACTCTTCCCGCAACTGGGCATGGTAGGGCTCCCACAATGCCTCGCGCCGCGCGGCAACCTCGGCTGCGTCCGGCACAAGCCCGCCTCCATACAACGGCGTGCTGTCAAAGGCGTCCACAGGGCACAGCGCAGTGACGCTCTGGCCTGGGTAGAGGTTGGAGTCATCAGGAGGGCGATTGAGGTCAATCACATAGCGCGAGTGCGTGGCGACCAGTACTGAAGCTCCCATCGACTTCGCAAAACCGTAGAGCCGTTCCAGATGCCAATCGGTGTCCGGAACGCTCCGCGCCTCGGGATTGAGGCGCCTTGCGATGGCGTCTGGCACATGGGTGCCCACGTGGGGCATGGAAACCAGCAGTGGCGCGGTGCCTCTGTGGAAGGTGAAAGGGGGGCAATCGGAAGGCACGACATTCATGGCTGCGCATTCCACTGATGGCGGACAGTGATTCCATTCCCATCGCGGACAGCGTTCCAGGCGATGGCGGACACGTTGCGCGGGTGTCCTGAGTGACGCTCAAATCGTAGCCGAAGTGTCCGCCATCAGCGTGGAATGGCGGTCGGCGCGGCCGGCTCAGACGGCCTTGGTGAGCTTGCGCATCGACTCGCCCTTGAGGGCTATCTTGTGCGAGCCGTGCACGATGCGGTCCAGGATGGCGTCGGCCAGCGTGGGCTCGTCCAGCCAGGCGTGCCAGGCCGTCACCGGCAACTGGCTGGTGATGAGCGTCGAGCGCGTGCCCACCCGGTCGTCCAGCAATTCCAGCAGGTCGTTTCGCTCGTGCGCGGCAATCGGCGCGATGCCGAAGTCGTCCAGGATGAGCAGGTCCAGCCGCGCCAGTTGCGCCAGCCGTTTGCCCAGGCTGCCATCGCCGTGGGCCACGTGCAGCTCCTGCAGCAGCCGTGGCGCGCGGGTGTAGAGCACCGAGAAGCCCAGGCGCGCGGCCTGCTGCCCCAGTGCGCAGGCGAGCCACGTCTTGCCGCACCCGGTGGCGCCGGTGAGCAGCACGTTGTGGCCATGGCGCAGCCAGTCCCCGCCGGCCAGGCTGGTGATGACCTCTCGGCTCAGGCCCCGGCTGGCGCGCCAGTCGATGTCCTCCAGGCAGGCACTGGAGACCTTCAGGCGGGCCGCCTTCAACAGGCGCTCCAGGCGCTTGCTGTCACGCCAGTCCACCTCGCGCTGCACCAGCAGCGCCAGGCGTTGTTCAAAGGGCAGCTCGCTGGCCGTGATGTGGGTGGCCGCGTCGCTGAGGGCGGCCACCATGCCGTCCAGGCGCAGGGCGCGCAGTTGGTTCAAGGTCTGTTCGTTGAGCATGGTTCTTCCTTGTTAGGTTTGCTTGCACGTTGGAGTTCAGTGGTAGTAGCCCGGCCCGCGCACGTTCTCGTGCAGCGGCAGGCTCGCCTGTGCGGCCATCGGCGCATCCAGCGGCCGCTGGTCCAGGCCGCAGCCCAGGATGGAGGCGATGCTCTTGTAGGACGGTGAGCGAATCGACTGCGCCCGCGCACAGGCGGCCTCCAGCCGGTCAGCCCCGTACTCACGGCCCAGGCGCATGAGGCCCAGACAGGAGCGGTAACCCTGCTCGGGATGCTGGCGGTGCTCCATCTGCCAGCGCACCACGGCGGCGGTGGCCGCGCCCACGCGCTCACCCCAGGCGATGAGCTTGGCCGGCGTCCACTGCAGGTGCGCCCGGTGCGAGGCCGGCATGTGCTCGGGCGTGGTGGTGTGTGCACCCCGTCGGGGATTGAGGGCGTGGGCGGCCACGCGTTTGCTGCCGTGCAGGACTTCGAGCGTGCCGGCCGTGATGCGCAACTCCACCGGCTCACCCACCAGGGCGTGGGGCACCGAGTAGTAGTGGCCATCGAGCTCAACGTGGTAATCGATGTTGACGCGGGCGGGTTTGAAGCGCGCGATGGGCATGCGCACCGGCGGCAGGGGGCGCAGGGCTGGCCGGTCGAGTTCGGCGAAGGCGCTAGTGCGGTTGCCCGGCAGCTTCTTGAACGCGCGCTGGTTCAAGTCCACCAGCAAGGCGGCAATCGCCCGGTTGAGCTCGGCCAGGCTGAAGAAGGTCTGGTGGCGCAGCCTGGCCAGAATCCAGCGCTCGACCACCTGCACAGCGACCTCCACCTTGGGTTTGTCGCGTGGCTTGGCCGGGCGCGCGGGCATCACGGCCAGGCTGTAGTGCGCACAGAGCTCTTCGAGCAGGCGGTGCGCGGTGGGCTCGTAACGGTCGGGTCGGGCCATGAGGGCGCGCGGCTGGTCAGGCACCAGCAGGCGGGGCACGCCGCCGATGAACTCCAGCGCGCTAATGATGCTGGCCACCCAGTCGGTGGTCTTCTGGCTGGCGGTGGCGCAGGCGTAGGTGTAGTTCGATGCGCCCAGCACGGCCACGAAGACCTGGGCCTGGCGTATCTCGCCAGTGTCGGCATCCACCACGGGAACGGTCTGGCCGGCGTAGTCCACAAAGAGCTTGTCACCGCCCGTGTGGGTCTGGCGCATGGAGCGCTGCAGGCGCCGGGCCCAGGCCTTGTACTTCTCGCAGAAGGCGCTGTACTTGTACGCCTGCCCGCTGTGCTGTTGCTGGTATTCCTCCCAAAGCAACTGCAGCGTCACGCCAGGTCGGCGCAGTTCGCGGTGGATGTGGGCGTGGTCGGGTTCAAGGTGCCGGGACTCGCGCGCCACGGGTGGCTTGTAGAGCCGGGCCTGGAGTTCGTCGTCGTTCAGGCTCTGGGCCAGTGCCCAGTCCACGCCGGCCACGCGCGCGTAGCTGGCTATCTCGCTGACAGTGGATTTGGAGATGCCGAGGGCGGCACCGATTTGACGGGTGCTCAAGGCCCCGCGGTGCAGCAGTTGCAGTGTGTGTCGTAGTTTGCTCATGGTGACCCTGGGTGTGGGCATCGCTGGTTCCGGTCAAAAAACCGGGCAGCGTATGCCGCGTTCGGGTCACTCAGAACACCCCGCAGGTGTCCGCCATCAGTTTGGAATGCTGTCCGCCTTCAGCGTGGAACACTGTCCGCCATCACGCTGGAACACTGTCCGCCATCAGCATGGAATCGTGTCCGCCATCGCGTGGAATACGCACATGGCAATGGACAAGCGGGCGAACCAACAGTTGGCGTTAGTGCGCAACCTGGGCCGCAGTATGGCGCATCATCTTGAGGCTCAAGGGATCCCGTCCCACCTGCTGCACCGGCAACGACACACGCGCGTGTAGCCAAAGGCCAATGAGTCAGACCACTGTCCTCATGTATTGCCGAAGGGCTTTAAGGACCCGCCCGTATAATTTGTCCACCATGCCGAGATGGTTGATTGCGGTTTTCACCCTCCACTTCCTGCTGAGCGTGGGTGTCTCCGCATTTGGCAAGGTGCCACCCGTGGAACACCTGCGGCCAGCGGTCGCCTCCGTGCAGTTGGCACCAGCAGGCGAGGCCGCAATGGCAGCAGCCGCTGACCCTTCCGTGGCAAACGACGCGTTATCCGAAGGCGAGCACGGCCTGATGGACGCGCAGCAGGATCTACCGGACGATCAGAACATACGCGCCTTTCGCGGCAAGCCCCTCCATGGCTTGTTCAGTTGCCCCGCCCAATGGGAGAGAGCCGCCCTCTCCCCTGTGCTGAAAAAGCAGCCTAAACCTCCCAGGTCCCTGACTACGCGCGCCTAAAAGGTTGCGCCCGCCTGGACGCGTTCTGCGAACGCGAAAGACAGGTGCGCCGCGCAACGCCGGCGTGCAACCCCCTTCCTCTTTTCCCTCCTGACCATCGGACCGATGGCTTCAGGCCCTTTTCCTACCCTCAGGAACAGCACCATGCGTTTGACCACCCGAGGCAAACTCGCCGTCACTGCGGTCACCGATCTGGCCTTGCGCTCCCACGGCCGGCCGATCGCGCTTCCCTCCATCAGCGCCCGCCAAGGCATCTCCCTGTCATATCTCGAAGACATCTTCAGCGCACTGCGCCGCGCCGGCCTGGTCCACAGCATTCGCGGGCCCGGCGGAGGGTACACACTGACACGGCCGCCACAGGAACTCTCCGTGGCCGATATCGTCATCGCCTCAGAAAAATACATGGGCGGCGCCGATGACAAGGGCACGGACACCGGCACCGCATCGGCACCAGGCGAGATGACGGCCGAGCTGTGGGCCAGCTTTCACTCGCGTGTCATGGAATACCTGCAGTCCATTACGGTGGCGGACCTGCTGACCCAACGGGAAGCCAGCGCCTGCCATGCAGACCATTCTGCAGCCGTGGTAGTGGCCCCGCCCGCCAGCGCCACAGGCCGACGGGCAGCGAAAACCCAGCTACCGTCAGGGGATGTGCCGAACTCCGTATTTGCCTTGGGGCTTGCCGTTCCGCGCACCCGGACGAGTTGATGCGCCGGCATCCGTAGCGTCCTTCCCCGGAACGACACGGATGCCCGCCCTGGACGACGACACCGCCGACTATTTGCCGAGCAGGACCTTCAATGCGCTCTGCAGGCGGCGCGCGCCTGCCTCGTCGCTGGCGCCTTCCAGCACGCGCGCCACATCCTGCGTCCAGGTTTGCGCCGGCGAGGGATCGTTGCGACGCGTGAGCAACTGCAGCTGCAGAGCACGCCGTGCGGCCAGTTGGTCTGCGGGCGTCGGGACCTCCGCCGCGATCTCCAGCCGCAGCAATGCTTCCGGGGCTCCCCCGGCCGCAGGTGCCGCAAGCGCCTGCGACCAGGCGGTGCGCGCCGTGGGGGGCACCTTGCCGCCCAGTTCCTGGACGCTGGGCAATTGCGCAGCGTCGCGGCTCTTCCAGGCCGACAACAGCTGCGTGAGCGCTTCGCCATGGGCCTGTGCCGCCAGCTTGCGCAGCGCGCCCTGCGCATGCTCCATGGCATCGCGTTGCGCGCGGAAAGCCACATCACCCAGACGCGGACCTCGCGCAGCAGCAGCACCATCGCGCTCCCGCCCCCGCCCCTGCATACCGCTGTCCCGTGGGCCGCGGCCGTCACGCCGGTCGCCACCACGGCCGGTGACCGTGGGCTGCGCGGGCACCGCCTTGCGCGCCCCCGGCCGGTCATCGCCACGCACGGCCACCACCGGGCGCGCCGCAGGCACGGGTTTGGAAGTCGGCGCATCGTTTTGATCTGCTACCGAATCAGTAGCTGCTTGCGCTTGACCATCAATGGTTTGATCGGCTTTTTTATCCAAATTCTCGGAATCCCCCGATCCGCCGGCAGGCTCCTTCAGCGCGCGCTCCAGCGCGGCCATGGCACCGCGGATCTTCTGCGCATCGCCCGACGCATTGGCGGCCTCCAGCGCCTTGGATGCCTCCAGCACGGCCCGGTCGCGCGCGCTCAACTCGGAGGCACTGCGCTCACGTTCGGCCGACTTGCGGTTGAACGCCTCGTCGATGGGCTTGCGGAACGCGTCCCAGAGCTTCTGTTCATGCTTGCGATCCAGCGGCACCGCCTGCGCCTCGGCCTGCCAACGCTGCTGCAAGGCCTTGATGGCATCGATGCGCAGACTTGGGGCCGCACCCAGGGCGCCTGCCTCCTCGATCATGGCGTGGCGGCGCTCCAGGCTGGCCTTCTGCGCAGCCTCCAGCGGAGCGCTGGCAGCCGCCAGTGCCTGCTTCCACAGTGGCTGCAGTTCAGCGAACATCTTTTCGCTCACATGGCCACCGGTGCGCCAACGCTCGGCAAACTGGTGCAATGCACGACTGAAGGACTTCCAGTCCTGCGCAGCGGCAGCGGCTTGCGATTGGGCCCAGGCATTCACCTCTTCGATCAGCGCCAACCGCTGCGCACGGTGTTCGGCACCTTCGGTACGCACCTTCTCCAGCCAGCCCTCGACCACCTTGTGCGCGGCATTGCACGCATCGTCGAATTTCTTCCACAGGGCGTGGTTGGCCGGCGCCCCCTGGTCGGCCTGCTTCCACTGCTCGCGCAGCTGGCGCAGCGTTTCCTGCATCTTGCGCCCGCCGAGGGACTGTCCTTCCGGCCTGCGCAGCAGTGCCTCGGCCCGTGCCACGAGATCCTCGCGCACCTGGTCGGCGCTCCAGCGCTGCCAGCCCTCCAACTCGCCCGCGGCCACAAGGGCGGCGTGCACTTTCTGCTCCAGTTCGGCATCGATCAACTTGCCGTGCACCTTAAGCACGGCGCGCAGCGCAGTCGCTGCGCCAGCGCTGGCCTTGCCATGGCCCTGTGCGGTTTCCTGCTCCAGCTTGGCCAGGGCCTCCTGGACGGCCTGCAAGGCCTTCTCGCGCATTTCAGGAGTCGCCTGCGGCTTGGATGGGCGGGGGGCAGGCGTCTTGGCGGCGGCTCCCGCTTCTGGGGGTAGCCCGCGCGCCTGGCGCAGTTCGTCGGACCACACGGGCACGGGCGGCAGGGGAGCCGAGGGGTCTTCGGCCGCAAGGACAGCCTGCGCCAATGCCGACTGAAACGCTTCCCACACCACCAGCAGCTGGGTGCGCGAAGCATCGAGCAACGCGGGAAAGCGCGCCTCTACGCTGGGCCAGGCGCTGTCGTCGGCAAGTGCCTGGGCCTGCTCCTGCCAGCGGCCGACATCGGCATTCAGCAGTTCCAGCGCAGACTGCGCATCCTTCCACGGTTTGGTGGAGAGCACTTCGATGCGCTGCGCGAGCAGAACGGCGGCTTCGCGCTGCACCTGAACACGATGCTGCAGGTCTTCGATGGTTTTCACGCGCTCGTTCAGGCGCTGTTTGAGCACCGACAGAGGTTCGCGAGACAGCGGCGCGCCGGCCTTGGCCGCATCGCGCTGCCAGGCGAGCGCGTCGGCAATGTTGAGCTTGGCGGCTGCGAGCAGCGCTTCGGCCTTGGCTGCCCATTCGGCGGCGATCGCCTCCTGGCCCTCCGCGCGCCGAATCTCGTCCAGTCGCTCACGCACTGCGCGCGCGGCGCCTTTGTCCCGCGCACTCAATTCCTTGAATACTTCCTGGAGCTTTTCCACGCCAGGCTGGGTGGACAACCATTCACGGATGCGTGCCGAGCGTTCACCCGACGTGGCCGCAGAGAAAGCGCCGCCCGTCAATGCATCAAGGGGATGCGGCTCGCTGGTTTTGGCAGGGACCGGGGTCGCGTCAGATGCGTCGGACATTTTGCTACGTGAAGAAAAAGGGAACATGGATTCATCAAGGTGCAAGCGAGCCACCTTGCGCCAACAGCGCAAGCAGTAGGTGGGCATCGCTCACGGACAAGCGGCTATTTTCGCCCGGTTTTACACCGCCTTCCCGCTGCGCCAGATCAGGAATCTGAGGGATAGACGGGGATGGCGCGGGAACCGCGCTCGCATTCGAACGGTACTGTACCGGTAGCCGCACCCTGTGAGGTTACAAAATCCCGCGCGCCCCTCACTGGGCATTCAAAGAAAGCTCTGCCTTCGGCCGCGATGGCGCATCGCCCTCCCCCCCCGGCTGCAGCTTGCTTGCGCCTACGAACAAACGTTCAAGCGGGACTTGCTGTTGCGCCAGGTAGTCCCGCACGGCCACCCCTCGCGCCAAGGCCAGATCCGCCATGGCGTTGTCCGGAACTGTCAGGTTGTGCATCAGCAGGGCCTCCATCTCTGCAACGGGTACGTCCTTCGCCAAGCCGACGAAGTTGCGCGGTTTGCGGATGTCGGACCGGCGATACAACTCCTTCAGCAGCGCAGGGTATTCCTCCTCAGTGAGCGGTGCGATGCTGTCCGCAGGTTCACCCGCACGGATGGCTGCCCTGCGCTTTTGCGCCTCGGCCATGTCTCGCAAGCGCTGGCGTTTCCATGCCAGCTGCTCGGCGTCGGGCTGTGCCCAACCCACGACCGTGACCTTCAGTGCGGGGCGGTTGTTCAGTTCGTTGGCGATTTTTTCCAGTTGCTGTCGGGCCTTCTCATCCAGTTCTGCGCTGCCCAGCGCGAAGAGAACCGCGCCCTGCTCGCCCGCGTCGCTGAAAGCGCCAGCCAACAGGGAAAAGGGGGCGGTGATCGCTTTCATGATGAGGTTGCCGATGACCTTCAGGATGACCGCTCCGAGACGGAATTCGGGGTCGTTGAGGGAGCCGCTGATGGGCAGATCCACGTCGATGATCCCATTGCGGTCCGCCAGCAGGGCCGTCGCCAGCCGCACGGGCAGACTGGCGGACGCGCCCTCCACGGGTTCCCCAAACGCCAGTTGGTTCAATACCAGCTTGTTGGTAGCGATGAGCTGCCCATCGGGCAAGATCTTGTACGCCACGTCCATGCTGAGCTTGCCCTTCTCTATCCCATGACCCGCGTACTTGATGCTGTAAGGCGACAACGGGGGCAGCTCAAGGTCACGCATGCGCCCCTGAATATCCAGCGCCAGGGGCTTGACCAGCGGGTTGATGCGGCCGGTGACTTCCAGTGACGCCGTCCCCTGGGCGCGACCGCGCAATTCCAGGTCGGCCATCTGCGGCGCTGCCCCCGCCTCCGGCGACACCGAGGAAAATGCGCTCAACCCGCCCGTGAGCGCACTCAGGTCGGCAGAGTAGTTGGGTTTGATGAAGTAATCCGTGAAACGCACCGACCCATTGGTCAGCGCCACGGGACCAAAGCGGATCTGCGGAGCCGAAGGGGCCGCTGCCGGAGCGGCGGCTGCAGCGTTCGATGCCGCAACCGCGTCTTCCGCTGCCGAAACCTTGCGAATATCCTGCAAATTGATGCGGCCGTCTTCCTGCACGATGATCCGTGCGAAGAAATCGCTGAGCGCCGTTTCCTTCACATCCAGAGACACAGGCTGGTCTGGCTGCAAATTCATCGCCACCCCGCGCAACGCCAGGGATTTCCAGCGCAGCAGATCCTCGCCCCGCGCACCTACGCTCCGCTCGCCGGCCTTCGTCTCCTCAGGCATGTCCAAGCCAGCCTTGGCGCGCACGCGCACCTCGTCCAGCGACACATCCCCCTTGACCGAAACAGTGGCGCCGGCATTCCCCTGGACATAGCGCACGTCTCCGTGGAAGCCTCCATCGGCGCGGAGGACGTCGACATTAAGCTCCTGCCCTACATAGGGCTCCAGCGCGTGCAACGGCAGGTGTTGGGCGCGTACCTTGCCCTGCGCCGTCAGAACGGGCGCCATCGCCACCGAGCCCTCGTAGCGCAACCGGCCTGGTTCGGTCCTCCCTGCACCCACCCGGCCTTCCAGGCGCAATGACGTGGGAGTGACCCGCCCGTCCGCATAAGCAAAATCCCGCGCGTGCAGTTGCAGATCGAACACATTCAGCGCTACGGCGCTCTGCGCTACCGCGTCGCGCAAAGCCACTGCTGCGCCATCGATCTCCAGGGAAGCCAGCCCCATGGACCAGGGAAGACCCGCAGCCTTTGGAGCGTCTGCGTTGGGCCCCGTCACCCCCGGGTGCGACACGCCCCACTGTTCAAACATCCATTCCCCCGTGCGAGTGCGCGACAGCAGCAGGCTCGGCCTCTGCAACGAAATCCGCTCTACCGATACGGCGCGCTGGGGCCAGCGTATCCAGGCATTGCCCGCTTCCAGCCGGCTCCACGCGGCCAGTGAATCCGCAGGCGCGTCCTGGATTCCTGCGCTCTGCAGTGGAACGCATTGTTCCTTGGAGGCGCAACGCAGCGCCAACTTATCCACGGACAACGCAGCCACCTTCGCCAGCACGACATCGCCATGCCGTGCTATTCCCAGGTCCGCATCCACGGAACCTTCCACGCGGGGTTGCAGCACGCCCGCCAGATAGGGCGCAGCGATGGACAGCGGCAGGCCCTTGATGGAAAGGGCAGCCTGCGCCTGCGAGGCGCTCACTTGGCCCAGCACAGCCAATCGCGCGGATTCGCTGCTGCCGGCGACCGCAGACTGCCTGAGGGAAGCACTCGCACGCAGTTGCATGGGCTGTTCCAGCGGCAAGGCAATGGACGACGCTTCTACCTGCAGGTCTTCCACCTCCCACGCGGCGGTCCCCCGCGGCAGGCTGGCATCGGTCCATTGGATGAAGCCATCCCGCAAACCCACCCTGGCGATATGGACACGCCAGGGCTCCGCAGACTCCTTTGTCTGTGGCGCTGGGTGCTCGTCCCTGTCGGCCCGTGGCAATCCCGCAAGCTTTACTTCACCCGCCTCGTTTCGGCGTACATGTGCACGCGCGCCGCGCCATTCCAGCAGATCAATGTTGATCCTGCGCCGCAGGGGCTCCGCCTCCTTGAATACGGCACGCATTTCCTCGAATTGCAGCAAAGGCTGCTCCTGCGCATCGGTGGCATGTACCCCGCTCAGTTGCACATCCCCGGAAATCCGCAGTCGAGGGGTCTCCCGCTGCTCGAACCCTAGTTGAATATCCGCGCCCAATCGCCCCGCCTTGAGCCGCACCGGCACGCTGGGCGGCAGGTAGCGGCCGAAGGGGGCCAGGTCGAAATTCTCAATATGCAGGCGAACCTCGGCTTGCCTGGCGTCCGTGAAGGGAGTGGCCATCGCTGAGGTATCAAAGGTGCTGCCGTTGAGCTCAAACGCCAGGCGCGGCGTCACCTTGACCTCGCGGTCCGCAGAAAAACTGCTCAGGAAAGGAACGTCCAGTTCCACGCGGCGCAACGTGTGCACCACCTCCACCGTACGGTCATCGAATTCGACGACACCACCCTTCAATGCGATATTGAAGAGCGCGAAATGTGCCGGCTCCGTGGCTGATTTCTCGCCCTGCGGCTTCGCCGCCATGAGCGCGAGCAAGTCGTCCACGTCATAAACCCCTGGGGCCAATTGCGTGACACGAACTACCGGGTCGTCTACCTGCAGCGCATCGATCACTGGAGCGCCCCGCCAAAGGGATTGCAATTCAGCGTCTATATAGATGCGGCCCACCCGTACCTGCTCTGAACTGCCATCCTTTGACGCCAGGGCTACGCCGTGCAAAGTGGCCTCCAAAGTCCAGGGCAAAAACTCCACCCGTTCGACCGTCAGCTTGCGCCCCAGCGCTTCACTCGCATGCCTTTCAATCTGCGACTGCGCCAGCGGAGGGACCACCAGCCAACCGAGCAGCCACGCGCCGCCCCAGCACAGCACCAACCATGCAAATCGACGAATCCAGGGGTTGTTCTTGATGGCTTGCAGCACGCGGCACCTATTCTGTTGAGCTACCAACGCAATGGGACCGTTCCCGCGCTGACGCAGGCAGGTAAAAAAACGCAAAAAAAGAAAGCCCGGTGTCGAACTTCTTCGCACACCGGGCTTGACGGCTGACACAACGGTCTTTCGCCATCTTTTTGCGCTTGGGAGAGGATCGTCTCAAGCGCAGGAGGCAAGGGATTGCCTCCAGGGGTTGCCTTGGAGGAGATCTCATGTGACGCGGCACTGTCTGCCATTCATCGCGCTGATCGCCCCGTTTGGCGGATGCCTGAATCGTTCAGGCGCCTCAAAGATAGCAAATTCGAGCGCGCGTTCCAACAGCTTTTAGCAATGAAAAAATTCATGCAATTGACTGTTTCATTAAGCAGTCGAATTGCTTGCGCACAGGCCCTTCCTAAAGGACATGCGTGAAAAATCTGTGCTTTCCCACAGATATAACAGAACTTTTTGTTCTAAAAAATTCAAATGTTAGTATTGACCTTGAATTTGGAGACCTCCTAGAATCCGCGAGCCCTCAACCAAGGCCTAGTAAAAACCCTAGCCGCTACAGATTTCGGCTACGACAGTCAACAGATTCCCCTGGGCCTAACGCGCCTAAACGGACTGAACGGCATACCCACCCAGACCCCACCGTCTGGCAGGACCGGACTCCTGAGCAACCACGACAGTGCTCTTCGCTCAGGAGCCGACTTAGAAAGGAAAGCTATGACAGCGTCAGGAAATGTGATTGCCGGCGTCCGCACGTTTGCGGGCGATGTGATCAACGGTTTTCTGGAAGTGACACACAGCGGCTTCGCCCTGCTCGGGCTGGGCGTCGTCTTCGGCGTGATCACACTAACGGCACGCCCGGATCTGCGCCAAGCAGGCGAAGAAGAACTCATGGGCTGGCTGCAGGCCCGCCAGGAAGCCGTAGTGGGCTTCCCTATGGAGCTTGCCGCAAGCGAGCGGGCAGTAGCGCTCAACCCCAAGGAGTTGCCGCGGGAACAGGCTGCCGTGGCCTACTGGCTCAGCAAGAAGTACCGCGTGGCGCCCGAACCGCTGGCGGCACTGGTCACCGAGGCGTATGAAATCGGCGCACGGACCAAGCTGGATCCCACCTTGATCCTGGCCGTCATGGCCGTGGAATCGAGCTTCAACCCGTTTGCACAAAGCCCGGTAGGTGCGCAAGGATTGATGCAGGTGATGACGCGTGTGCATACCGACAAGTACGAAGGCTTTGGTGGGCACCTGGCGGCATTCGATCCCGTGGCCAACCTGCGCGTGGGCGTGAAGGTGCTGCAGGAGTGCATCGCGCGCGCCGGCTCGCTGGAAGGCGGACTGCGTTACTACGTCGGCGCAGCCAACTTGCCTGACGACGGGGGCTACGCCGCCAAGGTACTGGCGGAGCATTTCCGGCTGCGCCAGGTCGCCAATGGTCGCACGGGCGTTTCTCCCGCCGGCCCCGTGAATCCACCTCTCCTGTCCACCAAGGCTCCTGCCACACCGCAAGCCGCACCTGCAACCCCTGCCACTGGCGAGAAGGTGGCCCTGCTGAGCGGCCTCTGAAGAGCCTGCTCTGGCACTGATGAAGGGCGTGCTCAGCTACACTAGCAGGGCACGCAACTGGCGATAGGCGCGGACGTCCCCCGGGGCACCGCCGCTGACGTGGACACCGGCAGGAAACAGCGTTTTTCTGCAAACCACTGGGGAGCGTGCCGCGCGGCAGGCACCAGCCCCGCAGCGATCCGTCGTTCGCCTGGGCAGCCCTTGATTGCCAAGGGACACTTAGTTCATCGGACTGCCATGTACCAACGCAATATTCTTGTCGAACAAACCGATCCCGAGGTGTGGGCCGCCATCCAGGCCGAAGACCGCCGCCAGGAAGAGCATATCGAGCTGATCGCCAGCGAGAACTACGCCTCGCCCGCCGTGATGGCCGCTCAGGGCTCGCAACTCACCAACAAGTACGCCGAAGGCTACCCCGGCAAGCGCTACTACGGCGGCTGCGAGAACGTGGACGTGATCGAGCAGTTGGCCATCGACCGCATCAAGCAACTCTTCGGCGCCGAAGCGGCCAATGTGCAGCCCAACTCGGGTTCGCAGGCCAACCAGGCTGTGCTGATGGCCTTCCTGAAGCCCGGCGACACCATTCTGGGCATGAGCCTGGCCGAGGGCGGCCACCTCACGCACGGCATGTCGCTGAACATGAGCGGCAAGTGGTTCAACGTAGTCTCCTACGGACTGAACGACAAGGAAGAGATCGACTACGACGCGCTGGAAGCCAAGGCCCGCGAGCACAAGCCCAAGCTGATCATCGCCGGCGCCTCCGCCTACGCCCTGCGCATCGACTTCGCGCGCTTCGCGAAGATCGCCAAGGAAGTCGGCGCCATCTTCTGGGTGGACATTGCCCACTATGCCGGCCTGGTCGTCGCGGGCGAGTACCCCAACCCGGTGCCGTTTGCGGACGTGGTGACCTCCACCACGCACAAGAGCCTGCGCGGCCCGCGCGGCGGCATCATTCTGATGAAGGCCGAGCACGAGAAGGCCATCAACAGCGCCATCTTCCCCGGTCTGCAGGGCGGCCCGCTGGAGCACGTCATCGCTGCCAAGGCCGTGGCCTTCAAGGAAGCCCTGTCGCCCGAGTTCAAGCAGTATCAGCAGCAGGTGACCAAGAACGCCAAGGTGTTCGCGGAAACGCTGATCCAGCGCGGACTGCGTATCGTGAGCGGTCGCACCGAAAGCCACGTGATGCTGGTGGACCTTCGCGCCAAGGGCATCACCGGCAAGGAAGCCGAGGCAGCCCTGGGCAAGGCCCATATCACGATCAACAAGAACGCGATCCCCAACGATCCCGAAAAGCCGATGGTCACCAGCGGCATTCGCGTGGGCACGCCCGCCATCACGACACGGGGTTTCAAGGAAGAGGAAACGCGCCTCACGGCCAACCTGGTGGCCGACGTGCTGGACAACCCGCATGACGAGGCGAACCTGGAAGCCGTGCGCGCCAAGGTGCACGCGCTGACCAGCCGCTTCCCGGTCTATCGCTGATCGACCACCGCGATGAAGTGCCCCTTTTGCAGCCATCAGGAGACGCAGGTCGTCGAAACCCGCGTTTCCGAGGACGGGGACTTCATCCGCCGCAGGCGCCAGTGCGGCGCCTGCGACAAGCGCTTCACGACCTACGAACGACCGGAAGTCAACTTCCCCACGGTCGTCAAGAAGGACGGCCGCCGCGTCGAATACGACCGCGAGAAACTGCTGGGATCGTTCAAGCTGGCGCTGCGCAAGCGCCCGGTGAGCACAGTGCAGATCGACTCGGCCATCGAGCGCATCGAGGAAAAGCTGCTCAACCTGGGGCAGCGCGAGATTCTGTCCAGCCGCATCGGCGAGCTGGTCATGCGCGAGCTGAAGAAGCTCGACAAGGTGGCCTATGTGCGCTACGCCAGCGTTTACCGCAGCTTCGAGGACATCGACGAGTTCCGCGCGCTGGTGGACGAAGTCCGCAAGTAAGCCGCCGCTCCCCCATCGCTCTTCTATTGATAGCTGGCAGCGCCCACGGGGCGGGCGCTACAGCCGTTTTTGACCATCACCCCTGGCGGACTGCCGGAATCGGAGCCACGGCCTGCACCACGTCGCCGCATTGCGCACGGTGGCGCAGCGCATGGTCCATGATGACCAATGCGAGCAACGCCTCGGCGATCGGCGCGGCGCGGATGCCCACGCAGGGGTCGTGGCGCCCCTTCGTGATCACCTCGGTACTCTGGCCGTGGATGTCGATGGACTCGCGCGGGCTGATGATGGAACTGGTGGGCTTGATGGCCAGCGACACCTCGATGTCCTGCCCGGTGCTGATGCCGCCCAGCACGCCACCCGCGTTGTTGCTGGCGAAGCCCGTGGGCGTGAGCGAATCGCCATGCGTGGTACCGCGCTGGGCCACGCTGGCAAAGCCGGCACCGATCTCCACACCCTTCACCGCGTTCAGGCCCATCATCACATGGGCGATGTCGGCGTCCAGCTTGTCGTACAGCGGCTCGCCCAGCCCCACGGGCACGCCGTTGGCCTGCACACGAATGCGCGCGCCGCAGGAGTCGCCGGACTTGCGCAGCGCGTCCATGTAGTCCTCGTAGGCCTGCACGTCGGCCACCGGTGCGAAGAAGGGGTTGTGCGGCACATGCTCCCAGCTCTCGAACGGGATGGGCAGTTCGCCCAGTTGGGTCATGCAGGCACGAAAGCGGGTGCCGTATTTCTCGGCCAGCCATTTCTTGGCCACCGCGCCGGCGGCCACGGTGGGTGCCGTGAGGCGCGCAGACGAGCGGCCGCCACCGCGCGGGTCGCGCAGGCCGTACTTGTGCCAGTAGGCATAGTCGGCATGCCCCGGGCGGAAGCTCTGCGCGATGTTGCCGTAGTCCTTGCTGCGCTGGTCGGTGTTGCGGATCAGCAGCGCGATGGGCGTGCCGGTGGTCTTGCCCTCATATACGCCCGAGAGGATTTCCACCGCATCCGGCTCGTTGCGCTGCGTCACATGGCGGCTGGTGCCGGGGCGGCGGCGGTCCAGGTCGGCCTGGATGTCAGCCTCGGACAGTTCCATGCCGGGCGGGCAGCCGTCGATCACGCAGCCGATGGCGGGGCCATGGGATTCACCAAAGTTGGTGATGCAAAAAAGGGTACCGAGTGTGTTGCCGCTCATAGGAGTGCGATTATCCCCGAGCCACTGTTACTACCAAAAAAATAGCTGCCAGCGCTTGATTGACAAGCGCTGGCAGCTATTTTGATCACCAAATCAGTTGGCCGGCCGCGATTCTTCGTGCGGCCAGTCGCGGATATAGGCCTTGAGCAGCTTGTTCTCGAAATTCTGGCTGTCCACCACGGCCTTGGCCACGTCGTAGAAGCTGACCACGCCCATCAGCATGCGCTTGTCCATCACGGGCATGTAGCGCGCGTGGCGGCCCAGCATCATGCGGCGCACCTCGTCCATGTCGGTCTCCAGCGTGCAGGTCAGCGGCGCGTCGTCCATGGCGGTACGCACCAGCATGGTGCCCACGCCGCCACCATTTTTAGTCAGCGCCTGGATCACCTCGCGGAAGGTGAGCATGCCCACCAGGTCGCCATGCTCCATCACGACCAGCGAGCCGATGTCCTTCTCGGCCATGGCATCCACGGCGCGGGCCAGCGGCTCGTCGGGATGCACGGTGTAGAGGGTGTTGCCTTTGAGGCGCAGGATGTCGCTGACTTTCATGGGGAGTCTCCGAAGGGTTCTGCAGGCGCTGCATGCAGCCCGATAGCGAATAAATATAGCCCACAATGGCGCACAAATTCACCACTTTGGAGACATGAATGCCCGGATATTCCGACCCCGGCTTCGACACGCTGGCCCTGCACGCCGGCGCGCAGCCGGACCCCGCCACAGGTGCGCGCGCCGTGCCGATCCACCTGAGCACCTCGTTCGTCTTCGAGTCGAGCGACCATGCGGCGGCCCTGTTCAACCTGGAGCGCCCGGGCCATGTGTACAGCCGCCTGAGCAACCCCACCAACGCGGTGCTGGAGCAGCGCGTGGCGGCGCTGGAGGGCGGCGTGGGCGCGATCGCCGTGGCCAGCGGGCAGGCCGCATTGCACCTGGCCGTTGCCACGCTGATGGGCGCAGGCAGCCACATCGTGGCCAGCACGGCGCTGTATGGCGGCAGCCAGAACCTGCTGCACTACACGCTGCGCCGCTTCGGCATTGACACCACCTTCGTAAAGCCCGGCGACATCGACGGCTGGCGCGCAGCCATCCGCCCCAACACCAAGCTGTTCTTTGGCGAAACCGTGGGCAACCCCGGGCTGGAGGTGTTGGACATCCCCACGGTCGCGGACATTGCGCATGAAGCCGGCGTGCCCCTGCTGGTGGACTCCACCCTCACCTCGCCGTGGCTCATCAAGCCCTTCGAGCATGGCGCGGACCTGGTGTACCACTCGGCCACCAAGTTCCTCTCAGGCCATGGCACGGTGATCGGCGGCGTCGTGGTCGATGGCGGCAGCTTCGACTGGGAAGGCTCCGGCCGCTTCCCCGAGCTGACCCAGCCCTACGACGGCTTTCACAACATGGTATTCACCGAGGAGAGCACCGTGGGCGCCTTCCTGCTGCGCGCGCGCCGCGAGGGCCTGCGCGACTTCGGCGCCTGCATGAGCCCGCACACCGCCTGGCTGATCCTGCAGGGCATCGAGACCCTGCCGCTGCGCATGGAACGCCACATGCGCAATACCGAGAAGGTGGTGCAGTTCCTGGCCAGCCACCCATTCGTCGAGCGCGTGGGCCACCCGCTGCTCGAGTCCCACCCCAGCCACCAGCTCGCGCAGCGCCTGCTGCCGCGCGGCGCGGGCTCGGTGTTCAGCTTCGACCTCAAGGGCAACCGCGAGCAGGGCAAGACGTTCATCGAGACGCTCAAGCTCTTCAGCCACCTGGCCAATGTGGGTGACTGCCGCAGCCTGGTGATCCACCCCGCCTCCACCACGCACTTCCGCATGAGCGACGAAGCGCTCGCCGCGGGCGGCATCAGCCAGGGCACGATCCGCCTGTCGATCGGGCTGGAAGATGCCGACGACCTGATCGACGACCTCAAGCGAGCACTCAAGGCTGCGGAGAAGCAAGCGGGAAAGGCAGGTGCGTGATGTACGTGCAAGTCAACGGCGCACAGACCTACTGCTACTCCGGCGGCAAGCCCTTCGATGCCGCTAAGCCCACCGTGGTGTTCATCCACGGCGTGCTCAACGACCACAGCGTCTGGGCGCTGCAAAGCCGCTACATGGCCAACCATGGCTGGAACGTGCTGGCCGTCGACCTGCCCGGCCACAGCAAAAGCGCGGGCGATGCCCCTGCGAGCGTGGAGCAGGCGGCCGACTTCGTGGGCGCCCTGCTCGACGCACTGTCCATCCAGCGCGCCGCGCTGGTGGGCCATAGCTGGGGCTCGTTGATCGCGCTGGAGGCCGCCGCACGCCTGGGCGGGCGCGTGAGCCATCTGGTGCTGGTCGGTACGGCCTACCCGATGAAGGTGTCGCCCGCGCTCATCGAGGCATCGCAGACCCACCCCGAGCAAGCGCTGCGCATGGTCAACGTGTTCTCGCGCAGCACCCTCGCACCCCCCTCAGGCGCGGGCTTCTGGGTGTACGGCGCGGGCATGGCGCTGGGCCGCAAGGTGCTGCGCAGCAACCCGCAGGTCAATGTGTTCCACCGCGGCTTCGTCGCCTGCGACAGCTACTCCCATGGCGAGCAGGCCATCGCAGCGGTGCAGTGCCCCGTGCTGTTTGCCTTGGGCACGCAAGACCAGATGACCGCGCCCAAGGCCGCGCAGGGGTTGATCCAGGCCGCGCGATCCGCGGGCAAGGACGTGCAGATCGTCCATCTGCCGGTGGGCCACCACCAGATGACCGAAGCACCGGACGCAACGCTGTTCGCCATCCGCGACTTCCTGGCAAGACGCATCTCCGCCTGAGATCGTTGCACGGCAGGGCCGGCGGTGCAGGGCATCCCCTGCACCGCTCCCCTGCCCGATGGAACGGACGGCGCCGCCTCGGCAGAGGGGGATGTGACTTCCCCTGCCACATGCAAAGCACTGGCCCCTGCTTGCCTGCGGCGACCATTTACCGGCCGCGTGATGCATATCAAAAACAGCATCAAACGACCAAGCGGCAAGCGCAGTCAGCTATTGTTTAAATAGCAATCGAAGGCCAATAGCGGCCACTTTCCCCGGCCTGGCACTGGGACATTGGCACGGTCCGCGCCTGCGGACCTAGACTGGGTTCACCCGACCAGTCGCGTCGTCCGGCGCCCGCCCTGCATGCACCTGCCCCCAACCACCGATGCCCGCGGCACCCCGTGGCATGCGCTGTCCGCTGGCGAAGCGCTGCGACGGCTGCAAACCGACGACCGCCACGGCCTGGCGCATGCCGAGGTGGCGCGGCGCCTGGCACGCTTCGGCCCCAACCGCCTGCCCGCGCCGCCGCGCCGACCGGCCTGGCTGCGCCTGCTGCAGCAATTCCACAACGTGCTGATCTACGTGATGCTCGCTGCCGCGACGGTCACCGCGGCACTGGCGCACTGGATCGACACCGGGGTGCTATTGGGGGCCGTGATCGTCAACGCGATCATCGGTTTCTTGCAGGAGGGCAAGGCCGAGTCGGCGCTGGACGCGATACGCCACATGCTCTCGCACCAGGCCACGGTGCTGCGCGGGGGAGAGCGCCAACTGGTGGACGCCGACCAGCTCGTGCCGGGCGACATCGTCATCCTCGCGTCCGGCGACAAGGTGCCCGCGGACCTGCGCATCCTTACGGCCCGCAGCCTGCGCGCCGACGAGGCCGTGCTGACGGGCGAGTCCGTGCCCTGCGACAAGGACGAAACCGCCGTGGCAGCCGACGCCGCTTTGGGCGACCGCCGCAGCATGCTCTACTCCGGCACGCTGGTGGCCGCGGGCACCGCTTTGGGCACCGTGGTGGCCACGGGCACGAACAGTGAACTGGGGCGCATCAGCACGCTATTGGCCCAGGTGCAGGCGAGCACCACGCCGCTGCTGCGGCAGATCGCGCAGTTCAGCCGCTGGCTGGCGCTGGCCATCGGGCTGTTCGTGCTCGCCACGTTCGCCATCGGCGTGCTCTGGCGCGCTCAGGCACCCGCGGACATGTTCATGATGGCCGTGGCGCTGGCGGCCTCGGCGATCCCCGAGGGGCTGCCCGCCATCATGACCATCACCCTGGCCATGGGCGTGCGGCGCATGGCGCAGCACAACGCCATCATCCGCCACCTGCCGGCGGTGGAAACGCTGGGGGCTGTCACGGTGATCTGCTCCGACAAGACCGGCACCCTCACGTGCAACGAGATGACCGTGCAGCGCGTGGTGACCGCCGACCATGTCATAGAGGTGACCGGCAGCGGCTATGCGCCGCAGGGGGGCTTCCTCATCGGTGGCGTGCCCATCACTGCGCAAGAACACCCTGCCCTGCAGTCCGTGGCCCAGGTGGCGCTGCTGTGCAACGACGCCACGCTGCACGACGGTCCCCAGGGCTGGAGCCTGACGGGCGACCCGACGGAGGGCGCGCTCGTCACCCTGGCGCTCAAGGCGGGGCTGGACGCAACGGCGCTGCATGCCCGCCAGCCACGCATCGACGCCATACCGTTCGAGTCCGAGCACCGCTTCATGGCCACGTTGCACCACGACCACGCGGGGCATGCGGTGATCCTGGTGAAAGGAGCCCCCGAGCGTGTGCTGGACATGTGCAACGCACAGCGCCAGTGGCCCGCCGATGGCGCGGGCACCGATGCCCCGCTGCAGCACGACTACTGGCGCCGCGCAGCCAACGACTGCGCGGCGCGGGCGCTGCGCGTGCTGGCGATCGCCATCAAGCGCGTGCCGGCGCAGCAGCACGCGCTGCAGTTCGCCGACATGGAGGGCGGCTTCACGCTGCTCGGGCTGCTGGGCAGCATGGACCCGCCGCGCCCCGAGGCCGTGGCCGCGGTGGCCGAATGCCAGGCCGCGGGCGTACGCGTGAAGATGATCACCGGCGACCACGGCGAAACCGCACGTGCGATTGGCGCGCAGCTGGGCATCGGCCTGGGCCGCCCCGCACTCACGGGCGCCGAGATCGAGCTGCTGGACGACGCCGCCTTGCGCGACGTGGTGGCCAGCGTGGACGTGTTCGCCCGTGCCAGTCCCGAACACAAGCTGCGCCTGGTGCAAGCCCTGCAGTCCCGCGGTGAAGTCGTGGCCATGACAGGCGACGGCGTGAACGACGCGCCCGCACTCAAGCGCGCCGACGTGGGAGTCGCGATGGGCAGGAACGGTACCGAGGCCGCCAAGGACGCGGCCGCCATGGTGCTGACCGACGACAACTTCGCCACGCTGGGCCATGCGGTGCGCGAGGGCCGGGGCATCTACGACAACGTGCGCAAGTTCATCCTGTTCATGCTGCCCACCAATGGGGGCGAGGCGCTGATCGTGTTTGCCGCCATCGCATTCGGCCTGCTGCTGCCGCTCACCGCGGCGCAGGTGCTGTGGATCAATCTGGTCACGTCCAGCACGCTGGGCGTGGCGCTGGCATTCGAGCCTGCGGAGAACGACGTCATGCGCCGCCCTCCCCGGCCTCCGCAGGAAAAGCTGCTGTCCGGCCTGTTCGCGTGGCGTGTGCTCATGGTGGCGGTTTGCATGGCGGCGGCTTCGCTCGGGCTGTTCCTGTGGGAGCTGTCCAACGGCGCTGCGATCGAAACCGCGCGCACCATGGCTGTCAGCGCGGTGGTGGTGATGGAGATGTTCTACCTGCTCAACAGCCGGCACATCGAGCGCAGCGTGCTGTCGCGCGAGGGCCTGCTGGGCAATCCCAAGGTGCCCCTGACCATCGCCCTCTGTGCGCTGCTGCAACTGGGCTTCGTGCACCTACCCTGGATGCAGGCCGTGTTCGGCTCCACGGACCTGTCTGTGCAGGAATGGTCGCGCGTCCTGCTGGCCGGGCTGGCCGTCTTCACGCTGGCCGAACTGGAGAAGGCGGCTCTGCGGCGCTGGCGCGCACGCCGCGCCCATCGCTGACACGGACCACGCCTACCCCAGCAGACGGCACAGCGCGGCCAGGTCGCGCACGGTGGCAGGGGGCGCCACCGCGTGCGGCCACGCCGCATCGCCCCGATTGAGCCAGGCCGCCTGCATGCCGGCGCCCAGCGCGCCATGCGCATCCAGCGTGGCATCGTCGCCTATGTGCAGCACGGCCGCGGGCGGCAGGTCCAGCACCCGCGCCGCCTCGTGGAAGATGCGGGGGTCGGGCTTGGCAATCCCGAACTCACGGGCGCTGATGCTGGCGCGAAAGTACCGTCCGATGCCGATGGCCTGCAGGTCCGCATTGCCATTGGACAGCGCCACCACCGGGTGGCGCGCCGAGAGGAATTCCAGCACCGCTATCGCATCGTCAAACAGCTCCACCCGCTGGCGCTCGGCGAAGAACACGTCGAACCCCTGGTCCGTGAGCGACTCGTCCTCGCCCGCCTGGCGCAGCGCTGCGCGGATGGTCTCGCGGCGCAGCACCGTCAGGTCGTGCGATAGGTGCGCATGGGCGGACGCCACCTGCGCACGGAGCATGCGGGACCTGTCGGGCGACGCCAGCAGCGCCGAGGCGCCGGGCGCCACCGTGAGCAGCCACTCGATCAGCACCTTCTCAGCCCGCGCAATGGTGGGCCAGATAGGCCATAGGGTGTCATCCAGGTCAAGAGTGATGGCGCGGATGCGGGAAATATCGAGCATGGCCCGAGCATACCGCCCGGCATTTGCCACAATCACCGCATGCCCGCCTCGCCTTCTCACCATGCCGCCCAGACGGCCTCAGCCTCTTTGATCCAGACCGCCGCAGCACGCGAAAGCACCGCCATTCTGCTGTGCAACCTGGGCACGCCAGACGCCCCCACCGCACCGGCGCTGCGCCGCTATCTGGCGCAGTTCCTGGGCGACCCGCGGGTGGTGGAAATTCCGCGGGCGCTGTGGCTGCCTCTGCTGTACGGGATCATCCTGCGCACGCGGCCGGCCAAGTCGGCCGCCAAGTACGCCAGCATCTGGACGGAAGAAGGCTCCCCGCTCGCCGTATGGACGGCCAAGCAGGCGGTGATGCTGCGCGGCTGGCTGGGCGAGGCCGGCCAGCCGGTGCGGGTATTGCCCGCCATGCGCTACGGTCAACCGGCCATTGGAGCGCAGCTGCAGGTGCTGCAGGACGCCGGCGTGCGCCGCGTGCTGGTGCTGCCGCTGTACCCGCAGTACTCGGCCACGACCACCGCCAGCGTGTTCGACGACGTGGCCGCGTGGGTGCGCCGCTCGCGTTGCTTTCCCGAACTGCGCTTCGTGAACGACTACCACGACCACCCGGACTACATTGCCGCGCTGGCCCAGTCGGTGCGCGCGCACTGGCAGCGCGAGGGCGGCCCGGCGGACAAGCTGGTGATGAGTTTTCACGGCATTCCCGAACGCAATGTGCGATTGGGCGACCCCTACGCGGAGCAATGCCGCAACACGGCCCGGCTGCTCGCGCAGGCGCTGGGGCTGGGCGAAGACCGGTACCTGCTGACCTTCCAGTCGCGCTTTGGCAAGGCCCGCTGGCTGGAGCCCTACACCGAACCCTCGCTGGTAGCGCTGGCACAGGGCGGCACGCGCCGCGTGGACGTGATGTGCCCAGGCTTCACCAGCGACTGCCTGGAAACGCTGGAGGAGATCAACCAGGAGGCACGCGAGGCCTTCCTGCACGCAGGCGGCCAGGACTTCCGCTACATCCCCTGCCTGAACGACAACCCCGCCTGGATCACCGCCTTGAGCCGCATTGCACAACAGCACCTGGCGGGCTGGAGCCAGCCATGAGCGCGCCCTGCACGGCACTCGCACCCGGCCAGCTGCGCCTGAGCATCCGCCCCGAGAGCCTGGGCTTTGACGATACGCGCGCGCTGGTGGCCGAGCCCCTGCCGTGGATCGGCCAGCAGCGCGCGTTCGATGCGGCCCGGTTCGGGCTGACCATGCAACAGCCCGACTACCACCTGTTCGTGCTGGGCGAGGTCGGCAGCGGCCGTGCCTCCCTGATGCGCCAGGCCATGGACGAAGCGGCCGCCAGCCGGCCCGTGCCGCCGGACCTGTGCTTTCTGCACGATTTCGACGCACCCGAACGTCCACGCGCCCTGCGCCTGCCCGCGGGCCAGGGGCGCCAGCTGCGCGACCAGATGGCGAGCTGGAGCCGCCAGCTGGAGGCGGAGATCCCCAAGCGCCTGGCTGCGCCGGACGTGAAGAACGAGCGCGAGCGCATCCACAAGCGCTACCAGAGCGACGAGGCGCGCGCCTTCAGCCAGTTGGCCGACTTCGCGCGTGCACGGCGGTTTCGCCTGTCGCGTGAACAGGGGCAGATGGTGTTCACCCTGCTGGGCCCGGGCGGCGAGCCGCTGACGGAGGCCGATGGCGCAGCGCTCGGCGCACCCGAGCGCGCCGCCATCGAGCTGGCCGAGCAGGAGCTGCGCACGGAGATCGTGCGCTTCCTGGAACAGACCCGCCCGCTGGAGCGCGCGCGCGACGATGCGCTGGCGCAGCTTCTGCGCCAGAGCGCCGGCCCGCTGGTGACGCACGGTCTGGACGATATCCGCCAGGGCCTGCGCAAGCAGATCAAGGACGCGGTCAAGCTGGGACGCTGGCTCGACCAGGTGCAGCGCGAGGTGCTCGACGACCTTGAGCTCTTCGTGCCTCACGAAGGCGAGCAGCCCGACGATCCGCAGGAAGAGGAACGCCGCGACCAACTGGCCAACCTGCTGGCGCTGTGCCAGGTGAACTTGGCGGTGGACAACGCTTCCCTGAAGGGCGCGCCAGTGGTGGTCGAAGACAACCCGCAGCTGCGCAACCTGTTCGGCCACATCCAGTACGAATCCGGGGAAGACGCGCCGTATGCCGATTTCTCCAGCATCCACGCCGGCGGCCTGCTGCGTGCGCACGGCGGCTACCTGATGCTGTTCCTGCGCGACCTGCTGGGCGATACGCCGCTGTGGGAGCGGCTGCGCCGCTTCCTGCGCTGCAGCCGCCTGGCGGTCGAGGACACCGCCGCCAGCCATGGCGGTGGTGGGCCGACAGTGGCGCTGCAGCCCGAGGGCGTGGATGTGGACGTCAAGCTCGTGCTGATCGGCACCGCCGTCGAGTATTACGTGCTGCAGGAGGGCGACGAAGACCTGGCGCAGCGCTTTCGCGTGAAGGTGGATTTTGCCGAGCGCTTCACCGCCAGCGCCCAGACGCATTACGCCAGCGCCGTGTTCATCGCACGCGCGTGCGCCCGCCGCGGCCTGCCGCACTGCAGCGCCGCGGCCGTGGCCCGCCTGCTGGAATTCACCCACCGCGAGGCCGACGACCAATCGCGCCAGAGCGCGCGCTTTTCCCTGCTGGAAGCCCTGCTGCTCGAAAGCGCGGCCCAGGCGCGGGCACGCGGCGCGGCGCTGACCGATGCGGCCGATGTGGAAGCCGCGCTGATCGCCAAGCGCCAGCGCCACAACGCCCCCGAGGAGGCATTGCACGAATCGATTGCCGAGGGCGAGTTGCTCATCACGCTGGACGGCACGCGCGTCGGCCAGTTGAATGCGCTCACGCAGATCGACCTGGGCGACTACCGCTTCGGCTTTCCGGTGCGCATCACCGCGCGCACGCATGCGGGCCAGGAAGGCCTGGTCAACATCGAGCGCGAGGTCGAGCTGTCCGGCCCGATCCACGACAAGGGCGTGCTCATCCTGCACAGTTATTTCAGCGCGCTGTTCGGACACCTGGCGCCGCTGGCGCTCAACGCGTCCATCGTGCTGGAGCAGGAGTACAGCGGCATTGAGGGCGACTCGGCCTCCTGCGCCGAGCTGTATGCCCTGCTGTCGTCGCTGTCGGGCCTGCCGCTGCGCCAGGACATCGCGGTCACCGGCGCGCTCAACCAGCACGGTGAGGTGCTGCCCGTGGGCGGGCTGAACGAGAAGATCGAGGGCTGGTTCCGCGTGTGCGCGCACGCGGGCCTGACCGGCACGCAGGGCGTGCTGATTCCGGCACGCAACCAGCGCCACCTGATGCTCTCGCCCGCCGTGGTGGATGCGGTCGCGGCGGGGCGCTTTCACGTCTATACGGCGCAGCACGTCAGCGAGGGCATTGCGCTGCTCACTGGTACGCACGCGGGCCTCACCCCCGGCGAGCCGTGGGAAGGCAGCGTGCGGGCGCGCGCCGAAAGCACGCTGCTGGCCTACCGCCGCGCGTGGCAGGCCATGGCGCTGGGGCGGCGGCGCGTGCCGCGCAGGCTCGGCGGCAGCCTCTGAAAACCGCCCGGCGTTGCGGTGGGCCGGGCCTGGCTTATCCATATTGGCTATAAGAACAATCCGATTCTGTCGTTGATGAGGCTCAAGGGCGCGGGACAATTACGCCCTTCCCTGAACGACTGTTTTCGAGATCGCCATGAAAAAACTGCTCGCCCTCGCGGTATTCGCCACGGCCGCCCATGTGGCCCCTGCGGCGTGGGCAGCCCAGCCACTGCTGACGCCCGCCGAACTGAAGGCCCAGACAACGCAGGCCACGCCGCCGCGCGTGATCGACATCCGCGACCCCGCTAGCTACGGCGCCCAGCACATTCCGGGTGCGGTGAATGCCCCCTACGGCAAGTGGCGCGGCCCCGCCAGCAACCCGGGTGAACTACCCGACCTGCCCCGGCTCACCGCGCTGGTGCAGTCGCTGGGGCTCACGCCCACCACGCATGCCGTGGTGGTCTCCACGGGCGCAGACCCGACGGATTTTGGCGCGGCGGCGCGCGTGTACTGGACGCTGAAGCTGCTGGGCCTCCAGGAACTCTCCATCCTCAATGGCGGCATGAAGGCCTGGGGCCAAGCCCAGCTTCCGTTGACGGCCGAGGTGCCACAGGTCGCGGCCAGCCAGTACACGCCCACGCTGGACACCCGCCTGCTGGCCACGCGCGAGGACGTGGGCCAGCACATTCGCCTGAGCAACGCCGCACTGGTGGATTCGCGCCCCGATGCCTTCTACCAGGGCAAGGTGCGTGCGCCCGCGGCCAAGGTGTCTGGCACCCTGCCGGGCGCACAGCAGCTGGACTTCAACCAGTGGTTCGTTCCCGGCACCTCCACCTTCGTGGATGCGGCGACGGCCCGGCAGATCGCCGCCAAGGTCAAGCGCGAACAGGGCCAGGACATGGTCGCGTTCTGCAATACCGGCCACTGGGCGGCCACCGACTGGTTCGGCCTGTCCGAAGTGGCGGGCCTGCCCGGCGTGAAGCTGTATGCCGGCTCCATGGTGGACTGGACCCAGTCCCAGGAGCCGCCGCTGATGGCGAACCAGCCCACCCGCGCCGAGGCACTGGCCTACGACGCCAAGCAGTGGTGGGAACGCAAGCTCAAGTAAGGCAGCCCACTGCGCTGGGCACCTGACAGCCTCATAGTCAAATCGGCCTCTAGCGCTTGCCAGGAAAGCGCTAGCAGCTCACTTTTTTGAATCTCTAGCCCTCTTCCATGAAACGACTCCCTCTTGCGGCCCTGCTGGCCATTTTCTTGGGCTGGCTGCTGTGGACCGTGTCCGTGCGGCAAGCGGCCCTGTTCGCCGTGGGTCTGGGCCTGGGCGCGGTGCTGGCCGGCCAGCGCTTTGGCTTCACCACGGGCTGGCGCATGCTCATCGAGGACAAGGACGCCAGCGGCGTCATGGGCCAGCTGCTGCTGCTGGCGCTGGCCGCCGCACTGGCCATGCCGCTGCTGGGCCACTTTCCTGAACTGACGGCCGCCATAGGCCCACCCAGCGTGAGCCTGCTGGTCGGCGCCTTCGTGTTCGGGCTGTGCATGCAGATTGCCGACGGCTGCGGCAGCGGCACGCTGTACAAGGCGGGCCTGGGCATTCCAATGAACGCGGCGATCCTGCCGCTGTTCGCGCTCGGCAGTTTCCTGGGCTCGATGCACCTGGGCTTCTGGCTGGACCTCGGCCGCGCGCAGCCCGTCGGTTTGGTCAATCGCTTCGGTTGGCAACAGGCACTGTTGATCACGCTGGCGGTGCTGGCCGTAGTCGCGGTGGGGGTGCGCTGGTATGCGCGCCGCGCCCAGGGACCGCAAGGCACGCAGCCCCAGCCGCTGCTGGTGCGCAGGTGGATCGTGGGCGCCGTGCTGCTGGCGCTGCTGGCCACGCTGAACCTGGTGATCGCCGGCCAGCCCTGGGGTGTGGTGTACGGCTTTGGCCTGTGGGCGGCAAAACTCGCCCAGGCCAGCGGTGCCGCGGACCTGGCGGGCAACTGGTTCTGGAGCCAGCCCGGCAATGCCGCCCGTCTGCAGGAGACCGTGCTGCTGGACGTGACCAGCATCACCAACATCGGCATCCTCGGGGGCGCTCTGTGGGTGTCGGCCGGCAAGCCGGTCACGGCCAAGGCGCTGACGGGCACGCAATGGGCCGTGGCCCTGGTCGCGGGCCTGCTGCTGGGGTACAGCTCGCGCCTGGCCTTCGGCTGCAACGTCGGCGCCATGCTGTCGGGCATCTCCACGGGCAGCATCCACGGCTGGATCTGGGTGCCGCTGGCGTTCGCAGGAACGGTCTTCGGCCTGCGCATCCGTCGCCATTTCGGCTTCTGAACCCAGGAGAGCTACGCCATGACACGACACACCACACTGCGCCTGGCCTTCTGGGCCGTGCTCGCCGCCTTCCTGGCCTGGGACTACAGCAACTCCGCCCCGGTGGACCTGCGCTTCGAGGCGCCGCTGATCGCGGCCGGCTCGGGCAAGGCCGCCTCGGGCGGGCATTGCTCCATGCCGGACTGACGTCCTTCTCCGCGCACAACGCAACAAGGCCTCCACGCGGAGGCCTTGTTGCTTGGCGCGGCGAGCGGTCTCAGGGCGTATCGGCAGACGGCTTGGCCACCTCGAACCCAGCGTCCTGCCAGGCCTGCAGCCCGCCCAGCAGCGGGCGCACGTTGGAAAAGCCTGCGCGCTGTAGCTGGCGCGCCAGCCGGGCGGCCGATATCTCTGCCGGGCAGTCGCAATAGATGACCACGCCGTGCGGATGCGCGTCGTGCGGCAATAGATGGGCGTGGGGTGCTGCCGCGTCCCGGGGGCGCAGCTCCCACGCCTGGGCGCCGGGAATATGGCCCGCGCTGTAGGCCTGACCCGTGCGCACATCGATCACCGTGGGCATGACCCCCTGGGCCTGCATGCCGCGCAACTCCTGCACCGACACGCGAGGCATCTTCAGCGAGCGCACCGTGCGCTGGCGCTGCCACCACTTGCGCAGAATGAACACGCCCAGCCCCACCGCCAGCAATACCAATCCCCCCTGGCCCAGCGCTGTGAGCACGGCCAGCAGGTCCTCGACCGTGGTGCTGAACAGCGATCCCAGCAACACTGCCGAGCCCACCCAGATCAACGCGCCCAGCGTGTCGTACAGCACGAAGACCGACCGCGGCGTGCCCACCACACCCGCAAGCGCGCTGGCGATCGACGCAAAGCCTGGAACGAACTTGGCAATCAGCAGCGACTTGGGGCCCCAGCGGCCGTAGAGCGATTCCGTCTGGCGGATGCAGGCATCGGGCGACAGCGAAATGCGGCAGATGCGCCCCAGCACACGATGGCCGTAGGATTTGCCGGCCTGGTACCACAGCAGGTCGGCAATGAGCGCGGCCGCCACGGCCAACAGCACGATGCGTGCGCCGTGCTGCCAGTCGTCGCCCGCCACCGCGCCGGTGACCACCAGCACTGGATAGGCGGGAATGGGCGCGCCCAGCTGCTCGATCAGCACGTTCAGGAACACGACGCCCAGGCCGTATTCGCGAATCAGATCCACCAGAAAACCCATGTCGCGGTTCCCTTCATGCCGTGCCGGCGTCGCCGCTGACGCCCATGCAATGCAAGTCTCACATGCTAGCCGCAACGGCTGCGCCGAGTGAGACCTGAAATAAGGAAACTGCGTTGCGTGGATGGCAACAATGCAGGCACACCGCGCAAGCCGTGCGCCGCTTCATCCCTGCGCGGGCTGGCCCTGCAAAAAGCGCTGCACCCAGGCCAGTTGCTGCGGCACGTTGAGCGCGGGCGCGTGGCCGCAGCCCGGCACCTCGACCACCTCCAGCAGGCCGCGTGCGCCCGGGCCCCGGCGCTGCATCTCCTGCACCACCGCGGGCAGCACCAGATCGGACTCGGCCCCGCGCAGGCACAGCACGGGAATGTCGAGCCGGTCGTAGTGCGGCCAAACGAGATAGTCGTTCTCATGCCGCGTGAACTGCTGCACCATGGCCGGGTCGTAGTGCGGGGTCACGCGCCCATCGGGCAGGCGGCGCAGCGAGGTCTCGGTAAGGCGCAGCCACTGCGCATCGCTGAGCCAGCCGAACGGCGCGTAGGTGCGGCGAAAGAAGGCCTCCAGCTCCATCACGGTATCGAACTGGGGCGGCTGGCCCGCATAGGCTTTGATGCGCTCCAGCGCGGGGCCGGCCAGCTGCGGGGCATTGTCGTTGAGCACCAGGTGCGTGATGCGCCCGTGCAGGCGCGGCGCCAGCAGGCCGGCGGCGCACACGGTGCCGATGGCGCCGCCCATCGACGTACCCACCCACTGCACCCGCTGCACACCCAGCTGGTCCAGCAGCTCCTCCACAACGCGTGCATAGAAAGCCAGCGTGTATTCGCGCTGCGGATCACGGCTCCACTGGCTCAGGCCGCGACCCAGGGTGTCGGGGCACAACACGCGCCAGCCATGGGCCGCCAGGTGTGCGGCCAGCTCGTCCATGTCGCGTCCGGTGCGTGCCAGGCCGTGCCAGGCCACCACCACCGGCGCGCCGGGCGCGCCCCAGTCGGTCAGGTGGATTTCATAGCCGGCGCAGCGCACGTAGCGCGAGACGAAGGACATGGTGCAGCCTTTGTGCAGGGAGAGTGTGATCGCCGCGGGCGCGCCTCACTTCATGAGCCGGCCGTTGCCCCCGATCACCGTGACCTCGACGAAGCGCGAGCCGACACGGTTGTTCGGCCCGTAGTTCAGCGTGACGCCACCCAGATCGAACCCCTGCAGCGACTCCAGTGCACGCAGCACGCGTGCCCTGGTAGGCTGCGGGCCGGCACGGCGCAGGGCCTCGACAAGGACTTTCGCGCCCAGGAAGGTCTCGAAGCTGGTGTAGTTGATCTCGGCCTCTGGCGCGTATTTCTTGAGCAAATGCTGATACTCGCGCACCACGGGCAATTGAGGCCGGTAAGGGTACGGCACCACTTGGCTGATGGCCAGGCCGTGCGCGTTCTTCAGCCCCGCCAGCTTCACGATTTCGGCGGGATCCACCACGGAGATGTTGAACAGCCGCGCGCCGCCGCCCTGCTCGCGGTAGCGCTTGGTGAATGCGGCGGCCGGCTTGTTGACGGCGATCATGATCACGGCTTGCGCATCCATGGCGCGGATGGTCTGCACGGCGGAGTCCACGTTGTCGGTGTTGCGCTCATAGCCGGCCGCGGCTACCAGCTTGAGCTGGCGCCGCTCCAGCGCCGCCTCCACTCCGGCCAGCCCCGCCTTGCCGAAACCGTCGTCCTGGTACATGACGGCAATGCGCATGATGCCCAGCGTGGCGAGCTGCTGCACCATGTGCTCGGCTTCATCGGCATAGCCCGCACGCACATGGAAGATCCATGGGTTGAAGGGCGTGCGCAGCACCTCGCCGCCCGTGTACGGCGCCACCAGGGCCGCACCGCCCTGCTCCAGCACCTTGTCGGCCAGCAACTGCGCAATGTTGGCCGTGCCGGCAAAGCCGAACAGGGCAACGACTTCAGGGCGGTCGAGCATGGCACGCGTCAGACGCACGGTGTCGTCCACCTTGTAGCCATCGTCCTCCACCTGCAGGCGGATCTTGGCGCCATGCACACCCCCCTGCGCGTTGACGGCGTCAAAGTACACCTTGCCGCCCAGCACCATCTGCTCGCCCGTGGACGCGAGCACGCCCGACAGCGGCGCCACCTGCCCGATCACCACCTCTGCGGCCGATGACGCGAGAGCCGCCAAAGACAGCAGCAACCCGCCAACCCAACACCTCAGCTTGCGCATGCCCGTCCCTTCCTTTCGAAGCACCAAACGCAGTCCCCACGCAGGGGCCCCGGCCCTGCCCCGGATGCCGGGGCACAGGCGGGGCCTCTTCAGCCGCGCAGCCTCAACGCGGCACGCTGATGGATGTGCCCACAAAGCCAATCTGGTCGGCGGCGGCGGGGCTCATGGCGAACGGCGGGACATTGGCTGCGGTAATGGCCGGCGCCGCTCCCGCGGTACCGCCGCGCGGCGTGGTGCGCACGACCTGGTTTGCGGGCAGCGGGCCGCCGTTCTTCAGGTGCGCCCACATCACGTCCATGGCCTGGTTGAAGTACGGGTGCAGCGGCACGAAGCGCGTGTCGAAACCTGAGAAGGGCAGGAACGCATCGAAGTGCTGACCGTTCATGACTTCCACGTAGCGCAGCTTGCTCGACGCGCCCTCCACAGCACGATTGAGCGCCGCGTAGGCACGCGCGTTGTTGTTGACCGGCACCAGCGCATCGCTGCGGCCGGCGACGATGATCGCCGGCTTGCCGCGCAGGTTGGCGTTGTGCAGCACCTCGGCCACGCCGCTGCGCACGGCGTCGCTCTGCGCCTTGGTCGGCGTGCTGGCCGCCGTAAGGGCCGCACCGGTCACGGGGTCCTTGCCGCTGACCAGCGCATACTGGCACAGCGCGTTGTCCAGCCCGAAGTCCGCCACGCCGGTAGAGGGCGACACGGCGAAGGGCCAGGACTTGGCGCCTCCCACCGAGTCGTTGTAGATCACCGTGGCGGGCGTCCCATTGGCTGTGCCGTTCGCGGTGGCGGCGCTTTGGGCCAGCGCCGTGGGCGCGGCGGCAATCACGTCGCCCGTGGCACTGGCGGCGGCAAAGCTGGACCCGCATAAGTTGGCATCCGCGCCAAAGCGGCCATA
The DNA here is from genome assembly GCF_022807955.1 of Diaphorobacter sp. LI3. Classification (NCBI taxonomy): domain Bacteria; kingdom Pseudomonadati; phylum Pseudomonadota; class Betaproteobacteria; order Burkholderiales; family Comamonadaceae; genus Diaphorobacter; species Diaphorobacter sp. LI3. The sequence goes on along the minus strand of NZ_CP094346.1, from coordinate 1,896,725 downwards.
GGCCATGGTGTACATGGCCGACAGGATGGGTCCGTTGCCCAGCGCATAGTGGGCGTTGTGCATGGTGTTGTTCTCGGCGTTCCAGCCATAGGCATGCAGCTTGGCCAGGGCGTCGGCCGCACGCTCCTGCGTGGTGGCGCCACTCACCAGGCCTTTGGCCGCCAGGCCGTCGCAGCGTGCCGTGGCGCGCGCAGTCATGGCAGTGAGGGTGATGAAGTCGTAGATCGATGCCTCGTTGATGGCCGCGTCGGCCGCCAGCGCGGCGCAGGGCTGGTAGATGTTGCCCCAGGTGGTGTACTCGGCCAGGGTCTTGCCGTAGCCAGCGACCGCGGCGCCGTCGAACTGGATGCCATAGCCGGCGGCGGTGGGTATTTCGGTCACGGGCTCGGAAGCCACCACGCCGTCGATCAGGCCCTCGCCGTCCTGCTCGGCTGCGCGCAGCGAGGCGGCGCCGCCATTGGAGGCGGAGCCCGCGATCACCAGCGTGTTGCCCTTGGTGAACGGTACCGGGTTGTCTGCCGTGCCATAGCGCGCATTCAGCACATACAGCGCATAGCGGCCTGCCGCCAACGTGTCCGCACCCCAATCCTTCTCGGGGTTTTGCTGCGAGTGCGCGTGTTTGATGGCAATGCGATTGGGGAAGGCCGCGTTGTACGCCGAGCGCACCGCATCCGTCAGATTGGCAGCAAAGAAGCTCAGCGCCCCCGCCGCCGTGCGCGTGGCGCGCGTGCCGTCGACCTTGTTGACCGTGTCGTCGGCCAGGTTGTGCAGGCCCACGCCCTTGCCGGCATCCGTCAGCGCGACGGCGCAGCCCTTCTTCAAGCCCCACTCCCCCGCCGTGCCGATGGCACCGTACACGCCGCGCGAACCGGACGAAGGGCCGAGCACGATGCAGGGGTTGCTGGTGTTGAAACTGTCGGGCACCTGCACGGCGATCACGGTTTGCTTGCGGCCGGAGCCATCGTCCAGCACAGCGAGGTGTTCACGGCCTGGGATCAGACCTTCACTGGCGGTCACCTGGCCTTCGGCCGTGATGTTGGGGCCGTACAGCGTGCCATAGCCGCCCTTGGCCGTGTAGTCCAGGATGCCGCGGTAGTTGGAAAACAGCGCATTGCGGCGCAGTTCCGCCGCCGTGGGGTTGGCCGGGTCGGCATAGGCGGGCGCGGCCGCGGCGCCCAGGCCCGTTTTGCCAATACCGCCCGTCAGCAGGTCCTGGGTAGCAGCAGTGGCGCCCGTGCCTACGGTCGTGGCCGGGTACACCGTGGCGCTGATTTCTTTGATGCCTTGGGGCAGATCGTTGGACGGATCCGATCCGCCGCCACAGGCCACCAGCGTGGCCCCCGCCAGCGCCGTCAGCGCCGTCAGCGCCGTTACTCGTTCATTCACTCGCATGTTGTCTCCTAAGGTTGTGGTAATGGCAGTACGAGAAAAAAAGCGCACCCATCAAGGCGGGGCACGCAGGGAACGCAGGCGCCCCACCACACCGGTGGGGAAGTAATAGACCGAGAGCACGAACAGCAGGCCCAGCCACAGCAGCCAGCGGTCGGGCGACAGGAGTGCGGCCAGCCAGGGAAGACCAGAGGCAGCCTCATGGGCAACGCCCAACAGGTCCTGCAGGTAGCTTTGCGCCACCACGAAGAGCACGGAGCCGACCACGGCACCATAGATCGTGCCCATGCCGCCGATCACGACGATGAGCAGGCAGTCCATCATGATCTCGAAGCTGAGCGACGTGTCCGGCCCGTTGTAGCGCAGCCAGAGGGCCAGCATGGCGCCCGCCGCACAGGCGAACAGCGCGGACAGCACGCTGGAGAGCGTGCGGTACACCACCACGCGATAGCCGATGGCCTCGGCACGGAACTCGTTCTCGCGGATGGCCTGCAGCACACGGCCAAAGGGCGAGTTCACGATGCGCAGCAGCGCCAGCACCAGCACCACAGCCGTGACGAACAGCAGGTAGTAGGTGATGAGGCGCCCGTCGATCAGCACCCCCAGCACCTCGTCCTCGAAGGGCTCGAAGCTGGGCGACAGCCACTCGGGCAGCTTGAAGGTCAGGCCGTCCTCGCCGCCCGTCCAGTCCGAGAGCTGCGAAGCCAGCGTCTGGAACGCCGCCGCCACGGCCAGCGTGATCATGGCGAAAAAGATGGCGCGCACGCGCAGCGAGAACAATCCGATCGCCAGCGCCAGCAGCAATGACAGCAGCAGCGCGCACCCCAGCCCCACGGCCAGCGCGCCCCATGTAGCACCCAGGCGGCTGGTGGCGATGGCGATGCCGTAGGCGCCGATGCCGAAGAACATGGTGTGCGCAAAGCTCACGATGCCCGTGTAGCCCAGCAGCAGGTCGAAGCTGGCGACCAGCACCACGAACACCAGCACCTTGGCCGCCACGTTGAGCGCCTTCACGCCCGCAAAGGCGAACGGCGCCACGGCGAGCCCCAGCAGGCAGGCCATGAGCAGCACAGCCAGCACCTTGCTGCGGGGATAGTCGCCAGAGAGGAGCCGGCTCAGCATCGACGCGCTCCTCAACGGTTGGCCACCGGGTACACGCCCTGCGGCCGCCACAGGAGGATGGCGACCATGAGCGCGATGTTGGAGAACAGCGCCACCTTCGGCAGCAGGAAGCCCGTGTAGTTCGCCATCAGGCCCACGAGCAGCGCACCGATCAGCGCACCACCCGTGCTGCCCAGTCCGCCAATGATGATCACGATGAAGATCAGCACGTTCACCTGGGCCCCCATCTGCGGCACCACGTTCTGCTGGTACAGCCCCCACATCACGCCGCCCAGCCCCACCAGCGCGCTGCCGGCCACGAACACGCCCACGAACAGCCGCCGCACGCCGTAGCCCAGGCTCTCGACCATCTCGCGGTCCTGCACGCCGGCGCGGATCAACAGGCCCAGCTTGGTGCGCGCAAGCGTCCACGCCAGCAGCGCGAACACCGCCAGCCCCACGCCAACGGCCAGCACGCGGTACTTTTCCACGGCCGCCTCCCCGACGAGCCACGCGCCCCGCATGGCCTCGGGCAACGGCAACGGAATCTGCTGTGGTCCCCAGATGACCTTGATCAGCTCCTCGCCGATGATCATCCCGCCCATGGTGATGAGGATCTGCTTGAGATGCTGGCCGTACACGGGGCGCACGATCAGGCGCTCGAACGCCAGGCCCACCGCGCCGGCCACCAGCATGGCGACGGCCATGGCGGGCAGCACGGCCACCAGGTTGCGCCACAGCGCGGCCGACCCAGTCCAGTCGCTCATCGCGCCCAGCATGCTGGTGGCGACAAACGCGCCCAGCGCGATGAACACGCCATGGCCGAAATTCAGCACGTCCATGAGCCCGAACACCAGCGTGAGGCCGGAGGCGATGATGAAGATGATCATGCCCATGGCCAGCCCCGCAACCGTGAGGGTGAGCCAGGTGCTGGCCGATCCGATGAATGGCAGCACCGCGATCGCCAGCAGCGGTACCAGCGCCAGGGGTGTCCAGTCGATGGCTATTGCGCCCCGCCCAGTCGCTTCACTTTTAATAGCTACTCGCGATTGCTGCACGGGCGCTACAGGCCAATTTTGTTCAGACCTGTTCATAGCGACAGCCCCAGCAGCGACTGCTGCAACGCCTCGTCCTCGGCTAGTGCGGCCATGGGGCCGGCATGCACCACCACCCCGTTGTCCATCACCGCCACCTGGTCGCCCAGGCGCTGGGCGAAGTGCAGGTTCTGCTCCACCAGCAAGATGGTGGTGCCGCTGGCCTTGAGCTGGGCGAAGGCGTCGATCATGTTGTTGACGATGGCGGGCGCCAGTCCCTTGCTGGGTTCATCCACGATGAGCAACTCGCGCGGCTCCACGATGGCGCGTGCCACGGCCACCATCTGCTTTTGCCCGCCGCTGAGCTTGCCCGCGGGGTGATTCCAGAACTTTTCCACGGCGGGAAAGAGCCGGAAGATCCACTCCAGCCGCGCGCCGTCCATCTGCGCCGCGGTGCGCGCGCCACGCGCGGCCAGCAACAGGTTTTCCTTCACCGTCAGGTCGGCAAAGATGCCCATGTTCTCGGGTACGTAGGCAATGCCCTGCTGGGCAATGCGCGGCGTCTCCCAGGCCGCGATGCCCTGGCCGCCGAAGGTGATGGTCCCGGCACTGGCGCGCCACAGACCCATGATGGTGCGCAGGGTCGTCGTCTTGCCCGCGCCGTTGCGCCCCAGCAGCAGCGTGAGCTGCCCGCGGGGCACGGCCAAATCAACGCCATGCAGGATGTGATATGCCCCGATGTGCGTGTGCACGCCGGACAGCTTCAGCAGCGGTGCGCTCATGCCTCAGCCTCCGCAGCCGACGCCGCCGTGCCCAGGTAGGCCTGCTGCACGATCGGCGACGCGATCACTGCGGCGGGCTCGCCGTCCGCGACGAGCACGCCGTTGTGCAGCACGATGATGCGGTCGGCCAGCTCGCGCACCACGTCCATCTTGTGCTCGACCAGCAGGATGGTCTTGGTCTTGTCTTTCTTGAGCGCGCGTATCAGGTCCAGGATCACGGGGGCCTCGTCATGGCCCATGCCAGCCGTGGGCTCGTCGAACATGTAGACCTGCGGGTCCAGCGCTATGAGCAGCGCCACCTCCAGCTTGCGCTGGTCCCCATGCGGCAGGCTGGCGACTGGCATGCCTTGCCGATCTGCCAAGGCCACGGCATGCAGGATGCCCTGCGCACGGGCGGTGAGTGCGGCGTGGTCGCTCCAGATGCTCCACAGGTTGAGGCCGCGCCGGTGCCGCCCCGGCTGCGCGGCCTGCACGGCCAGGCGCACGTTCTCCAGCACCGACAGGTGCGGAAACAGATTGGTGAGCTGGAACGCCCTGCCCAGGCCGGCGCGCGTGCGCGCAGAAGGCGGCAGACCCGTGAGGTCCTGGCCATGGAGCGACACGCGACCTGCCGTCGCCTTGAGCTGGCCCGAGATCAGGTTGAAGTACGTGGTCTTGCCCGCGCCATTGGGCCCCACGATGGCCGTGAGCGTGCCCTGCGCGAAGGCACAGGTCACGGCGTTCACCGCCACATGCCCGCCGAAGCGGATGGTCAGGTCCTGGGTGGCCAAGGCGCTCATGGGTGCGTACTTGTGTGCCGATGCCGCGGTCGGTGCGCGTCAGGGGCAGGTGCCGATCACGTAGTAATTGGTGGCCGTCTGCTTGAGCGTGGTGGTCACGAACACGTTCCACAGCCCCATGCTCTGGCCGGAGCCATTAGCGTAGGTGTAGCCGCCCTGCTGGTAGGCGCGCCCCGCTTGTGTGTGCGCATAGTTGCTGGCTGTGGTGCAGGTGCCAGGGGACTGCGTGGGCGCGAGCGTGGTGCCGCTCACGGCGTTCGACGCATCACCCTCTGCGCCGTTGGCGTCCACCGCACGCACCGCCCAGCTGTAGGTGGTGGAAGCGGTCAGCGCCGAGTCGGTATAGCTGGTGGCGTAGACGGTAAGGGCGTTGGCTTTGTTGCCGTTGCGGTAGACGTTGTAGCCGCTGGCGCCAGCCACGGCATTCCAGGCCAGGTTCATGCTTGTGGCGGTGGCGCCCGACAGGCTGAGGCCGGTGGGCGCCGGCAGGACCGGATCGGTAGGTGGCGTGGTGCCGCCGCCGTCGCCCGAACCTGCACCGGAAGCGATGCGATCCACCATGGCCTTGATCGCGGCCATCTGCGCGCCGCTCTTCTGCGCGAAATTGCCGCCGTACCAGCCGATCCAGTCCCAGCAGGCGTTCGGGTTGGCCAGCGATCCGCTCTTGGCGGTGCTGCGGCTGGTGTTGTCGATCCGGGTCTGCGGGAACAGCAGGATGATCTGGTTGGTGTCGGCCCAGCGGCTATAGCCGGTGTTCTTGACGAACTTGTCGCCGATCTTGTCGGTGCTCTGCTGGCAACCGTGCAGCACGACGTGCAGCTTGCACTGCGCGCCGCTGGCGCAGCTTGCGGGCAAGTACAGCCAGGCGTTGGCGGCCATGCCCGGGTTGCCTGCGGTATAGGCGCTTTGATCGAACTCGATGTAGTTGGCTGCCGCAGGGGCGTTGTTGCGCGCATTCAGCGCGCCATAGAAATGTGAGAGCACCGCTCCCGCGCCGTCATAACCGCAGTTGCTGATGAAGGGCGAGGTGCTGCTGCTGCATGCGTTGTTGCCCGTGCTGTCAAAGTCGGTGGGCAGCACATGCGCGGTCCCGCTGCGCTTGACGTACGTGATGTTGCCCGCGGGCACCCCATTGTTGAGGTACTGGGTCTGCAGCGCATCGGTCAGGTTGGGCCCCACGGTGTAGTCGCTGGTGCCCGTGAAGATGTAGATCTTCTGAGCGGCAATGCCGGACTTGCCATCGATGGTGCCGTTGGCGCTGTAGCTGTCGATGCTGCCCTGCATCGCGCCCTGCTGGCTGGCGCTGATGCTGGCGTTGTACATGCAGGCCGTGTAGTTGTTGTGGCCCGCGCACATGTATGGCCCCGCGGCAAAGACGCCCACGCCCATGAAGGTGGACGAGTACGCATTGCCAAGCTGGTTGGCCATGAAGCCGCCTGAGGACAGCCCTGAAACGCTGATCTTGCCCGTGTCGATGTTGTACTGGCCCAGCGGCGCCGCCGCCTGCGCCATGCCGGCGGATGCCAACGCAGCAGCGAGCAGAAAACGATGGAATGGCATGCTTTTGTCTCCTGTCAAAGGGGCGCGGTGTGCGCAAGTCCGCCCCGTGTGGCCCGGGGTTCATCGAGGAATACAAACGACGTGTGGGCGGCCGGGCGAGGCTTCGCCGGCGCGCCTTGCACGGTGGGCGATCAGCGCTTGTTGCGGATCGGTACCTGCATCTCTTGCGGCTTGATCTCGCGCACCAGTTCGGGTACGCCCCACGCAAACGCCGGGTCGTTCTTGATGCGGAAGTGGTACATGCTCTGCATGGCTTGGTGGTCTTCCTTGCGGAAGGTCATGGTGCCCTTCGGCGTATCGAAGCTCATGCCCTCCATCGCCTTGATGAGCGTATTGGTCTTCGTGTCGCCACCGGTCTTCTTCAGCGCCGTCACGATCGCCATGGCGGCCGAGAAACCACCGGCCGTGAAGAAGTCTGGCGGCGTCTTGAACTGCTTGTAGTGCATGGCCACCAGGGCCTCGTTCACCGGGTTCTTCGGGATGCCGAAGTAGTAATACGTGGCGCCTTCCATGCCCGGCATGCCCTTGAACGCCGCCATCGCGGGCAGGATGTTGCCGCCCGTGGCAATCTCGATGCCGTAGCGCTTGAGATCCATGTCGTTGATCTTGAACGGGTTGCCCGCCCCGGCCCACAGCACCCAGATCACCTTCTTGCCCGGCTGGTCCTTGAGCCGGTCAATCAGGCGCTGCGCGCCCGCGGTGAAGTCGGTGGTGGCCGCGGGCAGGTATTCCTCATGCACCAGCTTGGCTGTCTTGATGGCGTCCTTGAACGCCTTGACACCGTCGCGGCCAAAGGCGTTGTCCTGCGCCAGGGTGGCGATGAGGGTGCCGGGCTTGTCGATGGCGACGGCGTTGCCGATCGCGTCCTGGCTGGAATTGCGGCCCGTGCGGAAGATGTACTTGTTCCACTTGTCACCGGTGATCGAGTCCGCCACCGCGGGCTCGACCAGCAGGATCTTCTTGTATTCCTCCGCCACCGGCAGCATGGCCAACGCCACACCCGAGGCGCTGGGGCCCACCGCCAGGTCCGCCTTATCGTCGGAATACGCCGTGGCCAGCTGGCTCTTGCCCAGGTCTGGCTTGCCCTGGTCATCCTTCTCGATCACCACGAGCTTCTTGCCCGCCACCGCCATGGTCCCACCAGTGGCGTAATCCAGTCCCATCATCAACCCTGCCTGCGTCTGCTTGCCATAGGCTTCGAGCGGCCCGGTCTTGCTATAGACATGGGCGATGCGAATCTCGGACTGGGCCAGCGCCAACGGCGCGGTCAGAGCGGCCGCCAGGGCTGCGGCCAGGCCGCCGGCCCGCGCCGCAAGGCTGCGATGGTGCATGCGTGTCTCCTCTTTTGGGTATGACAAACACATTGCACGCACCATGCCAGGGCGCAAGTGGCTCGACATGGTCGTCGGACAGATCACCGGACGTCACTTCGGCGACATTTTCTGCGAATTTCCAGCCATCACGGCTTTTTTGACTAATTTACAGACAAATTAAATGCCTTAATTTCAGACATTTGTCTATTTATTTATCAGGGTTGGCCAGGGGCTGCCCCATCCGTTCGTAGAGCGTGGCACGGGAGATGCCCAGGTGCCGCGCCGTGGCGAGCTTGTTGCCCCCATGCAATGACAGCGCTGCAGCTATGGCGCGGCGCTCCAGCTCTGCCACCTGCACGGCCAATGGGCGCAGCAGCGCCGCGCCATCGTCGCCGGTAGAAACCCCGCCCGCATCGGGTGTGGGCGCTGCGGGTTCGACGCCGCTTTCGCGCAGCACCTGACGCAATTGCTCCGCATCGACGGTCAGCGTTTCGCTGCGCATGGCAGCCTGCTCCAGTACGTTGCGCAGTTCGCGGATGTTTCCGCGCCATGCCTGCGCGCCCAGCAGGGCCAGTGCATCGGGCAGCAGCTCGGGCGGGGCGATGCCATTGCGCAGAGCCAAGTCGTCGGCCAGTGCCTCCACCAGGGCCGGAATGTCGGCACGCCGCTCCCGCAGCGGTGGCACGCGGATGGGCAGCACATGCAGGCGATAGAAGAGGTCTTCGCGGAACAGGCCGTCGCGCACCAGCGCGGCCAAGTCGCGCGAAGTGGCGGCTACCACGCGCACGTCGAACGGCACGAGCTGGTTGGAACCCAGGGGCTCGATTTCACCTTCCTGCAGGGCGCGCAGCAGCTTGGCCTGCAGATTGGAGGGCATGTCACCGATCTCGTCGAGGAACAACGTGCCCCCGTCGGCCAGCTTGAATTTGCCCTCCCGACCCCGCACGCTGGCACCGGTGTAGGCACCGGGGGCTACACCGAAGAACTCTGCCTCCAGCAATGTGTCGGGCACGGCGGCGATATTGACGCTCACGAAGGGACCTTGTGACCGCGTGGAAGCCGCGTGGATGGCATGGGCCAGCAGCTCCTTGCCCGTGCCGGTTTCGCCCAACAGCAACACCGGACTCTGGGACTGGGCCGCGCGGCGCGCCTGGCGCTTCACCTCGGTGGCTGCGGGGCTGGCACCCACGAAGCTGGCGAACGTGTGCTTGGCACGACGCACCCCCGGGCCAGCCACGGGCAGCCGGCTGCGCTGCGCGGCCAGTTCGCGCCGCGCATCGTCCAACTCGCGCTGGAGTTGAGCAAACTTGGCAATCAGCGGCTGCAGCGTGGTTTCCGGATGGTCGAACAACACGATGCCAATGGCGCCAATCACGCGCCCATCATCCCCATGCAGGGGAATGCGGCTGACCACGAACGTGCCGGCCTTGTTCGTCAGCAGGTCCACCAGGACGGGCTGGCCCGTCTCCAGCACCTGGCGCATCTGGGTGTTGGGAATCACCTCCTCCACCATGCGGCCCACGAAGTCATGGACCGAATGCACGCCCAGGTCGGGCAGGAAGCGGCGGTAGCCCTCGTTGACCCACACGATGCGCCCGCTCAGGTCCACGAGGAACATGCCCTGGCTCATGGTGGAAAAGAGCTGGAACATGGAGCGCGCAGCCAGTTCCAGGATGCCCTGCGCATCCAGCGGCAAGGGCGAGGCGTCGGTATGCAGGGGCATGGTCGGATGGTAACGCCGGCGTTCGACGCGCATTGCAAATTAATAAGAACCATTCTCAACATAGAGCTATACTCCGCGCCTGTGCAAGCGTGCTCTCTGGTGGGGAGGTCCCGGGGGCGGCCGTCCCCCGGGCGCTGGCCGCGCTGCGCTCGCGCGGCGGTACCCGGCGCACTCTGTTTAGGGCGATGAACGAGGCAGCGGTGTGCATCAATCAATAAACGCCAATCACTCTCGTTCTTATGCCCTTTAACGTCAGCGCACAGCTTCTGCACGCCCTTAACGCCCACCGCTGTTGACCGGCCCAACTATGAACGACACCCGCCTTTCCCCGTCCACCCCGCGGCCTCCCGCGCCATCGCGGCCCTCCCTCTGGCTCTGGCCGTGCGTGCTGGGCGTGCTCACCGCCAGCGGCTTGCTGAGCGCACTGGTGTCCGACCACTGGGGCGACCGCTGGTCATGGTTCGCGCTTGGCCTGCCCGTTGCCGTGATGACCTGGTGCGCGCTGGTCCCGCGCGCCAAGCCCTCCGCCGCCCTTGACTCTGTTTCCTCCCGCCCATCACAACCATGAACCGCCCCACCCCTTTAGCCCTGGCCATCTTTGTCGCGCTGCAGTCCATGGCGCATGCGCAGGGCACGCCATCCGCGCCTGAACTCCCCACCGTTGAGGTCAACGCCAGCGCCGACGCGTCGGCCCAGGGCCTGTCGCCGGCCTATGCGGGCGGCCAGGTGGCGCGCGGCGGGCGCGTCGGCATCCTGGGGACGCGCGACCCGCAGGAGACGCCCTTCAGCATCACCGCGTACACCAACGAACTCATCCAGGACAAGCAGGCCCGCAGCGTGGGCGAAGTGCTGCAAAACGACTCTGGCGTGCGCATGGCGCGGGGCTTCGGCAACTTCCAGGAGGCGTATTTCATCCGCGGCTTTGTGGTCGGCTCCGACGACGTGGCCTACAACGGCCTGTACAGCCTGCTGCCGCGCCAGTACATCGCCACCGAACTGTTCGAGCGCGTCGAGGTCCTGCGGGGCGCCGCCACCTTCCTCACGGGGGCGGCGCCCTTCGGGGGCGGCGCGGGGGGCACCATCAACCTGCTGCCCAAGCGCGCGCCGAACGAGCCCCTGTCCCGCGTGACGCTGGGCACCGGGTCGGGAGGTTACGGGCACGCTGCGCTCGACCTGGCGCTCCGCTTCGGCCCCGAGGGCAGCACCGGCATCCGCGTGAATGCCGCGCTGCGCGATGGCGATACCGCCATTGATCACGAGGAAAGCCGCCTGGGCCTGCTTTCGGTGGGGCTGGACTGGCGCAGCCGCAACGTACGCCTGTCGGGGGACATCGGCTGGCAGGACAACAAGCTCAAGGGTACGCGCAGCAACGTGACACTAGGCCCCCTGGCCACCAGCATCCCCGCCGCGCCCGATGCCAAGGCCAACTTCTCCCAGCCCTGGTCGTATTCCAACGAGCGCGACCTCTTCGGTACGCTGCGCGGCGAAGTCGACCTCACTCCCGACATCACCGCCTGGGGTGCCTGGGGCATGCGCCGCAGCAAGGAGGCCAATTCGCTGGCGAACCTGAGGGTAACCAACTCCGACACCGGCGCGGGCAGCGTCTACCGCTTCGACAACACACGCAAGGACCGCGTGAACACGGGCGAGCTGGGCGTGCGCGGCAAGCTGCGCACCGGCAGCGTGGGACACGAATGGGTGGCTTCCGCCTCGTATTTCGACTTCGAGAAGGACAACGCCTATGTGATGGATTACGGCAACACGCTGCCCGCCAACCTGTATGGCTACACCCCCTATGCCGCTCCCGCATTCAGCGCCGGCGCGCTGCATGGCGGCGACCTGGCAAACCCCAACCTCACGGGGCGCACGCGCCTGGTCAGCTTTGCCCTGGGCGATACGCTGGCCTTCATGGACGACACGCTGCTGCTCACCGTGGGCGCGCGCCACCAGAGCATCAAGGTCCAGGACTACGCCTACGGAACCTCGGCACCGCTGGGCAGCTACGACAAGAGTCGCATCAGCCCCGCGGCCGGGGTGGTGTTCAAGGCCAGCTCCCGCCTGTCGCTGTACGCCAACTACATCGAGAGCCTGAGCCAAGGCGAAACGGCCCCGGCCACGGCCAACGGCGTTCCGGTCGTCAACCACGGGCAGCAGCTCGCGCCCTACGTTTCCAAACAGAAGGAAATCGGCGTCAAGTACGACGCGGGCCGCATCGGCGGCTCGGTGGCACTCTTCAGCACCACGCGCCCGCGCGCGCTGGTGAATGCCGACAACGTCTTCACCGCCGCCGGCGAAGACCGCCACCAGGGTATGGAGTTCAACGTCTATGGCGAAGCCGCACGCGGCCTGCGCCTGCTGGGTGGCGCCACCTGGCTGCAGGCCAAGCAGCGCGCCACGGGCACCGCCGCGCTGGATGGCAACCGCGTGATCGGCGTGCCGCGCCTGCAGGCCAATGCCGGAGTGGAATAGGATGGGCCGGGCGTGCGGGGCCTCGCCCTGGATACGCGCGTGGTCCACACCGGCGCGAGCTACGCCGACGATGCCAACACCCTGCGCCTGCCCGCCTGGACGCGCCTGGACCTGGGCGTGCGCTATCTGACCGAGGTCGGCGGCCGGCTGCTGACACTGCGCGCCCGCGTGGACAACGCCACCAACCGCAACTACTGGGCCTCGGCGGGCGGCTACCCCGGATCAGGCTACCTGGTGGTAGGCGCACCGCGCACCTTCACGCTGAGCGCCAGCGTGGATTTCTGACCCCCTACGAACGCACCAACGCCATGCTGACACCCAACACCCTCAAGACCTGGACCTGGCTGCACAAGTGGAGCAGCCTCGTCTGCACGGTCTTCATGCTGCTGCTGTGCCTGACCGGCCTGCCGCTGATCTTTCACCACGAGATCGGGCACCTGCTCGGCACCGAGGTGGAGGCCCCCGCCATGCCGGCGGACACACCCCGCGCCAGCCTGGACCGCATCCTGGCGGTGGCCCAGGCGCAGCACCCGGACCGCGTGGTGCAGTACGCCTCGCAGCCCGATGACAGCACCGACCTGTGGTTTGTGACGCTCACGCCCACGCCGGCTCCCACGGACGACTTCCGCTCCGTGGCCGTGGACGCGCGCACGGCCGAAGTGCTGGCCCAGCCGCGCTTCGACGAGGGCTTCATGTGGGTCATGCTCAAGCTCCACGTAGACCTGTTCGCGGGCCTGCCGGGCAAGCTGTTCCTCGGGTTCATGGGCCTGCTGCTGGTGGTCGCCATCATCAGCGGCGTGGTGCTCTACGCGCCCTTCATGCGCAAGCTGCAGTTCGGCGAGGTGCGCCGCGACCGCTCCACGCGCGTGAAATGGCTGGACCTGCACAACCTGCTGGGCATCGTGACGCTGGTGTGGGCCTGCGTGGTCGGCGCCACGGGTGTGGTCAACACCTGGGCCGACCTGATCGTCAAGTACTGGCAGCACGACGAGCTGACCGCGCTGCTGGCGCCCTACCAGGGCCAGCCGCTGACGCCCGTCGCCGAGCGCGGCTCCCTGCAGCAGTCACTGGACGCAGCGCTGGCCCAGGCGCCGGGCACGCGGCTGTCGTTCATTGCGTTCCCGGGCACGGCCTTCTCCAGCCCGCACCACAACACCTTCTTCCTGCGCGGTGATGCGCCGCTCACCTCGCGCCTGCTCGAGCCCGTGCTGGTCGACGCGCGCACCGCCAAGGTCACCGCCGCGCCGGAGCTACCGTGGTACCTGACGGCCCTGCTGGTGTCGCAGCCGCTGCACTTTGGCGACTACGCGGGCATGCCCATGCAGATCCTCTGGGCCGTGCTCGACATCGCCACCATCATCGTGCTGGGCAGCGGCCTGTACCTGTGGGTGGCGCGACGCCGCACGCAGCCGCAGGGCGCGGCCGCTGCGGCCCGGCAGGAAGGCCCCGGCAGCGGGCCTGCACCCCAGCCAGGCCCGGTGGCGGCCCGGGTGCTGCGCTAAGGCCGCGCGCGCGCCGGCGCGGGTAGCGCCGACGCGCAGCGCTCCATCAACTCACATCGTCCACGCTCTGGCGCGCATGGGCCAGGTTGCGCTCGGCCCAGCGGCGCAGCACGCGCGGCACGATGAGCACGGCCAGCACGATCACCAGCAGCGTCACGGCCATGGGGCGCTGCAGGAAGATCATCCAGCTGCCCTCGCCGATGGAAATCGCGTTGCGCAGCTGCGCCTCGGCCAGCGGCCCGAGGATCATGCCCACCACCACGGGCGCCGTAGGGAAGTCGAAGCGCCGCATCAGCACGCCCAGCAAGCCGATGCCGTACAGCAGGAACAGGTCGAACGTGCTCTGGCGCATGCCGTAGGCGCCCACCGTGGCAAAGATCAGGATGCCGGCGTAGAGCTGCGGGCGCGGAATCTTCAGCAGCTTCACCCACAGCCCCACCATGGGCAGGTTCAGCACCAGCAGCATGATGTTGCCGATGTACAGCGACGCGATCAGCGCCCACACCAGCGTGGCCGATGTGGTGAACAGCTGCGGGCCGGGGTTCAGCCCATAGTTCTGGAAGGCCCCCAGCAGCACGGCCGTGGTGTTGCTGGTCGGGATGCCCAGTGTCAGCAGCGGGATGAGCGCCGCGGTCACCGTGGCGTTGTTGGCCGCCTCGGGGCCCGCAACCCCCTCGATCGCGCCGCGGGTGCCGAACTCGGCCTTGTCCTCGCCCTTGGCCAGACGCTTTTCGGTCGCGTAGCTCAAGAAGGTGGGAATCTCCGTCCCCCCCGCCGGGATGCAGCCGAAGGGCGTGCCGATCACGGTACCGCGCAGCCATGCGGGAATGGACCGGCGCCAGTCGCGCCGCGTCATGTGCACACGACCCATCTGGTTCTGCGACTCTTGCACCCGGCCCTCGTACAGCGCCGCATACAGCACCTCGGCCACGGCGAACAGACCCACGGCCACCAGCACGATGTCGATGCCGTCCAGCAGCTCCATCTTGCCCACGGTGTAGCGGGCGGCCCCCGAGATCTGGTCCATACCCACGCAGCCCAGCGCCAGGCCCAGGAACAGCGCCGTCATGCCGCGCAGACTGCTCTGGCCCAGCACCGCGCTCACCGTGGTGAAGGCCAGCACCATCAGCATGAAGTACTCGGGCGGGCCGAGCTTGACCGCGAACTCGGCCACGCCCGGCGCGAACAGCGTCACCACCACCGTGGCGATGGTGCCGGCGACGAACGAGCCGATGGCCGACGTGGCCAGCGCCGCGCCCGCGCGCCCGCTCTTGGCCATCTTGTTGCCTTCCATTGCCGTGACCATGCTGGCGGTCTCGCCCGGCGTGTTCAGCAGGATGGACGCCGTGGAGCCGCCATACATGGCGCCGTAATAGATGCCCGCGAAGAAGATCATCGAGGCGGTCATGTCCACCTTGGCCGTGATGGGCAGCAGCATGGCTACCGCCACCGCCGGCCCGATGCCCGGCAGCACACCCACGGCCGTTCCCAGCGCGCAGCCCACCAGAGCCCACAGCAGGTTCGCCGGCGTGATCGCCGTGGCAAAGCCTGCGAGCAATGCGTCAAAGATTTCCATAGCACTCAATCCCCGGTTTGAACGCGGCCTGCGCCGGCGCCATCGAAGCAGCCAAAGTCAGCATGCATGTGCACTCTCCCGCGCCCTGGCCTACAGCCACCCGGTGGCGGTCAGGCCCGGCAGGTTGATCGCCAGGAACTGCGTGAACAGCCAGAACACCGGCGCGGCGATGGCCAGCCCGGTCGCTACATCCACGGCCAGCACGCGCGGCGACAGCAGGCCCGTCTGCCCGCCCGCGCGGCGCAGCCCCTGCACGGCCAGCGCATAGCACAGCGTGCAGCCCACGATGAAGCCCAGCTCCACGATCAGCGCCGCATTCAGCAGAAGCCCCGCCGACACCCAGGCAAAGGGCCCCCACGCCGCGTGCGGCGCGCCGCCCGGGTCGGCCGCTTGGCGGTAGCCGCCCGTGGCAGCCTCCCAGATCAGCCAGCCGCCGCACACAGCCAACACCAGGGCGCAGGCCCACGGTAGAAAGTTGGGGCCCACGCCGCCATAGCCGGCGTTGCCCGGGATCTCCAGCGCGCCCCAGGCCATGGCCGCGGCCACCAGGATGACGCCGGCGCCCACGGCGGCCTGCCAGCCGGGTGAAGGCACGGCGCTTGTGGGTGGAATGGAGGGAGGGGAAGAGGAAAGCTCAGACATGGCTGCGACCTCCGGGGAGACGCCGCACCGCGGCGGCGCAGGTTTCAAACAAAAAAACGGCCCTAGCGCTTATCCATCAAGCGCTGACAGCTCTCAAAAGAGGAGCGCCACAGCACACTGCGGCGCCGCCGGGCTTAGGGCCTGTTCACACTATTTTTGCCAGTGCGAATGGCGTGAAAACCGCGCCAATCTAGGCGCGTGACGACGCCAAGGCCGGGGCCTTGGCTAGGAGGGCAACGACGAATGGCGCGGTTTTCACTCCGTTCCCTCCGGGTTGCGATCAAAAAGGGCCATTCGCGGCGTTGCCAAGCCTCGCTGGGGTAGCACCCCAGCTTCGTTTGGCGCCTTGCGCCTGGCCCTTTTTGATCGCAACGCATCTGGCAAAAATAGTGTGAACAGGCCCTAGACCATGCCCGACTTCACCATGGTGGCCCGCAGGCTGGCGAACTCGCTGTCCACGAAGTTGGCAAAGTCGTCGCCGGCCAGCCACGCGGGCGTCCAGCCGTTCTTCTCCAGCGCCTCGGCCCACGCCTTGCTCTTGACGGCCTTCTCCACCATTGCCACCAGCGCCTTGCGCTGCTCGGCCGTGATGCCGGGCGCGCCGTACACACCGCGCCAGTTGCCGATCTCGACGTTGATGCCCTGCTCCCTGAGCGTGGGCACGTTCACGCCCTTCAGGCGCTGGCCCGAGGTCACGCCGATGGGCTTCATCTTGCCCGCGGCGATGTACTCGGAGAACTCGCTGTAGCCGCTGCCGCCCACGGTGACGTTGCCGCCCAGGATGGCCGCTGTCGCCTCCCCGCCCCCACGGAAAGCCACGTAGTTGATGCGCGCCGGGTCCACCCCCACTTCACGGGCGATCATGGCCGCCGCGATGTGCTCGGTGGAGCCGCGCGAGCCGCCGCCCCACTTCACGCTGCCGGGGTCCTTCTTGAGCTGCGCCACCACCTCAGCCATGCTCTTGAAGGGCGAGTTGGCGGGCAGCACGAAGACGTTGTATTCGCTGGTCAGCCGCGCGATCGGCGTGGCCTGGCTCAGGTTGACCGGCGGCTTGCCGGTGATGATGCCGCCCAGCATCACGGCGCCCATCACCATCAGCGCGTTCGGGTCGCCCTTGGAGCCGTTCACGAACTGCGCCAGGCCGATGGCGCCGGCCGCGCCGCCCTTGTTGTCATAGGTCACGCTGGAAGCCAGGCCCGCATCCTGCAGGGCCTTGCCCAGGGCGCGGCCCGTGGTGTCCCAACCGCCGCCGGGGTTGGCGGGCAGCATCATCTTGACGGCCACGGCGGCCTGGGCCGACAGCGGCAGGCTGCCCGCGGCGGCCAGTGCCGCCAGCGACTTCAGAAAGGTATCGCGACGCATGTTGTCTCCTTGCTTGTTAGAAAAAGGGAACGCTGACCGGCGCGATGATGCGCGCGCAAGCTGTCAAACGGCTGTCCACGGCACCAGGGTTAACACCGAGATCTGCGCGCCAACCGCCACCCGCCGCAAACGCGTTCTAATCCGCGGATGCAACTGCTTCTCGTCGAAGACGACGCCACCATGCAGGCCACGCTGCAGCGCTCGTTGGCGCGCCGCGGCATGGCCGTTACCGCCCTTGCGGACGGGCGCGCCGCGCTGGCCGAATGGCGCGCGCACCCGCCCGACGCCGTGGTGCTGGACCTCACCCTGCCCGGCCTGGACGGCCTGCAGGTACTGCAACAGGCACGCGCCGGCGGCCTGCGCACCCCCGTGCTGCTGCTGACCGCGCGCGGCACCGTGGGCGACCGTGTGCTGGGCCTGAACGCGGGGGCCGACGACTACCTGCCCAAACCTTTTGACCTGGACGAGCTGGAGGCCCGGCTGCGCGCCCTGCTGCGCCGCAGCGGCGATGCGGCAGATGACAAACAGGCCTCCAACGCTCTGGTGATGGGCGCCTTGCGCTATGAAAAAGAAAGCGGTGCCATCTATCTGCACGATGCGCCCATGGACCTCACCCCGCGGGAGTTGGCGCTGCTGCGCACCCTGCTGGCCCAGCCGGGGCGCGCAGTCGCCAAGGAGCGGCTGTATGAACTGGTCTTCCCCGGCCAGAGCGAGGTGCAATACGAGGCCATCGAAGTGGTGGTGTACCGCGTGCGCAAAAAACTCGCAGGCACCGGCGTGGCCCTGATGACGCTGCGCGGCCTGGGCTATCTACTCAAGCCAGAGACATGAAACAGCCCGTGAGTCGCTGCGCGCCTTCCCCCTCCAGGCGGGCGATGCCGCAGGCCCGGCCGGGCCCGCTGCGCGGCGCGCGCTGGCATGGTTTGCGCCACCGCCACCGGACAAGAGCGGGCGCGCCTGTGCGCCAGGCTCCCCACCACGCGCAACGCAGCCGGGTGGTGGCATGACGCGCCCGCAGTCGCTGCGCCGCCAATTGCTCGTGGGCATCCTGCTGCCCACGCTGCTCTTCGTGGGCGTGAACACCTACAGCCTGCACCGCCAGGCGCTGGCCGCCCTGCACACGGCCTATGACCGCACGCTGCTGGCTTCGGCCAAGACCATCAGCGAGCAGCTGGACGTGCGCGGCTGGGACGACATGGCCGAACTGCGCGCCATCGTGCCCTACGCGGCGCTGGAGGCCTTCGAGGCCGACAACCAGAGCCGCATGTTCTACCGCGTGTCCAACCTGCGCGGCGACTTGATTTCCGGCTTTGCCGAACTACCCGCCTGGCACGGCACCATCCCGCAGCGCCCGCCCTATGCGGCGCTCGTGGACTTCTATGACGACCGTTTTCGCGATCAGCCCGTGCGCGTGGCCGTGCTGCTGCAGCCCGTGGCCAGCAGCGAGGGCCGCGGCATGGCCGTGATCCAGGTGGCGGAAACACTGGAGCTGCGCGAAGCGGCGGCCCTGCAGATCCTGCACACCACGCTGGCACGCCAGGCGCTGCTGCTGGCGCTCATCGCCGGCATCGTGGTGCTGGTGGTGCAGCGCGCCACGCAACCGGTGCGCCAGCTGAGCAGCGACCTGCAGGCCCGTACCGAAGGCGACCTGGCCCCCCTTGCCGCCCCCGCCGCGCCGCGCGAGTTGCAGCCGCTGATCGACGCCACCAACGCGGTCATGCAGCGCCTGTCGCGCCTGCTCGCCCACCAGCAGCGCTTCGTGCGCGACGCGTCACACCAGCTGCGCACGCCGCTGGCCGTGCTCAAGACGCAGGTGCAGTCCGCCCTGCGCGGCGACCTGCCGCCCACGCAGGCGCTGCGGGAGATTGGAGACACCGTGGACCGCGCCACGCAGCTGGCCAACCAGATGCTGGCGCTGGCCAAAGTGGAGCAGCTGCGCCAGCAGGGCGAGGTGCCCGTGACGCGGCTGGACACAGTGCTGCGCGAGATGGCGCTGGAACTGTCGCCGCTGATCGCACAGGGCGACCTGGACTTCGGCATCACCACCGACGCCGCGCCCATCCACGCGCACGAGTGGATGCTGCGCGAGCTGTGCCGCAACTTGCTGCACAACGCCATACGCCATGCGCCGCCCGGCACGGAACTTGCCGTCACGCTGCACCGCGAGGACGGTGAGGCGGTCCTCACCCTGGCCGACGCCGGCCCCGGCATCGACGACGAACTGGCGGCGCGGCTGTTCCAACCGTTTTCGGCCGGCGACGTGCGCACGGGTTCGGGCCTGGGCTTGGCGATTTGCCAGGAGATCGTGCACGCGCTGGGCGGCAGCATCACCCTCGCCAATCGCCAGGCGGACGGCCGCGTGCTGGGCCTGGACGCCGTGGTGCGGCTGCCACTGGCCGACGCCTGAACCGTTTTTCACGGACGCCGCCCCAGGCAAAATCACGCCGATGACGACACCACCCGATGCAATGCGCCTGGACAAATGGCTGTGGTGCGCGCGCTTCTACAAGACCCGCAGCCTCGCCGTGGAAGAGATCGGCAAAGGCCGCGTAACCGTCAACGGCCAGGCGGCCAAAGCCGCGCGTGAACTGCGCGCGGGCGACACCGTCGCGCTGCGCCAGGGCGCGGTAGCCCGCACGGTCGTGGTGCGCGCCTTGAGCAACTTCCGCGGCCCGGCGCCCGTGGCGCAGCAGCTCTATGAGGAAACGCCCGAGAGCCTCGCCGCGCGCGCACAGGCCGCCGAAGCGCGCCGCCTGGCGCCCGAGCCGGCCGCCGCGCTGCGCGAGGGCCGCCCCACCAAGCGCGACCGCCGCTCCATGGACCACCTGCGCCATGACTGGGACCACCGCTGGAGCGCCTCCATCGACGATTGAGATGGGCATGGCTTGGGCACAGCGCCGCAGCCTGTGGCAGCCAACCGCCAAAGCCCCACGACGCGAAAGCACAGCGCGCCCACACGGGCCGTGCGCGCTATGCCCGAAGCGCTATGCCCGAAGCGCTATGCCCGAAGCGCCATGCCCAAAGCGCTATGCCCAAAGATCAGGCCGCCAGGCGTTCATCCTGCGCCGCGTCATGCCATGCGTCACCCTCTCCCGCCAGCAGTACCAGGTCCTGCGCGGGCCGGTCACACGGCGATGCGCGAAAGCGCACGGCAATGTCCGCGGCCGCGGGCGAGAAGAACAGCACCACGCGGTCCTCGGCCGCATCGAAGTGCGAGAACAGCGCCCGCCCCGTGCCGGGCTGCGCCATGAGGAACCTTGCCATGAAAACCTGCTGAATCTGCCGCAGGGGCTCGAAGGCCTGTTGCTCGTTGCCCAGTTGCAGCGTGTACCAATGGCTCACATCCCACCTCGTTTGCCGAAAAAAGATGCACGCATGGTAGACACGCCCGCTGCGGCGGGGCGGTTCGCCAGGGGCGCATCACGGTGTAGGACACAGCCGGCCTGACGGCGTTGCGCCGGCGCCTGGTCCCGCGCTGTCAGGCGCCCTTGGCCGCCCCGCTGACCCGGTATGGCGTAAAGCCCGCCATGTCCTCGTTCACCTCCAGCGGCCGGCCCACCGGCGGAAATGCGCGCTGCGGGCATGCGGTGCGCTCGCACACCTTGCAGCCCATGCCGATGGGCACCGGCGCCTCGGGGTCGGCCAGGTCCAGCCCGCGCGCATAGACCAGTTGGCCCGCGTGCTGCACGTCGCAGCCCAGCGCCACCGAGAAGGTCTTGCCCGGCGCGCCCCAACCGCCGGTGCTGCGCGTGACGGTGCGCGCGATCCACAGGTACACGCGCCCGTCGGGCATGCGCGCCAGCTGCCGCACGATGCGCCCGGGCTGGGCAAAGGCCTCGTACACGTTCCACAGCGGGCAGGTGCCGCCGATCTTGCTGAAGTGAAAGTGCGTGGCCGACTGGCGCTTGCTGATGTTGCCCGCCCGGTCCACGCGGATGAAGAAGAACGGCACGCCGCGCGCGCCGGGGCGCTGCAGGGTGGACAGGCGGTGGCACACCGTCTCGAAGCCCACGCCCCAGTGCTGGCCCAGGCGCTCGATGTCGTAGTGCAGCGCCTCGGCCGTCCGCAAGAAGGCGCCGTAGGGCAGCAGCAGCGCGCCCGCGAAGTAGTTGGCCAGGCCGATGCGCGCCAGCGTGCGCGCCGCCTCGCCCGACAGCGCCGCGCCCTCCACGCTGTGCTGCAGCAGGTGCGGCACTTCCAGAAAGGCCAGTTGCGTCGCCATCTGGAAAGCGCGCTGCGCGCCCTGCAGCGTGGGCGACAGGTACAGCACGCGTGCGGTGGCATCGAAGCGCCGCTGCACGGCGGCGCCCTCGCCTGCCTCGTCGCCGTCGCCGCCCTGCAGCAGCGCCACACGCACACCGTGGGCCTGCTCCAGTCGCGCCTGCAGCGCGGCGCCGGCCGCGCCAGGCACCAGCCGCCACTGGGCGGCCAGGTGCTCGGCCGCGTCATCCAGCTCGGCGATGTGGTTGTGGCGCGCGAAGAAGAAGTCGCGCACCTCCTCATACGCCATGGGCGGGGTCTGCGCCGTGCTGGCCGCGCCGCCGCGCTCGTCGCCATAGTGCGCGGCCAGCGCCTCCAGGCGCTCGCGCGCCTCGGCGCGGCCGCGGTGCAGCGCCAGCAGCACGCGCGCCACGGCGGGCATGTTGGCGGCCAGCTCGCGCACCTCGGCCAGCGAGACGGCATCGGCCGGCGCGCCGGGCGGCAGGTCGGCCAGCACGTCGCGCAACCCGGCGATCAGGCGCGCCTCGTCGCCCTCTGAAAAGTGCTGCACGTCCACGCCGAACACCGCGTTGATCTTGAGCAGCACCGGCACCGTCAGCGGGCGCTGGTTCTGCTCGATCTGGTTCAGGTAGCTGGCGGAAATCTCCAGCGCCCGCGCCAGCGCCACCTGGGTCAGGCCCCTCTCCTCGCGCAGGCGGCGCAAGCGCACACCCATGAAGGTTTTTTTCATTCCAATCTTTCGCAAACTTTGCAAAACACCCCGCAAACCTTCGCAATCTTTCGCCAATTCAGGGCTTACAGGGGGCATCCATTGTGCGTAGATTGCGAAGCATGACAAGCCCCACAGGCACCCTCGAAACCCGCGACATGGTCTTCCCCGCCCATGCCAACCACCACGGCACGCTGTTCGCCGGCCAGGGGCTGGAGCGCATGGCGCGCGCCGCCTTCCTGGCCGCGCGCGATGCCGCCGGCTGCGACGTGGTGATGGCCGCCGTCACCGGCGTGCAGTTCTGCGCCCCCGTGCCCGTGGGGCGGGCGCTGGCGCTGCGCGCCTGGGTCAGCCGCGTGGGGCGCAGCTCGCTCACCGTGTGCGTGCACGGCCTGGCCCAGGCACCGGGCTGCCCCGACGAGCTGGCCCTGCAGGGCGTCTTCGAGATGGTGGCCGTGAACGCCCACGGGCGGCCCACGGCCATCGCGCATACCTACCTGAACACCCCGCCACACCCCTTCCGACAGGAGACTCGATGAGCACCACCGACACCGCAGCCGCCCTCCCGCGGGCCAAGAAATCCGTCGCCCTCTCGGGCGTGGCCGCCGGCACCACCGCGCTGTGCACCGTGGGCAGGAGCGGCAACGATCTGCACTACCGCGGCTACGACATCCTGGACATCGCCGAGGTCTGCGAGTTCGAGGAGATCGCCCACCTGCTGGTGCACGGCAAGCTGCCCACGCGCGCCGAACTGCGCGCCTACAAGGCCCGGCTGCGTGCGCTGCGCGGTCTGCCCGGCAGCGTGAAGGCCGCTCTGGAGCAACTGCCCGCGGCCAGCCACCCCATGGACGTGATGCGCACCGGCGTATCCGCCCTGGGCTGCGCCCTGCCCGAGAAAGACGACCACAACCTGGCCGGCAGCCGCGACATCGCGGACCGGCTGCTGGCATCGCTGGGCAGCATGCTGCTGTACTGGTACCACTTCAGCAACTCGGGCCGGCGCATCGCGGTGGAGACACAGGACGACTCCATCGGCGGGCATTTCCTGCACCTGCTGCACGGCGACAAGCCCTCGGACGGCTGGGTGCGCGCCATGCACACGTCGCTGAACCTGTACGCCGAGCACGAGTTCAACGCCAGCACCTTCGCCGCGCGCGTGATCGCCGGCACGGGCAGCGACCTGTATTCCTGCATCGCCGGCGCCATCGGTGCGTTGCGCGGGCCCAAGCACGGCGGCG
Organism: Diaphorobacter sp. LI3; assembly: GCF_022807955.1. Lineage (NCBI taxonomy): Bacteria > Pseudomonadati > Pseudomonadota > Betaproteobacteria > Burkholderiales > Comamonadaceae > Diaphorobacter > Diaphorobacter sp. LI3. Next base: position 1,873,325 of record NZ_CP094346.1, on the reverse strand, counting down.
CGAACGAAGTGGCCTTCGAGATCCAGAAGCGCTACGACACGCCCGACGCGGCCGAGGCCGACATCCGCCGCCGCGTGCAAGCCAAGGAGGTGGTGATCGGCTTCGGCCACCCGGTCTACACCGTGAGCGACCCGCGCAACGGGGTCATCAAGGCCGTGGCCAAGCGCCTGTCGGATGCCGCCGGCTCGACCAAGATGTACGACATCGCCGAGCGGCTGGAGCGCGTGATGTGGCAGGAAAAGCAGATGTTCCCCAACCTGGACTGGTTCAGCGCCGTGAGCTACCACATGATGCAGGTGCCCACCGCCATGTTCACGCCGCTGTTCGTCATCGCCCGCACCAGCGGCTGGGCGGCGCACGTGATCGAGCAGCGCGCGGACAACAAGATCATCCGCCCCAGCGCCCATTACACCGGCCCCGACGACCAGAAGTTCGTGCCCATCGAGGAACGCGTTTGACAAAAACCATAGCTGGCAGCGCTTGTCTTTACTGTATCTCCAGCACTTTTCGCATGAAATCTGTTGACAGGAAAGCGCCAGCAGCTATCACAACAAGAGCACCACGATGACCACGAACACCGCCCACCGCAAACCCCTGCCCGGCACGGCGCTGCAGTTCTACGACGCGCGCGAGGCCGTCGAGCGGCTCAGCCCCGGCGCCTGGGCCACGCTGCCTTACACCGCCCGCGTGCACGCCGAGAACCTGGTGCGCCGCGCCGACCCGGCGCAGTTGCCGGACTACCTGCGCCAGCTGATCGAACGCCGGCGCGACCTGGACTTTCCCTGGTACCCCGTGCGCGTGGTGTGCCACGACATCCTGGGCCAGACCGCGCTGGTCGATCTGGCGGGCCTGCGCGACGCCATCGCCCAGCAGGGCGGCGACCCCGCCGCCGTGAACCCGGTGGTGCCGGTGCAGCTCATCGTGGACCACTCGCTGGCCGTGGAGTGCGGCGGCCATGACCCCGAGGCGTTCACCAAGAACCGCGCCATCGAGGACCGCCGCAACGAGGACCGCTTTCACTTCATCGAGTGGACGAAGAAGGCCTTCGCCAATGTGCAGGTCATCCCGGCGGGCAACGGGATCATGCACCAGATCAATCTGGAAAAAATGTCGCCCGTCGTGCACGTGCAGGACGATGGACAGGGCAAGGTCGCCTTTCCCGACACCTGCGTGGGCACCGACAGCCACACCCCCCATGTGGACGCGCTGGGCGTGATCGCCGTGGGCGTGGGCGGGCTGGAGGCCGAGGCCGTGATGCTAGGCCGCGCCAGCTGGATGCGCCTGCCCGACATCGTAGGCGTGCAACTGCGCGGCAAACGCCAGCCGGGGATTACCGCGACCGACATCGCGCTGGCGCTGACCGAGTTCCTGCGCCACCAAAAGGTGGTGGGCGCCTATGTGGAATTCTTCGGCGAGGGCGCGGACAGCCTCTCGATCGGCGACCGCGCCACCATCAGCAACATGTGCCCCGAATACGGCGCCACCGCCGCGCTGTTCTACATCGACGCGCAGACCACCGATTACCTGCGCCTGACGGACCGCGCGGAAGACCAGGTGCGGCTGGTGGAGACCTACGCCAAAGCCGCCGGTCTGTGGGCCGATTCCCTGCGCGAGGTGCGGTACGAGCGCACGCTGCACTTCGACCTGTCCAGCGTGGTGCGCAACATGGCCGGCCCCAGCAACCCGCACCGGCGCTTGCCCGCCACCGCGCTGGTGGAGCGCGGCATTGCCGATGCCAGCATGCTGGAGAGGGCCCGCGTCGAGGAAGCCAGGGGCCTGCTGCCCGACGGTGCGGTCGTCATCGCCGCCATCACCAGTTGCACCAACACCAGCAACCCGCGCAACGTGATCGCCGCCGGCCTGCTGGCGCGCAACGCCCGCCGCCTGGGCCTGCGGCGCAAGCCCTGGGTCAAGACCTCGCTCGCGCCCGGCTCCAAGGCGGTGGAGCTGTACCTGCAGGAGGCCGACCTGCTCTCTGATCTGCAGGCGCTGGGCTTTGGCATCGTGGGCTTTGCCTGCACCACCTGCAACGGCATGAGCGGCGCGCTGGACCCGCGCATCCAGCAGGAGATCCTTGACCGCAAGCTCTACGCCACCGCCGTGCTCTCGGGCAACCGCAACTTCGACGGGCGCATCCACCCCTATGCGAGCCAAGCCTTCCTGGCATCGCCGCCGCTGGTGGTGGCCTACGCGATCGCGGGCACGGTGCGCTTCGACATCGAGCGCGACGTGCTGGCAGTGGTGGAGGGCCGCGAAATCCGCTTGCACGACCTGTGGCCCAGCGACGAGGAGATCGACGCCATCGTCGCCCGCGCCGTCAAGCCCGAGCAGTTCCGCGCCGTGTACGAGCCCATGTTCGCCATCCGCAAGGACGACGGTGAAAAGGCCGCGCCGCAGTACGACTGGCGCCCGCAGTCCACCTACATCCGCCGCCCGCCCTACTGGGACGCCGAAGGCGTGGGCGCGCTGGCTGCCTACCCGCGCACCCTCCAGGGCATGCGCCCGCTGGCGCTGCTGGGCGACAACATCACCACCGATCACCTCTCGCCGTCCAACGCCATCCTGCCCGCCAGCGCGGCGGGCGAATACCTGGCCCGCATGGGCGTGCCCGAGGAGGACTTCAACTCCTACGCCACGCACCGGGGCGACCACCTCACGGCGATGCGCGCCACGTTCGCCAACCCGCAACTCGTCAACGAGATGGCGGTGGTGAACGGCCAGGTGCAAAAGGGCTCGCTCGCCCGCATCGAGCCCGAGGGCCGCGTGACGCGCATGTGGGAGGCCATCGAGACCTACCTGCACCGCCGCCAGCCGCTGGTCATCATTGCCGGGGCCGACTACGGCCAGGGGTCGAGCCGCGACTGGGCCGCCAAGGGCGTGCGGCTGGCGGGGGTGGAGGCGGTGGTGGCCGAGGGCTTCGAGCGCATCCACCGCACCAACCTCATCGGCATGGGGGTGCTGCCGCTGGAGTTCCTGCCCGGCACCAACCGCCACACGCTGCAGTTGGACGGCACCGAAACCTACGACGTGGCCGGCGCCCTCACGCCGCGCGCCACCGTCATCCTTGCCATCCGCCGCGCGCAGGGCGAGACGCAGCAGGTGCCCGTCACCTGCCGGCTCGACACTGCCGAGGAAGTCTCGGTCTACGAAGCGGGGGGCGTGCTGCAGCGCTTCGCCCAGGACTTTCTGGCCCAATCAGCTTCCAGCGCCCGTCTGATAAGCGCAACCAGCTATTAAAACAAGAGCAAACATGGCACCACAGATCAGGATCCCCGCCACCTACCTGCGCGGCGGCACCAGCAAGGGCGTGTTCTTTCGCCTGCAAGATTTGCCCGCGGCGGCGCAGCAGCCCGGCGCAGCGCGCGACGCGCTGCTACTGCGCGTGATCGGCAGCCCCGACCCCTACGGCAAACAGATCGACGGCATGGGCGGCGCCACCTCGTCCACGTCCAAGGCGGTGATCGTCTCGCCCTCCACCCGGCCCGGGCATGACGTGGACTATCTGTTCGGCCAGGTCGCCATCGACAGCCCCTTCGTGGACTGGAGCGGCAACTGCGGCAACCTGTCGGCCGCCGTGGGGCCGTTCGCCATCGCCAGCGGCCTGGTCGCGCCCGGGCGCATTCCGCACGACGGCGTGTGCACCGTGCGCATCTGGCAGGCCAACATCGGCAAGACCATCGTCGCCCACGTACCCGTCGCAGGTGGCCAGGTGCAGGAGGCGGGCGACTTTGCGCTGGACGGCGTGGCCTTCCCCGCCGCCGAGGTGTTGCTCGAATTCCTCGACCCGGCCGATGGCGGTGAAGGAGGCGAAGGCGGCGGCAGTGCCCTGTTCCCCACCGGACAGCTGGTCGATACGCTGGACGTGCCAGGCGTGGGCCGCTTGCAGGCCACGCTCATCAACGCGGGCATCCCGACCATCTTCCTGAACGCCAGGGACGTCGGCTGCACCGGCACCGAGCTGCAGGACGCGATCAATGGCGATGCCGCGGCCCTGGCCCGCTTCGAGGCCATCCGCGCCTGGGGCGCAGTCAAGATGGGCCTGATCCACGACGTGGCAGAGGCCGCCACGCGCCAGCACACGCCCAAACTCGCCTTCGTCGCGCCGCCGGCGGACTACGTCGCCTCCAGCGGCAAGGCGGTGCGCGCGGCCGACATCGACCTGCTGGTGCGCGCACTGTCCATGGGCAAGCTGCACCACGCCATGATGGGCACGGCGGCCGTGGCCATCGGCGCCGCTGCCGCCGTCCCCGGCACGCTGGTCCACCAGGCGGCCGGCGGGGGCCCGCGCACCGCCGTGCCGGGATCGGTGCGGTTCGGCCACCCCTCGGGCACGCTGCGCGTGGGGGCCGAGGCCGCGCTGGTGAACGGCCAGTGGCGCGTCACCAAGGCCCTCATGAGCCGCAGCGCCCGCACCCTGATGGAAGGCTGGGTGAGAGTGCCGCCAACCCCGTGAGCAACTTCGTCATGTCCCCCTTCTCCCCCGCTTCGCGCGGCAAGGGGGCCGCCGCCAGCGCGGCAGCGCGGCGCGGCCGGCACAGGCCCCCGCACCGCGGCCGCTAGCCCCGGCCGGGGGCGCACCCGATTTCAGCAATGCGTTCCATGCGCGCGCAGAGCACCCTCCCTGAAGGAAACAGCCATGCAGTCCACCAAGCAACAACTCAAGGCCCTGGCCGAAGCCCGGCGCGGCGTCATCGTGCCGGGCGCGTTCAACGCACTGTCGGCCAAAGTCATCGAAGATCTGGGCTACGAGGCCCTCTACATCACCGGCGCGGGCGTCACCAACATGGGGTTCGGCCTGCCCGACCAGGGCTTCATGGGACTGACCGACATCGCCAACCACACGGCCCGCATCCGCGACGCGGTGGAGCTACCGCTGATCGTGGACGCGGACACGGGCTTCGGCAACGCCCTCAACACCTACCACGCCGTGCGCACGCTGGAGCGCGCCGGCGCCGACTGCATCCAGCTCGAAGACCAGGTGAGCCCCAAGCGCTGCGGCCACTTCAGCGGCAAGGCCGTGATCGAGACCAGCGAGATGGTGAGCAAGATCCGCGCCGCTGTGGATGCGCGGCGCGACGGCCTGCTGGTCATGGCGCGCACCGACGCCGCCGCCGTGCATGGCTTCGACGCCGCCGTGGAGCGCGCGCAGGCGTACGCCGAAGCGGGCGCCGACATCCTCTTCGTCGAGGCCGTCACCACGGCCGAGCATGTGCGCGCCCTGCCCCAGCGCCTGCAAGTGCCCCAGCTCATGAACATGGTGATCGGCGGCAAGACACCCATCGTGGGCGCGGACGAACTGGGTCGCCTGGGCTACGGCTTCGTGCTGTACGCCAACGCCGCGCTGCAAGGCGCCGTGGCCGGCATGCAAAAAGTGCTGGCCCAGTTGCGCGACGCGCGCGAGGTGCGCGAAGACCCCACGCTGGTCGCCCCGTTCGCCGAGCGCCAGCGGCTGGTGGGCAAACCGTTCTGGGATGCGCTTGAAAAGAAATACGCATGAAATCAGGCGCTAGCGCTTACCTGACAAGCGCAAGCAGCTATCAAAACTACAGCAACTCCACCCCCTTGAGCGTGACGAAACTCGTCTCGCGCGTCACGCGCACGAAGTCCTGCAGGAAGGGCCTGGGCGAGAGCTGCGGCAGGCAGGCCGCGTGCAGTTCGCCGCGCAGGCCCCGCGCGCCGATGGGGCGCGCGGCCACGTAGCCCCGGTCCAGGTAGCCTTGCACCGCCCACAGTGGCAGGGCGGCCACGCCCCGGCCGCTGGCCACGAGCTGCAGCATGGCCACCGTCAGCTCGGAGGTGCGCCGGGGCGGGCGCACGCCGGCGGGCTCCAGCACCTGGCGCACGAGGTCCAGCATCTCGTCGGGTACCGGATAGGTGATGAGGGTCTGGTCCGCGAAGTCCTGGGCCTGCAGAAAGGGCTTGTCCAGCAACGGGTGGCCGTGGGCCAGCAACGCGCGGACCTCGAAGCCGAACAGGGGGTGGTAGTCCACGGCGCCCGCCTCCCCGGCGTCCAGCTCGGAGACGATGGCCAGGTCCGCCCGGCCCTGGTGCAGCAGGCCCACGGGGTCGGCGTGGAAGCCGCTCACGATGTCCAGTTCCACCTCGGGCCAGCGTGCGCGGAAGGCGTCCATGGCGGGCATCAGCCAGTCAAAACAGGTATGGCATTCCACGGCGATGCGCATTTGCCCGCCCTGCCCTTGGGACAGGCGCGCTACGTCACGCTCAGCCGTTTCCACCTGCGGCAGCACGGCATCGGCCAGTTGCAGCAGCCGCGCGCCGGTGGCGCTGAACTGCGGCGGCACGGACTTGCGCTCAAACAGCGGCGTGCCGTAGCGGTCCTCCAGCAGCTTGATTTGGTGCGACAGCGCCGATTGCGTGAGGTTGAGCAGCTGCGCCGCCCGCACCAGGCTGCCGCTATCACGCAGGGCCTGCAGCGTGCGCAGATGGCGGATCTCCAGGATGGATTGCATCATTAAAACTATTCAAGCTGAAAAGACAAAACTTTCGTTTGAATCATAAACACGCTTAGCCGACCATCGCGGTTTTCTCTTGCACAAGGACTTCCGCACCATGGCCGCTTCCCCCATCCTCACCCATACGCTGGGCTTTCCCCGCATGGGCGCGCAGCGCGAACTGAAACTGGCGCTGGAGCGCCATTGGCGCGGCGAGATCGACGCCGCCGCGCTCGAAGCCGTGGGCGCCCAACTGCGCGCACGCCACTGGCAGGCCCAGCGCGACGCGGGCCTGGCCTTCGCGACCGTGGGCGACTTCGCCTACTACGACCACATGGCCCACCACATCCAACTGCTGGGTTGCGAAAGCTCGCGGTTTGGCTTCACCCCCGGCACGCCGGAGCTGGCACGCTACTTCGCCATGGCGCGGGGCGTGCAGACGCTGTCGGGCCATGGCGACCACGCCCCCGGTAGCACCTGCGGCGCAGGCTGTGCGCACGCGCCGCATCCCGGCGAAGGCCAGCCCGCGCTGGAGATGACGAAGTGGTTCGACACCAACTACCACTACCTCGTGCCCGAACTGCACGCCGACACTGCGTTCCGCCTGGGCAGCGAGCGCCTGTTCGCCGAAGTGGCCGAAGCCCAGGCGCTGGGCCACCGCGTCAAGGCGCAGCTTGTGGGGCCGCTCACTTTCCTCTGGCTGTCCAAGGAGAAAGGCGAAGCCCCATTCGACCGGTTGGACCTGCTGGACCGCCTGCTGCCCGTGTACGCGCAGATACTCGCGCGCCTGAAGGCCGAGGGCGTGGAGTGGGTGCAGATCGACGAGCCCATCCTGGGCCTGGACCTGCCTGCCAGCTGGACGCAGGCCTTCGAGCCCGCGTACTGGCAGCTCGGCAAGGCTGGCCCACAGGTGCTGCTGGCCACCTACTTCTCGCCCCTGGAGACCCATCTGCGCCTGGCCTGCCAGTTGCCCGTGGCCGGCCTGCACGTGGACGCCGTGCGCGCCCCGCAGGAGCTGACGGGCGTGGCCGACTGGTTGCCGGCCTACAAGGTGCTGTCGGTGGGCGTGGTGGACGGTCGCAACATCTGGCGTACCGACCCCGACGCGGCCCTGGCCCTGCTGCGCCCCGTGGCCGCCAAACACACCGGACCGCTGTGGGTGGCGCCCTCGTGTTCGCTGCTGCATGTGCCCGTCAGCCTGGCGGGCGAGGATGCGCTGGACCCCGAGCTGCGCGGCTGGCTCGCCTTCGCCACCGAGAAGCTGGACGAGGTGGCCCTGATCGCCGGCCTGCTGGACGGCCGCGTGGCCGGCAACGACCCGCGCCTGGCCGCCGCGCGCGCCGCCATCGCCAGTCGCCGTGCCAGCCCGCGCGTGCACCGCCCCGCCGTGGCCGCCCGCCTGGAGGCGGCACCCGAGGGCTGCGACCGGCGCCGCTCGCCCTTCCCCACACGCCAGCAGGCGCAGCGCGCGCGCCTGCGTCTGCCGCCGCTGCCCACCACCACCATCGGATCCTTCCCGCAGACCCCGGCCATCCGCGCCGCACGTGCAGCCCACCGCCGTGGCGTACTGGGTGAGGCCGAATACCAGGCACAGATGCGCGCCGAGATCGAACACGCCGTGCGCAAGCAGGAGGAACTGGGCCTGGACGTGCTGGTGCACGGCGAGGCCGAGCGTAACGACATGGTGGAGTACTTCGGCGAGCAGCTGGACGGCTTCGCCTTCACGGCCAATGGCTGGGTGCAGAGCTACGGCTCGCGCTGCGTCAAGCCCCCCGTGCTTTACGGCGACGTGGCCCGCCCGCATGCCATGACGGTCGACTGGACCGTCTACGCCCAAAGCCTCACGGACAAACCCCTGAAAGGCATGCTCACGGGGCCGGTGACCATCCTGCAGTGGTCCTTCGTGCGCGACGACCAGCCGCGCAGCCGCACCTGCGAGCAGATTGCCTGGGCCATTCGGGACGAGGTGGTGGATCTGGAGGCCGCCGGGATCGCCATCGTGCAGATTGACGAGCCCGCCATCCGCGAAGGCCTGCCGTTGCGCCGCACAGGCTGGAAACCGTACCTGGACTGGGCCACGCGGGCCTTCCGCATCAGTGCCTGCGGCGTGCAGGACACGACGCAGATCCACACCCACATGTGCTACAGCGAGTTCAACGACATCCTGCCCGAGATCGCCGCCATGGACGCCGACGTCATCACCATCGAGACCAGCCGCTCCGACATGGAACTGCTGCGGGGCTTCGGCAGTTTCAAATACCCCAACGAGATCGGCCCCGGCGTCTACGACATCCATTCGCCACGCATACCCGGCTCGCAGGAGATGGCGCGCCTGCTGCGCAAGGCGGCCGAGGTCGTGCCCGCACGCAACCTCTGGGTCAACCCTGACTGCGGCCTCAAGACCCGCAATTGGCCCGAGACCGAGGCCGCGCTGCGCCACATGGTGCAGGCCGCGCGGGCACTGCGCTCCGCCATGGCCTCCGCTTGACGGCGGGCAACCATCAACCCTGCGCCGCGTCAGTGCATGGCCCGCATCGACCGGCATGGCGGCACAATGCGCCGCCATGCTCTATAACGCCCTCAAGCTCACCCACGTGCTGTCGATCATCGTCTGGATCGGCGGCATGGTCTTCGCCCATTTCTTCCTGCGCCCCGCCGTACAGATGCTGGAGCCGCCGCAGCGCGTGGCGCTGATGCACGGCGTGCTGCAGCGCTTCCTGGGCGCGGTCGCCATCGCCATCGTGGCCGTGCTGACGAGCGGGCTGGGCATGATCGGCGCGGTGAGCATCGGCGCGGGCGGCGCCTTCTCGATGCCGCTGGACTGGACCATCATGGCGACCCTCGGCATCGTGATGATGGGCATCTTCGCCTACATCTACTTCGCGCTGCTCAGCCGCCTGGAGCAGGCCGTCGCCGCCTCCGACTGGCCTGCAGGCGGCCTGGCGCTGGCAAGCATCCGCACCTGGGTTGGCGTGAACCTGCTCATCGGCGTAGTGATTGTGGTGCTGACGCTGCTGATGTGAGACGCGCGGCGGCACCACATCGCCGCCGGCATAAAAAAACGCGCCATGAAGGCCTAGCCGTTCCGTTAAGGTGTTGCTAAGCCCTTGATTCAAGCCCCTCTGCTTCGGCACGAGGGGCTTCGTTTCTTTGGTCGCTATAAGGGACATGCTGAATTTCAAGCCCCTTTCCCTAGGCGTCGCGCTCGTGTGTGCCGCCAGCTTCCTCACTGCCTGCAACGACGAGCCCGCTCCGGACTTCAGGGGCAGCACTCCCGTGGCATACGGCAATCGGACTGTCTCTCTGAGCGTTGAGGCTTGGCGAGACAATGGCAGCCAGCCTTGTCGTGTCCTTATCAGAGGCGCTGAAGTAACAAATTGGGTCAAACCAACCGGTATTCTGCCGCGGATGACCCTAGCCCCGGCAGTAGTGCTGGCCTGCACAGGGCGGAGCCCGTACCTTTCCTCGGTGAGCGGCGAGGGTGAAGGGGGTGTAGCCGAATGGGAAGAGTCCTCGGGGCCTGAATCGGGAGCCCCCCTCTCTGTCTACCAAGTGCGAGTGAGCTCCCTGACTGCGGACCAAGCTCACCTCGAACTACGGGTCCTACGCGGCAAGTGACTCGCTTGCGTGAGCCACGGGGCCGGAGGGCTTGAGCGACCGAGCGGCAGGCGCGCGGCGTCTTTCGGGCGGTTCGGGAGTGAAATAGATGATGTCTTCGGGCGCTATGGGTCCGCGCGCCAGCCCCAGCCGCATTGCCGGCGTTTTCCCGTCCCGGCCAACCTCGCAGTAGTTGAAGTACGTCCGGAAGATGCCGAGCACCTTCACCAGGACTTCGGGGTTGTAGGCGCTCTTCCCGAACCAGAGACGTCGGTCGGTGTTGGCGCTGGCCACCGCGCGTTCTGCCAGCGTGAGGCCTCGCCGGACCTGCATAAAGAAGCGGTCGACAGCGGTAAGGGTGGCTTTCAGGTGCAGTAGCGCCTGGTGGCTAAGCTGGAGCCGACGCTTGTCCGGTTCGGTTTCGACCGGGTCGATATCGGTCAGCCAGCAAACGGATTTCTCAGGCTCACGCATCTCCGATATGGGATGGCGGAACCAGCGGTCCCCCCACTTGCCGATGGCAACCATGCGCGCCAGTTCTTCCTCGGCAGCCAGAAGTTCTGCAGCCTCAGGGGTTACCCCGTATTTCTCCGCTAAGCGCGCCAGACGCCGCTTGGTTGCACCAACCAGCGCGCGCTTCATGTCCACTGACATATCTTTGAGCACCTTGACATAGAAAGCGTCAGCCGTCCGGTCCAGAACCCTTTTCGGCACGGCCGTCAGAATGGCCGCACGTATGCCCGACTCCTGGTCTGTGAAGAAGCGAATCTTCTTGGCACGGCAGAGCAGTCGAGTGACAAGCTGGATGTGGGCGTACATCACCACTTGCTCATGCAGCAGCATGCCCTTTACGGGGGCACGGGATGAGTTCGCGGGGCCTTCACCATCTTCTATATCGGGGCGACCTAAGGCTGCGTCGTACGTCTCTTCGATGACCGATTCCATAGGCTTTCGGGAGGTACCTCCGCGAGGCGCCGCCCTCTCAGCCGCAGCATTCCAATCAGCCGGTAGCCAGACTCTCGCGTAGCGGCGAAACGCTCTGGCAAGTGCATGGTCGCCAAAGCGAACCATGTCCTTCTCTACGTCAGCAGAGTCCAGCGCAGGGTCAAAGTTGACGTTGACCCCGAACACATAGCCCGTAGCCTGGTCGGCCGTTGCAATGGACAGCAAAAGTGTGTTCTTTCGCACCTTCTTAGAGTGCCAGTTCACCACCAGCTTTTGCCGGTCAACCGACAGATATCTTGAGCCTAGGTCGTCGCGTCCCATGAGGGTTCGCTCACGCTCGCCGGCGAACATCTGGGCCTGCTCATAGAGGAAGTCGATGCGGTCGTATAGCTGGCTGGGGGAGATATCGAGGACCTTGATGATGCGCCGCAGCGGCATGGCGTTCATCAGATGCACCAAGATATCGCGATTGGAGTGACTGCGACGTTGGCGCTTGGTTGACCGGCCGCCGAAGGAGAACGCCTTCTTGCAGCCGACACACTTGAACCGGGGAGTTCCGTGGGCGTTGGTGCCGAAGCGAGTCACATTCTCAAGGGATGGCGCCCCCTCCGATAGAGAGCAGGCCTCGTTCGGACACTGCGGGAGTACTGGTTCAAGGTACTCCGACATGCGCATAAGCTCCTCGGCAATCGCCAAGTTGCTCTGCATAGGGGTGATTTCCTCGCACAGGCGGCACTTCAGTGCCGGCTGGTCCTTACCGGTAGCGACCACGGTGTAGTCGCCTGGGCCAACGGAAGAAGCTGGAGTACCGGCCCCGCCTCGGGCAACCGCAAGCTTGGGCGGTACGCCGAAGTTACCGCACTTGGGGTTCTTGCAGTGATTGACTTGAATACCCGCCGCGGCCGGCGGAAATCTAGGCGGCCACTTAGTCGGCTTTACTGAAGTTGGATGAGATTTTTCCTTGGACAAAGAAACGCCCTAGTCGTTGACTAGGGCGGAATTTTGAGCCATTACAGCTTTCTTAGCAACACTTTAACAGAACGGCTAGCCATGAAGGCGCGTTTTTTGTTTGGCGGAAACGGAGGGATTCGAACCCTCGATGAGGCTCTACACCCCATACTCCCTTAGCAGGGGAGCACCTTCGGCCACTCGGTCACGTTTCCAATCCCGCTATTGTAGCCTCATTTCAAGGCCATTCCGGCGAAACTTCAGGCGGCAGCCTGGTCCAGCTCGAACGCCTTGTGCAGCGTACGCACGGCCAGTTCCACGTACTTCTCGTCGATCACCACGGAGGTCTTGATTTCCGACGTGGAGATCATCTTGATGTTGATGCCCTCTTCGCTCAGCGCGCGGAACATATTGCTGGCCACGCCCACATGGCTGCGCATGCCGATGCCAACGATGCTGACCTTCGCGATCTTGGCATCGCCCACGATTTCCTCGGCGCCCAGTTGGGGCAGCACCTTGTCTTTCAACAGATCGATGGTGCGTTGGTAGTCATTCCGATTCACCGTGAAGCTGAAGTCGGTCTTCCCTTCCTTGCCCATGTTCTGGATGATGACATCCACATCGATGTTGGCGTCGGCCACCGCGCCCAGGATCTGGTAGGCGATACCGGGGGTGTCGGGCACGCCGATCACGGAGATCTTGGCTTCGTCGCGGGTGAAAGCGATGCCGGATACGACGGCTTTTTCCATTTGTTCGTCTTCCTCAAAGGTGATCAGGGTGCCGGACTTGGCTTCCTCGTTGATGTCGATGTCCCAGGACGTGAAGCTGGAGAGCACGCGCAGCGGCACCTTGTACTTGCCGGCAAATTCCACCGACCGGATCTGCAGCACCTTGCTGCCCAGGCTGGCCATCTCCAGCATTTCCTCGAAGCTCAGCGTCGTCAGGCGCCGCGCCTCGGGCACCACGCGCGGGTCGGTGGTGTACACGCCATCCACGTCGGTGTAGATCAGGCATTCGTGCGCCTTCATCGCGGCGGCGATGGCGACGGCCGAGGTGTCGGAGCCGCCGCGGCCCAGCGTGGTGATGTTGCCGCCCTCGTCGATGCCCTGGAAGCCCGTGACGATGACGACCTTGCCCGCGTCCAGGTCGGCGCGCACGCGCTTGTCGTCGATGGACTCGATGCGCGCCTTGGTGTAGCTGCTGTCGGTGCGCACGGGCACCTGCCAGCCGGCGTAGCTCACCGACTCCATGCCTTCGGCCTGCAGCGCGATGGCCAGCAGGGCCGACGAGGCCTGCTCACCCGTGGCGGCCAGCATGTCGAGTTCGCGGTGGTAGGCGGAGGTAATGCGCGAGGGCGTGAGCTCCTTGGCCAGGCCCAGCAGGCGGTTGGTCTCGCCACTCATGGCGCTGGGTACCACCACCATCTGGTGGCCGGCCCGCGCCCACTTGGCCACGCGCTTGGCGACATTGCGGATGCGCTCGGTGGAGCCCATCGAGGTGCCGCCGTATTTATGAACGATCAGTGCCATGGAATTTCTGGAATGGCAGGGACGCAGATGCGCGGCGCTATTGCAAAAGCTGTTCTGGCGCGCCGCCGTCCCGTGCGGAAATGGGGACCAAAACCTGTTGATTGTACCAACCGATCACCTCCGCCTCGCGGACCACATAGCCCCCGCCCACCTTCAGGTGAATGCGGTGCCCGCGCGTGGCACATGCGGCCAACTGGTCCAGCAATTCGTTCAGCTGTGCGGCCGTAGGCGTGGTGGCGTGGTGCACACGCAGCCAGTGGCGCAGCACGTTCGCCTGGCGCGCCCTTCCCAATGCACGCAGCGCCGCAATGCGGGGCGGCTGGCCGATGGCCGCTGCATCGGCGGCGGCCAGTTCCTGCAGCAGTTCGCTGGCCTGCGCCGCGTGTTCGCAACTGCGTGCAAAGGTGTCACGAAACTGCGGGAACGCCTGCTGCAGCGCCGGCAGCAACTGGTGGCGGATGCGGTTGCGCGTGAAGCGCTCGTCGGCGTTGGTCGGGTCTTCCACCCAGCGTTCGCCACGCGCGACCAGCCAGGCGCGCACGTCGGCGCCTGCCACGCGCAGCAGCGGCCTGCACCAGTCCATGCCCGCGCGCTGCCACTGCGCCGGCATGGCGGCAAGCCCGGCTACGCCCGCGCCCCGCGATAGGGCGAGCAGCAATGTCTCGACCTGGTCATCCGCATGCTGCGCCAACGCTATTGTTTTTATAGCTACTAGCGATTGACAGTCAAGCGACAACGCCTCAAAAGCCTTGTAACGCGCCTGGCGCGCCGCGTCTTCAGGGCTTTGTCCGGCGGCGTGGCGCGCATCCACGCGGCGCACCCACAGCGGTATGCCCAGCCGCTCACACAAGGCCACGCAATGCTGCTCAAACCCGTCGGCCGCCGCCTGCAGCCCATGGTGCACGTGGAAAGCCACCACCTGCCCCGGCCAGCGCGCTGCGCAGGCCAACAGCAGTGCCGTCGAATCTGCGCCGCCGCTGAGGGCCACGGCCAGGGGCAGACGGGGCCGGAAGGCCGCGACTGCGGCGTCGAACGACTGGGTCAAGCGTCCCTCCTGCGGCGGCAGTGCGGGCGCGGTGGCGTATGGGCAGGCATGGCGGCCGATTATCGGCGCGCGCCAGCGCCCCGCCACGCTAGCGCTGCAGTGCCAGCGGCGCCGCCCGACCGGCGCTTGCGGCCTCGTCGTGCAGCCGGAAGGTGCCCACCACGTCGGACAGGCGCACGGACTGGTCTTTGAGGCTGGCCGCCGCTGCGGCGCTTTCTTCCACCAGTGCCGCGTTCTGCTGGGTCATCTGATCCAACTGCGCCACGGCTTGGCCTACCTCGCCAATGCTGGTGCTTTGCTCGTTCGTGGAGGCGGTGATCTCGGCCATGATGTCCGTGACGCGCTGCACCGACTGCACGATGTCTGCCATGGTGGTGCCCGCATCGTTGACCAGCCGCGAGCCCTCTTCCACCTGCGCCACCGACGAGCCGATCAGCGCTTTGATCTCGCGCGCGGCCTCGGCGCTGCGCTGCGCCAGGTTGCGCACCTCGCCCGCCACCACGGCGAAGCCCCGGCCCTGCTCGCCCGCGCGCGCTGCCTCGACGGCCGCATTCAGCGCGAGGATGTTGGTCTGGAAGGCGATGCCATCGATCACGCCAATGATGTCGTTGATCTTGCGCGACGCCGCATTGATCTGCTCCATGGTACTGACCACGTTGCCCACCACGGTGCCGCCGTGCTGTGCCACCCCCGCCGCCTGCGCGACCATCTGATTGGCCTGGCGGGCAGCGTCGGCGTTGTGGCGCACCGTCTCGGTGAGCTGCTGCATCGAGGCGGCTGTCTGCTGCAGGCTGGAGGCCGTCAGCTCGGTGCGGCTGGACAGGTCCTGGTTGCCCGTGGCGATCTCTTCCGACGCCAGACGCACCGACTGGCTCGCATCCCGGATCTGCGCCAGCACACCCGAGAGCTTGGTGGCAAAGTTGTTGAAACTGCCCGCGATCTGCGCGAGTTCGTTCTCGCCCTGCGCGTCGATGCGGCGCGACAGGTCGCCGTCGCCCTCGCCAATCTGGTGCATGGCGTCGCGCACCTGGGTGAGTTGGCGCAGGCGCCGCGCCAGTACTCCTGCCAGCAGCAGGGTGGCGATAACCAGTACCGCAATGCCGGCCACCAGCGAAACGCGCAGCATGCTGGAGATGGCGGCCAGCGCCTCGTCACGGTCCTGGGCAATCACCAGCATCCAAGGGGTGTCCGGAACCTTGGAGACATGCAGCAACATGGGCCGGCCCTGCAGTTCCATGGCCTGCAGCGCACCGCTTTGCGCAATGCCGGCCAGGCCCTGCGCCGACAGCGCGGGGGCGATGTCGGTCGCCGGCTTCAGCGCCAGCTTGGCGTCGGGGTGGGCGATGATGGCGCCGTCACCTCCGACGAGAAAGGCGTAGCTGGACGGCGTGGGCTTGATGGAGGTGACGTTGGCAATCACCGCAGCCAGCGAAACATCGCCGGCCATCACGGCCTTGACGCTGCCCCCTTCGCGGGCGGCGCGCGCGAAAGTCACCACCAGGCCGTTGCCGCCCGCGTCCGCATACGGGGCGGTGAGAACGCTCCCGCTGGCCTGAGCGGCTTGCTGGTACCAGGGCCGCGTGGTGGGGTCGTAATCGGGCGGCAGGTTCTGGGGCGACGAAAACGCCGTCCGCTTGTCGGCGTAGCCAAAGTAGCTGACCAGGAAGTCCCCCGCCTTGGACAGCATCAGCAGCGCCTTGGGAGGCTGCTCGTCATCCAGCGCCGCGCCTGCAGCCTCCACGATGGCCGCCTTGGCGTTGGCCCAGGTGCGCAGCGTTTCCACATGGCTGTGCGCGAGCAGCTGCGTTTCGGACGCCAGCGACGCATGGGCGTGCGAGCGGGCGGTCCACAGATTCGCCGCCGAGAGCGCGACCAGCGCCACCACGAGGCAGGCCAGCGATACCAGCAGAATCTGGCCCTTGAGAGACTTCCACAGAGACATACGTAACCCTTCTTCCTGCGGCGATGCGCGTCCGCACGAGGAAAGATAATACGTTTTGATACAAGTAAGTGACAAAAAAAGGCGGGGATTCCCCCACCTTTTTCAAGGATCGGCGCGTCGCTGACTGCGCGTGCGCCTCCCGCCTTAGCGGCTGTCCGCCTTGGTGTCCGTGAAACGGCCGTAGCTCTGCAGACGCTCGTAGCGGCGGTCCTGCAGTTCCTTGGGCTTGAGGTCCGACAGCTGGCGGTAGGCGTCGCCCAGGGCACGCTTGAGGAAGGCGGCCATCTGCTTGTGGTCGCGGTGTGCGCCCCCCACGGGCTCGTTCACGATCTTGTCCACCAGACCCAGGGCCTTCAGGCGGTGCGCCGTGATGCCCATGGCCTCGGCGGCATCCTGCGCGCGGTCGCTGGTCTTCCAGAGGATGGACGCGCAGCCCTCGGGGCTGATGACCGAGTAAATCGAGTATTGCAGCATGATGACCTGGTCGGCCACGCTGATGGCCAGCGCACCGCCGGATCCGCCTTCGCCGATCACCGTGGTGATGATCGGCACTTCCAGCTGGGCCATCTCGTAGATGTTGCGGCCGATGGCTTCGGACTGGCCGCGCTCCTCGGCGTCGATGCCGGGGTATGCACCGGGCGTATCGACGAAAGTGAACACGGGCAGCTTGAACTTCTCGGCCGTCTTCATCAGGCGCAGGGCCTTGCGGTAGCCCTCGGGCCGGCTCATGCCGAAGTTGCGCGCGGTGCGCTCCTTGGTGTCGCGGCCCTTCTGGTGGCCCAGCACCATGCAGGCGTGGCCGTTGAAGCGCGCGAGCCCCCCCACGATGGACTGGTCGTCCGCGAAGTGCCGGTCGCCGTGCATTTCCACGAAATCCGTGAAGATCTCGCGCACGTAGTCCATGGTGTACGGGCGCTCCGGATGGCGCGCGATCTTCGTGATCTGCCAGGGGGTCAGGTCACTGTAGATGTCCTTGGTGAGCTGCAGGCTCTTCTTGCTGAGCTGGTCAATCTCCTCGGAGATGTCCACCGCGCTCTCGTTCTGCACATAGCGCAGTTCTTCGATTTTGGATTCCAGCTCGCCAATGGGCTGCTCGAAGTCCAGAAAGGTCTTTTTCGCCAACTTGTTTTCTCCTCGGGGCGGTGCCCGGTACCGGCCGCCCTGCGTTGTTCAGTAGTCCACCGGCAGGGGGGCGAGCGACCGCCAAATATACCAACTCGCCACGCTGCACCAGGGTTTCCACGCATCAGCCACTTCGCGCGCATCGCTGCGGCTGACCGGATCGCCCGAAAAATAATGCTGGCTGATGCCCTGGATCAGCGTGGCATCGTCCAGCGGCAGCACGTTCGGCCGCGCCAGATGGAAGATGAGGAACATATCCGCCGTCCAGCGGCTGATGCCGCGGATCGCCACCAGCTCGGCAACGATGGCCTGGTCGTCCATCTCGTCCCACTGCTTCACGTGCAGCCGGCCGCTGTCGAAGTGCAGCGCCAGGTCCACCAGGTACTCCACCTTGCGTGCCGACAGGCCGGCCGCACGCATGTCGTCCACCTTGAGCTTGAGCACGCTGCGCGGCGTCATGCTGCGCGACAGCGCGGCGAACTGGTCCCACACGCGCTGCGCCGACGCCACCGACACCTGCTGGCCCACGATGGAGCGCGCCAGCGTGGTGAAGGCGTCGCCGCGCTGGGTCAGGGCCACGTTGCCTACCTGGGGAATCAGGCGACGCATCACGCGGTCCTTCTTGGTCAGATGCCGGCAGGCCTCTTCCCAATAGCTGGGGGGCGTGAGGGACGGAGGTGCATCCGCTATTTTTTTAGTAGCTGCCACCGCTTACCCCACAAGCCCTACATGCCAATTTGAATCGAAACCCATTTACTGAGCCGCCTCCCAGGTCGTGCCCGTGGCGGAGTCCTTGAGCACGATACCCTGCGCCAGCAGATCATTGCGGATGCGGTCGGCCTCGGCGAAGTTCTTGGCCGCCTTGGCGGCGGCGCGCGCGGCGATCTGCGCCTGGATGGCCGCCTCGTCCAGCCCGGCGCCTGCTTTCAGAAAGTCCTGCGGATCCGCCTGCAGCAGCCCCAAGTGGCAGCCCAGCGCCTTCAGCAAGCCCGCCGCGGCGGGCGACTTGCTGCGGTTCACCTCACCGGCCAGGTCGAACAGCACGGCCACCGCTTCGGGGGTGCCGAAGTCCTCGTCCATGGCCGCCTTGAAGCGGGCGGCGTAGCCTTCGGCCCAGTCCACCTCGACCGGGGCCGGTGCCACCAGGCTCAGCGCGGTGTACAGGCGCTTGAGCGCGGCACGCGCATCGTCCAGGTGCACGTTGCTGTAGTTCAGCGGGCTGCGGTAGTGGCTGCGGACCACGAAGAAGCGCACAGTCTCCGCGTCGTATTCCTTGAGCACGTCGCGGATGGTGAAGAAGTTGCCCAGACTCTTGGACATCTTCTCGTTGTCCACGTTGATGAAGCCGTTGTGCATCCACAGCCGCGCGAACGGTTTGCCCGTGGCGCCCTCGCTCTGGGCGATCTCGTTCTCGTGGTGCGGAAACTGCAGATCGGCGCCACCGCCGTGGATGTCGAAGCTCTCGCCCAGCAGCGCGCAGCCCATGGCGGAGCATTCGATATGCCAGCCCGGGCGCCCCTCGCCGAAGGGGCTGCGCCACTTCACATCGGCTGGCTCTTCGGGCTTGGCGGACTTCCACAGCACGAAGTCCAGCGGGTCGTGCTTGCCGTCCTGCACGGCCACACGCTCGCCGGCATTTAGCTCGTCCAGCGACTTGCCCGACAGCTTGCCGTAGCCGGGGAACTTGCGCACCGCATAGTTCACGTCGCCGTTGCCCGCCTGGTAGGCCAGGCCCTTGCCCTGGAGCGTGCCGATCATGTCCAGCATCTGCGGCACATAGGCGGTGGCGCGGGGCTCGTGCGTGGGACGCTCGATGCCCAGCGCGTCGGCGTCCTGATGCAGCGCGTCGATCATGCGGTCGGTCAGGCTGCGGATGGTCTCGCCGTTCTCCACCGCGCGCTTGATGATCTTGTCGTCGATGTCGGTGATGTTGCGCACGTAGGTCACCGCCAAGCCCGAGGCGCGCAGCCAGCGCTGCACCACGTCGAAGGCGATCATGGAGCGCGCATGGCCCAGGTGACACAGGTCGTACACGGTCATACCGCACACGTACATGCGCACGTGGCCGGGTTCGAGCGGGGAAAACTCCTCCAATGCACGCGACAGCGTGTTGTAGATACGCAAGCTCATGGATGACGGGTCCAGGGAATCGGTGGGTGCGGTGCGCGCCCGGTGCGGCGCGCGACTCAGGGCGGGTGCGCGCGATGGGCGGTGCCGCGGGGCGCGCAGGCGGTCTGCCGCAAGGGCGGCGGGCCCGCCATCAGGAGCGGCAACAGCGTACCGGCATGACAAAACCCCTCCGCTACAATCGGCCGCAGTATAAGCCCGCACCGCGGCCCGACCGCGCTGCTCCGTCTCTCCAACCCCTCCTCCATGACTCCTGCACGCCGACCCGCCCTCCGCTGCCTGCATCTGCTTGCCGCCACTGTGGCCCTGCTCGCAGCTTCATGGGCCCAGGCGGACGAGTACGCCGACATTTCCCGCCTGCTCCAGCTGGGCAAGCCCGCCGAAGCCATCGTGAAGCTGGACCAGCGCCTGGCCGCCACCCCGCGCGATCCGCAGTTGCGCTTCCTGCGCGCCGTGGCGCTGGCCGATTCCGGCAAGCCTGCCGAAGCCATCGATGCCTTCGTGCAGCTGACCGAGGACTACCCCGAGCTGCCTGAGCCCTACAACAACCTGGCCGTGCTCTACGCCAGCCAGAACCAGTTGGAAAAAGCCCGCGCAGCGCTGGAGACGGCGATCCGCACCAAACCCGACTACGCCACCGCCCACGAGAACCTGGGCGACATCCACGCCAAGCTGGCCAGCCAGTCGTATCTGCGGGCGCAACAGCTGGACCGTGCCACGGCCGCCTCGGTGGCGCCCAAGCTCAAGCTGCTGCGCGAGCTGTTCGCCGCCGAATCGAAACCCGCCGCACCCCAGGCCGCCACCCCGGCCAGCCGCTGAGGCGCGCCGTCTTGCGCGCCGGCCCCGACCCCGCATAGCCGGGCGCCGCGGGCCCCCTATCCCTTTCGATCAAGGAGCAACCATGATTTCCAGAAGAAATATCACCCAAACGCTTGCTGGATTTGCGCTAGCAGCTATTTTTACAGTAGCAAATGCCCAGACCGCCAGTGCCGCAGCACCCCAGGTCAAGCTCGCCACCAGCCTGGGTGACATCGTGGTGCAACTGGACCCGGCCAAGGCGCCCAAGACGGTGGAGAACTTCCTGGCCTACGTGGCCGACAAGCACTATGACGGCACGGTCTTTCACCGCGTGATCGATGGCTTCATGGTCCAGGGTGGCGGCTTCACGGCCGACATGCAGCAAAAGCCCACCAAGGCCCCGATCCCGCTGGAAGCCGCCAACGGGCTGAAGAACGACAAGTACACCATCGCCATGGCCCGCACGGCCAACCCCAATTCGGCGACCAGCCAGTTCTTCATCAACGTGGCGAACAACGCCATGCTCAACGCGCCCCAGCCCGACGGCCACGGCTACGCCGTGTTCGGCAAGGTGGTGAGCGGCACCGAGGTGGTGGACAAGATCAAGGCCGTGGCCACCGGCAACCGCGGCATGCACCAGAACGTGCCCACGACCCCCGTGGTCATCCAATCCGCAACCCTGGTCAAGTAACCTGAAAGGACACCCGCCATGAGCAACCCACAAGTCGAACTGCACGTCACCATCAACGGTGCCGAAACGGCCACCCAGGGCGTCATCACGCTGGAACTGGATGCCGTGAACGCACCCAAGTCCACCGCCAACTTCCTGAACTACGTGAACAAGGGCTTCTACGACGGCACGATCTTTCACCGCGTGATCAAGAACTTCATGGCCCAGGGCGGCGGCTTCACGGCCGATATGAAGCAAAAGCCGACCGATGCGCCCATTGAGAACGAGGCCGCCAACGGCCTGAAGAACGACAAGTACACCATCGCCATGGCCCGCACCGGCGACCCGCACAGCGCCACGGCCCAGTTCTTCATCAACGTGGTGGACAACGCCTTCCTGAACCACACCTCCCCCACACCCCAGGGCTGGGGCTACGCCGTGTTCGGCAAGGTGGTTAAGGGCGAGGACGTGGTGGACGCCATCAAGAAGGTGCGCACCACGCGCAAGGGCTTCCACGACGACGTGCCCTTCGACGCCGTGGTGATCGACAAGGCTGTGGCGCTGTAAGCCCTGCGATGACACCATCCGTGCCGCCGATGGACGAGCTGGCCGCGCCAGCCGCGTGGCGCACGGTGGACTTCATCTCCGACCTGCACCTGGAGCCAGCCCAGCCCTCCACGGTGCAGGCCTTGCGGCAGTACCTGCACAGCACGCCCGCCGACGCGGTGTTCCTGCTGGGCGACCTGTTCGAGGTCTGGGTGGGCGACGACGCCATCGACGAGCCGGGCAGCTTCGAAGGCACCTACTGCGCCCTGCTGGCCCAGGCCGCGCACGCGAGGCCGCTGTATTTCATGCACGGCAACCGCGACTTCCTCGTGGGTGAGGGCTTCACGCGCCACACCGGTATACCCGTGCTGGCCGATCCCACGGTGCTCACGTTCGCTGGCCGGCGCTGGCTGCTGTCGCATGGCGATGCGCTGTGCCTGAACGATGTGGAATACCAGCGCTTTCGCATCCTGGCACGCAACCCGCAATGGCAGGCCCAGTTGCTGGCGCGCCCGCTGCACGAGCGCCGCGCACAGGGCCGCAGCGCCCGCAGCGAGAGCGAGGCGCGCAAGCAGGCCGGCGCCGCGGTCTATGCCGATGTGGACAGCCCGGCCGCCATCGAGTGGCTGCGCGCCGCGGGGGCCCAGGCGCTCATCCACGGCCACACCCATCTGCCGGCAGACCATGTACTGGCCCCCGGCCTGGCGCGCCACGTGCTCACGGACTGGGACCTGGACGCCCACCCGCCGCGCGCCGGCGTGCTGCGCCTGACGGCCGAGGGCTTGCAGCGCCTGCCGCTCGTCCCCACGTAGCGGCATGGCACGTAACCGCGCACCCCTGCACTTCCTTCGCCAACTGGCCCTGCGCGTACGCGCCACCGTGGCCCCTCTCCCCGACATCTCCGCGCAACTGTGGTTGCAGACCCTGCGGCGCTACCCATTCCTGCAGGCGCTGCCACTGCATGACCAAGGCAAGCTGCGCGCCCTGAGCGCGCTGTTCCTGGACCGCAAGGAGTTCACCGGCGCCCATGGGCTGGTGGTGACCGATGCCATGGCGGTCTCGATTGCGGCCCAGGCCTGCCTGCCGCTGCTGCACTGGGGCGCTCCCGAGCGTGCGCTGGCCTGGTACGACGACTTCGTGGGTATCGTGGTGCATCCGGCCGAGGCCGTGGCGCGCCGCCAGGCCGTGGATGCCGCCGGCGTGGTGCACCACTACGACGAGGTGCTGTTGGGCGAAGCCATGGAGCGTGGCCCCGTCATGCTGAGCTGGCCCGCCGTGGACGGGGCCGGCCAGGGCGGACCGGACGGACAACCGGCCGCTACCAGCGTGGTGATCCACGAGTTCGTGCACAAGATCGACATGCGCAACGGCCCGGCCGACGGCTGCCCGCCTTTGCCTCCGGGATTCATGGGCACGCGGGGCGCGCGCGCCGCGCACGCGGCCTGGCGCGACGCCTGGGAGCCCGCGTACGAGCAGTTCCGCGAGCAGGTCATCATCGCCGAGCGTTTCGGCGGTGCATGGCCGTGGCTGGATGCGTACGGCGCCACCGCGCCCGCGGAGTTCTTCGCCGTGGCCTGCGAGGCGTACTTCGTGCACCGTGAACGTTTCGGGCAGGAATTCCCCACCCTGCTGCCCGTGCTGGATGCGTTCTTCGGCCGGCCCCTGTCCGGCTGAGGCGGCTTCATTCCCGCCCCTCAACCGCCCCTCAACCGCCCGTCAGCGCGGCCCGCGCCGCCTGCGCAATGCTGGCGGCATCGACCCCAAAGTACGCACGCAGCGCCGCCCGCGTGTCACTGCGGCCAAAGCCATCCGTGCCCAGCGTGCGGTAGCGGCGCCCCTCGGGCACATAGGCGCGCACCGATTCGGGCACGGCCCGCACATAGTCCGTGGCGGCAATGACCGGGCCGCTCGTTCCCTCCAGTACCTGCGTAAGCCAGGGCTTGGCATCGCCTGCATCCCCCCTGTCACGCCCGGCCTCACAGGCCATGCCATCACGCGCCAGCTCGCTCCAGCTCGTCACGCTGACCACGGTGGCTGCGATACCCTCATCGGCCAGCCGTTGCGCCGCCTTTATGACCTCGGTGAGGATGGCGCCGGAGCCCAGCAGGGTCACGTTTTCTTGAGATGAATTTGAGCCACCGCGCCCTTCCAGCAAGCGCTGATAGCTATTGAATACATAGCATCCACGCAGCACCCCTGCATGCGCCTCGGCCGGCAGGTCCGGCTGGGCGTAGTTTTCGTTCATGAGCGTGACGTAATAGAAAACGTCGCGCTGCTCGGTGACCATCTCGCGCATGCCAGCGTCCACGATCACGGCCATCTCGCCCGCGAAGGCCGGGTCGTAGGCCTTGCAGTTGGGGATGGTGGCGGCCACCAGGTGGCTGGTGCCATCCTGGTGCTGCAGGCCCTCGCCGCCCAGCGTGGTGCGGCCCGAGGTGGCGCCCAGCAGGAAACCGCGCGCGCGCTGGTCGGCGGCGGCCCAGATGGCGTCGCCCACGCGCTGGAAGCCGAACATGGAGTAATAGATGTAGAACGGCAGCATGGCCATGCCGTGCACGCTGTAGCTCGTCGCCGCGGCCGTCCAGCTGGCGATGGCACCGGCCTCGCTGATGCCTTCTTCCAAAATCTGGCCGTCCAGCGCCTCGCGGTAGCTCAGCACCGAACCGATGTCCTCGGGCGCGTAGCGCTGGCCCACGCTGCTGTAGATGCCGACCTGCTTGAACAGGTTGGCCATGCCGAAGGTGCGCGCCTCGTCGGCCACGATGGGGACGATGCGCGGGCCGAGCGTAGCGTCCTTGAGCAGCGTGCCCAGTATGCGCACGAAGGCCATGGTGGTGCTCATCTCCTTGCCATCGGCGGCCAGCGCGAACTGCGCGTAGCTGGCGATAGCGGGCACGGGCAGCACGTCGCACACCGTTTCGCGCCGGGGCAGGTAGCCGCCCAGGGCCTGGCGTTGGCGGCGCAGGTACTGCATCTCGGGGCTGTCGTCCCCCGGCTTGTAGAACGCCAGTCCGGTGGCCTGCGCGTCGCTCAAAGGCAGGTTGAAGCGGTTTCGGAATTCGATGAGGTCGGCGTCGTCGAGCTTCTTCTGGCTGTGCGTGGTCATCTTGCCCTGGCCGGCCTGGCCCATGCCGTAGCCCTTCTTGGTGTGCGCGAGGATCACCGTGGGTTGGCCGCGGTGGCGCGCGGCGGCAGCATAGGCCGCGTGGATCTTCACCAGGTCATGCCCGCCGCGCTTCAAGCGGTCGATCTGCTCGTCGGTCATGCCTTGCGCCAGCGCGGCCAGTGCAGGGTTCTGGCCAAAGAAGTGGTCGCGGTTGTAGCGCCCATCCTTGGCGGCAAAGGTCTGCATTTGCCCATCGACCGTGCCTTCGAGCGTGCGCACCAGCGCGCCCGTGAGGTCGCGGGCGAACAGGCCGTCCCAGTCGCTGCCCCAGACGAGCTTGACCACGTTCCAGCCCGCGCCAGCGAACAGGCGCTCCAGCTCGTCGATGATGCGGCCGTTGCCGCGCACTGGGCCGTCCAGGCGCTGCAGGTTGCAGTTGACGACCCAGACGAGGTTGTCCAGCCCCTCGCGCGCGGCGAGCGTGAGGGCGCTCATGGATTCGGGTTCGTCCATCTCGCCGTCGCCGAACACGCCCCACACCTTGCGTGCGGAGCAATCCAGCAGGTTGCGGTGCGTGAGGTAGCGCATGAAGCGCGCGTGGTAGATGCTGCTGATGGGGCCGATGCCCATGGAGCCGGTGGGGAACTGCCAGAAGTCCGGCATGAGCCAGGGATGCGGGTAGCTGGAGAGGCCACGCGCGCCTTGCGCCGGGGCGGTGATCTCCTGGCGGTAGTGCATGAGGTCCTGCTCGCTCAAACGCCCTTCGAGGAAGGCGCGCGCGTACACGCCGGGCGCGCTGTGCGGCTGGAAGAACACCAGGTCGCCCCGGTGCTGGCCTTCGCCCAGACCCTCGCGGGCGCGGAAGAAGTGGTTGAAGCCGCTCTCGAACAGGTCGGCCGCACTGGCGTAGCTGGCAATGTGGCCGCCAAGTTCACCATAGGCCTGGTTGGCGCGCACCACCATGGCCAGCGCGTTCCAGCGCATGATGGACGCCAGACGCTCCTCGATCGCCAGGTCGCCGGGGAACACCCCCTGCTCCTGCACGGACACGGTGTTCACGTAGGGCGTGTTCAGGCCGGGGCGCCAGTCCACGCGCAGTTGGCCGGCCAGCCGGTTCAGCTCGTCCAGCAGAAAGCGCGCGCGCTCAGGCCCTGCCGTGGCCACCAGGGCCTGCAGGGCGTCACGCCATTCGGCGGTTTCCTGGGGGTCGGTATCGGGGCTGGCCGCGGCAGCGAGGGTAGCCAGTGTTGCGAGGGGCGTGGGGGCGTTCATCGCGCCACTGTAGGCCCCGCATACCGAAATAGGATGCCGATTCACACGCTGTTTCACCCTTCATCGGCACAATATGCCGCTCATGGAATGATTTTCAGCATATGAAGCTTGACGCTACCGATTTGCGCATCCTGGCCGAATTGCAGGCCGATGGCGCGCTGTCCAATGTGGAGCTGGCGCGGCGCGTGCACCTGTCGCCCTCACCCTGCCTGGCCCGGGTCAAGGCACTGGAGGCCGCTGGCGTCATCAGCCGTTACGTGGCGCTGGCCAACGCCACGGCGCTGGGGCTGGGGCTCAATGTGTTCATCAACATCAGCCTGAAAAGCCAGAGCAAGGAAGCGCTCTCGGCCTTCGAACAGCGCATCGCCGAGCATGACCAGGTGATGGAGTGCTACCTGATGACGGGCGACAGCGACTACCTGATCCGCGTGGCGTTGCCCGACATCGCAGCGCTGGAACGGTTCATTCTCGAGCAGCTCACGCCCATCCCGGGCATCGAGAAGATCCGCACCAGCTTCACGCTCAAGCAGGTGCGCTACAAGACGGCGTTGCCTCTGCCCACGCCGTAGTGGTCAGCGGCTGGCAGGCGGCGTCGCCTGCGCCGGTATGCGCGCGACGTTGCCCGCCGCCATGTCTCCGGTGGCCACGCGGCGGCGCAGCTCGGCCAGCACGGCCTTCAGGCGGCGCGCATTCTCAGGGCCCATGCGCACCAGCATCTTCTGACCGCTGGAGAGTGCCTGCAGTTGGGGGTCCACGAATTCGTAACGCACCCAGGGCCGGGTGGACGGCACCTCGCCCACCACGGGCACCAGCCGCACCTGCAAGGGCCCCGCCGGCTCGGGCGCGGCGCGCAGGTGGTCGAGTACCGCCACAAGGCGGTCGTTGAAGTAGCGCCCGGGAAAACCCAGTTCTTCATAGGCCGCCTGGAACAGCGGATACATGCGGGCATAGAGCTTCACCGCGGCGTCCACGGGCACGGCTTCGGCCAGCGTGACGAAGGCTTGGTAACGCGCCGCGTTGGCCGGTGCGATGGTCTGCGCAGGCGCATCCTGCGCCCCTTCCACCGTGAAACGGCCGGGCGTGGGCTGCACGGGCCACATGCGCGAGGGTGCCTGGGCGCGTGCGAGGTTGTCGATGGTCGCCACCATGCGGCGCACCAGCCCCTCGGGCTGCAGCAGCGCCGCCGCCTGCGGCCCCAGCAGTTCCGCCAGCGCGCGGGCCACGTAGGCGTCGGAATCGGCCAGCGCGGGCAGCGCGTCGGCCGGGGGTTCCAGCACTTCCACCGGGTTCTGCGGGCCGGACGCGGGTACCTGCGGCGCGGCGGCGGGGGGTGCGGCCTCGACGGCGGGGGCCGCGGGCGCGGGTTCGGGGGCCTGGGTGTGGCGCCACCCGAACCACCAGGCGGCACCCGCGGCGGCGATCGCCACCAGGGCAATGACGGTCCAGACAGAGACCGAGGACTCCTGCCGGGGATGGAATTCGGCGGGGTCTCGTACAGGCATGGCGGTCCTTTCTCCACGAGGCCCCCTCGCACCGTGCAAGGGGCACCTTCGCTTCAATATTGATAGCTATTAGCGCTTGATCCGCCTATGCTACAGCCCTGTTTCATATAAAACCACGTTAAACCACCAGAGGTTACGAGGCTTACCACCGGGGTCAACCGGCGGCGCCTGCGGCCAGGCCGTGCAGCCAGGCCATGGAATCGCGCAGTTCCTCCGGGCGGATTTCGTGCATGCCCGGGTACTCGCGGTAGCTCAGCGCCAGCGGCAGCGTCCGGACATGGTCGCGTATGGCCTGGGCACTGGCCAGCGGAATGACGTTGTCCTGCACGCCATGGCTCACCCAGAGCTGGCGCCCCGCCAGCGCGGCCGGCTGCGCCGCATGGGGCAGCGCCTGCGGCAGCAGCCGGCTGTGCCAGACCATCGCGCCGTGCAGCAGTTCAGGCCGCGTGAGCAGCAGGGTCAGCGCCATGATGCCGCCCTGGCTGAAGCCGCCCGCCACCACGCGCGCGGCGGGAATGCCCAGCTGGCGCGCCGCGGCGTCCACGGTCTGCGCCACCAGCGCGCGGCTGGCGGCCTCCTGCGGCTCGTTGATGCTGCGCGCGCCATCCGCTGCCACGGTGAATTCGAACCAGGCATTGGCCGTCGGCCCCATACGGTACGGTGCGCGCAGGCTCAGTACGTGGTATTGCGGGGGTACATACGGGGCCAGGCCGAACAGGTCCTGTTCGTTGCTGCCCACGCCGTGCATGAGCACCAGCAGCCACGGCTCGGAGCCGGGCGTCGCGGGGCGGTGAAGGAAGGAAAGGGGTAGGTCGAGCATGGGCAACGTCGTGATGGGGGAAGTGTCAGGCAGCCTGCAGCGCGAAGGCGTCCATGGCCAGCATGCCATACATGACTTCGCGGCTCAGATAGTGCGCCTCGGCGCCTTCGCCGCCAGCGCCCAGCGCAAAGAAGATGGGCAGGAAGTGGTCTTCCGTGGGATGCGCACGCCGGGCATGCGGCGCACGGGCGCGGTAGTCCAACAGGGCTGCGGTGTCGCCCTGCTGCAGCTGCGCCTCGATCCAGCGGCTGAATTCCACCACATAGGATGCGGGCTGGTCGGCGCCGCCAAAAAACTCGGCCAGGTTGTGCGTCATGCTGCCAGAGCCCACGACTAGCACGCCCTGCTCGCGCAGGCCGCGCAGCGCCGCACCCATCGCATACACCTCTGCCGGACCGGCACCCACGGGCAGCGCGACCTGCACCACGGGCACGTCGGCCTGCGGGAACAGATGCATCAGCGGCACCCAGGCGCCATGGTCAAAGGGGCGTGCCGCGTCGCCTCGCGCGTCGATGCCAGCCTGCTCCAGCAGGGCCAACACCTCCTGCGCCAGGGCGGGTGCTCCGGCAGCCGGGTACTGGAGCGCATAGAGCGGACGAGGAAAACCGCCGAAGTCGTGCCAGGTCTCGGGCTGCGCCCCGGTCATGACGGTGGCGCCGCGCGCCACCCAGTGCGGCGACATGATGACCACGCCGCGCAAGCGGGGGTACTGCGCCTTCAGTTCAGCGCCCCAGCGGGTGAGCGCCGGGCCGGTACTGCCGGGCTCCAGCGCAAACAGCGGCGCGCCGTGCGAGACGAACAGCACGGGCAGCGCGGCAGCGGTCGTCGAAGAGGTGACAGAAGGGGTATGGGGGGTGTTCATGGCAAAACCTCAGTCCAGGTTGCAATCATGTGGGAGCGACATGCTTGATGCCAAGCGCCATAGACCCCATCACAGCGTCCCATCCATCGCACCAATGCGATGTGAAGCAGCGTCACTCCCCCAGATGGGGCCGCCCGCGCAATGCCTTGACACCTCCGCGCCGGCTTTTGGCCTCCAGCCGCCGCTGCTGCGATCCCAGCGTGGGCCGCGTGGCACGTCGCACGCGCGGCGGCCGCGCCACGCTGTCCACCAGCGCCTGCAGGCGCGCCAACGCATCCAGGCGGTTGGCCTCCTGGGTGCGGTATTGCTGGGCCTTGATGACCAATACCCCCTGCTGGGTGATGCGGCTGTCGCGCAGGGCCAGCAGGCGCTGTTTCACATCTTCAGGCAATGAAGAGGCCGCGATGTCGAAGCGCAGGTGCACGGCGCTGGACACCTTGTTCACGTTCTGCCCGCCCGCCCCCTGGGCGCGCATGGCAGTAAGTTCGACCTCGGCCGGGTCCACGCGCACGCCGGAAGAAGGATTGCCGGAGGCCATGCCCGTCCGTCAGGCGGCCCCGGCGTGCAGGGCGTCGTCCAGCGCCTGCAGGAAGCGCTGCGGACGCTCAAACTGCACCCAGTGGCCGGCTTCCTCGATCAGCGCCATGCCGCGAAAGTCCGGAGCCGCCGCCGCGTACGCCCCCTCCAATGCACCAATCCACTCCTTGTACAGAGCGTCGCTGCGGCCATAGATCGCATGCACGGGGCAAGGCACCAGCGGCAGAGCGCGCGCCAACGCATCGGTGTGCGCCAGGCGGCGGCGGGGCATGCGGTCGCGCACCACATTGGCCACGTGCGTGTTCAACGCCAGGCCGCCCAAACCGTCGATGAGCGAAGTGTCCTGGAGCATCAGCGCCGCCAGGTTGTAGCGGTGCGCCGCAATCTGCCCCTCCTGCGGCAGGTGGCGCCAGGCCTTGAGCTCGAATTGTCGTTGGGGAACCACCCCCATCGCCGGGGCCCCCACCAGCACGAGTTGGCGGGCCAGTTCGGGGTGGGCCGCGAGCAGCAGGCCCGCCGTCAAACCACCGAAGGAAAATCCCACCAGGTCACACGGCCGTGGCCCGAAAAGCGTGCGCAGGCCTTCGGCCAGCGGCTCCACCAGGGCGTCCGCATCGCCCCCCGCGGGTGGTGCGGCCGAATCTCCGAATCCTGGCAGATCGGGGACCCAGACCTCGCGACCACTGTCCTCCAGATCGTGGATGTTGCGCACCCAATGCGTCCAGCTGCCGCTGCCGCCATGCAGCAGTACCAGAGGCAGCACACCCTCCTGGGATGCCCCCCAGACATGCCAGACGATGTCGCCGGTACCGCAGGGGGTGGACTCGCGCCGTGCGCGTTGCTGCAACGCGGTGACTTCAGGAGGCAGGGGCAGCGTGGCGAGCGATGGCGCCTTCACCATTGGGCCAGCCCATCAATGGCAAGGGCGTAGCCCTGCACCCCAAACCCGCACATCACCGCGCGGGCCGCGCCGGCCAGATAGGAGTGGTGGCGAAAGCTCTCGCGCGCATGCACGTTGCTGATGTGCAGCTCTACCACGGGCACTCCCGTGCCCTTCACGGCATCCAGGAGTGCCACGCTGGTATGGGTGTAGGCGGCAGCATTGAGCACGACGCCGGCCAATTGGCCCGCCGCATGCAGCCGGCCGGCCTCGTGGATCCAGTCCACCAGAGCGCCTTCATGGTTGCTCTGGCGAAATACCAGCGCCAACCCGTGGCGTGCACATGCGGCCGTGCAGAGCTGCTCGACATCCGCCAGAGTCTGGGAGCCATACACCTGCGGCTCGCGCGTGCCCAGCAGGTTGAGATTGGGGCCGTTGAGAACGTAAACGGTTTTCGTCATGGAGTGCTAGCGCGGTTCTACCCGCCGCAACGGACCCGCGAATGCGCATTATCGCGGCCAGCACTCCGACTGGCGTGTCCGTGTCAGCGCCAATCGCGATGGCCGCGATGGTGCCGATGGCCGTGGCGGTACCCGTGCCCGTATCCGCGGTAGTACCCCACGGGCGGTGCCACGACCACAGGTGGCGCGTAATAGACCGGGCGAGGAGCCCTGTATACGGGCGGTGCGTACACCACGGGCGGCGGGGCGTAATACACGGGTGGAGGCGAGTAATACACAGGAGCGGCGTTGCCCACCCCCACGACGGCGCCGGGCACGCCCACGCCGACAGACCAGTACACGTCGCTACGTGCCTGGGCGGTGCCTGTGCCCACCAACAGGGCCAGCGCCACACCGGCCGAGGCGGCGGCGGCAAACCAAGAGCGATGTTGGATCATGAAAATCTCCTATGTAGGGGTGTCGCGGCACCCGGGCGCTTGAACACAAGGCGTTTGGACGTCTAACGCGCCAGCACCGTGAAAGGATGGCATGAACAGATGTTCAGGTTGTTTCCGAACGTACCCCGCACCGTTTCCATGCGTAACCGCAGCGGCCGCTCAACAAGCGCTCGCGCCGGTAGTACGCATCTATGCCGCCTAAAATCCCCCGCATGAGCACCCCCGTCCATCACGACACTTCTGCGGAAGCCGCAAAACCCAGCAACTTCCTGCGCCAGATCATCGAATCCGACCTGTCGCACGGTGTGCATGCCCAAAAACACTGGGCGGGCAGCCCAGGCGACGCAGCCCACCACGCCGCCGCAGCGGTTGACCCTGCCAAGATCCGCACGCGCTTTCCGCCCGAACCCAACGGCTACTTGCACGTGGGCCATGCCAAGAGCATCTGCCTGAATTTCAGCCTGGCGCGCGACTACGGCGGCGTGTGCCACCTGCGCTTTGACGACACCAACCCCGAGAAGGAAGATCAGGAGTACGTAGACAGCATCATCGATTCCGTGCGCTGGCTGGGCTTCGACTGGAAAGACCCCGACGGCCACGAGAACCTGTACTACGCCAGCAATTACTTTGGCTTCATGTACCGCGCGGCCGAGTACCTGATCGAGACCGGCAACGCCTACGTGGACGAGCAAACGCCCGAAGAGATGCGCGCCAACCGCGGCGACTTCGGCAAGCCCGGGGTGGACAGCCCCTATCGCAACCGCACCCCTGCGGAGAACCTGGCGCGCTTTCGCGAGATGCGTGACGGCAAGCTCCCCGACGGCGCCGCCGTACTGCGCGCCAGGATCGACATGGGGCACCCCAACATCAACCTGCGCGACCCGGCCATCTACCGCATCAAGCACGCCGAGCACCACAACACCGGCAACCAGTGGTGCATCTACCCCATGTACACCTTCGCGCACCCGATCGAGGATGCGCTGGAGTGCATCACCCACAGCATCTGTACGCTGGAGTTCGAAGACCAGCGCCCCTTCTACGACTGGCTGTTGGACCGCCTGGGGGAAGGCGGCCTGATCGCCCGCCCTCAGCCGCGCCAGTACGAGTTCGCGCGCCTGAACCTCACCTACGTCATCACCAGCAAGCGCAAGCTCAAGCACCTGGTGGACAGCGGCATCGTGAGCGGCTGGGACGATCCGCGCATGCCCACCATTGTGGGCCTGCGCCGGCGCGGCTATACGCCGGCCTCCATCCAGATGTTCTGCGAGCGCATTGGCGTGACCAAGGACTACAGCTGGATCGACTACGGCACGCTGGAGGGCTGCCTGCGCGAGGACCTGGAATCCAAAGCCCACCGCGCCATGGCCGTGCTCGACCCGCTCCCGCTCACGCTGACCAACTGGGCCGAAGTCTTCGGCAGCGACGGCCACGTCGAGGCCTGCAGCCTACCCGCCCTGCCCCACGCGCACGAAGGCCAGGCTGTTCCCGAGCGCCACTTCACCCTGGGCCGCGAGGTCTGGATCGAACGCGAAGACTTCGCCGAAGTGCCACCCAAGGGCTATAAGCGTCTTTATCCTCCCCGGCTCGGGGCGGACGGGCAAATGCTCCCGGGCAACACCGTGCGACTGAAGGGCGGCTACGTCATCGAATGCACCGGCTGCGAGAAAGATGCGGGCGGCCACGTCACCCGCGTGCTCGCCACCGTGGTGTCCGACACCAAGAGCGGCACGCCCGGCGCCGATAGCGTGAAGGTAAAAGCCGCCATCACCTGGGTGGGGGTGCAGGACGGCGTGCAGGCCGAGGTGCGCCTCTACGACCGCCTGTTCACCGACGCCCAACCCGACGCGGGTGGTAAAGACTTTCTGGCCCTGCTCAATCCCGACAGCCTGAAGGTGGTGACTGCCTATGTGGAGCCATCACTGGCGGCCGCCCAGCCCGACGATAAGTTCCAGTTCGAGCGCTTCGGTTACTTCGTGGCCGACCGGGTGGACCACAGCGCTAGCCGACCGGTGTTCAACAAGATCACCGGACTGAAGGACAGTTGGGCGAAATAGCCAGCCGCTGCTCGACAAGCAAATGCCCGCGTCCGCGGGCATTTTTTTGGTCTCAAACCGAACGCCTGCGCATTACTGAGGGTGCACGACGGAAATTCTCCCGGCGCAAAGATGGATTTTTAATAACGATTCTCGTTTGCTTTATCATCCCACCACCTTATTGCCGAGAAAGACTTGAGCCTCATGTCCATGCCTATGAAATCCTTGGTTGTTGCATGTGTTCTGGCCGCTGCAGGCGCCGCAAGTGCGCAGGACCAGGTGGTCAACCTGTATTCCGCCCGCCACTACGCCACCGATGAAGCGCTGTACAGCGGCTTTACCAAGGCCACGGGCATCAAGATCAATCGTGTGGATTCTGATGATGCCGGGATCATGGCCCGTCTCAAGGCAGAAGGAGCCGCATCCCCTGCCGACGTGATCCTACTGGTGGACGCCGCCCGCCTCTACCGTGGCGAGGCCGACGGCCTGTTCCTGCCCGTGCGCTCGAAGGTGCTGGAGGACGCCATTCCCGCGAACCTGCGCGCAACACCGGTCGCCGACGGTGGTATTCCCTGGTTTGGCCTGTCCACGCGGGCGCGTGTGGTTGTCTACAACAAGACCAAGGTCAACAAGGACGATGTGGACACCTACGAAGAGTTGGGCGACCCCAAAAACAAAGGCAAGGTCTGCATCCGTTCCGGCTCGCACCCCTACAACCTGAGCCTGTTCGGCGCCGTGATGGAACACGTGGGCGAACAGAAAGCCGAAGCATGGCTCAAGGGCGTGGTGAACAACCTCGCCCGCGCGCCCAAGGGGGGCGACACCGATCAAATCAAGGCCGTCGCAGCCGGCGAATGCGATATCGCCGTGACCAACAGCTATTACCTCGCCCGCCTGATGCGCTCGGACAAGCCCGAAGACAAGGCCGTGGTGGACAAGGTGGCGGTGGTGTTCCCCAACCAGCAATCGTGGGGCACGCACATGAACATCGCAGGCGGCGCAGTGGCCCGCCACACCAAGAACCAGGCCAACGCCATCAAGTTCCTGGAATACCTGGCCAGCCCTGAGGCTCAGAACTACTTTGCCAACGGCAACAACGAATGGCCCGCCGCCAAAGGCGTGGATCCGGGCAACCCGGCCCTCAAGGCCATGACGGGCGGCCAACCGTTCAAGAGTGAAACCATCCCCATTGGCGCGGTCGGCGCCAACACCGTCAAGGTGCAGCAGATGCTGGACCGCGTCGGTTTCCGGTAAGCCCTCTGCCCCTTGCGCACAGCCCGGCCCTGCCGGGCTGTTGCTTTTCTAGGGAGTGCCGGATCGCTCGGTGATAATTAACGTTTACGTTAACGTAACTTTGGAGACGGACCATGGAAATCAAGGGCAAGGTGTTCATCGTCACCGGCGGCGCGTCAGGCCTGGGTGAAGGCACGGCACGCATGCTGGCCTCAGCGGGCGGCTTGGTGGTGATTGCCGACATGCAGGCCGACAAGGGTGAAGCCGTCGCGCGCGAGATCGGCGGGCGCTTCGTGCGCTGCGACGTGAGCAGCGAGGCCGATGGCCAAGCCGTGGTGGCCGCAGCGGTATCGATGGGCAAGCTCATGGGCCTGGTGAACTGCGCCGGCATCGCCCCTGCGGAAAAAACCGTTGGCAAGAACGGCGCGCACGCGCTGACTTCGTTCAGCAAGACCATCACGGTGAACCTGATCGGCAGCTTCAACATGATCCGCCTGGCCGCAGAGGCCATGTGCAAGAACGAACCCGAAGCCACCGGCGAGCGCGGGGTGATGATCTCCACCGCCAGCGTGGCGGCCTATGACGGCCAGATCGGGCAGGCGGCGTACTCTGCTTCCAAGGGCGGAATCGTGGGCATGACACTGCCCATCGCCCGCGACCTGGCACGCAACGGCATCCGCAACATGACCATTGCCCCCGGCATCTTCGGCACCCCCATGCTGTTCGGCATGCCCCAGGAGGTACAGGACGCGCTGGCCGCCGGCGTCCCCTTCCCCAGCCGCCTCGGCACCCCGCAGGATTACGCCAAGCTGGTGCGCCACATCTTCGAGAACGACATGCTCAATGGCGAAGTGATTCGTCTGGATGGCGCGATCCGCCTTGCACCGAAGTGATTTTTTGATAGCGCCTTGCGCTTGTCTGTATTGGGTTCGAGCCCGATTTCGTATATTTTCTTAACGAAACCAATGCGGACGCAGTCGGTGAGTAACTGCGGTTAGGGCTGGCGGCGCACGGACGCAGGCAAGCGCTGCAGTTCAGCCTCCAAGGCGCGGATGTTGCTCTGGTGGCGGTTCACCGCCAGCTGCGCATCCGCACCGCCCGCCCCCTCCTGCGCCTGCAGGCGCCGCAAGGCGTCGCGCTCCTTGTCCAGTTCATGGTTCAGGATCGCGCGGCGCCCATCATCATCGGGCTGCACGATCACGGGCGTGTGTCCTGGCGAAGCGGCGTGCGCGCGGCCGAAGCACAAAAACCGCTAGTACGTAACAACGTCGGATTTAGCGCTTTTATTGATGCGAATGGACAGATTCTCAGTAGCCCAATGGGGCATGCCGGGAAGGGAGCCATAAACATTCAGCCACGTCGCGGAGCGACGCCCTATATCCGCATAGCTGCTTGGCTGTCGCAATAAATTCTGAAAACACAGAAAAAAAGCCGCTGCAAATAATTTTGCAGCGGCTTTTTTGATATTGGCGGAGTGGACGGGACTCGAACCCGCGACCCCCGGCGTGACAGGCCGGTATTCTAACCGACTGAACTACCACTCCGCGTCGGTGTGACTTTTGCCCTGCTGCTAATGCAACCGAGCCAAGTGCCACAAAACTTGGCGACCCTACGGGGATTCGAACCCCGGTACTCACCGTGAAAGGGTGATGTCCTAGGCCTCTAGACGATAGGGTCAAAACCTAGAAACTTGCAAACCAACAAATCTTGGTGGAGGTAAGCGGGATCGAACCGCTGACCTCTTGCATGCCATGCAAGCGCTCTCCCAGCTGAGCTATACCCCCAAGATGGCGGAGTGGACGGGACTCGAACCCGCGACCCCCGGCGTGACAGGCCGGTATTCTAACCGACTGAACTACCACTCCGCGTCGGTAGCTGCTTGCATTCTTGCGAATCAAGTGCAGCCAAACTTGGCGACCCTACGGGGATTCGAACCCCGGTACTCACCGTGAAAGGGTGATGTCCTAGGCCTCTAGACGATAGGGTCAAAACCTAAGAACTTCCGTTCAAATCATCAGGTGGTGGAGGTAAGCGGGATCGAACCGCTGACCTCTTGCATGCCATGCAAGCGCTCTCCCAGCTGAGCTATACCCCCTTTGACTTCGACATTTAATTTCTTAACTGTCGTCATCACCTGAGCCTTGAATTATAGACAGGTTTTTAACGACTTTTCAATCGCGCGAGGATTTTTTCGCGCCCCAGCAGTTCGAGCACGGCATCCACCGACGGCGTATGCGCGGTACCCATGGTCAGCACCCGCACGGGCATGGCGAGTTGTGGCATCTTCAAACCCAACTGCTTGAGGAGATCCTTGATCGCAGCGTTGATCGCATCCTTGTTCCACGCCACGGTTTCCATGGCGGCGGCAAAGGCGTCGAGCGCCGGTGCGGCGGTCTCAGTCACGTGCTTCGCGAAGTCGTCTGCATCGGGCTCGATGGCGTCCACATAGAACACGCGCGCCCAGCGTGCCAGGTCCACCAGCGTTTCGCAGCGGTCTTTGAACAGCGCGCAGATGCGCGGTAAGCGATCATCAGCATCCAACTGCGCCTCTGGAATACCCGCCTGCACGACGAAGGGCCGGACGAGTGCTGCCAACTGTGCATCTTCCATGGCCTTGAGATGCTGTGCGTTCACCCAGCGCAACTTGGCCTCGTCGAACTGGCCGGCGCTGCGGCCCAGGTGATCCAAGTTGAACCATTCCAGGAATTGCGCGCGGCTGAAGATCTCGTCATCGCCATGGCTCCAGCCCAGGCGCGCCAGGTAGTTGACCATGGCGTCGGGCAGGTAGCCCTCGTCGCGGTACTGCGTCACGGCCTTGGCACCGTTGCGCTTGCTCATCTTCTCACCCTGCTCGTTGAGCACGGTGGGCAGGTGGGCAAACACAGGCACAGTGGCACCCAGGGCCTCGAAGATGTGGATCTGGCGTGGTGTGTTGTTCACATGGTCGTCGCCGCGAATCACGTGGGTGATGCGCATGTCCATGTCGTCCACGCAAACGCAGAAGTTGTAGGTGGGCGTGCCGTCCGGGCGCGCGATGACCAGGTCGTCCAGCTCGCTGTTCTGAAACTCGATGCGACCCTTGCACTTGTCGTCCCAGCCGACTACGCCGTTCTGGGGCGTCTTGAAGCGCAGCACAGGCTTCACGCCTTCCGGCACGGGCGGCAGCACCTTGCCGGGTTCGGGGCGCCAAGTGCCGTCATAGCGGGGCTTTTCCTTCGCGGCCATCTGGCGTTCACGCAAGGCATCGAGCTCTTCCACGCTCATGTAGCAGGGATAGACATGGCCTGCAGCCTGCAGTTGGGCCAGGACTTCCTTGTAGCGCTCCATGCGCTGCATCTGGTAGTACGGGCCCTCGTCATGGTCGAGCTGCAGCCAGGACATGCCCTCCAGGATGACGTCGACCGAGGCCTGGGTGGAACGCTCCAGATCAGTGTCCTCAATGCGCAGGATGAACACGCCGTCGTTGGCACGCGCGAAGGCCCAGGGATAGAGCGCGGAGCGGATGTTGCCCAGGTGGATGAAGCCCGTGGGCGACGGGGCGAAACGGGTGCGTACTTGTTGTTGTGTCATGGCAGGGTGTCCAGGCCTCGGCAGAGGTCGGTCTTCAGGTCGTCGATATGTTCCAGGCCTACGGAGACGCGGATCAGCCCCTGGCCGATGCCGGCCGCCTGGCGCTGCTCTTCCGTGAGGCGCCCGTGCGAGGTGCTGGCCGGATGGGTGATGGTGGTCTTCACGTCGCCCAGGTTGGCGGTGATGGAGCACACGCGCGTGCTGTCGATGACGTGGAAGGCATTCGCGCGCAACTGCGCCGCGCCTTGTCCCACCACGTCGAACGCCAGCACCGGGCCGCCCATGCCGCCCTGCTGACGCATGGCCAATGCATGCTGCGGATGGCTGGCCAGGCCCGAATAGTGCACGCGCGCCACCTTGGGATGTGTGGCCAGCCAGGTCGCCAGTTCCAAAGCCGCAGCGCTTTGCGCGCGCACGCGCAGCGACAGCGTCTCCAGCCCCTTGAGCACCACCCATGCGTTGAACGGCGACAGGTTCAGCCCCGCGCTGCGCATGAAGGTGCCCATGACCTTGTCCACCAGCGCGGTGGTGCCGCACACGGCGCCCGCCATCACGCGGCCCTGGCCGTCCAGCAGTTTGGTGCCCGAGTAGACCACCAGGTCAGCGCCCAATTGCGCCGGGCGCTGCAGCGCGGGCGAGCAGAAGCTGTTGTCCACCGCCAACAGCAGGCCGCGCGCATGCGCGATCTGCGCCAGTGCGGCGATATCGCACAGGTCTCCCAGCGGGTTGGTCGGTGTCTCGGCAAACAGCAAGCGGGTGTTCGGGCGGATGGCCGCCTCCCACGACTGCAGGTCGGTCTGCGAGACAAAGGTCGTCTCTACGCCGAAGCGCGCCATCTCCGACCCGAGCAGCTTGAGCGTGGAGCCGAACATGGACTGCGAGGCCACCACGTGGTCGCCGCTCTTGAGCACGGTAAGCGCCATCAGCAGGATGGCCGACATGCCGGTGCTGGTGGCCACCGCGCATTCCGTGCCCTCCATGGCCGCCAGGCGGCGCTCGAAACTGCTGACCGTGGGGTTGGCGGTGCGGGTGTAGGTGTAGCCCGGCTCTTCGTTGGCGAAGCGGCGTGCGGCGCTTTCGCAGTCGCTCTGCACGAAGCTGCTGGTCATGTACAGCGCCTCGCTGTGCTCGCCCCACTGGCTGCGCGCGACGGCCTCGCGAACGGCGAGGGTCTCGGGGCGCAGCCCCTCGGGCAGGAGTTGATCGGTCACGGTGGCGGTCCTTGTTCTAAAAATTAGGAGCTGGTAGCGCTTGCTACACCTGGACTTCAGGCATTTTTTACCTTGAAACCAAGTACAAACAAGCGCAAGGCGCTCATCTTTTTGATGAGCGCGAGTGTACTCACGCCTCCTGGGCGTTGGGCAGGGACAGCCGGGAGGTGTCTTCCTGCTCCTCTTCACCACCCCGGTTGCGGCCCTCGTTGAGCGCCGTCACTTCCTCGTCGGAGATGTCGCCGGTGATGTACACGCCGTCGAAGCACGAGGCCTCGAACCCCTCCACCTTGCGGTTGATCTTGCCCACGGCCTGCTTCATGGCCTCGACGTCTTGGTAAATCAGTGCATCGGCGCCGATCAACTGGCGGATCTCCTCCACCGTGCGGCCGTGCGCGACCAGCTCGGAGCGCGTGGGCATGTCGATGCCATAGACATTGGGGTGGCGCACCGGCGGCGCGGCAGAAGCCAGGTAGACCTTCACCGCGCCGGCGTCGCGCGCCATCTGCACGATCTCCTTGGAGGTGGTGCCGCGCACGATGGAGTCGTCTACCAGCAGCACCTTGCGGCCCTTGAACTCGCTGCCGATAGCGTTGAGCTTCTGGCGCACCGACTTCTTGCGCACGCCCTGCCCCGGCATGATGAAGGTGCGGCCCACGTAGCGGTTCTTGACGAAGCCCTCGCGGTACGGAATGCCCAGCAGCTGCGCGAGCTGCATGGCGCTGGGGCGGCTGGATTCGGGGATGGGGATGATGGCGTCGATCTCGCTGGGAGGCACGGTGGAGATCACGCGCTTGGCCAGCGTCTCGCCCATGTTCAGCCGCGCCTGGTAGACCGAGATGCCGTCCATCACCGAGTCGGGACGCGCCAAATACACGTACTCGAACACGCAGGGGTTGAGGTGCGGGTTCTCCGCGCACTGCTGGATTTCCACGCGGCCGTCGGTGTGCACGAACACGGCCTCGCCGGGCGCGACGTCACGGTCCAGCACCTGGGTCGTGCCCTCCAGCGCCACGGACTCGCTCGCCAGCATCACGGTGCCGTCCGCGCCGCGGCCCATGCACAGCGGGCGGATGCCGAACGGGTCGCGGAACGCCAGCAGGCCGTAGCCGGCGATCAGCGCGATCACGGCGTAGGAGCCCTTGACGCGCTTGTGCACCGCGCGCACGGCCTTGAATACGTCCTCGGACTGCAGCGGCGCGCCGCTGGTGGCGCGCGCCAGCTCATGCGCCAGCACGTTGAGCAGCACTTCGGAGTCGCTCTCGGTGTTGGTGTGGCGGTGGTCGGTGTCGGCCAGTTCGCCGCGCAGCTGCTTGGCGTTGGTGAGGTTGCCGTTGTGCACCATCACGATGCCGAACGGCGCGTTCACGTAGAACGGCTGGGCCTCCTCCTCGCTGGAGGCATTGCCCGCCGTGGGATAGCGCACCTGCCCCAGGCCGATGGTGCCGGGCAGTGCGCGCATGTTGCGCGTGCGAAACACGTCGCGCACCATGCCCTTGGCCTTGTGCATGAAGAACTTGCGCCCTTCCTGCGTGACGATGCCCGCGGCGTCCTGTCCCCGGTGCTGCAGCAGCAGCAAGGCGTCATAGATCAGCTGATTCACGGGGGCCGTGCTGACCACGCCGACAATTCCACACATAGTTTCGTTCCAGTTTTGGCGGCGGGGTTTCCCGCCGATCACACATCACTCACCGCGGCCGCGCCGCCAGGCCCGCTAGGAAGGCAGATGGCGGCCCAGTTCATCCGGTAGCGCGGGCCTCAACCCCTTGAGCGCCCCCTGCAACAGGGGGGCGGCCTGCGATTCCTTCCACCACGGCGCATCCTGCATCGGCGTCCAGC
The DNA here is from genome assembly GCF_022807955.1 of Diaphorobacter sp. LI3. Classification (NCBI taxonomy): domain Bacteria; kingdom Pseudomonadati; phylum Pseudomonadota; class Betaproteobacteria; order Burkholderiales; family Comamonadaceae; genus Diaphorobacter; species Diaphorobacter sp. LI3. Next base: position 1,831,841 of record NZ_CP094346.1, on the reverse strand, counting down.
CGGCCACCAGCACCACGGCCAGCAGCAGCACCAGGCCGCGCAGCACGCCAAACAATGCCCCTAGCGCCCGGTCCGCGGGCCGCAGGCCCACCGCCTCGACCAGTTTCTTGAGCAGCCACGCCACCAGCCCACACGCAAACACCGCACCGACGAACACCACCGCGAAGCCCGCCACATGGCGCCAGGTGGCATCCGCCTGTCCCATGGGCAGCAGCGCGCCCATATCGTCCGCAAACCATTGCGCGGCAAAGAACGCTACCACCCAGCCGGCCAGCGACAGCAACTCGAACACCAGTCCGCGCCATGCACCGATCAGCAGCGACGCGCACAGCACCACCAAGAAGATCCAGTCCAGCGCCGCCATGCGCAACCTTTGAAACGCCGTCCCAGCCCGCCAGCCGGCCTAAAGCGCCAACACCGACGCGGACAGCCCCGCGCCCTTGACGCGGCCGGCTGCCTTGTCGGCGTCCGCACGGCTGGTGAATGGACCCACTCGCACGCGCGTGCGCTTGCCATCCTTGGTGTCGACCACCTGGGTATAGGTCTTGAGGCCAGAGCGCTCCAACCGATCGCGCACCTCGCGCGCCTTGTCGGCGTCCGCGAAGGCGCCTACCTGCACGATGAAGCGGCCCTGCTCCTCGCGCGCAGCGGCCGGCGCGGCGCTGGGCTGCGGGTTGCGGCCTTCGAGCAGTGCGCGGGCGCGCGCGGCATCGTCCTGGCGCGCAGGCTTGGGATCGGGCCGGGGTTCTGGTTTGGATTCCGGTTTGGCCTCTGCCTTGGGCGCGGGCTTGGGTTCCGGTTTGGGCTCGGGCTTGGATTCCGCCGGGGTTTCCGCCTTAGCCGGCACTTTGGGTTCTACGCGCGCAGCGGGCTGCGAGGCCGCTGGCGCACTGCGTGGGCGGGACGCCACCACTTCCTCGCCCGCATCCAGGCCGGAAGTCGCCGGCTCCGCGGCGCGGGGGGTGTTGGCCTCTTGCTGCGGCACCACCAGCGGAGCCACCTTGTGGCGATCGGGAATGTCCATCGCCACATTCACCGGGACCGGCCGCGGCTGGGTGTCGAACAGCAGGGGGAAGCCCACCACGCCCACCAACACCAGTACTGCAGCACCCAGCAGGCGGTGGCGCGCGCGTCGGCGCATTTCCTCAATGCTCTCGGCCTGCGGAGTGCGTGAGCGCTTGGCGGGTTTGTTGGTGTCGCCCGACGGCTCCTGCCGGCCAGGCCAACGAAACTTGAAAAATGCCATGGAGTGCGGACTCGTTATGCGCCCAGATGCTTGGCCTGCAGGCGCGGCACCCCATGCTGGAGCACGCCACCCACCGTGTAGAACGAGCCAAAGACCACAATTCTATCAGCGGGGTCCGCGGCCTCAACGGCCGCGCGCAGCGCCTCCTCGGGGTTGGCGTGCAGGCTGGTGGCGACCTCACGGCGCCCTCCGGCCACCATCTGCAGCGCATTCCATTTCTGCTGCAGGCTGGCGGCCGTCTCGGCGCGCGGCGTGGGCAGGTCGGTGAAATACCAGCGGTCGATCACCGGCCCCACCTTGGCCAGCATGGGCGCCAGATCCTTGTCGGCCATGGCGCCAAACACCGCGTGCGTGGTCGGGAAGTAGCCCATGGCGTCCAGATTGGCCGTGAGCGCCGCCACCGAGTGCGGGTTGTGTGCCACGTCCAGCACCAGCGTGGGCTGGCCCGGCACGATCTGGAAGCGCCCGGGCAGTTCCACCAGCGCCAGGCCGGCGCGCACCGCCTGCGCGGTGATGGGCAGGCGTTCGCGCACTGCCTCCAGCGCAGCGAGTGCGCCCGAGGCATTGACCAGTTGGTTGGCGCCCCGCAGCGCCGGATACGCCAGGCCCGCATAGCGGCGCCCGCGCCCGGCCCACGCCCACTGCTGCTTGTCGCCCGAGAAGTTGAAGTCCTGCCCGAAGCGCCACAGGTCGGCGCCGATCTCGCGCGCATGGTCGATCACGCTCTGCGGCGGCATGGGGTCGCTCACCACCACGGGGCGGCCGGTGCGCATGATGCCGGCCTTCTCGCGGCCGATGGTTTCGCGGTCAGGCCCGAGGAACTCCACATGGTCGATGTCCACGCTGGTGATCACCGCGCAGTCGGCGTCGATGATGTTGGTGGCATCCAGCCGCCCGCCCAGACCCACCTCCAGGATGGCCACGTCCAGCAGCGACAGGCTCATGTGCCGCAGGATGGCGAGCGTGGTGAATTCGAAGTAGGTCAGCGTGACCTCGTTGCCGTTCTGCGTGCGCGCCCGCTCCACCGCCTCGAAGCTGGCCACCAACGACGCGGCGTCGACGATCTCGCCACGGATGCGGCAACGCTCCTCAAAATGCACCAGATGGGGCGATGTATAGACCCCCGTACGGTAGCCGGCCTGCAGGGCCACGGCCTCCAGCATGGCGCAGGTCGAGCCCTTGCCGTTGGTGCCCGCCACGGTGATCACGGGGCAGTTGAAGCGCAGCCCCAGGCGGCGCGCCACCTCGCCCACGCGCTCCAGGCCCATGTCGATGTTCTTGGGGTGCAGCTGCTCGCAGTGGCGAAGCCAGCCTTCCAGTGTCTGCGGAGGAATGTGCATAGCCCATGAATTGTCGCCGAGCCGGGCTTGCGCGATGATCCCGGGCCATGAGTACCCCCACGATCATCGTCTACGGCATTCCCAACTGCGACACCGTCAAGAAGGCCCGCGCCTGGCTACAGGAGCAAGGCTTGGCCTACCAGTTCCACGACTTCAAGAAGCAAGGCGTGCCCGCAGAGCGCCTGCCCGCGTGGATGGCCGCCGTGGGCTGGGAGAAGCTGCTCAACCGCCAGGGCACGACCTGGCGCAAGCTGGACACGGCCGTGCAGGCCGGCGTGATGGACGCCCCCAGCGCGGCCGCGCTGATGTGCGAGCAGCCCTCGGTCATCAAGCGGCCCGTGGTCGAGTGGCAGGGCGGCCCCGCGGGTGACGTGACGGTGGGCTTCAGCCCCGAGGCATGGAACGCACGCGCGGCCAGCCACTCCAAGGCATGAGGCAACACATCTTTACGCAGATTTACGGGTCGGCGCGGGTGTGTTGACGCGCCGGGCTGAAACTTCCCGCAGGTTCGGCGCGTTGTAGGCCGACCGAAAGGAGCTTTTTGCCCATGAACAAGATTTTTGTCCTCGCGGCCCTGGCCACGGCCGCGCTGGCCGCCCAGGCGCAGGAACAGGGCCGCGTGCTGTCGGCCACGCCCATCACCGAGCAGATCGCGATTCCGCAGCAGGTCTGCGGCAACGAAACCATCTACAGCGGCGCTCGCCCCACCTCCGGCGCGGGCGCGGTGCTGGGCGCGATTGCCGGCGGCGCCGCGGGCAACGCCATCGGCGGCGGCAGCGGCCGTGCCGCGGCCACGGCCCTGGGTGTGATTGGTGGCGCGGTGCTGGGCAACCAGATCGAGGGTGGCCGCCCTGGCTACCAGAATGTGCAGCGCTGCACGACCGAAACCTACTACGACAACCAGATCGTCGGCTACGACGTGGTCTACGAATACGCCGGCCGGCACTACAACACGCGCACGCAGACCGACCCAGGCGCGTGGATTCCACTCACCGTGCAGCCGGCGGTGCCGGGAGTGTCGCGCGCTCCCGCCGGATACCCGCCCACCTACGCCCCCACCTACGCTCCCACCTATTCCGGCGGCTATGCGCAGCCGGGCGTGGTGGTGTCCACCCAGCCGGGCCCGCCGGCCTACATCGTGGAGCCGCCCGTCACCGTGATCGAATACCGCGACAACTATGGCCATCCCTACCGGCCGCCCCGCTACCACGACCGTTACTGGCGCTGAGCAGAGCGCCACGGCCTGGCGGCCAGCACGCAGACGGCACATGCCAAAGGGCTCTTCGGAGCCCTTTTTCGTTGCTGCGCGGCAAACGCCGCCCCGCGCCCGCACGGGGTGCGCCGGCACGCGCAGGCTCTAGAATCGATGGTTTGTCCCATCCTCTGCGTCCCCATCCATGACCACCGAAAAAATCGACGGTGTTTCCGTCACCACCCAGGCCAATGTGTACTTTGACGGCAAGTGCGTGAGCCACAACCTCACGTACCCCGACGGCACGAAGAAGTCGGTGGGTGTGGTGCTGCCGGCCACGTTGACCTTCGGGACGGGCGCACCCGAGATCATGGAATGCGTGGGCGGATCCTGCGAATACCAGCTGGACGGCACCGACGCCTGGGTCAAGGTGGGCGCGGGCGAGAAGTTCAGCGTGCCGGGCAATTCCAAATTCAACATCCGAGTGACCGAGGCCTTCCACTACATCTGCCACTACGGCTGAGCATGTTTTAGGCCTCCAACGCTTACCACACAAGCGCGGGCAGCTATCAATTTTCAAGAGAATCCCATGGCAACCATCCTGCAACACCTCCCCGTCGGCCAGAAGGTCGGCATCGCCTTCTCGGGCGGCCTCGACACCAGCGCCGCGCTGCGCTGGATGAAGAACAAGGGCGCCCTGCCCTACGCCTACACCGCCAACCTGGGCCAGCCTGACGAAGCCGACTACGACGAGATTCCCCGCAAGGCCATGGAATACGGCGCCGAGAAAGCCCGCCTGATCGACTGCCGCACACAGCTGGCGCACGAGGGCATTGCCGCCATCCAGGCCGGAGCGTTCCACATCAGCACCGGTGGCATCACCTATTTCAACACCACGCCGCTGGGCCGCGCCGTGACGGGCACCATGCTGGTGGCCGCGATGAAGGAGGACGACGTCCACATCTGGGGCGACGGCTCCACCTTCAAGGGCAACGACATCGAGCGCTTCTACCGCTACGGCCTGCTCACCAACCCCGCGCTGAAGATCTACAAGCCCTGGCTGGACCAGAAGTTCATCGACGAGCTGGGCGGGCGCGCCGAGATGTCGGCCTTCATGACCAAGGAAGGCTTCGGCTACAAGATGAGCGCCGAAAAGGCGTACAGCACCGACAGCAACATGCTGGGCGCCACGCACGAGGCGAAGGACCTGGAGTTCCTCAGCAGCGGCATCCGCATCGTCAATCCCATCATGGGCGTGGCGTTCTGGAAGCCCGAAGTCGACGTGCCGGCCGAAGAAGTGTCGGTCACCTTCGACGAGGGGCAACCCGTGGCCGTGAACGGCAAGGAGATCGCCGACCCTGTGGAGCTGTTCCTGGAATTGAACCGCATCGGCGGCCGCCACGGCTTAGGGATGAGCGACCAGATCGAGAACCGCATCATCGAAGCCAAGAGCCGCGGCATCTACGAAGCCCCCGGCATGGCGCTGCTGCACATCGCCTACGAGCGCCTGGTCACCGGCATCCACAACGAAGACACCATCGAGCAGTACCGCCTGAACGGCCTGAAGCTCGGCCGCCTGCTGTACCAGGGCCGCTGGTTCGACCCCCAGGCCATCATGCTGCGCGAGACCGCCCAGCGCTGGGTGGCGCGCGCCGTGACCGGCACCGTGACGCTCGAACTGCGTCGCGGCAACGACTACTCCATCCTGAACACCGAGTCGCCCAACCTGACCTACGCGCCCGAGCGCCTGTCGATGGAAAAGGTGGAAGACGCGCCGTTCAGCCCGCTGGACCGCATCGGCCAGTTGACCATGCGCAACCTGGACATCTCCGACACGCGCGGCAAGCTGGGCGTGTATGCACGCGCCGGCCTGCTGTCGCTGGGCGGCAATGCCGCGCTGGCGCAGCTGGAAGACGGCGGCGCGAAGAAAAAATAAGCATCAAACAGGCCTCTAGCGCTTGATGGACGTGCGCTAGAAGCTATAAAAACAGAAGCAACCACCCGGCAGGCCTGCCGGGTGGTTTTTTTATGCGCCGTTCAAAGAGCGCTGCGCGGTCCACTGCTCCCACCCCTGTGCGCGCAGTTCGCAGGCGGGGCAGCCGCCGCAGCCGTGGCCCCAGGCGTGCAGGTCGCCGCGCTGGCCCAGGTAGCAGGTGTGTGACTCGCACCGGATCAGTTCGACCAGGGCGTCGCCGCCCAGCCGCTGCGCCAGGGCCCAGGTGTCGGCCTTGCTGCGCCACATCAGCGGAGTTTCCAGCGTCAGCGGGCGGTCCACGCCCAGACTCAGCGCCACCTGCAGCGCCTTCAGCGTGCTGTCGCGGCAGTCGGGGTAGCCGGAATAGTCGGTCTCGGACATGCCGCCCACCAGCACATCCAGCCCACGCCGATAGGCCAGCGCCGCCGCCAGGGTGAAGAACAGCAGGTTGCGCCCCGGCACGAAGGTGTTGGGCAAACCGTCCGCCTGCATGGCGATGGCCACGTCATCGGTCATGGCGCTGCCGCCCAGCTGCGCGAGCACGTCCACCGTCAGCATGTGGTCCGGCCCCAACTGTCCCGGCCACGGCAGGGCGCGCACCCCGTCGATCAGCCGCTGCCGGCAGTCCAGCTCGACGCGGTGGCGCTGCCCGTAGTCAAAGCCCAGGGTTTCCACATGCCCATAGCGCGCCAGCGCCCAGGCCAGGCAGGTCGCGGAGTCCTGCCCGCCCGACAGCAGCACCAGCGCGCGCCGCTGCGGCAGGCGGCTCATGGCGCGGTCGCGAGCGGGGCCGCGCCCTCGCGCATGCTGCGCACGATGGCGGCCAGCGCCACTCCGTAGGCCGGCACGAAGAACAGCAGGCTCACGGCCAGCTTGATGACATAGTCCACCACGGCGATTTCGCCCCAGTGGGCGGCCATGAACGCGTCAGGGCTGCGCCAGAAGGCGATGGAGAAGAACGCCGCCGTATCCAGCGCCTGGCCGAACACCGACGCCGCCGCAGGCGCCAGCCACCACGAGCGGCTGCTCTGGCGGATACGGTCGAACACCTGGATGTCCAGCAGTTGCCCCAGCACGTAGGCGGCAAAGCTGGCAAAGGCGATGCGGAACACGAAGGTGTTGAAGTCACCCAGCGCCGCCCAGCCGTTGAAGCGGCCTTCATGGAACAGCACACCCACCACATACGACGCCACCAGCGCCGGCAGCATGGCGCGGGTGATGACGCGGCGCGCCTCGGCCTTGCCGATGAGCCGCACTGTCAGGTCGGTGGCCAGAAAGATGAACGGGAAGCTGAACGCCCCCCAGGTGCTGTGAAAGCCCAGCAAATTGATGGGCAGTTGCACCAGGTAGTTGCTGGCGATGACGATGGCGATATGGAACGCCACCAGGAGGGAGAGGTACAACGGCACGCGCGATGGTGCCTTCAGCGAGGTCATGGCAGTCCTTTTTGGATGGGACCTCTGCAATACCTGTAGGGATCAGCACGCTGCGAATCGGTATGGGACGCGAAGCGCAAACCACAGCGGTGGCAGGGCCACCCCGAGGATTTGCATCGACGCAGGCCACCGAGCCTACAGAGGCGTGCGGCACTACAGGTGTTGCGGAGGTTCCTGGATGGGGGCGAGGGAACCCATGGTGGCAACAGAGCCGGGGCGCGATTGTAGGCACATTTGCGCATCCCACCCGCGCACAGGGTTGCGCCGCGTATTTTTTTCAAGGCACCCGTCACACAATGCATGCGCCGCACGTCTTAGGGGCATGAACGCGACAACCTCACTCGCCATGGACCAGCACCTCGCCGCCTTTCAGCAGCACCGCCCACGCCTGGCAGGCGTGGCCTACCGCATGCTGGGCAGCCGCACCGATGCCGAGGACGTGCTGCAGGATGCCTGGCTGCGTTGGCAGGCGACGGCCCTGGAGCGCGTGCAGACGGCCGAGGCCTGGCTGATCACCACGGTCACCCGGCTGTGCGTGGACCGGCTGCGCGCCGCGCGCATCGAACGCACGGCCTATGACGGGCCCTGGCTGCCGGAACCGTGGATCGCCGGCGACAGCGCCCCGGCCGCCGATGCACGCGCCGAACTGGCCAGCGACCTGTCCGTCGCGCTGCTCGTGGTGCTGGAGCGCCTCACGCCCGACGAGCGCGCCGCCTTCCTGCTGCACGACGTGTTCGACAGCGACTACCCCGAGGTGGCGAGCGTGCTGGGCAAGAGCGAGGCCGCCTGCCGCCAGCTGGTGCACCGCGCGCGCGCCCAGGTGCGCCAGCGCAGGGCGCGCTTCACGGCCACACCCGAGGCGTCGCGTGCGCTGGTGGAACGCTTCGTGCAGGCCATGCGCACGCAGGACCATGCGGCGCTGCTGGCGCTGTTCGCCGAGGATGCGCAGTGGACCGCCGACGGCGGGGGCAAGGTGCGCGCGGCCGCCAAGCTGCTGCACGGGCCGCGTGCGATCGCACGCCTGGCCGCGTCGGTGTGGCGCCTCTACCTGAGCCACCAGACCATGGAGGCGGTGGACGTCAACGGCGGCCCCGGGCTGCTGCTGCGCGACGCGGGCGGCGCGCGCGCCGTCATGGCCTTCGAGACCGACGGCGTACACATCCACGCGGTGTATTCCGTCCTCAACCCCGACAAGCTGCGCGGCCTGTAGGCCTGCGCGCTTCGCCCGGCACCGTCTGCGCGGCGGCGCCGCGTTCACCCCTTTTTTCTCACCCCCCTGCAAGGAGCCTTCCATGTCCTCAGCCCCCCGCATCAACCTCCCTGGCCACGCCGCAAGCTATGCCGCCATGTACGGCCTGCAAAAGCACGTCGATGCGGGGCAACTACCCGTGCAGTTGCACGAGCTGGTAAAGATGCGCGCCTCGCAAATCAATGGCTGCGCGTTCTGCATCGACATGCACGCCCGCGAGGCGCGCGAGCATGGCGAAAGCGACCGGCGGCTGCACCTGCTCAGCGCCTGGCGCGAGAGCGGCGTGTTCGATGCGCGCGAATGTGCCGCACTGGCCTGGACCGAGGCCCTCACGCGCCTGGAGCAGTCGCAGGTGCCCGACGCCGTGTACGACGAGGTGCGCGCGCAGTTCAGCGAAGCGGAGATCGTGGAGCTGTCGATGGCCATCGTCACGATCAATGGCTGGAACCGGCTCAATGTAGCGTTCCGCACCCCGCCCGGGCGCTACACGCCGGCGTGAACTGGCGCCGCAGACGGCAACCTTGACCCAGGTCATGCACGCGCGACGGAGGCGGCCGCCCTGCCCGCCAGGCATGGGGGCAGCGGCGCACAATGACCGCAAGCCCTGGCCAGGCTGGGGCACTGCAAGGAAAGGAAGCTGCCATGACCTCATCCCCGGCCTCCGCGCTGCCCTCGTCGCCCGCACCCGCGGGCGGCTCCACGCTCACCCAACGTGCCGGCCTGTGGGTGGCCATTGCCGTGCTGCTGCTCATTGCCTTCATGCCCGCGCTGCCGGGCCTGCCGCAGGCCGGGCAGATGATGCTGGCCGTCCTCGCGTTCGCCGTGATTCTGTGGATGACCGAGGCGCTGGACTATGCGGTGAGCGCCGTCGTCATCGGCGCGCTGATGATCGTCCTGCTGGCCATCAGCCCCGTGCCAGGCAAGGAGGCGGCGGGGGCCATGATGGGCACACGTGCCGCGCTGCCCTACGCGCTAGGCGGCTTCAGCAACAGCGCCGTGGTGCTGGTGGCGGCGGCCTGCTTCATCGCCGCGGCCATGACGGCGACGCAGCTGGACAAACGCATCGCGCTGCAGGTGCTGTCGTACGTGCCCGCGCGCGCCAACCACGTGGCGATGGGCGCGATCCTGGTGGGCTTTCTGTTGTCGTTCATCGTGCCCAGCGCCACGGCGCGCGTGGCCTGCCTGATGCCGATCATGCTGGGCTTCCTGTCGGCCTTCGGGGCGCAGCGGCGCAGCAAGTTCGCGGCGCTGGTGGTGATCACCGCCGCGCAGACCGCCAGCGTGTGGAACATCGGCATCAAGACCGCCGCCGCGCAGAACATGGTGGCCATCGGCTTCATCGAGAAGCAGTTCGGCCAGACCATCACCTGGGGCGAGTGGTTCGTGGCTGGCGCGCCGTATTCCATCGTGCTGACCTTTGCGCTGTACTTCATCATGACGCGCATGCTCAAGCCCGAGATGGACCACATCGCCGGCGGGCGCGAGGCCATCCATCGCCAACTGGCCGAGCTGGGCCCCATGACCGCCAACCAGTGGAAGCTGCTGGGCATCACGCTGGTGCTGCTGGGCTTCTGGGCGACCGAGGGTGTGCTGCACGACGTGGACACCACCACCTCCACCATCGTGGCCATCGCACTGATGCTGCTGCCGCGCCTGGGCGTGATGGGCTGGAAGGAGTCGCAAAGGGGCTTCCCCTGGGGCACGGTGCTGCTGTTCGCCGTGGGCATCGCCATGGGTGCGGCCCTGCTCAAGACCGAGGCCGCGCCCTGGCTGGCCCGCCTGATCGTGGACAGCCTCGGCCTGGCCAACGCCACGGCATTTGCCATCTTCATGCTGCTGGCCCTGTTCCTGATCGTGATCCACCTGGGTTTTGCCAGCGCCACAGGCCTGGCCTCCACCATGATTCCGATCATCATCAGCGTGCTGCAGGCGGTGCAGACGCCGGGCATCAACCCCATCGGCATGACCATGCTGCTGCAGTTCGTGGTCAGCATCGGCTTCATCCTGCCGGTGAACTCGCCCCAGGGCATGCTGGCCTACGGCACCGACACCTTCGACATCAAGGACTATGTGCGCACGGGCCTGGTGCTCACCGCCGTGGCCATCGCGCTGCTGGTGGTGTTTGCGCTGACCTACTGGCCCTGGATGGGCTACATGACCCTGCCGGCGCACTGAGGCCCCTTCGCCGGCCGGTGGGCCATGCGAATCCAGACATTTTTGGCCTGTAGCCCTTTACTGATAAGCGGTAGCAGCTATCAAAAGGTTAGCAGCTACCGCCTGCTAGACCACCACCGGCTCCGGCTCCAGCCGGATGCCGAAGCGCTCGTACACGCTGGTCTGGATGGCGCGCGCCAGCGTCATCACCTCGCCGCCGGTCACGCTGTCGTCGGGCGTGCCGCGGTTGACCAGCACCAGCGCCTGCTTGTCGTACACGCCGGCCTTGCCCACCGTCTTGCCCTTCCAACCGCAGGCGTCGATGAGCCAGCCCGCCGCCAGCTTGATGGTGCCGTCGGGCATGGGGTAGTGCACGATCTTCGGGTCGCGCGCGATGATGTCCTGGCACTGCTCGGGCGTGACCGTGGGGTTCTTGAAGAAGCTGCCGGCGTTGCCGATCACGGCCGGGTCGGGCAGCTTGGCACGGCGGATCTCGCACACCCAGTCAAAGATCTGCTGCGCCGTGGGCCGCTCCACGCCCGCCTCCTGGCGCTTGCGCTCCAGGTCCAGGTAGCCCAGCTCAGGCGCCCAGTCCTTGCGCAGCAGAAAGCGCACATGGGTGATGACCGCGCGCCCGGCCAGCCCCATGCCGCGGTGCAGCCCCCCACCCTCGTGGGGCGCCTGGGGCGCGGCATGCTTGAACACCGAGTCGCGGTAGCCGAAGGCGCACTGGGCTGCGTCCAGCGTGAACGGGCGGCCCGTGGCCAGGTCGATGGCAACCAGGGAATGAAAGCGGTCCTGCAGTTCCACGCCGTAGGCGCCGATGTTCTGCACGGGCGCTGCGCCCACGGTGCCGGGAATCAGCGCCAGGTTCTCCAGGCCGGGGTAGCCCTGGGCCAGCGTCCAGGCCACGGCCTCGTGCCAGACCTCGCCCGCGCCGGCCTCCACGATCCAGGCCTTGTCGGTCTCTTCCAGCAGGCGCAGGCCCTTGATCTCCATCTTCAGCACGAGGGGCTTGACGTCGCCGGTCAGCACGATGTTGCTGCCGCCCCCCAGCACGAACACCGGCTGGCGCTCCAAGCGGTGGTCGCCCAGCAGGTCGTGCACGTCCTTGGCCGAGCGCACGCGCACCAGGGTGTGCGCACGTGCGGCGATGCCGAAGGTGTTGTAAGTCTGCAGGGGAACATTTTTCTCGACTAACATCGACCGGATTGTCGCACCCGCCCCCAGGCGGGCGCGGGTTTGTACCGAGTTAGCCGCGAGTGATGCCATGCCTTCTTTTGATACCGTCTGTGAAGCCAACTTCGTCGAAGTGAAAAACGCCGTGGAGAACACCGCCAAGGAGATCGGCACGCGCTTCGACTTCAAGGGCACCTCTGCCGCCGTCGAGCTGAAAGACAAGGAAATCACGCTGTACGGCGACGCCGACTTCCAGCTGCAGCAGGTCGAGGACATCCTGCGCAACAAGCTCACCAAGCGCAACGTGGACGTGCGCTTCCTGGACGTGCAAAAGCCCCAGAAGATCGGCGGCGACAAGCTCAAGCAGGTGGTGAAGGTCAAGAACGGCATTGACAGCGAGCAGGCCAAGAAGATCCAGCGCCTGATCAAGGACAGCAAGCTCAAGCTGCAGGCGGCCATCCAGGAGGACAAGGTGCGCGTCACCGGCGCCAAGCGCGACGACCTGCAGGCCGCCATGGCGCTGATCCGCAAGGACATCGCCGACCTGCCGCTGACGTTCGACAACTTCCGCGACTGATGACTGCCCGCCGCCCATGCACAGCCTGACCCTGCGCCTGGCCGTCGCCCTGCTGGCGGTCACCGGCCTGCCCGCCGCCTACGCGCAAAGCGTGGCGCTGGCCGGCATCCTGGGCGGCAAGGCCCTGCTGGTGGTGGACGGCAGCGCGCCGCGCAGCGTGGCACCGGGCGGCTCCCACATGGGCGTGCGCGTGGTCTCGTTGGGCCGCGACGGCGTGGTGCTGGAGGTCGCGGGCGCGCAGCGCGCGATTCAGCTGGGCGAGTCGCCCGTGAGCATTGGCGGCAGCGCGGCCGGCCAGCGTATCGTGCTCAAGGCCGACGCGCGTGGGCATTTCATCAACAGCGGCTTCATCAACGGTCGCGTGATGCAGTACATGGTGGACACGGGCGCCACCACCGTGGCCATCGGCCGGCCCGACGCGCAGCGCATGGGCCTGAAGTTCGAACAGGGCCAGCCCGTGATGATGAACACCGCCAACGGCACGGCGCAGGGCTGGCGCATGCGGCTGGAGTCCGTGCGGGTGGGCGATGTGGAACTGCGCAGCGTGGACGCCATCGTCACCGCGGAGGCCATGCCCTATGTGCTGCTGGGCAACAGCTTCCTGCGCGAATTCCACATGAACCGCAGCGGCGACGAGATGGTGCTGCAACGCCGCCGCTGACGCGCGTCGCCCTCAGGCCCCCATGTCCGCACAGCCCCAACCCAGTGGCACCGATCCGTCGGGCAGCGACTACGAAGATCTGCTGGGCCAGTGGTCCGACCTGGAGTCCGCCCTGTCGGCGCTGCTCGCGCGGCCACGGCAGGCGCGCGACTTCGTGGCCAAGGTGCGCCAGTGCGACCGCTGGCTTCAGGACCTGGTGGCGCACGACATCGACGCCGCGCTGTACCTCATGTTCCAGCTCGCGGCCACCTCCACCGTGGGCTACAGCGCATCGCATGCCCTGGTGTGCGGCACGCTGTGCCACATCCTGGCGCAGGAGTTGCAGTTGCCGCCGCAGGAGTGCGACAGCCTGGTGCGCGCGGCGTTCACCATGAACATCGGCATGACGGCGCTGCAGGATGCGCTGGCCGTGCAGCGCGAGCCGCTCACGGCCGAGCAGCAGCAGGTCGTGGCCAGCCACCCTCGGCTTGGACTGGACATGCTGGAAGATCTGCAGGTCACCAACGACCTGTGGCTGGAGATCGTGGCGACGCACCATGCGCCCTCGTCCGACGCGGCCGTCCCCCTGGCGAGCCTGCCCGTACGGGAGCGGCTCACGCGCATCCTGAGCACCATCGACCGCTACGCGGCCCTGATCAGCCCGCGCAAGTCCCGCGCCGGCCGCAGCGCCACCGACTCGGTACGCGCCATCGTGGGCCAAGACAGCGACGCGCGCGACGAAGCCAGCCTCATGCTGGTGCGCACCGTGGGCCTGTGCCCGCCGGGCACGTTCGTGCGCCTGGACAATGGCGAGACGGCCGTCGTGCTGCGCCGCAGCGAGCGGGCGAACTTCCCGCTGGTGGCCAGCGTGCTGGATGCCAAGGGCGAGCCGCTGGCCTCGCCCGCGCTCTACCACACGGTGCGCGGACAGCCGCGCATCCAGTCGGCGCTGGCGCGGTCGGCGGTGACGGTGGAACTGCACAACCGCACCATGGTGCGCCTGGGGCTTTATGCGGCCCAGCGCACACAGACCCTGTCCCGCTGAAAAGCCGGGCCTGCCGCATCAGGAAACACACGGCACTGCGTGCCGCCTGCCGGGTGCGGACAGGCGCGTATCCGGCTTTTAGGCTTTCTTCTTGGAGCCCAGGCGCGATTCCTTGCCCTGCAGCAGGCGCTGGATGTTTTCCTTGTGGCGCCAGGCCAGCAGGCCCGACATCACGGCGATGGCCACGCCCACGCGCGCATCGGTGTACCACGCCACGCCACCGCCCAGCACGTAGAAGAACGGCGCGAACACCGCGGCCACCAGAGAGGCCAGCGACGAGTAGCGGAAGAAGAACGCAATGATCACCCAGGTGAGCAGCGTGGCCAGGCCCAGCCAGCCGCTGATGCCTATGAGCACTCCCAGCGCCGTGGCCACGCCCTTGCCGCCTTCAAAGCGGAAGAACACCGGCCACAGGTGGCCGAGGAACGCCGCCAGGCCGACCAGCGCCATGGTGCCCTCCTCCAGACCGTAGGGCGCGCCGAACCAGCGCACCAGCACCACGGGCAGCCAGCCCTTGAGCGCATCGAACAGCAGCGTGACGGCCGCCGCCGCCTTGGAGCCCGAGCGCAGCACGTTGGTGGCGCCGGGGTTCTTGCTGCCGTAGGTGCGCGGGTCGGACAGCCCCATCACGCGGCTGACGATGACGGCAAACGACAGGGAGCCCAGCAGGTAGGCGGCCACGGCAGCGGCAAGAGGCAAAAGGACAGTGCTCACGACAAGGGGCGCTCAGGGAAGGTGAATGACAAAAGCAAAACCGCCCTATTCTGCCAGCGCGCACTGCACCGGCCGCGCACCCAGCAGCTGCACGCAGACCTGCGGGTCCAACTGCACCAGAAAGCCGCGGCGCCCGCCGTTGATGGCGATGCGCGGCAACTGCAGGATGCTCTCCTCGATGAACACCGGCATCTGCTTGCGCGTGCCGAACGGCGAAGTGCCGCCCACCAGGTAGCCGCTGTGGCGGTTGGCCACCTCGGGCTTGCAGGGCTCCACGCTCTTGGCGCCGATCTGGCGCGCAAGGTTCTTGGTGGACACCTTGCAGTCGCCGTGCATGAGCACGATCAACGGCTTGGCGTCCTGGTCCTGCATCACCAGCGTCTTGACCACCACGTGTTCGTCCAATCCCAGCTGGCGCGCCGACTCCTCGGTGCCGCCATGCTCCACGTAGTCGTACGGGTGCTCCGTGAAGGCGACCTTGTGCGCGCGCAGCAGTTGCGTGGCAGGGGTTTCGCTCACGTGGGCGGTCTTGTCCTTCTTGGCCATAAACTCAAAAACAATAGCTGCCCGCGCTTACCAGTCAAGCGTTACAGGCCGATTCGATCCAAAACTCATTGCGCCGGATCGCGCATCTCCCAGCGCACCGCATCGATGGCGGCCAGCAGTTCGGGCGACAGGCGCGTGTCCCACGCATCCAGGTCTTCGTCCAGTTGCGCAAGGGATGTCACGCCGATGATGGTGCTGCTCACGCGCCATTGGTGGTAGCAGAAGGCCAGCGCCATCTGCGTGGGCGACAGGCCGTGGTCACGCGCCAGTTGGTTGTAGCGGCGCGCCGCAGCCAGCGCCTCGGGACGGCCCCAGCGCTGCTTGCGCACCGACTCATAGCGCGCGATGCGCGCCTGTTGCGGCGCACCCGCGTCGGTGGGCGCGTACTGGTCGAACTTGCCGGTGAGCAGGCCGAACGCCAGCGGCGAATACGCAAGCAGCGACACGCCCAGGCGGTGGCACGTCTCGTCCATGGCGTTTTCCCAGCTGCGGTTGAGCAGGCAGTACGGGTTCTGGACCGACGCCACGCGCGGCAGCCCGTGCTGCTCCGCCAGGCGCACGAACTCGTGCACGCCGTAGGGCGTCTCATTGGACAGGCCGACATAGCGCACCTTGCCCGCACGCACCAGGCCGGCCAGTGCCTCCAACTGGTCGTGGATGGGCGTGGTGCTGGCTTCCTTGGACGGGTCGTAGTACAGCGTGCCGAACGCGGGCACGTGCCGCTCGGGCCAGTGGATCTGGTACAGGTCGATCACGTCGGTCTGAAGCCGGCGCAGGCTGCCCTCACACGAGGCGACGATGTCCGCCGCCGTCATGCCCTGGCCCTTGCGGATCCACGGCATGCCGCGCGACGGGCCCGCCACCTTGGTGGCCAGCACCACCTTGCCCCGCATACCCGGGCGGCTGGCAAACCAGCGGCCGATGATGGATTCGGTAGCGCCACAGGTGGCCTCGCGCGCGGGCACGGCATACATCTCGGCCGTGTCGATGAAGTTCACGCCGCGCTCCAGCGCGCGGTCGAGGATGGCGTGCGCCGCCGGCTCCGCCACTTGTTCGCCAAAGGTCATGGTGCCCAGGCAGATCGGCGTGACGTGCAGGTCGCTGTGGCCAAGGGGAAGGGTATGCATGCAGGCTCCGAAAGACAGTTGCGCACGAGTTTACGGATTCGCGTCACATCGCGCAGGCCGCACCCACTCCGCCGCGTTGTCGCGGCCACGACGCGCCGCGGACGGTTCACCGCGAAATAATCCACCCATGTACCAAGCCCAACGCCCTTGCCGCACCGAGACCGTTCCCGTTCGCACGCTGCACTACCACGTGCGGGTCTGGGGCGAGCGCCCCGCCGATGCGCCGCCCCTCGTGCTGCTGCATGGCTGGATGGACGTAGGCGCGTCCTACCAGTTCGTGGTGGACGCCTTCAGCGCCGCCTTTGCCGCGAGCCGCCAGATCATCGCGCCGGACTGGCGCGGCTTCGGCCACACGCGCACGCCCGCACCGAGCGACAGCTACCACTTCGTGGACTACCTGGCCGACCTGGACCAGCTGCTGGACCACTATGCCGGCGAGCAGCCGGTAGACCTGGTGGGCCACAGCATGGGCGGCAACGTGGCCATGCTGTATGCCGGCGCGCGGCCATCGCGCATCCGCCGCCTGGTGAACCTGGAGGGCTTCGGCCTGCCCGCCACCCAGCCGGCGCAGGCCCCCCAGCGGCTGGCGCAGTGGATGGACGAGATCCGCCAGTTCGAGCGCGGCGACCTGGCCCTGAAGCACTACGACAGCGCCGATGGCGTGGCCCTGCGGCTGATGAAGACCAACCCGCGCCTGCCCTCGGACAAGGCCGCATGGCTCGCCCGCCATTGGGCGGCGCAAGATGCCCAGGGCCGCTGGCACATCCAGGGCGACGCGGCGCACAAGATCGTGAACCCGCAGCTGTACCGGGTGGACGAGGTGCTGGCGCTGTACCAGGCCATCACCGCGCCGGTGCTCTCGGTGCATGCCAGCGACGACAGCCTGGGCCAGTGGTGGAAGGGCCGCTACACGCTGCAGGAATACCACCAGCGCCTGACCCAGGTGCGCGACGTGCGGCATGCCGTCGTCGAGAACGCAGGCCACATGCTGCACCACGACCAGCCGCAGGCCGTGGCGGCGCTGATCGAGGCGTTCGTGGCCGGGCCGGCGCCCGCAGCCTGAGTCGACGCCTTGCGCACGCGGCGCTCGCGCTGCCCACGCTCGCCTGTGCGCCGTGCAACGGGCGCGGCCGCTGCTCACGGGCGGCCCCACCGCAGATATCCCCGCCGCGCAGCGCGGTGTCGTGGCAAGCGCTGCCGCCCGTGGCCGACAATCGGGCAACCGCGCTTTGCCGCTTTGTTGTCAGCCCACGAAAGGTAGCCCCACCGCATGGACCAGAACCGCGACGCCCACCCTCCCGCCACCCGCATCGGCATCGTCGGCTACGGCAATCTGGGGCGCGGCGTCGAGGCCTCAATCGCCAAGAACCCCGACATGGCGATCGCCGGCATCTTCACGCGCCGCGACCCCGCGCAGCTCCAGCCGCTGGGCGCAAGCGTTTCGGTGCACGGCATGGACAGCCTGTTGCGCCACAAGGGCGCTATCGATGTGCTGGTGCTGTGCGGCGGGTCCAAGGACGACCTGCCCTGGCAAAGCCCCGAGCTGGCCGCGCATTTCAATCTGGTGGACAGCTTCGACACCCATGCGCGCATCCCCCAGCATTTCGCCGCCGTGGACGCCGCGGCCCAGGCCGGCCAGACCACCGCACTGATCTCGGCCGGCTGGGACCCGGGCCTGTTCTCCATCAACCGCGTGGTGGGCGAGGCCCTGCTGCCCGACGGGGCCACCTACACTTTTTGGGGCAAGGGCCTGAGCCAGGGCCACTCCGACGCGGTGCGCCGCGTGCCCGGCGTGGCGGGTGGCGTGCAGTACACCATCCCCGTGCCCGAGGCAGTGGACAAGGTGCGCAGCGGCGTGCGGCCCGAGCTGTCCACGCGCGAAAAGCACCGGCGCGAGTGCTTCGTGGTGCTGCAGGACGGTGCCGACGCTGACGCGGTGCGCCGGGCCATCGTCGGCATGCCGCACTACTTTGACCAGTACGACACCACGGTGCAGTTCATCAGCGCCGAGGAACTGGCGCGCGACCATGGCGCCATGCCGCACGGCGGGTTCGTGATCCGCAGCGGCAACACCTCGGCGTCCAGCAGGCAGGTCATCGAATACCGACTGCAGCTGGACAGTAACCCCGAGTTCACCGCCAGCGTGCTGGTGGCCTATGCACGCGCGGTGCACCGCATGCACGCGGCGGGTCAGTTCGGTTGCAAGACCGTGCTGGACGTGGCGCCCGCCCTGCTGTCGGCCAAGAGTGCGGCGGAACTGCGCGAGCAGTTCCTGTAAGCCCCGCGGGCATCAGGCCAAAACAGCCTCTAGCACCCACCCATCAAGCGCAGATAGCTATTGTAAAGATAGCAACCACATATAACCCCGGTCGGTTCCCGGCGCTGCAGGGTGCGTTAGCGGGGGCATCAGCCCGCCATGAGAAAATCGCGCGTTATTCACAAGACACCACCAGGACACCCGCACCATGGAAGCAGAACGCATCAACCTCATCGGCACCACCCTCGAAGACCTGACCGAGCGGACCCAAGAGCTACGGAGGTATCTTTGACTACGATGCCAAGTTTGAACGCCTGCGCACCGTCAACGCATCGCTAGAAGACCCGGCTGTCTGGAACGACCCCAAGAAGGCCCAGGAGCTCGGCAAGGAAAAGAAGTCGCTCGACGCCGTGGTGCTGACGCTGCAAAAGCTCACCACCGAGCTGGCCGACAACGCCGAGCTCTACGAAATGAGCAAGGAAGAAGGCGACGAGGCGGGCCTGATGACCATCGAAGCCGAGGCCGAGAAGCTGCGCCCGCTCATCGAGGAGCTGGAATTCCGCCGCATGTTCAGCAATGAGGCCGACCCGCTGAACTGCTTCGTGGACATCCAGGCCGGCGCCGGCGGCACCGAGGCCTGCGACTGGGCCAGCATGCTGCTGCGCCAGTACCTGAAGTACGCCGAGCGCAAGGGCTTCAAGGCCACGGTGGAAGAAGAAACACCGGGCGACGTCGCCGGCATCAAGAGCGCCACGATCAAGATCGAGGGCGAGTACGCCTACGGCCTGCTGCGCACCGAGACCGGCGTGCACCGCCTGGTGCGCAAGTCGCCGTTCGACTCGTCGGGCGGGCGCCACACATCGTTCGCGTCGCTGTTCGTCTACCCCGAGATCGATGACTCCATCGAGATCAACATCAATCCGTCCGACGTGCGCACCGACACCTACCGTGCCTCGGGCGCGGGCGGCCAGCACATCAACAAGACCGATTCGGCCGTCCGTCTGACACACATCCCCACGGGGATCGTGGTGCAGTGCCAGGATGGCCGCAGCCAGCACAGCAACCGCGACGTGGCCTGGCAGCGCCTGCGCTCGCGCCTGTATGACTTCGAAATGCGCAAGCGCATGGAAGAGCAGCAGAAGCTGGAAGACACCAAGACCGACGTGGGCTGGGGCCACCAGATCCGCAGCTACGTGCTGGACAACAGCCGCATCAAGGACCTGCGCACCAACGTCGAAGTCTCCGCCACGCAGAAGGTGCTGGACGGCGACCTGGACGTGTTCATCGAAGCCTCGCTCAAGCAGGGTGTCTAAACAGGGCGTGCAAACGCGCCCGCACAGATTGGAAAGCCCATCGCCATGATGAGAGAAGGACAAGCCATCGCCATCCACCGTGCCGACTACGCGGCCCCCGCGTACTGGATCGACACGGTGGATCTCACCTTTGACCTGGACCCGGCCAAGACCCGCGTGCTGAGCCGCCTGCGCGTGCGCCGCAATGCCGACGTACCCGCGCAGCCGCTGCGCCTGGATGGCGACGAGCTGAACCTGGCGCGCGTGATGGTCAACGGCGCCGGCACCTCGTTCAAGCTGGACGGCGGCCAGCTGGTGCTGGAAAACCTGCCGGAGGGCACCGAGCCCTTCGAGCTGGAGATTTTCACCACCTGCGCGCCCGCCAAGAACACCCAGCTGTCGGGCCTGTACGTGAGCCAGGGCACCTTCTTCACGCAGTGCGAAGCCGAGGGCTTTCGGCGCATCACCTACTTCCTGGACCGCCCAGACGTCATGGCCAGCTACAGCGTGCTGCTGCGCGCCAGCAAGGCCGACTACCCCGTGCTGCTGTCCAACGGCAACCTGGTGGACAGCGGCGAGCTGGAAGACGGCCGCCACTTCGCCAAGTGGGTGGACCCGCACAAGAAGCCCAGCTACCTGTTCGCCCTGGTGGCCGGCAAGCTGGTCGCGCGCGAGCAGAAGATCAAGAGCCGCGCGGGGCGCGAGCATCTGCTGCAGGTGTACGTGCGCCCGGGCGACCTGGAGAAGACCGAGCACGCCATGAACTCCCTCATGGCCAGCATCGCGTGGGACGAGGCGCGCTTCGGACTGAGCCTGGACCTGGACCGCTTCATGATCGTCGCCACCAGCGACTTCAACATGGGCGCCATGGAAAACAAGGGCCTGAACATCTTCAACACGAAGTACGTTCTGGCCAGCCAGGCCACGGCGACGGACGTGGACTTCGCCAACATCGAGTCCGTAGTGGGCCACGAGTACTTCCACAACTGGACAGGCAACCGCGTCACCTGCCGCGACTGGTTCCAGCTGTCGCTCAAGGAAGGCCTCACCGTCTTTCGCGATCAGGAATTCAGCATGGACATGGCGGGCAGCCCGTCCGCGCGCGCCGTCAAGCGCATCGAGGACGTGCGCGTGCTGCGCACCGTGCAGTTCCCCGAGGATGCGGGCCCCATGGCCCACCCCGTGCGGCCCGACAGCTATGTCGAGATCAACAACTTCTACACCGTCACGATCTACGAGAAGGGCTCCGAGGTCGTGCGCATGCAGCACAACCTGGTCGGGCGCGACGGCTTTGCCAAGGGGCTGAAGCTGTACTTCGAGCGCCACGACGGCCAGGCCGTGACCTGCGACGACTTCGCCCAGGCCATGGCCGACGCCAACCCCGGCAGCCCGCTGGCCCAGCACCTGGAGCAATTCAAGCGCTGGTACTCCCAGGCAGGCACGCCGCGCGTGAAGGCCGTTGGCCAGTACGACGCCGACGCACGCCGCTACACGCTCACGCTGTCCCAAAGCTGCCCCGCCACGCCGGGCCAGCCCGACAAGCTGCCCTTTGTGATCCCCGTGACGCTGGGCCTGGTGGGCACCGACGGCCGCGCCCTGGCACTGCAGCTGGACGGCGAAGCCGCGGCGGGCGCTCCGGAGCGCACCGTGGTGCTGACCGAGGGCGAGATGACGCTCACCTTCACAGGGGTGGACGTGCCGCCCGTGCCCTCGCTGCTGCGCTCCTTCAGCGCACCGGTGGTCCTGGACTGCGAATACAGCGACGCCGAGCTGCTCACCCTGCTGGCGCACGACAGCGATGCCTTCAACCGCTGGGAAGCCGGCCAGCGCCTGATGCTGCGCATCGCTATCAATGCGATAGCTGATGGCGCTTTGCTGGCGGGCGTAAACGGCCAAAACGGCCAGAACCTCCTGCCCCAGCCGCTGGTGCAGGCCATGCGCGACGTACTGCGCCACCCCACGCTGGACGCAGCCTTCAAGGAACTGGTGCTGACCCTGCCGTCCGAGGGCTACATCGCCGAGCAGCTGGACACGGTGGACCCGCAGCGCGTGCATGCCGTGCGCGAGGCGCTGCGCGAGCAGCTGGCCCTGGCGCTGCGTGACGACTGGGTCTGGGCCTGGGAGGAGCACCACGCCACGGGCGGCTACCGCCCGGATGCCGTGTCGGCGGGCCGCCGCGCCCTGGCCGGCCTGGCCCTGGGCATGCTGTGCCTGGCCGCGCGTTCCAACGGCGACATCGTGTGGCCCGGCAAGACCTACCAGCGCTTCAAGGACGCGGGCAATATGACCGACCGCTTCAACGCGCTGGCGGCGCTGGTCGGCAGCGGCCACGAGTTGGCGGCGCCCGCGCTGGCGCGCTTTCATGCGCTGTTCAAGGACGACGCCTTGGTGCTGGACAAGTGGTTCGCGCTGCAGGCGGGCGCGCCCGACCGCGGCGGCCAGGTGCTGCCGGCCGTGCGCCAGCTCATGAAGCACCCGGACTTCCACATCAAGAACCCCAACCGCGCGCGCAGCGTGATCTTCAGTTACTGCAACGGCAACCCCGGGGGCTTTCACCGCACCGACGCCGCCGGCTACGTCTTCTGGGCCGACCGCGTGCTGGAGCTGGACAGTCTCAACCCCCAGGTGGCCGCCCGCCTGGCGCGCGCGCTGGACCGCTGGAAGAAGCTCGCCGAGCCTTACCGCACGGCCGCCCACGAAGCCATTTCCCGCGTGGCCGCCAAGTCCGACCTCTCCAACGACGTGCGCGAAGTCGTCACCCGCGCCCTTGCCGATTAAGAAAGGCCTCCATGACCGAACGTATCAGCCTCACCCGCTACCTTGTCGAGCAGCAGCGCGTCCATGGCCGCATCCCCCCGCAGCTGCGCTTGCTGGTGGAGGTGGTTGCGCGCGCCTGCAAGCGCATCAGCTTCGCCGTGAACAAGGGCGATCTCGGCGACGTGATGGGCACCGCCGGAACCGAGAACGTTCAGGGTGAGGTGCAGAAGAAGCTGGACATCATTGCGAACGAGGTGTTGATCGAAGCCAACGAATGGGGCGGGCATCTGGCTGCGATGGCGTCTGAGGAAATGGATGGGATCTATGTGGTGCCCAACCGCTTTCCCCAGGGCGAGTACCTGCTGATGTTCGACCCCCTGGACGGTTCGTCCAACATCGACGTCAACGTGAGCATTGGCACCATTTTCTCGGTGCTGCACAAGCACCATGACGATCCCACCACCGACGAACCCGTCACCGAAGCCGACTTCTTGCAACCCGGCCACCAGCAGGTCGCCGCAGGCTACTGCATCTATGGCCCGCAGACCACGTTGGTGCTGACCGTGGGCGACGGCGTGGCCATGTTCACGCTGGACCGCGAACAGGGCTCCTTCGTGCTCACGCGCGAGAACATCCGTATTCCCGAAGACACCAAGGAATTCGCGATCAACATGAGCAATATGCGCCACTGGGATGCGCCCGTGCGCCGCTACATCGACGAATGCCTGCAGGGCAAGGAAGGCCCGCGCGGCAAGGACTTCAACATGCGCTGGATCGCCAGCATGGTCGCCGACGTGCACCGCATCCTGATGCGCGGCGGCATCTTCATGTACCCCTGGGACAAGCGCGAGCCAAACAAGCCCGGCAAGCTGCGCCTGATGTATGAGGCGAATCCCATGGGCTGGCTGGTTGAGCAGGCCGGCGGCGCCGCCACCAACGGCCGCCAGCGCATCCTGGACATCCAGCCCGCCCAGTTGCACGAACGCGTGAGCGTGATCCTGGGCTCAAAGAATGAGGTCGATCGCGTGACAAGTTACCACTCCGGTATATAATGTGAGTCTTCGCCGGTGTAGCTCAGTCGGTAGAGCAGCTCATTCGTAATCGGAGCGTTGCTCTAGACAGTCTGGACTACAAGGCAAGCAATACAAGGCTTCGGGAGTGCCAGCGGCGTAGCCGCAGTGACGAACGAACACGGTTTGAACAAGTTTCGGTTTTTGCCGGCATAGCTCAGTTGGTAGAGCAGCGCATTCGTAATGCGAAGGTCGGGGGTTCGACTCCTCTTGCCGGCACCACTTGAAGTAGGAAGGGCAGCTCACGCGAGCTGCCCTTTTTGCTATGGAGGCTGGGCAGCGATGGCAGACAACGGGAACGGTAGCGCGACTCTAGACCCGCAGCTCACGGGCAACGTGGGGCTGTACTACTGCTGCTACCGCCTGTCCCTGCTCGGGTGGAATGTCATGCCGACCGCGCGCAACGCCCGCGGCGTCGACATCATCGCCTACAGCCGCGACGCCTCCCGCTTCGTCGGCGTCCAGGTCAAGGCGCTGAGCAAGCGCAACCCCGTTCCGCTCGGCACGAGCCTCGACAAAATCATGGGCGACTTCTGGGTCATCGTGAACAAGGTCGCCACGCCCACACCATCCGCTTTCATCCTTCTGCCGTCCGAGGTGCGCGAGCGCGCCCACCGGGGCGAGAAGGACGGCCGGGTGTCCTTCTGGCTGCAACCGGCCGACTACGAGCAGGACCAGTTCCGCGAGGCCTGGGAGCGCATCGGCCACGGCGGCGTCTAATCCCGCGACATGCCGAAAAACGGCAACTTCCTACCTTCCACGGCAACCCTGCCGCCTGCAATCGTTTATGGACGCGCACTTGACCGGCGCGTGAAACTCCTCTCGATCGCGCGATGAGCTGGGGACGCCCGGCGTCCATCAACCTGCTTTGGAGAGAAAACATGAACACCTGCACCACTGAATCCCCGAAAGTCGCCGGCATCCATGAACTGGCGCGCGAGCACCTGACGACCCTCTGCGACGAGTTCCTAGACGGCGATCCTGTGCGGATCGTGTCTGCCTGGCGCATGGCCGAGCGCATGGACCCCGAGGACCTCGCAGATTCCTACGAGGGACCCTATGGGTTGCGCCTGCGGGTCATCGACGACCTGGGCTGCGAGCAAGCAGAGGCCGGCTGCCATGAGCGCGACTGCTACGAGGCCTTCGCGGCGCTCCGGCTGGCCTACGGCAAGGACTGGCCGCGCGAGGCTTTGCGGGACTACTGCACTGTCTTTGAGGGATTCGAGGCCTCAAGGGCCGATGCCATCGCATCAATCAGGTGGGACAACGCTCGCAGCTCTTACGACATCCACAAGTTCTGCGACGGCAAGCCCGAGAAGAAGGCCGCCTGATAGGTTGTCGGAGCGTGGCGCTACCCAGACTGATGAAACGAAAGGACATCCTCATGGGGAGGTCCTTTCTACGCACGACGGGGCAAAGTCAGCCCTGGCCCTGATCCACTGCGGTGAGGAAGCGCTTGAGCGCGTGGTAGGCCTTGCTGTCGGTCTGGCCGTCGATGACCGCGTCCTCGGCGTAGCCGCCAGTGGTCTGGACCCGCAGCCAGGTGCGCTGCGACGTCGTGATCTTGCGGACGAGGTCCAGCGGCACGATGAAGCCCTTGCGGGATTCCTTGGTCGCGGCGCCCAGCTCGTTGAAGTTGGTGAAGGTCTGCATGGTCGTCAGGTCGTAGGTCTGCCCGTCGATGTTCAGCTTGGCCCCGGTGATGGCCTTGATGTCGTTGAACAGGTAGACGACGAGGACCGCGTCGGCCGGGGTCTTGGAGTTCCAGTGCGCTCCTAGCCCGGTGCAGAGCATGCCCTTGCAGGCGTTGCCATGGCCATTGATGGCTACGACCCGCGCGCCGTCGAAGCCGCTACGGGTTACGTTGGGTCCTGTGCCTGAGGTGGTCGAGCAGCCGGCGAGTGCGGCCAGGGCGAGGATCGATGAGAGCGCGAGCGCGCGGGCGATGCTTGTCATGAGTGCTCCTTGCGGTTGTTGTGGATGTTGGCCAAGTCGCCGGGATGACAGACGCCGCGCCTCCATCGCATGCATCTTGGTTATTCCAATACTAACGAGTCCCAGCGCGCTAGGCAGCCAACTTTCATAACCGGCTGCACCGAGGCCGCTCGGAACCGCGCCCCGACGGCCCTCCGGTCTCACCGGGCGACCCGTGCCGCTTCCGGATGCCTCGGCCTAGGCGCTGAGCCACGCCGAACCTAATCGGGCCTCCTGGGCTCGTCTGGCGCTCGGGCAAACGTTGGTGTTTTCGCGTGCGCCCCCATGGCAATATGTGAATCGTCGGCGCCAGCAGCCGGCGCTCGGCCTTCGGCGGCCCAAACAGCCGAGACCCGCCCCGGCACCGACTGACGGGGAGAGTCGGGTCCATCTCTGCGACGCACAGCAGGCAGTCATTCCCGCGGCACGGCCGCAACGACTGACCTGGAGCACCAGAGATGGCATACGAACCGAAGAAATTCACCCCTGCGGAGCTGGCCGAGCTCCACGCACTCCCCGACGAGGCGCTGCTCACCGCCCAGGAGGCTTCCGCCTTCCTGCGCCTCAAGTACAACACCCTGTCCTGGTACCGCTGCAACGGCGGCGGCCCCGCATTCGTCCGCGTCGGGCCGAAGCTGATCCGCTACCGTCTCGGAGACCTGCGCGAGTACATGAAGGGCCAGCCGATGGGCGAAGGCGTCCAGCGTGCGGCCATGGCAATGCTCGCAGCCCGCACCGCCAAGGCGGAGGGCTGACCATGGACGCGAAAAAAGAAAACGCCCGCGGGCAAGGCGGGCGCAAAGAGTCCTACAGGAGGGAGATGGAGCATGCAGAAGCTCACGAGAGCAATCATGCCCCGGCCCAAGCTGGTCTTACGCCATCGTTCGACGTCGAGGGCCTTATCCGCGCGGGCCTCACGCTGATCCCGCTGCACCGCTGGAACGCCATCGATGCGAGGGGCCGCCAGCGGGGCAAGTCCCCGCTCGACCCTGCATGGCAGGCGAAGGACTACGATAGCCGCGAGGTGCTGGAGCGCGCGAGGCGCGCCGGCCTGAACGTGGGCGTGCGCCTGCCGCCGAACTGGGTCGTGCTCGACGTCGATCCCCGCAACTTCCCCGAGGGCCGCGACACGCTGGCCGAGCTCGTCCGCGACGCGGGCCTGGACCTCTCGCAGGCGCCGCACGTCCGCACGGGCTCGGGCGGGCACCACTACTACTTCCGCAAGCCCGCCGACGTGCAGCTCCTCGACAGCCTGGAGGACTACCCCGGCCTGGAGTTCAAGAGCCACGGGCGGCAGGTCGTCGCGCCGGGGTCGATCCACCCGTGCGGTAGGCTCTACGAGTGGGACGACCTCGCGCCGTTCCCCGAGGAGGCGCCCCCGATGCCGGACAGGCTGCTGGCGATGGCGCGCCGCCCGGTTCGTGCACATGGCGAGGCTGCGGGCTTCGGCGAGCTGACACCCGAGAAGCTGGCCGAGACCCTGGAGCAGATCGACCCGACCGACTTCCGCGACCACGACACCTGGCGCGACCTGATGATGGCCTGCCACCACGCGACGGCCGGCGAGGGACGGCAGGAGTTCATCGACTGGAGCACGCAGGACCCGAACTACCTGGACGACGCCTGGATCATCGGGCGCCGGTGGGACTCCCTGCACGCCAGCCCCTCGGGTGGGCGGCGCGGTCGCCCTGTCACCATCAAGTTCCTGCACAAGGTCGTGCAGGAGGCAGGCGGCGAGGTGGCGCGCCCTGACCCCGAGGACGACTTCGACGCCTGGGACGAGCCCGATGACCTCGGCCAGGGCGTGGACGACGCAGCCCTGCGTGAGCCGCCGAAGGTCTCTGGCCTCGACGCGATCATCGAGGAGATGAACGCCCGACACTACGTCGTTCTGGACAGCGGCTTCCAGGTCATCACCGAGGAGCACGACCCCATCTTCGACGGCCGCGTCCGCTACCAGCGTCTGTCCAAGAGCGACTTCCGCTCGGCCTACGAGAACCAGCTCGTCGAGAAGGGTGACAAGCTGGTGACCAGGGGCGACCTGTGGCTCAGGAGCCCGCACCGCCGCACCTACAAGGGCATCATCTTCGACCCGGCGCGCGAGCACGAGGGCTGGCTCAACATGTGGAAGGGCTGGGCCGTCGAGCCCAAGCCGGGCGACTGGTCGCTGCTACGCGAACTCATCCGCGACGTGCTCACCGACGGGGACGCCGAGTCCTTCGAGTACGTCCTCAACTGGATGGCCTTCATGTTCCAGCACCCCGAAAAGGTCGCCGAGGTGGCGATCGCGTTCAAGGGCGCGAAGGGCACCGGCAAGGGCACGCTCGGCCGCGCACTGTTCAAGCTGGCAGGCGCGAGCGGGTTGCACATCAGCTCGCCGGGGCACCTCGTCGGCCGGTTCAACTCGCACCTGCAGAACTGCGTGTGCCTGTTCGCCGACGAAGCATTCTGGGCTGGCGACAAGGCGGGCGAGGCAGTGCTCAAGCAGCTCGTGACCGAGCCGACGCTTACCTATGAGGGCAAGGGGCGCGACGCCGTGACGGGCCGCAACCACGTGCACATCATCATGGCGTCCAACAACGACTGGGTCGTCCCGGCCGGCATGGACGGGGAGCGCAGGTTCGCGGTGTTCAACGTCAACGAGCGCCGCCGCGGGGACCGCGAGTTCTTCCTCGCCCTGAATCGCCAGCTCGACGAGGGCGGGCTCGCCGGCCTGCTGCAAGACATGCTGACGCGGGACATCCGCGAATGGCACCCGCGCGACAGCGTGCCGCAGACCGAGGCACTGGCCGAGCAGATCGAGATGAGCCAGGGGGCCGAGGAGTCCTGGTGGGACGGCCTGCTTGAGACCGGCCGCTTGCCCCACTTCATGGGCGACCTGCCCTGGCACGAGCAGGCCGTCGAGGTGGATACCGACGAACTCCACGCGGACTATGTGGCGCACGCGAAGATGCTCGGCGTGAGGCCCAGGTGCGTATTCCACGCGATGGCGGACACGATTCCATGCTGATGGCGGACAGTGTTCCAGCGTGATGGCGGACAGTGTTCCACGCTGAAGGCGGACAGCATTCCAAACTGATGGCGGACACCTGCGGGGTGTTCTGAGTGACCCGAACGCGGCATACGCTGCCCGGTTTTTTGACCGGAACCAGCGATGCCCACACCCAGGGTCACCATGAGCAAACTACGACACACACTGCAACTGCTGCACCGCGGGGCCTTGAGCACCCGTCAAATCGGTGCCGCCCTCGGCATCTCCAAATCCACTGTCAGCGAGATAGCCAGCTACGCGCGCGTGGCCGGCGTGGACTGGGCACTGGCCCAGAGCCTGAACGACGACGAACTCCAGGCCCGGCTCTACAAGCCACCCGTGGCGCGCGAGTCCCGGCACCTTGAACCCGACCACGCCCACATCCACCGCGAACTGCGCCGACCTGGCGTGACGCTGCAGTTGCTTTGGGAGGAATACCAGCAACAGCACAGCGGGCAGGCGTACAAGTACAGCGCCTTCTGCGAGAAGTACAAGGCCTGGGCCCGGCGCCTGCAGCGCTCCATGCGCCAGACCCACACGGGCGGTGACAAGCTCTTTGTGGACTACGCCGGCCAGACCGTTCCCGTGGTGGATGCCGACACTGGCGAGATACGCCAGGCCCAGGTCTTCGTGGCCGTGCTGGGCGCATCGAACTACACCTACGCCTGCGCCACCGCCAGCCAGAAGACCACCGACTGGGTGGCCAGCATCATTAGCGCGCTGGAGTTCATCGGCGGCGTGCCCCGCCTGCTGGTGCCTGACCAGCCGCGCGCCCTCATGGCCCGACCCGACCGTTACGAGCCCACCGCGCACCGCCTGCTCGAAGAGCTCTGTGCGCACTACAGCCTGGCCGTGATGCCCGCGCGCCCGGCCAAGCCACGCGACAAACCCAAGGTGGAGGTCGCTGTGCAGGTGGTCGAGCGCTGGATTCTGGCCAGGCTGCGCCACCAGACCTTCTTCAGCCTGGCCGAGCTCAACCGGGCGATTGCCGCCTTGCTGGTGGACTTGAACCAGCGCGCGTTCAAGAAGCTGCCGGGCAACCGCACTAGCGCCTTCGCCGAACTCGACCGGCCAGCCCTGCGCCCCCTGCCGCCGGTGCGCATGCCCATCGCGCGCTTCAAACCCGCCCGCGTCAACATCGATTACCACGTTGAGCTCGATGGCCACTACTACTCGGTGCCCCACGCCCTGGTGGGTGAGCCGGTGGAGTTGCGCATCACGGCCGGCACGCTCGAAGTCCTGCACGGCAGCAAACGCGTGGCCGCCCACGCCCTCAATCCCCGACGGGGTGCACACACCACCACGCCCGAGCACATGCCGGCCTCGCACCGGGCGCACCTGCAGTGGACGCCGGCCAAGCTCATCGCCTGGGGTGAGCGCGTGGGCGCGGCCACCGCCGCCGTGGTGCGCTGGCAGATGGAGCACCGCCAGCATCCCGAGCAGGGTTACCGCTCCTGTCTGGGCCTCATGCGCCTGGGCCGTGAGTACGGGGCTGACCGGCTGGAGGCCGCCTGTGCGCGGGCGCAGTCGATTCGCTCACCGTCCTACAAGAGCATCGCCTCCATCCTGGGCTGCGGCCTGGACCAGCGGCCGCTGGATGCGCCGATGGCCGCACAGGCGAGCCTGCCGCTGCACGAGAACGTGCGCGGGCCGGGCTACTACCACTGAACTCCAACGTGCAAGCAAACCTAACAAGGAAGAACCATGCTCAACGAACAGACCTTGAACCAACTGCGCGCCCTGCGCCTGGACGGCATGGTGGCCGCCCTCAGCGACGCGGCCACCCACATCACGGCCAGCGAGCTGCCCTTTGAACAACGCCTGGCGCTGCTGGTGCAGCGCGAGGTGGACTGGCGTGACAGCAAGCGCCTGGAGCGCCTGTTGAAGGCGGCCCGCCTGAAGGTCTCCAGTGCCTGCCTGGAGGACATCGACTGGCGCGCCAGCCGGGGCCTGAGCCGAGAGGTCATCACCAGCCTGGCCGGCGGGGACTGGCTGCGCCATGGCCACAACGTGCTGCTCACCGGCGCCACCGGGTGCGGCAAGACGTGGCTCGCCTGCGCACTGGGGCAGCAGGCCGCGCGCCTGGGCTTCTCGGTGCTCTACACCCGCGCGCCACGGCTGCTGCAGGAGCTGCACGTGGCCCACGGCGATGGCAGCCTGGGCAAACGGCTGGCGCAACTGGCGCGGCTGGACCTGCTCATCCTGGACGACTTCGGCATCGCGCCGATTGCCGCGCACGAGCGAAACGACCTGCTGGAATTGCTGGACGACCGGGTGGGCACGCGCTCGACGCTCATCACCAGCCAGTTGCCGGTGACGGCCTGGCACGCCTGGCTGGACGAGCCCACGCTGGCCGACGCCATCCTGGACCGCATCGTGCACGGCTCGCACAAGATAGCCCTCAAGGGCGAGTCGATGCGCAAGCTCACCAAGGCCGTCTGAGCCGGCCGCGCCGACCGCCATTCCACGCTGATGGCGGACACTTCGGCTACGATTTGAGCGTCACTCAGGACACCCGCGCAACGTGTCCGCCATCGCCTGGAACGCTGTCCGCGATGGGAATGGAATCACTGTCCGCCATCAGTGGAATGCGCACCCAGGGACAAGAAGGGCCTCGGGATGAAAATCAAGCGCAAGGCCGGAATCGGCCAGCGTCAGGTCTCGCTCGACGGTGGGCGCAGGGTCTGGCGGTGGGTGCTGCCCCGCCTCGACGACGCCCGCGCCACTTGGGCCAAGGCCGTCGGGCGCGAGTGACTGCACAGAGGGTGACGCGGCCACGGACAAACGGCCGACCTATCGAAAAGATCGGTCGGCCGTTTTTTCTTTGCAGATCATGGCCTTGCGCTCGACACGCACTGACGCTCGATCGCACACTCGACGTTCGCGTTCGTCCGGATAACGAGCCGGAACTAAATAGCTAAATGCTAAATAGCCCGGCCGGCATTTAGCATTTAGTTTCTGCTCTCTTTCTTCTTAATCTTTATTTATTGTCTGTGAAGTTAGTGAAGATTGAGAAAGATAAGTAAATCATAGCCTTACGGCGCACGGACTTGGTTGCTGGGCACGGACAGTAGTCTGTGCAGCCTCGACCCCGTGTCGGGGTGACCAGAGCCTGGCCGACCGTGGCGGGCGTGGCGACCGATGCGGGGAACGCGGCCCGATCGGCGCCCCGAAGCGCCCCAGACCTCTCCCTCGCGCGCGTGGTTCCAGGCCGCCTAATCATCGATTCGTGGGCCGAAGCCTCCCAAGTGGTTGATGCGCTTACCGAAACGATGGCGTGCCCGCGCGCATTAACACGGCACGATCAAGTTCAACACCATTTTTCGGGAGTCGGGCCGTGGCCGCCAAGAAGTTCACCCCCGAGGTGCAGGAGCTGTTCCTCCAGATACTGGAGGACACCGCGTCGCCTAAGCAGGCGGCCCAGGTGTGCGGCATCTCCCGCCGCCTCGCATTCGAGTACAAGCAAAACGACCTGGAGTTCCGCCGCCGCTGGGAGCAGGCGATCGAGGTCGCCATGGACGCCCTGCTGGACGAGGCGTACCGCCGCGCCTGCATCGGCGTGGATGAGCCGGTCATCTACCAGGGGCAGCTCGCCATGACCAAGGACGCGGCGACGGGTGAGGATCGCCCGCTCACCGTCCGCAAGCACAGCGACCGCCTGCTGGAGGTGCTGCTCAAGTTCAGGTACGGCGACCAGCTCGCCGACAGGCTGCGCGTCAAGGTCGAGGATACGGGCCTGGACGCCGACGCGCTGCTCAGGATGCCCAGCGAGGAGCGCAAGGCGCTGACCGAGCTCCTGGCGAAGTACAAGAGCAACCGCCGCGAGGAGGAGGACGATGATGAGTGAGAAGCTGACCGTGGCCGAGGCCCTGGCCCGCGCCGAGATGATCGACCGCAGCCTGGACGCCTGGCAGGGGACCGCCCCGCAGGGCATCGAGGAGATGGGAGGGCGTGACGCCTTCGCCGACCGCTGCGAGATGGCCTGCTTCGGTCCCGTGCCGCGCCTGGACCACGACGAGTGGGAGCGCCTGAGCCTGGAGTACGAGGACAGGCGCGCCAACGGAACCATCAACCGTGGCGAGCGGTAACGGGTACGCCGTCGGCGTCGAGGTGGATGGGGTGCGATACCCCAGCGCCCGACAGGCGGCACTGACCCTCGGCCTCCAGCCCGCCACGGTGCAGCAGCGGGCGCACAGCCCCAACTTTCCGACCTACCGCTGGCTGGGCGAGACGCCCGGCCCCAGGCGGGTAATGACGTTCGAGGACAGGCTCGTCGGCAGGACGCTGGCCGAGCCCGAGCGCTGGCCCTACGACGGAGGCGTGCGACGCGCCCCCGTGATGGACCCGAACTTCGACCCGCCCCGGCTGGTGCGGCGCGTCGGCTGGCTCCGCTGCATGGCCTGCGGCCGCCCGCACTTCTCCGAGGACGTGGCCCGCGTCCGCCTGTGCTGCGCCTGCGGCGGCCTGGGCGGGCTGCCCCTCGGGACCGATCCAGACGGGGACCTCTGATTGGTTGTCGGGACGCCGACGACCGCAAGCCCCTGATCCGCAAGCCGCCGTGATGGCGGCAGCGACACTGGAACACGGCGTGGCAAACGTTGGCTCGCTCCGGGCCGCCCGCACGACACATTGACAGCATCCGGTCGCGCATTGGCGCGTGACCACCCGAAGGCTCGGGGATGCGCTCGTGGAGGCGACCGGAGGAGACCAACCTCACTGGAGCCAGAAGCCATGACCATCCTCGCAGACGCACCCCTCCTCACGCCCGCCCAGGTCGGCGAGCTCGCATCCTCCCTCGACGGCCTGCACGGCCGCGTCCTCAAGGTCATCGACCGCCTGCAGAAGGACGTCGAGGCCCGCAAGAAGGACATCGCCAGCCGCTGGAAGAGCGCCCCCGGCGTCTCGGCCGGCGACCTCGCCCGCTTCGCGCAGAACGAGACCGTGGCCGCCGTCCGCCAGATCAAGGACAACAGCAAGGCCGAGCTCGACAAGATGCTCAAGGAGGCGGGCCCCGCTCACGCCCGCCTGATCGCCCAGCGCCCGTTCTACGACAGCCCCGTCAAGGTGCTGAGCCGCGCCTCCCTCGGCGACGCCCGCCGCACCGAGTACCTGAACCAGCTCGCCTACGCAGGCCCCGCCGAGCTCGGCCACATGGCCCAGGTTGCGGTTGCCACCCAGAACGTGCCGCTGGCCGCCGCCGTGCTCTCCCTGCTTGACCGCATGCCCAGCAAGGACCGCCCGGTCGGTCCCGCCGAGCTGGCACACGCCATGCGCCTGGACGACTTCCTCAAGGTGCAGGAGTACATCAAGCTGGGCGACGTGCGCCTCCAGGGCATCCTGGTCGCCATCCGCACCTGGACCGCCGGCAAGTCCAACCCGCTCGACACCGTGCAGCTCGCCATGCGGGAGCGCGGCATCGACCGCGACCTGATCGGAGGCGGCGATGAATAAGCAGCCCGCCTACGAGGCCAGCCACCCGGTAGCCGTCGCCCTCGGTGGCATGGTCCGCGCCCTGCGCAGCGGCGCAGACCTCCTCGACGCCCTGGCCGAACAGGCACGCCGCGTGGGCGTGGCCCCGTTCTCGCCCGAGTTCGACGAGGCCGCCGCCCTGGCGGGCATGCCGTACAGCCGCGCCTGGGATGCCTACCTCGACCCCGAGACCTGGGCACAGGCAGAGCGCCAGCCGCTCGCGCACATCCACTGAGTTTGGTGCCAGCGGCCGGGGGCGGAACAGAGGCCGAGGTGCCCCGGCCGTGCTTCGGAGGGTCGTCCCACAAGGACGACCCTTCTTTTTCATGCAGTTGCGCGGCGTCGCGTGCCGATCGACAGTCAGAGGGCAACTTTTTGAGGGGGGCCCCGCTCCCGGAATCCCACGAACGCGACCTAATGAACTCACACACCAACAACCTGGAGCGTGAGATGAACCTTCAAGAGATGAGCACCAAGTCCCTGCTGGCCCTGCACAACGCCATCGCAGACGAGCCGGCAGGACCCAAGACTTTCGCGACCAAGGCCAAGCTGATCGCGCGGATCGAGCAGATCGCGGCAGCCGGAAGCATTGACCTGGCCTCGTTCGGGCAAGGCGCAGAGCCCGAGGTGACCGAGCAGCGCGCACAGCCGCAGGCCGAGGCCGCCGAGACGACCGAGGCCCCGACAGAGACCGAGAAGAAGCTCGGCGGCAAGGGCATCGGCCGCCTCGCCCGCGAGTTCCTGATGGACCCAGCGGGCTACCCCCACGCGCTGATCGCTGAGATGGTCAATGCGCAGATCGAGGGCGCGCAGGCAACCGCCAAGTCGGTCAGGTGGTACGCCCACGACATGCGCAAGAAGGGCGTCGAGGTCCCGTCCCGGCAGAAGGTGCACGCCGCCGAGATGAACGAGGAAGAGTCGGCCGAGTGGCTGGCAACCGTGACCGTGGTCGAGCCTGCGCCCACCGATGAGGGCTGAACGTTGCCCGGACGTGTCATGAAAAGGGCCACCTCGACGGTCTAGCCGTTCCGTTAAGGTGTTGCTAAGCCCTTGATTCAAGCCCCTCTGCTTCGGCACGAGGGGCTTCGTTTCTTTGGTCGCTATAAGGGACATGCTGAATTTCAAGCCCCTTTCCCTAGGCGTCGCGCTCGTGTGTGCCGCCAGCTTCCTCACTGCCTGCAACGACGAGCCCGCTCCGGACTTCAGGGGCAGCACTCCCGTGGCATACGGCAATCGGACTGTCTCTCTGAGCGTTGAGGCTTGGCGAGACAATGGCAGCCAGCCTTGTCGTGTCCTTATCAGAGGCGCTGAAGTAACAAATTGGGTCAAACCAACCGGTATTCTGCCGCGGATGACCCTAGCCCCGGCAGTAGTGCTGGCCTGCACAGGGCGGAGCCCGTACCTTTCCTCGGTGAGCGGCGAGGGTGAAGGGGGTGTAGCCGAATGGGAAGAGTCCTCGGGGCCTGAATCGGGAGCCCCCCTCTCTGTCTACCAAGTGCGAGTGAGCTCCCTGACTGCGGACCAAGCTCACCTCGAACTACGGGTCCTACGCGGCAAGTGACTCGCTTGCGTGAGCCACGGGGCCGGAGGGCTTGAGCGACCGAGCGGCAGGCGCGCGGCGTCTTTCGGGCGGTTCGGGAGTGAAATAGATGATGTCTTCGGGCGCTATGGGTCCGCGCGCCAGCCCCAGCCGCATTGCCGGCGTTTTCCCGTCCCGGCCAACCTCGCAGTAGTTGAAGTACGTCCGGAAGATGCCGAGCACCTTCACCAGGACTTCGGGGTTGTAGGCGCTCTTCCCGAACCAGAGACGTCGGTCGGTGTTGGCGCTGGCCACCGCGCGTTCTGCCAGCGTGAGGCCTCGCCGGACCTGCATAAAGAAGCGGTCGACAGCGGTAAGGGTGGCTTTCAGGTGCAGTAGCGCCTGGTGGCTAAGCTGGAGCCGACGCTTGTCCGGTTCGGTTTCGACCGGGTCGATATCGGTCAGCCAGCAAACGGATTTCTCAGGCTCACGCATCTCCGATATGGGATGGCGGAACCAGCGGTCCCCCCACTTGCCGATGGCAACCATGCGCGCCAGTTCTTCCTCGGCAGCCAGAAGTTCTGCAGCCTCAGGGGTTACCCCGTATTTCTCCGCTAAGCGCGCCAGACGCCGCTTGGTTGCACCAACCAGCGCGCGCTTCATGTCCACTGACATATCTTTGAGCACCTTGACATAGAAAGCGTCAGCCGTCCGGTCCAGAACCCTTTTCGGCACGGCCGTCAGAATGGCCGCACGTATGCCCGACTCCTGGTCTGTGAAGAAGCGAATCTTCTTGGCACGGCAGAGCAGTCGAGTGACAAGCTGGATGTGGGCGTACATCACCACTTGCTCATGCAGCAGCATGCCCTTTACGGGGGCACGGGATGAGTTCGCGGGGCCTTCACCATCTTCTATATCGGGGCGACCTAAGGCTGCGTCGTACGTCTCTTCGATGACCGATTCCATAGGCTTTCGGGAGGTACCTCCGCGAGGCGCCGCCCTCTCAGCCGCAGCATTCCAATCAGCCGGTAGCCAGACTCTCGCGTAGCGGCGAAACGCTCTGGCAAGTGCATGGTCGCCAAAGCGAACCATGTCCTTCTCTACGTCAGCAGAGTCCAGCGCAGGGTCAAAGTTGACGTTGACCCCGAACACATAGCCCGTAGCCTGGTCGGCCGTTGCAATGGACAGCAAAAGTGTGTTCTTTCGCACCTTCTTAGAGTGCCAGTTCACCACCAGCTTTTGCCGGTCAACCGACAGATATCTTGAGCCTAGGTCGTCGCGTCCCATGAGGGTTCGCTCACGCTCGCCGGCGAACATCTGGGCCTGCTCATAGAGGAAGTCGATGCGGTCGTATAGCTGGCTGGGGGAGATATCGAGGACCTTGATGATGCGCCGCAGCGGCATGGCGTTCATCAGATGCACCAAGATATCGCGATTGGAGTGACTGCGACGTTGGCGCTTGGTTGACCGGCCGCCGAAGGAGAACGCCTTCTTGCAGCCGACACACTTGAACCGGGGAGTTCCGTGGGCGTTGGTGCCGAAGCGAGTCACATTCTCAAGGGATGGCGCCCCCTCCGATAGAGAGCAGGCCTCGTTCGGACACTGCGGGAGTACTGGTTCAAGGTACTCCGACATGCGCATAAGCTCCTCGGCAATCGCCAAGTTGCTCTGCATAGGGGTGATTTCCTCGCACAGGCGGCACTTCAGTGC
This sequence comes from Diaphorobacter sp. LI3, assembly GCF_022807955.1. Taxonomy (NCBI): domain Bacteria; kingdom Pseudomonadati; phylum Pseudomonadota; class Betaproteobacteria; order Burkholderiales; family Comamonadaceae; genus Diaphorobacter; species Diaphorobacter sp. LI3. The sequence goes on along the minus strand of NZ_CP094346.1, from coordinate 1,794,342 downwards.
CGGCTGGTCCTTACCGGTAGCGACCACGGTGTAGTCGCCTGGGCCAACGGAAGAAGCTGGAGTACCGGCCCCGCCTCGGGCAACCGCAAGCTTGGGCGGTACGCCGAAGTTACCGCACTTGGGGTTCTTGCAGTGATTGACTTGAATACCCGCCGCGGCCGGCGGAAATCTAGGCGGCCACTTAGTCGGCTTTACTGAAGTTGGATGAGATTTTTCCTTGGACAAAGAAACGCCCTAGTCGTTGACTAGGGCGGAATTTTGAGCCATTACAGCTTTCTTAGCAACACTTTAACAGAACGGCTAGCCTCGACGGTGGCCCTTTCGTTTCATCGCCTTGGGCGCGATGGCGCCCCGATAGAGGATCAGGCAGCCAGTTCCGCGAGTTCCTCTTCCTCCTCCTGCTCCTTGCTCAGCTGCAAGTCGCGCACGGTTTCATAGGCCTCCATCGCATGGCGCCAGATCGTCCCAGCCGTCGCCTCTGCGTGCTCGCGAACCGTTCCCTTCACGAGTTCAAGGTAGTCGGTCAGTGCGGGGATGGGCCACTCAGGACCGTAGACGCTGAACAGGTCCATGTAGTCGAGATAGCGGGGAACGTCGCCCTGCGGGTCGAGCCCTTCCCAAGCAGCCTCCCAGCCGATGTTGGTTCCGACAGCGCTCCTCAGCTCGTAGGGCGCCTCCTCGTCCTCGATGTCGTAAGAGGTCTCCTCGGGCTCACACAGGGCGACCCAAGCCGACACGGGGCGCACGCCGCTGAAGGTCATCATCTCGTTCCCGAAGGCGATCAGGCTGCTGCGGGCGTTTTCAAGGTTGTTGGTGTTCATGCTCACATCTCCAAAAAGTAGGTTGGTGAGACGCTCTGCCGAGGTGGCCTACCTCGGCGAGCGCCCCGGTCAAATAGCGCGCTGGAGAGAAGTTTGAACGCCAGTCAACACCCCGTGAACTATTATTTTGCAGGCGCTATGCGACCTCGAATTCGTTGATTGACGCGGCTTCTGCAGACGTGGTTGCGAGGCGTGGGGGCCACTGTCCTTCGGTCCATTCGAGGCCGAGGGCTTCGAGCACGTAGGCGCTGGCCTTCTCTTGGTAGCCGCGCAGGTGGTCCAGCGTCGGGTTCAGGTAGCCCATGGTCACGTTGCCCGCCGCGTGGTTCAGCAGGAACTTCAGCTCGGCGATGGGGACCCCTGCCTGCAATGCCAGCGTGGCGTAGGTATGCCGCAGGGCATGCCCCGTTAAGCCGTCTAGCTCGTGCTGTGCCACCTCGGCGACGTGCCCCGACTTCGAGTCGGCGGGGAACAGCCACGGACTCTTGCGGTGGAGCTTCGGGTTCTCGGCCAGCCGGTGGCCGAGCAGGTCGGCGAGCGGTCCCGACAGCGGCAGGTCGAACGCTCGGGCCGCGCCGCCCTTGGGCTTGGGTACGTGCAGGCGCCGCGCGCCGAGGTCCAGCTCGGGCGCCCGAGCCTCGCAGGCAGAGGTGCGCCGCATGCCCGTCAGGATCATGAACAGGTGAAGGTCGCGCCGCACGGGGTGGAGGTCGAGCACTGCCTTGCCCCACGCCCGCAGGCGCTCGGCCTCGACGTCCACCTTGCGCCGACGCAGGCCGTGGTAGTCCACGTTCGTGGTCGGGTTCGAGGGCAGGTCGGGGTGCTCCCGCAGGCCGCGGTTGTAGACGGCGCGCAGGACGCGGAAGACGTTGTCTGCCGAGGGCGCGCCGTGCTTCTCGGTGATCTTGCGGTGGCGCTCGCGCACGCCCGCACGGTCCGCGCCGAGCTCGGCCAGAGGCTTGTCGAGCCAGTCGGCGAGGTACTGCTCGCAGTTGTAGCGGTAGTCCTCCTTGGTCCTCGGGGACAGGGGCTTCGCCGCCAGGTGCAGGTCGAGTGCGTCGCGCAGGGTGATGCCCCTCGCCCTGGCCTTGCGCCGCTCCTCGTTCGGGTTGGCGCCGCCCCGCATATCAACCAGCGTCTTGCGGGCGGCATCGCGCGCCTGCTTGGCGTCCATCGCCGGGTGGTCGCCCAGCTTCGTGCGGACCTGCTTGCCGTTGACGAGGGACTGGACGTAGAAGCTGCGCTTCGTGGGCGTGACGATCAGGTAGAACCCGCGCATCTCGCTGTCGGCGTAGAGGGCGGACTTGCCCCGCTCGGGGGCTGGTGCCCTCTCGACGAGGGCTTGGGTTATCTTCGACTTCATGTGTTGGCTCCTAGTTACGGGGCCACGGCACGAACACGGTTTAGCACCAAACAGTGCTGTGTTCAGTCGTGCCGCTTTTGCCCCTGTAGAGCCATTAACAGGCCGTTGAAAAATCCCCCGCCGACGCCCGCGTTGGCCGCTACGATCTGAAGCCATCGGTGAACGACCCAGACGAGGACGATGAGAGGCAGTCAAGATTTCCAGGGGGCGATGTTCAGCTACATCAGCCTTGAAGAGCGCGTGCCGCAGGCACACCCGCTGCGCAAGTTGCGCGCGGTGGTTGATGCGCTGCTGGCAACCATGAACCGCGAGTTCGAAGCGGTGTACGCCCGCCGTGGCCGCCCATCGGTGCCACCGGAGATGCTGCTCAAGGCCTTGCTGCTGCAGATCCTGTTCTCCATCCGCAGCGAGCGCCAGTTGGTCGAAGCGATCAACTACAACCTGCTGTACCGCTGGTTCGTGGGCCTGAACATCGAAGACAAGGTCTGGGACCACTCCACTTTCAGCGCCAACCGCGAACGTCTGTTCAACGAAGACCTCGCCCGCGCCTTCTTCGAGCGCGTCAAGCTCAGTGCCCAGTGGGGCAAGCTCGCCAGCGACGAGCACTTCAGCGTGGACGGCACGCTCATTGACGCCTGGGCCTCGCACAAGAGCTTCAAGCGCAAAGACGACGACAGCGGCACGCCGCCTGGGCGCAACCCCGAGGTGGACTTCAAGGGGCAGGAGCGCTGCAACGACACCCACGAGAGCACCACGGACGCCGATGCCCGGCTGTTCAAGAAGAGCCAGGGCGACAAATCCCGCCTGTGCCACATGGGGCACATCCTCATGGAGAACCGCAACGGGCTGATCGTGGATGTCGAGATCACCCACGCCAGCGGCACGGCCGAGCGCGAGGCGGCGCTGGCCATGTTGGAGCGTCGGGGCAACAGGAACAAACGGGCCACGGTCGGTGCCGACAAGGGCTACGACAGCAAGGCCTTCATCAAAGGCTGCAGAAAGCTCAAAGTCACGCCCCACGTGGCGGCCAAGGACAAACACTCGGCGGTGGATGCGCGAGTGACACGGCACGAGGGCTACAAGACCAGCCTGAAGGTGCGCAAGCGCATCGAAGAGGCCTTTGGCTGGATCAAGACCGTCGGTGGTCTGGCAAAGACCAAGCTGATCGGTCAGGCCAAGCTCACGGGCCAGGCGCTGCTGTGCTTTGCCACCTACAACCTTGTGCGAATGGGCAGCATCGGCGGCTGGTGGGACGCGCATCATGCGTGAGCCCAGGGATACGTGCGCCCGAAATGGGCGGGAGGGCCTGCAAACCGGCCAGATGGGCCGTTGCAATCGCTGCGCAGACGCGTCTGGGCAGCTCGTGTCTTCGCACTCAGCGTCCCTGATGCGTTCGAAAAGCACTTTTTCAACGGCCTGTTAAGTCGCGGATTTCCCTTGTTGTAAGCGCCCCTAGGCCATCTAATCTCAAATCATGGCAAAGCTCGCGCGCGCCGATTCGTAATGAGAAGGTCGCGTGTTCGATTCATGTCTCCGGCACCACAATGAAAGCCCCTGATTCGCAAGAGTCAGGGGCTTTTGCTTTGCGGAGTGCATGGGAAGTCCGCCGCTCTCGGGAGCTTTGAACCATGCGTTGCGGCTTCTCTGCCATCCACCCACCGCACCGCAAAGCCGACTTAAGGCAACGCTGAACAAGCCGTCGTAATTTGCTATGCGGCACTGAACGACGCAGTTTTTCGGATGTTTTGGCCCCTCGCACCGCCCATTTGGGCAGTTCGCGGGGCCTTCAGGCCCGATTCCCGCCCTTACGGGCGCACCTGTCCCAACAGATGACTGCGGCACAGGTAAATGTTGGCCAGCGCCAGGGCCGTGAATGCGCGCGTGGCGTTCTTCTGCAGCCCGCGATAGCGCACCTTGCTGAACCCCCATAGCCGCTTGACCACGGCAAAGACATGTTCGACCCGAGCACGCACCCGCGACTTGTTGCGGTTCTTGGCCCGCTGCACTTCGTCCACCTCGCCAGCGCAGCGCGTGCGCTGGTTGGTGAAGTCCTTGGCCCTGGGCGCCTTGCTCGCGATCAGTGCCTTCTGGCTGGCATAGGCCGAGTCGCCATAGACCCGTTGCTCATTGCCGTGCAGCAAATCAGGCAGTGGATGCTTGTCATGCACGTTTGCCGCTGTGACCACCGCGCTATGGCTCAGCCCCGTTTGACTGTCCACACCGATGTGCAGCTTCATGCCGAAGTACCACTGCTGGCCCTTGCGGGTCTGGTGCATCTCGGGGTCTCTTGCCTTGTTAGCGTTCTTGGTCGAGCTGGGCGCACCGATGATGGTGGCGTCCACGATGGTTCCGGTATTGACCTTGATGCCGCGTGCCTGCAGCTCCTTGCCAACGCGTGCAAACAGGGCTTCGCTCAACCTGTTGTCGTTGAGCAGCCGACGGAACCTGAGCATCGTGGTCGCGTCGGGCACGGGTTCACAGCCCAAGTCAATGCCGACGAAGCGACGCAGACTGGCACTGTCGTAGAGGGCTTCCTCACACGCCAGGTCGGCGAGATTGAACCAATGCTGGATGAAGTGGATGCGCAGCATGCGCTCCAGGCCAATGGGAGGGCGCCCATTGCCGGCCTTGGGGTAGTGCGGTGCGATTTCTTCGCACAGCGCCGCCCAGGGCACCAGCGAATCCATAGTCTTGAGGAATTCGTCGCGCCGCGTAGGCTTACGGTGTTGTTCAAAGCCCAACTGCGCGTCGGCTGCCATAGCAAGGGTCTGCTGCTTCATGGCCCAGTAATTTACCCAGGCTGGAGCAGCAGCGGAGACTTTTTCAGCATTGCCTTAAAGACCCCTTCGACCTCTAGCGAGCATCCAGCAAGCGCTGACCGCTATATTTTTTGCATCGCCGACAATCCAGAGTTCCTGAATCCGGACTCTGCCATGCTCCTTGCAACGCAATTCGCACTGTTGGCCCTCCGGCGCCGGGCCTGGCTACTGGCCATAGCTGCTTGTGTAGGAGCAGCAAACGCGCAGCCGGCTGCTGCCCTGGAGTCGCCCTCCTCCGCGGACCCGGCGGCGCCCTCGCCCACGCTGGCGCAGCATTACCACCCGGGCGTGGTGGTCGCGGACTATTGGGTGAGCGAAAAATACGACGGTGTGCGCGCCCTCTGGACCGGTCAGCAACTGATCAGCCGGCAGGGCCTGCTCATCCGGGCGCCAGCGTGGTTCACCGCCGGCTGGCCGCCGGTACCGATGGATGGCGAACTGTGGGCCGGCCGCGGCCAGTTTGCCGCCGCGCAGGCGACCGTGGCGCAGGCCACGCCCGACGATGCCCGGTGGCGCGCGCTGCAGTACATGGTGTTCGACCTGCCGCGCGCGCCGGGCGGTTTCGGCGAGCGCCTGCCCCTGCTGCGCCGCACCGTGGCCCATCTGGGCCAGCCGTGGGTCCAGCCTGCAGCGCAATGGAGGGTGTCCAGCCACACGGAACTGGTGGGGCAGTTGCACCGGCTGGAGAAGGCCGGCGCCGAGGGACTGATGCTGCGCCGGGACGACGCGCCCTACCGTGGCGGGCGCAGCGACGATCTGCTCAAGCTCAAGACCTTCGAGGATGCGGAGGCCGTGGTGGTAGGGCACGTGCCCGGACGCGGCAAATACGCGGGCCAGACCGGCGCGCTGCTGGTGGCGCTGCCCGACGGCCGGCGCCTGCGCTTGGGCAGCGGCCTGCCGGATGCGGTGCGGCGCAATCCACCGCCGGTGGGCACCGTGGTGACCTACCGCTTCAACGGCACCCACGCAAGCGGCTTGCCGCGGTTTGCGCGCTTCTGGCGAGTGCGCGCCGACGCGCCCTCTGCGGCCAACGCGGCCGCTGCCGGCGGGCAGGCCAATCTGGAGCCCGCCCCAGCAAGAAACAGAGGCAAATGAGGTCCTAGCACACACCCAGCAAGCGCTGCCAGCTATCAAAACAAAAGCAAAAGGGGCGGTCGCCCGCCCCTTTTTAGCCCGCCCCTCCTGCGAGAGGTGCTGCCGGCACTTCAGATGGTGCGGCCAAACGGGCCGTCGCTGCCCACCTGCACCAGCGACTCAGGGTCGTTGGCGCGGGGCTTGCGGCTGCCGCCCGTGCCCTGCGCCACGCAGTCGGCGTAATAACGCACGTTGCCGTTGTCGTCCTCGATCTCCACCAGGCCGTGGATGTCGGTCTCGAAGCCCGGGCAGAGCTTGGAGAACTCGCGCGAGAACTTGAGGTAGTCCACGATCTTCTTGTTGAACACCTCGCCGGGAATCAGCAGCGGAATGCCCGGCGGGTACGGCGTGATCAGGCTGGTGGTGATGCGGCCTTCCAGTTGGTCGATCTCCACGCGCTCGGTCTTGCGCTGCGCGATGTGGGCATAGGCGTCGCTGGGCTTCATGGCCGGCGTGAGGTCCGAGAGATACATCTCGGTCGTCAGGCGGGCGATGTCGTACTTGGCGTACAGCTGGTGCACATGCTGGCAGAGGTCCTTCAGGCCCATGCGTTCGTAGCGCTTGTGCTGCTGGCAGAACTCGGGAAGGATGCGCCACATGGGCTGGTTCTTCTCGTAGTCGTCCTTGAACTGCTGCAGCGCGGCCAGCAGCGTGTTCCAGCGGCCCTTGGTGATGCCGATGGTGAACATGATGAAAAACGAGTACAAGCCCGTCTTCTCCACCACCACGCCGTGCTCGGACAGGTATTTGGTGACGATGCTGGCCGGAATGCCGGTCTTGTCGAACTTACCGTCCAGGTTCAGGCCGGGCGTGACGATGGTGGACTTGATCGGGTCCAGCATGTTGAAGCCGTCGGCCAGCGCGCCGAAGCCATGCCACTTGCTCGCGCCGTTCTTCTTGCCCTTGGCGTCGCCGCGGATGATCCAGTCGTCTGCGCGGCCCACACCCTCGTCGGCGAGCTTGTCGGGGCCCCAGACCTTGAACCACCAGTCGTCCTTGCCGAACTCGCCCTCCACCTTGCGCATGGCGCGGCGAAAGTCCAGCGCTTCGACCAGGCTTTCCTCCACCAGGGCGGTGCCGCCGGGCGGCTCCATCATGGCTGCAGCCACGTCGCAGCTGGCGATGATGCTGTACTGCGGGCTGGTCGAGGTGTGCATCAGGTACGCCTCGTTGAACAGGTGACGGTCCAGCTTGGTGGTCTGGCTGTCCTGCACCAGCACATGGCTGGCCTGGCTGATGCCGGCCAGCAGCTTGTGGATGGACTGCGTGGCGTACACCACCGACTGCTTGGGCCGCGCGCGCTTCTTGCCCATGGCGTGGTAGCTGCCGTAGAACGGGTGGAAGGCCGCGTGCGGCAACCAGGCCTCGTCGAAGTGCAGGTTCTCGACGTAGCCGTCGAGCATGCCCTTGATGGTCTCGGTGTTGTAGAGCACGCCGTCGTAGGTCGACTGCGTGAGGGTCAGCACGCGCGGCTTGACCTTCTTGGCGTCCACGCCCTTGAGCAGCGGGTTGGCCTTGATCTTCGCCTGGATGGTCGCGGGCTCGAATTCGCTTTGCGGAATGGGCCCGATGATGCCGAAGTGGTTGCGCGTGGGTTTCAGGAACACGGGGATCGCCCCGGTCATGATGATGCTGTGCAGGATGGACTTGTGGCAGTTGCGGTCCACCACCACCACGTCGCCCGGCGCCACGGTGTGGTGCCACACCATCTTGTTGGAGGTGGACGTGCCGTTGGTCACGAAGAAGCAGTGGTCGGCGTTGAAGATGCGCGCGGCATTGCGCTCGCTCTCGCCGATGGCGCCGTTGTGGTCCAGCAGTTGGCCCAGTTCTTCCACGGCATTGCAGACGTCCGCGCGCAGCATGTTCTCACCATAGAACTGGTGGTACATCTGGCCCACGGGGCTCTTGAGGAACGCCACGCCGCCCGAGTGGCCCGGGCAGTGCCAGCTGTAGGAGCCGTCTTCCGCGTAGTCCAGCAGCGCCTTGAAAAACGGCGGCTGCACGCCCTCCAGGTAGCTCTTGGCCTCGCGGATGATGTGCTTGGCCACGAACTCGGGCGTGTCCTCGAACATGTGGATGAAGCCGTGCAGCTCGCGCAGGATGTCGTTGGGCAGGTGGCGCGCGGTCTTGGTCTCGCCGTGCACGTAGATCGGCACGTCGGCGTTCTTGCGGCGCACCTCTTCGATGAAGGTGCGCAGGCTGTGCACGATGGGATCCTGGCCCGTGCCCAGCGTGAACTCCTCGTCGTCGATCGACAAGATGAACGCGCTGGCGCGGCTTTGCTGCTGGGCGAACTGCGACAGGTCGCCGTAGCTGGTCACGCCCAGGACCTCGAAGCCCTCTTGCTCGATGGCCTGCGCCAGCGCCCGAATTCCCAGGCCGGAGGTGTTCTCTGAACGATAGTCCTCGTCGATGATGACGATGGGAAAGCGAAATTTCATGCGCTGCCTCCGATGACCGGGCCAAAAAAACGAAAGAGGCGCGCAGTGTAAGGAATATGCGTGCTATCCCTATGAACACCGCAGCATTTCGCCCAGAATCCATCGACCTGGAAACAACACCGCGCCGCCCGCCGGCGCGCACCCGACAGAGAGGGAAGGAGAAAACACACATGAATCTGGACGCATCCACGCTCTGGTGGCTCATGGCCGGGGTGGCCGTGGTGGCCGAGCTGCTCACCGGCACCTTTTACCTGCTGATGCTGGCCGTGGGCCTGGCGGCCGGCGCACTCGCGGCCCACGCGGGCCTGGGCAACACGGCGCAGATCCTGGTGAGCGCACTGGTCGGGGCCGGCACCGTGCTGGGGGCCTACGTCAAGCGCCGCAGCCGGCCGGGCGAGCCGTCCGCGCGGGCCGACCGCAGCGTGAACCTGGACGTGGGCGAGACGGTGTTCATCGACGCCTGGCAGCCCGATGGCACGGCCGTCGTGAAGTACCGCGGCGCGAGCTGGACCGCCATCCACCGCCCGGGCATCACGCCCGCCACTGGCCCGCACCGCGTGGCCGAACTGGTGGGCAACCGCCTGCTGGTGGATCCGCTGTAGTCATCCGGAACCGGGAGCGGCCTCGCTACCATCCGCCCTGCCCTTCACCGCCGCACGCGGCACAGAAAGAAAAACCTCATGGAAATCGCCATCATCCTCTTCGTCATCGCGGTGATCTTCATCGCGCGCGCCGTCAAGATCGTGCCGCAGCAGCATGCCTGGGTGAAGGAGCGCCTGGGCAAGTACGCCGGCACGCTCACGCCGGGGCCGAAGTTCATCATCCCCTTCGTCGACCGCATCGCCTACAAGCACAGCCTGAAGGAAATCCCCCTGGACGTGCCCAGCCAGGTCTGCATCACCAAGGACAACACCCAGCTGCAGGTGGACGGCATCCTGTACTTCCAGGTGACCGACCCCATGCGCGCCAGCTACGGTTCGTCCAACTACATCACCGCCATCTCGCAGCTGGCCCAGACCACGCTGCGCAGCGTGATCGGCAAGCTGGAGCTGGACAAAACGTTCGAAGAGCGCGACATGATCAACGCCCAGGTGGTGCAGGCCATCGACGAGGCGGCGCTGAACTGGGGCGTGAAGGTGCTGCGCTACGAGATCAAGGACCTGACGCCGCCCGCCGAGATCCTGCGCGCCATGCAGGCCCAGATCACCGCCGAGCGTGAAAAGCGCGCGCTGATCGCCGCTTCGGAAGGCCGCCGCCAGGAACAGATCAACATCGCCACCGGCGAGCGTGAGGCTTTCATCGCCCGCTCCGAAGGTGAAAAGCAAGCCGCCATCAACAACGCCCAGGGCGAGGCCGCCGCCATCACCGCCGTGGCCGACGCCACCGCCCAGGCCATCGAGCGCATTGCCGCCGCCATCCGCCAGCCGGGCGGCGAGCAGGCCGTGCAGCTCAAGGTCGCCGAAAAGGCCGTGGAGGCGTATGGCAAGGTGGCCGCGGACGCCACCACCACGCTCATCGTGCCCAGCAACATGACCGAGGTATCCGCACTCGTCAGCTCGGCCATGAAGATGATCCAGACGCAGCAGCGCAGCTGACCCAACGCTTTCACTATTTTTTTTATAGCTACCAGCGCTCACCCCACAAGCGCTGGAGCCACTTTTTGCTTAGAACTGCGCATGAACTCCCCCGTAGCCCCCTTCTTCACGGCCCGCGTGGGCGACGACGGCACCCAGTGCGATGCCTGGCCCGAGCAGCCGCTGCTGCTGTCGCTGGAGCAAGGCGGTATCGACTGGCCCAGCTCCTGCCGCAACGGCACCTGCCGCACCTGCATCGGCGTGCTGGCGGAGGGCGAGGTGCGCTATGCCATCGACTGGCCGGGCCTGACGGCAGAAGAAAAGGCCGAGGGCTGCGTGCTGCCCTGCGTGGCCTATCCCGTGAGCGACGTGAAGCTGGAGGCCCCCGCCATCTGAGCCCTGTGCCGCGCTCCGCGCACCGGTACGGTTGAGGCAGCGCAACCTGCGGCCCGCTTGCCCCCACCTGCGGCAGACTTACCGCGGCGGCGCGCGGACAACGGCCCGGCGGCGCGACTAGAATTGGCCGCTTCGGGACCGCGCGTCCCTCCTCCGTGCGGCAGGGGCCGCATCGCCGTTCTTTGGGGGCACGCCCGTTGCCCGCCCGCCGGGGAACGCACACCGCCCCGGACCGCATGGCCCATCCGAAAGCCCTGCATGACCACCCCCCTCACGCCCGCGCCCATCTCGCCCGTCCAGGACATCGTGGCCGAGTTGCGCGCCGGCCGCATCGTGATCCTCGTCGATGAGGAAGACCGCGAGAACGAAGGCGACCTCGTGATCGCCGCGGACCATGTCACGCCCGAGGCCATCAACTTCATGGCGCGCTTCGGCCGCGGCCTGATCTGCCTGACCCTCACGCGCGAACGCTGCGAGCGCCTGCGCCTGCCGCCCATGGTGGCGCGCAACGGCACCAAGATGGGCACCGCCTTCACCGTCTCCATCGAGGCGGCCGAGGGCGTGACCACCGGCATCAGCGCCGCCGACCGCGCGCGCACCGTGCAGGCCGCCGTGGCCGCCAACGCCCAGGCTGCCGACCTGGTGCAGCCCGGCCACATCTTCCCGCTGCAGGCGGTGGATGGCGGCGTGCTCATGCGCGCCGGCCACACCGAGGCCGGCTGCGACCTGGCCGCCATGGCCGGCTGCAGCCCCTCCGCCGTGATCTGCGAGGTGATGAAGGACGACGGCACCATGGCCCGCCTGCCGGACCTGCAGCTGTTCGCGGCCGAGCACGGCATCAAGATCGGCACGATCGCCGACCTGATCGAATACCGCAGCCGCACCGAGTCGCTGGTACACAAGGTGGCTTCGCGCCAGATCACCACGGCGTTCGGCGAGTTCACCATGCACGCCTTCCGCGACGAGCCGAGCCAGGCCGTGCACCTGGCCCTGGTCAAGGGCCAGTGGGACACCGCCGAGAGCGTGCCCGTGCGCGTGCACGAGCCCTTGTCGGTGCTGGACCTGCTGGAAGTGGGCCGCGGCATGCACTCGTGGAGCCTGGACGCCAGCCTGCAATACATCCACCACCACGGCCAGGGCGTGGCCGTGCTGCTGAACTGCGGCGAGAGTGCCGAGCAACTGCTGGAGCAGTTCGAAGGCACGGCCCGCGCCGCCCAGGCGCCCGAGCGCGGTCGCATGGACCTGCGCACCTACGGCGTGGGCGCCCAGATCCTGCGCGAAGTGGGCGTGGCCAAGATGCAGCTCATGGGCCAGCCGCGCCGCATGCCCAGCATGGTGGGCTACGGACTCGAAATCACCGGCTACATCCCCAAGGAATAAGACATGTTTGGCGCAGACAAAGGAACCGCAGACAAGCTCGATGGCAAGAAGCTGCACATCGGCATCGTGCAGGCCCGCTTCAACGAGAACATCACCAACACCCTCGCTGCCGCCTGCCGTGCAGAGCTGCTGCGCCTGGGCGTGCAGGAAAAGCACATCCGCCACGTGCTGGTGCCCGGCGCGCTGGAAGTGCCCGTGGCGCTGCAGGCCCTGGCCGAGCGCGACGAGTACGACGCGCTGATCGCGCTGGGCTGCATCATCCGCGGCGAGACCTACCACTTCGAGCTGGTGGCCAACGAATCTGGCGCGGGCGTGACCCGCCTGGCCCTGGACTACCAGGTACCGATCGCCAACGCCATCATCACCACCGAAAACCTGGAACAGGCCCTCGCCCGCCAGACCGAAAAAGGCGTGGACGCGGCCCGCGTGGCCGTGGAAATGGCCAACTTGCTGGAGGAGCTGTCGTGACCGATTCCGCCAACCCCACGCCATCCGCGCGGCCGCCGCGCCAGCCGCGCACCGGCACCACCGGCACCGGCGCGCGCAAGGCCGGCTCCAAGTCGGGCCGTAGCCGCGCGCGCGAATTCGCCCTGCAGGCGCTCTACCAGCACCTGGTGGGAGGCAACGACGCCACCGCCATCGACGTGTTCACGCGCGACCTGTCGGGCTTTCACAAGGCCGACGCGGCGCACTACGACGCGCTCCTGCACGGCTGCATCACCACCGCCCAGTACATGGACGAGTTGATCGCGCCCCAGCTGGACCGCAAGATGAGCGAGATCTCGCCCATCGAGCATGCGGTGATGTGGATCGGCGTATACGAATTCCAACATTGCCAGGACGTGCCCTGGCGCGTGGTCATCAACGAGTGCATCGAGCTGGCCAAAGAGTTCGGCGGCACCGACGGCCACAAGTACGTCAACGGCGTGCTCAACGGCCTGGCGCCGCAATTGCGCGCCACCGAGGTCGCGGCCGACAAGGCCGCCGCCCGCGGCTGAAGGCCCCGCCCTCTTGCGCCGCTTCGCATTGTTCGTTCCCTCAGCGCACCCGCCGCTGGCCTCAGCCGGCGGGTGCCTGCACGTTGCATCGCCATGAAGTTTTCCACCCGCGCCGAGCGCATCGAACCCTTTTACGTGATGGAAGTGGCCAAGGCCGCCCAGGCCCTGGCGCGCGAGGTCGCCGGCACCCGCGAGCCGATGATCTTCCTGAACATCGGCGAGCCCGACTTCACCGCGCCCCCGCTGGTGGTGGAGGCGGCCGACCGCGCGGTGCGCAGCGGGGCCACGCAGTACACCAACGCCCTGGGCCTGGAGGCGCTGCGCGAGCGCATCAGCGGCTGGTATGCCGAGCGCTTTGGCGTGGATGTGCCGGCGCGGCGCATCGTGGTCACGGCCGGCGCATCGGCCGCGCTGCAGCTGGCCTGCCTGGCGCTGATCGACGCGGGCGACGAGATCCTGATGCCCGACCCCAGCTACCCATGCAACCGCCACTTCGTGAGCGCGGCGGAAGGCAAAGCGGTGCTGATCCCCACCACGGCCGAGGAGCGCTTCCAGCTCAGCGCCGCCAAGGTCGAGGCCGCATGGGGTACCAAGACACGCGGCGTGCTGCTGGCATCGCCCTCCAACCCCACGGGCACCTCGATTGCGCCGGACGAACTGCGCCGCATCCATGATGTGGTGCGCGGCAAGGGTGGGCTCACGATCATCGACGAGATCTACCTCGGCCTGTCCTATGACGACGCCTTCGGCCAGACGGCGCTGGCGCTGGGCGAGGACATCATCAGCATCAACAGCTTCAGCAAGTACTTCAACATGACCGGCTGGCGCCTGGGCTGGATGGTGGTGCCCGAAGCCATGGTGCCCGTGGTGGAGCGTCTGGCGCAGAACCTGTTCATCTGCGCCAGCACGGTGTCGCAGCATGCGGCGCTGGCCTGCTTCGAGCCGGACAGCATCGCCGAGTACGAACGCCGCCGCGCAGAGTTCAAGGCGCGGCGAGACTACTTCATCCCCGCACTCGATGCCCTGGGCCTCACGGTGCCGGTGCAGCCCGATGGCGCCTTCTACGCCTGGGCCGACTGCACGCAGGCCGCCGAGCGCCTGGGCGTCGCCGGCAGCTGGGACTTCGCCTACGAGCTGATGCGCCGTGCCCACCTGGCCATCACGCCGGGGCGCGACTTCGGCACGGCCGACACCCAACGCTTCGTGCGCTTTTCCACGGCCAACTCCATGGCGCAGTTGCAGGAAGCGGTGGCGCGCCTGCAGCGCCTGATCGGCTGACCCCATCCAGGCGTGCCAGCATGGCTTTCGAGTGGCCCGTTCGCATTTACTGGGAAGACACCGATGCCGGCGGCATCGTGTTCTATGCCAACTATCTCAAGTTCTTCGAGCGCGCGCGGACCGAGTGGCTGCGCTCGCGGGACCTGGGCCAGCAACGATTGCGGGAACTCACGGGCGGCATGTTTGTCGTAACCGACGCACGCCTGCGCTACCTGCGCCCCGCCCGCCTGGACGATGAACTGATTGTTACCGCCAGCCTGCGCGAAGGGGGCCGCGCTTCGCTCACAATCGAGCAGCAGGCGCTCTTGAAACCAGAGCAGATGATCCCCGACTCTCCCCCCGCACTGCTGTGCGAAGGCACCATCCGCATCGGCTGGGTGGATGCCGCCACCATGCGCCCTGCACGCATTCCGGGGTCCCTTTTGGAACGACTCTCCTCATCATGAATTCCCAAGACATGTCCATCTTGAGCCTGGTGCTCAATGCCAGCTGGGTGGTGCAGCTGGTGATGCTGCTGCTGCTCGCGGTTTCCGTGGCCAGCTGGGCCGCCATCTTCCGCAAGCTGTTCGCACTCAAGCGCGTGAAGGCCCTGAACGAAGACTTCGAGCGCGACTTCTGGTCGGGCACCAGCCTGAACGACCTGTACGCCAGCGCCACGCACAACGCCAAGAGCGCGGGCCCGATGGAGCGCATCTTCGCCAGCGGCATGCGCGAATACCAAAAGCTGCGGGAACGCCGCATCAGCGACCCCGGCACACTGCTGGACGGCGCGCGCCGCGCCATGCGCGCGAGCTTCCAGCGCGAGATGGACGTGATCGAGTCCAGCCTCTCGTTCCTCGGCTCGGTGGCCTCGGTGTCGCCCTATGTGGGCCTGTTCGGCACCGTCTGGGGCATCATGCACGCCTTCACCGGTTTCGCCGGCATGGAGCAGGTAACGCTCGCCACGGTGGCGCCCGGCATCGCCGAAGCGCTGGTGGCCACCGCCATCGGCCTGTTTGCCGCCATTCCCGCCGTGATTGCGTACAACCGCTTCGCACGCGACATCGACCGCGTGGCGACGCACCAGGAGACCTTCATCGAGGAGTTCTCCAACATCCTGCAGCGCAACCTGGGCGCACACCCCGCGTCCCCCTCGGGGCATTGAGATGAAGGACATCCCCCTGAGCCGCTGCGCGGCTTCCCCCTTCTCTCGCAGCGCTACGCACTGCGGGAAAGGGGATCGATTGCTCAGCGCGGCGAGACGGCCCTTGCGCGGCGTCTGCTGGCATCGGACACGTCCGTTTTATCCACAGCGCGCACTGCTCAGCGCAATGGAGAACTGAAATGCCTGCCATGGCCTCACGCAGCGGCACCCGCCGCCGCTCCATGAACGAAATCAACATGGTGCCGTTCATCGACGTGATGCTGGTGCTGCTCATCATCTTCATGGTGACCGCGCCCATGCTCACGCCCAGTTCGGTGAACGTGCCTTCCGTGGGCAAAGGCGCCAAGGTGCCCAAGACGCGCGCGGACGTCATCGTCGACAAGGACGGCAGCATCCGCTTCAAGGCCGACGGCAACGAACGCACCGTGCCGCTGCAAAACCTGGGCGCCACCGCCAAGAACTGGCTCAAGGACCAGCCAGAGGACACACCCGTGCTCATCAGCGCCGACAAGAACGTGTCGTACGACGCGGTGATGAAGGCCATGTCTGCGCTGCAACAGGCGGGCGTGGCACGCGTCGCCCTGGCGGTGAAGAGCGGCGGCTGACGAGAACTTTCACACGATCTAATGCACGCCACGAACGACCGCGACCAGTTTGCCCCGCCCCGCCCGCCCGGACGCATGCGGGCCATCGCCCTGGCGGTACTCGCCCATGCCGCGCTGATCGGCGCGCTGACCTGGGGCGTGAACTGGAAGAGCAGTTCCGACCAACCGGCGGTGGAGGCCGAACTCTGGTCTGCCGTCCCCCAGCAAGCGGCGCCGCGCGCCGTGGAGCCGCCCCTACCCCCTGCTCCGGCCCCTACCCCCGCACCAGAGCCCGCGCCCGCACCGCCGCCTCCACCGCCACCACCGCGTCCGGAGCAAGCCGACACGCGCGAGGCCGATATCGCCCTGCAGCAGCAGAAGAAGCGCCTGGAAGAAGAAAAGAAAAAGCGCGAACAGCAACTGGAGCGCGAGAAGCGCGAACGCGAGCGCAAGGAAGAAGAGCGCCGCGAGCGGCTGGAGCAGGAGAAGAAGGAACGCCTGCTGGCGCAGCAAAAGGCCGAGCGCGAGAAAGCCGAACGCGAAAAGGCCGAGAAGGAGAAGGCCGCCAAGGCCGAGCAGGACAAACAGAAGAAGCTGGCCGAGGACAAGCGCCGCAAGGCCGAGGAAGCCCGTGAAGCCAAGGAGGCCGAGGCGCGCCGCCAGGAGAACCTGCGCCGCATGCAGGGGCTGGCAGGCGCCACGGGCGGCGAGACCGCCACGGGCACCGCGCAGCGCAGCTCCGGCCCCTCGGGCAGCTACGGTGGCAAGGTGGCCGCCAAGGTACGCCCCAACATCGTCTATCCCGACACCATCTCGGGCAACCCGCGCGCCGAGGTCGAGGTGCGCGCCGCTCCGGACGGCACCATCGTCGGCGCGCGCATCACCCAGTCCAGCGGCAACAAGGCGTGGGACGACGCGGTGATTCGTGCGCTGCACCGCACGGAAACCCTGCCACGCGACGTGGACGGCCGCGTGCCGTCGTCCCTGGTGATCGGCTTCCGCCCGCGCGACTGAAGCAAAAAAGAGAGCTGCCTGCGCTTGTCCCTCAAGGGTTTCACATTGAAAACACTGTGAACCCTAGTTGCAGCAAGCGCCGGCAGCTATCATTTTCGAGAACAGCCGACAGCCAGTCGAACTCAGCTGCGCTGCTCGATGAGGCGATTGATACGCAACGCGCCGAGTGTGCAGACCACGCCCGACAGCAGATACAGCGTCACCGCCCCCAGCCCGAAACGTGCCGACAACCCCAGAGCCACCAACGGCGCGAAGGCCGCGCCGATCAGCCAGGCCAGGTCGGACGACAGTGCCGCCCCGGTGTAGCGGTGCAGGGTGGAGAAGTTGGCCGTCACCGTGCCCGATGCCTGGCCGTACGACAGGCCCAGCAGCACGAAGCCCAGCAGCAGGAACACCGTGCCGCCCACCGCGCCACCGCCCAGCAGCCAGGGTGTGGCCAGGCTGAACAGGCCAATCAGCACGGCCATGGAGCCCAGCAGGTTGCGCCGGCCCATGCGGTCGGCCAACCGCCCCGACACCACCACCGCGCCGATGGCCAGGAATGCGCCGGCGATCTGCACGCACAGCACCTCGGCCATGGAGCGGTCGGAGAACAGGGCGAACCACGACAGCGAGAACACCGTCACCACGTGAAAGAGTGCGAAGCTGGCCAGTGCCGCAAAGGCGCCCAGCACCACATTGCTCCCCTCTTCGCGCATCACGCGGGCCACGCCCACGGGCTCCAGTTCCTTCTCTTGCAGCAATTCGGCATAGGACTGCCCCACCACCAGGCGCAGCCGCGCAAACAGCGCCACCACGTTGATCGCAAAGGCCACGCAGAACGGGTAGCGCCAGCCCCAGGCCAGGAATTCTTCGCTGGAGAGGCTGCCGTACAGGTAGGCGAACAACCCGGCGGCCAATGCAAACCCTACGGGCGCGCCCAGTTGCCCCACCATGGAATACCAGCCGCGGCGCTCCGGCGGTGCCGCCATCGCCAGCAGCGACGGTAGCCCGTCCCAGGAGCCGCCCAGCGCCAGCCCCTGGCCGAAGCGCAGCACCGCCAGCGCCCCGGCGGCTGCCAGCCCCGCCACCTGGTAGCTGGGCAGGAAGGCCATGCTCACCGTACAGCCGCCCAGCAGGAACAGCGCCAGCGTCAGCTTGGTGCCGCGCCCCCAGCGCCGCTGCACGGCCATGGAGATGGCGGTGCCCAGCGGCCGGGCGATGAAGGCGATGGCAAAGATGGCAAAGGCCATGAGCGTGCCGTCCAGCCGCGACATGAAGGGGAACAACAGCGACGGGAAGACCAGCACGCAAGCGATCCCGAATACGAAGAAGTCGAAATACTCCGACGCGCGCCCGATGATCACGCCCACGGCGATCTCGCCCGGGGTGACGTCTTCGTCGGTGTGCGCGCGCGACAGCGATGCCGCGCTCTCGGGGCCGTAAACGGGGTATGCGACGGAACCGCTACTCATGACCGTACTCCTTGGCTTTGCAGACACAGCTCCGTTCTACACGCAAGCCCCGCGGTCAACAAGTACGCTTACACTGACGTCCCGCGCGGGAAAACCCTCACGCCCAGTCGGCCATCCGCGCCGCCATGGTCGCGCCTGCAGGCCGCATCCGGCCTGCCATCACGCCATAAGTTTGACCCTGGACAAAATGTCCAATCGACAAATGCGCTAGGCGTATTACATTCGTCTCCGTCCAGTAATTCGCGTTTACACCTAGCGCCGCGCCCGCCCGCGCGACGCAAGGCCGTGCACGCTTTTTGACACGCCTAGCAATGCTCCAACTGAAGAAACTCCGCGGGCCCACCTGGCTCGCCGCGGCTTTGGCCGCAGCCAGCCTGGCTGGTTGCAGCAAGGCCGTCGTATTAAACCCGGCGGGTGATATCGCTGCCCAGCAGGGCAACCTGGTGGTGACTGCCACGGTGCTGATGCTGATCGTCATCGTGCCGGTGATCCTGCTGACGCTGCTGTTCGCCTGGAAGTACCGCCAGGGCAACACCGACGCCGAGTACGACCCCGACTGGCACCACTCCACCTCGCTGGAGCTGGTGATCTGGAGCGTGCCGCTGATGATCATCATTGCCCTGGGCGCGCTGACCTGGATCGCTACCCACAAGCTGGACCCCTACCGCCCTCTGGACCGCATCGACGCCCAGCGCGCGCTGGCCGCCGACGTCAAACCGCTGGAAGTACAGGTGGTGGCCATGGACTGGAAGTGGCTGTTCTTCTACCCCGAGCAGGGCATTGCCACGGTGAACGAGGTGGCCGCGCCAGTGGACCGCCCGATCCTGTTCAAGCTCACCGCCACGTCGACCATGAACGCGTTCTACGTGCCCGACCTGGCCGGCATGATCTACGCCATGCCTGGCATGCAGACCGAGCTGAACGCCATCATCAACAAGCCCGGCGTGTTCCATGGCCTCGCCTCGCACTACAGCGGCCCCGGCTTCTCCGGCATGACCTTCAAGTTCCACGGCCTGAGCGATGCCGAGTTCGCCCAGTGGGTGGACAAGGCCAAGACTGAAGGCAAGCCCCTGGACAAGACCACCTACCTGCAACTGGCCAAGCCCAGCCAGCGCGACCCCGTGCAGCGCTTTTCCACCGTGGAAGACGGCCTGTACGGCAAGGTGCTCAACCGCTGCGTGGAAGACGGGCAGATGTGCATGCACGACATGATGGCCATCGACGCGCTCGGCGGCGAAGCCTTCGTCAAAGCCAACGGTCTGACGCTGCCGCAGGACGTATGCACCGCCGGCAACGCGCCACAGATCCTGGCCGCGCTGCAGCCCGCAGCCGCCCTCCCCGAGGCCACCACCCAACAGTGAATTTGACGGACCCGACGCGGGCGCCAAGCCGGCGCCGGGCCCATTAGCCAAGAGATTCGATATGTTGTCTGAACAAACTACCCCAGCCCACTGGCTGTTGGGCCGCATCACCTGGGACTCGATCCCGATGGCGCACGAGCCCATCGTGCTGTGGACCTTCATCGCGGTGGTCCTGGGTGGCATCGTGATGCTGGCCGGCCTCACCAAGTTCCGCCTGTGGGGCCCGCTGTGGCGCGACTGGATCTGCTCCATCGACCACAAGAAGATCGGCATCATGTACATGATCCTGGGCCTGGTCATGTTCCTGCGCGGCTTCGCCGACGCGGTGATGATGCGCCTGCAGCAGGCCATGGCTGTGGGCGAGAGCATGGGCTACCTGCCGCCGCACCACTACGACCAGATCTTCACGGCCCACGGCGTGATCATGATCTTCTTCGTGGCCATGCCCTTCGTCACGGGCCTGATGAACTACCTCGTGCCGCTGCAGATCGGCGCGCGCGACGTGTCGTTTCCCTTCCTGAACAACTTCAGCTTCTGGATGACCACCGGCGGCGCCGTGCTGGTGATGATCTCGCTGTTCCTGGGCGAGTTCTCCACCTCCGGCTGGCTGGCGCTGTCCAACCTCGGGGCGCAGGACCCTGGCGTGGGTCTCGACTATTACATCTGGGGCCTGCAGATTGCGGGGGTGGGCACCACCTTGTCGGGCATCAACCTGATCGTCACCATCATCAAGATGCGCGCGCCGGGCATGAACCTGATGAAGATGCCCGTGTTCACCTGGACCGCGCTGTGCACCAACGCGCTGATCGTCGCCTCGTTCCCCGTGCTGACGGCAGCGCTGGTGCTGATGTCGCTGGACCGCTATATCGGCACCAACTTCTTCACGAACGACCTGGGGGGCAACTCCATGCTGTACGTGAACCTGATCTGGATCTGGGGCCACCCCGAGGTCTACATCCTGGTGCTGCCGGCCTTCGGCGTGTTCTCCGAGGTCGTCGCCACGTTCTCGCGCAAGCGCCTGTTCGGCTACACCTCCATGGTGTACGCCACGGTGTGTATCACCATCCTGTCGTACCTGGTGTGGCTGCACCACTTCTTCACCATGGGCTCGGGCGCCACGGTTAACACCTTCTTCGGCATCACGACGATGATCATCTCGATCCCGACGGGCGCCAAGATCTTCAACTGGCTGTTCACCATGTACAAGGGCCGCATCCGCTTCAGCGTGCCCATGCTGTGGACGGTGGGCTTCATGTGCACCTTCGCCATCGGCGGCATGACTGGCGTGCTGCTGGCCGTGCCCCCGGCCGACTTCGTGCTGCACAACAGCCTGTTCCTGGTCGCGCACTTCCACAACGTGATCATCGGCGGCGTGGTGTTCGCCGTGTTCGCTGCCATCAACTTCTGGTTCCCCAAGGCCTTCGGTTTCCGCCTGATCGAGTCCTGGGGCAAGGCATCGTTCTGGTTCTGGTTGACTGGCTTCTGGGTCACGTTCACGCCGCTGTACATCCTGGGCCTGATGGGCATCACACGCCGCGTCAACCATGTGGAAGACGCTTCGCTGCACATCTGGTTCATCATCTCCGCGGTGGGCGTATGCCTGATCGCGGCGGGCATCGCCTGCTTCTTCATCCAGCTGTTCGTGAGCTACCTCAAGCGCGACCAGCTGCGCGACGTGACCGGCGACCCCTGGGACGGCCGCACGCTGGAGTGGGCCACCTCCTCGCCCCCGCCGCAGTACAACTTCGCCTTCACGCCCGTGGCGCACGAGATCGACGCCTGGTGGGACATGAAGAAGCACGGCTACAAGCGCCCGCTGACCGGCTTCCAGCCCGTCCACATGCCCGCCAACACTGGCGCCGGCGTGGTGATCGCCGCGCTGTCCACCGTGTTCGGTTTCGCCATGATCTGGCACATGTGGCCGCTGGCGATCGCCTCGTTCGCCGCGACCGTGCTGGCCTCGATCATCCACACCTTCAACTACAAGCGTGACTACTACATTCCGGCAGCCGAAGTGGCCGCCACGGAAGACGCACGCACCAAGCAGCTTGCCGCAGCCCATGTCTAATACGCACACCCTCCAAGCGGGCGGCACCGCCGCCCTGGCACCGCGCGAGTACCACCTCGCGCATGAGCCCCACCCTGAGAACGGCACGTCCCTGGGCTTCTGGCTCTACCTGATGAGCGACTGTCTCATCTTCGCAGCGCTGTTCGCCACGTACGGCGTGCTGGGCCGCAGCTACGCTGCGGGCCCCACGGGCGCGCAGCTGTTCGACTTGTCTCTGGTAGCCATCAACACGGCCTTCCTGCTGACGTCGTCCATCACCTTCGGCTTTGCCATGCTGCAAAAGCAGGCGGGCAACGCGCGCGGCACGCTGGCCTGGCTGGCCGTCACCGGCCTGCTGGGCCTGGCCTTCCTGGGCGTGGAGCTGTATGAGTTCGCACACCTGATCCACCAGGGCGCGACACCCCAGCGCAGCGCGTTCCTGTCGGCCTTCTTCACGCTGGTGGGCACGCACGGACTGCACGTGACCTTCGGCCTGATCTGGCTGGTGACATTGATGATTCAGATCAGCAAGCACGGCCTGATCCATGAAAACAAGCGCCGCCTGAACTGCCTGTCCATGTTCTGGCACTTCCTGGACGTGGTCTGGATCGGCGTCTTCACCTTTGTGTACCTGATGGGGGTGCTGTAAATGAGCGCACACGAAATTCACGCCGGCCACGACGACCATGGCCACGACCATGACGACCTGCACGTCACCAAGGGAGACTACGTCAAGGGCTTCATCCTCGCCGTGATCCTCACCGTGATCCCGTTCTGGCTGGTCATGGCCGACGTGATCCAGAACCGCACCACCGCCGTGCTGGTGCTGGGCGTCTTCGCCATGGTCCAGGTGGTGGTGCACATGGTGTACTTCCTGCACATGAACGGCAAGATCCAGGGCGGCTGGACGATGCTGTCCACCATCTTCACCATCGTGTTCCTGGCAGTGATCATCATCGGCACGTTGTGGGTCATGTTCCACATGAATGCCAACATGATGCCCGCGCACGCCAACCCCATGGCCGCACAGCACCAGGGCAGCGAGGCACACCAACCGAAGGCGCCTTGACCGCTCCGACCATGCACGCCCCGGAGCCGCAGCGCACCCGCGCGCACTCCAACCTGACGATGGCGGTGCTCGCTCTGGCGGGCATCGCCTTGTTCGTTGTGTTCTGTGCCCTCGGCTGGTGGCAGGTGGAGCGGCGCACCTGGAAGCTGGCCCTGATGGAACGCGTAGAGCAGCGTCTGCATGCCGCGCCCGTGCCGCTGCCCGCGCGCGCGCAGTGGCCTGGCGTGGATGCGGCTGGCTTTGAATACCAGCCTGTGCAGGCTGAGGGTCAGTGGTTGGCCAGCAAAACCGTATTGACCCAGGCCACCACGGCGCTCGGCGCGGGTTTCTGGGTCATGACCCCGCTGCAGCTGGACGGCGGCGGCCAGGTGCTCGTCAACCGCGGCTTCATCCCCCAGGCGCAGCGCGCCCAGTGGGCCGCTGGCGGCCCCGGCATGCAGGAAGGCGAAGCCGTACAGCTGCAGGGCCTGTTGCGCATGAGCGAGCCCGGAGGCGGCTTCCTGCGCCGCAACGACCCCGGGGCGCAGCGCTGGCATTCGCGCGACGTGGCGGCCATCGCCCAGGCCCAGGGCCTGGACGCCGCGGCCCCGTTTTTCATCGACGCGGGCATTCCCGACGCGAACGCCCCAGCGCCGATGGATGCCGAGACTTCCACCACCGCCGGTCCCTGGCCCCGCCCGGGACTAACGGTGGTTCGCTTCCACAACAGCCACCTGGTGTATGCCATCACCTGGTTCGGGCTGGCCGCCATGGTGGCGGCAGCGGCTGCGTATGTGGCACGCTACGAGCTTCGCCTGCGCGCCACCTTGCGCTCCCGATGACAGCTTCCGCCACCTCCACCCCCTCCGCCTCCCCGCCCGCCTTGAAGGCGCGCTCGGCCGATGCCGCGGCCGGGCTGAAAAACCTGCACCAGCTCATCCAGTTGCGCTGGATCGCCGTGGTGGGCCAGGTGTTCACCATCGAGGTGGCGCACTACGTGCTGCAGCTTCCCCTGCCCCTGCGCGAGATGCTCATGGTGGTGGGTTGCCTGGTGCTCTACAACGCGGTGAGCTTCGTGCGCTGGCGCACCGGCCGCGGCGTGCGCAATGTGGAGCTGTTTCTGGCGCTGTTGGTGGACGTGGCCGTGCTCACCGTGCAGCTGTATCTGAGCGGGGGCATCCGCAACCCATTCGTCTTCTTGTACCTGCTGCAGGTGGCGCTGGGCGCGGCGCTGCTGCGCAGCGCCTACATCTGGACCATGGTGCTCATCACCGCAGCCTGCTTTGCGCTGCTGGCGCATTACAGCGTGCCATTGCAGCTGGCGCCCGACTTCGCGCGCGGGCTGGGCAGTCCCTACGTGCTGGGCCTGCTGGTGTGCTTCATGCTCAACGCGGCGCTGGTGGTGATCTTCATCAGCCGCATCGGCCAGAACCTGCGCCAGCGGGACGCGCGTCTGGCCGCCATACGTCAACGCGCCGCCGAGGAAGAGCACGTGGTGCGCATGGGGCTGCTGGCTTCAGGCGCGGCCCATGAGCTAGGCACGCCGCTGGCCACCATGGCGGTGATCCTGGGGGACTGGAAGCGTGATCCTGCATTGGCCGCCAACCCCGCGCTGCAGGAAGACGTGGCCGAGATGCAGGCGCAGGTGCAGCGCTGCAAGACCATCGTCAGCGGCATCCTGATGTCCGCCGGCGAGACGCGCGGCGAGGCATCGGCGCAGACCACCGTGTGCCAGTTCCTGGACACGCTCGCCAGCGAGTGGCAGGCCACGCGCTCGGTTGACGAGTTCACCTATGACAACCGCTTCGGCCAGGACACCCCCATGGTGTCCGATGTCACGCTGCAGCAAATGGTTTTCAATGTGTTGGACAATGCCCGCGACGCATCGCCCCACCGGGTCGGCCTGGTGGCCGAGCGTGATCAAGGCCTGCTGCGCATTACCGTCACAGACAATGGCCCCGGCTTCGCGCCGGCCATGCTGTCGCAGTTCGGCAAGCCCTACCAGTCCAGCAAGGGCCGCCCCGGCGGCGGGCTGGGCCTGTTCCTGGCAATGAACGTGGCGCGCACCCTGGGGGGCACCGTGCAGGCACGCAACCTTCCGGGCGGCGGCGCCCAGGTCACGATCACGCTGCCGCTAGCCGCGATTGCGTTGCAGGAGACACCCACGCACCATGGACGCTGAACGCTTGCTGCTCATTGTGGAAGACGACGAGGCCTTCGCGCGCACGCTGGCCCGTTCGTTCGAGCGGCGCGGCTACCGCGTGCTGCACGCCGATAGCCTGGCACAGGCCGAAGCACTGCTGGCCGGGCACACGCCCGACTATGCCGTCGTGGACCTCAAACTCAAGGGCGAGGCCACAGGCCTGGCCTGCGTACGGGCGCTGCACGCGGCCAACCCGGACATGCTCATCGTCGTGCTCACGGGCTACGCCAGCATTGCCACCGCCGTCGAGGCCGTGAAGCTGGGTGCCTGCCACTACCTGGCCAAGCCATCGAACACTGACGATATCGAGGCCGCCTTCGGCCTTACCGAAGGCAATGCCGACGTGGAACTGACCAACCGCGCCAGCTCCATCAAGACGCTGGAGTGGGAGCGCATCCACGAAGTGCTGGCCGAGACGGGCTTCAACATCTCCGAGGCCGCGCGCCGCCTGGGCATGCACCGCCGCACACTCACGCGCAAGCTGGACAAGCGGCGGGTTTAGCGCATTGAGCGCGCATGGGCTGTCATCGGCCAGAGCCTGCCTTTACGAAGGGCGGCTGATGGGGAGGCTGTCGCCGCATACATTCAGGATCCTCGAAGCGCGTTGTTTGAGATGGAAGACCTGCCCATGATCCTCGTCGGCCAATATGACAGCCCCGTCACGCGCCGTGTCGCCATCGCGCTGCATCACTACGGCATCCCCTTCACCCGCGATACGCGATCCATCTTTGGCGATGCGGCAGCAATCGGGAGGATCAGCCCGCTGACCCGCATCCCGGCCCTCGTCCTCGACGATGGCGAAGTGCTGATCGACAGCGCATCCATCCTGGATCATCTCGATGAGCAGGCAGGCGACGCGGCGCTGATCCCCCGCTCCGGCCCCGAACGCCGGCGCGTTCTCCAGATGACGGCACTGGCGCAAGGCACCCTCGAAAAGGTCGCGGCTGTGGTGTACGAGAGGCACTTTCACCGCCCCGAACACCGCAGCGCCGTCTGGCTGGATCGCTGCCTTGGCCAGGCACGCGCTGGTCTCGACGAACTGACCAAACGCCTTGCCACACCGTATGCCTGCGGGGCGGCACTCACCCATGCCGATGTGATGATCACCACGCTGATCTGGTACATGCAGGACCGGATGGATGAAGTGCTGTCACCGTCCGCCCACGCCGCGCTGATCTCACTGGCCGAACACTGTGAAGCGCTGCCCGCCTTCCGCGCCGCCGCCCCGAGCGATTTCGAGGCGATGCCACGAAGCTAGGGCCTGTTGGCACGGATGTGAACAGGCCCTCGTCTTGGATATACCTGTTCATGGCATCCAAGGGAAGGCCGGGCGCACGCGGCGTTGAGCCACGGTTCGTGGCGTCGGATTAGCGTCCGGCACAAGCCGCTGGGGGCCAAACTCCGCCACCGGCGAGCAGTCCGCTCTCGCCCCAGCCTCTCGACCCTACGTCACACACCCCTCCTAATCCTTCCAACTGCCACCGCCGACAACGCAAAGCAACCGCCCCAAAGACCCCAACCCGGTCATTACCCACGCGCCCCACCCTCACCCCGCACATCAGCGAAAATTGCAGGCTATGACCCTCAAAGCCCCCGAACTGCTGCTGCCCGCCGGCTCGCTCGACAAGATGCGTGCGGCGTACGACTTCGGCGCCGACGCCATCTACGCCGGCCAGCCGCGCTACAGCCTGCGTGCGCGCAACAACGAGTTCCGCCTGGAGCAGATCGCCCAAGGCATCCAGGAGGCGCACGCGCGGGGCAAGAAGTTCTTCGTCACCAGCAACCTGATCGCGCACAACGACAAGGTGCGCACCTACCTGCGCGACATCGAGCCCGTCATCCAGTGCAAGCCCGACGCCTTCATCATGGCCGACCCGGGGCTGATCATGATGGTCAAGGAAAAGTGGCCCGAGACCGAGATCCATCTCTCGGTGCAGGCCAATACCACCAACTACGCCACGGTGAAGTTCTGGCAGAAGGCGGGCGTGTCGCGCATCATCCTCTCGCGCGAACTGAGCCTGGACGAGATCGAGAAGATCCGCCAGGAATGCCCTGACATGGAGATCGAGGTCTTCGTGCACGGCGCGCTGTGCATTGCCTACTCGGGCCGCTGCCTGCTCAGCGGCTACTTCAACCGGCGCGACCCCAACCAGGGCACCTGCACCAACGCCTGCCGCTGGGAATACAAGACCCACGACGCGGCGGTGGACCCCAACACCGGCGAAGCGCTGGCCACGTCCATGGAGCAGGGTTTCAACTTCGAACAGGCGCGCGAGGAAGCCGACAGCCAGTTCACCAGCACCTGCGGTAGCGGCCAGCGCCACCCCAAGGCCGACCAGGTCTACCTGATCGAGGAGATCGGCCGCCCCGGCGAACTGATGCCCATCATGGAGGATGAGCACGGCACCTACATCATGAACTCCAAGGACCTGCGCGCCGTGGAGCATGTGGAGCGCCTGGTGAAGATCGGCGTGGACTCGCTCAAGATCGAGGGCCGCACCAAGAGCCTGTACTACGTGGCGCGTACCGCCCAGGTGTACCGCCGCGCGATCGACGACGCGGTGGCAGGCCGCCCGTTCAACCCGCACCTGATCACCGAGTTGGAAGGCCTGGCTAACCGCGGCTACACCGGCGGCCTGCTGGAGCGCCGCCCGGCCAACGACTACCAGAACTACGAGACCGGCAACAGCGTGCTGCAGCGCGCCCACTTCGTCGGCCAGGTGCGCGGCTACGCCGACGGCATGGCCGAGGTCGAGACCATGAACCGCTTCGCCGTGGGCGACACGCTGGAGGTGATCCACCCCAGCGGCAACCGCACGGTGCAGCTCACGCAGATGTTCAACCTGGACGGCGAAAGCGTGCAGGTGGCGCCGGGCAATCCGCTGCGTGTGCGCATTCCGATCGACGGCCCGGTGGAAGGCGCGCTCATCGCGCGATTGCTGCAACCTTCCTGAAACCATAGCTGGCAGCGCCCGTCCACAGGGCGTTTCAGGTAGATTTGATACCGAAACGCCCAGCCATCAAGCGCGAGCAGCTCCTCTTTTTGCAAAGGCCCCGGCGGGGCCTTTGCCCATTTCTTGCCCCGCCCCATACCAAGAACCCATGAATCCTGAAGACATCGTCGTCCTGCCCGAACTCAAGGCCTACATCGACCCGCTCACGCCCGAAGAGCACGACGCGCTGGAGCGCAGCATCCTCGCAGAGGGCTGCCGCGACGCGCTGGTGCTGTGGGGCAACATTCTCGTGGACGGCCACAACCGCTTCGGCATCTGCCACAAGCACGGCCTGCCCTTCCAGACGGTGCAGAACACCCGCTTTCAGAACATGGAGGACGTGCACCTGTGGATGATCGACCAGCACCTGGGGCGGCGCAGCGTGTCGGAGTTCCAGCGCGGCGTGCTGGCACTGCGCAAGCGCGAGATCATTGCCGAGCGCCGCGCCGCGGCCGCTGCCGCCGTGGTGGCAGCCAAGGCCGAGGCCGCCCAAGCGCCTGAACAAGCGCCGTGGGAGGGTGACACCGACCCGGTCGTCGCCCAGGCGCTGGCCAGCGTGCCCAAGGTGCCCGAAGACGCGCTGGACACGCGCGAGGCCCTGGCCCGCGCCGCCCGCCTGACGGCCGCCCAGGTCAAGGCCATCGAGACCATCCACCAGAACGCAGCGCCGGAGGTGGTGGCCGCCGTCAAGTCGGGCGAACTGTCCTTGAACGCCGCTGCCGTGGTGGCCACCCTGCCGGTGGACGAGCAAAAGAGCGCCGCGGCCGGCGGTGCGCAGGAACTCAAGCAGGCCGCCAAGCGCGTGCGCGATGGCAAGAAAAAACCAAAGGCCGATGCCGCCGCAACGGAGGCCGACGGCACCGCCGGGCCGGAATCGACGGCCGCCCCCGACGCCGCAAAGCTGCAGCAGCGCGTGGCGGAACTGGAGGCCGAAAACGAGCGCCTGCGCCAACAGGTCAAGGCCCTGCAAGACCTGCTGGCCGAGCAGGACTGAGTAACCGTCTTCGAAGTCAAGCGCAATGAAGCGACTTGTCCCAAGGTTTTCCAGTGCGCACCATGGCGTTGAGCGTGGTGAGCAACTTGCGCATGCAAGCGACCAGGGCGACCTTGGGCAACTTGCCAGCGGCCTTCAGACGCTCGTAGAAGGCCTTGATGGCCGGGTTGTAGCGGGTGGCCGTGAGCGTTGCCATGTACAGCACGCGGCGGATCTCGAAGCGCCCGCCTTGTACGCGCCGCCTGCCCTTGCTGCCGCCGGAGTCATTGGCCATGGGCGCCACGCCCACCAATGCAGCGATCTCGCGCCGGTTCAGCCGGCCCAGCTCTGGCAGCTCGGCAATCATCGTGGCACTGGCCACCGGGCCGACTCCCGCAGCCGACTGCAGCAGCGTGTCGAGCTCCCCAAAGTGCTCGCGCACATGCGTGACCATCTGCTCTTCGATCTCATCGAGCTGCGCCTTGATCGCCGCCTCGATGGCCTCGATGCTGGCGTGCAGCTTCTTGGGCGTGATCTGCAGCCGTTGGCGCTCCGAATGGAGCATGGTCAGCAACTGGCGCCTGCGCGTGACCAGGGCCGCGAGCCACTGCTGGCGCTCATCGGCCAGGGGGCGCAAGAAGCGCTGCAGATCGTCGCGGCGCAGCAGCACCGCTGCCAGCTCGGCCAGCGTGCGCGCATCCACCGCGTCGGTCTTGGCCAGGCGTCCCATGGATTTGGCGAAGTCGCGCGCCTGGCGCGGGTTGATGACCGCCACGGGCAGGCCTGTGGCCTGCAGGGCACACGCTAACGCGGCCTCGTAGCCGCCGGTGGCCTCCATCACCACCAGACCCACGTCCAGGGGCTGCAGGGCAGCCGCCAGCGCCGAGTGGCCTTCGGCATCGTTGTCAAACCGCTGGGCGCTGCTCTTGGCACCCAGCACACAGACATCCACGTGCGCCTTGGCCACGTCGATGCCCACCGTCACTGAGGTAACAGACATGATCTTCAGATCCCTTGCTTGTGCATGCGCGCTCAATCAAGGCGCGCGTAACCGTTCGGGCTTCACGAAGACCAGCGCGGCGGCCATGCGTTCTGTACTCAGTCACGGGCTCTATCACCCCAGCGCCTACCAAACTGCACGGGCCGGTCTGGCCGCCTCAACGGCGTTCAGACTCTACCGCGCTGGTCTGGTTTAAAGATACAAGCGCCCGTCAGGAGACCGCCGCGCGCACGCCCTGCACCGCCACGCGTGCGCCGCGCAGCGCCATCCACTGCAGTTCCGCCAGGGCCAGCACGGCCACCGCCTGCACGGCCACATAGGCCTGGCCCCAGCCGCCGGTCACCCACGTCGTGCCCCACAGCACCACTGCGCTGGCCAGCACCCACAGGAAATTGCCCGCCACCAGCAGCGCCAGCGCGCCGCCGGCTGCCTCGCGCCGCAGGGCCAGCGACCCGGCCAGCAGCACGAAAGGCAGCAGCAGCCAGCCGCTGGCCAACAGCAACCGGGGCGACATGCCCAGCCATTCAGCCAGCGGCGCTGCCGCGCCCAGGTGCAGCGCCGCCATGCCGGCGCCTGCGGCGGCATCGGCCCAGAGCACGCGGCGCAGGCCGCCGGGGGACATGAAAGCATCGATGAAGGCCATGGTGTGATCTCCTGAGGGGTTGAACATGGCCTGCATCGTCGGCACGCGGCGGCTGCGCGTCCATGACCTGACAGGTCATACCCACGCCGCGTGGCCGGCCCTACCATGCAGGGCATGCACCACGCTCCCGCCCTATCGACACCCGCGCCTTTTGGAGAACGCCTGCGCCACTGGCGCCAGCGCCGGCGCTTGAGCCAACTGGACCTCGCGCACGCGGCCGAGGTGTCTACGCGCCACCTGAGCTGCGTGGAAACGGGCCGCGCCAGCCCCAGCCGCGACATGGTGCTGCGCCTGGCCCATCGCCTGGACGTGCCCCTGCGCGAGCGCAACGCGCTGCTGGTGGCCGCGGGCTATGCCCCGATGTATCGCGAACGCCCGCTCGATGCGCCCGAGATGGCCGATGCGCGCGCGGCGGTGCAGCGCATCCTGGACTGCCACGAACCCTGGCCGGCGCTGGCGATGGACCGGCACTGGAACCTGCTCATGGCCAACCGCATCGTGCCCCTGCTGCTGTCCGGCGTGGACGCCCAGCTGCTGCAGCCGCCCGTGAACGTGCTGCGCCTCAGCCTGCACCCGGGGGGCCTGGCACCGCGCATCGCCAACCTGGAGCAATGGCGCGCGCACCTGCTGGAGCGGTTGCGCCAGCAGATCCACGAGAGCAGCGACCCGGTGCTGGCCGCCCTGCTGCAGGAACTGCAGGCCTACCCTTTGCCGCCTGCCAGCCCACCGATGCCGGGCGAGCACCTGGGCGTGCTCATGCCGTTCGAGTTCCGCACGCCGGCCGGCACGCTCCAGCTGGTGAGCACCACCACGGTGTTCGGCTCGCCCGTCGACGTGACGCTGCAGGAGCTGGCGCTGGAAACGTTCTTCCCCGCCGACGACGCCAGCGCCGCCGCACTGCGCGCGCTGGCCGCGGCCTGAACGGCACCGTCTCCCGGGTCGTGACCACGGTCTCGGCGTGCGACATCCCCCGACGCGCGGCACACGCGGCGCGAGCATTTAAGTGAAAATGGCCGCTAACGCAGCACCAGCAAGCGTAAGCAGCTATCAATTAATGAGCAAAAGAAAACCCCCGCCAGGCATGCGCCCTGCGGGGGTTGACGGGAGGGGCCGCGCCGCGGCCCGGGCCTCAGCCGGCGATCAGGCCGTCACGCCCTTGGCGACCTCTGCATATTCCTCGATCTGGTCGAAGTTCATGTAGCGGTACACGCTGGCCTTGTCGGCATCGATCACGCCCATTTCCTGGAGGTATTCCTCCTTGGTGGGCAGCTTGCCCAGGCGCGAGGCGATGGCGGCCAGCTCGGCTGAGCCCAGGAACACGTTGGTGTTCTTGCCCAGGCGGTTGGGGAAGTTGCGCGTGCTGGTCGAGATGACCGTCGCACCCTCGCGCACCTGCGCCTGGTTGCCCATGCACAGCGAGCAGCCGGGCATTTCGGTGCGCGCGCCGGCCGTACCGAAGGCAGCGTAGTGGCCTTCCTTGATCAGCTCGTTCTGGTCCATCTTGGTAGGCGGAGCCACCCACAGCTTGACCGGAATGTCGCGCCGGCCGCCCAGCAGCTTGGCCGCTGCGCGGAAGTGGCCGATGTTGGTCATGCACGAGCCGATGAAGGCCTCGTCGATCTTGGTGCCGGCCACTTCGGACAGGAACTTGGCATCGTCCGGATCGTTCGGGCAGCAGACGATGGGTTCCTTGATGTCGGCCAGGTCGATCTCGATCACGGCGGCGTATTCGGCGTCCTTGTCGGCTTCGAGCAGGTCGGGCTTGGCGAGCCAGGCTTCCACCTTCTCGATGCGGCGCTGCAGCGTCTTCGCGTCCTGGTAACCGTCGGCGATCATGTTCTTCATCAGCACGATGTTGGAGCGCAGGTACTCCTTGATCGGCTCGGGGTTGAGCTTGATCGTGCAGCCGGCGGCGGAACGCTCGGCCGAGGCGTCGGACAGCTCGAAGGCTTGCTCCACCTTCAGGTCCGGCAGGCCCTCGATTTCGAGGATCTTGCCCGAGAAGATGTTCTTCTTGCCGGCCTTGGCCACGGTCAGCAGGCCCGCCTTGATGGCGTACAGCGGGATCGCGTGCACCAGGTCGCGCAGCGTCACGCCGGGCTGCATTTCGCCCTTGAAGCGCACCAGCACCGACTCGGGCATGTCCAGCGGCATCACGCCGGTGGCAGCGCCGAAAGCCACGAGGCCCGAGCCTGCGGGGAAGGAAATGCCGATGGGGAAGCGGGTGTGCGAGTCACCGCCGGTGCCCACGGTGTCAGGCAGCAGCAGGCGGTTGAGCCAGCTGTGGATCACGCCGTCGCCGGGGCGCAGAGCCACGCCGCCGCGGTTGCTGATGAAGGCCGGCAGTTCGCGGTGCGTCTTCACGTCCACGGGCTTGGGGTAGGCAGCGGTGTGGCAGAAGGACTGCATCACCAGATCGGCCGAGAAGCCCAGGCAGGCCAGGTCCTTCAGTTCGTCACGCGTCATGGGGCCAGTGGTGTCCTGGCTGCCCACGGTGGTCATCTTGGGCTCACAGTACGTGCCCGGGCGGATGCCCTGGCCTTCGGGCAGGCCGCAGGCGCGGCCGACCATCTTCTGGGCCAGTGTGAAACCGGCATTGGACGCCGCAGGTGCCTGGGGCAGGCGGAACGCGGTCGAAGCGGGCAGGCCCAGGAACTCACGCGCCTTGGCGGTGAGCGAGCGGCCGATGATCAGGTTGATGCGGCCGCCGGCCTGCACCTCGTCCAGCAGCACGTCGGACTTGAGCGCGAACTCGGCCACGGTCTCGCCGTTCTTCACGATCTTGCCGTCGTAGGGCAGCACATCGATCACGTCGCCCATCTCCAGCTTGGAAACGTCCACTTCGATCGGCAGAGCGCCGGAGTCTTCCTGCGTGTTGAAGAAGATGGGAGCGATCTTGCCGCCCAGCGTCACGCCACCAAAGCGCTTGTTGGGCACGAAGGGAATGTCCACGCCCGTGCCCCAGATGATGGAGTTGGTGGCGGACTTGCGCGACGAGCCGGTACCCACCACGTCACCCACGTAGGCGACCAGATGGCCCTTCTTCTTCAGGTCCTCGATGAACTGCATCGGGCCGCGCTTGCCGTCTTCCTCCGGCTTGAAGGCTGCGTCGGGGCGCGTGTTCTTCAGCATCGCCAGGTAGTGCAGCGGGATGTCGGGGCGGCTCCAGGCGTCAGGCGCGGGCGACAGGTCGTCGGTGTTGGTCTCGCCGGGCACCTTGAACACGGTGACGGTGATCTTTTGCTCGACCTTGGGGCGGCTGGTGAACCACTCGGCATTGGCCCAGCTCTGCATGACCTCCTGGGCCTTGGCGTTGCCGGCCTTGGCCTTGGCGGCCACGTCGTTGAAGAAGTCGAACATCAGCAGCGTCTTCTTCAGCGCTTCGGCAGCCACGGAAGCGACTTCGGCGTCGTCCAGCAGCTCGATCAGAGGGTGCACGTTGTAGCCACCCACCATGGTGCCCAGCAGCTCGGTGGCCTTGGCCTTGGAAATCAGGCCGACCGTGATGTCGCCATGGGCGACGGCCGCGAGGAAGGACGCCTTGACCTTGGCAGCGTCGTCCACCCCCGGCGGCACGCGGTGGGTCAGCAGGTCCACCAGGAAAGCCTCCTCGCCAGCGGGCGGGTTCTTGATCAGCTCGATCAGTTCGGCCGTCTGCTTGGCATCGAGCGGCAGCGGCGGGATGCCCAATGCAGCGCGCTCGGCCACATGGTCGCGGTAGGCTTTCAACATGTCTTCTTTCTCCGGGATAGTCTAGGTTTTCAAAGTGGGGCGACAACCGGCCGGCCACACTGGCGCACACGGCAGGCGTGCACTGCGTGGCCCCGCCGGCAGGCGGCTCTAGGTTTACTTGGCGGCCGGGTTGTCCAGCAGGCTTTGCGGCGGGTTCTTCTTGATGGCCTCGGCCACCACCACCTGCTGCGGGCTCATGCATTCGTCAGCCATGCGCTGGCCCAGCTTCTGGTTCATGAGCATGGATTTGTTGGCGATCTGCACCCACACGGCACCCGCGCGCTGGTCTTCCAGGCGCACCGCGCCGGTGGTGGTGGCTACCGGGGCCATGTGGTACTTGAAGCCCTTGCCTTCCACATGGAAGCGCCCGGGCGACTGCGTATCGGCCTCGATGCTCACGAACGCGCCCAGTTCGCACGCCATGCGGCCCGTGTACACGCGCTCGGCGATCTGCAGTTCTTCGGGAGTGAGCGCCGCCTCGGCCGCAGCCAGGCCCGACGCCACCTGCACGGCACCGCTGTGCAGGCGCGTGCGGCTGCTGGTGGGCGACGCCTTGGCGACGGTGTCGCTCTTCTTCTCGGCCTTGGGCTTGGTCGCCTTGGCGGAGGTGCTCTTCGCCGCAGGCTTGGCGCTGCTCTTCTTGGCCTCGGCGGGGGCGGCGGGCTTGGTCGCCGTCTGCGCCGTGGTGAGGGCGGGCGCCAACAGTATCAATGCGGAAGCGATGAGGGTCTTCATGGTGACTCCTGCGGGGAAAGAATGAATGGAAGGCAGATGGGGCGACAAGAATACCCGTATCAGGTGAACGTGGTCTCAGCCTTGGCAAACCAGCCCTGCGCCTCGGCGGGCAGCATGCGGCCGGTCTGGTGTGCACGCTCGAGCACCTGCCAGAAATAGCGGTAGCTTGCGCGGTCGTGCAGTACGCCCTCCTCGCTGATGGGAGCCCAGTCAGCCTGGATGGCGGCAGAAATGATGCGGCTGGCCCGCGCGATTTCCGCACCTTCCGGTGCGAAAGCCGCCAGGATGGGCCGGATCTGCGCGGGGTGGATGCTCCACATGCGCGTGTAGCCAAACTGGCGCGCGGCCCTGCCGGCCGCGGCTTGCATGGCGTCGGGATCGCTGAATTCGGTGACCACGCAGTGCGATGGCACCTTGCCATTGGCATGGCAGGCGGCGGAGATCTCCAGCTTGGCACGCACGACGAGCGGATGCTCGAACTGCCCGGTGGACGTCATGCCCGAGGCGGGAATCGCACCGCCATGGGCGGAAACGAAGTCCATCAGGCCGAAGCTCAGGCTCTGGATGCGCGGGTGCGCGGCGATCTCGAAGGCCCGGTGCACGGCAGCGGGGGACTCGATAAGGGCGTGCAGCGGCAGATGGCTGGCGCCTACGGCCTCCAGCGCTCGCTCTGCCGCGAGCACGTCGTCCACGGTTTCCACCTTGGGCAGCATGATGTGGCACAGGCGCTGCCCCGCCTCACCGGCGATGATGGCCATGTCCTGCGCAAAGGCGGGGTGGTCGACCGTGTGCACACGTGCCGCCACGCGCGCGCCGGCTCCGGCTTCGCGCGCCAGGCGTGCCACCAGCATGGCGTGCTCGCGCTCTTGCCCCACGGGCGCGCCGTCCTCGCAGTCGAGCGTCACGTCAAACACGCAATGGCCAAACTCGGCAAGCAGCTCCTGCTGCAGTTGCAGGCTCTTGCGCATGCGCACTTCCACGCCGCTGTAGTGGTCGCACACGGGAATCGCATGGGCGCCCGCCTGAGCGCCCAGCAGGACTTCAGCGGGATGGGCAGCGGACGAGGTCATGGGGCACGCTGGGCAACGATGAACAAACGGGGAAACGCGAACAGCCGATGGCCGTCCGCGCGCTCGGTATAGGCCTCGCCAATGCGCTGCGTGTAGGCTTGCAGATACGCATCCCGCAACACGGCGGAGAGAGGATCAAGGAAGGGTTTCAGGCCTGTGGACTCCAGCCACTCGACGATGGCCTGGACCGAAGGCATGACATGGCGGTACGCGGTGTGCCAGATATCGACCCGGCAGGCCATGGGCGCGAGAAGGTCGTAATAAGCCTCCACCGACAACAGCGCCGCGCGCTGGTCCGCGGCATGCGCCAGCTGATCACGCCACGCAGACTGGCTCGCCAGCTCGCGCATGAGCTGGTGCGACGGCTGGTCCAGGTTGTCGGGCATCTGCACCGCCAGGACACCGTCGGGTGCCAGGCAGCGCATCAGCCGGGCGAACAGCCCGGCATGCCCTGCCACCCACTGCAGGGAGGCGTTGGCAAAAATCAAATCGGGCGCCACGGTGGGCGCCCAGTCGGCAATGTCGGCCTGCACGAAGGGCACACCAGGCAAACGCTTGCGCGCACTGGCCAGCATCGCTTCGGAGTTGTCCAGACCGATGAGTTGCGACTGCGGGAACCGCTCCAGCAGCAATTGCGTGGAATTGCCATTCCCGCAGCCCAAGTCCACGATGTGGCGGGGTGCGGGATGGGAGACCCGCGCCAGCAACTCGACAGCCGGGCGCGTGCGCTCGCTCTCGAAGCGCTGGTAGAGCGCGGGATCCCAGTCGTGCATGGAGATGCGCGATTACAGCAGGTGCTTGACGCCGTCCTGCTCGCCTTGCAGCTCGGCCAGGGTCTTGTCGATGCATTCTTGCGAGAAGGCGTCGATGGCCAGGCCTTCGACGATCTTGTACTCGCCGTTCTCGGTGGTGACCGGGAAGCCGAACACGATACCGGCGGGAATGCCGTATTCGCCGTTGGAGGGCACACCCATCGTCACCCACTCGCCCTTGGAGCCCAGGGCCCAGTCGCGCATGTGGTCAATGGCGGCGTTGGCGGCAGAAGCAGCCGAGGACAGGCCACGAGCGGCGATGATGGCTGCGCCGCGCTTGCCGACGGTGGGCAGGAACACATCCTTGTTCCAGGCCTGGTCGTTGATGGCGTCCTTCACGGACTTGCCGTCCACCGTGGCGAAACGGTAGTCGGCGTACATCGTGGGCGAATGGTTGCCCCACACCGTCAGCTTCTTGATGTCGCCCACCTTGAAGCCACCCTTGGCCGCCAGTTGGGAAGCTGCACGGTTGTGGTCCAGGCGCAGCATGGCCGTGAAGTTCTTGGCCGGCAGGTCGGGGGCCGACTTCATGGCGATGTAGGCGTTGGTATTGGCGGGGTTGCCCACCACCAGCACCTTCACGTTGCGCGAGGCCACGGCGTTCAGGGCCTTGCCCTGGGCCGTGAAGATCTGGGCATTGGCAGCCAGCAGGTCGGCACGCTCCATGCCGGGGCCGCGCGGACGGGCGCCGACCAGCAGGGCGTAGTCGGTATCCTTGAAGGCGGTCATGGGGTCCGAGTGGGCTTCGATGCCGGCCAACAGCGGGAACGCGCAGTCTTCCAATTCCATGATCACGCCCTTGAGCGCGTTCTGGGCCTTCTCGTCGGGAATTTCCAGCAGTTGCAGGATGACGGGCTGGTCCTTGCCCAGCATTTCGCCGGAAGCGATGCGGAACAGCAGCGCGTAACCGATTTGGCCTGCAGCGCCGGTCACGGCGACACGAACGGGTTTCTTGCTCATGCGAAAACTCCAGAAAGAGGTGTGAGGGAGATGGTGTTGGTGCAAGGTCGCACCAGCGCCAGTCATCAGCAGCCCGTGCCCCGCAGAACAGCCCAGGAGTTTACCGCCGATTACTGCGCAGGGTCAATTTGTCTTATGTCTTATATAAGATATGATCGTCCTCAATTCAGCGGCATGATCCGCCCCCGGCACAGCCCACCATGTCCTCCTCGCCCCCTCCGACCACAGAAGGCACGCCCCCAGGCGCGGGTGCTGGGGCATCGACTCCCGCATTCAGCCCCCTGTACCAGCAGATCAAGGGGCTCATCCTGCACAGCCTGCAGCATGGTGAATGGAAGCCCGGTGAAGCCATCCCCAGCGAAATGGAACTGGCTGCGCGCTTTCGCGTGAGCCAGGGCACGGTGCGCAAGGCCATCGACGAGCTGGCAGCCGAAAACCTCGTGATGCGCCGCCAGGGCAAAGGCACCTTCGTGGCCACCCACGCAGAGCGGCAGGTGCAGT
This sequence comes from Diaphorobacter sp. LI3, assembly GCF_022807955.1. Taxonomy (NCBI): domain Bacteria; kingdom Pseudomonadati; phylum Pseudomonadota; class Betaproteobacteria; order Burkholderiales; family Comamonadaceae; genus Diaphorobacter; species Diaphorobacter sp. LI3. The sequence goes on along the minus strand of NZ_CP094346.1, from coordinate 1,755,864 downwards.
ACCGCTTCCTGAAACTGCTGCCTGACACCGGGGACGCCCGCGTGGAAGGCCCGGCGCAGCGCACCATCCTGGAGTGCCGGCGCATGCGCGCCAGTGCGGAGATCGCACGCACGCTGGCGCTGCGGACCGGAGATGTGGTGGTGCAGGTCAAGCGCATCCTGTCGTTTGTGGGCGTACCCACCATCCTGGAGGACATCTGGCTGCCAGGGCAGGCCTTCAAGGGCCTGACCGCGGAGCAGATGGCCCACTACCAGGGGCCCACCTATGCCATGTTCGAGCTGGATTTTGGCGTGCGCATGGTGCGCGCCGAAGAAAAGATCCGCGCTGTGTTTCCCGATGAAACGCAGGCTCAATGGCTGAATATCCCCGTCGCCACACCACTGCTCAGCGTGGAGCGCCTCGCTTACACCTATAACGATGTTCCCATGGAGTTACGGCGCGGGCTGTACCGGACTGACACACATCACTATCACAATGAACTGAGCTGATCCACTGCCCGACCACGAATGCAACCAGGGAAAATACGCAGTCTCCGCAAGCTTCCCGTAATGCATTGCAATAGAATTTTGGGTTGTTTGCATCCGCGCAATTACAACGCAGTTACATCCACGAAAGCACACACGCCATGACAGAACTTGCCAAGCAACGGCCTGAATACCGCAACATCCACGCGTTTCGCGACCTGCCCAGCTACCGGTGGCCGCTGGCCGCGCTGGTTTCTGGCATGCACCGCATCAGCGGCATGATCATGTTCCTGCTGCTGCCTCTGGTGATCTGGATGTTCGATACCTCTGTGTCGTCGGAAATCTCCTTCGGCAAGTTCACCTCTGCCTTCTCGTCGGGCCTGGGCTTCGCGCCTGGCTGGCTCATCAAGCTGCTGACCCTGGGCCTGATCTGGGGCTATCTGCACCACTTCATCGCCGGCCTGCGCCACCTGCTGATGGACATGAACCATGCCGCCGTCACGAAGGAATTTGGCAAGAGCTCTGCTGCCGTCACGCTGGTCGCAAGCTTCGGCCTGACCGCGATTCTGGGCGCCAAGCTCTTCGGCCTGTACTGATCGGCGCACCTGCGCAGATCACTTTTTCACATAAAAAAGGAATTTCCATGTCCGTGAATTACGGCTCCAAGCGCACCGTCGTGGGTGCCCACTATGGCGTGCGCGACTGGCTGGTGCAGCGCGCCACCGCCGTCTTGATGGCTTTGTTCACCCTGGTGCTGCTGGCCTGCGTCATCTTCAGCAAGGGCCCCATCGGCTACGACCTGTGGGCCGGCATCTTCTCCAGCCAGTGGATGAAGGTTCTGACCCTGTCCGTCATCGTGGCGCTGGCCTGGCACGCCTGGGTAGGCGTGCGCAACGTGTGGATGGACTACATAAAGCCGGCAGGCCTGCGTCTGACGCTGCAAGTCTTCACCATCGTCTGGCTGGTGGCCTGCACCGGCTGGGGTATCCAGGTTCTGTGGCGTCTCTGATTCCCGCGACTGAAAGAAAACAATGAGCTACACCAAAGCCAACATCACCAAGCGCAAGTTCGACGTGGTCATCGTCGGTGCCGGCGGCTCGGGCATGCGCGCCTCGCTGGAACTGTCCCGCGCAGGCCTGAACGTGGCCTGCCTGTCCAAGGTCTTCCCCACCCGCTCGCACACCGTGGCAGCGCAAGGCGGCGTGTCCGCATCGCTGGGCAACATGAGCGAGGACAACTGGCACTACCATTTCTACGACACCATCAAGGGCGGCGACTGGCTGTCCGACCAGGACGCCGTCGAGTTCATGTGCCGCGAAGCACCCAAGGTGGTGATTGAGCTCGAACACTTCGGCATGCCGTTCGACCGCAACCCCGACGGCACCATCTACCAGCGCCCCTTCGGCGGCCACACGGCCAACTACGGTGAGAAGCCCGTGCAGCGCGCCTGCGCCGCGGCCGACCGTACCGGCCACGCCATGCTGCACACGCTGTACCAGAAGAACGTCGAATCCAAGACCAACTTCTTCGTGGAATGGATGGCGCTGGACCTGATCCGCGACGCTGAGGGCGACGTGGTCGGCGTAACCGCGCTGGAACTGGAAACCGGCGACCTGTACGAATTGCACGCCAAGGCCGTGCTGCTGGCCACAGGCGGCGCTGGCCGCATCTTTGCGGCATCGACCAACGCCTTCATCAACACCGGCGACGGCCTGGGCATGGCCGCACGCGCGGGCATCCCGCTGCAGGACCTGGAGTTCTGGCAGTTCCACCCCACCGGCGTAGCCGGCGCGGGCGTGCTGCTGACCGAAGGCTGCCGCGGCGAAGGCGCCATCCTGCTGAACAGCAATGGTGAGCGTTTCATGGAGCGTTACGCGCCCACCTTGAAGGACCTGGCACCGCGCGACTTCGTGTCCCGCTCGATGGACCAGGAGATCAAGGAAGGCCGTGGCTGCGGTCCCAACAAGGACTACATCCTGATGAAGCTCGACCACCTGGGCGCTGACACCATCCGCAAGCGCCTGCCGTCGGTGGAAGAGATCGGCCACAACTTCGCCAACGTGGACATCACCAAGGAACCGATCCCTGTCGTGCCCACCATCCACTACCAGATGGGCGGCATTCCGACCAATATCCACGGCCAGGTCGTCACCTGGGACGGCGAGAAGAACAACGTGGTCAATGGCCTGTACGCCGTCGGCGAATGCGCCGCGGTGTCGGTGCACGGTGCCAACCGCCTGGGCACGAACTCGCTGCTCGACCTGCTGGTGTTCGGCAAGTCGGCCGGCAAGCACATCGTGCAATTCGTTGGGGGCTACGGCGAGCACAAGGCCGTGCCGGCCGACGGCAGCGACCGCACCCTGGCGCGCCTGAACCAGTTGGAAGAATCCAAGGACGGCGTCTACGCCCAGGACCTGGCCAACGACATCCGCCAGACCATGCAGCAGCACGCCGGCGTGTTCCGCACGCAAAAGGGCATGGACGAAGGCGTGGTCAAGATCAACGCCATCCGCGAGCGCGTGGGCACCGTGACCCTGAAGGACAAATCCAAGGTCTGGAACACCGCACGCATGGAAGCGCTGGAAGTGGACAACCTGATCGAGGTCGCCCAGGCCACGATGACCTCGGCCGCGGCCCGCCAGGAGTGCCGTGGCGCACACACCGTGGACGACTACGAGCACCCTGCCGACCATCCCGACTTCCCGTTGGGCCGCAATGACAAGGAGTGGCTCAAGCACACGCTGTGGCACAGCGCCAGCAACAGCCTGAGCTACAAGCCCGTGAACATGAAGCCCCTGACGGTGGACAGCATTCCTCCGAAGGTCCGCACGTTCTAAGACAGCCGCCGCCCACGAGAGAAACAACCCATGAAACGCACTTTCAAGATCTACCGCTACGACCCGGACAAGGACGCCAAGCCCTATATGCAGACCGTGGAGGTCGAGCTCGACGGCCACGAACGCATGCTGCTGGATGCATTGCTCAAGCTCAAGGCACAGGATCCCACGCTGTCGTTCCGCCGCTCCTGCCGCGAAGGCGTGTGCGGCTCCGACGCCATGAACATCAACGGCAAGAACGGCCTGGCCTGCCTGACGAACATGAAGACCCTCTCGGGCGACATCGTCTTGAAGCCCCTGCCCGGCCTGCCGGTGATCCGCGATCTGATCGTGGACATGACGCAGTTCTTCAAGCAGTACCACTCGATCAAGCCCTACCTGCAAAGCGACATCTACGCGTCGCCCACCAAGGAGCGCCTGCAGTCGCCCGAAGAGCGTGAAGAGCTCAACGGCCTGTACGAGTGCATTCTGTGCGCCAGCTGCTCCACGAGCTGCCCCTCGTTCTGGTGGAACCCCGACAAGTTCGTGGGTCCCGCCGGCCTGCTGCAGGCCTACCGCTTCATCGCGGACAGCCGCGACACGGCCACGGGCGAGCGCCTGGACAACCTGGAAGACCCCTACCGCCTGTTCCGCTGCCATACCATCATGAACTGCGTGGACGTGTGCCCCAAGCACCTGAACCCCACGCGCGCGATTGGCAAGATCAAGGAATTGATGGCACGCCGTGCCATCTGAGAACCATGGCTGACGAAGCGCTGCTGGACGAACGCGAAGTGGCCATCCTGCGGTGGCGCTGCCGCCGCGGGCTGGTGGAGAACGACCTGTTTCTCGAGCGGTTCTTCGCAACCCACGGCTCCTGCCTGACGATCCGTCAGGCGCGAGGACTCACGCTACTGATGGACTTGTCGGACAACGACCTGCTGGACCTGCTGCTGCGCCGCAAGGAACCCACGGGCGAAGTCGCTAAGGACGAAGTCAAGGAAGTGCTGGAGCAGTTGCGCAACCGCGCTTAAGCCCCAGCCCCGTGCAAGGCAAACTACAGAAGGAAACTGGAAATGAAACTGGCAGACAACAAAGCGACGCTATCGTTCAGCAACGGCAGCCCGAGCGTGGAACTCCCCGTGTACCAAGGCAGCATCGGCCCGGACGTGGTGGACATCCGCAAGCTGTACGCGCAAACGGGCATGTTCACCTATGACCCCGGTTTCCTTTCCACGGCCTCCTGCCAGTCGTCCATCACCTACATCGACGGCGACAAGGGCGAGCTGCTGTACCGCGGCTATCCCATCGAGCAGCTCGCCACCCAGTGCGACTACCTCGAAACGTGCTACCTGCTGCTGAATGGCGAGCTGCCCAACGCCGCGCAGAAGGCCACGTTCAACGACCGCGTGACCAAGCACACGATGGTCAACGAGCAGATGCAGTTCTTCCTGCGCGGTTTCCGCCGCGACGCACACCCCATGGCCGTGCTGACCGGTCTGGTGGGCGCGCTGTCGGCCTTCTACCACGACAGCACGGACATCAATAACCCCGAGCACCGCGAGATCTCCGCCATTCGCCTGATCGCCAAGATGCCCACGCTGGTGGCCATGGCGTACAAGTACGGCAAGGGCGAGCCCTACATGTACCCCCGCAACGACCTCTCGTACGCAGGCAACTTCCTGCGCATGATGTTCGGCACGCCCTGCGAGGACTACAAGGTCAACCCCGTGATCGAACGCGCGATGGACCGCATCTTCATCCTGCACGCCGACCACGAGCAGAACGCCTCCACCTCCACGGTGCGCCTGTGCGGCTCCTCGGGCACCAACCCGTTCGCCGCCATCGCTGCCGGCGTGGCATGCCTGTGGGGCCCTGCCCACGGCGGCGCCAACGAGGCCTGCCTGAACATGCTGGAAGAAATCCAGGCCATGGGCGGCGTGTCCAAGGTGGGCGAGTTCATGGAGAAGGTCAAGGACAAGTCCTCCGGCGTGAAGCTGATGGGCTTTGGCCACCGCGTGTACAAGAACTACGACCCCCGCGCCAAGCTCATGCAGGAAACCTGCAACGAAGTGCTGGCCGAGCTGGGCCTGGAAAAGGACCCGCTGTTCGCCCTGGCCAAGCAGCTGGAGAAGATCGCGCTGGAGGACGACTACTTCGTGCAGCGCAAGCTCTACCCGAACGTGGACTTCTACTCCGGCATCGTGCAGCGCGCGATCGGCATCCCGGTCAACCTGTTCACCGGCATCTTCGCGCTGGCCCGTACGGTGGGCTGGATCGCCCAGCTCAACGAGATGATCGGCGACCCCGAGTACAAGATCGGCCGCCCCCGCCAGCTGTTCGTGGGCGCCGAGCGCCGCGACGTTCCGGCCCTCAACAAGCGCTGATCAAGGAGCGCCGCCTGCCGCGAAGGCAGGCGTGCCCCGCCCCCGCCCGCACGCACCTGTTGCCTGCGGGCTTTTTTGCGTCCGGGCCCTTTTTGCTGCGCACAACGGGAAGCGTGCCGCAGCCGCGGTCAACCGCTACGCCGCCAATGCCCGCGCGACACGCCAATCAGGCGCATCCACCTATACCCCCTCCCAGTAATAGGCATTTATTGCCCGCCAGCGCTTCATCCTAAAGCGCCATCGATTTATACTTCCCCCTAGTACAAGACACATAGCAACACGTCCCGGCTCAACGCCCGCCCATCCAACCGCCATGCCCCATACCGCCGAAGACAAGCAACGCGCCATCACGCGCCTGCGCCGCATCCGCGGCCAGGCCGAGGCGCTGGAGCGCGCCGTGCAGGCGGGCAGCGACTGCGCACCCATCCTGCAGCAGCTGGCCGCCCTGCGCGGCGCCGTGCATGGGCTGATGGCCGACATGCTGGACAGCCATGTGCGCGAAACGCTGGCGCAAGAGCCCGCCCCCTCGCCCGAGGCCGTGGACGAGACGCTGGCCCTGCTGCGCTCGTACCTGAAGTAACGTTCCCCCACCCTTTCACCACAAGGAGCCCTCCCATGAAATCCCGCGCCGCCGTCGCCTTCAAAGCTGGTGAACCCCTGCAGATCGTCGAACTCGACGTGGCCCCGCCCCGCAAGGGCGAAGTACTGGTCAAGATCACCCACACCGGCGTATGCCACACCGATGCCTTCACGCTCAGCGGCGACGACCCCGAGGGCATCTTCCCCGCCGTGCTGGGCCATGAGGGCGCGGGCGTCGTGGTGGAGGTGGGCGAAGGCGTCACCAGCGTCAAGCCGGGCGACCATGTGATTCCGCTGTACACCGCCGAATGCGGCGAATGCCTGTTCTGCAAGAGCGGCAAGACCAACCTGTGCGTGGCCGTGCGCGCCACGCAGGGCAAGGGCGTGATGCCCGACGGCACCACGCGCTTCTCGTACAACGGCCAGCCCGTGTACCACTACATGGGCTGCAGCACCTTCAGCGAATACACCGTGGTGGCCGAGGTGTCGCTGGCCAAGGTTCACCCCGATGCCAACCCCGAGCAGGTCTGCCTGCTGGGCTGCGGCGTGACCACCGGGCTGGGCGCGGTCAAGAACACCGCCAAGGTGCAGCCGGGCGACAGCGTGGCCGTGTTCGGCCTGGGCGGCATCGGCCTGGCGGTGATCCAGGGCGCCCGACTGGCCGGCGCGGGCCGCATCATCGCCATCGACACCAACCCGAGCAAGTTCGACCTGGCACGCACCTTTGGAGCCACCGACTGCGTGAACCCCAAGGACTTCGACAAGCCCATCCAGCAGGTGATCGTGGAGATGACTGGCTGGGGTGTGGACCACAGCTTCGAGTGCATTGGCAACGTCAACGTGATGCGTGCGGCGCTTGAATGCGCACACCGCGGCTGGGGGCAAAGCGTGATCATCGGCGTGGCCGGTGCGGGACAAGAGATCTCGACTCGCCCGTTCCAGCTCGTCACGGGCCGCAAGTGGCTGGGTACGGCCTTCGGCGGCGTCAAGGGCCGCAGCGAACTGCCCGGCATGGTGGAGGACGCCATGGCCGGCAAGATCGAGCTCGCCCCGTTCGTCACCCACACCATGGGCCTCACGGACATCAATCAGGCGTTCGACCTGATGCACGAGGGCAAGTCGATCCGCTCGGTGGTGAACTACGCTGCATAAAAAACAGAAGCGCTTGGCGCTTGATGCACAAGGGGTTCCAGTACTTTTATTACTGAATCCCTCCCATACCAAGCGCCAACAGCTACTTAAAAAGGAGCAACACGCCCATGTCCGACACCCTGGAACAACTCTCGGCCCACGCCTGCTTTGGCGGCGAGCAACGCTTTTACCGCCATGCTTCGCACGCAGTGGGTCTGCCGATGCGCTTCGCCGTCTACCTGCCGCCCCGTGCGCTGGCAGTCGAGAGTGCGGATAGAAAGGTCCCCGCGCTGCTCTACCTGGCGGGCCTGACCTGCACCGAGGAGACCTTCCCCATCAAGGCCGGCGCCCAGCGCCTGGCGGCAGAGCTGGGCCTGGCCCTCATCACCCCCGACACCAGCCCGCGCGGCGCGGGCGTGGCGGGCGAGGCCGACGCCTGGGACTTCGGCGTGGGCGCGGGCTTCTATTTGGACGCCACGCAAGCCCCCTGGTCCACGCACTGGCGCATGGAAAGCTACCTGCTGGAGGAACTGCTGCCGCTTGTCACCAACGCCCTGCCCATCGACGGTGCCCGGCTGGGCCTGTTTGGCCACAGCATGGGCGGCCATGGCGCGCTGACGCTGGCACTGCGCCACCCGGGCCGGTTCAAGAGCCTGTCGGCCTTCGCACCCATCTGCGCCCCCACGCGCTGCCCCTGGGGCGAGAAGGCGTTCACCGGCTACCTGGGCCCGGACCGCACCTCCTGGGGAGAGCACGACGCCACCGTGCTCATGGAGAACCAGCCCCTCGCGCCCTACCCCGGCGGCATCCTCATCGACCAGGGGCTGGACGACAAATTCCTGGCCGATCAATTGCACCCGCACCTGTTCGAGGCGGCCTGCAGCGCCATCGGCCAGCCGCTCACGCTGCGCCGCCACGCGGGCTATGACCACGGCTACTACTTCATCCAGAGCTTCATCGACGACCACCTGCGCCACCACGCGCAGCAGTTGGGCGCCTGAGGCAGTGTGAACGAACCGCCCGGCTCGCTCTTTCAGCCCAACCTGTCCGCGCGCCGTTGCGGATGCCCGCTACAGCCCGCACGAGGGGTGCGCCTTGCGCCGCGACTGGCCGCGATTGGCCGCGTTTCTGCCGCCCTTTCGCGGTGGCCCGGGCCGCCCGAGGTCATGCACCGTCTGACACCCGACGCCCGCCAAACCGCTCACACCGGGCGGGGCGCACCCACCGCGTAAGCGCGCAGGTCACGCCCGCCGATGCCCAGCGCCGGCCACAGAGCGCGCCACTGCGCAATGTGGGCACTGGCGAAGTGCCGGTCCAGGTCGTCCTGGCTGCGCCACAGCTCATGCACGTGGATCAGCCCTGCGTCCAGCACATCCTGCGCATACGCATATTCGATGCACCCCGGTTCGGCCCGTGAGGCCTGCACCATCGCCCGCATGGCCGGCAGCGCGGCGGCCAGCCCGTCCGCCGGCAGGCGGATGGTTCCTACGATCAACAGCATTCAGCACTCCCTCCCTACAGCAAAGCGCCCATGCTAGCCGCGGCGCGCACCGCGCTCAGAACAGCACGCCCTGCCCGCGCGCCAGCGCCGGGCGGTACTGCGACAGGTCCAGTTCCGTGCGCTGGCGGTTCAGGCCCAGGCGCGCACAGGTCTTCTCGAAGCGCTGGCGCAACAGGTCGGCCCACAGGCCCGAGCCCTTCATGCGCGTGGCGTGGCTGCTGTCGTAGCTCTTGCCCGCGATACGCGCGGTTGCGTCGATGCCGTGCAGATCCTGAATGCGCGCCAGGACGCGTTCGGCACGCTGCGGGTAGTGCAGTTGCAGCCACTCGCGCATCAGGGCATTGAGTTCCCACGGCAGGCGGATCACCGTGTAGAAGGCCGAGGTGGCGCCCGCATCGCGCGCGGCGGCCAGCACCTGCTCCATGTCCTCCGTGATGAAAGGAATCTGCGGCGCCACGCTCACGCCGACGGGCACGCCGGCGTCGGCCAGCGCGCGGATGGTGCGCAGCCGCCGATGCGGCGCGGCCGCGCGCGGCTCCAGCACGCGGGCCAGGCGCGCATCCAGCGTGGTGATGGTCACGTAGGCCGCCGCCAGCCGGCTGTGCGCCAGCGGAGCCAGCAGGTCCAGGTCACGTTCCACGCCGCTGCTCTTGGTGATCAGCGAGAACGGGTGTCGTGCATCGCGCATCACCTCGATCAGCGCACGCGTGAGGCGCAGCTCACGCTCCACCGGCTGGTAGCAGTCGGTGGCGGAGCCGATGTTGACCACCGAAGGCCGATGGCTGACGCGCGCCAGCTCGCCCCGCAGCACCTCGGCGATATTGCGCTTGGCGATGATGCGGGTCTCGAAGTCCAGCCCCGGCGACAGGTTGAGGTAGCTGTGCGTGGGCCGTGCGTAGCAGTACACACAGCCATGCTCGCAGCCGCGGTAAGGGTTCACCGACTGCTCGAAGAAAATGTCGGGCGAATCGTTGCCGCACAGCGCGCTGCGCGCGTCTTCCCAGATCACCTGGGTCAGCGGCGCGGCGGGCGCGGCACTTTCGTCGCCCGTCACACCCTCCTCCGGCCCGCCCCAGCCGTCGTCAAACGCCTCGCGCGCATCGCGCATAAAGCGGTGGGCCATACGCGTGGCCGTACCCCGCCCCTTGAGCGGCTGCGCGGGCGCCCATACGACAGGAGCCAGTGAGGGCGGGGGGTCGTCTTCGGAATGCATTGAATGACTGTATAAATAAACAGTTATTCTGGCAATATCCAAAGGCCTACGCCATTTGCCGGAGGGCTGCAAGCGCAGCGCAATTCGCACTGCGCGCGTGTGAGATCGCTTGGCAAACGCGGCACCAGGCCGCACAATTCACCACTTCCGCACCCAATTTGGTGCTTTTTTTGAGAACATGCCTTGGCCCGGACAACCCCGTTGCCCGGGCTTTTGTCCGTTTGAGCGCGGCTGCCCGGCAGACGCGCTTTCACTATCGTTTACAAGGGAATCACACCATGCAGCGCAAGCCCCACATCATCCTGTCGTCCCTGGACCTGGAGCGCATCGAAGCCCTGCTGGAAAAACAAACCGCCCCCTTTCCTGGCCGCGAGGCACTGGAGGCCGAGCTGGACCGCGCCGACGTGTTCGATCCCAAGGACATGCCCCCCAATGTGGTGACCATGAATTCCACCGTGCGCTTCACGCTGCTGGAAACCGGCAAGACGAACACGCTGACGCTGGTCTACCCGAAGGAGATGGACGGCTCAGGCGACAAGGTGTCGGTGTTCGCACCCGTCGGCATCGCACTGCTGGGCCTGAGCGTGGGCGACGAATTCCAGATGCCCAGCCCCACCGGCCAGGTCACTGTGCGCGTGGACGCCATTGATTTCCAACCCGAGAACGCGGGTGAACTGCATCGCTGAGCGCGATCGCACCACCCAAGACCCGAGGCAGCCATGACTGGCTGCCTTTTTTTCGTCAGCGCAGGCCTGCCATGAGCGCGGTGGTCAGCAGGCCGGTTCCCACGAGCCCGGCCTGCCAGCGCAGCGCAGATTGCCATGTGGGAACGTGGCGCTCCACACGCTCGTACAGCAGGTGGCCCGCGGCGATCGACAGCACGAAAGCGATGCCCATGCCCGCCATCGCGGCGGCTACTGACTGCGGCCAGAAGTAGCTTTCCACCGCGTTGACGAGCACGCACACCGCAAAGTGCACGAGGAATACCGAATACGAGATCTGCCCCAGTCGGCTGAGCGGTGCCCAGCCTTGCCAGCGCTGCATGGCCGGGCTGCGCATGGCCACCACCAGCAGCAGCGCAGTCACGCCGGCCAGCGCAATGCGGGGGCGCCACTCCAGCGCCAACGCAGCCACCACCAGCGCCGCGATCAGCAGCGCCCAGCTCCAGGCTCCCAGCGCCCGGGGCGACTGCACGGCCCAGTAGGCCAGCATGCCAAGGCCATAGGCACCGAAGAAATACACCGCCCAGACGTCCCAATCGGCGTCGCGGTTGAAGTACAGCAGCGAGGCGGCGACGCCCGTCGCCACGAGTGCCTGCGCGCCGCTCAGGGCCCAGGGCCAGTAGCGGGACATGCCGCGCGCACGCAGCGCCACCGCCGCGCGTGATACCCCAGTCAGGACCAGCGTGGTGAGCGCAAACAGCTGAAAGTCGATGGCCACGTACCAGACGCCGGCCGACAGCGACTCCTCGTCCAGCACGCTTTGCAGCAGCAGCGCATGCGCGAGCAACTGGCCCAGGTCCGGCACGTCGGATACCGAGGCGTGATCGAACCACGGTTGCACGGTCGCCTGCACGACGATGGCGATCACCAGCGCCACCGCGTAGGGCACCACCAGGCGCACGAAACGCCGTGCGATGCGCTGGGCAGGGTCGGTAAAGCGCGCCTGCCCCTGCGGCGCCAGACTGGCCGCTGCCAGGAATCCCCCCAGCACCAGGAACACCTGCACCGCCATGCGCGCGTATTCGTAGAGCCAGTCGATCAACCCCGGCACCGCTTGGCGCGCCACGTCGGACATGGGCCCGTAGAACGCCAGGTGGTGCCAGACGATGGCGGCGCAGGCCAGGCCTTTGGTGCAGTCGATCAACGCACTGCGGGAGGCATGAGACGGGGTGTGCTGGGACATTCAAAACAGGAACACCGTGCAGGCAGCAGGCCTGCGACGGGGGTTCACGGTAATCGGGCAAGCCCGAGATTTTGCGCCTTTTGCGCTGATGCTGCTGACCGCTACACAGCGCACGTGCATCAACAAAAACGGCGCCCCTGGGGCGCCGTAGGGCCAACGGGGCTACGTTGCAGCCCCGCGCGGGCATCAGCCCAGGGCCAGGCGCTCGCGCGCTTGCTGGTATTCGCGGCGCAGGCGCGCGACGAGTTCAGCCGTCGAAGTGACCTCGGTGATGCTGCCGATGCCCTGGCCGCAGCCCCAGATGTCCTTCCATGCCTTCTTGGCGTCGCCACCGAAGTTCATCTTGCTCGGATCGGACTCCGGTAGGTTGTCGGGATCCAGGCCCGCCGCGCGGATCGACGGCGCCAGGTAGTTGCCGTGCACACCCGTGAACAGATTGCTGTAGACGATGTCGTCGGAGTTGCCCTCGACGATGGCCTGCTTGTACGCATCGATGGCGCGCGCCTCGTGCGTGGCGATGAAGGCCGAGCCGATATAGGCGAAGTCCGCGCCCATGGCCTGCGCGGCCAGGATGGCGCCGCCCGAGGCGATGGAGCCCGACAGCGCGAGCGGACCGTCAAACCATTGGCGGATTTCCTGGATCAGCGCAAACGGGCTCTTCACCCCTGCGTGCCCCCCCGCGCCCGCCGCCACGGCGATGAGGCCGTCGGCCCCCTTCTCGATGGCCTTGTGCGCGAACTTGTTGTTGATGATGTCGTGCAGCACGATGCCGCCCCAGCTGTGCACGGCCTGGTTCACGTCCTCGCGCGCGCCCAGGCTGGTGATGACGATCGGCACCTTGTACTTGGCGCAGATCTGCATGTCGTGCTCCAGCCGGTCGTTGCTCTTGTGCACGATCTGGTTGATAGCGAACGGAGCGGAGGGCGACTCGGGATGCGCCTTGTCCCACGCCGCCAGCGTTTCGGTGATCTCGGCGAGCCAGTCGTCGAGTTGCTCCGCCGGCCGTGCGTTGAGCGCAGGCATGGAGCCCACGATGCCGGCCTTGCACTGCTCGATCACGAGCTGGGGGTTGCTGATGATGAACAGCGGCGAGCCGATGACGGGCAGCGAGGGTTTCTGCAACGCTGGGGGCAGTTTGGACATTCGGACGGTCTCCATAATAAAAATGGGCTGTAGCGCTTTACCCGCAAGCGCTAACAGCTATCAAAACAGAAGCAATTTTCAGAATGCTTCCAGCGGCAGAGCCGTGACGCTGGCCGCACCGTGCACGATTGCGTCGCGCTGGCCCGGCGCCTTGGTCAGCAGGTGGTCGGCATAGAAGCGCGCCGTGGCGATCTTGGCCTGCATGAAGGCCACGTCCTGTCCCTTGGCGGACAGCTCCTGCGCCACCAGCAACGCGCGCGCCAGCTGCCAGCCCGCCACCAGATTGCCGGCCAGCATCAGGTAGGGCACGCTGCCCGCATACACGTCGTTGGGGTGGGCCTTGGCGCCACCTGCGATGAAATCCACCACTTCCAGGAATGCCTGGCGTGCGGCAGCCAGGCGCTGGGCCACCGCTTGAGCGTCGGCCGTGCCGCTGGCGCGCAACTCGCCCTCGGTGGCCTCTATCTGCGCGGCAATCGCCTTGGCCGTCTGGCCGCCGTCGCGCGCCGTCTTGCGGCCCACCAGGTCGTTGGCCTGGATGGCGGTCGTGCCTTCGTAGATGGTGAGGATCTTCGCGTCGCGGTAGTACTGCGCAGCGCCCGTTTCCTCGATGAAGCCCATGCCGCCGTGTACCTGCACGCCCAGGCTGGCCACTTCCAGGCTCATTTCGGTGCTGTAGCCCTTGACCAGTGGCACCATGAATTCATAGAACACCGCGTTCTGCTTGCGCACCTCGGCATCGGGATGGTGGTGCGCGGCGTCGTAGGCCGCAGCGGCCGTGGTGGCCATGGCGCGGCAACCCTCGGTGTAGGCGCGCATGGTCATCAGCATGCGGCGCACGTCGGGGTGGTGAATGATGGCGGCGCTGCCGGCCACGCTGCCGTCCACGGGGCGGCTTTGTACGCGGTCGCGCGCATACTGCACGGCCTTCTGGTACGCGCGCTCGGCCACCGCGATGCCCTGCACGCCGACGGCGTAGCGCGCGGCGTTCATCATGATGAACATGTATTCCAGGCCGCGGTTTTCCTCACCCACGAGGTAGCCGATGGCGCCGCCGTTATCACCGTACTGCAGTACGGCCGTGGGCGACGCCTTGATGCCCATCTTGTGTTCGATGGACACGCAATGCACGTCGTTGCGCGCGCCCAGGCTGCCATCCTGGTTCACCAGGAACTTGGGCACCACGAACAGGCTGATGCCCTTCACGCCCTCGGGCGCACCCGCCACGCGCGCCAGCACCAGGTGCACGATGTTCTCCGCCATGTCGTGCTCACCATAGGTGATGAAGATCTTGGTGCCGAAGACCTTGTACGTACCGTCGGGCTGGGGGTCGGCCTTGGTGCGCACCAGCGCCAGGTCGGAGCCTGCCTGCGGCTCGGTCAGGTTCATGGTGCCGGTCCACTCGCCCGTGACCAGCTTTTCCAGGTAGGTGGCCTTGAGTTCGTCGCTGCCGGCCGTGAGCAGCGCCTCGATGGCACCATCGGTCAGCAGCGGGCACAGCGCAAAGCTCAGGTTGGCGCTGTTGAGCATTTCCACGCAGGCCGCGCCGATGGTCTTGGGCAGGCCCTGGCCGCCGAAGTCGGCAGGGTGCTGCAAGCCCTGCCAGCCGCCTTCGGCGAACTGGCTGAAGGCCTCCTTGAAGCCCGGCGTGGTGGTCACGGCACCATCCTTGAACCAGGAGGGTTTCTCGTCGCCAACCACATTGAGCGGAGCCACCACGCCCTCGTTGAACTTCGCGCACTCTTCCAGCACGGCAGCGGCCGTGTCCAGACCAGCGTCCTCGAAACCGGGAATCTGCGCGACCTGGTCGATGCGTGCCAAGTGCTCGATGGCGAACAGCATGTCCTTGACTGGGGCGGTGTAACTCATGGGTGTCTCCAACTCAAAACGGTACGAATGTGATCAAAAAAAAGGCATCGCAAGCGACTAGCCGTTCTGTTAAAGTGTTGCTAAGAAAGCTGTAATGGCTCAAAATTCCGCCCTAGTCAACGACTAGGGCGTTTCTTTGTCCAAGGAAAAATCTCATCCAACTTCAGTAAAGCCGACTAAGTGGCCGCCTAGATTTCCGCCGGCCGCGGCGGGTATTCAAGTCAATCACTGCAAGAACCCCAAGTGCGGTAACTTCGGCGTACCGCCCAAGCTTGCGGTTGCCCGAGGCGGGGCCGGTACTCCAGCTTCTTCCGTTGGCCCAGGCGACTACACCGTGGTCGCTACCGGTAAGGACCAGCCGGCACTGAAGTGCCGCCTGTGCGAGGAAATCACCCCTATGCAGAGCAACTTGGCGATTGCCGAGGAGCTTATGCGCATGTCGGAGTACCTTGAACCAGTACTCCCGCAGTGTCCGAACGAGGCCTGCTCTCTATCGGAGGGGGCGCCATCCCTTGAGAATGTGACTCGCTTCGGCACCAACGCCCACGGAACTCCCCGGTTCAAGTGTGTCGGCTGCAAGAAGGCGTTCTCCTTCGGCGGCCGGTCAACCAAGCGCCAACGTCGCAGTCACTCCAATCGCGATATCTTGGTGCATCTGATGAACGCCATGCCGCTGCGGCGCATCATCAAGGTCCTCGATATCTCCCCCAGCCAGCTATACGACCGCATCGACTTCCTCTATGAGCAGGCCCAGATGTTCGCCGGCGAGCGTGAGCGAACCCTCATGGGACGCGACGACCTAGGCTCAAGATATCTGTCGGTTGACCGGCAAAAGCTGGTGGTGAACTGGCACTCTAAGAAGGTGCGAAAGAACACACTTTTGCTGTCCATTGCAACGGCCGACCAGGCTACGGGCTATGTGTTCGGGGTCAACGTCAACTTTGACCCTGCGCTGGACTCTGCTGACGTAGAGAAGGACATGGTTCGCTTTGGCGACCATGCACTTGCCAGAGCGTTTCGCCGCTACGCGAGAGTCTGGCTACCGGCTGATTGGAATGCTGCGGCTGAGAGGGCGGCGCCTCGCGGAGGTACCTCCCGAAAGCCTATGGAATCGGTCATCGAAGAGACGTACGACGCAGCCTTAGGTCGCCCCGATATAGAAGATGGTGAAGGCCCCGCGAACTCATCCCGTGCCCCCGTAAAGGGCATGCTGCTGCATGAGCAAGTGGTGATGTACGCCCACATCCAGCTTGTCACTCGACTGCTCTGCCGTGCCAAGAAGATTCGCTTCTTCACAGACCAGGAGTCGGGCATACGTGCGGCCATTCTGACGGCCGTGCCGAAAAGGGTTCTGGACCGGACGGCTGACGCTTTCTATGTCAAGGTGCTCAAAGATATGTCAGTGGACATGAAGCGCGCGCTGGTTGGTGCAACCAAGCGGCGTCTGGCGCGCTTAGCGGAGAAATACGGGGTAACCCCTGAGGCTGCAGAACTTCTGGCTGCCGAGGAAGAACTGGCGCGCATGGTTGCCATCGGCAAGTGGGGGGACCGCTGGTTCCGCCATCCCATATCGGAGATGCGTGAGCCTGAGAAATCCGTTTGCTGGCTGACCGATATCGACCCGGTCGAAACCGAACCGGACAAGCGTCGGCTCCAGCTTAGCCACCAGGCGCTACTGCACCTGAAAGCCACCCTTACCGCTGTCGACCGCTTCTTTATGCAGGTCCGGCGAGGCCTCACGCTGGCAGAACGCGCGGTGGCCAGCGCCAACACCGACCGACGTCTCTGGTTCGGGAAGAGCGCCTACAACCCCGAAGTCCTGGTGAAGGTGCTCGGCATCTTCCGGACGTACTTCAACTACTGCGAGGTTGGCCGGGACGGGAAAACGCCGGCAATGCGGCTGGGGCTGGCGCGCGGACCCATAGCGCCCGAAGACATCATCTATTTCACTCCCGAACCGCCCGAAAGACGCCGCGCGCCTGCCGCTCGGTCGCTCAAGCCCTCCGGCCCCGTGGCTCACGCAAGCGAGTCACTTGCCGCGTAGGACCCGTAGTTCGAGGTGAGCTTGGTCCGCAGTCAGGGAGCTCACTCGCACTTGGTAGACAGAGAGGGGGGCTCCCGATTCAGGCCCCGAGGACTCTTCCCATTCGGCTACACCCCCTTCACCCTCGCCGCTCACCGAGGAAAGGTACGGGCTCCGCCCTGTGCAGGCCAGCACTACTGCCGGGGCTAGGGTCATCCGCGGCAGAATACCGGTTGGTTTGACCCAATTTGTTACTTCAGCGCCTCTGATAAGGACACGACAAGGCTGGCTGCCATTGTCTCGCCAAGCCTCAACGCTCAGAGAGACAGTCCGATTGCCGTATGCCACGGGAGTGCTGCCCCTGAAGTCCGGAGCGGGCTCGTCGTTGCAGGCAGTGAGGAAGCTGGCGGCACACACGAGCGCGACGCCTAGGGAAAGGGGCTTGAAATTCAGCATGTCCCTTATAGCGACCAAAGAAACGAAGCCCCTCGTGCCGAAGCAGAGGGGCTTGAATCAAGGGCTTAGCAACACCTTAACGGAACGGCTAGTCGCAAGCGATGCCTTTTTGCCGGCGCAGCGGCTTACAGGGCCTTCACCAGTTCCGGCACGGCCTGGAACAGATCCGCCTCCAGCCCATAGTCGGCCACCGCAAAGATCGGCGCCTCCGGGTCCTTGTTGATCGCCACGATCACCTTGCTGTCCTTCATCCCTGCCAGGTGCTGGATCGCCCCCGAGATCCCCGCCGCGATGTACAGCTGCGGCGCAACGATCTTGCCCGTCTGCCCCACCTGCAGGTCGTTCGGGGCGTAGCCTGCGTCCACCGCTGCGCGGCTGGCGCCAATGGCCGCGCCCAGCTTGTCCGCCAGCGGGGTCATGACTTCGTTGAACTTCTCGCTGCTGCCCAGCGCCCGGCCGCCCGAGACGATGATCTTGGCGGCGGTGAGCTCGGGGCGGTCGCTCTTGGTGACTTCGCGTCCGGCAAAGCTGCTCTTGCCGGCGTCGGCCACGGCGGCGGTGGTTTCCACCGCGGCGCTGCCGCCCGTGGCGGGCGCCGCGTCAAAGCCGGTGCCGCGCACGGTGATGACCTTGACGCTGTCCGCGCTTTGCACGGTGGCGATGGCGTTGCCCGCGTAGATGGGGCGCTCGAAGGTGTCGGCGGAGATCACTTTGGTGATGTCGCTGATCTGCGCCACGTCCAGCTTGGCGGCCACGCGCGGGGCGACGTTCTTGCCGCTGGCGGTGGCCGGGAACAGGATGTGGCTGTAGTTGCCGGCAATCTGCAGCACCTGGGCGGCCAGGTTCTCAGCCAGGCCGTCCTTCAGGCTGGCGCCGTCGGCGTGCAGGACTTTGGCGACGCCTGCGATTTGGGAGGCGGCCTGGGCGGCGGCCTGCGCGCCTTCACCGGCTACGAGCACGTGCACGTCGCCCCCGCAGGCGAGTGCGGCGGTGACGGTGTTCAGGGTGGCGGCCTTGAGGCTGGCGTTGTCGTGTTCTGCAATGACGAGTACGGTCATGTTGTTTCTCCTGTCCTGCCTTTAGATGACCTTGGCTTCGTTCTTGAGCTTGTCCACCAGCGTGGCGACGTCGGGCACTTTCACGCCGGCGCCGCGCTTCGGGGGTTCGGCCACCTTGAGGGTCTTGAGGCGCGGGGCCACGTCTACGCCGAGGTCTTCGGGTTTGACGGTGTCCAGCGGCTTTTTCTTGGCCTTCATGATGTTGGGCAGCGTGACGTAGCGCGGCTCGTTCAGGCGCAGGTCGGTGGTGATGACGGCCGGGGTGGTCAGTTGCAGGGTTTCCAGGCCGCCGTCGACTTCGCGTGTGACGCTGACCTTGTCGCCGGCCACTTCGACCTTGCTGGCGAAGGTGGCCTGGGGCAGGTCTGCCAGGGCCGCCAGCATCTGGCCGGTCTGGTTGGCGTCGTCGTCGATGGCTTGCTTGCCCAGGATGATCAGGCCCGGTTGCTCTTTGTCCACCAGGGCCTTGAGCAGCTTGGCCACGGCCAGGGGTTGCAGCTCGGCATCGGTTTCCACCAGGATGCCGCGGTCGGCGCCAATGGCCATCGCCGTGCGCAGCGTTTCCTGGCATTGCGCCACGCCGCAGCTCACCGCGATCACTTCCGTGGCCACGCCTTTTTCTTTGAGCCGCACCGCCTCTTCCACGGCGATTTCGTCAAAGGGGTTCATGCTCATCTTCACGTTCGCGATGTCTACGCCCGTGCCGTCCGACTTCACCCGGACCTTCACGTTGTAGTCCACCACGCGCTTGACGGGGACCAAAACCTTCATTGCTGCGGCTCCTTCAATAGTTGATTGCTTGACGTTTACGTAAACCGGTCCATTCTATTGCGCACCGCAGCATTTCCGTCACGGAAACATGGTGCACAAGGCAAAAACGAACGATCGTGCTTTTTGACGATTATGCCAGTGCATTCATGGCAGGTCGAGGCCTACACCGGTGGCAGTGCCGCCGGCGCGACTCCGTCTTGCCCCGGCGTCGAAGCCACGACATGCACCACGCGCTGCGGCTGTGCGATCTCGATACCCGCTGTGCGCAAGCCTTCCAGCACCGCGAGGTTGACGGCAGACCGCACGCTGGCAGTGCCGGCAGCCGGATCATTGATCCAGTAATTGAGGTTGAACACCAACCCGTCGGGCATGAAATCGAGCAAGAAGGCTACGGGCGCCGGGTCGCCCAGCACGCGCGCTTGCGCACTCGCCGCAGCACACAGGATCTGCTGCACCTTTGCGGCATCACTGCCGTAGGCGACGGTGATATTGGTCGTGAGGTTGAATTTGCGGTCGGACGCGGTCAGGTTTTCCACGCGCTGGGTGATCAGGCTTTCGTTGGGCACGATGGACTCGCGCCCGTTGCCCGCGCGGATCAACGTGTAACGCGTCTTGATGTCCGTGATGCGGCCCTCGAAACCATCCACGCGCACGTTGTCCCCGATGCGCAGCGAGCGTTCCAGCAGAATCACGAAGCCGCTGACGTAATTGGCCGCCAGCTTCTGCAGGCCAAAGCCCAGACCCACGCCGAGCGCACCGCCCAGAACCGACAGCGCGGTGAGGTCCACCCCCACAGCGGCCAGCGCCAGCAGCAACCCCACGAACAGCAGCAGCGCCCGCGTGGCATTCACCGCCACCTTGCGCATGGACAGGTCGGCCACCGCATGGTCGAGCACGCGCCGCTCGAAAGTCGACGCCGCCCACAGCGCAGCCACCAGCACCAGCACCGCGGACAGACCGCCTTGCAGCAGCGCCAGCAGGCTGACGCTGGACTTGCCGAACGCGATGCGGATGTCGTCCAGTTCCTGCAGCACGCGCGGCAGCAACCCGGCGATCCACAAGGCGGCCACGCCCCAGGCCAGCCAGGAGAGCACGCGCTCCATCAGTCGCATCAGGCCTGAACGCGGAAACGCCATGGCCAGCACGCGTGCCACGAAGCGGATCAGCACCAGTGACGTGAACACCGGCACCGCCAGGCGCAGCAGGAAAACCGCCTGGTACTGTTCCACCACCACGCGCGCCCCATACACCAGTGCCAGCACCACCGCAGGAAACATCAACCCGTCCACGATGCGGCGGCCGAACCAGACCGACTCCGGCGGCTGTCCTCGACCGGCCCGCCGGCTCAGCCCATAAGCGAGTGCCACGCTACCGGCCAGCACCGCCAGTTCCAGCCACAGGCTGGACAGCCGGAAGTCGGCCGCCAGCCGTTCCCACCATTCCATCAGCGCGGCGCTCCTCGGCTCAGGCCTTATCAGCAGCCGGCTTCCAGGCCGGCTGACGCTTCTCTGCAAAGGCGCGCGCACCTTCTTGCGCGGCGTCGTCCATCATGTTGGTGGCCATGGTCTGGCCCGCCAGTTGGTACGCCGCGTCCAGGCCCAGTTCGCGTTGCTGGTACACCAGCGCCTTGCCCATGGCCACGGCCACGCGGGGTTTCTGCAGAATGGACTGCACCAGCGACTCCACCTCGGCGTCCAGCGACTCGGGCGCCACCACGCGGTTGACCAGCCCCTGGTCCAACGCGGTGCGCGCGTCAATGAAGTCCCCGGTGAGCAGCATCTCCATGGCCCGCTTGGCCGGTACGTTGCGCACCAATGGCACGCTGGGCGTGGCGCAGAACAGGCCATAGTGGATGCCACTGGTCGCAAAAGTCGCGTTTTCGCTGGCAACGGCCAGGTCGCACTGGGCCACCAACTGACAGCCCGCCGCCGTGGCCATGCCGTGCACACGCGCAATCACCGGTACGGGCAGCTTGTGGATGCTCAGCATCATGCGGCTGCACTGGGCGAACAGGCGCTGGTACCACGCCAAGTCCGGGTTGGCCGCCATATCCTTGAGGTTGTGGCCCGCACAGAAGGCCTTGCCAGCCGCGGCGAGCACCACCACGCGCACGCTGTCGTCGCGCGCAACATCGTCCAGTGCCTGCTGCAGTGCTGCCAGCATCTCGTGGCCGAGGGCGTTGAAGCGCGGCGCGTCATCCAGCGTGAGGGTGACCACGCCGCGATCGTCGCGCTGCACATGCAGTGGGCCGCCACCGGCCGCCGTGGAGGGGGAGGAAGTCATGGCGAAGTCTCCTGAGTACGAATACCGCGCGGCGCGCGCGGGGAAGAATCAAAGGTCTGCCAACACGCGCACATGGGCTTCCACGCTGCGCGCCAGCGGCCCCATCATGTAGCCGCCCTCCAGGCACGACACGATGCGGCCGCGTGCAAAGCGCCGGGCCACATCCTTGACGCGCATGGTGATCCAGGCGTAGTCCTGCTCGTTGAGGCTGAGCTGGCCCATGTCGTCCTCGCGGTGCGCGTCAAAGCCCGCACTCACGAAAATCATCTCGGGCTTGAACGATTCCAGCCGCGGCATCCAGACCATGTCCACGATATCGCGCACCTCCATGCCCTTGGTGTAGGCGGGAACGGGCACGTTGAGCATGTTGGACGCCGGCTCCTGGTCCCCGCAGTACGGGTAGAACGGATGCTGGAAGATGCTCACCATGAGCGCGCGCGGGTCGCCGGCCAGGATGTCTTCCGTGCCGTTGCCGTGGTGCACATCGAAGTCCACCACCGCCACGCGCTTGAGGTTGTAGCGCTGCAGCGCGTACTTGGCGGCGATGGCCACGTTGTTGAAGAAGCAAAAGCCCATGGCCTTGGTGCGCGTGGCGTGGTGACCCGGCGGGCGCACGCTGCAAAAGGCGTTCTCGATCTCTCCGGCCATCACCGCGTCGGTGGCGGCCAGTGCGGCGCCCGCGGCGCGCAGCGCGGCCGTCCAAGTGTGGCGGTTCATCGAGGTGTCCGTGTCCACCTGCACATAGGGCGGTCCGCCCGCGGCCTCTTCCTCGATCAGCCGGTCTGACAGGCCGCGCAGCGCGGCCATGTGCATGCGGTCATGGGCCAGCTCGATGTCGGCCAGGGAGGCCAGCGGTACCTCACAATGCTGCAAGGCATCGGCCACGCCGGTCACCAGCAGCCGATCCTCGATGGCGTCCAGCCGCGCCGGGCATTCGGGGTGTCCTGGGCCCATCTCGTGCTTCCAGCAGTCACGGTGGGTGTAATAGCCCGTCTTGCTCACAGTCATTCCCCGATGTCTCAATCGTTTTCGGATAACGTCACGCCATGCATGCACAGCAGAAGATCAAGTCGCTTTTGGATCAGCTTAACACGGTGATCGTGGGCAAAACCGCGCAGGTACAGGACTGCGTGGCCTGCCTGCTGGCCGGCGGGCACCTGCTCATCGAGGACGTACCGGGCGTTGGCAAGACCACGCTGGCCCATGCGCTGGCACGCACCTTCGGCCTGCAGTTCGCGCGTGTGCAGTTCACGGCCGACCTGATGCCCAGCGACCTCACCGGCGTGTCGGTGTACGAGCGTGGCAAGGAGGCCTTCGTGTTCCACCCCGGGCCGGTGTTCGCCCAGGTGCTGCTGGCCGACGAGATCAACCGCGCCAGCCCCAAGACGCAGAGCGCGCTGCTGGAGGCCATGGAGGAAAAGCAGGTGTCGGTGGAAGGCGAGACGCGCGCCCTGCCCCACCCGTTCTTCGTGATCGCCACGCAGAACCCGCACGACCAGCTGGGCACCTTCGCATTGCCCGAGAGCCAGCTCGACCGCTTCCTCATGCGCATCTCGCTGGGCTATCCCGACCGTGGCGCCGAGCGCCTGCTGCTGGCCGGCAGCGACCGCCGCGACATGCTGGACGGCCTGCTGCCGCTGCTGTCGCTGGATGACTTGGCCGCGCTGCAGCACCAGGTGCTGGCCGTGCACACGGCCGAGCCACTGCTCAACTATGTGCAGGATCTCATCGCCGCCACGCGCTCGGGCCGCTGGTTCCTGCAGGGCCTGTCGCCGCGCGCGGGCATCGCGCTGATGCGGGCGGCCAAGGCCCAGGCACTCATCGAGGGGCGCGACTACGTGGCGCCGGACGATGTGCAGGCCATCCTGCCGCAGACCATTGCCCACCGCCTGGTGCCGGTGGGCGACGCCGGCCGCGGCGCCGTGGAGCAGGTGCGCGCCATGGTCGAGTCCGTCCCCCTGCCCTGACGCCATGCCCGCAGCATTCGAGCAGGCCGCACCGCCCGGTGCCGCGGCCCCGCGGCAGATGCCCTGGCGTGCCGTGGCCGCGCGCTGGCAGCGCTGGTGGCTGGCGCGCCTGCGGCGCACCGACACGCACACGCTCACGCAGGGCAACATCTACATCCTGCCCACAGGCGCAGGATGGATGCTGGCCCTCACGCTGCTGGTGCTGCTGGTGGCGTCCATCAACTTCCAACTCAACCTGGGCTACCTGCTCACCTTCCTGCTCGCCGGCAGCGTGGTGGTGGGCGTGCACCTGTGCCACGCCACACTGCGCGGACTCACGCTGCACCTGGTGCCGCCGCAGCCGCAGTTCCTCGGTGCTGGCGCGCTGCTGCAGGTACAGCTGCACAACCCGCGGCGCGCCACGCGCCATGGCATCGCGTTGGCGGTGCGCGGCGGCCAGGCCGCGGAATGGGCCTGGACCGACGTGCCCGCCGAAGGCTCCGCCACCGTGCGGGTGGCGTTCCAGCCCGCGCGGCGCGGGCTGCAGGACGTGCCCGTGCTGATGGCGGAAACCCGCTACCCGCTGGGCACGTTCCGCGTGTGGACGCTGTGGCAGCCCGCCGCGCAGCTGCTGGTCTACCCGCGCCCGGAGGTGGGCGCCCCTGCGCTGCCCGCCGGCGAGCCGCGCTCGGGCAGCGGCGGCCAGGCACCGGCGCGCGGCATCGGGGAATTCGATGGCGTGCGCGCGTACCGGCGGGGTGATCCACTCAAGCTGGTGGTCTGGAAGAAGGCCGCCAAGTCGCTTGCCACCGGCACCGACGACCTGGTGAGCCGCGACACCCAGCAGGCGCAGCACCACGAACTCTGGCTGGACGGCGCCGCCACCGGCCTGCAGGACCCGGAGGCCCGCGTCTCGCGCCTCACGGCCTGGGTGCTGCAGGCCGACCGGCTGGGCGTGGAATACGGCCTGCGCCTGCCCGGCCAGCAGATTGCACCGGACAGCGGCGCCGCACACCGCCACCGCTGCCTGGAGGCACTGGCGCTGTGCTGATTCTGTGTTTGACATGAAAAAAGCACCTAGCCCACTACCAACAAGCGCGAACAGCTATTCATTCAATAGCAGACCCTATCGACGCGCGGGAGCCTCGACGTGAATCTGGCCCAGCGGCTTTCGCATCTGCCGCGCGAAGCGCGCGACACCCTGTTCCTGCTGGCGGTGGTGGCCTGTTGCGTGGCGCCGCTGGCCGCGTACCTGCCGCTGTGGACCAGCGCGCTGACCGCAGCGCTGCTGGCCTGGCGCGGCTGGCTGGCCGTGGGCGCGCGTGCCCTGCCGGGGCGCTGGGTGATTGGCGCACTGCTTGCGGCGGCTGTGGCGCTCACGCTGCTGTCGCACCGCACCATCGTCGGGCGCGACGCGGGCGTGACGCTGATCGTGGTGCTGCTGGCGCTCAAGACCCTGGAGCTGCGCGCGCGGCGCGATGCCATGGTGGTGTTCTTCCTCGGCTTCTTTACGCTGCTGGCCAACTTCTTCTTCTCGCAGTCGCTGCCCACGGCCGCCGCCCTGCTGGTGGCGCTGCTCGGGCTGCTCACCGCGCTGGTCAACGCCCACATGCCGGTGGGGCGGCCGCCGCTGGCGGCCTCCATGCGCACCGCCGCGCGCATGGCGCTGCTGGGCGCGCCCATCATGGTGGCGCTGTTCCTGCTGTTTCCGCGCATGGCACCGCTGTGGGGCGTGCCGGACGATGCGCGCTCGGGGCGCAGCGGCCTGTCGGGGGAGATGTCCATCGGCAGCATGGCGTCGCTGGTGCTGGACGACAGCGTGGCGCTGCGCGTGCGCTTTGACACGCCGGGCGGAGCCCCACCGCCGCAAAGCAGCCTGTACTTTCGCGGCCCGGTGCTCACGGCCTTCAACGGGCGTGACTGGTATGCGCTGTCGCAGCCCGAGGCGCGCGGCATCACCTGGGCCTACCCCACGCCGGCCAACCTGCAAATGCAGGGTGAGTCCGTGCGCTACGAGGTCACGCTGGAGCCCAGCCGCCGCCCCTGGCTGCTGACGCTGGACGCCGTGCAGGAGCGGCCCGAACTCCCACAGGGCACTGGCGCGATGATGTCGCCCGAACTGCTATGGTCCGCCAGCCGGCCCATCTCCAGCGTGCTGCGCTACCGCGCCGAAAGCCACCTGCGCTTCACCCACGGCCCCACGCGGCGCACCTCCCTGCTGAACGGCTACGTGGAACTGCCCGCGGAGATGAACCCCCGCACCCTGGCCCTGGCCGAACAGATGCAGGCCGACCCCGCGATCGCGGCGCGCGTGTCCGCCAGCGGGGCACAGGCCTACATCGACGCCGCGCTGGCACGGCTGCGCACGGGCGGCTACACCTACACGCTGGAGCCCGGCGTGTACGGCGAGCACACCGCCGACGAGTTCTGGTTCGACCGCAAGGAAGGCTTTTGCGAGCACATCGCCTCGGCCTTCGTGGTGCTGATGCGCGCGCTGGACGTGCCATCGCGCATCGTCACGGGCTACCAGGGGGGCGAGCTCAACGGTATCGACGGCTACTGGACCGTGCGGCAGAGCGACGCACACGCCTGGGCCGAGGTCTGGCTGGAGGGCCGCGGCTGGGTGCGCGTGGACCCCACGGGGGCCGTGTCGCCGGGGCGCATCGGCCAGTTCCAGCGATTGCAGGCGCCACGCGGCGTGTTGGGCACCGCGATGGATGCCGTCGTCAACCCTTCGCTGGTACGCAGTCTGCGGTCGGTGTGGGAGGCCGTGAACAACGGCTGGAACCAATGGGTGCTGAACTACACCCAGGGGCGCCAGCTCGATTTGCTCAAGTCGCTGGGCATGCAGTCGCCCAGTTGGCAGGACCTGGTGCGCCTGCTGGGCCTGCTGGCCGCGCTGGCCGCCGCCACGGGCGCAGGCTGGGCCCTGTGGGAGCGCAGCCGCCAGGACCCCTGGCAGCGCCTGCTGCTGCAGGCCCGCCAGCGACTGGCACGCGCCGGCCTGCCGCTGCCACCCCACCTGCCGCCACGCACCATGGCCGCGCGTGCGCGCGCCGAACTGGGCGCCCCCGCCGAAGCCGCCGCGCAGTGGCTGCTGCGCGTGGAGCAGGCCCGCTACGCCCCCGAACCCCGCGCCCTGCTGGCCGACCTGCAGCGCGAATTGCGCCGCCTGCCCTGGCCCACCGCGCAGAATCCACGCCCCTCTGCCCCATGATCCGCACCCTTGCAAAAGCTACATTTTTCATAGCTGTCAGCGCTTTACCCATAAGCGCCTTAGCCCAAAATCATTCTAAAAAAACAGCCACCAAGACCGCGGCCACCTATCACTATGCGCAACGTGCGCAGGCCATGCAGTTCGCCGACGATCTGGCAGAGCGGCGCGGGCTGGACCGCGAATGGGTGCGCCAGGCGATCGGGCAAGCGCGGCTGCTGCCCCAGGTGCCGCGCCTGGTGCTGCCGCCCACGCGGGGTACGCCCAAGAACTGGGCGGCCTACCGTGCGCGCTTCGTGGAGCCCACGCGCATCCGCGCGGGCCTGCGCTTCTGGCAGGACAACGCCGATGCGCTGGCGCGCGCTGAAACGCAATACGGCGTGCCCGCCGAGATCATCGTGGGCATCATCGGCGTGGAGACACTCTACGGCCAGCACATGGGCAACCTGCGGGTGATCGACGCGCTGGCCACGCTGGCCTTCGACTTTCCCGACGCACACCCGCGCGCGGCCGAGCGGCGCGCGTTCTTCCAGCGCGAGCTGGAGCAGTTTCTGACCCTCATGGACCGCACGGGCATCGACCCGCACACCCCGCGCGGCAGCTACGCGGGCGCCATGGGTCTGGGGCAGTTCATGCCGTCGAGCTGGTCGCGCTACGCGGTGGATTTCGACGGCGACGGCCGCATCGACCTGTGGCGCAGCGCGCAGGACGCCATCGGCTCCGTGGCCAACTACTTCGTGGGCCACGGCTGGCAGAGCGGCATGCCCACGCACTACGCAGTGGCGTTCGACGCGGCCACGCTGCAGTTGGACGCGCTGCTGGCGCCGGACATCCTGCCCACCTTCAGCGTCGCCAGCATGGCGGCCCAAGGGGCGCACGTGCAGAGCGAAGGCGCGCAGCACACGGGTCCATTAGCGCTGGTGGAACTGCAGAATGGCGCTGAGGCGCCCAGCTACGTGGCCGGCACCGAGAACTTCTATGCGATCACGCGCTACAACTGGTCGAGCTACTACGCCATGGCGGTGATCGAGTTGGGGCGGGCGGTAGCGGCGGCGCGGCCTTGATTCCAGTGGTATCGGTTGTGCTCTGCATGAGCCTCTGGTCGTAAGGTGGATGCCGCTGGCCGGTAGGTGCGCCCGGCCAGCCACATCAACGTCCAGCCACCCCGCCCATCACCCACCCATTCCAGGCCGCTGCATCTGGCAGCTGGCGGGCTGCGCCGCCTTGTCCGCGGCGATGGTGCGTACCACGCGAAAGCCGTAGCCCGAGCCTTCCACGTCGAACTTCACGCCGGGCGCCCCCAGCCGGTCCATCACCCCCACCACCAGGTTCTGCTGGAACTGGTGGTCTTGCGCGCGCATGGCGCCTGCCTGGCCGTACAGGCGGACACTGGCATGCTCCAGCGCGCGCGCCACGGCCAACGGATCGTCACTGCCCGCCTGCTGCAGGGCCTGCGCAAGCGCTTCGGCCATGAGCTGCATGCGCATGTGCACATAGTCGTCCTGCGGGCTGGGAAAGCGCTCGCGGAAGGCACGGTAGAAGGTCTCGCTGCCCTGCGTGGGCAGATTGGGCAGCCAGTCGGCCACGGCCACCACCTTGCCCACGCCCGCATCGCCCAGGGCCGCAGGCGCGCCGAGCGCGTTGCCGTAGAAGGTATAGAACATGCCGTCGTAGCCCACCTCCCGCGCAGCTTTGACCAGCAGCGTGAGGTCATTGCCCCAATTGCCCGTGATGACGGCTTGCGCGCCGCTGGCCTTGATCTTCACGGCGTAGGGCGCGAAGTCCTTCACGCGGCCCACGGCGTGCAGCTCGTCGCCGACGATGGCGACATCGGGCCGTTGCGCGGCCAGCTGGCGCCGGGCTTCGCGCAGCACGGCCTGGCCGAAGCTGTAGTCCTGCCCGATGAGGTAGGCGCGCTGCAGGGTCTTGTCCTCGCGGATCACCTCCATGAGCGCTGCCATGCGCATGTCGGCATGCGCGTCGAAGCGAAAGTGCCAGAAGCTGCACTTCTCGTTCGTGAGGGCGGGGTCCACGGCCGAGTAGTTCAGGAACACCACACGCTTGCCGGGCTCGCGCTGGTTGTGCTTGTTGATCGCGTCGATGAGCGCAGCGGCCGTGGCCGATGAGTTGCCCTGCATGACGAAACGCGCGCCGCCGTCAATGGCGGCGCGCAGCGCGGACAGCGCCTCTTCGTTGGTGCCCTTGCTGTCGTAGCGCACCAGCATCAGCGGCCGCGCCCCGCCCGCCGCAGGGGGCAGTGCCACGCCGCCGCGCGCGTTCACACGTTCCATGGCCCAGGCGATGTTGCGGAACACCGCCTCGCCGGTGTTGGCAAAGCTGCCGGACAGGCTCTCGATCAGCGCCACGCGGATCGGCGCGCCCTGGGGTGGCGCCGCTGCACCGGCCAGCGGCGTCGCAACGCCCAGCAGGGAGGACAGAGCCAACGCACAGGCGCGCAGAGCATGGCGGCGGGGCAGGATCATCATGGCAACGGACACAAGCAAGAAAAGATGGCAGCGTAGCCGCGCGCTGGCTCACGAAGAATGGAATTCACTGGGCCATGAGCTGCTGGATGCCCGGCGGCGCCGCGCCGTCGGATGCGCCGTCAGGTGCGCCGTCGGATGCGCCGGCCGGCTGCGATTCTGGCGCTGGCTGAGGGGCTTGCGCGGACGCCTGCGTGCGCGGTTGCTCCCAGGCGGGAACCGGGGGTGCAGGGGTGCTGGACTCTGCAGCCGGGCTGGCGGTGGCGGCTGCAGCAGCGGCAGGCGGCTGCGCCGCAACGGTCGCGGCGACCGCAGCGTGCGGCACAGCTTCGCGCTCGTGCAGGGCTGGCTTGGCCGCCACCGTCGGCGCGGCCGGCACCACGGGCGCCGCGCGCACGAACTGCTCGAAGAGCTGGAAGAACCGCTCGTAGAACTGCGGATCGGCGATGGTCTCGCTGCCCACCTTCACCAGCGTGTCGTCGATCGCCGTGACGGGCAGCGACACCGAGCCGATGCCACCGACGCCAAGCGACGCCGAGTTGTTGATCTTCTTGATCACGTAGCGGTCCTGCAGCGCGCTGGCAAAGGCCGACGTACGCACGTCGCCCTGCCCTTCGGATGCGCAGACCACGCGCATCTCCACGACGTAGTGCACGTCGGTGTGGGGCTGGTAGTACTTGCGGCCCGCCACCGTGTCGCTGGAGGCCACGTGCACCATGTAGCCCTGGCTCAGCAGCGCCCGCCGGGCCGCCTCGCAGGTGCTGGCCTGCGGCGCCGCCATGTGGCGCGTGTGCATGCCGGCGGTATCGAAGTCGTTGGGCGAGAACTGCAGGTTGCGGTCCAGGCCGGGCATGGTGTCGGGAATGTGGGCACAGCCAGCCAGCAGGGCGCAGGCCACCAGGCCCAGCCGGCAGCCCAGGGAAGCGAAGGGGGAAAGGCGTGGGAATCGAGACACGGGCATCAGCTAGAAAAAATCCGCAGCAGGGCCGCATTGTGAAGCCTGAGCGATGTCCCTCCCGCGCGCGCTCGTTGTAACCCATTGCAAGGCGACGTTCCATCCGCGCGGCGGGGCACTCTTGAAAAACACCGCACGCAAACACATGTGCGGTCCATGCGGCCGACCCGTGCCGCGTCTGACCCAGGAGCCACCGACATGATTTTCGCCCCCGTGATCCGCCACGCCACCTATGTCGCACCGCGCGTGGGAGACGCCGCCCTGCAACGCTTCCTGCACCACACGCTCACTGCCCCCGCCGCCGCGCCGCACGATGCACGCGCCACTGGCGTGAACGTGCAGCAGGACGACAAGGCGATCACCGTGCAGCTGGACGTGCCAGGCCTGTCGCGCGAGCAACTCGCGGTCACGATCGAAGGCAACCAAGTGCGCGTCGCCAGCGCCGAAGGTGCGCCCCGGCGCGTGCAGCGTGCATGGGAGTTGGCGCAGGACATCGACCCGCAGGCCAGCACGGCGCGACTGGAACATGGCGTGCTCACCCTGGTGCTGGCCAAGAAGCCGCCGCAGAGCAGCGCCGTTCGACTGGCCATCGACTGACAAGACGCAGAGCGTCGCCTGATTCCAGGGCGGCCGGGTGGCTGACCTTTTGCTATGTTTTATATAGCTACTACCGCTTGAAGGGTGGGCGCTACCGCCCATTTTTAACCTGATCCTCTTCCAGGGCACACCACAGCGAGACTCCGACTAAACCGTCAGCGTTCGACGCAGGCCGGGCCTTGTCCTGGCTTGTCCAGTCCGGCGCCTGTCCGCATCGAACGCCCCGGCCGCGTGCGGCCCCATCGCAGCGCCTCACTCATGGCGCAGCGCCTCGATGGGGTCCAGCCGCGCGGCGCGGCGGGCCGGGAAATAGCCGAACAGCACCCCGATGCCCGCCGAGAACACGAACGACAGCAGGTTCACGCCCGCGTGGAACACGTAGGGGATGCCCATCACCTGCGCCAGCGCAATCGACGCGCCCGTGGCCAGCACGATGCCGATGAGGCCGCCCAAAGCAGCCAGCACCACGGCCTCGATGAGGAACTGCATCAGCACCTCGCGCTCCAGCGCGCCGATGGCCAGGCGCAGGCCGATCTCCCGCGTGCGCTCGGTCACGCTCACCAGCATGATGTTCATGATGCCGATGCCGCCCACCAGCAGGCTCACGGCCGCCACCGCGCCCAGCAGCGTGGTCATCACGCGCGTGGTGCCCGAGAAGGTGTCGGCCAGTTGCTTGGTGTCCAGCACGTTGAAGTTGTCATCGTCGGTGTCGGCCAGCTTGCGGCGTTCGCGCAGCAACTCCGTCAGGCTGGCCTTCACGCGCTCGGGGTCGCTGCCATCCTTCATGGACACCAGCAGCGTCGGCACGCGCGTGGAGCCCGTCACGCGGCGCTGCAGCGTCTTGAGCGGCAGCAGCACCAGATCGTCCTGGTCGTTGCCGAAGGCGCCCTGCCCCTTGGAGGCCAGCACGCCCACCACCTCGCACGAAAACTGGCGCACGCGCACGCGCTCACCCAGCGCATCGCCGCCGGCGAACAGCTCCCGCCGCACCGTCTGGCCGATCAGGCACACGGCAGCGCCCACGCGCAGCTCGTCGGTGGTGAATTCGCGCCCGCTTTCCAGCGTCCAGTTGCCGGTCTGCAGCCAGGCATTGGTGCTGCCCATGACGCTGGTGGCCCAGTTACGCCCGTTGGCCACCACGGTGGCGCTGGTGCGCGCCTCGGGCGCCACGGCCAGAATGCCGCCGATCTGCTGCGCGATGGCCTCGGCATCTACATCCTTGAACGAGGGTGCGCCGCCACTGCCGCCGGGCCCCAGCCGCTGGCCAGGACGCACTTGCAGCAGGTTGGTGCCCAGGCTGGAGATCTGCGCCTGCACCGCCAGCGTGGCGCCGTTGCCCAGAGTGACCATGGTGATCACCGCGCTCACGCCGATCACGATGCCCAGCACGGTGAGAAAGGACCGCATCAGGTTGCGCCGTATCGAGCGCAGCGCCTGCAGCAGAGAGTTGAGCAGCATCATGGCGCCACCTCCCCCGTGCCTGCACTTGCAGGCGCTTCCCGGGGCACCTGCGCATGCGGGTGCGGATTGCGCTCGTCGCTTTCGATGCGCCCGTCCACGAAGCGCACGATGCGCCGCGCGTACTGCGCCATGTCGGGCTCGTGCGTGACCATGAGCACGGTGATGCCCTGCTCGGTGTTCAGGCGCCACAGCAGTTCCATGATCTCGCGGCTGCGCTGCGTGTCCAGATTGCCGGTGGGCTCGTCGGCCAGCAGCACCGTAGGCTCGGTGACGATGGCGCGCGCAATCGCCACGCGCTGCTGTTGGCCGCCGGACAGCTCGGCCGGTGTGTGGTGCTCCCAGCCCTTGAGGCCCACGGCGTCCAGGGCGCGGGCCGCAGCCGCATGGCGCGCGGCCGTGCTCTCGCCGCGGTACAGCAGCGGCAGCTCCACGTTCTCCTGCGCCGAGGTACGCGCCAGCAGGTTGAAGCCCTGGAACACGAAGCCCAGGAAGCGCCGCCGCAGCCGCGCACGGTCGTCGCGCGACAGCGAATGCACCGGCAGCCCGCGAAACAGGTAGGTGCCCGCGGTGGGCCGGTCCAGGCAGCCCAGCACGTTCATGGCCGTGGATTTGCCCGATCCGCTGGGGCCCATGATGGCCACGAAGTCGCCGCTGTCGATGTCCAGGTCCACGCCCTTAAGCGCCTGGAAAGCCAGCGCACCCTCGCCGTACACCTTGGTGATGCCGCGCAGGCGGATCAGCGGTTGCGCATCGGCGGGCGCAATCATGGCTTCGCCCCGCTCGCAAGCTGGTCGGTGATGACCTGCATGCCCGGCTGCAGCTCGTCGCTCTCCACCTCGGTGACGCGGCCGTCGCTGATGCCGGTCTTCAC
Organism: Diaphorobacter sp. LI3; assembly: GCF_022807955.1. Classification (NCBI taxonomy): domain Bacteria; kingdom Pseudomonadati; phylum Pseudomonadota; class Betaproteobacteria; order Burkholderiales; family Comamonadaceae; genus Diaphorobacter; species Diaphorobacter sp. LI3. The sequence goes on along the minus strand of NZ_CP094346.1, from coordinate 1,722,738 downwards.
GCGCACGGGCTTGGGCGCGCCGTCCTGCAGCACCCACACCTGGCGCTGGGGGCCGTCGCCGCGGCTGCCGTCCGCGCCCGCGCTGCGCCGCTGGCCCGAGGGGCGCGGCATGCGCGGCATCAGCTGGGACATGATGCCGCCGCTGCCACCGCTGCCGCCCGCGCTTGCGCCAGAGCTGCCCTGTGCACCGGGCCGGCCTGCCTGCGGGGCTTCCCCCGCCGCGCCCGCGGGCTTGAAGCGTAGGGCCGTGTTGGGCACGGTAAGCACGTCATTGCGCTCGGTGGAGGTGATGGTGGCCGCGGCCGTCATGCCGGGGCGCAGGCTCAGATCGCCGTTGTCCACCTCCAGGTAGGTGATGTAGGTGACCACGTTGTCGGTCTTGGTGGAGCCGAAGGCCACGCGCGTGGTGCGCGCCGGGTAACGCCGCGAGGGGTAGGCGCTCACGGTGAAGGTGGCCTTCTGGCCCGGGCGCACCGAGCCCACGTCGGCCTCGTCCACGTTGACCTCCAGGCGCAGCTTGGTCAGGTCCTCGGCCAGGGTGAGCAGCGTCACCGCCTGCAGCGACGCGGCCACGGCATTGCCCGGCTCCACCGCGCGCGAGAGCACCACGCCGTCGATCGGCGATCGGATGGAGGCCTTGGTGACGTTGGTCTCGTCGGTGGCCAGCGCCGCGCGCGCATCCTGCACGCTGGCGCGCGCAGCGGCCTCGTCGGCCTGGGCGCGCTCGTAGGCGGCGCGGCCGGTGTCCAGCTCGGCCGCCGAAGGCACCTTGCCGCCGGACAGGCGTGCCACCTCCTCCAGGCGCGACAGGCTGGCGCGCGCCTCCTGCATGGTGGCCTGCGCCTGTGCCAGGCGCGCCTGCGCCGACGCGACCGAAGCGCGCGAGCGCAGCACCTGCGAGTCGAGCTTGGTGGTGTCCAGCTCCACCAGCACCTGGCCCTTCTTGACCTGGTCGTTCACGTCCACCAGCACGCGGCGCACGGTGCCCGAGAGTTCACTGCCGATGTTCACCGACCGCGTGGGCTGCAGCGTGCCGTTGGCCGCCACGGTGAGCGTGATCTGCCCACGCTGCACCTCCTGCGTGACATAGCGCGGCGCCGCCTGGGCGCGCTGGCGGTCTTGCCAATACCACCAGCCGCCGGCAGCGGCGGCCAGCACCAGCACGGCCAGCCACAGGGTGATGCTCTGCCACCAGCGCCGATGCAGGCCGTCGCCCAGCAGGGCCTGCAGGCGCTGCGGGGCCGCCGCAGCGGCATGGGAAGCGGGGGCGCTGGAAGAGCTTGGGGATTCTTGGTCGGTCATGGTTCTTGCCTGGGAAGGCGCCGCGTCGGCGGCAGCGCCGGGTCATTCAGCAGGTTTTTTTGGGGGCCGCTCAGGGTGCGGGCCAGCCGCCTCCCAGCGCCTTGTACAGGCGCACATGGTCGGTACTCACGCTGGCGGCCGTACCGGCCACGCTGTCCTGCGCGGACAGCAGCGTGCGTTGGGTGTCCAGCACGGTTTGGAAGTCCACCAGCCCGCTCGCATATTGGTTCTGCGCCAGCAGCGCCGCGTTGCCCGCAGCCTCGGCCGCGGCGGACAGGCGCTGCAGTCGGTCACGGTCGCCCTGCAGCGCGACGAGCGCATCTTCCACATCCTTGAGCGCGGTCAGCACCGATTCCTCGTAGCCCACCTGCGCCTGCTGCAGCGCAGCCTCCTGCGCGCGCACCTGGGCACGCAGCGCCCCGCCATCAAACACCGGCAGCGACACGCTGGACAGCAGCGACGCCGCCGTGGCGCCCCCACCCGTGAGCGCGCCCAGCGTGAGGGCGCGCAGGCCCAGCGTTCCGCTGATGCGCAGGCTGGGCATGCGCTGCGCCTCGGCCTGGGCGACGCGCTCCCAGGCGGCGCGCACGCGCTGCTCGGCCTGGCGCACGTCGGGGCGCTGGCGCAGCGTGTCTGCGGGGAAGGCCAGCGCCAGGTCCGCCGGCGGTTGGGGCACGGGCGCGTGCGCGGCCAGGGCCTCGTCCAGCGCCGCGGGCGGCTGGCCGGTGAGCACCGCCAGCGCATGCCGCGCCTGCGCGATGCCCGCCTGCAGCGTGGGCACCTGGGCGGCGGTCTGCTCCACGGCGGCGCGGGCCTGCTCGGCCGCCAGCGAACTGGCCAACCCCGCCTGCACACGCCATTGGACGATCTGCGCAGTTTCGCTCTGCGCCGCCAGGTTCTGCTGGGCAATCTGCAGGCGCTGCTGCTGGCTGCGCAGGCTGATGTAGTTCACCGCCACCTCGGCGGCCAATGCCACCTGGGCGGCGGCCACGCCCTCCTCGGCGGCCAGCAGGTCGGCCTCGCTGGCGCGCACGCCGCTGGCCAGGCGGCCGAACAGGTCGGGCTCCCAGCTCGCGTCCAGTCCCGCCTGGAAAGTGTTGCCGGTGCTGCCATTGCTGCGGCTGCGCTGGGCGGAGCCCGATGCGTTCACGGAAGGCAGCAGGCCGGCGGCCTGCACGTCGCGCTGGGCACGCGCCTGCTCCACGGCGGCGCGTGCGCTGCGCATGCTGGTGTGCGACTGCAGCGCGCGTTCCACCAGGCCGGTGAGCTGCGCATCGCCCAGTTGCCGCCACCACTGTGCCAGGTCTTGCGGGGTCGCGGCCGCGCCAGCCTGCACTGCCCCCTGGCCGGCCCAGGCGGCGGGAGTGGCCACCGCCCCCTCCAGCGCGGGAGGCGGCCGCGTGGCGCAACCGGCCAGCACCAGGGCGGCCAGCAAGGCCAGTGGCGCCGAAGCGCGCGGGCGACGGCGGGAGCGAGAAGGAAGCGCTGCGGCAAACATGAGGGCAATTGTTACAGCGCTCCTTGTCAGCGCCACCTGCGGCAGATGAACTTTTGTAAAGAAAACCGGAGAACCCGTGGCGTGGCACGCTGCTACCCTTGCGTGCCAAACGCCCGCGTGGCCTCGCCGCCGCGGCCGCCCCTCGAAAAGGAGTTCCCATGCCCCCTCTTCCCCTGCTGATCGACGGCGCGCCCCGGCCCGCCTCGGGCGGCGCCACCTTCGAGCGCCGCAACCCGCTGGATGGCCGCATTGCCACCACGGCCGCTGCGGCTACGCCCGAAGACGCCGTGGCCGCCGTGCAGGCGGCCGCCCGGGCCTTTCCTGCGTGGGCCGCGCTGGGCCCCGCCGCGCGACGCGACCTGCTGCAGCGCGCCGCGCAGGCCCTCACGGCGCGCGCCGATGCCTTCGCCGCCACCATGGCGGCCGAGACCGGCGCCTCTGCCGCCTGGGCCGGCTTCAACGTGCACCTGGCCGCCAACCTGCTGCAGGAGGCCGCCGCCCTCACCACGCAGATCGCCGGCGATGTGATCCCGTCCGACATGCCGGGCAGCCTGGCCATGGGCGTGCGCCAGCCCGCCGGCGTGGTGCTGGGCATGGCGCCGTGGAATGCGCCGGTCATCCTGGGGGTGCGCGCCATTGCCACGCCGCTGGCCTGCGGCAACACGGTGGTGTTCAAGGGCTCGGAAACCTGTCCGGCCACCCACCGCCTCATTGCCGAGGCGCTGCACGACGCCGGCCTGCCCGCGGGCGTGGTGAACTTCATCACCCATGCGCCCGGCGATGCGGCCGACGTGGTGGAGGCCATGGTGGCCCACCCAGCCGTGCGCCGCGTGAACTTCACGGGCTCCACCAAGGTGGGGCGGCTGGTGGCGCAAACCTGCGCGCGCCACCTCAAGCCCGTGGTGCTGGAGCTGGGCGGCAAGGCCCCGCTGGTGGTGCTGGACGATGCCGACGTGGATGCCGCCGTGAACGCCGCCGTGTTTGGCGCGTTCGCCAATTCGGGGCAGATCTGCATGTCCACGGAGCGCCTGGTGGTGGACGAGGCTGTGGCCGATGCGTTCGTGCACCAACTGGCCGAACGCGCCCGCGCCCTGCCGCTGGGCGACCCGCGCCAGGGCCCCGTGGTGCTGGGCCCGGTGGTGGACATGGCCACCGTGCAGCGCTGCAACGCGCTGATCGACGACGCGCTGGGCCAGGGCGCGACGCTGGTGTGCGGCGGCAAAAGCGACACCCCGCTGATGCCCGCCACGCTGCTGGACCGGGTGACGCCCGCCATGCGCATCTACCACGAGGAGACCTTTGCCCCGGTCAAGGCGATCGTGCGGGTGCGCGGCGTGGAGCAAGCCATCGCCACCGCGAACGACACCTCCTACGGCCTGTCGGCCGCCGTGTTCGGGCGCGACGTGGCGCGCGCCTGGAACGTGGCCGCACGCATCGAGTCCGGCATCTGCCATGTGAACGGCCCCACGGTGCACGACGAGCCGCAGATGCCCTTTGGCGGCGTGAAGCAGTCGGGCTGGGGGCGCTTTGGCGGCATGGCGGGCGTGCGCGAGTTCACGGAACTGCGCTGGATCACGGTGCAGACCGCGCCGCGCCACTACCCGTTCTAGCTTGCTACCAAAATGTGAGCTACCAGCGCTTGATAGACAAGCGCTGGAGCCTATTTTGACCCATATCTTCAGGCCGCGAGCGTGATGGCGTCCAGCGGCCAGCGCGGCTTCACGTCGAAGGCGTAATCGCGGTTGGGCTGCTGCTGCCCGGCCTGCAGGCGCATGGCCGCGGCCATGGCGATCATGGCGCCGTTGTCGGTACACAGGTGCAACTCGGGGTAGTGCACACGCACCTTGGCTCGCGCGCAGGCCGCGTTGAGTTGCGCGCGCAGATGCCGGTTGGCGCCCACGCCGCCGGCCACCACCACGCGCTGGAGCCCTGTTTTCTGAAGGGCGGCCAGCGTCTTCTTGACCAGCACCTCCACGATGGCGGCCTCGGTGCTCGCGGCCAGGTCGGCCTTGCGCGCGGACAGTTCGTCGCCCAGCTTCTTGGCCTGGGTCAGCACGGCGGTCTTGAGGCCTGCGAACGAGAAGTCCAGGTCGCCGCTGTGCAGTAGCGGGCGCGGCAGTTTGAACGCGGTGGCGCTGCCCTGCTCGGCCAGGCGCGACAGCGCCGGCCCGCCGGGGTAGCCCAGGCCCATGAGCTTGGCCGACTTGTCGAAGGCCTCGCCCGCCGCGTCGTCGATGGTCTCGCCCAGGATCTCGTAGCGCCCCACGCCCTCCACGCGCATGAGCTGCGTGTGCCCGCCCGACACCAGCAGCGCGACGAACGGAAACTCCGGTGGGTCGCTGCTCAGGAACGGTGATAGCAGGTGGCCTTCGAGGTGGTGCACGCCCAGCACGGGCTTGTCCAGCGCTGCGCCCAGCGCGCAGGCCACGCCCGCGCCCACCAGCAGCGCACCCGCCAGGCCCGGCCCGCGCGTGTAGGCCACCACGTCCACATCCTCCAGGCGCTCGCCCGATTCGCGCAGCACCTCGCGGGTCAGCGGCAGCACGCGGCGGATGTGGTCGCGGCTGGCCAGCTCGGGCACCACGCCGCCATAGGCCTGGTGCATGTCGATCTGGCTGTGCAGCGCATGCGCCAGCAGCACGGGCACGGCGCCGCCCTCGCCGGCGCGCACCAGGGCCACGCCGGTTTCGTCACAGGAAGATTCGATACCGAGGATCAGCTGACTCATGCCCGCGAGTGTAGTGGCCGCCCCCCGCGCCCGCCGGGCCGGGGGCAATCGCACGCCCGCGCATACCCGGACGGCGGCTACCAGCGGTCGGAGCGCATGCGCAGCTCCCACTGGCCCTTGCGCAGCTCGTACACGCCCACGGCGCCGTAGCGCAGCTCGCCCTGACCGTCCCAGGCCATGGTGCCGGTGACGGGGGCGTAGCCGTTGATGCCGCGCAGCGCGCGCGTGATGTCGGCGGGCGCGGCGGAGCCGGCCTTCTTGATCGCCTCGCTGACCACGTACACGGCGTCGTAGGTGTAGTGGCCACCATAGGCCGGGGGCTTCTGGAAGGCGGCGATGTACTTCTCCAGGAACTGGCGGCCGGTGGTGAACTCGGCCACGTCCAGCACCGGCGAGGTGGCCTAGATCCCGTCGATCACGCCCATGCCCTTGGCCATGTCGGCCGTCTTCACCAGGTCGCCGCCCAGCAGCGCCACACGGCTGTGGCCCAGCTTCTGCAGTTCCTGCAGCAGCGCCAGCGCCTGGAAGTCGTTGAGCATGCAGACGATGACGCGCACCTGCGCCTCCTTGAGCCGGGCCGCCAGTTCAGCAAAGGCCACGGTCTTGTCGTCGAAGCTCTGGCGCACGGCGATGTGCTTCTTGGCCGCCAGCAACTGCGCGGCCGCGCCCTCGGCCAGTCCCTTGCCGTAGGGCGAGCCATCGTCGACCACCGCGTAGGCATCGGCGTTGAGCTGCGCGGCCGCGAACGCCCCGATGGCGCGCGCCTGCAGGTTGTCGTTGGCGACGATGCGGAAGGTGGTGGCCAGCCCCAGCTGCGTGATGCGCGGGTTGGTGGAGATGATGAGCTGCGGCACCTCCTTGGCGGCATAGATGGGCGCGGTCTCCAGGCTCACGCCCGAGTTCAGGTGCCCGATGACGGCCACCACGCCCGATTCCAGCAGCTGCTGCGCAGCCGCCTTGCCCGAAGCGGCGTCCGCGCGGTCGTCCTGCGCCACCACCTCCAGCGTCACGCGCTTGCCGTCCACGTTCAGGCCGGATCGGTTGATCTCGTCCACCGCCAGCTTCACGCCATTGAGCAGGTCCTGCCCCAGACCCGCCAAGGGGCCGGACAAGGGCTGCGCCACACCGATCTTGATGGTTTCCGGCACCTTGCTGCATCCCGTGATCCACCCGCCCACCCCCAGCGCCGCCAGCCCCAGGCTGGCGGAAAAACCGCGTCGTTTGATTCCCTGCTGCACAGTCGACTCCTCTCTCATTCATGTGGATATGTGACAGGATGTTCGCGAAAGGATGCCGCGCGCGCCAGGGGGATTGCCCGCGGCCCCAACCGGGGCGTTTCGGCAATCTTCCACAACGCATCGGGGCGGGTGTGGCGTATTTCTTGCTGGCGCCTGCAGCATGACTGAACAACTGCGGATCGTGGTGGTGGCGCCGGACCTGGCGGCCGACGGCGACGCGCATGCGGCGCTGCAGGCCGAGCGTTCGCGCGCGTTGCGCATCGGGCTGCTGGAGAACGGCTTCAACCTCGTGGCCACGCTGCCGGGCGATATGTTCCTGGGCGAGCGCCTGGCCCAGTTGCAGCCCGACCTGGTGATCGTGGACGCCGAAAGCGAGGCGCGCGACGCGCTGGAGCATGTGGTGATGGCCACGCGCGAGGCGCCCCGCCCCATCGTGATGTTCACCAACGACGAGGACACGCGCCACGTGAAGGACGCGCTGGCCGCGGGCGTGACGGCCTACATCGTCGCGGGCCTGGCACCGCAGCGCATCCGCCCCATCCTGGAGGTGGCGCTGGCCCGCTTTGCCCACGAACAGGCGCTGCGCACCGAACTGGCGCAGGCACGCACCGCCCTGCACGAGCGCAAGACCATCGACCGCGCCAAGGGCCTGCTGATGCAGCGCCAGGGCCTGACCGAGCAGCAGGCCTACGAGCGGCTGCGCCGCGCCGCCATGGACCGCGGCCTGCGCCTGGCCGAGGTGGCGCAGCGCATGCTGGACGCGGCCGATTTGCTGGGTTGATGCGCCGGTTTGTGCATTGCACAAATGCGGTGCATCCGATGCCGCGCCGCACGGCCATGAAGCATTCAAACAAAACGGGGCTGGAACGCCCGACTATCAAGCGCTGGCAGCTATCAAAATGAAAGCAACCCCAGAGATGGCACACCGCTTGCAACAGGCCCGGTGACCACCGCTGGTCACGCACCAGGCCCTTCCAACGGCGGAAGGGCCAGGCTCCCAGGACAAAGGCGTCCCCACCCGCTCGGACAGCGCACATGCGCCGGCCGCGCGGCGTGAGGACGCCTTTTTCCGTTGCTGCACTGCTTTTTTGACGACCCCAAAGGACTCTTGCATGACCGATCTGCTCCACACCCGAATCCCCCGACGCACCGTGCTGCAGGCGGCCACCGTGGGCGCCGTGGGCGTGAGCCCCGCGCTGCGTGCCCTGGTGCACGCCCAGGGCTCGGACGCCCCCGAGAAGAAAGAGGTGCGCATCGGCTTCATCCCCCTCACCGACTGCGCCAGCGTGGTCATGGCATCGGTGCTGGGCATCGACCAGAAGTACGGCGTGAAGATCATCCCCACCAAGGAGGCCAGCTGGGCCGGCGTGCGCGACAAGCTGGTCAACGGCGAGCTGGACTTCGCCCATGTGCTCTACGGCCTGGTCTACGGCGTGCATCTGGGTGTGGGCGGTCCCAAGAAGGACATGGCCGTGCTGATGACGCTCAACCACAACGGCCAGGCCATCACGCTGTCGCGCAAGCTGGCCGACAAGGGGGCCGTCAACGGCGCAGGCCTGGCCCAGCTGATGGCCAAGGAACGGCGCGAGTACACCTTTGCGCAGACCTTCCCCACCGGCACGCATGCAATGTGGCTGTACTACTGGCTGGCCGCGCACGGCATCCACCCCCTGAAGGACGCCAAGGTCATCACCGTGCCGCCCCCGCAGATGGTGGCCAACATGCGCGTGGGCAACATGGACGGCTTCTGCGTGGGCGAACCCTGGAACCACCGCGCCATCATGGACGGCATTGGCGTCACGGCCACCACCACGCAGGCGATCTGGAAGGACCACCCCGAAAAGGTGCTGGGCACGACCGCCGACTTCGTGCAGAAGTACCCCAACACCGCACGCGCCGTGACGGCCGCCATCCTGGAGGCCAGCCGCTGGATCGACGAAAGCCTGGCCCACAAGAACCAGATGGCCGAGACCATCGCCGGCAAGGCCTACGTGAACACCAGCGTGGACGCCATCAACCAGCGCATCCTGGGGCGCTACCAGGACGGCCTGGGCAAGACCTGGGACGACCCCGACCACATGAAGTTCTATGGCGGCGGCGCGGTGAACTTCCCCTACCTGTCCGACGGTATGTGGTTCCTGACCCAGCACAAGCGCTGGGGCCTGCTTAAGGACCACCCGGACTACCTGGGCGTGGCCAAGGCCATCAACCGCACCGACGTGTACCGCCAAGCCGCCACGGCCGCGAAGGCCCCCCTGCCCGCAAGCGACATGCGCAGCCACAAGCTGGTGGATGGCGTGGTCTGGGACGGCAAGGACCCCGCGAAGTACGCCGACGGTTTCAAGCTCAAGGCCTGACGCCCCGATCGCCCCACCCCCACCAGGAGAAACCATGGTCAGTGCCGTCTTTCACAGCCCGCTGGAGCCGCAAGCGCCGGCCGGCGCGTCCGATGCTTCCAAACCGATAGCTGCCAGCGCTTATCCCACAAGCGCTGCAGGCCCAAAAGCCTCAGGGCCTGCCAGCCCACCCCCGCGCAGCGACGCGCGCCAGCGTTGGAACGCCCTCTGGCTGGCCGTGCTGCCGCCGCTGTGCGGCGTGGGCCTGCTGCTGGGCCTGTGGGCCGTGGTCTCCGCCACCACGGGCCAGAGCATTCCTGGCCCGCTGCAGACCTGGGCGCAGGCGGTGGAGATCTTCAGCGACCCGTTCTACCGCAACGGCCCCAACGACCAGGGCGTGGGCTGGAACGTGCTGGCCAGCCTGCAGCGCGTGGCCGTGGGCTTCGGCCTGGCCGCGCTGGTGGGCATACCGGCGGGCTTCGTGATCGGGCGCTTCGCGTTCCTCTCGCGCATGTGCAACCCGGTCATCAGCCTGCTGCGGCCCGTCTCGCCGCTGGCGTGGCTGCCCATCGGCCTGCTGGTGTTCAAGGGCGCCAACCCGGCCGCCATCTGGACGATCTTCATCTGCTCCATCTGGCCCATGGTCATCAACACCGCCGTGGGTGTGCAACGCGTGCCGCAGGACTACATGAACGTGGCGCGCGTGCTCAACCTGAGCGAATGGAAGATCGCCACCACCATCCTGTTCCCGGCGGTGCTGCCCTACATGCTGACCGGCGTGCGCCTGGCCGTGGGCACGGCCTGGCTGGTGATCGTGGCGGCCGAGATGCTCACCGGCGGCGTGGGCATCGGCTTCTGGGTGTGGGACGAGTGGAACAACCTGAACGTCACCAACATCCTGGTGGCCATCTTCGTCATCGGCGGCGTGGGCCTGCTGCTGGAATGGGCGCTGGTCCGGCTGGCCACGGCCTTCACGTTCGAGGAGGTGCAATCATGAGCGACGCAAAATTCCTGCAGATCCAGGGGGTCGAGCAGACCTTCCGCACCGCCAAGGGCGTGTTTCCCGCGCTGCGCGGCATCGACCTGGCCATCGCCCGGGGCGAATTCGTGGCACTGATCGGCCACTCGGGCTGCGGCAAGAGCACGCTGCTGAACCTGATCGCGGGCCTGACCACGCCCACCGCCGGCGCGCTGATCTGCGCCGGGCGCGAGATCAAGGGCCCCGGTCCCGAGCGCGCGGTGGTGTTCCAAAACCACTCGCTGCTGCCCTGGCTGACCTGCGAAGGCAACGTGCACCTGGCCGTGGAACGCGTGTTCGGCGCGCGCGAGTCCAAGGCCCGGCTGAAGGAGCGCACCCACGCCGCGCTGGAACTGGTGGGCCTGGCCCATGCCGCGCACAAGCGCCCCGGCGAGATATCGGGCGGCATGAAGCAGCGCGTGGGCATCGCACGCGCGCTGTCGATGGAGCCCCAGGTGCTGCTGATGGACGAGCCCTTCGGCGCGCTGGACGCGCTCACGCGCGCACGGCTGCAGGACGAGCTGCTGGAGATCGTGGCGCGCACGCGCAGCACCGTGGTCATGGTCACGCACGACGTGGACGAGGCCGTGCTGCTGTCCGACCGCATCGTGATGCTCACCAACGGCCCCGCCGCCACCATTGGCGAGGTGCTGGACGTGGGCATTGCACGCCCGCGCAACCGGGTGGCGCTGGCGGAGGATGCGCGGTACCTGCAGTGCCGCAAGGCGGTGATCGACTTTCTCTACACGCGGCAGGGGCACGTGGAGAGAGCGGCTTGAGGGTTTTTGGGCTCTAGCGCTTGCTGGGCAAGCGCTGGCAGCTATTGTTTTTGATCATTTGCCCTTGGGTTTCATGCCGCTGGCCGGGGCGAGTCCCGGCCAGCGACGAAGAAACTCACACCGCAGGGCTTCACAGAGCCCGCGCCCCGCTCGGCACAGGCCCGCCCGGAACACCGTCACCGCACCCCCGTGATGTAAAGCTCCATCTGCTCGATGATGAACTGCTGCTCCGAAATCACGCTCTTGACCAGGTCGCCGATGGACACCAGCCCCACCACGCGCCCGCCCTCCACCACCGGAAGGTGCCGCAGCCGGTTTTCTGTCATCAGCGCCATGCACTGCTCGGCGCTCTGCGCGGGCCGCACGAAGCGCACCGCGCGCGTCATCACCTCGCTCACCGGGGTGTCGCCCGAGGAGCGGCCCAACAGCACCATCTTGCGGGCGTAGTCGCGCTCGGTGAAGATGCCCGCGATCTGATCGCCTTCCATCACCAGCAGCGCACCGATGCCCTTGTCGGCCATGCGCCGCAGCGCGGTGAGCACGGTGTCCGAAGGTTCGACGGCATGGACCTGCCCATCGGCTTTGGTTCTGAGGATTTCTGCAACAGTCGTCATGGCTGCCTCCCTGGCTGTGGATGGAACGAAACCGAACACGCGCCCACAGTGTCCGCCGAACCAGGGCGGGCGCGCAACCGGGTTCAAAATTTGTTGCAACCAGGTGGTCGCAGCGCCCACGGGCCGGGCGAGTGCAGCTATGCTTTTGGAAGCTGCAGGCGCGGCCTGAGCCGCTGCGCTCAGCGCCGCCCACCCAGCAGGCTGCCGCCGATCTTGAACAGGTCGCCCAGGCCCACCTGGCCGTCGCCGTCCTGGTCCAGCAGGCTGCCCAGCAGATCGCCGCCGGGCGCGCCCGTGCGCTGCACCTGGGCGCGCTCCTGGCCCAGCACCTGCCCCAGGCCACCCGCGTCCAGCCCGTCGCTGCGCACCCGTTGCGCCAGGAACGCCATGACGATGGGCGCCAGCATCTGCAGCAGCTGACCGGCGTTCGCACCCAATCCGCTGGCCTGGCCCAGGCCGGCTTCGGCCCTCTCGCGGCCACCGCCGAAGATATGGCCCAGGATGGCGCCCGCATCGCCGCCCTGCCCGGCGCCGCCGGCCATGCCGCCGCCCAGCACCGACCCCAGCAGCCCGCCCAGGTCCAGGCCGCCGATGCCCTGCGCCGCAGGTGCCGCGGCGTCCATGTGATCGCGCTGCAGCGCCCCCAGCAGCGACTGCGCACCCTGCGGCCCCTCGGCGTTGCGCCCCAGGGCACCCAGCAGCAGCGGCAGGGCCATCTCCACGGCGCTTTGCGTCTGGGCGATGTCGGTGCCAAGGCGCTGGGCCATCTGCTGCAGCGGCGCCCCCTGCAGGTGCTGCAAAAGCTGCTGGGTCAGCAGCGGGGTGGATGCGGAAGTGGAAGTGTTCATGGCAGGCAACTCCTTCAGACGGTGATGCGCGGCCACGGCAGCCGCGTCAGGCGTACATGGTAGGCGCTGCACGGCTTCGCTGCATGTCGGTAGCTATCATTTACATAGCTACAAACGCTGAACACACAAGCCCAAAGCGCCGATTTAAAGCACCAACAGCCGCCCCCCCCACACCCTGCCGGCGGGGGCTCTGCGGCGCGCGATGCCCTTTGACAATGCCTTGTAAAGAAGCATGAAGAATCGCCGCTACCACGGCAGCCTTGCCGTCAATGTGCGAAAGTGCAACGCTTGCCTGTAGAGCGGAGCGCCCTGCGACGCCCTTCCAGGCCCCGCTTTCCTGCTCTGCGCCACCCTTTCCAGACCTTGCGCCTTCGCCCCATGATCCACGCGACGACACCCGCGCCCATTGAGCGCCCCGCCCGCGCCGCCCGTCTTTCCGCTTCACCCGCTTTTTCCCCCTCGTGCACCACTGCGGCCCGTCACGGCGCGCTCGCGCAGCGGCTGGCTGGCCTGGCCCTGGCGCTGGGCCTGGCGGCCTGTGGCGGCAAGGACGCGCCAGCCACCGAGCCACAGGGCCCCACCGCCGTGGGCGTGGTCACCCTGCAAACGCGCGCGCAGCAACTGGACGCCACCTTGCCCGGCCGCACCCGCGCCTACCTGACCGCCGAGGTGCGCCCCCAGGTCTCGGGCATCGTGCAGCAGCGCCTGTTCACCGAGGGTGCGCTGGTGCGCAAGGGCCAGCCGCTGTACCAGATCGACGACCGCCCGCTGCGCGCCACCGAGGCCAGCGCCGAGGCCACCCTGGCCCGCGCCGAGGCCACGGCGCGCACGCAGGAGGCCAATGCGCGCCGCAATGCCGAACTGGTCAAGATCGACGCCATCAGCCGCCAGGCCTATGACGAGAGCCAGGCCGCGGCCGCGCAGGCCCGCGCCGACGTGGGCGTGGCCCGCGCCAACCTGGAGACGGCGCGCATCAACCTGCGCTACAGCCGCATCGAGGCGCCCATCGCCGGACGCATCAGCCTGTCCAGCGTCACCCCTGGCGCGCTGGTGACAGCCAACCAGGCCAATGCGCTCACCACCATCGTGCAGATGGACCCGATGTACGTGGACTTCACCCAGTCCAGCACCGAGCTGGTACAGCTCAAGCGCGACTGGGAGGCCGGCCGCTACCAGAAGGTGGACGGCAACCAGATGCGCGTGCGCATCCGGCTGGACGACGGCAGCGACTACCCGCACGAAGGCCGGCTGCAGTTTGCAGGCGTGATCGTCAACGACACCACGGGCACGGTGACGCTGCGCGCCGTGGTGCCCAACCCCGACGGCGTGCTCATGCCCGGCATGTACGTGCAGGCGCTGCTGCCCACGGGCCTGGCCAGCGACGCGCTGCTGATCCCGCAGCAGTCCGTGCACCGCGACCTGACGGGCCGCGCCAGCGTGCTGGTAGTCAACGCCGACAACGTGGTCGAGAAGCGCCCCGTGGAACTGGCGCGCGCCTTGGGCAACCGCTGGCTGGTGGACAGCGGCCTGCAACCCGGCGAGCGCCTGGTGGTGGATGGCTTTCAACGCATCAAGCCCGGCGACAAGGTGGCGCCCCAGGTGGTGGACCTGAACACCAAGAACGGCCCGGCCGCCGCGGCGCCAGCACCCGCCGCCAGCGCCCCCCCCGCGGCGGGCCAGAGCGTGGACATCACCGCCCGCCCCGGCGCATCCCGCTGAGCACGAGGTCAGGCGCACATGGCCCAGTTCTTCATCAACCGCCCCATCTTCGCGTGGGTGCTGTCCATCATCATCATGCTGGCGGGCGGCCTGGCGATCTTCACGCTGCCGCTGGAGCAATACCCCGACATCGCACCGCCGCGCGTGACCATCTCCGCGCAGTACACGGGTGCTTCGGCCGAGACCGTGGAAAACTCGGTCACGCAGATCATCGAGCAGCAGCTCAAGGGCATCGACAACATGATCTACATGGGCTCGACGTCGGATGCGTCGGGCCGCTCGGCCACCACCCTCACGTTTGCGCCGGGCACCAACATCGACGTGGCCCAGGTGCAGGTGCAGAACAAGCTGCAGTCGGCCATGAACCGCCTGCCCGATGCCGTGAAGAGCCGGGGCGTGTTCGTCAACAAGGGCGGCCAGGACTACCTGGTCACCTACAGCTTCTTCTCGGGCGACCCGAACATGAGCGCGGTGGACATCGGGGACTACCTGAACTCCAACCTCGTGGACGTGATCGGCCGCCTGGACGGCGTGGGCGACATCCGCGTGTTCGGCACCTTCTACGCCATGCGCCTGTGGATGGACCCGGCCAAGATGGAGAAATTCCAGCTCATGCCGTCGGACCTGATCAGCGCCCTCAACGCGCAGAACGCACAGGTCTCGGCCGGCCAGCTCGGCGCGCTGCCCGCCGTGCCCGACCAGCAGCTCAACGCCACCATCACCGCGCGCACCAAGCTGCAGACGGTGCAGGAGTTCGAGGACATCGTGCTCAAGACCGCCACCGACGGTTCGGTGGTCACGGTGAAGGACGTCGCGCGCGTGGAACTGGGCCCCGATAACCTGTCGGTCAAGGCCAAGCTCAACGGCCGCCCGGGCGCGGGCATGGGCATCGTGCTGGCCGACGGCGCCAACGCCATGGCGGTGTCGGACGCCGTGGCCGCCAAGCTGGCGGAGCTCAAGCCCTACTTTCCCAACCAGATCGACTATTTCGTCAGCTCCGACTCCACGCCCTTCGTGCGCGCCTCGATCCGCGAAGTGGCCACCGCGCTGGGCGAGGCCATGGTGCTGGTGGTGATCGTGATGTTCATCTTCCTGCAGAACTTCCGGGCCACGCTGATCCCTGCGATCGCCGTGCCAGTGGTGCTGCTGGGCACCTTCGGCGTGCTGGCTGCGGCGGGTTACTCGATCAACACGCTGACCATGTTCGCGCTGGTGCTGGCCATCGGCCTGCTGGTGGACGACGCCATCGTGGTGGTGGAGAACGTCGAGCGCGTGATGCACGAGTCGGGCCTCTCGCCCAAAGAGGCCACGCGCCACTCGATGCGCGAGATCACGCCCGCGCTGGTGGGCATCGGCCTCACGCTGTCGGCGGTGTTCGTGCCGATGGCGTTCTTCGGCGGCTCCACGGGGGTGATCTACCGGCAGTTCTCCATCACCATCGTGGCGGCGATGGCGCTGTCGGTGCTGGTGGCGCTCACGCTCACGCCGGCGCTGTGCGCCAGCATCCTCAAGCCGTCCGCCCACCTGGGCAAGGACCCGCAGGTGCGCCGCGGCCTGCTGGAGCTGAACGACCGCTTCTTCCTCTGGTTCAACCGCCACTTCGAGACCAACACGCTGCGCTACCAGCGCGGCGTGGGCTGGATGCTGCACCGCGCCAAGCACATGCTGCTGATCTTTGCCGCCATCTGCCTGGCCGTGTGGTGGATCATCGGCCGCGTGCCGACGGCCTTCCTGCCCGATGAAGACCAGGGCTACATCCTGGCCAACGTCAACCTGCCCGCTGGAGCCACCGACGCGCGGCTGCAGGACGTGCTGGACCAGGTGAATCTGTACTTCAAGGACGTGCCCGAGGTCATCAGCTTCAACCAGGTCTCGGGCCTGAACGGCGACCAGAGCTCGGCGCGCGCATTCATCCGCCTCAAGCCCTGGGACCAGCGGCCGCTGGCCAGCCAGTCCGCGGCGGCCATCGCCCACCGCGCCACCCAGGAGCTGGCCAAGATCCGCGACGCGCGCATCTTCGTGTCGCAGCCGCCGGCCGTGCGCGGCCTGGGCTCCAACGCGGGCTTCAACTTCATGCTCAAGGACATCAACGGCCTGGGGCACGAGGCGCTGCTGGCCGCCAAGGACCGGTTCCTGGCCGAGGCGCGCAAGCACCCCGAGCTGACCAACCTGCGCACCACCAACCTGGACGACGCCACCGAGCTGCGCCTGGACATCGACGACCGCAAGGCCGCCGCGCTGGGCCTGAGCTACGACGCCATCAACAGCGTGCTCTCCAGCGGCATGGGCGGCACCTACGTGAACGACTTTCTGAACAACGGCCGCGTCAAGCGCGTCTACATCCAGGGCGACGCGCCGCACCGCATGCTGCCGCAGGACATCGGCAAGTGGACCGTGCGCAACAAGAACGGCGAGATGGTGCCGTTCGGCGCCTTCTCCAAGGCCCACTGGGCCTATGGCTCGCCGCAGCTCATGCGCTACAACGGCGCGCCCGCCTATGAGATGGTGGGCAGCGCCGCGCCGGGCGTCAGCTCGGGCGTGGCCATGAAGATCGTGGAGGACATCCTGAAGGGCCTGCCCCCCGGCATTGCGTACGAATGGACGGGCGCCTCGCTGCAGGAGCGCCAATCCGGCGCGCAGGCGCCGCTGCTGTACGCCATCTCGATCCTGTTCGTGTTCCTGTGCTTGGCCGCGCTGTACGAGAGCTGGACCGTGCCCCTGTCGGTGATGCTGGCCGTGCCGCTGGGCGTGCTGGGCGCGCTGCTGGCGACCTGGACGCGGGGTCTGGCCAACGACGTGTACTTTCAGGTCGGCCTGATCACCACGGTGGGCCTGGCCTCCAAGAATGCCATCCTGATCGTCGAGTTTGCCGTGCAGTTGCAGGAACAGGGCCGCAAGCTGCTGGATGCCACGCTGGAAGCCGTGCGCATGCGCCTGCGCCCCATCCTCATGACCTCGCTGGCCTTTGGCTTCGGCGTGGTGCCGCTGGCCCTGGGCACGGGCGCCGGCGCAGGCGGGCGCAACGCCATCGGCACGGCCGTGCTGGGCGGCACCGTGGCCTCCACGGTGCTGGGCATCTTCATGGTGCCGGTGTTTTTCCTGCTGATCCGCAGCTGGTTCAAGAGCCGCTCGCGCCAGGACGACGCTGCCCAGCCTGCCCCCATCCATCCGGAGAGTGCCGCATGACGCGCCCCCATTCCTTCACGCCTGTGACCGCCGCCCTGGCCTGCGCCCTGCTGGCCGGCTGCAGCCTGGCGCCGCGCTACGAAGCGCCGCCGCTGCCCGTGCCGGACACGGTGGCATCGCCCCTGCCCCAGCCACCGACCGCCGGCGCCGTGGCGCTGCCGGACGGCGGCCCCATGGCCTGGCAAGACTTCGTGCAGGACGCCCGCCTGCGCACGGTGGTGGAACAGGCCCTGGCGAACAACCGCGACCTGCGCGTGGCGGTACTGGCCATCGACAAGGCCCGCGCGCAGTACGGCGTGGTGCAGGCCGACCGCTTTCCCACGGTGAACGCGGCCGGCGCGGGCAACCGCAGCCGCACCGCCGACGACCTGACCGCCGCGGGCCGCTCCAACACCACCAGCCAGTACAGCGCCACACTGGGCTTCAGCAGCTACGAGATCGACTTCTTCGGCCGCGTGCGCAACCTGAACGATGCCGCGCTGCAGGAGTTCCTGCGCGTGGCGGAGAACCGCCGCAGCGTGCAGCTCAGCCTGGTGGCCGAGGTGATCGGCGCCTGGCTCACGCTGGACGCCGACGCGCGCCGCCTGCAACTGGCACGCGAGACCCTGCGCACGCGCCAGCAGGCCCTGGAGCTCACGCAGCGCAGCCATGAACTGGGCGCCAGCTCGGGCCTGGTGCTGGCGCAGGCCCAGTCGGCGGCCGACACCGCACGCGTGGATGCGGCCGCCTTCGTCTCGCAGCTGGCGCGCAGCCGCAACGCCCTGGCCCTGCTGGTGGGATCGCCCGTGCCCCCCGCGTTGTTGCCCGCCAGCGTGGCCACCGTGGAAACGGCCATGCCGGTCACGGCCATGGCGAGCCCGGCCACGCCGGCAACCCAGCCCCCTCCGGGCACCGGTATTGCGGACAGTCCTGCCCCCCGGTCCCCTGTCCCCGCGCTGGCCGATCCCGCGGCGCCCGCAACGGCGCTGCTGGCCGTGCCTGCAGACCTTCCGTCCAGCGTGCTGCTGCGCCGCCCCGACGTGCGCGCGGCCGAGCATGCACTGCAGGGCGCCACGGCCAATATCGGCGCGGCCCGCGCGGCGTTCTTTCCGTCGATCACGCTCACAGCCTCGGTGGGCACGGCCAGCAATGCGCTGTCGGGCCTGTTCGAGGGCGGCAACGGCACCTGGGCGTTCGCGCCGCAGATCCGCCTGCCGATCTTCGACGCCGGCCGCAACCAGGCCAACCTGCGCGTGGCCGAGGTGACGCGCGACACCGCCGTGGCCCAGTACGAGAAGGCCATCCAGACCGCCTTCCGCGAGGTGTCCGACGCGCTGGCCGAGCGCGCCACGCTCACCGAGCGCCTGCAGGCGCAGGGCTCGCTGGTGCAGGCCACCCAGCGCACGCTGCAGCTGTCGGACGCACGCTTTCGCCTCGGTGCGGACAACTACCTCGCCGTGCTGGACGCGCAGCGCACGCTGTATGCCGCACAGCAGGCGCAGATCACGCTGCAATTGGCCGAGCAGGTCAACCGCGTGACGCTCTACAAGGTGCTGGGCGGCGCCTGGACGGACCCAACACCACCGCCGGCAGGCGGCTCCTGATTCCATCGCTGGTAGCGCCTGAGGGACAAGCGCTGGACGCTGTTCTTGTTCAATTGCGGTGCACCGGGCGCGCACGCAGGGGCCACGCCACCGGCACAACATCCCCTACGAGGTCCGGGCGCAATCAGGACGCCAGCGCCCGCACCATCGCGCCGCCACTTGCACCACGGCGGTGCGCAGCCCGCCACGCCCGGCCAAGCGCGCGATTGCTCCTAAAACCATAGCTGCTCACGCTTGTCCATCAAGCGATAGCGGACTATTCAGCCCAACCCATGAGCGCACACCTCTCACCCCGCCGCACCCTGGCACGCCCATTGCATTGAAGCCAGCGCGGCCACGGTAGGCCGCAGCGCGTGCCCTCTCCAACGGCGGAGGCAGGGCTCGCGGGACGAAGGCGTCCCCACCCGCAACCAGGCCCCTGCCCGGTGCGGCGTGCGGACGCCTTTTTTTGTTGATGTGGCTGCGCGGGGCATTCCCGCCGGGGAGACGATGGTGAAGCAATCCAGGCTGGTGATGGTGGGCAATGGCATGGCAGGCGTGCGCGCGCTGGAAGAGCTGCTCAAGATCGCGCCCGACCTCTACGACATCACGGTGTTCGGCGCCGAGCCGCACCCCAACTACAACCGCATCCTGCTGTCGCCCGTGCTGGCGGGCGAGCAGACGCTGGAGGAGATCGTCCTCAACGACTGGTCCTGGTATGCGGACCACCACATCACGCTGCACGCGGGGTGCACCGTGACCCATGTGGACCGCACGCGGCGCACCGTGCATGGCGTGGCGCAGGACGGCCGCACCGTCGAGGCTCCCTACGACCGGCTGATCCTCGCCACGGGCTCCAACCCATTCATGCTGCCCATTCCGGGCCGTGAGCTGCCCGGCGTGCTGGCCTACCGCGACATCGCGGACACGCAGGCCATGATCGACGCTGCCGCCAGCTACAAGCACGCCGTGGTGATCGGCGGCGGCCTGCTGGGCCTGGAGGCGGCCAACGGCCTCATGAAGCGCGGCATGCAGGTCACCGTGGTGCATGCGGGCGAGTGGCTCATGGAGCGCCAGCTTGACGACGTGGCGGGCAAGCTGCTGCAGCAGTCGCTGGCCGAGCGCGGCATGCAGTTCCTGATGCAGGCCCAAACGCAGGAACTGGTAGCCGGCGGCGACGGCCGCGTGGCCGCGGTGCGCTTCAAGGACGGCAGCGAGGTGCCCGCCCAGCTTGTGGTGATGGCCGTGGGCATCCGCCCCAACACGGCCCTGGCCGAGCAGATGCACCTGCACGTCAACCGCGGCATCGTCGTCAGCGACACGCTGCAGACCGTGACCGACCCACGCATCTACGCCGTGGGCGAATGCGCGGCGCACCGCGGCATCGCCTACGGGCTGGTGGCGCCGCTGTTCGAGCAGGGCAAGGTGCTGGCCAACCACCTGGCGGAATGGGGTATCGGGCGCTACCAGGGCTCGCTCACCTCCACCAAGCTCAAGGTCACGGGCATCGACCTGTTTTCCGCCGGCGACTTCCAGGGCGGCGAGGGCACGGAGGAGATCGTGCTCAGCGACCCGCATGCCGAGGGCGGCGGCGTATACAAGAAGCTGGTGCTCAAGGACGACCGGCTCGTGGGCGCCTGCCTCTATGGCGACACGGTGGACGGCAGCTGGTACTTCAAGCTGCTGCGCGACGGCCGCAGCGTGGCCGACATCCGCGACCGGCTCATGTTCGGTGAATCGCACCTGGGCGACGCGGGCCATCAGGGCCAAAACAAGGCCGCCGCCATGGCCGACAGCGACGAGGTCTGCGGCTGCAACGGCGTGACCAAGGGCCAGATCTGCAAGGCGATCAAGGACAAGGGCCTGTTCACGCTGGACGAGGTGCGCAAGCACACCAAGGCCAGCGCCAGCTGCGGCTCGTGCACCGGGCTGGTGGAGCAGATCCTCATGGCCACTGCGGGCGGCGACTATTCCGCCACGCCCAAGACCAAGCCCGTGTGCGCCTGCACCGACCACGGCCACCAGGCCGTGCGCGAAGCCATCCGCACACACCGGCTGTTGACCGTGGACGGCGTGTTTCGCTTCCTGGAGTGGAAGACGCCCAACGGCTGCGCCACCTGCCGCCCGGCCGTGAACTACTACCTCACCAGCACTTGGCCCAAGGAGGCGCGGGACGACCCGCAAAGCCGCTTCATCAACGAGCGCAGCCACGCCAACATCCAGAAGGATGGCACCTACAGCGTGGTGCCGCGCATGTGGGGCGGCGAGACCAGTGCCGCCGAACTGCGCCGCATCGCCGACGTGGTGGACAAGTACCAGATCCCCACGGTGAAGGTCACGGGCGGCCAGCGCATCGACCTGCTGGGCGTGAAAAAGGAAGACCTGGTCAACGTCTGGCGCGACATCGGCATGCCCTGCGGCCACGCCTACGCCAAGGCACTGCGCACGGTGAAGACCTGCGTGGGCAGCGAGTGGTGCCGCATGGGCACGCAGGACAGCACGCAGCTCGGCAAGGACCTGGAGCACGCCTTCGTGGGCATGTACGCGCCGCACAAGGTCAAGTTCGCCGTCAGCGGCTGCCCGCGCAACTGCGCCGAGAGCGGCATCAAGGACGTGGGGATCATCGGCGTGGACTCGGGCTGGGAGATGTACGTGGCCGGCAACGGCGGCATCAAGACCGAGGTGGCGCAGTTCTTCACCAAGCTCAAGACCGCCGAGGAGGTGCTGGAGTACACGGGCGCCTTCATGCAGCTGTACCGCCTGGAGGGCTGGTACCTGGAGCGCACGGTGCATTTCGTCGCCCGCGTGGGATTGGACTACGTCAAGCGCCGCGTACTCCAAGATGCCCCCGGCCGCCAAGCGCTGTGGCGCGAGCTGCAGGACGCGCTGGCGGGCGAGCCCGACCCGTGGTTCGAGTTCGAGCCGGCTGCGGTGGACCGGCGCCAGTTCATCCCGATCACGCCGATCCCCGCATGAACGTTGGCAGGAGTTTCAGCCAAAAGTGCCTGTCACGCCCTGCCAGCAAGCGCCAACAGCTCCTAAAGGAATAGCTATGACCACCTGGACCCCGATCTGCTCCCTGGACGACATCCCCGTGCTCGGCGCGCGCCGCGTGGCCCGCCCGCACGGCATGGACGTGGCCGTCTTCCGCAACGACGCCGGCGGCGTGTTCGCCCTGCTCGACCGCTGCCCCCACAAGGGCGGCCCCTTGAGCCAGGGCATCGTCTTCGGCAACAGCGTGGCCTGCCCGCTGCACAACTGGACCATCGGCCTGTGCGACGGCCAGGCCGCCGCCCCCGACGAAGGCTGCACGCCGCGCTTTCAGGTCAAGGTGGAAGCCGGCACCGTCTACCTGGACGCCCAGGAGCTGGCCCACCACGCCCTGGACCTGCAACGCCCCGTGGCCGGCCCCGCGCTGCGCTGCAAGGCAAACCCACCATGACCCCGCGCAGGCGCAACGCGCCGCGCAAGGCCAGGCCGAGCGCAGCGATGGCCCGAATGGGCTGTCCGGTTTCCGGGTTCCCTTCAGGATGCGCCGAGGAGCGCAGCGGCCAGCGGATCAGGGCTCGCGATTGTTTGAGCGAAGCGAGTTTGAGCGAGACCCCGCTGGACGCGAGCACCGCAGGTTGCCCGTAGCGAAGCGAAGGGACGCAGCCTGTAGGGTCGCCTTTCTTTTGGGTACTTTGCTTTGGCGAAGCAAAGAAAAGTACCTCGCCCGCCGGGGCGAGTCCCGGCCAGCCACGTCCAAAAAGAATAGCTACTCGCGCCCACACCACAAGCCCTAAAGCCCAAAAATACCAAGAGAACACGCCATGCAAGAAACCCGTTCCACCTGCCCCTACTGCGGCGTAGGCTGCGGCGTGATCATCCAGTCCGACGGCGACACCATCACCGGCGTGCGCGGCGACCCCCACCACCCCGCCAACTTCGGCCGCCTGTGCACCAAGGGCAGCACCCTGCACCTCACCGCCAGCCGGCCCGTCACACTGCAGACCCGGCTGCTGCAACCCCAGCTGCGCCCGCAGCGCGGCCAGGCAGCGCACCCCATCGACTGGGACGCGGCTCTCGACACCGCGGCGCAGCGCTTCGCCGCCACCATCGACCGCCACGGCCCCGACGCGGTGGGCTTCTACCTGAGTGGCCAGTTGCTCACCGAGGACTACTACGTCTTCAACAAGCTGGCCAAGGGCCTGATCGGCACCAACAACATCGACACCAATTCGCGCCTGTGCATGAGCAGCGCCGTGGCCGGCTACAAGGCCACGCTGGGCGCCGACGCGCCGCCCGCCTGCTACGACGACCTGGCCCACGCGCAATGCCTGTTCATCGCTGGCAGCAACACGGCCTGGGCGCACCCCATCGTGTTTCGCCGCATCGAGGACGCGCGCGCCGCCAACCCGGCCATGAAGATCATCGTGGCCGATCCGCGCCGCACCGACACCGCGGCCATGGCCGATCTGTTCCTGCCCCTGCTGCCGGGCAGCGACGTGATGCTGTTCAACGCCATGCTGCACGTGATGCTGCGCGAGGGCTGGGTGGACCAGGGCTACATCGCGCGCCACACCAGCGGCTTCGCCGATCTGCAGGCCGTAGTGCAGGACTGCACGCCCGAGCGCGCTGCCGCCGTCTGCGGCCTGCCGCCGCAGGACATTGCCACCGCAGCGCGCTGGTTCGCCGGCGTGGAGGGCATGGCGGAGGGTGGGCCACGCCGGCCCACGCTGAGCCTGTACTGCCAAGGCCTGAACCAGAGCACCAGCGGCACGGCCAAGAACGCCGCGCTGATCCACCTGCACCTGGCCTGCGGGCAGATCGGCCAACCGGGCGCCGGCCCCTTCAGCCTGACGGGCCAGCCCAACGCCATGGGCGGACGCGAGGTGGGGGGCCTGGCCAACCTGCTGCCCGCGCACCGCGACATGGCCAACCCCGACCACCGCGCCGAAGTGGCCCGGCTGTGGGGCGTGGAGTCCGTGCCCGCGCGGCCCGGTAAGACGGCGGTGGAGATGTTCCAGGCCGCGGCCGACGGCGAGATCAAGGCGCTGTGGATCGCCTGCACCAACCCCGCGCAGAGCCTGCCCGACCAGACCACCGTGCGCCGCGCCCTGCAGCGCGCCGAGTTTGTGGTGGTGCAGGAGGCCTTTGCCACCACCGCCACCGCGCAGTACGCCGACCTGCTGCTGCCTGCCACCACCTGGGGCGAGAAGACCGGCACCGTCACCAACAGCGAGCGCCGCATCAGCCGCGTGCGCGCGGCAGTGGCTGCACCCGGCGGTGCGCGGCACGACTGGCAGATCGCGCTGGCGCTGGCGCAGCGGCTGGAGAGGCACCTGCGCCCCGGCCAGCCCACGCTGTTCCCCTACGCCGGGGACACGGCGCAGGCCTGTGCCGAGGCCATTTGGAACGAGCACCGCGAGACCACGCGCGGGCGCGATCTGGACATCACCGGCCTGACCTGGGCCGCGCTGGAGGCCGACGGGCCGCAGCAGTGGCCCTACCCGAGCGGCGCCCGCGCGGGCCGCGCGCGCCTGTATGCGGACGGCGTCTTTCCCACTCCCGACGGGCGTGCGCGCTTCGTCCCCGCGGCCTGGCAGCCCCTGTCCGAGCCGCCCAGCGCGCGCTACCCGTTCAGCCTGACCACGGGACGCCTGCGCGACCAGTGGCATGGCATGAGCCGCACCGGCACGCTGGGGCAACTGTTCGGCCATGCGGCCGAGCCCGCACTGCAGATGCACCCGCAGGACCTGCCGCGCCTGCAGCTGGCCGCTGGCGACTTGGCGCATGTGACCAGCGCGCGCGGCTCCATCATCGCGCCCGTGCAGGCCGACGACACACTGGCACCCGGGCAGGCCTTCATGGCCATGCACTGGGGCGGCGAATACCTGGGCGGGCGCTCCAGCACGGGCCGGCCGCTGGCGGGCGTGAACGCGCTCACCACGCCGGCCTTCTGCCCTGGCTCCAAACAGCCGGAGCTCAAGCACGCGGCGGTGAAGGTGCTCAAGGCCGAGCTGCCCTGGACGCTGCTGGCCATGGCCTGGCTGCCCGAAGATGAAGCCCTGGCCGCGCGCGAGGCCCTGGCCGCGCTGATGCCCGAACTACCCTTCGCCCACTGCGTGCCCTTCAGCGGCGCCGCGCCGGCGGCAGGTCCCGCGCGCACGGGCGTTCTGCTGCGCGGCGCCGCGCACGAGGCGCCGCCACCAGCCCTGCTCGCGCGCATCGAGCACCTGCTGCACCTGGACGGGCCTGGCACGCTGCGCTATGCCGACCGCCGCCGCGCCCAGCACCGCGCCGCGCGCCTGCAGCGCCAGGCCGACGGCCGCACCACTTTGGACGCACTGCTGCTGGCCGGCAATGGCAGCGCTGGCGGCTGGCTGCGCACGCTGCTGCAGGAAGAACTGCCCGTGCAGACCTATGGCCGGTTGCTGCTGCTGCCCACCCAACAGCCGCCCGTGGCCGTGGCCGCACGCGGCAAGCGGGTGTGCGTCTGCCTGAACGTGACCGATACCGACATCACCGAGCGCCTGGGCCGGTGCCAGGGCAGCCCCGCCGAGCGCCTGGCGCAGTTGCAGGGCGCGCTGCGCTGCGGCACGCAATGCGGCTCCTGCGTGCCCGAGCTCAAGCGCATGGTGCAGGCGGCGGTCGCGGGCAGAGGCACCACTGCGGTGCAGGCAGCGTGACGCGGCACGCAATCCGCCGCACGCATATAACGGGCGGTTATCAGACATGCCGCAGAATGGACACCACTCGTCCCACCCGCCAGCCAATACCCCATGGGCATCAGCCACTACATCAAGGAAATCGGCCGCGGCGCACGCGGCGCCAAGGCGCTGGACCGCGCACAAGCTGCCGACCTGTTCGGGCAAGTGCTCGACGGCCAGGTGACCGATCTGGAGATCGGCGCCTTCTGCGTGGCCATGCGCATCAAGGGCGAAACCGCCGAGGAAATGTGCGGCCTGCTGGACGCGGTGCATGCGCGCATGGCCGCCATACCGGCCTGTGCGGACGGGCAGCCGCTCATCGTGCTGCCCAGCTACAACGGCGCGCGCAAGCTGCCCGTGCTCACGCCGCTGCTGGCTCTGCTGCTGGCGCGCGAAGGCTTGCCCGTGCTGCTGCACGGCATGCGCACCGAGGCGCGCCGCATTCTGGCATCAGATGTGCTTGAAGCGCTGGATATACCTGCGCTAACAGCTCCTCAATCCATAGCACCCGGCAACGTGGCGCACATCGGCACCGCGGTGCTGCTGCCCGGGCTGGCGCGCCTGCTGGCGGTGCGCGAGGTGATCGGCCTGCGCACACCGGGGCACAGCGTGGCCAAGCTGATGAACCCCTGCGCCGGCCCGGCGCTGGTGGTGAGCAGCTTCACCCACCCCGAATATTTCGACATCCTGAGCGGCACCTTTGCCACGCTGGGCGCGCACGCGTTGCTGTCGCGCGGGCTGGAGGGCGAGGTGGCGGCCGACCCGCGCCGCACGCCGCGCTACGACGCCTTCATTGGCGGCACGCACCAACTGCTGCAAGACCAGCAGCCCGGCACGGCCGCCGAAGTGCCCGGCCTGCCGGCCGAGATCGACGTGGCCACCACCGCCGCCTATACCCGGCGCGTGCTGGCGGGCGATGCGCCCGTGCCCCCTGCC
The DNA here is from genome assembly GCF_022807955.1 of Diaphorobacter sp. LI3. Lineage (NCBI taxonomy): Bacteria > Pseudomonadati > Pseudomonadota > Betaproteobacteria > Burkholderiales > Comamonadaceae > Diaphorobacter > Diaphorobacter sp. LI3. Next base: position 1,696,282 of record NZ_CP094346.1, on the reverse strand, counting down.
CTGCGCCAGCAGGTGGAACATATCTTGCACTTGAGCCGTCAAATCACTGCACAGGCCTCGTCATGACCACACCTTCTCTTCCAGCCCATGCAGGCAGCTGCACCCTGGTGGGCGCCGGCCCCGGCGACCCCGAGCTGCTCACCCTCAAGGCGGTGAAGGCCATCCAGGCCGCCACCGTGCTGCTGGTGGACGACCTGGTGAGCGACGCCATCGTCGCCCTGGCCCGCCCCGGCGCCCGCGTCGTGCATGTGGGCAAGCGCGGCGGCTGCAAGAGCACGCCCCAGGCGTTCATCGAAAAGCTCATGCTCACCGCCGTGCAGGAGGGCGAGACTGTGGTGCGCCTGAAGGGCGGCGACCCGTTCATCTTTGGGCGGGGCGGCGAAGAAGTGGAGCACCTGCGCGCGGCGGGCGTGCCGGTGCAGGTGGTCAATGGCATCACCGCCGGCCTGGCGGGCATGACGCAGCTGGGCGCGCCGCTCACCCACCGCGAACATGCGCACGGCGTGGTCTTCATCACGGGCCACAACAAGCCTGGGAACCAAGGCACCGACTGGCGCCAGCTGGCCGCCACCGCGCGCGATGCACGCCTGACCCTGGTGATCTACATGGGCGTGACCGGCTGCGCCCACATCCAGGAGGAACTGCTTACTGGCCTGCCTGCGCACACGCCGGCGGTGGTGATCCAGCATGTGAGCCTGCCGCAGCAGCGCCACGCGGTGACCACGCTGGGCCAGTTGCAGTCCACCATCACCCTCGAGGGGCTGGCCAGCCCCTCGGTGATCGTGATCGGCGACGTGGTGCGCGGCATCCAGGCCGTGGCGCACGGCGAAGATGCAGCCGCCCCGGTAGCAGGCACGCGCAGCCGGGCGGTGTGACGGCTCAGCCGGCGGCGCTGGCCTGCGCCGCCTGGCGGATCTGCGCGAAGCGCTCGGCCTGTTCCTTGCGCAGGGCCTTGCGCAGCAGCGCGGCCTCCCAGCGGCGGCGCTCGTCGTAGCTGGTGGGGGCCAGCGGCGGCACGGGGGTGGGTTTGCCCGCATCGTCCACTGCCACCATCGAGAAGAAACAGCTGTTCACATGCCGCACCACCTGGGTGCGGATGTTCTCGGCCACCACCTTGATGCCGATCTCCATGGACGACGTGCCCGTGTGGTTGACGCTGGCCAGGAAGGTCACCAGTTCGCCCACGTGGATGGGCTGCAGGAACATCACCTGGTCCACGCTCAGCGTGACCACGTAGCTGCCCGAATAGCGGCTGGCGCAGGCATAGGCCACCTGGTCCAGCAGCTTGAGGATGGCGCCGCCGTGGACGTTGCCGGAGAAGTTGGCCATGTCGGGCGACATGAGCACGGTCATGCTGAGTTGGTGCGCGGGAAGGTGCATGGCGGTATTAGAGCGTGTTTACGCCGACCGTGCGGGGCCGGAGCACGTGCCTTCACCCGCCACGCCCCGTGTCACACCCGCGTCACGGTTTCTTGGTTTCCCCCAGTGGGCGCGTGCGCCGGCGTTCCTAGCATGGCCCCTGCGCTGCCCATGGCGGTGCAGCGCCAGCCCAATACAAAAAGCAGGGAGCTCTCATGACCACGCCGTTCATCGTCCACCCTTGTGCGCCGCGCAGGCGGCTGCTGCAGTCGCTGTGCGCGAGTGCCTGTGCGCTCGCGTGGCCGGCGCTGGCCCAGCAGCGCTCGGCAGACGCCAAGGCAGCCATCCTCATCGGGCGCTCCTCGGCACTGTCGGGCCCCATGGCGCCGTTCCTCACGCCGGTGCACGAGGGGCAGGAAGCCGCCCTGGCGGACTTCAACGAGGCCGGCGGCGTCGCAGGGCGCAAGGTGCAGCTCGTGTCCCTGGACGACAAGTTCGACGCCGCGCTCGCCCTGGACAACGCCCGCAGACTCGTGCAGGACAGCGGCGTGGTCGCGCTGTTCGGCCAGGCCGGCACCTCGCAGGTGCTGGCGCTGCTGCCCTACCTGGCGCAGGCACGCACGCCGCTGGTGGCCGTCTACACCGGCAGCCCCGCAGTGCACGGCGCGCGCAGCCCCTACCTGTTCACCACCAGCGCCAGCTACGCGGACGAGCTGGTGAAGATCGTGCGCAACCTCGTGGCCATTCAGACCACGCGCATCGGCGTCGCCTACGAGAACAACGACTTCGGCAAGCTCGCCCTGCCCCTGGTCGAGAAGGCCATCACGGCCGAGGGCGGCACCTTCGTGGGCGCCCATGCCATGCACAGCAGCGGCCAGGACGCCGAGGCCGCCGCCAAGGCCCTGGCGGCCCTGCGGCCGCAAGCCGTGGTGATGATTGCCGCGGGCCCGCCCGTGGTGGCCTACGTGCGCGCCAATAAGGCGCACCTGGGCGTGCCGGTGTACACGCTGTCGCTGGGCGCGGGTGCGCAGGTCATCCGCGCGCTGGGCAGTGACGCGCGCGGGCTGGCCGTGGCGCGCACCACGCCGCCGCCCACGCGGCTGACCACCGCCGTGGCGCGCGAGTTCCAGGCGTCCATGAAGCGCCACGGCCACCCCGTGGACTATGACCGCTTCAGGGGCTACCTGGACGCGCGCATCCTCATTGAAGGCCTGCGCGCCGCGGGGCCTTCGGTGACGGGCGCGTCGCTGGCCGCGACCCTGGAAGGGCTGCACAAGGTGGACCTGGGCGGCTACACCTACCAGTACAGTGCGCAGAACCGCAATGGCTCCAGCTACGTGGACATTGCCGTGATCGGGCCCGACGGCAACTACATGCACTGAACTGCCTGCACTGCACGGCCTCGGAGCCCGTACGCGACAATCGGCGGCTTTGCCCGCCAGGTTGCTGCCCGTGTCCACACCCTTCTTTGATGCCGTCATCATCGGCGCCGGCGCCGCCGGCCTGTTCTGCGCCGCCCAGGCGGGCCAGCGCGGGCTCAAGGTGCTGCTCGTCGACCATGCGGACAAGGTGGCCGAGAAGGTCCGCATCTCGGGCGGTGGGCGCTGCAACTTCACCAACCGCGACCTGGACGTGCGCGCGCCACACAAGCACTTCGTGGGGCAGAACGCGCAGTTCTGCCGCTCCGCGCTGTCGCGCTACACGCCGGCGGACTTCATCGCGCTGGTGGAGCGCCACGGCATCGCCTACCACGAGAAGCACAAGGGCCAGCTGTTTGCCGACCGCTCGGCCGAGGACATCATCGCCATGCTGCTGGCCGAATGCGCCCAGGGGCGCGTGGAGCGCTGGCAGCCCTGCGGGGTCAAGAATGTAGTCTTTTTGGCCGATGAGGCAGGCGGCACAAGCTCTGGCAGCTATCAAATTAATACCGACCGCGGCCCGGTGCAGGCGCGCAGCCTGGTGGTGGCGACGGGCGGGCTGTCCATCCCCAAGATCGGTGCCACGGACTTCGGCTACCGGCTGGCGCAGCAGTTCGGACTGCCGCTGGTGGCGCAGCGCCCCGGCCTGGTGCCGCTGACCTTCGACGGCCAGGCCTGGGCGCCCTACGCGCAGCTTGCCGGGCTGGCGCTGCCGGTGGAGATCAGCACCGGCGCCAAGAAGGAACGCATGGCCTTCGTGGAAGACCTGCTGTTCACGCACCGCGGGCTGTCGGGCCCGGCCGTGCTGCAGATCTCCAGCTATTGGCAGCCGGGCACGCCGCTGGCCATCAACCTCGCACCGGGCGTGGACCTGCCGGCCGCACTGGCCCAGGCCAAGGTGCGCTCGCGCAAGCTGATCGCCAACGAATTGGCCGCGCTCGTGCCCAGCCGTCTGGCCGACGCCTGGGCCAGCCAGAGTGCGGACTGGCAGCGCCCCATCAACGAGGCCGCGGACAAGGCCCTGGCGCGGTTGGCCGAGCGGCTGGCGCGCTGGGAGCTCACCCCCACGGGCACCGAAGGCTACAAAAAGGCCGAGGTGACGCTGGGAGGCGTGGACACGCGCGCCCTGTCGCAACAGACCATGGAATGCAAGGCCCAGCCGGGCCTGTACTTTATCGGCGAGGTGGTAGACATCACCGGCTGGCTGGGCGGCTACAACTTCCAATGGGCCTGGGCCAGCGCCCACGCCTGCGCCCAGGCTCTGCCGCTCCACTGAACGCCCTCCGTCTCTAGGGGCCGTCTGCGCGCGAACTTCTGGCCGATTTTTAATATTCATGTAAAATGAATCTTAAGAAAACCGCCCTGCCAAAGGCCCGCCATGTCCCTGCCCCCGCTCGTCTCCGCCTCCCGCCCGGCCCAGTCCGCCGCTCCGCTGCACGGCTGGCCATTGCTGCGACTGGGGTTTCGGCCCTTCTACCTGGGCACGGCCCTGCTGGCCTGTCTGGCGGTGCCGCTGTGGATAGCGATCTTTCTGGGCCGCATCCAGGTGCCGTTGCCGATGTCACCTTTGCTGTGGCATGCGCACGAGATGCTGTTCGGCTTCGCCGCGGGCGTGGTGGTGGGCTTTCTGCTCACCGCCGTCAAGGCCTGGACCGGCCTGGAGACGGCCCGTGGTCCGCTGCTGGGCGCGCTGGCCCTGCTGTGGCTGGCCGCGCGGCTGGCTTCGCTGGTGGCGCCCTACGCCGTCTATGCCACGCTGGACATGCTGCTGCTGCCCGCCGTGGCCGCCGTGCTGCTGCGCGTGCTGATCAAGGCCGGCAACAAACGCAACATTCCGCTGATCTGCCTGCTGCTGCTGATGGCTGCGGCCAACCTGGTGTTCCATCTTTCGGTGCTGGGCATCGTGGCGGTGCCGGCCGTGAGCGCGCTGTATGCCGAGCTGGCGCTGATCCTCATGGTGGTGAGCGTGATCACCGGCCGCGTGGTGCCCATGTTCACGCGCAACGTGACGCCCGGCCTGGTCATCAACATGCCGCGCAAGTTCGAGCTGTCGCTGCTGGCCGTCACGGCCGTGGCGCTGGCGCTGTGGGTGTTCGCAGCGCCCGCGCCGGTGGTGCTGGTGGCCAGCCTCGCGGCGGGTGTGATGCATGCGGTGCGGCTGTGGAAGTGGCATCCGCAGGTCACGTTCAAGCGCCCCATCCTCTGGATCCTGCACGCTTCGTACGCATGGCTGCCCTTGGGCTTCGTGCTGCTGGCGCTGGCGCAACTGGGCTGGGTCGTGCCGTCGTTGGCCGTGCATGCCTTTGCCGTCGGCGTGATCGGCGGGCTGATCATCGGCATGGTCACGCGCACCGCGCGCGGCCACACCGGCCGGCCACTGCAGCCCTCGCGCGGCGAGGTGGTGGCCTATGCCCTGGTGATGCTGGCCGCCGTGCTGCGTGTGCTGGTGCCTGCCGTGCAACCCGCCTGGTACGCCTATGCGCTGGAAGGCGCCGCCTGCCTGTGGGCCATCGCCTTCGCGATCTACCTCGTGATCTACACACCCTGGCTGATGCGCACCCGTCTGGACGGCAAGGACGGCTGATGCCGGCCCATGCCTCACAACTGCAAGCTCCCTCCCCCCTTTTTTCTACACACACCCGAAAGGTTGAACCATGAGCAACACCGTTTCCGTGATCGACGTACGCACCATCGCTCCTTATGAGCGCCATGCGCAAATCTTTGGCCGCCTGGACGCGCTGGGCGCGGGCGAGTCGCTGCAGATCGTGAACGACCACGACCCCGTGCCGCTGCGCATGCAACTGGAAGGCCGTGCACCCGGCCAGTTCCAGTGGGCGTACCTGGAGGCAGGCCCCCGACAGTGGCAGATCGAAATCACCAAGCTGGCATCCAAGACCCAGGCTGCCGCAGAGGCTGAAGACTCCTGCTGCTCGGGCGGTGCCTGCTGCGGCTGATCGGCGAAGCCACTCAACCAAAGCAAAAGGGGCAGGTATCACCTGCCCCTTTTTGATCGTCCCTGCTTCACAGCCCCAGCGCCAGCTGCGCCTCCTCGCTCATCATGGAGCGGTCCCAGGGCGGGTCAAACACCAGATTCACCGTGATCTCGCCCACGCGCGGCAGGGCCAGCAGCTTGTCGCACACCTCGTCGGCAATCGCTTCGCCCATGCCGCAGCCGGGGGCGGTGAGCGTCATGTCCACCAGCGCGCGCACCTTGTGGGCATCGTCGGGCAGCGGCTCGAAGGCCAGCCGGTACACCAGGCCCAGGTCCACGATGTTCACCGGGATCTCCGGGTCGTAGCAGGTGCGCAGCGTCTCCCACACCAGCGGCTCCAGTTCCTCGATGGGCAGGTCCGCGGGCGCAGTGATAGTCTCGGGCGGCGTCTTGCCGATAGCGTCGGCATCCACACCCTTCAGCCGCATGAGCTGGCCTTCGACCAGCAGCGTGAAGGACGAACCCAGCGCCTGCGTGATCTGCGCCAGTTGCCCGGCCTCCAGTTCGATCGGCTCGCCGCTGGGAATCGCCTCCACGGTCACGCTGCGGCGCACCAGCACATCCTCGCGATGGCGGCGGTAGGTCATGCGGGCTCCTCCTCAGTACTTACGCTCTGGCCGTTGCCGTTGTCGGCAATCGCATGCATCAGCGCATGCCAGCCCAGCAGGGCGCACTTGATGCGGCTGGGGTACTGGCGCACGCCGGCCAGGCTGACCAGCTTGCCCAGCGGGGCATCCTCAGGCGCTTCTTCCCCCGTCAACACCGCACGAAAGTGCTGCTGCAGCGCCTGCGCGGCGGCAACCTCCTTGCCCTTCACGGCCTCGGTCATCATCGAGGTAGAGGCCATGCAAATCGCGCACCCCTGGCCGGTGAAGCGGATGTCCTGCACGCGCCCTTGCTGCAGCTGCAGTTCCACGGCAATGCGGTCGCCACACGACGGGTTGGTGCCCTGCGCCTGGTGCGTGGGCTGCGGCAGATGGCCGAAGTTGCGCGGTGCGCGCTTGTGCTCCAACACCACCTCCTGGTACAGCTCGTTCTCGGCGTTGCCGGTGAATCCAGTCATCGCATGACCTCCAGCGCCTGTGCCACGCCGGCGATCAAGCGCTCGACCTCCTCATGGCTGTTGTACAGCGCGAACGATGCGCGCGTGGTCGGCCCCAGCCCCAGGTGCTCCTGCAGCGGCTGGGCGCAGTGGTGGCCCGTGCGCACGGCGATGCCGCGCTCGTCCAGCAGCGTGCCGATGTCGTGCGGGTGCACGTCGCGCGCCACGAACGACACCAGCGACGCCTGCGTGGCATGCGGGGCAAGCACCGTCACACCCTCCAGTGCCGACAAGCCCGCCAGCGCCTGCGCGCGCAGGGTCTGCACGTGCAGGTCAATGGCCTCTCGGCCAATACCATCGATGAAGCGCGCCGCCGCCGCCAGGCCCACGGCCCCGGCCACGTTGGGCGTGCCGCCTTCCAGCCGCGCAGGCAGCGCCGCATAGCCCGCAGCGGTGTAGCTCACCCACTCCACCATGTCGCCACCCAGGCGCAGCGGGTACAACCGCTCCAGCGCCTCGCGCCGGCCGGCCAGTGCGCCGGTGCCCATGGGCCCGTACATCTTGTGGCCGGAGAAGGCCATGAAGTCCGCCTCCAGCTCCGCCAGAGCGGGCATGGCATGGCCCACCGCCTGCGCGGCATCCAGCACCGTGAGGGCGCCAGCCGCGCGTGCCATGGCCAGCAGCGCCTCATACGGAGGACGCTCGCCCGTGGCATTGGCGCAGGCCGTGAGTGCCAGCACACGGGTGTTGGGTGTGAGCAATGGCGCCAGATCGGCCTCATGCACGCGCCCCTGAGCGTCGGGCTGGAGGACGACCAGTTCCGCCCCGCTCATGCGTGCAGCCTGCTGCCAGGGCACCAGGTTGGCATGGTGCTCCAGCCCGCTCACGATGATGCGGTCGCCGGGGCGCAGCCAGGCCTTGCCCGGCCCCGCTGCCCACAACCCTTGGGCCACGAGGTTCAGCGCCTCGGTCGTGCCGCTGGTGAAGACCAGTTCATGCTGCATGCCCGCGCCGATGAAGCGCTTGAGCGTGGCGCGCGCCTCTTCAAAGGCGTCGGTGGCGCGCTGGCTCAGCGTGTGCACGCCGCGGTGAATGTTGGCGCGGTCATGGCGTTCGAAGCGCTGCATGGCTTCCTGCACCGCCAGCGGCATCTGCGTGGTGGCGGCGTTGTCCAGATAGGCCAGGGGCTGGCCGTGGATGCGCTGCGCCAGCACCGGAAACTGCGCGCGCAGTGCCTGCACCGGCAGGCCGCCGGTGTGCAACAAAGGATGTGGTTTACCCATGGTGTGCCTCCTCGGCTGTGGGCTTCAGGCGGGCGATCGCACCGGCCAGCCAGCCGCTCTGCAGCCACTGCGCCAGCATGCCGTCCCCCTCGGCCCCCAGGCATCGATCAAGCAACGCTTGGGCCATGCCTTCGATGATGAGCGCGCGCGCAGCCGCGTCATCCAACCCGCGCTGGCGGGCGTAGAACAGCGCATCCTCGGGCAACGCGCCCCAGGTAGCGCCGTGCGCGGCCTGCACGTTGTCGTGCAGGATCTCCAGGTGCGGGCGCAGGATCAAACGCGGCTGGCCTGCCAGCGGTACGCCGGCCAGGCGCTGGCGCACATCGGCCCCTTCGCTGCCGGGCGCGATGCGCGTATAGGCATTCGCCACCGCGTGGGCGCGGCCCTGGGCCAGGGCCAGGGTCTCGACCTGGCTCACGGCTTGGGCGGCTTGCAGGTCGGTGTACGTCTGCTGGTCCAGCTTGCCGTCCGCCAACAGCAGCAACGCGGCCTGCCGCGCACTGGCGCCCGCGCCCTGCAGCGTGATGTGGCTGCGTTGCAGGTGGTAGCTGGCGCCCGTGGCAACCAGCGCCTGGGCATAAGCGGCACCTGCCGCCACATGGACCTGCAGGTGGTGCGCCACGCGGTCGTCAGCCAACGGCGCAGCGACGCGCAGGTGTTGTAGCCGTGCCCCCTGCGCCAGACGAATGTGGGCGTGCAGGTTTTGCGCCACGGTCGACAGACCGTCTGCGGCAGGCCGCTCATGGGTTTCGATCAGAACGCACTGCACGCCGGCTTCCACGTCCAGCACCAGCAAGGGCGCCTCGGCCGCGGCGCCGGGCTGGTGGTACAGCTCCAGGCACACAGGCTCGCGCTCACGGCCCGGCGTGGCGGCCACGCGCAGGCGCAGGCCCCGGCGACACAGGGCACGGTGCGCCCAGGCGAAGGGGGCAGCAGCCCCATCCCCACTGCCGGACTCTGGCGACGGCAGCCCTGCCATCAACTCGGCGCGCTGCGCCGGATCCAGGGCGTCCAGCCAACGCGCCTGGACGCTGGTGGCCGCCTGTGCGTGGGGCAGGCGCAGCGTCCAGCCCGCACCCGCGGGCAACGAGGCCTCGTCGACGACCCCGGCCTGCGTTCCCAGCCAGTCCTGCAGCGCGGGTGGGGGCAGGTGGTGAAAGGCTTCGCTGCGCCGGGCAATCCAGCCCTGCGTCTGCAGGCGCTCGCGCGCGGCATGCATGTCGGCTTGTGCGCTGTTCATGGTGTCATGCCTCCGCCGTGGCAGGTTGGCGCGCAAAGCCCGTACGGGCGATGCGCCGCGCCAGTTCCACGTCGCCCGTCTCGGCGATGCGGCCCTGGTCCAGGCGCAGCACGGTGTCGGGCTGCAGCTGCTCGATCAGGTGCAGGTAGTGCGATACGACGATGAAGGCCGTGCCCTGTTCGCGCAGTTTCTGCACCAACGCGACCACGGCGCGCACTCCGTCCACGTCCATGCCCGAGTCGATCTCGTCCAGCAGCGCCAGGCGCGGTTGCAGCAGCGCCAGTTGCAGCAGTTCGTTGCGCTTGCGCTCGCCGCCGGAAAAGCCTTCGTTCACCGGGCGGCCCAGCATGGCCTGGGGCAACCCCAGTTCATGGGCGGTCTGCTTGGCGCTGGCCAGGAAGTCGAACGCGTCCAGCGGCTGCTGGCCGCGCGCCTCGTGCACGGCATTCAGCGCGGTGCGGATGAACAGGTTGTTCTTCACGCCGGGCACATCGGGCGGCGACTGGAAGGACACGAACAGCCCCGCGCGGGCGCGCTCATGCGCGGGCAGCTGCAGCAGGTCCAGCCCGTCCAGCAGCGCCTGGCCGTCCTGCACCTGGTAACTCGGGTGGCCGGCCAGCGCCATGCCCAGCGTGCTCTTGCCGCTGCCGTTGGCGCCCATCAGCACAACGAGCGCGCCGGCGGGCACGTCCAGCGAGACCGATTGCAGCACGGTGCGCTCGCCAACGCGCACACGCAGGTCGCGCACTTGCAGCAAAGGAGTGGTGGAGGTCATGTGGATTCCCTATTAATTTGATAGCTATTCGCGCTGGATGGATAAGGGCTAGAGGCCTTTTTCATTCAAACTTTGTCATCTCAACCCACCGCGCCTTCCAGCGACACGGCAAGCAGCGCCTTGGCTTCCAGCGCGAATTCCATGGGCAACTCTTCCAGCACCGCCTGGCAAAAGCCGCCGACGATGAGGGCCGTCGCCTCCTGCGGGTCGATGCCACGCTGCTGGCAATAGAACAGGCGCTCCTCCGAGATGCGCGTGGTGGTGGCCTCGTGCTCCACCACGGCATCGCTGCGCGCGGTGTCCACGTAGGGGAAGGTGTGTGCGCCGCAGTCGGGCCCGATGAGCAGCGAGTCGCACTGCGTGTGGTTGCGCGCGCCGGCGGCGCCGGGGTTCACGCGCACCAGGCCGCGGTAGCTGTTGTGCGCGTGGCCCGCGCTGATGCCCTTGGAGACGATGCGGCTGGTGGTGTTCTTGCCCAGGTGGATCATCTTGGTGCCGGTATCCGCCTGCTGGAAGTGGTTGGACACGGCGATGGAGTGGAACTCACCGTTCGATTCGTCGCCGCGCAGCACCACGCTGGGGTACTTCCAGGTGATGGCCGAGCCGGTCTCGATCTGCGTCCAGGCGATGCGCGAGCGCCTGCCGGCCGCCAGGCCGCGCTTGGTCACGAAGTTGTAGATGCCGCCCACGCCGTTCTCGTCGCCGGGGTACCAGTTCTGCACCGTGGAGTATTTGATGAACGCGTCGTCGTGCGCGATCAACTCCACCACGGCGGCGTGTAGCTGGTTCTCGTCGCGCTGCGGGGCGGTGCAGCCCTCCAGATAGCTGACCGAACTGCCCTCCTCGGCAATGATCAGCGTGCGCTCGAACTGCCCCGTGTTCTGCGCGTTGATGCGGAAGTAGGACGACAGCTCCATGGGGCACTTCACGCCCTTGGGAATGTAGACAAAGGAGCCATCGGAAAACACCGCCGAGTTCAGCGCGGCATAGAAGTTGTCGCCCTGCGGCACCACGGTCCCCAGGTATTTCTCGACCAGCTCCGGGTGGTTCTGCACCGCATGCGAGAACGAGCAGAAGATCACGCCCACTTCGGCCAGCTGCTCGCGGAAGGTGGTGCCCACCGAGACCGAGTCGAACACTGCGTCCACCGCCACGCCGGCCAGGCGGGCGCGCTCGTGCAGCGGCACGTTGAGCTTCTCGTAGGTCTCCAGCAGTTTCGGGTCCACCTCGTCCAGGCTCTTGGGCGCGTTCTTGAGCGACTTCGGTGCCGAGTAGTAGCTCAGCGCCTGAAAATCGATGGGCTCGATCTTCAGGTGCGCCCAGTCGGGCAACTCCATCGCACGCCAACGCTCGAAGGCCGCCAGCCGCCAGTCCAGCAAAAACTGCGGCTCGCGCTTCTTGCGCGAGATGGCGCGGATGGTGTCCTCGTCCAGGCCCGGCGGCAGGGAATCGGACTCGACGTCGGTGACGAAACCGTGCTGGTACGGGCGCTGCAGCGCCTGCTCCAGTGCGGGCGCCTGCGACGCCTCGCGACCGGCGACGGGCGCGTCGAGGATGGCGGGTTGTGAGGACATGACCGTGGGGCGGAGTTTTAATATTCATATGTTATGAATCTTTTAAAAATCCGCCAAACCCGCATGCGGTCCCTGCACCCGCATCAGGGGTTTACCGGCTCGCCGCTTCTAGGGGCCAGCGGCTTGCCGTCAGGCCAGCGCATCACCCCAGTCAGCCGGTCACCTCGCCCCAGCGCACCACGCCCAGCCAGTTGCGCAGCGCCGCCACGCCGGGCGGCGTGATCTCCAGCGCGCGCGATGCCTGCGCGCGCCGCAGCCAGCCGCGCTCCAGGCAATGCACGCACAGCAGCGCCCCCAGGCGCCCGGCCATGTGGGGACGGCGCTCACTCCAGTCCAGACAGGGCCGGCATGGTGGGCGCCGCGCGGCGCCTGCGGCCAGTGCGTCCTGCGCGGCCAGCCCCAGCGGTGCCAGCACGGCCTGCGCCCGGCCGGTCACCCGCCCACCCGCATCGTCATCGAAGACGATGGCGCCCTCTTCCAACAGGTGCGCGGCGATGGCCACGCCCAGGCGGCCGGCAATATGGTCATAGCAGGTACGCGCCTGGCGCAGCGCCGCGTCGCGCGGGCCCACGACCACGGGCCGCGACACCGTCGCCTGCCGCACGGCCAGCTGCATCAGCCCTTCCAGCAAATGCGCCACCTCGGGCGAAGCCAGGCGGTGGTACCGATGGCGCCCCTGGCGTTCCAGCACCAGCAGCCCGGCCTCCACCAACAGGCCCAGGTGGCGGCTGGCCGTGGCGGCAGACACGCGCCCAGCCTCGGCCAATTCACGTGCCGTAAGGGCGCGCCCATCCATCAGCGCGACCAGCATGGCGGTGCGTGCCGGCTCGCCCACCAGGGCCGCGACATGCGCAATCTGGTTGGTGTTCATGCGCGCAGTGTGCCGCAGCCAGCCCGGCGCACGCTTCGCTCCAGGACGAAACATCGGCCGTGCGACGGCCGGCACCATGGACGCATCCACCCACCACAGGAGCACGCCATGCCCATCACCTGTTTCATCCGCTACGAGATCGACCCTTTTCAGCGCGAAGCCTTCTGCGCCTATGCCGAAGCCTGGGGGCGCATCATCCCGCGCTGCGGCGGCCACCTGCTGGGCTACTTTCTGCCCAGCGAGGGCACCAATTACGAGGCCTGGGGCCTGATCGCCTTCACCAGCCTGGCCGACTACGAGGCCTACCGCGCCCGGCTCAAGGCCGACCCCGAGGGCCGCGCCAACTTCGAGATGGCGCAGCGCCAGCGCTTCATCCTGCGCGAGGAACGCAGCTTCACCGAGGCGGTGGCGGGCACCCTCGCGCGCCCCGCATTGCCCACCACCACGCAGGCCCAGCCATGATCGCCGTCATCTTTGAAGTGCAGCCGAGCAGCGACGGCCGCCAGGCCTACCTGGACCTGGCGGCAGACCTGCGCGCCGCGCTGCAGGCCATCGACGGCTTCATCTCCGTGGAGCGCTTCGAGAGCCTGTCCACGCCCGGCAAGCTGCTGTCGCTGAGCTTCTGGCGCGACGAAGAAGCTGTGGCCCGCTGGCGCGCGTTGCCGCAGCACCGCCAGGCCCAGGCGGCGGGCCGCGCAGGCGTGTTTGCCGACTACCGGCTGCGCGTGGCCACCGTGCAGCGCGACTACGGCCTACATGCGCGAGGAGAGGCACCCGCCGACTCGCGCGCCTGCCATGCGCCGCGGCCTGTGCCCAACCCCGCGCCGGGCAGCCGCTTGCCCGGCAGCGCAGAGCCGTTATAATGCTCGGCTCTGCTGGCATGACCCCGTCGGCCGGATACTAGTTACAGACGGGGAAAACCGCCGTATATGGCTTTTGGGCCCGATCTTCCCGAAAACCCGCTAGCGGCACCTATTGGAAAACATTAGCTAATGACGACCATTCGTGTAAAAGAAAACGAACCCTTTGACGTGGCCCTGCGCCGCTTCAAGCGCACCATCGAAAAGCTGGGCCTGCTGACCGACCTGCGCGCCCGTGAGTTCTACGAGAAGCCCACCGCCGAGCGCAAGCGCAAGAAGGCTGCCGCCGTGAAGCGCCACTACAAGCGCGTGCGCAGCATGCAGCTGCCCAAGAAGCTGTACTAAGCACAGCCCGGCGTTGACACCAGACGCCACAAAACCCGCGCTAGGGACGCCAAGCGCGGGTTTTTTGTTTTCTACACCGTTTGACTGGAGAAACACCATGAGCCTCAAGGACCAGATCACCGAAGACATGAAAACCGCCATGCGCGCCAAGGACAGCGAGCGCCTGGGCACCATCCGCCTGCTGCAGGCCGCCATGAAGCAAAAGGAAGTGGACGAGCGCATCACGCTGGATGACGCGGCCATCGTGGCCATCGTGGACAAGCTGATCAAGCAGCGCAAGGACAGCATCACCGCCTTCGAGGGCGCGGGCCGCCAGGACCTGGCCGACAAGGAAAAGGCCGAAATGGCCGTGCTGCAGGCCTACCTGCCCGAACGCATGTCGGCCGACGAAGTGGCTACCGCAGTGAAGTCCATCGTGGCCGAAGTCGGCGCAGAACTGGGCAAGACGGTGGGCCCCGGAGACATGGGCAAGGTGATGGGCGTGGTCAAGACCCGCCTGGCCGGCAAGGCCGACATGGGCCAGGTGTCGGCCGCCGTGAAGGCCGCGCTGAGCAGTTAATTGCCACTATGCTATTCATAGCTGCTTGCGCTTGATCTGTCTCGATCACAGACCCATTTGGCATTGAGTTCATTCGCTGGCAAGCGCTGGTAGCTATCGTTTTCGCTGCGCCGCACACGCCCCGCTCAACAGCCGCTCGGACACCCCCAGACCTGGCTGCTGGCAGACCGCTGGGCTGCGCGGGGCGCGGCCCCCGTACTGGGCGTCCCCCCGCCATTCCGTGCGCAGCGGCAAACGTCCTGCCAACGTCACGAAAGACGCAGACACGGGCGCGCACATTGAACGGACGCTCTCCTCGGTGAACAATGGCGGGCTTACATCGTTTGAAAAGCCACCCATGCAGCAGCAACGCACCCACAAGATCGCCGTGATCGCCGGAGACGGCATCGGCAAGGAAGTCATGCCCGAAGGCCTGCGCGCCGTGCAGGCCGCCGCCCGGCGCTTCGGTCTGAACCTGGAACTGCACACCTTCGACTGGGCGCATTGCGACTATTACGCCCAGCACGGCCAGATGATGCCCGACGACTGGAAGGCGCAGCTGTCGGGCATGGATGCGATCTTCTTCGGCGCCGTGGGCTGGCCGGCGACCGTACCCGATCACATCTCGCTGTGGGGTTCGCTGCTGAAGTTCCGCCGCGAGTTCGACCAGTACATCAACCTGCGCCCCGTGCGTCTGTTCGAGGGCGTGCCCTGCCCGCTGGCCGGCCGCAAGCCCGGCGATATCGACTACCTCGTGGTGCGCGAGAACACCGAGGGTGAATACACGTCGCTGGGCGGCATCATGTACGAGGGAACGGACCGCGAGATCGTGATCCAAGAGTCGGTCTACTCGCGCCACGGCGCCAACCGCCTGCTGAAGTTCGCCTTCGACCTGGCGCAAAGCCGCCCGCGCAAGCACGTGACGCTGGCCACCAAAAGCAACGGCATCGCCATCAGCATGCCCTGGTGGGACCAGCGCGCCGACGATGTCGCCAAGGGCTACCCCGAAGTCACGCTGGACAAGCAGCACATCGACATCCTCACCGCGCGCTTCGTGCTGCAGCCGGGGCGCTTCGACGTGGTGGCCGCCACCAACCTGTTCGGCGACATCCTCTCCGACCTGGGGCCCGCCACCACGGGCACCATCGGCCTGGCACCGTCGGCCAACCTGAACCCCGAGCGCACCTTCCCCAGCCTGTTCGAGCCCGTGCACGGCTCGGCGCCCGACATCTACGGCCAGAACATCGCCAACCCGATCGCCATGATCTGGTCCGGCGCGCTGATGCTGGACTTCCTGACCCACGGCCAGGGCGCGGGGCGGCAGGCCCACGATGCCATCGTTGCGGCCATCGAAGAGATCATCAAAAGCGGCCCACGCACACCAGACCTGGGCGGTGCGGCAAGCACCACGCAGGTGGGCGAGGCCATCGCCGCGCGCATCGCGCACGGGTAACCCCCGCCCGCATGGCGCGGCATGTTTCCGTCAACGGACTTACGCTATTAATTAAATAGCATGTAGCGCTTTTCCATCAAGCGCTGCAGCCCATTTCAACAACATATTGCGCACGCGCCCGCTGCGCGCAATGGCCAAGTTCCCGCCGCGGTCCGTGCGGCCGGGTTAGCATAGCCCCCCGCACTATATTTTCAAGTCATTCCATGTCCCACACCCACGGACAAAAAGACAAGCTGATCGCACGCGTGCGGCGCATCAAGGGCCAGATGGAGGGCGTCGAGCGCGCCCTGGAGGGTGACGCCGCGTGCGCGGAAGTGCTGCGGCAGCTCGCTTCGGCACGCGGCGCCATGAATGGTCTGACCACCGAAGTCATGCTGGGCCACCTGCAGGCTCATGTGGTGGACGCTGGCACCGATGCCGAGCGCCGCACCGGCGGCGAAGAAATGATGGACATCCTGCGCTCGTACCTGAAATGACTTCCTCCACCCTGCACACCGCGGGCGCGGCGCCCGCACCCTTCCCCGCCGACCATCACCACGTCTTCCTGGGCGCGGAGCACCAGCGCAACGAGCGGCGCGTGTGGCTCGTGATCGCGCTGACGGCCGGCATGATGGTCGCCGAGATCCTGGCGGGCAAGCTGTACGGTTCGATGGCCCTGGTGGCCGACGGCTGGCACATGTCCACGCACGCCGGTGCCATGCTGATCACGGCGCTGGCCTATGGGTATGCACGCCGCCATGCGGCCAACCCACGCTTCTCGTTCGGCACCGGCAAGATGGGCGACCTGGCCGGCTTCGCCAGCGCCGTGGTGCTGGCCATCGTGGCGCTGCTCATCGCGTGGGAGAGCTTCCTGCGGCTGACCGACCCCGTGCCCATCCGCTTCGAGCAGGCAATCGCCGTGGCGGTGATCGGCCTCGTGGTGAACCTGGTGTCCGCCCGGCTGCTGCATGGCGGACATGGGCACCACCACCATGGCCACGATCACGTGCACGACCATCACCACGCCGACCACGACCACGATCACGGCCGCCATGGCCACGACAACAACCTGCGCGCCGCGTACCTGCATGTGCTGGCCGACGCGCTGACCTCCGTGCTGGCCATCGCGGCGCTGCTCGTGGGGCGCAGTTACGGCTGGCTCTGGGCCGACCCGGCCATGGGCGTGGTGGGCGCGCTGGTGATCGCCCGCTGGTCCTGGGGGTTGATCCGTGACGCCGGCAGCGTGCTGCTGGATGCGCCAGCCGAAGGGCCGCAGGTCCGCCAGGAGATCGAGGACATCCTCGCCGCCACGGGCGACACGCTGAAAGACCTGCACGTCTGGCAGGTCGGCCCGGGCCATTTTGCTGCCATCATCTCCGTCGCCTCGGCCACGCCGCAGCCCGCGCAACACTACAAGGCCCTGCTGCTGCCGGTGCACGAGCTGTCGCACGTCACCGTGGAAGTACAGGCGCTTTGAGCACACATGCCATGAGTCACCCTCCCCTGCCGTTTTCCCAGGCCTGCGAAAACAACCAGGCGCCCATCTTCGCCGTGCTGCAGCAGGCCTTCGCCGACCGGCGCCATGTGCTGGAAATCGGCTCGGGCACGGGCCAGCACAGCGTGTATTTCGCGCCGCGCCTGCCCCACCTGGTGTGGCAGACCAGCGACCTGGCGGACAACCACGCGGGCATACGCGCCTGGCATGCGCAGCACCCGGCCCCCAACCTGCGCCCGCCGCTGCTGCTGGACCTGGCGCACAGCGATTGGCCGCAGGGCGCCCCTGGCAGCGGGCCGTTCGACGCGGTATTCAGCAGCAACACCGCGCACATCGTGGCCTGGCCGCTGGTGCAGCGGCTGTTCGCGCTGGCGGGCGCCCACCTGCCTGGCGGCGGCGTGCTGGCGCTGTACGGCCCCTTCAACTACGGCGGAACCTACACCAGTGACAGCAACCGCGCCTTTGATGCCTGGCTGCGCCAGCGCGACCCGCACAGCGGCATCCGCCACTTCGAGGACATCGTGGCGCTAGCGGCACAGCACGGCCTCGCGCTCGCGCACGACCACGCCATGCCTGCGAACAACCGGCTGCTGGTGTTCCACCGCACCGCCGCCCCGGCGGAGCCTGCCGTAGAGTGACGCCAACACACCTTCGCCGTCTGCTATGAACCCATCCGAGCCGCTGCACCACGGCGCCTGCCTCTGCCAGGGCGTGCGCTTCACGATCCGCGGGCCGCTGGCCCCGATCCAGATCTGCCACTGCGCGCAGTGCCGCCGCGCGCAGGGCAGCGCGTTTGCTGCCAATCTGCCGGTGGACGTGGATCGGCTGCAGTTCCAGGCCGGCCAGGACCTGCTGCGGCGCTTCGAGTCCTCCCCCGGCAAGCGGCGCGTGTTCTGCGGCATCTGCGGTTCGCCTGTATTCAGCGAGCGCGACAGCCTGCCCGGCGTGGTGCGCATCCGCGCAGGCCTGCTGGACGAGCCCGTGGCCACGGCGCCGGCATTCCACATGCATGTGGCCTCGCGCTGCAGCTGGTGGCCCCTCCAGGACGATCTACCCCAGCACCCGCAGGGGTACGTACCGCCCGGCGCGGCCTAGAGCGCACCCCTGCAGCCCGGCCGCCGCACGGGCATACTGGAGGCCCGTGCGCCGCCGCCCCTCCTGGCGGTGCCCTTCCCCCGATTTCTTGCCACGCCTTCCATGACATCGCCCCTTGCCGCCCGGCCCATTGGTGTGTTCGACAGCGGCATTGGCGGCCTGAGCGTGCTGCAGGCGCTGCGCCACGAACTGCCGCACGAGCATTTCGTCTACCTGGCCGACAGCGGCAACGCTCCCTACGGCGACGCCAAGGGCGACGCCTTCGTGCAGCAGCGCACGCTGGCCATCGCCCGCTGGCTGCGCGAACACCACGGCATCAAGGCGCTGGTGGTGGCCTGCAACACGGCCACCGCCGCCGCGGTGGAACAACTGCGCGCCGCCCTGCCCGACCTGCCCGCCATCGGGGTGGAGCCGGCGCTCAAGCCCGCCGCCGCCAGCAGCCAGACGCACCACGTGGGCGTGCTGGCCACGCGCGGCACGGTGGGCAGCGCGCGCTTTCAGCGCCTGCGCGATGGGCATTCGGCCGGCACGCGCTTTTCGGTGCAGCCTTGCGACGGCCTGGCGCGCGCCATCGAGCAATGCACCGAGGAGCCGCTGCCCGCCGCCGCATCCATGGCAAAAATAGAAGCGCTTTGCGTCCAGTACACGGGCGCGCTGGGCACTTTTGGCTTGAAGACGGGCGAGATCGACACGCTGGTGCTGGGCTGCACCCACTACGTGTTCGCCAAGGACATGCTGCGCGCCCTGGTGGGGCCGGATGTGCAGATCATCGACACAGGTGCGCCCGTGGCGCGCCAGACCCGGCGCATCCTCGACCAGGCCGGCGCCCTCGCACCCGAGCACGCGGCGGATGGCGCGCCCGCCGCGCCGGGGCATATCCAGCTCTACACCACCGGCCAGTTGGCCGCGCTGCAGTCGGCAGCCGAACGCTGGCTACAGTTGCCCGCGCAGTACTGCGCGGCGCTGCAGATCGACTGATATTCAAGCCAAAACGGGCTGCAGCGCTTACCTATCAAGCGCTGGCAGCTATTTTTTCAATAGCATTTCACCACAGCAGCTCACCACCCGCGTCCAGGTGCGTGAGGTACAGGCGCAGGTCGAACTCGAACTGGTGGTACTGCGGCTCCATGTGGGTGCACAGCTGGTAGAAGGCTTTGCCATGGTCCTTCTCGCGCAGGTGGGCCAGCTCGTGCACGACGATCATGCGCAGGAACTCGTCGGGCGTCTGCTTGAACAGCGCGGCCACGCGGATCTCATGCCGCGCCGCCAGCCGCCCGCCCTGCACCCGCGTGCGGTGGGTGTGCAGCCCCAGCGCATGGCGCACCACGTGGATCTTGCTGTCGAACAGCACCTTGTTCACCGTGCCCGCGTTGCGCAGGTGGCGCGCCTTGAATTCCTGGGCGTAGTCGTACAGCGCCTTGTCGCTGCGCACCGCGTGCCCCTCGGGGTACTTGCGCTGCAGCAGCGCGCCCAGCTGGCCCTGCGCCAGCAGCGCATGGGCCTGGGCCTGCAGCGCGGGCGCGTAGGCCCGCAGGTAGGGCAGATCGAGAGGGGCTGTCATCAGGGCGCCGGGCAGCGGCACCGGGCGTGCCGCCGCATTCCAAAGGGCGCCCAGTGTAGGGCGGATTTATTCCGCCTCGATCTTGGAGCTCTTGATCACGCCCGCCCAGTTGGCGAAGTCGCTCTTCACGCGCTCGCCCAGCTGCTGCGGGCCCTGGTAGTCGGCCGCGGCACCCTGTTCCTGCGCCTTCTTGCGGAAGGCCGGGTCTTCCACCACCTTTTTCATGTCGGCGGCCAGCTTGTCGATGACCGGCTTGGGCACCCCTGCGGGCGCAAACAGCGCGAACCACGAGGTGGCGTTCACGCCCGGGTAGCCGGCCTCGGCCGTGGTGGGGGCGTCGGGCAGGCTGGCCAGGCGCTCCTTACCCGTGACGGCCAGCACGCGCAGCTTGCCGGACTGGATGTGGGGCATGAACGGCGGAGCGGTGCCGAAGGTCAGGTCCACCTGGCCGCCCAGCAGGTCCTGCAGCGCGGGGCCCGTGCCCTTGTAGGGCACGTGCACCATCTTGATGCCGCCCTGCTGCTCCAGCATGGCGCCGGTCACGTGCTGCAGCGAGCCGTTGCCTGACGAGGCGTAGTTGAGCTTGCCGGGGTTGGCCTTGGCGTAGGCCACCAGCTCGGCCAGGGTCTTCACCGGCAGGCCGTCGCGCACCACGATGATCTGCGGCGCCGAGATCACGTTGGCGATGGGCTGGAAGTCCTTCTGATCCCACTGCGGTGCCTTGGTGAGATGGGGCGAGATCACGTGGTAGCCCGAGTACTGCATGAGCAGCGTGTAGCCATCGGGCTCGGCGCGCTTGACGATGTTGGCCGCGATGGCGCCGTTGCCGCCACCCTTGTTGTCCACCACCACCGACTGGCCCAGCACCGGCGCCAGCGCCTGCGCGGCCATGCGCGCCGAGATGTCGGTGGTGCCGCCGGCGGCGGCCGGCACGACGAAGGTCACCGTGCGCGATGGGTAACCGCCCTGCGCCCAGGCCGTGGACAGCGCCAGCGGCGCCAGAGCGGCCAGCGCCAGTGCGCCGAAATGTTTGCGTGTGATGCGCGTGGTCATCATGGGTTGTGTCTCCTTGTTGAAAGTTGTGCGAAATCGGGATGGAAGAATCAGTCCACGGTGGCGCCGGTGTCCTTGACCACGCGCGCCCACTTGGGCAGGTCGGACTGCACCAGCGCACCCAGCTGGGCGGACGTGCCCTTGAACGGCTCGCAGCCCACGACGGCGAGCTTGTCCACCACATCCTTGTGGTCCAGCGCGCGTGCCACTTCGGCCTGCAGCCGCTCGACGATGGGCGCGGGCGTGCCCGCCGGGGCGAACATGGCGTACCACGGTGCCTGGGCGAAGCCCTTGAGCGTCTCGCCGATGGTGGGCACGTCGGGCAGCGCGGCGACGCGCTTTTCGTTCACCACGCCCAGCACCTTGAGCTTGCCCGCCTTGATGAAGGCGATCGACGAGGGCAGGCTCTGCACGGACAGCGGCACCTGCCCGCCCGCCACGTCGGTGGCGGCCGCTGCCGAGCCCTTGTAGGGAATGTGCTGCAGCTGGATGCCAGCGGCCTTTTGCAGCAGCTCACCGATCAGGTGGTTGAGCGTGCCGTTGCCAGCCGAGGCGATGGCGTACTTGCCGGGGCTGGCCTTGGCCAGCCGGATCAGGTCCGCCACGTTGTTGCCCGGGAACGAAGGGTGCGCCACCAGCACGTAGCCGGCGGTGGCGACGGGCGCCACGGGCTCGAAATCCTTGACGGCGTCGAACCCCGGGTTCTTGTAGAGCGCCGGGCCGATCACGTGCGCGCTGTCGGCCGTGACCAGCAGCGTGTAGCCATCGTGCTTGGTACGCGCCAGGGCCGCCGTGGCCAGCGTGCCGCCCGCGCCGGGGCGGTTGTCCACCACCACGCTCTGGCCCATCTGCTCGCCCAGGCGCTGCGCCAGCACGCGCGCAATCGCGTCGTTGGCGCCGCCCGCGGCCTGCGGCACCACCAGGGTGATGGGCTTGGAGGGGTACTTGTCCTGCGCGGCGGCGCCCAGGGGCGCGGTGCACAGCAGGGCGCCCACAGCGGCCCCAAAGGCCAGCGCGGCCCTGCGGCCGTGGGATGCAGTGGTCAAAGGCATCGGGTTGTCTCCTGTCGTTATGGATGTGCGGTGAAAGCTACCGCGCCAGCGCACGCTCGCGGATTGCGTCGAAGCCGGCCGGCACCGGGTGCAGGTCCAGCCGGCACCCCGCCTTCACGATCTGGCTGGGCACCTCGTGGCCGATCAGCGCGGGCAGGCGGGCCGCAGTGGCAATCAGCGCCGGCAGATCAATGCCCGTGTCGTAACCCATGAGCTGCAGCGCATGCACCACTTCTTCGGTGCATACATTGCCCGTGGCACCCGGCGCATAGGGACAGCCGCCCAGGCCGCCCAGCGATGCGTCAAAGCGCTGCGCCCCCGCATCGATGGCCGCCAGCATATTCCCCAAGCCCATGCCGCGCGTGTTGTGAAAGTGCAGCGTGAAGGCCATGCCCGGCCAGCGCGCGCGCGCAGCGGCCACCACCTGCCCCACCTGCGTGGGAAAGGCCATGCCCGTGGTGTCGCACAACGTGATGCCCGCAACGCCCAGGTCGGCGAAGCGCTGCACCTGCTCCCACACGGCGTCCAGCGCCACATCGCCCTCCATGGGGCAACCGAACACGCACGACAGCGACACGTTCACCGGCACCTGCGCCGCCTGCGCCATGGTGATCACCTGTGCCAGTGCCGCGAACGATTGCGCGCGCGTCATGCGCAGGTTGGCGAGGTTGTGCGTCTCGCTGACGGACATGACCAGGTTCAGCTCGTCGGTGCGCGACTCGATGGCGCGCTCCGCGCCGCGCGCGTTGGGCACCAGCGCGGTGTAGGTCACGCCGGGGCGGCGCTCGATCTCGCGCATCACCACCTCGGCGTCGCGCAGCGCGGGGATGGCCGTGGGCGAGGTGAACGAGGTCACCTCGATCTTGGACAGGCCCGCGTGGGACAGTGCATTCACGAGCGCGATCTTGTCCTCGGTCGGCACGAACTGCGCCTCCATCTGCAGGCCGTCGCGCAGGCCCACGTCGCACAGCTCGATGCGCCGCCCGGCGCCGTTCCACACGCTGGTCGTCATTGGATCACTCCCTTGCTGCGCAGCAGCGCGATCTGCTCGGCCGTCAGCCCCGCCTCGGCCAGCACGGCATCGGTGTCGTCCCCCAGGCGCGGCGCGCTGGTGCGGATGGTGCCCGGCGTGGCCGAGAGCTTGGGCACGATGCCCGGCACCTGCAGCTCGTAGCCGTCGCGCGTGCGCTGCGTGAGCAACATGTCTCGCGCCTGGTAGTGCGGGTCCTCGGCGATGTCCTTGGCGGTATAGACCTTGCCCGCGGGCACGCGTGCGGCGGCCAGCAACTCCATGACTTGCGCCACGGTGCGCTCGGCGGTCCAGCGGCCAATGGCGGCATCGATCTCGGCCACGCGCGCCACGCGGCCGGCGTTGTCGGCCAGTTGCGGGTCATCGGCCAGATCCTGGCGGCCGATGGCGGCCATCAGGCGCTTGAAGATGCTGTCGCCATTGCCGGCCACCAGCACCCAGCCGTCCTGGCAGGGGTAGGCGTTGCTCGGCGCAATGCCCGGCAGCGCGCTGCCCGCGGCCTCGCGCACGGCGCCAAAGGCGCTGTACTCGGGGATCAGGCTTTCCATGCAGTTGAACACCGCCTCGTGCAGGGCCACGTCGATCACCTGGCCCACGCCGCCGTTCACCTTGCGGTGGTACAGCGCCATCATCACGCCGATGGCGCCGTGCAGCGCGGCCAGCGTGTCACCGATCGACACGCCCACGCGCACCGGCACGCGGCCCGGCTCGGCCGTGAGGTGGCGCAGGCCGCCCATGGCCTCGCCGATCACGCCAAAGCCCGGCAGGTCGCGGTAGGGGCCGGTCTGCCCGTAGCCCGAGATGCGCAGGATGACCAGGCCGGGGTTGAGGGCGTGCAGCGCCTCGGGCGACAGACCCCAGCCCTCCAGGGTGCCGGGACGGAAGTTCTCGATGAGCACATCGGCTTCGGCGATCAGGCGGCGCGCTATGTCCTGCGCTTCGGCCTGGCGCAGGTCCAGCGCCACCGACTTCTTGTTGCGCGACTGCACCTGCCACCACACGGAGGTGCCCTCCTTGATGAGGCGCCAGTTGCGCAGGGGGTCGCCCGCACCCACGGCCTCGATCTTCACCACATCGGCGCCGAACTCGCCCAATGTCTTGCCGCAGAACGGCCCGGCGATGAGCTGGCCCATTTCGATCACGCGCACGCCGGCCAGTGCCGCGGGCGTGGGGGCAGCGGTGTAGTACTTGGGGGTCATATATCTCCTGCAATCCAGGCGGCATGATGCGGCGCCCCGGCCGGGCCGCAAAACGCTCAAGCGCGAAGCTGCCATCGCAAACCGGCATGGCCCGCCGCCGCCGCAGTACCATCGCCGCCCATGAAGCTCGACCCGGTCTCCCTGCGCCTGTTCGTCGCGGTGATGGAGGAAAACGCCATCGCCCGCGCCGCCGCGCGCGAACACATCGCGCCCTCCGCCGCCAGCCGCCGCCTGGCCGAGCTGGAGGACGCGCTGCGCGTGGAGCTGTTCACGCGCAGCAACCGCGGCACCGAGCCCACGGCCGCGGCCTACGCCCTGCTGCACCTGGCGCGCGGCGTGCTCAACGACCTGGACGGCATCGCCACGCAGATGCAGGACTTTCGCGCCGGCGTGCGCGGCCACGTGCGCGTGGTGGCCAACATCTCGGCCATCACGCAGTTCCTCCCGGGCGAACTGCAGCGCTTCATGGCCGCGCACCCGCAGGTCGATGTGCGGCTGCAGGAGCAGATCAGCACCGCCGTGGCGCAATCGGTGGCCGAGAACGCAGCCGACGTGGGCATCCTCAACCACGGCAGTTATGGCGAGCGCGTGAGCCTGCTGCCCTACCGCGAGGACGAGCTGGTCCTCATCGTCCCCGCGGGCCATGCGCTGGCACGCCGCCGCAGCGTGCGCCTGGCAGACGCCCTGGCCTGCGACTTCGTGGGTATGCATCCGGGCAGCGCCATCAACAACCTGCTCACACGCGCCGCGGCCGAGCAGGAGATGCCGCTCAAGCTGCGCATCCAGGTCACGAGCTATGACGCCCTGTGCCTGATGGTGTCCGCCGGCCTGGGCGTGGCCGTGCTGCCGCGCGGCAGCGCCCAGATCTACCGCGGCACACTGGCCCTGCGCGCCATCACGCTGGATGAGCCCTGGGCACGGCGGCGCCTGTCGCTGTGCGTGCGCTCAGAGGAGTCGCTGTCCAGCGTCGCACGCTTGCTGGTGGACCACCTGCGCGCCGGCGCCCAGGAGGCGCCATGACGAAGGCCACGGCCCACCTGCGCTGGGACATCTTTTGCCAGGTGATCGACAACTTTGGCGACATCGGCGTGTGCTGGCGCCTGGCGGCCGATCTGGGCAGCCGCGGCCACCGCGTGCGCCTGTGGGTGGATGACGCCAGCGCTCTGGCCTGGATGGCGCCGCAGGGCGCACCTGGCGTACAGGTGCTGCCTTGGCCCACGCAGGCGCCCGTAGACGGGCCCGGCGACGTGGTGGTGGAGGCCTTCGGCTGCGAAATTGCTCCGCAATTCATAGCTGCCATCGCTCACCACACAAACGCTACAGGCCCAAAACCCTTATGGATCAACCTGGAGTACCTGTCGGCCGAGGCCTATGTGGAACGCTGCCACCGGCTGCCGTCTCCGCTCATGAGCGGCCCGGGGGCGGGCCTGACACGCTGGTTCTACTACCCCGGCTTCACCGAGCGCACGGGCGGCCTGCTGCGTGAGCCAGACCTGCTGGCGCGCCAGGCCGCGTTCGACCGCTCCGCCTGGCGCGCCGGCCACGGCATCGGGGCAGACGAAGTCGCCATCTCGCTGTTCTGCTACGAGCCACCCGCCCTGCCCCAGCTGCTGGCGCAATGGCAGCCGCGCAGCGACGTGCGGCTGCTGGTCACGCCCGGACGTGCCACGGCGGCCGTGCGCCAATGGCAGCAGCGGTTTGAGAGTCAAAAAAGCCTCCAAGGCTCATACAGCAAACGCGAGCAGCTATCAATTTCATATCTGCCACCCTGCCCTCAGCCGGCCTTTGACGAAATGCTCTGGGCCTGCGACCTGAACTTCGTGCGCGGCGAGGACTCACTAGTGCGCGCCCTGTGGGCGGGCCAGCCGTTCGTGTGGCAGATCTATCCGCAGCACGACGATGCGCACCACGCCAAGCTACTGGCCTTCCTGGACTGGCTGCACGCCCCTGCATCGCTGCGGCGCTGGTCGGCCCTCTGGAACGGTCTGGAGACCCGCAGCGAGTTACCGCCGCTGGACGCGGCCACCCTGGGCGAATGGCGCGCATGTATACAGTCCGCGCGTGCGCGGCTGCTGGCACAGCAGGATTTATTGACCTTACTGCTAGGGTTTGTGGCGGAGAAAAGCTAGAATCCCCGGTTTTGCGCCATACGAAGGCGGCACTCGCGTGCCCAGCCGGCGCCCCCGCCGCGGAACATGCGCCGGGGTGGAAGGCGGCCCAGTTCACGCAAACGCCTGGGCCACGCCCGCCCGCCCCGACTTGTGGAGCGGTCAACCTTTCCTTCCCAAGCAAGCCATGAAAATCGCTCAAGAAATCCGCGCCGGCAACGTGATCATGCAGGGCAAAGACCCCATGATCGTGCTGAAGACCGAATACGCCCGCGGCGGCCGCGGCGCCGCTACCGTGCGCATGAAGCTGAAGGCGCTCCTGTCCAACATGGGCACCGAAGTCGTCTTCAAGGCCGACGACAAGATCGACAACGTGATCCTGGACAAGAAGGAGTGCACCTACTCCTACTTCGCCGACCCGATGTACGTGTGGATGGACGCCGAGTACAACCAGTACGAAGTGGAAGCCTCCAACATGGGCGATGCCATCAGCTACCTCGAAGACGGCATGGCGGCCGAAGTGGTGTTCTACGACGGCAAGGCCATCTCCGTGGAACTGCCCACCAGCGTGGAGCGCGAGATCACCTGGACCGAACCCGCCGTGAAGGGCGATACGTCCGGCAAGGTGCTCAAGCCCGCGAAGATCGCCACCGGCTTCGAAGTGGCCGTGCCGCTGTTCGTGGACCAGGGCGACAAGATCGAGATCGACACGCGCACGGGCGAATACCGCAAGCGCGTCTAAGAACACCTTGCGTCCGGCTGCGGACGCCGTTCATGCAAGGGGAGCGTGTCATGCACGCTCCCTTTTTTATTGAGGACTGGGTGGGTCCGGCAGGGGCCACGCCCAGCGCCGCATTCACGCGAACAACGCCCTCTCCAGCCTGGTGTACTTGGCGTCTCCCACGGCCTCGCGGATCTTGGGAGCCAGCGCCGCCAGATCCTCATACCCCGCAGCGCCCTCGACCGCCAGATTCAGGCGGAAGCCCTTCAGCCCAAGGCTGGCGGTAAGTTCGGTGGCGATCGGGTAGGCGGCTTGATAGCGCTCGCGCTGCGTGCGCCCCGTGCCATCGACCTGCACCTCGGCGCCGTCCGCCGGCGCTGCGGCCGCGGGTGCCGGCGCTCCCGGTCCGCTCTCCAGCAACCCCTGGTCGATCATGAGCTGCACGTCCTCGCGCGAGATACCCATGGCCGCCGTGGCCGTCAGCACCTGGTCCAGGGTGCGCTTGCCGTCGAACAGGATGAAGGCTGAGCGCTGGCGCGGCGACAGCGCACCCTGGCGATCCTTCAGCGCCAGTTGCCCAGCCGGTGTTTTCACGAGAATCATGCCCACCTCTTCGCTTGGTACGTGATGGAAAAGCGGCATGGAACGCCGCACGGGATCAGCGTCGCACGGATGTGGCCATTTGTGAATGAGGTCAAACCGCAGGTCGCCCGTGGGCGCGCAGCCGCGGGGCGCGGCGCGCTACAGCCCGTCCGCGGGAGCCGGCCGCACGCGGCCCGGCCGCGTGGCCAGGCTGACGCTCCACGCCACAGCCAGGCCTACCGGCACGCCGAAGACCCCGGCCGAAATCGGATGGATGCCGAACCACAGGCCATCGACGAGCAGCGCGGAAGGCACCCATTCGCGCACGCTATCCACCTGCGCCAACAGGTAATACACGGTGACGGACAGGCCGGCGAGCATGCCGGCTACCGCGCCCTGGCGCGTAGTACCGCGCCAGAAGATGCCCAGCACCATCGCGGGCACGAAGGCCGATGCGGCGATGGAAAACGACGCCGACACCATGGGCAGGATTTCCGACGGCTTGAGCGCCGCAACGAACGCCGCGGACAGCGCCACGGAGAGCAGCGTGAACTTGGTCAGGATCACCCGCTGCTCGGGCGACGCCTTGCGGCGCGTTTCCTGGTGGTACAGGTCGCGCACCAGCGCGTTGCTGATGGTGAGCAGCAGGCCATCGGCAGTGGACAGCGCAGCGGCCAGCCCGCCCGCGGCCACCAGGCCGGAGATCACGTAGGGGAGCCCGCCGATCTCGGGCGTGGCCAGCATGATGAGGTCGGCCCCGAAGCGGATTTCGCCGAACTGCACGATGCCATCGCCGTTCACGTCCTCCACGGACAGCAGCGACGCGTCCACACGCGCCCATTGCGCCATCCAGTTGGGCAGTTGGTCGAAGCTGCTGCCCACGAGGTTGTTCATGACCTCGAACTTCACCAGCACGGCGAGCGCCGGCGCACTCAGGTACAGCAGTGCGATGAAGAACAGCGACCACGCGACCGACGCGCGCGCGCCCGCCACCGAGGGCACCGTGTAGTAGCGCGTCAGCAGGTGCGGCAGGCCGGCCGTTCCCACCATCAGGCAGAACATCAGCGCCAGGAAGTTGCGGCGCGCATCGTCGAAGGTCTGGCGCTCCTGCGGGGTGCCCTGCGGATCGCCCGCAAACGCCTGGCTGTGGCGCGGCAGGCCGCCCATGGCGCGGGCGCGCTCATAGTTGTCGCGCATCTCGCGCGTCCAGCGATCGCGCGCGGCAGCCTCGTCGCGCGGCATGGAGGCCAAATCCCGGCTGGCGGCCACGATCAGCCCCACGTCGGCGTTCTGGGCGCGCAGGCGCTGGATGCGCTCGCGCGCCGCTTCGCGCTCCCGCGCGAGTGCGGCGGGCACGTCGGCCAGCCGCGCCTTGTAATCCTCGGCGCGCTGCAGGTAGGCCGCGACCACGTCTTGCTCGACCTCCGAGGCCAGCAGCCCGCCCTCCAGCGTGGCGATCTTGCCGATCTGTGCTCCCGCCACCACAGGTGCAACGGGGTTGCCGAGCTGCTTGTACGCCAGCCACGACACCGGGATCAGGAACGCCAGCAGGATGACGATGTACTGCGCCACCTGCGTCCAGGTGATGGCGCGCATCCCCCCCAGGAACGAGCACAGCAGCACGCCGCCCAGGCCGAGCATGATGCCGATCTCGAACTGCACCCCGGTCAGGCGCGAGGCGATCAGCCCCACGCCGTAGATCTGCGCCACCACGTAGGTGAAAGAGCACAGCACGGCCGACAGGGCCGCGATGATGCGTGGCCAGCGCCCGCCAAAACGCACCTGGAAGAAGTCCGGAACGGTGTAGAGGTTCATCGCCCGCAGGTGCGGCGCGATGAGCATGGCCACGAGCACGAAGCCGCCCGTCCAGCCCAACAGATAGGCCAGCCCGCCCGGCTGCTCCGGCGTGCCCGAGAAGCCCTGCAGATACAGCGCGCCCGACAGGCTGATGAACGAGGCCGCGCTCATCCAGTCCGCGGCGGCGGCCATGCCGTTGTAGAACGGCGGAATGCGGCGGCCCGCCACGTAGTATTCGTCCGCATCCGTGGTGCGGCCGTACACGCCGATGGCGGCGTAGGCCATCACGGTGAGAAACAGGAAGATGGGGCCAATCCACTGGCGCGACAGCCCGCGCTGCTCGGCCCAGGCCATCAGGGCCACGAACCCCAGCAGCCCTGCGATGTACAGCGCCACGATGCGGTTCAGGCGCGCCATGTAGCTGCGCCCCTCGCCGCCGCGTTCAATCATGGGGTGGGGCTGTGGCAGCGTCGCGCTGCGCCGCCATGTCCTGCCGTTCGAAGTAGCTCATGGCGGTACAGTAAACGCAGACGATGCCAATGAACATCAGGACTGCCCCCTGGGAGGCAATCCAGTAGCTCAACGGCCACGGGCCCACCAGGAATTGCAGGTCGCGCGCGAAGTAGCCGGTGCCGAACGACACCAGCACCCACACGAGCAGCAGGCCCGCCTTCAGCCACAGGTGGCGCGCATCGTGCAGGTCGGGGGCAAAGGGCGCCCCCTCAATCTCTTCCTGCGTGAGCGACCGGCGGTGGGGCATGGCCTGCGGCTGCGGCGCGTCAGCGCGCCAGTTGCTGCCAGGTATCGATCACGCTGTCAGGGTTCAGCGAGATCGACGTGATGCCCTCACGCGCCAGCCACTGGGCAAAGTCGGGATGGTCGCTGGGGCCCTGCCCGCAGATACCGATGTATTTGCCCTGCGCGCGGCACGCCTTGATGGCCAGGTGGATCAGCGCTTCCACGGCCGGGTCGCGCTCGTCAAAGTCGGCGGCCAGCAGTTCCAGGCCCGAGTCGCGGTCCAGGCCCAGGGTGAGCTGGGTCAGGTCGTTGGAGCCGATGGAGAAGCCGTCGAAATACTCCAGGAAGCGCTCGGCCAATATCGCGTTGCTCGGGATCTCGCACATCATGATGAGCTTGAGCTCGTTCTCGCCGCGTTGCAGGCCGTGCTGTGCCAACAGCTTGGTGACGCGCTCGGCCTGGCCCAGCGTACGCACGAAGGGCACCATGACCTGCACGTTGGTCAGGCCCATGTCGTTGCGCACGCGCTTGATGGCCTCGCACTCCATGGCGAAGGCCTCGCCGAAGTCCTGGCTCACGTAGCGCGCTGCGCCACGGAAGCCCAGCATGGGGTTCTCTTCCTCGGGCTCGTAGCGGCTGCCGCCGATGAGCTTGCGGTACTCGTTGGACTTGAAATCCGACAGGCGCACGATGACGGGCTTGGGCCAGAACGCGGCGGCGATGGTCGCCACGCCCTCGGCCACCTTGTCCACGTAGAACGCGCGCGGGCTGGCATGGCCGCGCGCCACGCTCTCCACGGCCTTCTTCAGGTCGGCATCCACGGCGGGGTAGTCCAGGATGGCCTTAGGGTGCACGCCAATGTTGTTGTTGATGATGAACTCCAGGCGCGCCAAGCCCACGCCTTCGTTGGGCAATTGTGCGAAGTCGAAGGCCAACTGCGGATTGCCCACGTTCATCATGATCTTGGTGGAGATGGGCGGCATCTCGCCGCGCTGCACCTCAGTCACCTCGGTCTCGAGCAGGCCGTCGTAGATACGGCCGGTGTCGCCCTCAGCGCAGCTCACGGTGACCAGCGTGCCGTCCTTGAGCACGTCGGTGGCGTGGCCGCAGCCCACCACGGCCGGAATGCCCAGTTCGCGCGCAATGATGGCCGCGTGGCAGGTGCGCCCGCCCCGGTTGGTCACGATGGCGCTGGCGCGCTTCATCACCGGCTCCCAGTTGGGGTCGGTCATGTCGGTGACCAGCACGTCACCGGGCTGCACCTTGTCCATCTCGGCGATGTCGTTGACCAGTCGCACCGGGCCGGTGCCGATCTTCTGTCCGATGGCGCGGCCTTCGGCCAGCACCGGGCCGTGGCCCTTGAGCTTGAAGCGCTGCTCGGCCTGGCCCTTGGCCTGGCTCTTCACCGTCTCAGGGCGCGCCTGGAGGATGTAGAGCTGGCCATCAGTGCCGTCCTTGCCCCACTCGATGTCCATGGGACGGCCGTAGTGCTGCTCGATGGTCAGGGCGTAGTGCGCGAGCTGCTGCACCTCGTCGTCGGTCAGCGAGTAGCGGTTGCGCTGTTCGGTGGGCACGTCGATGGTCTTGACCAGCTTGCCCGACGTGGCCTTCTCCTCGGGCGAGGCAAAGACCATCTGGACCAGCTTGCTGCCCAGGTTGCGGCGGATCACCGCCTTGTGCCCTGCGCGCAGCATGGGCTTGTGCACGTAGAACTCGTCGGGGTTCACGGCGCCCTGCACCACGGTTTCGCCCAGGCCGTAGCTGGAGGTGATGAACACCACGTCCTCGAAGCCGCTTTCCGTGTCGATGGTGAACATCACCCCGGCCGCGCCCAGGTCGGAGCGCACCATGCGCTGCACGCCCGCCGACAGGGCCACCACGTCATGGGCAAAACCCTTGTGCACGCGGTAGGAGATGGCGCGGTCGTTGTACAGCGACGCGAACACTTCCTTCATCTTGTGCAGCACGGCTTCGATGCCCACCACGTTCAGGAAGGTCTCCTGCTGACCGGCAAAGGAGGCATCGGGCAAGTCCTCGGCCGTGGCGGAGGAGCGCACGGCGAAGCTGGCCTGGTCGTTACCCGCCGACAGCGCGGCAA
This sequence comes from Diaphorobacter sp. LI3, assembly GCF_022807955.1. NCBI lineage: Bacteria > Pseudomonadati > Pseudomonadota > Betaproteobacteria > Burkholderiales > Comamonadaceae > Diaphorobacter > Diaphorobacter sp. LI3. Next base: position 1,664,024 of record NZ_CP094346.1, on the reverse strand, counting down.
ATGCCTCGCGCACGGCCTTTTCCAGGTCGGCAGGGAACGGCTGGTTTTCCACCCAACCGCGGATCTCGGCGCCGGCCTCGGCCAGCGCGCGCACGTCGTCCACGTCCAGCGCGGCCAGGCGCTGGCTGATGCGGTCGTGCAGGCCTTCGTACTTGAGGAACTCGCGGAACGCATGCGCGGTGGTGGCGAAGCCCGTGGGCACGCGCACCCCCTGGGGCAGTTGGGAGATCATCTCGCCGAGGGAGGCGTTCTTGCCGCCAACGACCTCGACGTCGCTCATTCTCAGGTTCTCAAACGGTACGACCAGGGCGGTCGCCTCGAAACGTGCAGACATGGGAAAGCTCCAGAGTTTAAAAACCGGTCTGCGCCCACCGTCGCGTCAAGGGAAGGCGGGCAGTCGTCGCTCATGCAGCGGCCACGGCTTTGCTGTTGTTGTTGTGGGCCGGCGCGGTGCATGGGGAGAAATTGGGAATAATGGGCGCCATTGTAGGCGGGCTGCCCGCCGCAGCGCACGCGCCATCGCATCACCACGCTCTCCTTCCCGCTCTTCCTTTCCCATGCTTGCCACGCACACGCGCACCGTGTTCTATATCTCCGACGGCACCGGCATCACGGCCGAAACCTTCGGCAATGCCATCCTGGCGCAGTTCGACATCCGCCCGCGCCACGTGCGCCTGCCCTTCATCGATACCGAGGACAAGGCGCACCAGGTGGTGCGCCAGATCAACCACACGGCCGAGCTGGAGGGCAAGAAGCCCATCGTGTTCACCACGCTGGTGAACATGAGCGTGCTCAAGATCATCGAGGACGGCTGCAGGGGCATGCTGCTGGACATGTTCGGCACCTTCATCCGCCCGCTGGAGTCCGAACTGGGCGTGAAGTCACACCACCGCGTGGGGCGTTTCTCGGACATCAGCGTGTCCAAGGAATACAGCGACCGCATCGAAGCCATCAACTTCAGCCTGGACCACGACGACGGCCAGAGCCACCGCGACCTGTCGGGTGCGGACGTGATCCTGATCGGCGTGTCGCGCAGCGGCAAGACGCCCACGAGCCTGTACCTGGCCATGCAGTGCGGCCTGAAAGTGGCCAACTATCCACTGATCCCCGAGGACTTCGAGCGCCGCCAACTGCCGCCCGCACTGGTGCCGCACCGCAAGAAAATCTTCGGCCTGACGATCGACCCACAACGGCTGTCGCAGATCCGCAATGAGCGGCGCCCCGGCTCCCGGTACGCCGATCTGGTGAACTGCCGCAACGAGGTGGCCGAGGCCGAGGCGATGATGCGCCGCTCGGGCATTCGCTGGCTATCCACCACCACCAAGAGCATCGAGGAGATCGCGACCACCATCCTGCAGGAGGTGCGGCCGGAACGGCTGCAGTACTGATCGCCCCTGCATCAAAACAAAAGCGCCCCGAAAGGCGCTTTGTTTTTAATAGCTATCAGCGCTTGACTGGTAAGCGCTAGAGGCCAATTTGGCTTAGATATCAGTGGCGAATCAGGTGGTCGAAGGCCGACAAGGCCGCCGTCGCGCCCGCCCCCGCGGCGATGATGATCTGCTTGTACGGCACGTTGGTGCAGTCTCCCGCGGCGAACACGCCCGGCACGTTGGTGTGGCCCCGGGCGTCGATGATGATCTCGCCAAAGCGCGTCAGGTCCACCGTGCCCTTGAGCCAGTCGGTGTTGGGCAGCAGACCGATCTGCACGAAGATGCCCTCGACCGCCACGGTCTTGGCCTCGTCCGTCGTGCGGTCCTTGTAGGTCAGGCCGGTGACCTTGCTGCCGTCGCCATTCACTTCCGTGGTCTGGGCGTTCAGGATGACCGTCACGTTGGGCAGGCTGCGCAGCTTTTTCTGCAGCACGCCATCGGCCTTCAACTCGCTGGCGAACTCCAGCACCGTCACGCTCTTGACGATGCCGGCCAGGTCGATCGCGGCCTCCACGCCCGAGTTGCCGCCGCCGATGACCGCCACGTCCTTGCCCTTGAACAGCGGGCCGTCGCAGTGCGGGCAGTACGTCACGCCCTTGGTGCGGTACTGCTCCTCGCCCGGCACGTTCATGTTGCGCCAGCGCGCGCCAGTCGACAGGATCACGGTCTTGCTCTTGAGCGTTGCGCCGTTGTCGAGTTCGATTTCCACCAGGCCGCCTTCCGTTGCGGCGGGCTTCAGCGCCTTGGCGCGCTGCAGGTTCATCACCTCGACGTCGTAGTCGTTCACGTGCTGCTCCAGCGCGATGGCGAACTTCGGGCCCTCGGTCTTGCTGACCGAGATGTAGTTCTCGATGTCCACCGTATCCAGCACCTGGCCGCCGAAACGCTCGGCCACCACGCCGGTACGAATGCCCTTGCGCGCCGCATACACGGCGGCCGCGGCACCAGCGGGGCCACCGCCGACCACCAGCACATCAAACGGATCCATGGCATTGATCTTGGCCGCCACGCGGGCATGGGCGCCGCTGTCGATCTTGGCCACGATCTCCGCCAGCTCCATGCGGCCCTGGCCGAAGTTCTTGCCGTTCAGGAACACGGTGGGCACACCCATGATCTGGCGTTCCTTGATCTCGTCCTGGAACACGGCACCGTCGATGGCCGTGTGCGTGATGCGCGGGTTGAGCACGCTCATCAGGTTCAGCGCCTGGACCACGTCGGGACAGTTGTGGCAGGACAGCGAGTAGTAAGTCTCGAAATGGAAGTCGCCATCCAAGCCCTTGACCTGCTCCAGCAGGTCCGCCGATTCCTTGGAGGGATGGCCGCCCACCTGCAGCAGCGCCAGCACCAGCGAGGTGAACTCATGGCCCAGGGGGACGCCCGCGAAACGCACGCCGGTGTCCACCCCGGGGTTGGTGATCAGGAAGGACGGCTTGCGCACGGGCGCGTCGTTCTTCTCGACCACGGTGATCTTGTCGGAGAGGGAGCGGATCTCCTGGAGCAGTTCCCGCAGCTCTTGGGAAGTGGCGCCATCGTCCAGCGTGGCGACCAGCTCCACCGGGCGCTGCAGGCGCTCCAGATAGGCTTTCAATTGGGCTTGGAGGTTGGCGTCGAGCATAGGGTTACTCCTAATCAATCTAGTTATGGGCAAAAAAAACCCGGGCGCCTGGCACCCGGGCGTCTTGGTCAGCCGCCGCGGCGGCTGAACGCGGCTGGTGCCAGCTTAGATCTTGCCGACCAGGTCCAGCGAAGGAGCCAGCGTCTTGGCGCCCTCTTCCCACTTGGCGGGGCACACTTCACCGGGGTGGCTGGCCACGTATTGAGCAGCCTTGACCTTGCGCAGCAGATCGGCGGCGTTGCGGCCGATGCCTTCGGCGGTGATTTCCATCGCCTGGATCACGCCCTGGGGGTCCACGATGAACGTGGCGCGGTCTGCCAGGCCCTGGCCTTCGCGCAGGCAGTCGAAGTTCTGGCTGATTTGCCAGGTGGGGTCGCCCAGCATGGTGTACTTGATCTTGCGGATCGTGTCGGAGGCGTCATGCCATGCCTTGTGCACGAAGTGCGTGTCGGTGGACACGGAGTACACCTCAACACCCAGCTTCTGCAGCTCGTCGTAGTGGTCGGCCACGTCGCCCAGCTCGGTGGGGCACACGAAGGTGAAGTCGGCCGGGTAGAAGAAGAACACGGCCCACTTGCCCAGGACGTCCTTCTCGGTCACTTCGACAAACTTGCCGTTCTTGAAGGCTTGCGTCTTGAAAGGCTTGATAGTGGTGTTAAGCACGGACATTGCTGTTTCCTCTTACTTAGGTTGATGGGCTAGAACAAGACTGAAGTCTAGGCCGGATCGAATGATAAATCCAATAAATTGAACACATCAATTGAATTGACATTGACTATCAACTCATTCCATTCGAGAACACGACTCAGCATCACACGCAGGCAAAGCCTGCACGCAGGGGCATTGTCTTGCACCCTGGTGCCAGGGTCATGACAATGCCCCTTTCTGACTGAAAGGAGAAGCCCCATGAAAGGCGACGCGCAAGTCATCGCACACCTGCAGGCCCAGCTGAAGAATGAGCTCACGGCCATCAACCAGTACTTCCTGCACTACCGCATGCTCAAGCACTGGGGCTTCGACAAGCTGGCCAAGAAGGAATACGACGAGTCCATCGGCGAGATGAAGCACGCCGACCGGCTGATGGACCGCATCTTCATGCTGGACGGCCTGCCCAACCTGCAGGACCTGGCCAAGCTGCAGGTGGGCGAAGACGTACCCGAGATCCTGGAATGCGATTTGCGCGCCGAGCGCGGAGCGCAGGCCACCATCAAGGAAGGCATTGCCTACTGCGAGTCGGTACGCGACTATGTCTCGCGCGAACTGCTGGAAGACATCCTCGAAGACACCGAAGAGCACATCGATTTTCTGGAAACCCAGATCGAACTGGTTGCCAAGGTCGGGCTGCAGAACTACCTGCAGTCCCAGATGGGCGACGCCGACTGAGCCAGGCGCCAGGCGCCTGACACGGTGCCTTCCCCCCTGCGCACGACCGCGCGCAATCCATCCAACGGGCTGCGGCCCGTTTTTTCATGCCTGTACCGGCGAAACCGCTACCGCAAACACGCGCCACACGCCGACGCCGCTGTAAGGCAAATTCCTACAAAGGCTGCTCATCCGCCAGACGCTACGCAGCGCCGAACCCCGACTTAATTTCTTTTTGCCCCGGTTTCACAATCCATTTCATCGGATCACGCAACACATGCAACGTTATGCAACGCAGTGATCCCCTCTTGGAAAGGATTGCCCCATGACCTCCGAACAACTGCTCGCCGAAATCCGCGAAGCCAACCTCACTTACCTGATGCTGGCACAGACCCTGATCCGCCAGGACAAGGCCGAAGCCGTGTTCCGTCTGGGGCTGAACGAAGAAGCGGCCGACATTCTGGCATCGCTGTCCGCCGCGCAGGTGCTCAAGCTGGCCTCGCGCAACACGCTGCTGTGCAGCTTCCGCGTGGACGACGAACTGGTGTGGAGCCTGCTGACCAGCCACAACACGCCGCGCAAAGCCGCCAGCGAAGCCACCAACACGCTGCACGCCAACATCCTGATGGCCAGCCGCGTCTCCGAAGTGCTCTGAAGTCCCACGCCAGCGTTCCCCTCTTCTTCCGAAAGCCCGCCATGTCCGCACCCGCCAAGAGCGTTCTCAACGAATCCAAGCAAATCGAACGCGCCGCCATGCTGATCGAGATGGGAGCCCGCATGCAGGTGCTGGAGTCCGAGACCACGCTGTCGTACGAGCGACTGATCCGCCTGTACAAGGAGATCGCGGGCAAGTCGCCGTCCAAGGGACAGCTGCCCTTCTCCACGGACTGGTTCCTCACCTGGCAGGAGAACATCCACAGCTCGCTGTTCCTGAACATCTACGAATACCTGTCCAAGGGCGTGAGCCTGGACGCGGTGGAACTGCTCACCAAGGCCTATCGCCTCTACAACGAGCAGGTGGCCGCGGCGCAGATCGACCCGCTGCTGTCCTTCACGCGCGCCTGGCGGCTGGTGAAGTTCGTGGATGCCGGCATGCTCACGCGCACCAAGTGCTCGCACTGCAGCGGCCAGTTCGTCACCGAGTTGTACGAGAACCGCCACTATACCTGCGGCCTGTGCAACCCGCCCGCACGTGCCGGCAAGAGCAAGAGCGCCGGCGCACTCACGCTGCACTAATTCAAGTGAAAATAGCCTCTAGCGCTTACCCATCAAGCGCTAATAGCTATTAAATAAATAGCATAACGGCGCGGCAATGGGCTACCGGCCCGCCAGCAGACCGCGCACGTTGGCATCCATGGGCAGTGCATAGTCGTGCGCCGCCAGCACCGCGTTGCCCGCGCCCACCAGCTTCAGGCTCACGTAAACCGCCTGCGACGCCACCGCGTAGGTGCCCACCAGCACGGCCTGGGCCGCCTGGGCGCGCGCCACCTCCTGTGCGTGCCGCGACAGCAGCAGCTCGCCCTGTCCGGGACGCATCGCCAGGGTCTCGCGCATGCGCAACTCGGTCACGCGCAAGCCGCGCTGGGCCAGCCGGCCCGCCAGTTGCTCGGCCACCAAGCGCCCCAGGCGCGAAGATTCATCCAACCGGTCCAACTGCACCACTGTTCCCACCAGCACGGGGGCGCCGGGGTCCAGCGGCACTTGCAGCAACAGCGCATCCGCGGCGCCGTGGTTGCTGGCCATCAGGTCCACGGGGTCGCTGCTGGCCGCAGCGCCGTAGTAGTAGCGTGCGCAGCCCGGCAGGGCCAATGCGCTGGCGGTCAGCACCGCTGCCAGCAGCACGCGCCGCTGTATTCCAATGCGTTGCGTCATGCGGTCTCCCTCCTTCATGGCACGACCCGCCAGGTCGTGAGGGGCCCCGGCGCCGCAGCGGGGCGCTGGTACAGCGGTGCGTCCGGCTGCGCGATCGTGTACACGTCAGATGTGCGCACCAGCACCCGGCCCTCGCTTTCCAGCGACGTGACGACCAGCACCTCGGTGCGCATCGGCACACTCGCGTCCGCATGCGTTGCATTGCGCCGCACGTACACACCTTCGGCCAGGCGCTGCAACGGCGCCGCGGACGCCGCACCCGCGTGGTGCTGCACCAGCTGGGTGCTGGCCCGCAACCGCAGGGCTACGGGTTCGGTGGTCACGGCGATGCCCCGCTCCACCAAATGCGTGACCAGCAACTCGCGAAAGCCGCGCTGAAAGTCGGAGGCCTGGGGGGCCATCTCCACATGGATCGGGTGCTGCCCCGCGGGCCACGCACGCAGCCGATCGGCCACATGCGCCGCCACGTCGGCAGCCAGCACGTCCCATTGGCGGACTGCGTTCACCGCCTGTTGCTCCGTGGGCGCGTGCGCCCCCTCCGGCGTCGCGCCGTGCGGCGCCGTTGGCAGGGGCGCGCAGCCGGCCGCCAGCCCGGCCAGGACGCAGAAGGCCAAAACCCGGTTTCTCATGATCGAAGAATATGTATTGCGTGACGACCGGCCATGCTAGCCGGTGCGCCTGCGCGCCAAGGGTGGAACAAGAGGGGCTTTGCGGGCCAGATCAGCCTCAGGCCGCCGCGCCCTGCCCGGCAAGCGAGCGCACCGCGGCCCGCAGCGGCGCCACCTGCCGGCACACCAGCGCCAACTGGGCCTGCACGAGCGACAGGCCGTCGCCGGAGGCATCGGCCGCCTGCTCCAGCGCCAGCGCCAACCCCTCGGCAGCGCCATCCTCCTGCGCCAGCGCATGCCGCCCGCGCAGCGCCTGGGCCATCTGCTCGATCTGGTTCGCGGCCTCACGGGCGGCGCGCTCTGCCAACGAATCGGCCGCCACGTCGGCCGGCAGACCGCGGTGCGCACCCAGGGCCGACAGATAGCTCAACAGCGTGTGCGAGAGCACCAGCAACTGCAGGCCCACGCGCGCGTGGCGGCGCACCCAGCGCGGCTCCAGCAGCATGTGCGACAGGGCGGCGGACAGGGCCGCATCGGCGTTGTGCGCCACGCGGCGCGCCAGGCGGTAGTCCAGGTCGTCGTTCTTGCCGGTGGCGTACTGCGACATGATCTCGCGCAGGTACAGCGCATGGGCCTCCAGCGCCTCGGCCGCCACGGCACCCAGGCGCTTGCCCTGCCAGTCAGGCAATACCAGGAACATGGCGGCCGCCGCGATGAGACTGCCGATCACCGTGTCCAGCAGGCGCGGCAGGATGAGCGTGTAGCCTTCGCCCGTGGTCTGGTTGAAGCACAGCAGCACCATCAGCGTGATGGCCGCCGTGGCCAGCAGGTAGCGCTGGGTTCGCGTAAGGAAAAACAGCACCCCCGCCGCCACGGCCAAGAGCGCCTGCAGGGTCGGGCTGGGGAACAGCTCCAGCAACGCCCAGCCCGCCACCAGCCCCAGCGCGGTGCCCAGCACGCGCCGCGCCACGCGGGACACGGTGGCCCCATAGGTCGGCTGGCAGACGAACAGCGTGGTCAGCAGGATCCAGTAGCCATGCCGCGGGTCCGTGAGCTGCATGGCGGCATACCCCGCGGCCAACGCCAGCGTGAGGCGCACCGCATGCCGAAACAGCACCGAGCGCGCATGCAGCTGCGCACGCACGCGGCCCCACGCATCGGCCAGCGAGCGCGGCGTGCGGTCGAACAATGCGATGTCCCCCAGCACCGCGTTTTGCATGGGCAGCGTGGCGGTGGTGAGTTGCGCGTCCAGCGTGCTGAGGTTGCGCGCCAGCGCGCGCAGCGAGCGCAGCGGGCGCTGCCAGGCGCTCTGGCCCTGGCGCTCCAGGTAGGTGATGGAATCATGCAAGTCTGCCAGCGCCTGCGCATGCCCCGCATCGCGCACCAGCGGGCGGCGCCGGCGCAGTGCTTCACCCAGCTGCGTGCAGGCCATGCCCTGCAGCGTGAGGACGCGCTGGCAGCGGTACAGCACATCGCTGTGAAAGAGCACGTCCGCCCATTCGTTGTAGTGGTAGTGCGAGGAGCTCGCGCGCTCGTGAATATCCTGGGCGATGAAATACAGGTTGAGCAGCTGCAGCAGCCGGCCCTGGGGCGGCTGCGCGTCCATGCGGCTGAACAGGCTTTCCTTGGCGCTGTTGAGCGCCGCCACCACGCGCGCATTGGTCTGTGCCAGCGCCAGCCGCCTCTGCTGCACATCCACGCCGCGCACGGGCTCGAAGACGCTGGCCTTGAGCCGCAGGTAGGCGCCCAGTTCCTCGTACAGCGCAGCCATGCCATGCCGCAGGGGCAACAACGGCGTGAGCACACACCACGCCAGCGACAGCAGCCCGTACCACCCCGCGCCCGCCAGCAGCAGCGCAGGCATGCGCCACCAGGGCTGCGTGTCGCCCGCGCCCTGGGGCACGCTGAGGGCCGCATACAGCGCCAGGATCACCGTGGCCGAAGCGATCGCGCGGTAGCGCCCGCCGACCGCGCCCAGCAATGTGAAGACGAAGCTGCACACCAGCAGCACCAGCAGGAACCACAGCGGCTGGTCCACGAGCGCCGCCACCGGAAAGGCCACCAGCGCGAAGCACGCCAGTGTGACCAGCAGCGCCTTCAGGCGGCCGCGCCAGCTGTCATCCGTCTCGGCCAGCGCAGACGCGAGCACGCCCAGGAACAGCGGCACCACCAGCTCCACCTGGTGCGTGCCCCAGCTCCAGGCCATGGCGCCGCCCAGCGCGAGCAGCACGCGCAGGCCGTAAGCCCAGGCGACCTGCGCGCCCAGGCGTTGCAGCCACTGCGCCGTGATGCCGTCTACCACGCCCGTACCTCAGCCCGTGTTGCGCAGCCCCGCGGCAATGCCGTTGATGGAGATGTGAATGCCGGTCTGCACGCGCTCGTCGCCCTGGCCCGCGCGCCAGCGGCGCACCAGCTCCACCTGCAGGTGGTGCAGGGGGTCGATGTAGGGGAAGCGGTGCCGTATGGAGCGCGCCAGCGCCGTGTTGGCCGCCAGGCGCTGCTTTTCTCCCGTGATGCGCGTGAGCGCGTCGGCCGTGCGCTGCCATTCGGCCTCGATCACACCGAACACCTTCTTGCGCAGGCGCGCATCGGCCACCAGCTCGCTGTAGCGCGAGGCCAGCGCCAGGTCGCTCTTGGCCAGCACCATGTCCATGTTGGACAGCAGCGTGCGAAAAAACGGCCACTGACGGTACATCTTCTGCAACAGCGCCAGTTGAGCCTTGGGATCCTTGCCCGGCGCGTGCGTGAAGGCATCCACCGCCGCGCCGAAGCCAAACCAGCCCGGCAGCGTGAGGCGGCACTGGCCCCAGCTAAAGCCCCAGGGAATGGCGCGCAGATCCTCGATCTGCTGGCTGGCCTTGCGGCTGGCCGGGCGCGAGCCGATGTTGAGCTCGGCAATCTCGCGGATCGGCGTGGAATTGAAGAAGTAATCGGTGAAGCCCGGCGTCTCGTACACCAGCGCGCGGTAAGCCTCCATGCTGGCCTGCGAGAGCTGCTCGGCCGCTTCCAGGAACGCCTTGGTGGCGGACTTGGTGGGTTGCAGCAGCGTGGCTTCCAGCGTGGCGGCCACCAGGGTTTCCAGATTGCGCCGGCCGATCTCGGGGTTGGCGTACTTGGAGGCGATCACCTCGCCCTGCTCGGTCAGGCGGATCTGCCCGCGCACGGTGCCGGGCGGCTGCGCCAGGATGGCCTGGTAGCTGGGCCCGCCGCCACGCCCCACCGTGCCGCCACGGCCGTGGAACATGCGCAGTTGGATGGGCGCGCCCGCCTGGGCGGCGTTCATCTCGTCGAACAGCGCCACCAGCGCGATCTCGGCGCGGTACAGCTCCCAGTTGCTGGTGAAAATGCCTCCGTCCTTGTTGCTGTCGCTGTAGCCGAGCATGATGTCCTGCTCGGCCCCGCTGGCGCGCACCAACTGCACGATGCCAGGGATCGCGTAGAACTCGCGCATGATGGGCGCGGCATTGCGCAGGTCCTCGATCGTCTCGAACAGCGGCACCACGATCAGGTCCGCCCTGGCGCCCGTGTCCAGCGTGCCTTGCAGCAGGCCCACCTCCTTTTGCAGCAGCAGCACCTCCAGCAGGTCGCTCACCGTCTCGGTGTGGCTGATGATGTAGTGGCGGATGGCGTCGTCGCCATAGCGCTCGCGCATCTGGCGCGCGGTCTCGAAGATGGCGACCTCACCCGTCGTGTGCTCGGAATACGGCGCCCCCACCACGCGCAGGGGCCGTGCGTCACACAGCAGGCGCAGCAGCAGCGCGCGGCGCGCGGGCTCGGGCAGGGCCTCGTAGTCGGACTCCACCCGGGCGGTGGCCAGCAGTTCGGCCACCACGCGCTCGTGCTGGTCGGAGCTTTGGCGCAGATCCACCGTGGCCAGGTGAAAACCGAACACTTCCACTGCGCGCATCAGCGGGCGCAGGCGTTCGCCCACCAGGGCCGCACCGCGGTGCGAGCGCAGCGAAGCCTCGATCACGCGCAGATCGGCCAGGAAGTCGCCCGCGCTGGCGTACGCATTCTGTGGGGCTACGGCATGGCGTGCAGCCTCGCCGCCCGTCAAATCCCTGAGCGTGGCGGCCAGCCGCGCGTACACGCCCGTGAGTGCGCGGCGGTAGGGTTCGTCGCGGCGGTGCTCGCTGGTGTCGGGCGAGCGTGCGGCGAGCTGCAGCATCTCGGCCGAGACCTGCACCAGGTTGCTGGAGAGCGACAGCTCGCGCCCCAGGTGATGCACCTCGGTCAGGTAGTGGCGCAGCGCCACCTCGGCCTGGCGGCGCAGGGCCAGGACCAGCGTGTCGGCGCTCACGTTGGGGTTGCCGTCGCGGTCGCCACCGATCCACTGGCCCATGCGCAGGAAGCTCGCCACGGGGTGGCTGCCGCCCAGCTCGCGCTCCAGCTCGGCATAGATCTTGGGGATCTCGTGCAGGAAGGTGTATTCGTAGTACGAAAGGGCGTTCTCGATCTCGTCGGCCACGGTGAGCTTGGAGTAGCGCAGCAGCCGCGTCTGCCACAGCTGGGCCACGCGCGCGCGCAGCTGGGCCTCGTTGGCGGCCAGCTCGCGCGGGGTGAGCGTGTCTTTCGCGCTGTTGTAGAGCTGGGCGCGCGCCTGGATATCGTCGCGCTGGGTGAGCAGCAGGGCGATCTCGCGCTCCGCGTCCAGGATGCTCTTGCGCTGCACCTCGGTCGGGTGTGCCGTGAGCACCGGCGCCACATAGCTGGTGGCCAGCGTCTGCGCCACGGTGCGCGGCGCGATGCCGGCCCAGCGCAGGCGCGCCAGCGCCACCTCGATGCTGCCCTCCTGCGCGCTGCCCGCGCGCTCGTGCACGGCGCGGCGGCGGATGTGGTGGCGGTCCTCGGCCAGGTTGGCCAGGTGGCTGAAGTACGTGAAGGCGCGGATCACGCTCACCGTCTGGTCGCCCGTCAGGCCCTTGAGCAGCTTCTTCAGCGCCTTGTCGGCCTCGTGATCCGCGTCGCGCCGGAAGGCCACTGACAGTTTGCGGACCTGCTCCACCAGGTCATAGGCCGCCACGCCCTCCTGTTCGCGGATCACGTCGCCCAGGATGCGCCCCAGCAGGCGGATGTCCTGGATCAGCGGCAGGTCCTTGTCGGTCTTGCGGGCGGGCGCCGGCGCCGCGGCGGCGTCGGTCTTGCGGGCGGGGGCGGTCATGCGCAAAGGTCTCCTGGCGCGCCGATGGGATGGTTGATGGAATGGCGCGGCTGTTGCAGCGCAGCATGCTAGCATTCCCCCGCTGCCCCGCCGCCGTGCCTGCGGGGGCCGAGACAGACGCCGCAATGACCACTCCCTCCCCCTCGCTTCCTTCCATCGTGATCGCCACGCGCGAAAGCCAGCTCGCGCTCTGGCAGGCCGAGCATGTGCAGTCCTTGCTGCGCGCGCGCGGCCACGCCGTGGCGCTGCTGGGCATGACCACGCGCGGCGACCAGATCCTGGACCGCACGCTGTCCAAGGTGGGCGGCAAGGGCCTGTTCGTGAAGGAGCTGGAAGTGGCGCTGGAGGAAGGCCGCGCCGACATCGCGGTGCATTCGCTCAAGGACGTTCCCATGGAGCTGCCCCAGGGCTTCGCCCTGGCCTGTGTGATGGAGCGCGAGGACCCGCGCGACGCCTTCGTGTCGCCCGGCTACGCATCGCTGGACGAACTGCCCCACGGTGCGGTGGTGGGCACTTCCAGCCTGCGCCGCCAGGTGCTGCTGCAAGCGCTGCGCCCCGACCTGCAGATCGAGCCGCTGCGCGGCAACGTGCAGACGCGCCTGCGCAAGCTGGACGAGGGCCAGTACGCGGCCATCGTGCTCGCGGCCGCAGGCCTGAAGCGCTTGGGCCTGCACGAACGCATCCGCGCCGTGTTCACGCCCGAGCAGATGCTGCCCGCCGCCGGCCAGGGCGCGTTGGGCATCGAGATCCGCGGCGACCGCCACGACCTGCGTGAGGCGCTGGCGCCGCTGGCCCATGAGCGCACCTGGCTCACGGTGACGGCCGAGCGTGCCGTAAGCCGCGCCATGGGGGGGAGCTGTTCCATGCCGCTGGCCGCGCATGGCCAGTGGGACGGCGACACGCTCTCGCTGCGCGCCGCCTGGGGCGACGTCGCGGCCCGGGTGCCGCTGGTGCGCGCCGAGGGCGCGGCCCCCGTGCATACGCTGGAGCAGGCCGACGCGCTGGGACTGGCCGTCGCCGCACAGCTGCGCACTGCGGGCGCGGTGGGAGCGCTCTGACCTTGCCCGTGCCGCCGCCCCGGGCCATCGTCACGCGCCCCGCGCGCGAGGCCACGCAGTGGGCCGCCGATCTGCAGGCGCGCGGCATCGCCGCGCTGGCGCTGCCACTCATCGCCATCGGCCCGGTGACCAACCCGGCTCTGCGCGAGGAACTGCAACAGGCCCGCGCACGGATGGACCGCTACTGCGCGGTGATGTTCGTGAGCGGCAACGCGGCGCAGTATTTCTTTGAATCAAATATGCCTCTAGCGCTTTCTGGACAAGCGTTAGCAGCTATCAAAACGAGAGTATGGGCTCCCGGCCCCGGTACCGTGGCGGCACTCGTGCAGGCCGGGGTTGCGCCCGAGCGCATTGACGCTCCCGGCGCCGACGCCGCGCAGTTTGACTCCGAAGCCCTGTGGCAGGTGGTCGCGCCGCAGATCGGCCCGGGCGACCGCGTGCTCATCGTGCGTGGAGCCAACGCCCCCACGGCCGAGGGCGGCAACGGGCGCGAATGGCTGGCCCGGCAGGTCGCCGCTGCGGGTGGCGCGGTGGACTTCGTCGCCGCGTACGAGCGCGGCGCACCCCGCCTCGACGCCCAGCAACTGGTGCTGGCGCAAGCAGCCGCCAGCGACGGCTCGGTCTGGCTGCTGAGCAGTTCCGAGGCCATCGCCAACCTGCGTGCTGTGTTGCCCGCGCAACACTGGGGCATGGCCCGCGCCCTGACCACCCACCCGCGTATCGCGCAGGCCGCACGTGTGGCCGGCTTTGGCAGTGTGCACGAATGCCGTCCGGCGTTCGATGAAGTGGCAGCCTCGATAGAATCGCTTTATGAGCAATGAGTCCTCATCCGGGCTGCCCGCACCGGCGCCCGCCGCTCCCCGGCCCGCCGCGGCCCACGGCGGCCGCGCGACCCTGTTCGCGCTGAGCGCCATCGCCATTGCCGCGCTGGCCAGTTCGGTGATGCTGTGGCAGCGGCTGTCGTCCATCCAGGAGCAGTTGGCACGCCAGTCGGCCGACTCCGGCGCCCAGGCCATCGAGGCACGCACCATGGCCCAGCAAGCGCAGGAACTGGCGCGCGAGACCTCCACGCGCCTGGCCGTGGCAGAAGCCCGCGTGAGCGAAGTCGCGCTGCAGCGCAGCCAGCTGGAAGAGCTCATGCAAAGCCTCTCGCGCACGCGCGACGAGAACCTGGTGGTGGACGTGGAAGCCGCCATCCGCCTGGCGCAGCAGCAGGCCCAACTCACGGGCAGCCTGCAGCCCCTGGTGGCCGCGCTCAAGAGCGCGAGCCAGCGCGTGGAGCGCGCATCGCAGCCGCGCCTGGCGCCCGTGCTGCGCGCCATGGGCCATGACCTGGAGCGCCTGGAGCGCGCCAACGTCATCGACACTGCGGGTCTGCTCGGCCGCCTGGACGACCTGGTGCTCCAGGTGGACGAGCTGCCCCTGCTGGGCAGCGTGGCCCAGGCAGCCAGCATGCGCCGCCCGGCGGGCGAGGCGACGGCGCCCGCCCCCGCCGCGAGCACCGCCAGCCAGCCGCGCTGGCAAGCCACGCTGCACCGCACCTGGGAAGGCGTGCGCGACGAGGTGCGCGGCCTGGTGCGCGTGAGCCGCATCGACCATCCCGACGCCATCCTGCTCGCCCCCGACCAGGCCTTCTTCCTGCGCGAGAACCTCAAGCTCAAGCTGCTCAATGCACGGCTGGGCCTGCTGGCGCGTCGCATGGATTCGGCGCGCGCCGACCTGGCCGGCGCCTACAGCGCGCTGGGCAAGTACTTCGACCCTGCCTCGCGCCGCACGCAGAACGCCATCGCGGCCCTGCAGCAGCTGCAGGCGCACATGAAGACCGTCGAAATGCCCGCGCTGGAGGACACCTTCGCCGCGCTGGCCACGGCCGCGGCCGGCCGTTGACCCGCCCCTAGGACACTCTGCCCATGCGCGCAGCACTCTGGTTCCTGGCCCTGTTCGGTGTGGCCGTTGCCGTCGCCCTGTTTGCGGGCAACAACCAGGGCACGGTCACGTTGTACTGGCCGCCCTACCGCATCGATCTGTCCCTCAACATGGTGCTGATGCTGCTGTTCGGCGGCTTCACGCTGCTGTACGCGGCGCTGCGCGCCCTGGCGGCGCTGCTGGAGCTACCCATGCAGGCGCGCCGCTGGCGCCTGCTGCAAAAGGAGCGTGCCATGCACGGTGCGCTGCTGGATGCGCTGTCGCAGATGCTGGGAGGGCGCTTCCTGCGCGCCCGCAAGTCCGCGGAATCCGCGATCGCGCAGGAGCGCGCCCTCGAAGACGCCAAGGAAGCCCTGCCCCATGGCCGTCGGCTGCGCACGCTGGCCCACATGGTGGCCGCGGAAAGCTCGCATGCGCTGCAGGACCGTGCCACGCGGGAAGCACACTTGCAGCAGGCGCTGGACAACATTCCCGATCGTGCGGTCGCCATCGAGCAGGAATTGCGCGAGGGCGCGCAGCTGCGCGCTGCACGCTGGTCGCTGGACGAGCGCGACGCCACCACCGCGCTGGAGCGCCTTTCCGTCCTGCCGGCCGGCACGGCGCGCCGCACGCTGGCACTGCGCGCCAAACTCAAGGCATCGCGCCTGTCGCACCAGACCGAGCAGGCGCTGGAAACCGCCCGTCTGCTGGGCAAGCACCACGCTTTTTCGCCGGCCGCCGCCGAGAGCATCGTGCGCGGCCTGGCAATGGAACTGATCAACGGCGCCTACGACCCGGCCCAACTGCAGCGCATCTGGCTGGGGCTGGAGCCCCATGAGCGCGCCATGCCCGAGATTGCCGTGCATGCGGCGCAGCGCCTGGGCCAGTTGGGCGGCGATGCGATGCAGGTGCGCGCATGGCTTCTGCCGGTGTGGGAACGCATGACGGACCCCGCTCAGCCCCCGCTGCCCGATGCCCAGGTGCTCAAGCTGGTGCGCGCGCTCGAGGGCAGCCTGCAGGCGCTGGATGCCAACTGGCTGGCGCGCATCGAGTCCGCCCAGCAGGCGGCTCCGCGCAACGCGCGTCTGCAATACCTGTCGGCCAAGGCCTGCCTGCAGCGCAACCTGTGGGGCAAGGCCCAGCAGCTCTTCACCCAGGCCGCTCAGCAGCTTCCCGATGCGTCGCTGCGCGCCAGCGCCTGGCGCCACCTGGCCGAGCTGGCCGAGCAGCGCGGCGACGCAGAGGCCGCCGCGGATGCCTGGAAGAAAGCCGCCCAGGCGAACGCCTGAGTAACCGTCTTCGAAGTCAAGCGCAATGAAGCGACTTGTCCCAAGGTTTTCCAGTGCGCACCATGGCGTTGAGCGTGGTGAGCAACTTGCGCATGCAAGCGACCAGGGCGACCTTGGGCAACTTGCCAGCGGCCTTCAGACGCTCGTAGAAGGCCTTGATGGCCGGGTTGTAGCGGGTGGCCGTGAGCGTTGCCATGTACAGCACGCGGCGGATCTCGAAGCGCCCGCCTTGTACGCGCCGCCTGCCCTTGCTGCCGCCGGAGTCATTGGCCATGGGCGCCACGCCCACCAATGCAGCGATCTCGCGCCGGTTCAGCCGGCCCAGCTCTGGCAGCTCGGCAATCATCGTGGCACTGGCCACCGGGCCGACTCCCGCAGCCGACTGCAGCAGCGTGTCGAGCTCCCCAAAGTGCTCGCGCACATGCGTGACCATCTGCTCTTCGATCTCATCGAGCTGCGCCTTGATCGCCGCCTCGATGGCCTCGATGCTGGCGTGCAGCTTCTTGGGCGTGATCTGCAGCCGTTGGCGCTCCGAATGGAGCATGGTCAGCAACTGGCGCCTGCGCGTGACCAGGGCCGCGAGCCACTGCTGGCGCTCATCGGCCAGGGGGCGCAAGAAGCGCTGCAGATCGTCGCGGCGCAGCAGCACCGCTGCCAGCTCGGCCAGCGTGCGCGCATCCACCGCGTCGGTCTTGGCCAGGCGTCCCATGGATTTGGCGAAGTCGCGCGCCTGGCGCGGGTTGATGACCGCCACGGGCAGGCCTGTGGCCTGCAGGGCACACGCTAACGCGGCCTCGTAGCCGCCGGTGGCCTCCATCACCACCAGACCCACGTCCAGGGGCTGCAGGGCAGCCGCCAGCGCCGAGTGGCCTTCGGCATCGTTGTCAAACCGCTGGGCGCTGCTCTTGGCACCCAGCACACAGACATCCACGTGCGCCTTGGCCACGTCGATGCCCACCGTCACTGAGGTAACAGACATGATCTTCAGATCCCTTGCTTGTGCATGCGCGCTCAATCAAGGCGCGCGTAACCGTTCGGGCTTCACGAAGACCAGCGCGGCGGCCATGCGTTCTGTACTCAGTCACGGGCTCTATCACCCCAGCGCCTACCAAACTGCACGGGCCGGTCTGGCCGCCTCAACGGCGTTCAGACTCTACCGCGCTGGTCTGGTTTAAAGATACAAGCACCACTCCCCCTTTCCCGTTTGAGGCCACCGGCCGCCTTTGCCGCGGCGGCTGCGCCATGCCTGCTGGACAGCGGTTTTCAAATTCACTTAACGCAAATCAATTACGAATAGTAGAATTTCAGGCACTTCTTCATACCAGCATGCGCCCTGGCGCCCTATCCCGGAGACAACGCCATGACTGCTCCCCACGACACCCTCCCGCCCCCCGCCGCCATCCAGCAGCTGCACCACTACGCCTACAAGGCGCGCGACGCGGAGGAGACGCGCCACTTCTACGAGGACATCCTGGGCCTGCCGCTGTACCACATCATCCAGAGCGACTACGTGCCCAGCACGGGCGAGTACTGCCCCTACACCCACTTCTTCTTCCGGCTGCAGGACGGCTCGTTCATCGCGTTCTTCGACCTGGGCGACGACGTGAAGCCCGAGCCCTCGCCCAACACCCCCCCGTGGGTCAACCACATCGCCTTCCGCGTGAACACCGTGCAAGAGCTGGAGGACACCAAAACCCGTCTGCAGGCACACGGTGTGCAGGTGCTCGGAGTGACCGACCACCACATCTTCAAGAGCATCTACTTCTTCGACCCCAACGGCATCCGGCTGGAGCTGTCGGCCCAACTGGCCGACACCGCGCAGATGCAGCGCGAAAGCACCACCGCCCACGCCCGGCTGGCCGAGTGGACGGCCCGCAAAGAGCAATGGCGCAAGGAACGCGCCGGCGGCCATGCCAGCGCGCCGCTCAAACCCCAGACCAACGACCGCCCCGAATTCGTGCCCACCACAGGGTCTGAGTAAAAAGCGCCTCCAGCGCTTATCCAGCAAGCGCAAGCAGCTATCAGTATGGAAGCATGGCGGTAACCGAATAAAATGCCCCCATCCTCCGAACCACTGCCCAGGCGGCATCCCACGGGATGCCGTTTTTCATTGCCATGAGCGACACGATCGAACAACCCGGCCTGAACAGCCTCTCCAAGTCCTTTGAGCCCGCCGCCCTGGAGGCCCACTGGGGCCCCGAATGGGAAAAGCGCGGCTACGGCGTGGCAGGCTACCGCGGCACGGGCGCGGCGCGGGCTGGGCAGCCGGCGTTCGCCATCCAGCTGCCTCCGCCCAACGTGACGGGCACGCTGCACATGGGGCACGCGTTCAACCAGACCATCATGGACAGCCTGACGCGCTACCACCGCATGCTGGGCCACAACACGGCCTGGGTGCCCGGCACCGACCACGCCGGCATCGCCACGCAGATCGTGGTGGAGCGCCAGCTGCAGGAGCAAGGCGTGAGCCGCCATGACCTGGGCCGCCCCGACTTCGTGAAGAAGGTGTGGGAGTGGAAGGAAAAGAGCGGCAACACCATCACCACCCAGATGCGCCGCCTGGGCGACAGCGTGGACTGGAGCCGCGAGTACTTCACCATGGACGACAAGCTCTCCAAGGTGGTGACCGACACCTTCGTGAAGCTCTACCAGCAGGGCCTGATCTACCGCGGCAAGCGCCTGGTGAACTGGGACCCCAAACTGCAGTCCGCCGTGTCGGACCTGGAAGTGGAGAACGAGGAAAAAGACGGCTCGCTGTGGCACATCGCCTACCCCTTGGCCGACGGCAGCGGCCAGCTGGTGGTGGCCACCACCCGCCCCGAGACCATGCTGGGCGACGTGGCCGTGATGGTCCACCCCGAGGATGAGCGCTACGCGCACCTGATCGGCAAGATGGTGAAGCTGCCGCTGTGCGACCGCGAGATCCCGGTGATTGCCGACGCCTACGTGGACAAGGAGTTCGGCACCGGCGTGGTCAAGGTCACGCCCGCGCACGACAACAACGACTACCAGGTGGGCCAGCGCCACAAGCTGCCCATGATTTGCGTGCTCACCCTGCAGGCCACGGTGAACGAGAACGCGCCGCCCAAGTACCAGGGCATGGACCGCTTCGTGGCGCGCAAGGCCATCGTGGCCGACCTGGAGGCCCAGGGCCTGCTGGTCGAGACCAAGAAGCACAAGCTGATGGTGCCCATTTGCACCCGCACCGGCCAGGTGATCGAGCCCATGCTGACCGACCAGTGGTTCGTGGCCATGAACAAGGTGGCCCAAGAAGGCACGGGCGACGCCACCGGCAAGAGCATCGCGCAAAAGGCCATCGACGCCGTGGCCAGCGGCCAGGTGCAGTTCGTGCCCGAGAACTGGGTCAACACCTACAACCAGTGGATGAACAACATCCAGGACTGGTGCATCAGCCGCCAGCTGTGGTGGGGCCACCAGATCCCGGCCTGGTACGACGAGGACGGCAATGTGTACGTGGCCCGCAACGAACAAGAGGCCCAGGCCCAGGCCCCCGGCAAGACGCTGACCCGCGATGCGGACGTGCTCGACACCTGGTACTCCAGCGCCCTGGTGCCCTTCAGCACCATGGGCTGGCCAAACCAGACCGACGCTGCCACCGACGACTACAACCTGTACCTGCCCAGCAGCGTGCTGGTCACGGGCTACGACATCATCTTCTTCTGGGTCGCCCGGATGATCATGATGACCACGCACTTCACCGGTCGCGTGCCGTTCAAGCATGTCTACATCCACGGCCTGGTGCTGGACGCGCAGGGCAAGAAGATGAGCAAGTCCGAGGGCAACGTGCTCGACCCGGTGGACTTGATCGACGGCATTGCGCTCGAACCCCTGCTGGACAAGCGCACCCAGGGCCTGCGCCGCCCCGAGACCGCACCCAAGGTGCGCCAGAACACACAAAAGGAATTCCCCGAGGGCATTCCCGCCTATGGCGCCGACGCGCTGCGCTTCACCTTCGCCGCGCTGGCGTCGCTGGGGCGCAGCATCAACTTCGACAGCAAGCGCTGCGAGGGCTACCGCAACTTCTGCAACAAGCTGTGGAACGCCAGCCGCTTCGTGCTGATGAACTGCGAGGGCTACGACTGCGGCATGGACACCGCGCAGGGCTGCACTGAAAGCTACCTGCGCTTCAGTCAGGCCGACCGCTGGATCGTCTCGCAGCTGCAACAGGTCGAGGCCGAAGTGGCCAAGGGCTTCGCTGAGTTCCGCTTGGACAACGTGGCCAACACCCTCTACGACTTCGTCTGGAACGAGTTCTGCGACTGGTACCTGGAAATCGCCAAGGTGCAGATCCAGACTGGCAACGAAGCGCAGCAGCGCGCCACGCGCCGCACGCTGATCCGTGTGCTGGAGGCCATCCTGCGCCTGGCGCACCCCGTCATCCCCTTTGTCACCGAAGCGCTGTGGCAGGTAGTGGCCCCGCTGGCGGGCCTGAAGGGCGACTCCATTGCCATCGCCGCCTATCCGCAGTCCCAGCCCGAGAAAATCGACGAGGGCTCCATCGCCTACGTGGCGCGCATCAAGCAGGTGGTGGACGCCTGCCGCACGCTGCGCGGCGAGATGGGCGTGTCGCCCGCACAGCGCCTGCCGTTGCTGGTGGCGGGCGACGCGGACTTCATGCGCGACATCGCCCCGGTGCTGCAGAACCTGGCCAAGCTCAGCGAGGTGAAGGTGTTCGACGACGAGGCCGCCTGGGCCCAGGCCGCGCAAAGCGCGCCCGTGGCCGTAGTGGGCGACGCCCGCCTGGCGCTGTTCGTGGAGATCGACGTCGCTGCTGAAAAGGCCCGCCTGTCCAAGGAGGCCGCGCGCCTGTCCGGCGAAATCGCCAAGGCCAACGGCAAACTGGGCAACGAGGCTTTCGTGGCCAAGGCCCCGCCGGCCGTGATCGAGCAGGAAAAGAAGCGCGTGGCCGACTTCGGGGCCACGCTGGCGCGCATCCAGGAGCAGCTCGCGCGCCTGGGCTAAGATCAGCCCGATCACCGGACAAGGGCGCTGCAGGCGCCCTTGTTTTTACCCGGCACCCTTTTCGTGAGGCACCCGACTTGAACGCACCCACCCGTGTCCGCAAGGCCGTCTTTCCCGTCGCGGGGCTTGGCACCCGCTTCCTGCCCGCCACCAAGGCATCGCCCAAGGAGATGCTGCCGGTGGTGGACAAGCCCCTGATCCAGTACGCCGTTGAGGAGGCCTACGAGGCCGGCATCCGCGACATGGTGTTCGTCACCGGCCGCAGCAAGCGCGCGATCGAAGACCATTTCGATACCGCGTACGAGCTGGAGAACGAGCTGGAGAACGCCGGCAAGCGCGAGATGCTCGCGCTGGTGCGCAGCATCGCGCCCGACGACATGAACTGCCTGTTTGTGCGCCAGCCACGCTCGCTGGGCCTGGGCCATGCCGTGCTGTGCGCCGAGCCCCTGGTGGGCAACGAGCCCTTTGCCGTCATCCTGGCCGACGACCTGATGACCGGCGAGCCCGGCGGCCCCGGCGTGATGGCGCAGATGACGGCCGCTTTCGCCAAGCAGGGGCGCTCGCTGCTGGCCGTGCAGGAAGTCCCGCTGGAGCACACCAAGCGCTACGGCATCGTCAAGGGCGAGAGCGCTGGCGGCGCGCTGATCCGCGTTGACGAGATCGTGGAGAAGCCCGCACCCGAAAAGGCACCGTCGCGCATGGGCGTGGCCGGCCGCTATGTGCTCACGCCGCGCATCTTCGAAGAGATCCGCAACCAGCCGCAGGGCGTGGGCGGCGAGATCCAGCTCACCGATGCGATCGCGCGCCTGATGCAGCACGAGACGGTGTATGCCTACCAGTACGCTGGCAAACGGTACGACTGCGGCAGCAAGGAAGGTTTTTTGGAGGCCACGGTCGAACTGGCACTGCAGCACCCGCAGGTGGGCCCACAGTTCCGCGAATACCTCCAATCCCTGGCGCTGTAACGCACCGCCGGGGCGGTGCCCCTGCCTCCCGCCCGGGCATGGGATTCCTGTTTTGATAGCTACCAGCGCTTACCCAACAAGCGCTGGACGGCTATTTAGCCATTAATCACTCAGCGACGGCGCAGCACGTGGATGAATTCTTCGCCCACGGTCTGTTGCTCAACCAGTTCGTTGCCGGTCTGCCGGGCAAACGCCTGGAAGTCCCGCAGCGAGCCGCTGTCGGTCGCCACCACCTTGAGCAGCTGGCCGCTGGCCATGTCGGCCAAGGCCTTCTTGGCCTTGAGGATGGGCAGGGGGCAGTTCAGGCCCCGGGTGTCGATTTCCTTGTGGATGTCCATTTTTCTCAGTCCTTCGGCGCGTCCAGTCCGCGGCGGCGCTCTGCATTTTCCTCGGCGGTGAAGAACACCGGCTCGTGGCCACGCGAGCGCAGCCAGTCGGCCAGCGCATAGCCTGTGCCCGCGGGCCAGCACTTGAGCTGGTCCAGCTCATAAAAGCGGTGCTCCAGCAGCTCCAGCGACAGGCGCACCTCGCCTTCGGCCCGTACATGGTAGGCGATGATGACCTGGTTCATGCGCATGAACTCATACACACCCACCAGCTGCACACTGCGCGCGTCCAGGTTGGTTTCTTCCTTGACTTCGCGGGCAATGCCGTCCTCGGGCGTCTCGCCAGCCTCCATGAAACCCGTGATCAGCGCGAACATCTTGGGTGGCCACAGTGCATTGCGCGCCAGCAGCACGCGGCCGTCCACCTCCACGATGGCCGCCAGCACGGGCGTCGGGTTGTTCCAGTGCGTCCAGCCGCAGGCGGGGCAGCGCAGGCGTTCCTTCTCACCGCTGTCCTCAATGACCACGATGGATGCCAGCGCCGTGGCGCAGTGGGTGCAATAGCGGGTTTCGTACGACATAGCGATGCTCCTCCAGCATGCGCCATGGCAGTCACAGCGCCCCGTAATTGATAGCTGCTCGCGCTTGACTACCGGGCGCCAGCGGCCTTATTGATGCCCACTGTGATCTTCACGTTCACGCAGGGAAGACGCCGGTGGAGAGGTAGCGGTCGCCCCGGTCGCACACCACGAAAACGATGGTGGCGTTTTCCTCGCGTTGCGCGATCTGATGCGCCACCCAGCAGGCGCCGGCTGCGGAGATGCCGGCAAAGATGCCCTCTTCGCGCGCCAGGCGCCGTGCCATGTCCTCGGCATCGTCCTGGCTCACCAGCACCAATTCGTCCACCAACTGGGGCTCGTAAATCTTGGGCAGGTATTCCTCGGGCCACTTGCGAATGCCCGGGATACGCGAGCCTTCCTGCGGCTGCGCACCCACGATGCGCACCGCGGGGTTCTTCTCGCGCAGGAAGCGCGCGACGCCCGTGATGGTGCCCGTGGTGCCCATGGCGCTCACGAAATGGGTGATGCGCCCCTCGGTCTGCTCCCACAGTTCGGGGCCGGTGGTCTCGTAGTGGATGCGGGGGTTGTCCGGGTTGGCAAACTGGTCCAGCACCACGCCCTTGCCCTGCGCCACCATCTGGTCGGCCAGATCCCGCGCGTATTCCATCCCCCCGCTCTTGGGCGTGAGAACCAGCTCCGCGCCGAAGGCCTTCATGGTCTGCGCGCGCTCCACGGACAGATCCTCCGGCATGATCAGCACCATGCGGTAGCCCTTGATGGCCGCAGCCATCGCCAGGGCGATACCGGTGTTGCCCGACGTCGCCTCGATCAGCGTATCGCCGGGTTTGATCTCGCCGCGCTCTTCGGCCCGGCGGATCATCGACAGTGCCGGCCTATCCTTCACCGAACCCGCCGGGTTATTGCCTTCCAGCTTGCCCAGAATGACATTGCCGCGTGCCGCGTTGTCCTGTGCACCGATGCGCTGCAGTGCGACCAGCGGCGTGTGTCCGATCGCGTCTTCAATGGTGGGGTAGGTCTTCATACCGCGTTACTGTGCCATAATTTGCGACTTCGCTTTCGCGCCTGCCCGGGTGGTGAAATTGGTAGACGCAGGGGACTCAAAAATAGGGACTTCTACGTAGTTCTTGCTTGAGGCCACTGCCTGCCAAGCCGCATGGGACAAGGGATTGAGTGATAAATCGCCTCTTGATCGAGATGCCTGCATTTCGAGCCAGGAGTCAGCTAGGAGCCAGGACGATGCAAGCTGGCTCCCAGTGAGGAGTAGATAGTTGAAGTAGCATCGTGCGTCATGCCCGAGTGGTGAAATTGGTAGACGCAGGGGACTCAGACCAAATTTGAGCCCTCGGAGGGAAACCCCCGAGGTGAAGCCCGTCAAACTCGGCGAAGGCCCTGGACGATCAGTCCGAGCTAATACCGAGCCAAGCCCTGGAGCCGAAAGGTTCCTCGGAAGGTGTAGAGAGCAGACGGCGGGCACCTAAAGCCGAAAGGCTATGGTGAAGGCGTGCTCCAGCCCACGAACGTCGTTTCTTCGGAGACGGCGGCGGCGAAAGCCGAAGTGGGAAGAAAATCCCCCGCCGCAAGGCGTGCCGGTTCGATTCCGGCCTCGGGCACCAATTCGAAAGCCGCCCCTGTTCACGCAGGGGCGGCTTTTTCGTTCTTGGCCTGCCTGCGCCTGAACGCCCTATCCCCCGCCATGAAGGCTTCCAGCATGTGCGGGATCAGCGTCATAACATCGACCGTCTCGCCATACGCCTGCGCGTGCAGCGCGGCGTAGCGGTCGTAGGTCAGCTTTCAGGCTAACCGGGCACGCAAAGGTCAGCTTGACGCTCTCGGTCTTGGGCAGCGGCCCGAGCCGCAGCTTCTTGGTCGTGCTCATCGAATGGCTCCACGCTGGAAGAACATCGGCTGGTACGGACGCAACACCAGATCGCGGTTAGCGATGATCCGCACCGGCAGGCCGGGCCGTTCAGTCAGCGTTGGCTGGATGTTCATGTTGCGTCGGGTCATTTCCTGGCCAACCTGGTTGATGCTGTCCTGCGCGCTGTCGCGCCCGGCGATTACGATGCGATTGCCATCCTGCCGGTTCTCCGGCGCGGCCAGCTCGGCGCCCACGCCCAGCATCGTCGTCAGCGCAGCACCGGCGACGATGCGGCTCCAGTGGTAGTCCACACCGTCTTCCAGGCCGGAATAGCCGGCCGGATCGGTACCCACGAGGTTGTCCAGCGTCAGCGAGGACGTGTCCGGCAGGATGATCCGGTTCCACACCACCTGAACCCGGCTCTGCCCATAGCTGACCTGGCTGTTGTACTTGCCCAGGATGCGCGACCCCTGCGGGATCAAAAGGAACTTG
Organism: Diaphorobacter sp. LI3; assembly: GCF_022807955.1. Classification (NCBI taxonomy): domain Bacteria; kingdom Pseudomonadati; phylum Pseudomonadota; class Betaproteobacteria; order Burkholderiales; family Comamonadaceae; genus Diaphorobacter; species Diaphorobacter sp. LI3. Next base: position 1,638,519 of record NZ_CP094346.1, on the reverse strand, counting down.
CCCGTGGCCGTGTCGTAGACCGGCTCCGTCACCGTGGCGATCACGTCGCCCGGCAAGTCCGACTTGATGCCCGTCACCAGCGCGCCGGCGATCACCGTCCCGGCCATCACCTGATACGGCGAGGACGGCATTTTCAGATTCCCGGAATTGCGGGTCTCCGTAGAGCCGCCCTTCAGGAACGCCTCTTTTTGGTCTTGCCGGTTTTGCACAGCGGTCGGGTCGGCAGGCTGAGCCGCCGTCGAGGCTGGCCCGGCGGCCAGCGGGTCGAAGCCCGCCAAGGCCGATGCTTGGCCAGCCGCAGCGACTTGCGCAGTCGCTGGCGCGGCGGTCTTGCCAGGCGTGCCCGAGCGGAAGAACACCGAGGAAGCTGCTGCCGCTTCAGCTTCCTTGCGCCGTGCATCCTCCGGGTCGTGGCCCGGCGGCGCGTAGGTGGGCGCCACGGGCTGCTGCGACTTCACGATGGCCGGGCCAAGGTCGCCCGGCAGCGGCGGCCCCAGTTCCGGCACCTTCGGCAGCTTGGAGTAATCCGAAGGCAAGCCATCCAGCCCTTCGGACTTCGACACGCGATCGACGTTGTACAGCTCGGTCTGCTCACCCGCGCGCCGGTGCGGCTGCAATGACCAGATCGTAGCCCCGAGCACGGCGACCGACAGGCCGCCGGTGAGCATGACTAGCGTGCGCCGGTTCAGGCGTGTGACCGGGCGCGGCTGGGCGCGCAGCGCCACCGCCTCGGGCACGACCTTGCCCGCCTGCGGTGCAAGGTCAGGGGAATCGTCCTGGCTCATGTCAATTCCTCCTTGTGCCGTCCGTGCGCTCAATCCGCACCACGTCGCCCTTGTCCCCGCCCAGGCGCAGTTCGGCCGCGCCGAACAGGCGATCCACGATGTAGTACGGCGAGCGGAAACGGTAGTTCACCAGTTGCCCGTCACCTTGCGCGCCGATGACGAACAGCGGTGGCAACTCGCCCTGGGCGATGCCCGGCGGGAACTGGATATAGACCTTCTCGCCATCATCGAAGGCGCGCAGCGGTTTCCACGGCGGGTTGCTGCCACTGACCGCGTAGCGGAAACGGATCTTCTCCAGCGATAGCCCGCTATCGACCGGCGCGGCGGCGCTGGCCGCCTGCGCCTGGCGCTGCAAGGCCAGCATCTTGTCTTTCGGATACTCCCAGGACACCGACGCCATCCACGTCTTCTCGGTCGAAGTCAGCTCAATCAGGTACGTGCGCCGGCTGGTCGTGATGACCAGATTGGTCTTGAGGCCCGAGCGGATCGGCTTGACCATCACATTGACGCGCAAGGCGTCGCCGCTGCCGCTGGACGTGTCGCCCACGATCCAGCGCACCGTGTCGCCAGCAGCGACAGTCACCAGTTCCTCGCCCGGCTGGAGCGCGATCACCGTCACGCGGCCCACGGCCGCATAGACCTGATATAGCGCGCCGTCCGTGAAGGGCCACACCTGGATTGCGTTGACGTAGCCCTCGCGCGTCGGCGCAATGCGCGCTTCGGCATTGGCGCGGGACACGCGCACGGTTTCATCGGCGGGTTCTGCGGCGGGCTTGGCATCCGGCACAGGCTTCATCTGAGCCGGCATCGGCAGCACTTGCGGCATGGCCACCACCTCCACCGGCGCAGGCGGCTCCGGTAGCGGCTGCGCCTGCACCGGCTCATCGAGCGAGATGGACGGCGGCGGCTTGCCCTGCGTGGCGCAGGCCGACAGGGCAAGCAGGATCACCGGCAAGACGGATTTACGGAAAAGATCATTCATGGTTTTGCTCCTTCGTTTCCTTCCAGTTCGCGGCTCCACGACAGCCCGTTGACGTAGATGCCCAGGGGGTTCTTGCGCACACGCTGCTCGGTGCGCGGCGTCTGCTGCACGATGGAAACCACCGCGTTCCAGCGTTCAGTGCGATCCAGCGCACCGTTCACGAAGCGCGTCTCCGTCCAGCGCACGTTGAAAGACGTGTCGCTGGCGCGGGTCACGCTGGTGATCTGCACCGTCACCGACTCCTTGCCGATGCGCGCGAACGGATCGTTCACGCGGGCGTACTCGTTGAGCACCACGGCGCCTTTGTCGGTGGTGTAGTCATAGGCATCCAGCCAGTTCTGCCGCACCACGATGGGGTCGATGGACAGCGAGCGCACCAGGCCGATGAAGCGGCCCAGGTGATAGGCCACCTGGGCATCACTGGGCTTGTAGGGCGCGGCGGCTTCGCCCACGGCGCGCACCTGGCCCGCGTTGTCCACCTCGATGACGTAGGGCGTCACGATGGACTGCGCGGAACGCCAAACCAGCCCGCCCGCCATCAGCACGGCCAAGGTGAGGCAGCCGAAGGCCATGAAACGCCAGTTCTTCGCCTGCACGCGGGTCGAGCCGATGCGCTCGTCCCACACCTGTGCGGCGGACTGGTACGGGGTGGCAGGCTGCGGCGTGTCGGCGTAGCGCACCTGCGGTCGTTTGAATTGCATGGGTGTTCTCCTTGAGGATCAGGAATCGGAATCGCGCAGGCTCGGCCCCTGGCTGGAGCTGCCGCCGTCGCCCCCGCGCAGCGTGTGGGCGGCTGTCGTCGCGGCGTGGGTGAGTTGCTGCCTGCGATGCAGGCGCTTGGCCCAGGCGGGTTGCTCGACGGGCGGAGATGAACCAGCAGCGTCAGGCCCGGCGGATGCAGCGCTGGATGCCTGCGCGTCGTCAGGCCCAAAAGCCGCCGCCATGCGCTCTTTCATCGAGCGCGCCCCGTCGGCAACCTTCTGCCCGGCCGCCCGCGCGCCAGTCTTGGCGACATTGCCTACGCCAGCGGCGGCACCCTTGAGGCCGCCACCGGCCGAAGCGGAGCCCGCCTGATATGCCGACCTGGCAATGCTGGCGGTTGATGTCATCGAGCGGGCGGCTGCGGGGGCCATGCGCGCTCCGGCCGTCACGGCACTACCGACGCCCGCAGCCGCGGCACCGACCGCCACAGCGGTTCCGGCTGCGCCGATGGCGGCACCAGCCATCGCGCCTGCGCCAAGCTGCGGCCCACCCGATACCAAGCCCGTCGCGATGCCCGGCCCAAAGATGCCCAGGGCCAGCATCGCGAGCGAGGCCAGCATGATGACCAATGCCCGGTCGATCGACGGCTCCGAGCCGGCCGGTATGTTGAACTCGGAGAACAGCCCTGAGCCGATGCCCACGATCACGGCAAGCACCAGCACCTTGATGCCCGACGACACCACGTTGCCCAAGACCTTCTCGGCCAGGAACGCTGTCTTGTTCCAGAGGGCGAACGGCACCAGCACGAAGCCCGCGAGCGTGGTCAGCTTGAACTCGATCAGCGTGACGAAGAGCTGCACCGCCAGCACGAAGAAGCTGACGATGACCACCATCCATGCGAAGAACAGCACGACGATGGGCATGATGTGGATGAACACCTCGGGGAAGCCCGCCATCTCCTTGATCTGCTCAAGAATGGGCGCCCCGGCGTCGATGCCCACCTTGGCGAGCCGTCCCGGCTGCAAGAAGTTGCCCAAGCTCAAGGTCGAGCCGCTGGCCGTCAGGCCCAGGCCCGCGAACGAGCGGAACACCGCGCTGGCGAGCATGTTGAAGTTGCCGATGATGTAGGCGAAGGCACCGACATAAAGCACCTTGCGGAGCAATTTGGAGATCACGTCCTCGCCCTGGCCGGAGGCATGGCCCATTGCCCAGAACAGCCCGGCGAGCGTCATGTCGATGACGATCAGCGTGGCCGTGAGGAACGCCACCTCGCCGTGCAACAGCCCAAACCCCGAGTCGATGTAGCGCGAGAAAACATCGAGGAAACGGTCGATGACCGAAACGTCGTTCATGGCCCGACCCCGTCAGCGGCTATAAAAATCGACGGTCTGAGGCGTGTACGGCGTGCCTCCACCCAAGAAGCGCCGGTTCACCTCGCGGCCCCGCTCCACAGCGGCGGCCTGCCGCGCCAGCTCTAGCGAAGCGGCACGATCCTGAGTGATGTTCAGGCGCTGTGTCTGGATGGACTGCTTGGCCTGCAAGGCCAGAAGCTGGTTGGTGGCTTGCATGGCCTGCAAAGCACCCACGGCCGATTGGCTCTTGCCCACGAGGTCGGCCAGCACGCTTTCGTCATCGCTCAGGTTCTGCGATGCCTGGGCCTGCATCTGCATGGTGGTCTGCAAGCCATTGAGCGTGTTCTTCCAGCGTTCCTGCGCGTCGCGGTACATCTGGTTGCCGCTCACCGTGGCGGCGTATTGCTCTGGATACAGGCGCTGGAACTCCCGATCCAGATTCGTCACGTCATAAGCCAGGCCTCGGGCCTGGGCGATCAGCCGCTGGGTGGTCGCCAGGTTGGCGCGTAACTGGCCGACCACGCTGGACGGCAGGCTGGCCAGGTTGCGCGCCTGGTTACGCAGCATCTGCGCCTCGTTCTCAAGCTGCTTGATCTGGTTGTAGATCTGCTCCAGCGTCTGGATGGCCGTCAGCGTGTTCTGGATCAGGTTCGTAGGGTCGATCACGACCCATTGCGCATGGGCAGTGGCGGTGCAAAGCATGGCCGCGACGGCGGCGGCGAGTAGACGCCTTTTCATGATGGGTTCTCCTGGAGGTGGGTGGACGGGAACGTGGAAAGCAGGTCGGCGGCCCAATGCAGGCCGCGATGGCGCAGCCACGCGGCTGCAAACGGGGTGACAGCGGATGAAGCGGCGAGCACCGCGTCGATGTCGCGCTGGTCTTGCGGTGTGGACGCACCCGCGAAGGCGAGCGCCGCCGGCCCCAAGTCGAGGTCGAACAGGCGGTTTCCGAGGCGGGATTGGTAGTAGTAGTCGCGCTTGGGCTGCCCGGTAGCGACGATCTCGATCTGGCGGCTGTTGAGGCCGAAGCCTTCGTAGATAGCTCGGATTTGCGGCTCGGTCGCCTGCGGGTTCGGCAGAAAGATGCGGCTCGCGCAGCTTTCGATGATCGCGGGCGCGATGCTCGAATCCTTGATGTCGGCCAGGCTCTGCGTGGCGAAGATGACGCTGACGTTCTTCTTGCGCAGCGTCTTGAGCCACTGGCGAATGCGCGCCGCAAACACCGGGTCATCGAGGAACAGCCACGCTTCATCGAGGATCAGCAGCGTGGGCGCACCGTCAAAGCGTTCATCGAAGCGCGCAAAGAGGTAATGCAGCACGGCCATGACGGCGGCCTTGCTGTGCATCAGCTCCTCCATCTCGAAGCACTGCACGTCGGCCATGCCCAGCCGATCATGGTCGGCGTCCAGCAGCTTGCCGTGCGCGCCACCCAACACATAGGGCGCGAGCGCCTGCCGCAGCGAGTTCGATTGCAGCAGCACCGACAGACCCGTCATCGTGCGCTGCTCCACGGGCGCACCAGCGAGACTGCCGAGCGCCGACCAGATGGCAACCTTCTCGTCGGGGCCGACCGCGACACCTTCGTGCCGCAAGCGCCCTTCGATCCATTCGGCCGCCCAGGTGCGGTAGCCCTCACGGTCGATGCGGGCCAGCGGCTGGAAAGCAATCTCGCCATCCATCCCGAGGTCGTAGTGCTCGCCGGCCAGGCCCAGGATCGTGGCGCGCATCGAGCGCCCCATGTCGAAGGCGAAGATGCGTGAGCCGCGATAACGCCGAAACTGCATCGCCAGCGTAGCGAGCAGGACGGACTTGCCCATGCCGGTCGGCCCGGCCACCAGCGTGTGGCCCACGTCGCCGATGTGCGTGACCAGCCGGAATGGCGTTGCGCCTTCGGTGCGGGTCACGATCAGCGGCGGGCCGTCGAGGTGGGAGTTTTTCTCCGGCCCGGCCCATACGGCGGACACCGGCATCAGGTGCGCCAAGTTCAGCGTCGAGACGATGGGCTGGCGGACGTTCGCGTAGGCGTGGCCGGGAATCGACGACAGCCACGCCTCCACCGCGTTCAAGGTCTCGGGGATCGTCACGAACCCACGCCCTTGAATCACCCGTTCCACCATGCGCAGCTTCTCGTCGGCCTTTGCCGGGTCGGCGTCGAGCACCGTCACCGTGGTGGTGACATACCCGAAGGCCACCTGGTCGCTGCCCAGCTCCTGCAACGCTGCGTCTGCATCGGCCGATTTGTTGCTGGCGTCGGTATCAACCAGCGGGGTTTCCTGCTGGAAGATGGTTTCGCGCAGCAGCGCGATGACGTTCTTGCGCTTGGCGAACCATTGGCGGCGCAGGCGGGAAAGTTCCTTTTCCGCATCGGCTTTGTCCATGCAGAGGAACCGGGTTGACCAGCGATAGCCAAAGCCGAGGCGGTTGAGGTCGTCCAGAATCCCCGGCCAGGTCGAGGTCGGGAAGCCCCGCACCGACACCACGCGCAGGTGCTGGTCGCCCAGCATGGGCGCCAGGCCGCCAACCAGTGCGGAATCCGTCAGCAGCGCGTCGATGTGGAATGGCACTTCGGGCACGCTGACGCGGTAGCGCCGCGTGGAGATGGTCGAGTGCAGATAGGTCAGCGTCTGGCCGTCATCGAGCCAGGCGATTTCCGGCATCACGCCATCGAGCAGGTCGAAGACGCGATCGGTTTCCGCCACGAAGGCCGTCAGGCGCTCGCGCCAGTCCACGCCTTCGGTGGGCCGGTTCTCGTACAGCATCCCCGCCGCGCGGGCGCGCGATTCCTCGGGCGGCAGGTACACCAGCGTCAGGTGGTAGCCGCTCTCGAAGTGGTTGCCCGAGTCCTCGAACGTAGCGCGGCGTTCCTCGTCCACCAGCCACGAAAGCGGCTCGGGAAACTCCGAGTGCGGATAGTCGGCGGCGGCGCGGCGCTCGGCCTCGATGAACAGCGCCCAGCCCGAACCGAGCCGGCGCAGCGCGTTGTTCAACCGCGCAGCCGTGGCGATCAGCTCGCCCTGCGTTGCGCTATCGAGGTCGGGGCCACGAAAGCGCGCCGTGCGCTGGAAACTGCCGTCCTTGTTCAGGACGACGCCCGGCGCAACCAGTCCAGCCCAAGGCAGCCAGTCGGCCAGCAGCGCGGGCCGCTGGCGGTATTCGGCAAGGTTCAGCATGGCATTCCCTCACACGTCCAGCAGCGGCCGGTGCTTGATGTGCCGCGCGAACACGGCCATGAACTGCGGATCGACTCGGGCACCCCACACCGCCAGCGAATGGCCGGCGATCCACAGCACCACGCCGGGAATCCACAGTTGCAGGCCCAGGCCCACGGCGGCGGCCAGCGTGCCGTTGGTGATGGCCACGGTGCGCGGAGCGCCGCCCATCAGGATCGGCTCGGTCAGAGACCGATGTAGCGGCACCTCGAAGCCGGGCATTCCATCGTGCGGGCCGTTCATACGACGGCCCCACCGGAGAAGCTGAAGAACGACAGGAAGAAGCTCGAAGCGGCGAACGCGATGGACAGGCCAAACACGATCTGGATCAGCTTGCGGAAGCCGCCCGAGGTATCGCCGAAGGCCAGCGCCAAGCCCGTGGCGATGATGATGATGACTGCGACGATGCGCGCCACCGGCCCCTGGATGGATTCGAGGATAGATTGCAGCGGTCCTTCCCAGGGCATCGAAGAACCGGCGGCCTGCGCAGTACCTGCGAGCAGCAGCATGAAGGCAGCGAGCATCAAGCCCTGAATGGCCGGGCGAGCCAAGCCATGCAGCCGTGCGGGCCGAGGAAGCGGATTTGCGGAAATACGGAAAGCATCAACGTGCGTCATGGAAGTTCTCCAGAGTGGTCGGGGGACGGGGAGGAAAGGTCGGACTGCGGCAGCAGCTCCGGGAATGGAGCCTCAAGCGCATCCGCCAGGTGGTAGCCCACGCCATCGAAGCCGATGACGCGGGCGATGCTCTCGATGCGGCGCTTGCGCCCGCGCCCAGCGATGTGGATGACCACATTGACCGCTTCCGCGATCAACGCACGGGGCGGGTTCACCGCCACTTCGAGGATCAGTTGCTCCAAACGCAGCAGCGCGCCCAGCGCGGAGCCGGCATGGATCGTGGCAATGCCGCCCGGATGGCCTGTACCCCACACCTTGATGAGATCCAGCGCTTCGGCGCCGCGTACCTCGCCGACGACCACGCGATCCGGGCGCAGGCGCATGGACGAACGCACCAACTCGGTCATGGACACGACGCCCTGGCGTGTGCGCAGCGGCACATGGTCGCGGGCCGCGCATTGCAGCTCCACAGTGTCTTCGAGCACCAGCACGCGGTCGCCCGTGGCGGCGATCTCCGCCAGTAGCGCATTGGCCAAGGTGGTCTTGCCGGTGCTCGTCCCACCTGCGATCAGGATGTTTTGGCGCTCGCGCACGGCGCGCACCAGCAGACCCGCCTGCGCGGCGGTCATCATTCCGTCCTCGATGTAGCGCGACAGCGGGATCACGCCAAAGGCGCGCTTGCGCAAGGCGAAGGCCGGCCCCGGTGCGGCGGGCGGCAAGATGCCCTCGAAGCGCTCGCCCGTCTCGGGCAGCTCCGCCGTCAGGAGCGGCTGACCGCGATGCACCTCGGCGCCGACGTGGGCCGCGACGAGGCGGATGATGCGTTCACCGTCCGCCTCGGACAGCTCCACACCCATCGGTGCGCGACCCGACGAAAGCCGGTCGATCCACAAGGTTCGATCCGGGTTCAGCATGACTTCCACTACGTCGGGGTCTTCCAGCGCGGCGGCGATCAGCGGCCCCATTGCCGTGCGCAGCATCTGGATGCGGCGATCCAGGGAAACGGCGGTGAAGGAAGGAACGGCGCTCATGACGCGCGCTCCTGCGCGTCGTCCATGCGTGCCGGGTCTGGATGCAGTTCTTCCACCACGTCCCGCACCAGACTGCGACCGCGCAGCAAATGCCGCCCGAGTTGTTCGACGAACTGCTCGAAGCGCGCCTTGCCCTGGGCGCGCGCTGCGTCCTGATGCGCTTCGGGCACGGGCGTGCTCACCGTGAGGAAGTAGCGGATGAACAGTGCCAGCGTCTCGATCTGGATGTTCAGGTCGCGCTCCATGCGCTCGGCGTGCCGTGACAAGCGATCCAGGCGCTTGGCAATTGCTGCTTCGCGCTGGTCGGCGGCATCGGGCGACAGCCACGATGCCAAGGCGGCAGCGACGATGCTGGACTTGGATACGCCTTTCTTGGCGGCCAGTTCGTCGAGCCGCTTGCCATGCTCAGGCTGGATGAACACGTTGAGGCGGTGTTGGGTCATAGGTCGATTCCGTCGTCAGGGTCGAGGGAAGCCAGCCGGGCCGTGCGCTGCATGGCCGGATCAAGCTGGCGCGGAAGGGGAAGCGGCAAGTCGTCGTCGTCATCGAGCAACCCGAGGTCGGCTGCGGGCGCGGCCAGCTCGGGGTCGTAGGCGACGGTTTCGGAGAGTTCAGGCTGACGGCGCGGGCCGCCTTCATCCGTGGAACCCAGGCCATCGGCGGATGCCGTGGCCGGTGCGGCGGGCACGGCGGGGATCGCCAGCCCGCTCCAGTCGTCCGGGCGTAGCGGCGGCGCGTCGGCGTACTGACCGCCTGCAAGCACAGGCGGCGGCAGCACGCGGCGCTTGAAATTGGCGTCCGCGTAGTAGCGCAGCTTCTTCGCCTTGATCGGTGCCACGCTGGACACCATCACCACGGCCTCGTCGGGCGGAAGCTGCATGACTTCACCCGGCGTCAGCAGCGGACGCGCGGTTTCCTGGCGCGACACCATCAGGTGGCCCAGCCACGGCGCAAGCCGGTGGCCCGCGTAGTTGCGCTGGGCGCGCAGCTCGGTGGCCGTACCCAGCGTCTCGGAGATCCGCTTGGCGGTGCGCTCGTCGTTCGTGGCGAACGTCACGCGCACATGGCAGTTGTCGAGGATGGAATGGTTCTGCCCATACGCCTTGTCGATCTGGTTGAGCGACTGCGCGATGAGAAAGCTGCGGATGCCGTAGCCCGCCATGAAGGCCAGCGCCGTCTCGAAGAAGTCCAGGCGCCCCAGCGCCGGAAACTCATCGAGCATCAGCAGCAGCTTGTGACGGCGCTCGATGCCATCGGAGCCATCGAGCGATTCGGTGAGGCGCCGGCCGATCTGGTTGAGGATCAGGCGAATGAGCGGCTTCGTGCGCGAAATGTCCGAAGGCGGCACCACCAGGTACAGCGACACCGGATGCTCGGCCGCGATCAGGTCGGCGATGCGCCAGTCGCAGCGCGATGTGACTTCGGCCACCGTGGGGTCACGGTACAGGCCGAGGAACGACATGGCGGTGCTCAACACGCCGGAACGCTCGTTGTCCGATTTGTTGAGCACTTCGCGCGCGGCCGACGCCACCACCGGGTGCGAGCGATCGCCCAGGTGCAGGGTCGTCATCATCCGGTGCAGCGTCAGCTCGAACGGGCAAGCCGGGTCAGACAGGAAGTTGGCGACGCCGCACAGCGTCTTGTCCTCGCCGGCATAGAGCACGTGCAGAATCGCGCCGACCAGCAGCGCATGGCTGGTCTTCTCCCAATGATTGCGTTTCTCTAACGCCCCTTCGGGATCGACCAGAATGTCGGCGATGTTCTGCACGTCGCGGACTTCATGCACGCCGCGCCGCACTTCCAGCAGCGGGTTGTAGGCCGCTGACTGGCTATCCGTCGGGTTGAACAGCAAGCAATGCGAAAAGCGCGAGCGCCAACCGGCGGTGATCTGCCAGTTCTCGCCTTTGATGTCGTGGATGACGGCCGAAGCTGGCCAGGAAAGCAGCGTCGGCACCACGAGGCCCACGCCCTTGCCCGAGCGCGTGGGCGCGAAGGTCAGGATGTGTTCCGGGCCTTCATGGCGCAGGTACTGGTGGTCGTGCTGGCCGAGGAACACGCCGGTCGGCTGCGTGAGGCCGGCCTTGCGAATGTCATCCGCGTTCGCCCAGCGGGCCGAGCCGTAGGTCGTGACCAGGCGCGATTGCCGCGAGCGCCAGATCGACATGCCGATGGCGACCACCACCGCCAGCAATCCGCTGCCGCCTGCGATGGCGCCGCCGGTGTCGAACACGCGCGGCGCATAGGCATCGAAGACGAACCACCACTCGAACAGCCGCCACGGGTGATAGACCGGCGTACCGAAGAAATCGAACCAGGGCGAGCCAAGGCGTAGCTGATAGCCCAGGGCGGCGGCTGTCCATTGCGTGGCGCTCCACACCCCAGCGATCACGATGCCGAACACCACGGCAATCTGACCGAACAGCACGTTCGTTCCCTGCATCATCCAGCCTCCGATCGCGGCACAGGCATGTGCCGCCCTCGTGAGGATCAGTGCCGCTGGGCGTGCCGGTCAAAGACCGTTATCGGCAGGTTGATGCCGCAAAAAGCATGGTTTCCGGCAGGGAAGAACTGGGGCGAAAGACCGCCACAACGGGCGCGCTGCTGCGCAGCGCGCAAAAAGGCGCAGGCACGCGCAGGTGCGTTGCGGCAAACCGACCATCAGAACTTCGGCGGTTCCTTCGGCGGCGTATAAGGCACCTTGCCGTCACCCAGGAAACGCCGGTTCGTCGCCTCGGCCACTCGGTTGCACAGCACGTCGCCCATCGTCGGACGATCCGTCTTGCACTGCTGGCGCAGTTCTCGCAAACGCACGGGGTCAGCAGCCAGTTCCTCCACGCTGGGCACGGCGGCGGGCTTGGACGGCTCAGACTTGCCGCAGGCGACCAGCAGAACTGCTAGCGACGACATAGCGATGATCTTGGATAGGTTCATGGCTTGAATCCTCCGAAGTGAAACGGGGCCAATGGCTAAGCGTCTCCCGGTCCCAGGGCTTCGACCCGCTCGATAAAGCGGGCTAGCGCCTGCGACGGCTCGGCGTCGCGGCGCAGCAGATAGGTAGTGAGCATGGGCGACTTTCCCGCGAGCGGTCGGCCCACCACGCCCGGCTCGCGGCTGGAAGCGATGTGCGCGGCGCCTGCGAGCCCCAGCGCCAAGCCGGCCGACACGAAAGTCATCATCACGTCGAACGTGGCGACGTACTGTTCGATCAAGGGCTCCCGGTCCTGCTTGCGCAGGATGCGGTCGATCTGCTTGGCATGGCCTTCGCAAACTGCCGGGTCGCCCAGCACCAGGGGATGTTGCAGCACTTCATCCAGCGGTACCCGCCTGTGGGCCAGTAGTTCATGGCGCGCGGGCATGGCGACCATCAGCTCATCCTCCCAGGCGGGTTCGATGATGATGCCGTCGCCCACCTCGTCGGCCATCGAGAAGCCCGCGTCGTATAGATCGTCACGCAGGCCGCTGAGTTGCTGGGCCAGCGGCACCTCGAACAGGCGGATCTCGATCTCCGGGTCTTCCTCGCGGCAGCGCGCCAGCAGCGCCGGCAGGCGCGAGGGGGTGATGCCGTCGGACAGCGCCACGCGCAACCGGCCGTGAAAGCCATTGGCTGCCGCCTTCACGCTCTCACGCGCCTGGTCCAGCGCCAGCAGCACGCGAGGCGCGTTCTCCATCAGCAGCTTGCCCGCCAGCGTCAGGCGCGTGCTGCGGCTGGTACGCACGAACAGTTGCGCGCCCAATTCCTCTTCCAATTCCCTGATGGCGCGCGACAGTGGTGACTGTTCGATATGCAACCGCTCCGCAGCGCGGACGAAGTGAAGCTCTTCGGCAACGGCCAGAAAGTACCGGAGGTGACGCAATTCCATGAGTCGATGTCCCTGTAAAGCTTAAAGGAGTCTGTCGTGGTGCCGTAACGGCGTTCATCGTTTGTCCTTTCAAGCGGTTACGCCCTCATGTGCTGGCTCTGCCGTGACATCCTCTTCCTGCTCATCCGGGCGATGGGCCAGCCGGTACAGGATCGGCAACACCAGCAGCGTCAGCATGGTGGAAGACAAGATGCCGCCAATCACCACGGTGGCCAACGGCCGCTGTACTTCCGCGCCGGTGCCCGTAGCAATGGCCATCGGGATGAAGCCCAGCGATGCCACCAGGGCCGTCATCAGCACCGGCCGCAAGCGCGTCAGCGCGCCCTCGCGGATGGCTGCGTCCAGCGGCGTTCCGCCCTCTCGCAGGCTGCGGATGTAGGAAATCATCACCAGGCCATTGAGCACGGCAACGCCCGATAGCGCGATGAAGCCCACGGCGGCCGAGATGGACATGGGAATGTCGCGCAGCCACAGCGCCAGGATGCCGCCGGTCAGCGCGAACGGAATGCCGGTGAAGACCAGCAAGCCGTCCTTGACATTGCCGAACATGGCGAACAGCAGCACGAAGACCAGCAGCAGCGACACCGGCACGACGATCTGCAAGCGCTGCGTGGCGGATTGCAGGTTCTCGAACGTGCCGCCCCAACTCGTCCAATAGCCCGTGGGAATCTTGATCTGCGCCAGTGCCGCCTCGGCGTCGGCCACGAAGGAGCCCACGTCACGGCCGCGCACGTTGGCACTCACCACGATGCGGCGCTTGCCGTTTTCCCGGCTGATCTGATTGGGGCCGGGCGCCAGCTCGAAGCTCGCCACCTCGGCCAGTTGGATGAAGTTGGTTCGGCCCTCGCCGCCGCCCGCGCCACCCGTTCCGCGCGGCAGCGGAATCGGCAGGCGCTTCATGCTTTCCAGGTCGTTGCGCAAGGACTCGGGCAAGCGAACCAGAATGTCGAAGCGGCGATCACCCTCGAACAGCGTGCCGGCCTCGCGCCCACCGATAGCCGTAGCCACCGTGTCCTGGATGTCGGCCACGTTCAGCCCATAGCGCGCGGCTTTCTGGCGGTCGATGTTGACCGTGAGCATGGGCAATCCGGTGGTCTGCTCTACCTTGACCTCGGACGCGCCGGGAATCTTCTGCAACATGGCCGAGACCTCTTCGCCCGTCTTGTTCAAGACGTCCATGTCGTCACCGAAGATCTTTACCGCCACATCGCTGCGAACCCCCGAGATGAGTTCGTTGAAGCGCAGTTGAATCGGCTGCGAGAACTCATAGTTGTTGCCCGGCACCTTGCCCACGACCTCCTGAATGGCTTGCAGCAATTCGTCGCGCGACTTGCGCGGCTCGGGCCACTCGGACACGGGCTTGAGCATGATGTAGCCGTCGGAAATGTTCGGTGGCATGGGGTCGGAGGCGATTTCCGCCGTGCCGGTGCGCGCAAAAACGCGGTCGATCTCAGGGAATTTGGCCTTCAGCGTCGCTTCCAGTTGCTGCTGCATCGCCACCGATTGCGACAGGCTGGTGCCCGGAATGCGCAACGCCTGGATGGCGAAGTCGCCTTCGTTCAGGCTGGGCACGAACTCGCTGCCCATGCGGGTGGCGATCAGACCGCACAGCACCACCGCCACGGCGGCTGCCGCCAGCACCACGGCCTTGGCCGCCATCACGCGATCCAGCAGGGGGCCATACCAGCGCTTGGCCTGAACGATCAGAAAGTTTTCCGTCTCGCTGACCCGGTGGCCGATGAACAGAGCGACCGCCGCCGGAATGAAAGTCACCGACAGGATCATCGCCCCCACGAGCGCGGCCACCACCGTGAACGCCATCGGGTGGAACATCTTCCCTTCCACACCCGTCAGGGCAAAGATGGGCAGGTAGACCACCATGATGATGAGCTGCCCGAACAGCAGCGCGCGGCGCGATTCCTTGGACGCCAGGAACACTTCGTGAAAGCGCTCCGCCCGCGTCAAGGGCCTGCCCTGGTGCGCCTGCGCATGGGCCAGTCGGCGCACGCAGTTCTCGACGATCACCACCGCCCCGTCGATGATGATGCCGAAGTCCAGCGCCCCCAGGCTCATCAGGTTGGCGCTCACCTTGTAGTGCACCATGCCGGTGAAGGTGAACAGCATCGACAAGGGAATCACCGTCGCCGTGATGATGGCCGCACGGATGTTGCCCAGGAACAGAAACAGGATGACGATCACCAGGATCGCGCCTTCCAGCAGGTTCTTCTTCACCGTGGCGATGGCCTTGTCCACCAGCACGGTGCGGTCGTACACCGTCACCGCGTGCACGCCCTCGGGCAGGCTGCGGTTGATCTCCACCATCTTCTTGTCCACGGCCTGCGACACCGTGCGGCTGTTCTGGCCGATGAGCATGAAGACCGTGCCCAACACCACTTCGCGGCCGTTGTCCGTGGCGGCACCGGTGCGCAGTTCGCGCCCCATCCCCACGTCCGCCACGTCGCGCACGCGGATGGGCACCCCGCCCGCGCTGCTGAGGATGACGTTGCCAATGTCCTCAAGCGTCTTGACCTGTCCGGGCGCCCGGATCAGGTACTGCTCGCCGCGCTTTTCGATGTAGCCCGCGCCCACGTTGCCGTTGTTGCGATCCAGCGCCGTCACGATGTCCTGCAAGGTGACGCCCAACGAGGCCAGACGCGCTGGGATGGGCGCGATCTGGTATTCCTTGGCATAGCCGCCGATCGAGTTGATTTCCGTCACGCCGGGCACGTTGCGCAACTGCGGCTTGATGATCCAGTCCTGAATCTCGCGCAGGTCAGTGGCCGTGTAGGGTGTGCCATTGGGTTTCTTCGCACCGTCCTCGGCCTCGACCGTCCACAGGTAAATCTCGCCCAGGCCGGTGGAGATCGGCCCCAGCGCGGGGGTGATGCCGGCGGGCAGTTTGTCGCGTGCCTCCTGGATGCGTTCATTGACCAACTGGCGCGCGAAGTAGATGTCGGTGCCGTCCTTGAAGATCACGGTCACTTGCGACAGTCCATAGCGCGACAGGGAACGGGTCTGCTCCAGGTTGGGCAGGCCCGCCATCACGGTTTCAATCGGGTAGGTCACCCGTTGCTCGGTCTCCAGCGGTGAATATCCTGGCGCTTGGGTATTGATCTGTACCTGGACGTTGGTGATGTCCGGTACGGCATCGATGGGGAGCTTTTGGTAGTTGAACACGCCGACGGCAGCCATACCGATGACTGCCAGCAACACCAACCATCGGTGCTCGATGGCTGCGCGAATGAGTTTTTCAAACATGGACGTGGCTCCGGCATCAATGGGTGTGTTCGGCAGAGGCTTTGCCGAGTTCGGACTTCACGACGAAACTGCCTGCCGCCGCATACGCTGCCCCGGCCTGGAGCCCTTGCAGCACTTCGACGCGCTTGCCATCGCTGCGGCCCAACTGCACGGGCTGGGTCACGAAGCCGTCACTCACCTTGACGAAAACGACGGGCTTATCACCCACGGTCTGAATCGCATCGCTGGCCACGGTGACGGGCACGGTGGCCTCGGATGCGGTCACTTCCACATTGACGAACAGGCCGGGACGCCACGCGCCCTGCGGATTGGCCAAGACCACGCGGGCCTTGGCCGTGCGGGTCTGTTCGCCGATCAGCGCGCCCACGAAAGTGATGGTGCCTTGCGCGCTGGCATCGAAGGCCGTGGCCTTGATGTTGACTTTTTCGCCCACTCGGACGAGCGGCAAATCCTTGGCAGGCACGTTGATTTCCGCCCAGACCTGGCCCAGGTCCGACACCGTGAACACGGCGGCGTCTTCCTTGACGACTTCGCCCAGGCTGAGGTGCTTTTCAATCACCACGCCATCGAAGGGTGCGCGCAACTCCAGGCGGTTCAGCCCGCCCGAAGACCCTGGGGCCAGGCCCACGGCAGACAGCTTCTGCTGCGCGTTGGCCACGGCGACCTGCGCCTCGTTCAATGCCTGCCCGGCTTGCAGGTAATCCTGCTCGGCGGAAATTTTCTGTTCCCACAGCCGCTTCTCGCGCTCGAAGGTGGTCTTGGCCAAAGCCAGCCGCTTTTGCGCCGTCTGCAATTCGCTGCGCTGCTCGGATGCGGTCGGGCTGGTTATGACCGCCAGCACCTGTCCCTTCTTGACCGTTTGTCCCAAGCTGGCCTGCACGTTCTCGACCACGCCCGCCATGCGCGGGACGACATGCGAGGTGCGGTCTTCGTTCAGGCGGATCTCGCCCGGCAATTGCAGGGCAGACTTGATGCTTGCAGCCCCTGCGGTGTCGATGCCGATGGATGCCGCCTTGATTTGCGTATCGCTGAGTTCGACTTTCCCCTCTTCCTGGCGGAAGCTGAACGTGAAAGGCGCATTGGCCGTTTGCGCCACGATGCTGACCTCGAACGCATGGGGCTCCGGCACGGTCTCGCGGCTCAGCAGACTGTTCTTGTCGGGCGTGAAGTTGAGCGCCTGCTTCTCGCCGGTCAAACGCGAAACGGTGGCGCTGACCTTGGCGGCGCTGGCGGCCAGCGCCTTGCCCTTGTCGTACAGCCAGATGCGCAGACGCGGCTCGCCTCCGTCCTCGGCGAGCAATGCCTCCAATCCGAAATCCCCTTCATTGAACAGCTTGCCACCATGCGGCCCCTTGCCCGGCCCTTCATGGTGCTCGCCATCCGCATGGCCCTTGTCGTCCTCGTGCTGCGCATCGCTTGTCTTGCCATGATGCTCACCATCGCTGTGGGCCTTGGCTTCAACGTGGCTGCCGTGGCCCTCGCCTTCGGCGGTCTTGCCCGTCTTGCCGCCGAGAATGGCGCCGCCCAGTCCAATGCCCACCGCGGCGATCACGGCGATGGCGATCCACTGTTTCTTGCCGACGTTCAGTTTGTTCGTGTCGAGTTTCATGTTCATTCCTTGTTTGCGGGCGGGGTGGTCGTGGGTTCGGATGCGCCGATCACGCGATCCATGTCCGCCGCCGCGCGATGCGCTTCGGCCAGTGCCTTGAGGTATTGGGCTTGGGCGGCGAAGTAGGTGCGCTGCGCGTCCAGCACTTCCAGGAAGTTGAACTTGCCGTAGCCAAATCCCACGGTGGCCGCGTCATAGGCGCTCTTGGCTCCTGGCAGCACCTCGCGCTGCAACACGTCGATCTCGCCGCGCACTGAGGCCAGCCGCTCGCGGGCTTGAAGCACGTCCGTGCTCAGGCGCACGTTCAGCGCCTGGAGTTCGTCCCGCGCCTTGTCTTCACGTTTCAACGCTTCCAGCAAGTTGCCCTGATTGCGGTCGAACAAAGGCAGCGGCACGGAAACGCCGAGCATCAACTGATTGCGCGCAAGCTCGTTCGGGCGCTTCACGCCCAGGCTGACCGTGACATCTGGCGTTTGCTTGCTCCGCTCCACGTCAGCCAATGACCTGCGGCGTTCAACTTCCAACTGCGCCCGGCGCAATGCCGACGAGGCCGACAGGCGCTGCTGGATGTCATCCAGCGAAGGGACGACCGGGAGATCATCCACACTGCCCGACACCTGGGTGAACTGCGGCGGGCTGGCCCCCAGCAAGCTGGCCAGCCGTGCGCGGGCGCTGCGCTGTTCGCTTTGGGCCTGCGCCAGTTCAACCCGCACACCAGCCTCGGCCACCCGGGCCTTGGTTTCCTCGACCGGAGAGACCTTGCCCGCCGTCACGCGCTTGGCAACGGCGTCCGTCGCTTTCCTGGCCAAGTCAACGCTGTCCTGGGCCAGGGCCGTGCGATCCTGGGCGGCCAGCGCCTCGAAGAAGGCGGCGACCACGGCGGCGCGAATTTCGACGCGCCGCGCGTTCAACTCCTCGACCGCGACATCACGCCCTCGCTCGGCCGCCGCGATGCGGGCGGCGCGCTTGCCTCCCAATTCGATGGGCAGGTTGATCTGCGCGCTTTGGGTGCGGGTTGGCGTGCGCTGGTCTTCAAGCGCATACGCCAGTTCGGGGTTGCGGCGCGCTTGCGCCTGAAGCACCTGGCCTTGCACGGCCTCGACTTCCCGCTGAGCGACGGTCAGGTCAAGATTGGCTTCCAAAGCCAGCGCGATGGCTTTTTGCAGGCTCAGTGGAGCCGTTGCTTCAGTCTGCGCCCCGCTTTGGGCATTGCCCGGTAGCGCTGGCAGCGGCTGGGCGAAAGCCAGCCCTGCCGTGAACGCAAGGAGCAAGCCTGCCGCCGTTGCCCTTGCGTTGTGATTGTGAATACCCTTCAACATCCGATTCTCCAGTGACTTGAAATACACGAGGAAATCGGCGGGGGGCGATCCAGATGATCGCCAGCAACGTCGTCACATCAGCCGCATGAAGCCGACCGCACACCGTGACGCGCCATGCGCGACGGTAGAGGGATGACGAAGGGAAAGGAACGCGCTCCCCGCCGATCAGGCGAGGGCACGCCACTGAGGGCGCTCTAAACGTTCGGGTGGAGGCACTGCAAGGCGCTCCGGGTGGTACGCCGTATCTACGGACGGGCTGATCGGCGACGCCAACTTGACATCCTCAGACAAGACCGAGAAGCACCCGGCATGACAGGACGCGCAATCAGGATCGCCGCCCAGGGTCTTGGCCGGATCAGGGCTGGCGTCCTTGCCGTCGGCGGCCTTGTGCTGATGTGCATGGTGGCCGAAGTGCTTGGCCGCAGCCCCAGTTTCATGCTGGCAATAACTGGCCACAGCCGCCCAACTGAATTGGAGCGGCAAGAACACCAGCAAGACGATAGCCAGCCATTTGCGCATAGGGGTAACAGTGTAGCAGCTACAGGCTTCAATCCGCCATTCCTCGCTGCTTGGGTTTGTTTCAGAGTCCTCTGCGCGTAGCGTGCCTCCTCGCGGGTTCATCCAGAATGAAATAAGGACCGCTTCTATATTCGAATAGCTGTGGTCGCTTGACGCAACGAAGCGACACGAGGGGCACGGCAGCGCAGGGTATTGGCAGCAGTGTCAACCGCCGGAATACATTTCGAGCCGCGCACGCCGCGCTTCTGGTGATTCGCTGCGCATCTCATCGACAACCTGTTGGCGCGCCTTCGGTGCTGCGGAACTCTTGATGGGCACCGGCAGTCCACGTTGCATCAGCGTGAGCGTACCGTCCTTGCGGGCTGCCTCGACCTCGGCCAGCACCTGGGCACGGGTCTTGGTACTCTTGAAATGATCGGGGTGATACGTGAAGCCCTGCTCATTGGACGCGGGGTGCCAGAGCGAATCGGCCTGGGCCGCCATGGGCAGTGCCGTGGCCAGGATAATGGCTTTCATGGCGACAAGATGGGTCAGTTTCATTGCATGGTCCTTTCCAGTGTGATTTGCAGAAAATCGATATGCCCGAAGGCATGAGCACAATGTAAGAACCGGCACCGAACGGGAGTAAAACGTGCAGATGACAATTTGGACAGGTTGCGAGAGACCGCAGCAGGAACGCTGCGCATGAAGCTGCTGATCGTGGAAGACGAAGCCAAGCTCGCGGACTATCTTCGCAAGGGACTCTCTGAAGAAGGCTATGTGATCGATGTGGCTGCCAACGGCATCGATGGCCTCCACATGGCCTCTGACGGCCACTACGACCTGATCGTTCTCGACACCATGCTGCCGGGCATCGATGGCTTCGGCTTGCTGGCTGCACTGCGGCAGAGCAAGCAGACGCCGGTGATCATGTTGACGGCCCGCCATCGCATCGAGGATCGCGTACGCGGGCTGAAGGCAGGAGCGGACGACTACCTCGTTAAGCCGTTCGCCTTTTCCGAACTGGTGGCACGCATCGAGGTGCTGCTGCGCCGCACCGCCGGTACTGCGCCCGCGCCTGATGCGCTGGTGCTGTGCCTGGGGGACTTGCATATGGACCTGGCGAGGCGGCACGCTACTCGGGCCGGCCAGCGCATCGATCTGTCCGCAAAGGAGTTCCAACTGCTGACGCTGCTCTTGCGCCGCAAGGGCGAGGTTCTGTCACGTACCGAAATCGCGGAGCAAGTATGGGACGTGAACTTCGATCACGGTACCAACGTGATCGACGTCGCTGTGCGTCGCCTTCGGAGCAAGCTCGACCTGCCCTTCGAGCGCCCACTGCTGCACACCGTCCGTGGCATGGGCTACGTACTCGAAGATCGGCAGTCGTGAGACCCAGGCGTGCCGGATCGCTGGGACGGCGGCTTGCCCGTTGGCTCGCACTTCTCACCCTGGTCGGGCTGGCCTTAACCTGCCTGGGCATTTACACCGTCACCGCGCTGAGCTTCAAGGAGCGGCAGATGGACACGCTGCGGCAACAGCAGACCCAGGTGAACCATCTTATTGCCGAGGCAGCAGAGTTAGACAGCGGCACGCTCGCACACAAGCTCGACGATGGCATGGTCGGCCGACAGGACATGAAATTGATCCTGACCCGTGCCGACGGCAGCGTCATCTATGCCAGCGCCGGCATTCCAGTGCATCACCGCGTGATCGACATGCGATTCGAGGCTACGACCGGCATCCCCCCCATCCAGGCGGTGCTGAGTCTTGATGTCAGCGAGGACGATCGTGTGCTAGAACGCCTAGCCCGCACGCTCGTCGCCGCCGCACTCGCTGGCGCAGTGGTGATTGCTGCTGGCGGATTTACGCTGGTGCAAATCGGGCTGCGTCCCGTGCGCGACCTCTCGGCTCAGATCCAGGCACTGGAGGCCGATACTCTGCACCGGCTTCTGGATGGCTCCGCTCAACCCGACGAACTGGCTCCGCTGGTGGCTCACGTCAACGAGTTGCTGAAGCGTCTGCACAAAGCCTACGAACAACTGGAAGCCTTCAATGCTGACGTTGCGCATGAACTGTTCACGCCGTTGGCGACGTTGATGGGGGGCACTGAAGTTGCTTTGCGCAAAGCACGCGATGCCGACACGTTGCGAGACGTGTTGGGCTCGCACCTCGAAGATCTCCAGCGCATGTCGATGATCGTGCAGGACATGCTCTTTCTGTCGCAAGCCGACCGTGGGGCTGAGGCCCGCCGCGAGCACGTCGCCAGCATGGCAGGCGTTGCGCGCACGGTGGTGGAATTGCACGAGGCAGCCATTGAGGAAGCCGGGCTGAAAGTTCGTATCAATGGTGATGCCACTGGCTTGGCCGACGTGCGCCTATTGCAGCGCGCATTGTCAAACCTGATCGGCAACGCAACCCGGCACGCGCATCCGCACAGCACCGTTGTCGTGCAAATCGACCGGCTGGACGGCGAGATCGCCCTGCGGGTGGTGAACGAGGGGCAGACGATTTCAGCCGAGCATTTGCCCAATCTGTTCAACCGCTTCTACCGGGCAGATGCAGCGCGGTCGGATGCCGCCCGCAATCATGGACTGGGCTTGGCCATCGTGGCTGCCATCGCCCGCATGCACGGAGGGCGGACGATGGTCGATTCGAGCAACGGCATCACGTCTATCGGGCTCATGGTGCCCACCCCGCGCGCGCAATAGTCAACGGATCGGGCACCACCAACAGACTGGCTCCACTAGCCAATTACTTCTTCCAGCAGGAGAAGCGCCAGAAAGCCGACAAAGAACATCGCCGTCACCCAGGGGCGATCTGGCGTTTCGTGTGCTTCGATCAGCAGTTCTTCGGTCACGAGGTAGAGCAACGCAATCAGACCAAACGCGAAGAAGCCAGTCAGAAGAGGGTTGGGCAACAGCGCCACCGGCGCTCCAAGCAAGGCCCCGATCGGCAGCAAGAGCACGAGCGCGGCCGTGATCCAGACGACCCTGGCACGGGAGCGAACGCTCTCGCCGAGTTCCGTGGCCACTGTCAATCCCAGGAACAGAACCTCGATGGTCAGGGCGATGGTCAGAAGCAAGCCGACCTTTGGGCCAGCCGCAAACCCGATACCAAGCACCAAGCCATCAATCAGGATGTCGATGCCGATCACGGTCAGGAGACCGGCCGGCCCCTTCGCCAACGCTTCCAGATGCTTCACCAGCAGCATGGTGGCGACGCCGATTCCGCCGCCGATCATCGTCGCCCAAGGCGAGGCCCGGTGCATGATGTCGGGCAAGATTTCGCCGGCCGCCGCCGCGAACACGACGCCAGCGGCGAAATGCTGAATCGCGCTGACCAGTGTTGGCCCCGGCCGCACGTTCACCGCGACCGCAGCTCCGATGATGGCGGCCGCTGCCGGGATCAAGGTGTAGATCCAGGCCGAGATCACCATGACTTAAGTTACCGCGTTGCCGCACTGAGCACAGAATTTCGCGCCGATCGGAATGACGCTACTGCACTTCGTGCACGACGCTGGCACCAGCGATGTCCCGCACTGGCCGCAAAAGCGAGCGCCGTTCGGATTGATCGCTTTGCATTGCGGGCAGGTGATGCCACTGACCGAAGGCGCTGGATTGTGCCCCCAGTCGTGGCTGCTGGGGCTACCGTGGCCGCGGCTATTGCCATGCCCGTGGGAACTGCCATGCCCCCCGCCATGCCCGCCAAAAATTCGATCCAGAATTCCCATTTTCAACACTCCATATTCAGTTTTACTGACCCGCCCGCTGCCTGAGCAGCCTCAGCCCGTTGAAGACCACCAGCAGGCTCGCCCCCATGTCGGCGAACACGGCCATCCACATGGAGGCATCGTCGAAGATGGCCAGCAGCAAGAACACCAACTTGATGCCCAGCGCGAGCGCGATGTTCTGCCACAGCACGGCGTGGGTGCGCTTGGATAGCCGGATCGTTTCGGGCAGGCGGCGCAGGTCGTCGTTCATGACCACCACGTCGGCGGCTTCCATCGCCGTGTGGGTGCCCGCGCCGCCCATAGCGAAGCCGATGTCAGCCTTCGCCAGCGCGGGGGCATCGTTGATGCCGTCGCCGGTCATCGCCGTGACGCCCAGGCGCTGCTGAAGCTCGCCGATGGCGCGCAGCTTGTCTTCGGGCAGCAGGTTGCCGCGCACCTCGGCGATGCCCGCCTGGGCGCCGACGGTTTGCGCCGTCGCTAGGTTGTCCCCCGTCAGCATCACCGGCGTCACACCCAGCGCCTTCAGGTCGGCCACGGCCTGCGCCGACGAGGGTTTGATCGTGTCAGCCACCGCGCAGATGGCCATGACCCGTTCGCTGCTGGCCAGCAGCGTGACGGTACGGCCCGCTTGTTCATGCACTGCGAGGCGGGCTTCGAGTTCAGCCGAGCATTGCCCGCGCTCTTCGATCCAGCGGTGGTTGGCCAGCACATAGGTATGGCCGTCGATCACCCCCTGCACGCCGCGCCCGGCAACGGCCTGAAATTCGTCCACCTCTTGCGCGGCGGATGACACGCCGTCCGCGATGGCTTTGGACACCGGGTGATCCGACCGCGCCGCGAGGCTCTTGGCCAGCCCCTCCAGGACTTGCTGACCGAGTCCTGCGTCCACGGGCTCGAAGGCCACCAGCTTGGGCTTGCCTTCGGTGATGGTGCCGGTCTTGTCCAGCGCCACGGCCTTGATCTTGCGCGCCTCTTCCAGGTACACACCGCCTTTGATCAGGATGCCCCGCCGCGCCCCGGCGGCCAAACCGCTGACGACGGTGACGGGCGTGGAAATCACCAAGGCGCAGGGGCAGGCAATGACCAGCAGCACCAGAGCCTTATAGGCGGCCTGCATCCAGGTCAGCCCCATGAGCCACGGAGCCAACAGCGCAACGGCAACGGCCAGGACAAACACCGCAGGCGTGTAGATGGCGGCAAAGCGATCCACGAAACGCTGGGTGGGGGCGCGGGAGGACTGGGCCTGCTCAACGGCGTGGATGATGCGCGCCAGCGTGCTGTCGGAAGCAGGCGCCGTAACACGGATTTCCAGCGCCGCAGCCTGATTGATGGTGCCGGCGAAGACTTCATCGCCAGGGCTCTTGTCCACCGGCAGGCTTTCGCCGGTCACGGGGGATTGGTCAATGGCGCTCTGGCCCAAGGTCACGATGCCATCCAGAGGAAGGCGCTCGCCGGGGCGAATACGCACCGTCGCGCCCACAGTGACTTCCTTGACGCCGATGCGTGCCCAACTGCCGTCGTCTTGACGCACTTCGGCCTGCTCCGGCGCGAGCGCCAGCAAGCTCTTGATGGCACCGCGCGCCCGATCCACGGCGCGCGCCTCGATGGCTTCCGCAATGGCATACAAGGCCATCACCATCGCCGCTTCGGGCCACTGGCCGATCAGA
This sequence comes from Diaphorobacter sp. LI3, assembly GCF_022807955.1. Taxonomy (NCBI): domain Bacteria; kingdom Pseudomonadati; phylum Pseudomonadota; class Betaproteobacteria; order Burkholderiales; family Comamonadaceae; genus Diaphorobacter; species Diaphorobacter sp. LI3. The sequence goes on along the minus strand of NZ_CP094346.1, from coordinate 1,613,897 downwards.
AAAGCGCCGGTCACGGCCACGGTCATCAGGGCATTGATGTTCAAGCGGCCCTGTCGCAGCGCGGCCAGTCCCTTGCCGTAAACCGAGAAACCCGACAGCGCGATGGCCGCCGCAGCCAGTGCCATTCCCAGCGCCTTGACTGGCACGCTGTCTGGGAAGGCGAATGCCAAGCCTTCGGCCGCCACGGCGAGCCCCAAGGCGCCCAGCGACTTGCCCCAGGTCGTCCAGAAGCCCGTTGGCGAGGCAACCGCAGCGGCAGCAGCCGACGACCCGGTATCGCCAAGAGGTTCCGGCTTGAAGCCTGCCTTGCGGATCGCGTCCACCGCCTGCTGCAAGACAGGATCATCGGCGGCAATGGCCAGCTCGCGGTCGCCCAGATTGAATTGCAGGCTACGAATTCCCGCCATGCCGTCCAACGCCCGGCGGATTTCCGACTCCTCCGAGGCACAGTCCATGTTTGCAATGCGGAAGCGCTGGGCATTCTTCGCGCCGAGGGGTTCTGGCTTGAAACCCGCTTTGCGGATCGCTTCCAGGGCTTGGGGCAGCGCGTGGTCATCGGCGGCAATGGCAAGCTCTCGATCCCCTAGGTTGAATCGCAGGCCGCGAATCCCCGCCATGCCTTCCAGCGCCCGGCGGATTTCCGACTCCTCCGAGGCGCAGTCCATGTTTGCTATGCGAAAGCGCTGCGGCTCGACAGTCGTTGGATCAGACGGTGTTGGCTCGGGCACCGCAGGCACTGTTGCACAGCTACTCCCGCAGCAAGCAGCGTCGGCGTGTTGGCGTTGGTGGGCAGGGTTCATGAAATTCTCCTTTTCAGGCAAATTGGAAACCCTATACCCACTACAGAGTCAAGCGCCTACAATGAGCCTTGGAGAAAAACTCGCGACCGCTCAAGATGAAGCTATGAAAATCGGCGAACTGGCTAAGGCCGCACATACCCAGGTAGAGACGATCCGGTACTACGAGCGTGAAGGCTTGCTACCAGAAACGGCCCGTACAGATGGCAACTACCGCATGTACGCAGAAGAACACGTTGACCGACTGTCCTTCATCCGGCACTGCCGGGGTTTGGACATGACACTGGATGAAATCCGGGTTCTATTGCGCTTCAAGGATGCTCCGCACGAGAACTGCGCCCAGGTGAATGACCTGCTCGACGAGCACATCGACCATGTGGCTACCCGCATCAAGGAATTGAAAGCGTTGGAACGACAGCTCAAGACCTTGCGGGAAAGCTGCCGGGAATCCCAGCAGGCCAGCCAGTGCGGCATCTTGACCGAACTGTCCTCAGCATCGCGCCAGGTGCACGAGCCAGCAACGCGCAGGGGTCATGTTCATGGGGCACATAGCCTCAAGTGACTAGCTCAAAGAAACTCCAAGCCGACGCCCGATTTCCCATGAGGCCGCTCCGCCACGCACCGTCGCCGCAAGCTGCTGCCCCAGTCGCTGCTCGATCACTGGCTTCCACGGCACCAAGCTGAAGCCCATGCCGTCATCGAGCATCGCGTAACGGCCGCTGGCGAGCATGACACTGCGGCGGTAGATGCCAGCCACGCGCTGGCCATCGGCCACCGGCCGATGCTCCAGCCCGGATTCGGCGGCAATGTTCTTGGCAACCTGCGCCAGTTCCCGATTGCGCAGTGCGCCCAGCAGGTTCCGGGCGAGGATCACGCGCTGCCCGCGCCGCTCTGCCAGTCCCTGTTCGGCCAGGAAGTCGGCGCGCTGCTGCATCGCCTGCTTGGCCTCGCCGCCAAAGCCCAGGTCGCCCAGGCCCGAGCCGCCGCCGATCAGTTGCTGGTCGAGCCAGGTGGCCCCGATCACGCGCGCCTGCCGCTCGATGGGCAGGTGCGATTTCAGCTCCACGGCTACGCCGCCCAGGCGCTGCGCGTCGTACTGGCGGCCCTGCTCGGGCAGGTCGTCCGGCACCTTCCATAGCCCCTCGGCCACGCGCTCCACGATGCCAGTCCGGCGCAGAGCTTCGAGCCGGCGGACGTGGGCCGCGACGACTTCCTGCGGATCGCGGCCCGGCGCGGCCTGGCCCTGCGCGATGGCAAGGTGGTGGTCGGTGCGGTACAGGCCATCGCTCGCCAGTGCGGCGATGTTCTTGTCGGCCGCGCGCACGTCGGCCGATCCCTTCACCTCCACCACGGCGCCGGCCGGATAGTTCGCCAGCTCGTCGCGGGCGTTGAGCGCGACGTAGTGGGCCTTGCCGTCCACGCCGTCGATGACCAGATAGCCCCGGTCGCGCAGCTCGTCGGCCAGCCCCTTCGCGGCCACGCGGCCGACAATGGTGCGACCATCGTCGCCAGGCTCGAATACCGCCAGCTCGCGCGGCTCGCCCCGCATGGCCCGCTGCATGGTGCGGATGATGTCGCCGCGCTCGCCCAGGGCGCGCAGGGTCTTTTCCGCGTCGGCATGGACGGCCCAGGTGCCGGGCTGCGTTTCATCGGCCAGGCCCAGGCGCTGCAAGCGTTGCAGGCGGCCGATCAGCAGCAGGCACTGGCGTTGCAACCTCGACTCGTTGAGCCGTTCGACATGCACCAGGCCATCGTCGCCCAGCTCGCGCTTGAGCGTGCGATCCAGGTTCGTCCACCGCTCCTGATCCACCTCGCGCCGCAAGGTCTGCTGGATCTCCAGCTCGGTGCGCGGCCCCAGCCATTCGGTCGCCAGTTCGGCGGCGCGATGGCGGAAGCCGTCGGCGATGTAGTCGCCGGCGATGATGAGGTCTTTGCCGGTGTCGTCGCGCCCGCGCACGACGATGTGCGTGTGTGGGTTGTCGGTGTTCCAGTGATCGACCGCCACCCATTCCAGCCGCGTACCCAAGTCAGCTTCCATGCGGCCCATCAGGTGCCGCGTGTAGGTGCGCAGGTCTTCCAGCTCGGCGCCATCCTCGGGCGAGAGGATGAAGCGGAAATGATGCCGGTCATCGGCGCAGCGTTCCTTGAAGGCGTCGAGGTCGGCGGTATCGGTCTGCGGCCCGTAGGCTTGGCCCGGCTCGCCATCGCGGCCCACGCCGTCGCGCTCGATGTAGCGCAGGTGCTTGGCGAGCGACTGCGGGCTGGCCCGCTGCTGATTGACCAGCAGCGTCTTGATGGCCACGCGCCGCGACATGGGCGTGAGCTTCGCCCCCGCGAAGCGCGCTGCCGTGTGGCCGCGTCCCAGGCGCGAGCCGGGCCGCTGGCCGGCGCGCTGTCCGCTGCCGCTGGCGCCAGGACGGCGCACCGAGGACTTGCCGCTGCTGGCCTTGCCTGCCTGCTTGAGCACCTTGGAGACGAAGCCCTGGCCCCGGTTCTTCGGGGCACTGGGGCGGATGCGGAAATCATCGTCGCGGCGGTCGGTCATGGCTGCGCTCCCTGCAAGCTCTGGCGTGTCCGGTCGTGCGAAGCACGCGGACATGCCTGCATTGGCGCGGGCTTCGCGCCCCACGCGGCACGGCGGCGAAGCCGCTCCGTGCCGCGCCACCCCCACGTGCAGACTGGCTTTGCGGGCCGACAGGTGCCGCACCCTTTTGTCTTGCCTTCCGCCTTTGCCCCTCGCTGGCGCTCCGGGCAGCGGCGGCCCGGCGGCGCTGCTGCGCGAGCAGCCAGCGCGCCGGCGAACGCGGACACGGCCACAGACCGGGCGCGTTCGAGGCAAGACGCCTGCACGTTGGATGGCTGCGCCGAAGGCAGCGCGAAGTGCGGCGCGGATGCGCTCGCACTGCACGCGCTACGACACGGCGACGGCCAGCAGCACGACACGCCCGATGGCACGACAAGATGCACGGCGACGTGCAGCGAGTCGGCGGCCATCATGGGCGGGACTCCAGCCAGACCGGATGCGCGACGCCGATCACGGCGGATGTGCTGACCGGCCCGAAATACCGGCTGTCGAACGACGCCGGGTTGGTCACACTGAGCAGGAACAGTTCGCCGGGTTCTAGGTGACGGCACTGCTGCCAGGATGGCAGCGGCCGGCCCCAGCGGTCGGCAGGCAGCACGGCGGCCGAAGGCACGCCGTCGATGCGGACGACGCGGCCAGTGATGCACACCTCCTGCGGCGCGACGGCGCCCACGCGCTTGAGCAGCGGCACGCGCGCCGGTAGGTAGCCACGCTGCGCGGCCAGCGCGGCGGCGTCTGGCGGCAGCGTGGTCAGGACGATGCTGCCCACGGACAGAGGACGTGGCAGCGAGCCGGTATCGTGGCCCAGCGGATCGACGCGATACCAGCCGACCGCCACACTGTCGGACGGGTTGTAGATCAGGCGCGGCATCGGCTGCACGAAGGACGCCCAGGCCAGCGCAGCGAGGCCGCAGGCGGACAGGCCCGCCAGCACGATACGAGCGCGCAGGCGCGAGCGAGGACGCGGCGGAATGCCCGCTGCACCGGCAACGGCGGATGGAAACGTCATGACAGCGCCCTCCCGGTGAGCCAGGCAGCATGTCGCTCGGCGGTGTATTCGGGCAGCGGCAGGCGCGCAGCGAGCCGGTTGGCGAGCGTGCGCCAGTACGCGGGCGAGGCGCCGTTAGGCGCGATGCCCAGCGCCTCGATGGCGTCGATGCGCTCCAGCACGGCGCGCACCTGGTTCTCGCCCTCGGCGTGTAGCAGCAGGCGCGCGCCCGGCTGCACGCCGGGGATGCGCTGCGCCGCATCGAGCGGCGTGCAAGCCTGCATCACCATGAGCTGCCAGCGGATCGTGCCGTAGTCGTTGGCCTGCCAGCGGATGCGGCAGAGCATGGCGCCCGGCAGGAACACCGCGCAGCGCCGCCAGCGGTCGAGCTGGAGCGTGCGCGCAGGTTCGCCGAAGCGCAGGTAGAGCTTGAAGCGCGGTTCGATGTAGGCCAGCGCCACGCGCGTCAGCGGCGCGCTGGCGGGCTGGCCGGAAGGTGCTGCGAGCGCAGCCGTGGCCGCGCAGGCAACAGGCGCGGCGGCAGACGAAACGGATGCAGTCATGGGGTGTTCTCCCTGCGGTGCTCTGGAAACTCCCGCTCCAGCAGGCCGCGCAGCAGGTCGGCGACGGTCACGCCTTGCGTGAAGGCCGAAACCTTGATGCGCGCCCGCATCGCGGGCGTGATGTCGAGGGTCAAGCGAGCCGTGTAGAGGTCGCCCTTGCCCAGCGCATCGGCATCGCCCTGGCGAATCCACGCCTCGGCGTGCGGATTCGCGGGTGGACGCGCGCCGATGCTGACGCGCTTTGCCGTGCGCTTGCCGTTCGGTGGCGGCTTCGCGGTCATGGCGTCCACCGCAGCAGTTCGTCCACCAGTGCGGTGATTTCGCGGGCGGCGGCGCTGTCCGGCGCCGTCTCGCGTGCAAGCCGGCCAGCGGCCACGCTGTCGGCGAACACGATGCGCTGATGCACTTCCGCACGCAGCGCAGGAAGCGGTTGGTCGGCTAGCGCCTGGCGCGCTTCGCGCCCGATCACGGTGGTGCTGACGCGCCGGTTGATGACGAAGGCCGCGCGCAGCGCAGGCCGGAACACCTGCGCCTCACGGATCAGCGCCACCATCTCGGCGCTGGCCCACAGGTCGTAGGGGCTGGGCTGCACGGGGATCAACACGCGCTCGGCCGCCAGCAGCGCGGAGCGCGCCAAGGCGGCGATGCGCGGCGGGCCGTCGATGACGACGTGATCGGCCCGCTTGGCGACTTCTGGCGCCTCTTGGTGCAGCGTTTCGCGTGCGAGGCCCACGGCGCTGAACAGCCGCGGCAAGCCTTGTTGGCTTCTGCGCTGTGTCCAGTCCAGCGATGAACCCTGCGGGTCGGCGTCCAGCAGGACGACGTGCTGGCCGCGCATCGCCAGCTCGCCGGCGATGTGCGTGGCGAGCGTGGTCTTGCCCACGCCGCCTTTCTGGTTGAGCAGAGCGACGATCATGGCGCGGCCCTCCGTGTTGGAAAGCCGGGCTTTGGCTGCTGCGCTTGTGGCCGCGTGGTGGTTGTCCACCGCAACGGCGTTTCTCTACTAAAAGTTAGAGAAATTAAGTTAGGGAAGTTAGAGGGCGAACAAACCCAATGCTGGCGCGGGTTTGCGGACGATTTTGTTGCCTGATAGCACGAGGATTCGTTGCCTGATAGCACGATACCTCTGTTGCCTGATAGCACGAGTCCATCCACAGACTCTCCCGAAGTTATCCCCGTGCCGTCTGCGGCACGGGCCGGAACGTCAGCAGCGGCGAGGAAATCCCGGATACGTGCTCGATGCCCAACAGGTAGCCCGGCAAGGCTTGCCGCGCCACCAGCGCCCGCAGGTCGGCGGCGAAGTCGTAGTAGCGCGCCACGCTGCCCGATTTGCGGTACAGGTGCTGGAAGTCGAATTGCCAGCCGCCCGGCTGTCGGCCGCCGTGCTTGCGCACCAAGCGGTACAGCCACCGCTCGATGCCGCCGGTCAGCCGGAAATACGCCGGGTCGATGGTCAGCACCAGGGCGGCATCCAGCACGCCCGCATAGAACCAGTCCGGCAGGATCAATTCGAGGCCCAGCGGCGTGCCGCTGGCATCGGCCAGTTCCTTCCATTCGTTGATCCACGAGAAGCGGTGCAGGCGCCGGCCGGTCGTCTCGCGGATGGACGTGGCTACCGTGGTCGATTGCAGCCGGTCGAGCGCGGCCTTGAGGCGCTGGTAGTCGCGCAGCGACGTACCGCGCCCGATGAAGCGCAGCACCTCGTAGGGGCGTACCTGCATCAAGCGCGAGGGCCGCAGGCCCGCGTCGCGCGCTTCCACGATCTGGCTGGCGGCCCAGATCAGGATGTCGGCATCCCAGATCGTGGCGATGCCGTGCTCGGCTGTGCCTTCCACGCGGATGGTCACGTTGCTCGCGCGGAAGTCGATCGGCGCCGTGCGCCGCGACTTCGCCAGCGAGAAGAACGGAAAGGCCATCAAATCCTGGCTGTCGCGTGGCGCCATGTCGCCCGGCAGCGCGCGGAACAGGTCGAGCTGTTCGCGTTCCTGCAAGGGTTTGGACATGGCGAAGGCCGCCCACGCGCCGCCGATCAGCGCGCACGACTGTCGGCCGAGTGGTGCTCGGCGTATTCGGGATCGGAAGTCGTCTCGAAGCTGCGGTCGGCGGCCCAGGCATCGAGGTCAGCCACGGCGTACATGACGCGGCGGCCGAACTTGCGAAAGCGCGGGCCACCGCCGATCACGCGCTGCTTTTCCAGCGTGCGCGGCGACAGGCGCAGGTACTCGGCGGCTTCGTCGTTGGTGAGATAGCGTTGGGGCTGCGCGGCAGCGGTCGAGACAGTGGCGGCAGGCCGCAAGGGAGCGGGACGCATGGTGTGAACCTCCATAGCTTTCAAAGCTCCGGCCACACAGCGCAACCGGATGGAGGCAGTCTCAGAAAACGCGGCCCGCGTGCTCAGGGTCGTTTCGCGTCCGCATCAAAACGACCCTTCTCAAGTGGTGGAAGCTGTGCTAGGCGGCGATAGCCGCCGCGCATCAGCGCATCGCCACGCCGCACCAGGCGGCGCACCTTGGAGCGCAAGCCGCCGTCGGCGTACCAGTCGGCCACGGCATCCACGCCGAACAAGCCTTCGCCGACCTCGCGCAAGGACGCGCCCGCCAGGGTCGCGTCGAGCGCCTGCAAGGTGTGCAGTTCCAGTAGCGCCACCGGTGCTGGCCTGGGCAACGCAACGGCTGCGGGAGTCGCCAGTGTGGTGCCGCAAGCGCGATAGCGCGGCGATGCCGTGGCGTCGGTTCGCACGGCATAGGCGACAGCCATGCCGTCTTCCAGGCCAGGCGCCAGCGCGAAGCGCAGGCAATGGCCTGGGCTGTGCGCGATCAGCGCCAGCCGTTTGCCGTCATGGAGCAGTTGCTTATGGCCGGGGATGCGCCAGAACGCGAAGGATTCGGCATCCACGGGCGGATCAGCATCGGGGTGGAGCTGCACCACGGCAGCGTGGCCGGGCTGCCAGGCCGGATGCGCGTCACGCGCATCCAGCGCCGGGTCTTCCAGCAGGCGCAAGCCCCAACGATGCGCAGCATCGGGGCGTCGCGCGCGGCGCAGCCAGTCGAGCCGGTAATCAGGATGACGGCGCAGGTATTCCCAGGCCAGTGCGAGCGTATCCAGCCACAGGACGTAGAGGTACGCGGCGGTGGGATACCAGTGCGCGAAATGGTGGGGGCTGACCATGACGAAAGCTCCTGTCGAACAGCAGGAACGTCGCCACGGCGTCAAACATGCGGGAGCATCAAATCCAGGTAGAAATCCGGTTAAGCTGTAACTGCTGGTGTCAAGACCGATAGGCTCCGGCGTGTTGCGAAATCCGTCTGAATGCGACGGCCGCCTGATCCACAAACGTCACGCGGCACAAAACACCGTGCCGCAAGCCGCGTGAATGATCGTGACTGTTTCAGTCACAGATATTCGGTTTGATGCAAGAGTGCGAATTCAGACTCTGCGGGCCAGGAATAAGACCGAAATAGTCTGAATGCGCCCGGCTTGGTCGGAGCGCGAACGTTCAATCGACGATAGAACCGTTTTCCTGCGCCAGCCGCAGATATTCCGACAGCGGGTGCACCGCCTGGAAATACAAATCCCGCATCACGGGCTGTTTGTTCGGGCCGACGATGGAGGTCAGGTCGGACAGCTTGATATGGCCCAGCTCGGGCATACCGATGCCCACGTCCATGACGCCGAACGCCGTATCGCCATCGGCAGGATCTAGCGAGGCCAGCAGCCAGATGGCGTGCGCGTCGGGAGTGAACAGCCGCACGACCGGCAACGGGTCGTGCGGTTCAGCGGCGGCAACCCGCCGCCCGTTCGCCAGCAGCGCGGCGCGCTGCGCATCGGTGACGAGGGGAGCGTTCATCGTGGTGCTCCTGTTCCAACATGGAATGCCGGTTTTGCGCTTCCACGCCGAAGCGCGGATGTGATTTCCACGGAAGCCGTTGAAACACGAAAGCGCAAAAGCGGCATTGTAGAAATCCGCAAAGACACGTTGGCGGCTTTCCGGCTCTGTCGGAAACCGTAGAAGCGGATTTCCGTAAAAGCACGAATAAGGGCCAAAGGCATGTATGAGTTAAAGATAACGTGGTTTTAATTGTGCTGCGAATCGACGCTTCTGTCCATGCAGAAGCGATCCATCCAGCGCGGCCGGCCGACCGGCGCCACCACCTACGATGCCGAGCTGGCGCAAGCCTTCGGCGCGGCGGTGCGTGCGCTGCGGACGGAGCGCGGCATCGCGCAGGAGTCGCTGGCACACCTCGCCGGCATTGAGCGTTCGCACATGGGCAAGGTCGAGCGCGGCGAGCACATGCCCACGCTGGCGATCATCTTCAAGATCGCCGGCGCGCTCGAATGCAGCACGGCGGTGCTGATGAGCGAGGCTGAAAGCCAGCTCGCAGCAGCGGCCCAGCCGTAGGCGCTGGCCGAGCCGATCCGGCGCAGCCGGTTCGGCGGCATCGAGGGGCGCCAAGCATCGCGCGGCGGGGATAGCCCGCAGGGCTTTCCCCTGGAGTGCAAGCGCCAGCGCGCAGCGCCGCAGGCGCGAAGGCGTGAGCAACTGTCTTGAAAGTCAAGCCACGCAGGCTTGATCCAGCATAAGCGGCATTGCCATTGATTCAATAATTGATGTATTATTGAATAATGAATGAAGCCCAAGCCGTTTCCGCCCTCGGTGCCCTGGCCCATGCCCAGCGCCTGCGCGTGTTCCGATCCCTAGTCGTCGCCGGCCCCGAAGGGCTCACGCCCAGCGTTCTGGCCGATCAGCTCGACGTGGCCCGCAACGCGCTGTCCTTCCACCTGAAGGAACTGGCTCATGCTGGCCTCGTCACCATCGAACAGCAAGGCCGCAACCTGATCTACCGCGCCGACTTCAGCCAGATGAATGGGCTGCTCGGCTACCTGACCGAGCACTGCTGCCAAGGCAGCACGTGCGAGGTCAGTGATTCCTCCTCTGCCTGTACCTCCTGCTGAAAGGATCTCCCCATGAAGCGCTTCCACGTCCACCTGCACGTCGATGACCTGAACCGCAGCATCGGCTTCTATTCCCAACTGTTCGCCGCGCAGCCCGCGCGCGTCGAAAGCGACTACGCCAAATGGATGCTCGAAGACCCGCCGGTCAACTTCGCCATCTCCACACGTGGCAACAAGCCGGGCATTGACCACCTGGGTATCCAGACCGACGATGCCGAGGAATTGGCGGTGCTGAAGGCCCGCGCCGAGGCGGCCGACATGACGCTGCTGGACGAGGGCACCACGACCTGCTGCTACGCGCGCAGCGAGAAGCACTGGATCACCGACCCGCAGGGCGTGGCCTGGGAGCACTTTCACACGCTGGGCAATATTCCGGTCTTTAACGAAGCGGCGCCTGCAGCGACTTCCGCCGCAGCGTGCTGTACCCCGGTGCGCGGCAAGCCGATGGGCGTTGCGGTGAAGCCGGCCTCCTCCTGCTGCTGATGTGAGATACCCATGACCACCGACAAGATCTACAGCGCCCTGTTCATCTGCACGGGTAACTCGGCTCGCTCCATCCTGGCCGAAGGCATCCTCAATGAATTGGGCCAGGGGCGCTTTCGCGCCTACTCGGCGGGCAGCCACCCCAAGGGCGAAGTCCACCCACTGGCGCTCGCCACGCTGGAGCGGCTGCACATGCCGACCGCTGGCTACCGCAGCAAGAACTGGGATGAGTTCGCGGCGCCCGGTGCACCGGAGCTGGATTTCATATTCACGGTCTGCGACAACGCCGCCGGCGAGGTCTGCCCGGTGTGGCCGGGACGGCCAATGTCGGCGCATTGGGGCGTTCCTGACCCCGCAGCCGTCAAAGGCACCGATGAGCAGAAGCGCAAGGCATTCACGGATGCGGCGCTGACGCTGCGCCGACGCATCGAGCTGTTCCTGTCGCTGCCGCTGCAGCGGCTGGACGCCATGTCGTTGCAGCATGAGCTGCGCAATATCGGTACGAAGTGAGGCCGGGGCAATGAATGCAATCCCTGAAGCGCTGCGGCCTGAACAAGCGCCGCAGCCCATGAGCCTCTTCGAGCGCTACCTGACGCTGTGGGTGTTCCTGTGCATCGTGCTGGGCGTGGCCCTGGGCCAGTTCGCACCCGGCGTGTTCCAGGCCATCGGCCGCCTCGAGGTCGCGCAGGTCAACCTGCCGGTGGGCCTGTTGATCTGGGTCATGGTCATTCCCATGCTGCTCAAGGTGGACTTCGGTGCGCTGGGCCAGGTCAGGCAGCATTGGCGCGGCATTGGCGTGACGCTGTTCATCAACTGGGCCGTCAAGCCGTTTTCGATGGCGCTGCTGGCCTGGATCTTCGTGCGCCAGATCTTCGCCCAGTGGCTGCCGGCCGACCAGCTCGACAGCTATGTTGCCGGCCTGATCCTGCTGGCCGCCGCGCCCTGCACGGCCATGGTCTTCGTCTGGAGCCGGCTGACCGGCGGCGACCCGGCGTTCACGCTGTCGCAGGTGGCGCTGAACGACACCATCATGGTCTTCGCCTTTGCGCCCATCGTCGGCCTGCTGCTGGGCCTGTCGTCCATCAGCGTGCCCTGGAGCACGCTGATGGTGTCGGTGCTGCTCTACATCGTGATCCCGGTCATCCTCGCGCAACTCTGGCGCCGCGCGCTGCTGCGCCAGGGCCAGGCCGCCTTCGATGCCGCGCTGGCCCGCATCGGCCCGCTGTCCATGGCCGCGCTGCTGCTCACGCTGGTGCTGCTGTTCGCCTTCCAGGGCGAGGCCATCCTGCGCCAACCGCTGGTGATCGCCATGCTGGCCGTGCCCATCCTGATCCAGGTGCTGTTCAACTCGGGGCTGGCCTACTGGCTCAACCGCCAGGTGGGCGAGCAGCACCGCATCGCCTGCCCGTCGGCACTGATCGGCGCTTCCAATTTCTTCGAATTGGCGGTGGCCGCCGCCATCAGCCTGTTCGGCTTCCAGTCCGGCGCGGCGCTGGCCACCGTGGTCGGCGTGCTGATCGAGGTACCCGTGATGCTGCTGGTCGTGCGCGTGGTCAACCGCTCGCGCGGCTGGTACGAATGCGGCCCGAACCCTTCCTCCCGCTAACCCAGGCAAGCCACCATGAGCAACATCACCATCTACCACAACCCCGCCTGCGGCACGTCGCGCAACGTGCTGGCCCTGATCCGCAACAGCGGCGAGGAGCCCACGGTCATCGAGTACCTGAAGACGCCGCCCGACCGGGCGACGCTGACGGCACTGATCGCCGCGATGGGCGTATCGGCGCGCGCCGTGCTGCGCGAGAAAGGCACGCCCTATGCCGAGCTGGGCCTGGATGACCCGCAGTGGAGCGACGTGCAGTTGATCGACTTCATGCTCCAGCACCCCGTCCTCATCAACCGGCCCATCGTGGTCACGCCGCTGGGCACGCGCCTGTGCCGGCCATCGGAGGCCGTGCTGGACATCTTGCCGCAGCCGCAGCGCGGCGCGTTCAACAAAGAGGATGGTGAGGCCGTGGTGGATGCTGAGGGTCGCAAGGTCTAAATACCTCTGCGTGCGCAGTCGGGTGATCTGAAGCTGATATTATCGAATTTCGTTATCGATATTCGATATGAAAGAACAATCGACACCGCGCGCTATGGAGCACCACGACTTGCTGTCGGGACTGATCCGCCTGCATGTGCTGCACCACGCGGCCGAGCAGGAGATCTACGGGCAATGGATGATCGACGAGCTGGCCCACCACGGCTACCGCCTCTCTCCCGGAACGCTGTACCCGATGTTGCACAAGATGGAGCGCGACGGCTACCTCGTCTCCCGCCAGGAGCGTGAAGGGCGCACCGTGCGCAAGCTCTACACGATCACGCCCAAGGGCAAGGAAGGCTTGGCACTGGCCAAGGAACGCATCCGGGAGTTCACCGGGGAGGCGATGCACAAATGACAGATTCAACCAACACCTTGCAGCATGAGTCCGCAGCCGCGCGCGGCTCACCCGTCGAAGTCTTCGGCGCCTTTCTCAAGCTGGGGCTGACCTCCTTCGGCGGGCCGATCGCGCACCTGGGCTATTTCCGCTCGGAGTTCGTCGAGCGTCGCCGCTGGCTGGATGACCGCAGCTACTCCGATCTGGTCGCCCTGTGCCAGTTCCTGCCGGGGCCGGCCAGCAGCCAGGTCGGTATGGCGCTGGGGTTGGGCCGCGCGGGCTGGCTGGGGCTGCTGGCGGCCTGGGCCGGATTCACCTTGCCATCGGCGATTGCGCTGATCCTGTTCGCCTTTGGCATCGCCGAGTACCAGGGGCTGGCCCAGTCCGGCTGGGTGCACGGGCTCAAGGTCGTCGCCGTGGCCATCGTGGCGCAAGCGGTCTGGGGGATGGCCAAGTCGTTGTGCCCGGACCGGCCGCGCGCCGCGCTGGCCATTCTGGCGGCGCTGCTGACCATGGTCCTGCCCTCGGCCGCGGGACAGCTTGCCGCCATCGCGGTGGCTGGGCTGCTGGGCTGGTGGACATTGAAGATCGCGCAACCCGGCGGCGGCCACGCCCACAGCTACCCCGTCTCGCGCAAGCTGGGCATCGTGGCGCTGCTGCTGTTTGCCGCACCGCTCGTCGGGCTGCCCCTGTGGGCGGCAGCCACGGACTCGTCCACGATAGCCCTGCTGGAAGGGGTGTACCGCTCCGGTGCACTGGTCTTCGGCGGTGGACACGTTGTGCTGCCGCTGCTGCAGGCCTCGGTGGTGCCCAGCGGCGTCGTGAGCAATGCCGACTTCCTGGCCGGCTACGGTGCGGCGCAGGCCGTGCCGGGGCCGCTGTTCACTTTCTCGGCCTACCTCGGCGCGGTCGCCCACGGACCGCTGCATGGCTGGATCGGCGGGCTGGCACTCCTGGGCACGATCTTCCTCCCCGCTTTTTTCATGCTGGTCGGTGCACTGCCGTTCTGGGAAGTGCTGCGCCACCGCGCGGGCATCCAGACGGCCATGGCCGGCATCAACGCCGGCGTGGTCGGTATTCTGGTGTCCGCCCTCTATGACCCGGTATGGACGAGTGCCATCCACAGCAAGGCGGATTTTGGGCTGGCGCTGCTCTCGTTCGGGCTGCTGACGGTGGGACGCGTGCCGCCAGCGCTCGTGGTGCTGCTGGCCGGGCTGGCGGGCTGGGTCATGGCGATGGGTATCTGAAGCCCATTCGCCGGCGCAGCGGCCGGCCGGACATGGGGACACTCTCCAGCAATTTCAGGCCTGTGCAAGCTGGTCATTCCATGGCCGCCCGCTTTTGACCATGGCATTCAGGATAATCAGCAGCTTGCGCATGCAGGCCACGATGGCCACCTTCTTCGGCTTGCCTGCCGCCAGCAGACGCTCATAGCAACGCCGTATCACGGCGTTGTGACGCATGGCGACGATGGCGGCCATGTACAAAGCGCTCCTGACCGCGGCACGTCCGCCGCAGATGAAGCGTTTGCCGCGGGCCTGGCCCGAGTCCCGGTTCATCGGAGCGACGCCTACCAGCGCAGAGATCTGCCTGGCCTTGAGCCGGCCAAGCTCTGGCAGCTCGGACATCAGCGTCGCAGCCGTTGCCGGACCAACCCCTTTGACGCTCTTGAGCAAGGCGGCCAGATCGGGCTGATGGTACGCCAAGTGTTCCGCAATCCTCCGATCCAGCGCTTCAAGCTGTCTCGACAGCACATCCATCAGTTCCACAATGTCCTGCACCACCTCGGCATGCGCCATGTGCTTGCGCTGGCGCTCACTGACCAGAAGGCGCACCAGTTGCCGGCGTCGAAGCACCAGTGCATGAAGGTATTGCTGCGCCTGGTCTGGCATCGGCTTGATGAAGCGGTCTCGATCCGGCCGCAGATTCAGCACCTGGGCCAGCTCAGCCAGCATGCGGGCATCCACGCTGTCGGTCTTGACTAGGCGCCCCATGGCCTTGGCGAAGTCCCGTGCCTGCCGAGGGTTGATGACGACGACAGCGAATCCCGCAGCTTGAAGTGCGCAGGCGCAGGCCAGTTGGTACTGTCCGGTCGCCTCCATCACGATCAGCGAGACCTGATGGTTTTTCAGCTCTTCGATCAACGCTTGATGCCCGGCACCATCGTTGCTGAATATGGCCGTAGGCTGCTCGTGCCCCATGGCTACATCCATGGTCTTCTTGGAGATGTCGATACCGACTGCAATTTGATTGGCCATGATCCCTGCGTCCCTTCCTTGCAAATGCGAACGGCGTTCACGCAACTGTTCGGGCTTTCAGAGATCGGGCGCATGCATGCGCCCAAGACTCACGCACGGGCTCCATGGGCACCGAGGGATGACGGGCTACATGCTGCGGCCAACCCCGAACCCTGACAGGTCCGGGCGTGACGGCACTGCCGGACACGCACTTCAAAGATACAAGGGATTGAAGCCGAATGGCCGTGACGGCGAAGGCGGCACGGGGCGCAGCCCGAAAGCCCGGCGGCGCTGCGCGCCGACACGCTCACATCAGTGAAAACGTGCAGCGAACCGAGTGCCCAGAAGTTCGCTGCATAGGTTCATCGTTGTATCCTTAAGGCAACGCTGAACAAGCCGTCGTAATTTGCTATGCGGCACTGAACGACGCAGTTTTTCGGATGTTTTGGCCCCTCGCACCGCCCATTTGGGCAGTTCGCGGGGCCTTCAGGCCCGATTCCCGCCCTTACGGGCGCACCTGTCCCAACAGATGACTGCGGCACAGGTAAATGTTGGCCAGCGCCAGGGCCGTGAATGCGCGCGTGGCGTTCTTCTGCAGCCCGCGATAGCGCACCTTGCTGAACCCCCATAGCCGCTTGACCACGGCAAAGACATGTTCGACCCGAGCACGCACCCGCGACTTGTTGCGGTTCTTGGCCCGCTGCACTTCGTCCACCTCGCCAGCGCAGCGCGTGCGCTGGTTGGTGAAGTCCTTGGCCCTGGGCGCCTTGCTCGCGATCAGTGCCTTCTGGCTGGCATAGGCCGAGTCGCCATAGACCCGTTGCTCATTGCCGTGCAGCAAATCAGGCAGTGGATGCTTGTCATGCACGTTTGCCGCTGTGACCACCGCGCTATGGCTCAGCCCCGTTTGACTGTCCACACCGATGTGCAGCTTCATGCCGAAGTACCACTGCTGGCCCTTGCGGGTCTGGTGCATCTCGGGGTCTCTTGCCTTGTTAGCGTTCTTGGTCGAGCTGGGCGCACCGATGATGGTGGCGTCCACGATGGTTCCGGTATTGACCTTGATGCCGCGTGCCTGCAGCTCCTTGCCAACGCGTGCAAACAGGGCTTCGCTCAACCTGTTGTCGTTGAGCAGCCGACGGAACCTGAGCATCGTGGTCGCGTCGGGCACGGGTTCACAGCCCAAGTCAATGCCGACGAAGCGACGCAGACTGGCACTGTCGTAGAGGGCTTCCTCACACGCCAGGTCGGCGAGATTGAACCAATGCTGGATGAAGTGGATGCGCAGCATGCGCTCCAGGCCAATGGGAGGGCGCCCATTGCCGGCCTTGGGGTAGTGCGGTGCGATTTCTTCGCACAGCGCCGCCCAGGGCACCAGCGAATCCATAGTCTTGAGGAATTCGTCGCGCCGCGTAGGCTTACGGTGTTGTTCAAAGCCCAACTGCGCGTCGGCTGCCATAGCAAGGGTCTGCTGCTTCATGGCCCAGTAATTTACCCAGGCTGGAGCAGCAGCGGAGACTTTTTCAGCATTGCCCTAATGCAAATTTCGTTGCATCAAGATACTTTCAGCCAGCTCTCATGTCCTTTGAAAATCTCTCGATTGGCCGTCTGATCATCCACGAAGTCTTTGCACGAGGCGCGGACAGGGCCTTGGTTCAGCCGACTTACGGGAACCAGCTCTTGGTGCTCCCTCAAGACGCGAGGGATGCCTTGCAAGCCCGCATCACGAATGCTCTCGGGAAATCATCTCACGGTGTCGAAATGACGATCCGAGAGTCCGGGGCCGACAGCACTTGGCACAGAGCTAAAGAAATCGTCGAGGCGCAGGGCAACGATGCCCAATTCGTAAACATCTCCCAAAACATTGCCAGCAAGTTGGCGGTTGCCCAGGCCAATCGCACCATCCCTGGCGGCATCGTCGTGGTGATCGAAGGAACTTGCGGCAACCCCGCCAAGTCCTTCATGTGCGTCATCAAAGCCGAGCCCCATGGGGGCTTCACCAAGCGGCAAGCGGGCGGGCATTTGACCTTGGAATACATCAAGGAACTCATCCTCACACCCCAGGCCAAGCTCTACAAGATTGGAGCCTTCCTGCGACAAGATCCCGCAGCAGCCACACCCCAGGAGCCCACTACCGGCTGGAGAGCCTTTCTGTTTGATGACCTGATTACTCAGGGCAACAAGCTCGCTGCTGCGCAGTATTTTTATGAGTCTTTTCTGGGGTTGGAATTTCCATCCAACAGTGCATTTCAGACCAAACAGTTCCACGCACTGACCAAAGATTTCATCCGCAATGCCAATGTCGATTCGGAGAAAAAAATCGACCTCTTGAATGCTCTAACCACCTACTTGAAGACGGATCAGGCCGCCACGATTCAGGTGGACGTGTTCTCCCAAAATTATCTGGGAGACGCAGCTCTGCAAGATGCATACACGGCCTATATGGGGCAAAAGAGTTTTCCCAATACGGCCATCCATAAGGATCTCTCTGAGGTTCAAAGCCAATTGCGGCTGCGGAAACTCACATTCGGGCATGACATCAAGCTCACCGCTCCCGCAGATCAATTCGAGAACTACGTGCGAATCGAGTCCATCGACGGTGATGCCGATGAGCACGGCAACGTGCCCAAGTGGACCAAGATCACGGTGCGCGACCACATCCGAGACCAAGAGTGAACGAACAAGAAATCCTTGCGCGATGGGAAGCTGACAAGCCCTTATACAGAGCTTGGGCCAAGCTCATCGACCAGGAAATCGAAAGGCGCCTTGTATCCGCCATTGCCCCAACGCCGCTGGACTACTTCTTGAAGGTTCCCATGGTGCCTCGCCTCAAAGGCGACACCAGCTTGATTGACAAGGCCCTGTACCGCAGCAAGCCCTATAAGAATCCGTATGAGGACATTACTGACAAGGTGGGCATGCGGTACGTGGTACTGTTGACCACGCACATCAATACGTTCTGCTCGATCATCGAAAGCCGTGAGTGCGAAGCATTCTGGTCATGGTCCAAGGACAAGGACTACGAAGAGGAGCGGTTGGCCAAGCCCTTGGAGTTCTCCTATCAATCGGTTCACTACGTACTGCGCTCCAAGGCGGAGCTGTCCGTCGATGGGGTGAATCTCCCCGAGGGCCTTGCGTGTGAAGTGCAAATCCGCACGCTCTTGCAGCATGCTCATAGCGAACTAACCCACGACACGCTCTACAAGCCCAAGACCACTGCAAAACCCTCCATCAAGCGCACTGTTGCCAAGAGCATGGCATTGATCGAAGCTACAGACGAATTCTTCGAGCAAGCCATGAAGGATCTCGCCAGCGCCAGCGAGCCACAGCGGCAACTCTTGGACTACCTAAGTACGACCTACAGGAAGGGCACCGGCCTAGAGCCTGGCCAGGAGCGATCCAATCAGCTTGTGGTCGATGCCTTCATGGAGTTTCTGCCGCAGGAAACCAGTGCTCGTATCGAGGAATTCTTGACGGCCAAGAACTACATTTTTGAAAAGATCAAAGAGCAAAACGGCCAGCGACATTTCTTCAATCAACCTGCTGTACTCCTGGCGTACTTCCTCGTCGAGAAAATGCCTGCCCAGACCCGAGAGAATTGGCCTATAGACTCGGATGATCTGGCCAAAATATTCAGTGATTTGGGCGCCGCATTTTAAGGGGCGCACGGTTGCAGTGCTCAATTCTGATTCGGAGGTTGGCCTTCAACACCGGGCGCGGCCACCGCCGCGCCTGGATTTTGCATTTCACCACGCCCAGGGCGGAACGGCCTGGGCGCGGTGCTGATCGCGGTTATTCCTTCGTCTCGATGAGCCACCACACGGCGCGCGGCAAGGCGCGGCCCGTGATGGGGTGAATGTCGGTGAGGTCGGCGCGGGCCGACCAGCCCGAGGGCGGGCGGTAGCCGCGCACGTCGCCTGCGCCGTGCCAGCGGCGGGCGCGTACCGTGCCGGGCGCGTAGATCGCCGCCATGCGTGGGCGGCTGGTGGTGATGCGGGTCATGGGGGCTTCTCCTTGCAGCGAAGCGCCCCGGTCGAGGCCGGGGCGCTCGCCTTCGGCGCGGGTCAAGCGGCTAGCGCCTCGGCGGGTTCATCCGCCATTGCTTCGGCATCCTCCGGGGCGTCCTGCTCCGGGCCTGCTTCCTGCGCCACATCCTGCGGGCCTGTGGCCTTGAAGATCGCAGGCATCCAGCCCTTGCCATCGGCCAGTCGCTCGGCTTCGCTGGCAATGTCGGCCTTCTTGAGCTTCGCCAGCCGGGTGACGGATTCCGGTGCAAACGCGCCCACGGCATCCAGAATCACGGCCTTGGAAACGTGCTTGAAGTAGCCTTCTGCGGTCGGCTGCCACCATGCGGCCATGTCGAGGCCCACGGCCTGCGCCAGTTCTGCGCCGGGCTGGTGCGGCGTGGCACGTGGCGTCACCACGTCCACCGTGGAAGCCACGCACACGGCCAGCAGCCGCACCAGTTCGTCTTGCGGCTTCGCCAGCAGCGCGGCGAACAGTGCGGCGCTGTCCTCCGGCAACCCTTCCCCGGCCACCTGTTGCAGTTCGCGCAGCGCCACGGCGGCGGGCGATTCCGGCCAGTCCGGGGCCATGCCTTCCAGCCGGTCTTGCACTTTGAGGCCCACGCCCAGCGGCAGATCGTGGCCGTAGCGGCTTTCCTGCAAGACGGTCTGCACCATGCCATGCACCACGGCAGCCAGCGCCACCTGCGGATGCCGTGCGACTTCGATTTGCAGTGCGGCGGTGCGGTGCGCGCTCAGGCGCTGCGCCAGCCGGTCGGGCATGGCGGCGGTCTTGGGCTGCTCGTCGTCCTCGCCTTCGTCGTCGTTCTCGGCATCCTCGCCGCTGAACCCTTGGCGCAGCCGTTCCAGCGTGCGCAGCGCCTTGGCCTCGGCCTCGCGCATCAGGCCGCGATGAATGATGGCCTCGCCGTTGCGGTCGATGGTGACGATGGCACCGGCTGCGGCCTTCACGTTCGGGCTGTAGTCCTGCAAGCCATCCTCCAGCGCCTGCAACTGTTCGCCCAGGGTTTCGCCTTCCTCCTGCAAGGCGTCGGCCTTGTTCTCGTCATCGGCGTCCATCGCAGCATCCACCGCTTCGGCGACTTCCTGCATCTTGGCTTGCAGCTTCTCGATGCGCTGTGCCTCGCGCTTGTTCGGCTCGCGGCGCTCCCTCGGCGCACGCTGGAAAGCTTGCAGGTCGGCATAGGTGGCAGCGGGTGCTGCATCCACCCAGGCCCAGCCTTCGGCCTTTGTCTCGGCGGCGATGCCCGCCAGCTTGTCCTGCACCAGCCGTTCCAGCAAAGCGGCATCGGTCAGATACACGCCCGCATCGCCTTCCGCGAACAGGTCACGGCGAACCCTGCCGCCCGCCTGTTCGTAGACATCCAGCCCGACGAAGCGCACCAGCGGATGCCGGTAGGCGTCGATTTCGCGCTCGGTCAGGCGTTCGCGCAGATTGGACGGGTGACGTTGCCACGTTGGCGCATCGTAGAACGCGCTTTCCTGCGCGGCGTGGTCGTCGGTGATGGCAAGGGCCATCAACTGGTCAAGGCTCACCGCATCGGCGCGATAGTCGGCCATCAGGCGCGGCGAGACGTTCGCCAGCTTCAAGCGGCGCTGCACCACCAGCGGCGTGACGCTGAAATCTGCTGCAATGTCCTCGATGGGTCGGCCTTCGGCCACCAGCGCGGCGAACGCCTCGAACTGGTCTGCCGGGTGCATGGCTTCGCGCTGCACGTTCTCGGTGAGGCTGGCCGTGCGGGCCGTGCCATCGGCCACCAGCAGGCAAGGCACTTCCCATTCCTTGCTGATGCGGTGCTTTTTCGCCAGCAGCTTCAACGCGGCGAGGCGACGGCCACCGGCGACCACCTCGTAATGCTCGCCATCGGCGGATGCAATCACGATCAGGTTTTGCAACAGGCCCACACGCCGGATGGATGCGGCCAGTTCGGGAATGGACATGCGCGGGGTCTTGCGCACGTTGCGGCCCGTGGGCCGCAGCACCAGCCGCGACAGCGGAACCAGAATCAGGTTCTTGGTCGGGTCGGCGGCTTCCAGCGGGATAGCGGCGGCGGTATTGACGGCGCGGGCTTCGGTTTGGGTGATGGCGTTCATGGTGAATCTCCAATCGTGTGAAACAAGGGAATGGAGGGGAACCGCCCCTCCGGCGGGGGAGCGGTTCAGGCTTTCAACTGGCGCAGGCCATCGGCCAGCATCCAGAGAGCGCGATTGAGGCGCACATCGGAATCAATGCCCTGCACAGGTCGGGTTTGCTGGCGGCGTCCGTTGGCGCTGCGGCCATGCAATCCGCCTTTGGTCAAGTTCTCCTGCGTGCGGTTGAACACGCTCCACAAGTCCGGGCGGCGGTCGTCGAACCGGCGCGGCATCAAGATTTGCGATTCGGTGATGGGTGCGGGTTTGTCCGGGTCGTCGTACTTCAACGCCAGCGCAGCACGGGCGAACACTTCGGATTCGCCATCGTCCAAGGTGATGCCGCGCATCAAGTCGCGCGACTCCTTCACCCGCTCGAAGCCGCTCAACACCTCGAAAGCGCCTTCAATGACGGAACCGGCCACGTCGCCTTTGTGGGGCACGCGCACATCGGCCACGGTGTCGCCGCATACAAGGCCATTGCTGCAAACGAACCGGAACATTCCGGCCAGCATCTGATAGCTGCTGGTGCCGTCATGCGAGTTCAGCAGCACGATTTCGTTAGCCTCCGCGCCGTTGATCTGGCTGGCGTGGCGCAGGCGCAGCATGTGTTTCGTGTGCTCGCGTTTGCCTTCATCGCGCACGCGGGTTTGCGTCACCATGAAAGGCTGGAAACCTTCTTTGCGAAGCTCGGTCAGCACGGCAGCGGTCGGGATGTAGCTATACCGTTCGGAACGGCTCTCATGCGGGGCGTCCG
Organism: Diaphorobacter sp. LI3; assembly: GCF_022807955.1. NCBI lineage: Bacteria > Pseudomonadati > Pseudomonadota > Betaproteobacteria > Burkholderiales > Comamonadaceae > Diaphorobacter > Diaphorobacter sp. LI3. The sequence continues at coordinate 1,591,960 of NZ_CP094346.1, read as the reverse complement.
CGAAGATGGACGGGGCCACGCTGCGAATCTGGTCATCGGACAGCGGGTAATCACTGCGCAGCGAAGGGGAGCGGGAAGCGAAACGGGATGCGAGTTGCATGGTCTTTCTCCTGACAAAAAGAGGTTTGCTGTTCACACCGCACACCGGATTCCAAGATTCGGAGCCCAGCCTTTCGGCTGTTCGGTGCGGTCGGCACGAGGAACCCGGTTGGCCCTGTTGCCACCGTCTTTCCTGAGTTCATCGCCCGCGACGGTCAGGAGCGCGCGAACGGGTGCCGTCAAGGAGGCAAGCGCAGGGTTGGTGCGGCCCGCAGGCGCAGCCGAGGACACGGCCCTGCGCGCCTTGACGGCACACGTGCGCGGGCTACAGTCGCGGACAAGGTGATGGAGTCAGGGAAGACGGCTGGACATGGCAACGGCCCTCCCCACACGCCGACCGCACGGCAAGCGAAGCGCGCAGGCCTGAAGCTGGAAGCCGGGCCGGAGGCGTCAGCCGAGCGGAGCGAGGGAACGATGGAAGCCCGTCAGGGGCGAGACGCCGCAGGCGGCTCGATGCGCAGCACGACAGCGCGACCGGCCATCTCCCAGGTGGCCGGGGACGCCCGGACTTCGGTGTTCGACATGCACCGCCCCCTTGGGAGACAGCCCCCTTACCCCGAGCGGGGAGTCCATGCTGGCGATCCCAGCTCTTTGCCCCAAGGAACGGCGAAGACGCAAAACGTTACAAATAAGACGTACTGACAGTCAAAATTCAGTCTGAATTGTGCGTACAATGCGAAACGGCGGCACGTGATCGTGCTGCTGCGGTTCAGAAGATTTGTTGTTCCCGACCCGAAAAGGCAAAGGCTCAGTGATCAGGGCTTCAGTTGATGAAGTCCGCTACGCAGACAGTGTGCGTGGCTTGTAACGCGGCACAGTTGGCTCAGCTTACTGTGACCAGCAGGACGATCAGAACTCTCAGAGTGCGAAGACCATACGGCTTCTTGCTCAGCGAGGGGGAAGGTTGAGCCAGCAGCGTGCAACTGTGGTGGGCTTGGTTGGTGTCGAGTTGGCTCCTTTACGGCGCTGCCTTGAAACGGGGGAAGCAGGGCAATGGTGCCTTGTGTAAAGGAGGTCCTAAATGGACAAGCAAATCTTGGAAAACCACATCAATAGCCTGAAGAAGGCTTGCGATGCATGCAGAAGCCAACTCGACACTGGTGCTATGAAGGAACTGGATCGTGAAGTCTCGAAGCTAGAACAGCTTTGTGACCAACTCCAGAGCGCAACGGATGCGGAAACGCTGAAGGTGCGCACCCTCCAGGTCATCGCGGCATTCGTCAGTATCGCGACGAATATCCGAGACTGGCTGTGAGGCCGTCATGGGCACCCCAAGCCCATTCTTAGTTTTGTGAGATTCACATATGAACATCGGACAGGCTATTCAACTCGCTCGGTCCAAGCGCAAGCTCTCCCAAGCTGCGCTGGCGAAGCGGGCTGGTATCTCAGTGTCCTATCTCTCGCTGCTTGAGCGTGGCCGACGCGACCCGCCTTTGTCCACTCTGCAACGGATTGCCGCTGCGCTCGTTATGCCGGTAGAGATTCTTTTCTTCTTGGGCGCGGAAGAAGGGGAACTCGGACACTTGAATAGAGACCTTGCTGGTCAACTGGCAATCACCGCATTGGAGCTTCTGAATGGACCTCTACCCGATCAAGCCGAGGTATCGGTCTAATCCCGTCAAGAGCATTGCTGCACTGGCTCGCGGCCTACGCTGGGATGCGCAATCACTGGTGGAACTGGCTGATCGAGCCAATGGCATGTGGCGCACCGTGAAGCCAAAGCCGGGATCTACCAGGCAGACATTTGACGCGATGGGGCAGCTCAAAGAGATCCATCAGCGTTTAAAGCTCAATGTCTTCTCCAAGGTGGATTTTCCAGAATACTTGCAAGGTAGCTTGAAGGGACGTGACTATGTCACAAACGCATCTATTCACAAGGGCAAGCAGATACTGATCTGCGAAGACGTGAAGGGATTCTTCCCTTCTGTGAGCGCGGCTTTTGTTGAGGACGTGTGGTGTGGCTTCTTCAGATTCTCTCCTGACGTTGCCAAGCTTCTAACGAGGCTCACCACAAAGGATGGCTATCTTCCCCAAGGGGCCATTACGAGTTCATTTTTAGCGAATCTCGTGATGTGGCGGTACGAGCCCTGGCTACATGCAAAGTTCGCTCAGCGAGGCATCACCTATTCCCGTTATGTGGATGACATGGCAATGTCATCAGCGACACATTTGGATAAGGAAACTCAGACTTGGATCATTGCCCAAGTCTATGGAATGCTTGCTCAGCACGGCTTGAAGGCGAGCCGTAAGAAACATGAGGTTTTCTCGGCTTCGCAGCCGATGATCGCGACGAAGCTGACTGTGAACCGCAAACCGTCATTGAGTCCCAAAAAACAGTCCAAAGTTCGGACGCGAGTTCGGCAATTGGAGATCGCCGCCACGAGCGGCGCGAGCACGGATGAACTCCGGGAGCTTGCGAACAAGGCCGCCCAACAGGTGGGTCAACTTGGGCGCTTTCACAAGACGCCAGCAGCAAAGCTCAAGAGTCGTATTGCAGTTGTTCGGGACAATTTGTCGCCAGAGGCTTTGTCCGTCACAACGGCACCTGCGAAGGTCAGGCTTGACACAGTTCCTCTCGTCACGGATGCCCGGCCCTGGGAATAGCGGCGGTTGCCGCGCGAATTTTTCGCAGCGGTCGCAATAGAGGAAATGCGCTGCCCCAGCAAGACGCCGCGCAGAAACACACGCAGTCGATCAGTTCAACGAGCTAAGCCGAAGGCGTCAGCGATGGAAGCCCGTCATACGAGAATCGGCGGGCGCTCCCCCCCCAGGGAATCAAGCCGCGTGCGCGGACGGCGGCAAGGCCAGGGGCTGCACCGCCAAGCGCAGGCCCATCGCCTTGAGGATGGCCGACAGGCTGCTGAGTGCAGGATTGCCCTTGGGCGACAGCGTGCGGTAAAGCTGAGTCGGATTCAGGTGCGCCTGCTCGGCCACCGCCTGCACGCCGCCCACGGCCTGCGCGAGTTGGCGCAGCACGGCCATCAGCTCGGCCTGGTCGCCATCGGCCAGGATGCCGTTGATGACTTCGAGTGCGAGCGCCGGGTCATCCCGGAACAACTCGGCCATCGCATCGTCATGGGGTCTGCTTCTCATTCGTCGCCTCTTTGTTGCCAGTCCTGCCAATACGCCACTGCCCGGGCTATGTCCGCATCCTGTGTGCGCTTGTCGCCACCGCACAGCAGCAACACCAGCCGATGGCCAGCCAGCCCGTAGTACACCCGGTAGCCCGGCCCGGCGTCGATGCGCAACTCCCACACACCATCACGGCAAAACTTGTGATCACCGAAGTTGCCTTGCTCGACGCGGGTCACGCGCCGGATGACCGCCACCTTGGCCTGCGCATCGCGCAAGCGCCGCAGCCAATCGTCGTAGACATCCTTCTGCTCGTCGACCGTCAGGTAGTGCTCGATGCGGTACATGGTATTTTCGTTTATTGACGAATTCAAGTCAAGGGACAAAGGAACTGCGGGGCGGGATGCCCGGCCTGTCGCAACAGCGCGGCGACAGGCTGGACGCCCCGCAGCTCACGCGATGGCCGTTTCCGGCGCCTTCGTTGACGGCGATCCGGCCCGCTTCGTGCCGGGCGGCACAGCGCGCGTTGGACTCTTGCGATGGCGATACGGGCGATAGTTGCCCTGGCTCGTACGGGTCTTTTCGCCATCCGCGACCGCCAGAACCGAGGCGGGCGCCGTTGGTGTCGGCGCAGCCTGGGCCTGGCCGTCGATGGCGCCCCGGCGCAGGGTGGCCACCTTCTCGGCAGCGGCCCGCACCGGGTCATCCTCTGCATGGACATACGCCATGAACTGCGTGACGGTCTTGTGCGCAGTCAGCGCCATGCCGACCTTGATGGGAATACCGGAGTTGGCAATGTCGGTCGCCGCGCGATGGCGGATGCCGTGCGTCCCGACATGCGCTACCTCTGCGCGGCCCAGGATGCGCTTCCAGCCGTTGTAGTACGTGCTGTCGGGCAATGGCTTCTTGGCATCGAAGATGGCCGGACACACGTAAGGCGAGTCGTCGATGCGAGGCGCATTGCGCAGCAACTGGTACGCCGCCTCGCTCATCGGCTTGGACATATCGCCCGTCTTGCTGTCAGGCCAGACGACTCGGCGATTCTCGAAATCAACCCAAGCCCATTCGAGCGTGCGGATTTCGGTCATCCGCGCGGAAAACTCGAATTGCAGGCGAACCGCCAGTGTCACGGTCGGATGCTCCAGCCCCTGGGCATCCGCACGGTCGAGGTACGCATAGAGTCGCGCCAGTTCCTCGTTGTTGATGTACCGCGTCTCGCCGTCCTCGCGGTACTTGGGGACGTGACGGCACGGATTGGAGCCGTCAGGCCGGTAGCCCCACACCTCGGCCATGTTGAACATCTTGCGCAGACAGGCCAGAACCCGATTGGCCGTGACGCCGATCCTCGCCTTGTCCTTCATCAGCGTGGTGATGTGCGCCCGCGTTACGTCCGGCACCTTGAGCTTGCCCAGGGCAGGCAGGATGTGGCGGTCGATGTAGCCCTGGTAGGAATCGACCGTCCGGGGCTTGTTGCGCGGCCTGGAGTATTCCTCGATGAACTGTTCGCACAACTCCTTGACCGTAGGGGCCATGCGCGCGGCCAGCTTGGCAGCGCTGGGGTCGTCGCCCTTGCGCACGTCGGCCAGCCAGTCCTGTGCGATCGACCGCGCCTGCTCGACGGTCAGTTCGCCGAACTGGCCGATCTTCGGCTTGCGGCGCTCGCCCCAGTTCGTGCGGTACTGGAGCATGAAGACCTTGCGGCCGTGGGCGGTGACTTTGCAGAGAAAGCCGGGGACAATGGTGTCCCGCAGTTCGTAGTCCTTGCCGGTGACTTCTGCCGTATCGACAGCGGATTTGGTGAGTTTGATCTTGGCCATGACGCCTCCTAGTTCGGGATCGAACGCAGGAACCAGCCAGGAGCCACGGCATCGGAATGTCTGCCGCAATCGGTCTGGTCTAGGCGTAAGGCTAAACGGGACTAGCCTCTTGGAAAACCAAGCGCAGCAAGGCTCTGCGGGTTCCAGCGTGGTTCCATGCTAGTCTCGGGACTCAATCTCAAAATCCCCCGCCGCAAGGCGTGCCGGTTCGATTCCGGCCCCGGGCACCACATACAAGGCCGCACAGTTCCCAGAACGTGCGGCCTTTTCTTTTTTCCCTATGAAACCCTCGATAGCGTCGTGCGCAAAGGTGCGGGGAAGTGTGCCGCAATCCGGGGGCACGTGGGGGCACATTTGGGGGCATGAATCGGAAAAGTGGGGGCACATCCTCTGAATCCGTGCCCCTTCAAGCGCATACCCCCACCCCCTAAAACCTGCGCGCACAAAAATTTGAGGAACCGGTCGGTTTCCGGCCATGGGAAGCCAGACTTCGGAAGCCCCCCTACCCCCATTTTTCCCGGTGTTGCAGGCGAAGAGAAGCGGTCGGTCTTGCGGGTGTCAGCCCCTACGTTTTTGATAGCCCCTGGCCAGCCCCACGCAAAACACCTCACGCACATTTCCGGGCGAATGAACACCAAGCGCGAAGCGGGCCATTGCTACACCTCTTCGGGGTATCGTGTTTTTGCGTGTGAACAGTGTGAACAGCGAGACAACCGCATGGATACTGGGTTTGCGTGTTCCCACCCTGTTCTCACTCGCGCCTGCAATGAGAACAACAGCCAGAAAAATCAACAGAAACTGCACATTAACGGGAGTGCTACGCGAAGCGCAGGCCGTGGCGGGTTACGCATGCGTGAATGGGAGCGGCGCCCCCTGTTGCACATTCTGGTGAATGTGACTGCTGTGATTTTTGGGCGCGAAAACAATCCCTCGCCCACGCCCCACCGGGCGCACCGGCAGGCCACGGCCAAGCCGTGCATACGTGTGCATGTGCCCGGCCTGGCCGGGGCTACATGTCCAGCTCAAACAGTGCGGGGGCGATGCGGTAGCAGTTGGCCAGGCCATGGCCTGGCAGGCGCTGGCGGCAGTCGTAGGCTCGGCCAGCCCCAGGCACAAGGGCGCCATGCTCCAGCAAGACGCGGCACACGGCTTGGTAGTCAAAGCCTTGGCAGACTTCGGAGCGGAACACCTCGGGCAAGATGAAGAATTCCACGCTCACGCCGTCGCCCAGCGCGGCCGGCATCTTGTCCCCGAATTCGCCCAGGTGCTGGCCGTTGGTCTTGATGGGCTCGCCGTGCTCATTGAGCATGCGCCGGTATCCTGCCCGGTGCAGCGTCTTGGCGTTATGGTCATCGGCCGCCCGGTGCCACCAGGTGAAGCGCCCTTCCCCGTGCGATTCAAGGAAGCGCCGCACCTGGCGCAGCATGTTGCGCACCTCGCCATTGCCAGCCCCACCACGGGCCGCCAGCCACGCATCAAAGCACGCACGTGCAGCCCATTCCGATTCGCAGGGTTCCCAGCCCGTCAGCCCCGCCTCAGTGGCCAGCTCGCCGGCCATGGCCACCAGGGCAAAGCGGGCGGCCACCCGCTGCACCTGGCCGGATGCGCCGGGCGGCGCCCACTGCTCGGTCAGGGCCTGCACACCCTCACGCAGCCGGCGCGGCAGCGTGGCCCAGTGGGTGCAGGCCCATTGAATGAAGGCCAGCCCCGGCGCCCCATAGCATGCCTGCGCCTCGCGGGTCAGGTGGGTCGCAAAAGCGGCAGGGCTGGCGTGGCCATGGATGTTTTCAAAGGTTCCCATGCCGGCGCCGGCATCGGCTGGTATGTCGGCCATGCGCACCTCTTGGCCCGTGCGGGCGCGCTTCATGCCCTCGGCCATGTGGTCGGCCAGCCCCAGCTCTCCAGCACTCAGGAACAGCAGGCGCCAGGACAGGCGGGCACGCGGCGCACCGCCACGGGTTGCGCGGGCCTTGCTCTGTTCGTTGGCCAGCATGTAGGCGCACTCGCCCGCCACCTTGCCCTCTACCTGCGCCAGCTCGTCCAGGATCAGCAGCGCATCACAGTGCTGTGCGGCGATGGCCTCCAGGGCGTTATCGGTGGTGCGCCAGCGCTGCATATAGCTGGGGCCGCCGTTCACGCTGGCGGCCAGGCGCAGCGCCGTGGTCTTACCCGAGCTGCTGTCGCCCCGCAGATGAAAGCCACCGCTCTCCATGCTGGCCGGGCGCAGCAGCGGCCCGGCAAAGGCGCAGGCCACGGCGAACACCAGGCGGCTATTGCCGGCGCACAGTGCGCCGATGCGATCACGCCAGGCGGCGGCGTCCTTGCGCACGCGGAAAGTGTTTTCCATCTGGCTATCGGACTGGAACACGATGCGCTCGGCATCGTCGCCGATGGTCTGGTGTGGCAGCACGTAGGCGGCGCCGCCCTCGGTGGGGTGCCAGCCGATGCGGTCGGTGCAGCTCGCAAACTCAGGCGGGCGCCGGGTCTGGATGTATTCGGTCAAGCGATTGCGGGCCGTGGGTGATGTGGCGATGCGCAGGCCCATGTTCAGCAGCGCGGCGCGGTACTCGCCGCCGTCGCCCGACAGCATGCGGGAAGGCATGGCCCATTGCTTGGCGCGGCCCAAGGGGTCGGCAAATTGCAGCAGGTAGCCCCAACCGTTGCCGTCCTGGTCGCGGGTCAGTGCAGCCACATCGAGGCGCGAGCACAGCCACAGCGGGCGCAGTGGTTCGCCATCGCGGCCTCGGCCGTGGTAGTACACGCCGCCGTCATCTACCGTGAAAGGGTCGTGCACGTCGCCGCCATCGGCGCCGGCCGAGCTGGGGCTGCTGGCCTGGCCTGCGGCTGGGGCTGCATCGGTGGCGGCCTGGTGGGCGTCTATCGCGGCCTGCACCGCCTGGCGCACGGCATCCAGCCCTTGCGCCTGGTGCATGTCGTTGAAGTCCACATTGCCGGGCGCATCGTCACCGGCCGGCATCGAGGGGAACACCGCCAGCCCCCGCACGGCGCGGGCGGCGGCCTCGGCTTTCACGCGACCGGTGTTGGTGCCGGTGCGCGCCTCGGTGGAGCGGTCATCATCGCCGCACAGCACCAGCAGCGCGGCCGGGTACAGGCGCCGCAGCTCGCGGGTCACGTGCAGCAGGTTGCCGGCATCAAAGGCCACGGCCACGGGCCAGCCCCCGGCATCTTGTCCCGCTTCGTGCAGGCTGGCGCATGTGGCGTAGCCCTCGCCCACCAGCATCACGGCCGGAGCCTGGCCGGGCTCGCCCAGCATGTGCCACAGCCCCGACTTGCGCCCGCCCTTTTGAAACAGCTTGTCGGTGCCCTTGGGCGGCCGCTCGGGGGCAATGCGCTGCACGTTCCACAGCACGCCCTCCGCATCCCGCAGGGGCACCAGTGCCGCTCCATCGGGCAGGAAGCGCAGGCCGTGGGGCTGCACGCCCTTGCGGACCAGGTAGGGGCTGGCACCCGTGGGGCTGGCGGCATCCCATAGGGCGCGGGCAGCATCAGCCGCAGCGACTTGCGCGGCCTGCTGGCGCTCTGTTTCTGCCCTGGCCGCCTGCTGGCGCTCGGCATCGCGTCGGGCCAGCTCGGCGGCGCTGGGCGCGGCCGGTGCGTTGCCGGCCTTGGGCAGCTCGAAACCGTGTTGCTTGGCAATGTGCAGCAGCGTGGCCACCGTCACGCCGCCGCCCGCCTTGACGCTGCGCCAGGTGCTGCGCGTGGCGCTGGCATCGTGCCCCTCGGCCGTCGCGCTCCAGGCCTCAAACAGCCCCCGGCCCGTGTCGTCGGGGTACTCGCTCTTGATAGCCATGGCCACCCGCGCCCATTCATCGCGGGGCAGGCTGGCCGGGATGTGCTCCAGGGCCGCGCGGATCTGATCGGGGGTGATGGTGGTGGTCATTTATCGGCGGTATGGGGCTGGCCTGGCGCGGCGCCGGTCGCCAGGCGCTCGGCCAGGTAAACGAAGGCGGCGGCCTGCATGTGAGCAACAGTGAGGGCCGGGCGTGCTTCATGGGGCACTTGATCCATCAGGTTCCATGCCGCATCGATGGCATCGGCTAAGATGCGGTCGGCCACATCCGAAGCGATGAAACAGCGCTTCACATCAACGGGTGCCAGCGTTTCGTAGTCATGTGGCGTGAAGTCAAAGGTGTTGGCGCTCATTGCTGCGCCTCCGCGATGCGCTCCTGAACCCAGGTGAGAACGGCGCTTTCGGGCCAGGCCACCATGCGGGCATTCAGCCGCACGGACTTGGGGAATTTGCCGGCGCGCATGAGTTCGTAGATCGTGGACTTCTTGCATCCCGTCAATCCCTCGACTTCGGGCAGGCGCACCAGGCGATCACGGGGAACGACTGGGCGGGCTTGGTGGACTACTTGCATGGGTGGAATTCCTTCCGTTTAAGCCCCCGCGCATCCATCACGGATCGAGCGGGTATGGAAGGAGATGCTCGCGATGCAACCCACCTTTTGTCGCCTTGTTTTGGTGCGAGCAAGCCCACCCAGAGGCGGCAAAGGGCACTACGGACGCCAACATGGCAAGGCGGCGCAAGGCAATACACAAGGCATCAGCGGCCCCGCTGCCGTGCTTGCAGCGCCTGCGCCTCGATACTGGCCGCCTCACGCATCGCCCAGTCCGCAGACGCATAGGTTTTCAAAGCGGCGTCCCGGAGTCCACGCGCCTTGACCTCCAGTGCATCAGCACTGTCCAACCATGACTTACGAATGGCGCGGATATGCTTGCCCCGGCGAATGCTGGAAACGTTCGAGGGTGGGCGGCCTGGCCCCAACTTGGCGGTAAGAACGGGCGCGGCAGCAGCACCAGGCAATGGAATGATCGTGGCGGTCATGGCGCGTCCCCCTGCGGTTGATGCTGCGCAGTGCCCGCGGGAATGGCCGCTTGCAGCGCACTAGCCGCGTCCAGCAGGTACACCGGCGCCCAGCACGCTGCAGGGTCTATTGGGAAGTCGCCACGGCTTGAAATCTCCGCCAATATTGCCGACACACCGCGCGCCGCATCAATCAGCATGGCAAGGCTGTCAAGCGTGTCTAGCAAGGGCGCATCCATCTGCACGGCGAATACTTGGCCGCAGCCACCAATGGCGAACGGCAAATGCGCTATCGCGGGCCGCGCCAGGCCGGGTGCTTGAGCGGGAGCATTCATGCCGCCCCCCCTTGTGCACACGTGTGCACCTGATTGACGGACGCCAGCGCCTGCACCAGCTTGCGCCGGGCGGCGGCCACGTTGCCGCGTTCCAGGTAGAAGCTCGCCAGGTTGCAGGCGTTGAAGGCCGCAAGCATGGGCATCAGGTGCGCGGTGGGGATGGTGCCCGGCTGGGGCTGAATGGGCGCAGCGCTGCGGCTGGCCGTAGTGGTGGCGGTCATGGACTGGATTCCTGTAGGAGAACCAAGAGACCACCGTTTGCGTTCTTACGCGCATCGGGTGGACGGGATGTTAAGAACACGCCTACAGACGTGCGGGCGGCGTTACCGTTCGCCCCATCCCGCCCGAAACCATGGCGGGGCGATGTAGGCGCACCAGCCCCAGTAATTTGGGCGTGACAAAGCCCCGCTTGTCGGTGGGGGCTGCTACCGCTGTAGGTTTTGGTGTTCTTACGCACCGGGCCTTTCGGCTTGCGCGCAGTGTAGCGCGGGGTGCGGGAGCCAAGCAAGGGCTGGGACTATGCGGCCTTGTCGCGCACTGTCGGGAAGGGGCTGGCCTTTGGCTCGGGGAACCGCTTGAAAAGCTCAGTCACGCCCTGGCCTTGGGACTTCATGCCAAGCGCGCGCCCCACCGCTGCCTTACCACCACGTCCATTAGCGGCATCATGTGCTTTGACTGCGGCCCGCACGTAACCCACCCATTCAACCTCCCATGAAGGCCACTCGCTGCCGTCTCTCCCCTTGTAGGGCGCGAGGTAGCGGCACAGGGTGTCGAAATCCGTCACGTCACCCCTGCCAAGCTGGCCGGCAGGCGCTGCTGCCTTGTCTGCCGCCGCATCGACGATGGTGCCCCAGCCCCATAGCTCATGAGCCACAGCAAACGAAACAGCCAGGGTACACGGGCCGCCTGTCCTATCTCCGCGCTCACTGAACTCGAAAGGGGTTTCCTTCGTTTCGTCATACTCGACATGGCAGCCGGGCGTATTCACCAGCCGCGCCAGCTCATAGGGTTTCATCAGCCAGGAGGCTTTCATATCTCGCGCAGCCAAGCGCGCCCTGGCCACGCGGGGCGGTAACTCCTCCAAATCCTCTGTGCCGGAGAAAAACCTAAGCCATTTGCAGGGCTCATCCTCTGCCTTGGCATCCTCCACAGGATCAAGGCGGTACACCAGCGGCGGCGCGTTACCCTCCAGCGGCGCGCACACCACCCGCACGGCACTGGCAAATGACATTTCGCGGGCCTGCATCAACCAGCGCACCACGTCAGCCAGGCGCACCACGCGGCCATCCGGCCCATCCTTGAAACGCTGCAAGCCATAGGGGCTATGCGGTTGCCAGCCGCTGGGTGGGTCTATGTGGAGTGGCATCAGCGCTTCCCCCGCATGAATGCCTGCACGTCTGCCAGACGCCAGTAGCGCATCTTCTGCGACACGTTAATGAAGGGCCGGGGGAAGTCCGGCCGCTTGGTGAGCCGGTCGGTGACGTGCGCGCGCGTACAGCCCAGCATCGCGGCGATGCCAGCTGTATCAACGCGCGCAGGTTCATAAGCAAGCGTCTTGCGCTCCATGGCTATTCTTCCCCCATGGCGCGCGGCGGCACCAGGTAGGCCGCATGCAGGCGCTCCAGGTCTTGCATGAACCAGCCTTCACTCTTGGGGCTGGTGGGCACGGCGTGGGCCGCGTGCAAGCGCTTCAAGTCCAACAGCAGGCCCAGGTGCTGGGGAACCCATGCAGGGATTGGCACGCCCTCATTACGCCAGCGGCTGGGGGTGTTGCGGTGCAGGCCCGTAGCCCTGCAAAAGTCCACGGCCTTCCAATCGAGGGAGGCTAAGGCGGCATCAAATTCTTCAAGGGTCATTGCGGCGCATCCTTTACTAGATGCGGCATTGTGGCATGCAATCCCTCATTGGTGCACAATCATAAAAATACGCACTGTATTTAACATAACGCCCGTCGTGTCTACTGTGCATTGTTGATAACTTCCGCACACTATCGGGAAACCAAGCATCCATGCGGGTTTGCGGGCGATGGCGGTTTGCTGAAATTTTGAGCACAGCAGCAGAAAAAGTTATCCACAGCCATACGACGGCACGGCGATGCTCACGTGTGCACGCCCCGCTGTAGCGGGCCACGTGGCAGAAATAGAGAATGATTCGCAGTAAGTAAATTTGCTACGTGGGCGGCTCAAGATGCGGGATTGGCCGGACTGCCCACGCGGCCAGCAGCGCATGCACTCCAGGCGGCCCAGCCTCACCACCAGGCGCGGGCAAGGCATATTCCGCCACCGGCCGATTGCGATAGGACACGCGACGCGTGCGAGCAATGACCACAGCCCCATAGCGCCGCAGGTTGCCCATGGTGTACGTGGCCGCCTGGCGCCCCACGCCGGCATGCGCCGCCACCTCTCGCAGCGTGGCCCCACGCTCGGGCGTCGCCAGCTCGCCAACGGCCCGCAGCAAGGCCAAATGCACCTCGCCACGCGGTCTCATGCGTTGATTCCCTCTCGATCATCCATGCACCCACTCTAGGCGGGCAGTGGGGTACCTAGGCGGCTTGTCCCCTTACACGCATGCGCTATCCGGCCCGCCCGGTACCCGGCGCCAGGGGAAGGCCCTTTTGCGCTCAATTCCGGCAATGTGCGCAAGCGCCCGGCAAGGTGCAGCCGGGCGGTGTGCATAGACGAAACGGGGGGCGAGTGGGCGGAATTGGGAGAAAAGAGACAAATATTTTTCACTATGTGATGTGTTCTCACTCTGTTCTCAGTTTGTTCTCACTCTGTTCACATTGAAAATCGGCCGCCAGGCCGCGCCAATCCTAGATTCTTGAGTCTGTTCTCACTGTCACACTGAAAATCATTGCCTACGCCGGTTGAAGGCATTGCCGGCAGACATGCAGGCGCGTGCATGGGGCATGAAAAAGCCGCCCGGCTGGCATGCAGCGGGGCGGCTGGCGGGGGCTGTGCTGGGGCTGGTGGTGCTGGGCGATCAGGCCACCCGCTGGGGGAATGGCACCACGTTACCCGCCTTGCGGCCGTCCAGGTAGTCAGCCCACCACTGCATCAGCCGGGAGCGTTCATCCATGTAGGTGCTGCGGTGGTAGGCCGCCCGGATTTTGTTGCGCTCCATGTGGGCCAACTGGCGCTCGATCACATCAGGGTTCCAGCCGCATTCATTGGCCACCGTGGAGAACAGCGCCCGGAAGCCGTGTGCGGTGGCGGTGTACTTGTAGCCCATGCGGGCCATGGCCGAATTGAAGGTGTTTTCGCTCAGGGGCTTGCTGGGATAGGTAGGGCTTGGGAACACCAGCTCACGATGACCGCTCAGGGGCTGCATGGCCTCCAGCACCTCCAGGGCCTGGCGGGACAGCGGCACGCGGTGTTCGCTACGCATCTTCATGCGCTCGGCCGGGATCACCCACAGCCCCGCCGCCAAGTCGAATTCAGCCCAGCGGGCGCCGCGCACCTCGCCGGGGCGGGTGGCGGTCAGCATCACCATGCGCAGGGCCTGCACCGTGTGGGGCTCGCCCTCGTAGGCATCCAGCTTCGCCAGGAAGGCGGGCAGCTCGGCCGGGGCCAAGGCGGCGCGGTGCTGCACCTCGCGGGGCTTGAGGATTTCAGCGGGCACCAGATCAAGCATGGGGTTCGCCTCGATGCGCTCATGCGTGACGGCCCAGCGGTAGATGGCCTTCACCCGCTGCAACACGCGGCCGGCCTGGTCGCCCGCGCCCCGTGCCTCGATCTTCTTAACGGCGGCCATGACCTCGCCCGGCTTGATGCCGGCCATGGCACGGGCGCCCAGCGTGGGGAACACGTCGGCCTCCAGGGATGCGCGAATGCGGCCGGCAGTTTCGGCCTCCCAGCGACTGGCCTGGTGCTTCATCCAGTCGGCGGCCACGGCCTGCAAGGTGTTGGCCGATTCATGGGCGGCCTTGGCTTTTTCGGCCTTGCGCTGCTGGCCGGGATCGTCGCCCGCCTGTAGCACCTCACGGGCCGCCGCAGCCAGGGCGCGGGCATCCTTGAGGCCCACGGCCGGGTACACGCCGAAGGCCAGGCGTTTTTCCTTGCCGCCGTGCCGGTACTTCATGCGCCAGTACCGGCCGCCCGCCTTGGTCAGTTCCAGGTACAGCCCGCCGCCGTCGAAGTGCTTGCCGGGTTCAGTCAGGGTGCGCAGCTTGGCATCGGTCAGCTTCATGGGGGGGTATCCTCAACAGTTTGGGGGCACATTTGGGGGCACATTTCGCCCATGCGCAAACGCTATCAAGGATTCATGCGGGTTTCAAGGCTTACTTTGGATGCGGCCCCGAGCCGCACAGTTCCTAGAACGTGCGGCCTTTCTTTTTTCCTCCGAAACCCTCGATAGCGTCGTGCGCAAAGGTGCGGGGGACTGTGCAGCAATCCGGGGCCCTAAGGCGCCTGCTGGTCGGTATCGGGTACATCCACAAGAATTAAGTTTGCTTTTTTCATTTCGGCGAGTAATAATCCGCCAACGCGCTACCCACTGCTTGCTTCGATAGCGCCTGCCTGACAGCATCCTGGCTGATGCGCCTTGCGCCGCACTTCTTGCAAAGTGTCGGCCGTCACTCTCCAAAGCAGCAAGCTCATCGCAGACCTTAAACCTCTTACAGGGTCTGCCCCGCCTTTCCTGCGCCGACGCGCGGCAGGTCTTTTCCCCTCTTTTCTCTCCTGGATGGTCGCCTTCGCGATTACATCCTGTCTGTTTGCAATGCTTGAAAAACAAAACGCCGAGCGCGTGGGCAACTACGTTGTCACGCCGCTGACCAAAACCACCAATGTCGGTGTTACTGCTTCGGTTTCCATACGCCGGGGAATGTACGACCGCATCTTCCGCTTCCTCCCAAGCTTCCCCTGCGATGCACAAGCAGTCCAGTACGCCTTGGCGCAAGGGCGCCGCATGGTGCTACACAACCAATTGGGCTGATCCTGCTATTGACGGAGGTACCCGTGGCCAAAGAAGAGTTGATTGAAATGCAGGGCAAGGTCGATGAAGTTCTGCCTGACGCCCGTTACCGCGTCACGCTTGACAACGGGCATCAGCTCATCGCGTATACCGGGGGCAAGATGCGTAAGTTCCGCATCCGCATTCTGGCCGGTGACCTGGTGACCCTGGAGATGTCTCCGTACGACCTCAACAAGGGTCGAGTGACATTTCGGCATATCGAGAACCGCACGCGCACCACCCCTCCAGCGCGCCGGCGCCATTGATTTTGGTTCCCCCACTCATTTCCTCTGGGATGCGCTTACAAACCGTCCCTTCATTTCCCGAAAGAAAGACACTGACATGAACAACCGACTGTACGTGGGCAATTTGGCCTATTCCGTGCGTGATGAATCGCTGCACCAGCAGTTTTCCCAATTTGGTTCCGTCACCTCCGCCAAGGTGATGATGGAGCGCGATACAGGCCGGTCCAAGGGCTTCGGCTTTGTAGAAATGGGCAGCGATTCCGAGGCACAGGATGCCATTAACGGTCTGAACGGCCGTTCTGTCGATGGACGTGCACTGACGGTCAACGTCGCACGCCCCATGGAAGCTCGCCCAAGTTTTGGCGGTGGCGCAGACCGTGGTGGCTACCGCGGTGGCCGCTACTGATAGGGCCTTGCCGCGGCAATTGCCTCAGAGTGCCCCGGACCATCCGGGTGAGTGCGTGTTTTGGACGCTGACCACCTCCCACAGAGCCCTCCGCCGCGTCTTATGCCGTTGACGAGATGGTCGCCCCATCTCCTTCTTGGCCTCGAACACCCCGATGACGAAAGTCGTCGGGGTGTTCCGCTTTGTGGTGAGGGGATATCGTGGCTTCATGGACGTTCATCGGCATGAACCTCTCCCCTTCTCCACCTTAACGGTCGCTAGGGGGCGAACAGCGATGAGGATGCGGCAGGGGCGCCGCGCCAGCCTTGCGCAGCCAGCGCATCAGAGCCCCCAAAACAGGCAATTTTTCATACAGCTCTTCAGCCGGGTCCCAGTAATCGCGGTGCAGTGTCACGCGGCCTTGGGCATCAAAATGCACCAGGGTCGCGCCGTGGATGCATTGAGGCACCTGTGCCCGCCAGCGCTTCAGGCGGAAGTGGAACTCCCATTGCAAAAAGGCCCGGTCGTCCTGCACCAGCCGCTGGGTGACGATAAAGCGCGGCTGCTCCAGGCTTTCGAACATGTGGGCAAAGATGGCACGGATGGCGGGCACGCCGTGCACATCATTGAAGGGGTCCTTGAACCGTGCGTCAAGCACGTAGTAGTCCTCCAGTAGGGGCAACTGCGCTGGGGTTAGCTGCTCGTACAGCTGGACCAGCCGGGCGACGCAAGCGTGGGTGTCTATAGGTGGGTGCATACGTCACAGCCCGGTCATACGGTGGACCAGCGGAAAGTACCAGCGGTACGGCAGCACGCGCAGCAGCTTGAGCCACAGCGTGAAGCGGCGTGGAAAATGCAGTTCAAACGCGCCCCTCCCCCAGCCGCGCAACATGGCCTGGGCCGCCTGCTCCGGCGTGAGCAGCGCGGGCATGGTGAAGTCGTTCTGGCGCGTCAGGGGCGTATCGACAAAGCCGGGGTTCACCACGCTCACGCCCACGCCCTGCTGGCGCAGATCAAGGAACAGCGTCTCGGCCAGGTTGATGAGGGCCGCCTTGGTCGGTCCGTAGGCCAGGCTCTGCGGCAGACCGCGCCAGCCGGCTACGCTGGCGACCAGGCTCAGGTGGGGCGCACGGCCGGCCTGGGCCGAAGCCAACAGGCCTGGCACCACGGCGGCGAGCACATGCAGCGCGCCCGTCAGGTTGACCTGCTGGTGGCGCAGCAGCTCGGGCAGCGCCAGCGCGTCGGCTCGCATGGGGGTGTAGTGGCCGGCGCAGTAGCACACCAGGTCCAGTGGTGACTCGGTCTGCAGGCGCGCGGCAACGTCCAGGACCGCCTGGGCGTCGGTCACATCCAGCACCACTGCTTGGCTGCCAGGGTGTTCGTGCGCAAACGACGCCAGCAGCGCCTGCTGGCGTGCCGACACGATCACCTGCGCGCCCTGTGCGTGCAATTGCGCTGCGACGGCCCGGCCAATACCGCTGGAGGCGCCCACCAGCCACACGCGCTTGCCGCGCCAGTCAGTGATGGCAGGGTTCAAAGACACAGTGCGGCTCCTTATGTCTTGGTGAACGACAGCAGTACCTCGCCCAGGGTGACGCCGAACTTACTCATCGTGGCCCGATTGAGCATGACTCGGTCATCGACCAGGAACATCCAGTCGTCGAACTGCACTTCATACTCCTTGCCGTCCACCGGCAGGCGCAGCGTGTAGTTCCAGCGGAAAGCATTGCCCGCAGTCTGGCCCTGGGCCTCACCCACCACATCGTCAGCGGTCCCGGTGTAGCGCCCATCGGCATGCTTGGTCAGGCGCCAGATGCGGCGCTGGGTGCTGCCGTCCGAATAGGTGAAAGCCTCGTCCAGCACGCCTTGATGGCCCTCCCAGTGGCAGTCCATCACCACGGTGAAGCGGCGCACCACCTCGCCGCCTCGCTGCTGAAAAATTCCGTAGGCCAGGATGCGGCCGTTGAAGTAGCGGTCCAGCTCCAGCTGTGGACGCTCCTGGGCATAGTCGGTCACCTGGGGGCTGGCACAGCCGGTCAAAGCGGCAGTGCCCGCGAGCAGGGCCAGCAAGGCGTGGCGGCGGGTGTTCATGGGGAAACTCCTTGGTCATGCAACGGCGGGGAGGGGTGGATCAGCAGGCGGTACAGCAAACCTGCTGCCAGAAGCTTGAGGGCGCAAGGCAGCAGCGCGTAAGCCCAAGCGAGGCGCTGTAGCGCGTGGGCGTCCTGGATGCCGGGGCTGTAGCCGAGCCACTGCAGCAACGGCAGCGCCGCGCCTGCGGCCAGGGCCAGATTCAGTTTGGTGGCCAGGTTCCACCACCCCAGGTACGCCCCTTCGCTGCGCCCCTGAGCCCCCTGGCGTTCCACCAAGCGCGCCAGCAAAGCCCCGGGCAAGGCCAGATCCGCCCCCAAGGCGATACCGGACAACGCACAGATCCACGCAAAGGCCGCAATCTGCCCGCTGCCCAGGAGCGTCGTCCAGCCAAAACAGGCCACCGCCAGCAGCATGCCGCCCAGCCAGGCGCGCTCCAGCCCCCAGCGGCGCACCGCGCGCAGCCACCCTGGCATGGACAGCGCCCCGCTGACAAAGTACAGCACCAGAAACAAGGCAATCTGCGCCTGTGTGGCCTGCAGCCGGTCCTGGGCAAAAAACAGCATCAACGCCGCCGGAACTGCGCTGGCAATGCCGTTGCACAAAAACACCGCCAGCAGGCGACGAAAGGCCGGCTGGCGCAAGGGTTGCCAGACCGTGGCCCAGGCAAAAGCGGCAGATAAATCCCGCGGCGCAGGTGCTGCAGGGCGCGGCGCCCACCACAGGGCCAGCCACCCGGCCAGCAAGCTCAGCGCGAACACCACCAGCATGGGCCCGGCGCCCCAGGCCACCGACAACGCACTGGCCGTGACCACGCCGATCAGCCCCGGACCTTCGCGCCAGGCCACGACATGGCTGCGCTGCAGCGCGTCGCCGCCCAGACGCACGCCCCAGGCCTGGTGCGCAATCACCAACTGGCTGTGCGCCAGGCAGGTCACCAACAACCCTGCCACCATCCACGCCGCCAACGCCTGCGGTCCTTGCACCGCGGGAAAGAACAGCCCCGACAGCCCCAGCACCTGCGCCAAGGCCGAGCCCCCCGCCACCCACAGGACCGCACGCAACGGGCCTTGGTACAGGCGGTCGCTCAAGCGCCCCAGCAGGGGCTCGGCGGCTGCATCCAGCAGACGCACCAGCATCAGCAAAGCACCCACACTGGCCAACGGCAAAGCCAATTCCGTGGCGTAGTAATGCGGTAACACCACATACAGCGGCAAGGCCACAAAGGCCAGCGGCAGACCGAGCAGGCCATAGGCCGGCCCGGACCACCAATGGGCCAGCGGAACCGCACGCACGGGCGCAGCCCGGGGAGTCATGGGGCCGCTCCGCCAGGGGTGCGGGCCAGCAAGGCACTGCGCAGACCCGGCTCCGAGGTCTGCGGTGACAACCAGATGCCAAAGAACAGGCGCGCCAGCTCCGCATCGTCAATCGCGGCCAACTCCTGGCTGCCGCGCCACAGACGCATGCCTTGGCCCGGCTGGTACAGGCCGGTGAGCCGCTCGCCTGGCTGCACGTCGGGAATCACGGCCGCCAGGCGCTGCTGCCAGCGCTCGGCCTGTTCAGAAGGCACGCTGGCCTGGCGCTGCATTTCCTCTACCGAGCGCCGGGCAATGGCCGCACCGGTGAAGCCACGGTGGTAGGTCAACTCCAGCGCCAGCGGATGCGCACCAAAGCGGCTGGCGTCAAAACCAGGCGTGACCCACAGCCGTGCGTCGTAGATGCGCAAGCCCAAAAACCGCATCTGCCCTTCCCCCGCCAGGGTGGCCCCCATGAGGGATTGCCGCACCCAGGCCGGGACAGCGCCACCGTCCTGTCCGGCCGTGGGACCGGCCGAAGCCACCGCCAACGCCAAGGCCGCACCGCCTGCAAAAGCCCAGCGCTTCAAGGATGAAATTCGGCTCCAGGGCATATGGGTCAAGCGCTAGCCGCTATCGTTTTAATATGCAACAGAAGCTGCAACATCGCCCCGGAGCCGCAAGGCAGAGGGTGCAGCAGTCACCATGGGGGAAGTGCGGCGCACCACCGACACCGGTGCACCACCGCCTGCGTCCTGCGCCAAGCGGAACACACTGACGGCCTCGGCCAGTTGCGCAGCCTGCTGCTTCAGGGTTTGTGCAGCCGCGGCGCTTTGCTCCACCATGGCCGCGTTTTGCTGGGTGGCCTGGTCGAGATGGGTCACGGCATTGCCCACCTGTGCGATACCGTCGGTCTGCTCGGCAGTGGCGGTGCTGATTTCCGCAATCAGGCCCGCCACGCGCTGGGCCTGTTCCACGATGTCGGTCATGGTGGCTCCTGCGTCGCCCACCAGGCGGGCGCCCTCCTCCACCTTGGCCACACTGCCGTCGATCAGTCCTTTGATCTCCTTGGCAGCGTCGGCGCTGCGCTGCGCCAGCGCCCGCACTTCGCCGGCCACCACGGCAAAGCCGCGGCCCTGCTCACCGGCGCGCGCAGCCTCCACGGCGGCGTTGAGCGCCAGAATGTTGGTCTGGAACGCAATCGAATCGATCACGCCGATGATGTCGGCCATCTTGTGGCTGCTGGCCGTGATCTCCTCCATGGTGCTGACCACTTGGGCCACCACCGCACCGCCCTTGTGGGCCGCCTGGCTGGCGGAGGCCGCGACCTGGGTGGCCTGGCGGGCCGAGTCGGCGTTGTTCCTCACCGAAGCGGTCATCTGCTCCATGGACGCAGCGGCCTGCTGCAGGTTCGCGGCCTGCTCTTCGGTGCGCTGCAGCAGCCCGGCGTTGCCGCCGGCAATCTCTTCGGAACCCACGGTGACGGCATTCGACGCCTGGCGCACCTGGCCTACCACGCGCGCCAGACTGGCCTGCATCGCCCCCAGCGATGCCAGCACACTCCCCGGCTGCGCCTGGGCAGCGCCCGTCACCGGCCGCAGGTTGCCCTGCGCCACGAGGCTGGCCACGTCGGCCAGCGCTGCGGGTTCGGCCCCGAGCTGACGCACGATGCTGCGCGCCACGCTCCAGGCCACCGCCACGCTGAGCACCAACGCCAGCAGCAGCGCCGAGAACATCACGCCGAGGAAGCTGCCCGCCTCGTCCATGGCGCCCTGGTTGGTCGCCTGGATGCGCGCTTCCTTGAAGTCTATGAGCTTGTTGATGGTTGCCAGCCACTGCACGTATTGCGGCTTGGCCTGCGTCCACAGGGTTTGCACCGCAGCGGCGTCGCCCGCCTGCACCTGGGCAATGATGGCCTGAGTGGTGGCCACGGCCTTGGATTCAGCGCTGCGAATATCGGCATACAGCTGCCCCAGTTCAGGGGCCGCGCCTTTGCGGGTGATGAGCTTTTCCAGCGGCGCAGCCGACTGGGCGTAAAAGTCCGCCAGCGCAGCGATGGTGGCGATCTCCCGGTCGCGCTCGGCGGGGGACGGACTCAGCACCACGTCGCGCACGGCGATGGAGCGATCATGGGCCGAGCCACGGAAGTTGATGGCGTAGCGCTGCACCTGCACGTGGATGTCGTTGTTGGTTCGCAGCGCCTGGTCAATGCGGTTCACCTTCACCAGGGCGATACCCGTCAGCACCACCAAAAGGACCAGGATCAATCCGAACCCCGCGTACAAGCGGGCGGCGACCGTCATTCGAGATAAGAACATGATGATTTTCTTGTTGAAAAAAAAGGGGGGGCCGCACGGGGCCATGAAAGGCGGGGGTCGTTGCCCGTGAGGGGCGCTTCAGTCCTTCACCAGCGTGTACTGCACGACGTCGATGCTGCGTGCATCGAATGCGGCCTCGCAGTACGCCAGATAGAACTCCCAGGTGCGCTGGAAAGACGCATCAAATCCCTGGGCCTGTACCTGGGCTCGCTGCTGGACGAAGCGTTGGTGCCAGCGGCGCAGGGTTTCCGCGTAGTCGCGGCCGAAGGCAAACTCCTCCACCACCCGCAGGCCCGCGCCCTGCGCGGCGGCGCGAAAACGCGATGGGCTGGGAAGACACCCCCCTGGGAAGATGTACTGCTGGATGAAGTCGGTGCCCCGCACATAGCGGTCGAACAGCGCGTCGTCGATCACGATGCTTTGCACGCAGGCGCGCCCGCCCGACTTGAGCAGGCGCGCCATGGCACCAAAGTAACTAGGCCAATAAGCCTGCCCCACGGCCTCGACCATTTCGATGGAACAGATGGCATCGAACGGGCCATCCTGGATATCACGGTAGTCCTGCAGCCGTAAATCCACCTGGGCGGCCAGGCCCGCGGCCTGCATGCGCGCCTGGCCCCAGGCCAGTTGCTCGGTGGACAGCGTCACTCCTGTCACCTGCGCCCGGAACTCGCCAGCGGCCATCTCTGCCAGGGCACCCCAGCCACAACCGATTTCCAGCACCCGGTGGCCGGGCTGCACGCCCGCGCTGTGCAGAGCGCGGCGTACTTTGGCGTGCTGCGCCTGGGTGAGGTCTCCCCCCAGGTTGCCCTCAAACCATGCACTGGAGTAGTTCATGCTCGGGTCCAGCCACAGCGTGTAGAAAGCGTTGCCCAGGTCGTAGTGCGCGTGGATGTTGCGCCGGCTCCCGGCACGGGTGTTGCGATTGAGCAGGTGACGCAGACGGTACGCAAGCCGCCCCCACCAGCCGCCATAGACCAGAGACTCCAGCGCATCGCGGTTGTCCATCAGCAGCCGCAACAAGTCGGCCAGGTGGGACGTACTCCAATCCTGGGCGATGTAGCTCTCCGCCAGGCCAATATCCCCCGAGCGCAGGACGGCTCCAAACACCTTCCAGTTGTGCAGGCGCATGCTGGCATGCGGGTGTTGGCCGCTACCCAATTGCACGACGTTGCCGTCGGGTAGCTCCAGATGGAGCGTGCCACGCTGCAGGCGCTGCAACAGTCGCAGTCCATGGCGTGCCGCGGCAGACATGTCAGGCAAGGGGAGCGCGGACGGCGAGACAGTGGTGGTGTTCATGGTCAGGTGCTCGGCGAGGAAGATCGGGTCACGGGCCGTGCAGGCGGCGTGGGTTTGGAATGCAAGGGCGCACGCTTGATCCACAGCAGCAGGGCATGCCAGTAGATGCGCGCAGTGACGCCCCATGTCAGAAACGGGTAGTGCCACAGCGCCCGGCGGCGGCTGCTGGCGTCCAAGGGTTGCAGGCGCCCTGCCACGCCGGTGAGCACCAGCGGGCCCTGGGCATCGTCAAAGTCGATGCGCACGCGCGTGGACTCAAGCCCCTGTGTGCCACTGCGCTTGAATTCAAAGCGGTAGCCGCCTTCCACCGGGCAAAACGGCGACACATGGAAAACCTTGCGCGCGCGTAATTCCTCGCCGTACCTTGGTGCGTCGAGCAGGTAGGCATGGCGCTCGCCGAAGGTGTTGTTCACTTCGGCCACGATGGCACGCAGGCTGCCGTCACGGCGGTGGCAGTACCAGAAACTCACCGGCTTGAAGCTGTAGCCCAGGATGCGCGGATAGCAGTGCAGCCAGATCTCACCCTGCGCATCGGTAATGCCTTCGCCGCGTAGCAGCTCTTCCAGCCAGGCCAATGCCCCCCCGGCTTGCGGGCTGCGGCCATCACCGTGGTCGGCATCGCGAAACGCCAGAGCACCCGGCCGGTTCAGCGCCAACACGCCCGCGGCCTGCGGCTGCGCGCGCAGCGTGCGCATGGGCAGCAGCAGAAAGAAGGTCGGGACGATGAAACGGTGACGGCGCGGGCGCAGCCGGGTGTGCCACACATGACCGAAGCCGATGTGCGGCCGGTTGCCAGTGACCGCGGTGACTGGAGGGCTCATGCGGCCTCCCGCTGACGCAACTGCTCCAGCAGCAGATCGGCGGCGCGGTAGCCCGACTGCAGGCCGTCTTCATGAAAGCCATACCCCGTCCAAGCACCGCAGTACCACGTGCGCTGCACGCCCTGCAATTGCGGCACCTGGTCCTGGGCGGCAATGGCGGCCAGATCGAACACGGGGTGGTCGTAGTCGAATTCGGCCAACACCTTCTCCGCCGCAATCGAACGCGTCGGATTGAGAGAGACCAGCACGGGGTCTGCAAAAGGCAAAGGCTGTAAGCGATTGAGCCAGTAATGCAGGCACACGCGCGCCGATTCACGTTCCCTGCTGGCCGCGCGCTCGTAATTCCAGGCGGCCCAGGCGCTGCGCCGCTGCGGCATCACATGCGCGTCGGTATGCAGCACCGCGCGATTGGGCTGGTAGTGGATGGCACCCAGCACCTGGGTTTCCTGCTGTGTCGGCTGCGCCAGCAGGCGCAGGGCCTGGTCGCTGTGCACCGCCAGCACCACGGCGTCGAAGCGCTCGGTTTGCCCCCCTGCATGCACCTGCACGCCAGCGGCATCGCGCACGATGCGCTGCACGGGCATGGCCAGTCGCGCATCAAGCCCCCGCAGCAGTTGGTGCACGTACTGGCCGTGCGCCACCCGCCACCGTGAACCACTGCGGGCGGTTGCTCACCTGAATCAGCCCGTGGTTGTGGCAGAAACGGATCATGGTGGCCACGGGAAAGCGCAGCATCTGATCGGTGGGGCAACTCCAGATGCAGCCCAGCATGGGCAGGAAATACCAGTCGCGGAACGCTGTGCCAAAGCCATGCCGCGTCAGAAACTCGCTCAGGGGCTGGGCCAGCGCGGCCTCTTCGCCCGACTCCGCCAGGGTGGTGCACAGCTGATTGAAACGCAGCAGCTCGCGCAGCATGCCCCAGAAACGCGGACGCAGCAGGTTGCGGCGCTGGGCAAACACGGTTGCCAGGTTGGCACCGCTCCACTCCAGCGTCCCGGTGCCCAGTGCGCCGGCGCCAGGCACCTGCACCGAGAACGACATGTCCGAGCGCGCGGTGGGTATCTGCAGCTCGTCAAACAAGGCAATCAGCCCAGGATAGGTCCGTTCGTTGAAGACCAGAAAGCCGGTGTCGACGCCATGCGTTACCAATTCCCCGGCCGCGTCCGGCAAGCACACGTCCACCGTGTGGGTGTGGCCGCCGAAGTAACGCCCCGCCTCGAAAAGCGTGACACGCGCCTGCGCCCTCAGGCGGTGGGCTGCGGCCAAACCTGAAATTCCCGAACCAATGATGGCGATTTTCATGATCACTCCAACCCTCGGCGAAATACCAGAGGTAGCGCTGTGCGCAGACAATGGGCGTAATGTAGTGGACAAAACAAATTTTGTCCTAGACAATTTCACCAATCACCACAGTTTGTCCATGACTTTCAATACCCTCCTGAGGCCTGTACGCCGCATAAAGGTTGGCGCATGAGCACGCCAGACCATCCCGAGAGCGCAGGTTTGCCCATCGCGGCCGTGGAGCGCGAAACCGGCGTGGCCAAGGACACCTTGCGCGTATGGGAAAAACGCTATGGCTTCCCGCAACCCTTGCGCGACGGGGCAGGGGACCGCCTGTATCCGAGCGAGCAGGTGCAACGGCTGAAACTGATTCGCCGCCTGCTCGACACAGGGGTCAGGCCCGGCAAGGTGGTGGGCTTGGACAGTGCAGAACTTCTGTCCTTGCTGAACCAGAGACCTTCATCCCCCAGTTCATCTTTGTCCAAGACAAATCTTCAGGCGTTCTCCTCACCTGCGACCCTGGCTCCGCTTCTTGAGGCCATCGGAGCACACGATCCGCAAGCCCTGCGGCACGCCCTGAGTCACGCGCAACTGCGCATGGGGCTCGCTCCGTTCGTCACCGAACTGGTGGCTCCCCTGACCACGGCCGTGGGCGAAGCCTGGGTGCAAGGGCGCTTCGAGGTCTTCGAGGAACACCTCTTCACCGAGGTCATCACCGGGGTTCTGCGCAACGCCATTGCTTCCCTGGCGCCGCTGCCCATACCGCAAGGTCCCAAGGTCCTGCTCACCACGCTGCCCCAGGAATTGCACAGCTTGGGGTTGCTCATGGTTGAAGCACTGCTGGCATTGGAAGGCTGTACCTGTGTTTCGTTGGGTACGCAGACACCCGTGGGCGACGTGGCCCAAGCCGCCGTGGCCCATCGGGCGGATGTGGTGGCTTTGAGCTTTAGCAATGTGCATAACGGGACAGTCGTTCACGCCAGCCTGCGAGAGTTGCGGGCCCAGTTGTCTCCCACCACCGCGTTGTGGGTCGGCGGCTCGTGCACGGCTCTGTACCAAAAGCCTCTGGAAGGGATCACTCCCGTCCAGCACCTGACGGGGCTTCAACCCTTGGTGGCGCAATGGCGCCACACACACTGATCCAGCACTTGGTCAAGGACATCACATGTACCTGCTCCCAGCTTTTCTGTTTTCTGTGCGGCGCGCACTCATCCCGTCCTGCCGCGCAGGCCTGTGGGCGCTGTGGATGGCGGGCGTCGCCGTAATGGCCGGCTGTGCAAACACCAGCCCCCCGCCGGGCGTAGAAGCGGTCACGCCATTCGATCTACAGCGCTATCAGGGGCGCTGGTATGAGCTGGCCCGGCTCGACCACTCATTCGAGCGCGGCATGACGGATGTGTCCGCCACCTACACCCCCCAGGCGGACGGCAGCGTGCGCGTGGTCAACCGCGGCTTTGCCGCCGCATCGGGCCAATGGCGCGAAGCCGTTGGCAAGGCGCTGTTCACGGGTGCCCCCACCACCGGATCGCTCAAGGTGTCCTTCTTCGGCCCGTTCTACGGCGGCTACCACGTCGCGGCGCTTGACCCTGACTACCGCTGGGCGCTGGTGTTGGGGCCTGATACCAGCTACTGCTGGATTCTGGCGCGCGACAAACAACTGGACGCTGCGCAGCGCGATGCCATCGTGGCTCGCGCCCAGGCGCTGGGGGTGGATACGCACGCTCTGATCTGGGTCACGCACAAGCGCCAGGATCCTGCGCACCCGCCCCATTGACTGCATGTACCAGCGAGCAGCGGGAAAAAGAAGCCTACGTGGGATCGAGAGCGCGCTCAGTGGCGTGCGGCTTTCTTTGACCCACGGTCGTAGCCGGTCAGTCGTGCGGCAATGCACATCGTCTACTGCGCCGAGGGCGCGCCCCCGGCAGGTGCGCCCATGCCTTCGCGACCCGGGGTGGTAGGCGTGTCGCCGCGCTGGGGCGCTGAGGGCTGGGGGGCATCCACCGACGGCCCGGCCATTCCGGCGGACCCTTGGGTGGCTGCGGGAGCCCCTTCGCCAGGCGCACTCAGGCGATCCTTTGGAGCGCGCAAGTTGAATACGACAACGGCTATCAGCGCGATCAGGGCGGTGACAAGGGCGATGCGAATGGCGCGCTTGTCGTCGCGCTGGCTCGGTGGGGTGGTGCCCGGGGATGGTGCAGCGCACGGACGGTTGGGGGTGCGGTTCATGATGAAGCTCCTGTTTTAATGAAGCACCACGTTAGGAACACAGGGGCACGGCCACTGTCAGACGAATGCCCCGTTCGAACGCCCCGTTCAACAGCGCAAAAAGACCATCGGCCTCTCCCGGCGCTACCACGGCGCCCACAGGAACAGCAGCATCACCGCCACGGCGATGAGCAGCAGTGTCACAGTCCTGGAGGTGGCCACGCGGTTGCGGCCTGAAGAATGGGGTACTTCGCCTGAGGCGGGTTTGGTAGGTGGCATGTCACGCTCCGGTAGTTGCGGTCCACCATAAGCGCCTGGGGGGGCCTGCCTTGTAAGACAGCCACCCGCGCAAGTGCGCGTACTGCCCGTACGTACCGCCATTCAGCCCAGGCGCGGAGGCGTGTCAGCGGGCTCCGGGGGTGGTGCGGGCACATCCGGCTCCACGGGGGGATCGGCCGGTTGGCGGTGAGCGAGAGCGGTGCGGTGAATCATGTCAGCCATCTCCGGGTCGGTGGCATACCGCGCCAGAGGCAGCGGCAGGACGATGTGCCTGCCGCCCGCGCCTCGGCAATCGAGTACGCGGGGCCCCGTGAGGACTGGCCAGCACGGGACGCTGCCAAAGGGCAAAGCTTACGGGTGTTAGCCACATGCCGCCGGGCGGCGATAAGAGGACGCCACCCTTGCCATGCATGCGGCCACAGCGTTCGGCCCAGACCTGGCGCCAGGGCTCCCGCAATGGGAGCCGAGAAGCCCGGCCCGCGCCGCCTGGGCATGGCAGCGAAGCTGCGATGCGCACCCGTCGGGTGTTTGCCGCGGTGGCCGTAAGGTACCTTCGCCCGCACGGGACGCCGTGTAGGACGGAGGCGAATCCGCCCCGCAGCGGTGATCCGGCTCAGTTGTTTTGGCGCTTGATGAGCTGCAGGCCCAGGTCGGTGATGTGAAACTCGCCCCCGGGCGTCTTGCCGATATAGGCCCAATCCAGCAGGCGCCCGGACAGGTGGTGCTTGAGCGCGTCGGGCACGCTGATGGCCTGGCCCATTTCGAGCTGCTTCAGCGTGGCGATCTCATCCACGGTAGGTTCAAACGTGGGTGCGTGGTACAGGGGCTGGGCGGTAGCCATGGCAAGTCCTCCTGGTGCAATGGTGCGGCAACCGTTACGTTGCACCGGAGGGTGCTTCGCCGGGCGACCGCTGCACACCAGGGTATTGCGGATGGCCGTTGCGCGCAACCGGCGGAGCCCCCGACCTCCCGCAAAGAGGCGGCATCACCCCAGCGCCAGCGCGGGGCGGTGGGTATCAGGGATGATCATGGTTTTTGCGCCTGCGCGCCGCCCTGCCCGCCTTCAATGCTCTACGCCCTAACCGCCCTCTTCATCCTCCAGTTGCTGGGAGAACTTCTGGTCCAACTCCTGGGCCTGCCCCTGCCTGGCGCTCTCGCAGGCATGTTGCTGCTGCTGGCGGCGCTGCTGGCATACGGGCGCGTCCCGCAGGCGCTGGAGAGCACCGCGGGCAGCCTGCTGCAGAACATGATGCTGCTGTTCATCCCGGCGATCGCCGGGGTCATGCTGCACTTTGACCGCATCGCGCGCGAATGGCTGCCATTCCTCGTGGCCGGCATCGTGGGGGCGGCCATCACGCTGGTGGTAACGGCATGGACGCTGCGCTGGCTGCTGCGCGACAGCGCCGACGCACGCCCGCGCGAGCAGGAGCAGGCCCAGTGAGCGCGTCTCTCCCTGGGCTGGCCGCATGGCTCATGGCGTCGCCACTGCCCTGGCTGGCGCTGACGCTGGCGGCCTACACGTTGACGCTGGCGCTGTATCGGCGCAGCGGCGCACACCCGCTGCTGATCCCACCACTGACAGCGACGGCACTCGTCGTGGCGGTGCTGCTGCTCACGGGCACGCCCTACGCCACCTACCGCGAGGGCACGCAACTGTTGAGCTTTCTCATCGGCCCCGCCACGGTGGCGTTGGCCGTGCCGCTGTTCGCGCAGCGCGAGCGCATTCGCCAGCTCTGGCGCCCGATCAGCGTGGCGCTGCTCGTGGGCTGCACGGTGGCGATCGTCTCCGCCCTGCTGCTGGCCTGGGCTCTGGGCGCATCGTATGAGACGCTGATGGCGCTCGCACCCAAATCCGCCACCATGCCGATCGCGCTGCCCGTGGCGGAGCGCATCGGCGGCGCGCCATCGCTGGCAGCGGTGGCCGTGGCCATCACGGGCATTGCGGGGGCGGTGCTGGCGGGGCCGCTGCTGCGCCTGCTGCGCGTGCACGACCCGGCCGTGCGCGGCTTTGCCATCGGCCTCACGGCCCATGCCATCGGCACGGCGCGCGAACTGCAGGTGCATCCCACGGCCGGTGCCTTCGCCGCGCTGGCGATGGGCCTGAACGGTGTGGCCACTGCCGTGCTGGTGCCGGTATGCGTCGCGTTGATGGGTGGACGCTGATCGACAGATGCTGAAGAGCGGCTACGCCAGCGGCCCGGCCACCGCCATGTCCTGCAGCCAGCCAGCGAACGCGGCCAGCACCGGCGGCTGGGGCTGCGCGGGGCTCACGAGGTAGTAACCCCGCTCGCCACGCAACGGACGCGGGCAGGCCACCACCAGCTCGCCCCGGGCGATCTCGGCCTCGATCAGCATGGGCGGCATCAGCGCAATCCCCAGGCCGTGGGCCGCCGCGGCGGCCGTCATGGAGAACAGTTCATAGCGCGGCCCTTCCAGCGCGCGCGGCGCATCCGGCACTCCCATGGCATCGAACCACTGTCGCCAGCCATAGGGCCGGGTGCTTTGCTGCAGTAGCGGCAGCCGCGCCAGCGCCGGTGGCGGCAGGCCCTGGTGTGCACGGCCCGTGCCGCGCGGCATGCCCAGTTGCTGCGCCGCCGTCTCCAGCAGGCGCGGGCTGCACACGGGCACCACGTCCTCCTGCATCAGCAGCTGCGCCTGCACGCCGGGCCAGTTGGCGACCTGCTCGGGCGTGCCCGCGTACAGCGCCGCGTCGAAAGCCGTATCGGTGAACAGGAAGGGCCGGGTCTGCGTCTCGATGTGCACCACGATCTCGGGGTGGCGCGCGGCCAGCAGAGGCAGGCGCGGGATCAGCCAGCGCGTGGCAAAGGTGGCCACGGCCGCGAGCGAAATGGCGCCGCCATGCCCCTGGTGGGCCATGACGTCGAGCGTGTCGCGCTCCAGCCCCTGCAGCCAGCGCGCCACCTGTTGCCCGTAATGCCGCCCTGCGGGGGTGAGCACCACCCCGTGGCGCGTGCGGCGAAAGAGTTGCACGCCGAGTTGCTCCTCCAGCGCCAGGATTTGGCGCGACACCGCGCTTTGCGTCAGCGCCAGCTCCTGCGCGGCGCGGGTATAGCTCTCGTGGCGCGCAGCGGCTTCAAAGCAGGCCAGCGCCTGGGTGGATGGCAGGTGTCGTCGCATCGCAGCATCTTAGCCAGATATTCTTAAATCAAATATCTGGATGCGAATAACTCGCTTGCCGCCACTCATCCACACGCCATACGATCACCTTCGTTAACCAAGCAATGCACCTTGTGCATGCTTGGGTCCTACCACCCACCCCGCATTCCAGCACTGGAGACACCATGACCCGCACCGCCTTCCAATGGGACGACCCCTTCCAACTCGACCAGCAGCTCACCGAAGACGAGCGCGCCGTCCGTGACGCCGCGCGCGCCTACTGCCAGGACAAGCTGGCGCCGCGCGTGCTGGACATGTTCCGCCACGAGAAGACCGACGTGACCATCTTCCGCGAGATGGGTGAACTCGGCCTGCTGGGCCCCACCATCCCCACCGAGTACGGCGGCGCCGGGCTGAACTATGTCAGCTACGGCTTGGTGGCGCGCGAGATCGAGCGCGTGGACTCGGGCTACCGCTCCATGGCGTCGGTGCAGTCGTCGCTGGTGATGGTGCCGATCAACGAGTTCGGTTCCGAGGCGCAGAAGCAGAAGTACCTGCCCAAGCTGGCCTCCGGCGAATTCATCGGCTGCTTCGGCCTGACCGAGCCCGACCACGGCTCCGACCCCGGCAGCATGGCCACGCGCGCCTACAAGGTGGACGGCGGCTATCGCCTCAAGGGCAACAAGATGTGGATCACCAACAGCCCCGTGGCCGACGTGTTCGTCGTCTGGGCCAAGGAAGTGGAGGCATCCGGCACCGTGGGCCAGATCCGCGGCTTCATCCTGGACAAGGGCATGAAGGGCCTGTCCGCCCCCGCCATCCACGGCAAGGTGGGCCTGCGCGCCTCCATCACCGGTGAGATCGTGATGGACGACGTGTTCGTGCCCGAGGAAAACGCCTTCCCCGAAGTGCGCGGGTTGAAGGGCCCGTTCACCTGCCTGAACAGCGCACGCTTCGGCATCGCCTGGGGCGCCATGGGCGCGGCCGAGTTCTGCTGGCACACCGCGCGCCAGTACACGCTGGACCGCAAGCAGTTCGGCCGCCCGCTGGCCGCCAACCAGCTCGTGCAGAAAAAGCTGGCCGACATGCAGACCGAGATCACGCTGGGCCTGCAGGCCGCGCTGCGCGTGGGCCGCATGAAGGACGAGCACCAGAACGTGGTCGAGATCACCTCGCTGATCAAGCGCAACAACTGCGGCAAGGCCCTGGACATCGCCCGCCTGGCGCGCGACATGATGGGCGGCAACGGCATCAGCGACGAGTTTGGCGTGGCACGCCACCTGGTGAACCTGGAGGTGGTCAACACCTACGAGGGCACGCACGACGTGCACGCGCTCATCCTGGGCCGCGCGCAGACGGGCATCGCCGCGTTCGCCAACTGACCCAACGCGGCGCGCGGGCCGCATCAAAGGCCCGTCACGCGCGCTCTCAAAATAGGAGCTTCTCGCGCTTACCCTGCAATCAGTTCAATGGTTTTTATCCTTGAATTATTGGCACAACAAGCGCGAGCAGCTACGTTTTCAATAGCGATTTCATGAGTGCTTCCACCCCCCGCGGCGCCTTGGACGGTATCAAGGTACTGGATCTTTCGCGCGTGCTTGCCGGTCCCTGGTGCACCCAGATGCTGGCCGACCTGGGCGCCGATGTGGTCAAGGTCGAGCGGCCCGTGGCCGGGGACGACACCCGCCACTGGGGCCCTCCCTTCCTCAAGGACGCGGAAGGCAACGACTCGCGCGAGGCCAGCTACTTCACCGCCTGCAACCGCAACAAGCGCAGCATCACCGTGGACATGGCCCACCCCGAAGGCCAGGCCCTGCTGCGCAAGATGGCCGCCGAGGCCGACGTGGTGGTGGAGAACTTCAAGGTCGGGGGTCTGAAGCAATACGGGCTGGACTATGACAGCCTCAAGGCGCTGAACCCGCGCCTGGTCTACTGCTCCATCACCGGTTTCGGCCAGGACGGGCCGTATGCCGAACGCGCCGGCTATGACCTGATGGTGCAGGCCATGTGCGGCCTGATGAGCATCACCGGCCATGCCGACGGGCAGCCCGGTGGCGGGCCTCTGAAGGTCGGCGTGGCCGTGGTGGACGTGTTCACCGGCCTGTACGCCAGCAACGCCATCCTGGCCGCGCTGAACGCGCGCGACAACGCCCGCAACGGCACCGGCGAAGGGCAGCACATCGACATGGCTTTGCTCGACGTGGGCATGGCCGTGCTGGCCAACCAAGCGGCGGGCTACCTGGCCACCGGGCAGGCGCCCGGACGCGCCGGCAACATCCACCCCAGCCTGGCGCCCTACCAGGACTTTCGCAGCCGCGACGGCAACGTGCTGCTGGCCATCGGCAACGACGGACAGTTCGCGCGCTTTTGCCAGGCGTGCGGCCACCCCGAATGGGCACAGGACGCACGCTTTGCCACCAATACCGCACGCGTGCAGCACCGCGCTGCGCTGCTGGCGCTGATGGAGCCCGTCCTGCAGACCCGCAGCACCGCCGAGTGGATCGCCCTGCTGGAGGACAAGGCCGTGCCCTGCGGCCCCATCAACACCATTGCCGAGGCCTTCGACGACCCGCAGGTGCGCGCGCGCGGCATCCGCAGGGAGTTGCCCCGCGACGCCGGCGACGGCATCGCCCACGTGGCCACGGTGGCCAACCCCATGCGGCTGTCGGGCACGCCCGTCAGCTACCATCGCGCGCCACCCGCGCTCGGCCAGCACACCGACGAGGTGCTGCGCGAGCTGGGCCTGGATGCTTCGGCCATCGCAGCGCTCAAAGCGGGGGGTGCCATCTGACCCTTTTCCCGCACCGGCCCCTTCGGTGCTTCCTTCCCGCCATCACTGGCACGCCATTGCTTCACCACATCGATAACAGGAGATAAAAGCATGATTCGTCGCAGCGCACTCACCCTGGGCCTACTGGCCCTGCTCGGCACGGCCGCCCAGGCCCAGTCCGGCTACCCCAACAAGCCCATCCGCCTGCTGGTGCCCTTCGCAGCGGGCGGCACCACCGACCTGATCGCCCGCGTGGTGGCCGAGCCCCTGGGCCGCGAGCTGGGCCAGCCCGTGGTGGTAGAGAACAAGGGCGGCGGCGGCGGCGCCATCGGTGCGGCCGAAACCGCGCGCGCCACGCCGGACGGCTACAACCTGGGCGTGGCCACCGTGTCCACCACGGCCACCAACCCGGCCATCAACCCCAAGATCCCCTACAACGTGTTCACCGACTTCACCCCGGTCGTGAACATCGCCGCCACGCCCAACGTGATTGCGGCCAACCCGCAGTTCGTCGGCAAGGAATACAAGAGCTTCCTGGCCGAAGTCAAGAAGACTCCAGGCAAGTACTCGTTCGGCTCGCCCGGCACCGGCAGCATCGGCCACCTGATGATGGAAATGTTCATGCTGGAGACCGGCACCCAGCTGGTGCACGTGCCCTACCGCGGCTCGGGCCCGGCACTGAACGACGCCGTCGCCGGCCAGATCCCGCTGATCTTCGACAACCTGCCGTCCGCCCTGCCCTTCATCAAGGACAAGCGCCTGACCGCCCTGGTGGTGGCCGCCCCGCAGCGCCTGGCCGTGCTGCCCGACGTGCCCACACTGGCCGAAGTGGGCCTGCCCAACGTGAACCGTATGGCCTATTACGGCATCATCGGACCCAAGGGTCTGCCCAAGGACATCGTGGACAAGGTCAACGCCGCAGTGCACAAGGTGCTGAAGGACCCTGCGGTGCGCAAGCGCATTGAGGACACGGGCTCGCTGATCGTGGCCGACACGCCGGCGAAGTTCGCCCAGGAAATCAAGGCGGAGTACACGGCTTACAAAAACGTGGTGGACAAGCAGAAGCTCACCATGGACTGAGTAACCGTCTTCGAAGTCAAGCGCAATGAAGCGACTTGTCCCAAGGTTTTCCAGTGCGCACCATGGCGTTGAGCGTGGTGAGCAACTTGCGCATGCAAGCGACCAGGGCGACCTTGGGCAACTTGCCAGCGGCCTTCAGACGCTCGTAGAAGGCCTTGATGGCCGGGTTGTAGCGGGTGGCCGTGAGCGTTGCCATGTACAGCACGCGGCGGATCTCGAAGCGCCCGCCTTGTACGCGCCGCCTGCCCTTGCTGCCGCCGGAGTCATTGGCCATGGGCGCCACGCCCACCAATGCAGCGATCTCGCGCCGGTTCAGCCGGCCCAGCTCTGGCAGCTCGGCAATCATCGTGGCACTGGCCACCGGGCCGACTCCCGCAGCCGACTGCAGCAGCGTGTCGAGCTCCCCAAAGTGCTCGCGCACATGCGTGACCATCTGCTCTTCGATCTCATCGAGCTGCGCCTTGATCGCCGCCTCGATGGCCTCGATGCTGGCGTGCAGCTTCTTGGGCGTGATCTGCAGCCGTTGGCGCTCCGAATGGAGCATGGTCAGCAACTGGCGCCTGCGCGTGACCAGGGCCGCGAGCCACTGCTGGCGCTCATCGGCCAGGGGGCGCAAGAAGCGCTGCAGATCGTCGCGGCGCAGCAGCACCGCTGCCAGCTCGGCCAGCGTGCGCGCATCCACCGCGTCGGTCTTGGCCAGGCGTCCCATGGATTTGGCGAAGTCGCGCGCCTGGCGCGGGTTGATGACCGCCACGGGCAGGCCTGTGGCCTGCAGGGCACACGCTAACGCGGCCTCGTAGCCGCCGGTGGCCTCCATCACCACCAGACCCACGTCCAGGGGCTGCAGGGCAGCCGCCAGCGCCGAGTGGCCTTCGGCATCGTTGTCAAACCGCTGGGCGCTGCTCTTGGCACCCAGCACACAGACATCCACGTGCGCCTTGGCCACGTCGATGCCCACCGTCACTGAGGTAACAGACATGATCTTCAGATCCCTTGCTTGTGCATGCGCGCTCAATCAAGGCGCGCGTAACCGTTCGGGCTTCACGAAGACCAGCGCGGCGGCCATGCGTTCTGTACTCAGTCACGGGCTCTATCACCCCAGCGCCTACCAAACTGCACGGGCCGGTCTGGCCGCCTCAACGGCGTTCAGACTCTACCGCGCTGGTCTGGTTTAAAGATACAAGCGCGCACCGCCTCCACCCTCACCAGCCCCGCCCCCGCGGGGCTTTTTCGTTTGCGCCATGGGTGCAACGGCAGGCCTTCCTGATATGCCCAGGCATTGCAGGGTAATTACCTACTGAAACAAAATTCAAGAAAAAGTCACGAATGCCGATGAGCATATGACCGGCCTCACCCCGTCCTGCACTGCGGCAGCAGCAGGGCGGTGGCGCACCAAGCGATCCTGCATTTGTGTGCGCCCACATACCCAACCCACCATGAAACTCCGCCACAAGCTCCCCCTTGCCTTCACCATTGCACTGCTGGCGCTGTTGCTGACCGCCCTGTTCGGCATCGCGCGGCTGAACCAGGCCATCACGGTCTACCAAACGACCGTGGCCACCAGCATGGAACACGAGCGGCTGGTGAGCAACCTGCTGGCGGACTTCAAGACCCAGGTGCAGGAGTGGAAGAACGTGCTCGTGCGCGGGCACGACGCGGACCAGCGTGCGCGCCACTGGCGCAGCTTCGAGGCCACCGAGGCCACAGTGCGCACGGTCGCCCGGAAACTGCAGGACGGGATGCAGGAAGGGCCTGAGCGCCAGCGTGTCGCGGCCTTCGCGGCCGCCCATGAGCGCATGGGCGCGGCCTACCGGCGCGGTTATGAGGCCTTCCAGGCCGCCGGCTTCGACCCGCAGGCAGGCGACCGCTCGGTGCAAGGCATAGACCGGGAGCCGGCACAGATGCTGGACGAGGCCAACACGCTGATCCGCGAGGCGAGCGCCGCGGTCGCCGCCCGCACCGACGGCGCTGCGCGCAACGCCACCCGCATCAGCCTGGGCGTGATGCTGGTGGTCTGCGCGCTCAGCATCGGCGGAGCGGTGGCCTTCAGCCGCACCGTGACCCGCCCCCTGGGCCAGGCCGTGGAAGTCGCCGAGGCCGTGGCCAATGGCGATCTGACGATCGCGCGCGCCTCCAGCGGACGTGACGAAGTGGCCCAGTTGCTCAACGCGCTGCACAAGATTCAGCAGAGCCTGTCCAACGTGGTGGCCGATGTGCGCGCCAACGCGCGCCAGGTGGCACTGGCCAGCACCGAGATCGCCCAGGGCAACAACGACCTGTCGGCCCGCACCGAGCAGCAGGCCGGCGCGCTGGAGGAAACGTCCGCCTCCATGGAGGAGCTGAGTGCCACCGTGCGCCAGAACGCCGACAACGCGCGCCAGGCCAACCAGCTGGCAGCCAACGCCTCGCAGGTCGCCAGCCAGGGCGGCGAAGTGGTGACCCAGGTCGTCACCACCATGCAGGGCATCAACGAAAGCAGCCACCGCATCGCGGACATCATCGGCGTCATCGACGGCATCGCCTTCCAGACCAACATCCTGGCGCTGAACGCCGCGGTGGAGGCCGCACGCGCCGGCGAGCAGGGCCGCGGATTCGCCGTGGTGGCCGGCGAGGTGCGCGCGCTGGCCCAGCGCTCGGCCGCCGCGGCCAAGGAGATCAAGCAACTGATCCACACCAGCGTGGAGCGGGCGGAGCAAGGGTCCGCACTGGTCGGCCAAGCCGGCGCCACCATGACGGAGGTGGTGACGGCCATCCAGCGGGTGAGCGGCATCGTGGCCGAGATCAGCACCGCCAGCCAGGAGCAAAGCGCCGGGGTGCACCAGGTGAGCGATGCCGTGGCGCAGATGGACCAGGCCACGCAGCAGAACGCCGCACTGGTGGAGGAAAGCGCAGCCGCCGCCGACAGCCTGAAGCTGCAGGCCGAGCAACTGGTGCAGTCCGTGGCCCTGTTCCGCCTGCGCGCCGACGGCTCCGTGCCCGCAGCGCAACAGCGCGGGTAGGCAGCGTCGGCACCCTTGCGCCAGGCGGAATCATCGCGCGCCGCGCGGCCGCCAAGCCCTGCGCTGGCGGCGAAACACCCGGTCACAATGGTGAAGAGGCGGCAAAGCCTGACAAAGCCGGTCCGGTAGGGTCAACCAAAATGGTCCGACGCGCGTCTGACACACAAGAGGTGGCAGCGAGACCACCGCCTTTACCATCACAGCGCCGGCCCGGACCGCCCGGCGTGCTTACCCGGGAGAACTCTCCATGCCGCTTTCGCGTTGGACTTCTGTGCGCATCCTCACCGCCGGCGTGCTCGCCTCGCTGGCTGTCGGCTGCGCGGCTGTGCCGGGTGACCCCTACTACGATGGGGGCGGCTACTATCCCGCGCCATCGTCCATGACGGTGTACGAGCAGCCCGGCGTGATCTATACCGCCCCGCCGTTAGGCTGGCGCGACTACCCCCCTCCGCCTTCCGGCTGGCGTGAAGACGCCTGGCGCGAGCGCCAGTGGCGGGAAGCGCGTGAGCGCCAATGGCGCGAGGCCCAGGAGCGCGAACGCCGTGAGGCGGACCGTCGTCGCGAAGCCGACCGCCGCCGCGATGCGGACCGCCGTGAAGCCGACCGGCGCGAAGCGGAACGCCGCCGCGACGCCGAACGTTGGGAGGCCGAACGCCGCCGCGACTGGGACCAACGCCGTAAGGAAGACCAACTGCTGCGCCACCCCAACCCCGACGTGGCACGCGAACGGCAGCTGCAGTTCGAACGTGACCGCCGCGCGGAGCGCGAAGCCGAGCGGGAGCGACGCAACCAGGCATTCCAGCCCCAGCCCGGCGATCGCCCCAACCCGCGCCCCGACTGGCGCTGAAGGCCGCCCATGACCCGAGCCCTGCCTGGCTCCCTTGGCAGCGTCAGTGCCGCCCTGGCGCTGACGCTGGTTACCTGTCTGCCCCTGCCGTCAATGGCCCAGGTGGTGCGCTGCACCGACCCGGCCACGGGCAAGGTGACTTACACCGATGGCGACTGCGGCCGCGGCCAGTCCGCACGCGAAGTCGAAGCCCGCAAGACCCCCCAGGAAATCCAGCAGGAGCGCGAGCAAGCCGCCGAAGCCCTGGAGCGCAAGCAGGAGCGACAGCAATGGGAGCGCCAGCAACAGCGCGACGCCGAGCCCGCGACGCGCGCAGCGCGCCCTCGCGCCACCCCGGCCGATCCATCGCAATCCGTAGACTGCCAGCGCGCACGGCGCAACCTGCAGGAGGTGCTCTCCACCATAGGCCGCGGCATGTACGACGAGCAGGCGCGGCTGGATGCGGCACAGCGCCAGGCTGACCTCGCCTGCCTGAGTCCGGCGGACTATGCACGCGCGGAGAGCGCGCGCTCCAGCCGCACCGTCTATCCCTCGCCCTACTACGCCCCGCCGGTGGTGGTGGTGCCACCACGGCCCGCGCCGCCGCCGCGGCGCGAAATCACGCACTGCAACGTGTTTCGCTGCTACGACAAGCAGGGCAACACCTACCCCCGCTAAGGGTGCGGTGCCTGCAGCCCTTCGCGCACGGTGGGGTAGCGCAAGCGCAGGCGCAGTTCGCGCGCCATGCGCGCAGTGGTCAACCGCCGCGATTCGCCCATGAAACTCAGCAGCGACAGCGGTAGCTGCTCCTGCGCGGTACTGCGCTGCACGCGCGGCGGACGCGGCAAGCCATAGAGGTCGGCCGCGAAGTCGAAGTAGTCTCCCATCTTGAGCTGGCTGTCGTCTGCCACGTTGTAGATGCGTTGCGCACGAGCGCGCCACAGCGCCAGCATGCAGGCCCGCGCCAGGTCATCCGCATGGATGTGGTTGGTATAGACGTCGTCAGGCTCGGCCAGCACGGGCGTGCCGCGGCGCAGGCGCGCTTCGGGCGTGCCGCCCTCACGGTCAGGGGCGTAGATGCCGGGCACGCGCAGAATGCTCACGGGCACGCCCGCACGACCCAGGTGACGCATGGCGCGCTCGGCATTCACGCGGCGCTGCGCGCGCGGCGTGGCGGGCGCCACGGGCCGCGACTCGGGCACCCATGCCCCCGCGCAGTCGCCATACACGCCACTGGTGGAGGCATACACCAGGGATTGCGGCAGCGTGCGCCGGCGCAGCGCACGCGCCAGCGCCGTGCTACGGGGGTCCAGCCACCAGCGCGGACCAACCTCGCGCTCGCCAGGTGGCGGCGCCAGATGCAGCACCCGCGTGGCCACGCCCGCCAGGCGCGCCAGCGTGGCCGCATCGTCCAGATTGCCCAGCAGCGGCGTAACGCCCGCCCCACGCAACTGC
Organism: Diaphorobacter sp. LI3; assembly: GCF_022807955.1. Lineage (NCBI taxonomy): Bacteria > Pseudomonadati > Pseudomonadota > Betaproteobacteria > Burkholderiales > Comamonadaceae > Diaphorobacter > Diaphorobacter sp. LI3. The sequence continues at coordinate 1,552,390 of NZ_CP094346.1, read as the reverse complement.
GGCACGCGCGTGGGCGAGGACGTGAGCGCAAGCACGCGCGGGCGGCCACTACCGCCCTGGGGTCCGTTCAGGCTGCGCACCACGCGCAGCCCCACGTCGCCGCAGCCAATGATGAGCACGCGCTGGCGGCGAAAGCGCGCCGGCAGGGCGCCGAGAGGGTTTTGGATTGAGGGCAAAATCGGTCGGTTTACTTGAAGACAACTCCAAGGATACCCACTGTCATGACCAGCGCAGAGACCGCATTCCAGATCACCGTGCAGCCCAGTGGCCGTGCCTTCGAGGCGCAGGCTGGCGAAACCATCCTGTCCGCGGCCATCCGCGGCGGCGTGGGCATGCCCTACGGTTGCAAGGACGGTGCCTGCGGCTCGTGCAAGTGCAAGAAGCTCAGCGGCTCGGTGGTGCACGGCGATCACCAACAGAAGGCGCTGAGCACCGAGGAGGAAGAAGCCGGCTTCGTGCTCACCTGCTGTGCCCAGCCGCTGACCGACGTGGTGCTGGAATCGCGCCAGGTGACCGACGAGAGCGCCTATCCCATCAAGAAGCTGCCGGTGCGCGTGGCGGCGCTCACGCGCGCATCGCACGATGTGATGCAGGTGCGCCTGCAACTGCCCGCGGCCGACACCTTCCGCTACCACGCGGGCCAGTACATCGAATTCATCCTGCGTGACGGCGCGCGCCGCGCGTACTCCATGGCCAACGCACCCCACACGCAGGAAGGCGCGCCAGGCGTGGAGCTGCACATCCGCCACATGCCCGGCGGGCGCTTCACCGACCATGTGTTCAACGCCATGAAGGAGAAGGAAATCCTGCGCGTGGAGGGCCCTTTCGGCAGCTTCTTCCTGCGCGAGGATTCCGACAAGCCCATGGTGTTTCTGGCTTCGGGCACGGGCTTTGCGCCCATCAAGGCGCTGATCGAACACATGCAGCACAAGGGCATCACGCGCCCGGCCACGCTCTACTGGGGCGGGCGCCGCCCGGCGGACCTGTACATGGACGGCTGGATCCGCGAGCGCCTGGCCGCGCTGCCAAACCTGCGCTACGTACCCGTGGTCTCCGACGCCCTGCCCGAGGACGGCTGGGCCGGCCGCACGGGCTTCGTGCACCAAGCGGTCATGGAGGACATTGCCGACCTCTCGGGCTATCAGGTCTATGCCTGCGGCGCGCCCATCGTGGTGGACTCGGCCCGCGCCGCCTACAGCGCGGAGCGAGGCCTACCGCCCGACGAGTTCTACGCCGACGCGTTCACGTCCGAGGCCGACAAGCACGGCGGCTGACGGGCGCTTCCCCCGTAGCGCACCGCGCACAACCCTGCGCCACGCAACGGGCGTTGTGCCCGGCCAGCAGGTGTCGTCGAACGGGATCTGCTAGACCACGGGCGCCGTGCTCCATCCGCGCCGCACGGCACTCCGAAGGCGGCGACAGGGCCGCGGTAAGCGCCGCCGCTCAGGGAGCGTGCTTCGCTCAAGCGATCATGTCGCGGCACAGGCTGGCGCAGCGCTTGCAGGCTTCCGCGCAGTCCTGGCAATGGTCCGCCGCGTGGCTCATGCATTCCTGTGCGCAGCTTTCGCAGATGCGCGCGCACAGCTCGCAGACATAGTTCACGTGGGGGCTCTCGCGGGCCATGGTGGCGGCAGCCAGGCGGCAGATGTCGGCGCAGTCCATGTCCAGCGCGATGCACTTGGCCATGTGGCGCGGGTCGGGCTCGCGCAGGCACGCCGCGGCGCAGAAATCGCAGGTGGCAGCGCATGCGTTGCAGGCCGCGATGCAGTGGGAGTAGCGTGATTCGTCCAGGATGGTGGGGGCGTCCAGCATGTCAGTCCTTTCATGGGCGGGGGCAGGCAAGGCCCGGGCCCATCGTAGAAAGATGCGCTGCGCCTTGTCGTAGGACAGGGCAGCATTGCGGCGCCACGGAAGCGTCTTCCATTTTTTGCACAATGGAGGCCTATGAACCGCAGACACCTTCTTCTTTCGGCCGCTGCCATTGGCGCGGCACTCGCAGCCCCCCTGAGCCACGCGCAGGACGCGCCGATCCGCCTGGTCGTGCCCTACGCGCCTGGCGGCCCGCTGGACGTGACGGCCCGCGCGCTGGCCGAGCGCGTGCGCGACACGCTCGGCGTGGTGGTCGTCGACAACAAGGCGGGTGCGGGCGGCAACATCGGCGCCGATCTGATCGCCAAGTCCGCGCCCGACGGGCACACCATCGGCATCGCCGCCACGGCCACGCACGCCGTGAACCCCTGGCTGTACAACCGCATGCCCTACGACGCAGCCAAGGACTTCGCCGGTATCACGCAGATGGTGCGCGTGCCCAACGTGCTGGTGGTCAACGCCGCGCGGGCCGAGCAGCTCAAGATCAACACCCTGCAGGACCTGATCGCCTACGCCAAGGCCAACCCCGCCAAGCTCAACTACGGCAGCGGCGGCAACGGCAGCGCCGGCCACCTGGCGGGCGAGATGTTCAAGCAGAAGGCCGGCATCTTCGCGCTGCACATCCCCTACCGCGGCGCCAGCCCCGCGCAGCTGGCCCTGCTGGCCGGCGAGGTGGACTTCAACATCGACAACCTGGCCGCCGCCGCGCCCAACATCAAGTCGGGCAAGCTCAAGGCCCTGGCCGTCACCTCGCTGGAAGCCAGCCCCATGCTGCCCGGCGTGCCCCCGCTGTCGCAGACCTTCAAGGGCTTTGCCATCGACACCTGGTGGGGTCTGGTGGCACCGGCCGGCACGCCCAAGCCCGTGATCGCCAAGCTCAACAAGGCCTTCACAGAGGCACTCAAGGCACCGGAAACCAAGACGCGCTTTTCCGCGCTGATGGCCGAGCCCGTGGCCACCACGCCCGAGCAGTTCGACGCCTTCATGGCCGCCGAGCGCGCCAAGTACCAACAGGTGGTGAAGGCCTCCGGCGCCAAGGTGGACTGACCGGAACGCGGCATTCCGGGTGCCACCGGAGTGCCGCGGGCGGCGCACGGCGCGACTATCCGGGCGTGTCGTCGTCAGCCTGGGGCCAAGCCGCCCCAACGGCGCCCCCTGTTGCGCTGCCGCACCCGCCGCCACGGCGGGGACGCCTCGCAACCGGCGGCGTGCTTACATAAAAAATAAGAGCGCCTCACGCTTGCCATATGGCGGTTTTCAGGTGGTTTCACCTTCAAACGTCCGTACGACCAGCGCAAGCAGCTATTAATTCAGGAGTTTGCGCCCAGCCATTCGGTGGCTTCGGCCAGGCGCTCGATGCGCTGGCCGCTGGCCAGGGCGCGCTGGGCGGCTGTGCCACACGTCTGGGCCAGGCCGGGCGCCAGTTCCGCCAGGGGGCGGAGCACGAAGGCCCGCTCGCCCATGCGCGGGTGGGGCAGCGTGAGTTCGGCGCCGTCCAGGCGCTCCTCCCCGTACAACAGCAGATCCAGGTCCAGCGTGCGTGGCGCGTTGCGGTAGGGGCGCTCGCGCCCCGCGGCCTGCTCGATGGCCTGCAGAGCATGCAACAGCGCCAGTGGCGCCAAGGTGGTCTGCAACTGCGCCACGGCATTGAGATAGTCGGGCCCGCCGGCATCCACCGGCGCGCTGCGGTACAGCGACGAAACCTGCCGCACCTGGGTGCCGGGCAACGCGCCCATCGCCCGCACCGCGTCGCGCAGCGCGCCGCGCGCATCCCCCAGATTCGCGCCCAGGCCCACCCAGGCGCTGGCCGCCACGGAAGGCGAGGTCACACCTCGCCCGCGGGCGCGCCACCCTCGGATGCACCGCTGCCCGTGGGCTTGCGGCGACGGCGGCGGCGCTTCTTGGGCGCAGCAGCGTCCTCTGCCGCTGGCTCGGCCAGGGAATCACCGGCATCGCTGGCCCTGCGCGGGGGCTCGGCGTCGTCCGTGGCGACTGGCGCGGCCTTGGGCACGCGCCGTACCGTGGGCTGGGCCTTGCGCTGGCGCGCGCGCTGCTCCTCGCGCGCCTGCTCGATCATGTCCTCACGGCGCGCATCGTCGGCCAGCGAGAACTCCTGCCACCACTCGGCCAGCGCCTCCTCCACCTCGCCCACGTCCGCGCGCAGGCGCAGGAAGTCGAAGCCCGCGCGAAAACGCAGGTGCGCCACCATGCCGAAGGGCGTGCTACCCGAGCGTTTCTCGAAGCGCGGCTGCATGACCCAGATCTCGCGCATGTCCGCCGCCAGCTTGCCGCGGCCGGAGACATCGCCGATGCGCTTGTCGAACACATCGTCGATCGCATCCTGCAGCGCCGGGAAGGGCTGCTGGCGCCCCAGGCGCTGCTCCCAGCCGGCCTTCACGTCCTGCCACAGCACACAGGCCAGCAGAAAGCTGGGCGCAACGGGTTTGCCCTCGCCCACGCGGCGGTCGGTGTCGGCCAGCGCGGCCTGCACGAACGGGTGGCTGGAACGGTCCACCACCACGTCCAGCAGCGGGTAGATGCCCGTGGCCAGCCCCAGGGATTTGAGCTGCGCGATCGAGGCCAGTGCGTGGCCGGTCTGCAGGAGCTTCAGCATCTCGTCGAACAGGCGGCTTTGCGGCACCTCCCGCAGCAGCGGCTCGCACTCCACCAGGGGCTTGGCGGTCTTGGGCTCCAGGGCAAAGCCCAGCGGGCTGAGCTTGGCCGCAAAGCGCACGGCGCGGATGATGCGCACGGGGTCCTCGCGGTAGCGCGTGGCCGGGTCGCCGATCATGCGCAGCACGCGTTTCTTGGCGTCCTCGATGCCCTTGTGGAAGTCCACCACGACCTCGGTCTCTGGGTCGTAGTACATGGCATTGACGGTGAAGTCGCGCCGCGTGGCGTCCTCGTCCTGCGGGCCCCATACGTTGTCGCGCAGCACGCGGCCGCTGGCGTCCACGGCATGGTGCATGCCGGCCAGCTGGGCCTTGCTGGTCTTTTCGTTGCCCCCCACCTGCTCGGCTGCCGCGTTGTCCATGTAGGCGCGGAAAGTGGAGACCTCGATCACCTCATGCTCGCGCCCGCGGCCGTGCACCACGTGCACGATGCGAAAGCGCTTGCCGATGATGAAAGCACGCCGGAACAGGCTCTTGACCTGCTCGGGCGTGGCGTTGGTGGCCACGTCGAAGTCCTTGGGCTTGAGGCCCAGCAGCAGGTCGCGCACCGCGCCGCCGACGATGTAGGCCTCGTAGCCCGCCTGCTTGAGTGTGCGCACCACGTCGCTGGCGCGGCGGTCCACCAGTTCAGGGTTGATGCCGTGCACCGCGGCGGGCACTTCTGCACGCTTGCCAAAGCGGCCGCGTGTGCCACGGCCCGCGCCTGCGGCGCCCTTGCCCAGCAGTTTGTCGATGAAGGTCTTGATCATGGGTGTGGGGGAAACAGGTCCAGAATGCGCCAGCCGCGCTGGGAAGCCAGTGCGCGCAGGCGTGGATCGGGGTTGGTGGCGACGGGATGATCCACCTTTTCCAGCAGCGGCACGTCGTTCATGGAGTCACTGTAGAACGTGCTGTCCACGTCCGTCCAGCGCAGGCCGCGCTCGGCCAGCCATTGCTCCATGCGCTGCACCTTGCCCTCGCGCATGGAGGGCACGCCGCGAATGCCACCGGTGATCCAGCCGTCGTCGCCGCGCTCCAGCTCCACGGCGACCAGCTGATCCACGCCCAACGCCAGAGCGATGGGGCGGGTGACGAACTCGTTGGTGGCGGTGATGATGAGCACCTCGTCGCCCGCGTCGCGGTGGCGCTGTACCAGTGCACGCGCTTCCTCGCGCAGCGCGGGCTGGATCACCTCGCGCATGAACTGCGCGTGCGCCAGGGCCGCCGCCTCGGCGCCGCGCTGGCGAATGGCGTCGGTGGCGAAGCGCACGTAGTCGTGCACGTCCAGCCGCCCGGCGACGTAGTCGTCGTAGAACGCCTTGTTGCGCCGGCCAAACTCTTCGCGGTCGGCCCAGCCGATGCGGATGGTGAATTCGCCCCACTCGTAGTCGGAATCCAGGGGCAGCAGGGTGTGGTCCAGGTCGAACAGGGCCAGTCGGCGGCGTTGTACCTGCGTGTCAAAGGTCATGCGTTGATTGCAATGGGTGGATGAAAGCGCCCTGCACCGATGGCCGCGCGCTACTCGGTCTCCAGCATGGTCTTGAGCAGCGGGACGGTGACGGCGCGCTGCGTGCGCAGCGCAAAGCTGTCGAGCCGGTCCAGCAGCTGCATGAGGCTGCCCAGGTCGCGCGAAAAGCGGCCCAGCATGTAGTTCATGACCTCATCGGCCAGGAAGATGCCGCGCGCATCGGCCTGCTGGCGCAGCACGGCGCGACGCTCCTGCTCGTCCAGCAGCTGGAGCTGGAACACGTGGCCCCAGCCCAGCCGTGTGCGCAGGTCGTCGCGCAGCGGCAGGTCGGCCGGCGGCAGGTCGCCCGCGGCCAGTACCCAGCGGGGCGCTCCTTCGGTGGGGTTGATGGCGTTGACAAACCAGTTGAAAGCCGCCGCCTGCTGCGCCGTGGTGTACAGGTGCACTTCGTCGAGCAGCACCGCGCTCCAGCGCTCGTCGAAGGCCGAGGGCAGCGCCACGGAGGCGTCGAGCCAGCCCACGCTGGCGCCCTGCCCGCGCAGCGCCTCGTACGTAGCCCGCAGCAGGTGCGACTTGCCGGTGCCCGTTTCGCCCCACAGGTAGGTGGGCACGGGCGAGCGCGGCGCGGCGCCACCGGCCACCGCCAGCCGCAGGTGCTGCAGTGCCTGCGCGTTGGGGCCGGCATGGAAGTTGTCGAGCGTGGGGCCGGTCACCAGGCCAATGTCCAGGGCCAGCTGCTTCATGGCGAGCGCCACCCGCGCAAATGCGGCGCGCCCCGGCCTCCGCGCGCAATGCGGAGCGTGGCCGGGCCGTAACGGGATGGAGTGGATGGCATGGGAGGCAAGGTAGGGGACGCGCCGCGGTTCACCGCCGCGAAACCACGGAGGCACCCGGAAAGCGGGCGGCACGCAGGGCGTGCAACCCGCGATTTTAGTGCGTCGATGGCCCAGACGACCCGAGCCCGGGCCGCGTGCGGCGCAGCCCGCCGCGCGGGGGCATTCGCGGCCCGCCCGGGCGGACCCTTAAAATCCCCGCTTTCCGGCCCGCCGACCGCGGCCCTCAGCACTGACGCACATCCCATGAGTTCCTCTGCCCCCTCCACTCCCATCTCCTACAAAGACGCCGGCGTTGACATCGACGCAGGCGACGCGCTGGTCGAGCGCATCAAGCCGCTGGCCAAGAAGACCCTGCGCGAGGGGGTGATGGCGGGCATCGGCGGCTTTGGCGCGCTGTTCGAGGTGCCCAAGCGCTACCAGGAGCCGGTGCTGGTCTCGGGCACCGACGGCGTGGGCACCAAGCTCAAGCTGGCGTTCGAGTGGAACATGCACGACACCGTGGGCATCGACCTGGTGGCCATGAGCGTCAACGACGTGCTGGTACAGGGCGCCGAGCCCCTGTTCTTCCTGGACTACTTCGCCTGCGGCAAGCTGGACGTGGACACCGCCGCCGCAGTGGTGGGGGGCATCGCCCGTGGCTGTGAGCTGAGCGGCTGCGCACTGATCGGCGGCGAGACGGCCGAGATGCCCGGCATGTACCCCGACGGTGAATACGACCTGGCCGGCTTTGCCGTGGGCGCGGTCGAGAAGTCGAAGATCCTCACCGGCCAGACGGTGAAACCCGGCGACGTGGTGCTGGGCCTGGCCTCCAGCGGCGTGCATTCCAACGGTTTTTCGCTGGTGCGCAAGTGCATCGAGCGCGCCGCGGCCGCCGGCACGCTGCCCGACACGCTGGACGGCAAACCCTTCAAGGCCGCCGTCATGGAGCCCACGCGCCTGTACGTGAAGAACGTGCTGGCCGCGCTGGCACAGCATCCGATCAAGGCCCTGGCCCACATCACCGGTGGTGGCCTGCTGGAGAACATTCCGCGGGTATTGCCCGAAGGCACGGCCGCCCACCTGAAGGCCGGCAGCTGGCCGCAGACGGAGCTGTTCGCCTGGCTGCAAAAGACCGCCGGCATCGACGACATCGAGATGAACCGCACGTTCAACAACGGCATCGGCATGGTGGTGGTCGTCCCGGCTGAGGCCGCCGATGCCACGGCCGCCACGCTGCGCGCGCTGGGCGAGGCGGTGTACACCATCGGCGCCATTGCCGAGCGTGGCGACGGCGCCGCCGTCGTCGTGGGCTGATCCAGCGCGATTGGCACGATGCCTTCGGGTCAGCCGCCGCAAGGCTCCGCCGCCACGCCTGACGCCCTGAGGCCGCCATTCGCGCCCGCCACGCGGGGCGTGGTGATCGCCAGCTACGTGCTGATGGGCGCCGCGCTGCTGCTGGTGATGCTGCGCGGGCTGCTGCCCGGGCTGCTGTGCGTGTGCCTGGGTTTTCTGCTCACGCGTTGGCTGGCGCCACGCCTGGCGTGGTTTCCGTTGCGCACGGCGAACAGCATGGCAACCCGCGGCCAGACGGCAGCCGCCACGCTGGTCATGCTGTCTCCCTTGCTGCTGCTGGCGCTGGCGCTGTCGCATTCGCGCACCTATATCGTCGACGCCCCCCAGCAATACCGCGAACTGCTGGACTTCCTGGCCCGCACCGTGCTGGAACTGCGGCTGAAGCTGCCCACCGACATCGCGGCCCAGTTGCCCGAAGGCGCCGCCGAAATCCAGCGCACCATCGCCGCCTATCTGGCCGCCAAGGCCGGCGCCCTGGCCATGGCGGGGCGCGCCTGGCTCACGGGCCTGCTGTATGCCTATGTGGGCCTGCTGATCGGGGCACTGGCCGCCGTACGCAGCGTAGGCGCTTCACGCGGCCCCTTGGCACAAGAGCTGGTGCTGCGCATCGCACGTATGGGAGAGGCCTTCCGTCAGATCGTCGCGGCGCAGTTCTGGATTGCCGCCTTCAACACGCTGCTCACCGCACTGTTCCTATTGCTGGTGCTGCCCCTGTGGGACTTGGACCTGCCCTACACCCCCGCTTTGATCACCCTGACCTTCGTGGCCGGCCTGGTGCCCATCGTGGGCAACCTGCTGTGCAACGCGGTCATCACGCTGGTGGGACTGTCGGTATCGCCCGTTGCGGCCGTGGCCTGCCTGGCCTTCCTGATCCTGATCCACAAGGCCGAGTACGTGATCAACGCCAAGGTCGTCGGGCGGCGCACCCACATGGGCGTGTGGGAGCTGCTGTCGGTGATGTTCGTGGCCGAAGCCGTCTTCGGCCCTGCAGGGCTGGTGGCGGCACCGCTGTTCTACGCCTACCTGAAAAAAGAGCTGGAAGCCGCGCGGCTGGTATAGCCGTCGCGCCGCAAAAACCATAGCTGCTCGCGCTTGTCTAGAAAGCGCTGCAAGGCTTTTTCACCCCCAAACCCTCTTCCCGCGTCCGCCGCAGCGCCTGGCCCTCATCGCGCGCCCCGCACCCGGGATGACACTCGCCAACGCCTGCGATGTTGGGCTATTCTGGCGGCTGGCGCGCAGTGCGCCAGACACATCGTCATCACAGCTATAAGGGAGACTTTGCATGACCATTCTCGTCGCCTACGTTCCACGCCCCGAAGGCCGGGCCGCGCTGGACAAGGGCATCGAAATCGCCACCCGCCGCAATGAACGCCTGGTCGTCGTCAACGCCGGCCCCGGCGGGCGCCAGGAAGACCCCAGCATCGTCAACGGCTACGAGGCCGAACGTGTGGAGGAGCGCCTGGCCACGCTGCCGATCGAGGCCGAGTTCAAGCAGTTCGTGCGCGGCAAGAGCACCATCGAGGAGATCGAGGAAATGGTCGCGGCGCTGCAGGTATCCGTGCTGGTGATCGGCCTGCGCAAACGCTCGCCCGTCGGCAAGCTGCTGCTGGGCAGCATGGCGCAGGAGATATTGCTCAACGTCGATTGCCCGGTATTGGCCGTCAAGGCCGCTTAAAGGCACGTCCGAGCGCCCCAAGGTGCTCGGCTCCCCCGGCCTCCGCTTGCCTTGGCGTGGACAGGATCACCCGCCCAGTCGTCAATCGTCAGTACCGCTCGGGCACGATCATGCTGCCGGGTGTGGGCTGGCGCAGGTAGTCCGGGTGGCGCACCCGGTCGGGCAGCACCACCTCGGTATGCGGCACATCGGCATACGGCAGCTGCTCCAGCAAGTGGGCGATGCAGTTGAGGCGCGCTTTCTTCTTGTCCACGGCCTGCACCACCCACCAGGGGGCCTCGGGGATGTGGGTGCGCTCCAGCATCGCCTCCTTGGCCTTGGTGTATTCCTCCCAGCGCACGCGGCTCTCCAGGTCCATGGGGCTCAGTTTCCACTGCTTGAGCGGGTCGTGGATGCGCCCCAGGAACCGCAAGTGCTGCTCCTCGTCGGAGATCGAGAACCAGTACTTGATGAGCCGGATGCCTGAGCGCACGAGCATCTTCTCGAACTCCGGCACGCTGCGGAAGAACTCCTCGTACTCCTCCTCCGTGCAAAAGCCCATCACTTTCTCGACGCCCGCGCGGTTGTACCAGCTGCGGTCAAAGAGCACGATCTCGCCTGCCGCAGGCAGGTGCGCCACATAGCGCTGGAAGTACCACTGCGTGCGCTCGCGGTCATTGGGCGCAGGTAGCGCCGCCACGCGCACCACGCGCGGGTTCAACCGTTGGGTAATGCGCTTGATCACCCCGCCCTTGCCGGCGGCATCGCGCCCCTCGAAGATCACCACCACCTTCTGCCTTGAGTGCTGCACCCAGTCCTGCAGCTTGACCAGCTCGCCCTGCAGGCGGAACAGCTCCCGGAAATATTGCTGGCGTGCCAGCCGGTCCACGGGCGCCTGCAGTCCGTGCTCATCGAAGGCGCGGTCCTCGATCTCCAGCTCCAACTCCTCGTCATAGCCGTCGGCCAGATCGTCGGCGATGCGTTCCATGAGTTCGTGGGAATTGATCTCGGATATATGCGGCATGACTGGTACCTTCTCGGCAGGCAGAAGATGGTGACAACTCTTCGTGTCCAGCACATGACATGGTGCGCTTTTGCCATGTTTTTGTCACATGGCACGCTTGGCCTGGATCAGAAACGGCGCAATTCTTTCACGCGCTGTGCGATCGCAGGGGCATCTTCGGCACCCGCAGCGTGGGCCAGATAGGTCTCCAGGTTCTCCAGCGCTTGCAGGGATGCGCCGCTCTCCGCATACGCCAGGCCGCGGTCGCGCCACTCGCTCCAGGCATCGGGCAGCAACACGATGAGCCGGTCCTGCACCGCCACCAGGCGACTCCAGTCCTGGCGCGCGCGGTGGATTTCCTTCAGATTGCGCAGCATGCGCGCAAGAATGTCCCGCTCCGTGGCGGCCTGCAGATACAGGCCCAGCGGAGCTTCGTCCTCCAGCGGTCCGTGTCCGCGGCGAAAAGGTTCCAGCCGCTCACCCAGCGCTTCGCGCGAGAGGGAAAGCCCCGTCATCGGGTCCATCACGACCTGGCCCGTGGGCATGAGCACCTTGACCAGGAAATGCCCGGGAAAGGCCACCCCGTGCGCACGCAGGCCCACGCCCTGCGCCAGCTCCAGCCACAGCACCGCCAGCGAGATGGGAATGCCGCGCCGCTTCTCCAGCACGACGTGCAAATAGCTGTTGCCCGGCGCGTAGTAGTCGTTGAGATTGCCCGCAAAGCCCAGTTCGCCAAAGAAAAACTGGTTGAGCAGATTGAGCCGCAGCAGCGGTTCGGCATCCTGCGCAATGCGCCGCTGCAGCCGCGCCTGCAGGCGGTCCATCTCGTCCAGGAACTGCTGCACATCCAGGCGCGGATATTCGTCCTGCGCGATGCAGGCCGCCGACTCCAGCAACGCGATGGCGCCGCCCTGCGGCACCTGGACCAGCGACGCGAAATACTCCAGCGGCGTGGGAACGGAATAGCTCAACGCCATGCGCCCTCTCCCTTCAGCGGCGCAACAGCTGGCGCAGCTTGAGCCCGCAGGCCCACAGCGCGCCAAAGTACAGCGCGGCCGATGCGGCGAGCAGCAGCGCCAGCAGTCCCGCACGCTGCAGGCTGTGCGCTCGCAGCGCCAGCCAGTCGAAGTGGTGGGAGGCCCAGAGCAGGAACACGGCCAGCAGCGCACTAGCGGCAATCACCTGTAGCGCAAACCGGCCCCAGCCTTCGCGGGGGCGAAAGCTTCCCCGCCGCAGCAGCCCCGTGAGCAGCCACAGGGCGTTGATGAGCGCACCCAGGCCAATGGACAGCGCCAGCCCCGCGTGCGCCAGCAGGGGCACCAGCGCGGCATTCATGATCTGCGTGGCCACCAGCACCACGATGGCGATGCGCACGGGCGTGCGGATATCCTGGCTGGCGTAGTAACCCGGCGCCAGCACCTTGATGGCCACCAGGCCCAGCAACCCCGCTCCATAGCCTGCCAGCGCCACGGAGATCTGCCGTACGTCGCCGTCGTTCAGCGCACCATGGTGGAACAGCGTGGCCACCAGCGGCGTTGCGAAGGTCAGCAGTCCCACGGCGCAGGGTACGGCCAGCAACACCACGATGCGCAGCCCCCAGTCCAGCATGGCCGAGTAGCGTTCACCATCCCCCGCAGCCTTGGCGGCCGACAACTGCGGCGTGAGCACCACGCCCAGCGCCACGCCCAGCAGGGCCGTGGGAAATTCCATGAGGCGGTCGGCATAAAACAGCCATGTCACGCTGCCCGGCGTGAGATAGGACGCGATCTGCGTGTTGATCATCAGCGAGATCTGTGCCACCCCCACGCCCAGCAACGCCGGCGCCATCAGGGTAAGAATGCGGCGCACGCCTGGGTCCTGCCAGGCACTGCGTACCCTGCCCCAGGTCATGCCGATGCGGGGCAGCAGCCCCAGGCGGCGCAATGCGGGCAGTTGCACCGCCAGTTGCAGCACCCCGCCGCCCATCACCCCGCCCACCATGGCGTAGATGGGCTCTATGCCCCGCGCCGCCAGTTGTGGCGCGCCCAGCCAAGCGGCCGCGATCATGCACAGGTTCAGCAGCACGGGTGTGGCGGCCGGCACGCCAAAGCGCTTCCAGGTGTTGAGCACGCCCGCCGAAAGGGCCACCAGCGACATGAATCCAATGTAGGGGAACATCCAGCGCGTCATGAACACGGCGGCGTCGAACCCCTCCGGACTCTGGCGCAACCCGCTGGCCAGCGCCCACACGAGCAGCGGCGCTCCTACCACCCCCAACACGCAGGTCAGCAGCAGCGCCCAGAACAGCGCCGTGGCCACGGCGTTCACAAGTGCATGGGTGTCCTCATCGCCATGCTGCGCCTTGTGCGCGGCCAGCACGGGCACGAAGGCCTGGCTGAACGCCCCTTCGGCGAACAAGCGGCGAAACAGGTTGGGAATGCGAAAAGCGACGTTGAAAGCGTCTGTCAGAACATTGGCGCCGAACATCGAGGCCATGAGCAGATCACGCACCAGGCCCGTCACGCGGGAGGCCAGGGTCAACAGCGATACGGTGGAAGCGGCTTTGAACAGGGACACCGGCGCAAGTGTATGCGTTTGGCGTCGCGCCACGCCCGAAATGGCGGCTGCGCTATAATGGCCGGCTTTGCTGACAACATCCTCAGACACAAGGAACACATACCATGGCATCTGGAAAGCCAAAGAAAAAGAACCCCCGCCTGGCATCGGGCCGCAAGCGCGCCCGCCAAGGCCTCAAGCTGAACGCAGCCAACACCTCGCTGCGCTCCAAGTACCGCACCGCCGTCAAGAACGTCGAGAAGGCTGTTCTGGCCGGTGACAAGACCAAGGCAACCGAGTTGTTCGCCAAGGCCCAGTCCGTGCTGGACACCATCGCCGACAAGGGCATCTTCCACAAGAACAAGGCAGCTCGCGACAAGAGCCGCCTGTCTGCCAAGGTGAAAGCCTTGGCTCTGGCAGCCGCCTAAATTCACCGCCTGCCCCGCGCAGGCCAACAGCCCGGGTGGCTCGCCACCCGCCGTTTGTAACGGGTGCGCTGTCAGCAAAGCAGAGAAACCGCCTCCGGGCGGTTTTTTTGTGCCGGGCGCTGCTCGGCACAGCACTTCGGGGGCACACACGCCCACCCAAAAGAAAAGGCCTGTGTTGTCAGGCCTTGGGATCGGGGAGCAGGCAGGCTTCGACGACCTGCAAGTTGTTGTCTCTGGCAAAGTTGAGCACGAAGTCCCACGCCATGGGCTCGTGCGCCTGCAGGTCGCGGTGGACCACCACGCACTTCACTCCGTTCATGCTGGTAGGAATGCACCAGGGGGAGTAGTTCAGGTGGCTGCCAGGCACGGCACCGCCGGGGCGGAACTGGCTCATGACCCCCGCCAGGCGCTCGGCCCAGTCGCTGGGCCGAAAGGTCCTCCCTTCGAGGGTAATGCCTTGGATGAAGACTTCTTTGGAGGAGGGAGCAACCATCGGGTTCGGGTCGTGTAAGGGGCGCCGACCTTGTGCGTCGGCGTGGCACGGATTCTAACTCTTATATAAGAGCTACCCTCCAATGCCCCAGCACCGCCTGCCAGCATTGAACGCAAGCGCAGCGCATGACTGTGATGCGCAATCTTCAATGGTGCGCGCGGGGGCAGCCCCTAGAATCGCATTTCCCTTTTTGGGGCTGTTCCCCGTTTCCCTCTCTTGTCAGGAGATGTCCGCATGACCGCATTTGTCGAGGCTGCCTCGCCCCACGTGATGAACACCTATGGCCGCGTACCCATCGCGCTGGAGCGAGGCCAGGGCGTGCGTGTGTGGGACGTGAACGGCAAGCAGTACCTCGACGGACTGGGCGGCATCGCCGTGAATACGCTGGGCCACAACCATCCCAAGCTGGTGCCGGCGCTGCAGGACCAGATCGCCAAGCTGATCCACACCTCCAACTACTACCATGTGCCGGGTCAGGAAAAGCTGGCCCAGCTGCTGACCGAGCGCGCGCACATGACCAACGTGTTCTTCTGCAGCACCGGCCTGGAGGCCAACGAGGCTGCCATCAAGATCGCGCGCAAGTACGGCGTGGACAAGGGCATCGAAAAACCCGTGATCGTGGTCTACGACCATGCCTTCCACGGGCGCTCCATCGCCACCATGACCGCCACCGGCAACCCCAAGGTGCGCAACGGCTTCGGCCCGCTACTGGAGGGCTTCCTGCGCGTGGCGCCCAATGACATCGAGGCGCTGCAGGAGGCCACCGAAGGCAACGCCGACATCGTCGCCGTGATGATGGAGCCCATCCAGGGCGAAGGCGGCCTGCATCCCATGCGCGCCGACTACCTGCAGCAGGTGCGCGCGCTGTGCGACGCCAACGGCTGGCTGCTGATGCTTGACGAGGTGCAGGCCGGCATGGGCCGCACCGGCAAGTGGTTTGCCCACCAGTGGGCCGGCATTGTCCCGGACGTGATGACGCTGGCCAAGGGCCTGGGCTCGGGCGTTCCCGTGGGCGCAGTGCTGGCGCACGGCGCCGCCGCGCAGGTGCTCAAGCCGGGCAACCACGGCTCCACCTTCGGCGGCAACCCGCTCGCCATGCGCGCGGGTGTGGAGACCATCCGCATCATGGAAGAAGACGGCCTGCTGCAGAACGCCGCGGACGTGGGCGCCCACCTGAAGGCCGAGTTGCAGCGCGCACTGGGTGAGACCGCTGGCGTGAACGAAGTCCGCGGCCAGGGCCTGATCATCGGGATGGAGTTGGACCGCCCCTGCGGCGTGCTGATCGATCGCGCGGCCGAGGCCGGCCTGCTGCTGTCGGTGACCGCCGAGCGCGTGATCCGCCTGGTGCCCGCGCTCACCCTCACGCGCGCAGAAGCCGACGAGATCGTCGCCCTGCTCACACCCCTGGTGCAGACCTTCCTGTCTGAATGAAAGATCGACCGCGTATGAAGCACTACCTGCAATTCACCGACTTCACCGCCAACGAATACAACTACCTGTTCTCGCGCGCCGCCATCATCAAGGGCAAGTTCAAGAGCTACGAGAAGTACCACCCGCTAGCCGACCGCACCCTGGCCATGATTTTCGAGAAGGCCAGCACCCGCACGCGTGTGAGCTTTGAGGCCGGCATGTACCAGCTGGGCGGCAGCGTGGTGCACCTGACCACGGGCGACAGTCAGTTGGGTCGCGCCGAGCCCATCGAGGACAGCGCGCGCGTGATCAGCCGCATGACCGACCTGGTGATGATCCGCACCTTCGGCCACGACAAGATCGAGCGCTTCGCCGAATACTCGCGCGTGCCCGTCATCAACGGCCTGACCAACGAGTTCCATCCTTGCCAGATCATGGCGGACCTGTTCACCTACATCGAGCACCGCGGCTCGATCGCGGGCAAGGTCGTCGCCTGGGTGGGCGACGGCAACAACATGGCCAACACCTGGCTGCAGGCGGCCGATCTGCTGGGCTTCACCGTGCACGTGAGCACCCCCGGCGGCTACGAGGTGGACGAGAAGCTCGCCTTCGGCGGCAAGCCCCACCGCGCGGGCTGCTACAAGGTCTTTGCCGATCCCATGGATGCCTGCCGCGGCGCCGATCTGGTGACCACCGACGTGTGGACCAGCATGGGCTACGAGGCCGAGAACGAAGCGCGCCGCAAGGCCTTTGCCGACTGGTGCGTGGACGCCGAGATGATGGCCGTGGCCAAGCCCGACGCGCTGTTCATGCACTGCCTGCCCGCGCACCGCGGCGAGGAAGTGATGGCCGACGTGATCGACGGCCCCCAGTCCGTCGTCTGGGACGAGGCGGAAAACAGGATGCACGTGCAGAAGGCACTCATGGAGTACCTGCTGCTCGGCCGCGTCTAAACCCATCCCGCATCCCACCCATGGCCCCCGCGCAACTCCACCCCACGCGCCCGGGCCATCCACCCTGCCCCGCCCGCCAGCGCCCGCTGGCGCCTGAACTGCACGCGGCCGCCCGGCGCATGGCGGCACGCGTGCATGCGCTGCAGGTGCGCATTCATACCTTCTACCTGAAGTTCCTCCAGGGCCACACCTAGCGGCCCGGTTCTGCGCGGCAGGCGCCCCAGCGCATGCCCGCCCTCCCATCGCTCCCCCTGATCGCCCGCGATCCCCGGTGCCGGCTGCGCGTCGCACCTGGGATGGGGCCCGTTGCCGATGCCCCAGAACCCGAGGAACCTGCATGTCCGTCCCCGTCCACCCCTGCCTGCACTGCGGTGCATGCTGCCAGAACTACCGCGTGGAGTTCTCCGTCTATGAACTGCAGTCCATGGGCGGGCGCGTGCCCGACGCCCTGGCCCATGAGGCCGGAGGCAACCGCTACCGCATGAATGGCACCGAGCGCCACCCCGTGCGCTGCGTGGCACTGGCCGACCTGGGCAACGGCTGCATCGGCTGCGGCATCTACGACCAGCGTCCCCAGCCGTGCCGCGACTTTCCGTTCGCCTCCTACGGTTGCCACGACACGCGCGCCAAGCTGGGCCTGCCGCCGTTGACGGATGGCGACACGCAGGAGTGGCCGCAGGCCGCTTGAAGTGGCTCTTCAAAAAGAAGAGCTGCTGGCGCTTGCCAGGCAATGATTTCAGATAGTTTTGATACTGAAACCTTTGCCTGACAAGCGCCAGCAGCTATGCTTTTAGGCCCGCGACCGGGCTATCCCGGCTTCAGGGCTTGCGTGCCGGCGCGCAGCGGTCTCCGGCGCAGGCATTGCAGCCCCCGCAACTGCTGCCGGTCTTGGCCATGGGCGCCAGTGCCGGGTGCACGCGCGCGGCGCGGGCGCGCCAGCGCTGCGGCAGCCAGCGCCACAGCAGCGCCAGGGCGGCCACGGCCACGATCACGGCGGTGAGAATGTCTTGCCACATGGTTCTGCTCCTGGGTGACGGTTTCAACCACCGCCCAGCGCCAGGGCCACGCGGTAGGTGATGAAGCTGGCCGCATAGGCCAGTGCGAAGAGATAGCCCGTCATGACGAGCGGCCAGCGCCAGCCGTTGGTCTCGCGGCGCACGGCGGCGATGGTGGAGACGCACTGCGGCGCGAAGATGAACCACACCAGCAGCGACAGCGCCGTGGCCAGCGACCATTGCGCCGCCAGCATGGGCGCGAGCTGCGCGGCCGTGTCGTCGGCCGAAGCGGCAATCGCGTACACCGTGCCCAGGGCGCTCACCGCCACCTCGCGCGCGGCCATGCCAGGCACCAGGGCGATGCTGATCTGCCAATTGAAGCCGATGGGCGCAAAGATCACCTCCAGCGCCGCGCCGATGCGCCCGGCGAAGCTGTATTCGATGGCCGGCCCCGTGGCGTCCGCCGGCGGCGCGGGGTACGACGACAGGAACCACAGCAGGATGGTGACCAGCAGGATGATGCCGCCCACGCGGCGCAGGAAGATGCCCGCGCGCTCCCACAGCCCCAGCGCCAGGTTGCGCACGCTGGGCCAGCGGTAGGCGGGCAGCTCCATCAGCAGCGGCGTGGCGCCGTCGCCGCGCCGCGCCAGCCGCGCAACGGCCGCCACGGCCATGGCGCTCACGATGCCGCCCAGGTACAGCGCGAACAACACCAGCCCCTGCAGGTTGAACAGCCCCGCCACCGTGCGATCGGGGATGAAGGCCGCGATCAGCAGCGCGTACACCGGCAGGCGGGCCGAACAGGTCATCAGCGGCGCGATGAGGATGGTGACGAGCCGGTCGCGCCAGTCCGGAATGGAGCGCGTGGCCATGATGCCCGGCACCGCGCAGGCGAAGCTGGACAGCAGCGGGATGAACGAGCGTCCCGACAAGCCGACGGTGCCCATCACGCGGTCCAGCAGGAAGGCCGCGCGCGGCAGGTAACCGGACTCCTCCAGCGCCAGGATGAAGAAGAACAGGATCAGGATCTGCGGCAGGAACACCAGCACCCCGCCTGCGCCGGCGATCACGCCGTCGGCCAGCAGGCTGCGCAGCGGCCCCTCGGCCATGTGGGCGTTCAGCCATTCGGCCACGGCGGCCGTGGCGCCTTCGATCCAGCCCATGGGCACCTCTGCCCAACTGAACACGGCCTGGAACATCAGGAACAGCGTCACTGCCAGCAGCAGCATGCCCCACAGCGGGTGCAGCACCACGGCGTCGATGCGGTCGTCGCGCTGCAGGCGCAGCGCGGGCTCGCGCACGGCCAGCCCCATGATGCGGCGCACTTCCTGGTGCAATTGCTGCACGCGCTGCGGGCGGTCTTCCTCCAGCGCATTGACGGGCGGTGGCGCCTGCGTGCCCACGGCGGCGCCGCGGGCGGCCTGCGGGGTGGCCGTGTCCAGCCACTGCAGCAGCTCGCGCGCCCCGTCGGCGCGCACGCCCACGGTGGTCACCACGGGCAGGCCCAGTTCGCGCGCCAGGACTTCGCGGTCGATCTGGATGCCCTGCTGCTGCGCCATGTCGCTCATGTTCAGCACCAGCACCATGGGCAGGCCCAGGTCGCGCGCCTCCAGCACCAGGCGCAGGTTCAGGCGCAGGTGCGTGGCATCGGTCACGCAGACCAGCAGCTCGGGCATGGCCTCCCCTGGGTGGCGGCCGGTGACCACATCGCGGGTGACGGCCTCGTCCAGGCTCTGCGCGTGCAGGCTATAGGCGCCGGGCAGGTCCAGCACGCGCACGCGCCGGCCGCTGGCGGTGGTGAACAGGCCTTCCTTGCGCTCCACGGTGACGCCCGCGTAGTTCGCCACCTTCTGGCGTGCGCCGGTCAGCACGTTGAACAGCGCTGTCTTGCCGCAGTTGGGGTTGCCCAGCAGCGCGATGTGCAGGGGAGATGCCGCCGTGCTCATGCCGCGGCCTCCAGCGCATCCACGCGCACCTGCACCAGGGCCGCCTCATGGCGGCGCAGGGCAAAAGTGGCCTGGCCCACGCGAACGGCCAGGGGGTCGGCCGCGGGAAAGCCCCGGGCAATCACGCGCACGGGCTCGCCGGGCAGGAAGCCGATCTCCATCAGGCGCAGCACCATGGCCTGCGACCGGCCATCCTGCGCCGGCAGCAGCCCGGCAACCGTGGCCGGCACGCCATGCGGCAAGGTATCCAGCCCCCGCGGCTGCGCGGCGTCATTCCCCGTGTGAAGCATGTTGTATTGCAGTCAATGAATAAAAGTAATTCTCATTCTAATGGAACTGCACGCTGCTGGATTGATGCACATCAGGACCTGTGGCGCGTCACAATGACAACCCCTGCGACGCACGCCATGACCACTCTTCACCCTTGCCTGACCTGTGGCGCCTGCTGCGCCAGCTTTCGCGTGGACTTCTCGGTGCACGAGACGGAGGAGCTGGGCGGCTGCGTTCCCGATGGGCTGGTGGTGCCGGTCACGGACCACACCGCGCGCATGCGCGGCACGGACCATGCGCAGCCGCGCTGCTCGGCCCTCACGGGCCAGGTGGGCCAGCGCGCGGCCTGCGGCATCTACGAGTGGCGCCCCTCGCCCTGCCGCGAATTCGAAGCCGGCAGCGCTGCCTGCAACCGCGCGCGCCAGCGCCACCATCTGCCGGCACTGGACGGGCTGGTGCTCTGAACACCGCAGGACCCGCTTTCACACGGGCAACCCGCCGATGCGCCCCTTGAACTCCTGCAGCGAAAAATAGGTCTGTACCTGGCGCACGCCGGGCAGGCGGTGCAGGCGCCGCTGCAGCAGCTCGGAATACGCGTCCAGGTCGGTCGTCACGACCACCAGCAGGAAGTCCGCGGGGCCCGAGATGCCGTGGAACAGCACCACCTCGGGAATGGCGCACACCGCCTCCTCGAACGCCACGGACAGCGCCTCCGTCTGGTGGTCGATGCCCACCATCACGAAAGCCATCACACCCAGCCCCACCGCACGCCGGTCCAGCTGCGCGTGGTAGCCGCGCACTACCCCGGCGTCCTCCAGCCGCTTCACGCGTCGCCAGCAGGGCGACTGCGACAGGTGCGCCATTTCGGCCAGTTCGCCGGAGGTCAGGCGGGCGTTGTCCTGCAGCGCGCGCAGCAGCTGGCGGTCGGTACGGTCGATCTCGGCTTGCATGATTTAACCCAAAAATGTCTCTTTGAGAATGGATTATCCAAATGAATCACCCATCAGGGATAAACCATTTACCCGCCCCTCCGCCGCGCATAGCATGCGCGCCATGACCGCCACCTCCACGCCATCGCCCGCGCTGTGGGACATCTCTGCCCCCGTGCATGCGGGTAGCCCGGTGTTCCCGGGCGATACACCCTACCAGCAGCAGTGGAGCGCCACACTGGGCCCCGGCTGCCCGGTGAACGTGAGCGCACTCACGCTCTCGCCTCACGTGGGCACGCACGCTGACGCGCCCCTGCACTACGCAGCGGACGGCGCAGCCATCGGCGCCCTGCCGCTGGAAGCCTTCATCGGCCCCTGCCGCGTGGTGCATGCGCTGGACTGCGGGCCGCTCATCGAATGGACCCACATTGCCCATGCGATGACGGGCACTTTGCCGCCGCGGGTGCTGGTGCGCACCTACGCCCGCATGCCCGTGGACCGCTGGGACGCGGGCCTCACGGCCTACGCGCCCGACACCATCGAGCGCCTGGCCGACGCCGGCGTAGTGCTCGTGGGCATCGACACCGCCAGCATCGACCCCGCCGACAGCAAGCCGCTGCCCAGCCACCAGGTGATCCGCCGGCGCGGCCTGCGCGTGCTGGAGAACCTGGTGCTGGACGATGTGCCCGAGGGCGACTACGAACTCATCGCGCTGCCGCTCAAGCTCACCACGGCCGACGCATCGCCCGTGCGCGCCGTGCTGCGTGCGCTGCCGCCGCGCGCATGACCATTAAGCCGTTTTAGCCTCTAACGCTCATGCAATAAGCGCTAACAGCTACTTTATTAATAGCAAAAACCACATGACTACCTTGCAAGAGTGCCGCACACGCGATGCGCAGGACCCGCTGCGCAGCCTGCGCGACCATTTCAGCCTGCCCGAGGGCGTGATCTACCTGGACGGCAACTCCCTGGGCGCTCTGCCCCGCGCCACGCCGGCGCGCGTGGCCCAAGTAGTGCAGCAGGAATGGGGACAGGACCTCATCACCTCGTGGAACAAGGCTGGCTGGGTCAGCCTGCCGCAGCGCCTGGGCAACCAGTTCGCTTCCTGGATCGGCGCGGGGCCGGACCAGGTGGTGTTCACCGACACCACCTCGGTCAACCTGTACAAGGTGCTGTCGGCTGCCGCGCGCGTGGCCCGCGCGGACCATCCCGGTCGCACCCAGCTCGTCAGCGAGCGCAGCAACTTCCCCACCGACCTGTACATCGCCCAGTCCGTGTGCCAGGAGTACGGACTGGAGTTGGTGCTGGTGGAGCCCGAGGAAATCGCCACGCAGCTGACGCCCCAGGTCGCCGTCCTGCTGCTCACCCACGTGAACTACCGCACCGGCGCCATGCACGACATGGCAGCCGTGACCGCGCAGGCGCACGCCCACGGCATTCTGTGCGTCTGGGACCTGTGCCACAGCGCGGGCGCCGTGCCCGTGCACCTGCTGGACGCGAATGCCGACTATGCGGTGGGCTGCAGCTACAAGTACCTGAATGGCGGCCCTGGCGCGCCCGCCTTCGTGTGGGTGCACCCGCGCCTGGCGGACCGCCCGGATGCGACATTTGCGCAGCCGCTGTCGGGCTGGTTCGGCCATGCCGCGCCCTTCGCCTTCACGCCCGACTACCAGCCCGCACCGGGTATCGCACGCTACCTCTGCGGCACGCAGCCCATCGTGAGCCTGTCGGCCCTGCAGTGCGGGCTGGACATCTTTACCGCCGCCGAGCCTCTGGGCGGCATGGCGGCGCTGCGCGCCAAGTCGCTCGCACTGACCGATCTGTTCATCGCGCTGGTCGAGGAGCACTGCGCCGGCCACGGCCTGGGACTGGCGACGCCGCGCGATCATGCGGCGCGCGGTTCGCAGGTGTGCCTGACACGTGGCGAGGGCCTGGGCGTTCAGGGCGTCGGCAGCGGGGCCTACGCCATCGTGCAGGCCCTGATCGCGCGCGGCGTGGTCGGCGACTTCCGCAAGGGCGACGGCGGCAAACACCTGGACATCCTGCGCTTTGGCTTCACGCCGCTGTATGTCGGCTTTGAAGACGTGTGGAATGCCGTGCAGCACCTACGCCAGGTGCTGGAATCCGGCGAATGGCGCAAGCCCGAGTTCAACCACCTCAACGCCGTGACCTGACCATGACCTGCCCCCACCACCCCAGCGCATCCTCCGGCGCCACCGAAGCCATCGTACGCCAGGAGGGCGCACAGCTCGACTTCAGCCACAGCATGAGCTATGGCGACTACCTGCAGTTGGACAGCGTGCTGGGCGCGCAAAAGCCCCTGTCGCCCGCGCACGACGAGATGCTGTTCATCGTGCAGCACCAGACCAGCGAGCTGTGGATGAAGCTCATGCTGCATGAGCTGCACGCGGCCATCGCCCATATCGCGCGTGACGAGTTGCCGCCCGCTTTCAAGATGCTGGCGCGCGTGTCCAAGATCCTCGAGCAGTTGGTGCACGCCTGGGACGTGCTGGCCACCATGACGCCGCCCGAGTACACCGCCATGCGCCCGCACCTGGGCCAGTCCAGCGGTTTCCAGAGCTACCAGTACCGGTGCATCGAGTTCGCCATGGGCAACAAGAACCGCGCCATGCTGCAGCCCCATGCCCACCACCCCGAGCGCCTGGCCCAGGTACAGGCGGCCTACGAGGCGCCCTCGCTCTACGACGAAGCACTGCGCCTGCTGGCGCGCCGCGGCCTGCCCGTGCCGGCCAGCCATACCGAGCGCGACTGGCGCCAGCCCTACGAGGCCAGCGAAGCCGTGGAGCAGGCCTGGTTGACCGTGTACCGCGATCCACAAAGGTATTGGGACCTGTACCAGCTGGGCGAGGAGCTCACCGACCTGGAGGACGCCTTCCGCCTCTGGCGCTTTCGCCACGTGACCACGGTGGAACGCGTAATCGGCTTCAAGCGCGGCACCGGCGGCACGGGCGGCGTGAGCTACCTGCGCAAGATGCTGGACGTGGTGCTGTTCCCCGAGATCTGGCGGCTGCGCACCGCGCTGTGAACTGCCACCTCCCCGCCGCTCCATGAACAAAGGCCCCGCATGGCGGGGCCTTTGCACAGAGGGTCGTCCTGGCCGGTGCGCATGGCACCGGCGCGCCGTTACTTGGCGCTGGCGGAGACGGTGGTCGTCCGGTAGTCCGGGTGGCCCGTAATCTCGGACTCCGAGAACGGCATGCGCACCCACTGCTTGGCGCTGTAGGCCTTGGTGTAGTCGCCAAAATGCGGCGACGCCGGGTCGTCGGACAGCGAGAACGTCAGGAAGGTGTGGGCCTGCACGCCGCTGGAGGGGAAGCTCACCACCTGCATGTATGAGTTGCCATGCGGCTGCCCGTCCATGCTGTAGCCGCCCGCCGTGATGTCGTTCTCGGAACAGGTGATGGTGAAGTAGCCCACGCCGCCACAGCCGCCGTACAGCGGCAATTTGGCACCGCCCTTGGTGGCAAACAGCACTTCGCCGCGCGGTGCATCCAGCGCGAACCCGCTCTGCCCCACGCGGCTGATGGCCGTGGCCATGGCCTGGCGCAGCGCGGTCACGGCCGCCACGTTGATACCGCGCGGAGTATTCAGCGGGTCGGCCGCGTCAAAGGGCACCGAGTACAGCCCGGTGGTGGGCACGCGGGTCCAGAACTCGTCCCACAAATGGGAGCCCCGGGACTCCTTGTTCCCGCGGTTGTCCCACGCACGCAGCGTGGCGCAGGCCTGCGTGGCGTCCACCGTGGCACCGTTCACCATCCATTGCGAGGGCGTGCAGATCAGCGTCAGGATCTCGTCCTTGAACCGCTCGGCCGAGAACACGCGGCTGTTCAGCACCATGTCGCGCACGATGGCGGCGCTGGCCTTGTTGCCGCTGTAGTCGTCGGTGCCGGCCAGCCGCTCCAGGGCCATGGTGTGGCCCAGGCGCGTGCGCAGCGTCAACGCCGCCGTGCCCGCGGGACCGAAGATGGCCGGGTACCCCGTGAGCGGCGCATTCGCGTTGGACAGCCAGTAGCTGTCGTTCATGTTGCCCACATAGTCCTCGCGCAACAGGCTGGGCATGCGCGACGGGCCGATGGCGCCCTTTTGCTTGGAGTCCGCATCGGTCTGCCAGTCACAGGCGCTGCGCGAGCCGTCGAAGAACGGCACGTTGGGCAGCGCCGCGCCCACGGCCGCGCCGAACGGCGTGGTGCACGCGGCCACCTGCTCGGGCGACACGTTGGGCACCGCGCCGATGTCCGCGTACCAGACCCGCGCGCTGCCACGCCCCACGGCCACCGTGTTGACCCATGGAATCGCGGACTCTTCCTTCTGGATGGCCATGAACTCTTCCAGCGAACGCGCCTGGTTCCAGCGCATCCAGTTGCGGAAGGTGCGGAAGTTCTCACCGTTGATGTCACGGATGGCGAAGGCCGTACTCTGGCTCCAGGCCAGAGCGGGGTTGAGCCCCGCCAGATTGACCAACGGCCCGTACTCGGAGGTGTACAGCGTGCGCGTCACATCGCTCAGCGTGCCGTCGGCATTGCGGCTGGACACAGTGATGCTGCGCGGCGCCATCTTGACCGGCTGGCCGTCACGCAGGTAGGTGGTGGGGTCGCCCGACTGCAGCTGCAGCTGGAAGAAGCCGAAGCGCCGCGCCGTGGAGACCGTGTGGCTCCAGGCGACGTTGTCGTTGAAGCCGATCAGCACCAGCGGCACGCCCAGGAATCCGACGCCGCTGACGTTCACCTGATTGTCGATCGTGACCTGGGCCTGGTAGAACCGGTCCGGCCCCTTCCAGTACCAGTGGGGGTTGCCGAACATCACGCCGCTGGACTCGCCCGTGGCCGCTGGCGCAAAGCCATACATGTTGCTGCCGATGCCCGCGTCACCGCCTACCTGCAGGGCGGGAGGTGTGGTCAGGCGCTGGTCCAGGGACGGGGCGGTCTGCGCGTCTTGCGCCGCGCCGGCCTTGGCTGCGGCAGGGGCGACGGCATTGGCGATGGCCTCCACGAAATTGCTGTACCCCCCCGCCAGGTTGGCCGCGTACATGCGGCGCCAGACGTCCTCCTGCGTGATGGGCTGCACCCATGCCTCGCTGCGGCAGGCCGCGTGGGCCGTCCCTTTCTTGGCAACGTCCACGTACTGGTTGTAGCCGGCCACGAAGCCCTCGACCATCTGCCGCAGATTCTCGGGCTGCGCCGCGGCCATCTTCTGCACCACGTCGGCGGAGATCACATGGCGGTGGAAGAAGTCCGAGTCGATGTTGCGCGGGCGTCCGATGGTGCTGTTGTAGACCAGCTGTGCGCTGCCGCCAAAGTAGCGCGAGCGCTCGCCCCGGTAGGTGAGGAAGGCATCCGCCAGCGTGCACAGGTTGTCCTGCGCCTGGACATACCCCATACCGAAGCCCCCGCCGGCCCAGTTGGAGGCCTTGATGTGCGGCACGCCCATCGCGGTGCGGCGGATCTCCGCCTGGTACGCCAGCGGCGCGTCGTCCGCGTCGTCGTTGCCCCCGCAGCCGGCCAGCAGGGCCAGGACCGCCGTCGCCAACAGCGCGCGTGGCGCCGCAGCACGAGTCACTCTCTCTTGCATGCGTTGTCTCCTTTGTTGTGGTGCACCCCTGCCGGTCCCCCGGCCCGGGCCAACCCAGGATAGACGCAACGCAGCGGAATGCCTAGCACCCGGCTGCGCGCGAGCGACACGCCCCGCGGTGCCTTGTATCTTTAAACCAGACCAGCGCGGTAGAGTCTGAACGCCGTTGAGGCGGCCAGACCGGCCCGTGCAGTTTGGTAGGCGCTGGGGTGATAGAGCCCGTGACTGAGTACAGAACGCATGGCCGCCGCGCTGGTCTTCGTGAAGCCCGAACGGTTACGCGCGCCTTGATTGAGCGCGCATGCACAAGCAAGGGATCTGAAGATCATGTCTGTTACCTCAGTGACGGTGGGCATCGACGTGGCCAAGGCGCACGTGGATGTCTGTGTGCTGGGTGCCAAGAGCAGCGCCCAGCGGTTTGACAACGATGCCGAAGGCCACTCGGCGCTGGCGGCTGCCCTGCAGCCCCTGGACGTGGGTCTGGTGGTGATGGAGGCCACCGGCGGCTACGAGGCCGCGTTAGCGTGTGCCCTGCAGGCCACAGGCCTGCCCGTGGCGGTCATCAACCCGCGCCAGGCGCGCGACTTCGCCAAATCCATGGGACGCCTGGCCAAGACCGACGCGGTGGATGCGCGCACGCTGGCCGAGCTGGCAGCGGTGCTGCTGCGCCGCGACGATCTGCAGCGCTTCTTGCGCCCCCTGGCCGATGAGCGCCAGCAGTGGCTCGCGGCCCTGGTCACGCGCAGGCGCCAGTTGCTGACCATGCTCCATTCGGAGCGCCAACGGCTGCAGATCACGCCCAAGAAGCTGCACGCCAGCATCGAGGCCATCGAGGCGGCGATCAAGGCGCAGCTCGATGAGATCGAAGAGCAGATGGTCACGCATGTGCGCGAGCACTTTGGGGAGCTCGACACGCTGCTGCAGTCGGCTGCGGGAGTCGGCCCGGTGGCCAGTGCCACGATGATTGCCGAGCTGCCAGAGCTGGGCCGGCTGAACCGGCGCGAGATCGCTGCATTGGTGGGCGTGGCGCCCATGGCCAATGACTCCGGCGGCAGCAAGGGCAGGCGGCGCGTACAAGGCGGGCGCTTCGAGATCCGCCGCGTGCTGTACATGGCAACGCTCACGGCCACCCGCTACAACCCGGCCATCAAGGCCTTCTACGAGCGTCTGAAGGCCGCTGGCAAGTTGCCCAAGGTCGCCCTGGTCGCTTGCATGCGCAAGTTGCTCACCACGCTCAACGCCATGGTGCGCACTGGAAAACCTTGGGACAAGTCGCTTCATTGCGCTTGACTTCGAAGACGGTTACTCAGTCGTTCTCCGTGAACTGCTCGAAGCACTCCTTGAGCCGGTGGTGCCATGCGCGCTTGTCGGCTTCGGCGGCAAAGCTGGCCTCGAAGCTGTTCCAGGCCAACTGGTAGGCATGGCGCGCCGTGAGCCCGGGCACCGCCGCGAAGAGCTGCGTGAAGTTGTCGTTGACGTAACCGCCGAAGTACGCGGGATCGTCGGAGTTCACGGTCACCGCCAGCCCCGCCTCCAGCAGCTGCAGCAGGTTGTGATCGGCCAGGCGCGGGAACACGCACAGCTTCAGGTTGGACAAGGGGCACACGGTGAGCGGTATGCGCTCATCGGCCAGTCGGCGCATCAGCGCCGGGTCGTGAACGGCCTGCACGCCGTGGTCGATGCGCTCGGCCTGCAGCACGTCCAGCGCGCTCCAGATATAAGCCGGCGGACCCTCTTCACCCGCATGGGCCACCACGTGCAGGCCCAGGGCGCGGCAGCGCTCGAACACGCGGGCGAACTTCTCGGGCGGGTGGCCTCGCTCGCTACTGTCCAGCCCCACGCCGACGATGCGGTCCAGCAGCGGCAGGGCCTGCTCCAGCGTGGCGAGGGCATCCTCCTCGCTCAGGTGCCGCAGAAAGCACAGGATGAGCGACGCAGACAGGCCGTGGCTGCTGCGCGCGTCCGCGCAGGCACGGTGCAGCCCGTTGATCACGGTCTCGATGTGCACGCCCCGCGCGGTGTGCGTCTGCGGGTCGAAGAAGATTTCCGCATGCGCTATGCGTATTCCACGCGATGGCGGACACGATTCCATGCTGATGGCGGACAGTGTTCCAGCGTGATGGCGGACAGTGTTCCACGCTGAAGGCGGACAGCATTCCAAACTGATGGCGGACACCTGCGGGGTGTTCTGAGTGACCCGAACGCGGCATACGCTGCCCGGTTTTTTGACCGGAACCAGCGATGCCCACACCCAGGGTCACCATGAGCAAACTACGACACACACTGCAACTGCTGCACCGCGGGGCCTTGAGCACCCGTCAAATCGGTGCCGCCCTCGGCATCTCCAAATCCACTGTCAGCGAGATAGCCAGCTACGCGCGCGTGGCCGGCGTGGACTGGGCACTGGCCCAGAGCCTGAACGACGACGAACTCCAGGCCCGGCTCTACAAGCCACCCGTGGCGCGCGAGTCCCGGCACCTTGAACCCGACCACGCCCACATCCACCGCGAACTGCGCCGACCTGGCGTGACGCTGCAGTTGCTTTGGGAGGAATACCAGCAACAGCACAGCGGGCAGGCGTACAAGTACAGCGCCTTCTGCGAGAAGTACAAGGCCTGGGCCCGGCGCCTGCAGCGCTCCATGCGCCAGACCCACACGGGCGGTGACAAGCTCTTTGTGGACTACGCCGGCCAGACCGTTCCCGTGGTGGATGCCGACACTGGCGAGATACGCCAGGCCCAGGTCTTCGTGGCCGTGCTGGGCGCATCGAACTACACCTACGCCTGCGCCACCGCCAGCCAGAAGACCACCGACTGGGTGGCCAGCATCATTAGCGCGCTGGAGTTCATCGGCGGCGTGCCCCGCCTGCTGGTGCCTGACCAGCCGCGCGCCCTCATGGCCCGACCCGACCGTTACGAGCCCACCGCGCACCGCCTGCTCGAAGAGCTCTGTGCGCACTACAGCCTGGCCGTGATGCCCGCGCGCCCGGCCAAGCCACGCGACAAACCCAAGGTGGAGGTCGCTGTGCAGGTGGTCGAGCGCTGGATTCTGGCCAGGCTGCGCCACCAGACCTTCTTCAGCCTGGCCGAGCTCAACCGGGCGATTGCCGCCTTGCTGGTGGACTTGAACCAGCGCGCGTTCAAGAAGCTGCCGGGCAACCGCACTAGCGCCTTCGCCGAACTCGACCGGCCAGCCCTGCGCCCCCTGCCGCCGGTGCGCATGCCCATCGCGCGCTTCAAACCCGCCCGCGTCAACATCGATTACCACGTTGAGCTCGATGGCCACTACTACTCGGTGCCCCACGCCCTGGTGGGTGAGCCGGTGGAGTTGCGCATCACGGCCGGCACGCTCGAAGTCCTGCACGGCAGCAAACGCGTGGCCGCCCACGCCCTCAATCCCCGACGGGGTGCACACACCACCACGCCCGAGCACATGCCGGCCTCGCACCGGGCGCACCTGCAGTGGACGCCGGCCAAGCTCATCGCCTGGGGTGAGCGCGTGGGCGCGGCCACCGCCGCCGTGGTGCGCTGGCAGATGGAGCACCGCCAGCATCCCGAGCAGGGTTACCGCTCCTGTCTGGGCCTCATGCGCCTGGGCCGTGAGTACGGGGCTGACCGGCTGGAGGCCGCCTGTGCGCGGGCGCAGTCGATTCGCTCACCGTCCTACAAGAGCATCGCCTCCATCCTGGGCTGCGGCCTGGACCAGCGGCCGCTGGATGCGCCGATGGCCGCACAGGCGAGCCTGCCGCTGCACGAGAACGTGCGCGGGCCGGGCTACTACCACTGAACTCCAACGTGCAAGCAAACCTAACAAGGAAGAACCATGCTCAACGAACAGACCTTGAACCAACTGCGCGCCCTGCGCCTGGACGGCATGGTGGCCGCCCTCAGCGACGCGGCCACCCACATCACGGCCAGCGAGCTGCCCTTTGAACAACGCCTGGCGCTGCTGGTGCAGCGCGAGGTGGACTGGCGTGACAGCAAGCGCCTGGAGCGCCTGTTGAAGGCGGCCCGCCTGAAGGTCTCCAGTGCCTGCCTGGAGGACATCGACTGGCGCGCCAGCCGGGGCCTGAGCCGAGAGGTCATCACCAGCCTGGCCGGCGGGGACTGGCTGCGCCATGGCCACAACGTGCTGCTCACCGGCGCCACCGGGTGCGGCAAGACGTGGCTCGCCTGCGCACTGGGGCAGCAGGCCGCGCGCCTGGGCTTCTCGGTGCTCTACACCCGCGCGCCACGGCTGCTGCAGGAGCTGCACGTGGCCCACGGCGATGGCAGCCTGGGCAAACGGCTGGCGCAACTGGCGCGGCTGGACCTGCTCATCCTGGACGACTTCGGCATCGCGCCGATTGCCGCGCACGAGCGAAACGACCTGCTGGAATTGCTGGACGACCGGGTGGGCACGCGCTCGACGCTCATCACCAGCCAGTTGCCGGTGACGGCCTGGCACGCCTGGCTGGACGAGCCCACGCTGGCCGACGCCATCCTGGACCGCATCGTGCACGGCTCGCACAAGATAGCCCTCAAGGGCGAGTCGATGCGCAAGCTCACCAAGGCCGTCTGAGCCGGCCGCGCCGACCGCCATTCCACGCTGATGGCGGACACTTCGGCTACGATTTGAGCGTCACTCAGGACACCCGCGCAACGTGTCCGCCATCGCCTGGAACGCTGTCCGCGATGGGAATGGAATCACTGTCCGCCATCAGTGGAATGCGCACGCTACGTTATCCATAGCTGCTCGCGCAAGATAGGCGCGGGCCATATCGTAAAAATCCTGCTCATGCAGCAGCACGCTGGCGCCTGCGTAATAGATGTCCAGGAAGCTCTGCAGATCGGTGAAGGCGTAGGCACGGCGCAGTTCTTCCACGCTGGCGTAGGGCAGCGGCACACCGTTGCGTTGTGCCAGCGCGAAGATCATCTCGGGCTCGAGCGAGCCCTCGATGTGGATGTGCAGTTCGGCCTTGGGCATGGCCCTCAGCAGGCCGGGCAGGCGTTCGGCGGGAATGGGCGGGACCTTGAACATCGGCAGGCTCCAAAAAATGAGGCCGCAACCTACGGGACATCGCGGCGGTAGGCCGATGATGCCTTGTCGGCGCCCATGTGCAACACCTCCCGGCCCGCAACGGCGGGCATGGCCATACCGAGGGTGTTATGCCTCTGATGGCCCAAGCACCCGTATTCCGCCCCCCTTGTGCCCAAAACTTAAGCAGTCCCCGCCACATTCCGTGGCTTCACGTCGGTATCGTCTCTGAACGATGTCCACCGTGACCCCTTTGCTTCCAACCCAGCCACCCCGCACGCGCACCGGTGCCAGCGCTCGCACAAGCCCGCACTCAGGCCCGCGCACGCGCACCCCTCCTGCTATCAAGTGGCTCTTGAACGAGAGGGCAGCGCTGGCTGGCGCACAGCAGTCCACTCAGGATGCCATCCCTCGACTGCAGCACCAGGTGGAGCTCGCGCTGGCCGACTTGGCACGCGCGGAGCACGAGCTGGCCGTAGCTGAAAAAGCCCTGGAACTTGGCTCCAAAAAGCTCCAGGCGCTGGACAGCACGTTGGCGCAAATCAACTCAGGTGTCGACCCGTGCGCCGGCGGCGCTGTCAAAGCTTGGCAAGGCCGGTACGGCGAACGGGGCGCCCTGACTCAATTTCTTCTGGAGCTGCTCAGGCGAAGCGCACCGGCGCCTATGGCTCTTGCAGTCATCGTCGACCAGGTCGAACTGCACTTTGGCATCCAGCACGCCGAGCCCAAGTCACGCCAGCGCCTGAGATTCAGCATCCGCACTTGTCTACGCCAATTGCAAGCAAAGACCGGGGCGGTAGAACCGTTCCGCCCCACCCAGAGTCATCCCCCGGGCTACTGGGTCTACAAAGAACTGGCCTCCATGGACAAGCTGCGGGAGCTTGCCAACAAAGTGGGCGCGCGGGAGGCTGCATGGCCCTGACCATGACACGCACGCGCACCCAGACCGCGCTGACTCAACTGGTGGAAACCTTGGCCAATCTCAAGGGCGAGCTGGCCTTTGTGGAGGCTTGGCTAGCCGAGCCGGAAGTCCCGGCAGAGCTGAGCGCGCGCGGGGAGGTGCTGCGCGCACAGATGGAGGCCCTGGCGACCACGTTGCAGGTGTTTGACCCCGGGCTGGATGTCGGGCAAGTGGCGGCGGCTGATGGGTGGGCCAGGGAGTTTGGTTGCAAAAGGATGAGCACTAAGGCCCTGCGCAACCGCTACTTTGCGGGAGCTCCGGCGCGTCGGTCGTAACCTTAGGTGGGGTCGGCTCCGGAGAAGCAGTGTCTTTAGAAAAAGCTGGAATCAAAGCACTTCCCGAGGGGTCTCGCATGAACGTCTGAACTGCTGCGGTGGTGCACAGGCGACTGAACCAATTCCAGCCAAAGGAGTTTTTGTAAGCCTGGGCCGCCATCGGGGAGCACCAACCGACCAATTCGAGCATGTCCCCGTGTAGTATGCGCAGCGCCTGCACTGCGGCGCTCCAGTGCCGGTTACCCTTTTCATCGAGGCCTAACCAGTGCGGCTTCCAAACAGGCTCAAAGTGACAAACGCGGTTGCGCAGGTCTTGTAGCCGCTTTAGCCGGAGTACAACCTGAACCTTGTTTTCTTCCCGGCTCCAGTGGGCGGGCCGCGAGTGGGGGTGGTGCCGGAACACGTCGGAAAAGGTCCTTGGGGCGTATCTCTGTGAAAGTCCCTCCATCACGTTGGGCCAGAACCCAAAAGTGAGCTCAGCAACCACAGCGTCGGGGGTTGGCTGGACGGCTCTCCGTATGGGGGGAGTTCCTTCGCAGAGCAATGCTTCAACTTTTTCGAGAGACTTCCCCTTCAAAGGTAAGCTATTTGGCTGTGCTCTGTCGTACCACGCAAATGTGCTGCTCTTACCTCTAGAGCACTGAAGGGACAGAGACTCGTGAATGGCATTGCGCAGCACGACTTCTGCTGTCCCGATAAAAGGGTGCAGGCTAGCACTGACAGCTTGAGCCCACAGGTAGGCCCCCAAGTGCTCCTTGTCTGAGGCAGGCTGAAAAGCTTGTTTGTAGGGGGTAAGCCTTGGCTTTGATAGCAAAGCTAGCACCTTGTCTGACTCGTCGACAGGGCTCGAGTTGGGGGCCTGTAGGGGGTCAGCGGAAGCGGGAGGGGGTTGACTCATATAAACGTTTTCGCTATTCTACGAGGGTAGGCCTTGGAGAGCCCACTCCCGCACCTGCGTAAGCAGGTACCTAAGCCGGTGACGACTTCAAGAGCATCAGAGCGACACGCCACCTTAGGGTGGCGTTTAGCTTTCTGGGCTCCGAACTGCGTTGTACGCTTAAGATTACCAAGACGTCCCCCGGTTTGACCCGCCAGCGAAGCAGGCCCCGGTCATGAGGACCTCGCTGCAGGAGGCCGCTCTTGGACCGAACGTCAGACACGTAGCAGCTGCTGAAGGGTGTGCGCGTACGTTTGGTCGCAAGGGCCTGACCCTTGAGCGCTTCTGGTGCCGCTACATAAAAGCGCCCACCCGTCCAACGAAGTGAGCGCCAAAGTTGAAAACAACCGCGTGACTTCAGCTGGTTCTTCGTTGAACGAAAAAACCATAGGACCAGAAGGCACGCGGTAACGCTTAAAGCCTTTCGACTACTACGGCAAAAATCAAGCCATGCGTCGCGTTGAACCGCTTTGTGTCCGAGATGCGAATTTCCCGGCTTTGACTTCTGCAGTCACCTGTTGGTACCAATCAGCTACTCCTTTCGCGTCTTCCGGGTCTGGCGCCACCAAGCTAGTGGTTTGCGTAGGAAAGAGCTGCTCGACTGCTTCGGCTACTGTTTGATTTTTCTGGCTCATATTTCTTCTCCATGGTTGGACGCACAACTCGTGCGCACTATGTGTAGGCACAGAGTTGGCGACAGGCTTTCACCTGGGCGGCTTTGGCTTCCACCCCTTCGGCCGCCCCCGCCCCTTTGCCGACAACTCCCCCTCCACGAGCATTTCGTGCTCCCGATGCAGCCCCTGCACGTACCCGCGCCACCACTGCGACAGCCCCACGCCCATCACGGTGCGCAGCAACTGCCGCAACCGGTCCCTTGTTGACAGCTTTCGGGTGTCCTCGCGCCAGGCGTTCTCCGCGGCGTAGTCCGCCAGATACTTGTTGGACGGTGACAGGTAAATCCCCTCGGCCGAGCGGCGCATGCGCCAGTTGAAGCTCTCGGCCAGGTTGTTGCTCACCCCCTTGCCGTCGCTGTAACCCTTGGAGTGGTTGATGGTCTGGTGCTGGTTGAACAACTTGGAAAACGAGTAGTACGCTGGGTCCTCGTCGCTCATGACAGCCGATTCGGCCGATGCGAACTTCTTGGCCATGGCAACCACCGTGGCCGCCGATTCGCTCAAGGCAATGCCAATGCGCGTGGCCACAGCACCTTTCTTCTTGGCTTGGCTGCGTTGGCGAATCACCAGCAACAACCGGCGGTCTGCCGGCTGCTTTGCTTTCTTGTCCCATTTCGGAGGCTTAGGTGGGCCATGAATCTCACCGGTCTCTGGGTCAACAGAGGGCTTGAGCAGGTGAGCGGGTATCTTGGGCTTGCCCGCAGCGCCACCGCCCAGCGGCTTGTTGCGCTTTTCCCGGTAGCGGCGGCCGTTGATGTCCATGCCGTCCATCTCCTGGATGCCGCACAGCGCGCCCACGTTGAAGCCGCGCAAGAGGCCTTCCCGCAACTTGTGGGCAAGTGTGAACGCCGTCTTGTAGGTCACGTTCCAATCCCGGCGCAGCTGCAGCGCCGGTTTGCCTGAAGAACCGTTGGCCCAAGAAAAGGCCATCTTCAGTATCTTGACCAGCGGCAGTTTGCGGTCAGCGAACACGGTGTCTTCGCTGAACACCGCACGATAGAAGCCGCGTTGGCCTTCAATCTGGGCGATTTCGGCATTTGCCAACAAGCGTCCGCGCGAGCCCATATCTTCGGCCTCCACGGCGACACAGATGCGGCTGGCGTAGGCGCAGCGGCGGTCGGGCTTGATGGCAGGCGGGATGGCCTGGTTGGGGTAGACCACCTGGGCGATGGCGCGCGCCACCAGGTCCCACAGGCTGCCCGACCAGCGGGGGTAGTCACGCAGGTGGCCTGCCATCTCGCTGCCTTGGCGGGGCAGCATGGCCACAAGATAGCTGGCCAGGGCTTCGACCTTGTCGTAGGCGATGTCGAGCGACAGCAGTTGGTTGTGCAGGCTGCGGTTCTCCAGCTCGCCGATGTGGACAGTGACGTGCAACATCAGGCCGTCTCCACCACCCAGGTTTGGGCGTAGGCCGCGCCGTCGACCTCCTCAAAGCCTGTCAGGCGCAGCTTGTTGTCTTCGGCCCAGACCAGGCGCACGTCCGACAGCTCCGGCAGGACATCGGTCTGCAGCCCCGAGGTCGCCTGAATCAGGCGAGCGCGAACCACGGCGCGGCTCAGGTCATAGTCGCGCGCCTCGTTGACTTTCAGCACCCCTTCAAAGGGTGGAATGTCCAGCAGTTCGGGGCGCTTGAGCGCGCGTCCCTTGTGTTGCAGCAGTTTGACCTTGACTCGCATGATGATTTCCTGGATGCCGATGGCCGGCTGATTCGTGACTGTTGGCGTGTAGGCTCCTCAGTCGGCGGGTCGCCCTAAAAACGGCAACAGCTCCGCCGGCCCTAAAAAATCGGGCTTGAACGATTTCCAAATGCAGGGGCGGCACGGGCGTCAGGCAACGCCCTGGTCGACGGCCGCTACCGTCGGGTTTTGCGGACCACTCCGATGACTACCCCCATTACCTCCAAGGAGGTCGCCGGGAAGATGAGCGAGACCGTGAAGGCCGCCCTCTGACCCGGGCCGCGTGTGTCCTGGCGTGCCCCCCGTTTGGCATGTCAGTGCACGATTCCAGGCTGGCCCAATGGGATTCCAGCGACGGCGAGGCTGCAGACCGCTTTGTTCGCAGCGAAACCTGGGCGGTGCGCGAACTCGTGAACCGGGCGTCGAAAAAAGCCGTTTTTCTGGTGCCGCCCGGGGTGTTGTTCACCCGTGGCCAGGAACAGCGCCTGCGGGAGTATCTGTTGAACCGCGGTGGTGAGTACAACGAATTGCACAGCGTGGTGGCGTTGCCCAGCGGGGCTGTGTCTGGCACCAACCTGGGCTCTGCCGTGATGGTGCTGACACCTGACCACGGCAATGACGACATCCTCATGGTGGACCTGGGCCTGTCGCGCCGCTCCATGTCCAACTTGGATGAGTTGGTCAGGACGCACCGCCGGGTTGCCGGTGCCTTTCCACGTCTACTCGATGCGCCAGGCCATCGAGGAAGAGTTCATCCTCGACGTGCTCAAGCACTACACCAGCTACGCCATGTTCTACAACTTGGGCGCCGTGGCCAACGAGAAGCTGGTGCCTCAGAAGAAGGCCAAGCAAGCCTTGGCCCAGTTCGCCAAGCTGCACGCCCACAACATCTCCCAGAAGGTGGTGGTCATCGTGGAGCACTTCCGCGAGCACGTGGCGGCCAAGATGGGTGGCAAGGCCAAAGCCATGCTGGTGACCGACAGCCGCAAAGCCGCGGTGCGCTACAAGCTGGCCATCGACAAATACATCAAGGACCAGAAATACACCGACCTCAAAACCCTGGTGGCATTCTCTGGCGCAGTGAACGACCCCGACTCGGGCACAGACGAGTTCACCGAGTCCAACATGAACGATGTGAAGGGGCAGGAGCCCTCCGAGGCGTTCAAGCAGGACGAGTACCGCATCCTGCTGGTGGCCAACAAGTACCAAGTCGGCTTCGACCAGCCCTTGCTGCACACCATGTACGTTGACAAGCGGTTGTCCGGCGTCTTGGCGGTGCAGACCCTCTCACGCTTGAACCGGCGCTACCCGGGCAAGGAAGACACCTTCGTCCTGGACTTTGTGAACAAGCCGGCCGACATCCTGGCCAGCTTCCAGCCTTACTACCGGACCGCCCAGATTGAGGAGGTCACGGACCCGAACCTGGTGCATGAGCTGATGGCCAAGCTCAACAAGGCCAAGGTCTATTTCTGGAGCGAAGTGGAGACCTTTGCCGAGGCGTTCTTCAATCCCAAGGTGAAAACCCAGGCTGCCCTGCACGGCGTCCTCAAGCCGGCCTTCGACCGTTACGAAGAGCTGGAAGACGAGGAACAGCAGCTCTTCAAAAAGGACCTGGGGTCGTTCCTGCGCCTGTACGAGTTCCTGTCGCAAATCATCCCGTACAACGACCCCGAGCTGGAAAAGCTGTTCGTTTTCGGCAAGAACCTGATGCCCCGTCTGTCGGAGCATGGCCGCAAGGACCAACTGTCCTTGGACGAGGACGTGAAGCTGACCCACTACCGGCTGCAGAAGATGGGCGAGCAGGCCCTGGACCTGGAGAAGGCGGAGGTGGTCAAGCTGCCTGGCATCAAGGAGGCCGGCACCGGTGCGGCGAATGAGGATGAGCGCAAGGAACTGAAGGAGATTGTCGCCAAGATGAACGACCTGTTCGCTGGCGACATCACCGAGGCCGACTTCATCGGGTCACTGACCACTTGGCAAGGTCGGCTGATGACCAGCGACACCCTAGCGGCGCAGGCCAAGAACAACTCAGAGGAGCAATTCGCACTGGGCAGCTTCAAGGACGAGTTCATGGATGTGGTGATTGAAGCGCAAGACGCCCAGAACAGCATCGCCGAGCAGATGCTCAAGGACGACCGCATCATGGGGGTTATGCAGAAGATGCTGGCCAAAATGGTGTGGAAGCAGTTCCAGCAGACGGCGAGCGTTGACTAACGGGTGTTTGGCCTGGCACTATACCGGCCTACCCTTAGATAAGAAAAGGCTCTGTCACCTATTCGTGTTGATGAAGTTTTGGCGATGCGCCGCGAGCCAAGCACTGGCGCGGGTTTCAGGCGAGGACGCCGAAGCCCTTCTGGCAGAGGGCGCCAACACGTTCAGGTGACAGAGCCTAAGAAAAACTACCCCTTGAACTGACTTCAAGGGGTAGTTTCAATCAAGGTGTCGTGCTTTACAGCTCCAAGAACTCAACGTTTTTAAGCTGAATGCGGCGGGAGCGATAAATTTCGCGACCATCTTCGAGCTGCAGAACACTTCCGGAAAGAGCCTTTGGTAGCTTTTCCCATGTCAAGATTTCCTTGCAATACGGGCGTGCGTTCTCCCCCAAGTACTCGAGCACGAAGGCCCCGGCGTCAAGGTAGCCAGGCCTTAGCTCTTCGTTGAAGGATGGCACCACCCTTTTTGCCGCCGAAAAACACTTCTGCAACTGCTCTACCGTGAGCATACCGTCTTCCGATAATTTGGTGCAGGGCACTACTGCGCACACAACAAGGGCAACGCCCTCGCCACTGTCGATGGACATGTGAATGGCTGGCATGGTATCTCCATAAGTTCCTATGAAGCGTGTAGGCACTGCCAGCCTGGCTTTCTAACGCGGAGCGGTCCAAAGGCCAGGCCCCTCTAATTTCTTCATGGGTGCGACAAAAAAACACCGTAAGTTATTGTTTTTAAATGGAATTGGCCAACAGAGGCATAACACCCCATACCGACAAAAAAGCCACCCCGAAGGGTCTAGCCGTTCCGTTAAGGTGTTGCTAAGCCCTTGATTCAAGCCCCTCTGCTTCGGCACGAGGGGCTTCGTTTCTTTGGTCGCTATAAGGGACATGCTGAATTTCAAGCCCCTTTCCCTAGGCGTCGCGCTCGTGTGTGCCGCCAGCTTCCTCACTGCCTGCAACGACGAGCCCGCTCCGGACTTCAGGGGCAGCACTCCCGTGGCATACGGCAATCGGACTGTCTCTCTGAGCGTTGAGGCTTGGCGAGACAATGGCAGCCAGCCTTGTCGTGTCCTTATCAGAGGCGCTGAAGTAACAAATTGGGTCAAACCAACCGGTATTCTGCCGCGGATGACCCTAGCCCCGGCAGTAGTGCTGGCCTGCACAGGGCGGAGCCCGTACCTTTCCTCGGTGAGCGGCGAGGGTGAAGGGGGTGTAGCCGAATGGGAAGAGTCCTCGGGGCCTGAATCGGGAGCCCCCCTCTCTGTCTACCAAGTGCGAGTGAGCTCCCTGACTGCGGACCAAGCTCACCTCGAACTACGGGTCCTACGCGGCAAGTGACTCGCTTGCGTGAGCCACGGGGCCGGAGGGCTTGAGCGACCGAGCGGCAGGCGCGCGGCGTCTTTCGGGCGGTTCGGGAGTGAAATAGATGATGTCTTCGGGCGCTATGGGTCCGCGCGCCAGCCCCAGCCGCATTGCCGGCGTTTTCCCGTCCCGGCCAACCTCGCAGTAGTTGAAGTACGTCCGGAAGATGCCGAGCACCTTCACCAGGACTTCGGGGTTGTAGGCGCTCTTCCCGAACCAGAGACGTCGGTCGGTGTTGGCGCTGGCCACCGCGCGTTCTGCCAGCGTGAGGCCTCGCCGGACCTGCATAAAGAAGCGGTCGACAGCGGTAAGGGTGGCTTTCAGGTGCAGTAGCGCCTGGTGGCTAAGCTGGAGCCGACGCTTGTCCGGTTCGGTTTCGACCGGGTCGATATCGGTCAGCCAGCAAACGGATTTCTCAGGCTCACGCATCTCCGATATGGGATGGCGGAACCAGCGGTCCCCCCACTTGCCGATGGCAACCATGCGCGCCAGTTCTTCCTCGGCAGCCAGAAGTTCTGCAGCCTCAGGGGTTACCCCGTATTTCTCCGCTAAGCGCGCCAGACGCCGCTTGGTTGCACCAACCAGCGCGCGCTTCATGTCCACTGACATATCTTTGAGCACCTTGACATAGAAAGCGTCAGCCGTCCGGTCCAGAACCCTTTTCGGCACGGCCGTCAGAATGGCCGCACGTATGCCCGACTCCTGGTCTGTGAAGAAGCGAATCTTCTTGGCACGGCAGAGCAGTCGAGTGACAAGCTGGATGTGGGCGTACATCACCACTTGCTCATGCAGCAGCATGCCCTTTACGGGGGCACGGGATGAGTTCGCGGGGCCTTCACCATCTTCTATATCGGGGCGACCTAAGGCTGCGTCGTACGTCTCTTCGATGACCGATTCCATAGGCTTTCGGGAGGTACCTCCGCGAGGCGCCGCCCTCTCAGCCGCAGCATTCCAATCAGCCGGTAGCCAGACTCTCGCGTAGCGGCGAAACGCTCTGGCAAGTGCATGGTCGCCAAAGCGAACCATGTCCTTCTCTACGTCAGCAGAGTCCAGCGCAGGGTCAAAGTTGACGTTGACCCCGAACACATAGCCCGTAGCCTGGTCGGCCGTTGCAATGGACAGCAAAAGTGTGTTCTTTCGCACCTTCTTAGAGTGCCAGTTCACCACCAGCTTTTGCCGGTCAACCGACAGATATCTTGAGCCTAGGTCGTCGCGTCCCATGAGGGTTCGCTCACGCTCGCCGGCGAACATCTGGGCCTGCTCATAGAGGAAGTCGATGCGGTCGTATAGCTGGCTGGGGGAGATATCGAGGACCTTGATGATGCGCCGCAGCGGCATGGCGTTCATCAGATGCACCAAGATATCGCGATTGGAGTGACTGCGACGTTGGCGCTTGGTTGACCGGCCGCCGAAGGAGAACGCCTTCTTGCAGCCGACACACTTGAACCGGGGAGTTCCGTGGGCGTTGGTGCCGAAGCGAGTCACATTCTCAAGGGATGGCGCCCCCTCCGATAGAGAGCAGGCCTCGTTCGGACACTGCGGGAGTACTGGTTCAAGGTACTCCGACATGCGCATAAGCTCCTCGGCAATCGCCAAGTTGCTCTGCATAGGGGTGATTTCCTCGCACAGGCGGCACTTCAGTGCCGGCTGGTCCTTACCGGTAGCGACCACGGTGTAGTCGCCTGGGCCAACGGAAGAAGCTGGAGTACCGGCCCCGCCTCGGGCAACCGCAAGCTTGGGCGGTACGCCGAAGTTACCGCACTTGGGGTTCTTGCAGTGATTGACTTGAATACCCGCCGCGGCCGGCGGAAATCTAGGCGGCCACTTAGTCGGCTTTACTGAAGTTGGATGAGATTTTTCCTTGGACAAAGAAACGCCCTAGTCGTTGACTAGGGCGGAATTTTGAGCCATTACAGCTTTCTTAGCAACACTTTAACAGAACGGCTAGCCCGAAGGGTGGCTCGTTGTACCGGGCGGACGATCTCCGCAAAGAAAGCCGCCTGGTGCGGCAATGGCCGCTTATTTCTTGTCGCCGCCGGGCACCTGGCCCTCCACGCCCTTGACGTAGAAGCTGATGCTGGTGAGGAACTTGTCATCAGCCACTGCGCCCTCGTCGAGGACGGTCTTGCCCGCGTTGTCCACGATGGGGCCCTTCCAGATCACGAAGCTGCCATCCTTCAGTCCGTTCTTGGCCGCATCGACCTTGGCCTTGGCCTCGGCGGGCACGTCCTCGGCGATGGAGACGAGGTCGATCGCGCCTTCCTTCACACCCCACCAGTGCTGGCCGGAGGTCCAGGTGCCTTCCAGCACGTCCTTGGTGGCCTTGGTGTAGTACGGAGCCCAGTTGATGATGGCCGACGCCAGGTGGGCCTTGGGGCCGTACGCCGTCATGTCGCTGTCCCAGCCGAAGGCGCGCTTGCCCTTTTCCTGGGCGGTCTTGAGCACGGCGGGCGAGTCGGTGTTCTGGAACAGCACGTCGGCGCCGCCATTGATCAGCGAAGTAGCGGCTTCGGTCTCCTTCGGCGGGCTGAACCACTCGTTGACCCAAACCACCTTGGTCTTGATCTGCGGGTTCACGCTCTGCGCGCCCAGCGTGAAGCTGTTGATGTTGCGGATCACCTCGGGAATCGGCACCGAGCCCACCACGCCCAGCGTATTGGTCTTGGTCATGGCGCCCGCGATGATGCCCGCGAGGTACGCGCCCTCGTAGGTGCGGCTGTCGTAGATGCGCGTGTTGTCGCTGGTCTTGTAGCCGGTGGCGTGCTCGAACTTCACGTCCTTGAACTCGGCGCCCAGCTTCTGGATCACGTCCATGTAGCCGAACGTGGTGCCGAAGATCAGCTTGTTGCCCTGCGTGACCATGTCGCGCAGCACGCGCTCGGCGTCTGGGCCTTCGGGCACGCTTTCGACGTACGACGTCTGGATCTTGTCGCCGAACTCGGCCTCCAGCTTCTTGCGCGCCTGGTCATGCGCGTAGGACCATCCGCCATCGCCCACAGGCCCCACGTAGGCGAAGGCGATCTTCAGCGGGCCAGCCGCAGCCGCTGGTGCCGCAGCCGGCGCGGGGGCCGCCGGAGCCGGCTCCTCCTTCTTGCCGCAGGCCACCAAAGCGGTGGCGGCGACGGCCGTCAGTGCAGCCATCTGGAACAGGGAACGTTTGCGCAGATCAGTCATGGTTTTTCTTTCGTCGGAATGTGAAAGCGGACCCAGGTTTCAAAGCAAAAGGCGCGCCCATCTTGAGGGGCGCGCCCGTGTTTGTCACTTGCCGTCGGTGCCGGGCACCTTGCCCTCCACGCCGGCCACGTAGAAATTGATGCCGGAGAGGAACTTCAGGTCGCCCACCGTGCCGGCGGCCAGCACTTCCTTGCCAGCGTTGTCCTTGATGGGACCGGTCCAGACGGCAAAGCTGCCGTCCTGCATGCCTGCCTTGGCCTTGGCCACGCGGTCCTTGATCTCCTGCGGCACGTCGTCAGCAATCTTCAAGAGGTCGATCGCCCCCTCCTTCACACCCCACCAGTGCGCGCCGCCCTGCCACTTGCCGGTCAGCGTGTCCTCGACCACCTTGGTGTAGTAGGGCGTCCAGTCGATCACAGCCGAGCCCAGGTGCGCCTTGGGCGCATAGGCGCTCATGTCGCCGTCCTTGCCGAAGGCGCGCGCGCCGCGCTCCTCCGCCGCCTTGAGCACGGCCGGCGAGTTGGTGTTCTGGTACATCACATCCACGCCGCCGTTGAGCAGCGATGCGGCGGCCTCGGCCTCCTTGGGCGGGCTGAACCATTCATTGACCCACACCACCTTGGCCTTGATCGACGGGTCCACGCTTTGCGCGCCCAGCACGAAGCTGTTGATGTTGCGCACCACTTCGGGGATCGGCACCGAGGCCACCACCCCCACGGTCTTGGTCTTGCTCATGCCGCCCGCCACGATGCCGGCCAGGTATGCACCTTCAAAGGTCTTGGTGTCGTAGGTGGCGACGTTGTCGGCCTGCTTGTAGCCAGTGGCGTGCTCGAACTTCACGTCCTTCAGGTCGGCCGCAACTTTCTGCACGAACTCCTGGTAGCCGAAGCTCGTGGCAAAGATCAGCTTGTTGCCCTGGCCTGCCATGTCGCGCATCACGCGCTCGGCGTCGGCGCTCTCGGACACGCTCTCGACGAACGAGGTCTCGATGCGGTCGCCGAACTTCTCCTGGATCGCCTTGCGGCCCAGCTCATGCTGGTAGGTCCAGCCGCCATCGCCGATGGGGCTCACGTACATGAAACCGATCTTCAGCTTGTCGGCCGCGGGTGCGGCGGCCGGTGCCGGTGCGGCGGCAGGTGCCTCTTCCTTCTTGCCGCAGGCCGCCAGCGTGGCGAGGGCCACAGCCGACAGGGCCACAGCCTTTAAAAGGGATCGTTTGTTCAGTACGTTCATTGCGATGGGTTTTATGGATGGGAAACGGGGTCAGCTGCCCGGATGGAACGGCTTTCCGAGCGCGGCCGGCATGTTC
Source organism: Diaphorobacter sp. LI3 (assembly GCF_022807955.1). Lineage (NCBI taxonomy): Bacteria > Pseudomonadati > Pseudomonadota > Betaproteobacteria > Burkholderiales > Comamonadaceae > Diaphorobacter > Diaphorobacter sp. LI3. The sequence goes on along the minus strand of NZ_CP094346.1, from coordinate 1,508,432 downwards.
GCACGAATCCAGGCCGGGTTGCGCGAAATGAGGACCAGTACCACGATGGTCGCCACGTAGGGCAGCATGGACAGCAACTGGCTGGCCACCTGCACGCCCGTGGCCTGCAGGTGGAACTGCAGCATGGTCACGCCGCCGAACAGGTAGGCGCCCAGCAGCACGCGCGCGGGCCGCCAGGTGGCGAAAGTGGTCAGTGCCAGCGCGATCCAGCCGCGCCCGGCCACCATGCCCTCCACCCACAGCGGCGTGTACACGGTGGAGATGTAGGCGCCCGCCAGCCCGCACAGCGCACCGCCCGCCGCCACGGCTCCCAGGCGAATGCCGCGCACGGGGTAGCCCAGCGCGTGGGCGGATTCGGGCGACTCGCCGACCGAGCGCAGCACCAGGCCGGCGCGCGTGCGGTAGAGGAACCACACCAGGAGCGCGACCAGCACCACGGTCAGATAGACCAGCGGGTGCAGCCTGAACAGCGCCTGGCCCACCACCGGCAGATCGCCCAACACCGGCCAGGCGAACTTGGGCGTGTCCGGCAGCTTGGCCTGCACATAGCCGATGCCCACGAAGGCCGAGAAGCCCACGCCGAACAGGCTCAGGGCCAGGCCGGTGGCGTACTGGTTGGTGTTGAACCAGATCACCAGCACGCCGAACAGCGCCGCCAGCACCGCGCCGGCCGCCATGCCCGCGAGCAGCCCCAGCGTGAAGCTGCCCGTGTGCACCACGGTGGCAAACGCGGCGATGGCCGCGCACAGCATCATGCCCTCGGCCCCCAGGTTGACGATGCCGGCCTTCTCGTTGATCAGCAGGCCCAGCGCGGCGATGGCCAGCACTGTGCCGGCGCTCAGCGTGCTGCCCAGCAGCAATGCGTACGATTCCATCACGCGCGCCCTCCCCTGGCACCCACCCACCGCACGCGGTAGGCAATCAAGGTGTCACACGCCAGCAGCGTGAACAGCAGCAGGCCCTGGAACACGCCCGTGAGCGACTTCGGCAACCCCATGCGCGACTGCGCCAGTTCGCCGCCGATGTAGAACATGCTCATCAGCAGCGCCGACAGCACCATGCCCACCGGATGCAGCCGCCCTACGAAGGCCACGATGATGGCCGCAAAGCCATAGCCCGCCGGTACATACGGCGTGAGCTGACCAATGGGTCCGGCCACTTCCAGCGCCCCCGCCAGGCCCGCCAGGCCGCCGGAGATCAGCAGCGCCGTCCACAGCGCGCGCCGCGACGAAAAGCCCGCGTAGCGCGCCGCCGCCGGCGCCAGCCCGCCCACCTGCAGCGCGAAGCCCGCGCGCATGCGGAACAGAAACACCCACAGCAGCGCCGCACCCAGCAGCGCCAGCGGCAGCCCGATGGTCACGCGCGAGCCCGTGAACAGCTTGGGCATCTGCGTGACGGGCTCGAACATCTTGGTCTGCGGGAAGTTGAAGCCCATCGGGTCCTTCCACGGCCCATACACGAGGTAGCCCAGCAACAGCGTGGCCACGTACACCAGCATCAGGCTGACCAGGATTTCGTTGGCATTGAAGCGGTCGCGCAGCAGCGCAGTGATGCCCGCCCACGCCATGCCTCCCAGCACTCCGGCTACCAGGATGGCAGGCACGATCCACGGACCGGTGGCCTTGTCGGCCAGCAGTGCCACGCCGCCCGCAGCCACGGCGCCGATCACGAACTGCCCCTCCGCGCCAATGTTCCAGACATTGGAGCGAAAACACACCGCCAGTCCCAGCGCGATGAGCAGCAACGGGGTGGCTTTCACAGCCAATTCGCCCAACGCATAGGGCGACTTGATAGGTTCCCAGAAGAACACCTGCAGCCCGCGCACCGGGTCCTTGCCCAGGGCCGCAAACAGCAGCACGCCGATCAGCACCGTGATCGCCAGCGCAAGCAGCGGCGAGCCAAAAACGAACAGGCGCGACGCCTCGGGGCGCGCCTCAAGCTTGAGCATGGCCGGCCTCCTCGGGTGCGCTGGTCGCGCGCAGGTGCGCCTGCACCTCGGCGTGCCACAGGCCGCTCATCCATTCGCCGATGCGCTCCACCGTCGCCTCGGCGCGTGGCACGGACGGCGACAGATGCCCCTTGGCCAGCACGTGCAGCCGGTCACAGATTTCGAACAATTCGTCCAACTCCTCGCTGAGCACCAGCACGGCACAGCCCTGGTCGCGCAGCTTCAATATCTCGCCGCGGATCTGCGCGGCAGCGCCCACGTCCACGCCCCAGGTGGGCTGCGAGACGATGAGCAGGCGCGGGCCGGCATCGATCTCGCGCCCCACGATGAATTTCTGCAGGTTGCCGCCCGACAGCGACTTGGCCGCCGCATTCGGCCCGCCCGCCTTGACCTGAAAGCGCGCGATGATGGCGCGCGCCTGCGCCTGCAGTTGCCCCATGCGCAGCCAGCCGAAAGCGCCCACCGCATCGGTGCGGGTCAGCAGCAGGTTGTGCGCCAGCCCCATGCTGGGCACGGCGCCGCGGCCCAGGCGCTCTTCGGGCACGAAGTGCAGGCCCAGCGCGCGGCGCTGGCGCGGGTTCATGCGGCCGACGGGCACCAGCCCCTGCGGCCCCGCCACCTGCACCATGGCGGGCGCGGCGTGCTGGTCCTCGCCCGACAGGGCGTAGAGCAACTCTTTCTGCCCATTGCCCGAGATGCCGGCAATGCCCACCACCTCGCCCGCACGCACCTCCAGGTCGATGTCGATGAGCGGCACGCCGAAGGGGTCGGCCGCCGGCAGGCTCAAGGAACTGGCGCGCAGCACCACCCCGCCGGTGGTCACCTCACGGTGCGCCAGGGCCGGCGGCTCGGCGCCGATCATCATGCGCGACAGCGACGCGTTGGACTCCTGCGAAGGGTCGCACACGCCCGTGACCACCCCTCCGCGCATCACCGTGCAGGCCGTGCACAGCGCGCGGATTTCGTGCAGCTTGTGGCTGATGTACAGGATGCTGCAGCCCTCGCTGGCCAGTTGCTTGAGCACCACGAAGAGCTTGTCCACCGCCTGCGGCGTGAGCACCGAGGTGGGCTCGTCCAGTATCAGCAGCTTCGGGGACGTAAGCAGCGCGCGGATGATCTCCACGCGCTGCATCTCGCCCACGGAGAGCGTGTGCACGGGCCGCAGCGGGTCGATACCCAGGCCGTACTCGGAGGCCGTGGCGCGGATGCGGCGCTCCACCTCGGCCAGCGGCACGCTCTTGTCCTGGCCCAGCCAGACGTTCTCGGCCACGGTCAGGGTGTCGAACAGGCTGAAATGCTGGAACACCATGGCAATGCCCAGCTGGCGCGCCTCCTGCGGATTGCGCACCTGCACCGGGCGGCCGTCGAACAGCATCTGGCCCTCGTCAGGCTTCACGGCGCCGTAGATGATCTTCATCAGCGTGGACTTGCCGGCGCCGTTCTCGCCCAGCACCGCATGCACCTCGCCGGGCTGCACCGTGAGCGATACGCCATCGTTGGCCACCACGGCCGGGTATCGCTTGGTGATGCCCGTCAGCTGCAGCCGCGGCGCGCCGGTGGCGGGGGCAGAAGGGGGTGAGGGATTCATCCTGCGATTGTCTCCTAGTTTTTTGGACGGCTGCCTGGAATCAAAACAGCATGCGGCGCCGACCCACCGGGCGCCAGCAGCTACTTTTCTTATAGCAAACCGTCGGCCACCAACCACGCCGGCGGGGTTATGTGTACCGCCCTATGGTCAAGCCGGCGCCTGCGGCATACCCTTGGGTACATGACAACGCCCCGCCCCTTACGCTTCATCCGCCGCGGCCGGACCGTGCAGTTGCACGGCATCGCGCCCGACCGCACCCTGCTGGAGATTCTGCGCGAGGACCTGGGCGCCACCGGCACCAAGGAGGGCTGCGGCGAAGGCGACTGCGGCGCCTGCACCGTGGTGCTGGGCGAGGCGCGCCAGGGCCGCATGCACTACCAGGCCGTCAACAGCTGCATCCGCCTGGCCCATTCCATCGACGGCATGGCGCTGTGGACCGTGGAGGACCTGGCGCACGACCCGCTGATCCGGCCCGCGTCCGACCCAAAGTGCAGCGCACTGCACCCCGTGCAGGAGGCGCTGGTCCAATGCCACGGCTCGCAGTGCGGGTTTTGCACGCCGGGTTTTGCCATGAGCCTGTTCGGCCTGTACCAGAACGAGGTCTGCCAGAACCGAGGCATCACGCGCACGCAGGCGGCCGAGGCGCTGTCGGGCAACCTGTGCCGCTGCACGGGCTACCGCCCCATCTTGGATGCCGCACAGCAGATGCAGCAACTGCCGCGCGTGCAGGTGGACGAAACCGCGTTGCTACAACAATTGGAGCTGCTCGCGCTTACCCCGCAAGCGCTAGAGGCCGATTTCTCTTATATCTCGCCGGCCACGCTCCCTGATCTGCTGGCCGCGCGCGCCGCCCACCCCGACGCGCAACTGGTGGCCGGCGCCACCGACCTGGGCCTGTGGATCACCAAGCAGCACCGCCGCTTCCCGCGCCTGTTGGACGTGACGCGCGCCGCGGAACTGACCGGCGTGGCCGAGCACGACGGCCAGCTCACGCTGGGCGCGGCCGTATCGCTCACCGATGCCTTCTCTGCGCTGCAAGCCCACTGGCCGCAACTGCACCGCTTTGCCGCGCGCTTTGCGGGCCTGCCGGTGCGCAACAGCGGCACGCTGGGGGGCAACGTGGCCAACGGCTCGCCCATTGGCGACTCGATGCCGCTGCTGATCGCGCTGGGGGCGCAGGTGGAGCTGGCCAGCACGCGCGGCAGCCGGCGCATGCCGTTGGAGGATTTCTACACCGGCTACCGGCAGAACCAGTTGGCGGCAGACGAGCTGCTCACCTTCATCCACCTACCTCTGCCCACGCCAGACCAGGGGCTGGCGGACCAGCGGCTGGCGGCCTACAAAGTCTCCAAGCGCTTCGACGACGACATCTCTGCCGTGTGCCTGGCCATCCAGCTGCGCATCGAAGGGCAGACCATCACCCGGGCGCGCATCGGCGCGGGCGGCGTGGCCGCCACCCCGGCACGCGCCCGCCAGACCGAGGCTGCGCTGACCGGCCAGCCCTGGACCGCCGCAACGGCCGAGCGCGCCGCCGCCGTGCTGCAGGCCGAATTCAACCCCATCAGTGACATGCGCGCGAGCGGCGCCTATCGCCGTGAAGTGCTAGGCGCGCTGGTGCGCCGCTTTTGGCGCGAGACCCGCGGCGGTGCGGAGACCCCAGCGCTGGAGCGCCTGCAACCCCTGACGCTGGAGGCCACGCCATGAAGCGCGATGACGACCACGCTCCCACTGCGCGCACGACCTCTGGCCGCGCGGCCGCTGGCAACCCAACGGTCATGACCCAGCCCGCCATGGGCCAGCCCCACGCGCACGAGAGCGCACGCGCACAGGTGGCAGGCAGCGCCCACTACATCGACGACCTGCCCGAGGTAAAGGGCACGCTCTACGCCGCCCCCATCCTCAGCACCGTGGCGCACGGGCGGCTGGAAAGCGTGGACACGCAAGCCGCACTGCAGCTTGCGGGCGTGCACGGCGTGGTGCTGGCACAGGACATTCCAGGCGATCCGGTACTGGCGGCGTTCGCCCATGATGAGCCGGTGTTCGCGCAGGCTACGGTGCAACACATCGGCCAGGTGATCGGCCTGGTGGTGGCCGATTCGGTGATGCAGGCGCGGCGCGCGGCGCGGCAGGTGAAGCTGAGCATCACCGCCCTGCCCGCCATCCTCACCGTACGGGACGCCTTGGCCGCCGAGAGCTATGTTCTACCGCCCGTGCACGTGCGCCGGGGCGACGCGGCCCAGGCGCTGGCGCAGGCGCCGCACCGCCTGCAGGGGCGTCTGGAAGTCGGAGGGCAGGAGCATTTCTATCTGGAGGGCCAGATCGCCTATGCCCTGCCGCAGGAACAGGGGCAGTGGCTGATCCACTCCAGCACCCAGCACCCCGGCGAGGTGCAGCACTGGGTGGCGCATGCGCTGGGCATCGACAGCCACGCGGTGCGCGTGGAGTGCCGGCGCATGGGCGGCGGCTTTGGCGGCAAGGAAACGCAGGCCGGCCACCTGGCCGTGTGGGCGGCGCTGGCGGCGCACAAGTTCGGCCGGCCCGTCAAGCTGCGCCTGGACCGCGACGACGACTTCATGGTCACCGGCAAGCGCCACCCCTTCGCCTACGAATGGGACGTGGGCTTTGACGACGCCGGGCGCATCACCGGCCTCAAACTGATGATGGCCGCCAACTGCGGCTTCAGCGCCGATCTGTCGGGCCCCGTGGCCGACCGCGCGGTGTTCCACTGCGACAACGCGTACTTCCTGGAACATGTGGAGATCGCCTCGTACCGCTGCAAGACGCACACCCAGAGCCATACCGCGTTCCGCGGCTTTGGCGGACCGCAGGGGGTGATCGCCATCGAAACCATTCTGGGCGACATCGCCCGCGCCCTGGGCCGGGACGCGCTGGACGTCCGCATGGCCAACCTCTACGGGCTGCACGAGCGCAACGTGACCCACTACCAGATGACCGTGGAGGACAACATCCTGCACGATTTGCTACCGCAATTGGAGCAGTCCGCGCTCTACAGGCAACGGCAGGAGGCCGTTTCGGCATGGAATGCCGCGAACCCCGTGCTCAAGCGCGGTTTGGGCCTGACGCCGGTGAAGTTCGGCATCAGCTTCACGGCCACGCAGTTCAACCAAGCTGGAGCGCTGGTGCACGTGTACACCGACGGCAGCGTGCAGGTGAACCACGGTGGCACTGAGATGGGCCAGGGCCTGCACACCAAGGTGGCGCAGATCGTGGCCGATGAGCTGGGCGTGCCCCTCTCCCGCGTGCTGGTCACTGCCAGCGACACCGCCAAGGTGCCCAACGCCAGCGCCACCGCCGCCAGCAGCGGCACCGACCTGAACGGCCGCGCCGCGCAGTTCGCGGCCCGCCATGTACGCGACAACCTGGCGGCGTTCGTCTGCGGGCTGGACGGCTGCGGCGCGGGCGCCATCCGCTTCGCGGGTGGGCAGGTCATATCCCCCAAGCGCACGCGGCGCTGGGAGGACGTGGTGAAGGAGGCCTACGCCAACCGCATCCAGCTGTGGAGCGACGGCTTTTACCGCACGCCCAAGATCCACTACGACAAGACCACGCTCACCGGCCGGCCCTTCTACTACTTCGCCTATGGTGCCGCCTGCACCGAGGTGGCCATCGACACCCACACCGGCGAGAGCCGCGTGCTGGCCGTGGACATCCTGCACGACGTGGGCCACAGCATCAACCCGGCCATCGACCTCGGCCAGATCGAGGGCGGTTTCGTGCAGGGCATGGGGTGGCTTACCACCGAGCAACTGGTGTGGAACGACGAAGGACGCCTGGCCACGCACGCCCCCAGCACCTACAAGATCCCCGCCACGGGCGACGTGCCCGAGCACCTGCGCGTGCAGCTGTGGCACCAGCCCAACCGCGAGGACAACGTGGGCGGCAGCAAGGCCGTGGGCGAGCCCCCGTTCATGCTGGCCATCAGCGTGTACGAAGCACTGCGCAATGCAATCGCTGCGGCCCGGGGGGACGACGCCGATGTGCGCGCGCCCGTGCAACTGACCGCGCCCGCCACGGCAGAGAACGTGCTGCGCGCGATCGGGCGGCTGGAGTAACCCGCCGCCGTGTGCGGCCATGCCAGCCGAGCCGTTCAGGCCGGTACCTGCACGCTGCCTACGGCGATGCGGTTGCGCCCGGCGCGCTTGGCCTGGTAGCAGGCCATGTCGGCGGCATAGAGCAGCGCCGCCACACCGTGCGCACCGGGCGCCAGCGGGACCAGCCCCACGCTCAGGCCCAGGGTGAAGCTACGCCCGCCATATGCGGGCTCCCACGCCTGCACGGCGGCGCGCAACTGCTCGGCTACGGCCTGCCCGCGCGCCAAGGAGCTGCCCGGCAGCACGATGGCGAACTCGTCGCCGCCCACGCGCGCAGCCCAGCCGTTGTGCCGCACTTCCGATTCGAGCAGACGAGCCAGATGGCGCAGTACGTCATCGCCCGCATCATGGCCGGCAACGTCGTTGACCACGGTGAAATGGTCCAGGTCCATGAACAGCAGCACCCCGCCGTCTTCCTCCGACACACCCCGCGGGCCCCGCGCAGCACGCGCGTCCAGCAGCATCTGCAGGCGCAACTCAAACTCCGCGCGGTTGAGCAGTTGGGTCAAGGGGTCGTGGGCGCGCTCCCAGGACTGCTGCTGGCGCGCTGCACGCTCCGCAGTGAAGTCTTCCAGCGACCACACCAGGCCGCTGGACGGCACGCCGGGCTCCACCAGTTGCCCCTGCGCCCGCACCCACAGCGTGCTGCCGTCCTTGCGCAGCAGCGGCAGTTCGCCATCGAAGCTGCCGTGGGCCGCAAACCGCGCACGCACCTGCTGGGCCACATCCGCTGCGCCGGGCGGCGAGGCCAGCAGATCCGTCAGCCGGCGCCCCTGGAGCTGCGCCGGCGCATAGCCCAGCATGCGGCCGGCCTGCTGGCTCACGACCTCCACCTGCTCGTCGCGGCTGACGACGATGCCCAGCGGCACGTGCGCCAGCACCGCACGCAACTGGCGCGCCGACGCCTCCGACCCACGCTGTTGCAGCCGCCGGTGTTCCAACAGCCGGGTGCAGACGCGCACCACATCGTCCACCTCGCCAGGGCTGTGCGGCCATGGGCCGTCATGCCCGGCGGACCCGCTCGCCGGCGCACCAGCGGCCTCTGCGTCCATCAGCGCTCGGGCACGCTGGCGCAGCAGGATCAGCGGGCGCGCGATCCACAGCATGGCGCCCAGCGCCAACAGGGCCACCAGCGCCGTGGCCGCGGCCGCGAGCGCCCAGGCCCGGCGCTGGACACCCTGCATTGGCGCCAGCACGGCCTGCGAAGCGCTCACCCGGGCCACCACCCATTGCGGCATGGGCACGCTGGCCAAGCTCACCACGTGGTCCGCCTGCACGGTGGTTTGCGCGCGGCCGGCCAGCGGCGCATCGTCCGCACGGCGCCAGCGCGCATAGGCCTCGCCCAGGCCGGGCTCGTCGGCCACCTGGCCCAGCACGCGCTCCATATTGGGGTGCGCCAGGATCACCCCGTCGCGCGTGAACACCACCAGCTGCGAGTCGCTGCGCGCAGGCAGCGCCAGGGAATGCGGCAGCAGTCCCTGCGATTGCAGCCGCAGCACGCCCGCCACGGCCCCGATGACGCGGCCCTCCCCCCGCAGCAGCGGCATGGTGAACATCACGCGCGCCTCGGCCGGCGTGGCGCCGATGAGGCCCGACACCAGCGGCTTGCCGTCCAGCAGCGTGCGCACGAGGTAATCGCGCTCGCCCGGGTCCAGACCCGAGGCCTTTTCCAGCTTGCCATAGCGCAGGTTGATGGCGAGGTTGCCGTCCTTGCGCGCAACCTGGATGGCGTCGAAGAAGCGCACGGCCGGCAGGCCCTGCTGCAGCAGCCATTCCAGCGACGCGGGGGACTCCAACAGCTCGGGGGTGATGCCCTCGGCCACGGTGGCAAGCACCTTCTGGCTCTGCTCGATCTTGCTGGCCAGCAACCGCGCCACCAGTTCCACCTCGTCGTTCTGCTGGCTGACCAGGCGCTGCATGACCTCCTGGCCCGCGGCGCGCGACAGCACCCACACGGTGAGCATTGCGGAGAGCACGATGGCCAGCGCCGCCACCGCCAGCAGCTTGCCCACCAGCGGACCGGGCAGCCATGCGAAGCCTTCAGGCTCCCGCTCGGGCGCCACGTCTTCCCACGCGGCAACATGCTCGGGCGGTGTCATGGGCGCTCCGCGTTCGAAGCGCCCGAAACGAGAGGATCGAGGAAGGCGCGAACCATGGTCGTAGGGGGGCTACAGCCTCACCAGAGGCCCGAACCAATATACGCAGGCACCCCCGGCTCCAGACTGGGTGGAACCCTGTGACGGCGCGGGAAAAACCCTGACGCCTCAGGCCTTCAGGTAGAGAGCGGTAACAACTGGATGCAAAAGGGCCGCCGCAGCGGCCCCATCGGGCGGAGTGCCCAGCGTGTGCTCAGACGCCGGCCACCAGCTGCAGCGCGCGGGGCTGCGGCAGGCTCAGCACGTTGCCCGTGCCAGCGATCAGGCCGTGCTCGCGCAGATGGCGCAGCACACGCGAGAGCGTCTCGGGCGCAATGCCCAACTGCGCCGCAATCAGGCGCTTGCGCTGGTGCAGCGTAACGCGCAAGCCGCCGTCTTCACTGTTTTGCGCATGGCGCAGCAGCCACTGGGCGCAGCGGGCTTCTGCGTCCTGGGCCAGGCGGCTCACGGCCAGTTCCGTCTGTTGGCAGTAACCGGTGGCCATGTCGCGCAGCAGCGCCTGTGCGCCCACGGGCAACTCATCAAAGGTGCGCTTGAAGTCCTCCAGCGGTAGCCGGCGCAACTGCACGCGGGTGTCCGCCACCATGTCCACGGCGCAGGGCTGCTCCAGCAGCGCGGTGGCGGCGTCGAGCCAGAACGGCCCTTCGACCACACCAAGCTGGTGGCGCATCACGCCGTCCTCGCGCACGCCCAGCAGCACGCGGCCACTGTCAAGGTAGAGCACGGACGCAGGTTGTTGGTGGCGCTCACGCAGCACCTCGCCCGCGGTGGCCACCTCGATCTGTGCGGACTGGTCGGAGGACGGTAGGGGGAACATGACCGCCACTGTGCCGGCGCACCGCCCGTCCTGCTTTGAGCGAAATCAAAAGTGGACGTGCAACCGCCGGAGTGCCGGGCCGCCTCACGCGCCGTTCCGGCGGGTCCGGGCGCAACAACTTGCGTTCGCAGTGTTGCAAAAACACGAAAAAGGCTGGCGGCATGATGTTTGCTTGACCACAATCGCTGCCTGACACGAAACCGTCATAACAACCCCTGCGCCAGCCGCGCATCCCCGCCCTACAGAGGAGAACCCATGTACCGCCATTTGATCGCTATTGCCGCCGCCACGCTGTGCGCGGCCACGGCGCACGCCCAAACCTCCGTCACGCTTTCGGGTCTGACCGACGTCTACGTCGGCTCCATGAAGATGGCCGGCGACGCCGACCGCCGCTCGGTGGTCAACAGCGGTGGCATGACTACCTCGTGGTTCGGCTTCACCGGCTCCGAAGACCTGGGCGGCGGCTTGAAGGCCAACTTCCAGCTCACCTCGTTCATCCAGGTGGATGCCGGCACGCAGGGCCGCTTTCCGGGCGACACGTTTTTCTCGCGCGATGCCAACGTGAGCCTGTCGGGCAGTTTTGGCTCCGTGCTGCTGGGCCGCTGGATGGCACCCAACTTCCTGCCGTCCGTGGTGGGCAACCCGCTGGGCGACTCGTTCACGTTCTCGCCGCTGATCCTGCACAAGAACGTGCCGCTGTTCAACGCCTCCGGCTGGCAGGCCACCACCCCGTCCGACACAGGCTGGAGCAACCAGATCGCCTACAGCACGCCCGACATCGGCGGCTTCAAGGCCAACCTGCAGTACCAGTTCGGCGAACTGCCGGGCGATAACGGCAAGAAGAACGTCGGCGCTAATTTCTTCTACTTCGGCGGCCCGCTGACGCTGACTGGCTACTACGAGCGCGACCAGATCAGCAACCCCGGCCAGGGCACCTACCTAGGCACGACCAAGAAGGACTGGATGCTGGCCGCGGCCTACGATTTCAACGTCGTGAAGCCCTACCTGAGCTACGGCCAGACCAAGGCCGACAACAGCCCCGGCAAGGCCAAGACGATGCAGGTCGGCGCATCGGCCCCGCTGGGCGGCGGCAGCCTGTTGGCTTCCTGGGTCAAGACCGAGCTGACGGACTCGGACCTGGACCGCAAAACCTTCACGCTGGGCTATGACTACAACCTGTCCAAGCGCACGGACGTGTACGCGATGTACATGAACGACAAGATCACCAACCAGTCCACGGGCAACAGCTTCGGCGTGGGTATCCGCCACCGGTTCTGACGAAGCCGGCCCTGTCGGCCACTGCACGGCACGCGGCGCCATGCGCCGCGTGCTTTTTTTTTGCCCGCAGATACACCAATGAAAAGTGGCCCTGACGCTTACGGACAAAGCGCCAGCAGCTATTAATTCAATACCGTCCATCGCCCTTGCCAGGCGCATGCGCGTCACGGGCCTGTCACCCGGAAGGCCTACGCTCCCCTTTTAACAGTTACCAATTGCTACCGATGCCTGATGCTCCGCGGCTGTCTCTGCGCGCACTGCTGCCTTCGCTGTCACCCAGGGTGCGGCGGGGCGAAGGGCCGCTGGCGCGGCTGCTGCGCGCGGGTGGGCTGCACTGCGTATTCCAGCCCCTGGCCGACCTGCGCGAGGGGAACCTCTATTCACACGAGGCGCTGATCCGCGGCCCGGAAAACTCGCCGCTGCAGTCGCCCGACGCCTTGCTGGCCCAGGCACGCGCCGAAGACCTGCTGCACGACTTCGAACTGCTGTGCGTCGCGCAGGCACTCACCCAATGGGGCCAGCAGGCCACGCCGGGCCGGCTGTTCGTGAACATCAGCGCCGACGCGCTGGTCTGGGGCGTCGGGCTGTGCGGCGCGGAGCCTCTGGCCCACGTGGTGCGCCGGCTGGGCGTGTCACCGCACATGGTGGTGCTGGAGATCACCGAGCACGAGCGCGTGCACGACCTGGTGCCGCTGCGCGACGCACTGCGCCAGGTGCACGCCAGTGGCATGCGCCTGGCGCTGGACGACTTCGGCGACGGCCATTCCAGCCTGCGCCTGTGGTTGGAGGTGCGCCCGGACTTCGTGAAGATCGACAAGTACTTCACGCGCGACATCGGCCAGCACCCCGAGAAGCTGCAGATGCTGCAGGCGATCCGCGGCATTGCCGAAGTGTTCGGCACCACGCTGGTGGCCGAAGGCATCGAGACCAGCGACGAGCTGCGCGCGCTGCGCGACCTCGATATTTCCTACGGCCAGGGCTACCTGCTGGGCCGGCCCGCGCGTACCGCTCGCCTGGCGATCGAGCCGCCCGCGCTGGCCGTGCTGCGGGACCGCCGCGTGGCCGTGCTGCCGCACGGCGGCCAGCCCATGCGCCCGGGCATCTTGCGCAACCTGCTCATGGCGCAGGCGCCCACCGTCACGCCCTGCACCAGCAACGACGCGGTGGCCGAGCTGTTTCGCACGCATGGCGATCTGCACGCCATTGCGGTGCTGGAGGGCGAACGCCCCGTGGCGCTCATCAACCGCCAGGAGTTCATGAACCACTACGCCACGCTGTACTTTCGCGAGGTGCACGGCCGCAAGCCCTGCATGGCGTTCGCCAATACGTCGCCGCGCGTGGTGGAGATGGACTGCGACGTGGAGCATCTGGTGGGCATCCTCACCTCGCAGGACCAGCGCTACCTCAACGACGGTTTCATCGTCACCGACAACGGGCGCTACGCGGGCCTGGGCACCGGCGAGCAACTGGTGCGCGGCGTGACCGAAGCGCGCATCGAGGCCGCGCGCCACGCCAACCCCCTCACCTTCCTGCCCGGCAACATCCCCATCAGCCTGCACATGCAGCGCCTGCTGGACAACCGCGCGGCCTTCGTCGCCTGCTACGCCGACCTGAACCACTTCAAGCCCTTCAACGACCACTACGGCTATTGGCGCGGCGACCAGATGATCCGCCTGGTGGCGCGGCTGGCGCTGACGCACTGCGACCCGCGGGCCGACTTCGTGGGCCATGTGGGCGGTGACGACTTCATGCTGCTGTTCCAGAGCAGCGACTGGCTGGCGCGCTGCCAGCGCATCGTGGACTCGTTCGCGCGCGAGGCCATCGCCCTGTTCGATGAATCCGCGCGCCAAGAAGGCGGCATCTGGGCCGAGGACCGGCATGGCGTGAACCGCTTCTTTCGCTGTACCACGCTGTCGATCGGCGCGGTGCGCGTGTCGCCGGGCAGCATGGAGCATGCCGAAGAGGTGGCCAACCTCGCGGCGCTGGCCAAGCGCGATGCCAAGCAGTCGCACGCGGGCATCGCCTGGCGCGACGCCGGCCCAGGCGGGCTGGTCTGCCTGCAATCGCCCTTGACGACCATCGATGCGGCGCGCGCCGCGCCGCGGGCCTAGGCCGGCGCGCACTAGGTCCTTACACTCCAGCGCGACAGGGTCACCGCATCCCCATCCGCGGCCAACCTGAATATTCCAACCTACAGGAGAGACCGCCCGTGCCCATGTTCGTTGACACCTCGCCGCCCGGCCAATGCATCTTCTGCCGGCTGGTGGCCGGCGAGATCCCCAGTGCCAAGGTCTATGAGGACGCGCTCACGATCGCCTTTATGGACATCGGCCAGGTCACGCCGGGTCATGTCCTCGTCGCTACCAAACGGCATGCGGCCACCTTGCTCGACACGACCCCCGAAGAGGCCGCGGCGCTGATGCAGACCGCGCGCCGCGTCGCGCTGGCGGTGCGCACCGCGTTCGACCCGCCCGGGCTCACGCTGCTGCAGGCCAATGGCGCGCTGGGCGGGCAGACGGTGGCGCATGTGCACCTGCACGTGGTGCCGCGCCACCAGGACGACGGCATCACCTTCACCTGGCCACGCCAGGAGCCGCCAGCCGCCGTGCTGGCCGGTTATGCCGAGCGCCTGCGCGCGGCGCTGTAGTCTGCGGTCAGATCGGCGAGACCACGCCGCGCCCCGCAAAGTGGCCCTCGGCGTTGGCCAGGAAGCGGTCCACGCTGGCCTGCACGGCCTCGGGCGACCAGCCGGCCACGTGCGGGGTGAGCAGCACGTTGTCCAGGCCCACCAGCTCCTGCGGCGGCGCGGGCTCGCTCTCGTACACATCCAGCCCCGCGCCGGCAATGCGGCGCTCGCGCAGCGCGGCCGCCAGGGCCTGCGTGTCCACCACGCTGCCGCGCGCGATGTTCACCAGGTAGCCCTGGGGGCCCAACGCCTGCAGCACCTCGGCATTGACGCGGTGGCGCGTGGACGCCCCGCCCGGCGTGGCGCACACCAGCACGTCGCACCAGGTGGCCAGCTCCTGCAGGCTGGGGAAGTAGCGGTGCGGCACCTCCGCGCGCGGGCTGCGGTTGTGGTAGCCGATCTCCATGTCAAAGCCTGCCGCGCGGCGCGCGATCTTGTGGCCGATGGTGCCCAGCCCGAAGATGCCCAGCCGCTTGCGCGAGACATTGGGCGGCAGGCCGATCGCGTCGCGCCACACGCCCGCGCGGCACTGCTGGTCCAGGGTGCGCATGCCACGCACGATGGCAATCAGCAGCCCGAACGCATGGTCGGCCACGCAGTCGTCGTTGGTGCCCGCGCCGTTGGCCAGCGCAATGCCGCGCGCGCGGGCGGCGTCCAGCGCCACGTTCTCGTAGCCCGCGCCGAGGGCACACACCAGCTCCAGCGCGGGCATGGCGGCGATCTCCTGCGCCGTGAGACCGACGGCGCCGATGGTCAGCACCGCCCTGAAGCGCGCGCCCTGCTGTGCGATGGCCTGGGCGCGCGCGTCGGGCGTGGGGGCATAGCAGACGTCAAAACGCTGTCCGATCTGGTCCAGGTGCTGCGGCGTCATGCCGTTGAGGATAAGCAAGGGAATGCGGGTGGTGGAGGTCACGGCGTTGCTCGAAGCTGAATGCGCGCAGTGGACTACGTTTTTCATAGCTGCTCGCGCTTGTCCATAGGGCGGTACAGGCCATTTTCACCCAAATGCGTTGGGCCTGCCCTGCGCACCGCTCCAAGCCCCGGCGGGGGTGCGGGGCCTTGGGTCTGGCGCGCCATCGACTCTGCTACCCTCGCGCGCATCATGTCCGTCCCGTCCGCCGCCATCGGCCCGCAGCAGGCGCCTGCGGTACCCGTGCCTGTGCCTCCCGGCCTGGCCATCCTGGTGCTGGCCCTGCTGCTGAGCATCCAGCCCGTCACCACCGATCTGTACCTGCCCGCCCTGCCCGCGCTCACGCGCAGCCTGAACGCACCCGTGGCCGCAGGCCAACTCACGCTGTCCGCGCTGCTGCTGGCCTTTGGCTGCTCGCAACTGGCATGGGGGCCGCTGTCCGACCGATTCGGCCGCCGGCCGGTGCTGCTCACCGGGCTGGCGATGTACACGCTGGCGGCGGTGGGCGCGGCGCTGGCGCCGTCCATGGCGGTGCTCATCGCCTGGCGCACGGCCCAGGGCGTCGCCATGGGCGCCGTGGTGATGTGCGCGCGCGCCATCGTGCGCGACCTGTACACGCCGCTGGCGGGCGCACGCGCCATGTCCAAGGCGCTGACCGGCTTGGGGCTCGTGGCCTGCCTGTGCGCGCCGCTGGGCGGGCTGCTGACCGAGTGGTTCAACTGGCGCGCGGCACTGCTGGCGCTCACCGGCTACGCCATGGGCACGCTGGCGCTGGTGGCGCTGCGCATGCCCGAGACGCTGCACCAGCGCAACCCGCACGCCCTGCGCCCCGCCATGCTGGCAGGCACCGCGGTGCAGATATTGCGCACGCCCGCGTTCTGGGCGTTCTCGCTGCTCACCACGGCCAGCTATGGCGGGCTGTTCACCTTCCTCGCGGCCTCGTCCTTCGTCTACCTCGACGTGCTGGGCATTTCGCGCACGCAGTACGGGCTGGCGCTGCTGTCCACGGCCGTGGCGTACCTGCTGGGCACGCTGCTGTGCCGGCGGCTGTTGGCGCGCCACGGCCTCAAGCGCACGGTCGCCATCGCCGGCGCGCTGTCGGCCAGCGGCGGCCTGCTGATGTTGCTCGCCGCCGCGCTGGGCTGGCACAGCGTGGCCGCGCTGCTGCCGCCGTTCTACCTCTACATGGTGGGCCACGGCATCCACCAGCCCTGTGGGCAGTCGGGCGCGGTGGGACCGTTCCCGCAGGCGGCGGGCATGGCCTCGGCGCTCAATGGTTTCATGATGATGCTGGCGGGCTTCGCCATCGGCCAGTGGCTGGGCGGGGCGCTGGACGGCAGCGTGTGGCCGCTGGTGCAAGGCGTGGCCCTGTGGTCGCTGCTGCTGGCGGCCATTGCCTGGACGCTGGTGCAGCGCCATGCCCCGCAGGAGGTTGCCCATGCCCGCTGACCACATTCCCGCGCTCGCACTGGCTGGGCCCACGGCCTCGGGCAAGACGGCGGCGGCGTTTGCCATTGCCGACGCGCTCGCGCCCCGCCTGCCGGTGGAGATCATCAGCGTGGACTCGGCACTGGTGTACCGCGGCATGGACATCGGCACCGCCAAGCCCACGCCCGCCGAGCAGGCCCGCGTGCCGCACCACCTGATCGACATCCGCGACCCGCTGCAGGCCTACAGCGCGGCCGAGTTCGTGCAGGACGCCACGCGTCTGATCGGCGAGATCCGCGCGCGCGGCGCGCTACCGCTGCTGGTGGGCGGCACCATGCTGTATTTCAAGGCGCTGTTTGACGGCATCGACGACATGCCGCCCGCCGACGCCGCCGTGCGCGCGCGCCTGGAGGCCCAGGCCGCCGCCATCGGCTGGAGCGGCATGCATGCCGAACTGGCGCGCGTGGACCCGCCGACCGCCGCGCGCCTGGCACCCGGCGACAGCCAGCGCATCCAGCGCGCACTGGAGGTGTGGCATGTCTCGGGCCGGCCGCTGTCGAGCTTTCACACGACCAAAACCGTAGCTGCCAGCGGCCGCCCGATGAGCGCTGCAAGCCTTTTTTCCTTGGAGCCACACGACCGCGCCTGGCTGCATGGGCGCATTGCCGAGCGCTTTCACGCCATGCTGGCCGCCGGCTTTCTGGACGAAGTCCTGCGCCTGCGTGCGCGCGGCGACCTGGACGCCGAGCTGCCCAGCATGCGCTGCGTGGGCTACCGCCAGGCGTGGGAGTCACTGGACGGCCTCTACCCGATGAGCAGCCTGCCGGAGCGCGGCATTGCCGCCACGCGCCAGTTGGCCAAGCGCCAGATCACCTGGCTGCGCAGCATGCCCCAGCGCCATTCGATCGCCTGCGACGCGCCCGACGCCACTGCGCAACTGGTGCAGGCCGTGCGCGCGCGCGTGTGGGGTGGCCGCGCATGAGCGCCCAACCCACGTCCCTGCTGCAGGTGCGCGGCCTTGCCAAGCACTACGGCGGGCAGGCGGTGTTCGAGGGCGTGGAACTGCAAGTGCAGCGCGGAGAGTTCGTCGCCATCGTTGGCGACTCGGGCGTGGGCAAGTCCACGCTGCTTAACTGCCTGGCGGGGCTGGACCATTGGGATGCCGGTCAGGTGCTGCACGAGGGCGTGGATCTGGGGCAGTTGGACGACACGCAGCGCGCCCTGTGGCGCCGCGCCCATGTGGGCTTCGTGTTTCAGGCCTTCCATGTGCTGCCGCATCTGGACGTGGCACAGAACGTGGGCCTGCCGCTGATGCTGCTCAACCGCCCCGATGCGCGGCGCGTGCAGCAGATGCTGGCCGCCGTGGGCCTGGAAGGCCTGGGCGAGCGGCTGCCGCAGCAGCTCAGCGGGGGGCAATTGCAGCGCGTGGCCATTGCCCGCGCGCTGGTGCACCGCCCCGCCCTGCTGCTGGCCGACGAGCCCACGGGCAACCTGGACCCCACCACGGCGGCGCTGGTCATGGATCTGCTCATCGCCCAGACCCGCGAGCACGGCGCCGCGCTGGTGCTGGTGACCCATTCGCAGGCCGCCGCGGCGCGGGCGGACCGGGTGCTGCGCCTCACGGCGCAGGGTATCCGCCCGGCGCAAGCGATTTAGTCGATCGTCAGGCGCTGGGTCTTGTTGCCCTGCTTCTTGGCCAGCGTGAGCGTGAGCACGCCGTTGTCGTACTTGGCCTTGCACTGGGCGGCGTCCACATCCACGGGCAGTTGGAAGCTGCGCGCCACCGAGCCAAAGTAGCGCTCGCTGCGCAGCACCTTCTCGCCTTCTTTCTTCTCGTCGTGCTGGCGCACCTCGGCGCGCAGGCTGACCACGTTGCCATCGATGGAGATATGGATGTCCTCCTTGGGTACGCCGGGCACCTCCGCATGCACGGTGTAGGCGGCGTCGTCCTCCTTCACGTCGATCTTGATCTGCGACGGCGTGGGCAGCCCATCGCCGTGCAGCGGGCGGACATAGAAGCCCGGCGCAAAGTCCTTGAAGAAATCGTCAAACAAGCTGCCACGGGTGACCAGTGAATTCATGATGAAACTCCTTCTTTCGAGAACAAGGTGAAGCGGCCCGCACGGGCCATCCGTCCGGCGAGGTCGGCCCCCGCCGTCTTCAGGCTATATAGGCGCTGTCGCGCCGCGGTTCAAGAACCCCCGCACGTTTGAATTTGATGCAGCGCAACTCCATGCGCCGCGGGCCGCACAATCGCGGCATGCTGACCGCCCTGCTGCGCACCTTCTCCTGGCGTGCGCTGCGCCACCACCCCGGGCGCAGCGCAGCCGCCGTGGCCGCCGTCATGCTGGGCGTGGCGCTGGGGTTCGCAGTGCATGTGATCAATGCGTCAGCGCTGGACGAATTCGCCCAGGCCGTGCGCGCGGTGAACGGTCAGCCCGACCTGGAACTGCGCGCCACACGCGGCGCGCTGCCCGAATCGCTCTATGGCGAGGTTGCCCGCCAGCCGCAGGTGCGCCTGGCCAGCCCGTGGCTGGAAGTGCCGGTACGGGCGTCCGCGACCCGCGGCCAGACACCCGTGGCGCTGCGCGTGCTGGGCGCCGATGCGCTGCTGCTGCCCGCCATGGCGCCGGCCCTGGCGCCGCGTGCCTACGACGGCGCCGACCGCCTGGCCATGCTGGCGCCCGCCAGCGTGTTCCTCAACCCTGCGGCGCAACAGGCGCTGGGCCTGGGCACCATCGACGCACAGACCCCCGCCATCACACTGCAGGCAGGCCTGGCGGCGCACCCCGTGCGCGTGGCGGGCACGGTGGCCGCGGGCGGCGCGCCCCTGGCGGTGATGGACATCGGCGCCGCGCAGGATCTGTTCGGCCGCGCGGGGCAGCTCACCCGCATCGACCTGCGACTGCAGCCCGGCAGCACGCCCGCCAGCGTGCAGCAGGTGCTGGCCGCCCTGCCCGGCTGGCCGGCGGGCGTGCAGTTCGCCGCGCCGCAGGACGATGTGCAGCGGGTGGACAGCCTCTCGCGCGCGTACCGCGTCAACCTCACGGTGCTGGCGCTGGTGGCGCTGTTCACCGGAGGCTTCCTGGTGTATTCGGTGCTGGCGCTCAGCGTGGCGCAGCGTGCGCCGCAGTTCGCGCTGCTGGCCGTGCTGGGCACCACGCCGCGCGAGCGCCAGGCGCTGGTGCTGCTGGAATCCTGCGCGCTGGGCCTCATCGGCAGCGTGGCCGGCATCGCCCTGGGCACGGCGCTGGCGGCGCTGGCGCTCACCCTGCTGGGTGGCGACCTGGGCGGCGGCTACTTCACCGGTGCACAGCCTGCGCTGCAGTGGAGTACACCGGCGGCGCTCCTCTACGGCCTGCTGGGCGTAGCGGCCGCGCTGATCGGCGGCTGGTGGCCCGCGCGCCATGCGCAGCAGTTGCCGCCGGCGCAGACCCTCAAGGGCCTGGGTGCGCAGGCCGGGCGCGGCGCGCGCGCCTGGATCGGTCTTGTTTTGATAGCTGCTAGCGCTTTACTGGCAACGCTTCCGCCCATTTTTGGCATACCGCTGGCGGCCTACGTGGCGGTGGGCCTGCTGCTGATCGGCGGCATTGCCCTGCTGCCCTGGCTGGTGCAGGCGCTGCTGGCGCGGCTGCAGCCGCTGGCGGCGGGCCATGCCCTGGCCCTGCTGGCGCTGGAACGCGCCCGCCGCATGCGCGCCAGCGCCGCCGTGGCCGTTGGCGGCGTGGTGGCGGCGCTGAGCCTGGCCGTGGCGCTGACGGTGATGGTAGGCAGCTTTCGCGGCTCGGTCAGCCAGTGGCTGGACAGCGTGCTGCCCGCGCCGCTGTACCTGCGCGCGGCCGGCGGCGCCAGCGGCGACGAGGCCGCGGTATTCCCCCCGGATTTCGTCCATGCCGTGGCGCGCCTGCCCGCCGTGGCGCGCGTGCAGGCGCTGCGCACCAGCAGCCTGCAACTCGCACCCGACCGCGCCCCCGTCGCGCTGCTGGCCCGGCCGCTGGAGGGCGACCCGGCCCGCGCTCTGCCACTGGTGGACCCTGCGCGCCCCGTGCCCCCAGGGCGCGTCGGCGTGTACGTGAGCGAGGCGGTGGTGGACCTGTACGGCGCCCGCCCAGGCGCGGACTGGCCGCGGCTTTCAGAGGTTTTCAGGCCCCCAGCGCAGTCTGAAAAAGCGCCAGCAGCTACATTTTTCGTAGCTGGTGTGTGGCGCGACTATGTGCGCCAGCACGGCGCCATCGCGCTGGACCTGCAGGACTTTGCGCGCCTGACGGGTGACGCGCGCGCCAGCGACCTGGCGCTGTGGCCCATGCCGGGCCGCGAGGCCGGCGCGCTGCGCAGCGAGGTGCTGGAGCAGGCCCGCGAGAGTCTGGGCGCCTCGGCGGCGGATGCACTGGAATTCACCTCGGCCGATGCGATCCGCGCACGGTCGCTTGCGATCTTCGACCGCAGCTTCGCCGTCACCTACTGGCTGCAGGCGGTGGCCATCGGCATCGGGCTGTTCGGCGTGGCGGCCAGCTTCAGCGCACAGGTACTGGCGCGGCGCAAGGAATTCGGGCTGCTGGCCCACCTGGGGCTCACGCGGCGGCAGATCCTGGCGGTGGTCGCCGGCGAGGGCGCGGCCTGGACGGCCGTGGGCGCAGTGGCCGGCACGTTGCTGGGCCTGGCCGTGGCGACGGTGCTGGTGCATGTGGTGAACCCGCAGAGCTTTCATTGGACCATGGACCTGGCCGTTCCCTGGCCGCGACTGGGCGCGTTGGCCCTGGCCGTGGTGGCGGTAGGCACGCTGACCGCCTGGCTGGCAGGCCGCCTGGCCGCGGGCCGCGACGCGGTGATGGCCGTCAAGGAAGACTGGTAGTCGCCGACAATGCGGGCCATGTTGTCCCCCTCCTCTCTTTCCGCCCCGGCGGCCGGCAGCGACTGGCTGCACGAGGCCATCGCCCGCATCGAGGCCGACTACCAGCGCAGCGCCGACACCCACCTGATCCCGCTGCCGCTGCCCGCGTTCGCCAGCGCCGGCATCGACCTGTATTTGAAGGACGAATCCACCCATCCCACGGGCAGCCTCAAGCACCGGTTGGCGCGCTCGCTGTTCCTGTATGCGCTATGCAATGGCTGGGTGCGCGAGGGCTCCACCATCGTGGAGGCATCGAGCGGCTCCACCGCCGTGAGCGAGGCGTATTTCGCGCGCCTGCTGGGCCTGCCCTTCGTGGCGGTGATGCCGCGCAGCACCTCGGCCGAGAAGATCGCGCTGATCGAGTTCTACGGCGGACGCTGCCACTTCGTGGAGCGTGCGGGCGACGTGTACGGCGCGGCGCGCGCCATCGCCGCCGACACCGGCGGCCACTACATGGACCAGTTCACCTACGCCGAGCGCGCCACCGACTGGCGCGGCAACAACAACATCGCCGAGAGCATGTTCACCCAGATGCAGCGCGAGCGCCGCCCGGTGCCGCGCTGGATCGTGGTGGGTGCGGGCACGGGCGGCACCAGCGCCACCATCGGCCGCTACGTGCGCTACCAGCGCCACGCCACGCAGGTGTGCGTGGCCGACCCGGCGGGCTCGGTGTTCGGCGCCTACCACCGCACGGGCGACGCCACGCTCACCGCGCCGGGCTCGCGCATCGAAGGCATTGGCCGCCCGCGCGTGGAGCCGAGCTTCATCCGCACGCTGGTGGACCGCATGGAGGAAGTGGCCGACGACGACTCCGTCGCCGCCATGCGCGCGCTGTCCACCCTGCTGGGGCGGCGCGTCGGCCCATCCACGGGCACCAACTTCGTCACCATGCTGCGGCTGGCGCAGGAGATGCGCACGCAGGGGCAGCGGGGGTCGATCCTCTCGCTGCTGTGCGACGCGGGCGAGCGCTACCTGCCCACCTACCATGACGACGCCTGGGTGCAGCGCTGCCTGGGCGACTGCGCGGCCGCGCACGGGCGGCTGCAGGCGCTGCTGGCCTGATGGTCGGGCGCCGCGCGCTGCTGGTGCTCGCAGCCCAGAGCACCCTGGGCTGGAGTGCCACCGGCTGGGGCTCTCCCGCCTGGGCCCTGGCGCCGCGCACGCTCGCCTTCCCGCGCGACCACGGCAGCCACCCCGATCTGCGCACCGAGTGGTGGTACATCACCGGCCATGCGCAGGCCGACGAGCGGCTGTGGGGCTTTCAGATCACCTTTTTTCGCACGCGCGTGGATGCCACGCAGGGCATGCAGTCGGCCTTCGCCGCGCGCCAGCTCGTGTTTGCGCACGCGGCGTTGACCGACGTGCAAGGCCGTCGCCAATTGCACGACCAGCGCATTGCCCGCGCGGGCTTCGGCATTGCCGAGGCGCTGGAGGGCGACACGCAGGTGCGCCTGCGCGACTGGTCGCTCACGCGCCATGCCAGCAGCGCGCCGGGCGGCAGCCGCTACGAGGTGCGCGCGCAGGCAGAAGGATTTGCGCTGGAACTGGACTGCGCCAGCACCCAGCCCGTGCTGCTGCAGGGCCAGGCCGGCCTGTCGCGCAAGGGGCCCGACGCGGCGCAGGCCAGCTACTACTACAGCCAGCCCCAGTTGGCCGTGACGGGCGCCATCACCCTCGCGGGCCGGCGCATGCCGGTGCAACCGCTGGCCGCCCCCGCCAACCGCGCCTGGATGGACCATGAGTGGAGCGAGGCGCTGATGCACCCCGAGGCCGTGGGCTGGGACTGGATCGGCATGAACCTGCACGACGGCGCCGCACTCACCGCGTTCCGCCTGCGACGCGCCGACGGCAGCACGCTCTGGGCCGGCGGCTCCTGGCGGCCCGCAGGAGCGGACACCGCGCAGGTGTTCGCGTCCGAGGCCGTGGTGTTCTCCCCGCTGCGCCATTGGCACAGCCCGGCCAGCGGCGCGCGCTACCCGGTGCAGTGGCGTGTGGACACGCCCGCGGGCGGCTTCATCGTGCGTGCGCTGCTGGACGCGCAGGAGCTGGACAGCCGCGGCTCCACCGGCGCGATCTACTGGGAAGGGCTGTGCACGCTGCATGCAGCGCGGGCGCGGGGCGATGCGGGCGAACCGGCCGGCCCCGAGGTGGGGCGGGGCTATCTGGAGATGACGGGCTATGCGCAGCGCCTGCGGCTGGGCTGACGGTGCGGCCTGTCGCTATGCATGTGATAGCTGCCAGCGCTTTGCTTTTGGGCATTTCCACCCGATTTGCACCTAGACCCTAGATACAACAAGCGCCGCCAGCTATCAAAAACAAAGCGGCCATGCAGGGCGGTTGCCGCGCATGGCCGAGGGTGCCGCCGGCCTGGGGCTTGGCCCAGCCGGCATGCGGTGACGAGGGCGTCAGTGGCTGCCGCTGCCCCCTGTGCGGCGGCGCTCCAGCCAGGCGATGATCTCTCCCATGATGCCGCGACGGAAGGCCAGCACGCAGACCACGAAGATCAGGCCCGTGACGATGGTCACCGACTCGCCCAGGGTGTTGAACCAGTCGATGGTCGTGAGTTGCGCGAGCAGCGTGCCCAGCTCGCCGATCTTGTTCTCCAGCAGCACCACCACGGCCGAGCCCACCAGCGGGCCGCTCAGCGTGCCCAGGCCACCCACCAGCGTCATCAGAACCACGTGGCCGGAAGCACTCCAGTGCACGTCGGACAGCGTGGCGAAGCCCAGCACCAGGGTCTTGAGCGCGCCGGCCAGACCCGCAATGGCGGCCGAGATCACGAAGGCCAGCAGCTTGAAGCGGTTGGTGTCGTAGCCCAGCGAGATGGCGCGCGGCTCGTTTTCCTTGATGCCCTTGAGCACCTGCCCGAACGGCGAATGGATGGTGCGCACGATCAGCAGGAAGGCCACCACCACCACGATCAGGCACACGTAGTACATGGTCAAGTCGCTCGACAGGTCGAGCACGCCGAACAGCTTGCCGCGCGGCACGCCCTGCAGGCCGTCCTCGCCGCCCGTGAAGGGCGCCTGCAATGCCGCGAAGAACAGCATCTGTGCCAGGGCCAGCGTGATCATGGTGGCGTAGATGCCCTGGCGGCGAATGGCGAAGAAGCCCATCACCAGCCCCAGCAGCGCACCGGCCAGCAGGCCGGCCAGCAGGCCGAGCTCGGGCGTGGCGCCCCACACCTTCACGGCATGGCCCGTCACGTAGGCCGCGCCGCCCAGGAAGGCCGCGTGGCCGAAGGACAGCAGGCCCGTGTAGCCCAGCAGCAGGTTGAAGGCCGAGGCGAACAGCGCGAAGCACAGCAGCTTCATCACGAACACCGGATAGGCGCCAAGGAAGGGCGCGACGATCAGGCCGAGCAGCAGCAGGCCGTAGCCAATGGGAGCGAATTTATTGACGTTCATGTGGTTCACCCCGTTGGCTTACTTCTCTTTGCCGAACAGGCCGGCGGGGCGGATGAGCAGGACGATGGCCATGATGACGAACACGACGGTGGACGAGGCTTCGGGGTAGAACACCTTGGTGAAGCCCTCGATCACGCCCAGGCCCAGGCCGGTGAGGATGGAGCCCATGATGGAGCCCATGCCGCCGATCACCACCACCGCGAACACGACGATGATGAGGTTCTGGCCCATCAGCGGCGTGACCTGGTACACGGGCGCCGCCAGCACGCCGGCGAAGGCCGCGAGCGCTGCGCCGAAGGCGTAGGTCAGCGTCACCATGACGGGCACGTTGACGCCGAAGGCTTCCACCAGGCGGGGGTTCTCGGTACCGGCGCGCAGGTAGGCGCCCAGCTTGGTCTTCTCGATCACGTACCAGGTGGCGATGCACACCACGATGGAGGCCACCACCACCCAGGCGCGGTAGTTGGGCAGGATCATGAAGCCCAGGTTGGTCGCGCCCTCCAGCAGCTCGGGCGTGTCGTAGCCCAGGCCGGAGACGCCGTAGATCGAGCGGAACACGCCCTCGATCATCAGCGTGAGGCCCAGCGTGAGCAGCAGGCCGTACAGGTGGTCGAGCTTGTAGATCCAGCGCAGCAGGAGCCGCTCGATCACCACACCGATCACCCCTACGATCAGCGGAGCACAGATCAGCATCACCCAGTAGTTGACGCCGAAGTAGTTCATGGCCATCCAGGTGATCAGCGCCCCCAGCATGAACAGCGCACCATGCGCGAAGTTGATCACGTTGAGCAGGCCGAAGATGACGGCCAGCCCCAAACTGAGGATCGCGTAGAACGAGCCATTGACCAGCCCCAGGAGGAGCTGACTCAGCATGGCCGGCAATGAAACACCAAAAATTTCCATGGGAACTGAACGCTGATGTAGGGGAGTCGGATCAGGAGAGCAGCGCGATCACTTCCAGAGGGCGCACTTGCTCTCGGCCTTGGTGGTGAACACCTGTTCACCCGGCAGTTTCTTGATGAGCTTGTAGTAGTCCCAGGTGCCCTTGGACTCTGACGGCGACTTCACCTGCATGAGGTACATGTCGTGCACGTAGCGGCCGTCGGCACGCAGGTAGCCGGAACCGAAGAAATCGTTCATCTTCATGGCGCGCCAGGCCTCCATCACCTTGTCGGCGTCGGTGGTCTTGGCGGCCTCGACGGCCTTCAGGTAGTTCATCGTGGCCGAGTAGTCGGCAGCCTGGATCTCGGTGGGGCGGCGCTTGGTCTTGGCCATGAACTTGTCGGCGAACTTGCGCGTCTCGTCGTTCAGGTCCCAGTACCAGCTGGTGGTGAACTGCAGGCCTTCGGTGTTGCGCAGGCCCAGGCTGTGCACGTCGCTGAAGAAGATCAGCAGGCCGGCCAGCTTCATGCTGTTGCCGATGCCGAATTCCTTGGCCGCCTTGATCGAGTTGATGGTGTCGCCGCCGGCATTGGCCAGGCCCAGGATCTGCGCCTTGGAGTTCTGCGCCTGCAGCAGGAAGGACGAGAAGTCGGACGCATTCAGCGGGTGGCGCACCGCGCCCACCACCGTGCCGCCCTTGTCCTTCACGACCTTGGAGGTGTCGGCTTCCAGCGCATGGCCGAAGGCATAGTCCGCCGTCAGAAAGAACCAGCTCTTGCCGCCGCCATCGACGATGGCACCGCCCGTGCCCTTGGCCAAGGCCACGGTGTCGTAGGCGTAGTGCACGGTATAGGGCGTGCACTGGTCGTTGGTCAGCGCAGAGGACGCCGCGCCGTTGTTGATCATCACGCGCTTTTTCTCTTCGGCGATCTTGGCCAGCGCCAGCGCAGTGCCGGAGTTGGTGCCGCTGAAGATCATGGTCAGGCCCTGCGTGTCGATCCACTCGCGCGCCTTGCTGGCGGCGATGTCAGCCTTGTTCTGGTGGTCGGCCGTCAGCAGCTCGATGGGTTTGCCCAGCACCTTGCCGCCAAAGTCGTCGATGGCCATCTGGATGGCCACGCCACCGTTCTTGCCTTCCACGTCGGCGTAGAGGCTGGACATGTCGGTGATGAAACCGATCTTGACCTTGTCCTGCGCGTGCGCGGTCGACGCCATGAGCCCTGCGGCCCCGAGCACGAACGCCAATGTCGTGAGCTTCGCTTTCATGTGGTGTCTCCTTTGTCTTTCATGCTTTGGTTTGCAACGTCGACGCGCGCGGTCCCGGGCAGTGCCCGGGGCCGTGGCTCAACTCACTTCCACAGGGCGCACTTGCTCTCGGCCTTGGTGGTGAACACCTGGTCGCCGGGCAGCTTGGCCACGACCTTGTAGTAGTCCCAGGGTTCCTTGGATTCGGAGGGCGACTTCACCTGCATGAGGTACATGTCGTGCACGAAGCGGCCGTCGGCGCGGATCGTGCCCTTGGCATAGAAGTCGTCGATCGGCGTGGACTTGAGCTTCTCCATGACCTTGTCGGCATCGGTAGTGCCGGCGGCTTGCACGGCCTTCAGGTAGTTCATGGTGGCGGAGTAGTCGGCCGCGTGGATGTCCGTAGGCATGCGCTTGGTCTTGGCGAAGAACTTCTTGCCGAACTCGCGCGTCTT
The DNA here is from genome assembly GCF_022807955.1 of Diaphorobacter sp. LI3. NCBI lineage: Bacteria > Pseudomonadati > Pseudomonadota > Betaproteobacteria > Burkholderiales > Comamonadaceae > Diaphorobacter > Diaphorobacter sp. LI3. Next base: position 1,480,629 of record NZ_CP094346.1, on the reverse strand, counting down.
GTCGTTCAGGTTCCAGTCCCAGCTGGTGGTCAGCAGCAGGCCTTCGGTGTTGCGCAGGCCCAGGCTGTGGATGTCGGTCAGGAACACCAGCAGGCCGGCCAGCTTCATGTTCTTGTTGATGCCGAATTCCTTGGCCGCCTTGATGGCGTTGATGGTGTCGCCGCCGGCATTGGCCAGGCCCAGGATCTGCGCCTTGGAGTTTTGTGCCTGCAGCAGGAAGGAGGAGAAGTCGGACGCGTTCAGCGGGTGCTTCACGTTGCCTACCACGCGGCCGCCGTTTTCCTTGACCACCTTGGCGGTGTCGTTCTCCAGCGCCTGGCCGAAGGCGTAGTCGGCCGTCAGGAAGAACCAGTCCTTGCCGCCCTGCTTCACCACGGCGCCGCCCGTGCCCTTGGCCAGGGCCACGGTGTCGTAGGCGTAGTGCACGGTGTAGGGCGTGCACTGGTCGTTGGTCAGCGCGGAGGAACCGGCGCCGCTGTTGAAGTACACGCGCTTTTTCTCTTCGGCCACCTTGGCCATGGCCAGGGCAGTGCCGGAGTTGGTGCCACCGAACAGCATCGTCAGGTTCTGCGTGTCGATCCACTCACGTGCCTTGCTGGCAGCGATGTCGGCCTTGTTCTGGTGGTCGGCGGAGAGCAGTTCGATGGGTTTGCCCAGCACCTTGCCGCCGAAGTCGTCGATGGCCATCTGGATGGCCAGAGCACCGTTTTTGCCTTCCACGTCGGCGTAGAGGCTGGACATGTCGGTGATGAAGCCGATCTTCACCTTGTCCTGCGCATGGGCCTGCATGGCGGATACCGCCAGGCCGGCGGCCCCCATCACTGCGACCAGTGTCTTGAGTGTCTTTTGCATTGTTGTCTCCTTGGTGGGTGCGAAACGAATGGGAAAGGGGTCGGTCAGACGCCCAGCAACTGGTTGAGCACGGGCATCTTGGCCTCCAGCTCGTCGGCGCCAAACTGCAGGGCGATCTGGCCGTGCTCCATGACGTAGAAGCGGTCGGCCAGCGGCGCGGCGAAGCGGAAGTTCTGCTCCACCATCACCACCGTGTAGCCCTTCTCGCGCAGCGTGATGATCATGCGTGCCAGCGCCTGCACGATCACGGGCGCCAGGCCTTCGGAAATTTCGTCCAGCAGCAGCAGCTTGGCGCCGGTGCGCAGGATGCGGGCCACGGCCAGCATCTGCTGCTCACCACCCGACAGGCGCGTGCCCTGGCTGTTCTTGCGCTCGGCCAGGTTGGGGAACATGGCGTAGATCTCGTCGATCGACATGCCCGGCGAGCCCGTCTTGAGCACGGGCGGCAGCATCAGGTTCTCCTCGCACGACAGGCTGGAGAAGATGCCGCGCTCTTCGGGGCAGTAGCCCAGGCCCAGGTGCGCGATGCGGTGTGTGGGCAGGTGGATGGTCTCCACGCCGTGGATCTTCACCGAGCCCTTGCGTGCGCCGGTCAGGCCCATGATGGCGCGCATGGTGGAGGTGCGGCCCGCGCCGTTGCGTCCCAGCAGCGTGACCACCTCGCCGGGCTGCACGACCATGTCCACGCCGTGCAGCACGTGCGATTCGCCGTACCAGGCTTCGAGATTGCGGATTTCCAGTGCGGGGGTGCCGGCCATGTCAGTGCGCCCCCTGCAGTTGGCCGTCGGTCGTGCCCATGTACGCTTCCATGACTTGCGGATTCTTTGAGACTTCTTCGTAGGGCCCTTCGGCCAGGACGGCGCCGCGCTGCAGCACCGTGATGCGGTCGGCGATGGTCGAGATGACCTTCATGTTGTGCTCCACCATGAGGATGGTGCGGCCCGCGGAAACCTTCTTGATGAGCTGAGTGACGCGGTCCACGTCCTCGTGGCCCATGCCCTGCGTGGGCTCGTCCAGCAGCATCAGTTCGGGCTCCATGGCCAGCGTGGTGGCGATCTCCAGCGCACGCTTGCGGCCATAGGGCAGGTTCACCGTGACCTCGTCGGCCAGCTCCTGCAGGCCGACCTCGGTCAGCAGTTGCACCGCACGGTCGTTGAGCTGGCTGAGGCTGCGCTCGCTGCGCCAGAAGTGATAGCTCGTGCCCAGCTTGCGCTGCAGGCCCAGGCGCACGTTCTCCATCAGCGTGAGGTGAGGGAACACCGCCGAGATCTGGAACGAGCGAATCACGCCGCGCCGCGCGATCTGCGCCGGATGCTCACGCGTGATGTCGTGGCCGTTGAAATGGATGGTGCCCGACGTGGGCTCCAGGAACTTGGTCAGCAGATTGAAGCAGGTGGTCTTGCCTGCGCCGTTGGGTCCGATCAATGCGTGGATGGACCCGCGGCGCACGCTCAGATTCACATCGCTGACCGCGGTGAAGCCCTTGAATTCCTTGGTGAGGCGGGATGTTTGCAGTATGACGTCGCTCATTGTCATCAGGCACGTGCCGCGCGGGGTGCGCGACACAGACCGTCTCCATGTTTATGTTGCACCGCATCCTAAAGTGCCACCCCGTGCGCCATAACTGGGAGAAATGCCTATGTATAAACGCCTACGTAGGAACGCTTCATGCCCCCGGCCAACACGGGGCCTTGCGGGTCATTCATGCGCTCTCGGCGGCGATCACGATGGCCGACTCCTCGGCCACCATGACGACACGCGAGCGCACGCGCAGCCCCGATCCCGCGGCAGCGAATCCCACCATCTGCATACCCGCCTCCAACTGCGCCGCGACCTCGTCCCCCAACTCGCCGCGCGACACGCGCGCGGCCCGCGCGGCCCAGTGATTGGCGGCACCCGGCGCAGGCGCGCGTGCCGCAGCCAGCACACGCACGGCCGTGGCCTTGCACAGCGCCTGCACGGGCACGCCCGGGCGCAGGCCCAGCAGCTCGGCGCTCTCGCGCGTGATGCGCGAAAACACCTGCAGCTGCGCCGCGTCGCCCGCCCCACGCAGATGCACGCGCACGATCTGCCCACACGCCTGCATGCCTTGCACGATGCAGGGCCATTGGTTGCGCATGCTGGTGCGCACCGCCAGCCGCGCGGCGACCGCCTGTGCGCCGCCGCCCTCGCCCACCCCGGCCAGCACCGTGGCGCGTACCTGCCGCATCGCATCGGCCGCCTCCAGCAACTGCCGCCCCGCGGGCGTGAGGCGCGCGCCGCCGCCGCCCACTCCGCCCACCACGCGCTCCACCAACGGTGCGCCGGCCAGGTTGGTCAGCGTATCCAGCGCCTGCCACGCGGCCTTGTAGCTGACGCCCACGGCACGCGCCGCCTGGGAGATGGAGCCGCCCTGCCCGATCTGGCGCAGGATGTCGATGCGCTTGTCGGCCATGCCATGGCCGAGGGCGTCGAGGAACGATACGGAATGCTGCATGGGCGCGATCATGCCGCCTTGCGCGCACGGGCGCCAAGGCGCTTGGGGCGCACGCGGCATGCTGCAAACGGCAAACGGCAAACGGCAAACGGCATGCACGGTTGGGTAGCTATACTTCCCGCTATTCACAAATGGAATAACGAGGTCCTCTCATGTCCGGTTTCCCTGTCCGCTCCATCCTGTGGTCCGCTCTGGCTGCCGCTGCCCTGCTGCCGGCAGCGCACGCGGGTGAGGTATCGGTGGCCGTGGCCGCCAACTTCACCGCGCCCATGCAACGGATCGCCGCGCAGTTCGAGCAGGACACGGGCCACAAGGCCGTGCTGTCTTTTGGCGCCACGGGCAAGTTCTACGCGCAAATCGCCAACGGCGCGCCGTTCGGGGTGCTGCTGGCGGCCGACGACGCCACGCCGCAGAAGATCGCCCGCGAGGGCCTGGGTAACGGCGCCACGCGCTTCACCTACGCCATCGGCCGGCTGGTGCTGTGGAGCAAGCAGCCCGGCTATGTGGATGCCGAAGGCCAGGTACTGCGCACCGGCGACTGGAAGCACATCGCCATCGCCAACCCCAAGCTGGCGCCCTACGGCCTGGCCGCGATGCAGACGCTGGACAAGCTGGGCCTTGCGGCGCAGGTGCAGCCACGCGTGGTCACGGGCGAGAACATCGGCCAGACCTACCAGTTCGCCGCATCGGGCAACGCGCCACTGGGCTTCGTGGCGCTCTCGCAGGTGATGGAGAACGGCCAGTTGCGCGAAGGCTCGGCCTGGGTCGTGCCCGCCACCATGCACGCACCGATCCGCCAGGACGCCATCGTGCTCCAGCGGGGCAAGGGCAACCCCGCGGCCGACGCGCTCATGCAGTACCTGCGCGGCGAGAAAGCGCGCGCCGTCATCCGTGCCTACGGCTATGATTTTTGAAGCGCCTTGCGCATGATGGCGGGGCATTTCCCAGCCATTCCGACTGACAAACCAGATAAATCAAGCGCCAACAGCTCTTGTTTTCATAGCATTGAACACACCCCTGATCGGCCCTGACGACTGGGCCGCCATCTGGCTCACGCTGCAGCTGGCCAGCGTCACCACCGTGCTGCTGCTGGTGCTGTGCACACCGCTGGCCTGGTGGCTGGCCCACACGCGCTCGCGCTGGCGCGGCCCCGTGGGGGCCGTGGTGGCGCTGCCGCTGGTACTGCCGCCCACGGTGATCGGCTTCTATCTGCTGGTGAGCATGGGGCCAGGCGGCGCCATCGGGCAGCTGACCGAGGCGCTGGGCCTGGGACGGCTGCCGTTCACCTTCCCGGGGCTGGTCGTCGGCTCCCTCGTGTATTCGCTGCCGTTCGCCGTGCAGCCGCTGCAGCGCGCCTTCGAAGCGCTGGGCCGCCGGCCGCTGGAGGTGGCGGCCACGCTGGGCGCCAGCCCGCTGGACCGGTTCTTCAGTGTCGCCCTGCCCTTGGCGCGCCCCGGGTTCGTGACGGCCGCCATCCTGAGCTTTGCGCACACGGTGGGCGAATTCGGCGTGGTGCTCATGCTGGGCGGCAACATCCCCGGCGTGACGCGCGTGGTGTCGGTGCAGATCTACGACCATGTGGAAGCCCTGGAGTACGCCCAGGCGCACTGGCTCGCCGGCGGCATGGTGGCGTTCTCGTTCATCGTGCTCATGCTGCTGCACTGGCTGCAGCCCCGGGGGGGGCGATGACGGGCGCAATGAACGGCATTCACGCCCGGCTGTCTTTGGCGCGGCCGGACTTCACGCTGGACGTGCAGCTGGCGCTGCCGGGCCATGGCGTGACGGCGCTGTTCGGCCCCTCGGGCTGCGGCAAGACCACCTGCTTGCGCGCGCTGGCGGGGCTGGACCGCGCGCGCGGCAGCGTGCAGGTCAACGGCGAAGTCTGGCAGGACGACGCCACCGGCCAGTGGCGCCCCACGCACCAGCGCGCGCTGGGCTATGTGTTCCAGGAGGCCAGCCTGTTCGCGCACCTGGACGTGCGCCGCAACATGGAATACGGCCTGCGCCGCCAGCCGCCCGCACGCCGCCGCGTGTCGCTGGAGCAGGCGGTGGAACTGCTGGGCCTGGGCGCCCTGCTGCCCCGCATGCCCCACACCCTCTCGGGCGGCGAGCGCCAGCGCGTGGCCATTGCGCGGGCTCTCGCCACCAGCCCGCGCGTGCTGCTGATGGACGAGCCCCTGGCTGCACTGGATGCCGCGCGCAAGGCCGAGGTCATGCCCTACCTGGAGCGCCTGCAGCGCAGCCTGGACATTCCCGTGCTCTACGTGAGCCACTCGAGCGACGAGGTGGCCCGGCTGGCCTCCCACTTGGTGCTGCTGCAGGCCGGCCGCGTCACGGCCCAGGGCCCCACGGCCGAGCTGATGGCGCGGCTGGACCTGCCCCTGGCGCACGGCGACGCCGCCGCGGCGCTGGTGCAGGGCCGCGTGCTGGCGCACGACGCGCACGACCAGTTGCTGACCGTGGCCATCGACGGCGGGCAGATTCAGTTGGCCAGCGGCCGCCCGCGCGCCGTGGGCGAGAGCGTGCGTCTGCGCGTGCTGGCGCGCGACGTGAGCCTGGCGCGCACCCGCGCGGCGGACAGCAGCATCCTGAACCTGCTGCCCGCACGCATCACGCAGTTGGCCGACGACGGTCCCGGCCAGGTGCTGGTGGCGCTGGACGCGGCGGGCACCACGCTGCTGGCGCGCATCACGCTGCGCTCTTGCCGCACGCTGGCGCTGGCCGTGGGCGATGAGGTGTTTGCGCAGGTCAAAGGCGTCGCGCTGGTGGACTGAGGCGATCCCTCACCGGACGCACGGCGCTACACGTCATCTAGACCAGCCATGCCGCGGCACGCAGGTGCGCCCACCCATCGCCAAGTTCACCCCCCGCGATGGTGAAGCCGTGCCGCTCGCCGCTCAGGGCGCGGCAAATCCCAGGCGCCGCAGCACGCGCTGCGCGGGCTCGGCCATCAGGGTCTGGGCAAAGTCCAGCGCGGCCTGGGGCGCACCGCGACGCACCGTAAGCCCATAAGCCGCAGCCACCTGCAGCTCTGGCGGCACCTGCACCACCTGCAGCGCCGGCACTTCGCGCTGGGCAGAAACGGCGTTGGTGCAGTAGGTCAGAAACACGTCCGCCCGCCCCTCGGCCATGACCCAGGCATAGGTGCCGCGACCGGGTGGCGCCTTGGGCGAGGTGGGCCCGCCGGTCAGTTGCAGCGCCTTGGCCTCCAGCCGCGCAAAGGCGCCGGGGCGTACCTGCTCTGCCCGGCGAAACAGCTCCCAGGCATAGTCGCCCGACGGGTCCGACTGGGGCGTGGAGGTGCCCAGCCGCATGTCGGCGCGCAGCAGCGTGTCCAGCAGGTTGGCCGTGGTCACCGGCACGCCGGGCGCAGCCAGTGCACACAGGGCATTGCGGGTGAACACCTGCGACGCGCCCCAATCGCCCGCGCGCGCCAGGCGCTGCGGGTGCTCGGTATCGGCGGAGGCGAATACCATGGCCGGCTCGCCGGACTCGATGCGCTCGCGCAGCAGGCCGGACGCCCCGAAGGTCAATGCCACCTTCTGGCCCGTGCGCACCTCGTGCTCACGGGCAATCTCGGTGAAGGCCTCGCGCAAGCTGCCGGCGGCATAGACGGTCACGTTCGTGGCCGCGCCCATGCCCGCGGACGGCGTGCTTGCACCCATTGCTGTGCCGCCAGGCTGGGCACAACCGCTCAACACGGCAGCCATTGCGGCCACGCCGGCCACGCAGAGCAAGGAACGGCGGTCCATGGCATGGCCTTACGGGTTGGCGTTGGGGAAGAACAGCTGCTCGCCGTTGATCTTGTAGCCGGCGATGGCGCTCTGGCCCGCGGGCGAGACCACCCAGTCCACGAACTTCTGCGCCTCAGCCTGCTTCACATGCGGGTGCTTGGCGGGGTTCACCACCATCACGCCATACTGGTTGAACAGGCGCTTGTCGCCTTCCACCAGCACCGCGAGGTTGTCGCGGTTCTTGAAGTTGAGCCAGGTGCCTCGGTCCGTCAGCGCGTACGCACCGCTGGAGGCCGCGATGTTCAGCGCCGGGCCCATGCCGCACCCGCATTCCTTGTAGCCGCTGCCCTTCACGCCCTCGGTGGCGATCTTCCAGTAGCGCAGCTCGGCTGCATGGGTGCCGCTCTTGTCACCGCGCGAGATGAACTCCGCGTTGGCCGCGGCGATCTTCTTGAGCGCGGCGGCGATGTCGTTGCCCTTGGTGCCGGCAGCATCCGCCTTGCCACCCACGAGGATGAAGTCGTTGTACATGACCGGGTAGCGCTTCACGCCCCAGCCGTCGGCCACGAACTTCTCCTCGGCCACCTGGTCGTGCACGAACAGCACGTCGGCGTCGCCGCGGCGCGCCATGTCCAGCGCCTGGCCGGTGCCCACCGCCACCACCTTCACGTCGATACCGGTGGCCTGCTTGAAGGCCGGCAGCAGGTGGGTGAACAGGCCCGACTGCTCGGTCGAGGTGGTCGACGCCATCGTGATGGCCTGTGCCGCAGCGCTGCCATAAACTACCAAAGCAATAGCTGCTACCGCAGTCTGGGTAAGCGCCAGGGGCCAAAAACGCTTGTAACTCTTCATGCCATTTCTCCTTTGACGAACAGACGGGCGGCCTCGGGCAGGGGGCCGTTGAAAAAATCGTGCACGGGCAGGTCCGCCAGCACGCGCCCGTGCTCCAGGTAGAGCACACGGCTGGCCAGGCGCTTGACCTGTCCCAGGTTGTGGCTGCTGAACAGCATGGTCACCGGCTGATCGGGGCCAGCGCTGCCGTGGCTGGCGGCGAAGTCGGCCATCAGCGATTCGATCTCGCGCTTGGCATGCGGGTCCAGGCTGGCGGTGGGCTCGTCCAGCAGCAGCACGTCGGGCCGCAGGGCCCAGGCGCGCGCAAACGCCAGCCGCTGCTGCTGCCCGCCGGACAAGGTGCGCGCGTTCTGCCGCGCGATGTCCTGCAGCCCCACGCGGTGCAGCGCCACGGCGGCCTGGGCGCAGGCCTCCTGCCAGCGCACCCGGCGCAGCCACAATCCCAGCGCCACGTTGTTCAGCGCGCTGGTACGCAACACGAAAGGCCGCTGGAACACCATGGCCACGCGCGGCGCGCCGTCGCGGCGCAGCTGTCCCGCGCTGGGGCGCACCAGGCCGTGCAATGCGCGCAGCAGCGTGCTCTTGCCACTGCCGTTGGCACCCACCAGAGCCACGCGCTCGCCGGGCATCACACGCAGATTGACTCCGTCCAGCGCCTGCACCGCGCCGTAGCGCACGGACAGCTCGCGCAGTGCAAACAACGGCGGCTCGATGGTGGAAACGTCGCCCGGGCTCTCCTCCCCGGGGAGGACAGGTGACGGCAGCGCGCTCATGCCCCCACCCCGGCCAGGCCGCCCACGGCGGCACCATCCACGCGTTCACGCCAGCGGCGCAGCAGCGCAATGCCCACGTTGAGCAACAACACGACGCCCAGCAGCACGAGGCCCAGCGCCAGCGCCAGCGGCAGATCGCCCTTGCTGGTCTCCAGCGCGATGGCGGTGGTCATGACGCGCGTGAAGCCGTCGATGTTGCCGCCCACGATCATCACCGCGCCCACCTCCGAGATGGCGCGGCCGAATGCGGCGATCAGCACCGTGAGCAGCGCATAGCGCTCGTCCCAGGCCACCAACAGGGCACGCAACAGGGTGCCGGCGCCCAGCGAGCGCAACTGCTCGCCATGCAGGCGGTCCACGTCCTCGACCACCTGGCGCGTAAGCGCGGTGACCACGGGCAACACCAGCAGCGCCTGCGCCAGCACCATCGCCTTGAAAGAAAACAGCCAGCCCAGGCTGCCCAGCGGGCCGGTGCGCGACAGCAGCAGGTACACGCCCAGGCCCACCACCACCGAGGGCACGGCCAGCAGGGTATTGAGCACCGCGAGCACCGCGTCGCGCCCGGCAAAGCGCGCCACGCCCAGCCATGCCCCCAGCACCACGCCCGCGCCGCAGGCGAGCAGGCAGGCCGTGGCACTCACGGCGAGCGAACGCACGACGATGGTCCACAAGGCGGCATCGGCGGAGGTGATGAGGTGCAGCGCCGTGGCGACGCTCTGGGTCATTGTGGACATGGGTTGGGCTATCGTATGCAGCAATCCAATACCCGGCGATATGAAAACTTGTGCATAGGATCCAACTCCACTACACGCTCGACCGCGACGCGGACGACGCGCTGATCCGCAATCCCCTGCTCGACATGCTGCAGGCCGTGGCGCAGCAGGGCTCCATCTCGGGCGCGGCGCGCGCGCTGGACCTGTCGTACCGCCACGTGTGGGGCGCACTCAAGCGCTGGGAAGCACAACTGGGCAGCGAGCTCATCATCTGGGGCAAGGGCCAGTCCGCCCAGCTCAGCGAATTCGGCACCAAGCTGCTGTGGGCCGAGCGCCAGGCACAGGCGCGGCTGGCGCCGCAGATCGAGGCGCTGCGCGCCGATCTGGAACGCGCGTTCGCCGTGGCGTTCGACGAACATGCCCACGTGCTCACGCTGTATGCCAGCCACGACGATGCGCTGTCCGTGCTGCGTGCGTTCGCCACCGCGCCCGCCCACGCGGGCCAGGGCGGCGCGCTGCATCTGGACATCCGCTTCACCGGCAGCGTGGACGCGATCCGCGCACTCAACGAAGGGCGGTGCACCATCGCCGGCTTTCACACGCTGGAGGAGCCGGGCATGGACACCCTGGCCGCGCAGACCTACCGCCCGCTGCTGCAGCCGGGGTTGCACAAGGTGATCGGCTTCGCGCGCCGCGCGCAGGGCCTGATCGTGGCGCGCGGCAACCCGCTGGGCCTGACCTCGCTGGCGGACGTGGCGCGCACGGGCGCGCGCTTCGTCAACCGCCCGCTGGGCACGGGCACGCGGGTGCTGCTGACCGACCTGCTCGCGCAGGCGGGCCTGGAACCCGCAGAGATCGAGGGCTACGACCGCGATGAGCCCTCGCACGCCGCGCTGGCGCAGGCCATCGCCGCCGGCAGTGCCGACGTGGGCATGGGCATCGAGCTGGCGGCGCGTGCGCGCGGGCTGGACTTCGTGCCGCTGGTGTACGAGCGCTACCACCTGGCCTGCCTGAAGTCCTCACTGGAGCAGCCGGCCACGCGCGCGCTGCGCGAACTGCTGCAGACCCCTGCCTGGCAACGGCGCATGGCTGCCATGCCCGGCTATGCGCCCATGCACTGCGGCGAAGTGCTGGCCATGAGCCGCGTGCTGCCGTGGTGGAACTTCACGCGCCGCAGGGCCGCGGCGCGTTGACGCCATGAGGCGGGACCGCAGTCCCCGGCCCGGCATCACTTGTAGAGCAGTTGCGGCAGCCACAGACCGATCTGCGGCCACACATACAGCAGCACGATCGCCAGCACCTGGATGCCCATGAACGGCAGCATGCCCAGGAAGATCTGGTTGAGCGTCACATGCGGCGGCGCCACGCCCTTCAGGTAGAACGCCGACATGGCCACGGGCGGCGACAGGAAGGCCGTCTGCAGATTCAGCGCCACCAGCAGGCCGAAGAACAGCGGGTCCACGCCGAAGTGGCTCAGCAGCGGGATGAAGATGGGCATGAAGATCACGATGATCTCCGTCCACTCCAGCGGCCAGCCCAGCAGGAAGATCACCACCTGCGACAGCACCATGAACTCGATCTTGCTCAGGTTCATGGAGAGCACCCACTGCTCGATGAGCTCCTGCCCCCCCAGCAGCGCGAAGGCCGCGGAGAAGATGGCCGAGCCCACGAACAGCCAGCACACCATGGCCGAGGTCTTGGCCGTGAGGTACACCGACTCGCGCACCACATCCATGCTCAGGCGCTTGTAGGCCGCGGCCAGCACGAAGCCGCCGAACGCCCCCATGGCCGCCGCCTCGGTCGGCGTCGCCAGACCGAACACGATGGAGCCCAGCACGGCCATGATCAATGTCAGCAGCGGGAAGAACGAGCCCAGCAGCATCTTGAAGATTTCCAGCCGCGCGAAGCTCAGGAACAGATAGAAGAGCGCGGTGGCCGCACCCAGCACGCCAAACATCACCCACCACCAGGTGGGCGCGGGTTGCGTGGCAGCCTGGGGCGTGGCACCTGCGGTGGAGCCAGGCGGCTCCCCCACCGCGGATGGGGCGGATGGGGCGGACTGCGCGGGCTCGGCGCCGGGGGGTTCGGCCAGCGCACCACTGTCCGCGCCCGGAGGCTCCTGCAGGCCCGTGGATTCCTGCGGCGGTTCTTGCAGACCGCCCTCCACCGGCGGCTCCTGCAAGCCAAACTCCGACGCCACCCGGGGCGAGTTGTCGTTGAAGCCGATGGGTTGGATGCCGTACGCCTCCTCCACCGACACCGTGGTGACCGCACGCCAGCTGCTGGTGGCCAGCAGTACGAACAGCAGCCCCGGCATCACCACCAGTGCCAGTTGCCGCAGCACATAGGCCGTGGGTACCTGCGCATTGCGCTTGCCCTTGAGGGCATCCAGCAAGCGCGCGGGGGCGTATTGCCGCGTCTCGGCGGGCAGCGCGGCGGTCATGGCCGGCAGCACCACCTGCCGCTCCTCGGCCGACAGCGGCGGCGCCCAGGCCGGCTTGAGCTTGGCCATCAGGATCACATACATCACATACAGGCCCGCCAGCATGATGCCGGGGAAGAAGGCGCCCGCGTACAGCTGCACCACCGATACGCCCGCCGTGGCGCCATACAGGATCAGCAGCACCGACGGCGGAATCAGGATGCCTAGGCAGCCACCCGCCGTGATCGCGCCGGCCGACATGGGCGTGCTGTAGCCCGCGCGCAGCATGGCCGGCAGCGCCAGCAGGCCCATCAGCGTGACCACCGCGCCCACGATGCCCGTGGCGGTGGCAAAGATGGCGCAGGTGATCAGCGTGGCCACGGCCAGCGAACCCGGCACGCGCGCCATGGCCAGGTGCAGGCTCTTGAAAAGCTTTTCGATCAGGTTGGCCCGCTCGACCAGGTAGCCCATGAACACGAACAACGGGATGGCGATGAGCACATCGTTGGCCATGCTCTTGTAAGCCGCCTGCACCATCAGGTCCAGCGTGCGCGTGATGTCGCGGTCGTACGCCAGCCAGGTGAAGATCATGCCCATGCCCATGAGCGTGAACGCGGTGGGAAAACCCACCATGATGGCCACCACCACCAGCGACAGCATCAGCAAGCCCAGGTGGCCGCGCGTGACGGTCTCCACGCCCAGCAGCATCCCGACGGCGCCGGCCACCACCAGCGCCATGATGGCAAAGCCGAACCACAGTTCCTTGCGCATCTTCATGGCTTGCCCCCCTGTGCGGCGGATGCGGGAGCCGGCACCTGCAGGTCGCTGTCGTTCACGTGCACCATCTCCTTGAGCTTCTCGACGTCCACCTCTTCCACGTCCTCGCCGCGCCGGGGCCACGCGCCCTGGCGCAGGCAGATCACGCAGCGCGCGATCTCCGCCAGCCCCTGCAGCAGCAGCACCGCGCCGGCCAGGGGGATCACGAACTTGAAGGGGTACAGCGGCAGCGGCGTGGCGGAGAACGTCTGCTCGCGGATGGCCAGCGATTCCTGCGCATAGGTCCAGCCGGCCCAGGTCATGGCCAGCACGCCCGGCAGGAAGAACAGGATGTAGAGCAGCAGGTCCAGCCCGGCCTGCACGCGTGGGCTGAAGAAGCCGTACAGCACGTCGCCGCGCACGTGGCCGTTCTTGGCCAGGGTGTAGGCGCCCGCCAGCATGAACATGGTGCCGTACAGCATGATCTGTGCGTCCAGCACCCAGGCATGGGGGTTGTTCAGCGCATAGCGCGAGAAGACCTCCCAGCAGATCAGGGCCGTCAGGCCCACGACGGCCCAGGCCGCCGCCTTGCCGATGAAGGTGGACACGGCATCGATGCCGAGTAAGAGTTTTTGCATGGCTGGAAGAGAACGCTGCGGCCCCGCGGGGCAATGAACGGATACACGCTGGCCCGGGCGGCACCGCCTGCGCGTGCCCCCGGCCCTCGTCAGAATGAAAGGCAGGCCCGCCGGGCCTGCCGCGGCATCAGCTCTTGCGCTGCGCGAAATAGTGGTTCCAGGCCATCTTGAAGTCGACGTCGGTGTCGTTCTTCCAGCGGCCGCTCCTCTGCGCAAAGGTGCGCATGGAGTCCATCACCTTCTTGAACATGGCGTTCTCTTCGGCTTTCTTGGTCGTGACCTTGTCCCAGGCGGCCAACTGCGCGCGCAGGATGGCGTCCGGCGTCTTGTAGAACTTCACCCCCTGCTTGGATTGCATCTCGGCATAGTCCTTGGCGTAGCGGTCGGCGGCCTTCCAGCTCATGTCGGCGCTGGCGGCCTGCACGGCGTAGTCGATGACCGCCTTCAGCTCCGACGACAGCGCGTCGTACTTGCTCTTGTTGAACAGCACTTCAAACTGCTCGCTGGACTGGTGGAAGCTGTGCAGCATGCAGTTCTTGGCCACGTCGGGAAAGCCCAGCACGCGGTCGCTGGAGGCGTTGTTGAACTCGGCCGCATCCAGCAGGCCGCGGTCCAGCGCGGGCACGATCTCGCCGCCGGGCAGCGGGTTCACGGCCACGCCCATCTCGGTGAACACATCCACCGCCAGCCCCACGGTGCGGAACTTCAGGCCCTTGAGGTCTTCCACGCGTGCCACCGGCTTCTTGAACCAGCCCAGCGGCTGCGTGGGCATGGGGCCGTAGAGCTTGGAGACCACGTCCAGGTTCAGGCTCTTGTAGATCTCGTCGAGCAGCTCCTTACCGCCGCCGTAGTAATGCCACGCGAGCACGCCGTTGGCATCCAGGCCAAAGGCCGGGCCCGAGCCCCACAGCGCCACGGCTTGGTTCTTGCCGTACCAGTAGGCCACCACGCCGTGGCCACCGTCCAGCGTGCCCTTGGCCACGGCATCCAGCAACTGGAAAGCCGGCACCACGGCACCCGCGGGCAACACCTCGATCTTCAGGCGGCTGCCCGCCATGTCGTTGATCTTCTTGGCCAAGTCTCCCGCGAACTCGTGAAAGATATCCTTGGCGGGCCAGGTGCTCTGGAATCGGAACACCGTGGTCTGGGCCGTGCTGATCATGGGCACGGACATGGCTCCCGCGGCAACCGCAGCACCCTTGAGTAGGTTTCGGCGGCCTGGGGTCTTGGTCTGCTCTGTCATCTACTTCACTCCTTGATTGGGATGCCTGGACAATCCAGACCCGTATCTTTGGCGGGTTGCAAACGCACGCCAAAGAGGGTTTACGCGAAGCATCGCGCACCCCACCACGGCGTTCCGCCGCTTTTTGCGCAGTGCACACCTGCGCAGCTCCAGCGCACCGCACCTGTGCAATGCCGTGCATATCTGGCGCAGGGCGCTACGAATTGCGAAGCATGGTGGTGGGGTATGGCCCTGCAATTACTGCGGCGCAGCACGCAGGACCCACTCGGCATTTAGCGGCATGCGCACCACACGCGCCCCAGCGGGGCGGATCATGCGAAGATTGAAGCAAAAACACCGTTAACCCCATAGTGGGAGAGCGCGAGAAGCTATGCTTTTGGAAGCAAGACCCCCCTGCACACCACTTACGCGCCCCACACAGGAGACCTCTGCATGCCCCTTTCTCACACCGCCAGCGGCGACGTCCAGCACGTGCCTTTCGATGACCTGCGCGGCACGCTCGCGCGCATCTTCGAGCGGCATGGCACCAGCGCCGAAGTGGCCGCCGTGCTGGCCCACAACTGCGCCAGCGCCGAACGCGACGGCGCGCACAGCCATGGCGTGTTCCGCATCCCCGGCTACCTGTCGACATTGGCCAGCGGCTGGGTGGACGGCCACGCCGTGCCGCGTGTGGAGGATGTGGCACCCGGTTACCTGGCGGTGGATGCCGGCAATGGCTTCGCCCAACCCGCCTACCGGGCCGCCTATTCGGCGCTGGTGGCCAAGGCGCGCGCGAACGGCGTGGCGCTGCTGGCAATCCGCAACTCGCACCACTTTGCGGCGCTGTGGCCCGACGTGGAGCCGCTGGCTGACGACGGGTTGGTGGCGCTGGCGCTCGTCAACAGCATGGCCTGCGTGGTGCCCAGTGGCGGCACCACGGCGCTCTTCGGCACCAACCCCATCGCCTTCGCCGCGCCCCGCGCGGGCCATGAGCCGCTGGTGTTCGACCTGGCCACCAGCGCCATCGCCCACGGCGACGTGCAAATCGCCGCGCGCGAGGGCCGCCTGCTGCCCGACGGCCACGGCGTGGACCGCCACGGCCAGCCCACGAACGACCCGCGCGCCATCCTGGACGGCGGCGCGCTGCTGCCTTTCGGCGGCGTGCACAGCAGCTACAAGGGCTCGGCCCTGTCGATGATGGTGGAGCTGCTCGCGGCCGCGCTCACGGGCGGCAACTTCTCGTTCGAGTTCGATTGGAGCGCCCACCCCGGCGCACAGACGCCCTGGACGGGCGAGCTGATCATCGCCATCGACCCAGCCAAGAGCGCGGGCCGCAGCTTTGCGCAGCGTTGCGAAGACCTGGTGCAGGCCATGGCGGCCGCGGGCCAGACGCGCCAGCCCGGCGAGCGCCGCTACCGCCAGCGCGCGCGGTCGCTGAAGGACGGCGTACCGCTGCCTGCCACCACCTGGGCCGAGCTGCAGCGCCTCGCCGACGGGCCAATTTAGAAAATTGAATCAAATGGGTCTGCAACGCCCAATTAATAAGCGCTAATAGCTATTAAAACAATAGCATTCGGGTCTTACTCCGGGAACCCCGTCTACTCGCCGCGCACCCGCTCGCCGCGCGCCCGCTTCTCGCGCCGCAGCGCGAACTGCAGACACCCCTGCCCCACCAGCGCCGCGCCCAGCAGCACGCAGGACGAGGCCAGCGCCGGGTTGGAGCCCCAGCCCACCAGCAGGGTGAACAGCGCGCCCAGCGCCATCTGCGCAAAACCGTATAACCCGGCAGCCGCGCCGACGTGGCGCGCATCCACCGTCAGCACCTTGGACAGCGCCGCCGGGCTGGCCATGCCGGCACCCAGCACGAACAGCAGCATCAGCCCCACGGTGGCTTCCAGCGTCAGGTGGCCCAGCAGCTCCAGCGCCAGAAAGACCAGCGCGCAGGCCACACTCACCGCGTTGCCCCAGACCAGCAGCCGGCCCAGCCGCATGCTCAGTGCCAGGCGCCGCGTGAGCGCATTGCCGATCGCCATGCCCACCATCACCACGCCCAGGGCAATGCCCACGTCGCGCAGCGGGTGCCCCAACTGCTCGGTGATGATGAACGGCGCCGCCGCGATGAAGGCATACACCGCCGTGGTCGCGCAACCACCGCCCACCGCATAGGCCACGAAGGTGGGCGAGCGCAAGAGCGCGGCGTAGGCGCGTGCCAGCCGACCCGGGCTCACACGGCCCGTGGGCGTACCCGTTTCGGGCACCTTGTGCCAGGAAAGCAGCAGCGTCGCCACACCGGCCAAGGCCAGTGCCACGAACACCGCCCGCCAGCCGCCCAGCGCCACCAGGCCCGAACCCACCAGCGGCGCCATGCCGGGGCCGACCATCATCATCAAGTTGAGCAGTGCCAGGGTGCGCACGGCCTCCACCGGGCCATTGGTGTCGCGCACCATGGCGCGCCCCAGCGCCAGCCCGGCGCAGCCGCCCAGCGCCTGGATGAACCGCGCAGCGATCAGGGCCGGTGCGGTCGGCGACAGCATGGCAGCGATGCTTCCCGCCGCGTACAGCGCCAGCCCGCCCAGCAGCAGGGGACGCCGTCCCAACGCATCGGACAAGGGGCCGTAGACCAGTTGCCCGAGCGCCAGCCCGACGATGTAGATGCTGATCGTGGCTTGCACCGCCGCGGGCCCCACGCCGAGCGCGCGCGCCGCGTCGGGCAACGCGGGCACGAACATGTGCATGGCCAGGGTGCCGCTCAGGGTGATGAGCACCAGCAGCCACAGCGGGGGTGCGCCGGCAGAAGGCGAAGGGGACGCGCGCATCGCGGAAGGTTAGCAGCCAGGCCGTGGCGCTGGCCGCCGCCGCCGGCCCTCGGCGGACGTCAGACGTCGATGGCCGCGGCCGATCCCGCCTGCTTGCGCAGTTCGAACTTCTGGATCTTGCCGGTGCTGGTCTTGGGCAGTTCGCCGAACACCACGGCGCGCGGCACCTTGAAGCCGGCCAGGTGCTTCTTGCAGTGCGCCACGATGTCCTCGGGCGTGGCCTGCGCGCCCGCCTTCAGCTCAACGAAGGCACAGGGCGTCTCGCCCCACTTGGGGTCGGGCTTGGCGACCACGGCGGCGGCCAGCACGTCGGGGTGGCGGTAGAGCACGTCCTCCACCTCGATGGAGGAGATGTTCTCGCCGCCCGAGATGATGATGTCCTTGCTGCGGTCCTTGATCTTGATGTAGCCGTCGGGGTACTGCACCGCCAGGTCACCACTGTGGAACCAGCCGCCACGGAAGGCCTCCTCGGTGGCCTTGGGGTTCTTCAGGTAGCCCTTCATGGCGATGTTGCCGCGGAACATGATCTCGCCCATGGTCTCGCCGTCGTGCGGCACGGGCTCCATGGTGTCTGGGTTGAGCACCATGGCCGCGCGTTGCAGGTGGTAGCGCACGCCCTGGCGGGCATTGAGGCGCGCACGCTCGCCGATGTCCAGCGCGTCCCAGGCCGCGTGCTTGGCGCAGACGGTGGCCGGGCCGTACACCTCCGTGAGGCCGTACACATGGGTCAGGTCGAACCCCATCTGCTCCATGCCCTCGATCATCGAGGCCGGCGGCGCTGCCCCGGCCACCATGGCCTTCACGCCCGCGGGAACGCCCTCCTTCATCGCCGCAGGCGCGTTGACCAGCAGGCCATGCACGATGGGCGCGCCGCAGTAGTGTGTGACGCCGTGGTTGCGGATGGCGTCGAAGATGGCCTGCGCCTCGACCCGGCGCAGGCACACATTGACGCCCGCGCGCGCCGCCACCGTCCAGGGAAAGCACCAGCCGTTGCAGTGGAACATGGGCAGCGTCCAGAGGTAGACGGCATGCTTGGGCATGTCCCACTCCAGCACGTTGCTGACGGCATTGGTGTGCGCGCCGCGGTGGTGGTAGACCACGCCCTTGGGGTTGCCCGTGGTGCCCGAGGTGTAGTTGAGTGCGATGGCGTCCCACTCGTCGCCGGGCAGTTCCCACGCGAACTGCGCGTCACCCTGGGCCAGGAAGGCCTCGTACGTCAGCGTGCCCAGGCGCTGCGCGGCCGGGCCGTACACGGCGTCTTCCACGTCGATGAGCAGCAGCGGCGCCTGCGACTGGCGCAGCGCCAGCGCCTTGGCCATCACGGGGGCGAATTCGGGGTCCACGATCACCGCCTTGGCCTCGCCGTGGTCCAGCATGAAGGCGATGGTCTCCGGGTCCAGCCGGGTATTCAGCGCATTGAGCACCGCGCCCGCCATGGGCACGCCGAAGTGCGCCTCCACCATCGGCGGGGTGTTGGGCAGCATCACGGCCACGGTGTCGTTCTTGCCGATGCCCGCGCGGCGCAGGCTGCTGGCCAGGCGGCGGCAGCGCGCGTAGGTCTGCCCCCAGGTCTGGCGCAGCTCGCCATGCACGATAGCCAGGCGGTCGGGGTAGACCTCGGCCGTGCGTTCGATGAAGGAGAGGGGCGACAGCGGCGCATGGTTGGCTTCGGTGCGCGGCAGATTCTGGTCGTACATGCTGGTCACGTGCGGGGCTCCTTTGTTTCTTGTTCAGGCCGGGAATGCAAGACCCATTCATTAGAGCAAAGCCAGCTGACGGCGGGCTGATGGAAAATACCCCGGTGTCCATCCCCCAGTCGTTCATCCAGGAGTTGCTTGCGCGCGTTGACGTCGTCGATGTGGTCGGCCGCTATGTGCAGCTCAAGAAGAGCGGCGCCAACTTCATGGGCCTGTGCCCCTTCCACGGGGAAAAATCGCCCTCATTCAGCGTCAGCCCGTCCAAGCAGTTCTTCCACTGCTTTGGCTGTGGCAAGAACGGCAATGCGATCGGGTTTCTCATGGACCACGCGGGCATGGGCTTTCGCGAGGCCGTGCAGGACCTGGCCCAGCAGATCGGTATGCAGGTGCCCGACGACGAGAACACCTCGCCTCAGGACCGCGAACGCGCCGCCGCCCAGCGCCAGAAGCAGGCCACGCTGACCGACGTGCTGGAGAAGGCCGGCGACGCCTGGCGACGCCACCTGCGCGAGTCGCCGCGCGCCGTCCAGTATTTCAAGGGCCGGGGCGTATCAGGCCAGGTGGCCAAGCGCTACGGACTGGGCTACGCGCCGGAGGGCTGGCGGGGCTTGGCCAGCGTGTTCCCCGAGTACGACAGCCCGCTGCTGGAGGAAAGCGGCCTGGTGATCGTGAACGAGGAAGACGGCAAGCGCTACGACCGCTTCCGCGACCGCGTGATGTTCCCCATTCGCAACGTCAAGGGCGAGTGCATCGGCTTTGGCGGGCGCGTGCTGGGCGACGACAAGCCCAAGTACCTCAATTCGCCCGAAACCCCGGTGTTCCACAAGGGCCGCGAGCTCTACGGCCTGTACGAGGCGCGCAACGCCATCCGCGAACACGGCTACGCCCTGGTCACCGAAGGCTACATGGACGTGGTGGCGCTGGCGCAACTGGGCTTTCCCAATGCCGTGGCCACGCTGGGCACGGCATGTACGCCCGAGCATGTGCACAAGCTGTTTCGCTTCACCGACACGGTGGTGTTCAGCTTCGACGGCGACGCCGCCGGGAGGCGCGCGGCGCGCAAGGCGCTGGACGGCGCCCTGCCTTACGCCAGCGACACGCGCAGCGTGAAGTTCCTCTTCCTGCCGGCCGAGCACGACCCCGACAGCTTCGTGCGCGCCTATGGGCCGGAGGCGTTCGCGCGCCATGTGGGCGACGCCGTGCCGCTGTCGCGCTTCCTGCTGGAGGCTGCGCGCGAGGGCTGCGACCTGGGAACGGCCGAGGGCCGCGCCCACATGCTGAGCAACGCGCGCCCGCTGTGGGCAGCGCTACCCGACGGCGCGCTCAAGCGCCAGTTGCTGACCGAGCTGGGTGAACTGGGCCAGTTGCCCGCGCCGGATCTGGCCCAGCTCTGGGCGCAGGACAGCCCGCGCACCGGCTCCGCCGCGCACCCGCCCGCGCACGACGGCGCCCCCTTCGGCGACGAGCCGCCCTGGGGGCAGGAACCGCCGGGCATGGAATACGGCAGCCCCGCCGGTGGCGAGCCCGCACGCCGCTGGCGCAAGGGCGGCGAATGGAAGGGCGGGCGCTGGCGCCGCGAAGAGCAGCGCCCCCCACAGCCGCCGCTGCCGCGCCGCCCCCTCACGGGGCGTGCCGACCATGCCGCGCGCCTGCTGCTGTCGCACATGGAGTTCCTCGAAGAGCTGTCGCACGAAGATCACACGCTGCTGTGCGACCAGCCCGCGCCGCACGGCGCGCTGTTCGTCTGGCTGGAAGGGCAATTGCACGAGCACGGACCCCAGTCCTGGGCGGTGCTGCGCGAGGCCTTGGCAGGCCATGACTGCCAGGCCCTGGCCGAGCGGGTGATGACTGGCTCCCACGCCCAGACCGAGGGGGACGAGACCGAGTTGCGCGCCGAACTGCGTGGCTTGCTCAACCGCATGCTCATCGAAGCCATCAAGCTGCAGCAGAACGCCCTGATCGCCGCGGCCTCGCAGGACCCGGCGGCCATCGAGCGCTACCGGCAATTGCAGGAGCGCCGCCGCGCGCTGGAAGAGGGGCTTACAAAAATGACCTCGGGGGCTTGACAAAGCCCCTTGAATTTTGCTGCGCCGGTATAATGTACGGTTTGTCGGCAAGAGCGACAGCAGCACCTCCGGACCAGGCGACCGTGACAAACGCGCACCACCGCCCTCCCCCACCGCAAGGACTGCACACCAAATGTTCGCCCAGACATCTTGCCCCTGAGGGTTTTCCCCTCAAACCGCGAAGGCCCTTGCCGTCGCCGTGCCTGCCCGCGCCGGGTTCCTTGGCGCTTGTGTTTTCTTTGTGTGTCCGTTTTTGACCTTGAGGTTGTCCATGCCCGTTCAAAAGTCCGCGAAGTCGCCCAAGTCTGCCTCTGGCACCCCCGCGAAGGCCGCTTCCAAAGCCGCAACCACTGTGAAAGCCGCCGCCAAGGCGCCCGCGAAAGCCGCCCCTGTCAAGGCCGCTGCCGCCGCGCCCAAGGCTGCGCCGAAAGTCAAGACTGTGTCCACGCCGAAAACTGCTGCCGAGCTGAAAAAAGCCGCTGATGAACTGTTGAAGAAGAAGCCCACGCGCGCCAAGGCGGCTGCTGCCGAGCCCGAAGTCGCCGAAGAGGCGCCCAAGAAGAAGCCCGGCCGCCCCGCCAAGGCCGCCGGCACCACCGCTGCCGCCAAGGCCCCTGCCAAGCGCGGCCGCAAGCCCAAGGCCAAGGAAGAAGGCCTGGAGGACGACGCCGACCTGTCCGACATCGAGTCCGACCTCGAAGGCGAGCCCGAGGCCGAGGTGGTTGAGGCCGCCGAAGCCGCCCCGGTCGAGAAGGCCAAGCCCCTGCGCATGAAGATCAGCAAGGCCAAGGAACGCGCCTTGATGAAGGAGTTCGGCCTGGACGAGACCGTGCTGTCCGAAGAGGACATGGCCAAGCGCCGCTCGCAGCTCAAGAAGCTGATCACGCTGGGCAAGACGCGCGGCTACCTCACGCAGGTGGAAATCTCCGACCACCTGCCCGACAAGCTGGTGGACGCCGAAACCATGGAAGTCGTGGTCGCCATGCTGGGCGACATGGGCGTGGCCGTGTACGAGCAAACGCCCGACGCGGAAACCCTGTTCCAGAACAACGTGACCCCCACGGCCACCACCGTGGAGGAGGCCGAGGAAGAAGCCGAGGCCGCCCTGTCCACCGTGGACTCGGAATTCGGCCGCACCACCGACCCCGTGCGCATGTACATGCGCGAGATGGGTACGGTGGAGCTGCTCACGCGCGAAGGCGAGATCGAGATCGCCAAGCGCATCGAGGGCGGCCTGATGGACATGATGGAGGCCATCAGCGCCTCGCCCGCCACCATCGCCGAAATCCTCAACATGGGTGAGGAAATCCGCGAGGGCAAGGTCGTCATCTCCACCGTGGTGGACGGCTTCTCCAATCCCAACGAGGCCGACGACTACGTGGCCGAGGAAGATTTCGACGAGTTCGACGAGGAAGACGACGACGACGGCAAGGGCGGCTCCAAGGCGCTGACCAAGAAGCTGGAAGAGCTCAAGAACGAGGCCCTGCGCCGCTTCGACACGCTGCGCGCGCTGTTCGAGAAGATGCACAAGATCTACGACAAGGACGGCTACGGCGGTCCCGCGTACATGAAGGTGCAGCACGAGATCTCGGCAGAGCTGATGACCATCCGTTTCACGGCCAAGACCATCGAGAAGCTGTGCGACATGGTGCGCGCCCAGGTGGACGACGTGCGCAAGATGGAGCGCGAGCTGCGCCGCATCATCGTGGACAAGTGCGGTATGCCCCAGGAGACCTTCATCAAGGACTTCCCGGCCAACCTGCTGAACCTGCAGTGGGTCGAGAAGCAGGCCGCCGCCGGCAAGCCCTGGAGCGCCGTGATGCAGCGCAACATCCCGCCGATCCAGGAACTGCAGCAAAAGCTGATGGACCTGCAGGCGCGCGTGGTGGTGCCGCTGTCCGAGCTCAAGGAGATCAACAAGCGCATGAACGCGGGTGAAGCCAGCTCGCGCGACGCCAAGAAGGAGATGATCGAGGCCAACCTGCGCCTGGTGATCTCGATCGCCAAGAAGTACACCAACCGCGGCCTGCAGTTCCTGGATCTGATCCAGGAGGGCAACATCGGCCTGATGAAGGCGGTGGACAAGTTCGAATACCGCCGCGGCTACAAGTTCTCGACCTACGCCACGTGGTGGATCCGCCAGGCGATCACACGATCCATCGCGGATCAAGCTCGAACCATCCGCATCCCGGTGCACATGATCGAGACCATCAACAAGATGAACCGCATCAGCCGCCAGCACCTGCAGGAGTTCGGCTTCGAGCCCGATGCGTCCATCCTGGCCGCGAAGATGGAGATCCCCGAGGACAAGATCCGCAAGATCATGAAGATCGCCAAGGAGCCGATCTCGATGGAAACCCCCATCGGCGACGACGACGACAGCCACCTGGGCGACTTCATCGAGGACAGCAGCAACACCGCACCCGTGGACGCCGCCATGCAAGCCGGCCTGCGCGACGTGGTGAAGGACATCCTCGACGGCCTGACCCCGCGCGAAGCCAAGGTGCTGCGCATGCGCTTCGGCATCGAAATGTCCACCGACCACACGCTGGAAGAAGTGGGCAAGCAGTTCGACGTGACGCGCGAACGCATCCGCCAGATCGAGGCCAAGGCGCTGCGCAAGCTCAAGCACCCGAGCCGCTCGGACAAGCTGCGCAGCTTCATCGACTCGCTGTAAGCCACGCATCTTCCGCGCACACCTCGCGCAGCCAACGCCCCCGCCGCTCGGCCGGGGCGTTTTTTATTGCGCGTCAGGGTTTCAAGCCAAATCGGCTTTTCACGCTTATACAGCAAGCGCCAGCAGCTATATTTTTGATAGCAAAACATGGAACGCCCGATCGGTGGACAATGGCCGTCCCGTCCTTCCTGAAAGCTGCCCGCCATGCCTCTGAACACCCCTTCGCACACCGGCCGTCTGCGCTTCGCCGTGATGGGCGCAGGCGCGGTGGGCTGCTACTTTGGCGCCCTGCTGGCGCGTGCGGGCCACGCGGTCACGCTCATCGGCCGCCCGGACCACGTGCAGGCGATCCAGGCCCACGGCCTGCGACTGCAAACCGCCACGCAGGACACCCATGTGCCACTGGAGGCCAGTACCGATGCCAGCGCCGTGCGTGGCGCCGACGTGGTGCTGCTGTGCGTGAAGTCCACCGACACCGAAGCAGCGGCGCGCCAGATGCAGCCCTACCTGGCACCGGGCGCGCTGGTGCTCACGCTGCAAAACGGCGTGGACAACGACGAGCGCGCCCGCGCCGTGCTGGGCGCGGCGCACCCCGTGGCGGCCGCCGTGGTGTATGTGGCCACAGCCATGGCCGGGCCTGGGCACGTGCGTCACTTCGGGCGGGGTGAGCTGGTGATCGGCCCGTCGCCCGCCAGCGCGCGCGTGGCGCGGGAGCTGTGCGACGCGGGCATCCCCGCCGAGGTGTCGGACAACGTGCGCAGCGCCCTGTGGGCCAAGCTGGTCATCAACTGCGCCTACAACGCGCTGTCGGCCATCGTGCAGCAGCCCTACGGCTGGGTGGTGCAGCAGGACGGCGCGACCGATGTGATCGCCGACGTCGTGGCCGAATGCCTGGCCGTGGTGCAGGCGGACGGAGTGCACCTTCCCGCAGACATCCACGCGGCCGTGCGCGGCATCGCGCAGAGCATGGCGGGCCAACGGT
Organism: Diaphorobacter sp. LI3; assembly: GCF_022807955.1. NCBI lineage: Bacteria > Pseudomonadati > Pseudomonadota > Betaproteobacteria > Burkholderiales > Comamonadaceae > Diaphorobacter > Diaphorobacter sp. LI3. The sequence goes on along the minus strand of NZ_CP094346.1, from coordinate 1,455,953 downwards.
CCTCCACCGCGCAGGACCTGGCACGGGGCCGCCCCACCGAGATCGGCCACCTGAATGGCTACGTGGTGCAGCGCGGCGCCGCGCTGGGTGTCGCCACGCCGGTCAACCGCGCGCTGCTGGTGCTGGTACGCATGGCCGAGGCCAGTGGCGTGCATGGCCCCCAGGACCATCAAAAAACATAGCTGCCAGCGCTTGATAGGCAAGCGCTAGAGGCCAAAAACACCCTGAATCGCCACAACGCAGACGCGCCGCACCGCGGGCTGGGCGCCGCCTCGGGACCGGCCTACACTGGCTGCGCGTGCACCCTCCACTTTTTCCGTCTCCGGGCGCCCGCCGGCCCACACCCATGCACTGGCTTGAACACAAGATCCCTCCGCCGCTCGTCGCCGCCCTTGCCGGCGTGGCGATGTGGTTCACCGCGCAGGCCAGCGGCGGCGTGACGGACAGCGCGCCGCGCACCGCGGCGGCCGTCCTGCTCGCGCTGGTGGGCCTGGCGTTCGACGTGGCCGGCCTGCACGCGTTTCGGCGCGCGCGCACCACTGTCAACCCGCTGCGGCCGGGCGGTGCCTCGGCGCTGGTGGTGGGCGGCGTGTACCGCGTCACGCGCAACCCGATGTACGTGGGCCTCGCCCTCCTGCTGCTCGCATGGACGGTGTACCTGGGTGCGCCGCTGGCGCTGCTGGGCGTTGCGGCGTTCGTGGCCTACATCACGCGCTTTCAGATCGTTCCGGAAGAGCGGGTGCTGGCGCAGAAGTTCGGGCCGGAGTTTGGCGCCTATCGATCCAGGGTGCGCAGGTGGCTGTAGCGCTTATCCAGCAAGCGCTGACAGCTCCTTGAACGATAGCAAAGTCAGTCCATCTTCACGCTGGCGCTCTTCACCACCTGCCCCATGCGCGCCAGTTCGCTGCGAAAGAACGCGGCCGAAACATCGGGCGGCGTGAGCTTGATCTCATAACCCTGCGCCACCAGCGCGTCGCGCGCCTCGGGCATGGCCAGCGCGGCCTTGAAGCCGTAGTACAGCCGCGCCACGTCCGCCGGGGGCACGCCGGCAGGCGCCACGGCGGCGATCCAGCCCTCCAGTTCATAGCGCGGCAGGCCCTGCTCGGCGAGGGTGGGCACGCCGGGCAGCGAGGGGACGCGGGCAGCCGTGGTCACGCCCAGCGCGCGCAGGCTGCCGGACTTGATGTGCGCGGCCGCCGGCGCCACGGCCACCACGCCCAGCTGCACCTGCCCGCCCAGGATGTCATTCATCAGCGGGCCCATGCCGCGGTAGGGGATGTGCTTGATGTCCAGCTGCGCCTGGTCCACGAACATGGCCGCGCCCAGGTGCAGGATGGTGCCGTTGCCCGACGAGCCGTAGTTGAGCACGCCGGGCTTGGCCTTGGCGAGCGCGATGAGTTCGCGCGCGTTCCGGGCCTGCACCGAGGGATGGGCGACGAGCACGAAGGGCGTGGCGCCGATCACGGTGATGGGCGTGATGTCCTCGATGGCATCGAAAGGCGCCGATGGGTACACATGCGGGTTCACCACGTGGTTGTTGGACACCACGCCGATCACCGAGCCGTCCTTGGGCGCGCGCACGAGCTGCGTGGTGCCCGTGATGCCGCCCGCGCCGGGCAGGTTCTCTATCACCACCGGCTGGCCCAGCGCCCTGGACAGGCTGGCCTGGATGGCGCGGATGGCACCGTCCGCGCCCGAGCCGGCCGACAGCGGCAGGATCACGCGCAGCGGCCGGTCGGCCGCACCGGGGCCCTGCGCATGCGCCAGCGCGGGCGCACAGAGGGCAGCACTCCAGGCCAGCGCCTGGCGGCGCGTGAGGCGGCGGGGTGCGGGGAGTGCATCGAGGGGCATGTGTGTCTCCGGTGGTTTTTATAGGGGTCTCAGAAAGCGCGGACTCAGGGATTGGCGGGCCACGCATGCACAAGGTCGTGGCCCGATTGCTCCCCCTCAGGCCACGGCTGCGGACGCGCGCAGCGCGGCCACCTGGTCGGCCGTGTAGCCCAGGCCTGCCAGCAGATCCTGCGTGTGCTGGCCGAGCCGCGGCGGGTCCAGGCGCACGCCCATGCGCTGTCCGTCCAGGCGCAGCGGCAGGAGCGTGGTGCGCGCGGTGCCGCCCGCGCGCTCGCCGTCGGGCAGGGTGATCTCGGCCAGGCCGCCCGTGGCGTTGAGGTGCGGGTCGTCAAACAATTGCTCGGGCCGCAGGATGGGTGCGAACGGCAGGCCATGGCGCTCGAAGACCGCCGCCAGTGCATCGGCCGTGTGGGCGGCCAGGCGCTGGCGCAGCTCGGGCAACAGCGTGGGCCGCGCGCGCACGCGGTCGTTGTTGGTGGCATAGCGCGGGTCGGCCTTGAGGTCGGCATAGCCCATGGCGTCGCAGAAGGTCTGCCACTGCGCGTCGCTCACCGCGGCCAGGAAGATCTGGCCGCCGTCCTTGACGCTGAACACGTCGTACACCGCCCAGGACGAGATGCGGTCGGGCATGGGCGCGGCGGGCTGGCCGGTGACGGCGTACTGCATCATGTGCTGGCCCACGAGGAACACGTTGTTCTCGAACAGCGCCGAATCCACTTCCTGGCCGCGCCCGGTCTGCTGGCGCTGCATGAGCGCCGCCATGGCGCCGATGGCGCCGAACATGCCGCCCATGATGTCGTTCACGCTGCTGCCGGCGCGCAGCGGGTCGCCCGGGCGGCCGGTCATGTAGGCCAGCCCCCCCATCATCTGCACCACCTCGTCCAGCGCCGTGCGGTGCTCGTAAGGGCCGGGCAGGAAACCCGTGTGATTCACATACACCAGGCGCTCGTTCAGGCGCGACAGGGCCGCGTAGTCCAGGCCGTACTTGGCCATCACGCCGGGCTTGAAGTTCTGCGCCACCACGTCGGCCGACGAGGCCAGGCGGATGGCCACCTCCAGCCCCGCGGTACTGCGCAGGTCGATGGCGATACTCTTCTTGTTGCGGTTGAACATGGGAAAGAAGCCGGCACCCGCGCCCAGCAGGTGGCGTGTGCGGTCGCCATCCACGGGCTCGACCTTGATGACCTCGGCGCCCAGGTCGGCCAGCACCATGCCGCAGGTGGGGCCCATGACCATGTGGGTGAACTCCACCACGCGCAGGCCCTCCAGGGGCAGCCGGGGAGAAGAGGAAGCGTTGGAATTCATGGTGTCCCAAAGAAGAAGCTAAAAACAGGCGCGCCCGCTCAGGCAGGCTGCGCCAGGGTTGAAACAGAAGCGTCCGCGTGGCGCGGCAGACCGGCCTGCCACAGCGTGCCATGCAGCGTCTCGCCCACGAGCCAGCCCTGCACGCGCTGGCGCAGCGCGAGCAGCGCGGCCACGTCGAGTCCCGTGGACAGTCCCATGCGCTCCAGCATGAAGGCCAGGTCTTCGGTGGTCACGTTACCGCTGGCGCCGGGCGCATGCGGGCAGCCGCCAATGCCGGCCAGGCAGGCGTCGAAGCGGGTGATGCCCGCCTGCCAGGCGGCGTAGCAGTTGGCCAGCCCCATGCCGCGCGTGTCATGGAAATGCGCGGCGGCCAGGCGGTCGCCCACCAGCGCGCGCGCTTTCTCGAAGAGGCGCTGCACGCCGGCCGGATCGGCATAGCCCACGGTGTCGGCCAGGCTCACGCGGTCGGCGCCGGCATCCAGCAGCGCCTGCAGCAGGCGCAGCACCTCGTCCTCGGCCACGTCGCCCTGGAGCGTGCAGCCGAAGGCCGTGCCCACGCCGCCCTCGATGCGCGTCACGCTGCCCGCTGCATCGCGGGTGGCGCGGATGCGGGCCACCTCCGCCACCACCTCGTCGGGCGTCTTGCGCAGGTTGGCGAGGCTGTGCGCATGGCTGGCCGACAGCGGCACGATCATCCAGTGCGCACCCGCATCGATGGCGCGCTCGGCCCCCTTGAGGTTGGGCACCAGCACCGAGGCCACCAACCCCGGCAGCGTGAGCGCATGCGCGAGCACCTCGGCGGTGTCGGCCAGTTGCGGCAGCAGGCGCGCGGGTACGAAGGAGCCCACCTCGATCTCGCGCTGGCCTGCGGCGTAGGCGGCGTCCAGCCACGCGATCTTGTGTGCTGTCGGCAGCGTGGTGGCGATGCTCTGCAGGCCATCGCGCAGGCCCACCTCGCGCACGGTGGCGTGGCCGGGGCGCGGGTCGCAGAGGGTGGGTAGCGAAGCCATGGAATTGCCTGGAGGGTTGATGTGCGTCAGTGCCGTTGTGGATTTTAAAAATTCCAGCACACTACGAAACCTCAATTTAGGAACCCCAAGCGTTCCCAAACGGAAATTCTCATGCGTCTGCCCGACCTGCTCTCGCTCAAGCTGTTCGTCGCCGTGTGCGAGCACCGCAACATTGCGCGTGCCGCGCAGCAGGAGGCCATCGTGGGCTCGGCCGTAAGCAAGCGGCTGACGCAACTGGAAGACACCGTGGGCGCGCGCCTGCTGGTGCGCCGCCGGCATGGCGTGGCGCCCACCCCGGCGGGTGAGGCGCTGCTGGAGCATGCGCGCGAGATGCTGGCCAGCGTGGGGCGCATCGAGCGCGACATGGCCGCGTTCAACACCGGCATTCGTGGGCAGGTGCGCATGCTGGTCACCGCGTCGGTCATGGCCGAGTCGCTAGCCGACGACGTAGCAGCGTTCCTGCAGGACCCCGCGCACCGCGACATCCAGGTGAGCATGGAGGAGCGCGTGAGCCCCGAGGTCGTGCGCGGCGTCCGCGAGGGCAGCGCCACCGTGGGCATCTGCTGGGACGCGGCGGACCTGCAGGGGCTGCAGACCCGCAGCTACCGCCACGACCATCTGGCCATCGTCGCCCACCCCGATCACCCCGTGGCCCAGTCAGCGCGCGTGCGCTTTGCCGACGTGCTGGGGCATGAGTTCGTCAGCATGCCGGCGCTGAGCGCCGTACAGGTGCTGCTGGCGCGCGCCGCGGCCGTGGAGGGCAAGATGCTGGCACACCGCGTGCAGGTGTCCAACTTCGACGCTGCGCTGCGCGTGGTGCGCGCCAACCTGGCCATCAGCGTGATCCCACGCGAAGTGGCCGAACCGTTTGCCGCCGCCACCGGCGTGCGCGTGATTCCGCTGGCCGACGGCTGGGCACGGCGGCGCTTTGCCATCTGCTTTCGCAGCGAGGAGGGCCTGTCACCCGCCGCCCGGCTGCTGGTGGAGCACCTCGTGCGCAGGGCGCCGGAGTGAGCCGCATGGCTACCCCATTTTTCAGGGTTTGCACATGTCAGCCGGACGCAACGAGCTACTAAACTTGTAGCAGGTACATTTCCAGGCTATATTGCTATCGTTTTTTGCAACCACCGCCGCTCCGCCCCTGCGCGGCGCGGCACCCCACCACCCTATGCGCAAGGAGAAGCGTTCATGAGCTCCAAGGAAAACGCCGCCGTCAACCAGCTGTTCGAGAAACTCGAATGCCGTTATGCGCTGCGCGTGCTGTGGGCCCTGCGCGACGGCCATCCGCAGACGTTCCGCCTGCTGCAAGACAGCGTCGGCGGCATCACGCCCAACACGCTCAACACCCGCATCAAGGAACTGCGCGAGTGCGGGCTGCTGGACCACGGCAGCGACGGCTACACCGTCACCCCCGTAGGCCAGGATCTGCTCAAGCGCCTGTCCGATGTGCAGGCTTTTGCCACCCGCTGGTCCGCCGCGCGCGTGAAGAAGTAAAGCGCCCCGCAAGCCCTTAGGCCCCCACCAGCCCGCCGTGTGCGGGTTTTGGTCTTTTTGGCCCCTAGCGCTTATTGGATAAGCGCTAACAGCTATCTTTTTTGAATCAAATCAAGGAACCGTTCACCATGGCATTCACCACCACCGCCTCCGGCCTGCAGTATGAAGACACCGTCGTCGGCACCGGCGCGCAGGCCACGCGCGGCCAGTCGGTGCGCGTGCACTACACCGGCTGGCTCTACAACGACGGCCAGCAAGGCGCCAAATTCGATTCCAGCCGCGACCGCAACGACCCGTTCGAGTTTCCCCTGGGCGCGGGCATGGTCATCAAGGGCTGGGACGAGGGCGTGCAAGGCATGCAGATCGGCGGCCAGCGCACACTGATCATCCCGGCAGCCCTGGGCTACGGCGCACGCGGCGCCGGCGGCGTGATCCCGCCCAACGCCACGCTGAAGTTCGACGTGGAGCTGCTGGCCGTCGGCGTCTGACGGAACTCCGCGCCCCGCTGGCGGGGCGCCCGGAAAAAAAAGGGAACGTGGTTCGCACGTTCCCTTTTTTGTGGGCGCTGTATGGCCGCCGTTGATTACACCGGCACGCCCACCAGGTCATGCCCCTGCGTTCCCACGATGCGCGCCTTCACGAAGTCGCCCACCTTGTAGGTCTTGCTGAATTTCTCGGGCGGCAGCAGGTGCACCACGCCGTCGATCTCGGGCGCATCGGCGTAGCTGCGGCCCACGCCGCCCTTCTTGCCCAGGCCCACGGCCTGGTCCACCAGCACCTGCATGGTCTGGCCCACGCGGCGCTGCAGCTTGGCGGTGGAGACTTCCTCCGCCACCGCCATGAAGCGCGCACGGCGCTCCTCGCGCAGTTCCATGGGCAGCATGCCCGGCAGCTCGTTGGCGGCGGCGCCCTCCACGTCGCTGTAGGCAAAGCAGCCCGCACGGTCGATCTGCGCCTCGCGCACGAAGTCCAGCAGGTGCTGGAACTCTTCTTCCGTCTCGCCGGGGAAGCCCGCGATGAAGGTGCTGCGGATCACGATCTCCGGGCAGGCCTCGCGCCAGCGCAGGATGCGCTCCAGATTCTTCTCGCCGCTGGCGGGGCGCTTCATGCGCTTGAGCACGTCGGGGTGGCTGTGCTGGAAGGGCACATCCAGGTACGGCAGCACCAAGCCCTGCGCCATCAGCGGAATGATGTCATCCACGCTCGGGTAGGGGTAGACATAGTGCAGGCGCACCCACGCGCCGTAGGTGGCGGCCATCTCGCCCAGCGTCTGCACCAACTCCAGCGTGCGCGTCTTGACGGGCTTGCCGTCCCAGAAGCCCGTGCGGTACTTCACGTCCACGCCATAGGCCGATGTGTCCTGGCTGATGACCAGCAGTTCCTTCACCCCGCCCTCGAACAGCGCCTTGGCTTCCTTGAGCACATCGCCCACCGGGCGGGACACCAGGTCGCCGCGCATCGAGGGGATGATGCAGAAGGTGCAGCGGTGGTTGCAGCCCTCGCTGATCTTCAGGTAGGCATAGTGGCGCGGCGTGAGCTTGATGCCCGCCTCGCCGAAGCTGCCCGGCACCAGGTCAAGGAAGGGGTCGTGCGGCTTGGGGCAGTGGGTATGCACGACCTCCATCACTTCCTGCGCCGCATGCGGCCCGGTCACGGCCAGCACGCTGGGGTGCACCTCTTTCACGAGGTTGCCGCCCGTCTCGCCGGCGCGCGCGCCCAGGCAGCCGGTAACGATCACCTTGCCGTTCTCGGCCAAGGCTTCGCCAATGGTGTCCAGACTTTCCTTCACGGCTTCATCGATGAAGCCGCAGGTGTTGACGATGACGAGGTCTGCGCCCTCGAAGGTCTTGGAGGTTTCGTAGCCCTCGGCGCTGAGTTGCGTGAGGAGGAGTTCGGAGTCGGTGAGGTTCTTGGGGCAGCCGAGGCTGACGAACCCGATCTTGGGGGTCTTGGCGGGGGAGAGTGCTTGGCTCATCCCCGCATTTTCCCAGTTCTGCCGGGCTCAGCGCTTTTTGAGGCCAAACGCGCCCAGCATCTGCTCGGTCTGCTTCTGCATCTGGTCCTGCATCTGCAGGAACATGTTCTGCGACTGCTCCACGTAGTTGCCCATCAGCCCCTTCATCATGGGCGACTGCAGATTCATGAATTGCGTCCACATCTCGGGCGTGAGGCCTTGCGACTGCTCGGCCAGCTTGGACTGGATCTCGGTGAACATCTGCACGTTCTTTTCCAGGTACGCACCCATGAAGCCCTGCATGGCATGGCCATAGAAGCGGATGATGTTGGCCAGCGCCGCCTCGCTGAACATCGGCGCGCCGCCTGCCTCCTCCTCCAGGATGATCTGCAGCAGGATGCTGCGCGTGAGGTCTTCGCTGGTCTTGGCGTCGCGCACCACGACGGATTCGCCCTGCATCACCAGCTGCTTGACCTCGGCCAGCGTGACATAGGTGGAGGTGGACGTGTCGTACAGCCGGCGGTTGGGGTACTTCTTGATCACGCGCTGGGCGGTTTTTGGGTCAGGTGCTGGGTTCTTGTCTGGCACAGGCGGCTCCTCGGGTACATGGCCAGTCATGGCTTGTATTGCAGTGCAGCAGATTCTAGGCAGGCCGCACCCGCGCAGCGCGCAGGAATACCCTGATGGCTTGCACGACCGCCTGCTCCAGGCTGAATGCGGGGGATCCGGAAACAAAAAAGCCGCTCTGTCGAGCGGCGTTTTGTACAGAATTTCTCTCCTTGCATGCTGAAGTCTGGGTGGCTTCCGCAGAGAGAAATGGTAGGCGCGATTGGACTCGAACCAACGACCCCCACCATGTCAAGGTGGTGCTCTAACCAGCTGAGCTACGCGCCTGTGTTTGTTCGAGAAGCGGGAGTATAGCAGCAAAAAATGCCGCCTCGGCCCTGGCGGCCGTCATCGCCGGCGCGCCGACCGCACCCCCTGCACCGCGGCCACGATACCCAGCACCTTGTTGAGCCGCCCCGCATCGGACACCTCCACGGTGAAGGTCATCCATGCCGTTCCCTTGACGGACTGTGTTTGCACGCCGATGACGTTGGTCTTCTCGCGCGCGAACACTTCCGAGATGTCGCGCAGCAGGCCCTGGCGGTCCGAGGCTTCCACCGCCACGTCCACGGGGTAGACGGCGGCTTCTCCGGCGGCGCGCTGCGACTTTCCCCACTCCACGTCGATCACGCGCTCCGCATTGCGCGCCGCCATCTCGCGGAAGTTGCTGCAATCGGCGCGGTGCACGCTCACGCCCTTGCCGCGCGTGACGAAACCACGGATCTCATCGGGCGGCGCGGGCTTGCAGCACTTGGCCAACTGCGTCATGAGGGAATCCACGCCCACCACCAGCACGCCACCCTTGGGCGCGCCGTCGGGTGTGCGCGCCTTCTTGAGCAGCACGTCAGGCTCATCGACCGCCGGCTCGGGTGGGCGCAACAGGGTCTCGATGCTGCGCAGCGAGAATTCGTCCTTGCCCACCACTTCGAACAAGGCCTCGGCCGACTTGAAGCCCAGCTGCACCGCCAGGTCGTCAAGCTTGAGGGCCGTCTTGCCCTCGCGCTGCAGCAGCTTTTCCACCAGCTCGCGGCCGCGCGCCACCGTGGCATGGGTGGCCTGTGCGTTGAACCACGCGCGCACCTTGGCCTTCGCGCGGTTGCTGGTGAGGTAGCCCAGTTCCGGGTTGAGCCAGTCGCGCGAAGGACGCCCTTCCTTCACGGTGGTGATCTCCACCGTCTGGCCGTTTTGCAGCGGCGTGTTCAGCGGAACCATGTTGCCGTCGACACGCGCACCCCGGCAGCGGTGGCCGACGCTGGTGTGCACGGCATAGGCGAAGTCCACGGGCGTGGCGCCCTGGGGCAGTTCCACCACGGCCGCGTCCGGGGTCAGCACATAAATGCGGTCTTCGAACAACCCGCTGCGGCTGGCGGAACCCACCAGGTCGCGCTCCCACGCCAGCAGCTGGCGCAGTACGGCGATCTTGGCGTCGTACTCGCTGCTGGCCGACACGCCGGCGTAGCCCTTGGTGCCCGCCTCCTTGTAGGCCCAGTGCGCGGCCACGCCATGCTCGGCATGGTCGTGCATGGCCTGGGTGCGGATCTGGATCTCGATGGCTTTGCCCGCCTCGTCGCGCACCACGGTGTGCAGCGACTGGTAGCCGTTGGGCTTGGGGCGGGCGATGTAGTCGTCGAACTCCGCCTCGATGGGCTTGAACTGGCTGTGCACCCAGCTCAAAGCGGCATAGCAGTCCTTGACGCTCGGCACCACCACACGCAGCGCACGGATGTCGAACACCTGGTCGAAGTTCAGCGACTTGCCGCGCATCTTCTTGACGATGCTGTAGATGTGCTTGGGCCGGCCCTGCACGCTGGCACTGATGCTGCGCGCGCGCAGCTCGGATTCGAGACGGCTGCGCACCTGCTCCATGTACAGCTCGCGCTCCACGCGCTTCTCGTCGAGCAGGCGGGCCACTTCCTTGTAGGTCTCGGGCTCCAGGAAGCGGAAGGCCAGGTCTTCCAGCTCCCACTTCATCTGCCAGATGCCCAGGCGGTTGGCCAGCGGCGCGAACACCTGCAGCGCCTCGCGCGCGATGGCCGGCGATACCGGGCGCTTGGCTGCGGCGTAAAAGCGCAGCGTCTGCAGGCGGGACGCCAGGCGCAGCATCACCACGCGCAGGTCGCGCGAGAAGGCCAGCAGCATCTTGCGCACGTTCTCGGTCTGCGTGGCCGCATCGTCCACCTGCTGGCCCGTCACCTGCGCCTCGCGCGCCTGCAGTTGCACGCGCATGAGCTTGGTGGTCTCCAGCGCCAGCGCGGCGAAATTGCTGCCGAAGGCCTTGGTGATCACTTCCTCGGGCTTGTTCAGGTGCGAGCAGGCATACACCAGATAGGCCGCCGCCTGCATGGTTTCCGAGCCGCCCAGGTGCTTGAGGATGGCGGACACCGCATCGGCATGGACGAGGGTGTTCTCTCCGGTTTCCAACGTTTCGCCGATCAAGAGCGGCTCGGCAAAGGCGCGGGCGCGCACCAGGGCGTCGGCATGCTCCGGCCCCGCCTGCGCGGTGGCTGCGATGAGCTGCGGCACCGCCTCGGGTCGGGGCCCGGCGGCCGCGCCCTGCCCCATGGGCAGATGGCCGATGGAACTGCTCTTCATGCTGTCAACTCCTCCTGCCGCTCCAGCAGGAACTGCGCGACCACGGCCACCTGGTCCGGCTGCACCAGCGTCGGCGCGTGGCCCACGCCGGCGAACTCCACCAGCCGCGCACGCGGGCCGCGCGCGGTCATCTCGCGCGCCGTGGCGCTGGACAGCAGGTCCGAGTCCGCGCCGCGCAGCAGCAGCACCTGGGCCGGGATCTGGTCGTACAGCTGCCATAGCTGCTGCTCACCCGCCAGCGCGGCCTCCGGCGTAAGAGCGCGAAAGGGCACGGCGATCGCCGGGTCGTAGTGCAGGGCCAAGCCCCCTTGGGGCGTCTCGCGCACCATGGCGCGAGACAGCTCCAGCCACTGCGCAGGTGTGTGCGGCCCGAAGCTGCGCGACACCGCCCACAGCGCGTCGGCCGCCTGCTGCAGCGTCGCGAAATGCGCGGGCTGGCCCAGGTACTGGCCGATGCGCGCGAGCGCCTGCCACTCCACCCGCGGCCCCACATCGTTGAGCACCAGGCGCCGCACGGGTACCGGCAACACCCCCGTCTGGCCGCACAGGCCCATGCCGATGAGCCCGCCCATGCTCGTGCCCACCCAATCCAGGGTGGCGATGGGGCCTTGCGCGTGCAGTTGCGCCAGCAAGGCCAGCATGTCGGCCGCGTACAGCGGCAATTGGTATTGCATCGGATCGGCCAGCCAATCGCTGCGTCCGCGCCCCACGACATCGGGGCAGACCACGCGCGCATGGCGGGCCAGCGCGCGTGCCAGGGTGTCGAAGTCCCGCCCCTGGCGTGCCAGCCCGTGGACGCAGATGATCACATGGGGATGGGCCGCGTCGCCCGTCTCGTTCCACTCCCAGTAGGCCATGCGACGGCCTTGTTCCGGGTGGCCGGCGGCCGCGGGGCCGGGGCACGGTACGTATTTCAGCGTAGGTTGAATCATGGAAACGGTACCGTCATGCAGCGCTCGATAATGCCTGCGCTGCATCCTAATTCATTCGGAGAGACTCTCATGCTGAACGGCAAAACCGCCCTCGTCACCGGCTCCACCAGCGGCATCGGCCTGGGCATCGCCAAGGCGCTCGCGCGCCAGGGGGCGAACATCGTGCTCAACGGCTTTGGCGACGTGGACGGTCCGCGCGCCGAGGTGCTGGCCGTCGGCGAGGCCGCAGGCGCCCGCGTGGCCTACCACGGCGCGGACATGAGCCGCCCCGCGGAGATCGAGGACATGCTCAAGTACGCCGCATCCCAGTTCGGCCGCGTGGACATCCTGGTCAACAACGCCGGCATCCAGCACGTGGCCAGCGTGCAGGACTTCCCCGTGGAAAAGTGGGACGCCATCATCGCCATCAACTTGACCAGCGCCTTCCACACCACGCGCCTGGCGCTGCCCGGCATGCTGGCCAATGACTGGGGCCGCATCATCAATGTGGCGTCGGTGCACGGCATGGTGGGCTCGGCGCAGAAGTCGGCCTACGTGGCGGCCAAGCACGGAATCGTGGGCCTGACCAAGGTGACGGCGCTGGAGACCGCCCCGACGGGCGTGACCTGCAACGCGATCTGCCCCGGCTGGGTGCTCACGCCGCTGGTGCAAAAGCAGGTGGACGCCAAGGCCGCCGCGCTGGGCATCTCCAACGAAGAAGCCAAGAAAGTGCTGCTGGGCGAGAAGGAGCCCTCCATGCAGTTCACCACACCCGAGGAGCTGGGTGAACTGGCCGTGTTCTTCTGCTCGGCCGCCGCCAACAACGTGCGCGGCGTGGCATGGAATATGGACGGCGGCTGGGTGGCGCAGTAAGCCCGCTATTAATAAAGTAGCTTGCAACGCCCGACTGGCGGGCGCTGCAGGCCAAAATGGCTGATAGCGACCGCTGGGGTCACTTGAGCTGTACCGAGCCAGCCACCGTCACCACCACCTGGGCCTTGCCGGCCTCCACAGGCACGGGAGCGTCGGACGCATAGGATGCCGCCTTGGCCTCCATGGCCATCATGCGTGGGCGCGGGCCGGGCGACATCTCATTGCTGTTCACCGCCACCTCGCGCAGCGTGTAGCCGCCAAAACCAAAGCCCCGCGCCAGTTCGGAGGCGCGTGCCTTGAAGGCCTCGATGGCCTGTGCCTGGGCCTCGGTCTCCACCTTGGCCCGCGCCTCGCGCGACAGGTCGAATGCGATCTGGCTGATGGACATGCTCTGGATCTTGCCCGCCGTGGCCGTGATGCGCGGGAAGTCGCGCCCTTCCAGCACCAGCTCGGCGCGGCCCTGCCAGCCGGTGATCTTGCCGTCCTTGCCATAGCGCGGGTACATGCCGAAGGCCCCCGTGCGCACGTCCATCTGCTGCGGCTGGGCGGCGCGGCGGGCTTCGGCCAGCGCGGCGTCCAGCGCCTGTTTGAGTTGCGTTTGCACGCCTGCGGCGTCCGCGGCTTCCTTGGTGGCGGCCAGCGTCAGCATCAGCAAGTCCTGCTGCACCTGCACCGTGCCCGATGCGGAGAGCTGCAGCACGTTCTGCGGCGGCGCCGAAGGATTCTGAGCGTAAGCGGCCACAGCGCCCGCCATCAGTGCGCAAGCAGCTATTGTTTTTATAGTTCTTTGCATGGTGTTCCTTTTCTTGGGTTGACGTTGTACAGGCATGTGCAGCATGCCCCAGGACCGACGCTAACCGCGTCAGCGCAGCGCTGGCATGAATGCCGGGTAATGTCGTTGCGAGGCGTCGCAAAACCTGTAACAGTTGGTCAGACCCCGGGGTAAAACCGGACTTTCCGTTCGCAAGCTGGTCAGAATCGGCTCTGTTACAAATTGGACTGGGAAAGAAAGCATGGCTTCAACAACCAACCGTACCGACAAAGTTCTCGTGGTGGATGACGATGCGCGCATCCGCGACCTGCTGCGCCGCTACCTCACCCAGGAAGGCTTTGAAGTTATGGTCGCGGAAGATGGCAAGGCCCTCAACCGCATCCTGCTGCGCGAGACCGTGGACCTGATCGTGCTGGACCTGATGATGCCGGGGGAAGACGGCCTGTCGATCTGCCGGCGCCTGCGCGCGGCCAATGACCGCACGCCCATCATCATGCTGACCGCCAAGGGCGAGGATGTGGACCGCATCGTGGGCCTGGAAGTGGGCGCCGACGACTACCTGGGCAAGCCCTTCAACCCGCGCGAACTGCTGGCCCGCATCCACGCCGTGCTGCGCCGCCGCCCGCCGCAGGAGGCCCCGGGCGCACCGTCGGGCGACAACGAAGTGGTGACCTTCGGCCCCTTCACCTTCGACCTGGGCACGCGCGCGCTGCAAAAGAACGGCGAGGAACTGCCGCTGACCACGGGCGAATTCGCCATGCTGAAAGCCCTGGTGCGCCACCCGCGCCAGCCGCTGTCGCGCGAAAAGCTCGCGCTGCTGGCGCGCGGGCGCGAGTTCGAGCCGTTCGACCGCAGCCTGGACGTGCAGATCTCGCGCCTGCGCAAGCTGGTCGAGGTGGACGCCGCCGCGCCGCGCTACATCCAGACCGTGTGGGGCGTGGGCTACGTGTTCGTGCCGGACGGCACGAACTGACCAGGGCATCCCTGCGAAAGGAACGGCGGCCCCACTCCACCGGCACGCCGTGCCCTGCATGACCGCTTGCACGCCACCTTGACATGAGCGCCACCCACGACGCGCCTTCCGATGCCACCAGCCCCGCGCCGCTGGAAACGTCCGCCAGCCGGCGGGCCCAGCGTGCACGTGTGGGGCTGAACCTCTTCTGGCGCACCTTCTTCCTGCTGGCCGTGCTGCTGATCGGCAGCATCATGGCGTGGCTGCAGACGCTGCGCGCGCTGGAGTTCGAGCCCCGCGCCCTGCAGACGGCGCAGCAGATTGCATCGCTGGTCAACCTGAGCCGCGCGGCGCTCATCCACTCCGACGCCATCGCGCGCGTGTCGCTGCTCAAGACCATGGCCGACCAGGAGGGCGTGCGCATCCTGCCGCGCGAGCCGGGTGACAAGTTCGAGCTGCTCTCGCCCTCCCCGCTCGGCTCGCGCCTGACCGAAGAACTCACCCAGCGCCTGGGGCCCGGCACCATCGTGGCCGCCAGCGTGAATGGCGAGACGGGGCTGTGGGTGGGCTTCACCATCAATGGCGACCCGAACTGGATGCTGATGGACCGTTCGCGCCTGAGCGCCGCTGGCGGCAAGACCTGGATGATCTGGTTGATCACCGCGGGCGCGCTGTCGCTGGCGGGTGCCGCCGTCATCGCGCGGCTGATCAACCGCCCGCTCAAGCAGCTCAGCGACGCGGCCAACCGCGTGCGCGACGGCGACTTTGCCAACAGCCGCCTGGACGAAGAGGCCGTGACCAGCGAGATCCGCGAGGTCAACATCGGCTTCAACCGCATGGCGCAAAAGCTCGCCAAGCTGGAGCAGGACCGCGCGGTGATGCTGGCCGGCATCTCGCACGACCTGCGCACGCCGCTGGCGCGGCTGCGCCTGGAAACCGAGATGAGCGTCACCGACGACGTGGCGCGCGAGCACATGGTGGCCGACATCGTGCAGCTGGACGCCACCATCGACAAGTTCCTGGACTATGCGCGGCCCGACACCACGGTGGCCCTGAGCCCCGTCAACCTGCATGGCGTGGTGTCGTCCTGCGTGTACGCGGTGCAGGACCACCGCGAGTTGCAGATCTCGATGAACGTGCCCGAGGACCTGATCGTGATGGCCGACGAGGTGGAGTTGGCGCGCGTGATCTCCAACCTGCTGGAGAACGCCCGCCGCTACGGCAAGAACCGCGAAACCGGCATCACCACCGTGGACATCGCCGCCAAGGCGCGCGAGAAGTGGGTGCTGGTGAAGCTGCGCGACCACGGACCCGGCGCGCCACCGGAGCAACTGGCCAACCTCACCAAGCCGTTCTTTCGCGGCGACTCCGCGCGCACCGCCGCGGCTGGCGCAGGCCTGGGCCTGTCGATCGTGGACAAGACCGTGCAGCGCATGGGGGGCATCTTCGCGCTGGCCAACTCGGGCTCGGGCGGGCTGGTCGCCCACATCCAGTTGCAGCGCGCGATGAATCTACGGCAGGGCCAGGACCCCCAGCAGCGCCTGCAGCGCCCGCAGATCAAGCGCCACCTGCCACCGCGCAGCGGGGTGCCGTCACCCCAGCAAAATCGATAGCAGCCAGCGCTTGCTGCGTGGCTGATTTACAGCGTTTTCTGCCGAAAACCGGCACTCTTCCAGCGCAAGCAGCTATTTTTTGAATAGCAACACGGCGGCGCGCGCCTCGATGGACAGGCCCTGCCCCGCCGGGCCCAGGCGCTCGGCGGTCTTGGCCTTCACGTTCACTTGGTCCAGCACCAGGCCCAGCGCGGCGGCAATGCGCTCGCGCATGGCGGGGATGTGCGTCGCCAGGCGCGGTGCCTGCGCAACGACTGTGCTGTCAATGTTGCCGATGGCGTATCCCGTGTCGCCCACGCGGCGCGCCGCCTCCTCCAGCAGCGCCACCGAATCCGCGCCCTTGAAGCGCGCGTCGGTGTCGGGGAAGTGGCTGCCGATGTCGCCCAGCGCCGCAGCGCCCAGCAGCGCATCGGTGATGGCATGCAGCAGCACATCGGCATCGGAATGGCCCAGCAAGCCCATGGTGTGCGGGATCTCCACCCCGCCGATGACCAGGCGCCGCCCGGGCACCAGCGCATGCACGTCCCACCCTTCGCCGATTCTGAAATTCATGCCCATTGCGTCCGCCGCCCTCATGCCTTGGAAGAAAAGAAAGTCTTGACCGGATCACTCGCCGCGGCGCCGCGTTCGCCGCCAAAGCGCTCCAGCGTGGCGCCGTGCATGCGCTGGGCCAGCACGGCCTCGGCCAGCGCGAAGTCCTCGGGGTAGGTCACCTTGAAGTTCTGCGCGCCGCCAGGCACCAGGCGCGGGCGCAGGCCCATGGCCTCCATGGCACTGGCCTCGTCGGTGGCGGTGGCGCCCACCCGCTCCAGCGCATGGCGCAGCGCACCGATGCGGAACATCTGCGGCGTCTGCGCCAGCCATTTGTCGCTGCGGTCCACGGTGGCGGCCACGCGCACGCCGCCGGGGCCGTCGCTCGCCACCTTGAGCGTGTCCGCGAGCTTGTGCGCCAGCAGCCCACCCACGCTGTCGTGCTGGCAGGCGTCGATGAGCGCATCGATCTGCTGCGCCGTCACCAGGCAGCGCGCCGCATCGTGCACCAGCGCCCAGTCCTCATCCTGCGCGCCGCGCGATTGCAGGGCCTTCAGGCCGCCCAGCACCGTGTCGGCGCGCGTGGGCCCGCCGCAGGGCACGGCAAAGAAGGCCGGGTGGGGGTGACCGTCGAAGAAGGTGTCGCCCGCGGCCACGGCCACCAGCGTGCCCGCCAGGCGCGCCACGCCCGCAAAGGCCGCCAGCGTGTGCAGCACCATCGGATGGCCGGCCACCGTGTGGTACTGCTTGGGCAGCACGGGGGGGCCGTCCTGCCCGCCTCTGCGCACGGCGCGCGTGCCGGTGCCGGCGCAGGGCACCAGCCCCCAGAAGCGCCCGGCCACAGGGCGAGCAGGGGTGGTGGGCGGCAGCAGGTCGGTCATGGGCGGGCATTCTAAAATCCCCGATCGTCGTCTTGAGCCTCCTGGCGCACACTGCTCCGTGTCCTGCGCCCTATCCCATACCATGAGGCGACGCCACCTGCATGCAGCTGCCCAAACTCTCCCCCGGAAAACGATTCACCCTGCCCCGTCCCGTGGGCAGCGCCGACGCCTTGCTGCTGGCCCGTCTGGGCGAGCGGGAAAAGGCCGCGGGCCGCACCACCGCCATCGTTACCGCCGATGCGACCGACGCCCAGCGGCTCATCGACGAGATGGCCTTCTTCGCGCCCGAGTTGCGCTGCGCGCTGTTTCCCGACTGGGAAACACTGCCCTACGACAGCTTCTCGCCGCACCAGGACCTGATCAGCGAGCGGCTGGCCACACTCTGGCGCATCCAGCAGCGCGACAAGGACACGGGCGCCGACGTGGTGCTGGTGCCGGCCACCACGGCGCTGTACCGGCTGGCGCCGCCGTCGTTCCTCGCGGGCTACACCTTCCATTTCAAGGTCAAGCAGAAGCTGGACGAGGCCAAGCTGCGCGCCCAGCTCACGCTCGCGGGCTACCAGCATGTGTCCCAGGTGGTGGGCCATGGCGAATACGCGGTGCGCGGCGGGTTGATCGACCTGTTCCCGATGGGTTCGGCCGTGCCGTACCGGGTGGACCTGTTCGACGACGAGATCGACTCCATCCGCACGTTCGACCCCGACAGCCAGCGCAGCCTCTACCCGGTGCCCGAGGTGCGCCTGCTGCCCGGGCGCGAGTTCCCCATGGACGACGCGGCGCGCGCCAAGTTCCGCCAGCGCTGGCGCGAGCTGCTGGAGGGTGATCCCACGAGGAGCCGCATCTACAAGGACATGGGCAACGGTGTGGCCACGGCGGGCATCGAGTACTACCTGCCGCTGTTCTTCGACGAGACGGCCACCGTGTTCGATTACCTCGGCAACGAAGCCACCGTGGTGCTGCACGGCGACCTGGAGACGGCCTTCCAGCGCTTCTGGCAGGACACGCGCGACCGCTACCGCCTGATCCAGGGCGACCCGGACCATCCCACCCTGCCGCCGGAGGCGCTGTTCCTGGGCGCCGAGCAGTTCTACGCCCAGGCCAACCAGCACGCCCAGTTGTCGCTGCGTCCCGGTGTGGAAGACGTGGCGGACAACGCGCAGTTCCAGCAGCTGCCCGACCTGTCCGTGGTGCGCGGCGCCGAGGACCCGCTGGCGCGGCTGCAGGCGCACATCCGAGCCACGGCGCAGCGCGTGCTGCTGCTGGCTGAAAGCGACGGCCGGCGCGAGAGCCTGCTGGATTTCCTGCGGGCCTCGGGGTTGAACCCGCCGGCTTTCGACTCGCTGGCTGAGTTCCAGTCCACGCCCGAGGAACGTGTGGGCATCGCCACGGCGGCGCTGGCCTCGGGCTTCGCGTGGATGGAAGAAGGCCTGGACCTGGTCACCGAGACCGAGCTGTTCGCCGCCGGCTCCACCACGCGCCGGCGCAAGAAGCAGGAGCAGGCCAGCGACGTCGAAGCGCTGATCAAGGACCTGTCCGAGCTGAAGGTGGGCGACCCGGTGGTGCACAACCAGCACGGCATCGGGCGCTACCGCGGCCTCATCCACATGGATGTGGGCAACAAGAACCCCGACGGCAGCCCTGCGCTGCAGGAGTTCCTGCACCTGGAATACGCCGACAAGGCCGTGCTCTACGTGCCCGTGAGTCAGCTACAGCTTATCGGCCGCTACACGGGCGTGTCTGCCGACGAGGCCCCACTGCACAAGCTGGGCAGCGGCCAGTGGGAAAAGGCCAAGCGCAAGGCCGCCGAGCAGGTGCGCGACGCCGCGGCCGAGCTGCTCAACATCTACGCCCGCCGCGCCGCGCGCGAGGGGCATGCCTTCCGCTACTCGCCCAACGACTACGAGCAGTTCGCCAACGACTTCGGCTTCGAGGAGACCGCGGACCAGAAGGCCGCGATCCACGCCGTGGTGCAGGACATGATCAGCCCACGCCCCATGGACCGCCTGGTCTGCGGCGACGTCGGCTTTGGCAAGACCGAGGTGGCGCTGCGTGCCTGCTTCGTGGCCGTGGCCGGGGGCAAGCAGGTGGCGTTCCTGGCGCCCACCACGCTGCTGGCCGAGCAGCACTACCGCACGCTGAGCGACCGCTTCAGCAAGTGGCCCGTGAAGGTGGCCGAGGTCTCGCGCTTTCGCTCGGGCAAGGAGATCACCGCCGCCGTGAAAGGCATTGCCGACGGCACGGTGGACATCGTCGTGGGCACGCACAAGCTGCTCAGCGAATCGACCCAGTTCAAGAACCTGGGCCTGCTCATCATCGACGAGGAACACCGCTTCGGCGTGCGCCACAAGGAGGCGATGAAGCAGTTCCGCGCCGAGGTGGATGTGCTCACGCTCACCGCCACGCCGATCCCGCGCACCATGGGCATGGCGCTGGAGGGGCTGCGCGACCTGTCCGTGATCGCCACCGCGCCGCAGCGGCGCCTGGCCATCAAGACCTTCGTGCGCAACGAAGGCACGGGCGTGATCCGCGAGGCCGTGCTGCGCGAGCTCAAGCGCGGCGGCCAGTGCTACTTCCTGCACAACGAGGTCGAGACCATCGAGAACCGGCGCCAGAAG
Organism: Diaphorobacter sp. LI3; assembly: GCF_022807955.1. Taxonomy (NCBI): domain Bacteria; kingdom Pseudomonadati; phylum Pseudomonadota; class Betaproteobacteria; order Burkholderiales; family Comamonadaceae; genus Diaphorobacter; species Diaphorobacter sp. LI3. The sequence goes on along the minus strand of NZ_CP094346.1, from coordinate 1,435,993 downwards.
CTCGAAGAGATATTGCCCGAGGCGCGCATCGCCGTGGCCCACGGCCAGATGCCCGAGCGCGAGCTGGAGCGCGTGATGCGCGACTTCGTGGCCCAGCGCTACAACATCCTGCTGTGCTCGACCATCATCGAGACCGGCATCGACGTGCCTACGGCCAACACCATCATCATCAGCCGCGCCGACAAGTTCGGCCTGGCGCAGCTGCACCAGTTGCGCGGGCGCGTGGGGCGCAGCCACCACCAGGCCTACGCCTACCTGATGGTGCCCGACATCGACGGCCTGACCAAGCAGGCGCAGCAGCGCCTGGACGCCATCCAGCAGATGGAGGAGCTGGGCTCGGGCTTTTACCTCGCCATGCACGACCTGGAGATCCGCGGCGCGGGCGAGGTGCTGGGCGAGAGCCAGAGCGGCAACATGATGGAGATCGGCTTCCAGCTCTACAACGAGATGCTGGCCGAGGCGGTGAAGCAACTCAAGGCTGGGAAGGAGCCCGATCTGCTCGCCCCCATGCAGGCCGCCACCGACATCAACCTGCACGCCCCGGCCCTGCTGCCCGACGACTATTGCGGCGACGTGCACCTGCGCCTGTCGTTCTACAAGAAGCTGGCCACGGCCAAGACCGGCGACCAGATCGATGGCCTGCTCGAAGAGATCGTGGACCGCTTCGGCAAGCTGCCGCCGCAGGCGCAGACGCTGATCGACGTGCACCGTCTGCGCGTGCTGTCCGCGCCCTACGGCGTCGTGAAGGTGGATGCCGCCCCCGGCGTGATCACCATCACCTTCAAGCCGCAGCCCCCGGTGGACCCGATGGCCATCATCCACCTGATCCAGAAGAACAAGCACATCAAGCTGGCGGGCAACGAGAAGCTGCGCATCGAGCGCGAGCTGCCCGACCCCGCCGCGCGCGCCCAGATGGTGCGCGACGTGCTGCGCAGCCTGGGCCAGCCGCTGGCCGAGGCGCAGGCCGCCGTCCCCGCCTAGGCAGATCCATGGCACTGGAAGCCGCCCTCGCCCTGCTGGCACTGGCCTTCGCGCTGGCCGCGCGGCCCTGGCGGCTGCTGGGCAGCCGCAAACCGTTGGCGCACGAGGCCCATGGCGCACCTGCCACGCTGTGGACGCCGCTGCTCGCCACGCTCGTGCTGCTGCCCTGGGCCTGGGCCCTGCCTACGCTGCACCGCATGCCGCTGCAGCTGCAGTGGTCAGGCGCCTGCCTGGTGCTGCTCATGCTGGGCTGGCCGCTGGCGGTTCCGGCCCTGCTGGCCGTCGGCACGATCGCCGCGCTGATCTCGCCCAGCCTGGGCTGGGGCGACGCGCTGGGCCTGGCCGTGTGGCAGGGCATCGTCCCCGCCACGCTCGCGCTGCTCGTGGGCGTGCTGCTGCGGCGCCTGGCGGGCGCGCGTGCGCTCACCGGCGTGCGCATCTTCGTCTATGTGCTGGGCCGGGGCTTCCTGGGCACGGCGCTGTGCGTGTTCGTGGCAGGCTCGCTGTCGCAATGGGCGGGCCATGTGCTGCCGGGCGTGGGCGAGCAGCTGTCACTGGTGGCGCGCTGGCTCATGGCCTGGGGCGATGGCATGGTCACGGGCATGTTGTGCGCGGTGTTCGTGGCCTTCAAGCCCGGGTGGCTGGCCACCTGGTCCGACCAACTGTACCTGCCCAAGCCCTGAACGACAATCCCTCTTTTTCGCATCCGCTCTACTCCGCTTCCATGTCCCAGACTCCTTTTGAATTTGCCCCCGGTCTCGTCGTGCAGGGCATCACGCCGCCGCTGCGGCTGGCCGACTACAAGCTCATCGCCTTCGACATGGATTCCACGCTCATCAGCATCGAATGCGTGGACGAGATCGCCGACGCCGCCGGCCGCAAGGCCGAGGTGGCCGCCATCACCGAGGCCGCCATGCAGGGCCTGATCGCCGACTACAAGGAAAGCCTGCGCCAGCGCGTGGCGCTGCTCAAGGGCGTGGGCACGGACCACCTGGAGCGCGTGTTCACCGAGCGCTTGCGCTTCAACCCCGGCGCGGCCGAACTCATCGCCGCCGCCAAGGCCGCGGGGCTGGCCACGCTGCTCGTTTCGGGTGGGTTCACTTTCTTCTCCGACCGCGTGAAGGCGCACCTGGGGATCGACTTCGCACGCTCCAATGTGCTGGAGATCGAGAACGGCCTGCTCACCGGTCGCATGGTGGACCAACCCTGGGGCGACATCTGCGATGGCGCGGAAAAACGGCGCACCCTGCTGGAGGTCGCCTCGCTCATGGGCATCGACGCGCGCCAGACCATCGCCGTGGGCGACGGGGCCAACGACCTGCCCATGATGGGCGCGGCCGGGCTGTCCGTGGCCTACCACGCCAAGCCCGCCGTGCGCGCACAGGCCCGCGTGGCCATCAACCAGGGTGGACTGGACCGGCTGCTGGAAGTGCTGCGCTGAGTCTCATACGGCAACCCATTGAAGCTCTCATATTCATAGCTGTTAGCGCTTTTTAAATAAGCGCTTGAATGGTTTTTTGGCAAAATTTCATAGGATAAAGAACCCATTCCATATATGAATATAAAAATAAAAACGACTTGCGGCTGAGTCGTCCCGCTTACACTTCACACCCTGGTCATCGCCCTCTTGCACAGGGCGGTGCTCTCAAGTCACCGCTACAAGGAAACCGTTCTCCATGCTGAAGAAAACCCTGTCTGCCATTGCCCTGGCCGCTGCCGCGCTGGGTGCACAAGCCGCCGACGTGCTCAAGGTAGCCGCCACGGCCGTGCCGCACGCGGAGATCCTGAACTTCGTGAAGCCCCAGCTCAAGGCCCAGGGCCTGGACCTGCAGGTCAAGGAATTCAGCGATTACGTGCAGCCCAACGCCGCCGTCGAGGACAAGCAGCTGGACGCCAACTTCTTCCAGCACCAGCCCTACCTGGACAGCTACAACAAGGACCGCAAGAGCAGCCTGGTGGCCGTGCCCAACGGCAAGATCCACGTGGAGCCCTTTGGCGCCTACTCCAACAAGATCAAGAACGTGAAGGACTTGAAGGACGGCGCCACCGTGGCCATCCCCAACGATCCCTCCAACGGCGGCCGCGCCCTGATCCTGCTGGCCAAGCAGGGCCTGATCGTGCTCAAGGACCCCAAGAGCCTCACGCCCACGCCGCTGGACGTGGTGAAGAACCCCAAGAAGCTCAAGTTCAAGGAGCTCGAAGCCCCGCTGCTGCCGCGCGCGCTGGCCGATGTGGACCTGGCCCTGATCAACACCAACTACGCGATCGAAGCCAAGCTCAACCCCACCAAGGATGCGCTGTTCATCGAAGGCGCCGACTCGCCCTACACCAACATCGTGGCGGCCCGTGCCGACCGTGCCAACGACCCCAACATCGCCAAGCTGATCAAGGCGCTGCACACGCCCGAGGTGAAGAAGTTCATCCAGGACAAGTACAAGGGCGCCGTGGTCCCGGCGTTCTGACCACGCACCGCGCAGCGGCAACGCTGCACGTAAAAAAAGCGCTGCCGCGGCACTAGCCGTTCTGTTAAAGTGTTGCTAAGAAAGCTGTAATGGCTCAAAATTCCGCCCTAGTCAACGACTAGGGCGTTTCTTTGTCCAAGGAAAAATCTCATCCAACTTCAGTAAAGCCGACTAAGTGGCCGCCTAGATTTCCGCCGGCCGCGGCGGGTATTCAAGTCAATCACTGCAAGAACCCCAAGTGCGGTAACTTCGGCGTACCGCCCAAGCTTGCGGTTGCCCGAGGCGGGGCCGGTACTCCAGCTTCTTCCGTTGGCCCAGGCGACTACACCGTGGTCGCTACCGGTAAGGACCAGCCGGCACTGAAGTGCCGCCTGTGCGAGGAAATCACCCCTATGCAGAGCAACTTGGCGATTGCCGAGGAGCTTATGCGCATGTCGGAGTACCTTGAACCAGTACTCCCGCAGTGTCCGAACGAGGCCTGCTCTCTATCGGAGGGGGCGCCATCCCTTGAGAATGTGACTCGCTTCGGCACCAACGCCCACGGAACTCCCCGGTTCAAGTGTGTCGGCTGCAAGAAGGCGTTCTCCTTCGGCGGCCGGTCAACCAAGCGCCAACGTCGCAGTCACTCCAATCGCGATATCTTGGTGCATCTGATGAACGCCATGCCGCTGCGGCGCATCATCAAGGTCCTCGATATCTCCCCCAGCCAGCTATACGACCGCATCGACTTCCTCTATGAGCAGGCCCAGATGTTCGCCGGCGAGCGTGAGCGAACCCTCATGGGACGCGACGACCTAGGCTCAAGATATCTGTCGGTTGACCGGCAAAAGCTGGTGGTGAACTGGCACTCTAAGAAGGTGCGAAAGAACACACTTTTGCTGTCCATTGCAACGGCCGACCAGGCTACGGGCTATGTGTTCGGGGTCAACGTCAACTTTGACCCTGCGCTGGACTCTGCTGACGTAGAGAAGGACATGGTTCGCTTTGGCGACCATGCACTTGCCAGAGCGTTTCGCCGCTACGCGAGAGTCTGGCTACCGGCTGATTGGAATGCTGCGGCTGAGAGGGCGGCGCCTCGCGGAGGTACCTCCCGAAAGCCTATGGAATCGGTCATCGAAGAGACGTACGACGCAGCCTTAGGTCGCCCCGATATAGAAGATGGTGAAGGCCCCGCGAACTCATCCCGTGCCCCCGTAAAGGGCATGCTGCTGCATGAGCAAGTGGTGATGTACGCCCACATCCAGCTTGTCACTCGACTGCTCTGCCGTGCCAAGAAGATTCGCTTCTTCACAGACCAGGAGTCGGGCATACGTGCGGCCATTCTGACGGCCGTGCCGAAAAGGGTTCTGGACCGGACGGCTGACGCTTTCTATGTCAAGGTGCTCAAAGATATGTCAGTGGACATGAAGCGCGCGCTGGTTGGTGCAACCAAGCGGCGTCTGGCGCGCTTAGCGGAGAAATACGGGGTAACCCCTGAGGCTGCAGAACTTCTGGCTGCCGAGGAAGAACTGGCGCGCATGGTTGCCATCGGCAAGTGGGGGGACCGCTGGTTCCGCCATCCCATATCGGAGATGCGTGAGCCTGAGAAATCCGTTTGCTGGCTGACCGATATCGACCCGGTCGAAACCGAACCGGACAAGCGTCGGCTCCAGCTTAGCCACCAGGCGCTACTGCACCTGAAAGCCACCCTTACCGCTGTCGACCGCTTCTTTATGCAGGTCCGGCGAGGCCTCACGCTGGCAGAACGCGCGGTGGCCAGCGCCAACACCGACCGACGTCTCTGGTTCGGGAAGAGCGCCTACAACCCCGAAGTCCTGGTGAAGGTGCTCGGCATCTTCCGGACGTACTTCAACTACTGCGAGGTTGGCCGGGACGGGAAAACGCCGGCAATGCGGCTGGGGCTGGCGCGCGGACCCATAGCGCCCGAAGACATCATCTATTTCACTCCCGAACCGCCCGAAAGACGCCGCGCGCCTGCCGCTCGGTCGCTCAAGCCCTCCGGCCCCGTGGCTCACGCAAGCGAGTCACTTGCCGCGTAGGACCCGTAGTTCGAGGTGAGCTTGGTCCGCAGTCAGGGAGCTCACTCGCACTTGGTAGACAGAGAGGGGGGCTCCCGATTCAGGCCCCGAGGACTCTTCCCATTCGGCTACACCCCCTTCACCCTCGCCGCTCACCGAGGAAAGGTACGGGCTCCGCCCTGTGCAGGCCAGCACTACTGCCGGGGCTAGGGTCATCCGCGGCAGAATACCGGTTGGTTTGACCCAATTTGTTACTTCAGCGCCTCTGATAAGGACACGACAAGGCTGGCTGCCATTGTCTCGCCAAGCCTCAACGCTCAGAGAGACAGTCCGATTGCCGTATGCCACGGGAGTGCTGCCCCTGAAGTCCGGAGCGGGCTCGTCGTTGCAGGCAGTGAGGAAGCTGGCGGCACACACGAGCGCGACGCCTAGGGAAAGGGGCTTGAAATTCAGCATGTCCCTTATAGCGACCAAAGAAACGAAGCCCCTCGTGCCGAAGCAGAGGGGCTTGAATCAAGGGCTTAGCAACACCTTAACGGAACGGCTAGGGTACGCCGGGGCTTTTTTTATATTGCGCGGGCAACAAAAAAGCCGCAGGGAACTGCGGCCTCGTTGGATTGGTCGCAAGCCGCCGCCGCAAGGGCAGCAGCCCGCCACGCGATCAGATCTTCACACTGTTCATGTACTGGTTGAACGGGAACTCCGAGAAGCGGTTCCACAGGATCTGGTCGCGCTGGAAGGCGCGCATGTCCTGGTGGATCTTCTTGAACTCGGGCGACTTGGCCTCGTGCTCGGCAAACACTTCCATCGACGCCTTGAAGCCGGCGTCCATGATCGCCTTGGGGAACGCCTTGAGTTGCGTCTTGTTGGCCACCAGGTTCTTGATGGCGCGCGGATTGAACACCTGGTACTTGGCGGTCATGTCGGCAGCGGCCACGCGGGTGGCTGCGTCCAGGATCGCCTTGTGCTCGGGCGACAGGGCGTTGTACTTCTTGATGTTGATGAAGAACTCCAGGTCAGCGGAGCCTTCCCACCAGCCGGGATAGTAGTAGTACGGCGCCACCTTGTTGAAGCCCAGCTTTTCATCGTCGTACGGGCCAACGAACTCCACGGCGTCCAGCGTGCCCTTCTCGAGCGCCTGGTACACGTCACCGGCGGGCATGTTCTGCGCCACCACGCCCAGCTTGGCCATGGCCTCGCCGAACACGCCGCCGCCCAGGCGCATCTTCAGGCCCTTGAGGTCAGCGACGGTCTTGATTTCCTTGCGGTACCAGCCGCCCATCTGGGTGGTGGTGTTGCCGGCGCTGGCGGTCTTGAAGTTGTACTTCTCGAAGAAGGCATCCAGGTACTTGCGGCCGTTGCCGTGGTCCTTCCAGGCTGCCATCTGCAGCGTGGTCAGGCCGAAGGGCACAGCGCAGCTGAAGGCGAACACGGGGTCCTTGCCGGTGAAGTAGTAGGCGGCCGTCTGGGCCATATCGATGGTGTCGCCCTGCAGCGCATCCACCACGCCAAACGCGGGCATCAGCTCGCCGGCGGGGTGCACGGAGATCTCGAACTTGCCGCCCGACATCGCCTTGACGGCCTGGGACAATTTTTCTGCACTGCCAAAGATCGTGTCCAGCGACTTGGGGAAGCTGGAGGCAAGGCGCCAGCGAACGGCGGCCTGGGCATGCACTGCGGGTGCAACCCCGGCTGCGAGTACGCCAGCCAAACCGGCCTGCTTGATGATTGAGCGACGATCCATGGACAAATTCTCCGAAATGATGAAGCAAACAAACAGTAACGCGGTTGAGTGTACGCGCCACTGAATCCCGCCGATGAGCGGAGGTAAATTGTAAAAACGCGGGTTGCCGGCCCCGTTGCGGGTTTCCCCTGAAAAATCCGCGAATGGCGCGTATTACTCGGCCGAGCAAGGGGCAACGCAGGCCCCCACGATGGGCGGCACAGGCGCCGCGACGCATCCCAGCGGCACGCTGCCGCGGGATGACTGCATTGTGAAAGGAAGGGAAAGCGCGTCAGGCCGCTGCCAGCGCCTGCTCGCCCGGCAATGCGCCGAAGCGCTCGGTGATGGAGCGCTGTATGCCAGCGGCGTCCAGCCCCTGCAGGGCCAGCAGCTTGGCCGGGTCGCCATGCTCGATGAACGCGTCGGGCAGGCCCAGTTGCAGCAAGGGGCGCTGCACGCCTGCGGCGGCCAGCGCCTCGGCCACGGCACTGCCGGCGCCGCCCATGATGCAGCCCTCCTCGACGGTGACCAGCGCATCGTGCTCCGCTGCCACCTGAAGCAGCAGCTGCGTATCCAGCGGCTTGGCCCAGCGCATGTTCACCACCGTGGCGTCCAGCGCCTCGGCCGCCTGCAGCGCCGGGTACAGCAGCGTGCCGAAAGCCAGGATGGCAATGCGCCGGCCCTTGCGGCGCACCTCGCCCTTGCCGAAGGGCAGCCCCTCCAGATCGGGCAGCGGCGCCACGCCCACGCCCGCGCCGCGCGGGTAGCGCACGGCCACAGGGTGGTCTTGCTCGTAGGCGGTGGTGAGCAGTTGGCGGCATTCGCGCTCGTCGGCCGGGCAGGCCATGCTCATGTTGGGAATGCAGCGCACGAAGGCGATGTCATACGCTCCGGCGTGCGTGGCGCCGTCCGCACCCACCAGGCCCGCACGGTCCAGGGCAAACACCACGGGCAGGTTCTGCAGCGCCACGTCGTGGATGAGCTGGTCATAGGCGCGCTGCAGGAAGGTCGAGTAGATCGCCACCACCGGCTTCACCCCCTCGCACGCCATACCGGCGGCAAAGGTCACGGCGTGCTGCTCGGCGATGCCCACGTCGTAGTAGCGCTCGGGAAAGCGCTGGTGGAACTCCACCATGCCCGACCCCTCGCGCATGGCGGGCGTGATACCCACCAGGCGCTCGTCCTTCTCGGCCATGTCGCACAGCCACTGGCCAAAGACCTGCGTGAAGGTCTGCTTGGGCGGCGTGGCCGGTTTCACCAGGCCCACGCGCGGGTCGAACTTGCCCGGGCCGTGGTAGGCCACCGGGTCGGCCTCGGCCAGCTTGTAGCCCTGGCCCTTCTTGGTGACCACGTGCAGGAACTGCGGGCCCTTGAGGCCGCGGATGTTTTCCAGCGTAGGAATCAGCGAGTCCAGGTCGTGCCCATCAATGGGGCCGATGTAGTTGAAGCCGAACTTCTCGAACAGCGTGGCCGGCACCACCATGCCCTTGGCCTGCTGCTCCAGGCGCTTGGCCAGCTCCAGCAGCGGCGGCGCGTTCTTGAGCACACTCTTGCCCACGTCGCGCGCCTTGGCGTAGAACTGTCCGCTCATGAGCTGCGCCAGGTAGCGGTTCAGTGCACCCACGGGCGGGCTGATGCTCATGTCGTTGTCGTTCAGGATGACCAGCAGGTTGGCGTCGGCCACGCCGGCGTTATTCAGCGCCTCGAAGGCCATGCCGGCGGTCATGGCGCCGTCGCCGATGATGGCTACACAGCGGCGTTCGTCGCCGCGCTGCTTGGCCGCCAGCGCCATGCCCAGCGCCGCGGAGATGCTGGTGGACGAGTGCGCGGTGCCAAAGGTGTCGTATTCGCTCTCGGCGCGCTGCGGAAAGCCCGACAGGCCGCCCAGCTGGCGCAGCGAGGGCATGCGGTCGCGCCGCCCGGTCAGGATCTTGTGCGGGTAGGTCTGGTGGCCCACGTCCCACACCAGCCGGTCGCGCGGCGTGTCGAACACGGCGTGCAGCGCCACGGTCAGCTCCACCGTGCCCAGGTTGGACGACAGATGCCCGCCGGTCTTGGACACGCTCTCCAGCACGAAGGCGCGCAGCTCCGTAGCCAGTGCCTTGAGCTCGGCACGGGGCAGCCGGCGCAGGTCGGCGGGATCGTTCACGCGCTCAAGCAGCGGATAGTTCGTCGTGGACATATGCTATGTTTTTAGTAGCTGCTAGCGCTTGATGAAAAAGCGCTAGAGGCCAATTTGATTCATAAAAAGACACCAGCCCCGCCATGCGCAGCCTTGCCCATCATCAATGCGAACGGCGCACCACCATGTCGGCCAACGCCGCCAACGCCCGCGTGTCGGTCAGGCCGCTGGCGGCCAACGCCGCCAGTGCCTGCGCGCGCAGGGCTTCGGCATGCGCGCGCGCGGCCTCCAGCCCCATCAGCGAGACATAGGTCGGCTTGTCGCTCGCGGCGTCCTTGCCGGCGGTCTTCCCCAGTGTGGCGGAGTCCTGCGTCACGTCCAGCACGTCGTCCACTACCTGGAAGGCCAGGCCCATGGCTGCGCCGTAGTCGCTCAGCGCGCGCAGCGTGCCCTCCGGGGTCTGGCCGCAGACCGCGCCCATCACCACGCTGGCCTGCAGCAGCGCACCCGTCTTCAGGCGGTGCATCTGACGCAACTGGTCTTCAGACAGCTGCAGGCCCACGCTGGCCAAGTCGATGGCCTGCCCGCCGGCCATGCCGTCGGCGCCTGCGGCGCGGGCCAACTCACGGCACAGCCGCGCCTGCATGGCCGGCGGTACCCCCTCCTCGGGTGTGAGCAGCTCAAACGCCAGCGCCTGCAGTGCGTCGCCCGCCAGCAGTGCACGCGCTTCGCCAAAGCGCACATGCACCGTGGGCTTGCCGCGGCGCATCACATCGTTGTCCATGCAGGGCATGTCGTCATGCACCAGCGAATAGGCGTGGATCAGCTCCACCGCGCAGGCGGCGCGCAGGGCAGCCTGCGCGTTTCCGCCGACGGCCTCGCAAGCGGCCAGCACCAGCAGCGGGCGCAGGCGCTTGCCGCCATCCAGCACGGCATAGCGCATGGCCTCGCCCAGGCCTGCGGGCGCATCGGGGCACACCCAGTGGGACAGGGCGTCCTCGACCCGCGCAAGCTGCGCGCGCATCCAGCCATCGAAATCGAACACAGGTACGGCGGACATGGCGGGCGTCACTCCTGCGTCCATGGCTGCAGCGTGCCTTCGTCCAGCACCTTGATCTGGTCCTGCACCGCGTCCAGGCGCGCGCGGCAGAAGTTCAGCAACACCGCGCCCCGCTGGTAGCCCGCCAGCATCTGGTCCAGCGGCAGCTGGCCCGACTCGATGCGGCCCACGAGCTGCTCAAGCTCTTCCAGTGCGGCTTCGTAGCTGACGGGATCGGGCTGGGTGGATGAAGGGGCGGCGGGGGCCTTGGCCATGGAGACGCAGCGCCAAGGGCGCAAGTGGAAACGGCCAATTTTAGGCGCAGGGCCCCGCGCCTGCCCGGCGAAGGCCGCGGGGATGCCCCCGCGGCCGGCGGGAGATCGCCGCCCCGGACGCCGCACGCGGCTTGCTAGGCGCGCGCAATACACGTACACCCACCGCGGAAATAACCCCACCACCTATAATCCCATTCCTTCACTACGAACCGGCTATGGAGTACTTCCCTGGGCCGGTTTCGTTTTTTCTATAGCCCCGTGCGCACGCGCACCCTCCCTGTGGGGAGTCTTTAGGTCAGGTCACCCATGTCTGATTTAAGTCTTCAACTGCAGCAGGCCGCAAGCCAACTACCAGTTTCCAGCTATTTCGACGAAGCGCTGCTGCAGCGCGAACTGGAGACGATCTTCCAGCGAGGGCCCCGCTACGTGGGGCACCAACTCGCCGTCCCCGAGGTGGGCGACTACTTCGCGCTGCCCCAGGAAAAGGAGGGCCGCGCCCTCGTGCGCAATGCCCAGGGGCAGGTGGAGCTGATCTCCAACGTCTGCCGGCACCGCCAGGCAGTGATGCTCAAGGGCCGCGGCAACCTGCAGGCCCAAGGCAAGGGCCATGCGGGCGGCAACATCGTCTGCCCGATTCACCGCTGGACGTATTCCACCAGCGGCGAGCTGTTGGGCGCGCCGCATTTCGCGCACGACCCCTGCCTGAATCTCAACAACTACAAGCTGCGCGAATGGAACGGCCTGCTGTTCGAGGACAACGGTCGCGACATCGCCGCCGACCTGGCCGGCATGGGCACGCAGCGTGAGCTGTCGTTCGAGGGCTATGCGCTCGACCATGTGGAACTGCACGAGTGCAACTACAACTGGAAGACCTTCATCGAGGTCTACCTGGAGGACTACCACGTGGGTCCGTTCCATCCGGGCCTGGGCAACTTCGTCACCTGTGACGACCTGAAGTGGGAGTTCCAGAAGGAATACTCCGTGCAAACCGTGGGGGTGGCCTCCACGTTCGGCAAGCCGGGCTCCGACGTGTACAAGAAGTGGCACGAGGTGCTGCTGAAGTACCGCGAGGGCAAGATGCCCGAGCGCGGCGCGATCTGGCTTACCTACTACCCGCACATCATGGTGGAGTGGTATCCGCACGTACTTACCGTCAGTACGCTGCACCCGATCGGTGTGGACAAGACGCTGAACATGGTGGAGTTCTACTATCCCGAGGAAATCGTCGCCTTCGAGCGCGAGTTCGTCGAGGCGCAGCGTGCGGCCTACATGGAAACCTGCATCGAGGACGACGAGATCGCCGAGCGCATGGACGCGGGCCGCAAGGCCCTGATGGAACGCGGCGACAACGAGGTCGGCCCCTACCAGAGCCCCATGGAGGACGGCATGCAGCACTTCCACGAGTGGTACCGCGGTCGCATGGGTGCCGCCGTGTCCCGCGGCTAAGGCCCCACACCGCCGCCCCACGCTACCATTACAATAGCTGCCAGCGCTTGATACACAAGCGCTGGCAGCTATTTTTATTCATACCCATAGGTTTTCCATGCAAGCGCTCTGGATGGTGTTGGCGGCGTTCCTGTTCGCAAGCATGGGGGTCTGCGTGAAGATGGCCTCGGCCTACTTCAACGCGGCCGAGCTGGTCTGCTACCGCGGCTTCATCGGCATGGCCATCCTCTGGGCGCTGGCACGCTCGCAAAAGGTGGCGCTGGCCACACGCTACCCCGGCATGCACGCCTGGCGCAGCCTGATCGGCGTGACTTCGCTGGGCGCGTGGTTCTACGCCATCGCCTACCTGCCCCTGCCCACGGCGATGACGCTCAACTACATGAGCAGCGTGTGGATCGCCGCCTTCCTGATCGGCGGCGCGCTGCTCGCCTGGCGCCCCTCCAGCGCGCAGCCGCGCCCGCCGTTGCAAGTGACCCTGGTGCTGACCGTGCTGGTCGGGTTCGCGGGCGTGGTCATGATGCTGCGCCCCAGCATCGACGACAACCAGGCCTTCGCGGGCCTGGTGGGCCTGTGCTCGGGCCTGACCGCCGCGTTCGCCTACATGCAGGTGGTGGCGCTGTCGCGCCTGGGCGAGCCCGAGACGCGCACCGTGTTCTATTTCGCCGTGGGCTCGGCCGTAGCCGGCGGCGCGGCCATGCTGGTCACGGGCATGTCCGACTGGCCCGGGTGGCCCGCGCTGTGGCTGCTGCCGCTGGGCCTGCTGGCCGCGGGCGGGCAGTTGTGCATGACACGTGCCTACTCGCGCGCCCTCACCGCCCGCGGCACGCTGGTGGTGGCCAACCTGCAGTACTCGGGCATCGTGTTCGCCAGCATCTACGGCGTGGCGCTGTTCGGCGACCAGTTGCCACTCATCGGCTGGGCGGGCATGGCGCTCATCGTGGGCAGCGGCATCACGGCCACCGTACTGCGTGCCCGGGCCGCGCCGGACACGCCTGCCGAAGAACACTGACGCGCTGGCGCGCCCAACGCCACGACAATGGGGCCTGATCGATACGCACAGAGCCCGACCATGCACTACACCACGCTGATCTCCGTTCCTGAACTGCAGTCCCTCCTGCACAGCGGCCAGCCGCTGATGGTGTTCGACTGCAGCTTCGACCTCACCCAACCCACCCTGGGCGCCAGCCAATACCGCGAGGCGCACATCCCCGGCGCCTTCCACGCCGACCTGGACAAGCACCTGAGCGCCCGCCATGGTGCCCCCGGCGCGGGCGGCACGGTCGTGGCCTCGGCGGCGGACGAGCCCGCATCGGGCGGGCGCCACCCGCTGCCCAACCGCGAGCGATTTGCGACCTGGCTCTCGGACATCGGCTTTGCCAATGACATGCAGGCCGTGGTGTACGACCGCAACGGCGCCAACTACTGCGGCCGCCTGTGGTGGATGCTCAAGTGGGCGGGGCATGATGCCGTGGCCGTGCTCGACGGCGGGCTGCAGGCCTGGCAGGCCGCCGGCGGCGCGGTGGCCAGCGGCGACGAGCCGGCGCGTTTCCAGTCGCACTTTCGGCTGCAGGCGCCGCTGCGCCGGCTGGTGAGCGCGCAGGAGGTGCTGGCGCAACTGGGTCAGCCCGGCCAGACGGTGGTCGACGCGCGCGCCACACCGCGCTACCGGGGCGAGGTGGAGCCGCTGGATCCCGTGGCGGGCCACATCCCCGGCGCACTCAACCGCCCCTTCGGCCTGAACCTGGGAACGGACGGCCACTTCAAGAGCCCGGAGCAGCTGCGTGCCGAGTTCACCAACCTGCTGGATGGCCGCGACCCCGCCACCGTCGTCCATCAATGCGGCAGCGGCGTGAGTGCCCTGCCCAACCTGCTGGCCATGGAAATCGCGGGCCTGGGTCCCACGGCCCTGTTTGCCGGCAGCTGGAGCGAGTGGTGCAGCGACCCCGGCCGGCCGGTTGAGCGCGGCTGACGCTCACGCGGACGCTTCCGCAACGTTACAGCCCGTTTTGCGGTGCACGGCCAAGCCGGCGCCGTGCATGGGCCTGCCTGTGGTGCCCGCGCAGCGGCACCTGTCGCGCGCACGCATCGCAACGGCGGACGGCCTTCACGTGCGCAGGCATTTCTCACCTATACTTAAATGCGAATCGTTCTCATGACATATCTTAAGTAACCCGTGATCCGCACCTGCTCCGCCTTGACGTTGCGCCTCGACGCCGCCCCGCCCCTGTTCAACGGCGAGGCCTCGGCCGCCGTGCGGCCGTCCCGCTCCCTCGCGGCACAGGAGGGAGTCCGATGAGGCCCACGCAACCGTTGTGGCGCTACCGGCTCGCCGTGGCCTCGCGCACACTGGCCGCGGTGGCGGGAGGCTACGCGCTCACGGCGGCCTTCACGGCTGCGGCCGCGCTGGCCCTGGCACAACGCAGCACCCGCGTGGACGCCGTGCTGGCCGCCACCTTGCTGGCGTGGCTGGTCTATGCGTTGGCCATCGCCTGGGTTTTCTTTGCGCGCACGGCCTGGCAGGCCTGGGGCGGCGTGCTGGGCCCTGCGATGCTGCTGGGGCTGGCCGCCCAGGTGCCGCAATGGCTGGCGGGTGCCGCATGAGCCCGCCCGCCGATGCATCCCGCGCCCCCGCACGCGAGGGCTTTCGCCAGGCCATGGCCTGGCTGCACACCTGGGCGGGGCTGCTGCTGGGCTGGCTGCTGTTTGCCATCTTCGTGACGGGCACGCTGTCGTATTTCAAGCCCGAGTTCAACCACTGGATGCGCCCCGAACTCCAGGCCTTGCCGCCCGCCAGGGCAGATGACGCGGCAGCCGTCGCCGAGCGCGCCCTGGCCGCCCTGCGGCAGCACGCACCGCAGGCCACCCAGTGGATCATGCGCCTGCCCGACGAGCGCCAGCCCGAGGTGTCGCTGCTGTGGCACGCGTGGCCGCGCGAGCGCTTCCAGACCCTGCTGGTGCACCCCGCCACCGGCGACATCCTCACGCCACGGGCCACGGCGGGGGGAGACTTCTTCTACCGCTTCCATTTCGAGTTGCGCACCGCGCACCAGGGCCGCTGGGTGCTGCAAGGGCGCTGGATCGTGGGCGCGGCCACGCTGCTGATGTTCGTGGCGCTGCTCACCGGCGTGGTCACGCACCGGCGCATCTTCAAGGACTTCTTCACCTTTCGCCCCGCCAAGGGCGGCCAGCGTGCATGGCTGGATGCGCACAACGTCAGCGGCGTGCTGGCGCTGCCGTTCTACCTGGTGATCACCTTCAGCGGACTCATGATCTTTCACTCGCTGTACCTGCCGGCAGGCATTGCCGCCGTGTATCCCGGCGCACGCGGCACCGACACGACCAGCTACTTCGCAGAACTGCAGGGGGACGCCCCGCGCAGCGCGGGCACCGCCCAGGCCGGTCCGCCCGCGCCCCTGCCACCGCTGGCCGTGGCCGCTGCCATGCAGCAGGCCCAGGCCCACTGGCAGGGAGGGCGCGTGCAGCGCCTGCGCGCGCAGCGCGACCCCGGCGGCGATGTGCGCCTGGAGGTCACGCGCCATGACGGCGACCGCCTGCAGTACGGTCCCGAACGCCTGTGGTTCGATGGCGCCAGTGGCCAGTTGCTGCACGAAGCCGCCCCCGCCGGCGCGGCCCGGCAGACCTATGGCGTGCTCTACGGCCTGCACCTTGCACGGTTCGCAGGTCCCGGCCTGCGCTGGGCCCTGTTCGGCTTCGGCGTGCTGGGCAGCCTGATGATCGCCACCGGCTTGGTGCTGTGGACTGTCAAGCGCCAAGCGCAGGCACGGCGTCCCCATGCCGGGCAGCCCCAGCGCCTGCCCTTTGGCGAGCGGCTGGTGGCCAGCCTCAACCTGGCGGCGCTGGCCGGCCTGCCGCTGGCTTTGGCGGTCTACCTCGCTGCCAACCGGCTGCTGCCGCTGCACTGGGCGGCGCGGGCCGATGCGGAGCTGGCCTGTTTCTTCAGCGCATGGGCGCTAGCGCTGCTGCTCGCGGCCGTCTCGCCGGGCCGGCGCGGCTGGTGCGCCCTGCTGGCACTGGCCGGGACGCTCTGGGCGCTGCTGCCGCTGCTGAACGCAGCCACCACGCACGCGCACCTGGGCGTCAGCCTGCCAGCCCGCGACTGGGTTTTGGCGGGCATGGACCTGGCATTCCTCGCCACCGGCGCGTTGCTGCTGGCGCTGGCCTACCGGCTGCGGCCCCTGCGGGCGACCACTGGCGCAAGGGCCGCCGCCGTGCCCGCACACCTGTCGGCCGCGCGCGGCCACCGCGCGGGAGCCTGAAATGACTGAACTGTTGTTGTGCCTTTCCGGCTGGTGCGCCATAGCCCTGGGCATGGATCGGCACCACGAGGACGCGCTGCGCCGATCCGCCACCGCCCCCACGCTGCAGCGCCTGCGCGGCGCGGGCTGGGTACTGCTGGCAGCGGCCCTGGCCCATGCCGTGGGACGGCCGGCCCCGACCGTGCCCATGGGCCTGGTGTGGTGGGGCGTAGCCCTCTCCCTGGCAGCGCTGGCCGCCACGGCGCTGGCCACCTGGCGGCCACGCTGGCTGCCTACCGCCGGCGTGGCGGCCTTGCTGGCCGCGCTGTTCGTAGGGGCCGCGGCCACGGGCTGCGCCGGCGCGGGGCCGGGCTGAGCCCGCATGGCCCGCATCGCGGGCCGGTGTGCCGACGCACACGCACTTCTTTCAGAGCCACCCACGCCAGCCGCCCGGCTGGCGCAGGCAGCCAGCGTTATCCACAAGGCGCCCCGGGGCGCCCTTGCGAGAGCCTTCATGCACCTGCCTGTATTTCACATAAAAACCTGCCACAGCGCTTATCCGTAAAGCGCGGCAGCTATTCATTCAATAGCAAACGCCATTCCGCGCATACATCCATCCATTCACAGGAGAACACGCCCATGTCCCTCATCCCTCGACACCCCCTCGCGCGGCTGGCCGGTGCGCTGCTGCTGGCCGGCGGCGCTGCGCAGGCCCACCAGGTCTGGCTGGAGCAGGCACCGAACGAGACGCGCCTGCACTTCGGTGAATACGCCGATAACCTGCGCGAGACCTCGCCGGGCCTGTTGGATAAATTCACCGCAGTGCCTGTGCTACGCCAGGCCGGAGCGCGGTCGACCGAAGGCCGCCGCACGCCCACGGCCTTCGTCTATGCGCCGCAAAGCGCTGCGGACACGCTCTGGGCGGAAGCCCCGTACCCGCTCATCGACCGCAGCAAGACGCAGCGTCCGCCGCTGCTGTGGCGCCCCGCGGCGCGCTGGGTGTCCAGCCTGGCGCAGCCGGTGGACGCCGCCGCGCCCCTGGACCTCGTGCCCACGGGGCAGGACGGCACGCTGCGCGTGGTGTTCCAGGGCGCCCCGCTGCCCAAGGCCAAGGTGACGCTGGTAGCGCCCTCCGGCTGGTCGCGCGAGGCCACCACCGGCGAAGACGGCACGGTGCGCTTTGCCCTGCCATGGCAGGGCCAGTACGTGGCCGAGGTCCAGCACACCGACAAGACCCCCGGCGAGCACCTGGGCCAGCCCTATGGCGAAGCGAGCTACGTGACCACGCTGAGCTTCGTGCAGACGCACGGCGCCATATCGCCTGCCATACCCGCCCTGCCCGCACCGCCCGCCAAGGCGCGCTGAGCGGTGTCCCGCCCCTTGCATCCCCTACCGCCATGAAACCTCCCCTTGTTCCCCGCCCGCGGCGCACGGCCGTGGCCCTGGCCGCGCAGGCCGCGCAGGCCTCGCTGTGGCTGCTGTGCGGCAGCGCGATCGCGCAGACCGCCGAGGCCCTGCCGGGCGCGCCAGCGGCAACCGCCACCCCCACCCTGCGCCAGGTAGACGTGGTCGACTCCACGGCGGGCGCCGCCGCCACGCCCGCGCGCCGCGCGCAAAGCAGCTCGCGCCTGGGCCTGCCAATGCTGGAGACGCCGCGCGCCGTGAGCGTGATCGACAGCGCGCTGCTGGAGCAGCAGTTGGCCACCACTGAGCGCGACGTGCTGCGCAACGCGGCCGGCGTGTCCTCGCGCAGCGAATACGCAGGCTCGTACTCGCAGTTCGCGATCCGCGGGTTGTGGGCCAACAACACCTACAACTATCTGCGCGACGGTGCCAAGTTCGTGCACCTGCTCGATCCACCGCTGTTCAACATCGAACGCGTCGAGGTCATCAAGGGCCCGGCCGCGCTGGAGTTCGGCCAGGTGGCGCCGGGCGGCCTCGTCAACTACGTGAGCAAGCGGCCCCAGGCCGATCCGCTGCGCAGCGTGAAGATCGGTGCGGGCAGCCACGGCTGGCGCAATGCCGAATTCGACCTCACCGGCCCCCTGAATGCCGACGGCACGCTGCGCTACCGGCTGGACGGCGGCGCGAGCCGCGGCGGCAGCTTCGTGGACGGCAACACGCCGCGCAAGCAGGGCCTGGCCGGCAGCCTGGAATGGCAGCTCACGCCGGACACGCGCTGGCGCGCACAGGCCGAGTACCAAAGCCTGGAAGGCGTATCCACCGTGGGGCTGGCGGTGCCCGACCCGCAGAACCCGCGCAGCGCGGACGTGCTCCCGGTGGGCACCTTCTATGGCGAGCCCTGGCTGCGCACCGACGGGCACCTGCGCTTTTATTCCACGGAGCTGCAGCACCGCTTCACCGACAGCCTTGAAGGGCGGGTGCACCTGTCGCGCAACGAGACCTTTCGCAACGTGAACATGGTCTATCCCATCGGCCCGGTGACGGACGGCCAGGTGGCGCGCAGCTACTGGCTGGCACCGGGGCAGAACTACAC
This sequence comes from Diaphorobacter sp. LI3, assembly GCF_022807955.1. Classification (NCBI taxonomy): domain Bacteria; kingdom Pseudomonadati; phylum Pseudomonadota; class Betaproteobacteria; order Burkholderiales; family Comamonadaceae; genus Diaphorobacter; species Diaphorobacter sp. LI3. The sequence goes on along the minus strand of NZ_CP094346.1, from coordinate 1,417,174 downwards.
GTCGGACACCGCGCTGGCCGAACTGCGCGCACAAGTGCGGACGGGTCCCGTGCGCCACACGCTGCTCGCCGGGCTGGATTGGCGTGCCATCGAGGGCGTGTACGGTGCGCGTGGCACGGGCAACCTGGGTGCGGTGGACCTGTACCAGCCCGTGACGGGCCTGGTGCCGCCCGCGGGTTCGGGCGGCAGGGCCGCGGTGGCCTCGGACACGCGCAACACGGGCCTGTTCGTGCAGGACCGGCTCACCCTGGGCGACTTCAGCCTGCTGCTGGGTCTGCGCCACGACCGGCTCAAGGACGCTTACACCAAGCCCGCCACGGATCTGAGCAAGACCCAACCCAGCGCCGCGCTGAGCTGGCAGCCCCTGCCCGCCAGCATGTTCTATGTGAGCCATGCGCGCTCGTTCCAGGCGAACTCGGGCACGCTGCTGTGGGGCGACCGCGCGGCACCACCCTCCGAGGGCAAGCAGCTGGAGGTGGGCTGGAAGCAGGAATGGCTGGGCCAGCGCCTGCTCACCACCGTGTCGGCCTTCGCGCTGGAACTGACCAACGCACCGGCCAACGACCCCGAGCACCCCGGCTACTCGGTGCTGACGGGCCGCCAGCGCATCAAGGGGCTGGAAGTGGAGGCCCAAGGCCGCATCACCCCGGGCTGGAGCGTCACCGCGCAGGCCACCTTCCTCGACCCCAAGGTGCTGGCCGACACCGTGGCCGGCGCCAACGTGGGCCACCGCGTCGCGCTCGCCCCGCGGCGCACCGCCTCGCTGTGGACCCAGTACCGCCTGCCCGGGGTGCCCGACCTGTGGGTCGGCGGCGGGCTGGTCCACCAGGGCGACAAGTTCACCGCCAACGACAACCGGTGGCGCCTGCCCGGCTACACCGTGGTGGACCTCGCGCTGGGCTACCAGTTCGGCGGCGGCGTGCGACTGCAGGCCAACCTGAAGAACGCCGCCAACCGGCGCTACTACGTGGACGCATCCACCACGGCCGCGGGCTTTGCGGCCGTCACACCGGGCGAGCCGCGCTCGCTCTACGTCACGCTGGACTACACGTTCTGAGCCCCTCAATTTCTATCAAAACACGCTGCAGCGTCCGTCCATCCTGCGCAACCAGCTTCACTATTCATAGCACCATGATCTTTCGCCCTTCCCCCGCCACGCGCACTGCCGCCGCACAGGCCGCCGTGGCGCTGCTGTGCGGCGCCGCCGCGCATGCCCAGACCACCGAAGCCGCCCTGCCCGCGGTCACCATCAGCGCCGACCCGGCGCAGCAAAGCGCCACCGAACCGGTACGGGGCTTCGTGGCCCGCCGCGCGCTGTCGGCCACCAAGACCGACACGCCGCTCATCGAGACACCCCAGGCCATCAGCGTGGTCACGCGCGACCAAATGGAAGCCCAGGGAGTACAGACGCTGCGCGAGACCACGCGCTACAGCGCGGGCATCGTATCGAGCTACTTCGACAGCCGCGTGGACAGCTTCAAGGCGCGCGGCGGCGATGTGACGCAGTACCTGGACGGCCTGCTGCGCACCTATGGCACGTACAACAATGTCAAGGCAGAGCCCTACACGCTGGAGCGCGTGGAATTCCTGCGCGGCCCCTCTTCGGTGCTCTACGGCCAGGGCAGCGTGGGCGGCGTGCTCAACCTCACGTCCAAGCGTCCGCTGGCCGAGCGCCAGCGCGAGGTGCAGGTGCAGGTAGGCAGCCATGCGCGCAAGCAGATCGCCGCCGACCTGACCGGCCCGCTGGATGCCGAGGGCCGGTGGCTCTACCGCCTGGTGGCCGTGGGCCGCGACAGCGGCACGCAGGTGGACCACGTGGACGATGACCGCGTGGTGTTCGCGCCATCGCTCACCTGGCGGCCGAGCGCGGACACCTCGCTCACGCTGCAGGCGCACTACCAGAAGGACCAAAGCGGCTCGCTGATCGGCTTCTTCCCCTGGCAGGGCACGCGGCTGCCGAGTGCCTACGGGCGTATTCCCACCAACACCTTCATCAGCGAGCCGGGCTGGGATGCCTACGACACCGAGAACACCTCCTGGGGCTACCTTTTCAGCCACCGCCTGAATGGCGACTGGACGCTGCGCCAGAACCTGCGCCGCACCGTGAGCGACGTGGACTACCGCACGCTCTACACCAGCTTCGCCGCCAATGCCGCCAGCGGCCGACCCGCGCGTCCGGTGTTCGACGCCAATGGCCGTACCGTGCTGCGGGACGCCGCCTGGCAACGCAACGCCAGCCGCCTGCTGCTCATCGACACGCAGCTGGAGGGGCGCCTGCGCGCGGGCGCGGTGGAGCACACGCTGCTGGTCGGCGTGGACGGTCAGCGCAACCACACCAGCCAGTCCAATTGGCGCGCCGTGGCGCCCGCCATCGACGTGTATGCACCGGTGTACGGCAACTTCACCCCGCCCAGCAGCGCCGCCCTGACGGCCCTGCCCGACGTGACGCAGCGCCAGCTGGGCCTGTACCTGCAGGACCAGATGCGCTGGGGTGCGTGGACCGCCACGCTCGGCCTGCGCCATGACCGCGCCAAGACCGACACCGAAGGCCGCCCCGCCGCGGCGGTGGACGACAAGGCCTGGACCAAGCGCCTGGGCCTGACCTACCAGGCCGGCGGGGGCTGGGCACCGTATGTGGGCTATTCAGAGTCGTTCCAACCGCTGGGAGGCGTCAACGTGTACGGCACGCCCTACAAACCCCAGCGCGGCCAGCAGTGGGAGGCTGGCGTGAAGTGGATGCCCGAAGGGCGCGGCATCTCGGCCTTTGCGGCGCTCTACCACCTGCGCGAGAAGAACCGCAAGACCACCGACCCGAGCAACCCGCTCAACAGCCTGCAGATCGGCGAGGTCACCATCAAGGGGCTCGAAGCCGAGATGACCGCCAGCCTGGCGCGCCATTGGGACTGGACGCTGGGCTATGCCTATGCCGACGCCACCATCAGCCGCAGCAACGCGGGCGACCAGGGCCAGCGCGTGGCGGGCGTGCCGCGGCACACGGCGTCCAGCTGGCTCATGCACCGCTTCGCGGCCCAGGGCCGGGGCGGCTGGACGGTGGGCGCCGGCGTGCGCTACACCGGATCGCAGTGGACCAGCACACCGGCCATCGATACCCCGTCAGTGCTGCTGGCCGATGCCATGGTGGCCTACGACGCGGGCGATTGGCGCCTGGCGCTGAACATCAACAACCTGACGGACAAGGTCAACATCACCCAGTGCCTGGCGCGCGGCGACTGCTTCTACGGCGAGCGCCGCAACGTGCTGCTGACGGGCACCTACCGCTTCTGAGCGCGGTGTAAAAAAAAGCCCCGGCAGGCCGGGGCTGGTGGTGCTGAAGGGCTGCGTCAGACGTGGGTGATGGAGATCGCGCGCGTGTTCAGGCACGCCTCCAGCGCCTCAGGGCCGCCCTCGGAACCGTAGCCCGAATCCTTGATGCCGCCAAACGGCAGCTCGGCCGAGGGCGTCGCGGGCTGGTTGATCCACAGCATGCCCACCTCGACGCGCTGGCTCAGCAGGTGCGCATTCTTGAGCGAGCGCGTGAACGCGTAGCCCGCCAGGCCGTAGGCGAGGCGGTTGGCCTCGGCGATGGCCGCTTCGAGCTGCGTGAAACCCTGCACGGCCGCGACGGGTCCGAAGGGTTCCTCGTTGAAGATGCGTGCATGGGTGGGTACGTTGTCGAGCACCGTGGGCGCAAAGAAGTTGCCCACCTCGCCCAGCCGCTCGCCACCCGTGCGCACCGTGGCGCCCTGCTGCACGGCATCGCCCAGCAGGTCGGCCATGGCCGCCACGCGGCGCGGGTTGGCCAGCGGGCCCATCTGCGTGCCCTCGGCCAGGCCGTCGCCCACCTTCAGGCCTTGGGCATGGCGCGTGAGCGCGGCCACGAAGTCGGCGCGCACGCTCTCGTGCACCAAAAAGCGCGTGGGCGAGATGCAGACCTGCCCCGCGTTGCGGAACTTGGCGCCGCCCGAGGCCTTGACCGCCAGTTCGATGTCCGCGTCCTCGCAGACGATCACAGGGGCGTGGCCGCCCAACTCCATGGTCACACGCTTCATGTGCTGGCCCGCCAGCCCCGCCAGTTGCTTGCCCACGGGGGTGGAGCCGGTGAACGTGACTTTGCGCACGATGGGGTGCGGGATCAGATAGTTGGAGATCTCGGCCGGGTTGCCGTACACCAGGCCCACCGCACCGGCGGGCACGCCGGCATCGGCAAATGCACGGATCAGCTCGGCCGGGCTGGCGGGTGTCTCCTCGGGCGCCTTGACCAGCACCGCGCAGCCCGCGGCCAGCGCCGCGCCCAGTTTGCGCACCACCTGGTTGATAGGGAAGTTCCAGGGCGTGAACGCGGCCACTACGCCCACCGGGTCCTTCACCACCATCTGGCGCACGGCCAGGTTGCGCGACGGCACGATGCGGCCGTACACGCGCATCCCCTCATCGGCAAACCACTCGATGATGTCGGCCGCGGCCATGGCCTCGACACGCGCCTCGGCCCGGGGCTTGCCCTGCTCCTGCGTAAGGATGGCGGCAATGGCATCGGCGCGCTCGCGCATCAGCGCCGCCGCCCGGCGCATGGTCTTGGCGCGCTCGATGGCGGGCGTGTCGCGCCACACCTCGAAGCCCTTTTGCGCAGCCGCCAGCGCACGGTCCAGGTCGGCAATGCCCGCATGCGCCACCCGCCCGATTTCCTGGCCCGTGGCCGGGTTGTGCACGGCGATGGTCTTGCCGCTCTCGGCGTCCTGCCATTGGCCGGCGATGAAAAGGCGCGTGTCGGGATAGGTCATGCAATGGGCTCCTGGGTGTCATGTCAAGAAAAATCGGGCGCCAGGCGCAGGGGCAAGACCCGCGCCGGCCGCAACTGGTCACTATAGAGTGCAACGCCCCGCGGCGCAGTCGCGTGGGCGCGAATCCCCACGCGCTCAGCTGGTGGTATCCCAACCCCCGCCCAGCGCGCGCACCAAGCCCACCGTGGCCACGTACTGCGCTGTGCGCACCTGCAGCGCCTGGCGGCGGTTGCGCAGCTCGCTGCGGCGCGCATCCAGCAACTCCAATTGGCTCACCAGACCGTTGCGGTAGCGCGAATCGGACAGCTGCGTAGCGCGCGCCGCAGAGTGCACGGCGCGGTCCTGTGCCTGCGCCTGGCCGGCCAGCAGGCGCAGCGCGCTGAGCTGGTCTTCCACCTCGCGAAAGGCCGTGAGCACCTGGCCGCGGTGGGCGGCGAGCGCCCCTTCCAGCCGGGCGCGCGCACCCTCCTCCTGGGCGGCGCGCTGGCCGCCATCGAAGAGCGGCAGCGACAGCAGCATGCCAATGCCCCACGAACGCGCCGACCACTTGAACAGATCGCCCAGCTCTGGCGATGCAAAGCCCGCGCTGCCCGTGAGTGCCAGCGCGGGAAACCACGCCGCCTGCGCCACGCCCACGCGTGCCTGCGCCGCCAGCACCGCGGCCTGGGCCGCAGACACATCGGGCCTGCGCGCCAGGACCGTGCTGGGCACGCCGGGCGGAATCACCGGCAGCGCGGCCTCGACCGCCGCCGGTGGCAGCGAGAAGCCCGTGGCCACGTCGCCCACCAGCACGGCCAATGCATGCCGTAGCTGCGCCTGCTGGCGCTCCAGCGCCAGTGCCTCGGACTCGGTGGCCGCCACCTCGGTCTGCACGCGCGCCACGTCCAGTTCCGCCACGTCGCCCGCCTGGTAGCGGCGCTGCGTGAGGTACAGCGTGCCGCGGTAGGCTTCCAGACTCTCATCCACCAGCGCGCGCTCCGCCTGCAGCGCACGCAGTTGCAGATAGGTCTGTGCCACGTCGGCCTGCACCATCAGCCGCGTGCTCTGCAGCAGCGCGGCGCGGGCCTGGGCGTCCAGCCGCGCCGCATCGCTGGCGCGCGCCAGCCGGCCGAACAGATCCAGCTCATAGGACACGCCCAGCCCCGCCGTTGCGAGCGTGGCAGGCTGCGTGCCATTGGTGGTGGTCACACCGGCCTGGCGTGAGACGCCGGCGTTGGCGCCCACCTGGGGCGCGCGCTCTGCATCTGCCGAGCGCAGCAGCGCGCGCGCCTCGGCCAGCCGGGCCGCAGCCTCCTGCACGCTGGTATTGGCCTGACCAGCGCGTTCGACCAGATCGCTCAGCACCGGGTCCTGAAAACCCAGCCACCAGGCACCGCGGGGCTGTGCCTCCGCGGGCGCCGCAGTCGTCCAGGCCGGGGCACCCTCCGTCGCCGCTGCGCTGAAGGCGGCGGGCACGGCAACGCCCGCGTGTTCCGGCGGCGGCGCCAGCGGCGCGCCCATGCAGCCTGCCAGCACCAAGGCCGCGGCCAGCGGCGCCAGCCGCGCGGGGAAAGCAAGGGAAAGCATCGTCATGGGGAATTCCTTTTTCATTCGTGCTGCCCGCGCGGCGCGGCCGGCAGGGGACGCGCCGCGGCACCAACACCGGTCTTTTCGATCAATGGCGCGGTATGGCTGCCGTGCTGCTGCAGCGGGCGGTTACCGGCCATGCGGCGCAGCGCCACGTAGAACACGGGGGTGAGGAAGAGGCCGAAGGCCGTCACCCCGATCATTCCGGCGAACACCGCCACGCCCATCGCGCTGCGCATCTCGGAACCCGCACCGGTGGACAGCACCAGGGGCAACACCCCCATCACGAAGGCCAGCGAGGTCATCAGGATGGGCCGCAGCCGCAGGCGGCTGGCCTCAATGGCGGCCTGCACCGGCGTGCGGCCGGAAAACTCCAGCTCGCGCGCAAACTCCACGATCAGGATGGCGTTCTTGGCCGACAGTCCTACCAGCACGATGAGCCCGATCTGCGTGAACACGTTGTTGTCCCCGCCGCTGAGCCAAACGCCCGTCATGGCGGCCAACAGGCCCATGGGCACGATCAGGATGATGGCGATCGGCAGCGTGAGGCTCTCGTACTGCGCGGCCAGCACCAGGAACACCAGCAGGATGGCGATGGGGAACACCAGCACCGCAGAGTTGCCGGCTAGGATCTCCTGGTAGGTCAGCTCGGTCCATTCGAAGGAGATGCCCTGGGGCAGCGTCTCGGCGGCGATGCGCTCCACCGCCGCCCGCGCCTGGCCCGACGAGTAGCCGGGCGCCGGACCGCCGTTCACGTCGGCCGACAAGAAGCCGTTGTAGCGCATGGCACGCTCGGGGCCGAAGCTGGGCTCGATCCTCATCAGCGCCGACAGCGGCACCATCTCGCCCGTCGTGGAGCGTACCTTCAGCAGCGCCACATCTTCTGCGCGGGCACGGAAGGCCGCGTCGGCCTGCACGCGCACGCTGTAGGTGCGGCCGAACTGGTTGAAGTCATTGGCATACAGGCTGCCCAGGTAGATCTGCAGCGTATCGAAGATGTCCGTGACCGGCACACCCAGCTGGCGTGCCTTGGTGCGGTCGATGGCGGCATAGAGCTGCGGCACGTTGACCTGCCAGCTCGTGAACAGGCCCGTCAGCTCGGGCGTCTGGTACGCCTTGGCCATGAAGGCCTTCACGGCCGCGTCCATGGCCTCGTAGCCCAGCGACGCACGGTCCTCGATCTGCAGCTTGAACCCGCCCGTGGTGCCCAGCCCCGCCACCGGCGGCGGCGGAAACATGGCGATGAACGCATCCTGGATGCCGCCGAATGCCTGGTTCAGCTGCCCGGCCACCGCCCCACCGCTCTGGTCGGCGCGCGTGCGCTCGGCGAAGGGCTTGAGCGTGGCGAACACGATGCCCGCGTTGGAGCTGTTGGTGAAGCCGTTGATCGACAGGCCCGGAAACGCGATGGCGTCTTCCACGTTGGGGTTCTTCTTCATGATTTCCCCCATGCGGCGGATCACGTCGTCGGTACGATCCAGCGTGGCGCCGTCGGGCAGCTGCGCAAAGCCGATCAGGTACTGTTTGTCCTGCGCCGGCACAAAGCCGCCCGGTACGGCCTTGAACAGGCCCCAGGTGACGCCCACCAGGGCCAGGTAAATGGCCAGCATCAGCGCCTTGCGCCCCACCACGCGGCGCACGCCGCCGCTGTAGGCCTGCGAGCCCCGGTGGAACACGTGGTTGAAGCTGCGGAAGAAACCGCCGAACACACGGTCCATGCCGCGCGTGAGCGCATCCTTGGGCTCGTGGTGGCCCTTGAGCAGCAGCGCGCTCAACGCTGGCGACAGGGTGAGCGAGTTGATCGCCGAGATCACCGTGGAGATGGCGATGGTCACCGCGAACTGGCGGTAGAACTGCCCGGTGAGGCCGCTGATGAACGCCAGCGGCACGAACACCGCCACCAGCACCAGCGCGATGGCGATGATGGGCCCGCTCACTTCGCGCATGGCGCGGTAGGTGGCCTCGCGCGGGCTCAGCCCTGCCTCGATGTTGCGCTCCACGTTCTCCACCACCACGATGGCGTCGTCCACCACGATGCCGATGGCCAGCACCAGTCCGAACAGGCTCAAGGCGTTGATCGAGAAGCCCAGCAGGTGCAGCACGGCGAACGTCCCCACCACCGACACCGGCACGGCCAGCAGCGGAATGATGGAGGCGCGCCAGGTCTGCAGGAACAGGATCACCACGATCACCACCAGCGCCACGGCTTCCAGCAGCGTCTGGATGACGGATTTGATCGACGCCCGCACGAACTGCGTGGGGTCGTAGGCGATGCGGAACTCCACGCCCTCGGGCATGTTCTTTTGCAGCTCTGCCATGGTGGCGCGCACGTTGGTGGAAATGTCCAGCGCGTTGGACCCCGGCGCCTGGAACACGCCCATGCCCACGGCCGGGTCGTTGTTGAGTAGCGAACGCAGCGCGTAGTCGGCCGCGCCCAGCTCCAGCCGGGCCACGTCGCGCAGACGGGTCACCGCGCCATCCTCGCCGGTCTTGACGATGATGTCGCCGAACTCTTCCTCGGTCGTGAGACGCCCCTGCGCGTTGATGGACAGCTGCAGGTCCACGCCCGGCAGGCCCGGCGATGCGCCCACCACGCCGGCCGCGGCCTGCACGTTCTGACCGCGGATGGCGGCCACCACATCACTGGCCGAGAGGCCGCGCTGCGCGACCTTCTGCGGGTCGAGCCACACGCGCATGGAGTAGTCGCCGCCGCCAAAGATCTGCACCTGGCCCACGCCCTGGATGCGCGCGAGGCGGTCCTTCACATTGAGCACGGCGTAGTTGCGCAGATAGTCGATGTCGTAGCGGCCGTTGGGAGAGACCATGTGCACGACCATCGTCAGGTCGGGTGCGCTCTTGACCGTGGTCAGCCCCAAGCGGCGCACCTCTTCCGGCAGCCGCGGCTCGGCCTGCGAGACGCGGTTTTGCACCAGTTGCTGCGCCTTATCCGGGTCGGTGCCCAGGGCAAAGGTCACGGTGAGCGTCATCACGCCGTCGGTCGTGGCCTGGCTGCCCATGTAGAGCATGCCCTCCACGCCGTTGATGGATTCCTCCAGCGGCATGGCCACGGTCTCGGCGATCACCTTGGGGTTGGCGCCAGGGTAGGTGGCGCGCACCACCACGGAGGGCGGCGCGACCTCGGGGTATTCCGAGATCGGCAGCGCGCGCAGCGCGATCAGCCCGGCAAGAAAGATGAGCACCGACAGTACGCCCGCGAAAATCGGGCGGTCGATGAAGAAGCGGGACAGGTTCATGGTGAAGGTCCTTCGTTGCGCCGCCCCCTCAGGCAGCGGGCTGCTTGGGCGTGGCGCGCGCCTGCGCGCCGTTGCCGTCCAGTTCGGCCTTGGCGGCCATGGGCACCTCCTGCGGCGCCACCTGCACGCCGGGGCGCACGCGCTGCAGGCCATTCACGACAATGCGCTCGCCGGCCTTGAGGCCCGAGGTGACGACGCGCAGCCCATCCACGTGCACCCCCAGGTGCACTTCGCGGTATTCGGCCTTGTCGCCCTCGCCCACCACCATCACGAACTTCTTGTTCTGGTCCGTGCCCACGGCGCGCTCGTTGATGAGCACGGCCGAGGAGCGGTGCGCCTGGCCCATGCGGATGCGTGCGAACTGGCCCGGCATGAGCGTGCCGTCGGCGTTGTCGAACACCGCGCGCACGCGCACCGTGCCGCTGCGGGCATCCACCTGGTTGTCGATGAGTTGCAGGTGCCCCACGTGCGGCGTGCCACCCGTGGTGCCCGTGCCCATCTGCACCGGTATGCGGTCCACCGCGGCACGTGCGTTGCCACTGGAGCGCGTGCTGGTGCGCAGGTCTTCCAGCGCACGCGCAACCACCTGCTCGTCAGTGTCGAAGCTCGCATAGATCGGGCTCACCGAGACCAGCGTGGTGAGCACCGGCGCGCCGGCCCCCGCCGCCACCAGGTTGCCCACCGTGACCTCGATGCGGCCCACCCGCCCCGCGACGGGCGCGCGCACCTGCGTGTAGCCCAAGTTCAGCCGCGCGGTCTGCAGCGCCGCCTGGGCCGCGCGCAGGTTGGCCTCAGCCTCGCGCTGGGCGTTGGCACGCTCGTCGTGCTCGCGCTGGGCAATGGCGCGCTCTTCCCACAGGCGCGTGGCGCGCTCCATCTCGCTGCGGGTGTAGGACACGCGGGCCTGCGCGGCGACGACCTGTGCCTCCGCCCGGTCCACCTCGGCCGCGTAGGGCGCAGGGTCGACGGTGAAGAGCAGGTCGCCCTGCTTCACCAGTGCGCCCTCGCGGAAATGCACTGCCTGCACGGCGCCCGCCACACGGGGGCGAATGTCCACGCGCTGCACGGCTTCCAGCCGGCCGGAGAACTCGTCCCACAGCGCAATGTCCTGCTGCAGCACGGCCGCCACCGAGACCGGCATGGCCTGCGGGGCCGTGCCAGCGGCGGGCGCCTCGGCATGCGAACTTTGCAGGCCCAGCACGGTTCCCCCGGCTACGGCCACGGCAAGGGACACGCCGGCGGCGGTCCACCAGCGGCGACGGGACGACGAGAAAAATGGTGAATTCATGGTGATTCCTCCAGGCCTTTCGGCAATCAACGACAGGCCGCTCGCAGTGCGCGGCGGCAGATTCAGGCAAGGCTTTCTCCTCCGGCACGCAAAGCCGGAACAACAGGGGCGGCGGGAACGCCGGGTTGGCGCTGGAGCGGGCTCGGCGCGCGGAAACTCACCGCAGGTGAGAATCAGGCGCCTCGCCCCTCCCTAAAGCCTGTACAGGGGCTGGATCACAAGGCTCAGCTCGATGCCGGACATCGCGTGGCCTCAAAGAAAAGCCGGAACTGCTCCTGCACCTGCACCGCGCAGGGGCAGGGATTCGTTCCGGGTTGCAGCAGGGCGTCGGGCCACTGCGCCGCCTGGGTGAAGACATGCCGCTTGACCGCAAGCCCCGCCGCTTCCAAGCGCGCGGCGTAGGCCAGCGCCTCGTCGCGCAGCGGATCGGTGTCGCCCACCAGCACCAGTGTGGGCGGGAGACCCGCCAGCCGCTGCGCGGTACCGGGCACGGCGTAGGGATGCTCGGCATCGCGCGCGCAGCGGAAAAACTTCAGCCAGCCATCGGCCCACTTGCACGCCGTGGCTTCGCCCGTGGCGGCGCGCAGTGACGGGGTACCCACGCAGGGGTCCAGCATGGGCGACAGCAGGATCTGGCCGGCCAGCGGTGGATGCGACTGGTCGCGCGCCATCATGCTGATGCCCGCCGCCAGGTTGCCACCCGCCTCCTCGCCCGCCAGATACACGAGCGCACCCGGCCCCGCCAGGCGCGAGCGGTGCTTGAACGCCCACTTGAGCACGGCGTAGCCGGTCTCCAGCGGCTGGGGAAACGGATGCGCCGGTGCCAGCGGGTACGCCACCGACACCACCCGCGCGCCCGCGGCCTCCAGCAGCCCACCCACCGTGCAACCGTTGTCGAGGTCACCCGACACGAATGCGCCACCATGGAAATGCACCACCAGCGGCGACGTCTCGCCAGCTTTCTTGCGTCCGTACATGCGCACAGCCACCTGCTGCTCCGTGGCCACCTCAATGGTGGTGTCGGTGCAGAGGGAGGGCGATGAAGGACGGGTGCTCTGGATCATGGTTGGGTTGGCCGGCAAGTCCGGTTGATGGGAAATGTAGCGAGGCGGGCAGTGCCGATAAATGGTGCATCTTTCACCGCACTGTTTCCCAATGCCGAACAATCGGCGCGCACGGTGCGTGTGAAAATCCGTCGGCCTCACAAGGGACAAGAGAAGGAGAAGCACATGGACCAGATACAGGCCATGCGCATATTCGCGCGGGTGGTCGAAGCTGGCACCTTCACGCGCGCCGCCGATTCATTGCAGCTGCCCAAGGGCACCGTGACCAAGCACGTCCAGGCGCTGGAAGAGCGCCTGCGCGTGAAGCTGCTCAACCGCACCACGCGCCGCGTCACCGTGACGGCCGACGGCGCCGCGTTCTACGACCGCACCGTGCGCCTGTTGGCCGACTTCGACGACATCGAAGCCAGCATGAGCCAGGCGCGCGCCAACCCGCGCGGGCGTCTGCGCGTGGACGTGGGATCGTCGGTGGCGCGGCTGCTCATCGTGCCAAACCTGGCGCAGTTCCAGGAGCGCTACCCCGACATCCAGATCGACCTGGGCGTCAGCGACCGCACCGTGGACCTCATCGGCGACAACGTCGACTGTGTGATCCGCGGCGGCGAGCTGGCCGACCAGTCCCTGGTGGCGCGGCGCATCGGAAACCTGGAATTCATCACCGTGGCCGCGCCCGCCTACCTGGAGCGCTTTGGCGTGCCCGCGCACCCTCTGGACCTGGAGCGCAGCCACCGCACCGTGATCTACTTCTCGCCCGTCTCGGCGCGCCGCTATCCGCTGGAGTTTCACAAGGACGGCGAGGTGATCGAAACCTCGGGCCCCTCTCACCTGGCCGTGAACGAGAGCAACGCCTATCTGAATGCCCTCGTCGCCGGCCAGGGCGTGGGGCAGATCACTACCTTCCAGGCCCAGCAGCACTTCGAGCGCGGCGAACTCGTGCGCGTGCTGCCCGACTGGTCCCACCCCCTGCTGCCCGTGTACGTGGTGTATCCGCCCAACCGCCATCTGAGCGCCAAGGTACGCGCCTTCGTCGACTGGGCTGCGGAGCTGTTTGCCAACGAGCCGCTGCTGCAACACCAGTAGAGGCAATTGCTATATTTTTAATAGCTGTTAGCGCTTACCAAATAAGCGCTAGAGGGCAATTTCCTTCAAACCAACGTTCGTGAGCGGCAAGCGCGTATGCTCGCCGTCCATGACCGACCAACCTGCAGCGCCCGCCCCACAACCACCCGCACAGCCCCGCAATCCGCTGCACGGCATCACGCTGGAGGCGATGGTCGTGGCGCTGCAGCAATACTTCGGCTGGGAGGGTCTGGCCAGCCGCATTCCCGTGCGCAGCTTCCAGAGCGACCCCAGCGTCGCCTCCAGCCTCAAGTTCCTGCGCAAGACGCCATGGGCGCGCGAAAAGGTCGAGGGCCTGTACCTGTTCATGCTGCGCGAGCAGCGGCGCAACGCATCGCGTTGACCGCGGGGACGGCCGCACTGGCGAACGTGCACGGCAGCTGGCGCACGCCGGCGCGCGGCTCGTCGCAATGCGCTGGAACGCCGACGGGCGGGCCGGCACAGTGGCTCCACGGACGGCATGGTGCCGCCGGCAGTGTCCCCACAGGAGCCCTCATGAACGCCTTGCATACGCTGACCTCGCAGGTCCCTTCCACGCGCCGCCCCTTGCTGCGCGGCGCCATCGCCAGTGCCGTACTGGCGCTGGCCGGCACCGCCACCACGGGCGCGCTGGCCCAGGTGCCGCAGCACACCCCCGCGCCCTCGGCAGCGCAGACGCAGGTGACCGCCATGCCCCATTCCACCCACGACCGTACCAACGCTGTCGGCCGCACACGCGCTGAAGTGATTGCCGAACTGCAATGCGCGCGCGAGTCGGGCGAGCTGGAGGCCAGCGTGCTGGCCCAGTACGGCCTGGTGCCCCCTGCCCGCCAGGGCGCGCGCGCGAACTGCGCGCAAGACGCCCAGAGCCGCCAGATGGCACAGGGCCAATAAACACCCCCCGGAGCCCGGGCCCGGAAGTGGCGGTCAGTCCGCCGCGGGCGCGAGAAAGTCCCTGCTGATGCAGCCGCCGAGTTCGTTCACGCGGTCCAGGAACTGCGTAAGGTAGGCATGCAGGCCGGTGGCCAGGATTTCGTCGATGCGGCCGTAACGCAGATCGGACAGCAGGCGTCCGGCCCGCCGCTCGGTCTCCCCCGAATGCTCATGCGCGACGGCGGCCAGGTTGTCCACCACCTCGTGCATGCTGGCATGCAGCGAACGCGGCATGTCCCGCCGCAGCATGAGCAGGTCGGCCACGCGCTCGGGCGTGATCACGTCGCGGTACACCTTGCGGTAGACCTCAAACGCCGAAACGCTGCGCAGGATGGCGCTCCAGTGGTAGAAGTCGGCCTCGGGCGTAGAGCGGCGGGCATCACCCGCCAACCCATGAAAATCGCTCTGCACCGCATGGAACTTCACGTCCAGCAGCCGCGCCGTGTTGTCGGCGCGCTCCAGGAAGGTGCCCAGGCGCAGGAAGTGAAACGCCTCGTCCTGCAGCATGGTGCCCAGCGTGACCCCGCGCGACAGGTGCGAGCGGTACTTGACCCATTCGAAGAACTGCCCGGGGTCGCGCTCGAAGGCCCCCTCGCGCAGCTGGCGTGACAGCTCCAGCCAGGTCTGGTTCAACGTCTCCCACACCTCCGTGGTGAGGGCACCGCGCACGGCGCGCGCGTTCTCGCGCGCCGCGCGCAGGCACGCGGCGATGGACGACGGGTTGCCCTCGTCGCACACCATGAACCGCAGCACACCCGTGGCCGTGATCGCACCCTGCCGCGCGGTGTAGGCGGGAATCAGCTCACTGATCGACAGCAGCCCGCGCCAGCCCTCCTGCGCCTGGGCATCGGACTGCGGCAGCAGGGAGGTCTCGTAGCTGACGTTGAGCATGCGGGCGGTGTTTTCTGCCCGCTCGGTGTAACGGGACATCCAGAACAGGTGATCGGCAGTGCGGCTCAGCATGTGGCCTCCTCGGCTTGGGCGGGCAGCAAACCCCGCACGCGCTGCGCGCGCCCGCCGTGTTGTGGCGCAAGCCCGCCTGCGGCGGACCTGTCTGCCCGCTCGGTGTAACGGGACATCCAGAACAGGTGATCGGCAGTGCGGCTCAGCATGTGGCCTCCTCGGCTTGGGCGGGCAGCAAACCCCGCACGCGCTGCGCGCGCCCGCTGTGTTGTGTCGCAAGCCCGCCTGCGGCGGACCTGTCTGCCCGCTCGGTGTAGCGGGACATCCAGAACAGATGGTCGGCAGTGCGGCTCAGCATCTCATTGACCTCCATCCTCATCCCCTAGCACCCAGGTGTCCTTGGTGCCGCCGCCCTGCGACGAGTTGACGACGAGCGAGCCCTCCTTGAGCGCCACGCGCGTGAGCCCGCCGGCCACCATCTGCACTTTCTGTCCACTGAGCACGAAGGGCCGTAGATCGATGTGGCGCGGCGCGATGCCCGCATCCACGTAGGTGGGACAGGTCGAGAGCGAGAGCGTGGGCTGGGCGATGTAGCCCGCGGGATTGGCGATGAGCGCGGCGCGGAAGGCCTCGATCTCGGCGCGCGTGGCCGCGGGTCCGATGAGCATGCCGTAGCCGCCCGCGCCGTGCACTTCCTTGACCACCAGCTCCGGCAGATGCCCCAGCACGTACTGCAGGTCTTCAGGGCGGCGGCACATCCAGGTGGGCACGTTGGCCAGGATGGGCTGCTCGCCCAGGTAAAAGCGGATCATCTCGGGCACGTACGGGTACACCGACTTGTCGTCCGCAATGCCCGTACCCACGGCGTTGCAGATGGCCACGTTGCCCGCGCGGTAGGCCTGCATGAGCCCCGCGCAGCCCAGTGTGGAGGTGGGCCGGAACACCTGTGGGTCGAGGAAGTCGTCATCCACGCGCCGGTAGATGACATGCACGCGCTGCAGGCCGCGCGTGGTGCGCATGTAGACGACGTTGTCCTTGACGACCAGGTCCTGGCCTTCGACCAGCTCCACGCCCATCTGCTGCGCGAGGAAGGCGTGCTCGAAATAGGCGCTGTTGTGCATGCCGGGCGTGAGCACCACCACGGTGGGGTCGGCGCTGCTCCAGGCCGGCGCGCTGGCACGCAGCGTGTCCAGCAGCAGGTCGGGATAGTGCGCCACGGGGGCCACCTTGTGCAGCGCAAACAGCTCGGGAAACAGCCGCATCATCATCTTGCGGTTTTCCAGCATGTATGACACGCCGGACGGCACGCGCAGGTTGTCCTCCAGCACGTAGTGGATGCCCTCGCCATCCGCGCCCGGCGCGCGCACGAGGTCGATGCCCGCGATGTGCGCGTACACGTCCTGCGGGACGTCCAGGCCCACCATCTCGGGACGGAACTGCGCATTGGCCAGGATCAGGTCGGCAGGCACGATGCCTGCGCGCAGGATGTCCTGGCCGTGGTAGATGTCGTGGATGAAACGGTTGAGCGCCGTGACACGCTGCACCAGGCCGCGCCGCATGCGGCGCCATTCCTGCGCGGGGATGATGCGCGGAATCAGGTCGAAGGGGATCAGCCGCTCGGTCCCGGCGCCCTCCTCGTCCTTGTCGCCATACACGGCGAAGGTGATGCCCACGCGGCGGAAGATCACCTCGGCCTGCGCGCGGCGGGCCTGCATGGCATCGGCCGGCTGCTGCGCCAGCCACTGGCCGTAATGCCGGTAGTGCGCCCGCACGTCGCTGCCCCCGAAGGGCAGCACGGTGTACATCTCGTCGAACTGCTGCATGCGGCGTGCCTCCTGACCCCAGGATAGCAAGTTGCAGGCCCGGCAACGCTACGGCTGCGGCAAAAGTGACGCCTCGGGCACGCGGTGGTGCCAGTAGCGCCGCGTGGCCTCTCGTTCACAGTGCACGGCCAGCGGCGCACCGGATACCCAACGCGCCGCACCGCAGGGCGGCGACTGCACGAGCAAGACGCCGCGCTGCCGGTAGCGCGCCGCCACGTCGGGCGCGGGGTGGCCGAAGCGGTTGCGGTAGCCAGCCTGCACCAGCGCGGTGCGCGGCTGCACGGCATCCAGGAACGGCGCGCTGGACGAGCTCTTGCTGCCATGGTGCGGCACCAGCAGCAGGTCTGCCGCCAGCGCGGCACCACCATCTACCAGCGCCTGTTCCTGCGCGCGCTCGATGTCGCCCACCAGCAGGGCCACCGCACCGCCGGTGTTGTCACTGGTCCGCGCGGCTGCGATGCGCAGCACACAGCTCGTGGCGTTGGACGTCGGCGCACGGGCGCCCGGCACATCGCCCGCATCGCGCGGCGGGTGCAGCACTTCGAAAAGCACGCCGTCCCAGTTCCAGTGCTGGCCTGCCAGGCAAGGCTCGGCGGGCCGCAGGGCCTGCAGTGCATGGTCGGCCTCAATCGACCCCAGCAGGCGTGCCTGCGGCTGTTGCGCCAGCACTGCCGCGGCACCGCCGGTGTGGTCGGTATCGCGGTGGCTCAACACCAGCAGGTCCAGCCGTTCGCCCAGCGCGCGCAGCAGGGGCACCAGCACGCGCTCGCCCGCGTCGCTGTCCTGGTGGTAGCGCGGGCCGGCGTCGTACAGCAGCGCATGGCGCGCCGTGCGCACCAGCACGGCCTGGCCCTGGCCCACGTCGGCGGCCAGCAGCTCGAACTGCCCCGGCTGCGGGCGCGCGGGCTGCCACCACAGCGCCGGCAGCAGCAGCGCAAGGCCCAGGGCACGTACGCCCCACGGCAGGCGCAGCGCCAGCAATACGCCGCCGGCCACGGCTGCCGCGCCGGCCCACAGCGGGGCCATGGGCAAAGCGACCTGCGCCCAGGGCCAGGCTGCCAGCCACTGCAGCAACACCGACAACGCCTGCACGCACCACGCCGCCGCCTGCCACAGCGGCGCCCACAGCACCCCCAGCAGCGCCAGCGGCGTGACCACCAGCGTGGTCCACGGAATCGCCACCAGATTGGCCAGCAGCCCCACCAGCGCAACCTGCCCGAACAGTAATAGCGTGAGGGGCGTGAGCGCCAGCGTCACCACCCACTGTTCACGCAGCAATGCATAAAAACGGCCTGTAACGCCCACTGGATAAGCGCGAGCAGCTCCCAAATCGGTAGCAAACAGCACGGCCACGGCCACAAAGCTCAGCCAGAAGCCCGGCTGCAGTAGCGCCCACGGATCGACCGCCAGCACCACCGCGCAGGCCAGCAGCCACACCTGCGGCCAGGGCCAGCGCCGCCCCGACAGGCGCAGCAGCGCCACCGTGGCCAACATGCACACCGTGCGCTGCGCGGGCACGCCCCATCCGCTGAAGAGCGCATAGGCAGCGGCCAGCAGCACACCGCCCACCAACGCCGCCGTGGGCGCGGGCACGGCCAGGCACAGGCGTTGCGAGCGGCGCCAGGCCCGGTCCAGCAGTGCGGCCGCAAGCCAGGCAAACAGCGTGATGTGCAGCCCCGAGATGCTCATGAGGTGGGCCACGCCCGTGGCGCGGAACACATCCCAGTCCGCCCGCTCGATGGCGCGCTGGTCGCCCGTGACCAGCGCCGCCACCACCCCGGCCGCACGCTGGCGGGCTGCATCCTGCGCAGGGTCCACCAGCGTGCGCACGATGGCGTCGCGCACCCGCTGGCGCAGTTGCTCCACGGGGTGGCGCCAGGTGGCGCCCAGCCGCTCAGGCGGGCCGTGCAGCGCATCCAGCCGCGCGCTGGTGCGCACATAGCCCGTGGCCTGCACCCCTTGCTCCCATAGCCACAGCTCGTAATCGAAGCCGTGCGGATTGCGCCCGCCGTGCGGCGCCTTCAGGCGCACGGTCAGGCGCCAGCGTTCACCGGCGCGCACAGCGGGCGGAGGACTGTCCGCGCCTGCCTCACCACCCAGCCCGCCGGCATACCAGGTCAGGTCGATGAGCGGCGGCACACGCACGGGCGCACCGTCCAGTTGCGCCGCCTCCACTTCCAGCCGCAGGCGCAACCCGGTCTCGCGCGGCTGCGGCATGGCGGCAACCACGCCCGTCACGCGCAGATCACGCCCCTCCAGCGCCGGCGCCAGAGACTGCTCCAGGAAGACCGCAGCGCGCATGCCGCACAGCCCGTACATCAGCACCGCGGCCAGAATCGCCACGCCGCTGCCGTGCCAGCGGCGCGGGCCGCGCACACCGGCCCACCAGGCGCCCCCCCCGGCCGCCAGCAACGCGCCAACCATCAACCCCGCATAGGACGGCCAGGGCCACAGCGCAGGCTGCTGCAGTTGCAGCGCCACACCCAGCACCCCCGCAGCCAGCGCAACGGGCAGATGCCAGGCCCGCACCACAGACACGCGAGCGACCGGCACGCGAGCGGACGCCGTCGCCACCCGCGCGGCGGTGCTCCCTCCCTGCTGGTGCTGTGGCCCTTCGGGCGCCCACTGGTCCATGGCCGCATGCTATGCGAACGCACGCGATGGGTGCTCCGCCGGCGTGGCGATGTGCAACACTCGCCCGGTCCCACGCCGCGTCGGCGGCCGTGGGCGCGTTTCCCGGGCCGTGCCGCGCCCGCCCTCGTTTTCAAGGATTGCCATGAGCGTTTACGACAAGCTGAAGGAACTCAACATCACCCTGCCCCCCGTGGCCGTGCCCGCCGCCGCCTACGTGCCCTATGTGCAGACCGGCAACCTGGTGTTCCTGAGCGGCCACATTGCCCGCAAGGACGGCAAGCCCTGGGCCGCGCAGTTCGGCCGCGACATCACCACCGAGGAAGGCAAGGCCGCCGCACGCGCCGTGGCCGTCGACCTGCTGGGCACGCTGCATGCCGCCACCGGCGGCGACCTGAACCGCGTGCAGCGCATCGTGAAGGTGATGAGCCTGGTGAACTCCACGGGCGGCTACACCGAGCAGCACCTGGTGACCAACGGCGCCAGCGAACTGCTGGGCGAAGTGTTCGGCGACAAGGGCAAGCACGCGCGCAGCGCCTTTGGGGTGGCACAGATCCCCATGGGTGCCTGCGTGGAGATCGAGTTGATCGCCGAGCTGGCCTGAGCCGCGCACCGCGTTCTTTCCCAGCCTCCCGCGTGCGCTCGTCGCGGCATGCGGAAGGTGAAGGAGCCAGCCCCGCGCGCCCGCGTGGCAAGCAAGGCGCCCCGTCAGCGCAAGGCGTGCGACCGCACGCGGATCAGAAGGACTCCCAATCGTCCTCACCACCTTGGGCCAGGGCCGCAGGCCGTGCGGCGGCGGCAGGTGCAGCAGCCGCACGCAGGGGGGCCGCCACACGCTGCGCCGGCGCCCGTGCCGGCACTGCCGCCGCGCGGGGCGCGGCGGGTGCCTTGCCCACAGGTGCCACCGGCATGGGACGTGCCTGTGGAGCGGCCGGCACGGGGCGTGCGGCTGACGGCACAGCAGCTACCGCGCCATCGATGCGGAATGCTGCCACCACGCGCGTGAGGTGATCGGCCTGCTCGCGCAGGCTTTGCGCCGCGGCGGCGCTCTCCTCCACCAGCGCCGCGTTCTGTTGCGTCATCTGGTCCAGTTGACCCACGGCCTGGTTCACCTGCGAGATGCCTGCGCTTTGCTCGGTGGCGGCGGCGGTGATCTCGCCCATCATGTCGGCCACGCGCTGCACCGACTGCACCACCTCTTGCATGGTGGAGCCCGCGCTGTGCACCAAGCGCGAGCCGCTTTCCACGCGGCCCACCGAGTCGCTGATCAGGTCCTTGATCTCCTTGGCGGCCGATGCCGAACGCTGCGCCAGGTTGCGCACTTCGCCCGCCACCACGGCAAAGCCCCGGCCTTGCTCACCGGCGCGCGCCGCCTCCACGGCCGCATTCAGCGCTAGGATGTTGGTCTGGAAGGCGATCCCGTCGATGACGCCGATGATGTCGGCGATCTTGCGGCTGCTGTGCTGGATGTCGTCCATGGTGGACACCACCTCCCCCACCACGCTGCCGCCGCGGCGCGCCACGTCGCTCGCGCCGCCGGCCAGCTGGCTGGCCTGGCCCGCCGTCGCCGCGCTGTGCTGGACGGTGCTGGTGAACTCCTCCATGGCCGCGGCGGTTTGCTGCAGGTTGCTGGAGGTGGATTCGGTGCGCGCGGACAGGTCCTGGTTGCCGGTGGCGATCTGCGCGCTGGCCACGGCAATGCTGTCGGTGGTGTGGCGCACCTCCTGCACCATGCGCGCCAGCGAGTCGCGCATGCCGGCCAGCGAGCGCAGCAGCTCGCCAAATTCATCGCCACGCTGCACATCCACCGCCTGCTCGCGCAGGTCGCCGTCCGCCACGCGCGCCGCGAGCGCGTTGGCCTCGGCCAGCGGGCGCTGGATGCTGCGGATCAGGAAATACGCCCCCAGAACGATGGCCGCGAGCATCATGGCTGCGGCCGCGGCCGCCAGCTTCACCGTGAGCATGCGCGTGGCGGCCATCTCCGCCTGACGCGCCTGGGCGGTCTGCTCCTGCATGCGCACGAAATCCTGCAGCGTGCCCAGATAGGTGGCCACGGCGGGCACGTAGGACTGCTGCGCCAGGCGCACCGCCTCGTCATGGCTGCCGGCGTCCTTGAGCTGGCGGGCCTGGTTGCGCAGATCGATCATGGCCTTGCGCGCGGTGGCGATGCGCCCCATCTGCTCGCGGTCGGCGGGCGTGAGCGCCATGGCTTCCAGCCCCTTTTGCAATTCGCTGATGCGCGCCGAGGTGGCGGCAATGTCGCCCTTGAACGCCTGCTCCACCACGGCGTCGGTGCTGAGCACCAGCGCCAGCGTGCGGGCCGCATTGGTCTCGGTCAGGCCGGCCCAGCGTGTGGCCGTCTGCACGCGCTGCGTCATCTCGCGGCTCAAGGCGTCGGATTCGGCCTGCGCCCTGGCAGAGCGCACACCAGCCACGCCCACGACGGTCAGTTGGGCGAGCACGATGCAGCCCACGGCGAGCCAGAGTTTGTGGGAAATGCGCAGCGATCTCATGGGGTGGGCTCCTGGAATTCGTTATGGCGGGGTTGCGAGAATGCTACCAAACGCAACAAAGAAGCCCCGCCGCCCACGCGACATACTATCGCTATCAAAAAAATAGCTTCTCGCGCTTTCTACACCGTAACTTCAACGGCTTTTATCCGTAAAATCTTGTACCAGCAAGCGCGACCAGCTATTGTTTTTGAATCACTCCACGCGCAGCACGTCGGACGGCTTGAAACCCAGGTCGGCCGCCTTGCCCTTGCGCCCGCGCACGGCGCGCGCATTGTTGAGCGAGCGGATCTCCAGCTGCTCCTCGCGCGGCTTGCCGCCACGGCCCACGCCCACGAAGCGCACGCTGCGCGTGTAGGCCGCCGCGCCGGCCAGTTGGTCCTTGGGCTCCAGGTCGATGAGCATCAGCCCGCGGCCGCCCTTTTCCATGAGCTTGAGTTCGGCGATCTCAAACGTGAGCACTCGCCCACCCACGGATGCGCAGCACACATGGGTGGCGGGCGCCAGCGGCTGGCTGCCGCTGGTGAACGCCGCATGCGAGGGGCGGCACAGGCGTTCGCCCTCACCCAGGTTCACAAAGGCCTTGCCGCCACGGTTGCGTGCGGTCATGTGCTCCACGGTAGACAGGAAACCATAGCCGCCCGAGCCCGCAAGCAGCAGCGCTGCGTTGGCCGGTCCGGCGAAGTAGTGCATCGGTTGCGTGCCGGCCTCCAGCTCGATCAGCGTGGTGATGGGCTGGCCGTCGCCACGCCCGCCCGGCAGGCTGGACACCGCCACCGAGTACACCCGCCCGTTGCTGCCGAAGACGATGAGCGTGTCCACCGTGCGGCACTCAAAGGTGCCGTACAGGCCGTCGCCCGACTTGAAGGCGAAGCTGCCCGCCTCGTGCCCGTGGCCCTGGCGCGCACGCACCCAGCCCTTTTCGGACACCACCACGGTGACGGGTTCGTCCAGCACCTTGACCTCGGCCACGGCCTTCTTTTCGGCCTGGATCAGCGTGCGGCGCGCATCGCCGAACAGTTTGGCGTCTGCCTCGATCTCCTTGACCATCAGGCGGCGCAGCGAGGCGGGGTTGGCGAGGATGTCCTCCAGCTTCCCCTGCTCGTCGCGCAGCTCTTTCAGCTCCTGCTCGATCTTGATGGCTTCCAGCCGCGCCAGTTGGCGCAGGCGGATTTCCAGAATGTCCTCGGCCTGGCGGTCCGACAGGTGAAAGCGCGCGATCAGCGCCGCCTTCGGCTCGTCGGCCTGGCGGATGATGGCGATCACCTCGTCGATGTTCAGCAACACCAGCTGCCGCCCCTCCAGGATGTGGATGCGGTCCAGCACCTTGTCCAGCCGGTGCTGGCTGCGCCGCGTGATGGTGGTCTGGCGGAAGTCGATCCACTCCTGCAGCATCTCGCGCAGCGACTTCTGCACGGGCCTGCCGTCCAGCCCCACCATGGTCAGGTTGATGGGCGCGGAAGTCTCCAGGCTGGTGTGCGCCAGCAGCGCGGTGATGAGGTCCTGCTGCGGCACCTTGCCGGTCTTGGGTTCGATGACCAGGCGCACCGGCGCGTCCTTGCTGGACTCGTCGCGCACGCCGTCCAGCAGCGCCAGCAGCGCAGCCTTGAGCTGCGTCTGCTCCTGCGTGAGCGCCTTCTTGCCGGTCTTGACCTTGGGGTTGGTGAGTTCCTCGATCTCCTCCAGCACCTTCTGCGCAGAGACGCCTGGCGGCAGCTCGGTCACCACCATCTGCCACTGGCCGCGCGCCAGGTCCTCGATCTTCCAGCGCGCGCGCACCTTGAGGCTGCCGCGGCCCGTGCGGTAGGCGTCCTGGATGTCCGCATCAGTGCTGATGATCTGGCCGCCGCCCGGGTAGTCAGGGCCGGGGACCAGCGCGAACAGCTCCTCGTCGCTCAACTGCGGCTTCTTGACCAAGGCCACGCAGGCGTCGGCCACCTCGCGCAGGTTGTGGCTGGGGATCTCGGTGGCCAGGCCCACGGCGATGCCGCTGGCGCCGTTGAGCAGCGCGAACGGCAACCGCGCGGGCAGCTGGCGCGGCTCCTGCGTGCTGCCGTCGTAGTTGGGCACGAAATCCACCGTGCCCATGTCGATCTCGTCCAGCAGCAGGCCGGCGATGCGGGTCAGGCGCGCCTCGGTGTAGCGCATGGCCGCCGCGCCGTCGCCATCGCGGCTGCCGAAGTTGCCCTGACCGTCGATCAGCGGGTAACGCTGGTTGAAGTCCTGCGCCAGGCGCACCAGTGCGTCGTAGGCCGACTGGTCGCCGTGCGGGTGAAAGCGGCCCAGCACGTCGCCCACCACGCGGGCGCTTTTGACGGGCTTGGCCGCCACGTTGCGGTTTGGCCCGCTGTAGCCCAGGCCCATGCGGTCCATGGCATAGAGGATGCGCCGCTGCACGGGCTTGAGACCGTCGCACACGTCGGGCAGCGCGCGGCCCTTGACGACCGAGAGGGCGTATTCCAGATAGGCGCGCTGGGCATAGCCGGCCAGTTCCAGGCTGTCGCCGTGGTCGGCGGGCGCGGAGAAGTCGAGAGTGGGTTGGTCGCTCATTCAGTGAAGACAGACTCGGTCGATGACTGCCGGGCCAGGCGCGTGGGCGCAGGCGTGGACATGCGCTGCGCGTCGCCGCGCTCACCGGCATCGGATAGGGAATGGGGCGTGGCGGGCAGTTCCATGCGCACGCGCCCGGGGTTCGCGCGCTGATTGCGCGTCGGTAGCGGCGGCTTGAGCAGCGCATACAGGCCCATCACGCTCTGTACGTAGTTGCGCGTCTCACGGTAGGCGGGCACGCGGTTGCCGGCGCGCTGCACGGCACCCTCGCCCGCGTTGTAGGCTGCCAGCGCCAGGTCCAGGCGGCCCTCGAAGAGATCCATGAGGTAGCGCAGGTAGCGCGTGCCCGCGGCCACGTTGGTGGCGGGGTCCACCAGCTTTTGTTCCACCGAGCGCCTGGCGTCGCCGCTCACGCCGAAGCGGCTGGCGGTGGCGGGCATGAGCTGCATCAGCCCCACGGCGCCGCGCGGTGAAACCGCACGGGTGTTGAAACCCGACTCTGTGGCGATCACCGCCTGCAGCAGCGCGTAGTCCACGCCATGGCGCGCCGACGCCGAGCGCAGGTGCTGGCGCACGAGCTTGTAGTCGTGCGACACCTCGAAGAAGGCCAGCAGCCGCGCCCCCGAGGGACTGGCCGGCCCGGTGGAGACATCGGCCGCACCCTGACGTCCGGTGTTGGAGCCGTCGCGCTCGGAGTCGAAGTCGTTGCCGCGAAAGAACAGCGCGTAACGCTCGTCCAGCTGCTGCGCGGCGAAATGCGTCACCCCGCGCTCGTCCACGAAGGCCCACAGGTCCGCATGCGCGGTTTGCTGCAAAAACAGGAGCGCGCAGCACATGCCAGCCGTGCGCAAAAGCCCCAAAAGGCTGTTACGCATACGGTATCCCAGGCGCGCAGTCATGGCGAGGGTGCCTTCGTCAGATGTCCACATCCACCAGGTCGCCGTGCAGCTCCATGAGCTCGCGGCGCGCGGCGGCCTCGCCCTTGCCCATGAGCTTGGTGATCAGGCCCTCGGTGGCGGAGAAGTCGAACGTGCCCAACTGCACCGGCAGCAGGCGGCGCGTGTCGGGGTTGAGCGTGGTCTCCCACAGCTGCTCGGCGTTCATTTCGCCCAGGCCCTTGAAGCGGCTGATCTGACATTTCTCGCGCGGCACGCCGTCCTTGGCGCACTTGTCGAGGATGCTTTCCAGCTCGGATTCATCCAGCGCATACACCTTGGCCGCGGGCTTCTTGCCGCGCGCCGGCACGTCCACGCGGAACAGCGGTGGCCGGGCGACAAAGATATGGCCAGCCTCGATGAGCTTGGGGAAGTGGCGGAAGAACAGCGTGAGCAGCAGCACCTGGATGTGCGAGCCGTCCACGTCCGCGTCCGAAAGGATGCAGATCTTGCCGTAGCGCAGGCCGGACAGGTCAGGGGTGTCGCTCGGGCCGTGCGGGTCCACGCCGATGGCTACCGAGATGTCATGCACCTCGGTGTTGGCAAACAGGCGGTCGCGGTCGACCTCCCAGGTGTTGAGCACCTTGCCGCGCAGCGGCAGGATGGCCTGGCTTTCCTTGTCGCGGCCCATCTTGGCACTGCCGCCGGCCGAGTCGCCCTCGACCAGGAAGACCTCGTTGTAGGCCAGGTCACGGCTTTCGCAGTCGGTGAGCTTGCCGGGCAGCACGGCCACGCCCGAGCCCTTGCGCTTTTCGACCTTCTGGCCGGCCTTTTGCCGTGTCTGCGCGGCCTTGATGGCCAGTTCGGCCAGCTTCTTGCCGTATTCCACGTGCTGGTTCAGCCACAGCTCCAGCGCCGGGCGCACGAAGCTGGACACCAGCCGCACGGCGTCGCGCGAATTCAGCCGCTCCTTGATCTGCCCCTGGAACTGCGGGTCCAGCACCTTGGCCGCCAGCACATAGCTGGCGCGCGCAAACACGTCCTCGGGCAGTAGCTTCACGCCCTTGGGCAGGAGCGAGTGCAGCTCGATGAAGCTCTTGACCGCGTTGAACAGGCCGTCGCGCAGGCCGCTTTCATGGGTGCCGCCGGCGCTGGTGGGGATCAGGTTCACGTAGCTCTCGCGCACCGGCTGGCCTTCCTCGGTGAAGGCCACACACCATGCGGCGCCCTCGCCCTCGGCAAAGCTCTCGTTGTGGCGGTCGGCGAAGCCCTCGCCCTCGAACAGCGGGATCACCGGGTCAGCGCTCAGCGTCTGCGCCAGGTAGTCGCGCAGGCCACCCTTGTACTGCCAGGTCTGGGTGTCGCGCGTCTTTTCATTGACCAGCTGCACCGTGACGCCGGGCATGAGCACCGCCTTGCTGCGCAGCAGGTGCGTCAGCTCGCCCATCGGAAGGTTGCTGGACTCAAAGTATTTGGCGTCGGGCCAGACGCGCACGGTGGTGCCCTGCTTGCGCTCGCCCGCCTGCAGCGGGCGCGCCGCCAGCGGCTCGGTCACGTCGCCGCCCGCAAACACCAGGCGCGCCACCTGGCCCTCGCGGTGGGTGGCCACCTCCAGCCGTGTGGCCAGGGCGTTGGTGACGCTTACGCCCACACCATGCAGGCCGCCCGAGAAGCTGTAGGCCCCGCCCTTGCCCTTGTCGAACTTGCCGCCCGCGTGCAGGCGGGTGAACACCAGCTCCACGACCGGTGCGTTCTCCTCGGGATGCAGGCCGAACGGAATGCCCCGGCCGTCGTCCTCCACGCTCACCGAGCCGTCGGTGTGCAAGGTCACCTTGATCTTCTTGCCAAAGCCCGCCAGCGCCTCGTCGGCCGCGTTGTCCAGCACCTCCTGGATGATGTGCAGGGGGTTGTCGGTGCGGGTGTACATGCCCGGCCGCTGCTTGACGGGCTCCAGTCCCTTGAGGACGCGGATCGAGCCTTCGGAGTAGTCGCTGGCGGAGGTGGATGCGGGTTTGACTGCCATGGCGGCGGATTGTAGTGCTGGATATAAAACCAGGATGGTGGCGCTTTCTTGCCCCGCCAGCGTGCCGCACAGGGGGGCGCCAAGCAGGCGACACGGGTTTTCGCTACATTCGCCGGATGCACGACGCAACCCGAAAACTGTCCATGGCCCAGGTGCTGATCTGCGGCGCCGCCATCGTCACTCTGTCCATGGGCATCCGGCACGGCTTCGGCCTGTGGCTGCAGCCCATCACCCAGGACATGGGCTGGACACGCCAGACCTTTGCCCTGGCCATGGCCATTCAGAACCTGTCCTGGGGGCTGTTCGGCATCTTTGGCGGCATGCTGGCCGACCGCCTGGGCGCCTTCCGCGTGCTGATCGGCGGCGCAGCGCTCTACGCCATGGGCCTGGCCGGCATGGCGCTGTCTCCCACGCCGCTGCTGTTTTCGCTGACCACGGGCGTGCTGATCGGCGCTGCGCAGGCGGGCACCACCTACGCCATCATCTACGGGGTGCTGGGCCGGCAGATCCCTGCCGACAAGCGCTCCTGGGCCATGGGCGTGGCCGCTGCGGCGGGCTCGTTCGGCCAGTTCCTCATGGTGCCGCTGGAGGGGCAACTGATCCTGCGCCTGGGCTGGCAAGAGGCCCTGCTGGTGCTCTCGGCCATGGTGATCCTGATCGTTCCGCTGGCCTTCGGCCTGCGCGAGCCGGGCTTTCATGGCAGCGCCCCCATCAAACGTACCCAGTCCGTGGGCGAGGCCTTTGCCGAGGCGCTGCGCTACCGCAGCTTCCTGCTGCTCACCGCCGGCTACTTCGTGTGCGGCTTCCAGGTGGTGTTCATCGGTGTGCACATGCCCAGCTATCTGCGCGACCAGGGCCTCACGCCCCAGGTGGCCAGCTATGCGCTGGCGCTGATCGGGCTGTTCAACGTGTTCGGCACCTATATCGCGGGCTCGCTGGGCCAACGGATTCCGAAGCGCCACATCCTGGCGTTCATCTATTTCGCCCGTGCCGTGGCCATCACCATCTTCCTGCTGGTGCCGCTGTCGCCGTTGTCGGTCTACGTGTTCTCGGCCGTGATCGGCGCACTGTGGCTGTCCACGGTGCCCCCCACCAATGCCACCGTTGCGCAGATCTTCGGGGTGCAGCACCTGTCCATGCTCAGCGGCTTCGTGTTCTTCAGCCACCAGATCGGCAGTTTCCTGGGCGTGTGGCTGGGCGGCTATCTGTATGACCGCACGGGCAGCTACGACATCGTGTGGTACCTGGCAATTGTGCTGGGCATCCTCGCCGGCCTGGTGAACCTGCCCGTACGCGAGGGCGCCATCGTGCGCGCCACCCCTCAGGCGGCCTGACCATGCGCACCCTGTACAAGCGGTCGATCGTCGCAGCTGCGCTGCTCGCGGTGCTGCTGGGGGTGTTCGCGCTGTACCTGCAGCCCGACTTCATGCTGACGCTGGCGGACCAGATCTGGGCCTGCTTCTGACGATGGCCCCGCACGGCACCGCCCATGCGCCGCTGCCCGCGGCCTCGGAATGGATACAGCGCTGGTCCCACCTGGTGCCTGCAGGCGGCAGTGTGCTGGACGTGGCTTGCGGTCACGGCCGTCACATGCGCTGGTTCCATGAAAGAAAACACCCGGTAACGGGCATAGACAAAGCGCCAGAAGCTATCGAAAGCATAGCGCCATGGGGCGCAACGATCGTCGCGGATATCGAGGCTAGCCCCTGGCCCCTGCCCGGGCAGCGCTTTGCCGGCGTGGTGGTCACCAATTACCTGTGGCGTCCTTTGCTGCCCACCATCGTGGACAGCGTGGCGCCCGGTGGCGTGCTGCTCTATGAGACCTTCGCCGTGGGCAACGAAACTGTCGGCCGGCCCGCACGGGCCGAATTCCTGCTGAGGCCGGGCGAACTGCTGCAGGCCTGCCGGGACCTGCGCATCGTGGCTTATGAGGAAGGCTTCCTCGACGCGCCCGCGCGCTTCGTGCAGCGCATCGTCGCCGTGCGGCCTGCGCCGTCCATGGACGGGCCTCTGCGCGCGCCTCTGCGCGCGCCGCTGCAGGGCCCCGTCTAGTTAGAATGTCTTTTTACCGTTTTTGAACGCGGACATGACTTCTCCCAGCGCCCCCCTGACCGGCAGCATCGTCGCCCTCGTCACGCCCATGCATGACGACGGCAGTGTGGACTACCCCGCGCTGCGCAAACTCATCGACTGGCACATCGCAGAAGGCACCGACTGCATCGGCGTGGTGGGCACGACCGGCGAATCGCCCACAGTGAACGTGGAGGAGCACTGCGAAATCATTCGCGTGTCCGTGGAACAGGCCGCCAAGCGCGTGCCCATCATGGCGGGCTGCGGCGCCAATTCCACGGCCGAGGCCATCGAGCTGGCCAGGTTCGCCAAGAAGGTCGGCGCCGACAGCCAGTTGCAGGTCGTGCCCTATTACAACAAGCCCACGCAGGAAGGCCAGTACCGCCACTTCAAGGCGATCGCCGAGGCCGTGGGCGACCTGCCGATGGTGCTGTACAACGTGCCCGGCCGGTCGGTGGCGGACATGCAGCACGAAACCGTGCTGCGCCTCACGCAGGTGCCCGGCATCGTGGGCATCAAGGAAGCCACAGGCAACATCGAACGCGCGCAATGGCTCATCCGCGACGTGCCCAAGGGCTTTGCCGTGTATTCCGGCGATGACCCCACGGCCGTGGCGCTCATGCTGTGCGGCGGCCAGGGCAACATCAGCGTGACGGCCAACGTGGCGCCCCGCCTGATGCACGAGCTATGCGTAGCCGCGCTGGCCGGCGACACCCGCCGTGCCATGGAGATCCAGTTCCGCCTGATGCCCGTGCACAAGCAACTGTTCGTCGAGGCCAACCCCATCCCCGTGAAGTGGGCTGTGCAGCGCATGGGCCTGTGCGGCGGCGCTCTGCGCCTGCCCATGACGCCCCTGAGCCAGGGCAACGAAGCCGTGGTCGAGGCCGCCCTGCGCGCCGCGGGGCTGCTCTAAGCTCTAATTTCACCCAGCCTGTTGCCAGCTTGCAGCGTATTTGGAACGCTCCCGGCCGAATCTGGATCAATGAGGATTTTCGCGTGAACGCTACCACCCGTTTGGGCCTGCTGGGCCTTGCCGTGACCCTGTCCGCCTGCTCCGTGCTGGAGAACGACAAGATCGATTACAAAAGCGCCACCAAGGGGGCAACCCTGGAGGTGCCTCCGGACCTGACGCAGCTCTCGCGCGACACACGCTACACGGTGCCTGGCGGCGTCGTGTCTGCTGCCGCTTTCGAAGCCGGCCAGGCGCAACAGCCCCGCGGCGCGGCGAGCGCAGCCCCGAAGTCCATTGGAGACGTACGCATCGAGCGCGACGGCAACCAACGATGGCTGGTGGTGGACCGCCCTGCCGACCAACTGTGGGACCCGGTGCGTGACTTCTGGATCGAAAACGGCTTCGTGTACGTGCTGGAACAACCCAAGCTCGGCCTGCTGGAGACCGACTGGGCCGAAAACCGCGCCAAGCTGCCGCAGGACATCATCCGCTCCACGATCGGCAAGGTCTTCGATTCGCTGTATTCCACGGGCGAACGCGACAAGTTCCGGACCCGCCTGGAGCGCAACGCCAGCGGCGGCACGGAGATCTACATCAGCCACCGCGGCATGGTGGAGGTCTACACCAACACCCAGAAGGACAACACCGTCTGGCAGCCCCGCCCGGCTGATCCGGAACTGGAAACCGAATTCCTGCGCCGGCTGATGGTCAAGCTGGGCGTGAGCGAGGAGCAATCCAAGGCCGCCGCCGCAGCGCCCGTACCCTCCGCCCCGTCCGCGCGTATGGCCACGGTGGACAACGTGCCGGTGGTGCAGCTTGATGAAGGCTTCGACCGCGCTTGGCGCCGCGTAGGCGTGTCGCTGGACCGCACCGGCTTCACCGTGGAGGACCGAGACCGCAGCCAGGGCGTGTACTTCGTCCGCTACGTCGCCCCGACCGAGAAGAAGGAGCAAGGCTTCTTCAGCAAGCTGTTCAGCCGCTCGCCCGACGCGGTGCCGCCGCTGAAGTACCGCATCGTGGTGCGCAGCGAGGGCAACCGAAGCACGGTGTCGGTGCTCAACGCCGCAGGCGCGCCCGAGACCTCCGCCAATGCACAGCGCATCGTGCGCGTGCTCGCGGATGATCTGAAGTAAAAGGGGCGGCGCGGCGCCGCGCCGCTTGCGCCTACACGATGCTGCGCTTTCGCAATCTGGCCAGCGGCAGCACCGGCAACGCCACGCTGGTTGAAGGGCGCAGCGGCGCGCATACCCGGCGCCTGCTCGTGGATTGCGGGCTGGGCATCCGGCAACTGCAATGGCGCCTGGAGGCTGCGGGTACGGCCCCGGCGCAGTTGGATGCCGTCTTCATCACGCATGAGCATTCCGATCATGTGGGCTGCGTGCTGAAGCTCGCCCTGCGCGAACGCATCCCCGTTTGGATGAGCGAGGGCACCTACGGCGCCCTAGGGTCACCCGACCTTGACGGCCTGTTGCATGTGGCGTGCGATGGCGTACCCGTCGATATGGGCAGCTTTTGCGCACATCCTTTCAGCGTGCCGCATGACGCACGTGAACCATTGC
This sequence comes from Diaphorobacter sp. LI3, assembly GCF_022807955.1. Classification (NCBI taxonomy): domain Bacteria; kingdom Pseudomonadati; phylum Pseudomonadota; class Betaproteobacteria; order Burkholderiales; family Comamonadaceae; genus Diaphorobacter; species Diaphorobacter sp. LI3. Next base: position 1,385,297 of record NZ_CP094346.1, on the reverse strand, counting down.
ACTTGCGCTGCAGCGATGGCGCGACGCACATCGGCCTACTGACCGACCTGGGCCATGCGGCAGAAACGGTGGTGGAACGGCTGCAGGGTTGTCACGCGCTGCTGCTCGAAGCCAACCACGACGCCGACCTTCTGGCGTCGGGCGACTATCCCGTGTTCCTGAAACGGCGCATCGCAGGTCCGCGTGGGCACCTTCCCAACCATGTCAGCGCGGACATCCTGCACGCCGTACATCACCCGAATCTGCGACACGTGGTGGCTGCACACCTGAGCGCACGCAACAACCGACCGGATCTCGTGCAATCCGCTCTGGCGCAAGCTGTGGGGTGGCATGCAAGTGACATCGTAGTGGCCGATCCGCGCGAGGGCACTCCCTGGATCGAGGCCAGCTACTGAGCCATTGCCCAAAAAAGAAAACCCCGACCTTGCGGTACGGGGTTTGCAGCAAGCCCGGCCCCTGGAGGGGCCCGGCATCAGAGTGTTCTTACTTGGCTTCGGAAGCGGCAGCGCCGGTAGCGGCGGCAGCAGCAGCATCAGCAGCCGCCTTGGCGGCATCGGAAGCTGCGTCGGTAGCGGCAGCAGCAGGTGCCTCGACAGACGCTGCGGGCGCGGGAGCAGGTGCGGGCTCAACAGCCGGTGCGGGAGCAGGAGCTTCCACAGGAGCGGGAGCAGGTGCGGGCTCTTCCTTCTTGCCGCAAGCGGCGAGAGCGGCAGCAGCGATCAAAGCAGCCAGAACAACGGAGTTCTTCATTTGGTGTCCTATCAAGGGGAACGATTGTTATCAAACAGCCCAACGCCGCCATCCACGCGGCCTGTCAGGCAGTGGCGCTACGCTTTGCGAAGCAAACGCCGGGGGCAAAACCAGTTCGAAATTATAGAAAGATTTCGTCAATAGTGGATAACACGAATAACTGGCTACCCTTGTTACAAAGAGGGTGAATCCGTCACAGGCCAAGTACGGATGCAGGGAATCCAGGAGTGCTCTTGCGGTCTACCCACTCCTGCAGCGATTCGCGCAGGATGATGCGGCGCTCCGGCTCGGCGCCGGCGACGCCGTTGCACCGCACCGGGTCGTGCCGTTGTAGCGCCCACAGCGGCGACCACAGTGCACTGGGCACATCCTGCGGATCTGCGACGGACGCCTTGCGGCAGACAATGATGTGGTCCCAGCGCACGCGCCACTGCACAAAGCGCGCGTGCCGCCGCACGATTTCATCGAACCCCGCCGCCACCAGCACGAAGCGCCGCCCCGCCCGCGCCCAGTCCTGCAGGGAATTGGCCACGGAGCGCTCCCCCAACGGCCAATCGTGGAAGCTGGCGTCCGACAGGATGAGCTCGGGCCAACCTTCGCGCGCAGCGCATGCCAGGGCATCGCGCACCAGTTGCTGAAATGCCACCCGCCCTTCAAACCGGCCAGCGGGCAGCGATGGCTGTGCGTGCGAGCTGGCGTCTTCCATGGTTTATCTCCGGCGGCGACGCGTCAGGCCTGCGCGCCCGCATGGGCCCAGCCTGCCTCGCACCAGGCGGACAGCAGTTCCAATGCTTCATCGCTCGCCCGCGCGAGGTCCCGCGAGTCCAGCAGACGCTCGTCGGCCAAGCGACGCATCAGTACCGCATCGCGACCGGCCGCGCGATAGCTTTCGCCGTTGATGAACACATGCCTGTCGTCATACATCATGCGCGTGCGCCGGTCCAGCACCACGCTCTCCAGCATGCCCGCCGGAGACGACTCGAACCACACGTTGGGCTTGGGTTCGGTCAGAGCCTCGCCCAGCGCGCACTCCAGCGCCTGAGGCTGCTGCAACGCGCGCTGCACCGCCTTGCGTGCGAAGTCTTGCAACGCGGCCGGGATGGCTCCCGGGTTCGCAACAGCGGACTGCTGTGCGTCACGGTAGATGGCCCCCTCCTCGTCGGCCGCCGCCTCCGCCATGCGCTGCAGCACCTCATGCGCCAACTGGGCACCATTGGGCGAGCGAAAGCCGATGGAATAGGTCATGCATTCCCCCTCGGCAATGCCATCGTGGGCCCAGCCCGGGGGCAGGTAGAGCATGTCGCCGGGCTCGAGCACATGCTCTTCTTCGGGCTCGAAAGCCGCGAGGATCTTCAGCGGCAACCCGGGGCGCAGCGTCTTGTCCTTTTGCCGGCCAATGCGCCAGCGCCGCCGCCCATGGGCCTGCAGCAGGAAGACGTCGTAGTTGTCGAAATGCGGCCCCACGCCTCCGCCGTCGGTGGCATAGCTGATCATCAGGTCATCAAGCCGCGCCTCGGGCACGAAACGGAACTGCTGCAGCAGCGCGTGCACGGCATCGTTGTGCAGATCCACGCCTTGCACCAGCGCGGTCCAGCGCGGCGTGGCCAGGGACGGCAGGGAGCGGCGTGCCAACGGCCCGTGGCGCAGCACCCATTGGCCGGCCTTGTCCTGGATGAAGCGCGACTCCACACCGTCCTGCCCCGCCAGCTCCAGCAGTTCGGCGCGGCTCAACAGCGGCTTGAAGCCGGGGATGGCCTGGCGCACCAGCAGCGGCTTCTTGTGCCAGTGGCGGCGCATGAACTGCGCCGGGCTCAGGCCCCCGAGCAGGGCCAGCGGTTGTTGAACGTCCATGGAATCAAAATGGCCGCGCGCGCGGCAGGGCAGTGAACTGCGACAATTCTCCTATGGAAATTACCGAACAATGTGTGGTCGCCTTGACCTGGGTCTTGAAAGACACGCTGGGCGAGGAACTGGATGTGCTCGACGATCCCGTGGAATTCCTCGTGGGGGGCGACGACCTGCTGGGCCGCATCGACGAGGCCCTGCAGGGCCATGGCGTCGGCGCCGAACTCTCGCTGCACCTGGAGCCCGAGGAAGCTTTTGGGGACTACCAGGACAAGCTGCTCTTCCTGGAGCCCCGCCAGCTGTTTCCCGCGGATATCGAAGAAGGCATGACGTTCGAGGGAACGGCTTTGCCCCAAGGCGTCAACCCCGATGCACCGCGCGACGCGCTGTACACCGTGGCGCAGATCTACCCTGAGCACGTGGTGCTGGACGGCAACCATCCGCTGGCAGGCATCGCACTGCGGCTGCAGCTCAAGGTGCACGCGGTGCGCGAAGCCACGGAGGAAGAAATCGGCCGTGGCACAGCGGGTACGGGGTTCTTCCGCATTCAGCCGCAGGCGCCGGGCAGCGACCTGATCCACTGAACCACGCACCTTTCGACACACAGCCCCAAAAAACGGGCTCCCCTCGGGACTAGCCGTTCCGTTAAGGTGTTGCTAAGCCCTTGATTCAAGCCCCTCTGCTTCGGCACGAGGGGCTTCGTTTCTTTGGTCGCTATAAGGGACATGCTGAATTTCAAGCCCCTTTCCCTAGGCGTCGCGCTCGTGTGTGCCGCCAGCTTCCTCACTGCCTGCAACGACGAGCCCGCTCCGGACTTCAGGGGCAGCACTCCCGTGGCATACGGCAATCGGACTGTCTCTCTGAGCGTTGAGGCTTGGCGAGACAATGGCAGCCAGCCTTGTCGTGTCCTTATCAGAGGCGCTGAAGTAACAAATTGGGTCAAACCAACCGGTATTCTGCCGCGGATGACCCTAGCCCCGGCAGTAGTGCTGGCCTGCACAGGGCGGAGCCCGTACCTTTCCTCGGTGAGCGGCGAGGGTGAAGGGGGTGTAGCCGAATGGGAAGAGTCCTCGGGGCCTGAATCGGGAGCCCCCCTCTCTGTCTACCAAGTGCGAGTGAGCTCCCTGACTGCGGACCAAGCTCACCTCGAACTACGGGTCCTACGCGGCAAGTGACTCGCTTGCGTGAGCCACGGGGCCGGAGGGCTTGAGCGACCGAGCGGCAGGCGCGCGGCGTCTTTCGGGCGGTTCGGGAGTGAAATAGATGATGTCTTCGGGCGCTATGGGTCCGCGCGCCAGCCCCAGCCGCATTGCCGGCGTTTTCCCGTCCCGGCCAACCTCGCAGTAGTTGAAGTACGTCCGGAAGATGCCGAGCACCTTCACCAGGACTTCGGGGTTGTAGGCGCTCTTCCCGAACCAGAGACGTCGGTCGGTGTTGGCGCTGGCCACCGCGCGTTCTGCCAGCGTGAGGCCTCGCCGGACCTGCATAAAGAAGCGGTCGACAGCGGTAAGGGTGGCTTTCAGGTGCAGTAGCGCCTGGTGGCTAAGCTGGAGCCGACGCTTGTCCGGTTCGGTTTCGACCGGGTCGATATCGGTCAGCCAGCAAACGGATTTCTCAGGCTCACGCATCTCCGATATGGGATGGCGGAACCAGCGGTCCCCCCACTTGCCGATGGCAACCATGCGCGCCAGTTCTTCCTCGGCAGCCAGAAGTTCTGCAGCCTCAGGGGTTACCCCGTATTTCTCCGCTAAGCGCGCCAGACGCCGCTTGGTTGCACCAACCAGCGCGCGCTTCATGTCCACTGACATATCTTTGAGCACCTTGACATAGAAAGCGTCAGCCGTCCGGTCCAGAACCCTTTTCGGCACGGCCGTCAGAATGGCCGCACGTATGCCCGACTCCTGGTCTGTGAAGAAGCGAATCTTCTTGGCACGGCAGAGCAGTCGAGTGACAAGCTGGATGTGGGCGTACATCACCACTTGCTCATGCAGCAGCATGCCCTTTACGGGGGCACGGGATGAGTTCGCGGGGCCTTCACCATCTTCTATATCGGGGCGACCTAAGGCTGCGTCGTACGTCTCTTCGATGACCGATTCCATAGGCTTTCGGGAGGTACCTCCGCGAGGCGCCGCCCTCTCAGCCGCAGCATTCCAATCAGCCGGTAGCCAGACTCTCGCGTAGCGGCGAAACGCTCTGGCAAGTGCATGGTCGCCAAAGCGAACCATGTCCTTCTCTACGTCAGCAGAGTCCAGCGCAGGGTCAAAGTTGACGTTGACCCCGAACACATAGCCCGTAGCCTGGTCGGCCGTTGCAATGGACAGCAAAAGTGTGTTCTTTCGCACCTTCTTAGAGTGCCAGTTCACCACCAGCTTTTGCCGGTCAACCGACAGATATCTTGAGCCTAGGTCGTCGCGTCCCATGAGGGTTCGCTCACGCTCGCCGGCGAACATCTGGGCCTGCTCATAGAGGAAGTCGATGCGGTCGTATAGCTGGCTGGGGGAGATATCGAGGACCTTGATGATGCGCCGCAGCGGCATGGCGTTCATCAGATGCACCAAGATATCGCGATTGGAGTGACTGCGACGTTGGCGCTTGGTTGACCGGCCGCCGAAGGAGAACGCCTTCTTGCAGCCGACACACTTGAACCGGGGAGTTCCGTGGGCGTTGGTGCCGAAGCGAGTCACATTCTCAAGGGATGGCGCCCCCTCCGATAGAGAGCAGGCCTCGTTCGGACACTGCGGGAGTACTGGTTCAAGGTACTCCGACATGCGCATAAGCTCCTCGGCAATCGCCAAGTTGCTCTGCATAGGGGTGATTTCCTCGCACAGGCGGCACTTCAGTGCCGGCTGGTCCTTACCGGTAGCGACCACGGTGTAGTCGCCTGGGCCAACGGAAGAAGCTGGAGTACCGGCCCCGCCTCGGGCAACCGCAAGCTTGGGCGGTACGCCGAAGTTACCGCACTTGGGGTTCTTGCAGTGATTGACTTGAATACCCGCCGCGGCCGGCGGAAATCTAGGCGGCCACTTAGTCGGCTTTACTGAAGTTGGATGAGATTTTTCCTTGGACAAAGAAACGCCCTAGTCGTTGACTAGGGCGGAATTTTGAGCCATTACAGCTTTCTTAGCAACACTTTAACAGAACGGCTAGCCCCTCGGGAGCCCGTTGTGTGTGCGCGGCGCCGCCATCTGCGCTTCAATCGTCTTACATGCGCGATATCTGTCCGCCATACAGCCGCACGCGGTCTCCGGTGCGCAAATCGCCTGGCGACGGCACTTCGTACACCCGCTGGCCGCCCCGGTCCAGGTTCACCGTGATGCGATAGGCCTCGTAATCGCCAGTGTTATTGCGGCCTTCGATAGCGTTGCCCGCCACCGCGCCACCCACGGCCCCGATGGCGGTAGCCGCCGTGCGGCCGGAGCCCGAGCCAATTTGATTGCCCAGCACGCCGCCCACGACGGCACCCAGGATCGCGCCAGCGCCGGACGTGCGGTTGCGCGCCTGCAGTCCCTCGATGTAGGCCACGGTGCCGTACTCGGTACCTTGCTGGTTAGGGTAGGTGGTGTATCCCGGCGCCGGTTGGCTGGTGTAGCCGGGCGTCGGATGGTAGTCAGAGTAGCGCGGCTGTTCGGCACAAGCAACCAGTGCGCCAGCCACCAGCGTGGAGCCGGCCAAGGCGATGAAGCGGGAATGAGGACGCATGGAAATCTCCTTGGTTCAACAATGCAAGCATGGCTACATAAAAGCGGCCACCCATTGGGAGATTGAAGCACCGCGGCATCCTCCACGCTGCCGGCCATGCCCGGCGGGCCTCGTAGTGAAGTGCGCATCCGCCATGTAGGCAGGGGCCGACAGCGGCGCTGGCGCTCAGTGCTTGCCCGTGGAGCCGTAGCCGCCCTCACCGCGCTCGCTGACCGGAAACTCCTGCACCACGTTGAACTGGGCTTGCACCACCGGCACGATGACCAACTGCGCCAGGCGCTCCATGGGTTGCAGGGTGAAGGCCTGGGGGCTGCGGTTCCACGCGCTGACCATGAGTTGCCCCTGGTAGTCGCTGTCGATCAAGCCCACCAGGTTGCCCAGCACGATGCCGTGCTTGTGGCCCAGCCCCGAGCGCGGCAGGATCAGCGCGGCATAGCCCGGGTCCTGAAGGTAGATGGCGATGCCCGTGGGCACCAATTGCCAGGCGTTGGGCTCCAGCGTGAGCGGCGCATCCAGGCACGCGCGCAGGTCCAGCCCCGCGCTGCCGGGCGTGGCATACGTGGGCAATTGATCCGCCATGCGGGGGTCGAGAATCTTGACGTCAATTTTCATGGGAGCAGAGGTTCAAAGGAATGGTCCGGCGGCGTCACGCCGGCAGCACCGCGGGCCGAACCCGCGATCATCGCCCAACCGGTGAGCCCCTACCCGCTCAAACGGCGGCAAGGCGCCGCGCGATCTCCGCCACGAGCTGATGGCCCAGCGCCTCCTTGGAAGCACGGGGCAGTTCACGATGGCCCTGCGCGTCGACCAGCAGCAGCGCATTGTCGTCCTGCCCGAACGTGGCCGGGCCGATATTGCCCACCAGCAACGGCACGCCCTTGCGCTCGCGCTTGGCGCTGGCATGCTCCAGCAGGTTCTCGCTCTCGGCGGCAAACCCCACACAGTACAGACGGCCAGCGCGCGCGCGCTCGGTGCGCGCCACCGTGGCCAGGATGTCGGGGTTCTCCACAAACTCCAGTGCCGGCACGTCGCCCGTGCCGTCCTTCTTGATCTTGTGCAGCGCAGCAGTGGCGGGACGCCAGTCCGCCACCGCGGCTGTAGCTATGAAAATAGTAGCTTCTCGCGCTTGCTCCTCAACGATTGCAAGCATATTTTGTGCTGAACGCACGTCGATGCGGCGCACGCCGCGCGGGGTGGGCAGGTGCACCGGCCCGGCGACCAATGTGACCTGTGCGCCAGCGGCACGCGCCGCGCGGGCAATCGCAAAGCCCATCTTGCCGCTGGACAGGTTGGTGATGCCGCGCACCGGGTCAATGGCCTCGAAGGTGGGGCCAGCGGTAACCAGCACGTGCTGGCCCGTAAGCAACTGGGGGGTGAAGAAGGCCTCCAGTTCCTCCAGAATCTCCGCGGCCTCCAGCATGCGGCCGTCGCCCGTCTCGCCACAGGCCTGGTCACCAAAGCCCACGCCCAGCACCGTTGCGCCGTCGCGCGCCACCTGGGCCAGGTTGCGCTGTGTGGCCGGGTGGCCCCACATCTCGCGGTTCATGGCGGGCGCCAGCAGCAACGGCACCCGATCCCGGGGCCGTGCCAGACACAGCAGGCTCAATAACTCGTCGGCCCGCCCCTGCACCAGCCGCGCAATGAAGTCCGCGCTGCACGGCGCAATGAGGATCGCGTCCGCCTCGCGGCTCAGGTTGATATGGGGCATGTTGTTCGCCTCGCGCGCGTCCCACTGCGAGGTGTAGACGCTGCGTCCCGACAGCGCCTGCATGGTCACGGGCGTGATGAACTGCGCAGCCGCCTCGGTCATGACCACCTGCACCGTGGCGCCGGCCTTCACCAGCAGCCGGCACAGTTCCGCCGATTTGTAGCAGGCCACGCCGCCGCTCAAGCCCAGGACAATGTGTTTGCCAGCCAACTGTTCGTTCATGGGGGCGCAATTTAGCAGAGGGCATGGCCCCTGCCACTGCATCCCTGCAGTGGGCTGATTACAATCCCAATTTCCCACCACCATCAAAGACATGACCAAATTCGTCTTCGTCACCGGCGGTGTGGTGTCTTCCCTGGGCAAGGGAATCGCCTCAGCCTCCCTTGCCGCGATCCTCGAATCGCGGGGTCTCAAAGTCACCCTCATCAAGCTCGACCCGTACATCAACGTGGACCCGGGCACCATGTCGCCCTTCCAGCATGGTGAGGTCTTCGTGACCGACGACGGCGCCGAAACCGACCTGGACCTCGGCCACTACGAGCGCTTCATCGAAACGCGCATGAAGCAGGCCAACAATTTCACCACCGGCCGCATCTACCAGTCCGTGCTGGAGAAGGAGCGCCGCGGCGACTACCTCGGCAAGACCGTGCAGGTGATCCCGCACGTGACCAACGAAATCCAGGAGTTCATCAAGCGCGGCGCCGGCATCGGCACGCCAGACGCCGTGGACGTGGCCATCTGCGAGGTGGGCGGCACGGTGGGCGACATCGAGTCGCTGCCCTTCCTGGAGGCGGTGCGCCAGCTCTCGCTGAAGCTGGGCCCGAACAATTCGGCCTTCGTGCACCTGACCTACCTGCCGTGGATCGCCGCGGCCGGCGAACTCAAGACCAAGCCCACGCAGCACACCGTGCAGAAGCTGCGCGAGATCGGCATCCAGCCCGACGCACTGCTGTGCCGCGCGCTGCACGCCGTGCCCGAGGAAGAGAAAGAGAAGATCTCCCTCTTCACCAACGTGGCCGAATGGGGCGTGATCTCCATGTGGGACGTGGACACCATCTACAAGGTGCCGCGCATGCTGCACGAGCAGGGCCTGGACGGACTGATCTGCGACAAGCTGCGCCTGAACACACCGCCCGCCAACCTCAAGCGCTGGGACGACCTGGTGTATGAGACCGAGCACCCGCGCGGCGAGGTGCAGATCGCCATGGTGGGCAAGTACGTGGAACTGTCGGACGCCTACAAGTCCGTCAACGAGGCGCTCAAGCATGCAGGCATGCAAAGCCATGTGCGCGTGAAGATCACCCACCTGGATTCCGAGACCATCACCGACGACAACGCCGCGCAACAGCTGGCGCAGTACGACGCCATCCTGGTGCCCGGCGGCTTCGGCAGCCGCGGCGTGGAGGGCAAGATCTCCACCGCCCGCTATGCCCGCGAACACAAGGTGCCCTACCTGGGCATCTGTCTGGGCATGCAGGTGGCCACCATCGAATATGCGCGCCATGTGGCGGGCCTGGCGGGCGCCAACTCCACCGAGTTCGACGCACACTGCAAGCACCCCGTGATCGCCCTCATCACCGAGTGGAAGGACGAGGACGGCACCATCAAGACGCGCGATGCCAACTCCGACCTGGGCGGCACCATGCGCCTGGGCGCGCAGTCCTCCGACGTGCAGCCGGGAACGCTGGCCCACAGCATCTACGGCGACGTGGTGACCGAGCGCCACCGCCACCGCTACGAGGCCAACGTGCAGTACCTGGACAAGCTGCGCACCGCCGGCTTGGTGATCTCGGCGCTCACGCAGCGTGAGCACCTGACCGAGATCGTCGAGCTGCCCAAGAGCGTTCACCCCTGGTATATCGGCGTGCAGTTCCACCCCGAGTTCAAGTCCACGCCCTGGAGCGGCCACCCGCTGTTCAACGCCTTCATCAAGGCGGCCGTGGAACACCAGAAGCCAGCGGCGAAAGCCTGATTGGAAGGAAAGCCCATGCAGCTGTGCGGATTCAACGTCGGCCTTCAACATCGCTTCTTCCTGATCGCAGGCACCTGCTCCATTGAAGGCCTGGAGATGTCGCTCGACGTGGCCGGCCAACTCAAGGAGTCCTGCGCGCCGCTCGGCATCCCGCTGGTCTACAAGGGCTCGTTCGACAAGGCCAACCGCTCGTCCGGCACCAGCAAGCGCGGTGTCGGCCTGGATGCCGGTTTGAAGATCCTGGACGAAGTGCGCCGCCAGCTGCAGTTGCCCATCCTGACCGATGTGCACGACACCTCGCACGTGGCCGAAGTGGCCAGCGTGGTCGACGTGCTGCAGACCCCGGCCTTCCTGTGCCGCCAGACGGATTTCATCCGCGCCGTGGCGCAAAGCGGCAAGCCGGTGAACATCAAGAAGGGCCAGTTCCTTGCGCCCTGGGACATGAAGAACGTCATCGACAAGGCCCGCGCCGCCGCGCGCGAGGTGGGCCTGTCGGAAGACCGCTTCCTGGCCTGCGAGCGCGGCGTGAGCTTTGGCTACAACAACCTCGTGGCCGACATGACCAGCCTGGCCGAGATGCGCAACTCCGGCGCGCCCGTGGTGTTCGACGTGACCCACTCGGTACAGAAGCCCGGCGGCCTGGGCGCCGTGAGCGGCGGCGCGCGCGACATGGTGCCCGTGCTGGCCCGTGCCGGCGTGGCCGTCGGCGTGGCGGGCCTGTTCATGGAAACGCACCCCAAGCCCGCCGAGGCCTGGTCGGACGGCCCCAACGCCGTGCCGCTCAAGCACATGCGCGCGTTGCTTGAAACGCTGGTGGCGCTCGACGACGTGACCAAGAAGAACGGTTTTCTCGAAAACAACTTTGGAGCCTGACACCATGCCCAGCGGCTACATCATCGCCAACGTCCGCGTGACCAACCCCGCGCAGTACGAGGAATACAAGAAGTGGTCCACCGCCGCCTTCGCGGCGCACAACGCCGAGATCTGCGTGCGTGGCGGCCAGGTGGAGGTGATGGAGGGCGACTGGCAGCCCGAGCGTGTGGTGATCGCCAAGTTCCCCAGCTTCGAGGCGGCCAAGGCGTTCTACCATTCGCCCGAATACGGCAAGGCCCGTGCGGCGCGCGAGGGCGCAGCCATCATGCGGCTGGTGTGCGTCGAAGGCCTCTGACGCTACTCATTTGATAGCTGCCAGCGCTTGATGGAAAAGCGCTAGCGGCCAATTTGATTAAAAACTTCCGCAAAAGGAAACCCATGAGTGCCATCGTTGACATCGTAGGCCGCGAAGTGCTGGACAGCCGCGGCAACCCCACCGTCGAATGCGACGTGCTGCTGGAATCGGGCGTGATGGGCCGCGCGGCCGTGCCCTCGGGCGCGTCCACCGGCTCGCGCGAAGCCATCGAGCTGCGCGACGGCGACAAGGCCCGCTACCTGGGCAAGGGCGTGCTCAAGGCCGTGGAGCACATCAACACCGAGATCTCCGAGGCCGTACTGGGCCTGGACGCCTCCGAGCAGGCCTTCCTGGACAAGACCCTGATCGACCTGGACGGCACCGACAACAAGAGCCGGCTGGGCGCCAACGCCATGTTGGCCGTCTCGATGGCCGTGGCCCGCGCCGCCGCCGAAGAGTCCGGCCTGCCCCTGTACCGCTACCTCGGCGGCATGGGTGGCATGCAGCTGCCCGTGCCGATGATGAACGTCATCAACGGCGGCGCGCATGCCAACAACAGCCTGGACCTGCAGGAGTTCATGATCATCCCCGTGGGCGCACCGAGCTTCCGCGAGGCCGTGCGCTGGGGCGCCGAGGTGTTCCACGCGCTCAAGAAGATCATCAACGACAAGGGCATGAGCACCGCCGTGGGCGACGAAGGTGGTTTTGCGCCTTCCGTGGAAAACCACGAAGCCGCCATCCGGCTGATCCTGCAGGCGATTGAAGCCGCCGGCTACACCGCGGGCGAGCAGATCGCCCTGGGCCTGGACTGCGCCGCCAGCGAGTTCTACAAGGACGGCCAGTATGTGCTGGAAGGCGAAGGCGGCCTGCGCCTGACCGCCCAGCAGTGGACCGACATGCTCGCCACCTGGTGCGACAAGTACCCCATCATCTCCATCGAAGACGGCATGGCCGAGGGCGACTGGGACGGCTGGAAGACCCTGACCGAGCGCCTGGGCCAGAACGTGCAGCTGGTGGGTGACGACCTGTTCGTGACCAACACCAAGATCCTGAAGGAAGGCATCGACAAGCGCATCGCCAATTCGATCCTCATCAAGATCAACCAGATCGGCACGTTGACCGAGACCTTCGCCGCCATCGAGATGGCCAAGCGCGCCGGCTACACCGCCGTGATCAGCCACCGCTCGGGCGAGACCGAGGACTCGACGATCGCCGACATCGCCGTGGGCACCAACGCCGGCCAGATCAAGACCGGCTCGCTCTCGCGCTCCGACCGCATCGCCAAGTACAACCAGCTGCTGCGCATCGAAGAAGACCTGGGCGACATCGCCTTCTATCCCGGCCGCGCCGCGTTCTACAACCTGCGCTAAGCCCACCCGCACCGCTGCGCCCCGCCATGGGCACACGCATCGTTCCGCTCGCCCTGCTGCTGCTCCTCGTGGGGATCCACGCGCAGCTGTGGACCGGGCGCGGCAGTGTCGGTCATGTAGAGGACATGCGCCGGCAGATCGCCGCCCAGCAGGCGGCGAATGCGCAGGCGCGCCAGGCCAATGAGCGCCTGGCCGCCGAAGTGCAGGACCTGAAGGACGGCCTGGAGATGGTCGAGGAAAAGGCGCGCAGCGAACTGGGCATGGTCAAGCCCGGCGAGATCTACGTGCACGTCACGCCGGCCCGCAAGTGAGCCCCTCGCCCGGCCCCGTGCCCGGCGCTGCGATGGTGCGCATCGCCATCCTGGGCGCGCACACGCCCGCCTGCACCGCCTTGCGCGACGGCATCGCACAGCACTGTCCCGCGCTCGCAGTCGCGGCGGCCGGCCCCAATCTGCCAGCCCTGCCGGCGGACCTCACGCTGCTGTGCGCACTGGACCTTCCCGATGCACACGAGCTGCAACTGCGCGACGCGCTGGCCCAGGCCGGCACGGCCTACCAGGTGCTGTACGGGCCGCCAGCGGCGCAACTTCGCAACGCACTAAACGCTATTGATTTAATAGCTACTCGCGCTTATCCATCAAACGTTGAGGCCGAATTGGAGTCGAAACCCAGCCATCCTCGGCTGCGCGCTTGGGGTTGCGAAGAATGCGTGGAGCCCCAGTGCGAGCACCGGCTGTTCACCGCGCTGCGCGGCCTGGGTGCAGGAGCATGAGGCGGACGCTTCACGCTCGTTGAAGCGCGACCGCCTGCAGCGCCGCGGCGCGCAGGCTGGCTCGCGGAAGCCGCTCAGAGCGGCCGCCTGGATCACTGCATGCGCGACGGCGCGGGCGGCTGCTTGTGCGGATCGGTGAACAACTGCGCGGCATCCACCGGGTCGAAGTGGTACTGCTGGCCGCAGTATTCGCAGCCCACCTCGATGTTGCCGCGCTCCTCCAAGATGCTCTCGACCTCTTCCGTGCCCAGGCTGCGCAGCATGTTGCCCACACGCTCGCGGCTGCAGGAGCACGCGAAGCGCGGGCCGCTATCGCCCTGCTGAGGCGCAAAGCGCAGCAGTTTTTCCTCCCAGAACAAGCGGCGCAGGATGGTGTCCACGTCCAGCGTGAGCAGCTCCTCGCGCGTGAGGCTGCTCGCCAGCGTGGCGATACGGTTGTAGTCCTCGTTGCGGCCGATCTGGTCGTCGTCCTCGCGCCCATGGCCGCCAGCCAGGTTGGCCTCGCCCTTCAGGGGCATGCGCTGGATCAGCACGCCCGCGGCCACCTGGTCGTTGGCAGCCAGCACCAGCGTGGTATCGAGCTGCTCGGACTGCAGCATGTAGTGCTGCAGCACGTCGCTGAGCTTGTGCAGCTTTTCCTGGTGGTCGCCATACAGCGGCACCACACCCTGGTAGGGCTGCTGGCCGGGCAGACGGTCCTTGGGGTCCAGCGTGATGGCGCAGCGCCCGCCGCCGCCCACGTTCACCATGTCCGGCAGGCCCGCGTTCGCGGGCAGTTCGCCCGACACCGACGCGGTGGCGCGCAGGCTCAGGTCGGACTGCACCTCGGCCACGGCCAGCTTGACGGGGCCGTCACCAAAGACCTGCAGCACCAGCGCGCCGTTGAACTTGATGTTCGACTGCATCAGCACGCCGGCGGCGGCCATCTCACCCAGCAGCTCGCTCACGGGCGCGGGGTATGGCCCCGTTTCGGTGTTGGCCGCGCGGCGTCGCAGCAGCTCTGTCCAGGCGTCGGTCAGGCGCACGATCATGCCGCGCACGGGCAGGCCATCAAACAAAAACTTGTGCAGTTCGGACACGCAGTATTTCCAGTCAATCAACGGCCGGGCTATTACCCCAGCTTGCGCAGACCCGCCTTGAAGCGGCGCGCGTTTTCCATGTAATGCCGCGCACTCTGGCGCAGCCCTTCGATCTGCTCCGGCGTGAGCTGGCGCACCACCTTGGCCGGACTGCCCAGGATCATCGATCCGTCGGGAAACTCCTTGCCCTCGGTGACCAGCGAGCCGGCGCCCACCAGGCAGTTGCGGCCTATCTTCGCGCCGTTGAGCACGATGGCGCCAATGCCGATCAGCGATTCATCCCCGACGGTGCAGCCATGCAGCATGACCTGGTGGCCCACGGTGACGCGCTCACCGATCACCAGCGGTTGGCCGATGTCGGCGTGCAGCACGCTCGCGTCCTGCACGTTGGTGCCCGCGCCGATGGTGATGCGCGCCGTGTCGCCACGCACCACGGTGCCGAACCATACGCTGGCGTCCTCGCCCAGCACCACGTCGCCCATCACCTGGCCACTGTCGGCCACCCAGGCCGATGCGGCCACCTGCGGCGCCACGCCGTCGAGTTCATAGATCGCCATCGCTTGTCTGTCTCCGTTGTTTGTGTAGGGGGAACCTAGAATTGTAGGGATGGAGCTTCGCCAACGTGCCCTGGAGGTCTTGCGCCTCTGCGACCCTGAAGAAAAATCGGCCGCAGCGCTGGATATGTATACGCAAGCAGCTCGCATTTCAATAGCGACAGAAATGCGTCTCACCGCCCCGCCCGCCGACACCCTGCCCGGCCGCCCCGCGCGGCCGCAGCTGCTGCACCACACCGCCGTGGCACGCCGCTCGCCCGCCACGCCCGAGGGGCGCGCGGTGCTGATCCACGCCATCGCCCATATCGAGTTCAACGCCATCAACCTCGCGCTGGACGCCATCTGGCGCTTTGCCGGCATGCCCGAGACGTTCTACCGCGACTGGCTGCGCGTGGCGGCCGAGGAGGCGAAGCACTTTCGCCTGCTGCGTGACCACCTGCGCCGGCAACTGCACCATGACTATGGCGACTTTCCCGCGCACCAGGGCCTGTGGGGCATGTGCGAGAAGACGGCCGACGACATCGTGGCGCGCATGGCCCTGGTGCCGCGCACCCTGGAGGCGCGCGGACTGGACGCCACGCCGCTGATCCAGCACAAACTGCGCCAGGTCGGTACACCGGACGCGCTGGCCGCCGTGGCGATCTTGGACACCATCCTGCGCGAGGAAGTGGGCCACGTGGCCATCGGCAACCACTGGTACGGCTGGCTGTGCACGCGCGCCGGACTGGACCCCGTGGCGCACTACGCCGCGCTGGTCCAGCGTTACGAAGCCCCCCGCCCGAAGCCGCCGCTGAACGAGGCGGCACGCCGCGCCGCCGGTTTCAGCGAGGCGGAGATGCGCTGGCTGCAGCACGGCTGAATCGCCTCCAGCCGCACTGCCATCCCCCAGCCATCGGGGGTTCTTCCCTACAATGCCAGCAGCGATACGCCACGCCGCTGCCGCCAGCCCTCGCGCCTGCGGCGGGCACCCGCATCGCCCGGTATCCCGCACACGCCCAGGCATTCCATGACGAACCCCACACCTCCCGCTTCTCCCTCGGCGGCCGGCGCCTCCCAGGCTGGCAGCACCGGCTCCATGATCGCCCGGCAGGCCATCATGAACGGCCAGCAGGCGGTCGTCGGCTACGAACTCTTCAACCGCTCGCGCTCCACCGTCGGCCACACGGCCGCCAGCGACGTGATCCTGGTCTTCACCGCGCTGTCGCATGCGGGCACCGAAGAGCTGATGGGCAAGATGCTGATTTTCGTGAACTGCACCCACGAAAGCCTGACGGGCGGGCACCTGGAACTGGTGAACCCCGACAAGGTGGTGCTGGAGATCCCTCCGCTGGGCCACGTGGCCGCAGCCGAGGTGCATGCGCGGCTTCCCATCCTGCAGGCGCTGCGCAGCCGGGGCTTTCACCTCGCCTTCAACCACACGGTGCTGGAATCCACCTACGCGCCCTGGCTGCCGCTGGCCGACTACATCAAACTCGACATGTCGGTGCTTGCGCGCGACCAGCTCGCGGTGCTGATCAACTACGCGGGGCGCCATTCCCAGGCCGAACTGATCGCGGAAAAGCTCGAAACCGCGCAACAGTACGACATGGTGTCGTCCATGGGCGTGGAAATGTTCCAGGGCTACTGGTTCTCGCGCCCCACGCTGGTGGAAGCCAAACTGCTCACCCCCGGCCAGGCGAGCATCGTGCAGCTGCTCAACCTGGTGCGCAGCCAGGCCAGTACCGACGAGATCGAAGAGGTCCTCAAAAAGGATGCTGGGCTGGCCTTCAACCTGATGCGCCTGATCAACTCCGCGGGGCTGGGCATGACGCGCGAGATCACCTCCTTTCGCCAGGCGGTGCTGCTGCTGGGACTCAAGAAGCTGTTCCGCTGGGCCGCCCTGCTGCTCACGGCGGTGCGCAGCGGCGGTACGCCCCCGGCCGTGGGGCAGACGGCCGTGGTGCGCGGCCGCCTCATGGAACTGCTGGCCCAGGAATTTCTGCCCGCCGAAGAAGCCGACCAGGCGTTCGTGATCGGCATCTTCTCCATGCTGGACCAGATGCTCGGCATGCCGCTGGCCTCCGCCGTGGGGCTGCTCAACCTGCCCGAAGAGCTGTCCACTGCCCTGCTACAACGCAGCAACGTGTACGGACAACTGCTGACGCTCGCCGAAGCCTGCGAGACCAGCGACGACCACACCTTCGACCAGTTCGCCCAATCGCTCCACCTGACGAACCAGCAGATCAACTGGGCCCACTTGCAAGCCCTGGCCTGGGCGGACCAGATGGCGCCCGCCTGAGCCACTGCCGCGCCGACCTCCTAGAATCCAACGAACTTCCCACGCCATCCATGTCGAGCCTTTCAGACACCGCCGCACAGCTCCCCGCCGATTCCGCCCAGCCGTCACCCGAGGCCACTGAGGCGCAGAATCAGGTCGTCATCGCACGACAGGCCATCCTGGACGAACAGCGCACCGTCTTTGGCTACGAACTGTTCGACCGGTCCACCGCCGCGGACGCGCACACCGCCGCCAGCGATGCGGCGCTGCTGTTCAACGCGCTGTCGTATGCGGGCTCCGAGGCGCTGGTGGGCAAGAAAACCGTCTTCATCAATTGCACGCATGACAGCCTGGCCGGCGGACACCTGGAGCTGATCCACCCCGAGAAAGTGGTGCTGGAAGTACCCACGCTCGGCGCCCAGGCCACGGCCGAGCAGATCGAGCAGTACATCCCCACGCTGCAAGCAGTGCGCACGCGCGGCTTTCGGCTGGCCTTCAACCAGGACGTGCTGCGGCGCGCCTACAGCAGCTGGGTGCCTCTGGCCTCGTTCATCAAGCTGGACATGCAGGCCTTCAAGCCGGAGCTCGCCGAGCCGCTCGTGAAGTTCGCCCAGGCCCACTCGCAGGCCACGCTGGTGGCCGAGAAGGTAGAAACGGCCGAACAGTACCAGCGCATGGCTTCGCTGGGCGTGAAGCTGTTCCAGGGCTACTGGTTCGCGCAGCCCTCGCTGGTCAAGGCGCAAACCATCCGACCCTCGCAGGCGACCATCATCCAGCTCATCAACCTGGTGCGCCAGCAGGCCAGCACCGGAGAGATCGAGGAGCTGCTCAAGAAGGACCCCACGCTGTCCTTCAACCTGCTGCGTTTCATCAATTCCTCGGGCTTCGGCCTGTCGTGCGAGGTGACCTCGTTCCGTCACGCGGTGATGATCCTGGGCCTGAAGAAGCTGTTCCGCTGGGCGGCGCTGTTGATGACCACCTCGCGCGCCAGCGGCTCGCCGCCCGCCGTGGGCCAGACGGCCGTGGTGCGCGGCCGCCTGATGGAACTGCTGGCCGCCGAGCTGCTGCCCCCCGAGGAATGCGACAACGCCTTCGTGGTGGGTGTCTTCTCGCTGCTGGATGCGATGCTGGGCGTGCCGCTGGAGCGCGCCCTGGAAACGGTGGCCCTGCCCCAGCCGGTGCTTGACGCACTGCTGCACAACAAGGGCGTGTTCGCCCCCTTCCTCGAACTCACCAAGGCCTGCGAAAGCGGTGACGACGAGGCTTTCGCGCGCACGGCCGAAGCGCTGCACCTGTCCAACCGCCAGGTCAACTGGGCCCACCTGCAGGCACTGGCCTGGGCCGAGAGTCTGACGGCCGACGAATAAACCCGATGCCCCCTGTGCGCGGGCCGGCCGGCGCGCACAGGGCCGCTTCAGTTCAGGCGGATGTTGGCGGCGCGGATGATGCGCGCGTTGCTCTGCGACTCCGCCGCGATCTGCCGGCGAAATGCCTCGGCGCTGCCGCCCGTGGGCACGTTGTCCGAAGCCTCCAGGCGCGCCTGGATGTCGGGCAGCGCCAGCGCACGGTTGATCTCGGCATTCAAGCGCTCCAGCACCGCGGCCGGCACGCCCGCTGGCGCGAACATGCCGAACACCGAATTCAGGTTGGCCGCGGGCAGGCCCAGTTCGCCCAGCGTGGGCACGTTCGGCAGGGTGGTCAGCCGCGCGGGCGCACCCACGGCCAGCGGGTGCAGCTTGCCCGCCTTGATCTGCTGCATCACGGCCGGGCCGGCGTTGGTGGACAGCACCTCGAACTGACCCGAAAGCGCATCGTTCAGTTGTTGCCCGCCGCCCTTGTAGGGCACGTGCGTGATCTGCACGCCGCTGCCCTGCATGATGTGTTCCAGCATGATGTGGCCCAGCGACGCCAGCCCCGATGTGGCCCATCGCACCTGGCCCGGCTGCGCCTTGGCGGTCGCCAGCAGGCTGCGGAAGTCACGCTCCTTGGCGGCCTGCGTGCCCAACAACAGCACGGGCGAGTACATCACGCTGGCCACGGGCACGATGTCGCGCGTTGCGTCGTACGGCGGCGTGCCCAGGTGCGGGTTGAGCACCAGCGGGCTGATCGCCGAGAAGCCCAGCGTGTAGCCATCGGGCGCCGCCTTGGCCACCGCGTCCATGCCGATGGTGCCGCCCGCGCCGGCCTTGTTCTCCACCACCACGGCCGTGCCCAGGCGTTCGGACAGTTTGTCGCCCAACGCGCGGGCGACCACGTCGCTGACGCCGCCCGCGGGATAGGCCACGATGATGCGGATGGGCTTGGCGGGCCAAGTCTGGGCCTGCGCGCCCAGGGGCAGCGCGGCAGCCAGCGCGAGGGAGGCCAGCACGCGACGGCGCACGGAATCTGTCATTGCAACTCCAGAGTTTCAAGAAAGAGCGCGATTTTTCACCCGTTTGCCACTGCTCGCCGGCACTCCGCGCCATGCCCCTTCAACCGCGCGGATGGTGCTGCGCATGCAGCGCCTTCAGCCGCTCGCGCGCCACGTGGGTGTAGATGGTGGTGGTGGAAATGTCGGCGTGGCCCAGCAGCAGTTGCACCACGCGCAGGTCCGCACCGTGGTTCAACAGGTGCGTGGCAAAGGCATGGCGCAGCGTGTGGGGCGACAGCGGCGCGGTAATGCCCGCAGCCTGCGCGCATTTCTTGACGATGACCCAGAACATCACGCGCGACATGGCCGCGCCGCGCTGCGTGACGAACAGGTCATCCGTTTGTTGCCCGCCCAGGATGGCGCCACGCCCCTCGGCCAGGTAGCGCTGCAGCCAGCGGTGCGCCTCTTCGCCAAAGGGCACCAGCCGCTCCTTGCCGCCCTTGCCCATGACGCGCAGCACGCCTTCGGCCAGCCCCAGGTGGAAAGTTTTCAGCGTGACCAGCTCGCTCACGCGCAGGCCGCTCGCGTACATCAGCTCCAACATGGTGCGGTCGCGCAGGCCCAGCGGCGTGGCATCGTCCGGCGCATGCAGCAGGGCCTCCACCTGCGCCTGCGTCAGCGTCTTGGGCACGCGCAGCGGCTGGCGCGCGGCCTGCAGGCGCACTGTGGGGTCGGCTGCGATGCGCCGCTCGCGCAATGCCCAGTGGAAGTAGCGCCGCAGCACGGTGAGGCGGCGGTTGGCCGACGTGGCGCGCGTTTGCGCGTGGCGGGCAGCGAAGTAGCCCTGCAAGTGGTGCTCTGCCGTGGCATCCAGCGCCAGCGGAGGGTTCTGCTGCGCCAGCCATTGGGCATACAGCGTGAGGTCCCGGCGGTAGGCGGCCAGCGTGTTGCGCGACAGGCCGTCCTCCAGCCAAAGGGCGTCGATGAAGGGGTCTATGGCGTTCTGGCTGTCGGGCAACATGGCGAAAACCATAGCATCAAAAAAACGCCCGCGGCAGGCTAGCCGTTCCGTTAAGGTGTTGCTAAGCCCTTGATTCAAGCCCCTCTGCTTCGGCACGAGGGGCTTCGTTTCTTTGGTCGCTATAAGGGACATGCTGAATTTCAAGCCCCTTTCCCTAGGCGTCGCGCTCGTGTGTGCCGCCAGCTTCCTCACTGCCTGCAACGACGAGCCCGCTCCGGACTTCAGGGGCAGCACTCCCGTGGCATACGGCAATCGGACTGTCTCTCTGAGCGTTGAGGCTTGGCGAGACAATGGCAGCCAGCCTTGTCGTGTCCTTATCAGAGGCGCTGAAGTAACAAATTGGGTCAAACCAACCGGTATTCTGCCGCGGATGACCCTAGCCCCGGCAGTAGTGCTGGCCTGCACAGGGCGGAGCCCGTACCTTTCCTCGGTGAGCGGCGAGGGTGAAGGGGGTGTAGCCGAATGGGAAGAGTCCTCGGGGCCTGAATCGGGAGCCCCCCTCTCTGTCTACCAAGTGCGAGTGAGCTCCCTGACTGCGGACCAAGCTCACCTCGAACTACGGGTCCTACGCGGCAAGTGACTCGCTTGCGTGAGCCACGGGGCCGGAGGGCTTGAGCGACCGAGCGGCAGGCGCGCGGCGTCTTTCGGGCGGTTCGGGAGTGAAATAGATGATGTCTTCGGGCGCTATGGGTCCGCGCGCCAGCCCCAGCCGCATTGCCGGCGTTTTCCCGTCCCGGCCAACCTCGCAGTAGTTGAAGTACGTCCGGAAGATGCCGAGCACCTTCACCAGGACTTCGGGGTTGTAGGCGCTCTTCCCGAACCAGAGACGTCGGTCGGTGTTGGCGCTGGCCACCGCGCGTTCTGCCAGCGTGAGGCCTCGCCGGACCTGCATAAAGAAGCGGTCGACAGCGGTAAGGGTGGCTTTCAGGTGCAGTAGCGCCTGGTGGCTAAGCTGGAGCCGACGCTTGTCCGGTTCGGTTTCGACCGGGTCGATATCGGTCAGCCAGCAAACGGATTTCTCAGGCTCACGCATCTCCGATATGGGATGGCGGAACCAGCGGTCCCCCCACTTGCCGATGGCAACCATGCGCGCCAGTTCTTCCTCGGCAGCCAGAAGTTCTGCAGCCTCAGGGGTTACCCCGTATTTCTCCGCTAAGCGCGCCAGACGCCGCTTGGTTGCACCAACCAGCGCGCGCTTCATGTCCACTGACATATCTTTGAGCACCTTGACATAGAAAGCGTCAGCCGTCCGGTCCAGAACCCTTTTCGGCACGGCCGTCAGAATGGCCGCACGTATGCCCGACTCCTGGTCTGTGAAGAAGCGAATCTTCTTGGCACGGCAGAGCAGTCGAGTGACAAGCTGGATGTGGGCGTACATCACCACTTGCTCATGCAGCAGCATGCCCTTTACGGGGGCACGGGATGAGTTCGCGGGGCCTTCACCATCTTCTATATCGGGGCGACCTAAGGCTGCGTCGTACGTCTCTTCGATGACCGATTCCATAGGCTTTCGGGAGGTACCTCCGCGAGGCGCCGCCCTCTCAGCCGCAGCATTCCAATCAGCCGGTAGCCAGACTCTCGCGTAGCGGCGAAACGCTCTGGCAAGTGCATGGTCGCCAAAGCGAACCATGTCCTTCTCTACGTCAGCAGAGTCCAGCGCAGGGTCAAAGTTGACGTTGACCCCGAACACATAGCCCGTAGCCTGGTCGGCCGTTGCAATGGACAGCAAAAGTGTGTTCTTTCGCACCTTCTTAGAGTGCCAGTTCACCACCAGCTTTTGCCGGTCAACCGACAGATATCTTGAGCCTAGGTCGTCGCGTCCCATGAGGGTTCGCTCACGCTCGCCGGCGAACATCTGGGCCTGCTCATAGAGGAAGTCGATGCGGTCGTATAGCTGGCTGGGGGAGATATCGAGGACCTTGATGATGCGCCGCAGCGGCATGGCGTTCATCAGATGCACCAAGATATCGCGATTGGAGTGACTGCGACGTTGGCGCTTGGTTGACCGGCCGCCGAAGGAGAACGCCTTCTTGCAGCCGACACACTTGAACCGGGGAGTTCCGTGGGCGTTGGTGCCGAAGCGAGTCACATTCTCAAGGGATGGCGCCCCCTCCGATAGAGAGCAGGCCTCGTTCGGACACTGCGGGAGTACTGGTTCAAGGTACTCCGACATGCGCATAAGCTCCTCGGCAATCGCCAAGTTGCTCTGCATAGGGGTGATTTCCTCGCACAGGCGGCACTTCAGTGCCGGCTGGTCCTTACCGGTAGCGACCACGGTGTAGTCGCCTGGGCCAACGGAAGAAGCTGGAGTACCGGCCCCGCCTCGGGCAACCGCAAGCTTGGGCGGTACGCCGAAGTTACCGCACTTGGGGTTCTTGCAGTGATTGACTTGAATACCCGCCGCGGCCGGCGGAAATCTAGGCGGCCACTTAGTCGGCTTTACTGAAGTTGGATGAGATTTTTCCTTGGACAAAGAAACGCCCTAGTCGTTGACTAGGGCGGAATTTTGAGCCATTACAGCTTTCTTAGCAACACTTTAACAGAACGGCTAGACCTTCGGGTGGCGTTTTTTCGAGGTCATAGATTGATACGGCCCGTTACCGATCGTTGTCCATTACCAACAGGAATAAGGCCGTCCCGGCCTCTTCCCGCACCGTATAAAACGTGGCGCGACACCTCAGCTTGTCAGTGCAAAACATTGATGCTATGGTGCTTTTTACATATTTTCACGCGCCTGGGCGGCTCGATCACGACCAGAAAAATACCGCCCCCTCGGCACCATCCATCTCTTCATTCGTCGCACACATGCATCGCTGGAAATTTTCTGTCCTGGCCACCGCGGCCATCCTCTCGGCTGGTCTTTACACCACCGATGCAAGTGCTCTCGCCCTGGGCCGCGTGAATGTCCAGTCGGCGCTTGGCGAGCCCCTGCGCGCGGAAATCGAACTGCCCCAGATCACTGCTGCCGAGGCCGAATCGCTGCGCGTGAGCACCGCCAGCCCTGAAGTTTTCCGCAGCCAGGGCATGGAATATTCCCCCGCTGCGCATAGCGTGCAAGTGCAACTGCACCGCCGCACGAATGGCTCCATGGTGCTGCGCTTGAGCAGTACCCGCCCGGTCAACGATCCTTTCGTGGATTTGGTTATCGATGCGACCTGGAGTTCCGGCCATATCGTGCGTAGCTACACGATGCTGTTCGACCCGCCGGCGAGCCGCCCGCAGGCGGCGGTGACCGCCGCACCTCAGGTAACGTCACCCCGTGCCGCGGCAACTGCGCCGCGCGCCCCCGCCACCACCGCGGCGCCCGCGCCTGCCGCACGCCCAGCAACCCCTCCCGCACCCGCCGTAGCCGGCCGTCCCACCCCCGCAGAGGCACCCGCGTTCGCTGGCGGTGACGAGATTCGCGTGCGCCCCGGGGACACGGCCGGCCGCATCGCGGAAGCCCATCGCCCCGCTGGCGTCTCGCTGGACCAGATGCTGGTAGCAATGATGCGCGCCAATCCGGACGCGTTCGTCAACAGCAATGTGAATCGTCTGCGTTCCGGCGCAGTGCTGCAGATGCCTAGCGAAACGGAGGCGCAAGCCACGGACGCCACCGAAGCTCGCAAGATCGTCGCCGCGCAAAGCCGCGATTTCAATGAATTCCGCCGCCGCATGGCTGCGACAGCTCCCAAGGCCGAGGTTGCGGCCGCAGAGCGCTCCGCGCGCGGCACTGTGCAGACCCAGGTGGACGAGAGCAAGCCCGCCGCTGCCGCCCCCGATAAGCTCACTCTCTCCAAAGGCAGCGTTCAGGCCCAGAAGACCGAGGAGCAGATGGCCCGCGACAAGCAGGCCGAACAGAACAGCGCCCGCATGGCGGAGCTGTCCAAGAACATCTCGGACCTGAACCAGCTCAGCGGCGCCTCCGCGCCAGCCGGCGCTGGCGCAGCTGCGCCAGGAGCCACAGCGCCTTCCGCCCCTGCCAGCCAGCCGGCGGTGGCAGTACCCGCCGCCGGGGGGCTGCCCGCGCCCGCTACCGCGGCTGCGAGCGCCGACATGAGCGCTGCCACGGCAGAAGCTGCCGCACCAGCGCCCGAGGCCTCTGCCGCCGAGGCGGCTGTTCCCGCCGAAGCAGCATCTCAGGCCTCTGCCGCAGCACCCGCTCCCGCCGCCGTGGCCCCGCGTCCAGCCCCCCAGCCCGTTCTCTACGAAGAGCCCAGCTTCCTGGATGCCCTCACGGAGGACCCGCTGCTGGCAGGAGGCGCACTGGCGCTCGTACTTGCGTTACTGGGCTATGGCGGCTACCGCGTGGTCCAAAGCCGCCGCAACCAGGGTGCCCTGGACAGTTCGTTCTCGGAAAGTAGCCTGCAGCCGGATTCTTTCTTCGGCGCCAGTGGCGGCCAGCGTGTGGACACGGCCAACAGCGAACTCACGACCGGCTCCTCGTCCATGACCTATTCGCCCAGCCAACTGGATGCCGGTGGCGATGTGGATCCGGTGGCGGAAGCCGACGTCTACCTCGCCTACGGCCGTGACCTGCAGGCGGAGGAAATTCTCAAGGAGGCGCTGCGCCACCATCCAGAGCGCGTGTCCATCCCCGCCAAACTGGCCGAGATTTATGCCAAGCGCCAGGACCGCAAGGCGCTGGAGTCCGTCGCCAACGACGTGTTCAGGCTCACCAACGGCCAGGGGCCCGACTGGACCCGCGTGTCCGACCTGGGCCGTACGCTCGACCCCGAAAATCCGCTGTACCAGCCCGGTGGCCGTCCTGCCGTTGCCGCCAGCGCCACAGCGGCCGCTGCATCGACCGCGGCCTTTGCAAGCACGCTGGGCGCAGCAACTGCTCCCGCGGCACCCACGGGCGGACCGGACTCTGTGCTGCCAGACCTCGATCTGGACTTGGATCTCGATCTGCACGAAGCACCGTCGGCCCCGGCCCCGGCGCCAAGCACGTTTGCCATGGCCGCAGCCAACAACACCGCCGCAGCCGCGCCGGTAGTGCCGGCCGCCCAGGCGCCCGTACCGTCCCTGGATCTGGGCGACCTGGAACTACCCCAAGCCTCCTGGGACGAGCCAGCGGTGACGCCGCAGGCGACGACAGAGCCCGACGTGCAAAGCGAGCCTCTTCCGTTGAACCTGGACGATGACTTGTCCCTGATGGACTCCGGCGTCGCCCCCCTGACCAGCCGCGACGCGAAGGCCGCCACCTCGGAATCCCTGGAGTTCGACCTCGGCGATCTGTCGCTGGACCTTGACACCCCCACGGCGGCCGCTCCCGTCGCACCCTCGGTCGCCGCCAAGGCAGCGTCCTCCGCTGCCGACGCGCTGCCGGACGACCCTCTGGCCACCAAGCTCGCACTGGCGGAGGAGTTCAACACCATTGGCGACAGCGAAGGCGCGCGGGCCCTGGTGGAAGAGGTCATCGCCGAATCGTCCGGTGAGCTGAAGGCCCGCGCCCAGCGACTGCTCACCGAACTGGGCTGATGTCCATGCGGCGGTGGGCACGCAGCCATTGCCGCGCTGACGTGCCATTGCCCTCCGAAAGGAGCATCCGATGAGGATGGCCCTGGGCGTCAGTTACAACGGCCAGGCGTACAACGGCTGGCAGAGTCAGCCCTCTGGCAACACGGTGCAAGACCGTCTGGAAGCGGCCCTGGGCCGCTTTGCCACGCAGGAGATGCACACGATCTGTGCCGGGCGCACCGACGCCGGCGTGCACGGGCTGATGCAGGTGGTGCACTTCGATACGGAACTGCAGCGTGCGCCGTTTTCATGGGTCCGCGGTACCAACACCTTCCTGCCGGCGGACATCGCCGTGCAGTGGGCGCAACCCGTTCCCGATGCCTTTCATTCCCGCGCCTGCGCCGTGGCCCGGCGCTATGCCTACGTATTGCTGCAGTCGCCCGTACGCCCCAGCGTTGATGCCGGGCGCGTGGGTTGGGTCTTTCATGCCCTCGATGAGCAGGCCATGCACAGGGCGGTGCAGCATTTGCTGGGCGAGCATGACTTCACGTCATTCCGCGCCTCGGCCTGCCAGGCCAAGTCGCCGGTGAAGACATTGCACCGCATCGACATCACACGCCGGGCTCCGCCAGCGGGCGAATCCACCGGCACCCACGGGTGTATCCCCTGCTACTGGCGCTTTGAATTCGAAGGCAATGCGTTCCTGCACCACATGATCCGCAACATCATGGGCTGCATCGTCGCCATTGGCCAGGGGCTGTATCCGCCCGAATGGATGCGCACGGTGCTGGAGGCGCGGTCGCGCGACGCGGCTGCTCCTACCTTTTCGCCCGATGGCCTGTACTTCCAGGGCCCGGTATACGGCGCGGAATGGGGCCTGCCGACGCGCACGGCTGCGTATGATTGGCTGCCATGAGCAGTCCGACCGCAGCACAGACCACCCCCGTCCACTCCACCGCGCGCACACGCATCAAGATCTGCGGCCTCACGCGCGAGCAGGACGTGGACGCGGCCGTCGCCAGCGGTGCCGACGCCGTCGGCTTCGTGCTCTATCCCGCGAGCCCGCGCGCCGTCACCCCAGAGCGCGCAGCGCAACTGGCCCGGCGGCTGCCGCCCTTTGTCACGCCAGTGCTGTTGTTCGTGAACGCCCATGCTACTGATGTGATAGCTGCCTGCGCTGATGTACCGGGCGCGACAGCGCAATTCCATGGTGACGAAACGCCCGAGGACTGCCTGCGCTCCAGCGACGGGGGCCGCATTCCCTTCCTGCGCGCCGCGCGCATTCCCCTGGGCGAAGGTGCGGCACGGTTCGACCTCGTAAAATACGCCCACGATCACTCTCACGCCCGCGCCATCCTGCTCGACGCCCATGTCGAGGGCTATGGCGGCGGTGGCAAGGCATTCAATTGGTCACTCCTTCCAACAAACGTCGACTGTCATCTCGTTTTGTCTGGTGGACTCACGCCTGCAAACGTGACCGATGGCATACGGCAAGTGCGCCCGCGTTGCCGGGCGCTGGCCGTTGATGTCAGTTCCGGCGTGGAGGCCACGGGCCCCGATGGTCTGCTCCTGAAGGGGATCAAGGACGCCGGCAAGATCGACCGCTTCATCGCCGCCGTACGCGCGGCCGATGCGGCACCAGTTCCTTATTTGTAAATGCCTGCATATACCCAACCCGATGCTTCGGGCCATTTTGGCCCCTATGGCGGCAGCTTCGTCTCCGAGACGCTGACGCACGCCATCAATGAACTGCGCGAAGCCTATGCGCGCTACCAGAACGACCCGGAGTTTCTCAAGGAATTCCACTATGAGCTTGCGCACTTCGTGGGCCGCCCCTCGCCGGTTTACCACGCGGCGCGCACCAGCCGCGAGATGGGCGGCGCGCAGATCTACCTCAAGCGCGAAGACCTGAACCACACCGGCGCACACAAGATCAACAACGTGATCGGCCAGGCCATGCTCGCCAAGCGCATGGGCAAGCCGCGCATCATTGCCGAGACCGGCGCCGGCCAGCACGGCGTGGCCACCGCCACCATCTGCGCGCGCTATGGCCTGGAGTGTGTGGTGTACATGGGCGCCGAGGACGTCAAGCGCCAAAGCCCCAACGTCTACCGCATGAAGCTGCTGGGCGCCACCGTGGTGCCCGTCGAGTCGGGCAGCAAGACGCTGAAAGATGCGCTCAACGAGGCCATGCGCGACTGGGTGGCCAACGTGGACAACACCTTCTACATCATCGGCACCGTGGCCGGCCCCCACCCCTATCCCATGATGGTGCGTGACTTCCAAAGCGTGATCGGCAAGGAATGCCTCACGCAGATGCCCGCCATGCTGGCCGAACAGAAGATCGCCGCCGAGCAACCCGACGCCGTCGTGGCCTGCGTGGGCGGTGGCAGCAATGCCATGGGCATCTTCCACACCTACATCCCGTTCGAGAAAACCCGCCTGATCGGCGTGGAAGCCGCAGGCGAAGGCCTGGACAGCGGCAAGCATTCCGCCAGCCTGCAGCGCGGCTCCAGTGGCGTGCTGCACGGCAACCGCACCTTCATCCTGCAAGATGAGAATGGCCAGATCACTGAGACGCACAGCATCAGCGCCGGCCTGGACTACCCCGGAGTGGGCCCCGAGCACGCCTGGCTGCAGGAAATCAAGCGAGCCGAGTACGTGGGCATCACCGATACGGAAGCGTTGGAAGCCTTTCACTACCTGTGCCGCACCGAGGGCATCATCCCGGCCCTGGAATCCAGCCACGCCGTGGCCTACGCGCTCAAGCTCGCCAAGACCATGACGTCCCAGCAATCCATCCTTGTGAACCTGTCCGGCCGCGGCGACAAGGACATCGGCACCGTGGCCGACCTGTCTGGCGTGGACTTCTACGACCGTCCCTCCATGCGCGGGTTGACCGTCAAGGGAGGACCCGCCGCATGAGCCGCATCGCTGACACTTTTGCAGAGCTGCAGTCCAAGGGCCGCAAGGCGCTCATCCCCTACGTCACAGCAGGCTTTCCCTTCGTCGACATCACACCGGCTTTGATGCACGGCATGGTCGAGGCCGGCGCCGATGTGATCGAACTGGGGGTGCCCTTTTCCGACCCGATGGCCGACGGCCCCGTCATCCAGAAGGCGGGCGAGAAGGCCCTGGCACTGGGCGTGGGCCTGGCCCAGGTGCTGGAGATGGTGCGCAGCTTCCGCCTGCGCAACAGCATCACGCCCGTGGTGCTGATGGGCTACGCGAATCCGGTGGAGCGCTACGAGCAGCGCCACGGCAAGGGCGCCTTCGCCCGTGACGCGGGCGAAGCCGGCGTGGACGGTGTGCTGATCGTGGACTACCCGCCCGAGGAGTGCGAGCAGTTCGCCGCCGACCTGCGCGGCCACGGCATCGACCTGATCTTCCTGCTGGCGCCTACCTCCACGCCGGAACGCATGCAGCAGGTGGCTCGCGTAGCCAGCGGCTACGTCTACTACGTCTCGCTCAAGGGCGTGACCGGCTCCGGCGCGCTGGACACGGCCGCCGTCGAGGCCATGCTGCCGCGCATCCGCGAGCATGTGAAGGTCCCCGTCGGCGTGGGCTTTGGCATTCGCGATGCCGCCACCGCGCAGGCCATCGGCCGCGTGGCCGATGCGGTGGTCATCGGCAGCCGCATCATCCAGCTCATCGAAGACCAGCCCCATGAGAAAGTGGTCGGCATCACCGTGGACTTTCTGCGCGGGGTGCGCAAGGCGCTGGACGCATAATGACGGCCCTGCGCGCCGGCCACGGCCCGCGCGCAGCCGCGATCTGAACAGAGGAAACCTATGTCCTGGCTCGAAAAACTCCTGCCCTCCAAAATCCAGCAGACCGACCCTACCGAGCGTCGCCAGATGCCCGAGGGCCTGTGGATCAAGTGCCCGAGCTGCGAGAACGTGCTCTACAAGACCGATCTGGAGCACAACGAAAACGTCTGTCCCCAATGCGGCCACCACCACCGCATCGGTGCCCGTGCGCGGCTCAACGCCTTCCTGGACGGCGAGGGACGCTATGAGATCGGCCAGGAAGTGCTGCCGGTCGACGCTCTCAAGTTCAAGGACAGCCGCAAGTATCCCGAACGCCTAAAGGAGGCCTTGGAGAACACCGGCGAGACCGACGCGCTCATCGTGATGGGCGGCGCGGTCAAGAGCATCAACGTCGTAGTGGCCTGCTTCGAATTCGATTTCATGGGCGGCTCCATGGGTTCCGTGGTGGGCGAGCGCTTCGTCCGCGGCGTGGAAACCGCCATCGAGCAGAAGGTGCCCTTCATCTGCTTCACCGCCACGGGCGGCGCACGCATGCAGGAAGGCCTGCTCAGCCTGATGCAGATGGCCAAGACCAATGCGGCCCTCACCCGTTTGGCCAAGAAAGGCCTGCCCTACATCAGCGTGCTGACCGACCCTACCATGGGTGGCGTGTCGGCCGGCTTCGCATTCGTGGGGGATATCGTGATTGCCGAGCCCAAGGCCCTGATCGGCTTTGCCGGCCCGCGCGTGATCGAATCCACCGTGCGCGTCACATTGCCCGAGGGTTTCCAGCGCGCGGAGTTCCTGCAGACCAAGGGCGCTGTGGACTTCATCTGCGACCGCCGCGAACTGCGCCACACCGTGGCGCAATGCCTGTCCATGCTGCAGCGCCTGCCGGCCGACGCGGTAGCCTGAACCACGGGCATCAAAAACAATAGCTGCTAGCGCTTGGTGGACGGGCGCTAGCAGCTATTTTTTATTGAGAACAGTGTCGCTACATCATGACGCTGGCCTGCAGATGCCCCAGCACGATCATCACGACCTGCAGCAGTACCAGCACCACCAGCGGCGACAGGTCCACCCCGCCCAATAGCGGTAGAACACGGCGCACGGGGCGCAACAACGGCTCGCACAGGCGGGTGATCACATCGCTGATGGGCGATCGCGTCTGCACCCACGAGAGCACTGCATAAACGATCAGCAAGCCCATCAATCCCGACACGGCCACGCGCGCCAGGCCAAAAAACGCCATCCACGGCAGCCAGGCCAGTCCCATCCCCCCGCCCACCAGAAGCCACAGCAGCAGATACTGGACCAGTTGCAGCAGCAGCGCCGCCGCAAGGCAAGACAGATCCCACCGCCCCGCCGACGGAACGAGTTTGCGCAGTGGCAGCACCAGCCAGTCGCTCAAGGCAAACACGAGACGGCCCACGGGATTGGCAAACGACACCCGCTGCAGCTGCATGTACAGCCGCAACAGGCAAGCCCCGGTAAGCAGGCCGCTGGCAACGTCGAGGAGAAAAGACAGAATTTGAAACAGCATGGCCGATTAGCAAATAGGTCGACCCCGTTGCAGTGCGCCGCACACGGGTTCAACGTGGGATGATAGCGACGCTACGCATGCCGCCATGTCCGATCCCCTCACGCTGACCTCCCTGCCCCTGTTTCCGCTCAACACCGTGCTGTTTCCCGGTGGTGTTCTACCGCTGCGTGTGTTCGAGGTGCGTTACCTGGACATGGTGCGCAAATGCCACCGCACGGGTGCCCCCTTCGGCGTCGTGGCCCTGGCCCGCGGCCATGAGGTGCGCCAGGCGGGAGCCCTGCCGGAAAGCCTATACAGCGTCGGCACATTGGCCATGATCGAGCATTTAGAAGAACTGCAAGCGGGGCTGATGCACGTACGTTGCCGGGGGATCGCCCGCTTTCGTGTCCTGCGCCAACAACTGCTGCCCCACGGGCTGTGGACCGCCAATGTGGAACAGATCCCTTGCGACACGCCGGTCCAAGTTCCCCCAGACTTGCAGCGTGCAGCTAGCACACTGACGCAGGTGTTGTCGTCATTGCGCGAGCAGGCGGCAGGAGCAGCCGGGGGACCAACCGCACACGCACAGCCCTCACGCACAGATCTCCAAGACTGCGGTTGGCTTGCCAATCGCTGGTGCGAGTTATTGCCCATTCCGTTGGAACTCAAGCAGCAGCTCATGCAACTGGACAACCCGCTGGTGCGGCTGGAGCTGGTGAGTGACATCCTGGAACGTACCGGCATTTCTGGCTAGCGTTGCATGCAGGCCAAACTGAAGGTGATGCAAGTGATCACCAAGGGCGAACGAGGAGGTGCCCAGACCCATGTGCGCACCTTGTGCCAGGCTCTGGCCTCCCGCATCCATTTCAGCGCTGTCATTGGCGGCACGGGTCCCACGCCGCTCGAAAGCGACCTACACACGCTGGGACTGCCGATTTACCGCCTGCCAAGCCTGCGCAATTCGCTGGCGCCCTGGCATCTGTTCCGTTCGGTACTGCAACTGCGCGCCCTGATCCGCGAGCACGAACCCGACATGTTGCACGCGCACAGCGCCGTATCGGGCGTAGTCGCACGCCTGGCGGGCAGACTGTGCCGCAAGCCCGTGATCTACACAGTGCATGGCTTCGCTTTCAAACCCGAAGTACCCCGGGTACGCCGCACAGTGGCGTGGTGCTGTGAATGGTTGCTGGCGCGTTGGACGGAGCACATGGTGTGTGTATCGCAGCACGAGCGACAACTTGCCCGAGGTTTGCCGATTCGCGCTGACCGGCTGACCGTCGTACCCAATGCCATAGAAAACAATAGCCAACGCGCTCAGCCTGGGCTGGAACCCGTGCGCGTCGCCATGGTAGCCCGGCTGGCCGCACCCAAGCGCCCCGACCTGCTCCTGCATGCCCTGGTCCGGCTGCGCGATGGCCTGGGGCATGAGGTAGCGGCTAGCATCATTGGCGATGGCCCGGATCGCACGGCCTTGCAGGCGCTGGCATCCGGGTTGGGCTTATTTCAAGTGAGTTTCGTGGGCGACGTGGATGATGTGCCCCAGCGCCTCGCGCATCACCACCTTTTCGTGTTGCTGTCTGACCACGAAGGTCTTCCCATCTCCGTGATCGAAGCCATGCGGGCGGGGCTGCCCGTCGTGGTCAGTCGACTGCCTGGGATGGCGGAATTGCTCCCCTCCGAACAATACGGATTCCTGGTGTCCAATGACGTGGAGGCCATCGCTCAAGCCATGGAGCGCCTAATCCGCAGCCCCGCGCTGCGCGAGCAAATGGGCCGAATGGCCCGCCGCCATTACGAAGAACATCATGCCCCGGAACGCATGGCGTCAGCCATACTCGCCATCTACACCCAGGTCCGTGCATGACCCCGCCTGTTGTCACCTCCCGACCCTGCGCCGAACCCGACCCGGCACGGCGTGATGGCGCGCTGCTGTGGTGGAGCCTGCTCGGCCTGTTGCCTCAAGCACTGGGTTACGCCATAGCGCACAAGATGCAACACGCAGGCTGGGTCACACCGCTGTTCCCCGCCACCGTGCTGTGGTGTGCGGTGTCCTACCTGTTGGCAACACGCTGGCTGCACCAGGGCGCCCATCTGCCGCCGCGGGAGCAGGGTGGCTTTTTGCTGGTGGTGATCACGGTGGCCTTTCTGCTCACCCCGTTGGGCTTTGCACTGCTGCAGGCGCCCTATTCGCGCGGCGCCGTATTGATGGCATACATGCTGGCCTTGGCTTGGCTGCTGTGCGGGCATGCGCTGTGGGGGACCCGTCGTACGCTGCACCTGGCCTACGTGGATGCCGACTTACCCTACGTCCTGCGCCAAATGCTGCGCCCGCAGGAGCAAGGCGATGACCGACTGCGCCTGACCAGCTGGGTGGCCGGACTACCAGCGCGAAAACAGCGCGTAGCCGTGGACGGTGTGGTGCTAGACCGGCTGGCTGATCCCGACCCGCAACGCCAACAATGGATCAGCGAGCTCAAACTCCAGCGCATCCCTCTCTACAGCGCAGAAGCGGCAGCGGAAATGCTGTCGGGCCGCAAAATCACCGGGACGCTGGGCGAGCAAGATCTATGGCAACTGACCAATTACCCTGCTTACGACATCGCCAAGCGCATGCTGGACTTGGGCCTGACCCTCATCACGGTGCCGCTATGGGTTCCGCTGTGTATGGCCGCGGGGCTGGCAGTGAAGTTCGATTCACCCGGCCCCATGTTGTACTCGCAGCAGCGCATGGGTCGCCACGGACGCAGCTTCCGCATATGGAAGCTGCGCAGCATGCGTCACGAGCCTGCCAGCCACATCGTTCAGTTCGCCAAACAGCAGGACGACCGTATCACGTCAGTTGGCCGCTTCATCCGCCGCACGCGGCTCGATGAACTACCCCAGCTCTGGAACGTACTGCGCGGAGAAATGAGCCTGATCGGCCCGCGTCCCGAGCAGGCAGAGTTCGCGCACCACTTTGCCGCAGCCATGCCCGCCTACCCCTACCGCCACTTGGTGCGCCCCGGTCTCACGGGCTGGGCGCAGGTGCAGCATGGCTATACCGATAGCGCCGAGCAGACCGCTATCAAGCTGAGCTATGACCTGTATTACGTGACGCACTGCTCCATGGCTCTGGATCTGCTCATTGCCTACAAGACGGTGCGCACGGTGCTCACAGGTTTCGGAGCGCGCTAGTTGTCAACGTGCCTTCACTCGCGCAACCAGCACATCCGCCCACAACGGCCTGCGCACTGCCAGCCGATGCAACAGGCATCCCTTCATCGTCCCCGGTGCCGCCACCTGGCAGCTGTGCAGTTCGGCGCCCACTAGCCCTGCATCCGCCAGCACCTTCAGTAGTGTGAAGGGTGAAAACCACGCCCGATGGTCGGTGTTGACATGCTCCACCCCGCACACGCCGTGAAGCGCATTGCGCAGGGACAACGCATTGGGCACACTGACGACGAACTCCGCCTGTGGCAGGCACTGCGCCAGCCGCCGCAGGAACGCGGCGGGGTCAGGCAGGTGTTCAATTACATCAGGCACCAGCACCATGTCGGGCGCACACCGGGCCAGCACCTGCGGGGCCTCGGGAGCGAACACGTCGAGCTGCTGCACGTGGTCAAAACCCAGGCTGCGCGCCGTGTCCACAGCGGTGGCGTTGATGTCGATACCATGGCAGATCCGTGCGCTGCGGCTGAGAAGCGTGTGCAACCAACTGCCGTCGGAGGCGCGACGTGCAATCAGCGGTGCATGGTCGGCAAAGCCCACATGCAGCACGCACTGCTGCGCGACCCAGCCGGCCAGCAAATCACCGCGTGGCTGGGCATGTCCGATAATCCCCGGCCTGAAAGGCAAATCGTCGCTGAAAGCCTCGCCCAGCAAATAGGTTTCAATGTGTGGCATCGTGCAATTATTGGCGCGCCCTCCACCAGAATGCACACGCGCTACATCCTGCTGTTGCAAGAAGACTTGGCCGTTGGCGGTATTCACACCGCCACACAGGCGCTGGCGAATGCACTGCGGTGCGCAGGCCAGATACCGGTCGCCTTGGCCCTGCGCAATACGCGTATCGGAGCGCTTCTGCGTGCCGTTTGGCGGGCCGACATCATCGTAGCCACGAACGGCTTTCTGCCTTCCTATGCAGCCTGGCTGCTAGGCATGCTGCTGCGCCGGCCCGTGGTGGCATGGCTTCACGGCCCCACGCAGGAGGTGCTGGAGCACGCCCATGCCAGTGCTGCCAAACGCGCCTGGCTGCGCTGGCTGTATCGCCGACTACGCTGGGTGGTGTTCGTCTCAGCCCACACACGCGACTCGTTCCTTGAATTCACGGGCGGTGCAGCGGCAGGGCAACGCCTGGAGGTGATTCCTAATGCCCATCCTGATTGGCAGCCCGCGCCAATGGGCGCGTCACCGCAATACCTGGGTTTCGTGGGCAGGCTTGCGCCGGAGAAGCAGCCCGAATTGCTGGTGCAGATGCTGCGCTTGCTGCCGACTACTTATCGGCTTTGCATGGTAGGCGATGGCCCTTCACAACCGGCGCTGTGTGCAGCCGGTGCTGACCTGCAGCAAGTCGGCCGGCTGGAGTTGCGCCCTTTTCATCTCGTACAGGCCACGGTGTACGCCCCATGGCAAGTTACCGTGCTCGCATCGCTCTACGAAGGCTGCCCCATGGCAGCGCTGGAATCGCTGGCCGCTGGCAGGCCCTGCGTGGGCCTGCCTATCCCCGCGCTGCGCGAAATGTTGGGGCCAGACATGCCCTATGCGCTGGCTCACGACTGCAGCGCGGCTGCGCTCGCTCGCGCCGTGCAAACCGTGTGCGCCATGCCACCCGAACAGCTGGCGCACGACATGGCCCAGGTGCTGCGCCGCTACAGTCCTGAGCGCTTTTCGCATAACTGGCAACGCGTGCTGCAGGAGGCGGCGTGCTGATCCACTTCATTCACCCCGGCAGCGCTTACCTGCCCGAACTGGCGGCATATGGCGACTTCCTTGCGGCGCTGGGGCACAGCGCGCAGGTGCATTCCCGCCCTGCGAGCGTACCTGCAGATGCGGTCATCTGCTGGTGGATGTGCGGCCGCGTGCCGCACGACGCGGCGCGGCGGCTCAGCCATGCCTTTCACATCCATGAATACGCATCGGCTTCAGTGCCGCCCTGGCCTAAGGTCAAGGACCGGGCCAAGCGCGCCCTGCAGCCCGTGCCGCAGTACCGCCTTTTCCAGAATACCTGGGTGCGCGATCGGCTGGGATTTTCCGACGGCGTGCCGTACGAGTTCCGTGACATGGGCGTGGAGCCGTCCTTTCTTGCCCCGTGTGCGAGACGGGCTGCGCCCGAGTTCGACGGAGTCTATCTGGGGGACATGCAACGCCTGCGGCAGTTTGTGCCACTTTTGACCGCACTACAACAGGCAGGCCAGCGCACTCTGCTGATTGGCGAGCCGCCTGTCGATCTGCGTAAAACACTGCACACCTTGGGGCACGTCACGGGTCGCGTTCCGCACGGTCAGGTACCCACCCTGCTGCGCCGCGCGCGCTACGGACTGAACCTGGTTCCTGACCAATTGCCGTACAGCCAACAGACGTCCACCAAACTCATCGAATACTGCGCGGCAGGTTTGCCAGTGGTCAGCACCGACTACGACTGGGTGCGGGCCTTTGAAGCGCGGCACGGAGCGCGCTTTGCCTACCTGCCCATACCAGACATGGCTGGCTGCGTGGTGCCTGATGTATCCACACTGGCATGGCCGCGCGTACTTGAACGACTGGCACTCTGGCGCCGCCTGGGGCTGTGCCCGTGAACCGCACCTCGCTGCTGATGGCCGGAGCCAGCCTGATCGCGCTGATCGCACAAGCGCTCATGGGTGCGGCCATGCTCCACTTCTTCACGCCCACGGCGGCAGGCCACTTCGCCGTCGTAGCACAAGTGGCGTTTTTCTGGGTCACGCTGGCACTGGCACAAAGCCCACTTCAGTTCCTTGCCGACGCACACCTGCCCCCACAGCGGGCGCTACGTGCTGCTCTACGCGCCAGCCTGCTGCGCTGGATACTGCTGCTGCCCCTGGTGGCCGCAGCCCTATGGTGGTCGGAACCCGTCCTCCCTTTGGCCACCGTGGTGGCCTGGGCCGGGCTGCTAGCGCTGTTGCAAATGGGCTGGTACCTGGCCCAGCCCTGGGTATTGCGTACGGCATCACCGATGTCCGCCGCCTGCGTACGCACAGCCCCCCCCTTGCTGGCGCTGGCGCTGGCCGCCGGGCTGGGTATGCGTGGAAACGCTGACAACGCCACCGGCCTACTGGCCGCGGCGGCGTGCGGCTATGCAGTGGGGGCGCTCTGGTTGCTTCACGGTAGCCGCACCGTCCATTCACCTCAATCCGCAGCAAGGCAATCCGACGGCCGCAGCGCTCTCTTGCGCATGGCGCACGCGGTAATGGATGCCGTGGCCGGCGTAGCTCTGGTGTTGGCCTGGCAGCGGCAGCATGGCACGGCGGACGCCAGCTATCTGGCAGTGCTGCTACGGCTGTTCGGCTTAATGCCCGCCATCGTGCACGCGGCCTGGTCACAAGTGCTGCTGGCACAAGCGCGGCCCTCACGCTTGAAGTCGCTGGGCGTAGGGATGGGAGCTGCCCTGGTCACAGGGCTGATCGGTCTGGGGAGCGCCGCCGTACTGCAGACCACACTGCTGGCGCCTACATGGCAGGGCCTGCTGCCCTATATCCTGCCCATCATGCTGTGGCAGGGTAGCGCATGCATCTTCGCGGCACTGAGCCATCGGCCCTTCCAGCAGGGACTGGCGCGCCGCTACTCATTGCTGACCATAGGTTTCAATATCATGCAGATAATGGTGCTGCTCGCCCCCATGGGTTGGACGCCGCAGGTGCACCTGTGGTGGCTCGCCAGCCTTTGCACCGCTGGGCTGCTGATGCTGTCGGCCTGGATGGCAAAATAGAGGGTTTCTGCCCAAGTTCCAGCCAGCACTCCGCCATGTCCACTGAAGCCACTCCTGCACCAGCCCCCCAGGACGAAAACCAACTCATCGCCGAACGCCGTGAAAAGCTCAAGGCTCTGCGCGAGAACCAGGCCCAGGGTCAAGGCGTGGCATTTCCCAACGACTACAAGCCCCAGCACCATGCCGCAGTGCTGCAGCAGCAGTACGGCACATTGGATGGAGAAGCGCTCGAAGCGCAGGCGATCACGGTGAGCGTGGCCGGCCGCATGATGCTCAAGCGCGTCATGGGCAAGGCCAGCTTCGCGACCCTGCAGGATGGATCGCTGGGTGACACCGGCGGGCGCATCCAGCTCTACGTGACACGCGATGCCATTGGCGAAGAAGCCTATTCCGACTTCAAGCGCTGGGACCTCGGTGACATCCTGGGTGCCGAAGGCACGCTGATGAAGACCAAGACCGGCGAGCTATCGGTCAAGGTGTCGCGCCTGCGCCTGCTCACCAAGAGCCTGCGCCCCATGCCCGACAAGTTCCACGGTGTGGCCGACCAGGAGGTCAAGTACCGCCAGCGCTACGTGGACCTGATGACCGACGAGGCCGCGCGCCGCCGCTTCGTCGCGCGCAGCAAGGCTGTGGGCAGCATCCGCTCTTTCATGATGGAGCACGGCTTCCTGGAGGTGGAAACGCCCATGCTGCACCCCATTCCCGGCGGCGCCAACGCCAAGCCCTTCGTCACCCACCACAATGCGTTGGAGCAGGAGATGTTCCTGCGCATCGCGCCCGAGCTGTACCTCAAGCGCCTGATCGTCGGCGGCTTCGAGCGCGTGTTCGAGATCAACCGCAACTTCCGCAACGAAGGCATCTCGGTGCGCCACAACCCCGAGTTCACGATGATGGAGTTTTATGCGGCCTACTGGAACTACCGCGATCTGATGGATTTCACCGAGGCGCTGGTGCGCGATGCCGCACTCAAGGCCACGGGCACGCTGCAGCTCACCTACGGTGGCCGCGCGGTGGATCTGGCCCAGCCCTTCCAGCGCCTCACGATCCGCGAGGCCATCTACCAGCACACCGAGGCCGGCGCACATGTGGACGATGCCGCCTGGCTCATCAGCGCGCTCAAGAAACTGGGCATGACCGAGGAGAAGGACCGCCTGTCCACTCGGACCCTCGCCAGCCTGCAGGTGCTCTACTTCGAGGAAGAGGTGGAGGACAAGCTCTGGCAGCCGACCTTCATCATGGAGCACCCGACCGAGATCAGCCCTCTGGCGCGCGCCAACGACCTGCGCCCCGAGGTGACGGAACGCTTCGAGCTCTACATCACCGGCCGCGAGTTCGGCAATGGCTTCTCGGAGCTGAACGACGCCGAAGACCAGGCCGCCCGCTTTCATGCGCAGGTCGCTGCCAAGGACGCGGGCGATGACGAGGCCATGTTCTTCGACCACGACTTCGTACGTGCGCTGGAATACGGCATGCCGCCCACAGGTGGTTGCGGCATCGGCATCGACCGGCTGATGATGCTGCTCACCGACAGCCCGAGCATCCGTGACGTGATCCTGTTCCCGGCCCTGCGGCGCGAGCACTGACCCGTGGGCATGCGTGGCCGTACGTGGCCACGCTGACATCCCGCCGCACCAGCGGCCTCCACTGCGCCACCTCATGAGCCCTCCTGCCAGCGCCAACGCATTTCCGCAGTTCCTGCTTGAGCCCTTCAGCGTGCTGCTGGTGGAGGACCAGGCGTCCGTGCGCGCCACACTGGCAAGCGAGCTGCGCCATGTGGGGGTGTCGGAGGTACTGGAGGCCGCCTCGGCCGACGCGGCGCTACAGCTGTTCAAGCTGCGGCGTCCCGACCTGGTGCTGCTGGACATACGCCTTCCTGGCGGCAACGACGGCTACTGGGTGGCCCAGCGCATGCGCGAGGCAGAACCCGGCGGCTGGACGCCCATCATCTTCCTCTCGGGGCTGGATGGCGACCTGGATGTGTGGCGCGGCATCGAAGCCGGTGGAGATGACTACCTCGTCAAGCCCGTCAAGCCGATCGTTCTGGCCGCCAAGCTGCGCGCCATGCGCCGGCTGCGCGACATGCGCAGGCGCCTCGTGGAACTGACCGAAGAGCTGCACGTGGCCAACCAGCACCTCAACGAGATGGTGGAGATGGACCCGCTCACGGGGCTGGTCAACCGCCGCGGCTTCGACCGCATCCTGCACAGCGAGATCCTCGCCGCGCGGCGCGACGGAGTGCCGCTCACGCTGATGCTGTGCGACCTGGACCATTTCAAGAGATACAACGACACCCTGGGCCATGTGCAGGGCGATGCCTGCCTGAAGGAGGTCGGCCGCGTGCTGCACGACGTCTGCATGCGCCCGCGCGACGTGGCCTCGCGCTATGGCGGCGAAGAATTTGCACTGATCCTGCCCAACACGCCGCGCTCGGGCGCCATGACGTTCGCGCGCGCGCTGGGCAAGCTGTTGAAGTCCCGCGCCATCGCCCATCCGGGCTCGCCCAACGGCGAAACGCTCACGCTGTCGGGTGGCATTACCACGTGCGTGCCCGACGACGGTACCAGCGCCGAGACCATGCTCATGCGCGCCGACGAGGCCCTGTATGCCGCCAAGGCCCAGGGCCGGGACCGCTTCTTCAGCTTCGAGATGCAGATGGACACCATCGAGCAGCGGCAGATTTGAGCCGCGCCAGCGCTTGCCCACCCGTTCATTGCCCACGACATGCTGCCGCGACTGAAAACCGCCCTTCCCGTCTGGATGCACGACTGGCTCGACATCATCGTGCCCGGTGTGCAGATTGTGCTTATCGTCCTGGCCGCGCTGCTGCTGCAGCGCCTGCTGCTGCGCATCATCATGCGGGCCAGCGACCACTACCAGTTCCCGCACGAACTGCTCACACCCATCAACGCCGTGGTGCGCTGGCTCATCCTGGGCAGCGCCGGCCTGCTGGTGCTGGAGCGCCTGGGGGTGTCAGCGGCCGTGCTGTGGACGGCCTTCACCGGCTTCGCCACAGTGGGCGCGGTGGCGTTCTTCGCGGCATGGAGCGTGCTGTCCAATCTGTTTTGCGCCTTTCTGATCTTCACCGTCGGCCCGTTCCGCGTGGGAGACCACATCGAACTGCTGGACACCGCCGACAAGCCCGGCGCCCTGGGCCGCGTGATGGACATCAACTTGCTTTACATCACGCTGGAGGACGCCACCGCCCCCGAGCCTGGCACGCTGCTGCAGATTCCCAACACACTGATCTTCCAGCGCGTGGTGCGCCGCTGGCGTGCCGGCACGCCGGTGCCGGAGTCACGGCTACATCCTGCTCCGGATTCCGCCGCCTGCGCCGCCACCGCTCGCGAGCCCGCCAGCACGCCCGCGCCCAAGCCGGCGAGCTTTCCTTGATGGCCCAAGTACATCGACGGGGTTGATGCTCATCAAAATATAGCTGTCCGCGCTTGATGGGCGGGCGCTGCAGGCCTTTTTGACATATATTCGGGCACCCCACGGCCGCACAGCGCGGTCACTGCGCCCCGGGTGACGGGCAAAACCCTATCGCCCCCGCGCATGTCAGTCCGCCGTAAGCCCCGCGGACAACGCTGCCCGTCTTTCGGCAACAGCCCTAGCAAAAACCTTCCGGCAGGGCCACCCCCGGTTACCCTGTTGCCAACGCCACACATCCCGTTAATCTTTGCGGCCTACGTCTCAGGCCCCCACCGGGGCCTGTTGATTTTTCAGACCGCTTTACCCAAAGTTGAAAGAGTCCTATGAGCATTCCGTTCCGCATGCACACCGTCGTTGCCGCACTGGGTCTGGCCGGTGCCGCTTTGTTCTCCACCGCGCATGCGCAAGTCAAGATCGCCATGGTGATGCCCACCACTGGCCCGCTGACGCAGTACGGTGACATGGTCAAGGAAGGCGTGACCACGGCCGTCGAGATGGCCAACGCCGCTGGCGGCGTGGGCGGCAAGAAGATCGAGTTGGTCTCCATCGACGATGCCTGCGAACCCAAGCAAGGCCCCGTGGCCGCCAACCGTGTGGTGAATGCCA
This sequence comes from Diaphorobacter sp. LI3, assembly GCF_022807955.1. Taxonomy (NCBI): domain Bacteria; kingdom Pseudomonadati; phylum Pseudomonadota; class Betaproteobacteria; order Burkholderiales; family Comamonadaceae; genus Diaphorobacter; species Diaphorobacter sp. LI3. The sequence continues at coordinate 1,343,082 of NZ_CP094346.1, read as the reverse complement.
AGATCGGCTACGTGATCGGCCCGGTGTGCTCGGGTGCCTCCATCGCTGCCGCTCCCATCTACAACAACGAGGGCGTGGTCGTCATCACCCCGTCGGCCACCTCCCCGGCGCTCACCGACGGCAAGAACTACCACTTCATCTTCCGCACCATCGGCCGTGACGACCAACAGGGCCCTGCCGCTGCCAAGTTCATCGCCGAAAAGGCCAAGCCCAAGAAGGTCGCCGTGCTGCACGACAAGCAGTCCTATGGCCAGGGCATCGCCTCCTCCGTGCGTGACGACCTGAAGAAGGCCGGCATCACCGTGGCGCTGTTCGAAGGCATCAACGCCGGCGACAGCGACTACTCCGCCGTCATCACCAAGCTCAAGAGCGCTGGCGTGGACTTCGTGTATTACGGCGGCTACCACCCCGAGATGGGCCTGCTGCTGCGCCAGGCCGGCGAGCAAGGCCTGAAGGTGCGCATGATGGGCCCCGAGGGCGTGGGCAACCCCGAGGTGAACGCCATTGCCGGTAACGCCGTGGAAGGCATGCTGGTGACGCTGCCGGCCGACTTCGCTGCCAACCCCAAGAACGCTGCTGTCGTGGCCGCCTTCAAGGACAAGAAGCGCAATGCGTCCGGCGCCTTCCAGCTGACCTCGTTCGCCGCCACCCAGGCACTGCTGGACAGCATCAAGGCCGTGGGTGACAACCCTGCCAAGGTGGCCGACCACCTGCACAAGAGCACCATCGAAACGGTGCTGGGCCCCGTGTCCTGGAACAAGCAGGGCGACCTGAACAGCTTCGACTTCCAGGTCTTCCAGTGGCACAAGGACGGCAGCAAGAGCCTGGCCGCCAAGTAAACCCACCTCCCCGTCCCAAGGGTGCGTTGCGCAAGCCACGCACCCTTGGTCCATTGCATTCGGCCCCTGGAGGGGCCTTTTCCTGTTGAGGGGTGGCATGCATGTCTGATCTCATACCCCAGCTGGTACAACAGCTGTTCAATGGTCTTTCGCTGGGCGCCATCTACGCGTTGATCGCGATCGGCTACACGATGGTCTACGGCATCATCGGAATGATCAACTTCGCCCATGGCGACATCTACATGATCGGCGCCTACATCGGCCTGGTCACGCTGTCGGCCGTCGGCGTGCAGAGTGGTCTGCCGGTGTGGGCGATCATCGCCCTGATGCTGGTGGTAGCGGTGGCCATCACGGGCGTCTACGGCTTCGTGGTGGAGCAGGTGGCCTACAAGCCGCTGCGCAGCAGCCCGCGCCTGGTGGCGCTGATCTCGGCCATCGGCATGTCCATCTTCCTGCAGAACTGGGTGGCGCTGGGCCAGGGCGCGCGCGACATGGCCGTGCCCTCGCTGATCCCCGGCGCGCTGCGCTTTGGCAGTGAAGGCGGCTTCGAGGTCTACGTGCCCTACTCGCGCATCCTCATCATCGCCGTGGCGGTGGTGCTGATGATTGCGCTCACGCTGTACATCCAGCACTCGCGCATGGGCCGCGCCTCGCGCGCCTGCTCGCAGGACATGCACATGGCCAACCTGCTGGGCATCGACACCAACCGCGTGATCTCGTTCACCTTCATCCTGGGCGCCATGCTGGCGGCCGTGGGCGGCGTGCTGATCGCACTCGCCGTGGGCAAGCTCAACCCCTTCATCGGGTTCATCGCAGGGATCAAGGCGTTCACGGCGGCCGTCCTCGGGGGCATCGGCTCCATTCCCGGCGCCATGCTGGGCGGGGTAATCCTGGGCGTGGCCGAAACCTTCGCCGCCGCCTACATCTCGTCGGAGTACAAGGACATCGTGGCCTTCGGCCTGCTGGTGCTCATCCTGCTGGTGCGCCCCACGGGCCTGCTGGGCAAGCCTGAAGTGGAGAAAGTCTGATGCACGCCACCGGTTTTTCTTCCCATCTCAAGAACGCGCTGATCGCCACCTTTCTGGCGGCCATCGTGGTACTGCCCATCTTCACGCTGCACTTGGAGCGGGCGGGCACGCGCACCATCATCGTGCCCGAATGGCGCACGCTGCTGTGGGGGTGCCTCGCCGTGTTCGTGGTGCAGCTGCTGCGCCCGCTGCTGGGCGCGCGGCTGCCCAAGCTGTCGCTGCCCAGCCTGCCTCAGGCGGCGCCGGGCCAGCGCAAGGTGCTGATCTTCGTGGCGCTGATGATCGCGGCATCGTGGCCGTTCTTCGCCGGCCGCAACGCGGTGGACATCGCCACGCTGGCCATGATCTACGTGATGCTGGGCCTCGGCCTGAACATCGTGGTGGGCTTCGCCGGCCTGTTGGACCTGGGCTTCGTGGGCTTCTATGCCGTGGGTGCCTACACCTATGCGCTGCTGTTCCACTGGGCCGGCTGGAGCTTCTGGGAAGCCCTTCCCCTGGCCGGCGCGGCGGCGGCGCTGTTCGGCTTCGTGCTGGGCTTTCCAGTGCTGCGCCTGCGGGGTGACTATCTGGCCATCGTGACGCTGGGCTTTGGCGAAATCATCCGGCTGCTGCTGGTCAACCTGACCGACTGGACGGGCGGGCCGGACGGCATCTCCAGCATCCCCAAGCCGTCCGTGCTGGGCCTGGAGATGACGCGCTCGCCCACCGTGGAGGGCGGCACCACCTTCCACCAGTTCTTCGGGATGGAGTTCAACTCGCTGCACATGGTGATCGCCCTGTACCTGATGGCGCTGCTGCTCGCGGTGGTCACGCTGTTCATCAGCAACCGCCTGATCCGCATGCCCATCGGCCGCGCCTGGGAGGCACTGCGCGAGGACGAGATCGCCTGCCGGTCGCTGGGCCTGAACCCCATGAAGATCAAGCTCTCGGCCTTCACGCTGGGCGCCATGTTCGCGGGCTTCGGCGGCGCGTTCTTCGCGGCGCGCCAGGGCATCGTGAACCCCGAGTCGTTCACCTTCATCGAGTCTGCGCTGATCCTGGCCATCGTGGTGCTGGGCGGCATGGGCTCGCAGCTGGGCGTGATCGTGGCGGCCATCATCCTTACCGTGTTGCCCGAACTGGCACGCGAATTCTCCGAGTACCGCATGCTGATCTTCGGCCTGGTCATGATCCTGATGATGGTGTGGCGCCCGCAGGGCCTGCTGCCCATGAAACGCCACCATGTGGAGGTGCCCGCATGAGCGCCCCCCTGCTTGAGGTCAAGGACCTGTGCATGCGCTTCGGCGGCCTGCTGGCAGTGGACCATGTGGCCTTCGACGTGAAGCCGCAGGAGGTGTTTGCCATCATCGGCCCCAACGGTGCGGGCAAGACCACGGTGTTCAACTGCATCAGCGGCTTCTACCAGCCCAGCAGCGGCCAGATCGCGCTGCAGGGCCAGGCCATCGCGGGCTACACCAGCCACCAGGTCGCGCGCCAGGGCGTGGTGCGCACGTTCCAGAACGTGCGCCTGTTCAAGGGCATGACGGTGCTGGAGAACCTGCTGGTGGCCCAGCACCACCAGTCGCAGGCGCCGCTGCTGGCGGGCCTGTTCAACACCGCGCGCTACCGCCGGAGCGAGGCTGAGAAGATCGATCAAGCCATGCACTGGCTGGACGTCATGGGCCTGCGCGAGTTCGTGAACCGCGAGGCCGGCAACCTGGCCTACGGGCACCAGCGCCGCCTGGAGATCGCGCGCTGCATGATCACCAAGCCACGCCTGCTCATGCTGGATGAGCCCGCCGCGGGCCTGAACCCGCAGGAGAAGAAGGACCTGCAGGCGCTGATCGACCAATTGCGCCGCCAGTACGGAGTGACGGTGCTGCTCATCGAGCACGACATGGGGCTGGTGATGGGCGTTTCCGAGCGCATCCTGGTCATGGAATACGGCAAGCCCATCGCCATGGGCACGCCCGACGCCATCCGCAACGACGAACGGGTCATCAAGGCCTATCTGGGGGAAGCGTGATGGCCCAGCCCATGCTGCAAGTAGAAAACCTGTCCACGCACTACGGCGCGATCTGCGCAGTGAATGGCGTGAGCCTGCACGTGAACCAGGGCGAAATCGTCTCGCTGATCGGCTCCAATGGCGCAGGCAAGACCTCGCTGCTCATGACCCTGTGCGGCACGCCGCGCGCCAGCGGGGGCACCGTGCGCTTCGAGGGCGAGGACATCACCCAGCAACCCACACACCTCATCATGCGCAAGGGCATCGCCGTCTCGCCCGAGGGACGCCGCATCTTCTCGAACCTGACCGTGGTCGAGAACCTGAAGATGGGTGGCTTCTTCCAGGACGGCGCTGCCATTGAGGAAGGCATGGAACACGTGTTCAAGCTGTTTCCGCGCCTGAAGGACCGCGCAGCGCAGCGTGCCGGCACCATGTCGGGTGGCGAGCAGCAGATGCTGGCCATCGGCCGCGCGCTGATGAGCAAGCCCCGCCTGCTGCTGCTGGACGAGCCCACGCTGGGCCTGGCGCCGCTGATCATTGCGCAGATCTTCGAGATCATCCAGGCCATCCGTGCCGAGGGCGTGACCGTGTTTCTGGTGGAGCAGAACGCCAACCGCGCCCTGCAGATCGCCGACCGCGGCTACGTGCTGGAAAACGGCCGCGTGGTGCTGGAGGACACAGGCGCCGCTCTGCTCACCAATGCGGACGTGCGCAAGGCCTATCTGGGCGCTTGACGCAAAGCTGGTGCGACACGAAAGCGGCCTACAGGCCGCTTTTCTTTTGATAGCTGCTTGCGCTTATCCCATAAGGGCTTGGAATCATGTTTCCTTCAGATTCCACCTGAACGACAAGCGCGCCCTGTTTTGCAACGCGTGCGGTGCTGAGGCCCCCCGCGTTTCCCGTGGCAAGTGCCGGGACTGCTCCACGTCGCAGCCAAAAGAATGGCCGCCGCAGTAGCGTGCCTCCTACCACGCAGGTAGGAAACCGCTGACCTGTTTCCCTGTACGCGACCATTTCAATGGATCTGCAGGCAATCCCGCCTGTCCACCTCTTTGGAGAACGACCATGGCACAGCAAGGCAACCAAACCCAGAATCAGCAACAACAACAGCAGCAAAACCAGCAAAACCAGCAAAACCAGCAGAACCAACAGAACCAACAGCAGGGCTGCGTATTCCACGCGATGGCGGACACGATTCCATGCTGATGGCGGACAGTGTTCCAGCGTGATGGCGGACAGTGTTCCACGCTGAAGGCGGACAGCATTCCAAACTGATGGCGGACACCTGCGGGGTGTTCTGAGTGACCCGAACGCGGCATACGCTGCCCGGTTTTTTGACCGGAACCAGCGATGCCCACACCCAGGGTCACCATGAGCAAACTACGACACACACTGCAACTGCTGCACCGCGGGGCCTTGAGCACCCGTCAAATCGGTGCCGCCCTCGGCATCTCCAAATCCACTGTCAGCGAGATAGCCAGCTACGCGCGCGTGGCCGGCGTGGACTGGGCACTGGCCCAGAGCCTGAACGACGACGAACTCCAGGCCCGGCTCTACAAGCCACCCGTGGCGCGCGAGTCCCGGCACCTTGAACCCGACCACGCCCACATCCACCGCGAACTGCGCCGACCTGGCGTGACGCTGCAGTTGCTTTGGGAGGAATACCAGCAACAGCACAGCGGGCAGGCGTACAAGTACAGCGCCTTCTGCGAGAAGTACAAGGCCTGGGCCCGGCGCCTGCAGCGCTCCATGCGCCAGACCCACACGGGCGGTGACAAGCTCTTTGTGGACTACGCCGGCCAGACCGTTCCCGTGGTGGATGCCGACACTGGCGAGATACGCCAGGCCCAGGTCTTCGTGGCCGTGCTGGGCGCATCGAACTACACCTACGCCTGCGCCACCGCCAGCCAGAAGACCACCGACTGGGTGGCCAGCATCATTAGCGCGCTGGAGTTCATCGGCGGCGTGCCCCGCCTGCTGGTGCCTGACCAGCCGCGCGCCCTCATGGCCCGACCCGACCGTTACGAGCCCACCGCGCACCGCCTGCTCGAAGAGCTCTGTGCGCACTACAGCCTGGCCGTGATGCCCGCGCGCCCGGCCAAGCCACGCGACAAACCCAAGGTGGAGGTCGCTGTGCAGGTGGTCGAGCGCTGGATTCTGGCCAGGCTGCGCCACCAGACCTTCTTCAGCCTGGCCGAGCTCAACCGGGCGATTGCCGCCTTGCTGGTGGACTTGAACCAGCGCGCGTTCAAGAAGCTGCCGGGCAACCGCACTAGCGCCTTCGCCGAACTCGACCGGCCAGCCCTGCGCCCCCTGCCGCCGGTGCGCATGCCCATCGCGCGCTTCAAACCCGCCCGCGTCAACATCGATTACCACGTTGAGCTCGATGGCCACTACTACTCGGTGCCCCACGCCCTGGTGGGTGAGCCGGTGGAGTTGCGCATCACGGCCGGCACGCTCGAAGTCCTGCACGGCAGCAAACGCGTGGCCGCCCACGCCCTCAATCCCCGACGGGGTGCACACACCACCACGCCCGAGCACATGCCGGCCTCGCACCGGGCGCACCTGCAGTGGACGCCGGCCAAGCTCATCGCCTGGGGTGAGCGCGTGGGCGCGGCCACCGCCGCCGTGGTGCGCTGGCAGATGGAGCACCGCCAGCATCCCGAGCAGGGTTACCGCTCCTGTCTGGGCCTCATGCGCCTGGGCCGTGAGTACGGGGCTGACCGGCTGGAGGCCGCCTGTGCGCGGGCGCAGTCGATTCGCTCACCGTCCTACAAGAGCATCGCCTCCATCCTGGGCTGCGGCCTGGACCAGCGGCCGCTGGATGCGCCGATGGCCGCACAGGCGAGCCTGCCGCTGCACGAGAACGTGCGCGGGCCGGGCTACTACCACTGAACTCCAACGTGCAAGCAAACCTAACAAGGAAGAACCATGCTCAACGAACAGACCTTGAACCAACTGCGCGCCCTGCGCCTGGACGGCATGGTGGCCGCCCTCAGCGACGCGGCCACCCACATCACGGCCAGCGAGCTGCCCTTTGAACAACGCCTGGCGCTGCTGGTGCAGCGCGAGGTGGACTGGCGTGACAGCAAGCGCCTGGAGCGCCTGTTGAAGGCGGCCCGCCTGAAGGTCTCCAGTGCCTGCCTGGAGGACATCGACTGGCGCGCCAGCCGGGGCCTGAGCCGAGAGGTCATCACCAGCCTGGCCGGCGGGGACTGGCTGCGCCATGGCCACAACGTGCTGCTCACCGGCGCCACCGGGTGCGGCAAGACGTGGCTCGCCTGCGCACTGGGGCAGCAGGCCGCGCGCCTGGGCTTCTCGGTGCTCTACACCCGCGCGCCACGGCTGCTGCAGGAGCTGCACGTGGCCCACGGCGATGGCAGCCTGGGCAAACGGCTGGCGCAACTGGCGCGGCTGGACCTGCTCATCCTGGACGACTTCGGCATCGCGCCGATTGCCGCGCACGAGCGAAACGACCTGCTGGAATTGCTGGACGACCGGGTGGGCACGCGCTCGACGCTCATCACCAGCCAGTTGCCGGTGACGGCCTGGCACGCCTGGCTGGACGAGCCCACGCTGGCCGACGCCATCCTGGACCGCATCGTGCACGGCTCGCACAAGATAGCCCTCAAGGGCGAGTCGATGCGCAAGCTCACCAAGGCCGTCTGAGCCGGCCGCGCCGACCGCCATTCCACGCTGATGGCGGACACTTCGGCTACGATTTGAGCGTCACTCAGGACACCCGCGCAACGTGTCCGCCATCGCCTGGAACGCTGTCCGCGATGGGAATGGAATCACTGTCCGCCATCAGTGGAATGCGCAGCAGGGCCAACAAGGCCAGCAGGATCCGAGCCGGCAGCAGAACCTGAACCCGCAGGATCAGCGTGATCAGCAGAAATTGCAGAGCCAGCAGAGCCCCAACCAAATGGGCGGCAAGCAGAACCAGCAGGATCGCTGAACGTGGTAACCCCAACGGTGCCTGGGCGCGCAAGCGCTTTCGGCACCTGCGGGCAAGCACCGTCGCTGCCGCTGTCTACCAATCTCCCGAACGGGTTTCCCGGCCCCAACAGCGTGGCCGACTACCGCCCGCCGCTGGCTTGGCACCCAGCGCACAGCTCCGCGGCACCCTCTTCATTCGCGCCAAAGGCACGGTGAGTGCGTACAGGCCCACCTGATGCGTGTGAACATCCTTCCCCATCCAGCCATGCCGGCGCCCGCAGGGCGTGTCGTCCGCACGCGCGCTTGTCCAGGGCCCGCACCGTGCGGCGGACTTCACGTAAGGGCATAGGCCGCTGCGGCGGCCCGCCGCCGTCAGGCCCTGACGGGGTAGCGGCTGGAGATGGCGATCCGGTTCCAGGCGTTGATGACCACCGCCAGCCATTCAACGGCGGCTATCTCCTCCTTGGACAAGACGCCTGCCGCCTGCGCGTAAACGGCATCGGGCACCTGCCCGTCCGCGACCAAGGTGACGGCCTCCACCAGTTCCAGAGCGGCGCGCTCCTTCGGGCTGAAGTAATCGGTTTCACGCCACGCGGACAGCACCGCAATGCGGTCGCCGCTCTCCTGGCTGGCCAGCGCGTCCGTGCGTGCAGCCTGACACAGAAGGCGCACCGGTTGAGCTGGGATGCCCGCAGGCGCAGGAGGTGCGTGAACCCCGTCGCGATGCCGGCCTGTGCCGCAGCCTCGGACGCCAACCGGTCCAACTCCACCACCGCCTGATACAGCGCGGGGGCACTCTTTCCAAGATTCACTCGTTCACGCATACGGCTCCCGATGCCTGTCCGGCAGAAAAACCCGGCGCCAGCGATGGGCTACCGCTGGCTGGCCCGGCGTGCCGGCCAGCCCCGATCGTCGCAGATGCGCGGCAGAACACCCGGCCGGCACGGTCGCAAGACCGCGTTGGCATGCAGAACAAAATGCGAATCGAATTTGTCTCTAAGCCTTGCTTATAAAGCGCGAGCAGCTCCTAAACATGAAGCACAACCGGCATATCTACTCCCCCAAGCACACGTCGATCGCCCGCGCGATGGCGATCAGTTCATGGTCCAGCGGCACCTTGCGCTGGGTGTTGGCCACCTGGGCGATGGGAACACTGGCGATGTGCCCGCCCTGTAGCGTGACCATGTGGCCGAACTGGCCATCGATCACCAGTTGCGCCGCCCGGTGACCGAAGCGCGTGGCCAGCACACGATCGAACGCGGTCGGGTCGCCCCCGCGCTGCACATGGCCCAGCACGGTGGTGCGCACCTCGCTTTGCAGGTGCGGCTGCAGCCGCTGGCGCAGCACATGGCCCACGCCACCCAGGCGGACCGGGTCGGGGCTGTGGGCCACCTGCTCGCGTACCGTGAGGCCGGCGCCGCGCTCCTTGGCGCCTTCGCCGATGCAGATGATGGTGTAGCGCTGGCGCTGCTCGCGCCGACGGCAGCGCTCGATGATGGGCTGCAGGTCGTAGTCGATCTCGGGCAGCAGGATCACGTCGGCCGCGGCGGCAATGCCGCTCTCCAGGGCCAGCCAGCCCGCATGGCGGCCCATGGTCTCGACGATCATGACGCGGTGGTGGCTGTAAGCGGTGCTCTCGATGCGGCGCAGCGCGTCGGTGGCCGTGGCCACGGCGGTGTCAAAGCCGAAGCTGCGCTCGCACAGCGCGATGTCGTTGTCGATGGTCTTGGGCACGCCCACGCATTGCAGCCCGATCCGCGCCAGGCCATGGGCCAGGCTCATGGTGCCGTCGCCGCCAATGGCCACCACCACGTCCAGGCCCAGCGCGCGCACGTTGCGCTCCACCTGGGCCAGCGTCGCTTCGTCCTTCAGCGGGTTGGCGCTGTTGCTCGTGCCCAGGATAGTGCCGCCCATGTGCACGATGCCCGAGACCTGGTCCCAGGTGAGCAGCCGCGCGCGCGACGCTTCGCCCATCAGGCCCTCGAAGCCGTCTTCGATGCCCAGTACCTCGCAGTGTCCGTGGTGGATCAGCGACTTGGTGACCGCGCGGATCACCGCGTTCAGCCCCGGGCAGTCGCCCCCGCCGGTGAGTACCCCGACACGCATCGCCGCCACCCGTTTTAAGGCAGCAGGTCCAGCGCGTGCATGTACGCTGGCTGCACCATGAGGTCGTCCCACGGCTGGGGCAGTGTCTCGGGCAGCAGGGCCAGGCGGCGCGCCTCGCTCGCACCGCTGGCCTGCCAGCGGCCCGCGGCCTGCGCGGAGGCCAGGCCATCGATGAGTTCGTCCACCGCCGCGCCGCCGCCCAGGCTCTGGTTGCACAGCAGCACCAGGTCGCAGCCGGCATTGAGCGCGGCCACACCGGCGTCGGTGTAGCTGACCACCTCGCCATCGAGACGGCGCGCGCCTTCCATGCTCAGGTCGTCGCTGAAGATGGCGCCGTCAAAGCGCAGCCGTCCGCGCAGGATGTCCTGCAGCCATTTGGTGGAGAAGCCCGCCGGGCGGTTGTCCACCTTGGGATAGATCACATGCGCGGGCATCACGCTGGTGAGCACCGTGGACAGCCACGGGTACGGGGCCGCGTCGTCGGCCAGGATCGCCGTGAGACTGCGGCGGTCCACCGGAATCTCGGTGTGCGAATCGGCCTTGACGAAGCCATGGCCGGGAAAATGCTTGCCGCAGTTGGCCATGCCCGCCTGCAGCAGGCCCTGCATGAGCGCGCGCGCCAGCATGGCGACCACGCGCGGGTCGCGGGCAAAGGCCCGGTCGCCGATCACGCCGCTGGCGCCGTAGTCCAGGTCGAGCACCGGCGTGAAGGAGAAGTCCACACCGCAGGCGCGCAGCTCGCTGCCCAGCACGTAGCCCGCCGCCGTGGCGGCGTCCATGGCGCGCAGGGCGCCGCTGCCTTCGCGGTGCTTGCTGCCCTTGCCGTCGTCCATCCACAGCTCGCCGAAGGCACGCATGGGCGGGATGTGCGTGAAGCCATCGGTCTTGAAGCGCTGCACGCGACCGCCCTCGTGGTCCACGCAGATCAGCAGGTCGCCCCGCACGGCCTTGATGGCAGCGGTGAGTTCCAGCAACTGCGCGCGGTGCTCCCAGTTGCGCGCGAACAGGATCACGCCGCCCACGAGCGGGTGGGCCAAGCGCTGGCGATCGGTGGCTGTGAGCTGCGTGCCGGCCACGTCGATGATGAGGGGTGCGTGTTCTGTCATGGGTTGCATGCTTTCATTTTGATAGCTATCAGCGCTTGCCACACAAGCGCTGCGGGCTGATTTGGCTTCAATCTTTCTCGACCACGCAGAAGCTGGCGGCGTAGTCGCTCTCGTCGGTCACGCTCAGGTGGCAGCGCAGGCCGCGCGCGGCAAACCAGTCCTGCAGCGCGCCGTGCAGCACGATTGTGGGCTGGCCGCTGGGCAGGTTGGCCACCTCGCAGTGCCGCCAGGTCATGGGCATGTGCAGCCCCAAGCCGATGGCCTTGCTGAACGCCTCCTTGGCAGAAAAGCGCGTGGCCAGGTAGCGCACGCCGCGCTCGGGCCAGCGTGCCGAGCGTGCGCGCCAGGTGGCCAGCTCGCCATCGGCCAGCACCTTTTCGGCGAAGCGATCGCCATGGCGCGCCAGGCTGGCGCGGATGCGGCGCACGTCGCAGATGTCGGTACCGATGCCGTAGATCATGGGGTTATGAGTCAAATAGGTCTCTAGCGCTTATCCAACAAGCGCCAGCAGCTATGGTTTCAGGAGTCCCCGCTCCGTCATGCCCTGGGCGATGCAGCGCTGGTAGGCACGCACCGTGTCGCCGTAGCCCAACTCCAGCGCATCGGCGATCAGCGCATGGCCGATGGACACCTCCAGCACGCCGGGCACGTGGGCCAGGAAGTCCGCCAGGTTGTCGCGGCTGAGGTCGTGGCCCGCGTTCACCCCCAGGCCGACATCCAGCGCGGCCTGGGCGGCAGCACGGTAGCGCTCCAGTTGCACGGCCTGCTGCGGCGTGCCCCAGGCGGCGGCGTAAGGCTCGGTGTACAGCTCCACGCGGTCGGCCCCCACGGCGCGCGCGGCGGCCATCTGCTCAGGCACGGGGTCCATGAACAGGCTCACGCGCACGCCCAACTGCCGGCATTCGGCAATCAGGGGCGCCAGGCGCTCGGCATCTTGCGGAAAGCTCCAGCCGTGGTCGCTGGTGAACTGGTCCTGGCTGTCGGGCACGAAGGTGGCCTGGTGCGGGCGCACCTGGCGGATGAACTCCATCAGGTTGTGCGTGGGGTTGCCCTCGATGTTGTACTCGGCCTGCGGCCATTGCTTGAGCAGCTCGGCCAGTTGGTACACATCGTGTGCACGGATGTGCCGCTCGTCGGGGCGCGGATGGACGGTGATGCCCTGCGCCCCCGCCTCCAGGCACAGCTGCGCGGCGCGCAGCACGCTGGGAATGCCCAGATGGCGCGTGTTGCGCACCAGCGCCACTTTGTTGACGTTCACGGAGAGGGCGGTGCGCGCGTGGGAGGTGGTCATGGGATGCGAAGCGGTGGCGTGAAGCTAGGCAATATAGCAATCTGCGACGGGGGCGGGGACGACGCTGCGCAAGGGCGCGGCGCGCGGCGGCGCGGGTTGCGGCCGCGCCGGGGCGCCTGCGCAACGCCGCCGGGCCACCTCAGTCCGTCTCGCGCACCGAGTAGCGCTCGCCGCCGATCACCAGGTCGCGCCAACGGGGCGGCTGGGTCTGGACGCCCTGCTCCACCCACTGCCCGGCCCGCGCGCCTTGCACATGCCGGAGGTTGCCCTGCAGACGCCCCACCGTCCGCCACTGCGCACCGTCCCGCGCGAACACCTGGCTCGCATAGCCGCTGAGCAGCACCTGCTCCGCCTGCCCGTCACCGTCCAGGTCGATGCGCAGCACGGGACAGGGCGCGGCCTCGGTGCAGGTCAGCGACAGCTGGTTCCCCCGCAGCTGGGTGAGCAGGAATTCAAGCCATGCGGCATCGGGCGCCGCGTCGGCGGGAAACGGCTGCAACCGGGCGCGCAGGGTCTCGGCGGTCCAAACAGGCGTTCCACGGCCCCGCGCGTACCGGTGCGTGTCCTGCTGGGCCGCCTGGGCCTGTTCCCGGATCTGCGCGGCCTGGGGGTGGCTCTGCTCCTGCGCCAGCTGCTCCAACGCCGCGCGACCGGCCCGGCCCGCGTCCCAGCGCAGGTAGCGGAAGTCGAAGGCCTGCACGTCCACGCGTTGCGCCTGCAGGCGCGCCAGCTGGCTGGCGACAGCGATGCGCGCCGGGTCCAGCACGGGCGTACAGGTCAACAAGGCCAGCGCAACGGCCAGCCAGGCCGCCGCCACGTTCACCCGCCGCGCCAGCGCCATCCAGGGCGCACCGCGCCGCAGTGCGGCCACCGCATACCCGACGGCGTAGACCGCCATCAGGGCCACGGCCAGCGCGGCCCAGACGCGGTCCGCGCTCCAGCCGTACTGCGCCACCCGCAGTCCCAGCGCATAGGCGCACAGCGCGGCATACACGGGCATTGCCAGCAGGCCGGCCGCGCAAAAGCGCTGCAGCCCGGGGCTGAAGCGCTGGCTTTCCGCCCGGCCGTCGCTCCAGGCCACGTTGAACAGAAACACCAGCCACGCCATGAGACCGAGCATGAGCGCCGTGGCGTGCCCGGTCTTCCACAGCGGTGCCAGGCCGCGCACCGGCAGCGCCACGAGGAACAGCAAAGCGATCAGGCAGGCCAGCGGCAACAGCCAGCCCAGCACCTGGAGCATCGAACGCCAGAAACCCGCCAACGCTTCTTCCCGCGCCGCGTACAGCGACAACCCCATGCTGAACGCCATCGGGGTAGCCATGTAGACGAACGGGCGGCTGGTGAATGTGTCCAGAAATAGCGACACGCCCAGCACCTTGAACAGCCCGGCCAGCAGGAACAGCAGCGCCCAGAACAGCCCGGCGAACAGGCCCGCCAACAGCAACTGGAAGGCATGGCGCCAGGCCGTGGCGAAGAGCCGGGCGTAGTCGCGCGCCCAGGTGCCGCTGGCCAGGCGTTGCTCGGCAAAAGGCAGCAGCACGAACCAGCTGCAGGACAGCAGCACCCCCAGGGCCATGGCGGCGCGGCCGCGGTTCTCACCCAGCGAGGCATGGCCCGCATAAGCCGCGGCCGCGGCGAACACCATGGCCAGGGCCGCTGCGTACACCCACAGCAGGCGGCGTGCACGGTACGCGGCCAGCAGTTGCAGGGTCGGCGGCACCGCCAGCACCACGGCGTAGAGCGGCCAGAGCACAGCGGCGTCGCCCTTCGGCAGCAGCCCGTGCAACGCCCACAATGCGGCGCCCTGCGCGATCGCCCAGCCGATCATCCACCCTCTTGCCCTGCCATGCTCCATGCCCTGTTCCCTCCCGTTGTCTGTGTTTCAGAAGCTGCCCTCAAACCCATCGCGGAAGCGATTCTCGCGGACTGGCCCGTCTGCACGGCACATCGGGCGCCGACAGCGCGTGCCATTGGCAAGATATGTCACGGCGCCTGGGCACGGAGCTAAGACCACGCGCCGCGTGGAAAGCCTGAGGACAACTTCTCAGAGTTTCTGCAGATCCATCATCAGCTGGCGCGTGCGCAGCAAGGGGCTGCCGCAGTGGTATTGCAGCAGCGCACGCAACTGCGTCTTGAGATCGGCCGCCACCGGCGCCTCGGCTGTCGCGATGGCCCGCAGCGTGGCGGTGTAGCGCGCGGGCTCGTCCAGCGCGCCCTGCAGGGCCAGCCACTGGCCTCCCGAAAGCGCCGCCCGGTCGGCCGGCACGGCCGGGCGCAGGCCGGCTTCCGGCACGAGCGCGTAGCGCGCCGCCGCGTGCAGCGGAGCAAGCGTGGAGGTCTCGGCATCCAGGCCCGGCAGCAGGCCGATCTCGCGCAGCAGCAGCAGCTCGAAGCTGCGCAGCACGGGCTCCAGCGCATCGCCATGTTCCCCCTCGTGGTCCACGGTTGCCAGCACGCGCACCACGCCGGCATAGGTATCGAACAGCGGCGCGTGGGTGTCCTCGCGCGCCAGCAGCCGCAGGAGCAGTTCGTTGAGGTACAGGCCCGATAGCAACACATCGCCCGTCGGCATGACATGGCCACCCGCCCACTCCGCGCCCTTGAGCGCATGGATCTCGCCATGCCCCTCGCCGCCCAGCGTGTAGGTCACCCGCAGCGGCTGCAGCGGCAGCAGCACGGGCCGAAAGTTGGAGGTGGGCTTCTTCGCCCCTTTGGCGACCAGCGCCACGCGGCCGTAATGGCGCGTGAACGTCTCCAGGATCAGGCTGGATTCACTCCAGTCGTAGCTGTGGAGTACGTAGGCGGGCTCGTCGGCGATGCGGCGGGCGGCCATGAATTGCTATTTTTTTAATAGCTCCCAGCGCTTGACAGATGAGCGCTGGAGGCCGATTTGCTTGAAAATCCGTGTGCAAGCATCCCCGGCGCCGCGTGACGTCGCCACTGCACCACCCGTCAGAGCGCAGCGAAACGGGCCACGCCAGAAGCCTCCGCGGAGCGAGCCTTGCCCAGCCACCGCGTCACCCCTGTGCCCGCGAAACGCAGCGCCGCGCGCAGGGGAAGACGGCACAGCCGTTCACGGGACGGTCCTATTCATAACCGAAGGAGCGCACGCGCGCTTCATCATCGGCCCAGCCGGAACGCACCTTGACCCAGACCTCCAGAAACACCTTGGCATCCATGAGCTTTTCAAGCTCCTGCCGTGCCTCGGTGCTGATGCGCTTCAGGCGTTCGCCCTTTTCGCCGATCACCATGGCCTTGTGACCGTCGCGCTCCACCACGATGGTGGCCGCGATGCGGATGAAGCGCTTGTGCTGCTTGCTCTTTTCCTCATCGAACTTGTCGATGACCACCGTAGAGGTGTAGGGCAATTCGTCGCCCGTGAAGCGGAACAGCTTCTCGCGCACGGTTTCAGAGGCGAGGAATTTCTCGCTGCGGTCGGTCAACTCGTCCTCGGCATACCACCAGGGCTGCTCGGGCAGGTACTTTTCGCAGATGCCGTACAGGCGCTCGATATCGCCCTTGTTCTTGGCCGACATGGGCACGAACTCCGCGAACGGGTGCCGGCCCTGCATGTCCCGCAGCCACGGTGCGATCTCGGCGCGGCGGTGCACGGTATCGAGCTTGTTGGCGATGAGCAGCGTGGGGATGCCCGGCTTGAACAGCGACAGCACCTTGGCGTCGGCCAGCGTGAAGCTGCCGGCCTCGACCACGAAGAGAATCAGGTCCACGTCGCCGATCGCGCCCATCACGGTCTTGTTGAGCGACTTGTTGAGCGCGGTGGAATGCCGGGTCTGAAAGCCCGGCGTGTCCACGAACACGAACTGCGTGGCGCCGCGCGTGCGGATGCCCGTGATACGGTGGCGCGTGGTCTGCGCCTTGCGACTGGTGATGGAAATCTTCTGCCCCACCAGCGCATTCATCAGCGTGGACTTGCCCACATTGGGTTTGCCCACGATGGCGATCAGCCCGCAGCGCTGCCCGCTGGCCTCGGCCGGGGCATCGCCGCCGGGGCGCGCGGCCGCCAGCATGGCTTCCAGGTCATTTTGGCCGCTAGCGCCCGAATCGTCTGCGCTACCAGCTACGGTTTCAGTAGCATTCATACGTTTTTCGCTTTCAACTGGGCCAGCATGGCACCGGCAGCGGCCTGCTCAGCGGCGCGGCGCGATGCGCCGCTGCCGCGCTCCACGCGCTGCAACTCGACCACCTCGCACTCCACATGGAACACCTGGTTGTGCGCGGCGCCCGTGGTGGAGACGACCCGGTACTGAGGCAGATTCATTTTGCGGCCCTGCAGCCACTCCTGCAACGCGGTCTTGGCATCCTTCGCCGCCTCCTGCAAGCGCGGACTCAACTCCACGCCCTCGAACAGGCGGTGCACCAGCCGCTCGGCGCACTCATAGCCGGCATCCAGGTACACCGCGCCGATGATCGCCTCCAATGCATCGGCCAGGATGGACGGGCGCAGCTTGCCGCCGGACTTGGCCTCGCCCTCCCCCAGGCGCAGCACCGGCGGCAACTGCAGCCGCACGGCGATCTGGTGCAGCGAGTCCTGCTTGACGAGCAGTGCACGCACGCGCGACAACTCCCCTTCGGGCAGGTCGCGCATGCGGCGAAACAGCAGGCTGGAGACCGCGAGGCTCAGCACCGAGTCGCCCAGGAATTCCAGGCGTTCGTTGTGGTCCGCGCTGAAGCTGCGGTGGGTGAGCGCGCGCTGCAGCAGCGACGCATCGGAGAACTGATGCTGCAGGCGTTGCTGCAGCGTGGAGAGACTGGCCGGTTGCACTAAGACTAGTAATTCGGGGGTTGGGTCGATTCCTGGAAGCGGTAGACCAGGAAGGCCGGTCCCGCCAGGGCAATTTCACGCGAATAGCTGAATGACACCACGATCTTGTCATTGCGCTTGGTGATTTCCAGGTCCTTGCCGGCAATGGAATGGATGTCGTCAATGGCTGCTGCCCGGTCGAACGCTGCGCGGATCTCGGGCACCGTCGAGCCGTCGCGCGCCGCCTTCACCGCGGCCTTCTTGATCGCGAAGTATTCGAGGAAGATGGGTACGGACTGCCCGCCAATCGCGAATGCGGCCACGGCGATCAGGCCCACGAAAATCACGCCGATGAACGACAGCCCCCGCTGACGCGAACGAGTGGTGGTGCGTTGTGCTCCCATGTCTGCTTCCCTCTCTGCCAATACTGGTTAGTTGAACGGTCCGATGCGCTTGAGATTACCGAAGTTCATCCACACGAAGAAGGCCTTGCCTACGATGTTCCCGTCCGGCACGAAACCCCAGTAGCGCGAATCGAGCGAATTATCGCGGTTGTCACCCATCATGAAGTAGTGCCCTTCAGGCACCTTGCAGGTCACGCCCTCGACGCTGTAGCGGCACTGATCGCGGAATTGGTAATTGCTCGCACCCTGCACGAACGCCGGAACTTCGGGGTTGTTGAGAAGACGGTGCGGGTGTGCCCCCAGTTGCTCCTCGAACTGCTTGAAATAGCGCATCGCGTCCGGGTCGAAGAAATCCGGTAGTGCCGTGGTGGGCACTGGCGTGCCATTCACCGTCAGGCGCTTGTTCAGGTAGGCCACCTCATCCCCTGGGATACCCACCACGCGCTTGATGTAGTCCATGTTGGGTTGGGGCGGGTAGCGGAACACCACCACGTCACCACGCTGCAGCGGATTGCCTTCAGTGATCTTGGTGTTGATCACGGGCAGGCGCAGGCCATAGGTGAACTTGTTCACCAGGATCAGGTCGCCCACGAGCAGCGTCGGGATCATCGAACCCGAGGGAATCTTGAAGGGCTCGAACAGGAACGAGCGCAGCAGAAAGACGATGGCGATCACGGGGAAGAGCCCCGCCGTCCAGTCCAGCCACCAGGGTTGCATGAGGATGCGCCCCTTGGCTTCCTGCAGGTCGTCCTGGTCCACCTTCTGGATGCCCATGCGATCCAACTCGGCGCGGCGCTGGGCCGCTGCGGCCTCCAGTGCCTGCGCGGCCTGGCGGCGCCGGGGCAGGAAGATGAAGCGCTCGGCCAGCCAGTACGCCCCGGTCACCACCGTGGCCAGGAACAGCAGCAGCGCGAAGTTGCCTTCGAGCGCGCCGAAATACCACGCGCCCACATAGCCCACGAATGCCGCGAGCACCGCGGCCGTGATGTATTGCATGACTTGCACAGCGATCAATCCTCAACCTGCAGAATCGCCAGGAAGGCCTCTTGCGGCACCTCCACCGACCCAATCTGCTTCATGCGTTTTTTGCCTGCCTTCTGCTTTTCCAGCAGCTTGCGCTTGCGGGTGATGTCGCCGCCGTAGCACTTGGCCAGCACGTTCTTGCGCAATGCCTTGATGGTCTCGCGCGCGATGATGTTGGCGCCGATGGCCGCCTGGATGGCCACGTCGAACATCTGGCGCGAGATGATCTCGCGCATCTTCGCCGCCACCGCACGGCCGCGGTATTGCGACTGGCTGCGGTGCACGATGATGGACAGCGCGTCCACCTTTTCGCCGTTGAGCAGGATGTCCACCTTGACCACATCGGAAGGGCGGTACTCCTTGAACTCATAGTCCATCGAGGCATAGCCGCGCGAGACACTCTTGAGCTTGTCGAAGAAGTCCAGCACGATCTCGCCCAGCGGCAGTTCGTAGGTCAGCATGACCTGGCGGCCGTGGTACTGCATGTTCATCTGCACGCCGCGCTTCTGGTTGGCCAGCGTCATGACCGGGCCCACGTAGTCCTGCGGCATATACAGGTGCACGGTCACGATGGGCTCGCGGATCTCCTGAATCTTGCCCTGGTCGGGCATCTTGGACGGGTTCTCGACCATGATGACCTCGCCATCGCCCTTGACCACCTCGTACACCACGCTGGGCGCGGTGGTGATCAGGTCCTGGTCAAATTCGCGCTCCAGGCGTTCCTGCACGATCTCCATGTGCAGCAGCCCCAGGAAGCCGCACCGGAAGCCGAAGCCCAGCGCCTGCGACACCTCGGGCTCGAAGTGCAGCGACGCATCGTTGAGCTGCAGCTTTTCCAGGGCGTCGCGCAGCGCGTCGTATTGGTTGGCTTCCGTCGGGTACAGGCCGGCAAACACCTGGGGCTGGATTTCCTTGAAGCCCGGCAGCGCCTCCGTGGCGGGGCCCAGGTTGTTGGGCAGCTTCTTTTCCAGCGTGATGGTGTCGCCCACCTTCGCTGCCTTCAGTTCCTTGATGCCGGCGATGATGTAGCCCACCTCCCCCGCCTCCAGCGCATCGCGCGACTGCTGCGCGGGCGTGAACACACCGAGGTTGTTCGCCTCGTAGGCCGCGCCGCTGGCCATCATCTTGAAGCGTTCGCCCTTCTGCAGCCGGCCATCGACCACACGGACCAGCATGACGACGCCCACGTAGGAGTCAAACCAACTATCGATGATCATCGCGCGCAGAGGCGCCTCGGACTGGCCGCGCGGGGCCGGCACCTTGGCAACGATCTGCTCCAGCACGTCGTCGATGCCCATGCCTGTCTTGGCCGAAATGGCAATGGCTTCGCTTGCGTCGATGCCAATCACATCCTCGATCTCGGCCTTGGCGGTGTCTGGATCGGCCTGGGGCAGATCCATTTTGTTGAGCACGGGCAGCACTTCCACACCCAGATCCAGCGCGGTGTAGCAGTTGGCCACGGTCTGCGCCTCGACGCCCTGCGATGCATCGACCACCAGCAATGCACCCTCACACGCCGAAAGCGAGCGCGACACCTCATAAGAGAAGTCCACGTGGCCCGGCGTATCGATCAGGTTCAGGTTGTAGACCTTGCCATCACGCGCCTTGTATTGCAGTGCCGCGGTCTGCGCCTTGATGGTGATCCCGCGCTCCTTCTCGATGTCCATCGAGTCGAGCACCTGTGCTTCCATCTCCCGGTCGGCCAGTCCCCCGCAGCGTTGGATGATGCGGTCAGCAAGCGTGGACTTGCCGTGGTCAATGTGCGCAATGATCGAAAAATTTCTGATGTGGTTCATCAACGGGATACGACAAGTATTTGAACCGCAAGGCTCATGACAAGAAAAAAGGGCGCGTCAAACAAGCGACGCGCCCTGAACCAACAATCTTTGGCAACTGCGATAGTTGGAGCTTCATTGTAGGCAAAAAGGCCCCGACAAGGGGTGCGTCCTACAAGCGCCCGGGGTCGTTGCCGGGCTGCAACGAGGCACTTATCCACATCTTATTCAACCAACACATCTCATATTGCTGAATAACAAGTGAACAAGCCATGGAAAACCTGTGCATGACTTAGCGCGTTTTCCGCATGGCGACGTCCAAGGTGGAGTTATATTGATTGGCGCCTTTGAAACGCACTTATTCTATCAATAAGTACATAGCGCCCCGTTGATACCAACCCTGCGAAAGAGCGTTCCCCGCTACGGAATCGCAGGGCTCCAGCGAGCCCTGGCGACGCTGCCTAACGGCTGGGGCGGATCAGCGCATATTGCGCCCATTCGCCGCGACGGAAAAGCACGTTGATGGGTTTCCCCATGTCAGCCTTCGCTAGTACCGCTTCGAAATCCTTGAGGTTACGGACTTCGGTGTTAGCCAGCGCGATGATCACATCGTCTGCCCGCAGACCGGCACGCGCCGCCGCGTCGTTGGCAGAGACCACGCGCACCCCCCCCTTCACCTTCAGCTCCTTCGCCTGCGCAGCGGTCAGGTCGGCAACGACCAAGCCGATCTGCTGAGCCGCTGTCGAGGACTTGCCCTTGCCTTCTGCTTCGGCTGCCTTGGCTGCCACCTTTTCATCGGGCTCCACCTCGGCAATGGTGATCGACAGGTCGCGCAATGCGCCACGGCGGAACACCGTGATATGGGTCTTGGTTCCTGGCTTGGTGTTGCCCACCAGGCGGGGAAGGTCAGACACCTTCTCGACGGCCTTGCCGTCATAGCGCGTGATCACGTCGCCCGCCTCGATGCCAGCCTTCTCCGCGGGGGATCCAGTCTCCACGCCGCGCACCAGCGCGCCGTCGGTTTTGCCAAGCCCGATGGACTCCGCCACATCCTTGGGAACCGAGCCAATCTGAACACCAATGCGGCCACGGCTCACACGACCGCTCACGCGCAGTTGCTCGCTCACGCGCATGGCCTCGTCAATGGGAATGGCGAACGAGATACCCATGAATCCGCCGGAGCGGGAGTAGATCTGGCTGTTGATGCCCACCACCTCGCCCCGCATGTTGATCAGAGGGCCGCCGGAGTTACCGGGATTGATGGCCACATCCGTCTGGATGAAGGGCAGATAGTCGCCCGTATCGCGCTGCTTGGCACTCACGATGCCGGCGGTCACGGTGTTTTCCAGGCCAAAGGGAGAGCCGATTGCCATGACCCATTCACCCGCTTTAAGACGGCCCACGTCACCCACCTTTACCGCGGGCAGTCCCGTGGCGTCGATCTTGACGACGGCAACGTCGGTGCGCTTGTCCGAGCCAATGATCTTGGCCTTGAACTCCCGCTTGTCCGTCAGCGTCACGATCACTTCGTCCGCCCCCTCCACCACGTGGGCGTTGGTCATGACATAGCCGTCAGGACTCAGAATGAACCCCGATCCCACGCCACGCGGCTGCTCTTCGGGCTGCGCACGCTGCGGCCCTTGCTGGCGTGGAATGTTGGGCACCGGGACACCAAAGCGCCGGAAGAACTCCAGCATGTCTTCATCCATGCCCCCGATGGAGGGCCTCGCCGTCACCTTCTCGGTTGTGCGAATGTTCACCACGGACGGTCCCACCTGCTCGACCAGTTCGGTGAAGTCAGGCAGGCCACGCACCACGGCAGCAGGCTGGGCCTGCACCGAAGCGGGCGCCGCCACCAAGCCTGCGCCGCCCATTGCCAAGGCGATGGCCATAGCGCAGGGCCACCATGCGCGCTTTGCACGGAGTTTCGTCATCATCAGCCTTTCTTTTCCAGACAACCCGCAACAGCGGGAATAGCGGTTTGTGAGAAAGCCGCGCGCATTGGTTCCCGTACACCGGGAACGGCGTGCATCACTCGTCCTTGCGTTGGACGGACTCGATGAACCGCTGGAGCGTTCGGGCAGGAACTTCCCCCACAGCGGTCACCCAGGCAGTTTTGTGCACCTGCCGGCCCACCACTTGTGTGGCGCCCATACTGGCACTGCGCACAGATGCAGCATGGCGTGCCGCATCGAACGGCTCCACAAAGACGGAAAGCGTGGCCAAGCCGTCTGAGTAAATGCACTGCAATAGCGGGGACGCCATAGCCATCACGTCTTTGCGATAGCAGCCCTGGGAGACGAATCCGGTCACCGCCTTGCCCATGGTCCAGCCT
Source organism: Diaphorobacter sp. LI3 (assembly GCF_022807955.1). NCBI lineage: Bacteria > Pseudomonadati > Pseudomonadota > Betaproteobacteria > Burkholderiales > Comamonadaceae > Diaphorobacter > Diaphorobacter sp. LI3. The sequence goes on along the minus strand of NZ_CP094346.1, from coordinate 1,320,490 downwards.
TGCGCTTCGGCCGTCGTCCGCTGAAGAGGGACCTTCACGAGACGATACCCCTGCAAGTCCTCCATCATCTGTTCGATGCGCGACAGATCCGCCGGGACATCCAGATTCAGTTCCGAAAATGCCGCCTGCTCCAGGAGCCGACCTTCGCCGTCCAAGGTCTGCATCTTGACAACCAGTCCAGACACACGATCCACCCAGATCTGGTAGCCGAATCGCCAGGCATCACGGGGCTGGAATAAAAGCCGATCGGCATCCCTCCCGGCCACGCGCTCCTGCCCGAGGGCCCGCAGTGCGTAATGCTGCGAAGGATGGACACCCTTGGCATCGGCAACACGCGGAAAAGAACCGGGCACGTCGCGCAATTCGCTGCGTACCACACGGGCATGCGGAAGGAAGGTGCGGACCTCCTCTTCGCGCCGGAAGACCACCCGTGGTGTTCCGCTCAGCGCCTCGACCCGCTCAATTTGCCGCGCACCCTCGCAGGCATGCCAGATCCGGGAACTGACCATGGCCCCATTGGAAGAAAGAACCACGAACGTGCCACGGTAGCTGCGAAACAGCGAAGCATGGTGCATGCGCGCAACCCACTCCGCCACGTCGCGTGGTTCGCCAGGGGTCGTTGGTGCGGGGCCTGACATGCAGTTCGCCGCAGCCACGCCACAGAGCATCAAACCGCCACACACCAACCACCATGACCGCAACCTGCGGCAGCACTGCATTACTCGCCACCGAATCACGCGCCTGGACTCCCTAGCCTAGACATTCCAACGATGAGCCCGACCCTTTAGCGCGCAGGCGCTTCAAACGTGGCGTTCCGCAGGAAGCCTGCCGGCATCTGCAGTGCAGTCGTGCTGCCAAACTGCTTGTGCGCCGCGAGCAACTCATCCAGACGCGGATCACGCAACATGACCTGTTGCCCATCAGGGCCGGCGGCTGTGGCCAGCAGAGCGGGCGCCGTGGCCGTCATGGCTGGCTGGGCCGCCGCCAACTGCGCACCTGCCGGGCGGCCGTCACCTTCGGCGCCCAGATAAACACTCCATCCAACAGCCGCGACTGCGGCAAACGACGCGAACCCTGCCGCCACCTTCCAGCGGAACACTTCGGCGTTGGCTGCGTTGTCTTTCGTCCGCCCCACCTTCATAGAGGCCACGTGACCTACTTCCACGGCCGGCAAACGGGGCGCCGGTTCGCGCGCCAGTTGCGTGCGCAGGCGGTCTACGAGTTCAAGGTCTCCCATGCCCGCTGCTTCAGAACTGCGCAGGGTGTCACCTATCAAATGGTAGAGCTGCCACGTCGCCCGCCCCTCGGCGTTCGCGGCATAGGTGAGCGCGTGCGCAAATTCTTCGCCCTGCAACTCCCCATCGGCCAAAGCCGACAGCTGTTCTCGCATCATCATGTCGTCGTTCATGGTGTTTACTCGCCAAACCGCGCCATTGCCATTCACACGCCTACCACCGCTTGCCGGAGCGCTTCTCCAGCAAAGGCTTGACCCGCGCGGAAATTGCCTCGCGCGCACGGAAGATCCGCGAGCGCACCGTACCGATGGGGCATTCCATGGCTACGGCAATTTCCTCGTAACTCAACCCCTCGATCTCCCGCAGAGTCACGGCCTGCCGCAAATCCTCGGGCAGTGCCTCCATGGCCGCATTGACAGCGGCAGCGATTTCCTGGGCCGCCAACACGGTTTCGGGGGTTTCGTCGCTGATTAGTTCACGATCCAGGAAGGAAGTTTCATCTTCGGAGTCGCTGCTGCCGCGAAGAGCGCTCTCCGTGACAACCGGATTGCGTTTCATGTCTACCAGCGCCTTCTTGGCGGTGTTCACGGCGATGCGGTAGAGCCACGTATAGAACTGCGCCTCTCCACGGAACTGGTGCAAGGCTCGGTAGGCGCGCAAAAAGGTTTCCTGCGTGATGTCGGCCACCAGATCGGTATCGCGCACCATACGCCCCACCAGGCGCTCGATGCGCCGCTGGTATTTGATGACCAGAAGTTCATAGGCGCGCTGGTCCCCCGCGACGGTGCGCTCGACCAATCGCAGATCACTGTCGGCGGGCTCTTGGGGCGCGGGCGATGGGGTCGTCATGTCTTGTGGGATGCTCCGCCACCCTGCGGGGGTGGCATTCCGTCGGTTGTCTGCTTCGCGGGCGCGCCAGCGAGGGGGCCGCCACGGGCGCGCGAATATACCGCACGCCGCAGAGCCGGCCATTGGAGAGGGTCGCTTCTGCATTCCATCCACAGCCATTGCCGTGTGTGGGATGCACCTTGCACGGAAAGCATCAGGATGGTCTGAAAGTCAAGATGCACCGCGGGTGACTGATCCACGGGCATACGCATGCCCGCTCGCCCAGTCTCCAACCACCACAGGCTGCCATCCCACACCAAAAAGCCTTCCGGCAGGCGGTGCCAGAAGCGCCAGGCCGCCGCCATACCCAACACCCAGGCCACAGCACCAACCCAGGCGCGCATGGCCAGGTCGGGCTGACGTCCATGGGATAGCAACCAGACCGATAGACAGGCCATGCCGGCCAGCGCCAACACGACAAGGGTGCGGGCCACCACGAGCGAGCGGCCATAGGGGTAGCGAACGGCGGGAGCGTGCAAGGACTCACGCATGGCGGACGTTAGCCAAACACTGGTGAGGACGAGCCCGCCCGATGATCCAGAGACTCGCGGACGCGCCGGCCGCCGCGCCAGGCCCGATCAATCAGACGCGCCGAAACACCAGCGTTCCGTTGGTGCCACCAAAGCCAAAATTGTTCTTGACTGCGATGTCGATCTTCATGTCCCGCGCCGTGTTGGCACAGTAGTCCAGATCGCACTCCGGATCCTGCTCGAAGATATTCGTGGTAGGAGGCACCTTCTGCTGGTGCAAAGCGAGTACGGTGAACACACTCTCAATGCCTCCCGCTCCACCAAGCAAATGCCCGGTCATCGATTTGGTCGAACTCACCACCATCTTCTTGGCATGGTCACCCAGTGCCGCCTTGATGGCATTGGTTTCGTTGAGATCCCCCAGCGGCGTGGACGTGCCGTGCGCATTGAGGTAATCCACCTCGTCGACATTCACGCCGGCATTGCGCAGTGCGGCAACCATGGCACGCCGCGGGCCATCCATATTGGGTGCCGTCATGTGCCCGGCGTCGGCGCTCATGCCATAGCCCAACACCTCGGCGTAGATGCGCGCGCCACGCGCCTTGGCGTGTTCGTACTCCTCCAGCACCAGAACCCCCGCACCCTCCCCGAGAACGAAGCCATCGCGGTCCTTATCCCAGGGGCGTGACGCCGTCTGCGGATCATCGTTGCGCGTGGACAGGGCACGCATGGCTGCGAAGCCGCCCACACCCAGGGGCGAGACGGTGGACTCCGTACCGCCAGCGACGATCACATCGGCGTCCCCGTATTCGATCTTACGGGCCGCTTCGCCGATGCAGTGCAGGCCCGTGGTGCAGGCTGTGACCACCGACAGGTTCGGTCCCTTGAAGCCGAAGCGCATCGACACCTGGCCAGCCACCATGTTGATGATGGATGCAGGGACGAAAAACGGCGTGATGCGGCGCGGCCCCCGGTTGGTCAACTCCGCATGCGTGTTCTCGATCAGCGGCAGTCCGCCGATGCCGGAACCAATGATGCAGCCGATGCGGGTGGCCAATTCATCGTCCAGCGCCTCGCCCGTGGGCAGACCAGCGTCGCGCACTGCCTCTTCGGCCGCCGCGATACCGTAATGGATGAACGTATCCATTGTGCGCGCATCTTTGGCACTGATGAAGGAGTCCAGGTCAAAACCCTTGACCTCGCCAGCTATCTTGCAGGCAAAGTTCGTCGTATCGAACTTGGTGATGAGGTCTATGCCGGATTTCCCGGCGAGGATGTTGGCCCAGGCATCGGCCACCGTATTGCCAACGGGGGTGATGCAACCCAGGCCGGTCACGACAACGCGACGACGGCTCATGCGCTAAACCTTTGCTGATGGGATGCCGCGCCCCAGGGAGTGCGGGGCGGCAGCGACTTAGGCCTTCTGGTGGGTATTGGCGTAGTCGATGGCGTTTTGCACCGTCGTGATCTTCTCTGCGTCTTCGTCAGGGATCTCGATGCCGAACTCGTCTTCCAGCGCCATCACCAGTTCCACCGTGTCCAGCGAGTCGGCACCCAGATCTGCCACGAAGGCTTTTTCGTTGGTGACTTGGGACTCTTCCACGCCGAGTTGTTCGGCAATGATTTTTTTGACACGTGCTTCGATATCGCTCATGGTTTCCCTCAGGGGGTTGTGAATGAATCCGCGATTCTAGCCGCTCCGGGTAAAGCCCCGTAGCAGCCCGCCGTACGGACAAAACGGCGTCAACTGACTTTAATTACATGTACATGCCGCCATTGACATGCAACTCTTGTCCCGTCACATAACCTGCACCAGCCGATGCAAGGTAAGCCACGGCATGGGCGATGTCACTGGGCTGCCCCAATTCGCCCATGGCGATCTGAGATTTCAGCGCTTTTTTCTGCTCTTCCGGCAGATCGGCAGTCATGTCGGTGGCAATGAAACCCGGAGCCACGCAGTTCACCGTGATACCGCGGCTGCCCAGTTCACGCGCCAACGCGCGGGTCATACCTGCCACACCAGCCTTCGCGGCCGCGTAGTTGGCCTGTCCGGGGTTGCCCGATGCGCCCACCACGCTGGTGATACTGATGATGCGCCCAAAGCGCTGTTTCATCATGGGCCGAATAGCCGCACGGCTGACGCGGAAAACGGCCTTGAGATTGGTGTCAAGCACGGCATCCCAGTCGTCGTCCTTCATGCGCATGGCCAGCGTGTCACGCGTGATGCCCGCGTTGTTCACCAGCACATGCAGGCCCCCATGCTCCTTGACGATGGCATCCACCAGCGTGTCCACTGCTGCGCCGTCGGTCACGTTCAGCTTGACGCCCTTGCCACCGTGGGCCGCCAGGGCCTGGCCGATGCGCTGCGCGCCTTCATCCGTGGTGGCCGTACCAATCACCCGCAAGCCCCGCTCGGCGAGCTCGGCGGCAATGGCGGCTCCGATGCCGCGGGTGGCGCCGGTAACCAGCGCAATCTGGGGAGAGGCGGATTCACTCATGCCAGCAGTTCCTTGGTTTCGGCCAGGGTGGCCGGGTCAAACAGTGAGGCGCCAACCAGTTCGGGGTCGATGCGCTTGGTCATCCCGGCCAGCACCTTGCCGGGCCCGCATTCGATCACATGCGTCACGCCACGCGCCTTCAGCGCCTGCACACACTCCACCCAGCGCACCGGGCCGAAGGCCTGCCGATAGAGTGCATCGCGGATGGCATCTGCGTCTTGCTGCACCGCGACGTCCACATTGTTGACCACGGGAATGCGCGGAGCGCCCAGTTCCAGTGCAGCGAGCGCGGCACGCAGTTTTTCTGCGGCGGGCTTCATCAGGCTGGAGTGGAAGGGCGCCGACACCGGCAGTGGCAGTGCACGCTTTGCGCCCGCTGCCTTGAGCACTTCGCAGGCTTTCTCCACGCCCGCCTTGGTACCCGCAATCACGGTCTGAGCGGGATCGTTGAAATTCACGGCTTCCACCACATCGGTGGATCCAGCACCAAAGCTGGCCGTAGCCTCGGCGCAACCGGCGATCACTTTAGCTGACTCCAGCCCGAGGATGGCCGCCATGGCGCCTGCACCCACTGGCACGGCCTCCTGCATGGCGGCGGCACGCAGGCGCACCAGCGGAGCTGCCTGGGCCAGACTCAAAACACCCGAGGCCACCAACGCGGAGTATTCGCCCAGGGAGTGCCCGGCCACGGCGACCGGCAGTGCCCCGCCCTCAGCACACCACACACGCCAAGCCGCAATCCCGGCCACCAGCATCACCGGCTGGGTGTTGGTGGTAAGGGCCAGCGCCTCCTTGGGCCCCGCATGAATCAACGCACCGACGTCTTCGCCGAGCGCCTCGGAAGCCTCGCGCAGCGTCTCGGCCACCACGGGATGGTCACCCCAAGCGTCCAGCATGCCCACCGACTGCGAGCCTTGGCCGGGGAACACAAATGCAAAAGTTTTCGACATGGTCAAACAGTTCAAGACAAAAAGCGGCTCCAGCGCTTGCACAGCAAGCGCCAGCAGCTACATTTTCAGGAGCACCGCACCCCAGGTGAAGCCGCCGCCCACCCCTTCCAGCAGCACCGTCTGGCCCGGCTGGACCTGGCCATTGCGCACGCCATGGTCCAGTGCCAAGGGAATGGAGGCGGCCGACGTATTGCCGTGCTGATCCACCGTGACCACCACCTTGTCCATGGACAGCTTCAGCTTACGCGCCGTGCTCTGCATGATGCGAATGTTGGCCTGGTGGGGAATCAGCCAGTCGATATCGGCGTCGGTCATGCCCGCCTTGTCCAGCGTGGCGCGCGCCGCTTTCTCCAGCACGCCGACGGCCAGCTTGAAGACGGCCTGGCCATCCATCTTGAGCAAAGGGTCGCCCAGAATCTGACCGCCGTAGACGTTGCCCGGCACGCAGAGGATGCCAACATGGCTGCCATCGGCATGCAGGTCGCTCGCAAGGATGCCGGGCGCTTCCGAGGCCTCCAGCACCACTGCGCCGGCGCCGTCGCCGAACAGCACACAGGTGGTGCGGTCGTTGAAATCCAGAATGCGGCTGAAGACCTCGGACCCCACGACCAGCGCACGGCGCGCTCCACCGGAGCGGATCATGGCGTCGGCCACCGTGAGTGCATAGACGAAGCCGCTGCACACGGCCTGCACGTCGAAGGCGGGGCAGCCATTGGCACCCAGCTTGTTTTGCAGAATGCAAGCGGTGGAGGGGAACACCATGTCCGGTGTGGACGTGGCGACGATGATCAGGTCAAGATCTTGCGCCTGGCAACCGGCGGCCTCCAGCGCGCGGCGCGATGCTTCCAACGCCAGGTCGCTGCTGGTGACGTCCCGGTCGGCGAAATGGCGTGCGCGGATGCCCGTGCGCTCCACGATCCATTCATCGGAGGTCTCGATGCCCTGCTGCGCCAGCTGGGCCACCAGGTCATCATTGGTTACCCGGTGCGGCGGCAAATAGCTGCCGGTGCCGGTAATGCGTGAATAGCGTGTCATTGGGGGAGGCACGGCCGGTCAGGAAGCGGGCTGGGCGTCTGCGGCTGCCAGCAAAGGCGCCGCATGCGCAACCCGCGCGCGGACGCGGTCGAGCAGGTTGTTGCGGGCCGCATCATACGCCCGGATCAAAGCCTGCTCGAAAGCCAGCGCGTCGGCCGAACCATGGCTCTTGAACACGAGCCCCCGCAGTCCGAGCAGGGCGGCTCCGTTGTAACGCCGGTGATCCATGCGCTTCATGATGGCAGATAACACCGGATAAGCGACGATGGCAGCAATTTTCCTGAAAAAGTTGCGCGAAAACTCCTGTTTGAGCGCTCCCGCAATCATCGATGCCACGCCCTCACTGGCCTTGAGTGCCACATTGCCAACGAAACCGTCACACACCACGATGTCCACAGTGCCCTTGAAGATGTCGTTGCCTTCCACATTACCGTGAAAGTTCAGGTCGCCGGATTTGGCCGCAGAACGCAGCAGTTCACCGGCTTTCTTGATGACATCGTTGCCCTTGATGACCTCTTCGCCAATGTTCAGCAATCCTACGAGCGGTTCATCGCGGTCCTGCAGCACCGACACCAACGCAGATCCCATGACAGCGAATTGCAGCAAATGCTCGGCCGTGCAATCGACATTCGCGCCCAGGTCCAGCACCGTGGTGGCACCGCCTTGCGCATTGGGCATCTGGGTGGCGATGGCGGGGCGGTCGATGCCGTCCAGCGTCTTGAGCAGATAGCGCGCGATGGCCATCAGCGCGCCAGTGTTACCGGCGGAGATGGCCGCATGCGCCACGCCATCCTTGACTTGCTGGATGGCCACGCGCATGGAGGAGTCTTTCTTGCGACGCAGCGCGACCTCCACCGCATCGTCCATCGTGACCACCTCCGACGCCACGACATGCGTCACGCGCTCGTGTACCAGACCCTGCAGGCTGTCCTGCCCACCCACCAGGATCAGGCGTGCGTCAGGGTGATGCTCCAGGAACTGTCGGCACGCGGGAAGCGTGACGCCGGGGCCATGATCGCCCCCCATGCAGTCAACAGCCAGTGTGATCATCGGCAAATCGTCAAGCCGTCAGGCGGCCGTTAAATAAAAGGGCCATTTTGGCGCATGCCAAAACGACAAAGGCCCGCGCTACATTTTTCGTAGCAGCGGGCCCGGAGGGTGCGCAGCCTGGATCAGGCTTCGGATTTGTTCTTCAGTACCTGACGGCCGCGGTAGAAGCCGTTGGGGCTGATGTGGTGGCGCATATGGGTTTCGCCGGTCGTGGGCTCCACGGCGATGCCAGGCACCGTCAGGGCATTGTGCGAACGGTGCATGCCGCGCTTGGAGGGAGACTTCTTGTTTTGCTGAACAGCCATGATCGGCTCCTAGGGTCTTGAAAGGGTTGGTGAAAAACGCGATCAGCCCATTGAAGACACGAGGGGATTCGCGCGAAGCCCTCGATTATATCTCAAATGATTTTTGATCGGAACCGCCGAACGGGGCCGTTTCTCAGGCGTCCGGATTGTCCTTGCGAAGCCCTGCCAGGGCTGCAAACGGATTGGGCTTTTCGGCACTGGCCTGCTCGAAGTCCTCGTCGCTGGAGGCCAGCGTGACATCTGTCGGGCATTCCTCATGGCGCGGCACCACCGGCAGGGCCATGAGCAGTTCGTCTTCGATCAGCTCGCGCAGATCGAACTCGCGGCTCAATGCCAGCAGGTCCTCATCGCTGTCGCCATCCAGTGCCTCAGCGGTGGCTTCATCGGCCACGAAGCGGAATTCGCGCTCTACCTCTAGGGGCACGTCCACGGAATGCAGACAGCGCTGGCAGGTCATCGGCAAGGTGGCGCTGGCTTTCAGACGCAGCCAGACCTGGCCGCCCACGCCGTGCGTGGTGCGCACTTCGCCGTCCGCCGCCCAATCCACGCGCAGATCCGGGTGCAGCCCCTGCGCCTCCTCGGCCAGACGCTTGTATTTGAGCAGCGTGTCATGACCGGACAGGTGAGCGCCGGCCTGTGCAAAAGCCTTGACGTCCAGCCGGTCGGGGGAGTGTTCCTTGGTCATGCTGGGCAGTGTAAGAGAATCCAGGCATGCCGGATTTCTCCCCCCTGTCCCGCTCCCTGGTATTGGGATCGACCTCGCGCTACCGGCGCGAACTCCTGGCCCGACTGGGCCTGCCCTTCGACGTGGCTGCCCCCGCGGTGGACGAGACACCGCGGCCGGACGAAGCCCCGCGCGCGCTGGCACTGCGCCTGGCGCTGGCCAAGGCGCGCGCCGTGGCCAGCCTGCATCCGCAGGCCATCGTGATCGGCTCCGACCAAGTGGCAGACCTGGACGGCGAGCCGTTGGGCAAGCCCGGCAACCACGAACGCGCCACCGCCCAGTTGCGCCGCATGCGTGGCAAGACCGTGGTGTTCCACACCGCCGTGGCGGTGGTCTGCCAGGACTGCGGCTTCGAGCTGGTGGACCTGGCGCCGGTGCGGGTGCGCTTTCGTGACCTTTCGGACGACGAGATCGAGCGCTATCTGCGTGCCGAGCAGCCGTACGATTGCGCCGGAAGCGCCAAGAGCGAGGGCCTGGGCATCGCGTTACTCGACGCGATCGACAGCGACGACCCCACCGCCCTGATCGGGCTACCCTTGATACGCACCTGCCGCATGCTGCGCGCCGCAGGGCTGGTGCTGCCATGAGCGAAAGCACTGCAACGGTTGGCCCGACCCCGGCTCGGGGCACCCTGTATCTGGTGCCCGCGCCGCTGGACTTCGGCTGCGAGAGCCAGGCACCCCTGACCGAAGCCCTACCGGAGGGCACGTTGCGCCAAGCCGCACGCCTCACCCATTGGATTTGCGAGAACGCCAAGAGCTGCCGCGCCTACCTCAAGCGCGTGGACGCGCTGCACCCGCTGGGGGCGCCGCTGCAGGCGCAGCAGATCACCGAACTGCCGCGCGAAGTGCACAAGAAGGGCGACCACGGCGCCCGGGGCCATGCATCGTTCGACGCACGTCCGCTGCTGGCGCCGGCATTGGCAGGGCACGACATGGGCCTGGTCAGCGAGGCGGGCATGCCCGCCGTCGCCGACCCCGGCAGCTCCGTGGTGCGCGCGGCGCATGACCTGGGGCTGCGCGTGGTACCGCTGGTGGGACCGGTGTCGCTATTGCTGGCACTGGCAGCCAGCGGACTCAACGGCCAGAACTTCGCCTTCGTGGGCTATCTGCCGCAGGACGCAGGCGAGCGCACCAAACGCCTGCGCGAGCTGGAAACTCTGGCCCACAAGCAGGGCCAGACACAGCTTTTCATCGAGACGCCTTACCGCAACGCCGCACTGTGGCAGGCGCTGCTGCAGGGGCTGCAGCCGCAGACCCGGCTGGCGCGCGCAAGCGGCCTGACGCTGGCCGATGCGCAAGTTGCCAGCCACACGGTGCGCGAATGGCGCCAACACACCGCCGGCACGCCGGACAACCGTGTACCCACGGTCTTCGCCATCGGTGCGTAGGCCGCACGCACGGCCCCGGTTAATTCAAAAATAATAGCTTGCAGCGCTTGATAGATAAGCGCTGGAGCCTGATTTAACCCAATATCAGCGCAGCTGCGGCAGCTGCAGCGCAGCCAGGCCCTTCACGGCGCCCATGCCTACCGCGGCGCCAAACTTCTTGGCCAGGCGCTCGGCCACGTTGTCACGGCGGGTGTAGTCGATCACGTCCTCGGCCTTGACCACCTCGCGCGCCACGTAGTCCAGGTTGCCCAGCTGGTCGGCCAGTCCCATCTCCACCGCCTGCTGGCCCGTCCAGAACAGGCCGCTGAAGGTTTCAGGCGTGACCTTGAGCCGGTCGCCCCGCCCCTGCTTCACCACGCCGATGAACTGCTGGTGGATCTGGTCGAGCATGGCCTGGGCGTATGCGCGCTGGGTTTCGGTCTGGGGGCTGAACGGATCGAGAAACCCCTTGTTCTCACCGGCGGTGAGCAGGCGGCGCTCCACCCCCAGCTTTTCCATGGCGCCGGTGAAGCCGAAGCCGTCCATCAGAACGCCGATGCTGCCCACGATGCTGGCCTTGTCCACGAAGATGCCGTCCGCCGCCGCCGCGATGTAGTAGGCCGCCGAGGCACAGGTTTCCTCGACCACGGCATAGACGGGCTTGTTGTACTTGGCCTTCAGCCGCACGATCTCGTCGTTGATGATGCCCGCCTGCACCGGACTGCCGCCCGGCGAGTTGATGAGCAGCACCACGGCCTGCGAACCCGCATCCTCGAATGCGCTGCGCATGGCGGCTACGACAAATTCGGCGCTGGCCTCGGCGCCCGCGGCGATCTCGCCCTTCACGTCCACCACGGCCGTATGCGGCGTGCTCTTGCTGGTTGCGGTCATTTCGCGCGAAAGCGCGGCCCAGATCACCGCGCCCGCCAACAGGACCCACGCCAGGCGCCAGAAGTTGCGCCAGCGGCGCGCCGCGCGCTGCTCGGCCAGGGTGCCGAGCACCAGCTTCTCCAGCGTCTCGCGCTCCCAGCCGGGAGCGGCTGCGGCCTTGCTCGCTTCATTTTTTGTAGCTTGTTGCGCCCACAGGTCGGGCGCTGCGGGCGGATTTCCCTCAAATCCCGTGGGTTCGGTGCGGGTCGGATCGGTCATGGAGTCAAAACTCTACGGTGTGCAGATGGAGGGCAGTATGCCAGCGCACCCGGCCCCCTTCCTCGGACAAGGCGATCTTCACCAGCCCGCCGCGGCACGGACCGCCAGCGCAGGCTCCCGTGTCGGGCTGGTAGGCCGCGCCATGCGTGGCACACAGCAGCCAGCGGCCGGTGTCGTCGAAAAACTGACCTTCCTGGTAGTCCATCTCCATCGGTACATGGGTACAGCGGTTCAGGTAGGCGTGCACGCGGCCCTGATAGCGGATGGCGAAAGCGCGGCAGATCTGGCCGCAGTAGCGCACGTCGAACGCCACGGCGCGGCCGCCATCCACCAGTGCCTCGCTGGGGCAGAGGTCGATGCGTTGCTCCACCGGAGTCGCCATTACGCGTGCTCCTGCAGCCAACGGTGCAGATCGGCCACGGACGAAGCCACGCACAGCGGCCCCAGTTCGGCAAAGCCCGCCGTGTCGTGCGCGCCATAGCCCACGCCCACGCTGGCACAGCCCGCGGCGCGGGCCATTGCGAGGTCGTGCGTGGTGTCGCCGATCATCAGCAGGCGCTCGGGCTCCACGCCGAACTCGGCCATCAGCTCCTGCAGCATCAGCGGGTGCGGTTTGCCGGCGGTTTCGTCCGCGGTGCGCGAACCGTCGAACATGCCACGCAGCTGTACCTGGTGCAGCACCTGGTCCAGGCCGCGTCGGCTCTTGCCCGTGGCTACGGCCAGCAGGTGGCCGCGCGTGCGCAGGCCCTCCAGCATGGGCAGCACGCCGTCGAACAGGCTCAGGTCGTCCTGGTGCTGCAGGTAGTGGTAGCGGTAGCGGTTGCCCAACTCCGTATAGCGCTCGCGCGGCACGTCGGGGGCCGCATGGGCCAGGGCCTGCGGAAGCGCCATGCCGATCACCCAGGCGGCGGCTTCATCCGTAGGCACGGTGCCGCCCACATCGCGCACCGCATCCTGAATGCTGCGCACGATGATGGCGGTGGAGTCAAACAGCGTGCCATCCCAGTCGAAGGCAATGAGATCGAATCGGCGCGGGCGGAAATCAGGCATGTGCGGGGTCGTCGGAAAGGAAAGCGGTCAGTTCGGGCGGCAATTCGGCGCGCAATTCCAGGCGCTCACTGCTGGCCGGGTGGTCAAACTGTAGCCGCCATGCGTGAAGGAACATGCGCTTCAAGCCTTGCTTCTGCAGGCGCCGGTTCAGGTCGAAGTCCCCATACTTGTCGTCGCCCGCGATCGGGTGGCCCTGGGAGGACAGGTGCACGCGGATCTGGTGCGTGCGCCCGGTCTTGATGGTCACCTCCAGCAGGCTCATTGCCGGCAGGCCCTGCAAGGGGCGCGGCGCGAGCTGGCTGCGCACCTTGACCAGGGTGACGGAGCGCATGCCGTCCGGGTCGTCGGGCGTGGTCACGCGCACGCGGCGCTCGCCATCCTCCTGCAGGTATTTGTGCAGCGGCGTGTCGATGACCTTCTTGTTGGCGGGCCAGTGGCCGGTGACCAGCGCCAGATAGGTCTTGCCCGTCTCGCGCCCCCGGAACTGGTCCTGCAGATGTGTGAGCGCCGAGCGCTTCTTGGCCACCAGCAAAATGCCCGAGGTCTCCCGGTCCAGCCGGTGCACCAGTTCCAGGAAGCGCGCCTGCGGGCGCGCCTGGCGCAACTGTTCGATCACGCCAAAGCTCACGCCGCTGCCGCCGTGCACGGCCGTGCCGGCGGGCTTGTCGATGGCGATCAGGTGCTCGTCTTCCAGCAGGATGGGGAATTCGCGCGCGGGCGCGGGGCGCTCCGCCTTGTCCAGCACCTTGTCGGACACGCGCACGGGGGGCAGACGCACCAGGTCGCCCGGTGCCACGCGCGCGTCGGCGCTGGTGCGCCCCTTGTTCAGGCGGACCTCGCCGCTGCGGATGATGCGGTAGACGTGGGTCTTGGGCACGCCCTTCAGGTGGCGGATGAGGAAATTGTCGAGCCGCTGGCCCGCGGATTCGGCGTCGACCTCGACGATGCGGGCCGCCGGGGCTTCTGGCGGGGTGCGGCCAGCGGCCGGTTTGCCCCCTATAATGTGTTTCACCTGCGCGACGAATGTGTAAGTGGTTGATTTGTCTGGAGTTTAATGGACCCAGCCCGGCTCGGCGCGCAGCATGGTTGATGCCAACGGGCGTCATGCGCGCAGATTGCAGGCCGGTTGCCTGCGAAGGTCCGCATGCCGGCCGTGCAGGCTGACAAATCGAAACACTGAATCTACGGAATCCCAAGCTGGCCGCGCACCCCACCCGGGCACTGCGGCCAGCGGATCAAAGCGAAAATCATGTGGGTGTTGCTGGCATGGATGGTGTCATTGTGGCGAGGGCGTCAGCCTTTGCCACGTGCACGCAAATCGCCACCAACACCCGCCGGTCAAGCGCCAACGGCTACATTTTTAGTAGCACGCCTGCGCGCTGACCGGCTCGCCCCCATCCACGCGCCACCACCCCGCCTGCTGAGTTAGCCAACCCAGCAGTCGTGGTGCATCCCGGCAATTCCCTCGTTTCGATGCGTCAGTCCAGGCATTTCCGGCTCGTGTAGAGCCTGTTTGGTTTGGAACCGGCGGTACGCGCCGCTGCAGCCCTGAGAGAGCGCTGCGCGCGGGCCGCCACGACACAACGAAAAGGAATTGCATCATGAAGCGGATGCTCATCAATGCCACGCAGCCCGAGGAGCGGCGCCTGGCCATCGTGGACGGCCAGAAGCTGCTGGACTACGAGATCGAGATCGAAGGGCGCGAGCAGCGCAAGGGCAACATCTACAAAGCCATCGTCACGCGCGTGGAACCGTCGCTGGAGGCCTGCTTCGTTGACTATGGCGAAGACCGCCACGGCTTCCTGCCGTTCAAGGAAATCTCCAAACAGTACTTCGCCGAGGGCGTATCACCCAGCCAGGCCAGGATCCAGGACGTGATCAAGGAAGGCCAGGAGCTGATCGTCCAGGTCGAGAAGGAAGAGCGTGGCAACAAGGGCGCGGCCCTGACCACCTTTATCAGCCTGGCCGGCCGCTATGTGGTGCTGATGCCCAACAACCCACGCGGCGGGGGCGTGTCGCGCCGCATCGAGGGCGAGGACCGCGCCGAGCTCAAGGAGGCGATGGACCAGCTGGAGTACCCCAAGGGCATGAGCATCATCGCGCGCACCGCCGGCATCGGCCGTTCCGCGCCCGAGTTGCAATGGGACCTGAACTACCTGCTCAAGCTGTGGACCGCCATCGATGGCGCCGCCAAGGCCGGTAAGGGCGCCTTCCTGATCTATCAGGAATCCAGCCTGGTGATCCGCGCCATCCGCGACTACTTCAACAGCGACATCGGTGACATCCTCATCGACACTGACGACATCTACGAGCAGGCGCACCAGTTCATGGCGCACGTCATGCCCGAGCATGCCGGCAAGGTCAAGCGCTACCGCGACGACGCACCGCTGTTCTCGCGCTTCCAGATCGAGCACCAGATCGAGTCCGCCTACGCGCGCACCGTGACCCTGCCCTCGGGCGGCGCCATCGTGATCGACCACACCGAGGCTCTGGTCAGCGTGGACGTGAACTCAGCACGCGCCATCAAGGGCGGCGACATTGAGGAAACCGCCACGCGCACCAACCTGGAGGCCGCCGACGAAGTGGCACGCCAGATGCGCCTGCGCGACCTGGGCGGCCTGATCGTGATCGACTTCATCGACATGGAGGAGAGCAAGAACCGCCGCGAAGTGGAAAACCGCCTGCGCGACGCGCTGCGCCAGGACCGCGCGCGCGTGCAGTTCGGCACCATCAGCAAGTTCGGCCTCATGGAGATGAGCCGCCAGCGCCTGAAGCCCTCGCTGTCCGAAGGCGCACACATCCGCTGCCCGCTGTGCGACGGCACCGGCCACGTGCGCGACACGGAAGGCTTCTCGCTGCAGATGCTGCGCATGATCCAGGAAGAGTCCATGAAGGACAGCACCGCCGCCGTGCACTGCCAGGTGCCGGTGGAGGTGGCCAGCTTCCTGCTGAACGAAAAGCGCACCGAGATCGCCAAGATCGAACTCAAGCAACGCGTCTCCGTGGTGCTGATCCCCAACAAGTCGCTGGAAACGCCGCACTACAAGCTGGAGCGCCTCAAGCACGACGACCCGCGTCTGGAAAACCTGGACGCCAGCTACAAGCTGGCCGACGTGGAGGAAGACCAGACCAAGGTCACGCGCCGCTCGCAGGAGCCTACCAACAAGCAGACGCCCGTGATCAAGGGCGTGTTGCCCGATGCACCCGCCCCTGTGGCCGAGCCGCGCCCCGAAGGCGCCGCCCGCGGCGCCACGCGCCCGCAGGGCCACGGCCAGCAGCGCCCGGCAACAGCCCCCACGCCTGCGCCCCAGCGCCCGGCCGCCGCACCGGCGCCCGAGCAGGGCTTCTTCGCATGGATCAAGAGCCTGTTCGGCTTTGGCGCCGCACCCGCGCCCGCACCTGTGGCGGCCCCCGCGCAGACGCCGGCGGAACCCGGCGCACGCGGCGAAGGGCGTCGCGGTGAGCGCGGCGGTCGCCGTGGCGAACGCACTGGTGAACGCAGCGGCGAGCGTGGCGGTGAGCGCAACGGCAACCGCGAAGGCGGCGAAGGCCGCGGCCGCCGTGGCGAAGGCCGTGGCGGCGAGCGCAGCGCCGAGGGCCGCGAGAACCGCGAACCGCGTGAGCCACGCAATGGCCGCGACGGCGAACGCCGTGGCGAGCGCGCGGAAGGCGAGAGCCGCCGCGAGCCGCGCGAAGGCCGTGGCGGCCGCGAGCGCGGTGAGCGCAACGCACAGCCGCCCGTGCAGTCTGCGGCCGACCTGGCCAACACCCCGGTCACGACCGATGCCGACGTGGCAGTGACCGAGGAGCGCACGGCACGCACCGGCGAGCGCGGTGAACGCCGCGAACGGGGTGAACGAGGCGAGCGCCGTGAGCGCGGTGGCGAACGCGGCGGCGAGCGCCGCGAACGCGGCCCGCGCACCATCGACGCCAACGCCCCCGCCGCTGGCGCCGACTTTGCCGACACTGCGCCCCTGGCCGCATTGCCGGACCTGGACCTGTCCGGCGCTGAAGTCGGTACGTCCGGCGCCGAAGCCCCCGCCGGCGAGGAGCGCCGCGAGCGCCGTTCGCGCGACCGCTATGGACGCGACCGCCGCGAACGTGGCGAGCGCGGCCCGCGCAATGCCGAGGCCAGCGCCACCGGTGCCGATGCCGAAGCGCCTGGCGCGCCGCTGATGGACCTGGACCTCCCCGCTCCCGCTGCGCCGGCCGAGGAGGACTCCGCCCCCGCACGCCGCAGCTATTTCGCCTCCGCTCCGGCATCTGCCCCGGCGGCAACGCCGCAGGCCGCGCCCGAAGCCACGGCCGCAGTGACGCCACCCCCGGCCGCCGTGCCAGCCCCCGCACCGGCGCCCGCGCCCGTTGCAGCGGCACCTGTGCCCGCACCAGCTCCGGCTGCCGCCGCGGTAGCGCCGGCAACCGGTGGCATGCCGCGCGTGCAGGCATTCACGCTGCCCGTGGACACGCTGCAGCAGGTGGCGCAGGCTTCGGGCCTGCAATGGGTGAATTCCGACGCCCAGAAGATCGCCGCCGCGCAGGCCGCGATTGCGGCCGAGCCCAAGCCCGTCCACGTGCCGCGCGAGCGCGCGCCCGTGGTGGTGCTGGATGAAGGTCCGCTGGTGCTGGTGGAAACCCGCCGCGACCTGGGCGCGATGCAGCTGCCGTTCGACCAGGACAACGCGGCCGCCTAAGCCCGCGCCATGGCAGAACACCGGGGGCGTCATGCCCCCGGTGGCGTTTTACGCTATCGATAAATGAGCTGCTGGCGCTTGATGGATAAGCCTTAGAGGCATATTCAGCTGATAGCCACGGCAGCTCGCACATTGGGAGTAATGACCGTGCTGTTCCTGCTGTCGCCCGCCAAGTCGCTGGACTACGACACCCCCCTGCCCGCCGGCCTGCCGCACACGCTGCCCGCGTTCGTGCCCGACGCACAGCGCCTGATCGCGGTGCTGCGCGAGAAGTCGCCGCAGGAAGTGGCCGCGCTGATGTCGATCAGCGACCCGCTGGCCGCCCTCAATGTGGCGCGCTATGCGGCCTGGCAGCCGCGCTTCACGGCCACCAACGCGCGCCAGGCCGTGATGGCCTTCAACGGCGACGTGTACGAGGGGCTGCAGGCGCAGACGCTCTCCCTCGAAGACCTGCAGTGGGCGCAGCAGCATGTCGCCATCCTGAGCGGCCTGTACGGTGTGCTGCGGCCGCTGGACCGCATGCAGCCCTATCGCCTGGAGATGGGCACGCGCCTGGCGACCGATGCCGGCGCCAACCTCGACCAGTTCTGGGGCGCGCGCATCGCCGAACACCTGAACCAGCGCCTGGCCGCGGACGCCACGCCGGTGGTGGTCAACCTGGCTTCGCAGGAGTACTTCAAGTCCGTGGACCGCAAGGTGCTCAAGGCGCGCGTGATTGAATGCGTGTTCGAGGACCACAAGGCCGGCCAGTACAAGATCATCAGCTTCTACGCCAAGCGCGCGCGCGGCCTGATGGCGCGCTGGGCCATTCAGCAGCGCGCGGCCACCCCGCGGCGGCTGGAGGAATTCGACCTGGAAGGCTATGCTTTCCACCCGGCCTCGTCCCAGCCCGACCGGCTCGTGTTCCGCCGCCACGCCGCCGGCAGCTAGACAGGTTCCCCTCCTTTCCTGGACGCCCCCCATGAACCACGCCGTCGAAACCGCGCACTACCCCGCCACCCAAGCCGTCGACCAGCCCTTCGAGGCCACCGTGCGCGAAGGCTGGGGCGTGTGGATCACGTTCATGCGCGAAGAATTCCTGAAAGCCACCTTCACCCGGCGCGCCGATGCGGAGGCGTTTGCCGCCCAGCACACGCATGGCGGCCAGCGGGGCCAGGTGCGGCGCATGTGGCTGCTGGTGAACGAGACAGCCGGCGAGGCTTATGCGCTCGCGTCCGACGGCGTGCAGCCGCTGCAGGGTGTAGACCTGGACTTTCGCCACCACCAGCGCCTGCAGACGCTGCGCAGCGACGTGCTGTCGCGCTTGAGCGATGCCGAACTGCAGGTGCTGGGCCTTAAGCGCACCTGAAACCCTGCCCCAACGAAAGCCCATGCCCGATCACAGCTTCGCCTCCTCCCAGTCCGTTACGCCCGAGCTGCGCCAGTGGATCCTCGACCAGTCCGGCGCCGGCATCGCCACGCCCGCACTGATCGAGGCCATGCGCAACGCGGGCTGGGCCGATAGCGTTGCCGTGCGCGCGGTGGAGGAGGTACTGCGCGCGCATCTGGACGGCGCTGTGCAGCCGCAAGGCCTACCGCCCGCCGTGCCGGTACCCGAGCCCGACATCGCCGACGCGCCGCTCTTCATCGACGTGGGCGACCGCCAGGTCGAGGTGCTGATGTCGATGGCCCAGCCGCGCGTGGTGCTGTTCGGCAACCTGCTGTCGCCCGAGGAATGCCAGGCCATCATCGACGCTGCACAGCCACGCATGGCGCGCTCGCTCACCGTGCAGACCACCACCGGCGGCGAAGAGGTGAACGCGGACCGCACCAGCGACGGCATGTTCTTTCAGCGCGGCGAGACGCCCGTGGTGCAGCGGCTGGAAGAGCGCATCGCCCGCCTGGTGCGCTGGCCCATCCAGAACGGCGAAGGCCTGCAGGTGCTGCACTACCGCCCCGGCGCGGAATACAAGCCGCACTACGACTACTTCGACCCCGACCAGCCCGGCACCTCCACCATCGTGCGCCGCGGCGGCCAGCGCGTGGCGACGCTGGTGATCTACCTGAACAACCCGCGCAAGGGCGGCGGCACCACCTTCCCCGACGTGCCCCTGGAAGTGGCGCCGCGCCAGGGCAATGCGGTGTTCTTCAGCTACGAGCGGCCCCATCCCAGCACGCGCACGCTGCACGGCGGCGCCTCGGTGATCGAGGGCGAGAAGTGGATCGCCACCAAATGGCTGCGCGAACGGGAATTCAAATGAAATGAGCCTCTAGCACTTATTCGATAAGCGCTAGCAGCTATCCAATCCATAGCACACCATGAACACCCCGGAACACTCCCAGCTCGGCAAGGCCTCGGCCTATGCCGACCAGTACGACGCGTCGCTGCTGTTTCCCATTCCGCGCGCGGACAAGCGCGCCGAGATCGGCATCGACGGCAACGCCCCCTTCTTCGGCGCGGACCTGTGGACGGCGTTCGAGCTGTCCTGGCTCAACCTGCGCGGCAAGCCGCAGGTGGCCATCGCCCACATCACCGTTCCCTGCGAGACGCCCCACATCGTCGAGAGCAAGTCGTTCAAGCTGTACCTCAACAGCTACAACAACACGCGCTTTGCCACCGCACAGGACGTGCAGGCGCGCCTGCGCACCGATATCAGTGAGGCCGTCTGGCGTGGCGCAGAAACCCCGGGCACCGTGGGCGTGCGCCTGGTGCTGCCCGAGCAGTTTGACCAGGAGCCGCTGCACGAGCTTGACGGACTGCTGCTGGACCGGCTGGACATCGAGTGCGACACCTACCAGCCCGCGCCCGAGCTGCTGCGCGCCGCCATGGACGAAGCGCCGGTCAGCGAGGTGCTGGTGAGCCACCTGCTCAAGAGCAACTGCCTGGTCACCGGCCAGCCCGACTGGGGCAGCGTGCGCATCGCCTACAGCGGCCCACAGATCGACCAGGAACGGCTGCTGCAGTACATCGTGAGCTTTCGCAACCACAACGAATTCCACGAGCAATGCGTGGAGCGCATCTACATGGACCTGTGGACGCGCTGCAAGCCCATCAAACTGGAGGTGTATGCGCGCTATACGCGCCGCGGGGGCCTGGACATCAACCCCTGGCGCACCAGCCACCCGCAGGCGATGCCGAAGAACGTCCGCACCGCGCGTCAGTAAGTTCAGCGCACGCGGAACACTTCCAACGTGCGCCCGAGCACGGCAGCACTGTCACTCATGACGCGGGATGCTGCGGCCGATTGTTCCGCCAAGGCTGCGTTCTGCTGGGTGTCCCGATCGAGCAGGGTGACGGCCTCGTTGACCTGTGAGATACCCTCTGCCTGCTCGCGCGCTGCGACACCCATCTGGCCCATCAGGGTATTGACGTGCGCCACCGACTGCACCACCTGTTCGATGGTTTTGCTGGCCGACTGCATCAGGCCCGCACCGCGGCCGATGTTGCTGGCCGACTCGTTGATGAGCGCCTGGATTTCCTTGGCAGCCTCGGACGAGCGCTGCGCCAGGCTGCGCACCTCCCCTGCCACCACGGCAAAGCCACGCCCCTGCTCACCCGCACGCGCGGCCTCGACGGCTGCATTGAGCGCCAGGATGTTGGTCTGAAAGGCGATGCCCTCGATGGTCGAGATGATCTGCCCCATCTTGCGCGAAGACTGCTCGATGGCACTGACCACTTGGCTGACCTGGGCCACCGCCTGCCCGCCCTGGGTCGCCAGTTCGGCACTGTGGTGGCTTTCACGCACCACCTTCTGGGCAGCCTCGTTGGAGTTTTCCACCGTGGCGGAAAGCTGCTCCATGGCGGCGGCCGATTCTTCCAGGCTGCTGGCCTGCGACTCGGCCCGGCCCGACAGATCCTGTGCGCTCTGGGCGATTTCCGCCGAGATGCCGCTGAAGCGCTCCATTTCCTCCATCGCGTCGCCCACCACGGCCCGGATGTTGAGTTGCAACCGCTGCACGCGCGCCATGACCTTGCCCAGCACATGGGTCATGGGCAGCTCGGGCTCGCGGTGCGTGAGGTCGCCAGCGGCCATGCTGTTGAGCAGGCGGCGCAGGCTGCGGATGGGCAGGGTCATGCCCACGTGGTAGCGCGCCAGCACCAGGCCCGCCGTCACCAGCCAGGCCAGGGTGTGCAGGGCCACGGCCATGCCATCGTTCCAGCCCAACCAGCCTGGCACCAGCGACACCAGCATGAGCGGCAACAGCATGGCCGCCAGGCGCAGCGTGGGGCCCGCGCGGTAGCGCTTGCGCAGATGGTCCCACATGCTGGTACTGCGCACGCCCCCGGCGTGCATCCGGATGGTCTGGCGCCCAGACTCGCGCTCCTGCTTGACGCGGGCATACAAGGCCTCGGCGGCCTGGACCTGCTCGCGCGTGGGCTTGGTGCGCACCGACAGGTAGCCCACCGGCTTGCCCTCGCGCATGATGGGTGTAACGTGGGCCTGCACCCAGTAGAAGTCGCCATTCTTGCGCCGGTTCTTCACAAAGCCCGTCCAGCTGCGCCCGCGGCCTATGGTGGACCACATGTCCTTGTAGGCCTCGGGCGGCATGTCCGGGTGGCGGATCATGTTGTGCGGCTGGCCCATGAGTTCTTCCATGGTGAAGCCACTCACACGGGCAAAGGGCGCGTTGCAGTGCGTCAACACCCCTTTGGCATCGGTGGTGGACATCAGCAGCTCGTCGGCCGGAAAGTCGTATTCGTTGTTGGTGACGGGAAGGTTGACGCGCATAGGTAAGTCCTGCCGAAAGGTTCCGCACGGAAACAGTGCAAACCATTGTGCCGTGGTTTGCTGACACAAAAATTTACATAATAATCCTGATTGTCAGAAAAGACCCAGGGCGGAACATTGCTCCCGCCCCGGCGGCATGCTGTCGGCGCTGTGCGGCGCCACCGGCACCAGGGATGCCACGCGCACCCCCAGCAGGCGCAGACGCCGGTCCAGCGGCACACGCTTGAGGCACAGGCCCGCCACGCGGCGGATGGTTGCCGCGTCATGCGTGGGCACGGCAATGGTCTGGTCGCGGGTGACGGCGCGAAAGTCGTCATAGCGCAGCTTGATGCCGATGGTGCGGCCCACGTAGCCCTTGCGCTGCAGGTCCTGCGCGACGCGCTGGCACAAGTCGGTAAAGATGGCGCCGAGTTCGGCGCGGTCGCGCACGGCATGCAGGTCGCGCTCGAAGGTCGTCTCGCGGCTGATGCTCACCGGCTCGCTCTCGGTGACCACCGGGCGCTCGTCGCGGCCCCAGGCCGCGTCGTGCAGCCAGGCACCGTAGGAACGCCCGAACTGCTGCATCAGCCACGGCAGCGGCCGCTGGGCCAGTTCGCCAATGGTGCGGATGCCGTGGGCGAGCAGCCTGGCCTCGGCCTTGGGGCCCACGCCGTTGATCTTGCGGCAGTCCAGCGGCCAGATCAGGTCTTGCAGGTCGCCTGGCTGCACGATGGAGATGCCATTGGGCTTGTTGAACTCGCTCGCCATCTTGGCGATGAGCTTGTTGGGCGCCACGCCGATCGAGCAGGTCAGCCCCGTGGCGTCGAAGATGCTCTTCTGGATCAGCCGCGCCAGCACCCGCCCGCCGTCGCGCTGGCCGCCCGCTACTCGCGTGAAGTCGATGTACACCTCGTCCACGCCGCGGTCTTCCATGACGGGCGCGATGGAGAGGATCACTTCCTTGAAAAGCCTGGAGTAGCGGCGGTAGGCAGCAAAGTCCACCGGCAGCAGCACGGCCTGCGGACACAGGCGCGCGGCCTTCATCAACCCCATGGCGGAGCCCACGCCGAACTGGCGCGCCGCATAGGTGGCGGTGGTGATCACACCGCGGCCCGCGTAGTCCTTCAGCAGCGCAAACGCCGCCACCGGAATATCCCCCGGCCGCCCGGCGTAGGCAGCGGTCAGCGCTTCGTCCTGCGGGCGGCGGCCGCCACCGATCACCACGGGCAGCCCCTTGAGTTGCGGGTAGCGCAGGAGTTCGACGGAGGCGTAGAACGCATCCATGTCGAGGTGGGCGATGCGGCGAACAGGGGCGGTGGCGGTCACTGCCGCGATTGTCGCGCCTCCCCCGGTCCGCTCCTACACGCCCTGCAGGCAGATCAGCACCAGCCCTGCCAACATGAGCGCCATGCCGACCTTCTCGGGCCGCGAGAAGGACTCGCTCAGCAGGCGGCGCGACACCAGGTAGCTGAACACCACCTCCGCCATGCCCAGCGTGCGCACGGCCCCCGTGGTCTGCATGGCATAGGCCGTGAACCAGGCCAGCGACGCGGCCGCCCCCATGCTGCCCGCCACCAGCGACATGCGCCACGCGGGCCACAGCGCGGCCAGGCCCCGCTCGGTCTTGAGCGCCACCCAGGCACCCAGGCCCAGGGTCTGCAGCGTCTGCGCGATGAGCACGCCCCAGGCGCCCGACAGCCAGGGGGTTTCCGCCCCCAGCGCCAGCGCCCCACCCCGAAAGCCCACCGAGGCGATGGCAAAGCTGGCGCCGCAGGCCAGGCCATAGAGGGCCGGGCGGCTCAGCCAGGCTGCAGGCGACAGCAGCTGTCCGCGCGGGGGCAGCGACAGCAGCAGCACGCCCAGCGTGGCCACCACCATCGCCAGCAGCGCGAGCGGCGTGGGCAGTTCGTGCAGGAACACGCTGGCGAACAGCGCCACCTGCAGCACCTCGGTCTTGGACAGGGTCACGGCCACGGCGAAGTTGCGCTCGGCCATGGCCAGCAGCAGGAAGGCCGTGCCCGCGATCTGGAAGAACGCGCCCAGCGCGATCCAGCCCAGGTAGGCGGCGCTGAAATGCGGCACGGCCGGCGGCTGCGCGGGCCAGGCGTACAGCAACGCCAGCCACACGCCGGCAAACGGCAGGCCGTAGAGAAAGCGCACCAGCGTGGCGGGCAGCGTGCCCAGCTCGGCGGTCAGGGAGCGCTGCGCGGTGTTGCGCACGGTCTGCGCCAGCGCGGCAAACAGCACCACGGGCACCCAGAGCCAGGGTGCAACGGCGGTCAGGGAGGAGGTCATGCGCCGCCGAGCATAGCCAGCGCCATCGCCGCGCAGCCCCTGCGATTGGCGAGGGGCGCCTCAGCCCATGGCGATGGCCATCCTGAATACCCGAAGCCAAATCGGCCGCTAGCGCTTATCTACCAAGCGCCAGCAGCTATTAAAACAATAGTACGCGTCAGCTCTGCGGCGCGGTGGGATAGGTGCCGGGCACGAGGATGGAGCGGCCCACGTTCTGGATGTTGGTGTGGCCGCAGAAGGCCATGGTCACGTCCAGCTCCTTGTGGAGGATCTGCAGCGCCTTGGTCACGCCCGCCTCGCCGAATGCGCCCAGGCCATACACCATGGCGCGGCCGATCATGGTGCCGCGCGCGCCCAGCGCCCAGGCCTTGAGCACGTCCTGGCCGCTGCGGATGCCGCCGTCCATCCACACCTCGGTCTGCGTGCCCACGGCATCCACGATGGCTGGCAGCGCATGGATGGTGGACGGCGCGCCGTCCAGCTGGCGCCCGCCGTGGTTGCTGACCACGATGGCGTCTGCGCCGTGCTGCACGGCCAGGCGCGCGTCCTCCTCGACCATGATGCCCTTGAGGATCAGCTTGCCGCCCCACTGCTCCTTCACCCAGGCCACGTCGGCCCAGGACAAGCGCGGGTCGAACTGCTCGTTGGTCCAGGCGGCGAGCGAACTCATGTCCGACACGCCCTTCACATGCCCCACCAGGTTGCGGAAGGTGCGCCGGCGCGTGCCGGCCAGCCCCAAGCACCACTGGGGCTTGGTCATGAGGTTGAGGATGTTGGCCAGCGTGGGCTTCGGCGGCGCGGTCAGGCCGTTCTTGATGTCCTTGTGGCGCTGGCCGATCACCTGCAGGTCCAGTGTGAGCACCAGGGCGCTGCACTTGGCGTCCTTGGCGCGCTGGATCATGCGGGCCATCGCATCGCGGTCGCGCATCATGTACAGCTGGAACCAGAACGGCGCGCTGGTGTTTTCGGCAATGTCCTCGATGGAGCAGATGCTCATGGTCGAGAGCGTGAACGGAATGCCGAACTTCTCGGCCGCGCGCGCGGCGTGGATCTCGCCGTCGGCATGCTGCATGCCGGTCAGGCCCACGGGCGCGATGCACACGGGCATCTTGACCTGCTGCCCCACCATGGTGGTGGCGGTGCTGCGACCCTCCATGTTCACGGCCACGCGTTGGCGCAGCTTGATGGGGTGGAAGTCGTCTTCGTTGGCGCGGTAGGTGCCCTCGGTCCAGGAGCCCGAGTCGGCGTAGTCATAGAACATGCGCGGCACGCGGCGTTCAGCGACCACGCGCAGGTCTTCGATGCAGGTGATTTTGGACAGGTCGGCCACGGCAAATCCCTCGGGCTGTGCGAGCGTGCCGCGCCTGGAGCGCCAGCGAATGGCCGGCGCCTTCCCAGTCCGGCAGGCTCTTGGTGAGTGCGTTGACGGAAAAGCGTGGATCGTAGTCCCAGCCCGGCGCCGCGTGCTTGAAGGATTTGAGCGCGCTGTGAAAATTTTGCAGCGCGGGCGCGGGCGCCAGGCGCCGGGCTCGCACGTGCCGCTGCGTCAGCGCCGCGCGCGCACGCCCGCGCCGCGCACCTCGATCTGCACCTGGTCCAGTACCTTGCCCTGGGCGTCCACCAGCTCCACGCTGTGGCGGCCCGGCCAAGGCAGCCATGCCCACTGCGCGCCGCTGCCGGCCATCCGCCCGTCGATGCGCCAGCGCACCGCCGCGCGGCCCACACCGCCCGCCGTGAATTGCAGGCGCTGGTGCGCGGGCGGAATGTCCGGGTCCAGCGCCACCACGGTGCCCGACGCCGGCGCCAGGATGCGCGCCGCTACCGCTTCAGGATTTGCATCATTTGTGCCTGTAGCGCCCGTCTCGCTTGCGCCACCAGCTTCACTTTCGATAGCAAATAACGCTTGCTGCGTGCCGCCCATGAACCACTCCTGCCGCGCACCCTCCAGCGGCTGGCCGCCGTCGCCCGGCCCGAAGCGCACCGCCTGCCGCACCAGGCCCTGTGGCGGGCGCGGCGCGCGGCTGGGCGTGCTGCGGTGCAGCCAGCCCATGACCTCGGCCCAGATGGGTGCTGCGCCGCTGGTGCCGCTCACGTCATGCATGGCGGCGCCGCTGGCGTTGCCCACCCACACGCCCACGGTGTAGCGCTGCGACCAGCCCACGGCCCAGTTGTCGCGCATGTCCTTGCTGGTGCCGGTTTTCACCGCCGTCCAGAAGCGCGTGGCCAGCACGCTGTCGGTGCCGAAAGTGCGCACGCGCGCGTTGGCATCCGACAGGATGTCACCCACGATGAAGGCCGCGCCGGCATCCAGCGCCGGCGTGAACACCGGGCGCTGCGCGGGCGCATAGGCCACGGGGCTCAGGCGCCCGCCGTTGGCCAGCGCGCGGTAGGCATTGGTCAGGTGCAGCAGCGGCACCTCGCTGCTGCCCAGCGCCAGGCTGTAGCCGTAGTAGCCGCCTGACTCCGGCAGCGGCAGGCCCAGGCGCCGCAGTTGTTCGAAGAAGGCGTCGGGCGTCACCATCACCAGCGTGCGTACCGCCGGCACGTTCAGCGAGGCGGCCAGCGCGGTGCGCGCGGACACCCAGCCCTTGAACTGGCGGTCGTAGTTCTGCGGGATGTACAGCCCGCCGGCGGTGGCGATGTGCGCGGGCGAATCGTGCACCAGCGAGGCGGCCGTGAGCCGCCGCTCGGCAATCGCCTGCGCGTACAGGAAGGGCTTGAGCGTGGAGCCGGGCTGGCGCAGGGCCAGCACGCCATCCACCTCGGCCGCCTGGCTCAAGGGGCCGGACGAGCCCACCCAGGCCAGCACCTCGCCCGTGGCGTTGTCCAGCACCACCAGCGCGGCGTCTTCCACGTTGCGCCCGCGCAGCTCGCGCAGGTGGCGCGTGAGCGTGTCCACCGCCATGCGCTGCAGCGGCGCGCTGAGCGTGGAGCGCACGCGCTGCGCGGCAGTGCCATCCCGCGATGTACCATCTTGCGACACGCGCTCCTGCGTGCGCCCAGCCTGGCGCAGCAGCTGGCGTGCGAAGTGCGGAGCAATCCCCTCGCTGGCGTCGAAGGCACGGCGCTGCAGCGCGGCGGTGGTGAACAGATCCAGCGCGTCGCAATCAGACCCCTGCGTGCCGCTGCCACCCGCGCGGCGCATATCGCGCAGCACGCCGCAGGCGCGCCGGGCCACCAATGCGGGCCGCGCATTGGGCGCGCGCACGAGGGCCGCGGCAACGGCGGCCTCGCGCTCATCCAGGCCGTGCGCGGCTTTGCCGAACAGCGTGCGCGCCAGCGCGTCGATGCCCACGATCTCCCCGCGAAACGGCACCAGGTTCAGGTACGCCTCCAGGATCTGGTCCTTGCGCCAGCGTCGGTCCAGCACCTGTGCGGCCACGGCCTGCCCCAGCTTCTGCGGCACGCTGCGCCCACCGGGGCCCTGGCGCAAGAAATCGGCATCCGGGCCGTCGAGCAGCCCCGCCAGCTGCATGGTCAGCGTGCTGGCGCCGCGCGTGCGCTGGTTCCACAGGTTGCCCCAGGCGGCGGCCGACACCGCGGCCCAGTCCACGCCGCTGTGCTCGTAAAAGCGCCGGTCCTCGCTCAGCACCAGCGCCTGGCGCAGCGCGGGCGACACATCGGCCAGGCCCAGCCACTGGCCGCGGCGCACGGTGGCGTCGGTACGCAGGCGCTGCAGCACCTCGCCCTCGCGCGAAAGCACCAGGGTCTCGGACGAGCGGAAATCGGCGCGCACCTCATCGAACGTGGGCAGCGCCAGGCTGACGGTGCTGGCCAGCGCCAGACACGCCGCCGCGAGGGCGCGTCGCCACCTCACAGGCGCATCACCGCGTGGCGCGCAGCGCGGCCGCATCGCACCAGCGCTGCGCCACCTGGGGCGAGGTGGTGCATACCGCGTCGTGCGTGGCGGTGGTCACTGCGCGCTCCAGCAACTGGATGTCGGCCTCGTGCTGGCGCGCCACATGCGGGTCCTCGAAGAAGATGGCGCGGTGGCAGCGCCGCTGCAGCACCCAGTCGGCAATCTGCGCGTCGCCGCCCAGCGGGCCGCTGTTGAAGCGCTGCACCCAGGGCGTATCGGCGGGCCAGCCGCGCGCCCAGGCCAGCTCGTTCAGGCGCTGGCCCGTGGTGCCCGTGGCCACGCGCTGGCGAAAGCGCGAGAGCAGCTCGAAGTTGCGCGCCGCAAAGTCCAGCATGGCGGACTTCATCGCATCGTGGGCGATCAGCGCCAGCGTCTGCGCGCCGTAGTCATGGAAGCGGTCGGCGTTGCGGTCGGCCGGCAGGCCGGCATGCATGCGCTCCATCTCCACCCAGTCGCGCGCGCTGGCCACGGTGGACAGGAACGGCTTGCCGTGGATCACGCACTGGCGCTTGAGCGCCAGCGCCTCCGGGAAGATGGACGACGGGTCCACCGGGTCGATGAGGTAGATGGCGCCGTCCAGCGTGCGGCCCGGCTCGGGCATGCCCACCACCTCGGCCACGAGCTTCATCAACCCGCCCTCGCGCCCATAGGGGTAGCGCACCAGCGGCCGGTAGCCCTGCAGCATGCCGGCGGCGGCGATCGCATCATGGGTGCGGCCCACGGTGTGCAGGCCCAGCCGCAGTTCGCGTATGCCCGCCTCGCAGGCGCGCAGGAAGGCGAACAGCGCACCGTCTTCGGTATGGTGGTGCAAACGGTTGGCGGCTAGACCCATCAGCATGTACAAAGGCTTTCAGACGAAGAAGAGGGACAACTGCCGAGCATAGTCGCAGCCGCACACGCCACCGCTGCCGCGGCCTTACCGACCACGCCACCAGGCGAAGAGCAGCACAGCCAGCAGCACCCACAGCATGACGATGATCGCCGCGGCCAGCCAGCTGCGCGGGCGTGCCAGCATGCGCGCGGCACGCTCGCGCGCGGCCAGCAGCACCGGCGGCGGCAGCAGGCGCAGCACCAGCGCCAGGCCCAGGGGCACGATGAGCAGGTCGTCCAGATAGCCCAACACGGGAATGAAATCAGGCACCAGGTCGATGGGGCTCAGCGCATAGGCAGCCACGGCCAGCGCCAGCAGGCGCAGCGCCCATGGGGTACGGGGGTCGCGCGCAGCCAGGTAGACGACGAGCACGTCGCGCTTGAGCGCACGTGCCCATTGCTTGGCGGTTTGCAGCAGTCCCATGGCGTGTTCAGGCGGGGGGATTCATCCAAAGGGCTGCATCGTACGAACTGCCCCGCGCGGAAATGGCTTGATGTACATCAAAACCCCACTGGGATCGGGTGACGACAGTGGCTGCATTCCCCCTTCGACCCCCTCCCCTGCCCCATGGCCAAGAAGTTTCCGCTGAACCCCGCACATCCCGAGCGCACGTGCTGGGGCTGCGACCGCTACTGCGCCGCCGATGCCATGCAGTGCGGCAACGGATCGGAGCGCAGCCAGCATCCGGCGGAGCTGTTCGGCCCCGACTGGGCCGAGTGGGAGCCGCCTTCTGCCGGCGAGGCGCCTGCACAGCAGCAGCCCGCCGCATCACAGCCAGCCTGACCGCGCGGCCACTCATTGCAGCTCCAGCAGCACGGGCTGGTGGTCTGATGCCTGCGTCACGCCATCGACCCGCACCGCGCGCACCCGGCTCCTCAGCGAATCACTGACCCAGATGAAGTCGCAGGCCAGCGGCTGCGGCGCATAGGTCTGGTCGAACACGCAAAAAGTGGGCGGCTGCGGCGCGCCGGGGTGCAGCAGTCGCCATGCATCCCACAACGGGGGCTGGCCTGCCTGACCCGCGGTCGCGCCCTCCTCGTCCGCCAGCGCAGCGGCCAGCATGGCGTATTCAGGCTCGTGCGCCTGCAGGTTGAAGTCGCCGCACAGCACGGCATGGGGCGTGTGCGCCTTGGGCTGGAACGGCGAGCCGTCGGCCAGGCCCTGCGGCCGCTGCGCAGCCTGCGCGCAGGCCTGCAGGTGCAGCGCACGCAGCGCCAACGCCTGCGCCATGCGCTGGGGCTTGGAGTAGTACTCCAGGTGCGTGGTCATCACGCGCACCGGGCCCAATGCGGGGTCCTGCACGGTGAGCACGCTGCACAGGCGCGGCATGCTGCGCACGCCGGCATCGGGCGGGTATGGCAGCGGGTGGTGCTGCAGCTGCAGCACGGGCAGGCGCGTGGCGATCAGGTTGCCAAAGCGCTGGCGGCCCGCGGCGGTCCACTCATCCACCGCCGCGCCAAAGAACACCTGCCAGCCTGCGGGCAGCGCGGACTGCACCTGCGCCACCTGGTCGCCGGGCGAACCGGCCAAGCCGGGGTAGTTCACCGCGATCTCCTGCAGGCACAGCACATCCACGTCGCCCAGCGCCACTGCGTATTGCACGATGCGCGCGGGGTCCACGCGGCCGTCCAGGCCGCGGCACCACTGAGTGTTCCAGGTGACGAGCTGCATGGTTTACTCCTGAAAACAGAGCTGTTCGCGCTTGCTGCACGGGCGCTGGAGGCTGATTTGGTTTGAATTGCTACTTGATGCCCGCGCGCATGAAGCTTTGCACGAACTGGCGCTGAAAGAGTATGAACCCGATGAGCAGCGGCGCGGTGGACATCAGCGTGGCCGCGGTGATGAGCGACCATTCCACGCCCTGCTCCACCGACGAGAACACCTGCAGCCCCACGGTGAGCGGGCGGGATTCCACGCTGTTGGTGATGATGAGCGGCCACAGAAAGTTGTTCCAGTGAAAGCTCACCGACACCAGCGCAAAGGCGGTGTACACCGGCCGCGCCAGCGGCACGTATACGCGCCACAGGATCTGCAGGGCGCTGGCACCCTCCACGCGCGCGGCTTCATCCAGCTCCTTGGGAATGCCCATGAAGGTCTGGCGCAGCAGGAAGATGGCAAACGCCGAGGCGAAGTACGGCAGCCCGATGGCCACCAGCGAATCCACCAGGCCCAGGCGGCCCATGGTCTTGTAGTTCTCGACCAGCAGGATGTCGGGCATGACCATGAGCTGCACCAGCACCAGCGCGAAGGCCACGTTCTGGCCGCGAAAGCGATAGCGCGCGAAGGCATAGGCCGCCAGCGTGGACAGCACCAGCTGCGCGGCCAGGATCATCGCCACCAGCACGGTGGTGTTGAGGAAGTAGCGCGCGAAGGGCGCGGCCTCCCAGGCGCGGCGGAAGTTCTCCAGCGTCCAGGGCGCCAGCAGATCGAAGCGCGTGGCGTACTCCGCGGGGTGAAAGGCCGTCCACACCGCATAGGCCAGCGGCAGCAGCCACAGCAGGGCCAGCGTCCAGGCGGCCAGGGTGTCCAGCAGGGTGACCTGGTACAGCGTATTGGTTCTCATGGCGCGTCGCGCCCTCCTAAGGGATGAAACCGGCACCACCTAAGCCAGGGCCGCCGTGCAAGGGCCGCCCCACCGCACGGGCAGCGTCCTCCTTCCCACGCGCAGCGTGAGAGAAGGGGGAAGCGGCGCAGCCGCTCAGGGGGGTGTTTCACTGGTAATGCACCCGTTTGTCGAACACGAAGAACTGCACCAGCGCCACGCCGGCCAGCGCCACCACCAGCACCACCGTGAGCGCCGCGGCATAGCCCGTGTCCCAAAACTTGAAGCCCACCTCGTACAGGTGGTACAGCAGCAGCGTGGAAGCGTTGTCCGGCCCGCCGCGCGTGAGGATGAAGAGATGGTCCACCAGACGGAAGGCGTTGATCACGGCATTGACCAGCACGAACAGCGTGGTGGGCATAAGCAGCGGCCACTGCACGCGGCGAAAGAAGTACCAGCGCGACGCGCCCTCGATGGCCGCGGCCTCCTTCAGGCTGGGGTTCAGCGTCTGCAGCGCGGCCAGGTAGAAGATCATGAAGAAGCCCGCCTCCTTCCACACCGCCACCACCGTGACGCAGGCCAGCGCCGTGGCCGGGTCGCCGAGCCAGTTGCGCGACGGCAGCCCGAGCAGGCTGGTGATCTGCTCCAGCAGCCCGTACTGCGGCGTGTAGAAGAACAGCCAGATGTTGGCCACGGCGATCATCGGCAGCACGGTGGGTGTGAAGTACGCCATGCGCACCCACGTGCGTCCCGCCATGCGTTCATTCACCCACAGCGCCATGATCAGCGCCAGGCCGATGGACAGCGGAATGGTCGCGCCAGCGAACCACAGGTTATTGCGCACGGCCTGCCAGAACACGGGGTCGTCCACCATGGCCGCATAGTTCTCCAGCCCCACCCACACCCCCGCACGGCCGCCGCGGGGCGTGGAATGGAAGCTGTCGATCAGCGTGGCCAGCGTGGGCCAGTGCGTGAAGGCCACCAACAGGACCAGGGCCGGAAGCAGCAGCAGCCAGGCGTGCACGGCACGCTGGCTGCTGCCCGCATCCGGCGTGCTGCGCATCACCGGCATGGGAGGCTCGCCCTTACTTGTAGCTGCGCAGGATGCGGTCGGCCTCGCGCTGTGCGTCCTTCATCGCTTGCGCCGAGGTCTTGGTGCCGTTCAGCGCGGCCTGGATGGCGTCGTTGAGCACCTTGGTCACACGCTGGTTGTCGTGCGTGGAGAACTCGGCCACCGATACCGGCAGTTGGTCGCGCGCCACCAGCGCGGGCGGGAAGTCCTGGCCGTACTTCTTGAGGGCAGGCGTGTCATAGGCGGCCTGCGACACGGCCACGTAGCCGCTGTCCATGCTCCACTGCGCAGCGCGCTCGGGCTGGGTGATCCACTTGGCGAACTCGAACGCGGCCTGCTGCTGCTCTTGTGGCGCCTTCTTGAAGATGTAGAAGTTGCCGCCGCCCGTGGGCGAGCCCTTGCGCAGGTTGCCGGCAATCTGGGCCACGCCGAAGTCGAACTTGGCGTTGTTCTTCACGTTGGTCAGGTTGCCCGTGGTCGTGATGATGATCGCGGCCTTTTTCTCGAAGAAGTCCTTGGGCGTCGTGCCCCACTCCACCACGCCCTTGGGGTGCACGCCTTCCTTGGTCAGGTTGACCCAGAAGTCCAGCGCCTCGATGACCTTGGGGTGGTCGAAGGTGACCTGGGTGCCGGCCCCGTTGGCCAGCAGCACGTCGTTGGGCGTGGTCAGCGTCTGCAGCATCCAGTAGGCAAAGCCGGTGGACGGGATCTGGATGCCGTACTGCGTCACGTTGCCGCTGGCGTCCTTCTTGGTGAGCTTGTGCGCCGCTTCCTTCAGTTCCTTCCAGTTCTGGGGCGCCTTGTGGGGGTCCAAGCCGGCTTCCTTGAAGGCCTCCTTGTTGTAGTACATGACCACCGTGGAGCGCTGGAACGGCACGCCCCAGGTCTTGCCGCCCGTCTGGCTGTTGGCCATGAAGGCCGGGTAGAAGCCCTTGATCCAGGCACGGTCGGCGTCGGTCTTCACGAAGTCGTCGATGGGGGCGATGGCGTCCTCGTCGATCAGCGTGAACATGTCGGTGGACAGCAGCACCGAAGTGGCCGGCGCCTTGCCGGACTTGTGCGCGGTGAGCGCCTTGACGATGGTCTCCTGGTACGTGCCGGCATAGATGGGCACCACCCTGTACTGCGGATGCGCCTTGTTGAAATCGGCCGCGTAGCCGTCGATCACCTTGGTGATGGGGCCGCCCACGGCCACGGGGTAGTAGAACGGCACCTCCACCGGGGCCTGCGCATGGGCAGTAACGGCACACAGCGCCATGGCCGCGAGGGCGGGCGCAGCCAAGGTCTTCAAAAACATCTTGCGTTGCATTGCGAAAGCTCCTGAGGTCTGGAAAGAGTGGGGAGAGGAAACGAAAGGCAGCGCCGTGCACGCGCATGCGGCGCAGGCTGTGTAAGAAGTGGCTCAAGCCGCCAGGCGCTGGCCCTGGGCGTCAAAGAAATGCTGGTCGTGCCCGCACCACCGCAGGCGCACACCCTGGCCGTTGGCTGCGGGGGCGTGCTGCCCCGGCGCGCGCACGGTGATGAATTCGGTGCCGATAGCGCAGCGCAGCACGGCATCCGCGCCCAGGTATTCCTGGCTGTGCACGGAGGCGGCCACGCCGCTCGACCCACCGCTGCCATCGTCCAGGGCCACGGCCTCGGGACGCAGGCCGAGCCAGTGCGCCTGCGTGCGACCCACGGCGATATCGGTGCCCGCGATGCGGCCCTGTTCCAGGCGCACCAGGTTCATGGCGGGCGTGCCGATGAAGCGCGCGGCAAAGGTGGAAGCGGGCGCGGCGTACACATCGCGCGGCGGCGCGCACTGCTCCACACGCCCCTGGTGCAGCAGCACCACCTGGTCAGCCATGCTCATGGCCTCGGCCTGGTCGTGCGTCACGTACACCACGGTGAGGCCCAGGCGCTGCTGCAGCTCGCGCAGCTCGGTGCGCATCTCCTGGCGCAATTGCGCATCCAGGTTGGACAGCGGCTCGTCCATCAGGCACACGCGGGCCTGGGCCACCAGGGCGCGGCCCAGCGCCACGCGCTGCTGCTGCCCGCCGGACAACTGTGCGGGTCGGCGCTCCAGCAGCGGGGCCAGGCCGAGCAGCTCGGCGGCTTGCGCCACGCGCTGCGCGGCCTCGGCCTTGGGCACCTTGCGCACCGCCAGTCCAAAGCCGATGTTCTGCGCCACGCTCAGGTGCGGAAACAGCGCATAGTTCTGAAACACCATCGCGATGCCGCGCCGCGCCGGCGGCAGCTGCGTGACGTCCTGCCCGTCGATGCGCACGCTGCCCGACGTGGGTGACTCCAGCCCGGCGATGATGCGCAGCGTGGTCGATTTGCCGCAGCCCGAGGGTCCCAGCAGCACGCAGAAAGAACCGGGCTCAATGCGCAGGTTCATGGACTGCAATGCCGTGGTGCTCCCCCAGGACTTGGCAACCGCATCAAGTTCGATCAGTGACATCGCGGCAGTGTAGGGACCGCTTGTGACGCTGGCGTTACGCACCCGCACGCCGCGGCGGGCCACCCGCCCGCCCGCCACGGCCCGTCGATCGGTCCGTGGCGGTGCGACACCAAAACTGCCGCTAACGCCCGTCCATCAAACGCCAGCAGCTATGCATTGAATAGTCACGGGCGCTGCACCACTTTCACCCGTGCATTCGGTGCCTCGCCGAACATCTCGGGCGCATACAGTGCCTCGACGCGGCTGGGCGGCAGCGCAAAGTCGCCCGCATTGTTCACGCGCACGGTGTACTGCATCGTCACCGTGCCCTTGGGCAGGTACTCGTAGTAGCTGCGGAAGGACTCGAAGCCGCGTTCCTCGAACGCGGGCCAGCCCCGGCCCTCGCGCTTTTCGCCCTGCGTGGCGATCTCGGAGTCGCGTCCCAGGCCGCTGCCCAGGATGGTCGCCCCTGCCGGGATGGGATCGGTGATCGCCACCCAGGTCATGTCGGCCGTACTGGTCACCTCCAGCGTCACGCGCAGCACGTCGCCGCGCGAGTAGCTGCCCGCGGGCAGTGCCTTGTCGGCCTGCTCAACCGGCGTGACCGTGCGCTTGAGGGTGTAGCCCGCGCTGAACGGCTGCTGGCGCGGCACGGCCGCCACCGACTGCAGCGTGAGCCACGGCTTGCCCGGCCCCTGGTGCGTGACCACGAGCGGCTGCGCCGCGCCAGCGCCCGTGCCCCACGGCAGGAACATGCCGTTGTTCTTGAGCATGCCGGGCGCCGCTGGCGCGCCGAACCAGCGGGTCTGGTGCGCGGCGCCCGTGGCGTCGCTGGCCTTGGCCGGCTCCACCTTGGCCCAGTCCACGCTGGCGCTGTGGCCGCCGAGCGTGGCGCGGGTGGTGCCGGCCACCGGCGTGGACTCGAAACGGGCGCTGAACTTCTCCAGCGCCAGCCCGCCCCACAGGTTGGCCGTGGTGGTGTGCCATGCGCCGCCCTGCTGGCGCGCGATGAAGCCGCTGGCCAGGCGCCCCATGTCGTCCTTCCACGCGGGGTCGTCCAGCACGGCCAGCATGAGGCGCGCGGTGTTCACGTCGCCGTTCTGCATCAGCCACCACCAGTAGTCCTGCTGCTCGGTGCTGAACAGCAGCTTGGTGCCCTGGTAGGACAGGCGGCCCTTGAGGATCTGCATCGCCTCGGCCAGGCGCTGCTCGCGCTGCGGCACACCCTGCACCCGCTTGAGTACGTTGACCCAGTCGATCACCGCATGCGTGGGCCACTGGTTGGGCGCGATGGTGATGCTCTCCAACAGCCGCGCCGGGGCATGGCCCGTGCGCGACAGCGCCTCGATGGCCGCCAGCTTGCGCAGGTCCAGATCCTTGCGCGGGCTCCAGAAGTCGCGCTGGATGCGCCCTTCCACGAAGGCCGTCAGCCCGCGCTCCATGGCCTCGCGCACTTCGACAGGCAGCGTGAACTCGGGGTACAGCGCGGCCGCTTCGTGCGTGGCGGCCAGCAGGTAGGCGGTGAGCGTGTCGCTGCCCCGGTTCGCGCTGCCTTCGCTCGGCGGGAAGTAATAGGCCAGGCCGTCGCCGTCCAGGTAGGTGGGCATCTGCGCGGCCACGCTGCGCCACAGTGCGGCATCGCGCAGGCCGATGGCCTTGCTGGCCTTTTGCTCCAGGCAGGCGAACGGGTAGTTGGCCCACCAGTCGCGCACGCCGGGCAGGCCCTCGGCCAGCCGGGGCTGCAGCGCCAGCTTGAGGCCGCCGCGCCCCTGCAGCGCACCGGCGGGCGGCGCCGCCTCGGTCTGGAAGCTGCCGTCCAGCTGCACCAGCGTGGCCTGCTGCACGGCCAGCGGCACGGCCGGCACCAGCCGCTGGGTCACCTTGAGCGCATCGCGCGCGCCGCTCACCGTATCGCGCGCCTCGATCTCCCACAGCAGCGCCTGGGCACGCGTCTGGGCCAGCTGCGCGGGCGCGGTGACGGACCACGCCACCTCGCGCGACTCGCCTGCGGGGATCTCCACGGTCTGCTGGTCCAGCTGCAGCAGCGTGGCACGCGGCGTGACCTCGACCTTCATCGCCGCCTTGGTGGTGTTGCGCAGCGTGAGCTGCGCGCGGAACTGGTCTTCCTCGCGCACCAGCGGCGGCAGGCCGCTGATGATCTGCAGGTCCTGCGTGGCGCGGATCTGCGTGGCACCGGTGCCGAACAGGCCCGTTCCCGCATCCGCCACCGCTACCACCTTGAAGGTGGTGAGCGCGTCGTTAAGCGGCACGGTCACCTGCGCCCGGCCGTTCGCGTCCAGCTGAATGGCGGGCCGCCACAGCAGCAGCGTGTCCAGCAGCTCGCGCGTGGCCGTGTGGCCGCCGCCGCCGCCCGCAGGCACGGCCTTCTTGCCGTAGTGGCGCCGGCCGATGATCTCCATCTGCGCGGTGGAAGTCTCCACACCCCACGCCCGGCGCTGCAGCATGGCCTCCAGCAGGTTCCAGCTGGTGTTGGGCATCAGCTCCAGCAGCGCCTGGTCCACGGCGGCCAGCGCCACCTCGGCGCCGGCAGCGGGCTTGCCGTCCGGCAGCGTGGCGGTGATGGTGACCTGCGCCTTGCCGCGCACCGGGTAGCTGTCCTTGTCGGCCTTGACCTGCACCGCGATCTGGTGCGCGGCATGGCCCACACGCAGCTCGGCCACGCCCAGCCGGTAGGCGGGCTTGGACAGGTCCACCATGGCCGTGGGGGCGACGTACTCGCGGCCCTCGTACCAGAAGGCGTTCCACCATTCGCGCGGCGCCTTGAAGCCCCAGGTGAAGAAGCTGTACCAGGGCACCTCGCGCAGACGCCCGCGCAGCGCCAGCACGCTCACGTAGACGTTGGGGCTCCAGTCCTGCCCGATCTGTACCTGCACCGTGGGGTCCTGGCCATTGAGCTGCACCACGCGCGTGTCGATGATGCCCTCGCGTTCCACGCTGACCAGCGCCGTGGCATGGCGAAACGGCATGCGCACCTGCAGCCGCGCCGTCTCGCCGGGCTGGTAGCTCTTTTTCTCGGGCAGCACGTCGATGCGGTCATGGTCCTCGCCGCCAAACCACAGCTCGCCGCGCCGCGTGACCCAGACGGAGGACGCGGCCTGGGCCTCGTTGCCGTCCTTGTCGCGCGCGGTGACCACCAGCTCCACCTCGCCGGGCTCGTCCAGCTTGGCGTCGCACAGCAGCAGGCCGCGGCTGTCGCTTTTGCCGGTGCACACGGTGCCCAGGTCCTTGGTCTCGGTCTTGTTGTCGTAGCTGTAAAAGCCTCCCACCATGCGCTTGCGGCTGGTGGTGGTGACATGCGCGATGGCCTGCACGGCCAGGGGCACACCGGCCTGGGGCTGGCCCTGCAGCGACAGCGCCAGCGCCTGGAAGCGCACGCGGCTCGCAGCCGATGCCCAGCCCTCGGTCTTCACGCCCGCCACCACGGCGGCCGGCCACAGCGTGTGCGTGCTGCGCACCGTCTGCACCTCGCCATTGGGGTCGGCATAGGTGGCCTCCAGCACCAGGTCCTGCGCCTGGCGGGCCGGGGGCAGTTCTTCGATGGTCACGCGACCCGCGCCGCTCTTGTCCAGCGTGAGCGCCAGCTTGTCGGCCACCACGCGCGTGTCCTGCCGCGCCGCGGGCTCCTCGTCGTCATCGTCCGCCTGCGCGCCGCGCTTGCGGGGCGGCTGGAAGCTGAAGGCGTCGAAGTCGCCGAACTGCAGGAACTTGCCGCGCACCATGGCCGACACCCGCACTGGCAACTGGCCGGCAGGGCCGCCAGACACGTAGCCCACCCGCACGTCGGCCGGCACCGAGCGCACGCGCACCAGCGGCTTGCTGTCCGCGGGCGCGATACGCCCTTCCAGCACCGGCAGGCGGAACTCCTCCACGCGGAAGCTCCCGGACTCGAACGAGCGCTCGCCCCCATTGACGTCAGTGCCGCGCAGTTCCACCTGGTACAGGCCCAGCTTGGCCGCCGGCGGCACCGCGAACTCGCTGGTGGCCGACAGACCGCCCGTGCCCGTCTTGCGCCACTGCAACGGCTGGGTGAACTGCTGGCCGCTGCCGACGTGGGTGATCGCCAGTTCCGACGGCCGCTCCTGCGGCAGCGCAAAGCCCTGACGGTTCTGCAGGCGCAGCACGTGCTTCATGGACACGGTCTCGCCCGCGCGCAGCAGCGTGCGGTCGAAGATGGTGTGGGCCACGGTATCCGGGCGCGGGTCGCTGCTGGTGGGCAGGTTGAAACGCCAGGGCTCGATGCCGCGCTGCCAGTCGCTCCAGGCAAAGGCCAGATCCTCCACCCCGTCCGCGCCGCGGTGGCGCGCGCTCACGAAGTAGGCCTGCGAGCCATCGCCGTAGTCGTCGTAGCCGTCTGCGTCGCCGCAGCGCGGCGGCTCGGGCGACAGTCCGTCAAAGCGCGCAATACCCTGCGCATCGGTCTGCGCCTGGGCCAGCAGGCGGCCCCGGCAATCGGACACGCGCACGCTCGCGCCCTGCACGGGCTGCCCCTTGTCCAGCGTGGTCACCCAGGCCAGCGCGTTCTCGCGGCCCAGCTTGAAATGCACGCCCAGGTTGGTCACCAGCGCCGCCGTGCGCACATACATGGTGCGGCCGGCGCCGTGGCGCTCGTCCAGCAACGCGCCGCCCAGCGCCTGCGACGCCACCTCCACCACATGGAAACCCGGCGCCAGCGGTATGCCCACGACCTCGAACGGCCGCGGGTCCGCTGCCGCGGCGCGGGGCAGCTCCAGCGCCTTGGCGCCGCTCTGGCCGGCCAGCAGCGACAGCATGCGGGTCTGCACGTACTCCTTGTTCTCCTGCCCCTGCAGCGGCTGGGGCAGTGTGCTCACGCCGTCCCGGCGGGCCTGCCCACGCTCCACCAGCGCGCCGTGGTAGCGGCGCACCTTGCGCATCCAGGCGACGATCTCCGCATCGCCGCCGGGCTGCAGCGTGCGCACCCGGCCTGCCGGCGCCTCGGGGGTGGACGCGGGTTGCAGGCCCTGCACGCGCAGCGCGGGTTCCACCTTGCGCAGCGTCACGGGCAGCAGCGCGGGCGGGTGGTCCTCGGCCGGGCCTTCGGCAAAGCGCTCGACGATGCCAAAAGGCGCCGCCGCAAACTTGGCCAGCGGCGGCATGCCGCCCGTGGCCACCTTGAGCGGGAAACTCGCCGCATTGCGCGGCGCGCGCCCCGCGGCATCGCGAAAGTCCGCCGGCAGCTCCACCGTGAAGGACGTGCTCTCGGCCAGCGGCACGCCGAAGCGCACGGCGTTCACCAGCGTGTCGCCCGGCTGCGCGGCCGTGCCCTCCCCTTCGCCCTCAAAACGCGGCAGCAGCGTCTCGTAGCTGGACTTCAGACGTATGCCCGCCGCCACCTTGCGCGACACGGGTGCGTTGAACGACAGCACCATGGGGCGGATCGGCAGGCACGCGGCCTGGGCGTTCTCGCGCTCACACTGGAACTCCACGGCAAAGGGCTCGCGCACCTGGAAGGCAAAGCGCTTTTCCACCGTGTTCGCCACGCCGCTGGGCGTGGCCACGCCCTTGCCGAAGACGAGCTGCATGCGCGTGCCCGAGGTCAGGCGGCGGTTGCATGCCAACGTGGCGTATTGCAGCGGCGCCTGCGCGGCGCGCTTGTCCAGCCCGAGGGCCTTGAGGATGTCGCCGCGCTGCGCACCTTCGACCAGGCGCACAGGCACGCGCTCGCCCACGCCGTCCAGCGCGCACCAGGCATGGCTGCGCAGGCTGTCCTGCGTGGCCGCGCCGTTCAGTTGCAGCACGAACACCTGCTCCTCGTCGATGGACTGGTAGGTGCCGGGCAGGATGCGCTGGACAAACGGGCCGCCACTATTGAATTGATAGCTTTTCGCGCCCGACAGCTCTGCGCCAGAGGCCGATTTGAACCCCGACCTGGCGGTGGCCGTGCAGCGCACGCCCGGCGGCAGGTCGCGCGCGAAGTCGAACACCCATTCGCGCTCGCCCGTCCAGCGGCCCGTGCCCTTGGCCGCATCGGCGTCGCTGCACTGCACCGTGAAGGGAGCCGGCGCCTGTGGGTCGCCAAAGCGCACGGCGGCCGCGTCAAACCGCGCCACCACCTGGCGCACCTGCGCCACCTCGCCCTGGGGCGAAAAGCTGCTCACCTGCAGCGCCTGCGCGCCGCCCGCCAGCAGTGCGCCACCCGCGGCAACCCACCGTATCCATGTATTCAAGAGATCCCCCCTGCAGTGCTTTGGCCGAGCGTATCAAAGCGCTCCATGCGCCACGCGGCTGTTGCATGCGCTTACAGGCTGGGCAGACACCGTCCCGCGCGGTGGCGCATGACGACGCGCAAAGGGGCGCAAGTCCTACCCAGGCGCCGCAAAACCGCGCGAAACATGGCGGCTCGCCGCAGCGCGGCACCGTGCAACACCCACCGCCATTTCGCCCAAGGAGCGTCCATGCCACGAACCCCCGCCACCAAGCAACCCCTACCCGCCCGCCAGGCCGCGGCCCATGCGGACAGCTACCGCGGCCATGCCGGAGAACTGCAGCAGCAGGCCGCCGGCCAGCACCCGGTGCTGACCACCCAGCAGGGCATTGCCGTGCCCGACAACCAGAACACCCTGCGCCCCTCGCCGCATGGGCCAGCGCTGCTGGAAGACTTCATCCTGCGCGAGAAGATCACCCACTTCGACCACGAGCGCATTCCCGAGCGCGTGGTGCACGCGCGCGGCTCCGCGGCGCACGGTTTCTTCGAGCTCACGCACTCCCTCGCGGACTACACCACGGCACGGGTACTGACCGAAGTCGGCACGCGCACGCCCGTGTTCACGCGCTTTTCCACGGTGGCCGGTGGCGCCGGATCGGTGGACACACCGCGCGACGTGCGGGGCTTTGCCGTGAAGTTCTACACGCCCGAGGGCAACTGGGACCTGGTGGGCAACAACATCCCGGTGTTCTTCATCCAGGACGCGATGAAGTTCCCCGACCTCGTGCACGCCGTGAAGATGGAGCCCGACCGCGCCTTCCCGCAGGCCGCCAGCGCGCACGACACGTTCTGGGACTTCATCTCGCTCATGCCCGAATCCATGCACATGGTGATGTGGATCATGAGCGACCGCACCATTCCGCGCAGCCTGCGCATGATCGAGGGCTTTGGCGTGCACAGCTTCCGGCTGGTGAATGCCGCGGGTGAGAGCACATTCGTCAAGTTCCACTGGCGGCCCAAGCTGGGCATTCAGTCCACCGTGTGGGACGAGGCGATGAAGCTGCAGGCAGCGGACAACGACTTCCACCGCCGCGACCTGTTCGAGGCCATCGAGGCGGGCGACTACCCCGAGTGGGAGCTGTCCGTGCAGCTGTTCACCGAGGAAGAGGCCGGCACGTTCCCCTTCGACCACCTGGACGCGACCAAGCTCATCCCCGAAGAGCTGGTGCCGCTGCGGCCCATCGGGCGCATGGTGCTCAACCGCTGGCCCGACAACTTCTTCGCCGAGACCGAGCAGGTCGCCTTCTGCCCGGCCAACCTGCCGCCGGGCATCGACTTCAGCAACGACCCGCTGCTACAGGGGCGCCTGTTCAGCTACCTGGACACGCAACTGCTGCGCCTGGGCGGCCCCAACTTCGTGCAGATCCCCATCAACGCGCCCAAGTGCCCCTTCGCCCACAACCAGCGCGACGGCCACATGCAGATGCTCGTGCCGCAGGGCCGCGTGAACTACGAGCCCAGCAGCCTGCAGGCCGACTCGCCCCGCGCATCGCAGGCGGCGGGTTTTCGGCACGTGGCGCAGACCGACGAGGGCAGCGGCAAGGGGCGCATCCGCCCCGAGAGCTTTGCCGACCACTACAGCCAGGCGCGCATGTTCTACCGCAGCCAGAGCCCGCTGGAGCAGGCGCACCTGGCGTCGGCGCTGGTGTTCGAGCTGTCCAAGGTACAGACGCTGCATGTGCGCGAAGGCGTGGTGGGCCATCTGCTGCACATCGATACGGAGTTGGCGCAGCGCGTGGCCGATGGCCTGGCGCTGCCGCAGCTGCCGCCCGCCCCCCCGCTGGCCGTGCCGGTGCAGGACCTGCCGCCCTCGCCCGCCCTGCGCATCATCGACCGCATGAAGCCCACGCTGCAGGGCCGCTGCGTGGGCATTCTGGTGGCCGACGGCTCCAACGGCACTACCGTGGCCAACCTGCGCAAGGCGCTGGAGAAGGCGGGCGCGCAGGTGAAGATCGTCGCGCCCAAGGTGGGTGGCGCGCTGCTCAAGGACGGCACGCAGTTGCCTGCCGACGGGCAGCTGGCAGGCACGCCGTCGGCGGTGTTCGACGCGGTGGCCTCGGTGCTCTCGCCGGAGATGGGCGCGCAGCTGGCGCGCGAGGCCGTGGCGGTGGACTGGTTCCGCGACGCCTTCGGCCACCTCAAGGCCATCGCTGCCTGCAAG
Organism: Diaphorobacter sp. LI3; assembly: GCF_022807955.1. NCBI lineage: Bacteria > Pseudomonadati > Pseudomonadota > Betaproteobacteria > Burkholderiales > Comamonadaceae > Diaphorobacter > Diaphorobacter sp. LI3. The sequence continues at coordinate 1,276,922 of NZ_CP094346.1, read as the reverse complement.
GGCACGCAGGCCATCCTGCAGGCCGGCGGCATCGAACCCGACGCGGGCGTGGTGGACCCGGCCGACGCGCAGGGCTTCATCGCCGCCGCGCAGACGCGCCAGTGGGCGCGCGAGCCGCAGGTGCGCACGCTGGCGTGAACGCGGGCCTGCGCTGGCCTGCGGGGCAGCGGCCGGGGTGCGCCCCTACCGCGCCCCTACCGCGCCCCTACCGCGCGGCTACTGCACGCCTACTGCGCCGTGAAGCCGCTGTTGCGGATGATGCGTGCCCAGGCTGCGGTGTAGGCCTTCTGGCGCGCGGCCAGTTGCCCGGGCGCCATGTGGCCCACGGTGAGACCCAGGGTGGTGAGCTGCTCATGCACCGCGGGCTGCGCCAGCACCTGCGCCAGTGCGGCGGAGAACTGCGCGATGAAAGCGCCGGGCGTGCCGGCCGGCGCGTAGATGCCGTAGTACGGCAGGTCCTCGAAGCCCTTGAGGCCCAGTTCGTCGAACGTGGGCACATCGGGCAGCGCGGCCTGGCGCTGCGTGCCCAGCACGCCCACCACGCGCAGCTTGCCGCCGCGGTGGTGCTCGATGAAGTCCTGCACCGATCCCACGCCCGCCGCGATCTGGTTGCCCAGCATGTCGCCGATCATGGGCGCGCTGCCGCGGTAGGGCGCGGCCACCAAGTCCAGCCGGTACTTGCGGCCCAGCAGCTTGACCAGAAACTCCGGCGTGGACGCCGGCGCCGGCACGCCCACCGCGCCCTGGCCGCCCCGCGTGGCCTGGAGCCACTGCACATACTCGTTGAACGAACGCGCGGGCGTGCCGCCCGAAACGGCGAACGCGTTCACGAAGGTGGCAAAGCCCGCCACCGGAACGAAGTCGCTCACCGGGTCGAAGCCGGGGTTCTTCACCACCAGCGGCAGGATGGAGATGGTGTGGTCGTGCGTGAGGAACAGCGTGGTTCCGTCGGCCGGCGCGGCCTTGAGCACCTGCGCCGCGATCTGCCCGCCCGCGCCGGGGCGGTTGTCCACCACCACGGGGATGCCCAGCACGTCCTTGAGCTTGTCGGCCAGCAGGCGGGCGATGGCATCCGAGCCGCCTCCGGGCGGAAAGCCCACCAGGATGCGCACCGGCTTGGTGCCGTCGGCCCAGGCGGGCAACGCCGGCAGCACGCTGGCGGCAAGGGCGCTGGCCAGCAGGTGGCGGCGGTGCAGGTTCATGGTGGCTCTCCTGGGGCGGCAGGGCGATACAAATTCAGGAGCTGCTCGCGCCTGCCAGTAAAGCGGTTCAGCATCAAAACATACTGAAAACCGCTTACATCAAGCGCTGACAGCTCCTATTTTTGATGAGCAATCAGGCGGACAGCCGCGCACGGTGGCGCGCCAGCTGCGTGCGCACCTGCGCGGGCGCGGTGCCGCCCAGGGTGTTGCGCGCGTTCAGCGAGCCCTGCAGGCTCAGGGCATCGAACACGTCCTTCTCGATCGCCGGGTGAAAGCCCTGCAGAACGGCCAGCGGCAGCTCCGACAGGTCCACGCTGTGCGACACCGCGGCCTTCACCGCGTGGGCCACGGTCTCGTGCGCGTCGCGGAACGGCAGGCCCTTCTTGACGAGGTAGTCAGCCAGGTCGGTCGCCGTGGCGTAGCCCTTGAGCGCCGCGGCGCGCATGGCCTCGGCGTTCACGGTGATGCCGCCGTCCTTGCAGCCGGTGGCGGGGTTCATCTGGCCGCCGATCATCTCGGCGAAGATGCGCAGCGTGTCTTTCAGCGTGTCCACTGTGTCGAACAGCGGCTCCTTGTCTTCCTGGTTGTCCTTGTTGTAGGCCAGGGGCTGGCCCTTCATCAGCGTGATCAGGCCCATCAGGTGGCCCACCACGCGGCCGGTCTTGCCGCGCGCCAGCTCCGGCACGTCGGGGTTCTTCTTCTGCGGCATGATCGACGAGCCGGTGGTGAAGCGGTCGGCGATCTTGATGAAGCCGAAGTTCTGGCTCATCCAGATGATGAGTTCTTCGGACATGCGGCTCACGTGCACCATGCACAGGCTGGCGGCGGCCGTGAACTCGATGGCGAAGTCGCGGTCGCTCACGCCGTCCAGGCTGTTCTGGCACACGCCCTCCATGCCCAGCGTCTTGGCCACGCGCTCGCGGTCCAGCGGGTAGGTGGTGCCGGCCAGCGCGGCGGAGCCCAGCGGCAGCACGTTCACGCGGCGGCGCACGTCGCGCATGCGCTCGGCATCGCGTGCAAACATCTCCACGTAAGCCAGCAGGTGGTGCGCAAAGCTCACGGGCTGCGCCACCTGCAGGTGGGTGAAGCCGGGCAGGATCACCTCGACGTTCTGCTCGGCCACCTCGACCAGCGACAGCTGCAGCTCGCTCAGCAGGCCCTCGATCAGGTCGATCTCGCCGCGCAGCCACAGGCGCACGTCGGTGGCCACCTGGTCGTTGCGGCTGCGGCCGGTGTGCAGGCGCTTGCCGGCGTCGCCCACCAGCTGGGTCAGGCGCGCCTCGATGTTCAGGTGCACGTCCTCCAGGTCCAGCTTCCACTCGAACGCGCCGGACGCGATCTCCTGCGTGATCTGGGCCATGCCCTTCTGAATGTCGGCGTGGTCCTGCGCGCTGATGATGCCCTGCGCGGCCAGCATCTCGGCATGGGCCAGGCTGCCCGCGATGTCGGCCTGCCACAGGCGCTTGTCGAAGAACACGCTCGACGTATAGCGCTTGACCAGATCGCTCATGGGCTCGGAGAACAAGGCCGACCAGGCCTGGGCCTTGGTGGCGAGCTGGTCGTGGGACGGTTGCGAGGCGGAAGAAGAGGACATGGGGGCAATAATCCGGGGGTTTCGACACCCGGAACGCCCGGATGCCGCAATGCAAGAGACGCAAATTTTATCGACCCGCCCCGCCGCCCTGCCCGAAGCCGCACCGCGCAGTGCGGTACGCGGCCGCGCGCTGGTGTTCGACGCCTGCCAGGTGGGCGTGGTGCTGCGCGCCGTGCTGTTCGTGGAACTGGTGCTGGGCGTGGGCGCCTTGTTCGGCGCGGGCAGCCTGGCGGAATGGCTGGCGCGCCTGGCGTTGCTCACGGGCGGCGCGCTGCCGGCCACCCTCGCCTGGCTGATCACGGCCTGCAGCCTCAAGACGGCGCTGCAGCGCCTGCAGGAGCCGCTGCAGTACGCCGCCGGCGTGCTGCTGGGCGCACTGGCCGGCCTGCTGGCCTGCGCCATGCTGGCCCTGGCCAGCGGCCCCGCGGGCGCCCCGCCACCGTGGCTGGCCAGCGCCGCCAGCGGCGCGCTGCTGGCGGCGCTGCTGGTCACCGCGCTGAGAATGCGCGCCCGCGCCCGCACGCCCGCCGCCACCACCGCGCGCCTGACCGAGTTGCAGGCGCGCATCCGTCCACACTTCCTGTTCAACACGCTCAACAGCGCCATCGCCCTGGTGCGCGACGAACCCGCCAAGGCCGAGGCGCTGCTGGAAGACCTGAGCGACCTGTTCCGCCACGCCCTGGTGGAGCAGGGCGAGTCCGCCACGCTGGAGGAAGAGATCGTGCTGGCGCGCCGCTACCTGGACATCGAGCAGGTGCGCTTTGGCGAACGCATGCGCGTGCAATGGGTGCTGGATGCGCGCGCCAACGCCGCGCGCCTGCCGCCGCTCTTGCTGCAGCCGCTGGTGGAAAACGCGGTCAAGCACGGCGTGGAGCCCAGCGCGCGCGGGGGCAAGCTGCGCATCGCCACCGAGCGGCGCGGCGGCCGCGTGGTGCTGACCATCACCAACACCCTGCCCACCGATCGCCCCACGGCCGAGGACGCGCCGCGCGGCCACGGCATCGCCCAGGCGAACGTGCGCGACCGCCTGCGCCTGCTGCACGACGTGGACTGCGACTTCAGCGCCGGCGTACAGGGCGGCCTGTACCAGGTGCGCATCTCGCTGCCCGCACCCTGAATCCCCGGGCCACGCGGCACGCCACATCCACTACAGTCGACGCCCCATGCACATCCTGATCGTGGACGACGAACTCCTGGCCCGCAGCCGCCTGCGCACGCTGCTGGCCGACTGCGACCCCCGCCACAGCGTGACGGAGGCCGCGCACGCCGCGGACGCGCTGGCACAGCTGGAGGCCAGCGGCGGCCGCGCGGTGGACGTGGTGCTGCTGGACATCCACATGCCCGGCCAGGACGGCCTGGGACTGGCGCACCACATCCAGCGCCTGCCGCACCCGCCGGCCATCGTGTTCGTGACCGCCCACGCGGACCATGCGCTGTCGGCCTTCGAACTGGATGCCGTGGACTACCTGACCAAGCCCGTGCGCCTGCAGCGCCTGCAGCAGGCACTGGCCAAGGCGCAGCGCGCCGCCGCCCCCAGCGCCGCTCCCACGCGCTCGCCGCTGCCGGCACCCAGCTGCGAGGTGCTGCTGATCCAGGAGCGCGGGCGCACCGAGCGCGTGCCGCTGGACGACGTGCTATTCCTGCGAGCCGAGCAGAAATACGTGACGGTGCGCACCCTCACGCGCAGCTTCGTCATCGACAGCGCGCTGTCCGACCTGGAGGCGCGCCACGCGGGCCACTTTCTGCGCGTGCACCGCAGCACGCTGGTGGCCCGCCGCGCCATGCGCGCGCTGGAGCGCTATTACGACGCCGAGGAGGGCGAAGGCTGGGCCGTGCGCCTGCACGGGCTCACCGAGCCCCTGCCGGTCTCGCGCCGCCAGGTGGCCGGGGTGCGCGAGGCGCTGGCCACGGGTTGATACGGCTGCGGCGTTCCAGGCGCCCACACGCCCGCACCCTCTAAACGCCTGCACCCTCTGCGCGGCCGCCGGCCCTTGGACTGGCGCCGCGGTCCTCCCCGGGCAGGCATGCGCGGCGCGCACACCGGCGAACGCCCTGCCGTGCTCAATGCGCGTGCGCCAGCCCGCTCACAAAGGTCACCACCGCGATGCCGGCCGCCAGCCAGGCGATCTGCGCCAGCGTCTGCGCGGCCGAGAGGCGTTTTTGCAGCTGCGGGATCAGGTCGGCCAGCGCCACGTACACGAAGCTGCTGGAGGCGATGGCCAGGAAATACGGCAGCCCGCCGTCCCACAGCCCCACCAGGTAGTAGCCCACGAGGCCGCCCAGCGCCGTCAGCGCGCCCGCCAGCGAGACCTTGAGCAGCGCCGCGTTGCGGTGGCGGGTGCTGTGGCGCAGCACCACTAGGTCGCCGATATGGTGCGGCACCTCGTGCGCCAGCACCGACAGCGCGGCCACCACGCCCAGCCGCATGTCCGCCATGAAGGCCGAGGCGATCAGCACCCCATCGCCAAAGCAGTGCACGCTGTCGCCGGTCAGCAGCGCCCAGCCGCCATGCCCGTGCTGGCCCGGGCCATGGTGATGGTCGTGCGCGTGGTCAGGGTGGTGGTCGTGGTGGCCCTGGCCATGGATGTGCCGCTCGGACGGGCTGTGCTCATGGCCGTGGTGCCACAGCTCGGCCTTGTCCAGCAGGAAGAAGAACACCAGCCCCAGCAGCAGCGTGGCAAACAGGTCGTGCGCACTGGCCTGGCTCTCGAACGCCTCGGGCAGCAGATGCATGAAGGCGGTCGCCAGCAGCGCGCCCGCGGCCAGGCTCAGCAGGTGGTGCGGCCCCACGCGCCGGCGCGTGCCCATGCCCAGGCGCAGCAGCGCCGCCGCCACCCACACACTGCCAATGCCCGCGGCCAACGTGGCCAGGATGATCGCTATTAATGTCATAGCTGCTTGCGCTTTCTCTTATTGGCCTAGGTGCCAATTTCATTCATTCAAAACCAAACTCTCCGCGCCATCAAAAAAAGCCCCGAAGGGCTTGTGTGCGTGCTGGCTGCCGCGGCTCACGCCACGCCGTGCTGCTTGAACCAGGCCAGCGTGCGCTTCCAGCCGTCCTGCGCGGCTTCCTTGCGAAAGCTCGGGCGGTAGTCGGCATGGAAGGCATGCGGCGCGTCCGGGTAGACCACGAACCGCGAGGCTTTCGCTGCGGCAGACCCTTCTGACAGGGCGCTTTTCATCTTATCAATCGTGTCAAGAGGTATGCCGGCATCTTTTTCGCCATACAGACCCAGCACGGGTGCCTTGAGGATGGGCGCCAGGTCCACGGGGTGCTTGGGATTCAGGGCACTGGCCTGCCCCACCAGACGGCCATACCAGGCCACCCCGGCCTTCACCGGGCCATGCGCGGCGTAGAGCCAGGTGATGCGGCCGCCCCAGCAAAAGCCGGTGATGCCCACGCGCTGGAGGTCACCGCCATGGGCTCCGGCCCATTGCACGGCGCCGTCCAGGTCGGCCATGACCTGGGCATCGGGCACCTTGGACACCAGTTCGCTCATGAGCTTGGCGACTTCACTGTAGGCGCGCGGGTCGCCCTGGCGCGCGAACAGGTCGGGGGCAACGGCAAGGTAGCCCTCGTGCGCCAGGCGGCGGCAAACGTCGGCAATGTATTCGTGCACGCCGAAGATCTCTGAAATCACCAGCACCACGGGCAGCCCCGTCTTGCCCTGCGGCGCCGCGCGGTAGGCGCGCACGTCAAAGCCGTTCACCGCAAAGTGCACCTCCCCCGCCGTGAGCCCGTCGGCCGGGGTGGAGACCGCTGTCTGCGCCATCACCGGCGCGGCCGCGGCGGCATAGCCGGCCCCCAGCATGACGCCCAGCGCGGTGCGGCGGCTGGCGCCCGCTGCCGTGCTACGGCCGGGGACGAGTGCATCGAAGTCGTTCTGGAGATCGCTGTGCATGACGGAGGCTCCTGGCAAAGGGTGGCAAGGGTTGGGGGACGGACGCCCCTCGGCGCTGGCCAGGAGGCATGGCGTGCCAATGTAGCGGCAATGGCCGTTTTGCGCATGCGACCCGCCCGCGCCACCGGGCGACAAGCGCTATCAGTGCGCCTTGTCCCAGTCGGGCCCCACGCCCACTTCGGCCAGCAGCGGTACCTGCAGCTCGGCCACGCCGGCCATCAGGCGCGGGATCTCACGGCGCAGCCAGTCCACCTCGCCCTCGGGCAGCTCGAACACCAGTTCGTCGTGCACCTGCATGATCATGAGCACCTCGGGCTTGCGCGCGTCCAGCTCGCCCTGCACGGCCACCATGGCCTTCTTGATGAGGTCGGCCGCCGTGCCCTGCATGGGCGCGTTGATGGCGGCGCGCTCGGCCGCGCCGCGGCGCGGGCCGTTGGGCGAGTTGATCTCCGGCAGGTACAGGCGCCGGCCGAACACCGTCTCCACGTAGCCGCGCGCCTTGGCCTGGGCCTTGGTCTCTTCCATGTACTGCTTCACGCCGGGGTAGCGCTGGAAGTAGCGGTCGATATAGGCGGCGGCGGCCTTGGTCTCGATGCCCAGGTTCTTGGCCAGGCCGAAACTGCTCATGCCGTAGATCAGGCCGAAGTTGATGACCTTGGCGTAGCGGCGCTGCTCGCTGCTCACCTGGTCCAGCGCCACGCCGAACACCTCGGCCGCCGTGGCGCGGTGCACGTCCAGGCCCTCGCGGAAGGCGTGCAGCAGCGCCTCGTCGCCGCTGATGTGCGCCATGATGCGCAGCTCAATCTGGCTGTAGTCGGCACTGGCAATCACGCGGCCCGCGGGTGCCACGAAGGCCTCGCGCACGCGCCGGCCCTCCGGCGTGCGAATGGGGATGTTCTGCAGGTTGGGCTCGTTGCTGGACAGCCGCCCGGTGACGGCCACGGCCTGCGCGTAGTGGGTGTGGACGCGGCCGGTGCGCGGGTCCGCCAGCGTGCTGAGTTTGTCGGTGTAGGTGCCCTTGAGCTTGCACAGGCTGCGGTGTTCCAGCAGTTTGGCGGGCAGCGGGTAGTCCTCGGCCAGCTTCTCCAGCACCTCTTCGTCGGTGCTGCGCGCGCCGGTGGCGGTCTTCTTCACCACGGGCATGCCCAGCTTGTCGAAGAAGATTTCACCCAATTGCTTGGGCGAGCCCAGGTTGAAGGGCTGGCCGGCGATGGCGTACGCCTCCTGCTCCAGCTGCAGGATGCGCTGGCCCAGCGCGTGGCTCTGGGCGGCCAGCTTGCCCGCGTCGATCAGCACGCCATTGCGCTCGATGCGAAACAAGGTCTCGCTGCAGGCCATCTCCAGCTCGTAGATGCCGCGCAGCTTGTCGTCGGCCTGCAGCTGGGGCCATAGCACGCGGTGCACATCCAGCGTCTGGTCGGAGTCCTCGCACGAGTAGGCCGCAGCCTTGTCCACCGGGACCTGTGCAAACGGGATCTGCTTGGCCCCCTTGCCACACAGGTCTTCGTAGCTGATGCCGGTGCGGCCCGTGTGGCGCTCGGCCAGGCTGGTCAGGCCATGGGGCTTGTGCACTTCCAGCACGTAGCTTTGCAGCATGGTGTCGTGCGCATAGCCGCGCACCTGGATGCCATGGTTGGCGAACACATGTCGGTCGTACTTCACATGCTGGCCCAGCTTGGGGCAGGCCGGATCTTCCAGCCAGGGGCGCAGGCGCTCCAGCACCTCGGCCAAGGGCAGCTGCGGCGGCGCGTCAGGGCCGTTGTGCGCCAGCGGAATGTAAGCGGCGGCTCCGGGCTCGACGCTGAAGGACACGCCCACGATCTCGGCGCGCAACTCGTCCAGCGACGTGGTCTCGGTGTCCAGCGCCGCCAGCGGCGCGGCCTTCAGGCGCGCGAGCCAGCCGTCGAGCTGCTCCCAGGTGAGGATGGTGTCGTAGGTCACCTCGCGCTGCTGCGCCTGCACGGCGACGGCGCTGGCGTCGGGCGTGGCGAAGAGGTCTCCGCTGGCGCCAGCATCCGGCACCACCGCGGACGGCAGCGCGCGTGCCAGGCTCTTGAAGCCATACTTTTGATAAAAATCGCGCAACGCGTCCGCCTGCTCAGCGCCAACAGCTATCGCATCGATAGCAGGCAGACCATCGAGGTGGCCCGCCAGGTCGCAGTCGGTCTTGATGGTGACCAGCGTGCGCGCGGTGGGCAGCCAGTCCAGCGCCCCGCGCAGGTTCTCGCCGGCCACGCCCTTGATGGCGCCCGCGTTGGCCAGCAGCGCATCCAGCGAACCGTATTCCGTGAGCCATTTGGCGGCGGTCTTGGGGCCGACCTTGGGCACGCCGGGCACGTTGTCCACGGCATCGCCCACCAGGGCCTGGTAGTCCACCATGAGCGTCGGGGGCACGCCGAACTCGGCGGTCACGCCGGCCACGTCCCGCTTCTTGCCGTTCATGGTGTCGATGATGGTGATGTGTTCGTTCACCAGCTGGCTCAGGTCCTTGTCGCCGCTGGAGATCACCACCTGCATGCCCTGGCCGGCCGCGGTAGCAGCCAGCGTGCCGATCACGTCGTCGGCCTCCACGCCGGGGATACACAGCACCGGCCAGCCCAGCAGCCGCACCACCTCGTGGATGGGCTCGATCTGCGCACGCAGGTCATCGGGCATGGGCGCGCGGTGCTGCTTGTACTCGGGGTACAGCGCATCGCGAAAAGTGGGGCCGCTGGCATCGAAAACGCAGGCGGCGTAGTCGGCCGGGACTTCTTTCTTGAGCGCCTGCAGCATGTTGATCATGCCGCGGATGGCCCCCGTGGGGGCGCTGGCGGGATCGCCCGGCACGGCGCGCAGGTCGGGCATGGCATGGAATGCGCGGTACAGGTAGCTGGAGCCATCCACCAGCACCAGGGTCTTGGGGCGTGTCATCGGTGAATTCTCCCACGCTCATCGGCCGTGGCCGCCATCGCAATCAGCACCCCGCGCACGGGCAGGTGCAGTGGAAAGCGGCACAATCCGTCGCCATGGCCCGGCGGTGCGCCGCGCCCTCCCCTCTCCCCAAGGCTGCCCCATGAAACACCACCTGCTCGCACTCGTCGCCTGCGCCACCACCACCCTGGCGTGGGCCAACCCGGACTTCAAGAACGTGCCGCCTTCGATGCAGAAGTCGCTGCACGGCATCAGTGCCGCACAGTTTGACGGCGGCGTGCTGCGCGCGCAGATGAACAAGCCCGAGGTCACCGAGCTGGTGTACAACACCTTCGTCTTCCACAACATCTGCGCGCAGCAGTGGCACGACCCTGCGCAGTTCGCGCGCCTGGGCCTCACGCGCGTGGAGCTGTTCAACGCCGCCGGCACGCAGGGCTTTGCCTTCGATGCGCGCGGCGACGTGTGCGAGGAGATGGGCAAGCTCGGCAAGAACTTCCGCACCTTCATCGGCAAGTACACGCAGGCCTGCAGCGCCAGCACCTGCCCGCCGCAGCGCTGAGCGCGCATGCCGGCGCACGGCGCCTACAATCGCGCCATGCGCGCTCTCCACTCCACCTTCCTGCTGCTGGCCCTGGCCAGTGCTCCCGCCCTGGCTCAGAATGCAAGCCAAAATGCCATTCAGCCCAGGACGGACGGGCGCGGCCAGCTATTGGAAAGAGAGCAGCAGACTGAAGGGCGCCACAACCAGCGCGTAGAGCACATCGTGGTGGAGGACGCCGGCAGCCGCGTGCAAGAGTTGCGCGTGGGCGGGCAGACGCAGAGCATCACCGTGCAACCCAAGACCGGCACGCCGCTGCCCGCGTACGAAGTGCGCTCCAACGACGGAGCCCGCGCACGCCCCGGCAACTTCAACGAGTCGGACACCGTGACCGCACCGCGCGTGTGGAACTTGCGCAATTTCTGACCGCTGCCAGCGCGGCATTCCTGGGCGGCCCGTGTCGCCCGCTCCTTCCCCCGCTTTTTTCAGCACGCCGAGTGCACTGACGTACTGACCGATGGCCGTTTTCACCGAAGTCTCCACCAAAGAGGCGCGCGAATTGCTGCGCCGGCTGCAGCTGGGCAAGCTGCTTGAGCTGCGCGGCATCGAGGGCGGCATCGAGAACACCAACTACTTCGTCACCTGCGAGCAGGGCGAGTACGTACTCACGCTGTTCGAGCGCCTCACCGCAGAGCAGTTGCCTTTCTACCTGCACCTGATGAAGCATCTGGCGCACGCGGGCATCCCCGTGCCAGACCCGCAGGCCGACAAGCATGGCGAGATCCTGCACCAGGTGTGCGGCAAGCCCGCTGCGCTGGCCACCAAGCTGCGCGGCAAGAGCCAGCTCAGCCCCCAGGAAGCGCACTGCGCGGCCGTGGGCACCATGCTGGCGCGCATGCACCTGGCCGCAAGCGGCTATGAACGCCAGCAGCCCAACCTGCGCGGCCTGCCCTGGTGGAACGAGACCGTGCCGGTGGTACTGCCGCACATCGGCGCCGAGCCGGCGGCGCTGCTGCAGTCCGAACTGGCCTACCAGAACCATGTGGCGGCCTCCAGCGCCTACGCGGCGCTGCCGCGCGGCCCCATCCATGCCGATCTGTTCCGCGACAACGTGATGTTCGAAGGCGAGGAACTCACGGGCCTCTTCGACTTCTATTTCGCGGGCGTAGACACCTTCCTCTTCGACCTGGCCGTGTGCCTGAACGACTGGTGTATCGACCTGCCCACCGGCGCGCACGCCGCACCGCGCGCCCAGGCCATGATCGACGCCTACCAGGCCGTGCGCCCGCTCACCGCGCATGAACGCGCCCTGCTGCCCGCCATGCTGCGCGCCGGGGCGCTGCGCTTCTGGATCTCGCGCCTGTGGGACTTCTACCTGCCGCGCGAGGCCGCCATGCTCAAGCCCCACGACCCCACACACTTTGAGCGCGTGCTGCGCCAGCGAGCGGCCCATCCGGTGACTCTGTAGCCGCCATGGTGCGCCGCGCGCCCCGCAACAGCCACTCCACACATAACCGTTGGTTTCATCCACCGCTGCGGCCTGTGCAGCGGCAACTGGGGTAAATTCCCCCATGCGCCCGCACCGCTGCCGCGGCGCTCCACCTTCGATTTCCAATCCATGAAACTGCACATCGTCCCCGCGCGCGCGGGCCTGGAATGGGTACGCCTGGGCATTCGCGTGTTCTGGCGCCAGCCCATGGCGCTGGCCGCGCTGTTTTTCATGACCATGGCGGCGATGTCGCTGGCCACCATGCTGCCCCTGGTCGGCCCCGCCGTGGCGCTGGGCCTGCTGCCCTCGGCCACGCTGGCCATGATGGTGGCCGCGGCCGAGGCCAGCCAGGACCGCGTGCCCACGCCCGCACTGCTGCTGGTGGCGTTTCGCACCGGCAAGCAGCGGCTGAACCACATGCTGACCCTGGGCGCGCTCTACGCCGTGGGCTTCCTCGGCCTGATGGGGCTGTCGGCCCTGGTGGACGGCGGGCAGTTCGCACGCGTATACCTGGGCGGCGAGCCGCTGACGCGCGAGATGGCCGAGTCGGGCAGCTTCCAGGCGGCCATGTGGCTGTCGCTGCTGCTGTACGTGCCGCTGTCGCTGCTGTTCTGGCACGCGCCTGGGCTGGTGCACTGGCACAACGTGCCGCCCGTGAAGGCGCTGTTCTTCAGCATCGTCGCCTGCCTGCGCAACTTCGGGGCCTTCACGGTGTATGGGCTGTCGTGGATGGGCGTGTTCCTCGGCGCAGGCGTGGTCATCAGCCTGCTGGTCACGATGCTGAGCGCCATCGGCCTGGGCGCCGGCATGGCCGGCGGCATCATGGTGGCGACGGCGATGATGTTGGCCGCCATGTTCTTCTCGTCGGTGGTGTTCACGTTCCGCGACAGCTTCGACGCGCCCCACCACGACCACGGCGACTCGCCCGCTGCGGCGTCACCCGAGCAGGATTCATAAAGCTGCGCCAGCGGAGTCGTCGGGGCGCTCCGCCCGTTCCCGTGCTTCCAGATATTCCGACGGAGCGGGCCGAGTCCCCGCGCGCTTCGGCGCACCCGGGCGTGCCCCGAGCCAAACAGTGCGCTTGGGGTGCACTGCTCCTCAGCGAATAAGGTTCCACCCGCACCCTCGCCCTGAACAGGCAAGAAAAAACCCGCCAGAGGCGGGTTGGAAGTGCCGCGGAGCCGTCCTGCGCGCAAGGCGAGAGGCGGCTCCCGTGCAAGCCGGTTAGATACCGATCGTGCCGCCGTCCTTGCGCGTCACCACCACGGTGGCCGAGCGCGGACGCTTGAGGCCCTTGTGGCTGCTGGTGATCCCAGGCTGGTTGCCGGGCCAGTAGCTGGTGAAGGTGCTGGTGGCGAAGTTGGCCTTCTCAGCGTCCTCGCCCGGGTGCTGCACGTTGAAGAACAGCGTCTTGCCGTCGGGCGTGACCACCACGCCCGTGATCTCGCAGTCGAACGGGCCGACCAGGAAGCGGCGCACCGTGGCCTCGGTGGGCTTGGAGCCCATGATCGTGGCCTGGCCCTCCTTGGTGGTGACCTTGCCGCCGTCACCGACCTTGCCGGGAATGGCGGCCAGCATCATGCAGTTGGTCACATCGGTGTAGGAACCGTCGTCGGTCTGGATCCACAGCAGGCCGCCGGCATTGGCGCTGCGCTGGTCGAAATGCAGGCCGTCGGGGCTGGAGAAATCGTTCACGGCGGTCAGGCCCGACAGGTTCTCGCTCTGCTTGTTGTCGCTGCGCGCGCCGAACAGGTACACGTCCCACTGGAACTTGGTACCCGCCTGGCCGCCCTCTTCCTTCCAGCGGATGATGTGGCCATTGGTGTTGCCCACGCGCGGGTTGGCGGCGTTCAGCGTGGCGGCCGTGCGCTGCGAGTTGTTGGTCATGGTCATGTACACCTCGTTGTTCAACGGGTTCACGCCACCCCACTCGGGACGGTCCATCTTGGTCGCGCCGCGGGCGTCGGCCGCCAGGCGGCAATGCATGACCACATCGGCCTGGTCGGCGAACGGGTACAGCGCGTTGGTGGCGTCGATGCCGTTCTTGCCGAACGTCAGTTCCAGCCACTCGCCGCTGCCATCGTTGTTGAACTTGGCAGCATACAGCGTGCCCTTGTCCAGGTACTTGGCACCGGCGGCCACGCCGCCGTTGATGTCCTTCGGATCCCACTTGGCATCGGACACGAACTTGAACACGTACTCGTTGCGCGCATCGTCGCCAGAGTAGATGACGATCGGCTCGCCGGCCTTGGCGGGCGCCGGCCAGGCCCCTTCATGGTTGAAGCGGCCCAGCGCCGTGCGCTTGACGGGTTTGCTGTCGGGGCGGAAGGGGTCGATCTCCACCACCCAGCCGAAGGTGTTGAAAATGTTGCGATAGTCCTCAGCGGCGCTGGCGGCGCTCACCTTGCTGTTCCAGCGCTGGTACTGCTCGCCCTCGGCGGTGTCCCAGAGGTAAGGGCTCTTGCGGTTCTCGGGCAAGCCATAGCGCTTCAGTGCCACGATTTCGGTGGCCGAGCGTTGGGCGTCGTCGCCGGCGGCACGGCCGATGACGTTCAGGAAGTTCTCCTCGCACGTCAGGTAGGTGCCCCAGGGCGTGTAGCCGTTGGCGCAGTTGTTGTTCATCCCGAAGGCTTGCTTGCCGTCCGGCGAGAGCTTGTTGAACAGCTTGGCGTTGCCGGCGGCGGGGCCGCCAAAGTCCATCGGCGTAGCCGAGGTGATGCGGCGGTTGTATTTGGAGCCGCGCACCATCTCCATCTCGTTGCTGCCGCTCTTGCGCTTGACTTCCACCACGCTGGCACCGTGGGCGCGGATTTCCTTGTCCACCTGCTCGGCCGGGCGCTTGCCGTCCACCGTGATGCGCCCCGTGGGATGCAGACCATAAGGCGCAACCACATACTCATGGTTCACGCACAGCAGGCCGCGGTCGGAGCGGCTGGGGTCGAACTTGCCGTCGTCGGACATGCCAAAGTAGTACATGCCGTCGTGGCCGTCGCCGATGCGGCGGTCATAGGACTCGGCCGTCTCGGAGCCATCGTCCTTCCAGGACTCGTCGCCATAGTGGATCGGGTCGCCCAGGGCGTGCAGGATGCTGACCTGGTAACCCTCGGGTACCATTACCAGGTCGGCGTTGCTCTTGGCGACGGCATTGAAGTTGAGGCGGATCGGCTCGGGTGCGGGAGTTTCGTCATCGTCGCTGCCACCGCCGCAGGCGCTCAGGCTCACGCCGCCCAGCAGAGCCGCAGTAGTGGCGCCGACACCGCCCTTGAGGGCGCTGCGACGGCTCAGGCGCGCGGCCAGGACGCTGTCGATGTGCTGATTGGACGAATGGTTGACGATTTCATTGTCGTCGTACTCGGAAACGATCGTGGTGTTCATGGGTCGTTGGACTCGGTAGTGGCAATCAAGGTCCCGCGATCCTGGAGTACGTCTGTTGCGCCCGCATGACGTGTACATGACATCTTCAAGACACCGCTTCGCACGCCGGGCCTTCCGTGCACGCGCGAGGGACACACAGACCCACAGCGCCTGAGCGACGCGCGGGCCCGCGTCCCATCCCCTACCGCACCGGCAATGCCCCGATCACGATCTGCACGCGCCGGTTGCGCTGGCGCCCATCAGGATCGTCCCGCCCATCCGGCGTGGTATTGGGCGCGACAGGCTGGCGTTTGCCCATGCCGCGCGTGGCGATCGGCCGCCCCGTGCGCGACTGCAGCGCGGCGGCAACGGCGGCGGCGCGGCGCTGCGACAAGGCGTCGTTGTAGGCATCGCCCCCCTTGCCGTCTGTGTGTCCCACCACGTCGATGGGCGCCTGGGGGTAGCTCTTGAGCAGCTCGGCCGCCTTGTCAAGCGAGCGCGCGGCATCGGCCCGCAACTCGGCCTTGTCAAAGTCAAACAACACATCGGCAGGCAGGTCGATGGAGATGGCCTGCTCGGGCGTGGGCTGGGCCTGCAGTTCCACCAGCAGCGCGCGGGTCTGCTCCAGCCGCTGCGGCGGCACCTCGGCCGCGCGCAGCAGCGTGGCCGGCCCTGCCGCCGCCTGCAGCCGGGTTTCGGTCTCGCGCGGCACCAGGCCGCCGTGCGTCACGTGCGGCTGCAATTGGGTCAGCGGGGCAGCGTCCGCTGGTTGCAAATGGGTGGGCGTCGCCGCGAGCGACTGGCTGCTGCGCCGCACTTCCAATGTCTGCGCCGCTGAGGCCACGGCGGCGCAGCACGCGGCCCACAGGACAGCCCGCGAGGCTGGCGAACACCGCACCGCCATCAACCCGCCTGCAGCGGCAGGTCCATGGACAGCCCCGGCGCAACGATGTTGTCGCCATCGTTGCCGTCATTGAAGACCAGCTTGAGCGTGCGCGCGGTGGGCAGCACGCGGCCCAGGAAAACCAGTTGCCCATCCAGGGTCTGGCCTTCGCGGATGGTGATGTCCCGGTTGTGGTCCGGCCGCTTGACGTGCAGGCGCGCGCCGCTTTCGTCCTGCAGGTAGGTATCGGCCAGCGCCAGCATGGTGGAATCGGTGATGCGGTTGGCAAAGGAGATGCTCACATCCAGCACCGTAGCGTCGCCCCCGATCTGCACACTCTTGACGCGCACCGTCACCCCCGCCGGTGCCACGCCTTGCACGCCCAGCGGCAAGGTGCGTGGCGCGGCCGGAGCAGCGCTGGGAGCGGTTACCGCCTCCGGTACCGCAGACACCGCCGTGGTTGCCGCCGCAGGCGCAGCAGCCACGGCGGGAGCGGGTGCCGGCGCGGGTGCGGGGACCTGCACCGCCGCTGTGCCCACCGGATCCTTGCAGCCCGTGAGCCACAACGCCGCCATAGCCACCGCCGCCCAGCCCGCGATACCTTTGTATGCCATACCCATCTTTACTCCTTAAGTGGTTCTCGAAAAACGCATGCGCATCAACGGATGCGAATGCTGTTCACTTGCGAAGGGGCGCCCAACGCCTCGCCCGGGGCGGCAGTGGGTGGGCAATCGCGCGTATCCACATGACGGGAGTTGCGCCCCTGCACGATCACCGTGCGGCCTTCCAAACGCGCGCCGCGCACGTCCACGCTATTGACGGAAGTGTCCGTGGCGCCGCAGATCGTTGCGGCCGCGCTGTTGCCCGTGGCTTCCACGCGATTACCCATCCCCTCCCGCTTCGGTGCGTTCCTGGGTTCTACCGGCGCGGGACGCCGGACGGCCCCGACCTGGCCGGCACTTCCGTCCTGCGGGCGGGACGGCCCGATATCGCCGCGGGGTCCCAAGCTGCCTCGCGGACCGAGGGGGTCGCCAGCCCACGACAACACAGGCAGGCTGGCGCCCCATCCGGTCCAGAGGGTTGCGGCAAGCATTAGGCAGAAACGTTGCATAACGGCAATCAGGGAGATGCGGGGATACCGGGCAACCGCGCGCCGGGCAACGGCGCTGTCGGACCGGAGGATGACTGAGGTACCCCAGGCAAGCTCCGGCCGGGCAGCGATGGCGCGGCGGCGGGTAACGCAGGCGCCGGCGCAGACGTGAGCGGCGCGCCTGTCGGCGCCTGCGGAGCACTCGGCGTCTGGCGGAGAACCTGGGCCTCCAGTTCCAGCGCGAAGCGTTCAGCCAAGGCCATTTCTTCGGCGGCCATTTCCGACCCCAGATCGTTGATAGCCTGGGCCACGTCGGGGGCCGCGGCGGTTGCGCCCGGCGCCCCAAGGCGCTGCGCCAGACGGGCATAGCCCAGGGCCTTGACTTTGTCCTGCGGCACACCACTGCCGCGGCGGTTCATCTCCGACAGGCGTTGCATCGCCCGCGGGTCACCCCGCACCGCCGCCATCACGTACCAACGGTAGGCCTGCCCCACGTCGCCCAGGCCAGCGCGCGGGTTTTCGTAGGCATTGCCCAACAGCGACAGAAGCTGCGGGTTTTGCGTGGTCACGGCCTCACGCTTGAGACGCTCCAGTTCATTGCGATACAGGGGGCCCTGGCAGCCCAGGTCAGTCACCCCTTTTTCCAGAGACTGATTGCAGGCTTCGAGAAAGCGCACGCTCGCACTCACCGGGGGTGATCCGCTCCCCTGCGCCGTGGGAGGCACAGGTGAGCCACCAGGTGCGGGCGCGACTGCAGGCACCGCCGCGGGCTGCGCGTGTGCGCCCAGCGAAAGGCAGAGGGCCGCGCCGCACCAGGCCTTGTAGACGAACATCCTGCTCATGTGCCTGCCTTGCCATTCGCCGCCGGCGAGGGGGCCGCAGGTTGCGCTGCAGCCTGCACCGCCGCATCCCATGGCATGGGCACATTGAAGAACAGCGGCTGGAAGCCTTCCCAACTCATCACGTCCACAGAACCCCACTCTGCGAAACGCGCGGCGTACACACGTTCCAGGGCCGCCCGCGTGGGCTCGTCATATTTCTGTGTGACCTCCACGGGCTCGCCATACTTGCGCAGCATCACCTGGATGAGGCCGATCTTGAGCTCAGGGGTCAGGCCATTGAAGGCATTGCGCATGTTCTGCATGACCACGGGATCGGGCGTTCCACCTGGAATACAGCGCCAATACGGCGTGTTAGTGGCCTTGCCCACAAGTTCCAGGACGCTCAAGTCCACCAGCGTGCGGATCGCCGAATGGCGTCCTTGCAAATACTTGCCCTCCATCTTGAAGCCGAAAGCGTCGCCGTAGAAGCCCAGGCTGGCGTTGTCCTCGGAGCTGAAGTTCAGCACCTTGACCACGTTGGACGCCTGTATCTGCGGCACCATCTGCTGGGTGGAAAAACTCACGAGATTGAGGTCCAGCGCCAGCGCCGAGTAGATGGCGGTGCGCTTGACGTCACCGCCCAGCGTGACCGTACCGTTGCCTCCTCCGAATTCGATGCCCACCGAGTTCACCCGCCCCGCGCCTGCAATAGCGCGATCGAACTCCGTCAATGCGCCAGTGATGAGGAAATCGGGCATGGTCACGCCGAACTTGGCCCCCAACTGCGCCTGGGCAACCAAGTATTCCGGATGGTAGGGAACGTACACCACGCGCGCACCGATGCGGTTGACAGCGGTACGCACCATCTCCGTGATGTCGCCGGGAATCTCGGCGCCCACGAGAGGGTTCGACAGATTGGTGGCGTCGAGGATGCTGCGCGTTTGCATGTAGAGGACCGGGTCGCCGTCCTTGTAGATATCCAGCATTCGGCCGAAACGGCCCAGCGCCTGCGCATAGGGGCTGAGGTTGGTGACCGGCAGGAGCTTGTCGGATTCGCGCTCCTGCATGAGCTTGTTGGCGTCCTTGAGCGCGTTCTCGGTGGTGGCGCAGCCCGCCAGCAGCACCAGAGCCAACGCGGCCCCTCCCATTCGCAGATAGTTAGTTCTCATATTTCTTTGTGTTCAACGATGACCTGTTGGCGCTGCAGACGGCGACGCCCCTGCGCCCTAGCGCGAATTCAGCACTGTGATGTTCTCCACGCCACGGCCCTCCACATACAGCGTGACGTTGCCGGACACGTTGCCCTGAATCACCGGGCTGGCAATGCGCAACGTGCCGTCGGCGCCTCGCTGTATATCGGAGTACGAGGTACGGATCACCAGGTTTTGCTGGTTGTCGGGCAGTTTCAGCGTACCGTCGGGCTGCACCAGGGCGCTCTGGTCCACCAGCGTGTTGCGGGCGATGGCACGCGCCACTCGCGCCTTGGCGCTCACCGAGGGGTACACGCCATCATTGAGGCGTACACCACTCTGAGCCATGTCCTTGTAGGAACCCAGTTGCTCGCCGTAATTGACCATCTGCGCTGGCGCGGATAGCGCCACGATCGACAGCACCCCGCCGGCGGCCCAGGTGCGAATGGCGTTTTCCAGGTTTTTTTTCATAGGTGGACCTTCCTTGCACATTGAATGAAAGAGCGCCGTACGGCATCGCTACATGCTCAACAGGTTCACTGCAGGCAGCACGGTCACGGACTGGTTGACCACGCCAGAGGAGGGCACCGTGTAGGTGTAGCCCGGGTTGGCCGCGAAGGCCGCGTTGCCTGCCACTCCGGCGGCTCCCGTGATCGCGCCACCCACATTGCGCACGCTGCCGGATGTCATGCCGGGACCGGCCATGGTGGCGTTGCCCACGATGGCCACCGTGCCGGTCACCACGCCATGGTTGATGAGGGAATTGGACACGCCTCCAACGGTCGCACGGCCGTGGTTGCCAACAATCGCCACTGTACCCGCCATGACGCCTTGGTTCACCACGGAATTCACCGTGCCGCCCATCACCGCCCCGCCCCTGTTTCCGGCAATCACGACCTGGCCGCTGAGCAGCCCGCGGTTGTCCACGCTGTTGACCGTGCCACCGCCCAACGCGGTGCCCTGGTTGCCACTGATGACGATACGGGCTCCCTGCATGCTGCCGCGATTGCGCACGCTGTTGACCGTACCGCCGCCCTGTGCGCTGCCGGTGTTGCCGGCGATCAGCACTTGCGTGCGCCGCAGCGCGCCGGTGTTGTCCAGCGTATTCACACGCCCGCCGCCCTGGACGCTGGCCTGGTTGCCGAAGATGGTGATGCTGGCCGTCGCAATGCTGCCGTCGTTGCGCACGCTGTTGGCGCTGCCGCCCGTCGCCGTACCCTGATTGCCAAGCACCGTCACCTGGCTCGCGGAGAAACCTCCCCGGCCCACCACACTGTTGACCACGCCCCCTGAATCCGCCTGCCCCTGGTTGCCCAGGATGGTGATGCTACTGCCTTGCAGCGAGCCCGAGATGTCTGCGCTGTTGACCGTGCCCTGGCGCGCGGTGCCCTTATTAGCAGCCAAGGTGACCTGCGTGCCGCGCACGCGCGCGCCCTGGCGCACCCGCAGGCTGTTCGCTGATGCATCGCGCGCCCCCCCGGCATCCGACCCGCCCTGGTTGCTAGCCAACTGCACGCTGGAGCCCTGCAGGCCGCCATCGACCTGCACGCTGTTGGTGAGCGCGACGCGGCCGTCACGTGCCTGTGCGCCGGAGGCGGAATTGCCCGCCAAACTCAACTGCACCGCCTCGGCAGTCCCGTCGCCTTGAACGAAACTGTTGGCAGAAGCCAACCCTTCGTCCGCCCGCACGTTCGCCGCGAAGTTGCCCGCCAGTTGAATGCTGGCTGCACGCAGCTGTCCCAGCACCTGAACTGAGTTGGCATTGGCCTGGCCGATGCCCTTGCCCCAGGCCATCCCCGCCACCGTCGCTTCGCGGCCCTGGCTGCGCACGTTTGACGCATTGTTGCCGGCAAGCGTGACGCTGCTGGCTTCCACCCGGCCACGGTCGTTGAGCGCAAGCGCATTGGCATTCACACGCCCGCCCTGCGCCTGCGCCTGGCGAGCCCGGTTACCGGCCACCATCAGCGAAGAGCGGTCCAGCCCCGTGGCGGCTGCCCCATCCATGTAAAGGGCGTTCGCCGCCAGCACCCCGTTGCCATGGCGGCCCACGCCCAGTACCTGCGACGCCCCGCCCTCGGCCACGATGCCCTCGACCACGTTGCCGGTGATCGCCACATTGCTGCCACGGATTAGCGCCCCCCGGTAGGCCGCAAGCGCGTTGACCAGGGCCGTGCCGCCGTGCGCCTGGACACTGCGCGCCTGGTTGCCGGCGACGGCCCAGGTCGATGCCGCATCCACCCACGCGCCGTTGTGCAGCACCAGGGCGTTTGCCGCAGCCCGCGCCTGCGCACTGCGCGAGGCCATACCGCCACCTGCAGCGGCCGAACCCGCCTCGGTTGAAATCTGCCGCGCCGTATTCCCGGCGATGGCCCCGGTTCCTGAAAGACGCGCCGCCTGTCCGCCGCCGTGCTCCAGGGCCACGCTGTTGGCCATGGCAATGCCGCCACGCGACTCAATCCGCACAGCCGTATTGCCGAGCACTGCAAGGCGGGAGGCGTCCAACTGCGACCCTGCAATGGCCAGTGCGTTGGCCAGCGCCGACGCGTTCTGCGCGGAAGCAAACAGCACTCCGCCACCGGCCTGGGCGGCATACCCCGTGGCGCTCACGCCTTCGGCATGGTTGGCGGACAGCGTCACGTCCGACTGCTGGACCCGCCCCTCGCTGAGCAGCAACGTGTTGGCTCCCGCCAGCCCCCCTGCGCCCTGTACCTGCTGGGCGGCGTTGCCCGCGAGCGCCACACGCGCTTGCGCCAGCGTGGACTGGCGGTCGGCCACGGCGGCATTCGCCAACGCACGGCCGTTGCGCTCGAAGCCCGCCACCGCGCCACCGCCAATGCTGCCCGTCGCGCCGGCCGTCTGCACCTGGGCCGCCCGGTTGCCCGCGACGTGGACGCTACCGCCCTCCACCGTGGCGTCATCCAGCCACAGGCTGTTGGCGACGGCTGCGCCGCCGGTCGCCACGACGCCCTGTACCCGGTTGCCCGCCAGGTCATGGCGCGGACCGGCACGCAGCGCGCCGCGCGTCACGGAGATGCTGTTGGCCAGTGCCGTGGCCGACATGCGCACATCCGCAAGTGCGCCACGCAGGACCGATGCCGCGCCACCCCATGCGCGCACATCGGTGGCCTCGTTGCCTGCGAGGGAGGCAGCATATCCCCCCGCCGCGTCTGCGCGATGTTCGCTAAAGCTGATGCTGTTGGCCAGCGCACTTGCGCCGTCCGCCCCCACCTGCCTGGCCTTGTTGGCCGTCTGCTGCAGCCGCACCCCTGCGAGTTCGCTGGACGCCAGCGACACGGTGTTGGCTGCGGCCACGCCTGTCAGCTCGACCTGTGCGATGGTGCCCCTCCCCACGCCACCCGCTCCCCCGCCAGCGCGCACGTCGGTGGCTTCATTGCCCGTCTGGGTGACATCGGTGCCCACGAGCTCGCTGCGCGCGGCCGTGACACCGTTGGCCAGCGCCGCACCGCCAATGGACGTCACCTCCCGGGCGTTATTGCCGGAGACCACCACCTGCGAATTGCGCACCGCCGTGGCGTCCAGCAGCACGCTGTTGGCAGTTGCGCGGCCCGGCATCTGCAGCGACCCGCTGCCCAGCAGCACCTCGCTCTTGGCGCCAAAGGCGGCCACTTCGGCTGCACGGTTGCCCTGTACCACCAGGCCGGAACCCCTGATCGGTTGAGCGCCAGTGCTGCCCGCGGCCAGCACCACGTTGGCCGTGGCCGCCCCGCCCAGCGCATGCACGAAGCCCGTTATCTGGTTGGCCAGCACATGCACGCGCGACTGGCGCAGTTCCATTCCCGCGATGCCCGCGGCATGGGCCTGTGCGGTACCCGCCAGATCCACCCGCATGCCCGCGTTGGCAAGTGCCGAGCCCTTGCTGCCTGTGGAGACGACCGGACCCGCCGCCCGGTTGCCCTGCACACGCACTTCGCTGGCGCCATCCACCTGCGTGCCGGCGCTGTTCTTGTGCCAGCCGAGGCCGGCCAGCATGGATTCCTGTGCCGTGGCGCGCAGCGGCAGTGCCGCCGCTGTCAGCCCCAGGCACCAGATGATGACCATTGGCCTGTCAATGCCTTGCACCTTGTGTCCTCTCTCTGCCACACCCTGGCGTCTGCACCGGTTGCGCGCTGAGGCGCCAGGATGCACACGGCAGGGCGCCGGTCGCACGGCCGCCGGGCTCCGCGCCGCGCGTCCCGCGGCTGGACCCGTACGTCGCGGATAGCAACCCACGGTAGAGGCCAGCCACCGCCGCGCGGTACAGCATCAGTTGATGTTGATGCTGTTGACGTTGGCCGTACCGCCAATGGCCTTGATGTCGGTGGCTTCGTTGCCGCTCACCGTGATGTCAGAGTTGCGGATCTTCGAGCCGGTGATGTTGATGCTGTTGACGTTGGCCACGCCCTCCATCGACACCTCGGCCACCTTGATGCCGGCCTTGCCGCCACCGGCAATCACGTTGGTCGCCTTGTTGCCGGTCACGGTCACGCGGCTGTTGGTCACTTCCGAGCCGGCGGAGCCCTTGCCCGACAGCAGGCCCGGAATGGTCACGTTGCCGCTCTGGGCAAAAGCGGCGCCGCAGCCCAGGGACAGGGCGGCAATGGCGGTCACTGCAAGTTGTCGCATTTCATGAATCCTTTCGAGTGGATGATGGGTAATCGGCAATGCAATAAATGCGGCCCTTCAGGCTGCGGGCGGATTGTTCCCAACATCACAAGACTTCATGTAAACAAAAGTTCTGCTCTTTACACACCTAATGTAAGCACACACCAACCCTTATTTTTCACCGATTCCACGCATGGGCCCTCGGGGCGCATGGAATATCTTCGCTCGCGGAGGAGAACTGCCGGCTTTCGATCTAGCAGAGCCAAAATGATTAAAAAATCATCACGAATCAATTGCGACATGAATCATCAAGTTACGCTTTGAATAATCAAGAAACCTGCTCAACCAGTCCGCCACCAAAATCAATCTCAAATAAATTTCCAAACCTAATAGTCATCAATATTTCATGAAAATACGGCAGATTAATTTGGGTATTTGTATTCTGGGCGTGGCAATGGCGCTGGGCGCATGCTTGGACAGCGGAGGACAGAACATCCGGTTTCCCGCCGATCCCGCCATCCAAGCGGCGCTGCAGGCGCAGTTCGCCAATGATCCGCACAGCGCGGCGGCGCGTGAACTGGTCCGCACGCTGGGGGGAGAAGGCGGAGAGTTGCGCTATCGGGTGCGGCACGTGCTGTACCGCCAGGGACCGTTCGAGGCGCGTTACGACGCCGTGCTGCACCTGGGTCAGCCCGGCGCGCGGAACCTGCAACAGCTCTACGCCAGCATGATTCCGGAGGCGGAGCGCACCCGGTTGCCTGCACAGGACTTGGCGCATTACGAGGAGTGGCTGCGCCAGCAGGCCGCCACGCTGGAAAAGGCGAACCCCGACCAGTCTCGCGCGCTGCGCCACACGCTGGAAGTGCTGGGCCCCTGCTACCGCGACGCACCGGCGGGGGCCGAAGTCGTCGTCATGGAAGGCCTGTCCGCCTTGTTGTCGCCGGAACGCAAGGGGCTGTTTGCCGAAAAGCTCCCCTCCGACCAGGCGGTGCTGCGCTGCCTGCCCTCCTAGCGCCGGCGCAGGCAGGCAGGGCCGCCCGTCGCCACCCGCGCCAACCCGCCTTACTCGACGATGGTGAGCTTGGCCACCGACAGCGCCAGCCACTTGGTGCCGTGGCGCGGAAAGTGCACCTGCGCACGCGCGTCGGCGTCCGCGCCTTCGATGGCGAGCACCTTGCCCTCGCCGAACTTGGTGTGGAACACCGCCAGCCCCACGCGCAGGCCATGGCCCGGCGCCGCCTTGACCGGGGGTACGGGGGGACTGGCGAACACTTCGGTCTTGAAGCCAAATTGACCTCTAGCGCCCGACTGGTAAGCGCGAGCAGCTCCTGAATCAGGAGCAAAAGATCCAAACCCCGCCTGGCGCGGTGTGATCCATTTGAGCGCCTCCTCGGGTAGCTCATCAAAAAAGCGGCTCTTGACGTTGTAGCGCGTCTGCCCGTGCAGCATGCGCGTCTGCGAATGGCTCAGGTACAGACGCTTGCGCGCGCGGGTGATGGCCACGTACATCAGGCGGCGTTCTTCCTCCAGGCCGTCGCGGTCGCTCATGGAGTTCTCATGCGGGAACAGCCCTTCCTCCATGCCGCCGATGAACACGCAGTCGAACTCCAACCCCTTGCTGGCATGCACCGTCATGAGCTGCACCGCATCCTGCCCCGCCTGGGCCTGGTTGTCCCCCGCCTCCAATGCGGCGTGGGTCAGGAAGGCCGCCAGCGGCGACAGCGTTTCGCCGGTGTCGGCATCCACGTTGCCAGGGGCATTCAGCATCGGCGCGTCGGGGTCCAGCCCCTGGCTGGCCGGGCTTTGCGTGAGGGCATTGCCGTGCTCGTCCAGCGGCAGCGCGACCGCATCGCGGCCAAAGCCCTCCTGGGTGACGAAGCTCTCGGCCGCGTTGATGAGCTCGTCCAGGTTCTCCAGCCGGTCCGCGCCTTCCTTTTCGTGGCGGTAATGCTCCAGCAGGCCGCTGGATTCCAGCACCTGGCCGATGATGCCGCGCAGGTTCTGGCCCTGCGTCTGCTCGCGCAGCACTTGAACCAGGGCCACGAAGGCCCCCAGGTTGGTGCCGGCCTTGCCAGGCACCGCACTCACCGCGTCGTGCAGCGAGCAGCCACTGCTGCGCGCCGCATCCTGCAGCACCTCCAGCGTGCGCGCACCAATGCCGCGCGGCGGGAAGTTCACCACGCGCAGAAAGCTGGTGTCGTCGTGCGGGTTCTCCAGCAGGCGCAGGTAGGCCAGCGCGTGCTTGATCTCGGCGCGCTCGAAAAAGCGCAGCCCGCCGTACACGCGGTAGGGCACGCTGGCGTTGAACAGGGCCGATTCGATCACCCGGCTCTGCGCATTGCTGCGGTAGAGCACAGCGATCTCCTTGCGCGGCATCTCGCCGTCCCGCACGAGCTGCTTGATCTCATCGACCATCCACTGCGCCTCGGCCAGATCGCTGTTGGCCTCGTAGATGCGCACGGGCTCGCCCGGGCCCTGAGTGGTGCGCAGGTTTTTTCCCAAGCGCCGGCTGTTGTGGCTGATCAGCGCGTTGGCCGAGTCCAGGATGTTGCTGTAGCTGCGGTAGTTCTGCTCCAGCTTGATCTGGTGCTGCACGTCGAACTCGCGCACGAAGTCCTGCATGTTGCCCACGCGTGCCCCGCGAAAGGCGTAGATGCTCTGGTCGTCGTCACCCACGGCCAGCACGCTGCCCTGCGTGTGCAGGCGTCCGTCCACCACGTCGCCCGCCATCTGCTTGAGCCAGGCGTATTGCAGCTTGTTGGTGTCCTGGAACTCGTCCACCAAAATGTGCGCAAAGCGCCGCTGGTAATGCGCCCGCACGGGGTCGTTGTCGCGCAGCAGCTCAAAGCTGCGCAGCATCAGCTCGCCAAAGTCCACCACGCCCTCGCGCTGGCACTGCTCCTCGTACAGCTGGTACAGCTCCACCTTCTTGCGCGTGTCGGCATCGTGCGCCGGCACGTCGCGTGGGCGCATGCCCTCTTCCTTGCAGCCTGCGATGAAGTAGGCCAGTTGCTTGGGTGGGAAGCGCTCCTCGTCCACATTGAACTGCTTGCACAGCCGCTTGATGGCCGAGAGCTGGTCCTGCGTGTCCAGGATCTGGAAGGCTTGCGGCAGGCCTGCCAGCTTGTGGTGCGCGCGCAGCAGGCGGTTGCACAGCCCGTGAAACGTGCCGATCCACATGCCCCGCACGTTGATGGGCAGCATGGCTGAGAGGCGCGTCAGCATCTCCTTGGCCGCCTTGTTGGTGAAGGTGACGGCCAGGATGCCGCCCGGAGTGGCCAGACCGTTCTGCAGCAGCCAGGCAATGCGCGTGGTGAGCACCCGGGTCTTGCCGGAGCCGGCGCCCGCCAGGATGAGCGCATGGCCGGCAGGCAGCGTCACGGCGGCCAGCTGCTCGGGGTTGAGGTTTTGCAGCAGCGGCTGCACCGCCTGGGACGAAACCCCGGTAGCGCCGGCACCATTGCCAGTGCCAAAAGGCGCTGGCGCGCCGGAAAACAGGTCGTGTGGGAGCATTCCGCCATTGTAGGAACGCGACCGGCGCATGCAGCCGCTCGGGCTTTGTGGAACCATGGCACCCATGCGCTATCCACTGCTCACCCTGCTGGCGTGTCTCGCCATGCCCCTGGCGATGGCGCAGCCGCGCGCCTCCTGCTCCAGCGACGCCCAGCCCAAGCCCACGGTGCTGGTGGAGCGCTTTCTCAACGCCGACTGCGCCAGCTGCTGGGCGGAGCCGCCGGCGGTCCCGGCCACCGGCCGGGATGCGCTGGTACTCGACTGGATCGTGCCCGGCACGCAGGGCGAAGATGCCCCGCTGTCTGCCGCGGCCACGCCCGATGCATTGGAACGTCTGCGGTCACTGGGGCGCGAGGTGCCGCAGCGCAGCGACACCTTCGTGAGCAGCCTGCCCACGCTGCCCACCACCGCCCTGCTGCGCGTGGCCCACGGGCCCGCAGTGGCAGACTACGTGGGCGCGCATCTGCGCTTCATTCCCCCGCATGGCAAGACCCCGCGCCGCCTTCAGGTCACGCTGCTCATGCTGGAGGAAATACCCCCGGGCGCCGAGGGCAGCCCGGTCACGCGCCACCTGGTGCGCAATGTCTTTCACGGCGTGTGGGACGCGCCCGGGCAGCGCCCCTCACAGGAGCGGGGCGGCTGGCTGGAGATACGCCCCATGCGCATACCCCACGGAGCGCAGCCCGAGCGCCTGCGCATGGCGGCCTGGGTGCAAGGCGATGGCGGCGACTGGGTAGGCGCCGCACACACCTACTGCGGCACGGGTCATTAAAGCGAAGGCAGCGCGGCGGGTAGAATCAATCACCGGGCCCAAGTTTCTTGCGCCCGGTTTTTTTGTGCCTGCGCACTGCAGGGACCGGCCCGGCCATCACGCCTGCGGCCCGCAAAAGCCGGAAAGCAAGCCAAGCGCCCCATCGCCCGCGAAATCCCTCGCGCGCGACCTCTACAGGAGCTTGGAACCTCATGGAAATCTTCGACTACGACAACATCCTGCTGCTGCCGCGCAAGTGCCGCGTGGAAAGCCGCTCGGAGTGCGACACCAGCGTGGAGCTGGGCGGGCGCCGCTTTCGCCTGCCCGTGGTGCCCGCCAACATGAAGACGGTGGTCGACGAGAAGATCTGCACCTGGCTGGCGCAGAACGGCTACTTCTACGTCATGCACCGCTTTGACCTGGACAACGTGCAATTCGTCAAGGACATGCATGCACAAGGGTGCTTCGCATCGATCTCGCTCGGGGTGAAGCAGCCCGACTACGACACGGTGGACCGCTTTGTGGCCGAGGGCATCTGCCCCGAGTACATCACCATCGACATCGCGCACGGCCACGCCGACAGCGTGAAGAACATGATCACGTACCTGAAGGCCAAAATCCCCGCGGCCTTCGTGATCGCCGGCAACGTGGGCACGCCCGAGGCCGTGATCGACCTGGAGAACTGGGGCGCGGACGCGACCAAGGTGGGTATCGGCCCCGGCAAGGTGTGCATCACCAAGCTCAAGACCGGCTTTGGCACGGGCGGCTGGCAGTTGTCGGCGCTGAAGTGGTGCGCGCGCGTGGCCACCAAGCCCATCATTGCCGACGGCGGCATCCGCAGCCACGGCGATATTGCCAAAAGCGTGCGCTTTGGCGCCACGATGGTGATGGTGGGCTCGCTGTTCGCGGGCCACGAAGAATCGCCCGGCAAGACCGTGGAAGTGGACGGCGAGCTGTACAAGGAGTACTACGGCTCGGCGTCCGACTTCAACAAGGGCGAGTACAAGCACGTCGAGGGCAAGCGCATCCTGGAGCCCATCAAGGGCAAGCTGGCGGACACCCTGACCGAGATGGAGCAGGACATCCAGAGCTCCATCAGCTATTCGGGCGGCAAAAAGCTCATGGACATCCGCAAGGTGAATTACGTGATCTTGGGCGGCGACAACGCCGGCGAGCACCTGTTGATGTAAATTTTTCGTCCGACGTCGCAGCGAGGCGAAAAAAATGGTGCATAATCCATGGCTGTGCTGCAACGCGGCATCTCTGAAAAGAGAGGGCTCTTAGCTCAGTTGGTAGAGCAGCGGACTCTTAATCCGTTGGTCGAGTGTTCGAGTCACTCAGGGCCCACCAAAGACAGCCAAGCCGAATCCGCAGCGCGGATTCGGCTTTTTTCATGGCGATCTGGGCTCCACGCCAGCCCGGCTCTCCCGCCCCTTCGCCCGCTTGATGCGGGCCTTCTCCTCCCCACCTATTCAGGCCCATCGCACCCCTGGCGCCCATCGCTGCGCGGCCGCCACAGCGGCGGGCCGATGCGCCACAGAACGGCCAGGAAGGCCAGGCACCAACCTGCAGCCGCCAGGGCCAGCCAGCCACCTCCCCCGCCCATCCCGCCAGCGGCCGCACGCACGGCCGTCGCCACCAGCAGCGCGGCCGCGCCCAGGGGCACCCACCGCCCGGGGTCCGGCGCGAGGCCGGCGTGGGCACGCCCAGCAATGGCGATCACCACGTAAATGCTCAGCCCCACCGTGCCCATGCCCATCAGGTGCCGGCCTGCAGCGGTACCGGGAAGGACACCCAGATGCGCCAGCCCCAGCGCGCTATAGCCCAGGGCCATGCAAGCGTACATGGCGTAGAGCAGCAGCGGAAACCGCCGGCGCCACAAGGCGGCACCGACGTGCCAGTCACCCATCAGGTGAAAGACCGCCGCCGAGGCAGCCAGCGCCAGCCAGCCCGCCAGCGCGCTCGCCGGGCGCAGGAACTCGGCCGCGGTGTACAACGTGATGCACAGTGCCGCCAGGTGGCGCCGCGGCAGGCGGGCCACGTAGGGAGCGGCACCCGGCGTGACCTGCTCGATGGCGCGGTTCACGATGCGCATCGAAATGCGGCTGGCCGCCACCACGATGAGCAACATGAGCACGCCCAGCGCCGCATGCAGCCACCGCAGCCCCGCCATGCCGCGCAGCGCATCGGCGTAGAAGCCCGCCGCCGTTCCTGCCAGAGCCAGCAGCAGCACGCCAAACGACCCGTGCCGTCGCCCTTGCGGGCTGCGCAGCGCGGGCGCCAACACCGCCAGCAGCGCCAGCGGCAGGCCCACCTGCGCCGCGGCCGCCAGCCACAACGCCGCACCGCCGGCATGGCCTGACACCCAGAACCCCAGCCGGCCACACAGCCACAGCAGCACCAGCGCGCGCAACTGGCTTCGCGTGGCGCCAGGCCTGCCGGTGAACTCCGGTAGCGCCGTCAACGCAAAGCCCGCCACCGCCGCCATGGCAAAGCCGTAGACCAGTTCATGCACATGCCACACCAGCGGCCCGCCGACCACCCGGGGCACGGGCCAGCCCAGCGCCAGCACGAAGGCCCACCAGCCCAGCAGGCCGATGGCCGCCACCATGGTCAATACAAAGAAGGGGCGCATGCCGCACATCCAGATGGGATGGCCGCTGCGCAGCAGGTTCGCGGGGTGATTCATTTCAAAAAAAGGAGCTGCTCGCGCTTTCCCTGCAATGGCTGGCGGCATTTTTCATATCAAGTTCAACAACCACTGCGCTGCGGCCCGCCGACCATGGCGGCGGTGGCGTGCCACGTGCCCTCAGCCGCCACGCTGTCGTCCGCGTCCGTGGCGGAGCCCGCCCTGTCGGGCAACCCGAACGCGACACGCACCGCGGGATGCTGCTGCAACTCCGCCGCGCAGCGGTGCACCAGCGCGTCGCCACGCGCTACCGCCGCGCCGGGCGGGTGGTAGCGCGCCACGATGCGGCCCGGCGATGCGGCCATCACCAGCACCTCGTCCGCCAGCCGAACGGCTTCCATCAGGTCGTGGGTAATCAGCAGCACGGCCATGCCGGTGTGTGCCTGCCGGGCCAGCAGCAACTGGTGCAACTGGCTACGCAAGCCCACATCCAGCGCGGCAAAGGGCTCGTCCATCAGCAGCAGCGCGGGTGCCAGTACCAGCGCGCGCGCCAGCGCCGCGCGGCTTTGCATGCCGCCCGACAACTCGGCCGGGTATTGCGTCAGCGCCGCAACCGGCAGGCCCAGGGCCTGCGCCATCTCGGCGGCCTGGCGGTGGCGCTCGGCACGCGCGGCCCCTCGGGCCTTCAGGCCCAGTGCGATGTTGTCGCGGGTGGTCATCCACGGCAGCAGCCGCGGCTGCTGGAACATCACCGCGGTGGGCTGCAGGGGCTGTTCGATGCGGCCCTGCTGCGACGCCAGCAAGCCGGCGCACAAGTGCAGCAGCGTGGTCTTGCCGCAGCCCGAGGGGCCCACCAACGCAACGATGCGCCCTGGTGGCACCTGCAAATCGATGCCTTGCAACACCATCGCCGGCCCGTAGGCGTGGTGCAGCGCCTCAATCTGCAGGCCGCTCATGTGCCCGCTCCCCGCCAACGCTCCAGCTCGCGCTTGACGGGCTCCAGCAGCGCGTACTCCAGCACCAGCAGGCTGCCCACGACGGCGCAGATCCAGGCCAGCGATGCGCCCGTGTCCAGGTGCGAGCGCGTCACCGCCAGCGCCGCGCCCACGCCGTCGCTGGTGGCCAGCAGTTCGGCCATCACGGCCACTTTCCACGACGAGCCCAGCGCCGTGATCCACGCGGGGAAGAGGTACGCCGCGACATGCGGCAGGTACAGATCGGTGAGGCGCATGCGCCAGGGCAGGCGATAGGCGCGCGCCATGTCCTTGAGGTGGTGGTCCAGCGTGCGCGTGCCCTGCAACGCGCCGATGAACACCACCGGCAGGCAGGCCACGAACACCGTGAACACCGGCGTGCCATCCCCCGCGCCGAACCACAGCATGGCCAGCACCAGCCAGGCGATGGGCGGCATGCCCAGCAGCAGCGTGACCCAGGGCCGCGCCATCATCGAGGCCGTCATCGACAGCCCCGCCAGCAGCCCCAGCGCACTGCCCACGGTCACCGCCAGCAGCAGGCCGGCAAGCGCTCGCCGCGCGGTCACGGCCAGCTCGGGCCAGGCAACGCCCGATTGCACCAGGCCCCAGAGGGTAGCGAAGGTGGTCATCGGGTCGGGCAGGATCAGCGGGCCATACAAGCCCGCGCCCAGCTCCCACAGCGCCACGAACAGCAGCAGGCTGGCAGCCGCGCCCCAGCCGCTCCAGAGGTACGCGGGAATGCCGCGCAGCCAGCGCCAGGCAAGGCCCATGTCAGCCGCCCTCCCCCGGCTCGGGCACGTAGACCATGGAGCCGTCCTTGAGCCGGTAGGCCACGCCGGCCTTGGCGCCCTCGCCCTCCCCGATCTCGCCGCTGGCGCGGTAGCGGTCGATCTTGCGGCCGTCCTTCACGATCACCTCCATGCTGGGCTGGCCGGGGTTCTTGATGACGGTGACCGATTCGCTGCCAAAGGGATTGACCGCACTGTTGGCCACCGCCAGCAGCAGCGCCGCGATGATGACCAGGAACACATCGATGAGGTTGACGACCGAGAGGATGGGGTCATCCGTCTCCGATTCGTCCAGCAGGCGCAGGCGGCTCATTGCACCCCCTCCATCGCCAGCGCGCCCACGGGGTCGTGCACGGGCGCCGGCGCGGGCGGCTGCACCGGCGCACGCTGTTCGATGAGGGCCAGGTCCACGGCATACCAGCGCCGGCGCACGTTGACCACGGCATAACTGATGGCTGCCGCCAGCAGCGCAAGGATCACCGCCGAGAACGCCACCATGAGGTTGCGCGAGACGTCGGCCAGTTGCCCGTCGGCCAGTGCCATGAGCGCAGGCCCCATGGGGATCATGGTGGCCACCAGGCCCAGCATGGGCGCCACGCGGGTGGCAATGCGGGCGAACTCCAGCCGCTTCGTGGCCAGCGCCTCCAGGTCGATCAGCGAAAGCGCCGGATTGCGCGCCCGCGCGGCGGCCAGTTCAAACCCGCCGGGCTGGCCCCGGTGGCGCTGCCACGCCTGCCATGCGAAGGCCCCCAGCGCATAGAACGCATGCACGAACAGCAGCGCGATGGCGATGAGCACGGGATAGAGGAAAAGCTGGCTGGCGACGTACATCGCCGATTCGATCGGATTGGTCATGGTGTATCGAGGTTCAATGGGATGGAACAAGGGCGCGCCGGCGCTGGCGCAGGGCGCCCGCCGCGGTGATGCCCGCAAGCAGCAGCCCCAGCGCGGCCGTGGCCAGCGTAGGTCGGGGGGGCTGCACCGGCTCCACGGGTGCCAGGCGCATGCCCGTTACCGTGGGCGGTGGCGGCACGGGTTCGGGGGCCGGTTCGGGCGGAGCCTGCGGCTCAGGCATCGTCGCCGCTTGCGGGGCCACGGATGGCGTTGCCGTGGGACGCGCGGCGCGCGCAGGCGACTGCAGGCCGAAGCCCATCGCGGCGGCCTGCGGCGCCCCCTCGGCAACGAAGGACGCAAAGCGCGCGTTGTCGCTGCGCACGTCGAAGCGCCGCGACAGGTCGCGCCAGCGGCTCTTGAGCGTCTGCAGCGTTTGCGCATCGGCCTGCCAGTAGCCCTGGCGCGCGGCCTCCAGCATGCGCTCGATGGTCTGCGCCAAGGCGTGCGGGTTGTGCTGCTCGAACCACGCATCCAGGCCCAGGCGGTGCTTGTCGCGCACGTAGACGTCGGCCATCTCCTGCCACTGGTCGTCGCGCACGATCTCACGCGCCACGGCCGTCCAGCCCCAAAAATTGTTGGTGGCGTCCAGCACCTGCAGCGTGCCCGCGTAGCCTTCCTTCATCAGGCCCTGGATGTAGCCGGGGTGGAACTGGCGCGTCGCCAGCTCCTTGGCGAGAAACTGCGCCGCGCCTTCCACGCGCCCGCTGCCCGGCCCGCGCAGATTGCTGATGAGCAGCTGCGGAGCCTTGCCGTCGAGGTGGCGCACGGCCAGCGCAATGCCGCCCAGGTACTGGAACGGGTCGTCGGTGGTCAGCATGCCGTAGGTGTTGGAGCTGCGCGAGAGCACGGCGGCCTGCGTGCCGCGCAGGTGCTCGGCATAGAGGTTGCCCGTCTCGTCCTTGCTGCCGCGTTGCGCGGCAGGCAGGCTGCCCCACTCGGACTCGTCGGGCCCGTAGGCGTACTGCATGCGCGAGAGATAGAGCTGCGCGAGCTTGCGGTCGCCCTCGGCCTTGCCCTGCCAGGTGTCGGTGGCCAGCACCGCATCGTCCAGCCCCGTGCCGTAGCGGCCCGACTCGGAAGAGAAGATGCGTGTCTGGCCCGCGCGCAGCGCCGCGCCCTCCGCCATGCCGCGCGCGAGCTGCTGCATTGCGTTGGGGAAATGGTCGCGGTACAGGCCGGTGGCCGACAGCACCACATCCACCCGCGCACGGGCGAGCTGCTTGCGCGGCACCAGCCGCACGCCGGTGACGCGCCCGCCCTGGTCCCACACCGGCTCCACCCCCATGAGCCACAGCGCCTGCGCCTCCAGCATGCCCTGGTGGCGCATGGTTTCCACCGACCAGAGCGAGAAGGTGACCTTGGTGGGCGCGGTGCCGCCATGCTGTTCGCGGTACGCGGCAATGAGCTGCTCGGCGGCCTGCTTGCCGGCCTCCCAGGCCTGCGGAGTAGGCACGCGCGAAGGGTCGAAGCCATACAGGTTGCGGCCCGTCGGGTAAGCGTCGGGGTTCTTGAGCGGATCGCCGCCGTAGGACGTGGGCAGGTGCCGCCCCGCCAGCACGGCGAGCAGCGCCGGCAGTTCGTTCTGCGCGCCGATGGCCTGCCACCACTGCCGCGCCTGGGTCATGTGGTGTCGCAGCGGCGCGGGCAGCGCGTCGTCGGCTTCGCCCTCCAGCAGATGGCGCGCCAGCAGGCGGTAGGGCACGGTCTGCGCCATGCGCTCGTAGTCGCCCACCAGGGCTTCGTCGATGTCCTCGGCCGGTGTGCCCGCATGGCGCGCGGCAGCCTCCCAGTAGGGGCGGCCCAGCATCAGCAGCACGGTGCCCAGGCGGTGCGCGTCGGCCGGCGCGGTGCCCAGCGTGTGCAGGCCCAGGGGCTGGGCGGTCTCCGCCAGTTCGTGCAGGTGCGCATGCAACTGGTTGACGAAGCCCGCGAAGTCGGCGCGCGCCTGCGCGGCGGTGAGGCCCATGTCGGCCACGATGCGCTGCTTCTCGGCGCCCGCCAGCAGATCGGCGGCGATGCGCTCCTTCACCGCACCCTCGTCCTGCGCCACCCAGGCGTGCAGCAGGTCGTGCAGCGCGGTGAGCTGCGCATGCAGCCCCGCGGGCTGAAACGGCGGCGTCTGGTGGCTCACGATCACCGCGCGCCCGCGCCGGCGCGCCTGCTGCGCCTCGCCGATGTTGTCGGCGATGTAGGGGTAGGCCACGGGCACGTCGCCCACGGCCAGCATGCCGGGGTCGGTCACGGCCAGGCCGCGCTCCTTGCCCGGCAGCCATTCCTGGCTGCCGTGCGTGCCGAAGTGCACGAAGGCATCGCCCGCGTTCCGCCGCGCCCACAGGTACACGGCCAGGTAGTGGTGGGAAGGCCAGGCGCTGGTGGAGTGGTAGAGCGACTTCTCCTTGTCTGCCCACTTTTCGCCGCGCGGCGGCTGCGGCAGCAGCGCCACTTTGCCCAGCATGAGGCGCGGGATGACGAAGAACGCCTGGCCGCCTTCGCGCACCACCATCGACGAGTCCTCGGGTGCGCCCCAGCTCTTGTGCAGCGCATTGCGCGTGGCCGCGGGCAGCGTGGCGAGCCAGGCGCGGTATTCCTGCATCGGCAGGCGGTCGGCCAGACCATCGCGCAGCAAGGGCGCCAGCATGCCGTCACGGTAGGCGGGCGCGAGCAGGCGCTGCAACTGCGCGATCAGCGGCTGCTCGTCCGCGGCCTGGGTGTCGTAGCCCGCCCCACGCAGCCCGGCCAGCGTGGCCTGCAGGCTGCGCGGCACGTTGAGGAACGAGGCCGACAGGTTCTTCTCCCCCGGCGGGTAATTCCAGAAGAACACGGCGATGCGCTTGTCGGCGTTCGCCTTGCGCTGCAGCGCCACCAGGTTGATCGCCTTGCCGACGACGGCGGCGGCCTGCGCGGCGATGGGCACGACCTGCTCGTCCCCCGCGCGCGTGGCGGCGGCCACCTGGATGTCCACCACGCCCGCGTACTCGGCCTGGGCCAGGTAGAAGGGCACATCCATGAGGGCCACGCCCTGCGGGCTGGCGGCCCACTGGGCCTCGTCGCCCCGCCGGTAGGGCATGGCCTGCAGCACGGGCATGCCCAGCCGCGTGAACTCGGCGCGCCGCTCGTCGGCGTTCAGCATGATCTGCGTGTTGATGAGCACGTCGGCCAGCACCGGCGTGCCCGCGCCGCCGGGCTGCAGCACGCGCGTGACGCCGCCCGGGTCGAGCATGGGCGTGTAGAACGCCAGCGCCGTGGCGCCGGCGGCTTCGATGCGCGCGATGAGGTCGTCGATGAATGCCGTCTGCATCGAGGCGATGTACTGCTGGTGCAGGGCGATGGCGACCACGGGGCGGCGCTGGCCGTCCGTGGGGTCGACGCCCTGCGTGCGCAGGTAGGCGGCGGGGTCGGCCGTCACCAGGCCCGGCGTGCGCGGGTGGTAGATGCCGGTCTTGGGGAACACCACGGGCGCCGGCGCCGCCCCCAGCGCGTCGCGCCCCTGCAACTGTGCGGCCAGCGTGGCGAAGAACCCCTCGAAGTTCTGGCGCCCGCCGCTGGCGTAGTAGCGCACGAGCCGCTGCGCCACGGCCTCGGGCAGGCTGCCGCCCCAGGCGGGACGCGCGTCGTACAGCCAGGCATGCGGCACTGCCAGGGCGGGCAGCGCGCGCGTGAGCCGCGCGCGCACCTCGTCCTGCAGGTAGCTGTCGAAGAACACCGCGTCATGCCCGCGCCACAGCCCGCCGTCCACGTCGGCGGGCAGGCTGCCCAGGAAGCGCACCTCCACGGTCAGCCCGTGCGGGCGCGCGATCTCGGCCAGCTGGTGGAACTTGCCAGCCGGTACGTTGCCCGTGGCAATGAACAGCACCGATGCCGCCTGCGCCGCGC
Organism: Diaphorobacter sp. LI3; assembly: GCF_022807955.1. NCBI lineage: Bacteria > Pseudomonadati > Pseudomonadota > Betaproteobacteria > Burkholderiales > Comamonadaceae > Diaphorobacter > Diaphorobacter sp. LI3. The sequence continues at coordinate 1,239,925 of NZ_CP094346.1, read as the reverse complement.
CCGCCAGCAGCAGCATCAGGCCCATCAACCATTTTTTAACCAAATCGACCTCCAGCCCTTGTTTATCAAGCGCAAGCAGCTATCAAAACAATACCGCCCGCGCAAAGCGTTCAGAAATCCAGCCGCGCACTCACGAAGACGCGGCGGCCCTGTTCGGCATAGCCGAACGCGGGGGACTTCTCCGCCAGGCGCAGATCGCCCAGGTTCTCCAGGCCGGCGCGCAGGTTCAGCCGCTGGTGCGCGCCCAGCGCCCAGGCGCGCCCCACGCTCGCGTTCCACAGCGTGTAAGCGGGCAGGCGCTGGCCGGAACTGGTCTGGCGGCCCGTGTACTCGGCGCCCAGCTGCGCGTCCCAGCCCGCCACGCGCCATGCCAGGCGCGAGGCCACGCTGGTGTCGGGCCGGTCGGACAGGCGCTCGCCCGTGGCCTTGTCACGGGTGCGCAGCAGCGTGGCGTCCATGCTCCAGCGCAGCGCGTCGGTGATGGCCCAGGTGAAGCCGGCCTCCAGGCCCTGGATGCGCGCCGCGTCCACGTTGTCGTAGAGGTAGGTGCGGCGCGTGCCCACCTGCTGGATCAGGCTGTAGGTGATGAGCTGCTTGACCTCGGTATGGAACGCGGTGGCGCGCAGCGACCAAGCGGGGCTGACCTGCCAGTCGGCCCCGATCTCGAAGGAGTTGGAGGTCTCCGGCTGGATGTCGGCGTTGCCCCGGAAGGTGTGCGGCCCCTCGGCGCCCACGTAGTTCGGCGAGATCTGCTTGAGCGTGGGCGCCTTGAAGGCGTGTCCCAGGCCGCCCTTGACCACCAGCGCGGGGCTGGCTTCCCACACCAGGTAGGCGCGGGGGCTCAGCTCGGAGCCGAAGATGCCGTGGTGGTCCGCGCGCAGGCCCAGCGTGGCCAGCAGGTTCGTGCCCAGCGCGAACTCGTCCTGCACGAACAGGGCCTTGTGCGACACGTCGTCGCGGCCGTTCAGCAGGCCGGAATTCACCAGCTCTTCATTGCGCCACTCGCCGCCCACGGTGACCTGGTGGCCACCCCAGCGGGTGGTGGCGTGGCCGTCCACCACATCGTCCGTCATGTCCTGCGCCCGCGTGGGGCTGACGCCGTTGGTGCGGCTGTTGCGCACGCTGATCTCGCTGCGGTAGGCGCGTGCCTGCGCCTTCCAGGCGCCTATCTCGCCCTTCCACCCCACGTGCGTCTGGCGGCGGTCGAGGTCATAGCGGTTGGCATAGGGGCGCGCGCCGCTCACATCGTCGTAAAAGCGCCGTTCCTCGCCATCGGTCACGCCGGCCTCCAGCCGGTGGCCGGGCGCCAGGTCCAGCTCGGCGTTCAGCCCCAGGCTGCGCGGCTTGCGGCCCTCGATCTCGCTGTAGCGCGGGTCCTCGCGCTGCGCCACGGCGTCGCGGTGGGCGTACTCGGCATTCACCGACAGGCGCAGCCGGTCGTTCAGTGGGCCCGCCGCAAACAGCGAGGCGCCCCCTTCGGCCGCGGCCTCGCCGCCGGCGGGGAAGGCGGCGTTGAAGCCCAGCGAGCCGATCCAGCGGTCGCCCGGCTTGCGCGTGATGATGTTGACCACGCCGCCCAGCGCCTCGGACCCGTACAGCGCCGACATCGGCCCGCGGATGATTTCCACACGCTCGATGGCCGACACCGGCAGCCAGCCGTACTGGTAGTCGGAATGGCCGATCACGTCGTCGCTCGCGCTGATGCGCCGCCCGTCGATGAGCGTGAGCGTGTGCTTGCCCTCCAGCCCGCGCAGCGCGAGCGTCTTGCGCCCGCCCACCTGGCGCCCGCTGAAGGTGATGCCCGGCGCGCCGCGCACGGCGTCCAGCAGGTCGGCCGCGTTGCGCTCGGCGAGGTCCTGCGCGGTGATCACGGTGACGCTGGCGGGCGCCGTGCGGGCGTCCTGCTCGGTCAGTGTGGCGGTCACGGTGACGGGCGCCAGGGCGGTGGCGGCCGGGGCCTCGGCCGCGGCCTGGGCACGCGCGGCGCCCGACAGGCACAGCAAGGCGGCCAGGGCCAGCGGATGGCGACGGCAAAGGGTCACATGGATCAAGTGGTGTGGCATGAACGTCCTGAGGAAAGACCGCAGTGGCTGGACGCTGGCGCCGCATTGCTGGCGTGGGGCTGGGCGGGAGAGTGGAAGAAACCGGAGTCGGGCAGCCGCCCGCCCAGCAGCGCGGGGTCGCGCGCGAGCAGTTGCTGGAAGAAGAAGTCGACCTCGGCGCGCGCCCGCTGCGCCGGGACTGCGTCCAGCTGGCTGGTGGCCAGCGCGTCGGCCACGGCGTCGGGGGTCAGCAGGTCGATGCGTGCGGCCACCATGCGGCCGCACTCCTGGGGATGGGCACGGCACCAGGCGACGGAGCGCGCATAGGCTGCGTCCACGGCCGCGAGCGCGGCGCCTTGCCCGCGCAGGGCGCCCACGGCGGCAATGCCCGCCTGCGGGATGCGCGGCGCGCGCTGGAACACACGGCCCCATTCCTGCTGCAGGTCGGCGCCGCGGTGCAGCGCGGGCGCCACCAGCCCGAGGGGAAAGGACTGCGTCTTGCGCAGCGCCAGGGACACGGCGGGCTCCGACAGCAGCGCATGGCGCACCCGGCGTGTGATGAGCAACTGCATGGCTTCCATGGGCGTGGGCACGTAGCGCACGCGGAAGTCGCGCCGCACGTCCAGCCCCTGCCGGGCTGTAAGCAGTTGCAGCATCAGATCCGGCATGTCGCCGCGGAAAGGCACGGCGATTTCCTCGCCGCGAAAATCCGCCACCGTGCGCCGCGCGCCATCACGCGTGACGATCCACAGCGCGCCCCAGGTGGAGATGCTCAGCAGCGTGACGCCCGCGCCACGGTTGTAGAGGTTGGCCGCCACGTTGCTGGGCATGGCCAGCACATCCGCCTTGCGGCCCAAGGCCATCACGCGCAGCTGGTCGGGGTCGCGCCAGGGGGTGAACTCCACACGCTCGGCCACGCCCGCCAGCGCCTGAGTCTCGGCCATGTGGATCAGGGGCGCCGAGACGATGGCAGGCGGCCCGGCCAGCACCAGGCGGGCCAGCGGCGCGGCGGGTGCGGCAGGCACCGTGGGAGCCGCCGCACCCCATGCCGGCAACCCGGCCAGCGCGAGCGCACCCGAGGTCTGCAGCAGGCGGCGGCGGCCCTGGTCAACGGACTGCACAGGGTTCGTCAGCATCGCATCACCCTCAGAACTGGTAGCTCACGCCCGCCGCCACGTTGCGGCCCAGGCCCGGCAGGTAGCCCGGCTGCGCGGCCGTGGCGTGGTTGCGAATGGCATAGCTGCTGGCGTAGCGCCGGTCGGTGAGGTTGTCGGCCTGCAGGTAGGACGTCCAGGGGCCGCTCTTCCATTCCAGCTTGAAGCCCAGCAGCGCGTAGGCGTCCTGCTCGCTGCCGGCGGTGTTGGCGTGGTCGGTGGGCGTGTCGGTGGGCATCCAGCGCAGGCTGGGACCCATGCGCCAGACACCCGCACCCGTGGCGACGCGCCACAGCACCTCGGCATTGATCAGGTGGCGCGGCACGCCGGCGATGCGGTTGCCGGCGTAGATGCCGTCTTTGAAGCGGAAGTCGCTGTACGTCCAGGAGCCACGCCAGTCGAGTGCGCCCATGCCCAGCGGCCAACTCCCCGACAGCCCTGCCTCCACGCCCTGGTGGCGCGTGCCGCCGGCGTAGTTGTAGGTGCCCACCTTGATGCCGTTGGCATCGGTGGTGCTCATGAGTTCGCCGGCCACCTGGCTGCGGTACACGGCGGCCGTCCAGTGCAGCGCACGGGCACCCTCGCCCCAGCGGCCTTGCCCGCCGACCTCGAAGGTGGTGGCGCGCTGCAGGTCCAGTCGCACCAGCTCGCTGCTGGCCGCCGCGGGCGCGTTGGGCGCCACGGTGGCGGAGACGATCTCCCAGAATGTGGGCGCCTCCTGGCTGCGGCTCAAGTTGGCCCACCAGCGCACGGCCGGGGTGGGCGTCCAGTTCACCCCCACCTTGGGCGTGGAAAAGCTCCACTGCTGTTGCAGCGTGCGGCCGTCCAGGCGGCTGGCGGCGTCGCGTGTCTGGTGGCTCCAGCCCCACTGACCGACCAGCGTCCATGCCGGCGCCAGGCGCCAGTCGGCCGCCAGCAGCGCCTGCAGGTTGTCGGCCGTGAGGTCATAGGCGCCAAAGCGCTGCAGCGCTGCCCCGTTCACGGGGCTGGTGGCATCCAGATCGCGGTCCATGCGGCTGCGCGACCAGCCCAGCGCCGCGCGCCAGGCCAGGGGACCGGCCGTCTGCCCGCTGGCCTGCCACTGCGCACCTGCAGTGCGGCTGCGGGTGATGGTGTAGCTGGTCTGGTTGTTGAACAGGTCGTCCGTGTCCTGCCAGTAGATGCCCAGCTCCTGGCGCAGCGCATCGTCACCCCAGCGCGAGCGGTTGGCCAGGCGCAGCTGCGTGGCTTCACGGCGCGGGTCGCGGCGGTAGACGTTGAGCAGCTGGTCCTGCGGCGTGGCGCCGTCGCCCATCACACCGCGCGGCTGGGTGCGCACGCGGTCCTTGGGCACGACGGTGGGGATGTCGAAGTCCAGATCGGTCCACGACAGGTAGGTGCGGTTCTCGAACCCGCCGGCGGCCTGGAACCCCACGTTGGCATGCAGCGCATCGCGCTGCGACGCCGAATGGTGGCGGTAGCCGTCGTAGCGGTCGCCGCTCACGCTGATGCGCCCATCCCACTGCGCGCCCTGCAGGCCGACCGCGCCATGCAGCGCCTGGCGGCCAAAGCTGCCCACCTCGGTGCGCACGCGGCCCCGCTCGTCGGCGCCCGTGAGCGACTGGAAGTCCAGCTCTCCCCCGAGCGTGGTCGCGCCCGGCGTGAGCGTGTTGGCGCCGCGGCGCACGCTGACCAACGCGGCATTGCGCGGCTCCACCAGGCCGATGATGAAGGAGCCATCGGCGTCGTTCAGCGGCAGTCCATCCTGCAGCAGCAGCACGCCGCGGTTCAGCGGGTTGCTCTGGATGCCCGACCCGCGTATGGACAGGCGCGGCTGGTCCGTGGCACCAAAGAAGTCTTGGATCACGATGCCCGGCTGGTAGTCCAGGGCGTCGCGCAGCGTGGCCAGGCGCGTCTCCTGCTGCGGAGTGGCCAGGTTGGAGCCGCCGGGAACGCGGTCCAGGCGCTGCTGCTCCGCCGCCACGGAGGGGCGCAGCGGCGCGGCCGCTTCGGCATCGCCCTCGGCACGCACGGTCACCGTGGGCAGTTGCGCCGGAGCAGGCTCGGCCGCCATCGCCAGCGGGCACAGCAGCGCCAGGGCGGGGGCCGTCGTGCGGGTCCATGCACGAAGACTGGAGCGAAGGGAAGGAAGGTGGTGCGGCGGCATGAAAGTGAGAGAATTTGAAATAAATGCGATTCATTCGTATTCTCAAAGCATGCCACCACATAACCGGAATATGAAATGACTTTTATCAACGCGACCCCGGCCGGCGCGGCGGACGCGCAACAGAGCGGCTTCAGAGAGGCGAGCAGCCTGTTGGGCACGAACGCGCTGCTGCAGGGCTTGCCGGCGCCGGCATTGCAGGATCTGGCCCAGCATGCCCTCGCGCGCACGCACTCTGATGGGGAAACGCTGTTCCACGAAGGCGAAGCCGCCTGCCACTGCCTGCTGGTGGCGCAGGGTGCCGTGGAAGTGCTGCGCTATGACGCCACGGGCGAGGAGCGCATGCTGCACTGTTTCACCCCCGGACAGTGGGTGGCGGAGGCGGCCATGTTCATGCCGCACGGGCTCTATCCGATGACGGCGCGCGCGCAAGGCGCCACGCGGGTCTGGCGCATTCCCCGGCAGGCGTTGCGCACGGCGTGCGAGCGCCACCCGCTGCTGGCGCTGCGGCTGCTGGAATCGCTGAGCCTGCGCCTGTACCACTGCGTGAACGAGGTGGACTGGCTCACCAGCAGCAATGCGCAGCAGCGCCTAGCCGCCTACCTGGTGGCGCGGTGCAGCGAGGGCGGCGAGCCGGTCGAGCTGCCCACCAGCCAGCGGCACCTGGCGGCGCGCCTGGGCATCCGCGCCGAGACGCTGAACCGCCTGCTTGCCCAGTGGCAGGCCAAAGGCTGGATCCGCGGCGAACGGCGTACATGGCGCCTGTGCAATGCGCACCAGCTGCGTCAACTCGCCGCGCCCGCCACGCGCACGTTCTGACGCCCTGGCCACAGGGCCGCAACTCGCGTGGCTGGCGGCTGGCCGGAGCGCCCTCACCCACCGATAATGCGCCCACCATGCACATCCTGCGCAACGCCCGTCACCTGGCACGCCTGTTGTTGGCGTGCTTTGCCGTGTCGCTGGGCGTGGCGACGGCAGCGCCCTTCGTGCAGGCAGGCCATTTAGAGCGCGTCTGCACTGCCTCGGGCGAGGAGCGCTGGGTTGCCGCCGGCGGCAACAGCGCGGTGGGCACCAACGATGCCTCCCACCCCGCGCATGCGCTGGACTGCGCCCTGTGCCTGCCGCCCCTGCTGCCCGCTCTGGATGCACCCCCGTGGCGCGGCCTGCAGCAGCTCCCGCATGTCCCATCTGCGGATGTGGTGCGCCAGACCCATGTACCGGCGCTCAGCCGCGCGCCTTTCCCGCCGCGCGCCCCGCCGGCGGCGCCACTCGCCCTCGCACCGTTTTGAAAACGGCGGGCACGGGCCACCGTGCACCCGCACTCTTCTCGCATACCACGGCAGCGCTGCCCGCCTGCCCCATCGTTTATTCAAGGATTTTTCATGTTCTCCCAATCGCTCGTCTCCCGCATCGCCATCGCCGCCACCCTGCTCGTGGCCGGCGCAGCCCACGCCCAGGTCACCGTGCAGGACGCCTGGGTGCGCGCCACGGTGCCGCAGCAGAAGGCCACCGGCGCCTTCATGCGCCTGACGGCCGCGCAGGATGCCCGCCTGGTCAGCGCCAGCAGCCCGGTGGCCGGCGTCACCGAAGTCCATGAAATGAAGCTCGTGGACAACGTGATGAAGATGCGCCCGCTGCCCGCGCTGGATCTGCCAGCCGGCCAAGCCGTGGAACTCAAGCCCGGCGGCTACCACATCATGCTGCTGGACCTGAAGCAGCCCGTCGCCCAAGGCTCGACCGTGCCCCTGACGCTGGTTTTCGAAGCCAAGGACGGCCAACGCACGACACAGGAGTTGCAGGCGCCCGTGCGCGCTGTCAGCGCCACGGCCGCGCCGGCCATGGGCCATGGCAAGCCGCACGGCGGCCATTGAGGCTCATCCAGTACGGCCGAAGGCTTTTTAGACCTCTAGCGCTTGCGCAGCAAGCGCTGACAGCTATCAATAGCATAGCTTCCACACGCACCCATCGCGGGCGCGGACGAGGGGGTTGGCCGATAATGCGGCGCTTTGCACGGCGCCTGCGTTGCGCGCCCTCCCCCGATTTCCCACACCATGCACTCTGACGCGGAACACCTGTGGCGCGCGCCGCGCTGGGCACTGGCCATCCTACTGGCTCTGCTGGGCATGGTGGGGCCGTTCGCCATCGACACGTACCTGCCCGCCTTCCCCGCCATCGCGGGCGCGCTGCAGGCCACACCGGTGCAGATGCAGCAGACGCTGTCGGCCTACCTGTTCGCGTTCGCCTTCATGACGTTGTTCCATGGCTCCCTGTCCGACAGCTTCGGGCGTCGGCCCGTGGTGCTGTGGGGCCTGGCCGTTTTCACGCTCGCTTCCCTGGGCTGCGCACTGTCGCAGAGCATCGGACAGTTGGTAGCGTTCCGGGCGCTGCAGGGCCTGTCGGCCGGCGCAGGCATCGTGGTGTCGCGCGCCGTGATCCGCGACATGTTCCCGCCCACGCAGGCGCAGCGCGTCATGGCGCAGGTGACGATTTTCTTCGGCGTGGCGCCGGCCATCGCGCCCATCGTAGGCGGCTGGCTGTCGGTGCACCTGGGCTGGCACAGCGTGTTCTGGTTTTTGACGGGCGTGGGAGTGCTGCTGTGGGTGGCCAACTGGCGCCTGCTGCCCGAGTCGCTGCCCGCGCACAAGCGCCAGCCGATCCACATGGGCCACCTGCTGCGCGGCTATTGGGAATTGGGCACCAGCCCACGCTTCATCCTGCTGGCGCTGGCCAGCGGCGTGCCGTTCAACGGCATGTTCCTCTACGTGCTGTCGGCCCCGGCCTTCCTGGGCGAGTTGCTGGGCCTGGGGCCCACGGAGTTCTTCTGGTTCTTCGTGATCAACATCGCCGGCATCATGGGCGGCGCCTGGGCCAGCGGCCGGCTGGCCGGTCGCATCCCGCCCAAGCGCCAGATCCGCCACGGCTTCGTGATCATGCTGACGATGGCGCTGCTCAACCTGGGCGCCAACCTGGCGCTGGCGCCGCATGTGTCGTGGGCGCTGTGGCCCATCGGCATTTTCTCGTTCGGCTGGGCCCTGATGGTGCCCGTGGTCACGCTGCTGGTGCTGGACCTGTGCCCGCAGCGCCGGGGCATGGCCTCGTCGATGCAGGCGTTCGTGGGCGCCACGGCCAACGGCCTGGTGGCGGGCGTAGTGGCGCCGCTGGTCATGCATTCGGCCCTGGCGCTGGCGGCGGCCTCACTGCTGCTGATGCTGGTGGGGCTGGTGTCCTGGATCTACCTGCACCACCGCTGGCCAGACATCGGCCGCCACACCATGCACGTGGGCTGAGAGCGGCGCGCGGCCCCGTGTGCCGCGGCGACCGGCGCCCCTGGCGCCGCAGTCGTGCAGCTTCTGCATCTACTCGCCGGGCCGGGTCGGTGCACCCACCAACTCGCCCCTCAAGCCGCAACAGCCTGCCCTCCGAGAGGTCCACGGCCCCGGCCCGGACGAACGGGTTGTTGATCTCCTGCGCGGCCCCGGTGCGCTTCGCGGGGAGTTGGCACACAATAAAAAAGCCAGCCCTGGACGAGAGGGCTGGCTTGTCATGGGATCCGCGCTGCCGGCTTAGCGGTCGTTGCGCGCCGGGCGCTTGCCGGCGCCGTGGGGTACGAACGGCTTGCCCGCGCCCTGCGGCTTGGCAAACGCGGGCTTGCGGCCAAAGTCTGCGCGGGGTGCTGCAGCGTCACCGCGGCCACCACCATGGCGGCCGGCGTCGCCAAACCGGGAGGCTTCGCCAAACCCGCTCTTGCGGCCATAGCCTTCACCGTCGCGGCGGCCGCCGAAGCTGTTGCCACGATCGCCACCGCGCGGTGCGCCATAGCCCTCGCCAGAGCGAGGGGCTGCGCCGCGCGGGCCGCGGTCGGCAAAGCCGCCACGGTCATTGAAGCCGCCACGGTCGCCGAAGCTGCCACGGTCGCCGAAGCTGCCACGTGGGTCACGGTCGCCATAGCCACCACGATCACCAAAGCCGCGCTCGCTGCCGCCGCGGCCAAAGCGCTGCTCGCGCGGGCCACGGTGACCATCACGCCCGCCACGACCGCCGAAGTCGGCACGGCCACCTTGCGGGAAGCGCTGGGTAGGCTCCAGGCCCGCGACCACCTCGGCCTTGAACTGCTGGCGGCTGTAGCCCTCGATGTCGAAGATCTTGCGGCGGTCGCGGAACTCGGCAAAGGTCACGGCCAAACCGTCGCGGCCGGCGCGGCCCGTACGGCCGATGCGGTGCGTGTAGTCCTCGGCCTTCATGGGCAGGCCGAAGTTGAAGACGTGGGTGATGGTCGGCACGTCGATGCCGCGCGCGGCCACGTCGGTCGCCACCAGGATCTGCACCTGGCCATTGCGCAGCGCCATCAGGCGGCGGTTGCGCAGGCCTTGGCTCAGGGCGCCGTGCAAAGCCACGGCACTGAAACCTTCCTGCTGCAGGTCATTGGCCAGACCATCGCACTCCACCTGGGTGCTGGCGAACACGATGGCCTGGTCGATGGAGGCATCGCGCAGCCAGTGGTCCAGCAGCTTGCGCTTGTGCTGCGCGTTGTCGGCCCAGTACAGCATCTGCTTGATGTTGGCGTGCTTTTCCTGCGGCGTGTCGATCTGGATCTTCTTCACCGACGCGCCGTTGTCGTGCATCACCCGCATGGCGAGCTGCTGGATGCGCGGCGCGAAGGTGGCGCTGAACATCATGGTCTGCTTGCGCTGGGCGGTGAGCTGGTTGATCTCGGCCAGGTCGTCGGAGAAGCCCAGATCCAGCATGCGGTCGGCCTCATCGACCACCAGGAACTGCACCTGGTCCAGCTTGATCTGCTGCGAACGCTGCAGGTCCAGCAGGCGGCCCGGCGTCGCCACCACCAGGTTGGCATTCTGCAGCTTGGCGATCTGCAACTGGTAGGGCATCCCACCCACCACGTTGGCGATGCGCAGGCCCTTGCAGTGCTTGACCAGATCGATGGCATCGTGCGCCACCTGTTGCGCCAGTTCGCGCGTGGGGCACAGCACCAGCGCACCGGGCGTCGCCGCCTTGAAGTTGCGCGCCTGCGTGGGGTTCTTGCGCTTGGGGCGCTTTGGGGGGGCCTCGCCACGCGCGGCCGCCTCGGCGGCGGCGCGCTCGAAGGCGGCGCGCTCGGCGACTTCGGCCTCGGCCTGTTGGCGGATCAGCGTGTGCAGCACGGGCAGCAGGAAGGCCGCAGTCTTGCCGCTGCCAGTCTGGCTGGAGACCATCAGATCGATGAAGCTCGCGTCATCGCCCGAGCCCATGGCCAAGGGAATCGCGCGAGTCTGCACCTGCGTGGGCTCGGTGTAGCCGAGGTCGGCCACAGCCTGCACCAGTTCGGGCGCAAGGCCCAGTTCGATGAAGCCGGCGGGCAGAGCGGGCGCGGCGGTGGTAGGAGAAACAGGCGCCTCAATCGAAGCGGCCATAGGGGATTGGGCAGGCGCGATCTCGCCCTGCACGTGCATGGTGTCTGTCATGTCGTATGTATGAAGCGCGCGGGTGCAACCCGCGGCGGCTTCGTCAGTGGTTCATCAAAACATCAACCATCCAACGAAACCTGCACCAGCAGTGAGAGCTGGGCGGGTGGGTCATTGACGCAGGCACTGGAACGCTGGAAACCGTTCAAGGCCCGCAACCCATTGTGAGAAGGGAGATGCGCAAGGGCTGCGCGATGCGGCCAAACCTTCAGTCGGGTTTGGGGGTCGTTTTCACGCAAGCCTGCGATTGTCGCACGATTCGGGTTTTCCCGCAAACGGGGATCAAACGGCCAGCAGATGCGTGCGGTAGTGCAGTAGTTCGTCGATGGATTCGTGCACATCGGCCAGGGCCGTGTGGCGCTGCGCCTTCTTGAACGAGCTGTAGGCCTCAGGCTTCCAGCGCTTGGCCAGCTCCTTCAGCGTGCTCACGTCCACATTGCGGTAGTGGAAGAACGCCTCCAGCTTGGGCATGTACTTCACCAGGAAGCGCCGGTCCTGCCCAATGCTGTTGCCGCACATCGGCACCACGCCCTTGGGTACATAGCGCGACAGGAAGGCGAGCAGCTCGCGCTCGGCATCGGCCTCGGTGATCGTGGAGGCCCGCACCTTGTCGATGAGGCCGCTGCGGCCATGCGTGCCCTTGTTCCAGGCGTCCATGCCGTCCAGCACCGCGTCCGCCTGGTGGATGGCGAAGACCGGCCCTTCGACGCGCAGCGTGAGGTCGGCACTGGTGACGACCACGGCGATCTCCAGCAGGCGTTCGGTTTCGGGGTTGAGGCCGCTCATTTCACAGTCCAGCCAGACGAGGTTCTGGTCGGATTTGGCAAGCGCGGGAGCAGTAGGGTTGGCAGTGTCAGACATGCCGGGAATTGTCGCCGATGGCCTAAACTCGCGCGCAGATGCAGCCTCCTTCCGCCTCCCTCCTCTCGCCATCCCACCTGACCACACTGGTGTTCGCCGGACTGCTGCTCGCAGGCCTTGCCTTGCGCCTGTGGCTGGCCACACGCCAGATCCGCCACGTGGCGCAGCACCGCGGCGCCGTGCCCACGGCCTTCGCCCACCGCATTCCGCTCGCCGCGCACCAGAAGGCGGCCGACTACACCATTGTCAAGGCGCGCTTCGGCCTGCTGGAAATGGCGCTGGCTACCGCCGTGGTGCTGGGCTGGACGCTGCTGGGTGGGCTGGATGCGCTGAACCAGGCGCTGCTGTCCTGGCTGGGCGGTGGCATGCTGCAGCAATTGGCGCTGCTGGCCTGCTTCGTGCTCATCGGGGGTGCCATCGACCTGCCCGTCGCGCTGTACCAGACCTTCGTGATCGAGCAGCGCTTCGGCTTCAACCAGATGACCCCGCGCCTGTGGCTGGCCGACCTGCTCAAGTCCACGCTGCTGGGCGCGGTGATCGGCCTACCGATCGCGGCGCTGATCCTGTGGCTCATGGGCGCCGCCGGACCGCTGTGGTGGCTGTGGGCCTGGGGCACGTGGATGGGCTTCAATCTGCTGCTGATGGTGGTCTTCCCGCTGTTCATCGCGCCGCTGTTCAACAAGTTCCAGCCGCTGGAGGACGAATCGCTCAAGGCGCGCGTCACCGCGCTGATGCAGCGCTGCGGCTTCGCAGCCAAGGGCCTGTTCGTGATGGACGGCAGCCGCCGCAGCGCGCACGCCAACGCCTATTTCACCGGCGTGGGCAAGGCCAAGCGCGTGGTGTTCTACGACACGCTGCTCAAACAGCTGTCGCCCGGCGAAGTGGAAGCCGTGCTCGCGCACGAACTCGGCCACTTCAAGCACAAGCACATCACGCGGCGCCTGGTCGGCATGTTCGCCATCAGCCTAGCGGGCTTTGCGTTGCTGGGCTGGCTGTCCACGCGCGCGTGGTTCTACACGGGCCTGGGCGTGCAACCCAACCTGATGCTGCCGGGCGTGCCCGGCGCCGCGCCCAACGACGCGCTGGCGCTGCTGCTGTTCCTACTTGCAGCGCCCGTGTTCACGCTGTTCGTCACGCCCGTACTGGCGCAGCTCTCGCGGCGCCATGAGTTCCAGGCCGATGCCTACGCTGCGGCCCAGAGCAGCGGCGACGACCTGGCGACCGCCCTGCTCAAGCTCTACGAAGACAACGCCTCCACGCTCACGCCCGATCCGGTGTTTGCGAAGTTCTACTACTCCCACCCTCCCGCCACGGAGCGCCTGGCGCGTCTGCCCGTGGCCTTGCAGCCATGAATTCGATGTTCCCCAAGAAAGACTGGTCCACACAAACCAGGCGCGCGCTCACAGCTACTGAAATAGTAGCAAAACTGGTCGATCTGCCGGGCTGGCAACTGTCCGGCGACGGCGCCGATGTCGCCATCGAGAAGACCTACCGCTTCGCCAATTACCACGAGACCATGGCCTTCGTGAATGCCGTGGCCTTCATTGCCCATGCGCAGGACCACCACCCGGATCTGTCGGTGCACTACGGCCGCTGCGTGGTGCGCCTGAATACGCATGATGTGGCCGGCATTTCGGCGACCGACATCGATTGCGCGACGCGCATCGATGCACTGCTCGCACCCTGAGCCCATGGCCCAAGCCCCTGCGCGCCTTGAAGGCCTGGTGGTCGCCAGCCACGGCCGCCATTGCGTGGTGGAGAGCGCGGGCGGCGAGCGCCGCATCTGCCATCCGCGCGGCAAGAAGAGCCAGGCCGTGGTGGGCGACCGCGTGCTGTGGCAGCCCGCCGCGCCCGGCCAGGGCCGCGGCCATGGCGACGAGGGCACCATCGAAAAGGTGCTGGAGCGGCGCAACCTGCTGTACCGCCAGGACGAGGTGCGCACCAAGTCGTTCGCCGCCAACCTGGACCAGGTGCTGATCCTGATCGCGGCCGAGCCTGTGTTCTCCGAAAGCCAACTCGCGCGCGCTCTCATCGCCGCAGAAGCGGCGCGCATCACGCCGTTGATCGCGCTCAACAAGAGCGACCTGGTCGAGCCGTTCGCGCGCGCCTGGGAGCGCCTGTGGCCCTACCGCCATATGGGGGGCGAGCAGGACACGCAGCACCACTACCGCGTGCTGCCGCTGTCACTCAGCGAATCGGGGGCGGTGGACCGCGACATGCTGATGCACCTGCTGGCCGGCAAGACCACGCTGGTGCTGGGCCCCTCGGGCGCCGGCAAGAGCACGCTGGTCAACCTGCTGGTGCCCGGCGCCTCGGCGCAGACGGGCGAGATCTCGCAGGCCCTCAATTCGGGCCGCCACACCACCACCACCACCACGCTGTACTGGATCGACCCGCAGCGCACCACGGCGCTCATCGATTCGCCCGGCTTTCAGGAATTTGGATTGCGCCACCTCGCGCCCACCGACCTGGCGCGCTACATGCCCGACATCGCAGCCCATGCCGAGGGTTGTCGCTTCTACAACTGCACCCACCTGCACGAGCCCGGGTGCGCGGTGCAGGCCCAGGTGCGCGACGAACAAGACGCGCAGGCCATCAGCCCCCAGCGCTACCGCATCTATGGCGAGTTGTTTGCGGAGTTGAGCGAGAGCCCCTACTGAGTTTGAAGCGAAAAGTGGCTTTCGCGCTTATTCAGCAAGCGCCGAAAGCTATTAAATAAGGAGCATCACCCCAGCAGCCGCGCGAAGGTGAGCAAGGCCAGCAGCAGCATCCACACCACGACCGAGCGCCACACCAGCCCCACCACGCTGCGCAGGTGGCCTACCTCGGGCTCGCGGCCAGGAGTACTGTCGCTGTCGCCAATGTCGGCGTCCACCTCGAAGCCCGGCTGCACCTGCGCACCTGCGCGGCTGCGCAGCGCCTCGCCGCCCAGGCGCACATTGATGGCCCCGGCGGTTGCCGCCAGCACCACGCCATCGTTGTCGTTGGGGAAGCGCTGTGCGTGGAAGCGCCAGCCCTCGATGGCCTCCTCGAAGCTGCCCACCACGGCAAAAGACAACGCCGTCAGCCGTGCGGGAAGCCAGTCGATCACCGTCCATGCCTGGGCCGCGGCCTGCTGCAGCGACTCGCTGGGCGGCTGCGTCGTCTCGCGCGCACGCGCGCCCCAGTAGCGCGACACGAACTCTGCCAGGCGGTAGAGCACCGCCCCCGTCGGGCCCAACCCCAGCGCCGCAAGGATGGAGAACCACGCCAGCACGCCAAACACATGGCGGTGCGCCGCAATCACCGAGTACTCGATCACGTGGCGCACGATCTCGCTGCGTGGCAGCTCGCTCACCTCCACCTGCTTCCACTGGGCCAGACGCGCCCGCGCATCGGCCGCGTCGCCCTCCTCCAGCGCGTCGCGTATCCCCGTGAAATGGTGGCTGAACTGGCGAAAGCCCAGCGTCACGTAGAGCACGGCCACGTTCCAGACCAGGGCGAACGGCCACCCCAGCCAGTGCAGCAGCGCCAGGTGCACCGCCAACACCACCAGCGGCGGCACCAGCACGGCCAGTCCCCAGGCCACCCAGCCGTGGTGCGACTGCCCCGCGTCGAAGTTGCGGTTCACCGACACCGCCCAGGCACGCAGTCCGGCATGGATGGGGTTGCTGCGCGCGAGCGGTCTCGCCTGCTCGATCAGCAATGCGAACAGGATGGCAAAGAAACTCATGCGGCAATCATACTGGCGCTTGTTACAAGGCCCAACACCACGGGCGACAGCGCGGCAGCCTCGCTGCGGCGCCCCCCTTCAGGCCATCATGAAGCGGTAGAAGTTGCGCAGCATGCCGGCCGTGGCACCCCAGATGTAGCGCGTCGTCGCGCCGTCCTGGTAGGGCATGGCGAACCATTCGCGCTGCGCGCCTTGCCACTGCAGCCGATGGCGCTCGTGGTGCGCGGGGTTGAGCAGGAAGTCCAGCGGCACCTCGAACACGTCAGCCACCTCGTACGGGTTAGGCTGGAGCGCGAAGCCCGGCCGCACCAGCGCGACCACCGGCGTGACGAGGAACGAGGTGCCCGTCACATACATCGACAGGTTGCCCAGCACCTCGACCCAGTGCAGCTCCAGGCCCACCTCCTCCTGCGCCTCGCGCAGCGCGGTGGCGGCGGCATCGCGGTCTTCGGGATCGGTGCGCCCCCCCGGAAAGGCCACCTGGCCGGAATGCGTGGACAGGTGCGCCGTGCGCTCGGTGAGCAATACCGTGGGCCGATCGCGCAGCACGATCGGCACGAGGACGGCGGCGTGCGCGGGCTCGCGTTCCGCGAACTTCTTCTCGCGCTGCACCTCAGGCGTCCAGGGCGGCGGCGCGGCAAAGCGCAGTCGCAGTGCCTCCGGCGTCTGCGCATGCGGGGGCACGGCGGGTAAATGGTCGTCCACCCCTACGAGCGGCACGGTGCGCGGATCGAAGTGAGGCAGCGAAGACAGCGAAGGCAGGGCCGCCGCAGAGGACGCGCCGACAGGACGATGAGAACTCACGGGGGTCAAAAAAGAAAAAACCGCTACAGGCTTTCGCACTGTAGCGGTTTCGAGTCGCGCGGGAAGCGCAGCCGTATTTATGCGGCCACTGCAGCTGCCTTGACGCGCGAAGGCAGCTTTTCCTTGATACGTGCCGACTTGCCGCTGCGCTCGCGCAGGTAGTACAGCTTGGCGCGGCGCACGTCGCCGCGGCGCTTCACTTCGATGCTGGCGATCAGCGGGCTGTAGGTCTGGAACGTGCGCTCCACGCCTTCGCCGCTGGAGATCTTGCGCACGGTGAAGCCGCTGTTCAGGCCACGGTTGCGCTTGGCGATCACGACGCCTTCGTAGGCCTGCACGCGCTTGCGGGTGCCTTCCACCACGTTCACGTTCACGATGACGGTGTCGCCAGGCGCGAACGAGGGAATGGTCTTGTTCAAGCGGGCGATTTCTTCCTGCTCGAGGATCTGGATCAGGTTCATGGTTGGTTTCCGACGATCATGTCCGCGCCAGGATTGGCAGGGCGCCCCTATTGGCGCCTTTGTGGCTATGGTTCAGGCCCACAGCGGCCGGCCAGAGGATCGAGAACAGGCGATTATAGCAAGCTTGCGTTTTGCGCCAAGAGGGCCTCGTCCGCGCGCGTGAGCTGCCCGCGCTCGCGCGCGGCCTGCAGCAGGTCCGGGCGGTGGCGCGCAGTGATGAGCAGGCGCTGATCGCGCCGCCAGCGCTCGATTTGCGCATG
This sequence comes from Diaphorobacter sp. LI3, assembly GCF_022807955.1. Classification (NCBI taxonomy): domain Bacteria; kingdom Pseudomonadati; phylum Pseudomonadota; class Betaproteobacteria; order Burkholderiales; family Comamonadaceae; genus Diaphorobacter; species Diaphorobacter sp. LI3. The sequence continues at coordinate 1,223,029 of NZ_CP094346.1, read as the reverse complement.
GTGGCCAGACAGCAGCGGCGCGGGAACGGCGCGCCCGGCCCATTCCTCGGGGCGCGTGTAGTGCGGACAGTCCAGCAGCCCGTCCAGCGCGGGATTGAAGCTGTCGAGCTGGTGGCTGCCCTCGTCGTGCAACACACCCGGCTGCAGGCGCGCCACGGCGTCCAGCAGCGCCATGGCCGCGATCTCGCCGCCCGAAAGCACGAAGTCGCCCAGGCTGATCTGCGCATCCACGTAGGCGTCGATGAAACGCTGGTCCACGCCCTCGTAGCGTCCGCACAGCAAGATGGCACCCGCGCCGGCGGACCAGTCCTGCACCGCGGCATGGTCCAGCCGGCGGCCAATGGGGGAGAACAGCACCAGGGGCGCCCGCGCCTGCTCGCCCTCGGCGCGATCGGCGCGGATGGCGGCCAGGCAGCGCGCCAGCGGCTCGGCCAGCATGACCATGCCGGGGCCGCCGCCAAAGGGCCGGTCATCCACGCGGCGGTAGTTGCCCTCCGCATGGTCGCGCGGGTTCCACAGCCGCACCGCTACCTGGCCCGACGCGTAGGCGCGCCGCGTCACGCCGCTGGCAAGAAACGGCTCGAACAGCTCGGGAAACAGGGTGATGACATCGAAACGCATGGCACGCGGACAGCCGCCTCAATAGTCGGGTTGCCAGTCCACGGTGATGCAGCGCCCCGCCAGGTCCACTTTGTCCACATAGGCCGACACAAAGGGAATCATGCGCTCGTGCGGCTTGCCTTCGTGCTCGTAGGCTAGCACCAGCGTGGTCTGCGGCCCCGTGGGCAGCAGGTCGCGCACGGTGCCCAGCGCCACGCCCTCGCGGTTGACCACAGGCAGGCCGATCAGGTCCACCCAGTAGTACTCGTCATCGCCCGCCGCGGGGAAGTTGGCGCGGGGCACGAAGATGCGCGCGCCGCGCAGCGCCTCTGCTGCGTCACGGTCGTCCACACCCTGTGCCCAGGCGACCACCGAGTCCGAATGCGTGCGCGCCTGCCGGATGGGCAGCAGCACGGTGCCAGCGAAAAAACTCTTGGCGCCCTTTTCCGCCGGCTGCAACAGCCAGGACTTGGCGGCGAGCAGTGCCTCGGGGTTGCTGCTGTAGGGCAGCACCTTGAACCACCCTTTCACGCCCCAGGCATCGGTGATGCGGCCCACCTCCACGGCGTCGGAGGGCAGTTCGGCGGTTTCCAGGACAGGCAGCTGAGGCATGGCGGCGGGATGCGATGGTGAGGCAAAGAAAAAGGCGGGGTCCGTCAGTTGCACCAACGGAGCCCGCCCTTTTCGGGAGTGCGAACGATCAGGCGGCCTTCTGGGCGGCTTGCTTGATCAGACGGTCCACGGTGGGAGAGGGTTGTGCACCCACGCCCTTCCAGTACGTCAGGCGGTCCTGGGCGATGCGCAGGCCTTCTTCGCCTTCCTTGGCGGAAGGGTTGTAGAAGCCCAGGCGCTCGATGAAGCGGCCGTCGCGGCGCACGCGCTTGTCGGCAACGACGATGTTGAAGAACGGACGGCCCTTGGAGCCGCCGCGGGAGAGTCGAATCACGACCATAATGAATCCTTCGGGTGGTTACACAGCAGTGGCTGCGCTCTGTTTTGCGGCGTTTGAGACACGCGACTTGGCCACCCGGCCAGCGACACGCTGCAAAGTCCGCGATTATATCCACAACACAGAAAAGATGCCCCTCATCCGCGCCAGCCGGGACGAAGACGTCGCCGCCATCACCGCCATCTACACCCACCACGTGCTGCACGGCACGGGCACCTTCGAGATCGACCCGCCCACGGCGCAGGACATGGCGGCGCGGCGCGCGGATGTGCTGGCCAAGGGCCTGCCCTACCTGGTGGCCGAAGAAGCGGGTCAGGTCCTGGGCTTTGCCTACTGCAACTGGTTCAAGCCCCGCCCTGCCTACCGTTTCTCGGCCGAGGATTCGATCTACATCGCCGACGCGGCACGCGGCCGGGGCCTGGGACGGCAGTTGCTGGAGGCCCTCGCCATGCAGGCCGAGGCCGCCGGCGTGCGCAAACTCCTGGCAGTGATCGGCGACTCGGCCAATGCGGGTTCCATCGGCGTGCACCGGGCCGCAGGTTTCACCGACGTGGGCGTGATGCGCTCCGTGGGCTGGAAGTTCGGCGCCTGGCGCGACATCGTGCTCATGGAAAAGCCCCTGGGCGCGGGCGATACCACCGCCCCCGAATGAAGGCGCGCCAATAATCGCGGCCATGAAGAACAAGACTGTTGCCGCGTGGCTGGCGTTCCTGGGCGGCCCGCTGGGGTTGCACCGCTTTTACCTGCACGGACTGAGCGACTGGATCGGCTGGCTGCTGCCGATCCCCACGGCCCTGGGCGTGTACGGCATCCAGCGCGTGCAGCAATGGGGGCAGGACGACCAACTGAGCTGGATGCTGATTCCGCTGCTGGGATTCACGATCGCAGGCTGCGCACTGCGCGCGATTCTCTACGGTCTGATGACGCCCGAGCGGTGGAACGCGCGCTTCAACCCCGCTGCGGTGCCCGACGCCGCGCCGGGGCGCACGCACTGGTTCACGGTGTTTGCCATTGCGACATCGCTGCTGGTGGGCACGGCCGTGCTGATGGCCAGCATTGCCTTCAGCTTCCAGCGCTACTTCGAATACCAGATCGAGGAAGCGCGCAAGATTTCACAATGAAATCAGGATCCAGCGCTTGATGGACAGGCGCCAGCAGCTACTCAAACGATAGCAATACCACTCCAGCCTGGCAGATCGCGGGCGCCGCGCACTACGGCGCAAAGGCCGCCCGCGAAGGTCGTCAATAGAGCTGCAGGCTCACCCAGTAGGCGATCGCCGCCACGAAGGCGCTGGCGGGGATGGTCAGGATCCACGCCCAGACGATGTTGCCGGCCACGCCCCAGCGCACGGCGCTGGCGCGCTGGGTGGAACCCACGCCCACGATCGCGCCCGTGATGGTGTGGGTGGTGGACACGGGGATGCCCAGCGCAGTGGCGATGAACAGCGTCATCGCGCCGCCGGTCTCGGCGCAGAAGCCCCCCACGGGCTTGAGCTTGGTGATTTTCTGGCCCATGGTCTTCACGATGCGCCAGCCGCCGAACATGGTGCCCATGCCGATGGCCGCGTAGCACGAGATGATGACCCACATGGGGGGCGAGGCATCGCCCGCCGAGGCGTAGCCCGTGGCGATCAGCAGCAGCCAGATGATGCCGATGGTCTTTTGCGCGTCGTTGCCGCCGTGGCCCAGGCTGTAGGCCCCGGCGGAGACGAGCTGCAGCCGGCGGAACCACTTGTCCACGCGGTTCGGACTGGTGCGACGGAAGACCCAGGCCACGATCAGCATCATCAACGAGCCCAGCAGGAAACCCAGCATGGGCGACACGAAGATGAAGGCCACGGTCTTGAAAATGCCGCTGGCCACCAGTGCGCCCGCGCCGGTCTTGGCGATCACCGCGCCCACGATGCCGCCGATCAGTGCATGCGATGAGCTGCTGGGGATGCCGTAGTACCAGGTGATGACGTTCCAGGTGATGGCCCCCACCAGCGCGCCGAAGATCACGTGGGTGTCCACCACGCTCGGGTCCACGATGCCCTTGCCGATGGTGGCCGCCACGCTCAGGTGGAACACGAAGATGGCGACGAAGTTGAAGAAGGCCGCGAAGACCACGGCTTGCGTGGGCTTGAGCACGCCCGTGGAGACCACGGTGGCAATGGAGTTGGCGGCGTCGTGGAACCCGTTCATGAAGTCGAACACGATGGCGAGCGCCACGAGCACGACCACGATCCACAGGGCGGTTTGTACTGTTTCCATGCTGGGAATGAGGGGGCGAGCCCTGCCAGGGATGCGAAGCGCAGGCCTGCGGCCGCGCCTCAGGAGTTCTCGAGGATGATGCCCTCGATGAGGTTGGCCACGTCTTCGCAGCGGTCGGTGATGGTCTCCAGCAGCTCGTAGATGGCCTTGAGCTTGATGACCTCGCGCACGTCCGGCTCCTCGCGGAACAACTTGCTCATGGCGCTGCGCAGCACGCGGTCGGCGTCGCCCTCCAGGCGGTCGATTTCCTCGCAGGTCTTGAGCGCGGCCTCGGCCACGGCCGGATCGGCAATGCGCGACAGCAGCTTCACGGCGTCGCGCACGCGCTCGCAGCACTTGACGCTCAGGTCCGTCAGGCGCGTGATTTCATCCGTCATGTGGCGGATGTCGTACAGCGCCATGGTCTCGGCCGAATCCTGGATCAGGTCGGCCACGTCGTCCATGGTGTTGATCAGCGAGTGGATCTGCTCGCGGTCGATGGGCGTGATGAAGGTCTTGTGCAGCGTGCGGTTGACCTCGGACGTCACGCGGTCGGCGGCGCGCTCGGCGTTGTCCACGTCCTGGTTGTACTGGTCGCGCAGGTGGGTGTCGCTGTAGTTCGCCACCAGTTGCGAGAACGCCCGCGCGGCCTCGACGATGCGGTCTGCATGCTGGTTGAACATCTCGAAAAAATTGCCCTCGCGGGGCAACAGCTTTCCAAACAACATGCCGACTCCTGATCGAACCTTCTGGCGGTATATGTGACGCAGAGATGACCAAGATGTGACAAATCTGCGAAAACCGCGAGTTTAACCGGCGCCAGACAGCCGCCCGGCGCACCAGGTCAAAGCGGATGCGCAGAGACCGGCGCCCCCCGGCAGGGCCTGCGCGGCTCGGCTCCTACGCGCTGCGGAAGATGAAGTACACCGCCCCGACGAGGCACAAACCCGCCCAGAGGTAGTCCCATTTGAGCGGCTCGTTCAGGTAGAACACGGCGAAGGGCACGAACACCGTCAGCGTGATCACCTCCTGCATGATCTTGAGCTGCCCCACGCTGAACTGCGTATGCCCAATGCGGTTGGCCGGCACCTGCAACAGGTATTCGAACAGGGCGATGCCCCAGCTCACCAGCGCCGCCACGTACCACGGGGCCGTGGCCAGGTTCTTCAGGTGGCCGTACCAGGCCATGGTCATGAAGATGTTGCTGGCAACCAGCAGCAGGATAGTCTGGAGGGGGATGGGCAGGGATTGCAGAGCGTGCATGGCGCGGCGGATTTTACAAGCCAAATCACACTCTAGCGCATATCCATCAAGCGCTGGTAGCTATAAAAAACAAAGCACCGCCGCAGCGGTGCCTGGTCCAGCGGCCAGCGGCCGCCCTTTCACTCCCCCAGGTAGGCGGCGCGCACGCGCGGATCGCTGAGCAGATCCCGTCCCCCGCCGGCCATGGTGATCAGGCCGGACTCCATCACGTAGCCGCGGTCGGCAATCGCCAGCGCGCGGCTGGCGTTCTGCTCCACCAGCACGATGGTCACGCCCAGGGCATACACGTCGCGCACCACCTCGAAGATCTTGTCCACCATGATGGGCGACAGGCCCATGGAGGGCTCGTCCAGCAGCAGCACCTTGGGCTGGCTCATCAGCGCGCGGCCCATGGCCAGCATCTGCTGCTCGCCACCGGACATGGTGCCCGCCAGCTGGTCCTTGCGCTCGCGCAGGCGCGGGAAGATGGTGAACATCTTTTCGATGTCGGCGGCAATGCCCGCCTTGTCGTCGCGCGTGTAGGCGCCCATGAGCAGGTTTTCGGTGATGGTCATGCGCGCGAACACGCCGCGCCCCTCGGGCACCATCACCAGGCCCTGCTTGACCAGATCCCAGGCGCCGCGGCCCTTGATGCTCTGGCCCAGGTACTCGATGTCGCCATCGTTGAGCCCCAAGGTGCCGGTGATGGCCTTCATGGTGGTGGTCTTGCCGGCGCCGTTGGAGCCGATCAATGTGACCAGTTCGCCCTCGCGCACCTCCATGTCCACGCCCTTGACGGCTTGGATGCCGCCATAGGCCACCTTCAGGCCCCTGACCTTCAGCAGTACTTTCTTGTTGGTTGTATCGGCCATTTTCAGTGCCCCCCCGTGCCCAGGTAAGCCTCGATCACTTTTTCGTTCTTCTGCACCTCGGCCGGCGTGCCCTCGGCGATCTGCTTGCCATAGTCCAGCACGGTGACGCGGTCGCACAGTCCCATCACCAGCTTCACGTCGTGCTCGATGAGCAAGATGGTGCGGTTGTCCTTGCGGATGCGGTCGATCAGCTCGCGCAGCTGCAGCTTCTCGGTGGCGTTCATGCCGGCGGCCGGCTCGTCCAGCGCGATGAGCTGTGGTTCGGTGGCCAGGGCGCGCGCGATCTCCAGGCGGCGCTGGTCGCCATAGGACAGCGTGCGCGCCTTGAAGCCGGCGTACTTGGCTATGCCCACGTACTCCAGCAGTTCCTGGGCGCGTTTGGCGATGGCGGCCTCTTCCTGCCTGAAGCCCTGGGTGCGCAGCACCGCGCCAAACAGGCCCGAGTGGGTGCGGATATGCCGCCCCACCATCACGTTCTCCAGCGCCGTCATCTCGGCAAACAGGCGGATGTTCTGGAAGGTGCGCGCAATGCCGGCCTGGGCCACCTTGTGCACCGCCGTGGGTTCATAGGGCCGCCCCGCCAGCTCGAACGAGCCCGTATCGGGCGTGTACAGGCCGGTGATGACGTTGAAGAACGTCGTCTTGCCGGCGCCGTTGGGCCCGATCAGGCCGTAGACCTGGCCTCGTTGAATGGTGATGCCCACGCCCGACAGGGCCTGCAGGCCGCCAAAGCGCTTGGAGATGCCCGCGACCTTCAGCACCACGTCTTTCGATGTATCTGCCATGTTGTTGCTCTACCGGTGGTGTCAGGACTTCTGCGCAAGGCTCTTGCCATGCTCGGGCGCGGGCCACAGGCCCCGCGGGCGCAGCAGCATCACGATGATCATGGCCAAGGCGATCAACAGTTGGCGCAGGATGGACGAGTCCAGCCGCCCGTCGGTCATCGCCTGCAGCGGGCCGGCCACGTAGCGCAGCACCTCGGGCAGCGCGGACAGCAGCACCGCGCCCAGGATCACGCCCGGGATATGACCCAGGCCGCCCAGCACCACCATGGCGACGATCATCACCGACTCCATCAGGCTGAAGGACTCGGGCGAGACAAAGCCCTGGAACGCCGCGAACATGGCGCCCGACACGCCGCCGAACGAGGCCCCCATGCCGAAGGCCAGCAGCTTCATGTTGCGCGTGTTGATGCCCATGGCCTTGGCGGCGATCTCGTCCTCGCGGATGGCCATCCAGGCGCGGCCGATGCGCGAGTCCTGCAGGCGGTAGCAGATGACGATGGTGATCAGCACCAGCGCCAGGAACAGGTAGTAGTACAGCGTGACGGAGTTGATGGTGAAGCCGAACAGCTCCAGGCGCCGCGCCAGATCCAAGCCGAAGATCTTCACCGAGTCGATCTGGCCTATGCCCTTGGGTCCATTGGTGATGTTCACCGGATGATCCAGGTTGTTCAGGAAGATGCGGATGATCTCGCCAAAGCCCAGCGTCACGATGGCCAGGTAATCGCCGCGCAGCTTGAGCACCGGGATGCCCAGCAGCACCCCGAAGCAGGCCGCCAGCACCAGGGCCAGCGGAATCACCGCCCACAGCGACAGGTGCAGGCCATTCGGGAAATGCTGCGCAAACCAGGCGAAGTTCTCCGCCAGATGGGGCGAAGCCAGCAGGGCGAACATGTAGGCGCCCACGGCGTAGAAGGCCACATAGCCCAGATCCAGCAGGCCGGCGTAGCCGACCACGATGTTCAGGCCCAGGGCCAGCATCACGTACAGCAGCGCCAGGTCGGCGATGCGCACCCAGGCGTTGCCAAAGTACTGCAGCACCAGCGGCAACACCAGCAGGGCGATGCCGCCCAGGATCCATTGGATCTTGTTGTTTTTCATGTTCTGACCCTCCTCAGGCGCGATCGGCCACACGTTCCCCCAGCAGGCCCGAGGGTCGCAGCGTGAGGATGATGATGAGCACGATGAAGGCAAAGATGTCGGTGTAGTGGCTGCCCAGCACGCCCCCGGTGAGCGCGCCTATGTAGCCCGAGCCGATGGCCTCGATCAGGCCCAGCAAAATGCCGCCGACGACGGCGCCCGTCAGGTTGCCGATACCGCCGAACACCGCCGCGGTGAAGGCCTTCAGCCCCGGCAAGAAGCCCATGGTGTGCTGCGCCGTGCCGTAGTTGGCCGCCCACATGATGCCGGCAATGGCCGCCAGCACGGCACCGATGATGAAGGTGGCCGAGATCACCATGTCGGGCTTGACGCCCATGAGCGCCGCCACGCGCGGGTTTTCCGCCGTGGCGCGCATGGCCCGGCCCAGCCGGGTATAGCCCACCAGATACACCATGGAGGCCAGCGCCAGCACCGTCACCCCCAGGATCAGCACCTGGGTGGTGGTGATCACCGCGCCGCCGATCTGGAACGGCGTGGCCGGCAGCAGCGTGGGATAGGGCTTGTAATTGGGCTTCCAGATGATCATGGCCACGGTCTGCAGCAGGATGGACATGCCGATGGCGGTGATCAGCGGCGCCAGGCGCGGGCTGTTGCGCAAGGGCTTGTAGGCCACCTTCTCGATCGTGAAATTCAGCGCGGCGGCCACCACGCAGGCAATCACCGTGGCGATCAGCAAGATGAGCCAGCCCGGCGCGCCCGGCATGGCGTCCTGCATCAGTCCGATGCAGCTCCAGCTGGTCAGCGCCCCGATCATGAGCACCTCGCCGTGCGCGAAGTTGATGAGCTGGATGATGCCGTACACCATGGTGTAGCCCAGGGCTATCAAGGCGTACATGCTGCCGAGAACCAGACCGTTGATGATCTGTTGCAGCAAGATGTCCATAACAAAAAGTCCTTTGTGTTGACGTTCCCAGCAGCAGGCACCAATGCGCGGTGCAGCCTTGTGGGCCCGTCTGCCGTTTACCAAAAAACCCGCGAGCCAAAGGTCTGCGCGGGTTGGGTGAAGAATTTTGTCACGGCTTTACCAGCACCAGCGGACAGGCGGGGCGGTATTTTCCCTGGCTTTGCTGGCAAGCAAACACCTATTTGGGCCCTGCGGCGGCGTTGCGGGCGCGCAACTCTTCGAGCTTCTGGCCGATCTTGATCTCCAGGCCGCGCGGCACGGGAGCGTAAAAACAGGGGGCATCCATGCCCTCGGGCAGGTAGCTCTCGCCGGCCGCGAAGCCGCCCTCCTCGTCATGGGCATAGCGGTAGCCCTTGCCATAGTCCAGCTGCTTCATGAGCTGCGTGGGCGCATTGCGCAGGTGCAGCGGCACGGGGCGGGTGCCGTCCTGCTTCACGAAGGCGCGCGCCTTGTTGTAGGCCATGTAGCCGGCATTGCTCTTGGGCGCCACGGCCAGGTAGAGCACGGCCTGGGCCAGGGCCAGCTCGCCCTCGGGGCTTCCGAGCCGCTCGTAGGTCTGCGCGGCCTCGTTGGCGAGCTGCATGGCGCGCGGGTCGGCCAGGCCGATGTCCTCCCAGGCCATGCGCACGATGCGCCGCGCCATGTAGCGCGGATCGGCCCCGCCGTCGAGCATGCGCACCAGCCAGTACAGCGCCGCGTCGGGGTCGGAGCCGCGTACCGACTTGTGCAGCGCGCTGATGGTGTCGTAGAACTGCTCGCCGCCCTTGTCGTAGCGGCGCATGCGCTCGCCCAGCACGCGCACCACCCAGGCGTCCTCGATGCGCGCAATGCCGGCTTGGGCCGCCGTGATGGCCAGTGTTTCCAGCGTGTTCAGCAGGCGGCGCGCATCGCCGTCGGCATAGGCCACCAGGCGCTCTACAGCTTCATTTTCAATAGCTGGCAGGGCTTGCAGCGCCTGCGCCTTGGCCACGATCTGCTTCAAATCGTCGGGCGCCAGCGGCTGCAGCACATAGACCACGGCGCGCGACAGCAGGGCCGAGTTGACCTCGAACGAGGGGTTCTCGGTGGTCGCGCCGACAAAGGTGAACAGGCCACTTTCCACATGCGGCAAAAAGGCATCCTGCTGGCTCTTGTTGAAGCGGTGCACCTCATCGACGAAGACGATGGTGCGCTGCGGCATCAGGCCGCTCGCCGCGCCTTCGGCCAGCTGCACCGCGTCGCGTATGTCCTTCACGCCCCCCAACACGGCGCTGATGCTGATGAACTGCGCATCGAAGGCCTGGGCCATGAGGCGCGCAATCGTCGTCTTGCCCACGCCCGGCGGCCCCCACAGGATGCAGCTGTGCGGCCGGCCCGACTCGAAGGCCAGGCGCAGCGGCATGCCCGGCCCCAGCACATGCTGCTGGCCTATGACCTCGCCCAGCGAGTGCGGCCGCAGGCGTTCGGCCAGGGGTTGGTGGGCGGCGACAGGATTCATGGACATGGCAACGGGCGAATGGTTGATGGTAGCGGGCAAATCCGCCCATGCCCGACAATGGCGCGCACCGAAAGACTCCATGGCCCGCCACGAATCGCTCGATGCCCTGCTGCGCCGCGTGCGTGCCTGCACGATTTGCGCGCCCCACCTGCCGCTGGGCCCGCGGCCGGTGCTGCAGGCCGGCCGCAGCGCACGCCTGTTGATCGCCGGCCAGGCACCGGGGCGCAAGGTGCATGCCTCGGGCATACCGTTTGACGACGCCAGCGGCCAGCGCCTGCGCGACTGGCTGGGGCTGACACCGGACCAGTTCTACGACCCAGCGCTGGTGGCCATATTGCCCATGGGTTTTTGCTACCCCGGCAAGGGCGCCTCCGGCGACGCCCCGCCACGCCCCGAATGCGCGCCGGCCTGGCGCGCGCAGCTGCTGGCGCATCTGCCCCATATCGCTCTCACCGTGGTGCTGGGCCAGTACGCCCTGGCCTGGCACATGCCCGATGAACGGGACGGCGTGACCCAGGCCGTGCAGAACTGGCAACGCCACTGGCCGCGGGCCGTGGCCCTGCCCCACCCCAGCCCGCGCAACAACGGCTGGCTCAAGCGCAACCCATGGTTTGAGGCAGAGCTGCTGCCGCGGGTACGCACACGCGTCGGCGCATTGCTGGCGCCACAGGGCAAGTCCGATAACGCCTTCGGTTGATATAGATCAACCGAAGGTTGATCTTCGGCAAGCCCGGTCGCCGCCGCACCAGGCGGCAAAAAGATGCGTCCTCAGACGTAAAGCACGGAAATTGCGCGCCATGCATTGGGCGTTACCAGACCGAAATGCAAGGGTTTTCCCTTGACTCGCCCTGCTGCCAAACCTTGACATAGTTCATGGGTCAACCCAGCATAACAGTCAAGAATCCAGCTGCTGATAAGCCTTTTAAAGGAGAAGACCATGAGCCACCATGATGATGAGAACGAGAGCGTTCCGCTCATGCAGCAGTTGCTCGATAGCCCGTTCGTGCTGCTGTTTTTGGGTGTGATGATCCCGATGGTTGTTTACAACCTATGGGGAGTTTTAGACATCCTGACCATTCCCCTGGCCAAATAAGAGGAGCGACCCATGAGCGCAATACTCCCCCCCGCCGAGAGGTTGTGGTGGAAACACCCCCTCGACCGCGTCGAGGCCGTCTGGATCATCATTTCCTTTGTCTGGTGCATGGTCATGTTCTTCATGATGGTGGGCTGGCACATCTACGGCAAGCAGAACCTGGCCACCGAAACCTACAAGGTGGAGCCGGCCAAGTTCGCCGAGCGTGCCCAGGCCGTTGTTGACAAGTACACCGTGCGCACAGAGCTCGAGCAAAAGATCCCCGTGGTGGCGCCGCCCGAAGGCGCCGATGTCTACATGATCGGCCGCCTGTGGAACTGGTGGCCGATCCTGGAGCTGGAAAAAGGCAAGACCTACAAGCTCCACCTGACGTCCATGGACTACAACCACGGCTTTTCGCTGCAGCCCACCAACATCAACATTCAGGTCGTGCCCGGATATGAGCATGTGATCAAGGTCACCCCCAACGAGTCCGGCACCTTCTCCGTCGTCTGCAACGAGTATTGCGGCATAGGCCACCACGAGATGGTGGGCCGCATCTACGTGAAGTGAAGCGGAGGCACATCCCATGACTACCACCTACCGTACCTGCCCGCGCACGGGCCTGCAATTCGAGGCCCAGGCCGAGAAGCTCATGATCGCCAACGCCTTCATGGCCGTGGTCGCCCTGCTCGTGGGCGGCCTGCTGGCCATTGGCGTGGTGCTGACCCGCTGGCCCGCCGTGCACTGGCTGCCGGCCGACACCTTCTACATGGTGCTCACCGCCCACGGCATCGACATGCTGATCTTCTGGATCATCTTCTTCGAGGTCGCCGTGCTCTACTTTGCCTCCTCCACGCTGCTGCGCTGCCGCATAGCCACGCCCAAAATAGCCTGGGTGGCCTTTGCGCTGATGCTCATTGGCGCGGTGTGGAACAACATCGTGGTGTTCCAGGGCGAGTCCAGCGTGATGATGACCTCCTATGTGCCGATGATGGCGCACTGGGCGTTCTACCTGAGCCTGATCCTGTTCGCCGTGGGCGCACTGATCGCCTGCTTCGTGTTCTTCGGCACGCTGGTCGTGGCCCGGCGCGACAAGACCTATGAGGGCTCCATTCCGCTGGTGACCTTCGGCGCCATGACGGCCGCCATCATCGCCGTGTTCACCATCCTGTCGGGCGCCTTCATCCTGGTGCCCACCTTCCTCGTGTCCATAGGCCTGCTCAAGAGCGTCGATCCGCTGATCTACCGCGTCGTCTGGTGGGCCTTCGGCCACTCCTCGCAGCAGATCAACGTGGCCGCCCACATCTCGATCTGGTATGCCGTGGCGGCCATCGCCTTGGGCGCCAAGCCCATGTCCGAGCGCGTGAGCCGCGGCGCCTTCCTGCTGTACATCCTGTTCCTGCAGCTGGCCAGCGCCCACCACATCCTCGCCGACCCCGGCGTCAGCACCGAGTGGAAGGTGGTCAACACCAGCTACTTCATGTACTTTGCCGTTCTCGGCTCCATGATCCACGCCCTGTCGATCCCCGGCGCCATGGAAGTGGCGCAGCGCGCGCGTGGCTACAACAAGGGCTTGTTCGAGTGGCTGCGCAAGGCGCCCTGGAGCAACCCCACCTTCTCCGGCGTGTTCATCGCCCTGGTGGGCTTCGGCTTCCTGGGCGGCACCACCGGCGTGATGATGGGCACCGAACAGCTGAACCTGCTGATCCACAACACCATCTACGTGCCCGGCCACTTCCACGCCACCGTGGTGGTCGGCACCACGCTGACTTTCATGGCCCTGACCTACTTCCTGATCCCGTCGCTGTTCAAGCGCGAGATGATCTCCCCCGGCCTGGCCAGGCTGCAGCCCTATCTGTTCGGCTTTTCGATGTACTTCTTCTGCCTGGTCATGATGGGCGCGGGTACCCTGGGTGTGTCGCGCCGCCACTGGGACATGGCCTTTAGCGGCAATGCCCTGGCCTACGAATGGCCTGGTGCAGCGTACCTGATGATGGGCCTGGTGGGCGTGGCCGGCGTGTCCGCCATCGCCGGCGGCGTGATCTACGTCTACGTCACCGTCGGCTCGCTGCTGTGGGGCAAGAAGCTCGACGCCGGCGCGCCCAGCCCGAAGTTCACCCCCGTGGCGCGCGCGGCCCCGACGGCGGCCGCACAGACCTACGGTTCGGCTGGTTTCGTGGCGCCCGGCACCTTCGTGCTGGCCATGCTCTTCCTCTTGACCTTTGTGCTGTACTACTTCGTGAACTGGAAGTACCTGGGCCAGCTGTGGGGCCTGAGCTGATCCGGAGCCTTTGCGTGATGCACACCACAACGCTCAAGCCCGCAGGGCGCAGCACGGCGCAGACGGCGCGCGACGTCATCTCGCTGTTCAAGCTGCGCATCGGCGTGCTGATCATGATCACCGCCCTCGTTGGTATGGCCGTGACGCCAGGGCCCGCGCCCAGCTTCGTGCAGGCGCTGGTGCTGGCGCTGTCCGTGCTCATGGCGTCGGCCAGTGCAGGAGCGTTCAACCAGTATGTGGAGTACGAAAGCGACCGGCTGATGCGGCGCACCAGCCGGCGCGCCTTCGCCACCGGCGCCCTGCCCCACCACCCTGGCTGGCTGGTCTTGATGGCCGTGCTGCTGGCGGTGGCGGTGACATCGGCCTGGCTGGTGCTCAATGCCGTGGCGGCCCTGCATGTGTTCCTGGGCGCATTTTTCTACGGGGTGGTCTACACCCTGTGGCTCAAGCGCCGCACGGCCATGAACATCGTCATCGGGGGCCTGGCCGGCAGCTTTGCCGTGCTCGCCGGCGCCGCCGCCGTCGACCCCGGCCTGGGTCCCCTGCCCTGGCTGCTGGCCCTGGTGCTGTTCCTGTGGACGCCGCCGCATTTCTGGAGCCTGGCCATCGCCAACAGCGCCGACTATGCCCAGGCGGGCGTGCCCATGCTGCCCGTAGTGGTGGGGCCCGAACGTGCCGCCCGCACCGTACTGCTGAGTACCATCGCCCTGTTCCTCGCCTCACTGGCCCCGCTGGCCTTCGGCGCGGGCTGGGTGTATGGCGCGGGCGCCCTGGTGGGCGGCCTGCACTTCGTGCGCAAGTCCTGGCAGCTGGCGCGCAAGCCCGGGCGCGCCACGGCCATGGGTTCGTTTTTCGCATCCCTGGTGCAGCTGAGCCTGCTGCTGCTGGCCGCCAGCATTGACGCGCTGATGCGCTGAAGCGGGAGCCGCGCCATGGCCTGCCTGCAGCTGCTTCGCATACACCGCCTGGTTGCCTCGTGCACCATGGGGCTGATGCTGGTGCTGCCGGCCATGGCCGCCTCACCCGATACCACCGACACCACCGATCTGGGGCTGGATCGCGAAGCAGCGCTGCGCACCAGCCAGGCCGCCATCGGCCGCAAGGTGGGTGAGCATATCTTGCTGAACCGCGAGGGCGTGCCCACCTCCCTCGCGTCCTACCGCGGCAAGCCGCTGCTGGTGAGCTTCATCTACACCGGCTGCTTCCAGGTCTGCCCCACCACCACGCGCTCGCTGCAGGAAGCCGTGGAGGGCCTGCAAAAAAGCGTCGGGCCGAACCAGTTCAACGTGGTCAGCATCGGCTTCAACCAGCCAGCCGATTCGCCCCAGGCCCTGAAGGCCTTTGCCACGCAATACGGCATACGCCAGCCGAACTGGGAATTCCTGAGCCCGCCGGCGGCCATCGTGCCCGACCTGGCGCGCGATTTCGGCTTTGTCTACCAGTCCTCCCCGGCGGGTTTCGACCATGTGCTGCAGGTCTCCATCGTGGACGCCGATGGACGCATCGTGCGCCAGGTGTACGGCGAGGGCGTGGCACCCGCCGAGCTCGGCGAGCCCTTGAAGATGCTGCTGGCGGGCCAGCCCGTGCAGTCCAACGAGCTGATCGGGCATCTGGTGGATCGGGTGCGCATCCTGTGCACGGTGTTCGACCCCAAGACCGGGGCCTACAAGGTGGACTACACGCTGCCCATACAGATCGCCGGCGGCGTGACGTTTTTCGTGCTGATGATGATCTTTTTCGTCAATGAGTGGCGCTCAAGCCGCAAGCTGGCGCGCAGCAAGGGGATGCGCAACGCCTGATGCGCAACGCCAGTCCCATGTCCTTGCCAGGTCCAGCCCGGCCCTCCCTGGGCCCCGCCACCGCCCCGCCGCCCCTGCCCCGCCTAGCCAGCGCCTACCGTGCGCTGGAGCATGGCTTTGACGCAGCCTTTGGCGCGGGCGCCAACCCGCTCAAGCACCTGGGCGCCTTGGGCTTCATGCTGCTGTGGCTGCTGGTGGCCAGCGGCAGCGTGCTCTACATCGTGCTCGACACCTCGGCCGCCGGCGCCTACCGGTCCATCGCCGCACTGGCCGACGTGCCATGGATGCTGGGCACGGCGCTGCGCGGCGTGCACCGCTACGGGGCCGACGCGTTCGTCGTCGTCATGGGCCTGCACATCGTCCGCGAATGGCTGCTGGGCCGCTACCGGCACTGGCGCAAGGCGATCTGGTGGACGGGCGTGCCCCTGGTGGGCCTGGCCTTTGTCAGCGCCGTGGGCGGTTTCTGGCTCAACTGGGATCGCCTGGGCCAGTATTCGGTGGTATCCACCGCCGACTGGCTCGACGCCCTGCCGATTCTGGGCGCCTCGCTGGCGCGCAACTTCCTGGGCGACGTGAACCTGAGCGACCGGCTCTTCACCCTGTTCATCTTCATCCACATCGGCATGCCGCTGCTGATGGTGTTCGGACTGTGGTTCCACATTCAGCGCGTTGCGCTGGCCAAGGTGTTTCCGCCGCGCGTGCTGGCCTGGGGTACCTTTGCCAGCCTGTTGCTGCTGGCCCTGCTGCTGCCCGTGCACAGTCAGGGCCCGGCAGATCTGCGCAGCCAGCCCGCGGCCCTGGCGCTGGACTGGTGGCTGCTGTTCATCCACCCGCTGGTGGATGCCACCTCCCCCACCACCGTCTGGGCGCTGCTGGCCCTGGCCTTTGTGCTGCTGGCACTGCCGCCCCTGTGGCCCAGCCGCGCGCGCGAAGCCGTGGCGCTGGTCTACCCAGAGCATTGCAGCGGTTGCTCGCGCTGCTTTGACGACTGCCCCTACTCCGCCATCACCATGGTGCCGCACAGCAACGGCAAGGCCGGCATGCGCCTGGCGCAGGTGAACCCCGACCTGTGCGCCAGCTGCGGCATCTGCGCCGGCGCCTGCCCTTCTTCCACGCCGTTTCGCAAGACCGGCCAATTGGTGACCGGCATAGACATGCCGCAATGGCCGGTGGATGAGCTGCGCGCACGGCTCGCGCAAGGCCTGGACGCCATGCCCGGCCCGCGGCGCTTTGTAATCTTTGGCTGCGCCCAGGGCCTGCACTCGCCGCCGCAGGAGCCGGACGTGCTGCATTTCCAGCTGGTATGCGCCGGCGCCCTGCCTCCCTCATTCGTCGAATACGCCCTGCGCCACGGCGCCGATGGCGTGCTCATCAACGGCTGCCGCGAAGGCGGCTGCGAATTCCGCCTGGGCCAGCGCTGGACGGCGCAGCGCCTGACGGGCCAGAGAGAACCCCGCCTGCGCGGCTCTGTAGCGCCAGATGGCTGGCAAATGGCCTGGACCGACAGTGGCGACGAGCCAGCCCTGGCAGCGGCGCTGGACGCCCTGCGCCAGCGCAGCCACACCGCCGCACAACCTGTTTCTGAGGAGAGTCATCCATGAACCGCGCACTCAACTGGACCGGCCAGGCGCTGCTGTACGGCGGCTTTGCCGTCGTGCTGGGCGTGTTTTCGCGCTGGCCGGTATACCACCCGCTGCCCGACGATATGGCGCAGATCAAGGTCAGCTTCATACACCACGGCGCGCGCATTGCCGAATGCCGCCCCTACACGGCCGAGGAGCAGGCCAAGATGCCGCCCAACATGCGCAAGACGGAAAAATGCGAACGCGAGCGCTCGCCCGTGTCCATAGCGGTGGATATCGACGGCAAGACGGTGCTGGAACGCATCTCGCCACCTTCCGGCCTGTCGCGCGACGGAGCCTCCACCCTGTACCAGCGCCTGAACGTGCCCGCCGGCCAGCACCAGATCGCCGTGCGCTTCAAGGACGACCAGAAGGCCGAAGGCTTCACCTCGCAGGTGCAGGAGACCGTCACCCTCAAACCCGCGCAGGTGCTGGTGATCGACTACAGCACCGACAAGGGAGGCATCGTCCTCCAATGAGCTCCCACGCCCCCCCTTTTTCCGGCCGACCGGCGGCGCCGCCAGCCGCCGGCACGGTGGCCGCAGCGTCCACTGCCGACTATGCGCTCAGCCTGCCCGGCGATACCCGCCTGCCGCTGGCACGCGGCTGGCTTTGGCTGGGCCTGGCGGCCCTGATCGGCTCGGGCCTGTTTTCCATCCTGCTCGTCGCCTCGCGCACGCCGTATGTGAACCAATGGCTGCCCTCCGGCAACTTCTTCCACGTCGCCCTGGTGCTGCATGTGGACCTGTCGGTGCTGGTGTGGTTTGTCGCCATGGCCGGCCTGCTGTGGAGCCTGCATGGCAAGGCGCGGGCCATGGGCCTGGGCTGGCTGGCGCTGTGGGTCACGGGCGGCGGCACATTGGCCATGGCCCTGGCGCCGTTCCTGAACCCGGGCGAGCCCATCATGGCCAACTACATCCCGGTGCTGCAGTCCTCGCTGTTCCTCACCGGCCTGGTGGTGTTTGGCCTGGGCGCCACGCTGCTGGTGCTGCGCAGCCTGCTGGCCGCGCCCGGCATGGGGCGGCAGCTTGACGGCCGCGGCGCGCTGGGCTTTGGCCTGAACGCCGCCGGCGTGGCCACCGCCGTGGCGCTGCTGTGCTTTACCTGGTCGTGGCTGGTGCTGCCCACCAGCCTGCACGGCAAGGCCTACTACGAAATCCTGTTCTGGGGCGGCGGCCATGCGCTGCAGTTCACCTGGACGCTGCTCATGCTCGTCGCCTGGCTGTGGCTGGCCAACGCCTGCGGCGCACGCATCATGCTCAGCCCGCGCATCACGCTGGCGCTGCTGCTGCTGGCGCTGGCGGGCGTGTTCGTCACGCCCGTCGCCTATGTGGCGCATGACGTGGCGTCGGTGGAACACCGCAACCTGCTGACCTGGGCCATGCGCCTGGGCGGCGGGCCGGCCATCGTGCCGGTGGCCCTGGCGGCCGTGGTGGGCGTGCTGGCCGTGCGCCTGCAGGGCGACGCCGGCCTGCGCCCGCTGCGCGCGGCGCTACTGTCCTCGGTGCTGTTGTTTGCCGCCGGCGGGGTGATCGGCATCTTCATCCACGGCAGCAACGTGCGCATTCCGGCGCACTACCACGGCAGCATCGTGGGCGTGACGCTGGCGCTCATGGGCGCGGTGTACCGCATCCTGCCGGCCCTGGGCTATCAGGCGCCGCAGGGGCGCCTGGCCACGCTGCAGCCGTGGCTGTACGGCATGGGCCAGCTGATGCACATCATCGGCCTGGTGTGGTCTGGAGGCTACGGCGTGCAACGCAAGGTGGCGGGCACCGACCAGGTGCTGCGCAGCACGGCAGAAGTGGCCGGCATGGGCCTGATGGGCCTGGGCGGGCTGATCGCCATCATTGGCGGACTGCTGTTTGTCGTCGTCGTGCTGCGCGCCATGCGCCAGCCGCAGGCGCTGTCCAATTGAGGAGAACAAGCCATGATCAAGAAACTCCAAGACCTGCTGCAGTGGCTGTTCTTGCGCGTCGAAGGGCTGTTCAATGCCGCCTTCGGTGACCGCATCAACCCCTTCTATCACCTGGGGGCCATCACCTTCTTCCTGTTCTGGGTGATCGGTGCCAGCGGCCTGTACCTGTACATCTTCTTCGAGACCGGCGTGGCCGAGGCCTATTCCTCGGTGATTGCCCTGACCACCAGGCAATGGTGGCTGGGCGGCATCCTGCGCAGCGTGCACCGCTATGCCTCCGACGCCATGGTGCTGACCATGGTGCTGCACATGCTGCGCTACTTTGCCTTCAACCTGTACCACGGCTTCCGCTGGTTCTCCTGGATGACCGGGGTGATGCTGATCTGGATGGTGTATGCCGCAGGCATCAACGGCTACATGCTGCCCTGGGATCAGCTGGCGCAATACATCACCGTCACCAGCTTTGAATGGCTGGACTGGCTACCCATCTTCAACGGTAGCCTGATGCGCAACTTCCTTTACTCCGAGCATGTCGGCGCGCGTTTTTTCACGCTGCTGTCCTTCATGCACCTGGGCGTGCCGCTGGTGGTGCTGATGGTGATGTGGATCCATGTGCAGCGCGTGCCCAAGGCGCGCACCACGCCGCCGCGCCCCATCGTCATCGGGCTGCTGGCGACCCTGGTGGTGCTGTCGCTCATCGCCCCCGTGCACAGCCAGGGCGGGCAGACCGACCTGGCCCAGACGGCCACCCGCATAGAGATGGACTGGTTCTACATGGCCGTGTTCCCGCTGCTGAGCGAATGGCCGCTGGGCCGCGTGTGGGGCCTGGTGGTGGGCATCTCCGTCATCATCGCCCTGCAGCCCTGGTGGCCGCCGCGGTTCAAGCGCGGCGAAAAGCGCCAGCACCGCGTGCAGATACATGGCGAACAGGGTGCACTGAGCAACATCGCCGTGCGCGACGGCGAAACCATACTCGACGCCGGCCTGCGCCAGGGCCTGGCCCTGCCCTATGAATGCCGCAACGGCGCTTGCGGGCTGTGCGTGTGCTCCATCGAGCAAGGCCAGTTCGAGCATCGCCCCTACCAGCGCAGCGCACTGCCCGATGCCGACAAGGAACGCGGCAAGGCGCTGATGTGCTGCGCCGTGCCGCAGGCGGACATGGCCATCGACGTTGCCGGCTTTACCGGGGCGGCAGCCCAGGCCATGGAGGTATTCCACGCCACCGTGGCGCAGCTGGAACGCCTGTCGCCCGACGTGATGCGCGTGATGCTGCAGCTGCCGGCGGGCCAGCGCCTGCAGTTCGCCGCCGGCCAGTACATCAACATCCTGCTGGACGACGGCCAGCGCCGCGCCTTCTCGTTCGCCAACCGCCCGGGTGCCAGCGACCAGATCGAGCTGCATGTGCGCCTGATGCCCGGCGGACGCTGGACCACCCATGTCTTCGAGGCCATGAAGCTGGGCGACAACGTGCGCTTTGAAGGCCCTCTAGGCCAGTTCACGCTGCGCGAGAGCGACCACCCGATCCTGTTCATCGCCGGTGCCACAGGGTTTGCACCCATCAAGAGCATCGTCGAAGACGCGTTTGCGCGCGGTGTGCAGCGCCCGATGCGCCTGTACTGGGGCGTGCGCCGGCCGCAGGATCTGTACATGCTGGCGCAGGCCGAAGAATGGCAAAGCGAGCACAGCAACTTCACCGTGGTGCCCGTGGTGTCCGAACCCACGCCCGAGGACGGCTGGAGCGGCCGCACCGGCCTGGTGCACGAGGCCATGCTGGCCGACTTCCCCAGCCTCAGCGGCAACGAGGTCTACCTGTGCGGCTCGGTGCGCATGGTGGAGACAGCGGTGCCCACGTTCATCGCCCACGGGCTCGATGAGAGCTTCTGTTTTTCCGACGCCTTCGTGATGGCCGCGCCAGCCGCAGCCCAGCAGCCATCATCGCCGGGCGCCGAAGCCGCTACTGCTTGAGCACGTCCGCTCCGGCGGGCGGCTTGAACTGGAAGGTTCCCGCAGGCAGGGCCGGATTGAGCTGCATGCCCGTGAAGCGGATCAGCGAGCGCTGGCCGAAGCCGTCCAGGATGTCCAGGGCGGCCAACCGGTCGCCCTCGAAGCCCACGCGCACGCTCTTGAGCTGGCCGTCCCTGGCCTTCGGCGTGGCCAGCACCCATTGCAGGCCGTCCTGCTCGGGCGCGGCCTCAAGCTGGTAGTCGGCGCGCAGCGCCGCCAGGTCGGGCGCCGCGGCCAGCAGCGCCGCGGGCGTGCTGCCCAGGGCCTGGGCCTGGGCGCGCTGGGTGACCTGGTTCAGGTCCACGTCGTAGAGCCACAGCGTGTGCCCGTCGGCAACGATGGTCTGCTCGAAGGGCTTCTTGTAGACGAATTTGAAGCGCCCCGGGCGCTGGAACTCGAAGCTGCCGCTGGACTGCTTGGGCCGCTGCACCTGGCCGTCCTTCGGTGGCGCGGTCACGGTCTGCGTGAAGTCGGCGCGACCGCTGTGCGCGGTCTTCATGAATTCTTCGAGGCTGTTCAGGCCATCTGCGCTTGCCCACTGGGCGCTAGCAGCTATCAAAATTGCAGTAATCGCTTGTTTCACAGTCACGCCTCCTACTCGCTGCGTGCAGGCACCAGGACTTCGCGCTGGCCGCTGGTCGTGAGCCCGCTCACCAGCCCCGCCTTTTCCATGTCTTCGAGCAGCCGCGCCGAGCGGTTGTAGCCAATGCGCAGCTTGCGCTGCACGTAGGAGATGCTGGCCTTGCGGTCTTTCAGCACCACCTCCACGGCCTGGTCGTACATGGGGTCCTTCTCGCCGTCGCCGTCACCGCCCTCCATGCCGAAGCCGCTGTCCTCGCCGTCTATGCTGCCGCCCTCCAGCACTCCTTCGATGTAATCGGGCTCGCCTTGTTCCTTCAGGTAGCTGACCACGCGATGCACCTCGTCGTCGCTGACGAAGGCGCCGTGCACGCGGATCGGCAGGCCCGTGCCGCTGGCCATGTAGAGCATGTCGCCCATGCCCAGCAGGGCCTCGGCACCCATCTGGTCCAGGATGGTGCGGCTGTCGATCTTGCTGCCCACGGAAAACGCGATGCGCGTGGGAATGTTGGCCTTGATCAGGCCGGTGATCACGTCCACGCTGGGGCGCTGCGTGGCCAGTATCAAATGGATGCCGGCGGCGCGCGCCTTCTGCGCCAGGCGCGCGATCAGCTCCTCGATCTTCTTGCCCACGACCATCATCAGGTCGGCCAGCTCGTCGATCACCACCACGATGTGCGGCAGTCGCTCCAGCGGCTCCGGGCTCTCCGGTGTGAGGCTGAAGGGGTTGGGGATGTGCTCCTCGCGCGCCTTGGCGTCATCTATTTTCGTGTTGTAGCCCGCGAGGTTGCGCACGCCCAGCTTGCTCATGAGCTTGTAGCGGCGCTCCATTTCGGCCACGCACCAGTTCAGCCCGTGGGCGGCCTGCTTCATGTCGGTGACCACCGGCGCGAGCAGGTGCGGAATGCCCTCGTAGACCGACATTTCCAGCATCTTGGGGTCGATCATCAGCAGGCGCACGTCGCGCGCCTCGGCCTTGTAGAGCAGCGAGAGGATCATGGCGTTGATCCCCACCGACTTACCCGAGCCCGTCGTGCCCGCCACCAGCACGTGCGGCATCTTGGCCAGGTCCGCCACCACGGGCGCGCCCACGATGTCCTTGCCCAGGCCCATGGTCAGCAGGCTCTTGGCGTCGTGGTAGACCTGCGAGCCCAGGATCTCCGACAGGCGGATGGTCTGGCGTTTGGCGTTGGGCAGTTCCAGCGCCATGAAGTTCTTGCCAGGAATGGTCTCGATCACGCGGATGGACACCAGCGACAGCGAACGCGCCAGGTCCTTGGCCAGGTTCACGATCTGCGAGCCCTTGACGCCCGTGGCGGGCTCGATCTCGTAGCGCGTGATCACCGGGCCGGGCATGGCGGCCACCACGGTGACGTCCACGCCGAAGTCCTTGAGCTTCTTCTCGATCAGGCGGCTGGTCATCTCCAGCGTCTCGGGCGACACCGTCTCCTGGCGCGCCTGCGCGGCGTCCAGCAGGTCCACCTGCGGCAGGTTGCTGTCGGGCATCTCGCTGAACAGGGGTTTCTGGCGCTCCTTCACCACGCGGGTGCTCTGCACCACATCGGACAGCACGGGCTCGATGATGGTGACAGGCTGCGGGTGCTGCACCTCAATCTCGTGGCGCTCTTCCTGCACCACTTCCTCGCGCTCGCGCGCGGCGCGCCGTCCCACGGCCACGTCCTTGGCCTTCTCGCGCCGCGCCCGGCCGCGCTGCACCAGCGCATCGATGCGCCCGCCCAGGCGCTCGGCCAGATGCCCCCAGGAGAAACGGAACACCAGCGCCGCGCCCAGCACGACCACCACCACGCCGGCCAGGCCCGAGCCCGTGAACCCGAGCCAGCGCACGGCCAGCGGCCCCGTCATATAGCCCAGCATGCCGCCCGCATGGCCGGGCAGCAGGGCTTCGAACCGGTACAGCCGCGACCATTCCAGTGCCGTGCTGGCGCACAGCAGCAGCGCCAGGCCGCCCCAGAATACGCCGCGGCGCTGCCACGGCGCGTGGCCTGCGGCGCCATCGCCGCGCATCCAGCGCGCCAGCGACGCAAACCAGGCGCGCACGCCCGCGGCGACGCACCACCAGACGGAAAAGCCCAGCACGAAGTAGCTGCCGTCGGCGAGCCACGCCCCGAGCCTGCCCACCCAATTGGACAGCGGCTGTCCATTGCCCGCACCCGATGTGGACCAGGCCGCATCCTGCGCGGAATAGCTCACGAGGGCCAGCAGCCAGAACACCAGGCCCAGCAGGCCCAGCACCAGGCCGATCTCATGGCCGAAGCGCGCCGCGCCGGTGCGTGGCGCCGACTTGCTGGAGGAAGAAGCGTTCAGGGTGTTGAGGGAGTACGTCATGGGATAAGAGCGCGCAAGCTTACCCCATGCCGACGACGCGTCTGTGTGCCGTGCGCTGCGTGCGGCAGCCCGCCCCAGGCCTGCCGGCTGCGCGCCTTTTTGTCACTGCGCTGCGCCAGCGCAAAGGCCGATACGCCCGCCCCGGCCGTGTTATTCATGGCTTCTTACAATGGCCGCGATTGAAAACCCGACCGCAGGCGCCCGCGCGGACCGGTTGATACTGGGGGGCCCGGCCCCAGGTTCTTACGGGGCACGCCGGTCGCCCGGCATAACAAAACCTTACTTTTCAGCCATGTCCACTACCCAACACGCCAAAGTCATGATCCTCGGCTCCGGCCCGGCGGGCTACACCGCTGCGGTGTATGCCGCCCGTGCCAACCTCAACCCCGTGCTCATCACGGGCCTGGCCCAGGGCGGCCAACTCATGACCACGACCGAGGTGGACAACTGGCCCGCCGACGTGAACGGCGTGCAAGGCCCCGAGCTGATGCAGCGCTTCCAGGAACATGCCGAGCGCTTCAAAACGCAGATCGTGTTCGACCACATCAGCCAGGTGGACCTGTCCAAGCGCCCCTTCACCCTTACGGGCGACAGCGGCACCTACACCTGCGACTCGCTCATCATCGCCACGGGTGCATCGGCCAAGTACCTGGGCCTGCCCTCCGAGGAAGCCTTCATGGGCAAGGGCGTGTCCGCCTGCGCCACCTGCGACGGCTTCTTCTATCGCGAACAGGACGTGTGCGTGGTCGGCGGCGGCAACACCGCCGTAGAGGAAGCGCTGTACCTGTCCAACATCGCCCGCAAGGTGACGCTGGTACACCGCCGCGACAAGTTCCGCGCCGAGCCCATCCTGATCGACAAGCTCATGGAGAAGGTGGCGGCCGGCAAGATCGAGCTCAAGACCTTCTTCACGCTGGACGAGGTGCTGGGCGACGCCACCGGCGTGACCGGCATCCGCCTCAAGCACACCGACGACGGCCACACCGAGGACATCGCGCTGCAAGGCTGCTTCATTGCCATCGGCCATGCGCCCAACACCGACATCTTCCAGGGCCAGCTGGCGATGGAAAACGGCTACATCGTGACCCAGGGCGGCCTCAAGGGCTTTGCCACGCAAACCAGCGTGCCGGGCGTGTTCGCCGCCGGCGACGTGCAGGACCATGTGTACCGCCAGGCCATCACTAGCGCCGGCACGGGCTGCATGGCCGCGCTGGACGCGCAGCGCTTCCTGGAACAGCAGGAATAACGCACTAAGCCCCGCGCATTCGGCTCCTGCAGGTTTCGGCATGCAGGGGTTTTTTGATATTCGGGCTATAATGCGCGGCTTTGCCAAATCCTGCGCCTGCAAATTGCAGCGCAAAGGCTGCGGCGACCGGGTTACCGCCACCCGTTCAAACTGGCGAGGTGAGGCTGACCGGCACGCTCCTGCTCTCGCGGGACTTCAGCGCCGGCAGCCGTTGCAACTATCGGAGTGTCCTGATGGCACGCGTATGTGAAGTAACGGGCAAGAAGCCCATGGTGGGAAACAACGTCTCCCACGCCAACAACAAGACCAAGCGCCGTTTCCTGCCCAACCTGCAGTACCGCCGTTTCTGGGTGGAAAGCGAGAACCGTTGGGTGCGCCTGCGCGTGTCCAGCGCCGCTCTGCGCCTGATCGACAAGAACGGTATCGACTCCGTGCTCGCAGACATGCGTGCCCGTGGCCAAGCCTAATTTCCTCAAGGAGAACAACCATGGCTTCCAAAGGCGGACGCGAAAAGATCAAGCTGGTGTCCACGGCCGAAACCGGTCACTTCTACACCACCACCAAGAACAAGAAGACGATGCCTGAGAAGATGTCGATCATCAAGTTCGACCCCAAGGCTCGCAAGCACGTCGAGTACAAGGAAGCCAAGCTGAAGTAATTCGGCCCGGCTCCTGTCAAAAAGCCGCCCGGCGTTGCGCCCGGCGGCTTTTTTCATGTCCGGCGTGGGCATAAAAAACCGCGGCACCCTTTCGGGTCGCCGCGGTACTGCGGTGAAAGCCAGCCGCCGTGTCGCTCAGGCGTGGGCCGCGCGCAGCTTCAGCGAGAACTCCTTGAGCGCCGCGATGCCGCTGGCCTCGGCCCGCTGGCACCAGGCCTGCAGGTCTGCCGTCAGCTGGTCGCGCGACTGCGAGGTGTTGAGCCAGAGCTGGCGCAGCTCCTCGCGCATGGTGACCATCTTGTCGAGTACGGGGTGCGCCGCGCGCACTTCGGCCAGCGTCGGCTGGGCCTGGGCAGGGACCTTCTCGGCGTCGCGGTGCAGCCAGCGCTTGGCGCGCTTGAGGGCCGACACATCGGCCTTGCGCGCCTTGAGCGCGGCGATCTCGTCCTTGCAGGCCTGGCGCACGCCGCGTGCATAGCCAGCCATGACCTCGTAGCGGTTGGCGATGAGCGCCTCCAGCGTCTTTTCGTCGGCCACCGGCTTCACGGCGCCCAGGCGCAGCTTGGGCGGCACCTTCTTGACCTTGGCCCAGCCCAGGCGCTGCAGCGCGCTGATGTAGAGCCACCCCACGTCGAACTCATACGGCTTGACCGAGAACTTCGCGGCCGTCGGATAGGTGTGGTGGTTGTTGTGCAGTTCTTCACCGCCGATCACAAGGCCCCAGGGCACGAGGTTGGTGGAGGCGTCCTGCGCCTCGAAGTTGCGGTAACCCCAATAGTGGCCCACGCCGTTGACCACGCCCGCGGCCCAGAACGGGATCCACGCCATCTGCACGGCCCACACGGCGGCGCCCACGGCGCCGAACAGCACCAGGTTGATGACCAGCATCAGCCCCACGCCCTGCCAGGTGAAGCGGCTGTAGACGTTGCGTTCCATCCAGTCGTCCGGCGTGCCATGGCCGAACTTCTTCAGCGTCTCGGCGTTGGCCGCCTCGGCACGGTACAGCTCGGCCCCGCGCCACATCACGGTGCGCAGGCCGCGCGTCTGCGGGCTGTGGGGGTCATCGGGCGTCTCGCACTTGGCGTGGTGCTTGCGGTGGATGGCCACCCATTCCTTGGTGACCATGCCCGTGCCCAGCCACAACCAGAAGCGAAAGAAATGCGCAGGCACGGGCCCCAGGTCCAGCGCACGGTGCGCCTGCGAGCGGTGCAGGAAGATCGTCACCGCCGCGATCGTGATGTGGGTGGTGGCCAGGGTGTAGAGCACGATCTGCCACCAGGCCAGGTCCCACGCGCCATGCGCCAGCCAGTCGAGCGCGGTATTCCACGCGGCGCTATCAAACAACATACAAACCTCGATCCACTATCCAATACCGCCGCGCAGCCGGCGACGTTCCACATTGTCGGGCGCCGTCTCCGCGGACCGGAACATGCCCGGCCGCCAGGATGGCTTCGCGTTGCGTGCCAGCGCGTAGGAAAGTTACGCGCGGCGGGTCCAGACGGCAGCGAAGAAACCGTCCGTCTGGTGCAGATGAGGCCACAGCCGCAGATATCCAGTGCCGCTGGCGCCGCCATGGCACAGGCGTGCGGCATCGGGCACCTTCAGCTGCGTGAGCAGCGCGCCGGCGTCCTGCGGCTCGAAATCGGCATGCGCCGCGCCGAAGGCTTCGGCAATGGCCTCGTTTTCCTGCGGCAGCACGCTGCACGTGGCATAGACCAGCCGCCCGCCAGGTTTGACCAGGCGCGCCGCGCTTTCCAGGATGGCGGTCTGCTTGCCGGCCAGCTCCCGCAGCGCCTCGGGCGATTGGCGCCACTTCAGGTCGGGGTTGCGGCGCAGCGTGCCCAGGCCCGAACAGGGGGCGTCCACCAGCACGCGGTCAATCTTGCCGGCCAGGCGTTTGACGCGCTCGTCGCGCTCGTGGGCGATGGCCGCGGGGTGCACGTTGGACAGGCCCGAGCGCGCCAGGCGGGGCTTGAGCGCCTCCAGCCGATGGGCCGACACGTCGAAGGCGTACAGCCGCCCCGTGCTGCGCATGGCCGCGCCGATGGCCAGCGTCTTGCCGCCGGCACCGGCGCAGAAGTCCACCACCATCTCGCCACGCTTGGCGTCCAGCAGCAGCGCGAGCAACTGCGAGCCCTCGTCCTGCACCTCGATAGCGCCGCGCGTGAACGCGTCCAGCTTGGTGAGCGCAGGCTTGCCGGCGATGCGCAGTCCCCAGGGAGAGTAAGGTGTCACTACCGATTTGATAGCTGCTTGCGCAAGCTCCTTCTGCACTTGGTCGCGTTTTTCCTTCAAGGCATTGACGCGCAGGTCCAATGGCGCAGGCTGCGCCAGGCTGTCGGCCAGGGCCCAGAAGCCGCTCTCGCCCAGCTGCTGCTTGAGCGGCGCCACCAGCCACTCGGGCAGGTTGTGGCGGTGCGGCGCCAGCAGGTCTTCAGGACGCACGGCGTCGCACTGGTCCAGCCAGGACTTTTCCTGTTCGGTCAGTGCGCTCTTGACGAAGTCGCGCGGGCCGTGAAAGCCCAGGATGGCCAGGCGCCGTTCCTTGGGGCCCGCGCCCGAGCGCGCCAGCTGCTCGAACAGCAGCTTCTTGCGCAGGACGTTGTAGACGGTTTCGGCCAGCGTGGCGCGCTCGCGCGGGCCCAGGCCGCGGTGCTCCCGGAAGTAGCGCGAGACCACGGCGTCGGCCGGGTGTTCAAAAGTAAGGACCAGCCTGACGAGTTCCGCGCAGGCGTCCACAAGGGCTTTGGGATGCATGGCGTGATTGTCCCATCTCGCGCCCGCATCATCCGCCGCCGCCTCAAGCCCCTCCGGGCCCGGCGTGCACAGGTTCGAACGCCTGGCGCTCGATGTCCTCCAGCGCCGCCGCGTCACCGGCCGCGAGCACCAGCACCTGTCCCGGCAGTTCCAGCTCGCTCTCCAGACGGCGGCACAGGGCAAAGCGCGCCTGCGCATCCAGACCGCGCAATTGCACGAACAGCAGGTAGGTGCGCCGCTGGGGCATGGCGCGCAGTTGCTTGCACACCAGCCAGGCGCGCGCCACCGCGCGGTGCAGGGCCAGCTCGGCCTGCAACTCGCCGAGCTCGAACGCGCTCAGATCGTGGCGCGTCACGCGCTGGAAGAAGGGCGTGTCGTACAGCTCCTCCAGGGCGGCATCCTCCACCTCCTCCGCCTGGCGCACGCGCTCGCGCCAGCGCTTGAGGGCCTCGGCGTCATAGTCCCCACCGGCCTCGGCACGCTGCTCCAGCGCCTGCACCGCGCCCCGGGCCGCACCCCAGCGATGGGTGGGACTGCCGTCCCACAACGCCTCACAGCAGCGCAGGCGCCCTGCCACGTCCTGTGGCGCCAGGCTGTCGGCCAGCCCGAGCAGCGCACCCACATGGGCAGGTTCGCGCGCCAGCACGCGCTCGTACAGCGGCTGCACGGCGGCCTGCGGGTCCAGCCGGCGCATCAACCGCGCCAACTCCACGGTCTCGGTGGCGCTGTTGCCGGCCTGGGTGGACTGCAGGGTGCGCACGCGCTCCTGCGCCCGCTGCAGGCGGGCGTGGTGCTGCTTCCACACCGTGGCGTTGGCCTTGCACCACTGGTCATCGAAGTGCGCCAGCCAGCCGCGCGCCTGCGCCCCCAGCAGCGACAGCGCCCCGCGCTGCGACCACGGCGGCAGCGTGGGGCGCCCACCCGTGAGCGCCTCCACCCGGTCGCGCAGCACGGGATGGGTGTCATCCACGCCGCTCAGGCGCCGTACCGCTTCGCGCAGCGCCATCTGGGCGAAGGCCGGCTCCGGCGGCAGTGCCAGCAGGCGCTGCAGGGCGCCGTAGGGCCCGGCGGGCAGCGGTTGGGACAGCGCGCCCTGCCAGTGCTGGCGCCAGAACTGCTCGCCCAGCCAGGCGCCCTTGATCTCGACCTCGGTGAGCGCGGCGGCCACCTCATCCTGGCCCAGCAGGCGCGCGGCGATGCGGTCGGCCTCGTATTCGTCCTGGCGGGCCAGAGCGAAGGTCTTGGCGGCAAAGCGCGGCCAGTACCAGTCCAGGAACGCCCGCGTGGCCACGGCCATGGGGCCGGCATCGTCCTGCATGCCCTCGTGCAGGCGGTGCCAGCTCAGGCGGGTGCGGTAGATCCAGGCCGCAAAGCGCCCGTGGTCGCCACGCAGGTGGCCGTATTCGTGGGCCAGCACCGCCAGCAGGCGCTTTTTGTCCAGCGCCATGAGCAGCGGCAGACCGAGCGTGAGCTGATTGCGCGCACCGCCCAGCATGCCCCAGCGTGCCTCCTGGCGGATGCTGGCGTTGAAGTCGTCGTCCAGATACACCTCGTGGATGGGCGGCCCCTTGATCTTGCGGCGGATGCGCTCCAGCGCATCGAACAGTGCCGGCGCCTCACGCGCGGTGATCTGTACGCCCTGGGGCGGGCTGCGCGGCACCCACAGCGCACGCAGGCTCAGCCATAACAGGCCGCACGCGGCCATCACAATCCATACCCAGGCGAAGCGGAACTTGCCGTGGAGGAGTTGGGGCACCACCCACACCAGCATGCCCACGGCCAGCGCCAGGCAGCCCAGCACCCAGGCGTAGCCCAGCGCCGCAAAGGCGGCCACGCCGCGGCGGTAGGCACGGCTGTCGTCGGCGCTGGCCATCTCGCTCATGCGCACCATGTGTATGAAGTCCGCCTTCTCCATCAACCGCCCTCCCGTTGTGATGCGTATTTTTTCTACCGCGAATGCTATCCATGAACGATGAACTGCCACCCCTGGTTTGCACACCCCCCGGCCGCTACCGCCACTACAAGGGCGGGCTGTACGAGGTGCTCGGCACGGTACGCCACAGCGAGACGCTGGAGCCCATGACCCTGTACCGCGCGCTGTACGGCGAGCAGGGCCTGTGGGTGCGCCCGGCCGCCATGTTCAACGGGACGGTGGTGGTCGATGGCC
Source organism: Diaphorobacter sp. LI3 (assembly GCF_022807955.1). Lineage (NCBI taxonomy): Bacteria > Pseudomonadati > Pseudomonadota > Betaproteobacteria > Burkholderiales > Comamonadaceae > Diaphorobacter > Diaphorobacter sp. LI3. Next base: position 1,192,361 of record NZ_CP094346.1, on the reverse strand, counting down.
GCGAGCAGCCGCGCTTCGCCGCGTGCGCGGGCACACCCGAGGATTGAAGCCAAATACGGCCCTTGCGCTTGTCCATCAAGCGGTAGCAGCTCCTCTTTCAATAGCAAATACCGCCTACTGGCTGCGCGCGGCCCGGCACCCCTGCCCTCCCTTGTCCTACGCCGGTGCCCAAAGGCGGGCACTACGGTGTAGTCAGGACGACAAGCGGCGGCGTGCGCAGGCGAGTCTTGCGCGCCGCGGAAAGGAGCCTTTCATGGACTATCTGCTGCAGGGAATGTTTGGCGAGCGGTCGCTGACCAAGGTGGCCGCCGTGTTCAACGACCGGGCCGACGCGCAGGCGATGGTGGCGCGGCTGCAAAGCCTGCCCGGTATGGCGCCCGGCCAGGTGCGCATGCTGGGGCCGGAGGATGCGCGGGAAGACCATGCCGAGCACTTCGGCCGCACGCTGGAGCCGGAGCAGCGTGGCATCTTCCGCACGATGATCCGCGCTCACGTGGTGACCGGTTTCGCGGGCGGCGTGCTCGGCCTGCTGCTCTACGCGTGGCTGCTGCGCTCGGGCACCCCGCTGATCGTCAGCAGCCCACTGCTGGCCTTCATCGCCGTGGTGGGCTTTTGCACCACCTTCGGCCTGTTGGCCGGCGGTCTCGTCACCATGCGCCCCGACCACGTGGGGCTGATCGCCGAGGTGCGTGAAGCCCTGGAGCAGGGCCGCTGGGCGGTGGTGGTGCACCCGACCGACACCGCGCAGACACGGCAGGCGCGCGCGTTGCTGCAGGATGGCGGCGGCGCGCAGGTGGCGCGCACGCTGTGAGCGTGCCTCCCGGGCAGATTGCAAGCAAATCATGCTCCAGCGCACACCCCATCAGCGCTAACAGCTATCGATTCGCGAGCAAATGCGCCAGTACGGCGCGTGGGTAGATCAGGTGTTCCTGCGTGAGCACGCGGGCGGCCAGCGCGTCGGCCGTGTCACCCGGCAACACGGGCACCACCGCCTGGTCCAGGATGGGGCCCACGTCCAGTTCTGCCGTGACCTCGTGCACCGTGCAGCCGGCGAACCTGCATCCGGCGTCGATGGCGCGCTGGTGCGTGTGCAGGCCCGTGAAGGCCGGCAGCAGCGAGGGGTGGATGTTGACCAGCCGGCCCGCGAAGTGGTCCACGAACCCGGGGGTGAGAATGCGCATAAAGCCGGCAAGCACCACCAGGGACGGCTCGTAAGCGTCGATGGCCTGGGCCAGCGCGGTGTCGAACGCCTCGCGCGAGGGATAGGCCTTGTGGTCCAGCACCTGGGTGGCAATGCCCTGTTCGCGCGCCAGCGCCAGGCCCTTGGCATCGGCCTTGTTGCTCAGCACCGCGGCCACACGGATGCCGTGGCGGCCCGCCCAGTCCTGCTGCTGCGCGGTGCGCACGATGGCCGCCATGTTGGAGCCGCCGCCGGAGATCAAAATCACGATGTTCTTCATTTGCCGGAAATTATCCCCTGCCCATGCCCTTTGACGCCCGCACCCGCCCCCTGACCGCGCCGCAAGCGCGCGTGCTTGCCACGCTGCTGGAAAAGTCCCGCACCGTGCCCGACAGCTATCCCCTCACCCTCAACAGCCTGCTGGCCGGCTGCAACCAAAAGAGCAGCCGCGATCCGGTCATGCAACTCACCGAGAGCGAGGTGCAGCAGGCGCTGGATGATCTGCGCCAGCAGACGCTGGTGCTGGAGATCGGCGGCGCGCGCGTGGCGCGCTGGGAGCACAACTTCACCCGCGGCTTGGGCGTGCCCGACCAGTCCGCCGCGCTGCTGGGCCTGCTGATGCTGCGCGGCCCGCAAACCGCGGGCGAGCTGCGCATCAATGCCGAACGCTGGCACCGGTTTGCCGATATCTCCTCAGTCGAGGCTTTCCTGGACGAGCTGCAGTCGCGCTCCGATGACAAGGGCGGGCCGCTGGTCACGCTGCTGCCGCGCGCGCCGGGCGCGCGCGAGCCGCGCTGGGCCCACCTGCTGTGCGGCCCTGTGGATGCCAGCCTCGCCCAGATGGCCAGCGCATCGCCCGCGTCACGCAGCGAGGAAGACGGCGCACTGGCCCAGCGCGTACAGGCCCTGGAGGATGAGGTGGCCGCGCTGCGCGCCACCGTGCAGCGCCTGTGCGAGCAACTGGGCGTGGCCGAGCACTGACCTCGTCAAGACCCCGCCCCTGTCACGGTTCGGACAGGGCTGAAAAGCACGCCCGTGCTACAACGGCGGCTTCACAGGAGACAGCACATGGACCTTGCATTCACCCCCGAAGAGCAGGCATTCCGCGAGGAAATTCGCGCCTGGGTGCGCACCCACCTGCCCCAGGACATCGCACACAAGGTGCACAACGCCCTGCGCCTGACCAAGGACGACATGCAGCGCTGGGCCAAGATCCTCGGCGCCAAGGGCTGGCTGGGCTACGGCTGGCCCCGGGAGTTCGGCGGACCCGGCTGGAATGCCGTGCAAAAGCACTTGTTCGAAGAGGAATGCGCCCTCGCCGGCGCGCCGCGCATCGTGCCCTTCGGACCGGTGATGGTGGCGCCCGTGATCATGGCCTTTGGCAGCAAGGAGCAGCAGCAGCGCTTCCTGCCCGGCATCGCCAGCGGCGAGGTGTGGTGGAGCCAGGGCTACAGCGAGCCGGGCTCGGGCTCGGACCTGGCCAGCCTCAAGACCCGCGCCGAGCGCGTGGGCGACAAGTACATCGTCAACGGCCAGAAGACCTGGACCACGCTCGGCCAGTACGGCGACTGGATGTTCAACCTGGTGCGCACCAGCACGGAGGGCAAGCCGCAGACGGGCATCAGCTTCCTGCTGCTGGACATGAAGTCGCCCGGCGTCACCGTACGGCCCATCAAGCTGCTGGACGGCGAGTGCGAGGTCAACGAGGTGTTCTTCGACAACGTCGAGGTGCCTGCCGACCAGCTCATCGGCGAGGAGAACAAGGGCTGGACCTACGCCAAGCACCTGCTCAGCCATGAGCGCACCAACATCGCCGACGTGAACCGCGCCAAGCGCGAGCTGGAGCGCTTGAAGCGCATCGCCAAGGCCGAAGGCGTGTGGGACGACATGCGCTTTCGCGACCACATCGCGCTGCTGGAGGTGGACATCGTCGCGCTGGAGATGCTGGTGCTGCGCGTGCTGTCGATGGAAAAGAGCGGCAAGAACCCGCTGGACATCGCCGGCCTGCTGAAGATCCGCGGCAGCGAGATCCAGCAGCGCTATGCAGAGCTGATGATGCTGGCCGCCGGCCCGTTCGCCCTGCCCTTCATCGAGGAAGCCATGGAAGCCGGCTGGCAGGGCGACTTCCCTGGCGGCGTGGCCGCCAACGCCCCGCTCGCCTCCACCTACTTCAACCTGCGCAAGACCACCATCTACGGCGGCAGCAATGAAGTGCAACGCAATATCGTCGCTCAGACCGTGCTGGGTTAAGGAGACAACCATGGATTTCAATTTCTCCGACGACCAGCAGCAACTGCGCGACGCCGTACGCCGCTGGGTGGACAAGGGTTACGGTTTCGAGCGCCGCCGCGCCATCGTGGCCGCAGGTGGATTTGACCGCGCCGCTTACAACGAGTTGGCCGAACTGGGCCTCACGGCCCTCACCGTGCCCGAGGCCCACGGCGGCCTGGGCCAGGGCGCCGCGGATGCCATGGTGGCCATGGAAGAGCTGGGCCGCGGCATCGTGATGGAGCCGCTGGCGCATGCGTTCATTGCGGCCCGCGTGCTTAGCGAATGCGCCGACGACAACATGCAGTCCGCCTGGCTACCGCGCATCGCCAGCGGCGAAGCCCTGGTGGTGCTGGCCCACCAGGAGCGCAAGGCCCGCTACCGCCTCGATGTTTGTGAGGCAAAAGCGGCCGCAGCGCCCGGTGGATATGCGCTCACAGCTATCAAAAGCGTAGTTCCGGCGGGCGACCAGGCGGACGCCTTCCTCGTGCCCGCACAGCTCGATGGCCGCATCGCGCTGTTCCTGGTGGAACGCAGCGCCGCCGGCGTGGCCACGCGCGGCTACCTCACGCAGGACGGCAGCCGCGCCGCCGAACTGTCGCTGACCCAGGCGCCCGCCACACTCGCCACCGCCGACGGCCTGGCCGCGCTGGAGCTGGCCGTGGACACCGGCATTGCCGCCGCCTGCGCCTACGCCGTGGGCGCCATGGAGCAGACCCTGGCCATCACCGCCGACTACATGAACCAGCGCAAGCAGTTCGGCGTGCCCATCGCCAGCTTCCAGGCGCTGCGCCACCGCATCGCCGACATGAAGATGCAGCTGGAACTGGCGCGCTCCATGAGCTACTACGCCAGCCTGAAGCTGGGCGAGGAAGCCGGCGAGCGCCGCCGCGCCCTGGCCCGCGCCAAGGTGCAACTGGGCCAGTCCATGCGCTTCGTCGGCCAGCAGGCTGTGCAGTTGCACGGCGGCATCGGCGTGACGGACGAGTACATCATCAGCCACTACTTCAAGACACTCACGCAGCTGGAGATGTCGTGGGGCGACACGCTGCACCACCTGGGCGAGGTGGGCGCGCGCATGCAGGACACGGCGGGGGTGTTTGCCTAAGGGCCCCAAGCAGCGCTTCCAGGAAGCATCTCCGCTGGCTTAGCGCTTGCGGGGATGCTGCTGTGTGCGGATGCTCTGCTTGCGCGCAGAGCGCTCTACGAACGCGTGCCTTGCACGGCACGAAGATCGCTGCCTTTCTGGACACCGCCGCCGAATCCAGTGCCTGGCGCGCAGTTTTTGGCTTGAACCAGGAAGCCCCACAGCGTATAGCCCACCTGCACTGCGCAGACGTGCAGGCGGCCGCATTGGCGTCGGCGAAACGCGCTTTACGCTCCGCCGCCGACGGCTTCCACGCTTCCCGGATAATGACGGGTTTTCCGTTTAGCGCCCTAACGCGCAGCACCTTTTTGCCATGAGCGCCACTGCCCCCCACGCTGACCCCATCCGCCAGTACCTCGAGACCGCCCGCACCCAGATCGCCAAAGGTGAACTCCGCCAGGCTGCCGAGACCCTGAACAAGGCCCAGAAGAAGTCGCCCAACGACGCGCGCGTCTTCATGCTGGCCGGCCTGATGGCGGAGAAGGCAGGCAACGTCAAGGGCGCCTTCGAAGCCCTGCGCAAGAGCGTCGCCCTGGCACCTACATGGGGCCCGGGTCTGCTGGAGCTGGCGCTGCTGCTGGCGCGACAGAACCAGTTCCAGGAAGCCGTGGAGACGGCCGAGAAGGTTGCCAAGCTGGAGCCCAAGAATCTGTTGGTGCTGGCCGGGGTGGTGGACATTGCGCACCGTGCGGGCCACGCTGAAATGGCCGTGCGCCATCTGCGCCGCGGTCTGGAGCTGGTGCCGGGCGACGTGCAGTTGCGCCGCCTCCTGGCCGCCGACCTGGAAGGCCTGGGGCAACACGCCGAAGCACTGGATGTATGGAACGGCTTGATCGCGCAGGATCCCAAGGACCAACAGGCGCTGCTGGGCCGCGTGAAGACCCTGCTGGCGGCAGGCAAGCCCGCCCAGGCCGCGGCCGATACCACCACGTTGCTTGAGTTGGCGCCCGGCGATTCCGTGTATGCCTATTACAGCGCGCTGGCCCATGGCGTTACCCCGCCGCACCAGCCTGTCGAGTTGAACCGCCATCTGTTTGATGGCCTGGCCGAGGTCTACGACCAGCACACGGTACGCGGTCTGCGGTACCAACTGCCGAAAATCGTGGCCGACAAGATCCTGGCCCGCTACCCCGATAAGCACCTGAATGTGCTGGACCTGGGCTGCGGCACGGGGCTGCTGGGTGTGTGCCTGGGCCGCATCGACGGATTCCTGATCGGCGTGGATGTTTCCACCAAGATGATCGAGCAGGCCCATCGCCACCGCGTGTACGACCGGTTTCACACCGTCAACCTGCTGGATGCGCTGCGCGAGACGCCGGGCGACATCTATGAGGTAATCACCGCCCTGGACGTCTTCATTTACACCGGCGAGCTGGGGGAAACCATTCCCAACGCGCACCGCATTCTGCTGCCGGCCGGGGACTTTTACTTCTCCTGCGAGGCCGCCCCGGAAGAAGGTACCGACCTCGTGCTGCAGTCCAATGGCCGCTATGCCCACAAGCGCAGCCATGTGCAGGCGCTGTGCCGCCAAGCGGGCTTTGAATCGGTGGAGATCGAAGATCTGACGCTGCGCTACGAAGGCGGCGAGCCTGTGCAAGGCTTCCTGGTCAAGGCCCGCAAGGCGGCTGCTTAAGAAAGCCCAGCCGGCCTCATCAAAAAACGCGGCCAAGGCCCTAGCCGTTCCGTTAAGGTGTTGCTAAGCCCTTGATTCAAGCCCCTCTGCTTCGGCACGAGGGGCTTCGTTTCTTTGGTCGCTATAAGGGACATGCTGAATTTCAAGCCCCTTTCCCTAGGCGTCGCGCTCGTGTGTGCCGCCAGCTTCCTCACTGCCTGCAACGACGAGCCCGCTCCGGACTTCAGGGGCAGCACTCCCGTGGCATACGGCAATCGGACTGTCTCTCTGAGCGTTGAGGCTTGGCGAGACAATGGCAGCCAGCCTTGTCGTGTCCTTATCAGAGGCGCTGAAGTAACAAATTGGGTCAAACCAACCGGTATTCTGCCGCGGATGACCCTAGCCCCGGCAGTAGTGCTGGCCTGCACAGGGCGGAGCCCGTACCTTTCCTCGGTGAGCGGCGAGGGTGAAGGGGGTGTAGCCGAATGGGAAGAGTCCTCGGGGCCTGAATCGGGAGCCCCCCTCTCTGTCTACCAAGTGCGAGTGAGCTCCCTGACTGCGGACCAAGCTCACCTCGAACTACGGGTCCTACGCGGCAAGTGACTCGCTTGCGTGAGCCACGGGGCCGGAGGGCTTGAGCGACCGAGCGGCAGGCGCGCGGCGTCTTTCGGGCGGTTCGGGAGTGAAATAGATGATGTCTTCGGGCGCTATGGGTCCGCGCGCCAGCCCCAGCCGCATTGCCGGCGTTTTCCCGTCCCGGCCAACCTCGCAGTAGTTGAAGTACGTCCGGAAGATGCCGAGCACCTTCACCAGGACTTCGGGGTTGTAGGCGCTCTTCCCGAACCAGAGACGTCGGTCGGTGTTGGCGCTGGCCACCGCGCGTTCTGCCAGCGTGAGGCCTCGCCGGACCTGCATAAAGAAGCGGTCGACAGCGGTAAGGGTGGCTTTCAGGTGCAGTAGCGCCTGGTGGCTAAGCTGGAGCCGACGCTTGTCCGGTTCGGTTTCGACCGGGTCGATATCGGTCAGCCAGCAAACGGATTTCTCAGGCTCACGCATCTCCGATATGGGATGGCGGAACCAGCGGTCCCCCCACTTGCCGATGGCAACCATGCGCGCCAGTTCTTCCTCGGCAGCCAGAAGTTCTGCAGCCTCAGGGGTTACCCCGTATTTCTCCGCTAAGCGCGCCAGACGCCGCTTGGTTGCACCAACCAGCGCGCGCTTCATGTCCACTGACATATCTTTGAGCACCTTGACATAGAAAGCGTCAGCCGTCCGGTCCAGAACCCTTTTCGGCACGGCCGTCAGAATGGCCGCACGTATGCCCGACTCCTGGTCTGTGAAGAAGCGAATCTTCTTGGCACGGCAGAGCAGTCGAGTGACAAGCTGGATGTGGGCGTACATCACCACTTGCTCATGCAGCAGCATGCCCTTTACGGGGGCACGGGATGAGTTCGCGGGGCCTTCACCATCTTCTATATCGGGGCGACCTAAGGCTGCGTCGTACGTCTCTTCGATGACCGATTCCATAGGCTTTCGGGAGGTACCTCCGCGAGGCGCCGCCCTCTCAGCCGCAGCATTCCAATCAGCCGGTAGCCAGACTCTCGCGTAGCGGCGAAACGCTCTGGCAAGTGCATGGTCGCCAAAGCGAACCATGTCCTTCTCTACGTCAGCAGAGTCCAGCGCAGGGTCAAAGTTGACGTTGACCCCGAACACATAGCCCGTAGCCTGGTCGGCCGTTGCAATGGACAGCAAAAGTGTGTTCTTTCGCACCTTCTTAGAGTGCCAGTTCACCACCAGCTTTTGCCGGTCAACCGACAGATATCTTGAGCCTAGGTCGTCGCGTCCCATGAGGGTTCGCTCACGCTCGCCGGCGAACATCTGGGCCTGCTCATAGAGGAAGTCGATGCGGTCGTATAGCTGGCTGGGGGAGATATCGAGGACCTTGATGATGCGCCGCAGCGGCATGGCGTTCATCAGATGCACCAAGATATCGCGATTGGAGTGACTGCGACGTTGGCGCTTGGTTGACCGGCCGCCGAAGGAGAACGCCTTCTTGCAGCCGACACACTTGAACCGGGGAGTTCCGTGGGCGTTGGTGCCGAAGCGAGTCACATTCTCAAGGGATGGCGCCCCCTCCGATAGAGAGCAGGCCTCGTTCGGACACTGCGGGAGTACTGGTTCAAGGTACTCCGACATGCGCATAAGCTCCTCGGCAATCGCCAAGTTGCTCTGCATAGGGGTGATTTCCTCGCACAGGCGGCACTTCAGTGCCGGCTGGTCCTTACCGGTAGCGACCACGGTGTAGTCGCCTGGGCCAACGGAAGAAGCTGGAGTACCGGCCCCGCCTCGGGCAACCGCAAGCTTGGGCGGTACGCCGAAGTTACCGCACTTGGGGTTCTTGCAGTGATTGACTTGAATACCCGCCGCGGCCGGCGGAAATCTAGGCGGCCACTTAGTCGGCTTTACTGAAGTTGGATGAGATTTTTCCTTGGACAAAGAAACGCCCTAGTCGTTGACTAGGGCGGAATTTTGAGCCATTACAGCTTTCTTAGCAACACTTTAACAGAACGGCTAGGGCCAAGGCCGCGTTTTTTCTTACCCGCCAACGTCAGCTCAACAGCCGCGACGACTTGGGCACGTGGGCCATGAGGAACTCCATCTGGTCGGCCAGGATGCGCCGGTTGCGCAGGATGAAGTCTTCCCACAGGTTGGGTACGTAAGGCGTGTACAGCAGCGGCATGTGCGCCTGCTCGGGCGTACGCGGGCCCTTGCGGTGGTTGCAGGGGCGGCACGAGGTGACCACGTTCATCCAGTGGTCCACGCCGTTCCTGGCAAACGGCACGATGTGCTCGCGGGTCAGGTCCTGTTCCTGGAAATGCCCTCCGCAGTAGGCGCACACGTTGCGGTCGCGTGCGAACAGCTTGGCGTTGGTGAGGCTGGGGTAGAGGTCGAAGGGGTTGATGTTCGGCACGCCACGCGTACCGATGATGCTGCTCACCGCGATCTGTGACTGCTCGCCGGTGATGGCGTTATGGCCACCGCGAAACAGCGCGACCTGCGCGCCGATCTCCCAGCGCACCTCGCCCGCGGCGTAGTGCGTGACCGCCTGCTCCAGCGTTATCCAGGATTGCGGCAGCCCCTGGGCCGACAGCTTCAAGACCTTCACAACACGCCTCCTGCCATGGGACACAAGAATCGGAACGTTGATGTCTCGCCGGTCGCACTGTGCAGCGCAGCCGGTAGCGCACAATATACTCTTTTTCATGACAAATTGGCGTCAAGCGCTTGATGGACTTGCGCCAGCCGCTATCAAAAGAAAAGCACTGCGATGAAGATCTTCCGCGGCTTCCATCACCCGGACGTGGCACCCGCCTGCGCCCTCACCATCGGCAATTTCGACGGCGTGCACCGCGGCCACCAGGCCATGCTGGCCCTGCTGAACAGCGAGGCGCAGCACCGCGGCGTGCAAAGCTGCGTGCTGACCTTCGAGCCGCATCCGCGCGACTACTTCGCCGGGGTGCACAAGCGCCCGGATCTCGCGCCCGCGCGCATCGGCACGCTGCGCGACAAGCTGTCCGAGCTGGCGCGCTGCGGCGTGCAGCAGACCATCGTGCTGCCGTTCAACGAAAAGCTGGCACGCCAGGCACCCCAGGCCTTCATCGACGATGTGGTGGTGGGCGGCCTGGGTGCGCGCTACCTGCTGGTGGGCGACGATTTCCGCTTCGGCGCCCAGCGCGCGGGGGACTACGCCATGCTGGACACCGCCGGCCGCAAGCGCGGCTTCGAGGTGGCGCGCATGAACAGCTACGAGGTGCACGGGCTGCGTGTTTCCAGCTCTGCCGTGCGCGACGCCCTGGGCGCCGGCGACATGGAGGAAGCCACTCGCCTGCTGGGGCGCCCGTACGCGATCTCTGGCCACGTGGTGCATGGACGCAAGCTGGGCCGGTCGCTGGGCCGCTCCGCCGCCAGCGGGCCTCACCAGGACGGCTTTCGCACGCTGAACCTGCGCTTTGCGCACTGGAAACCGGCCGCCAGCGGCATCTTCGCGGTACTGGTGCACGGGCTGGACGCCGAGCCCCTGCCCGGTGTGGCCAACCTGGGCGTGCGCCCGTCGCTGGACCCGAGCGACGTGAACGGCGGGCGCGTGCTGCTGGAGACGCATTGCCTGCAGTGGCCCGCTCACCTGGGGGCCGAGGGGGCCTACGGTAAAATCGTGCGCGTGGAACTCCTGCACAAACTGCACGACGAGCTGAAGTACGACAGCCTGGGCGCCCTCACAACCGGCATCGCCAAGGACTGCGATGACGCCCGCGCGTACTTCGCATCCTCCCACGCAGAGACCCGTCGCCAGACCACCCGCGACCGAATTTGACGGGGCCGCCTTCGCCCCGCCAGCGCTTGGCGGGCCGCGCCAGCCCCGCCCTTGTCCTGCCCCCGTGTTTGCCTTTCGGGCCACGCCCGGAACGCCCTTGACCTGAAGGTTCCCATGTCCGATTCCAACCCCAAGAACGCCCCCGCCAGTGCCTACCGCGGCACGCTGAACATGCCCGACACGCCCTTTCCCATGCGCGGCGACCTGCCCAAGCGCGAGCCGGGCTGGGTCAAGGAATGGGACGACAAGGGCATCTACAAGAAGCTGCGCGACGCCCGCAGCGGCGCGCCGAAGTTCATCCTGCACGACGGCCCGCCGTACGCCAACGGCCAGCTGCACATCGGACACGCGGTAAACAAGATCCTGAAGGACATGATCATCAAGGCGCGCCAGCTCGAAGGCTTTGACGCGATCTACGTGCCGGGCTGGGACTGCCACGGCCTGCCGATCGAGAACGCCATCGAAAAGCTGCACGGCCGCAACCTGCCGCGCGACGAGATGCAGGCCAAGGGCCGCGCGTTTGCCACCGAGCAGATCGCGCAGCAGATGGTGGACTTCAAGCGCCTGGGCGTGCTGGGCGACTGGGACAACCCGTACAAGACCATGAATTTTGCGAGCGAGGCCGGCGAGGTCCGCGCGCTCAAAAAGGTCATGGAGCGCGGTTTCGTGTACCGTGGCTTGAAGCCCGTGTACTGGTGCTTCGACTGCGCCTCGTCGCTGGCGGAGTTCGAGATCGAATACCAGGACAAGAAGAGCCAGACGCTGGACGTGGCGTTCAAGGCACATGAGCCGGCCAAGCTGGCCGCTGCCTTCGGCCTGCCCGCCCTGTCCAAGGACGCCTTCGCCGTCATCTGGACCACCACCGCCTGGACCATTCCCGCCAACCAGGCACTGAACCTCAATCCCGAGCTGCCGTACGCACTGGTGGACACCGAGCGCGGCCTGTTCATCGTGGCCGAATCGCTGGTCGAGGCCTGCATGACGCGCTGGGGCCTCACGGGCCAGGTCCTGGCCGTGGTGCCCGGCGAAAAGCTCGCGGGCCTGGAGTTCGAGCATCCGCTGTACGACATGGACGCGGGCTACCGGCGTCTGTCGCCTGTGTACCTGGCCGACTACGCCACTGCCAGCGATGGCACGGGCCTGGTGCACTCCTCGCCCGCCTATGGCGTGGACGACTTCAACTCCTGCGTCGCCCACGGCATGGCCTACGATCAGATCCTGAACCCCGTGCAGGGCAACGGCACCTACGCGGCGGACTTTCCGCTGTTCGGCGGCCAGCACATCTGGAAGGCCGTGCCCGTCATCATCGACGCACTCAAGGTCGCCGGCCGCCTGCTGAACACCACCACCATCACCCACAGCTACCCGCACTGCTGGCGCCACAAGACGCCCGTGATCTATCGCGCCGCGGCGCAGTGGTTCGTGCGCATGGACGAGGGCGAAGGCGTGTTCACCGACCCGGCGCAGAAACCCGCACAGACCCTGCGCCAGATCGCGCTGGAAGCCATCGAGCACACGGCCTTCTACCCGGACAACGGCAAGGCCCGCCTGCGCGACATGATTGCCGGACGGCCCGACTGGTGCATCTCGCGCCAGCGCAGCTGGGGCGTGCCGATCCCGTTCTTCCTGCACCAGGACTCGGGCGAGCTGCACCCGCGCACCATGGAGATCATCGACCAGGCCGCAGAGATCGTCGAGCAGGGCGGCATCGAAGCCTGGAGCCGCGTGACGGCCGAGGAGATCCTGGGCGCGGAGGACGCCAAGCACTACACCAAGAGCACCGACATCCTGGAAGTGTGGTTCGACTCCGGCTCCACCTTCTGGCATGTGATGCGCGGCACGCACCCCACCATGCACCATGACGAGGGTCCCGAGGCCGACCTGTACCTCGAAGGCCATGACCAGCACCGCGGCTGGTTCCACAGCTCGCTGCTGCTGGCCAGCGCCATCTTCGGGCGCGCACCCTACCGCGGCCTGCTCACGCACGGCTTCACGGTGGACGGCCAGGGCAAGAAGATGAGCAAGTCGCTGGGCAACACGGTCTCGCCGCAGGAGGTGAGCGGCAAGCTGGGCGCCGAAATCATCCGCCTGTGGTGTGCCGCCACCGACTATTCGGGCGACCTGGCCATCGACGACAAGATCCTGGCGCGCGTGGTGGACGCCTACCGCCGCATCCGCAACACGCTGCGCTTCTTGCTCGCCAACGTGAGCGACTTCGACCCGGCCCAGGACGCCGTGCCGTTCGAGCAGCTGCTGGAGATCGACCGCTACGCCCTCTCGCGCGCGGCGCAGCTGCAGCAGGACATCCTGGCGCACTACAAGGTGTACGAGTTCCACCCCGTGGTCGCCAAGCTGCAGCTGTACTGCTCGGAAGACCTGGGGGGCTTTTACCTCGACGTGCTCAAGGACCGCCTGTACACCACGGCGCCCAAGAGCCTGGCGCGCCGCAGCGCGCAGACGGCGCTGTACCAGATCACCCATGCCATGCTGCGCTGGATGGCGCCTTTCCTGTCCTTCACGGCCGAAGAAGCGTGGAAGGTGTTCGGCCAGTCCGAGACCATCTACCTGGAGACCTACCAGACCATTCCCACGGCCGACGAGGGCCTGGCCGCCAAGTGGGAACGCCTGCGTGAGATCCGCGACGCGGTGAACAAGGAGATCGAGACCGTGCGCGCTGCCGGCACCGTGGGCTCGTCGCTGCAGGCTGTGGTCACGCTCACTGCCGCGCCCGAAGACCATGCGCTGCTGGCCAGCCTGGGCGACGACCTGAAGTTCGTGCTCATCGTTTCAGCTACACATTTGGTAGCTGGCAGCGCCCTGCAGATCAGCGTTGCGGCCAGTTCCGATGCCAAGTGCGAGCGCTGCTGGCACTATCGTGCCGACGTGGGCCAGAATCCCGAGCACCCCACGCTCTGCGGGCGCTGCGACAGCAACTTGCATGGCGCCGGTGAAAACCGGGTGCACGCCTGATGGCGCGCGCCGCCGTATCCCGCAGCGCCAGCCTGTGGCCCTGGTTGGCCTGGGCCGTGCTGCTCGTCATTGCCGACCAGTTCACCAAGACGCTGATCCTGGGCTACTACCGCCTGGGCGACGCGACCTACGTGACCAGCTTCTTCAACATCGTGCGGGCGCACAACACCGGGGCGGCGTTCTCCTTCCTGGCCGATGCCGGGGGATGGCAGCGCTGGCTGTTCACGGGCATTGCGCTGGCAACGGCGGTCTTCATCCTATGGCAGCTGCGCGCCCACCCGGGGCAGAAGCTGTTCTGCTTCGCGCTGTCCAGCATCCTGGGCGGTGCCATCGGCAACGTGGTGGACCGCCTGCAGCATGGCTACGTCGTGGACTTCCTGGACTTTCACCTGCGCGGCTGGCATTTCCCGGCCTTCAACGTGGCCGACTGCGCCATCACCGTGGGCGCGGCCTGCCTGATCCTGGACGAACTGCTGCGCGTGCGCCGCGCCGGCTGAAGGCATCCCCCTGGGCGCCGTGGCGGCGCCCGATCACGGGTATGCTGCACTGTTTCACGGTTCCACGGGACCGTTTTAAGGAGTTCTGAGCCCGCCCATGAAGCACCTGCTGAATCTGCTGGCCGCCATTGCCCTGCTGGTGTGGGGCATCCAGATGGTGCGCACCGGCATCCTGCGCGTTTTCGGCGCCAATTTGCGCCAGCTGATCGCGCGCGGCGTGCGCACGCGGCTGCTGGCCGTGCTCTCGGGCATAGGGGTGACGGCGGTGGTGCAGTCCAGCACCGCCACGGCGCTGATCGTGTCGGCCTTCGTGGGCCAGGGCATGATTTCGCTGATGGCGGCGCTGACCGTGATGCTGGGCGCCGACGTGGGCTCGGCGCTGATGGCGGTGGTGTTTTCCCTGGACCTGTCCTGGCTCTCGCCGCTGTGCATTTTTGTCGGCGTCGTGCTGTTCGTCGCACGCCAGGACGCCAAGCCGGGGCGCGTGGGGCGCGTGCTCATCGGCCTGGGCCTGATGCTGCTGGCGCTGCGCCTGATCACCGAGTCCACGCTGGTGCTGACGCAGTCAGAGGTGGTGCGCGCCCTGCTCATGACGCTGACCAGCGACATCACGCTGGAGGTGCTGACCGGCGCCATTTTGGCCGTGATCTCTTACTCCAGCCTGGCCACGGTGCTGCTGGTGGCCACGCTGGCAGGCTCGGGCGGCATTCCCACCGAGGTGGCACTGGGCCTGGTGGTGGGGGCCAACCTGGGCAGCGGCGTGCTAGCCGTGCTCACCACGCTGCGCTCCAGCCTGCAGATGCGCCAGGTGCCGATCGGCAACCTGCTGTTCAAGATGGTGGGGGCGGTGGTCATGATTCCGCTCATCGGCCTGTGGCATACCCATATCCAGGCCCTTGTGCCCGACAAGGCCGGCCAGGTGGTGCTGTTTCACCTGGCCTTCAACTTCATGGTGGCGCTCTTGTGCCTGCCCATCGCCGGCCACATCGCCACCGCGGTGAAGAAAATCACCCCCAAGGAGGAGGTGTCGGCCGCGCTGTCGCGCCCGCACCATCTCGACGCCTCGGCCCTGTCCACGCCCTCGCTGGCCATCTCCTGCGCCGCGCGCGAAGCCCTGCACCTGGCCGACCTGGTGGAGACCATGCTGGGCGGCCTGAAGACCGTGTGGCAGACCGACGACCAGAAGCTGGGCCAGGAGCTGCGCGCCCTGGACGACCAGGTGGACAGCCTGTACTCGGCCATCAAGTACTACATGACCAAGATCTCGCGCTCCGAGCTGGACGAAGGCGAGGGGCGGCGCTGGACCGAAATCATCAGCTTCACCATCAACATGGAGCAGATCGGCGATCTGGTGGAGCGCGTGCTGCAGGACGTGGAGGACAAGAAGATCAAGAAGGGGCGCCAGTTCTCGCACGCCGGCCTGCAGGAAATCAATGAAATGCACGACCACTTGGTGGCCAACCTGCGCCTGGCCATGAGCGTGTTCCTGACCAGCAATGTGCGCGACGCGCAAAAGCTGCTGGAGGAAAAAAACCGTTTCCGCGAGCTGGAACTGGCCTACGCCGCAACCCACCTGAACCGGCTGGCGGAAAACACCATCCAGAGCATAGAAACCAGCTCGCTGCACATCGACATCATCAGCGACCTCAAGCGCATCAACTCGCTGCTGTGCTCGGTGGCCTATCCGGTGCTGGAAGCCAATGCCGCCATCCGCCCGCTGCATGCGAAGGCGGCAGGCGCCCCGGCGATGCCCGACGAGCGGCTGTAGTCAGGCGCGCCGGGCGTAGCGCTGCGCCAGCACCGCGCACACCATGAGCTGCATCTGGTGGAACACCATCAGCGGCAGCACGATGGCGCCCGCGGCCTCTGAGGGGAACAGCACCTTGGCCATGGGTACGCCGCTCACCAGGCTCTTCTTGGAGCCACAGAACACGATGGTGATCTCATCCTCCTTGGAAAAACCCAGGCGCCGCGCCAGCCAGGTGGTGGCGGTGAGCGCCAGCCCCAAGATCACCGCGCACACCACCAGCAGGCCGGCCAGCGCGGGCAGCGGCAATTCGCGCCACAGGCCGCCCACCACGGCTGCGCTGAATGCGGTGTAGACCACCAGCAGCACCGAGCCCTGGTCCACGTACTTGAGCGTCGCCGCGTGGCGGCCAATGAAACCGCCGATCCACGGCCGCAGCAGGTGCCCCGCAACGAAGGGCAGCATCAGCTGCAGCATGATGCGACCGATGCTGCCCAGCACGTCCTGCTGCACCGTGCCCGAGGCCTGCGGCAGCACCACGCCCACCAACAGCGGCGTGATCACGATACCCAGCAGGGTGGAGGCCGAGGCGCTGCAGATGGCCGCCGCCATGTTGCCACGCGCCACCGCCGTGAACGCGATAGCCGACTGCACCGTGGCCGGCAGCACACACAGGAACAGCACGCCGGTGTACAGCTCTGGCGTCACCAGCGGCTGCAGCACCGGCCGCAGCACCAGGCCCAGCACCGGAAACAGCATGAAGGTGCTGGCCACCACCAGCAGGTGCAATCGCCAGTGGCCGATGCCTGCGATCACGGCCTCGCGCGACAGCTTGGCGCCATGCATGAAGAACAGCAGCGCCACCACGCCCACGGTGGCCTTCTCGAAAAACGCGCCCACGGCGCCGGATGCAGGCAGCAGGCTGGCCAGCGTGACGGTGGCCACGAGGGCAAGGGTGAAGTTGTCGGGCAGCAGACGGGAACGGGCCATGGTGTGCGAGGAGCGGTGGAGAAAGCGTGCCATAGTGCGGCGAGCCTGCCGGCGCAGGCATGAGGCCTGGATTGTCGGGCATGTGCCCCTATGGCGTCGGCGCGCCGCATGTTCTCCAGTCCGCTGCACAGGCAACCGCCGCGGGGGTGCTTCACTAACGAATGAAATCGCTGTCTAACGCTTGTCCATTATGCGGTAACAGCTATTGTTTTAATAGCAAATCACCAACCATAGAAACCGGCCAGCACCAGCGCCGCCTCCGGCGTGAACGCCCCTCGGGCCAGGCGCTCGTGCACCTCGCCATGGGTCAGGCATTCGAAGTGCGCCACTTCGCCATCCTGGTTCACCGGCACCACGCCCTCGGGCAGGGTAGCGTGGAACCAGTCGATGCGCTCCACCATGTAGCCGATGCCACCCGCCTCGCTGCTGGGCTGCGCAAACTGCACCTGGCCGCCGGCTGCCAGGGCCTGCAATTGCTCCAGGCGCAGCCCGGCCTCCTCCCATGTCTCGCGCGCCAGGGCTTCATGCAGGCTGTCGGCCGCGGACACCATGCCGCCCATCAGCGTGTCCCACTGGCCGGGGTTGTTGGGCTTGGTGAAGGAGCGCTGCTGCACCCACAGGGCGCCCCCCGCCGTGCAGCCCACCAAGTGCACGGCCTGCGTGGCCAGGCCCAGCACGCGCACGGCCCCGCGCTCCACGGTCGCCAGGCGCCGGCCATCGGGCGTGCACACGGCCAGTTGCTCGTCGCGCCAGGGGCCGCAGCAGCCCGCCGTGCGCAGCGCATGGGCCAGCGCATTCAGCGCCGCCGTGGCCTCCTGCGCCGGCAGGGCCCAGGCGGGTTGCCCTTGATGCTCTATTTGTGATAGCTGCCAGCGCTTGTCCAGTAACCTCTGAATGCCAATCTGATCAAAAACCGCGGCATCCACCGACCCCACGCACTCGCGCCCCAGCAGCAGCGGCACGCGCGGTGCCACTGGCGGGCAATGCGCCTGCCGGCGTGCGGCGGCCACCCAGGCGGGCGCCGGCTGGCTGGGCGCCGTCATTCCAGCGTGAGGATGGTGGAGCCCGTGGTCTTGCGCGCCTCCAGGTCGCGGTGCGCCTGCTGCACGTCGCGCAGCGCATAGCGCTGGGCAATGTGGATCTTCACCTGGCCGCTGGCCACCACGGCGAACAGGTCGTCCGCCATGGCCTGCGTGGCCTCGCGCGTGGTGATGTGGCTGAACAGCGTCTGGCGCGTGACGTACAGCGAGCCCTTGGCGCCCAGCATGCCGGGTGCGAACGGCGCCACGGGGCCCGACGCGTTGCCGAAGCTGGCCATCAACCCGAAGGGACGCAGGCAATCCAGCGACTTGTCCCAGGTGTCCTTGCCCACGGAGTCGTACACCACCTTCACGCCGCGCCCGCCGGTGATCTCCTTGACCCGGGCGGCGAAGTCTTCCTTGGCATAGTTGATGGCATAGGCCGCGCCGTTGTCCAGCGCCAGCTGGCACTTGGCGTCCGATCCTGCGGTGCCGATGAGCTGCAGGCCCAGGGCCTTGGCCCACTGGCAGGCGATCAGGCCCACGCCCCCCGCGGCCGCGTGGAACAGCACGAAGTCGCCGGGCTCCAGCCCTTCGACGGGGCGGGTTTTCTTCAGCAGGTACTGGGCGGTCAGGCCCTTGAGCATCATGGCCGCACCGGTCTCGAAGCTGATCGCATCGGGCAGCTTGCACACGCACTTGGCGGGCATCACGCGCACTTCGCAGTAGCTGCCGGGCGGCTGGCTGGCGTAGGCCGCGCGGTCGCCCACACGCAGGTGCGTGACGCCCTCGCCCACCGCCTCGATCACACCCGCGCCCTCCATGCCGATGCTGGCCGGCATGTTCAAGGGGTACAGGCCGGTGCGGTGGTACACGTCGATGAAGTTCAGGCCCACCGCGCGGTGGCGGATGCGCACCTCGCCCGGGCCGGGCTCGCCGACCTGCACGTCAACGATCTGGAGTTCTTCGGGGCCACCGTGCTGGCGGATCTGAACGGCGAGGGTCATGGGAATGGGTCTCCTGGAATGATTGCAAGCGAACGCCGCAGATGCTGCCATGATTTGCCAGCCCTTGCCGTGCGCGGGACACACACGGGAGGACGCCGACTGTCACGTCTTTCGCTTACAGTTGCTGCCCCTATGACCCAACGACTCTCACCGGGCACGATTGCGATGCTCGTGGCCGCGCCGCTGCTATGGGCCGGCAATGCCGTGGTTGGCCGCGCGCTGAACACGCTGATCCCGCCCATCACCCTGAACTTCGTGCGCTGGCTGCTGGCGTTTGCGCTGCTGCTGCCGCTGGCCTGGCAGGTGCTGCGCCCCGGCAGCCCGCTGTGGCCGCACTGGCGCCGCTATGCGCTGCTGGGCCTGCTGGGCATCGGCAGCTACAACGCGCTGCAGTACCTGGCGCTGCAGACCTCCACGCCGCTGAACGTGACGCTAGTGGGCTCGGGCATGCCGGTATGGATGCTCATCATCGGCGCGCTGTGCTTCGGCGTGCCGGCCTCGCGCAGGCAAATAGCGGGGGTGCTGCTGTCGGTGGCCGGCGTAGTGCTGGTGCTCAGCCGCGGCAGCTGGGAGCAGTTGCTGGCGCTGCGCCTGGTGCCGGGCGACCTGTACATGGTCGCGGCCACCATCTCCTGGTCGTTCTACAGCTGGCTGCTGGTGCGCACCAGCGAGCCGCGCGAACTGCGCGGCGACTGGGCGGCCTTCCTCATGGCGCAGATGATCTTCGGACTGGGCTGGTCGGGCGCCTTTGCGGGCGTGGAATGGTCACTGGGCGCCACGCAGATCACCTGGGGCTGGCCGCTGGCTGCTGGCCTGGCCTTCATCGCCGTGGGCCCGGCCATCCTGGCCTATCGCTTCTGGGGCGTGGCGGCGCAGCGCGCGGGGCCGGTGGTGGGGGGATTCTTCATCAACCTCACTCCGCTGTTCGCGGCGGTGCTGTCCACGGTCTTCCTCGGAGAAGCGCCGCACCTGTACCACGCCCTGGCGTTCGCGCTGATCGTGGGTGGCATCGTGGTGTCGTCGCGCAGGGCCTAGGCCGGCGCGCGCACAGGCGTTAGTGCGCTGCTGCGGGTTGCGCCTGCGGCGCGTCGCCGTAGCGGGCTTGCAGCGCCTCCACCGGCATGGGGTGCGCCAGCAGGTAGCCCTGGTACACGTCGCAGCCATGCAGCGCGAGAAAGCTGCGCTGTTCCTCTGTCTCTACCCCCTCGGCCACCACTTCCAGATCCAGGTTGCGCGCCATGCCCAGGATGGTCTGCACCACCACATCGTCGCTGCGACTCTCGCCCAGGTGGTGCACGAAAGTGCGGTCGATCTTCAGTCGATGCAAGGGCAGCCGCGTGAGGTAGGCCAGTGAAGAGTAGCCCGTGCCGAAATCGTCCACGGCGAAACGCACACCCTTGGTGCGCAGCTGGTGCATTTTGGCGATGGAGTCTTCCACGTCCTCCAGCACCAGGGATTCGGTAAGTTCCAACTCCAGCCGGTGCGCCGGTGCGCCGCTGCGCAGCAAGAGTTGCGACAGCTGCTCCACGAAGTCGGGGCTGCGGAACTGGCGCGCGCTCACATTCACGCTCAGCGACAGCTCGCGCAGCCGCGGCGATGCCTGCCAGCGCGCCAGCAGCTCGCAGGCGCTGGCCAGCACCCAGCGGCCCAGGGGCACGATGAGCTCGCTGTCCTCCGCCACGCCG
Source organism: Diaphorobacter sp. LI3 (assembly GCF_022807955.1). Classification (NCBI taxonomy): domain Bacteria; kingdom Pseudomonadati; phylum Pseudomonadota; class Betaproteobacteria; order Burkholderiales; family Comamonadaceae; genus Diaphorobacter; species Diaphorobacter sp. LI3. Next base: position 1,171,867 of record NZ_CP094346.1, on the reverse strand, counting down.
ATGAACTCCGCAGGCAGCACCAGGCCGCGCTCCGGGTGCTGCCAGCGCAGCAGCGCCTCGACCCCCACCACGGCGCCGTCGCGCGTGAACTGGGGCTGCAGGTGCAGCAGGAACTGCCCTTCGCGCAGCGCATCCTGCAGGTCCGACTCCAGCCGCGCACGCGCGCTCAGCGCCACCTGCATGCGAGGGTCGAAGAAGCACACCGCGTTGCCGCGCTGCGCCTTGACCTGGTACATGGCGATGTCCGCCTGCTTGAGTACTTCGGCCGCAGTCTGCAGCACGCTGCCGAACAGCGCGGCGCCCACGCTGCAGCTGCCGTGGTAGCTCTGTCCCGCGATCGGATAGGGCTGCGCCAGCAGTTGCACGACCTTCTCGGCCACGGCGCGCACCTGCTCGCGGGCGCGTTCCGCCTCGGTCGCCAGGCCGGCCAGCAGCACCACGAATTCGTCCCCGCCCAGGCGCGCCACGATGTCGCCCACGCGCACGCCGCTTTCCAGGCGGCGGGCCACCTGCTGCAACAGGTAGTCCCCGATCTCGTGGCCCAGGGTGTCGTTGAGGGTCTTGAAATGGTCCAGGTCGATGAACAGCACCGCGCCATGCGTGCCCGTACGCACCGCCGACGCGCTGGCGTCGCCCAGCTGATCCAGCAGGAGGCGCCGGTTGGGCAGGCCGGTGAGCTGGTCGTAGAACGCCAGGTGCTCCACCTCGGCCGTGGCCAGCCGCAGGTCGGTCACGTCGTGGTAGATGATGACCACGCCGCCATCGGCCGTGGCGCGCTCGGTGATCTGCACGTAATGGCCGTTGGGCAAAAGCTGCTCCACCCCGCCTCGCGGCGTGCACTGCTGCTGCAGGCGCTCCTCCACCCACGCGCGCTTTTCCTCCGCGCTGGCGCCGGGCAGGTGGTAGTGCACGGTCGTCTCCAGTACGCGGCGAAACGGTACGCCCTCCCCGATGGTGCTGACGAGCCAGGGGAACATCTCCTCGAAGCGCAGATTCCACTGCACCACGCAGCGCTGTGCGTCCAGCAACACGAAGCCGCTCACCATGGCTTCGAGCGCCTGGTCCAGCGTGGCCTTGGAGCGCGCCACCACCCGCCGCGCACTGTGCATGCGCCGCAAGTACAGGGCGACCACGCTTCCCGCGGCCACCACCGTGGCCGCAAACAGCAGCGCGCCGAACAGCACCGTCAGCGCCTCCTGCCGCCAGCCCGCCAGCGCCGCGTCGCGCGGCAGGCTGACGGTGGCCCACAGATCGGGGTAGATGAGCGGACGCGCCACCACCATGGCCGGCTTGCCCGACAGCCGTGCGCTGGCCTGCCATGCGTGCACGCCATCGTCCGCGCCGCCTTCCTGCAGGGCCGGCGCTGCGCGCTCCTGGCGCTCCACGGTCCCCTGTGGCGCCTCCACGCCCAGCAGCAGCACGCCTTGCGTGCGCTCCAGCGTCACTTCCATGTCGGGAACCTCCAGCCCCTGCATCAGCACCGCCACCAGTGCTTCCGTCGGCACCTGCGCGACGACCAGCAGCGGCGTGCCGTCGCCCATGCGCAACTGGCGCGCCATGTACAGCACCCGCTCGGAACTGGTAGGACTCACCACGGGTTGGCTGACGGACAGCGTGGCCACCGCGGGCGCGAGGGCGGCCGCCAGGAAGCCCCCGGGCAGCTCCACGCCGTCCAGTTCGCCGGTGGACGCCGAAGATGCCAGCACGGCACCCCGCGCGTCCAGCAGCGCCACGTAGCGCAGCAGGAGGTTCTGCCGCGCCACGCCGCGCAGCAGCGTGTCGGCCGCCGCCACGTCAAGGCCCGCACGGTCGCGTGCGCGCAGGGCCAGCAGCTCTTCCGTATGCGCCAACAGCACGTCGAAAGAGAGCAGCGTGCGGTTCATGCCCGCCTCCGCCCCCGCGGCAAAACGGGTGACGCGCGCCTCGGCAACGTCCAGCGCGTCCGCGCGCGTATGCCACAGCAGCACGGCCACCGCCACCGCCAGCCCTGCGAGCAGCGCAGCCACCACCCCCCAGGTGATCAGGTGCAGGCGCCTGCCGGGCATGGGCTTCATGGCTGCACCGGCGCACTCATGCGGCGCGCAGGACCGATGGTGCGATCCCAGATATCACGGCAGCGGGCTCCGCAGCGCCGGACCCAGCGCGGCAGCACCACGGTGTTGAAGATGGTCTCGCGCCGCGCCTCGTCCTGCGCGCGCACCGGCACCAGCGCCATGGCGCCCTGGCGCCCAGTGGTGCAGCTGGGGCTCCCGACATTGCAGGCCAGGCCCTGCTCGGTCTCGCCCTGGGCACTGAGCCACACGGCCGTCTCCAGCTTGGGCAGCTCGGCCTGCAGCAGCTGGCGCAGATCGGCGGGCAGCGCCTGCCAGGCCGCGCGATTGGCCGCAAACACCGCCATGCCCCAGCTGATGGGCATGGGGTAGAGATAGGCCGCATGTGCGTGCAGACCGAGGATGTTGCCCGACATGCTGGCGGTGACGGCGCATTCGCTGGCGCCCGTCTCCATGCTCTTGACCACTTGCGCGAAGGGCACGCGCTGGGGCTTGGCGCCCAGTGCCGCAAAAAAGTCGCCCTGCGCGGCCGAGGACACCCGCACATGCCGCCCGCGCAGGTCATCCAGGCCCAGCAGCGGGTCCTTGCAGAACAGCACCTGCGCCGGGTAAACGTAAACCGCCAGCAGCTCCACGCCATGCTCCTCGCGCAGGGCTTTCTCCAGGTACGGACGGAAGGCCGCGAGCGAAGCGCGCAGCGTCGCCAGGTCCGGATTCAGCCCCGGCAGGTCCACGGCGGTGTACTGGGGGTACTGTGCCGACAGGGAGCTCATGAGCACCGTGCCGAAGGGCACCACGCCCAGTTGCAAGAGGCGCAGCATCTCCATGCCCGGAACGCCGGCACGGTCGAAGGGCACGATATCGGCGCGGTAGCGGCCCTCGCTCAGGCGCGGCAAATCGCGCGTCCAGAAGGGCGCCTCCAGTTGCGTGTACTGCGTGACGCCGGCCAGCCCTCCCACCACGCGCAGGCGCAACGGCGCGGCATCGGCCGCGGGCGTGTCCGGCGCGCCGGCGTGCGCGGCCGCGCACAGCAGCGCCGCGCTCCACAAGGCCAGCCGCCCGCGCAGTGCGGGGCAGCGCATCCGTCGTCCCAGCAGTTGCATGCAACACCCTTTCGGCACCTGAGCCCTGCAGCCGCCCGCCCCCATCGCGGCGCGGGGCATGGCGGTCGGTCGGCGCGTTCTCGCCCGTTGTGGTCTGGCGCGTCCCTCAGAAGGTGCCGGGATAGGCACCGCCGTCGGCCAATACGTTCTGCCCCGTCATATAGCCCGCGTGCACGCTGCACAGGAAGGCGCAGATTGCGCCGAACTCCTGCGGCGTACCGAAACGGCGCGCCGGGATGGTGCCTTGCTGGGCGCGGCGCACTTCATCGAGGCTCTTGCCGGTCTTGCCGGCCGCGGCCTGGAGGGTGCCCGCGAGCCGGTCGGTATCGAACTTGCCCGGCAGCAGGTTGTTGATGGTGACGCCCTGCGCGGCAATGGCGCTGCGCGCCACGCCGGCCACAAAGCCGGTCAAGCCGCTGCGCGCGCCATTGGACAGGCCCAGGATGTCGATGGGGGCCTTCACTGCGCTGGAGGTGATATTGACGATGCGGCCAAAGCCCCGCTGCGCCATGCCGTCCACCGTGGCGCGGATCAGTTCGATGGGCGTGAGCATGTTGGCATCCACCGCGCGCATCCAGGCATCGCGGTCCCACTCGCGGAAATCGCCGGGCGGGGGGCCGCCGGCGTTGGTGACCACGATGTCGAAGTCCCGGCCCGGCCCGCCAGCTATGGAAAAAACGGCTGCGCGCCCCTCTGGGGTGGTGATGTCGGCCGCCGCAGCCAGCACCGTGGGTTGGTTGCCATTTTGGCCTCTACCGCCCGACGCATCTGCGCCAATAGCTATCAAATCAGAAGCAGTGCGCTGCAATTCACCGGCATTGCGGGCGTTGATCACCACGTTCACGCCCTCGCGCACCAGCGCCTCGGCGCAGCCGCGGCCCAACCCCTTGCTGGCCCCGCAGACCAGCGCCCATTTACCCGCGATACCCAGATCCATACCGTGCTCCATCGCCGCCGGAGGCGGTTCCTGCAAAACAATTTGAAACGATCATAGTGGACACTGCCCACACCCGCATCAGGACCACCGCCCGCGTCGAACACCGCGCGGGGCACGAAAACCCGTCCTCCGTCCCAGGGAATGACTATCAACCGAACCGTCAGACGCGCGCGGCCATGACGGGTGTTGCACCGATCATGCCTGTGTGCCGCCATGCCAGGGCCCGCGTGCTGGAAGGCGATTCTCTTAGGCGCGCCTGAGCAGCGGCTGCAGCGCCGTCGGGTGCCACCCAGGCAGCCGGCGCTGGCCTCCAGTACCTGCTCCTTCTGCGCGTTCACCCGATGCGTCGCCGCACCAGCCCGCCACTGTAGACGAGATACACCGCATCGCCCGCCAGGAAGACCGGCGACCGCGCCATCGCAGCGGGTGCCACTGCGCGGCCGTTGCCGGCGCGACACACGGCCACTTGGCCGGCAGCCTCATGGAGGCAGAACCTCCGCGCTCGCCGGCAGGCCGGCATGGGCCCTTCCACCAAGCATCCCCAACCCTTCCAGCGCTTGTCGCCCAAGCGCCACCAGCGCCCCATGTAGGAGCATCTGCGCCACTACCCCGTTGCCGCCACGCATAAAAAAAAGCGCCCCGGAAAGGGCTAGCCGTTCTGTTAAAGTGTTGCTAAGAAAGCTGTAATGGCTCAAAATTCCGCCCTAGTCAACGACTAGGGCGTTTCTTTGTCCAAGGAAAAATCTCATCCAACTTCAGTAAAGCCGACTAAGTGGCCGCCTAGATTTCCGCCGGCCGCGGCGGGTATTCAAGTCAATCACTGCAAGAACCCCAAGTGCGGTAACTTCGGCGTACCGCCCAAGCTTGCGGTTGCCCGAGGCGGGGCCGGTACTCCAGCTTCTTCCGTTGGCCCAGGCGACTACACCGTGGTCGCTACCGGTAAGGACCAGCCGGCACTGAAGTGCCGCCTGTGCGAGGAAATCACCCCTATGCAGAGCAACTTGGCGATTGCCGAGGAGCTTATGCGCATGTCGGAGTACCTTGAACCAGTACTCCCGCAGTGTCCGAACGAGGCCTGCTCTCTATCGGAGGGGGCGCCATCCCTTGAGAATGTGACTCGCTTCGGCACCAACGCCCACGGAACTCCCCGGTTCAAGTGTGTCGGCTGCAAGAAGGCGTTCTCCTTCGGCGGCCGGTCAACCAAGCGCCAACGTCGCAGTCACTCCAATCGCGATATCTTGGTGCATCTGATGAACGCCATGCCGCTGCGGCGCATCATCAAGGTCCTCGATATCTCCCCCAGCCAGCTATACGACCGCATCGACTTCCTCTATGAGCAGGCCCAGATGTTCGCCGGCGAGCGTGAGCGAACCCTCATGGGACGCGACGACCTAGGCTCAAGATATCTGTCGGTTGACCGGCAAAAGCTGGTGGTGAACTGGCACTCTAAGAAGGTGCGAAAGAACACACTTTTGCTGTCCATTGCAACGGCCGACCAGGCTACGGGCTATGTGTTCGGGGTCAACGTCAACTTTGACCCTGCGCTGGACTCTGCTGACGTAGAGAAGGACATGGTTCGCTTTGGCGACCATGCACTTGCCAGAGCGTTTCGCCGCTACGCGAGAGTCTGGCTACCGGCTGATTGGAATGCTGCGGCTGAGAGGGCGGCGCCTCGCGGAGGTACCTCCCGAAAGCCTATGGAATCGGTCATCGAAGAGACGTACGACGCAGCCTTAGGTCGCCCCGATATAGAAGATGGTGAAGGCCCCGCGAACTCATCCCGTGCCCCCGTAAAGGGCATGCTGCTGCATGAGCAAGTGGTGATGTACGCCCACATCCAGCTTGTCACTCGACTGCTCTGCCGTGCCAAGAAGATTCGCTTCTTCACAGACCAGGAGTCGGGCATACGTGCGGCCATTCTGACGGCCGTGCCGAAAAGGGTTCTGGACCGGACGGCTGACGCTTTCTATGTCAAGGTGCTCAAAGATATGTCAGTGGACATGAAGCGCGCGCTGGTTGGTGCAACCAAGCGGCGTCTGGCGCGCTTAGCGGAGAAATACGGGGTAACCCCTGAGGCTGCAGAACTTCTGGCTGCCGAGGAAGAACTGGCGCGCATGGTTGCCATCGGCAAGTGGGGGGACCGCTGGTTCCGCCATCCCATATCGGAGATGCGTGAGCCTGAGAAATCCGTTTGCTGGCTGACCGATATCGACCCGGTCGAAACCGAACCGGACAAGCGTCGGCTCCAGCTTAGCCACCAGGCGCTACTGCACCTGAAAGCCACCCTTACCGCTGTCGACCGCTTCTTTATGCAGGTCCGGCGAGGCCTCACGCTGGCAGAACGCGCGGTGGCCAGCGCCAACACCGACCGACGTCTCTGGTTCGGGAAGAGCGCCTACAACCCCGAAGTCCTGGTGAAGGTGCTCGGCATCTTCCGGACGTACTTCAACTACTGCGAGGTTGGCCGGGACGGGAAAACGCCGGCAATGCGGCTGGGGCTGGCGCGCGGACCCATAGCGCCCGAAGACATCATCTATTTCACTCCCGAACCGCCCGAAAGACGCCGCGCGCCTGCCGCTCGGTCGCTCAAGCCCTCCGGCCCCGTGGCTCACGCAAGCGAGTCACTTGCCGCGTAGGACCCGTAGTTCGAGGTGAGCTTGGTCCGCAGTCAGGGAGCTCACTCGCACTTGGTAGACAGAGAGGGGGGCTCCCGATTCAGGCCCCGAGGACTCTTCCCATTCGGCTACACCCCCTTCACCCTCGCCGCTCACCGAGGAAAGGTACGGGCTCCGCCCTGTGCAGGCCAGCACTACTGCCGGGGCTAGGGTCATCCGCGGCAGAATACCGGTTGGTTTGACCCAATTTGTTACTTCAGCGCCTCTGATAAGGACACGACAAGGCTGGCTGCCATTGTCTCGCCAAGCCTCAACGCTCAGAGAGACAGTCCGATTGCCGTATGCCACGGGAGTGCTGCCCCTGAAGTCCGGAGCGGGCTCGTCGTTGCAGGCAGTGAGGAAGCTGGCGGCACACACGAGCGCGACGCCTAGGGAAAGGGGCTTGAAATTCAGCATGTCCCTTATAGCGACCAAAGAAACGAAGCCCCTCGTGCCGAAGCAGAGGGGCTTGAATCAAGGGCTTAGCAACACCTTAACGGAACGGCTAGCCGGAAAGGGGCGCCTTACGAGGGTTGCCCTGGCACATGCCAGGGCGGCCACCTGCGTCAGTCCTCGACGAACGCTTCCTCGCGCTTCTTGCTCACCGCGGGCAGCAGCACGATGACCAGCAGCAGGGCCGCGGCCGCCAGCAGGCCGGCAGAGATGGGGCGCGTGACGAACACGCTCCAGTCACCACGCGACAGCAGCAGCGCACGGCGCAGGTTTTCTTCCATCATCGGGCCCAGGATGAAGCCCAGCAGCAAGGGAGCGGGTTCCACCCCCAGCTTGTAGAACAGGTAGCCGATGACACCGAATCCGCCCACCATCCACACGTCGAATGTGTTGTTGTTGGTGGAGTACACCCCCACCGCGCAGAACAGCACGATGGACGGGAACAGCCAGCGATAAGGCACGGAGAGCAGCTTGATCCACATGCCGATCAGCGGCAGGTTCAGGATCACCAGCATGGCGTTGCCGATCCACATCGAGGCGATCAGGCCCCAGAACAGCTCGGGGTTGCTGGTCATCACCTGCGGGCCGGGCTGGATATTGTGGATGGTCATGGCACCCACCATCAGCGCCATCACGGCGTTGGGCGGAATGCCCAGCGTCAGCAGCGGGATGAAGGAGGTCTGCGAACCCGCGTTGTTGGCCGACTCGGGAGCCGCCACGCCGCGGATGTTGCCCTTGCCGAACGGCACTTCGCCGGGATGGAGCTTGGTCTTCTTCTCGATCGTGTAGGCCGCAAAGGCCGACAGCAGCGCGCCGCCGCCGGGCAGGATGCCCAGGGACGACCCCAGGGCCGTGCCGCGCAGCATGGCGGGGAGCATGCGTTTGAAGTCCTGTGCCGTGGGGAACAGGCCGTGCACCTTGGCGGCAAACACTTCGCGCTCGTCGTCGGGCTTGGACAGGTTGGCGATGATTTCGCCGTAGCCGAACACGCCCATGGCGATCACGGTGAAACTGATACCGTCGGTCAGCTCGGGGATGTCGAAGCTGTAGCGGGCCACGCCGGAGTTCACGTCCGTGCCCACCAGGCCCATCAACAGGCCCAGCACGATCATGGCGACGGCCTTGAGCAGCGAGCCCGAAGCGAGCACCACAGCACCGATCAGGCCCAGCACCATCAGCGAGAAGTACTCGGCGGGGCCGAACTTAAAGGCCACTTCCGTCAGCGGGGGCGCAAAGGCCGCCAGGATCAACGTACCCACGCAGCCCGCGAAGAACGAACCAATGCCGGCAGCCGCCAGTGCCGGGCCTGCACGGCCCGCGCGCGCCATCTGGTAGCCGTCGATCACGGTCACCACGGAGGACGACTCGCCCGGCAGGTTCACCAGGATGGCGGTGGTGGAGCCGCCGTACTGCGCGCCGTAATAGATGCCAGCGAGCATGATCAGCGCGGCCACGGGCGGCAGCGCATAGGTGGCGGGCAGCAGCATGGCGATGGTGGCCACGGGGCCCACGCCGGGCAGCACGCCGATCAGCGTGCCCAGCAGACAGCCGATGAAGCAGTAGATCAGGTTCTGGAACGTAAACGCGACGCCAAAACCCATCGAGAGGTGTTCAAACAATTCCATGGTCTAGATCTCCGAATCAACCCACGATGAAGCTAGGCCAGACGGGGAACTGCAGAGCCAGCCCCCAGATGAATGCCACGTAACTGCCCACGGCCAGGATGGTGGCCAGGATGAACACTTCCTTGAAGTGGAACTGGTTGCCCGCCAGGCTGGCCACGAAAGTCAGGCCGTAGATGGCAACGATCAGGCCCATGGCCGGCACGCCGAAGCTGGGCAGGCCCGCCAGCAGCACGCCGAACAACAGGTTGGCGGAAATGATGAAGAAGATCTGCTTCCACGCCCACTTGCCGATCTTGTCGCCGTCCACCGTCTCGACCACGGTGGCCTTGAACATGATGGCCGCGCCGATGATGCCCAGCAGAATGCCCAGCAGCAGGGGGAAGTAGCCCGGGCCCATGCGGGCGCCGGTTCCTACGCTGTAGGTGGTGGCGCCCCAGGCAAAACCACCGCCGACGACGAGGAACATGAGGCCGGAAAAGAAATCTTTCTGACTCTTGATTTTCACGAATGTCTCCCAAAAGGAACGCGACGGGCGATTGTGGAGTGTCGGGCAGCGTTTCTCGATGTGGATTCCACCTACCGGTAGATACAAGTTTTCCCTAGAGGCAACGCCCCCTGGAACTGCACTTCGGCACGGCACCGACCGCTGCGCGGCGTCGAAGGTGGCGCGAGGGCCCTGGTCAGGCCGGGCCTGCGCCGCAGGAGCGCGGAAATACCGCCTTCCACCGCGTTGTGAAGGATGGGCGCGCGCCTGGTGACTGCGGCGGAACGGCGCATCCGCTGCGCCGCGATGGCAGAGATCGAGGCGCTACTCCAGCGGCGGGGTGGCGGCGATGACTTCCTCGAACGTGGTCACACCCTCGGCCGCGCGCAGCGCGCCCGCCAGGCGCAGCGGGCGCATGCCGTCCTGCACGGCCTGGCGGCGCAACGCGTCGATGGAGGGCGATTGGTTCACCTGGGTCTTGAGCGCCTCGCTCACGGTGAGCAGTTCATAAAGCCCCATGCGGCCGCGAAAGCCCGTCATGCGGCACTCCACGCACCCCACGGGCTTGTAGGCGCGATAGCCCCCGTTGATCTTCCAGGGGCGGATCATGTCGGCCAGCGCCTCGGGGTCGGCTGCCTCGTCCACCTGCCGGCAGTGCCGGCACAGCATGCGCACCAGGCGCTGCGCCAGCACCCCCAGCAGCGTGGCGTTGATGAGGTACGGCGGCACGCCCAGCTCCATGAGGCGCGTGACGGCGCTGGGCGCGTCGTTGGTATGCAGGGTGGAGAACACCAGGTGACCGGTGAGCGCGGCCTGCACGGCCATGTCGGCCGTGGCCAGGTCACGGATCTCGCCCACCATGATCACGTCCGGGTCCTGGCGCATGAGGGCACGCAGCCCTTCGGCGAAGGTGAAGTCCAGCTGCGGCTGCACCTGCGTCTGGTTGAAGCTGGGCTCGATCATCTCGATCGGGTCCTCCACCGTGCTCACGTTCACCTCCTCGGTGGCCACGCGCTTCAGGGTGGAGTACAGCGTAGTGGTCTTGCCCGAACCCGTGGGCCCGGTCACCAGGATGATGCCGTGCGGGCGCTTGACGAGTTGCTCCCAGCGCTGCGCATCGTGCGCAGTGAAACCCAGCGCGTCCAGGTCCTTCACGGCGTTGTCGGGGTCGAAGATGCGCATCACCATCTTCTCGCCGAAAGCGGTGGGCAGCGTGGACAGGCGCATTTCCACCTCGTCGCCACGCGGGTTGCGCGTCTTGATGCGGCCGTCCTGCGGGCGGCGCTTTTCCACCACGTCCATGCGGCCCAGCAGCTTCACGCGCGCCACCATGGCATTGAGCACGCCCATGGGCATCTGGTAGACGGCATGCAACACGCCGTCGATGCGAAAGCGGATCACGCCCTGCTCGCGGCGCGGCTCCAGGTGGATGTCGCTCGCGCGCTGGTCGAAGGCGTACTGCCACAGCCAGTCCACCACGCGCACCACCCCCTGGTCGTTGGCGTCCAGCTGCTTGTTGGTCTTGCCCAGTTCCACGAGCTGCTCGAAGCTGCTGCCCGCGGCGCCGCCGCCGGCCTTCTGCGCCTCGCGCACCGACTTGGCCAGCGCGTAGAACTCCGCCGTGTAGCGCGTGATGTGCTGGGGGTTGGCCAGCACGCGCCGCACCGTGCGCCGGGACTGGCGCTCCACCTCGGCGACCCAGTCATGCAGGAAGGGCTCGGCCGTGGCCACCACCACCTCCTTGGAGGTCACCTGCACCGGCAGCACCTTGTGGCGCTCGGCGTAGCTCGCGCTCATGGCGTCGGCCACACGGCCCACGTCTACCTTCAGCGGGTCGATGCGCAGAAACGCCAGGCCGCAGCGCTGGGCCACGTATTCGGTGAGGATGTCCACGTCCAGCGGCTTGCCGTCGCTGGCGCGCAGCATGGCCACGTTGCCCAGCCGCACCAGCGGGTGCTGGCTGCTTTCGGCCTGCGAGCAGCGTGCGATGGTGCGTTGCGCCTGCTCGGCGGTGATCACGCCATCGGCACGCAGCCAATCGACGATGAGCCGCCACTGCAACGGGCCGGTGGGCCCGCCGGCGGCCGTGGGGGGGGATGCGGGCAATGCTTCGGCAGTCATGGTGCGAGTGGCGGCAGAGGTCAGGCGACCGGTTTGAATACGCGCAGCCACTTGGTGGCCGGCAGGTCCCAGCGGGCCTGCACGCTTTCGGCGCGGGCCAGCAGCTCGGCACGTTTGGGCCGCGTGGGCGTGCGCTGGGCCAGCACCACGGTATTGCCCTCGCGCGTGGGCTTGAAGGCCCAGAGCGCGTCGGCGCCAAAGGCCTCGGCGAGCTTGTCCAGGCTGCGCTCGTAGCTGGAGGCGCGGCCGAACAGGTTCACCGTGAGGCAGCCGTCCAGCGTCAGCAGCGCACGGCAGTCGGCATAGAACTCCGCGCTGTCCAGCACCGGCGCGGCGGCCTCATGGTCGTACAGGTCCACCGCCAGCGCGTCCACCGTGCCGTGCCATTCGGGCTTCTTGATTTCCTGGGCCGCGTCGGCCAGCACCACACGCTGCATGGGGCCGTCGGGCGGCAGCTTGAACCAGGCGCGGCAGACGGCCTCCACGCGCGGGTTCAGCTCGACCACGGTGCAGCACATGCGCAGCTTCTTGCGGCAGAACTTGGTGATGGCGCCGGCCCCCAGGCCCAGTTGCATCGCGTGGCGCTTGGCCACGCTGGCAGGCTCCACAAACAGCAGCCAGGCCATCATGCGTTGCACGTATTCCAGTTCGATCTCGAACGGCTGCGCGATGCGCATGGAGCCCTGAATCCACGGCGTGCCCAGGTGCAGGTGGCGCACTTCACCATCATCGGAGACGCTCACCTCGGGCAGTTCGGTGGCGGCGGTTTTCTTGCGGGTCAAATCGTTATACCAATCCAAAAGTCGCCAGGGCCTCGCCCCAGGCGTGCAGTTTTTTCTCGAAGCTCCACGACGCGTTGGCCGGGCTGGTGGACGGCAGGCGCAGCGATGGCATCGGCGCATCTGCCTTCAGCCCCAGGCTGGCGCGCACGGCCTTGGCGTGGCGGAAGCTTTCCCCGCCATTGTGGGCGATGGCGGCCAGCCCCGGCGCGCGGGCATGCAGGCCAGCGAAGTCGTTGACCTGCGCGTTGCGGATGCTGGTATCCAGGCTGCCCTCGCGCTCGCAGGCGGCATACACGTCCCACAGGCCCAGGCCGCGGGCCAGCAGCCAGTCGCAGCGCACAGCGTACTGGTCGCGGCCCGGCAGCGGATGCTGCGGCCACAGCGCCGCCAGGATGCGCCAGAAGTGGTTCTGCGGATGGCCGTAATACTGCTGCGCGGCGAGCGATGCCACACCGGGGAAGCTGCCCAGCACCAGCACCCGCGTGCCGGAGCCCACCACGGGCGGCAGGCCGACCAGGCGACCGGCAGACAGCACTACCGTTTTTTTCTGCGCAGCCACCGGCCCTCCATTACTATTGTTTGTATAGCTGCTCGCGCTTGCTGCATAAGCCTTTGAGCCCGAAAGCACTCAAACCTGTGCCAACAGTTCAGCCAGCCGTGGCAACGCTGCGCAAGCGTTGGCGCGCGTGGCATGGGCCAGTTCTGTGCTGGAGATGCCGCGCAGCTGCGCCACCACCGCACCGATGCGCGGTAACTGTGCAGGCGTGTTGCGTGCGGGCGGGCGGCCAGCAGCGCGCTCGGCCGCGGTCACGTAGAGCCAGTGCGGCGGAATGTCGGGCGCATCGGTCTCCACCACCAGCGCGTCCAGCGGCAGTTCGGTGGCCAGGCGGCGCAACTGTAGCGCACGGTCGAAGGTGACCGCGCCGCCAAAGCCCAGCTTGAAACCCAGATCGATGAAGGCCTGCGCCTGCTGCAGGCTGCCATTGAAGGCATGGGCAATGCCGCCGCGCACCGGCAGCTCGCGCAGCGCCTTGAGCAACTGGTCCGCCGAGCGGCGCACATGCAGGATCACGGGCAGGTCGAACCGGCGCGCCAACTGCAGCTGCGCCCGGTAAAAGTGCTGCTGGCGCCCCGTGTCCAGATGGGGCACGAAGAGGTCCAACCCGATTTCGCCGACGGCCACCAGGCGCGGGTCATCCTGGTACTGCTCCAGCGCGCGCGCCAGGGCGGGCACGTCTTCGTCGCCGGCGACGGGAGTGAACAGGGGATGGATGCCCAGCGCATAGCTGTCGCCGTGGCGGTGCGCCAGGTCCCGCACGGCCTGCAGATTGGCGAGTTCCACCGCGGGCAGCACGCAGTGGGCCACGCCGGCCTGCGCGGCGCGTGCACGCTCGGCATCTGCGAGCGCTGCGCCGCCGTGATCTGCAAATTCATCCAGGTGGCAATGGGTGTCGATCCAGACGTCCATGCGCCGGATCATGCCACCGCACGCCCCCAGCGCCGGTCCGCAGTGTCTCAGTGCGTTTCAGCGCCAATGTCCTGCGGATCGGTCGGCGGCGCATCGGCGCCGCAGGAGCTGCTGTGCCCCATCAGCCCTTCTTGCTCAGCGGGCAGGTGTTCATGCCCAGCAGCGAGTACGCAGGGCAGGTGCCCGCCAGGCCCGTCAGCAGCGGCACCACGCCCAGCCAGCCCCACCAGCCCACGGTGCCCGTGGCCGCCAGGCCGATGAGCACCAGACCCACCGCGATGCGCAGCCCGCGGTCCCAACCCCCAACGTTGTGTTTCATGACACTTCTCCTAGTTGACGAAAAAAACGGTACCTCTGCGCAGCGACGCGGCCGCTCAGGGGCAGAAGATGTCCTTGAGCGCAGCCACGAGCTTTTCCGCCGCCGGGTCGGCAATGCGGTAGTACAGAGTCTGCGCGTCGCGGCGGAAGGTCACCAGCCCCTCGTCGCGCATGCGCGCCAGGTGCTGCGACAGCGCGGACTGGCTCAGGCGCACCTGCTCCAGCAGCGTACCCACGGAGGCCTCGCCCTGCTCGATCAGCAGGCACAGCACGAGCAACCGGTGCTCGTTGCCCACCGCGCGCAGCAGCGCGGCCGCGCGCGCGGCGCCCTGCTGCATGAATTCCAGGTCGGCGGTAGTGGCCACCTGCACTCCTTGTTGATAAATATCTAAATTAACGTAAGCTAATTTAGTAGATACTAATAAACGTGTCAACAGCGCCGAGCTGGCGCATCCCTTTCACCACCAGGAGTTCCACCATGACCTCGTCCACCGACTACAAGGCCCTCACGCGCGAAATCTCTAGCAATGTCAGCGAGCTGCGCAACAGCGTTCCGCAGGTAATGCAAGGTTTCAACGCGCTGGGCAAGGCGGCTCTCGCGGGCGGCGCCATCGACGCCAAGACCAAGGAGCTGATCGCGCTGGGCATTGGCGTGGCCGCGCGCTGCGATGGCTGCATCGGCTTTCACACCCAGGCCCTGGCACGCCTGGGCGCCACGCGCGCCGAGGTACACGAGGTGCTGGGCATTGCGGTGTACATGGGCGGCGGCCCCGCGCTGATGTACGCAGCCAATGCCGTGGCCGCGTTCGACGAGTGCGCCCCCGCGCAAGCGCCCGCCGCGACGGCCTGACCTACTATTGAAAATATAGCTGCCAGCGCTTGCCCAGCAAGCGCTGGAGGCCGTTTTTAGCTCAAAGCACCGGAGACCAAGCGCACGACGCGGTCGCACCGCGCGGCCAGCGATTCATCGTGCGTGACCATCACGAAGGCAGTGCCCTGCTCGCGCGCTAGCTGCAGCATGAGGGCGAACACGGCATCAGCGGTCGCACGGTCCAGGTTGCCGGTGGGCTCGTCGGCCAGCACGCAGGCCGGCTGCGTGACCAGCGCCCGGGCAATGGCCACGCGCTGGCGCTCGCCACCCGACAGTTCCGCCGGGCGATGGTGCACACGCTCGCCCAGGCCCACGGCCTGGAGCATGCGCACCGCCCGCTCGATGCACTGCGCGTAGGGCTCGCGGCGGATGCGCAGCGGCATGGCCACGTTGTCCTGGGCGCTGAACTCGGGCAACAGGTGGTGGAACTGGTAGATGAAGCCCAGGTGCGCATTGCGCAGGCGCCCCTGCTGCGCGGGCGATAGCGCCTGCAGCGCCTGCCCCTGGAGCGTGACGGTGCCGGCGCTGGGCGCGTCCAGCCCCCCCAGCAGATGCAGCAGCGTGCTCTTGCCCGAGCCCGACGCCCCCACGATGGCCAGCGTCTCGCCGGCGTGCACTGCCAGGTCCACGCCCTTGAGCACGGTGACGTCCAGCCGGCCCTCGGTAAAGCGTTTGGTCAGGCCTTGCGCCTGCAGCACCACTTGCCCATTACTCATAGCGCAGCGCCTCCGCGGGGTTCACGCGGCTGGCGCGCCAGCTCGGGTACAGGGTGGCCACGAAGGCCAGGATCAGGGAAATGACGGCAATGGGCGCGATGTCGCTGCTTTGCGGGTCGCTGGGCATCTTGCTGATGAGGTAGATGTCCTTGGGCAGGAAGCTGGCGTTCAGCGCCCGCTCGATGGCGGGCACGATCACGTCGATGTTGAAGGCCACGCCCAGGCCCAGCAGCAGGCCGGCCAGCGTGCCGATCACGCCCACCATGGCGCCCTGCACCATGAACACGCCCATGATGCTGGCGGGGCTGGCGCCCAGCGTGCGCAGGATGGCGATGTCCGCGCGCTTGTCGGTCACGGTCATCACCAGCGTGGACACCAGGTTGAATGCCGCCACCGCAACGATCAGCGTGAGGATGATGAACATCATGCGCTTTTCCAGCTGCACGGCCGCGAACCAGGTGCGGTTCTGCTGCGTCCAGTCGCGGATCAACAGGTTGCCCGAGAGGCTGTGCGCCAGCTGCTGCGTGACTTCGGGTGCGTCATGCAGGTTCTTGAGCTTCAGGCGCACGCCGGTCGGCCCTTCCAGGCGGAAGATACGCTCGGCATCCTCGTGGTGCAGCATCACCAGCGCAGAGTCGTATTCATAGTGGCCCGAATTGAAGGTGCCCGCCACCGTCATCTGCTTGAGGCGCGGCACCACGCCCGCAGGCGTGACCTGGCCGGCCGGGGCAATCAGCGTGACCGCATCACCCGCGCGCACGCCCAGCTGGCGCGCCAGCTCACTGCCCAGGATCACGCGGAACTCGCCCGGCACCAGGGCCTTCAGGCCCTCCAAATTCTCGGCGGCCAGGTCGGTCACCTCGGCCTCGTGCGCGGGGTCGATGCCGCGCACCAGCGCGCCCTTCATGTCCTCGCCACGCGCCAGCAGCGCCTGGGCGGCGACGAAGGGCGCGGCGCCCACCACGTTCGGATTGGCCCGCGCCTCGGCCAGCGTGCGCGGCATGTCGGGCAGCGCTGCACCGCCCGGCGCGAAGATCTCGATGTGCGAGACCACGCTGAGCATGCGGTCGCGCACCTCTTTCTGAAAGCCGTTCATCACGGACAGAACGATGATGAGTGCCGCCACCCCCAGCGAGATGCCCAGCATGGACACGCCCGAGATGAAGGAGATGAAGCCGTTGCGCCGCGTGGCCCGGCCTGCCCGGGTGTAGCGCCAGCCCAGGGCCAGTTCGTAGGGAATTTGCATGGAAGCGCGATTGTGTCATCGACCCGGGCCCGCGGCGCGGGCCCAGGGCAGCAACGCGCGGCGGCCTCAGCGCAAGCCGGGTGCGGAAGGGGCTGACGCGCCAAGGCCGCCTGCCCTGCGCGGCGCCGGCCCGCGGCTCAGCGGCCCGTTTCCGTCAGATAGGCCTTGCGCGCAGCCACCGCGGTGTCGGCGAAGTCGGAGAACACACCATCCACGCCCAGGCGGTAGAACTGCAGGTACTCGGCCTGGGGGGCACCCTTGTAGTCGAAGGCCAGGCGGCGGTTTTCGTTGCGCATGGTCCAGGTGTGGACCATCAGGCCCAGCTTGTGTGCGTCGGCCACCAGGCTGGTGGGAGTGCTGCTGGAAGCGTCGGCGTAGTTGACCGCGCCATCCTTGTTCACGTCGACCATCTTGCCGTCGGCGCCAAAGGTGCCCTTGACCGGCACGATGTAGGGCTTCCAGGGGCCCACGCCGTCGGCGTACTTGGCGATCTCGGCCAGGCCCGCCGGCGTGACCATGGAAGCGAACAGGTCCTTGCGGCCCGCGCGTGTCCAGTCGTAGGGGCGGTCATATGGCGCCTCGAAGGTGACCGCGCCGGTCTTGAAGTCGTAGTCGTTGCCATCCACCAGCTGGATGAGGCGCACCTGCGTCTTGGTGCGCAGGTACTTGAGGTTGGCCGTCTCGAACGACTGCAGGATGACCGGCGAATCCTTCTTGGTGTAGCCGTACTCGGCCAGGATGGCCAGCAGGCGGTCTTCGAGCTTGAGGCCCGCATCTTCATGGTAGGTGGGGTGCTTGGTCTCGGGATAGACGCCGATCACGCGGCCCACCTTGCCACCCTCGGTCTTGGCCAGGTCCAGCACCTCGCGCAGCGTGGGGATCTGGAACTTGCCGTTATAGGACTGGTCGCGCTCGGCCAGCGGCTGGATGGCGCGCAGGGTCTTCAGTTCCGCCAGCGTGAAGTCGGTGGCGAACCAGCCTTCTTCTTCCACGCCGTCGACCATGCGCTTGGTCTTGCGGCTGGCGAACTCGGGGCGGCTGGCCACATCGGTGGTGCTGGTGATGTTGGGTTCGTGGCGTGCCACCAGGTGGCCGTCCTTGGTGGCCACCAGATCGGGCTCGATGAAATCCGCCCCCATCTGGATGGCCAGCGCATAGCTCTCCAGCGTGTGGTCCGGGCGGTAGCCCGAGGCGCCGCGGTGCCCCACCACCAGCGGAGCCTGGCCGCTCAGCGTCGGCAGCGGTGCGGGGTCGTCGCCGCCGCCACAGGCGGTCGTCAGCAGGGAGGCACTCATCGCAATGATCAGGGGAAGACGGTGAGAAGACATGGGCATCCTTGGCCGTAAAAGTGAGCGATCCAGTCTCTGTTGCACTTGTGACGCTTGCATGACGCTGTGGGTTTTGCGCCCACCGTCATCGGGTGCATCCGGGACAATACACCCCTATGTCGGACATGCCCCATTTACTCATCCCGCTGGCCGCCAGCCCGGCCCAGGGATGCCAGCAGGCGCTTGAAGGCCTGGAACTGCCCCAGTTGGACCGGCTGTTGGCCCGCCTGTCCAGCACCGGCCTGGACGCTGGCGCCGAGACGGACTTCGCCCCGCCCCATGAACGCGCCCTGGCCCGCCACCACGGCCTGCCCGCCACGAGCGAGGGCCCCACGCCCTGGGCCGCGTGGTATCAGCACCAGCAGGTCAGCGCTCCCCATGCGGCCACTGGTGCCTGGGCCTTCATCACCCCTTGCCACTGGCAGGTCGGTGCCGACCATGTCACGCTGGGCGACCCGGCGCGGCTGCAGCTGGACGAGGCCGCCTCGCGCGCGCTGCTCGCCATCGTGGCGCCCTGGTTTGCCGAGGACGGCATCACGCTCGCCTACGACCAGCCGACGCGCTGGGTCGCGCAAGGTGCAGTGTTCGACAACCTGCCCACCGCGTCGCTGGACCGCGTGATCCAGCGCGACGTGCGCGCCTGGATGCCCGACCCCGCCCGCGCGCGCCTGCTGCACCGCCTGCACAGCGAGATGCAGATGCTGCTGTACACCCACCCCTTCAACGACGCGCGCGCGGCCCAGGGCCTGCCGCCGGTCAATGCCTTCTGGGTGCACGGCGCAGGCGCCCTGCCCCAGCCACCCGCCCCCATGCCGGCGCCCGAGATGCCCACCACCCTGCTGGACGCTGCGCTGCGCGAGGACTGGCACGCTTGGCGCCAGGCCTGGGCCGCGCTGGACGCCGGCCCCGTGGCGCGCCTGGCCGCGCATGTGGCGGGCGGCGGCGCGGCGCGCCTCACGCTGTGCGGCGAACGCGGCGCACAGTCCTGGCATACGGCGCCGCGCAGCCTGGGCCAGCGCATTCAGAGTCTTTTTAAGCCCCAGCGCTTTTCCAGCGTGCGCGAGCAGCTATGAAAATAGTAGCAAGAGACATCCCGCCGCGCGTGGTCTGGGCGCTGGAGCAGGCCGGCGTGCACCCGCTGCTGGCACGCCTGTACGCGGCGCGCGGCATCCGCGCCAAGGAGGAGCTGGACGACGCCCTCGCCCGCCTGCTGCCGCCCGACACCCTCATGGGCGTGCAGCAGGCCGCGGCGCTGCTGGCCGACGCCATCAGCCAGGACCGGCGCCTGCTCATCGTGGCCGACTACGACTGCGACGGCGCCACTGCGTGCGCAGTGGGGGTGCGCGGCCTGCGCCTGCTGGGCGCACGCCATGTTCAGTATTTGGTGCCCGACCGCGTGGTGGACGGCTACGGCCTCACCGCCTCCATCGCGCAGCGCGTGCACGAGCGCGGCGCCGACGTGCTCATCACCGTGGACAACGGCATCGCCAGCATCGAGGGCGTGGCGCGCGCCAAGGCGCTGGGGCTGACGGTGCTCATCACCGACCACCACCTGCCCGGCCCCGAACTGCCCGCGGCCGACGCCATCGTGAACCCCAACCAGCCGGGCTGCGGCTTCGAGAGCAAGTCCATCGCCGGCGTGGGCGTGATGTTCTATGTACTGATGGCGCTGCGCGCCGAGCTGCGCGCGCGCGGCGTGTTCGACAAGGCCACGCAACCCAAGCTGGAGCCGCTGCTGCCGCTGGTGGCCCTGGGCACCGTGGCCGATGTGGTGCGCCTGGACAACAACAACCGCCGCCTGGTGGCGCAGGGCTTGAAGCGCATCCGCGCCGGCCAGATGCAGGCCGGCATCCAGGCCCTGTTCGACGCCGCCGGGCGCAAGGCCCCCGTCGCCACCACCTTCGACTTCGGCTTTGCCCTTGGGCCCCGCATCAATGCCGCGGGGCGCCTGGCCGACATGACGCTGGGCATCGAATGCCTGCTGACCGACGACCCGGCGCGCGCCGCCGACCTGGCCCGGCAACTGGATGCCATCAACCGCGAGCGGCGCGAACTGGAGGGCGGCATGCGCGAGCAGGCCCTGCTGCTGGCGGAGAGCCTGTTCGACGAAGGCGAGGAGCCGCCGCCCGCCATCAGCGTGTTCGACCCGGACTTCCACGAGGGCGTGGTGGGCATCGTGGCCTCGCGGCTCAAGGACAAGCTGCACCGCCCCACCTTCGTGTTCGCTGCCAGCAGCGCGCCGGGCAAGGAGCATGAGCTGAAGGGTTCAGGGCGCTCCATCCCCGGCTTTCATCTGCGCGACGCGCTGGACCTGGTGGCCAAGCGCCACCCCGGCGTGATCCTGAAGTTCGGCGGCCACGCCATGGCGGCCGGCTGCACCGTGGCCGAGGAGCATTTCGACCACTTCGAGCAGGCCTTCGCCCAGGTCGCACAGGAATGGCTGGATGCCGCGACGCTCACGCGCCGGCTGGAAACCGACGGCCCGCTGGCCCCGGAGTACTGCCGCGCCGAGCTGGTGGACACCCTGCACCGCGAGGTCTGGGGCCAGGGCTTTGCGCCGCCCACCTTCAGCGAGGAGGTGCAGGTGCTGAGCCAGCGCCTGGTGGGCGAGGCGCGCAACCACCTGTCTATCAAGCTGCTGCACCAGGGCCAGCCCGTGGACGCCATCTGGTTCGGCCACACCGACCCGCTGCCCGAACGGGCGTTGCTGGCCTTCCGGCTGGACGTGAACGAGTGGCGGGGCGAGCGGCGGGTGCAGTTTCTGGTGGAGGGACTGGAGTCGCCTGCAATGTGACGCTCGGAGCAGCCTAAACGCAACAAAATGTGAATTTTGTATGCATTAAACCGTATGATCCAGCGCCATTCCTGGACTCTTATTGGTTTTCCCCATGAATGGTTCTCTCTGGCGTTGCCACGCCCTCGTCATTGCAGTCGCCGCCCTGACTGCCGGCTGCGTGACCACCGAGCAATCGCGCACCCTCGAAACTCCGAAGCCCACCGCGTCCGCGCGCGCGTATCAGGGGGTGCGCAGCCCCATTTCCATTGGCAAGTTCGCCAACCGGTCCAACTTCCAACGCGGAATCTTTTCTGATGGTGTGGACCGTCTCGGCGGTCAGGCGCAAACCATTTTGATGACGCACCTGCAGCAAAGCGGACGCTTTAACGTGCTCGACCGCACCAATATGTCGGAAACGCAGCAAGAGGCCGCCCTCCTCAAGCAAGCCCAGACACTCAAGGGGGCGCAGTTCGTCATCACCGGCGATGTCACCGAGTTCGGTCGCAAGGAAGTCGGTGACCGGCAGCTGTTCGGGGTGCTGGGGCGCGGCAAGGAACAGGTGGCCTACGCCAAAATCAGCCTGAACGTGGTGCGCGTACAGACCGGTGAAGTCGTCTTTGCGGCCCAGGGGGCCGGCGAATACAGCCTGTCCAGCCGCGAGGTCGTAGGTTTTGGCAGCCGCGCAGGGTATGACTCCACCCTGAACGGCAAAGTGCTTGACCTGGCCATCCGCGAAGCCGTGGACAAGCTCGTGAGCGGTGTCGAATCTGGCGCATGGGTGCCCGCACAATGAGCCGCCACACCACCACCCGCTTGGCGCTTCCCATCGCAGCTGCGTTGGTCATGGCGGGCTGCGCCACCACATCCCATCAGCCCCTGTACGGCTGGGACGGCTATCAGCCTCAGGTGTACGAATACCTCAAAAGCAGCGGCAATGCCGATGCTGAACAGCAAGTGGCCAAGCTGGAAGAAGCGCAGCAAAAAATAGAGCAGCGCGGCCAAGCCTTGCCCCCTGGCTATCGCGCCCATATGGGCATGCTGTACGCCAAGGCAGGGCAGGACGAAAAAAGCGTCGCGGCCCTTACCGCGGAAAAGACCACCTTCCCCGAATCGGCGTCTTTCATGGACTTCCTTTTGCGCACACTCACCGGAAAGGCCCCGCAATGATTTCCCGTATTGGCGTTCGCACTGCCGTGGCAGCCTGCGCCGCCGCCATCCTGCTTTTGAGTGGTTGCGCGACGCCTCAGCCCTACGACTATTCGGCATTGCGTCAAGCCAAGCCCCAGTCCATTCTGGTGCTCCCTCCATTGAACCAGACGCCCGAAGTGACTGCGCCGGCGGGCGTGCTCTCACGCGCCACGCTCCCCCTGGCGGAGTCCGGCTATTACGTGCTGCCAGTGGCCGTGACCGAAGAGACTTTCAGGAACAACGGCATCATTTCGGCCCAAGACGCACAGGAATTGCCCGTGGCCAAGTTGCGGGAAATTTTTGGTGCGGATGCGGCGCTCTACCTGGACGTGCGGCAGTACGGCTCGGTGTACTCCATCGTGAGCAGTGAAACCCGGGTAACGCTGGCCGCCCGACTCATGGATCTGCGCACGGGCGAGCAACTGTGGTCCGGGGAGGCAACAGCCTCGAGTGCAGAAAACAAGAGTTCAAGCGGCGGCTTGGTGGGCATGCTGGTGTCTGCGCTCATTGACCAGATTGTGGAAACCTTGTCAGACCGCAGTGTGCAGATCGCCGAGGTCGCAAACGGCCGACTGCTGTATGCCGGCCGTCCGGGAGGACTATTGCATGGGCCTCGCTCTCCCAAGTACGGAGCAGACAGCAAGCCATGACCACGTAACGTCCTAAGCGGCGTATGGATGGCGAAAGGCGCGGCACAGGCCGCGCTTTTTTTGTCCCGACTGGGGGCGGGACGTACCAATGACGCTATTTTTTTGAGCTTAGAAGCTCTCCCATTCGCCATCCGCATCCGATGCCGCAGGCGTCTTGGCCGGCGCGATCTGGGGGGCGGACACCTTGGCGGCAGCCTTTGTCGGCATGGGCTTGGCCAGCGTCGCACGCGCCGGCGTTGCGGCCGGTGTCTTGACCGGGGCGGGCGCTACCGCTGGCGGCGCCACGCGGGCCGGGCTGCGGGGCGCCGCGACGGCGCCATTGCCCACGTTGAACACGGCCACTACCTGCGCCAGGCGCTGCGCCTGTTCATGCATGGCGGCGGCGGCGGCGCTGGACTCTTCCACCAGCGCGGCATTTTGCTGCGTCATCTGGTCCAGGTTCGCCACGGCTTGGTTCACCTGGCCGATGCCGTCGCGCTGCTCGGTGGACGAAGCGGTGATCTCGCCGATCAGGTCGCTCACGCGGCGCACGCTGTGCACGATGTCCTGCATGCTCTGCCCGGCCTGCTCCACCTGGGCCGAGCCCGATTGCACGTTGTCCACGCTGGTGGTGATGAGCTGCTTGATCTCCTTGGCGGCCTCGGCGCTGCGCTGCGCCAGGCTGCGCACTTCGCCCGCCACCACGGCAAAGCCGCGGCCCTGCTCGCCCGCGCGTGCGGCTTCCACGGCGGCGTTCAGCGCCAGGATGTTGGTCTGGAAGGCAATGCCATCGATCACACCGATGATGTCGGCGATCTTGCGGCTGGATTCGGTGATCTGCTGCATGCTGGTGACCACCTGGCCCACCACTTCGCCGCCACGCTCTGCGGCCTGCGCGGCGTTGGCGGCGAGTTGGTTGGCCTGGCGCGCGGTGTCCGCCGACTGGGTGACGGTGGCGGTGAGCTCTTCCATGCTGGCGGCCGTCTCTTCGAGGTTGGCCGCGGTCTGCTCGGTTCGCGCAGACAGGTCGTGGTTGCCCGTGGCGATCTGGCTGGACGCCGCCGAGACCGATTCCACGCCCGAGCGCACTTCGCCCACCACGCCGCGCAGACGTGCTCCCATGGCCGACAGCGAGCGCAGCAGGTGGCCCAGTTCGTCACGACGGTCATCGTGCACGTCTTGCGTCAAGTCGCCACCGGCAATCGCGTTAGCCAGCCCCACTGCCCGCTCCAGGGGATGCGTGATGGAGCCCACGAGCAGATTCGCCAACACCAGGGCCAAGACCACCACCACCGCGGCGATGCCCGCGCCCATCCACATGGCGCGCTGGTGCAAGGCCTGGGCCTCTTGCTTGGCGGCGTCGCGCTCGCGTTCTTGCAGTTGGACATAGGCGTCCTGTTCGCCCACATAGCGCTCCACGGCGGGCAGCAGTTTGCTGTCCACCAGGGTCTGCGTGCGGGCGAAGTCGCCTTCGGCCCGGGCCTTGGTGGCCTACGCCAGCGCGTCCAGCATCACCTTGCGGGCGGCGGCCACGCGTTCCATCTGGGCCTTGTCCTCCGCAGAGAAGGCCACGGCCTCCACCTGTTTTTGCAGGGCATTGATGGCCTCGATCCCCTGCTTGGCTTTCTTCTGCAGGCCCGACGCCAGGGTCTCGTCGGCCGAGGCCAGCGCGCTCACGGACTGGTCCACGGCCAGCATGGTCAGCCCTTTCCAGCGCAGGGCCAGGCTGATGCGGTCTTCGTTGGCCTGCACGATGCGCGCCGCCTCATCATCGAGCTGGGCGGTGTAGGCCAACAGGCCCGCCAGCAAAAGCAGCATGGAGACCAGCAGCCCCAGGACGAGGCCCCACAGTTTGCGGGCGACGGGGAAATGGTTGAAGTTCATGTTCTACGCAATCAGGGGCGTCGTGGCGCCATAGCGGTGGAAGGAGGCACACGGGCGCAACAACCCGGCAGCCTGGACAAAAAGAGGCTCATATTGTCGCATTTATGCGCATTTGATTACAAATATTCGTCGCTGCCTGCAGCCCGACCCGTTTGTCACTGTGTTGCAACCACCACGACAACATGCCCTGCGGGCTCCCCCTAAAATGAAATCGTGTCCATCCTCCTCAATGCCGACCTCCACTGCCACTCCGTGGTGTCTGACGGCACCCTCACACCCGAAGCGCTGGCAGCCCGTGCGCATGCCAACGGTGTAGCGCTGTGGGCGCTGACGGATCATGACGAGATCGGCGGCCAGCACCGCGCCGCCGCCGCCGCGCACGCGCTGGGCATGGACTACCTCACGGGCACAGAGATCTCGGTCACCTTCGCCGACACCACGGTGCATATCGTGGGACTGGGGTTCGACCCGGACAATGCACAACTCGCCCAGGGCCTCGCGGCCACGCGCGGCGGGCGCGGCGAACGGGCACAGGAGATGGCGCAGCAACTGGCGCACGTGGGTATCCGCGGCGCATTCGAAGGGGCGTTGCGCTACGCGGGCAACCCCGAACTGGTCTCGCGCACGCACTTTGCCCGCTTCCTCGTGGAGACCGGCGTGTGCCACGACACCTCCGAAGTGTTCCGGCGCTTTCTCACCGAGGGCAACCCCGGCTACGTACCCCACCGCTGGGCCACGCTGGGCAATGCGGTGCGCTGGATCCGCGAGGCCGGCGGCATGGCCGTGATCGCCCATCCTGCACGCTACCGATTCACGGCGAATGAGGAATACGCCTTGTTTTCCGAGTTCAAGCAGCACGGCGGCCAGGGCGTGGAAGTGGTGACCGGCAGCCATACGCCATCCGAATATCCCGTGTACGCCGCCATGGCGCAGGAGTTCGGCATGGCCGCCTCGCGCGGCAGCGACTTCCACAGCCCGAACGAATCACACACCGATCTGGGCGCCCTGCCGGATTTGCCAGGCCAGCTCACCCCCGTGTGGGAGCTGTTGTCCGATCGCATCCTGCGCGCCCCCCGCACCACTGCCGGCTGACCGCCGCGCCCCTCCATGGCCCAATATTTCGAGATCTACGCCGACAACCCGCAGCCGCGCCTGCTCAAGCAGGCCGCCACGCTGCTATCGAGCGGCGGCATCCTGGCCGTGCCCACCGACTCCAGCTACGCGCTGGTCTGCCGCCTGGACGACAAGGACGCCGTGGACCGGATTCGTCGTATTCGGCAGATCAACGACAAGCACCACCTCACCCTGCTGTGCCGCGACCTGTCGGAGCTGGCCAATTACGCGCATGTGGACAACCGCCAATATCGCCTGCTGAAGTTGGCCACGCCGGGGCCTTACACCTTCATCCTGGACGCCACCAAGGAAGTGCCGCGCCGCGTGAGCCATCCGCAGCGCAAGACCATCGGTCTGCGCGTGCCCGACCGCAAGGGCCTGCAGATGCTGCTGGAGCTGCACGGCGCGCCGCTGCTGGCCACCACACTGATCCCGGCGGGCGAAAGCGAGCCGCTGAACGACCCGCAGGAGATCCGCGAGCGCTTTGAAAAGCAGCTCGATGGCATCCTCGACGCGGGCGGCTGCCCGCTGGAGCCCACTACGGTGCTGGACCTCACGCCCATGAATACCGGCGGCGACCCCATCGTGGTGCGCGAAGGTGGCGGCAGCCTGGCCAAGCTGGGGCTTTAAGGGCACGCGCCCGGGCTTGGTGCGTGCCACGGCGGCGCAATGCGCCGACGGAAGATTCAGAACGTTTAAGGCCTCTAGCGCCCATCCAGCAAGCGCCAATAGCTACTAAAACAGTAGCAATCAGTCACACCACCACCAGCCGGCGCAGCCATTGCAGCAGCACCTGCGGCAGTTCCTCGGGCCGGGGCAGCAGCGCGTAGTGATGGGCACCGAACACCGTGGGCAGATAGCGGGCCGCCTGGCGATCGATGGTCAGGCAAAACGGCGCAATGCCTTGCAGCCGCGCCTCGGTCACGGCCTGGCGCATGTCCTCCAGTCCATAGCGGCCTTCATAGGCGTCGATGTCGTTGGGCTTGCCATCGGACAGCAGCAATAGCAGGCGGTGCGCGGCCGGCTGGCGCATCAGCGTGCTGGTGGCATGGCGCAGCGCGGCGCCGGCGCGCGTGTAGTGTTCGGGCTCCAGACCGGCGATACGCAGTGCGGCGTCCCGCCCGTAGGACTGGTCAAAACGCTTGACGTTGCGCACCACCACCCCCTGCGGCCCCTCACCGGAGAACGCCTGCACCGCAAACGGCGCGCCCATGCCGTCCAGCGCCATGCTCACCAGCAGCAGCGCCTCACGCGCCACGTCAACCACCCGCCGGCCCGGCGCCACCCAGCCGTCGGTGGAGCCGCTCACATCCATGAGTACCAGCACCGCCAGGTCGCGGTGCAGGCGGCGCTCGCTGCGGTACAGGCGCTGGGGCAGCGGCAGGCCCGCGGCAAAGTCTGCGCGCGCCTCGATGCAAGCCTCCAGGTCGATCTCGTCGCCGTCGAGCTGGCGGCGCACGGCCACGCGGCGGCTGCGCAATAGCTCGAACCGCCTGCGCACGGCGTGCAGCATGGCCCGGCGCTCATGCAGCGTGGCTTCCAACCAATCGGGCGCGCCCAGGGCTGCGTCGTGCACCCACACGGCGGCGCCGGGGCGCCGGTAGCTGCCGCTGGCGCCGTCCCACTCGGGGTAGTACAGAACGTCGACGCCCGGCGCGGCGGCCGCACCACCGCCCGCCCGCGCCTGACGCGCCAGATGCTCCGGCGGGTCATCGGACAGCAGCACCTCCTTGGGACGGCCGGGCGTGGCCACGAGGCGCGCCTCGGGCAGTTCGGACAGCGCATCGGCGAACTCCTCGGCCGCCGTGCTGGCGTCACGGTCGCTCGGGCGCTGCATGCCCATGGGGTCCGCGGCCTGCTCGTGCGGCTGGGCGGTCTGCACCATCCATGCACCGGGACCGTTCGCGTCGTCCTCATCGGGAAGCGACTGGCGCACCTGCGGACGGCGCGCCAGACGGGCAGCATGGGTCGGCCCAGAGGCATCCTCTGCACCGTCCGCCGTGGCGTGCGCAGGCGCGGGGGTAGCCGGCGTGCGCAGCTCGCCCAGCCACGCGTCGGCCATGCACCAGCGCTGCTGGCGCGCGGGGGCCGCGGCCGGGCGCAGGCGCGAAGCGAGGGCACGTGCATGCGCCAGCACCTGTGGCGCCGGGGCCGGCAGCGATGGCATCAGGCCGGGAGGCCCGGCGCCCGCGGGGGGGCCGGCCAGCAGGGCGTGCGCCAGCGACTCCAGCGGTTGCAGGTGCGGCGCCAGCGCTGCCACGGCCGGGCGCGCAGCCAGCATGGCCTGCCGTAGGCGCGCCTGTGGCGCGGCCATGCCCGGCAGGCGCAGGGCCAGCGCGTGGTCGGCGGCGTGGGCTTCGAGCAGTGCGAACAAGGCCCGCTCGAAACCGTCCACCGCCTGGGCAGCGCATGCCGGCGCCCCCCGCAGTGCGCGCATGCCGTGCACCAGCGCGAGCGTGCGGTAGCGCTCGTCGGCGGGGGGCGCCCCGTCCTTCCCCGCTTGCGCGCCGGGTATGTCCGTCAGCGCGGGGGGCAGCCACAGGTTGGCGCCGTCGGTGGCGGGCACGGCGTCGCGCTGGCTGGGGGCCTCTGCTCGCTGCATCCAGCGCGAGAGGAAGGTGGGCGGCGCAGGCGGTTGCGCCGCGCGCAGCTGCAGGCGGATGCCCAGCGCGGCGCTTACCAACAGGTCCAGGCGCGGCGCCACATCGGCCAGATGCAGCCGGGGTGGGCCGGCCGGCGAGGGGCGGTGGCGGCGCCACAGCGCCTGGGCATAGATCGTGGCATGTCGCGCCGCGTCGGTGATGACATCCTCGGCCTCGGCCATGGTCAGACGAAGGTGGCGTCGACAAGGTCGCGCATGGCGCCCACCAGCGATGCCTCGTCCGACAGCGGCGCCACGATGGCGTGCAGGCAGGCGCGGCGCAGGTCCACGCCGCGCACCGCCAGCTGCGCGGCCGCCACCAGCAGCCGCGTGCTAGGCACCTCGGCCAAGCCACGGTCTTGCAGTGCGCGCAGCCGCGTGGCAAGCTGCACCAGCGCGCGCGCCTCGGGCTCGGCAATGCCGCTTTCCTGCGCGACGATGCGCGCCTCTACCTCAGGCGCGGGAAAGCCGAAGTCCAGCGCCACGAAGCGCTGGCGCGTGCTGGGCTTCAGGTCCTTGAGCATGCGCTGGTAGCCGGGGTTGTATGACACGATGAGCCCGAAGCCGGGCGCGGCCTCGACCACCTCGCCCGTCTTGTCGATGGGCAGGATGCGCCGGTGGTCGGTGAGCGGGTGCAATACCACTACCGTGTCCTGCCGTGCCTCCACCACTTCGTCCAAGTAGCACAGCGCGCCCTCGCGCACGGCGCGGGTCAGCGGCCCGTCGTGCCACACGGTGCCGCTGCCCTGGATGAGGAAGCGGCCGATCAGGTCGCTGGCGCTCAGGTCGTCATGGCAGGCGATGGTGATGAGCGGGCGCTTCAGGCGCCAGGCCATGTGCTCTACGAAGCGCGTCTTGCCGCAACCTGTGGGTCCCTTGAGCATGACGGCCAGGCCCTGCGCGTGACACTGCGCGAAAACCTCGATCTCGTCGCCGCTGGGCAGATAATAGGGGGGCTCCGGCGCAGGGGACGTTGCCGGGCGGGCCATCCCCGCCCCGCCCTGTAGATCAAATCGCTGCAGCACGGTGCGTATCGAGGGGACGGTCCACCGGATCGCTGGCGCTGACCTCCAGCCGCAGCGGGTGGCGGAAGAAATCGATGATGAACAACGCAACGCCAATCGCGAAGATGGACGCGGTGATGACCAGCATGACAAAGTGCACCTGGATCTTGAGTTGCGCATCCAGGTAGCCCATGCCCATGATGCGCTCCAGGTACACCTGCCCAATGCCCGCGGTGGCGAACGACAGCGTCATGCCGAACATGCCCGCCAGCTGCATCCAGAACGACAGGTAGCCCATGGCGGTGCCTTCCTCGGGCCTGCGTGTGAGGGCCGGCTGCGCATAGCTGATCATGGCCATCACGATCATCGCGTAGGCTCCGTAGAACGCTGCGTGCCCATGCATGGCGGTGATGAGCGTGCCGTGCGTCCACTTGTTCACGCTGGGAAAAGTGTGCGCCAGGCCCAGCAGGCCGGCGCCGAACAGCGTGAACACGGCGCTGCCCACCGTCCAGTGCAGCGCCAGCTTGTTGGGGTGGGCCATGCCCGAGCGGCGCATGGCGAAGTAAGCATACATGGCCATACCCACCAGGGCTACGGGCTCCAGTGCGCTGAAGAAACCCCCGATGGGCAGCCAGTACTGCGGCACGCCCACCCAGTAATAGTGGTGCGCCGTACCCAGGATGCCGGCAATGAACACCAGCCCCACGATGACATAGAGCCACTTTTCCATCACCTCGCGGTCGGCGCCGGACAGGCGGATCAGCAAATAGGCGAGGAAGCCGCCCTGGATCATCTCCCACACGCCCTCCACCCACAGATGGATGGTCCACCAGCGGTAGAAGATGGCCACGGTGTAGTTGTGAAACTCCAGCAACGCCGGCAGGTACAGCACCGCCGCCAGGCCCAGGCCGCCCAGCAGCACACCCTCCGGTGTCGTGAAACGGCCGGACTTGCGGATCGTCATGCCGACGTTGTAGAGGAACATGAGCATCACGATCACGATCACGATCTTGGAGGGCAGCGGCTGCTCCAGCAGCTTGTTGCCCGTGCCCCAGCGGAACAGGTAGCCCACCACCGTAGCCACACCCATCACCGTCCACAGCACGAGCTGGATGTAGGCCAGCCGTGTGCTGTGCAGTTCGGTGCGCGACTCGTCGGGCACCATCCAGTACGTGGCCCCCATGAAGCCGCACAACACCCAGACGATCAGGATGTTGGTATGGATCATCTTGGTCACGTCGAACGGCAGGATGTACAGCAGCGGATCCGGCCCCAGGTACTTGGTGGCCGACAGCAGGCCGAACACCAGCTGCAGCCCGAACAGGGCCACGGCCACGGCGAAATACCAGTAGGCGACGGATTGGGACTTGTATCTCATGGCGGACTCCGGCGATGGCTGCGGGCGTGCTTACTTCATGGACATCAGGTAGGCCACGAGCTGGTCAATCTGCTCGGCCGTGAGGTCCTTGGCGTAGGTCGTGGGCATGAA
The DNA here is from genome assembly GCF_022807955.1 of Diaphorobacter sp. LI3. Lineage (NCBI taxonomy): Bacteria > Pseudomonadati > Pseudomonadota > Betaproteobacteria > Burkholderiales > Comamonadaceae > Diaphorobacter > Diaphorobacter sp. LI3. The sequence continues at coordinate 1,140,986 of NZ_CP094346.1, read as the reverse complement.
AGAGGTCCCATCAGCCGAGTACATGGGCCCGGGCACCAGGTGCGCGCTGGGCGAAACGATCGACTCATGCAAGTAGGCCGCCACATCCTTGGCCTGGCCTTTGTAGTCGGACGAGCCCAGCAGTGCCTCGGTGCGGCCCTTCACACCTGCGAGGGACGGCCCGGCCATATTCACGCCAGGCGCGGTGGAGTGGCAGGCGGTGCAGGCGGGCGTGGCCGTGCGGAATACCCGCTCGCCCAGGGCAATCGGGTCTTCGTTGCCCGACAGCGGGCGCGCACCGGGGGGCGCAGCGATGCCGCCCCGTTCGATCTTTGCGTCGTCCGCCTGCTGCGCGGCGCTGCGGTCAGCCCCCGGCAGTGTGGAGCCCGTCACGAGGATGGGCCGCGGCGGCCATCCCTGGTTGTCCACGTTGCTGACCCAGTCGAAGAAAGCGATGAGTCCGGCAATGTCCTCGTCGCTCAGGTCTTGCTTGGGCATCAGGCGACGGTGGCGCTGCTCGTCGTAGAACTTGGAAGGATCCTTCAGGTAAGCCTTCAGATACGCCTCGCCGCGCAGCTTGGTGATCTTGGTCAGATCGGGCGCGTAGTAGGCGCCTTCGCCAAAGATGGTGTGGCAGTTGATGCAGTTGTTCTTGTGCCAGACATCCTTGCCGTGCACGACCGCCGGAGTAATGGACTCGGCATTGGTCAGCGCATCGAACTTGCGGTGGCTGTCAAAAGTGAGGAGGAGGAACACCGCCGCCGAGATGCCCGTGGCGACGATGGCGAAAAGACGCGTCTGGCACTTGTTCATGGGGTTCTCCCTTTCACACGCCGATGCCAGACCAGTACATGACGGCCATGGTGCCGGCGTAGACCATGGCCACGACCATCAGCAGCACCACGACGAGCGCAAACACCTTCACAGGCAGAGACCAGGCATGCATGGGGTGGCCTCCTCTAGCTTGTTGTTTGGGCCGGCGCGCCGTGGGAGCGCGCGCCACTGCCGTGCATGGTGACGGCCTGTCCAGCATGCGGCTGTCGGACAACTGCCCGTGCGCTGTAAGACAGGAACCCGCGGCGCGCATGCGCGACAATCGGCGGGTGCCCATGACCGACCTTATCCAGACCGTCCTCATCTACGCCCTGCCGGTGCTGTTTGCCATCACCGTGCACGAAGCCGCGCATGGCTATGCCGCCCGGCACTTTGGCGACAACACCGCGCTGATGATGGGCCGCATCACGCTCAACCCCCTCAAGCACATCGACCCGGTGGGCACCGTGCTCATGCCGCTGCTGCTGTATTTCGTCACCTCGGGGGCGTTCCTGTTTGGCTATGCCAAGCCCGTGCCGGTGAACTTCAGCCAATTGCGCCACCCCAAACGCGACATGATCTGGGTGGCGCTGGCGGGTCCGGCATCCAACTTCATCCAGGCCATCGGCTGGGCGCTGCTGTTGGTCGCGCTGGTCGCCACCGGCACTCAGGAGCGCTTCTTCCTGGAGATGGCGCGCGCCGGCATTGCCGTCAACCTCGTAATGTGGGCGTTCAACCTGTTTCCGCTGCCACCCCTGGACGGGGGGCGCATCCTCGTCGGCCTGCTGCCGTGGAAACAGGCGCATTTTCTCTCGCGCATCGAACCCTACGGCTTCTTCATCGTGCTCGCACTGGTGGTGGCGGGCGTCGTGGGCGCGCTGTGGCTGCGCCCCCTGATGGCGTTGGGCTACAGCGCCATCAACCTCATGCTGTCGCCACTGGTCGCGCTGCTGCGCTGACCGGCTCCTTCTCTGATTCCCCTCATGCCAAAGACCATCCGCTTCCTCACCGGCATCACCCCCTCGGGCACGCCGCACCTGGGCAACTTCGTGGGCTCCATCCGCCCCTCCGTGGCAGCCAGCCGTAACGCAGGCGTGGAGAGCTTCTACTTCCTGGCCGATTACCACGCCCTCATCAAGTGCCAGGAGCCCGAGCGCGTACACCGCTCCACGCTGGAGATCGCCGCCAGTTGGCTCGCCGCTGGCCTGGACCCGCAGCAGGTCACCTTCTACCGTCAGTCCGATATCCCTGAAATTCCTGAGCTGCACTGGTTGCTGACCTGCGTGACCGGCAAGGGGTTGCTCAACCGCGCCCACGCCTACAAGGCCGCACAGGACAAGAACCAGGAAGCCGGCCGCGACCTGGACGACGGCGTGAGCGCAGGGCTGTTCATGTACCCCGTGCTGATGGCGGCCGACATCCTGATGTTCAACGCCCACAAGGTGCCCGTGGGCCGCGACCAGATCCAGCACATCGAAATGGCCCGCGACATGGCGGCCAGCTTCAACCACCTCTACGGCGAACACTTCACGCTGCCCGAGGCGGCTGTCGAGGACAACGTGGCGTTGCTGCTGGGCCTGGACGGGCGCAAGATGAGCAAGAGCTACGACAACACCATTCCGCTGTTCTCGACGCGCGAGCAGTTGAGGAAGCTCATCGGCTCCATCGTCACCGACTCGCGCGCCCCTGGCGAGCCCAAGCAGGTGGAGGGCTCGGCCCTGTTCCAGATCTACCAAGCCTTCGCCACACCCGAAGAGACCGCCGCCATGCGGCGCGCCTATGCGGACGGCATCGCCTGGGGCGACGCCAAGCAGATGCTGTTCGAGCGGATCGACCGCGAAATCGCGCCCATGCGCGCGCGCTATGACGACCTGATGGCCCATCCCGAGAAGGTGGAGGCCGCCCTGCAAATCGGCGCCAAGCGCGCCCGCGCCATCGCCGCCCCCTTCCTGCAGCGCCTGCGCGCCGCCGTAGGCCTGCGCAGCCTGAGCGCCGTCGCACACCCCGCACCGGCCACGCAGAAGACCAGCAAGGCCACCCTGCCCGCGTTCAAGCAATACCGCGAGGCCGACGGCAAGTTTTACTTCAAGCTGGTGGCTGCCGACGGCCGCTTGCTGCTGCAAAGCACGGGTTTCGACGCCCCGCGCGACGCCGGCCAGTCCATCGCTCGGCTGCAAAAGGAAGCCGGCGCACTGCAGGCCCTGGCCCCCCTGTTGACGCCGGTGGACGGCGTGCCAGCATCAGAGGTGGAGGCAGCGCTGCTGGCTCTGGCAGCTGCGCAGGAATGAATCCCGGCGCCCGTCGCTATTATTTACATAGCTACTGGCGCTAGCTCAGCAAGGCCCAGGGGGCAGAATCGCTCGAAATTTGGTCACAAGAGCTGGCCCCAGAAGGGACGCACCAAGAAAAAAGCCTTGCAGGCGACTGGCTTGCAAGGCTTTTTAGTGAGGGTGACATTCATAAAAGTCCTTGAAACCCGCATGAATGCTCGAACTCGATTTTCAGGAATTCAAAGATGCCCCCTAATATGCCCCCAAACCGTCGGGGCTCATGGTCGCCAGCGTCCTGAGTGAATCAGTTCCCCCGCGACAGTCTCAACCTCACCCCACTGCGCCTGCAGGACGTGCAGCGCCACTCGCTGCGCGAAAGCATGCGCACCACTGGCATGAGATCCAAACGAAGGACGCAGCATTGCATCCGCTCGCTGGTAATCGGTGGCGTATGCGTAGTGAATCGGCCCACTCCAAGGGGCGCCGGACTCCAGAACCTCAGCCATAACACCTGCATGAAAAACAGCAGCGGCTGTGGCTGCCAGAACTCCCGTTTCGTCTTGGCCGGGGTCGGGTAGTTGTGCGAATGTCTCAAGCGCTGGCCAATGCGCCTCACCGCTTACTCGGTCGCCACGGATAGAAATGGTGGCCTCGGGAGGCAAGAGCCCAACCCACTGCATAAGGATGATGTGCCCGGCCTCATGCACCGCAACTTGCCGCACCGGATCGGAGAGCCTGGGGCGCACTTGCCACGGTTGCGCACGACGCAAGATGGCGGCGCCGGGGTAAGGATAGGAAGGCATGGTCAGGGAAAGGTGGCCGGGTCGCTGCGCTCCCACAGTAAGCGCGTCCGCATCCGGCCTTGTCTCGCAAATCCACCTATCTGCGTGACGCGGTGCCACGAAGGGCTTACTCCACACTAAATCAGGTCGCTGCCACCTCGCACGACACCGGTACGGCGCATGAACGTCGCGCCCAAATCTGCGGTAACGCGAACCCCCGTGCCATCTGTGTTGAACAACGCCTTGTGCTCCATCCGCAGTGGATTGGATGCGCCCGTCAAGCGCAGCAAGGTCAAAACTGGGTGAAATTTGGCGTCAGGAAACACAAACCAGCGAGTTGCAGGCAATCCCGCCAGCGCAGAAACGGAGATTGACAGCCCCCCATCCAATGCGGCCTTTCGGGCCGCATATTCAAGTTCTGGCGCCACCACAAGATGTGCAGCCCGCAAGTTCAAAGCGTTTCCTGCCGCACTGTTCTGGTTGCGGAGCATGCCCATAGCAACGCCCAGCGCAGGGCCGTCCAAAGCAGCCTTGACGGTGTTGGCGCCTGAGAACATGTCCTCTTCGTCATCCATCTTTGGATTGCCATTGAGGGTGGCGGCCACAATCGCCGCCTCCTTCTGCGCTGCATGCGCACCAACAGCGGCAAACACTGCCTTGAGGGCGTTCAGCTGGTCGTTGATAACCAATTCGCGCGACACAGTGACGATTCGCCCGAAGGTGCTCATTTGGGCGGTAGCGCCACCCGCTGCGACCAACGCCGCGCCGTGGGCAATCTCGGAAAACTCACCCAATGGCTGCAAGTCCAAGTCGCCGTCGATGGCCGGAAGCGGCTCCTGCTGCAGCCGCGATACGGTGGTGATGCCGCTGAACTGCAAGTGTTCTTGAGCTGCGGCATCGTATGCCGCGACAGTCACATTCTTGGCCCCATCGGCCAATAGACGGGCAAAGTCTGCGCTACGCAGTCCGCGGGCAACTACCGCCATTGCGGCTTCTGTGTTGCTGGGCGTGCGAAGCTTGGCGCCGATGGCAAAGGCAATTTGTCGGGCACTCAAACTTTCGGCCAGTGGGTGCGTAGTCCTGCAGGGCTCTGCCCCCATTTGCAATGCGAAGTAATCGGGCGCTGCGGCCATGACCTCAGCAGGATTGAGAGTAGCTACGTGCATGAGTGAACTCCTAAAGTGTGTGCTCATGCTCTCTGAACATCGCTGCCCGCGATGCTGAATTTGGTCAGCTAATTTGCAGCAGGGAATACAGCTTGCGGGGGCTGCGAAGGTGGCGTGTGCCGCTCACCTGGTAGGCCCGCCAAAGTGATGATTCGTGAGGCGTGAGGGGCAGCACCTGCCCTCGCCGAAGTGCAGGCAAAAGAGCCAGTTCGAAGCGACGCACAGCCCGCGCAAGCCTCTGCGCTGCCTGCCATGTTGTATCGCCGTCTGTCACCAACTCCTGCGCGGCCTGCAGCAATGCAGCGTTTCGCAGCCGAATGCGCTGGGGGAGACTGAGCCCAAGGCAATCGCACACCGCAGAATCGTTGGAACAGGCCAGCAGTCGCCGCGCCAGTTCGGGAGGTAGCTGCACAGGGGCGCCGTTGGCAGCCTGCAATAGCAACTCAACTGCAGCGGTCATGCGTCCACCTTTGACGCACATTGTGGCTGTACCGTGCTACGGCCTTCACTTAACCCCCCTAGGGGAACTGGCGAACAGTCCGACTGCGTATTCCACGCGATGGCGGACACGATTCCATGCTGATGGCGGACAGTGTTCCAGCGTGATGGCGGACAGTGTTCCACGCTGAAGGCGGACAGCATTCCAAACTGATGGCGGACACCTGCGGGGTGTTCTGAGTGACCCGAACGCGGCATACGCTGCCCGGTTTTTTGACCGGAACCAGCGATGCCCACACCCAGGGTCACCATGAGCAAACTACGACACACACTGCAACTGCTGCACCGCGGGGCCTTGAGCACCCGTCAAATCGGTGCCGCCCTCGGCATCTCCAAATCCACTGTCAGCGAGATAGCCAGCTACGCGCGCGTGGCCGGCGTGGACTGGGCACTGGCCCAGAGCCTGAACGACGACGAACTCCAGGCCCGGCTCTACAAGCCACCCGTGGCGCGCGAGTCCCGGCACCTTGAACCCGACCACGCCCACATCCACCGCGAACTGCGCCGACCTGGCGTGACGCTGCAGTTGCTTTGGGAGGAATACCAGCAACAGCACAGCGGGCAGGCGTACAAGTACAGCGCCTTCTGCGAGAAGTACAAGGCCTGGGCCCGGCGCCTGCAGCGCTCCATGCGCCAGACCCACACGGGCGGTGACAAGCTCTTTGTGGACTACGCCGGCCAGACCGTTCCCGTGGTGGATGCCGACACTGGCGAGATACGCCAGGCCCAGGTCTTCGTGGCCGTGCTGGGCGCATCGAACTACACCTACGCCTGCGCCACCGCCAGCCAGAAGACCACCGACTGGGTGGCCAGCATCATTAGCGCGCTGGAGTTCATCGGCGGCGTGCCCCGCCTGCTGGTGCCTGACCAGCCGCGCGCCCTCATGGCCCGACCCGACCGTTACGAGCCCACCGCGCACCGCCTGCTCGAAGAGCTCTGTGCGCACTACAGCCTGGCCGTGATGCCCGCGCGCCCGGCCAAGCCACGCGACAAACCCAAGGTGGAGGTCGCTGTGCAGGTGGTCGAGCGCTGGATTCTGGCCAGGCTGCGCCACCAGACCTTCTTCAGCCTGGCCGAGCTCAACCGGGCGATTGCCGCCTTGCTGGTGGACTTGAACCAGCGCGCGTTCAAGAAGCTGCCGGGCAACCGCACTAGCGCCTTCGCCGAACTCGACCGGCCAGCCCTGCGCCCCCTGCCGCCGGTGCGCATGCCCATCGCGCGCTTCAAACCCGCCCGCGTCAACATCGATTACCACGTTGAGCTCGATGGCCACTACTACTCGGTGCCCCACGCCCTGGTGGGTGAGCCGGTGGAGTTGCGCATCACGGCCGGCACGCTCGAAGTCCTGCACGGCAGCAAACGCGTGGCCGCCCACGCCCTCAATCCCCGACGGGGTGCACACACCACCACGCCCGAGCACATGCCGGCCTCGCACCGGGCGCACCTGCAGTGGACGCCGGCCAAGCTCATCGCCTGGGGTGAGCGCGTGGGCGCGGCCACCGCCGCCGTGGTGCGCTGGCAGATGGAGCACCGCCAGCATCCCGAGCAGGGTTACCGCTCCTGTCTGGGCCTCATGCGCCTGGGCCGTGAGTACGGGGCTGACCGGCTGGAGGCCGCCTGTGCGCGGGCGCAGTCGATTCGCTCACCGTCCTACAAGAGCATCGCCTCCATCCTGGGCTGCGGCCTGGACCAGCGGCCGCTGGATGCGCCGATGGCCGCACAGGCGAGCCTGCCGCTGCACGAGAACGTGCGCGGGCCGGGCTACTACCACTGAACTCCAACGTGCAAGCAAACCTAACAAGGAAGAACCATGCTCAACGAACAGACCTTGAACCAACTGCGCGCCCTGCGCCTGGACGGCATGGTGGCCGCCCTCAGCGACGCGGCCACCCACATCACGGCCAGCGAGCTGCCCTTTGAACAACGCCTGGCGCTGCTGGTGCAGCGCGAGGTGGACTGGCGTGACAGCAAGCGCCTGGAGCGCCTGTTGAAGGCGGCCCGCCTGAAGGTCTCCAGTGCCTGCCTGGAGGACATCGACTGGCGCGCCAGCCGGGGCCTGAGCCGAGAGGTCATCACCAGCCTGGCCGGCGGGGACTGGCTGCGCCATGGCCACAACGTGCTGCTCACCGGCGCCACCGGGTGCGGCAAGACGTGGCTCGCCTGCGCACTGGGGCAGCAGGCCGCGCGCCTGGGCTTCTCGGTGCTCTACACCCGCGCGCCACGGCTGCTGCAGGAGCTGCACGTGGCCCACGGCGATGGCAGCCTGGGCAAACGGCTGGCGCAACTGGCGCGGCTGGACCTGCTCATCCTGGACGACTTCGGCATCGCGCCGATTGCCGCGCACGAGCGAAACGACCTGCTGGAATTGCTGGACGACCGGGTGGGCACGCGCTCGACGCTCATCACCAGCCAGTTGCCGGTGACGGCCTGGCACGCCTGGCTGGACGAGCCCACGCTGGCCGACGCCATCCTGGACCGCATCGTGCACGGCTCGCACAAGATAGCCCTCAAGGGCGAGTCGATGCGCAAGCTCACCAAGGCCGTCTGAGCCGGCCGCGCCGACCGCCATTCCACGCTGATGGCGGACACTTCGGCTACGATTTGAGCGTCACTCAGGACACCCGCGCAACGTGTCCGCCATCGCCTGGAACGCTGTCCGCGATGGGAATGGAATCACTGTCCGCCATCAGTGGAATGCGCATCCGACGACGCGGCCCGAATTACCCGCATGGCTTTTCGGGCAAAAGAACCTAGTACCCCGGTAGCTGTCAACCAATGTGTCAACCGTTTTGAATCGCCATCCTCTAGCGCAGCAGCGGGGCTCGAATTACCCTCACTGGAAGGTGCTGAAAAGTACCTCCCAGTCGTCAGGCCGTCACCCCTCACCCCCAACAAAAATGACAAGAAAGACAAAAATCCCTGCATGGATTCACTCCGCTGCAGAGTCAGGCCGCGAACCACCACCCACGACAAAAAAGACAAAATGACAAAAATCACTGGTTCCCCACCGGCGCCCGTCTGCCCGACAAGCACTGACTGGGCGCCCCTGCCTGTCTGAGTGATTTTTGTCTTTCTTGTCATTTTTTTTCTATGCGTGAGGTCTGGCCTAACCCCTTGATATAGAAAGAAAAATGTCAAAAAAAGCCTTATTGCAAGAATGTCAGGTTGACAAGAAACAGGCCGGGTTGACGCGGTAGCGCTGGCTTGGCTTCTTGCCCTTCTCTCGCACCACAAAGCCCTGCAACACATGGTTGACCTCCAGACGGTCCAGCGCCTTCTTGAGTCGCTCCACGTCGCGGAACCGGCCCGACATGGCCTGATGGCACTCACTGCGCAGGAACACGGCCTCGCCCCGCCCGCGTGCCCAGCGCAACACGGCATCGGCATCAACGTCCACCTGGTCAGCGCCCAGCAGCGCAAACGCCGCCTGCGCGTGGGGGATCAGCAATCGCCCCAGGGTGATGGCGTCATCCATGCACGCATGGCTCACCTCCCTGGCGTGCAGCCCGGAGGCGGCCAGCTCCAGCAGCGCGGCCACGCGCGCCACCGCGCCGGGCAGCTTGCTGGTCCAGTCGCTGATGGCCTCGTACTGCCCGCCCTCGCCCTGCTCATCCTCGATGGCCTGGGCAAAGTCCAACCAGACTTCGCGCGCCGCGTCCGACAGCACCAGCACCACGGGCTCGCCCACGGCCACAGGCTCATCACCCAGCAGGCGCAGCACCTGGTACTCGTATTCGTCACGCAACGGCTGCGGGATGGGTGCATGCTTGCGCACGTCCCGCTTGCCCACCGTGCTGACGGGCAGCGCGAACAGGAAGCGCGCCAGCAGGCCCGTATCCCGGAACCTGCGTGAGCCCGCCACATCGGCCAGCACGCCCGGCTGCAGCAGCAGGCCGAACGACAGTGCCGGTTGATCCACATGGGCGCAGCGGCCCGCGCGATCCACGCGCATGGACGATCCCGCGTGCCCCTGCAGGAACACATCCAGGTTGGCCGCGCCCCCGTTGTAGAGCCCGGCCATGATCTGGAAGATGCCTGCCTCGTCGCTCAGCACCGCCATGCGCTCGCCATGCTCCACCAGCAGCGCCTGCAGCCGCTCGGGCGTGGTGTCGCCCGTGAACAGGCGCGGCGCCCGCAACTCGTCGGGCATGTCGGTTTCCTCGCGCTCAATCTCAGCGGTCAGTGACTCGCGCTCCTGCGCATCCTTGGCCTTGGCCGCGTCCTGCTGCAGCCGCTCGATGCGCTTCTTGGCCACCATACGCGCCGCGTTCACGCGGGCAATGTCGCTGCGCATGCGGTCGCGCAGCAGCTTTTCCCAGTAGATCAGCGGCGCCTGCATGGCCGTCAGCACCGCGCTTTTGCGCGTACCGCTGGGCGATGCGCTCAGGGTCCACAGGCTCAACGGCTCGGTGTAGCTGTCGCCAAAGGGCGCCACCACATACCGGCGCTGCAGCACCGTAGCCAGCACCCCCAGGCCCACCAGCACGGCCAGCGCGGGCGGCGTCTGCGTGCACGCGCTCACGGCCTGGGCCATGTCGCCCAGCCAGCCAGGCAGCACCGTGGCGGGAATTTCGGGCACCGGGCGCATGCCCGGCAGGATGGGCACAGGCCACTCAATGGCTGGTGCGTCTTGCTGTGCCTGCGGTTCATGCTGCGCATGCTCAATCACCGCCGCCACCTGCTCCTGCACCGCGTCCAGGCCCTCGACCGCCGCCAGGTCGTTGAAGTCCGTCAAAGGCGGGAAGATCTCAGACATGGGCGCCTCCAGCGAACTGAGGCACCACCACCAAACCACCAACAGCCCGCGCGGCCTCGTGGGCACGTGTCACGCCAGGATTGCCCGGCGTGCGCGCGTCGTCGTCGGCGCAAACCACGATGCGCAGCGCTGGGAACTTGGCGCGCAATGCCCTGGCCACCGCAGGCAGGTTGCCGCAGTTGAAAGCCACCGCCACCGCCTGGCCCGTGGCCTGGTGCAGCGTGGCGCCCGTGGCATAGCCCTCGCACAGCAGCAGCACGCCCGCCGGGCGCCCCATGGCGTAGTAGCAACCTGCGATGCGCCCGCCCGATAGAAAGCGCTTGGCGCCATCCGGCCCAATGAACTGCAGCGTGTGCAGCGTGCCGCCCGCGTCCCGCGCCGGGATCAGCAGCATGTCGCGCAGCCGCCGTATGCCAATGGCCGCGATGCGCTTGCGCTCCAGGTACGGGTGCGCATTGGTCGCTGGCCTGGCCCGCTGCCAAAGGCGCTCAGCCTTCTCGCGCGCCTGCTCGTGCACGGCTGCCAGCTCGATCACGCGCGCCGCCTGCGCGGCCTGCATGGCCTGGCGCAGCTGCTCGCGCTCCTGGCGCGTGGGAGGCTTGTCGCGCACCTCCCGCCAGTTGTGTGACTCGCCGGTTTTCCAGCTTCCGAAGGCCCCGGCCAGGATCGGATGGTCGTGCAACACATACCAACCGTTGGCACTGCCCGCCTTGTCCCCACGCACGCGAAAGCGCCGCAGCTTGCCATCGGGCACCAGGTCAATGGCTTTGAACGGCTCCAGGCCGACAGACCGCATGGTGTCCCGCATGGACAGGGACCGCGCGCCGTTGACAGGCACCACCATGCCGCGAATAATTGCCCTGTCCGTTTTTTGCTCAGCCGCCTCGGGTGCGTCCAACACCCCGGCGGCTTTCTCTTTGTAGGTCATCGCTCCCCCATTGGTTTTTCGGCGAACGCAGTACCCGGCACAAAGCCATCAGCCAACTGCAAAGGGTTGCCGGGCTCCGACTGGGCCAACACCTCACCCGAAGCCGGATCACAAACCACCAGCACGCCAGGCCACGCCAGGCGCACCAGATAGGATCGCGAGCCCATGCGCATGGGCTTTTGAAACAGGGGCTTTGTGGTGGCGTGCAGCCCTGCGAACGTCGCTGCACGCTGCAGCGTTCTTTGCGCGACGGCCTGGGCATCAGCCCGCGCTTGCTCCATTGGTGTCATCTCGACTCCTCCGAAAACTGTTGTTCGATCCATTGATCAACCGCGCGGCTATCCCACCGTGTGCACCTTGGCGACAAGCGGCGCGGCGCCGGGAAATCACCCCGACGCACCGCTGCCCAAATCCACGATGTGCCGCGATTGATTCGTGCACCAACCTGCCGCACGTCCTCCATGCGCAGCGCGGCCACGTTCGTTGCTTGGTTCATGTCATACCTCCAGAAACAAGCGTCTCAATGCACGGTAGTGCACACATCAAGACGCAAGCGGATGATCCGGTTCAGGCGGACCTTTGACAGGGGTAGATATTCAGTCGCGGTTGACGCCTGGCCCAAAAGCCTGGCGAATGGCTTCTGCCCACACCTCGGCAGCCCTTTGGCGATGCTGTAGGGTCAGCTTGCGATCCAGGGCGATCAGGCGCCGCAGCTCATTGCGCGGCTCCCCGTCAACACCCATGGCATCCGCGACTATCCGCAGGCCCCGCACAAGCGCGCTGTTTTCCGCAGAACTGAGGCGCGCACCGAAATGCAGAAACAGCGGGGTCATGGATTCCACGAACGCCTCCAGATTCGGACTTGTTCGCTTTCCACGCGCCTGCTTCTCACCATCTTCATGAAGCAACTTCAAAACGGCTTTGCGCAGGTCTTTGTGGTCTTCGGCATCGCCAAAATTGCCCTGGCGGGCGCGAGCCTCAACCACCTGCACCGCTTCCCAGTCGCCCAATATCTTTTCCAGATGCTCCCTGTCGATCCTGTCGAGCTTCGGGATTCGCAACGCATCAGCCAGCATGTGCCAATAGAGCATGTGCCCTCGGCAATGCTCCAGGATCTCGGCGCTTACGGGTTGAAGCTCGGTCAGGTAGGCCACCTATAGCAAACCTTCCTCCGCCATGCTCAGGCTCTGCGCGCCAGCGACGATCACATGGTCCAGCACGCGCACATCGACCAAGGCCAGAGCCTCCTTGAGCGCGCGCGTCAGGACCTCGTCCGCCCGGCTCGGTTGGGTCACTCCGCTGGGGTGGTTGTGCGCCAGGATCACCGCTGCCGCACGATGATTCAACGCAGCCTCCACGATCTCGCGCGGGTGCACGGATGTCTGCGTCAGCGTGCCCGTGAAGTGGCATTCATACGCAATGGCCCGGATCTGACTGTCGAGGTACAGCACGGCGAAGCGCTCGCACCGCTCGCCCCCCAACTGCAAGCCAAGGTAGGCGCGCACTGCGGCCGGGCAGTCGCATGCCGCCCCCGGCGCTCGCAGCCGGGCGCCGACAATGGACAACGCGCGATCCAGTGCATTGCATTCGCGCACCGTCAGGGCGCTGCGCAGGCTGTGCAACCCATCGGGAATGCCGTAGGCGGGTAGAGGCTTGGGCACGCCCGCGCGCCGCGCCTTCGCGGGCGCCGTCGTCTTGGTGGTGGTCGTGCTCATCGGTCACCCCCAGCGCCCACCAGTGCGCCCAGGCGGTCGTACACGTCATCCAATACCATGGCCGCCGTGTCGGGGTATTCGCTACACTGGCAGCGCGCTTTGATGGTGTTCAGCCCCAGTGCCACATGGGGCATGCCGCTGGCGATGACGTCAATCTCGCCCAGCACCCTGCGGGCTTCAGTGGCGAAGGTGGCCAGGCCCACGATGTGCCGGATGCACATCAGCTCGCGCTCTGCCGCGTAGGGCAGGGGCTCGCGCTCTGCCATGTCGGGATCGTCTTCGGCATCCGCAATGGCCCCATCGTCTGCGCCAGGGGCAGCGGCGGCTGGCAGTGCAGCCAACTGGTCGAAGACATCCAGCGCCCCAGGCTGCAGCACGGGCGGGGCCGACCAGCACGACGCGGGAACGTGGGGCGCCAGCAGTTCCAGGGCATGTTCCAGCGCCAGGCCTGCGCCGTCCGGGTCGGGGCGCAGGGCCTGCGCGTTCATGGCGGCGTACACGGCCTGATAGGCACGATGTGCCTTGGCGCCGTCGCTCAAGGCGTTGAAGGCGGCGGCGCTCATGCTGCACTCCCTTGCCCGCAAGCCTCCATGCGCCGCAGCGCGGCCAGGGCCTGCACGGCCTTGCGCGTGGCGCCGGGCACGTTGGCCGCAGGCTGGCGCAGGTAGTGCAGGGCCATCGCCAGCGCGTTGTGCGCATCGGCATGCAGTTGAATGGGGTCGGGATTGCCCGTGGCGGGCGTTGTGGGCGCAGCGCTTGGGCTGGCGAGGTGGATGACCCTGGTCATGGCTTCTTGCTCCTTGTCGAGACTTGAAACCACCCACCACGTTCTCAAGCGCAGCGGGTGGACGGGATGTTGAAAACACGGGACAAGCCGTGCGCCGGGTGTTGCCATGCCGACCATCCCGCCCGAAACCAAACGAATGCCCGCAGCGCGCGGGTATCCACAGAATCCAGACGTGACAAAACCTCACTGACGGGGAGGTTGCACCGCTTGTCCAAAGGTGTTTTCAAGCACCGGCCCTTTCGGGTTGCGCGGATTATGGCATGCGCGCGCGCCGCAGTGTCAAGCGCTTTTCAGCTCACGCTGCGCGAGGTGCCAGCGGGATCACGTCCGCACCCTTGCGCAGCTTGTCGAGGTGGTCGGCCCATGCACACATCATGGCGCGGCGGTCTTTCAGGTACAGCGCATGGTTGTAGGCGGCGCTCACCTCGTTGCGCTCCTGGTGGGCCAACTGCAGTTCGATGGCATGGTGCGCGTAGCCCTGTTCGTGCAGGATGGTGGAGGCCACCCCACGGAAGCCGTGGCCTGTCATGCGGCCCTTGTAGCCCATGCGTTCCAGGGCCTTCAGGATGGTGTTGTTGCTCATGGGCTTGGCGTGGTCGCGCTCGCCAGGGAACAGCAGCTCGCGCCCGTTCGCCAAGGTCTGCAGCGCCTGCAGCACGTCGATGGCCTGCGGTGCCAGCGGCACGATGTGCGGGGTCTTCATCTTCATGCGCTCGGCCGGGATGCGCCACTCCTGCGCCTGCAGGTCGAATTCGTCCCAGCGCGCGGCGATCAGCTCGGACGTGCGCACGAACGTGAGGGCCATCAGCTTCATGGCCATGCGCGTGTACGGCCCGCCCTGGTACGCCTCAATCTTGCGCAGCAGCTCGGGCAGCTCCTTTTCGTCCAGTCGGGCGTAGTTCTCTTTGCGGCGGCTCTTGAGGGTGTCGCCCGGCCTCACGTCGGCAGCGGGATTGCGCTCGATCAGGTCGTGCGCCACGGCATACCGCATGACCTGTCCGGACATCTGCAGCACCCGGTGCGCCAGGTCGATGGCGCCCCGATCCTGAACCTTCTTGGCCATGTGGGTCAGGTGCCTGGCGGTGATGGTGCTGATGGGCAAAGCGCCCAGCGCAGGGAATACATCGGTCTCCAGCCGCTTGATGGCGTAGTCGGCATGGCGCGGGCTTTTGCCGTCCTTCCAGTGCGCCCACCACAACCGGGCCACGGCCTCGAAGGTGTTGGCCTGGTTCACGGCGCTGGCCATCTTGGCATCGCGGCGGAGCTGGCCGGGGTCATTACCCGCAGCCAGCACCTTGCGGGATTCGTCGCGCGCTTCGCGGGCCTGCGCCAAGGAAACGTCGGGGTACACACCCAAGGCCAAGCGCTTTTCCTTGCCGCCGAAGCGGTACTTCCAGCGCCAGTATTTGCCACCGGCGGCGGTGATCTCCAGGTAGAGAGCTTTCTCATCGGCCAGGCGGACGCTGGGGCGTCCTTCGGGGCAGGCGGCCTTCCTGCACGCGGTGTCGGTCAGGGGCATTTTGGGGGCACATTTCTGGGGGCATCGGAAAAGCCCGATTTGTGCCCCCAATTCTGCCCCCAAAAATCCGTGGATTCATGCGCACGGTAGCGGACGGTACAGGACGAAAAAAAGCCCGCTCTCCTTGGAGAAAGCGGGCTTTTCTGGACGGTAGCGCTCGGTAGTGGAGCTAAACCTGGCGGAGAGGGTGGGATTCGAACCCACGGTAGTGTTGCCACTACGCCTGATTTCGAGTCAGGTACATTCGACCACTCTGCCACCTCTCCTGTGTGTCGAAGCCCGCGATTCTAGCAGGAAATTTCAGACCGACAGCGTGGCTTGGCCGCCCATGTAGGGGCGCAGCACCTCAGGAATGGTCACGCTGCCGTCCTCGTTCTGGTAGTTCTCCAGCACCGCCACCAGCGTGCGGCCCACGGCCAGGCCAGACCCGTTGAGGGTGTGCACCAGCTCGTTCTTGCCCTGCGCGTTCTTGAAGCGCGCCTGCAGGCGGCGGGCCTGGAAGGCTTCGCAGTTGCTCACCGAACTGATCTCACGGTAGGTGTTCTGGGCGGGCAGCCACACTTCCAGGTCGTAGGTCTTGGCGGCGCCAAAGCCCATGTCGCCCGTACACAGGCTCATCACGCGGTAGGGCAGGCCCAGCTTCTGCAGTACAGCCTCAGCATGGCGGGTCATTTCCTCCAGCGCCTCGTAGCTCTTGTCGGGATGCACGATCTGCACCATCTCGACCTTGTCGAACTGGTGCTGGCGGATCATGCCGCGCGTGTCACGGCCGTAGCTGCCGGCTTCCGACCGAAAGCAGGGCGTATGGGCCGTGAGCTTGAGCGGCAGCTGGGCCTCGGCCAAGACTTCGTCACGCACGAAGTTGGTAAGGGGCACCTCGCTCGTGGGGATGAGGTACAGCTGCGCGTTGTCGGGTACGGGCTCAGCGTCCTGACCGCCCTTCTGGGCCGCGAAGAGGTCGCCCTCGAACTTGGGCAATTGGCCCGTGCCCTTGAGCGAGTCCGCATTGACGACGTAGGGCACATAGCACTCGGTGTAGCCGTGCTCCTGGGTCTGCACGTCCAGCATGAACTGCGCCAGGGCCCGATGCAGGCGCGCGATGCCCCCCTTCATCACCGTGAAGCGCGATCCCGAGAGCTTCACGCCCATGTCGAAGTCCAGGCCCAGCGGCTCGCCCAGGTCCACGTGGTCCTTGGGGGTGAAGCCCAGGCTGCGCGGCTGTGGGCCATCGGGGCTCCAGCGGCGCACCTCCACGTTGGCGCTCTCGTCCGAGCCCACGGGCACGCTCTCGTGCGGCAGATTCGGGACGGCGGCCAGCATCGTCTGCAGTTCGCCCTGGATCTGATCCAGCCGGGTGGCAGAACCGTCCAGTTCCGCCTTGATCGCGGCCACCTGGGCTTTCGCAGCCTCGGCGGCGTCCTTCTCACCCTTGCCCATGAGCATGCCGATCTGCTTGGACAGCTGGTTGCGCTGCGACTGCAACTCCTCGGTGCGCATCTGGATGGTCTTGCGCTCGGACTCCAGGGCCTGGAACGCCTCCACATTCAGGAAGGCCTGGGGCTTCTTGCGGGTTTCCAGCCGTGCGACGGCCGATGCGAGGTCTTTGCGAAGGAGGAGGATGTCTAGCATAGGCGGCGATTTTAGTGGCGCAGCCCGGCATGCTAAGAGCGTACTGGGGCGAAAGCCGCGGCGTTTCGCGCCGATAACATGGCAATGCACCACGAATGCGGGTGCATTGGCCAGGGGTCAGGAGGCAAAGCCATGTTTTTCGTGTTCGGCCCTTCGGGGCAAATCTACCGGGGTGGACCGGACAAGCTGGCGCAGGTGGCGCCGGTGCGGCGCGTGCACCGCCCCCAGGCCCTGCGCACGCGCGCCCTGGACAGCGACGCGGCACCTGTTGCGACCGCAGCCCCTCCCGCCACGGCGCAGACGGCGACGCCCAAGCCCCTGCGCCTGCTGGAGGCCGTATCGGCCTATGTACAGACCGAGCAGGGCCCCGCCCAGCCGCGTCAGCCGCTGTCGCGCGTGGGCGACGTGATGACCAGGGGCGCGCTCACGGTGGCCCCCGATCAGCGCGTGAACGATGCGTGGCAGACGCTGGCCGAGCACGAAATTGCACAGGCCCCCGTGGTGAATGATCAGGGCCAAGTGGTGGGCCTGCTGCTGCGCGCCGACATGGCGCCCCTGGACCTGCTGCCCGAGCCCGGCGCGGTCAAGCAGGCCATTGAGCTCGCACGCCGGCCGGTCTCCGAAGTGATGGTGAGTCCCGTACCCACGGTGGCGGAGGACACGGAACTGCGCCGCGTGGCGGGCGTGCTGCTGGACACCGGCCTGCCCGGCCTGCCGGTGACGGATGAGCGCGGATTGCTCGCGGGTTTCATCTCGCGCACCGACATCCTGCGCGCGGTGGCGGCGGACCCGCCGCTGGACCTGTGGAGTTGAGCCTCAGTCGCCGCTCGCGGGATCGGCGCTGACTTCCTCGTCGGGCAGGCGGGAGGCCAGCACCTTGTCGATGGTCTTGCCATCCATGTCCACCACCTCGAAGCGCCAGCGTTCCCACTGCACCGTGTCGGTGACCTTGGGCAGCTTGCCGGTCAGCAACATGACCATGCCGCTCAGGGTCTGGTAGCGGCCGCGGTCCTCTTCGGGAACGGTGGACAGTTGCAGGCGGTCCTTGAGTTCGGGCACGGGAATGTGGCCATCCAGCAGCCAGCTGCCGTCCTCGCGCTCCACGGCCCAAGAGGTTTCAGGGTCGCGCGGCTGGAACTCGCCCGTGATGGCCTCGATGATGTCCTGCACGGTCACGATGCCCTGCACCTCGCCGTACTCGTCGATGACGAAGGCCATCTGCACGTCGGACTGCCGGAAGTTGTCCAGCAGTTCCATGGCATTGATGGTCTCGGGCACGTACAGCGCCGTCTGCAGCGGCTGGGTCGTCAGGTCGCGCGCCTGGGCGTCGCGCACCGTGCGCGACAGCCACTGGCGCGCGTTGAGCACGCCCAGGATGTTCTCCATGCCGCCGCGCACCACCGGAAAGCGCGCATGGTCGGACTCCTCGATGCGCCGCAGGTTCTCCTCGAAAGGCTCCTCCACATCGAGGAACACCACGTCCGCGCGCGGCACCATCAGCGAGCCGATCTGCCGGTCGTCCAGGCGGAACACGTTGCGCACCATCTGGTGCTCGTGCGACTCGATCACGCCGGCACTCGTGCCCTCGGCCAGCACGGCGTGGATTTCGTCCTCCGTCACGGCACTGGCGGAATATTCCTTCACCCCCAGGGCGCGCAGCAGCCCCTCGGTGGAGATCGACAGCAGGCGCACGAAGGGCTTGGTGGCGAGCGCCAGCCAGTTGATGGGGCGCGCCACGACGCGCGCCAGCGTCTCGGGGTAGCTCTGGCCCAGCCGCTTGGGCACCAGCTCGCCCACAACGATCGAGAAGTAGGTGATCAGCACCACCACCAGGCCCGTGGCCAGGTAGCCGGCCAGTTGCGGCTCCACCCCCAGGCCCAGCAGCCACTCGCCCAGCGGCTTGGCCAGGGCCGACTCGCCCACGATGCCGTTGAGCACGCCGATCGAAGTGATGCCGATCTGGATGGTGGAGAGAAAGCGCGTGGGGTTCTCACCCAGCTTGGCCGCGGCGATCGCCCCGCTATCGCCCTCATCGATCAGCTTCTGCAGGCGCGTCTTGCGCGCGGAGACCAGAGCCAGCTCGGACATGGCGAACACGCCATTGAGCAGGATGAGGGCGAACAGTATTGCTATTTCCATATGCAGGGGGCCCAGCGTGCCCCCACGGTGTGAAGAAGCGGAAATTGTAAAGAGGCCCACATTCTGCGGGGGATTGGCCATCCGGTGCCACATGCCCCACCCACGCGCAGGCATTGCCACATAGATGCAAAATATGCCTCTAACGCTTATCCATCAAGCGCAAACAGCTATAAATATTGAAGCAACAATGTCGCACACAGGGTTCGCGCAGCCCCGCGACGCCCGGGCTTTAGCGGGCGAAGAAGTGCGTTCAGTGTCCGCCCGGGCCGGTTTCGGGCGGGCGCTCGGTGATCTCCAGGCCCGTGGCGGCGTCCAGCTTCAGGCCCTTGGGCAGCGGGAATTTCACGGTTTCCTCGATGCCGTCCAGCTTGCGCACGGCCACCGCGCCCAGTTCCTTGATGCGCGTGATCACGGCCTGCACCAGCACCTCGGGTGCCGACGCACCGGCCGTGAGGCCCACGCGGGAGATGCCGTCAAACCACTCGTGGCGCAGCTCGTCCACGCTGTCGATCATGTAGGCCGGCGTACCCAGGCGCGCTGCCAGCTCGCGCAGGCGGTTGCTGTTGGAGCTGGTGGGGCTGCCCACCACGACCACCAGGTCCACCTGCGGGCTGAGCAGCTTCACCGCGTCCTGGCGGTTCTGCGTGGCGTAGCAGATGTCCTGCTGCTTGGGCTCGCGGATCGACGGAAAGCGCTCGCGCACGGCGGCGGTGATCTCGGCCGCGTCGTCCACGCTGAGCGTGGTCTGCGTGACCACGGCCAGCTTCTCGGTCTGCGCGGGCTGCACACGGGCCACGTCGGCCACGTCTTCCACCAGGTGGATGCCATGGTCCAACTGGCCCATGGTGCCCTCGACCTCGGGGTGCCCCTTGTGGCCGATCATGATGAACTCGTAGCCTTCCTTGGCCAGCTTGGCCACCTCGACATGCACCTTGGTCACCAGCGGACACGTGGCGTCGAAGATGGTGAAACCCCGCGCGCGCGCCTCGTCCTGAACAGCGCGGCTCACGCCGTGGGCCGAGAAGATCAGCGTGGCGCCGGGCGGCACCTCGTCCAGGTCCTCGATGAAGATCGCGCCCTTGGCCTTCAGGTCGTTCACCACGTAGGTGTTGTGCACGATCTCGTGGCGCACGTAGATGGGCGCGCCGAACTTGGCAATGGCGCGCTCGACGATCTCGATGGCCCGGTCCACCCCCGCGCAAAAGCCGCGCGGCTCGGCCAGAACGATTTCCTGGGGTTTTTGCATGGCGGCGTCCCGTTCAGAGCACGCCGATGAGCAGCACTTCGAAGGTGACGGGCACGCCCGCCAGCGGGTGGTTGAAGTCAAAGCGCACGGCGCCGTCTTCGCGCACCTCCAGCACCACGCCGGCGTACTGGCCCGTGCCGTCGGGCGTGGGGAACTGCACCACGTCGCCCACGGTGTATTCCTCGTGGGGGTCGCCCAGCTCGTTCAGCAGCTTCTTGGCCACCCACTGCTGCATGTCGGGGTTGCGCTCGCCGAAAGCCTCGCCCGCGGCCAGCTCGAACGTGGCGCGCGCGCCCTCGGGCAGGTCGATCAGGCGCTGCTCCAGCGCGGGCGAAAGCTCGCCCGTGCCGACCGACAGCGTGGCGGGCTTGTCCTCGAAGGTATTGATCACGTCACCCGCCGGGCCGGCCAGGCGGTAGTGCAGCGTGAGGAACGAGCCCTGTTGCACAGTGGGCACGGTGGACGAGGATGCGAAGACGTCTGCGGTCATGAAAGCTCTCGATAAACTGCCGGCATTGTAGAAAACCGGGCAAGCCCCCACGGCCGTATGCCGGGGCGGCGCCCACCGCGCCATGCCCCTCAAAGACCTGCCGCTGGATGCCCAGCCCCGCGAAAAGCTGCTCGCACGCGGCCCCGCAGCACTGTCCGACGCCGAACTGCTGGCCATCCTGCTGCGCACGGGCCTGGCGGGCAAGGGCGTGCTGCAGCTGGCCCAGGAGCTGCTGGATGATCCCGTGCGCGATCCCGCCACGGGCCGCAGCGCCGGCGGCGGCTTTGGCGGCATTGCCGGGCTGCTGCACGCCAGCAGCCAGGACCTGCAGCGCATCAAGGGCCTGGGCCCCGCCAAGCGCGCCGAGCTGATGGCCGTGCTGGAACTCGCCCGCCGCGCCATGGCCCAGCAGCTGCGCGAGCGCGAGGTGTTCGACTCGCCGCAGGCCGTCCAGCACTACCTGCAGCTGCACCTGGCGGGGCGCACGCACGAGGTGTTCGCCGTGCTGTTCCTGGACAGCGGCAACCGCCTGATCGCCATGGAAGAGCTGTTCCGGGGCACGCTCACGCAAACCTCGGTCTACCCCCGTGAAGTGGTGCTGCGCGCCCTGCACCACCATGCCGCCGCCGTGGTGCTGGCGCACAACCACCCCAGCGGCAGCGTGCAGCCGAGCCGCGCCGACGAGGCGCTGACCCAGACCTTGAAGGCCGCGCTGGCGCTGGTGGACGTGCGCGTGCTCGACCATGTGATCGTGGCGCCAGGCGCGGCCCTGTCCATGGCCGAGCAAGGGCTGGTGTGAGCGCACCGGGGCGCGCGCGGCGCGTACTGGCCCAGGCGCTGCTGCTGGCCATGGCGGGCTGCGTCCCGCTGGCCACGCGCCTGTCGCCCCCGCAGCCGCCGGCCCAGGCCCCGCTGCTGCGGCTCATCGGCACTGCCACCGTGCCGCCGCTCACCCGCTATGGCGGCACCACGGTGGGCGGCCTCTCCGGCATCGACTACAACCCCGCGCAAGACACCTACCTGATCATCAGCGACGACCGCTCCAGCCATGACCCGGCGCGCATCTACACCGCCCGGCTGCGCTACGACGCCACCGCCCTCGCCCCGCCCGAATTCACCGGCGTGCATACGCTGCTGCATGCCGGCGGCCGGCCCTACGCGCCGTGGCTGAGGGCGCACCCCGGCATGGACGTGCCCGACGCAGAGGCCGTGCGCTGGCTGCCCGGCGGTGCGCAGTTCGTGTGGACCAGCGAGGGCGACTTCAGCCGCGGCTTCGGCCCGCAACTGCGCGTAAGCCGCGCCGACGGCGCGGCCGTGCGCGATGTCGCCCTGCCCGCCCGCTTCACGCCCCAGGCCGGCAGCGGACCGCGCAGCAACGGCACGCTGGAGGGCCTCGCCCTGGCGCCCGATGGCCGCACCGCGTGGCTGTCCATGGAACTGCCCTGGCGCCAGGACGGCCCCCCGGCCACGCCCGCATCGGGCGGTGCGCCGGTGCGCATCACGGCCATCGACCTGGTCAGCGGCCAAGCGCTGCGCCAGATCGCCTACCCGCCCGACGACGTGCCGCAGGCCCGCCGCCTGCCCTGGGGACCGCAGATGAACGGCGTGAGCGAGATCCTGGCCGATGGTGCGCACCACCTGCTGGTGCTGGAGCGCGCCTACAGCGCCGGCGCCGGCTTTGCCGCGCGGCTGTACCGCATCGACACGCGCGCGGGCAGCGACACACTGGCGCTGGATGCGCTCACCCCCGCCAACCACCACAGCCCCCCCAAGACCCTGGTGGCCGACTTCGCCGCCCTGGGCCTGGATGTGGACAACCTGGAGGGCATGACCTGGGGCCCGTCCCTGCCCGGCGGTGGCGCAGGCGGCAGCACGGCGGGCAGCTGCGTGCTGGTCTTCGTGAGCGACGACAACTTCAACCCCGCGCAGGTCACGCAGTTCATTGCCGCCGAATACCTGGACCCCCAGGGCGAACATGGACGATGCGGTACAACCGCCCCCAGCCCATGAACGCTGCCCTCACCGCCCGTTCCTTCGCCGACCTCAAGCCCCTGCGCCGTGCGTTGCAGGAGGCCGCGCAGCAGCGGGCCGAGCGCGAGCGCCTGCGCCGCGAGGCCGAGCGGCGCGCCCGCGCCGAGCACCACCTGTTCGCCGACGCAGTGGGCCCCGTGCAGCCGCTCAAGCGGTGACACGAGCGGCGCTGGTCCACGCCCGAGCCGCCCGAGCCGCTGCCCGTGCAGCGCGCGCTGGACGAAGAGCGCGTGCTGCGCGAGTCGCTGAGCGACGAGTTCGACGTGACCACGCTGCTGGACGTGGACGACCAGCTCAGTTTTCGCCGCCCGGGCATCGGGCTGGACGTGACGCGCAAGCTGCGCGGGGGGCACTGGAGCATCCAGCGCCAGTTGGACCTGCACGGCCTGCGCACCGATGAGGCGCGCGAGGCGCTGGGCGATTTCATCCGCCTGGCGCACCGCACGGGCCTGCGCTGCGTGCGCGTGGTGCATGGCAAGGGGTTGGGGTCGCCGGGCCGCACACCGGTGCTCAAGGGCCGGGTGCAACGCTGGCTGGTGCAAAAGAAAGAGGTGCTGGCCTTCGTGCAGGCGCGGCCGCTGGACGGCGGCGCGGGCGCGCTGGTGGTGCTGCTGCAGCCCGGGCGGCGCAGGCCGGGCGGCTGACGACCAGCACTTCAAGCCAAAACAGCCTTCAGCGCTTATCCATCAAGCGCCAGCAGCTATTGTTTTAGAAGCAAAAGGCCCACGGGGGCGTGCACCACCGTGGGCCAGCCCCCGTGCGGGGGGACGCGCAGCGCTTACTTGGACAGGTCGATCTTGTACTTGGCCATGCCCTTGCCCGAGCCGTCATCGGCCGCGAGCAGCGACACGCCGGCCAGCCCCGCGGCCTGGGCCACGGGCAGCGCGTCCGCGCCGGAGCTGAACACCACGTCGCCCGCGGTCGTCACCTGGGTGAAGCGCCAGCTCTTGGCCGCTCCGTTGGCCACGCGCGTGACCTGCGGGTTCTTGCGCACGTACTCGATGACCACATCACGGTTGGCATCCGGCGAGGCCCAGATGGTGGCCGAGCCGTCCAGCTTCGGGATGAAGCTCTTGCCGCTGGTGGCGCGGTAGTTGTTGGTGGCGATCACGAACTCCTGCGCCGGGTCGATGGGCTGGCCCTTGTAGGTCAGGCCCTTGATGCGGCTGCCCACGGGCTGCGTCACGTCGATCTCGTACTGCACGTCCGCGGTGGTGAACATGTCGAAGTTGTAGCCGGGGAAGGTGCTGATGAGCGCCTGCTCGCCGGCCTTGGCGGGGTCGATCTGGTTGAAGCGCTTGGCGGCGGCCTCCAGCCAGTCCTTGATGTCGGCGCCGTTCACCTTCACCGCGTACACGGTGTTGGGGTACAGGTACAGGTCGGCCGCGTTGTAGATGGCCAGCGGGCCGGCCGCGACGTCGGTGAAGTCCTTGCCGCCCTGGAAGCCCGACTTGAACGGCGCGCTCACCGACAGCACGGGCAACTGCGCGTACTGCGGCAGGTTGGCCTGGATGTAGGCCGCCACGTAGGCCTGCTGCGCCTGGTTCACGATCTGGATCGCGCCGGGGTCGCCCACGTCGGCAAACAGCGTGCTCATGCGGAAGTCGGTGTTGCCGATCGGCGTCTTCACGTAGTTGATGGCGGCCTGGTGCTGGCTCTCGATCAGCGGTGCCACGGCGGGGTCAGCGGCCACGAATACGTTGGCGCCTGCGGCGTCCTTGGTCTGGATGTTGCGCAGCTCGCTCTTGCTGGCGGCCTTGTCCACGCTCCAGGCCTTGCCGTCCCACTTCAGCGCAAGCTGGATCACGCCCAGCGACTTGCCCCAGGAGCTGGCCATCACAGCAGGCACGCCATTGATGGTGCCGGCCTTGTTGTCCACGCCAGCCTGCGTGAAGGCGGGCTTGGCCGACAGGTCCGGGAACACGCTGTGCTGGTGGCCCATGACCATGGCGTCGATGCCCGGCACCTTGGACAGGTGCAGGCCCGGGTTCTCCATGGTGGGCGAATAGCTGCTGGCGTCCAGGCCGCCGTGCAGCAGCGCGACGACCAGCTGGGCACCCTTGGCACGCAGCTCGGGCACGTACTTTTGCGCGGCCTCGACGGCGCCTTCGGTGTAGACCTTGCCCTCCAGGAAGCGCTTGTCCCAGTTCATGATGCCCGGCGTGGTGAAACCGATCACGCCGATCTTGATGGGCAGCTGGACCTCCTTGCCGTCGCTGGACTTGGCCACCAGCGTGCGCTCCAGTACCGTGTAGGGCTGCACCAGGGGCTTCTTGGTCTTGCTGCTGTACACGTTGGCCAGCACGGCGGGATAGCCGTTGCCCGCACATTTCTTGGTGGCGTCCACGCCGTCCACCTCCAGGCCGCCGCCCAGCACCTGGTTCAGGAACGGCAGGCCGTAGTTGAACTCATGGTTGCCCAGCGTGCCCGCGTCAAAGCCTAAAGCGCCCATGGCTTTGTACATGGACAGCTGCTGCGTGCAGGGGATGGGGCTGACCGTGGCCTCGTAGTCGGCCAGAGCCGTGCCCTGGATGGTGTCGCCGTTGTCCACCAGCAGGGTGTTGGCGAACTCCTTGCGCGCGGCGCGCACCAGCGTGGCCGTGCGCTCGAAGCCGTAGGTCTTGTCCTCAGCCAACTTGAAGTAGTCGAAGCTGCGCACGTTGAAGTGCAGATCGGTGGTTTCCAGCACGGCCAGCGTGGCCGTGGCGGGCGTGGCGGCGGAGCTGTCGCCATCGTCGTCGTTGCCGCCGCAGGCGGCCAGCAGCGCGGCACAGGCCAGCGCGCCCAGCGCATGGCGACGGGGGAAAACAAAGGCAAGGCGCACGGCAAATGGCTGGCCGCGCAAGAAAGTGTCCTGCATGGAAGACCCTGGTGGTGGATAAAACACCAGAGTCTGTGGGCCGGGTTTGACAGGCATGTGACGCCGCGGGTCCACATGTCGCATCCGTCTTCACCGCGCTTGCCACAAGCGCCAATAGCTATTGAATCAATAGCTATCTCAACCGCCGCGGTTGCGCATCCAGTCGGCCGTTCCCATGAAGCTCTCGTTCAGGCGCGCGCGCAGATCGTCGGGCACGTCCACTTCCCCCATGGCCTGGTCCATGCAGGCGACCCACTGGTCCCGCTCCAGGATGCCGATGGAAAACGGCATGTGGCGCGCGCGCAGGCGCGGGTGGCCGAAGCGGCTCTGGTAGTGGTCGGGCCCGCCCAGCCAACCGCAGAGGAACCAGAACAGCTTGTCGCGCGCGTCATCCAGGGTAGTGCCGTGGCTGGCACGCAGCTCGGCGTAGCCGGGCTCCAGGTCCATGAGGTCGTAGAAACGGTCCACCAGTTGGCGGATGCGCGGCTCGCCGCCGATCCGCTCGAACGGTGTGGCAGGCGTGGGGGCGGACGGCGCGGAATCAGGTGCTGACATACGCGCCATTGTAGAAAGCGGGCCGGCGCCGGCGCCGCTTCCTCAGGGCTGTCAACGCTCGCCGCGCGCCTCGGCCTTGGACTGGCAGGCAATGCAGCGCGCCGCCGCGGGCTGGGCCAGCAGGCGGGCCACGCCCACGGGCTGGCCGCAGTCAGTGCACTCGCCATAGCTGCCGTCGGCCAGGCGTGCCAGGGCCGCGCGCACCGCCACCAGCTCGTCGTGGTCGCGCGTGGCCTCGGCGTCGCGCACGGTGGCTTGCGCCATGCGGTCGGCCTGGTCCTTGCGGTCGTCCAGCCGCTCGGCATCGGCGCGGTTGGTGGCCACGGCCAGCGTGTCGCGCTGGGCCTCGCCCAGTTCGGCCAGCAATTGCTGCTTGCGCTGCTCCAGCGCACCGCGCAGCTGTTCGCGTTGGGAATCGGAGAGAGGGGTGGTGTTCATGGTTTCAGCATGCCACTGGCGATACGAGGCATGTTGACACACATCAAGCACCGCCCTCCGCGCCACGGCCCGCCGCCTGCCAACGGCCGCACAGCGCCACCGCATCCCATGCCCGGTCGGTGGCCACATCCAGCACCTGTGCCTGCTCGTCGGGCGCCAGTGGCTCGGCGCTGTCCTGCTGGCGCGCGAGCACGGCCAGGCTGGCCTCCGACGGGTCGGTGCCGGCCGCGCTGCGGCGCAGCACGCGCTCGCGCAGTTGCTGTGGGTCCGCATGGCAATGCAGGATGGTGAACGGAACGCCCAATTCGCTTGCCAGCGCGCGAAAGGCGTCGCGCTCGCGCCGGTGCAGGAAGGCCGCGTCCACGATCACCGGGTAGCCTGCCTGCAGCACGGCGCGCGCCTGCTGGCGCAGGTGCGCGAAGGTGCGCCGCGAGGCCTCGGGGGTATAGATGTCCACACCCCGCGCGGCGGAGCTGTCCAGCGCCGCCAGGCCATACAGGCGCTTGCGCTCTACATCCGAGCGCAGGCGCACGGCGCCTTGCTCCAGCAGCGTGGCGGCGACGGTGGACTTGCCAGACCCCGACAGTCCATAGGTGATCAGCAGGCGGGGGGCCAGCGGCGCGGCCAGGCGTTCGGCGCAAGCCAGATAGTCCGGCCCCGATGTCCCCGCCAGACCCTGCGCGGCACGCAGGCGCGCGGCCATGGCCCGCACCAGCGCGCGGTAGACCTCGTAGGGGCGCAGCACGGCCAGGCCGGCATAGTCGCCCGTCACCGCCAGGTAGCCGTCCAGGAAGCGCCAGGCCAGGTCCGACCGGCCATGGGCATGCAGGTCCATGCTGAAGAAACCCGCGTCGGCCAGCGTGTCGATCCAGCGCAGCGGCGGGCTGAACTCGATGCAGTCGAAGGCGGTGAGCACACCCGCCAGCAGCACCACGTTGCCCAGGTGCAGGTCCCCATGGCCTTCGCGCACATGGCCCGTGGCGTGGCGCACGGCCCAGCACAGGGCCAGCAGGGGCTGGCGCGCGCTGAACCACATGCGCAGCGCCGCCAGCCGCGCGCTCTCGGCTTCGCCGAGCAGCGGCACCAGCGTGTCCAGCACGCCGGTGATGGCCTGCTCCACCTGCACGGCCGTGCCCCAGCCGCCATCCGGCGGCGCCACCGGCGCGCCGACGTGAAAGCGCGCGAGATGCGCGGCAAACGCGTCCACCTGCGCGGGCAGCAGCGCGCCGGCGCGCACCAGGGCATCGGCCTCGCTGCCCTTGGGAAAGCGGCGCATGCGCAGCACCCAGTCGATAGCGTTGCCGGCTTCCTCCACGCTCCCCAGGCGCGGCGCCTTGGCGCTGCCCACCACCGGCAGCATGTCCCGGTAGAGCATGGGCGCCAGGCGCTGGTTCAGACGCAGTTCCTCGCCGCAGAAATGGCGCCGCGCCTGCAGCGTGCGGAAATCGGCAAAGGGCAGGTGCAGCGGCTTTTTGAGCTTGTAGGCATGCGTGGGGGTCAGCAGCAGATGCGACAGGTGCGTCTGCACATGCTCCACCGGCCCCCCCTCGGCCACGCCCAGGGCCCGACACAGCGCGGCAGCCAGATCGGCACTCTCGTCTGCGTCAATAACCAAATTGGCCTCCAGCTCAATACCAGCAAGCGCTGGCAGCTATCAAAATCATTGTTGACGATGGCGCAGCGAGGCGTCCCAGGCCGGGTTGGGCAGGCCCTGGCCGGCGTACTGCTGGTGGCGCGAGTTGGAGCGCCACACGCCGCCGCCCACACCCACCTGCGGCTGCGTGCGGTACCAGTACCAGCGCCCGTCTTCGTCCTGCGCCAGCCAATCCCAGCCCTCGGGCGCCTGCGACCAGTCGGGTTCCCAATGCGGCGTGTCCTGTTGCGGCATGGCCCTCCTCACTCCTGCGCTGCGCTGCGCAACGTCTGTACCACGGGGCGGCGCAGCACCTCGCGCAAACCCCACCAACCCGCCGCCAGCGCCAGCAGCGCACCCGCCAGCGCACCGGCGATCGGCACCCAGAACTGGGCCGTCCAGCTGAAGTCGAACACATAGCGCGCCAGCGCCCAGCCCACGGCCACGGCCACACAGCTGGCCAGGAAGCCCGCCAGCAGGCCCACGCCGGCCAGTTCGGCACGCTGCACCTGTCGCAGCAGGCTGGCACGTGCGCCCACGGCACGCATGATGGCGAATTCGCGTGCGCGCTCCTCGCGCGTGGCGGTGACGGCCGCGAACAGCACCACCAGCCCAGCCGCCAGCGTGAAGGCAAACAGAAACTCCACCGCGCGGATCACCTGCGCCAGCACCCCTTGCACCTGGGCCAGCGTGGCGCTCATGTCCACGTTGGTGATGTTGGGGAAGGCATGCACCAGCGCGTTGTCAAAGCCCGGCTGCTGCGGCGCGCGGTAGGCGGCCAGGTAGGTGTAGGGCACGTCGGGCATCTGCGCCACCGGGTACATCACGAAGAAATTGGCACGCATGGAACTCCAGTCCACCTGACGCAGGCTGGTGATGCGCGCCTCGCTCTGCACGCCGGCAATGTCAAAGCGCAGTCTATCGCCCAGCTTGAGGCCCAGCGTCTTGGCGATACCCTCCTCCACGCTCACGGCGCCGTGCTCGTCAGGGGTCCAGCGCCCGCCCACGATGGGGTTGTGCTCCGGCGCGTCGTGGGCGTTGGAGAGGTTGAACTCACGGTCCACCAGGCGCTTGGCGCGGTCGTCCTCATAGTCGTCCATGCTCACCGGGCGGTCGTTGATGGCCACCAGCCTGCCGCGGAACATGGGGTACCAGTCGTACTGCGCCACGCCCGCCCGCTGCAGCATCTGGCGAAAGGCCTCGGCCTGGTCCGGCAGGATGTTGATCACGAAACGGTTGGGCGCCGTGGCCGGCGTGGCACGCTGCCAGCTGGCGATGAGGTCCGTGCGCAGCAGCACCAGCAGCACCAGCGCCAGCAGCCCCACCGCCAGACTGCTGACCTGCACCACGGCATAGGCGGGGCGCGCGGCGATCTGGCGTGTGGCCAGCACCAGCCAGCGCGGCGCCGTGGTCTCGCGCACACTCTTGCGCAGCAGCCCCACAGCCGCCCAGGCCAGCGCGGCAAACAGCAGCGCGGCTGCGGCAAAACCACCCACGGCGATCGCGCCCAGCTTCCAGTCGCGGCTGACCACCAGCAGCAGCGCCGCAAACCCCGCCACGCCCAGGCCCAGCACAGCCAGGGACGTGGGCCGCACATTCCCCAGGTCACGCCGGATCACGCGCAGCGGCGGCACCTGCGCCAGCTGCAGCACCGGCGGCAGGCCGAAGGCGCACATCAGCGTGAGGCCCACGCCCACGCCGAAGGCCACGGGCCAGAGGCTGGCCGCAGGCAGTGCCGATTCCACCAGCCCCGCAAGCAGCAACACGAACACATGGTGCACCGCAAAGCCCAGCAGCACACCCAGCGCGCTGGCGAACAGGCCGACCAAAGCGAACTCCATCACGTAGGCGCCGGCGATCGTGCGCTGGCTCTGGCCCAGCACGCGCAGCAGCGCGGCGGCGTCCAGATGCTCGTTGGCGAAGCCGCGCGCGGCCAGCGCCACGGCCACGGCCGAGAGCAACGCCGCCAGCAACGCCACGAGGTTGAGGAACTTCTGCGCGCGGTCCAGCGTCTGGCGCATCTCAGGCCTACCGCTGTCCAGCGACTCCACACGCACGCCGCGCATGCCCGGCTCGGCCGCCGCCGCACTGGCCCAGGCGGTGAAGCGCTTGACGGCGTCCGGTGTGCCGGCCACCGCAAAGCGGTAAGTGATGCGGCTGGCGGGCTGCACCAGCCCGGTAGCGGGCAGATCCATCGCATTGAGCATCACGCGCGGGGCAAAGTTCATGAAGCCCGCCCCGCGGTCGGGCTCCAGCGTGATGATGCGCGTGATGCGCAGTTGCGTGTCCCCCAGCAGCAGGAAGTTACCCAACTGGAGCGCCAACGACTCCAATAGCGGAGCGTCCACCCAGACCTCGCCCTGCGCTGGAATGCTTTGTGTGGGAATGCCGGGGCGCTGAGGGGCGTCCGCCACCTGCAGGCGGCCGCGCAACGGGTAGCCCGGCTCCACGCTCTTGAGCGCCACCAGCCGGCTGGCGCCGCCCTGCAGATCGGGCGCGCGCCCCATGGTGGGAAAGCTCAGGGTGGTCACGCCCGTCAAACCCAGCGCCCGTGCCTGCTCCACAAACGCGACGGGCGTGGGGTTGTCGCTGGCCACCACTGCGTCGCCGCCCAGCAGTTGCAGTGCGTCGCGCGCCAGGCCACCCTGAAGTCGATCCGCAAAGAAACCCACCGAGGTGAGCGCTGCCACGGCCAGCGTCACGGCGACCATGAGCAGGCGCAACTCGCCCGCGCGCAGATCACGCCAGAGCGTGCGCCAGCCCAGGCGAGCCCATGGCACAGCGATGCGGCCGGTTGCCGAGTCTTGCGAAGATGCAGAGGCGGGGGATGCGGGCATGGCGTGCATCATGCCACCGGCACTATGTGTGCCTCAATGACCGCCATTGGCCACATAGGGCCCCTTGCGCCGCTACGCAGCGGGTACAGGCGGCGCCTGTGCCTGCTCTGGCTGCAGCACCAGCCGATCCGCCCCGCTGTAGCAGAGAAAGCGCCGATTGGTCGCACGTCCGATGGCGCACAGCCCCAGCTGGCTGGCCACGGCATGCCCCATTTGCGTCATGCCGCTGCGCGACACCACGATGGGCACCCCCATCTGGGCGGATTTGATGACCATCTCGCTCGTGAGGCGACCCGTGGTGTAGAAGACTTTGTCGCTGCCTTGCATGGCCTCGGCAGGCTGCTGCATCCACATCCAGCCCGCAATGGTGTCAATGGCATTGTGGCGTCCCACGTCCTCCACAAAGACGAGCATCTGCGGCCCCTGGAACAGGGCGCAGCCGTGCACCGAGCCAGCGGACTTGTAGGTGGATTCCTGAAGTCGGATGGCGTTGACGATGCCGTACAGCTCGGCCTGCGTCAGTTGCGCGGGAGGCAGGTGTATGCCGGCCACCTCGTCCATCAAGCCGCCGAACACGCTGCCCTGGCCACAGCCGGTGGTGACGACCTTGCGCGCGGTGCGCTCTTCGATGCGTGCGATGCCGCGGCGCGTGGCGACGGCGGCGGCGTTGACCTCCCAGTCCACGGTGATGGACTCGATCTCCTCCACGGAATCCACCAACCGCTGGTTGCGCAGGTATCCCAACACCAGCAGCTCGGGGTGTGCGCCCAGCGTCATCAGCGTGACCAGCTCGCGCCGATCCACGTACACCGTGAGCGGGCGTTCGGCGGGAATGTGCAGCTCTTCGCGCTCGCCTCTTTCGTTGATGGCTTGCACCGCATGGGTGAGCGGCGCAACCGCCTGCGTGAGCCGCGGCACACTGGCATGGCGAGAGAGGGTCTGTGGTTGGGACGTTGGCGTCATGGGTGCAGCGTACACGTAACGACGCCCCGGCGCGCAGAGCGCGGCGGGGCGTGCAGTACAGAGAGGCCACAGTCACCGGCCCGCGGGCCTCCAGGCACTGCGGACTGGCGGCTCGGTCAGCTCTTGGGGGCCGACGCGGCGGCGGCCGGCACGGCCGTGTTGGGGGGGCTGGTGGCAGTGCCCGCAGGCGAGTGAGCACCCGCGGCCTCTAGCGGCTTGGCCTCCGGCGGCGTGTAGCTGAAAGGACCCGGATCAATGCACGCGGGGGCAGACGCCGCAGGCGCGGCGTTCGGCGCGGTGCGGCGGTAGTGCGCCACCACGCGGTCCTGTGCCTGACACAGCTTATAGGCGTCCACCTTGCCGGACCATGCGGCCTTGGCGGCGGTCTCTGCCGCCTTGGCCTGTGCCTCGGGCGACAGGGGCGGCAGCTTGGCGGCTGCCACGCCGGCCAACGACGCCAGCGCCAGACCCGCTGTGCAGCGGCGCACGAGAGTTGCTGCAAAAATCATGAGGTTCCTCCTACGGCGGGGTGGGAAGGCGTGGTTTGCGCGGCGGGAGCCGCACCACTGCGCTGTGCGGGAATCTTGCCGCTGCGGACATCGTCGGCCCACAGCTCATGGTGCTCGCGCGCCCAGGCCTCGCTCACGTAACCGGTCTTCATGGCCTTGTAGGCCCCGCGCATGCCGATCGTGCCCATGTAGATGTGGCCCAGCAGCAGCGCCATCATCCAGAGGGCCAGCGTGGCGTGCACCATGTGGGCGATCTGCATCTCTCCGCGCAGCAGGCCCCAGCCGGGGATCAACTTGTCGAGCACCAGGCCCGACAGCACAACAAACACGCCGGGAATAGTGATGCCCCACCAGAACATGCCCTTCTCGCCTGCGTTGAAGCGGTGCGACGGCACTTCCTTGTGGGTGAACATGCCACCTACCTTGGACAGCCAGACGAAGTCCGCGCGGTTGGCGATGTTGTCCTTGATGAAAGTGACGATGATCACCGTGAGCGACACGGCGAACAGCGGGCCCATGAAGTTGTGCACGTTCTTCGCCGCGTACGCCAGCCAGCCGAAGAGCTGTGCGCCCAGCACGGGCAGCAGGAAGAACTTGCCGAACGCCATCAGGATGCCCGTGATGGCCAGCGTGACGAACGCAATCGCATTGGACCAGTGCGCCGCGCGCTCGAAGGGCGTGAAGCGCTCGATCCGGCGACCGCCAGCCTCGGCATCCGCGTGGCCCAGGGTGCCCTTGGTCACAAAGAAGATGGCCAGCGCCAGCACGGTGATGCCCAGCAAGGCCGCACCGTAGGGAATGATCCAGTTATTGCGCACCTCACGCCACGCCTGGCCTGCCGTGGTGTAGCGCGAGCCGGGGTATTGCGCGAACGGCTGGATCAGGTTGCCGGCCTCAGGGGCCTGGCTCGCCGGCAGGCTGCTGTAGCCCGTCACCCCATCTCGCACCTGCCGCCACATGGGCGCGTTGTTGCCCGGCTGAACCTTGGCACGCTCACCGTTGGTCTGCTGGGCGTAGCCCGGCTCCTCACTGGCATCGGGCTTCACGTCGAAGATGTTCTGGCTTTTGACGGCACCAACCGCCGCCGGCACAGGGGCAGCGTCTGCCGCCGCGGGCGCTGCCGCGTCGCTGGCGGGCGCCGCCGGGGCCTGCGCCCACGCGGCACCGCTGGCAAGCAGCAATGCACACAAGAGGTGTTTCATGGCAGACCTCGCATCACCGCACGCGGTTGTATTCGTTTTGGCCGTACTGCATGCGGGTCTTAAGCTTTTGCTCCCAGCTGCCCGCATCGCCCGCCTTCCAGTCGGGAGAAGTGAAGTTGCTGCCCGTGCCCGCGTAGGGCGGTGCGTCGTACTTCACACCGCCGCCGGTCTGCGGTTTCTCGCCGCAGGCCGTCAGGGCCACGGCTGCGCCCAGGGCGCCCAGAACATGCCATGCACGCGTCTTCATGACTTTGCTCCCGCCGGCGGCTGGCCGGCCTGCTTGGAACCATAGGCCGTGCCCCAGCCCCAGACCTCGGCGCCCTTGCCCCGCTGGACCACGCGGGTGCGGAAGATGTCGGCGACCACGTCGCCGTCACCGGCCAGCAGCGCCTTGGTGGAGCACATTTCGGCACAGGCGGGCAGCTTGCCCTCGGCCAGGCGGTTGCGTCCGTACTTCTCGAACTCGGCCTGGCTGCCGTGCTCCTCGGGACCACCGGCACAGAAGGTGCACTTGTCCATCTTGCCGCGCACACCAAAAGTGCCCTGCGAGGGGAACTGCGGCGCACCGAACGGGCAGGCGTAGCTGCAATAGCCGCAGCCAATGCATACGTCCTTGTCATGCAGCACCACACCCTCTTCCGTGCGGTAGAAGCAGTTCACGGGGCACACCGCCATGCAAGGCGCATCGCTGCAGTGCATGCAGGCGACCGAGATGGACTTTTCACCGGGCACGCCGTCATTCAGGGTCACCACGCGGCGGCGGTTCACACCCCAGGGCACTTCATGCTCGTTCTTGCACGCTGTCACGCAGCTGTTGCACTCGATGCAACGCTCCGCGTCGCAAATGAATTTCATCCGTGCCATCGCTGCCTCCTTATGCGCGTTCCACGTTGCAGATCGTGGTCTTGGTTTCTTGCATCATGGTCACGCTGTCGTAGCCATAGGTCGTGGCGGTGTTGACCGCCTCGCCGCGCACCACGGGCGCTGCCCCCTTGGGGTAATACGCCAGCATGTCGGCGCCTTGCCAGCGGCCGGAGAAGTGGAATGGCATCCACACGGTGTCGGGCGCTACGCGCTCGGTGACCAGGGCCTGCACATTCAGGCGCGCGCCCGTGGGGGTGCTGAGCCAAACGCGCTCACCGTTGCGGATGCCACGGTCGGCAGCGGTCTTGGGGTTGATTTCCACGAACGCTTCCTGCTGCAACTCGGCCAGCCAGGGGTTGGAGCGGGTTTCTTCACCACCGCCTTCGTACTCGACCAGGCGGCCCGACGTCAGGATGAGCGGGAACTTCTCGTACACCTTGTCCGCCACATTCTTGTCCTGCAGGCTCTTGTAGAGCGTGGGCAGGCGCCAGAAAGCCTTCTTGTCCTCGTGCGTGGGGTACTTGGCCACCAGATCGGGACGCGTGCCATAGATGGGCTCGCGGTGCTGGGGAATCGCATCGGGGAAGTTCCACACCACGGCCCGCGCCTTGG
This sequence comes from Diaphorobacter sp. LI3, assembly GCF_022807955.1. Taxonomy (NCBI): domain Bacteria; kingdom Pseudomonadati; phylum Pseudomonadota; class Betaproteobacteria; order Burkholderiales; family Comamonadaceae; genus Diaphorobacter; species Diaphorobacter sp. LI3. Next base: position 1,105,765 of record NZ_CP094346.1, on the reverse strand, counting down.
CGTTGCCAAAGGGATGGCAACCATGGTTCTTCATGACCACGCGGATGATGCCACCCGAGGAATCGGTCTTCCAGTTCTTGCCTTCGGCCGCCGTCTTCTCGGCGTCGGTCAACTCGTCCCACCAGCCCAGCTTCTTGAGCAGCACGTGGTCAAACTCGGGGTAGCCGGTGGTGATGTCTGCGCCCAGTGAGTGCGATCCATCCTCGGCCAGCAGGTTCTCGCCATTGCGCTCCACGCCGAAGTTGGCGCGGAAGTTACCGCCACCGTCCATGACGTGCTTGGATGTGTCGTACAGGTTGGCCGTGCCTGGGTGCTTGAGCTCGGGCGTGCCGTAGCAGGGCCATGGCAGGCCGAAGTAGTCGCCAGCGAAGTCGTAGCCGGTTTCCTTGTCCTTGCCGCCCTTGGCCTTGAGGGTCTTCACGTCGAACACATGCATGTTCTTCATGTGGGCCTTCAGGCGCTCAGGGCTTTGGCCGGTGTAGCCAATGGTCCAGACACAGCGGTTGATCTCACGCAGGATGTCCTCGGGCACGGGTTCGTCCATGCCCTTGACCTTCTGCATCTGGTAGTTCTTGACCAGTTCCTTGTCGAAGCCGAGCTTCTGCGCGAACTGGTACATGATCATGTGGTCGCTGCGGCTCTCCCAGAGCGGCTCGATGACCTTTTCGCGCCACTGCAGCGAGCGGTTGGATGCCGTGGCCGAACCACTGGTTTCAAACTGGGTGCAGGCCGGCAGCAGGTACACGGCCCGGTTGGGATTCAGATCCTCTGGCTTGCCGGGCATGGCCGCCATGGCCGCCGTGGCCGACGGATAGGGATCAACCACCACCAGCAGGTCCAGCTTGTCCATCGCGCGCTTCATCTCCAGGCCGCGCGTCTGCGAGTTGGGCGCATGACCCCAGTAGAAGACACCGCGCAGGTTGGAATCCTGGTCGATGAGCTCGTTCTTCTCCAACACGCCGTCGATCCAGCGCGAGACGGTGATGCCGTTCTTGCTCATCATGGCGGGCGATGCGTAGCGGCCCTTGATCCACTCGAAGTCGACCCCCCAGGCGTTGGCGAAGTGCTTCCACGAGCCTTCGGCCAGGCCGTAGTAGCCTGGCAGGGAGTCAGGATTGGGGCCAACGTCAGTCGCGCCTTGCACGTTGTCGTGGCCACGGAAGATGTTGGTACCACCACCGCTCTTGCCCACGTTGCCCAGGGCCAACTGCAAGATGCAGGAGGCACGCACCATGGCATTGCCGATGGAATGCTGCGTCTGGCCCATGCACCACACGATGGTGCCGGGGCGGCTGTCGGCCAGCATCTTGGCAACCTTGAACATCTGTTCTTCTTTGACGCCGCAGGCCTCTTCCACCTTGTCGGGTGTCCACTTGGCCATGACCTCGTCGCGCACCTTTTCCATGCCGTAGACACGGTCATGGATGTACTTCTTGTCTTCCCAGCCGTTCTTGAAGATGTGATAGACCAGGCCGAACAGGAAAGGAATGTCGGTGCCCGAGCGGATGCGCACGTACTCGTCGGCCTTGGCGGCCGTGCGGGTGAAGCGTGGGTCCACCACGATCATCTTGCAGCCGGTTTCCTTGGCATGCAGCATGTGCAACATGCTCACGGGGTGGGCTTCAGCCGCGTTGGAGCCGATGTACAGAGCGACCTTGCTGTTTTGCATGTCGTTGTACGAATTGGTCATGGCGCCGTAGCCCCAGGTGTTGGCCACACCCGCCACGGTGGTCGAGTGGCAAATGCGCGCCTGGTGATCGCAGTTGTTGGTGCCCCAGAAGCTCACGAACTTGCGCAGCAGGTAGGCCTGTTCATTGCTGTGCTTGGAAGAGCCGATGAAGTACACGCTGTCAGGGCCACTGGCCTTGCGCAGTTCCAGCATCTTGGCGGAGATTTCGGTCAGGGCCGTATCCCAGCTGATGCGCTCGTACTTGCCGTTGACCAGCTTCATCGGATAGCGCAGGCGGTACTCGCCGTGGCCGTGCTCGCGCACCGAAGCGCCCTTGGCGCAATGCGCTCCCAGGTTGATGGGCGAATCGAACACCGGCTCCTGGCGCACCCATACGCCGTTTTCCACCACGGCATCCACCGCGCAGCCCACCGAGCAGTGCGTGCACACGGTGCGGCGCACCTCGACCTTGGTATCGCCGATGGCGACCTTGGCACCCTCGGCTGCCTGAGATTTGCGCACCAGCGTGAGCTGCGAAGCGGCAATGCCCACCCCCACCCCCAGGCCCGAGCGGCGCAGGAAAGCGCGGCGGTCCATGGTAGGCAGGGCCTGCGAGAGCCCACGCCGCAGGCTGTGCACGAAGGGGGAAGAGGCCTGTGCACCTTGCGGCGCATGGGAAGATTTTTTAGTCAGCAACATGGCGAACCCCGCTGTGCCGCATCAGATGCGGGTGGTGTTGTAGTAGTGGCGGACATGGTCCGATTCATGGTAGCCGCCGCCCCGCTCGGGGGTAGGGCGCGGGGCCTGTTCCACCACAGCCTGCGGGGTGGTCACCATGCGCGGAAGCACGGCCACGGAAGCGGCTGCGGCACCGACGGTGGCAGCACCTGCAAAGAAACGACGACGGGAAGGGGTGGGCTGGCGGTCCTGCATTTTTGTCTCCAGGAATGCTGGCAAGAAAACGGAAAAATCGCGGCGTATGAAGCCGCATTCATACAGTCTATGACATTGGTCACAATGCGGCAACGTCACCCGAGGATCGGGCTCACCTTTGGCGATGGGCGTGCTGCACCGTTGTACGTTCCGCGCTAGGTGCGGCGCCGCGCTTACTCGAGCATGTCGAAGCCCTGCGACTCCACAGCCACGAAGGCGCGCGTGAATCGCGCCAGGACGGCGTAAAAGCGCGCCCGCGGCTGCTGCTCCAGCACATCACACAACTGCAGCACCCAGGGCTGGATATGCGCGGCAAAGAAGGTGCGCTGCGACTCCAGGTGGCACACGCCCCCATCGTCACCAGCGATCAGGTAGCGCATCACCTCGCACAGGTAGGCGATGTGGTCCTCGGTATCGGGCATGTCCTCCGGTGCGGCCAGGCCCAGGCGCTGCAGGTCGGTGCGCAGCCGCGCCAGGGGCTTTTCGTTCAGAAAGCCGCTCAGGTAGTGCGAGCCGTACAGGAATACCTCGGGCTTGCCCACGCCGCCAAAGAGCGCGTCGTACTCGTCGGCCACCGCGCCGTCCGTCAGCTCGCGCGCCACGGCAACGAGCTGCTGCCAAGGCTCCTGCAAAAAGGCGCCGCTGGCGGGCGCCTCGGTCACGGCGACGCGCAACGCATCCAGCAGTGCCGGATCGGGCGAGGCGTAGTACAGCTGGGCCAACAGGCCGTACAACTCTGCGCGCGCGGTTTCCTCATCCAGCGCGGAGGTGGTGGCCGGGGCGGTGAGGTGGGCTGTGGTGGGGCTGCTCACAGGTCGGTCACTTTCGCTTCGTTCTGGGCGGAGTACAAGTCAATCACGCGGCAGTCGCCGCACATCTTGAGGCGTTCCAGCGCCTCACCCTGGAACATCGGGTGGTCGGCCAGCCTGCCCAGCATGGCCTCGATGGCCTGCAGCGTGCCGAAAGGCTTGCCGCAGCGGATGCAGCCATAGGGCTGGGTCTCGTTCAGCACGCGCGGCTGGCCGCGCTCCGGCGTGAGCAGCATGCGCGGCTGCAGCGCGATGGCGTTCTCGGGGCAAGTGCGCTCGCACAGGCCGCATTGCACGCAATTCTGCTCAGTGAAGCGCAGCTGCGGTGCCTGCGGATTGTCCTGCAGCGCGCCGGCGGGGCAGGCGCTCACGCAGCTCAGGCACAACGTACAGCGGTCCTTGTCCACGACCACCGTACCCCACGGAGATGGCCCTTTGGGTAGCGCAATGGCCTCGGGCAACTCGCGCGCGGGGGCATTGGTCACCAGATGATCCAGCGCCAGCTCCAGCGTAGCGCGCTTGTCATTGGTCGGCGTGAAGCGGGCGGCCTGCGCCGGTACGCTGCCGCACGCGCCGCCGATCGCGCGCAGCCCCGCATCCAGATCGGTCGCGGAGCGCGCATGCACGCAATGCAGATGCGTGCCCGTATAGCCCAGGCCGTGCAACAACGCCTGCGCCACCGCCATCTGCGACTGCAGGCCCTCCACGTACTGCGGTGCCTCGTCCCCCGTGAACAGCACCGCCACCTGTGTCGCCCCCTGCGCGATGGCACTGAGCCACAGATCGATACCGACACTGGCTGTATGCCATAGCGCCACGGGGATCATGTGCGCGGGCACGCCCTGGGCCACGCCCAATTGGGCCGCGCGCCCCAGTTCATGCACGAGCTGCTGCCCGCTCTCCTGGCTGTGCAGCAGCAGGCTGGGCTGGCGGCCGCCGGCCTGGGCATAAGTGGACAGCAGGGTACGGATGCGCGTGCCCATGTCCTGCGCGGACGGGTAGGTATAGCCCATGGCGCCCGTGGGGCAGACCGTGGTGCAGGCGCCGCAGCCCACGCACAGGTGTGGATTGACCACCACCTGCTGGCGCACGGGGTCGCTGCTGATGGCCTCGGCCGAGCAGATGTCCACGCAGGCATTGCAGCCCACCTCGCGGTTGCGGCTGTGGGCGCAGAGTTTCTGGCGGTAGCTGAAAAACTTGGGCTTCTCGAATTCACCCACCAGGTCGCGCAGGCGCAGCAGCGCCTGCAGGTCCTGCCCGTCCCAGCGGAAGTACCCCTGCGGCAGCGCGTGCTGCAAAAAGGTGGGCCCGGCGCCGGCAGGGCGCAGGTCCAGCACCAGATCAAAGTCCTGCGACTGCACCTCGGCCTCGCGCTCGAAGCGGATGGCACCCGCCACCGCGCAGGCCTTCACGCAATCGCGGTGGCCGGTACAGGCCGTCATGTCGATCTGGTAATCGAGCCCGATGGCGTTCTCGGGGCAGGCGGTCACGCAGGCATTGCAGCGCGTGCACAGGTCCAGGTCGATGGGGTTGTCCGCCGTCCATTGCAGCGCAAATCGCCCCAGCCAACCCTTGAGTGACACAACGCGCCCGCCCAGCACGGGAAAGCGCCGCTCCTGCCGGCCACCGGCATCACCGGGGCCTTGCGCGAACAGCGTCACGTCCAGCACGTCGGCCAGCAGCGTGGCCGCACGCTCGGCGGCATCCAGCGCGCCGATGATCAGCAGACGTCCACCACTGCGAAAGCTCACGGTGGGCACAGGCTCGGGCTCTGGCAGATGGGCCGCCGCCAGCAACGCAGCGATCTTGGGGCCGGCCTGGCGCGCATCGCGGCTCCAGCCGCCAGTCTCGCGAATGTTGACGAAGCGCAGGGGCGAAGTGGCCCCTTCGGTCTGCTCGGCCAGTTCGGTGAACAGGCGTTGTTCCTGGGTGCAGGCGACAAGCACCGTCTCGCCGCTGCGCACGGCCTGCTGGAAGGCGCCGGCCTCGCGGCGGCACAGGGTGGAGTGGAGCGTCAGCTCCTCATGCAGAGCCGTTCCCAGTGCCCTGGGGTCCAGAGGCATGGTCCGGTTGCAATCGCATATCAGCGTCTTGGGCATCAGGTAGGTGGCTGGCGGGCGCGGTCTGCTGCGGTGCAGCATCCGGCGCCTGCGGGCTAGGAATGGCGTTGCATACGCCGGACTGTGCCACATCAAGGTCGCCCGCGGCCTGCTGCGGCTCGATCACCCCAGCACCCTGGCCGGCCTTTGCCGTGCTGGAGCGCTCCTGCGGCGCGTCCTCCTGCACCAGCCCCAGCACCTTGGCGCTGGCAAGCTGGCGCAGCGTGCTCAGCGGCAGCGGCGTGGGCTGGGTGTAGTCGTCGATATAGACATCCAGCCCGTCCATCACATTGAAGTGCGGGTCGCTGAACAGCTTCTTCATGGCGGCATTGCGAACCTCCGGCGCCACGCCGCGCGTCACGAAACTGGAGAAGTCGGACTCTGGCGTGAGCGCCTGCACGTCCTGCAGCGTAGGCAACGGCCGCGCTGCGGCTGCCGGTTGCGCTGCTGGCTGTGCGGTGAGTTGCTGCACGGGTGCCACAGGTGCTTCACGCTGCGGCGGCAGATCGGGCGCCGCAGCAACCTCCACCTCGGTCTGGGAAGCGGTTTCGGGGTCTCGCGCCTCCTGCTTGCGCCGCGACCAGCGGCCCAGGAAGCCCTCAGCCATGACCGCCCTCGCCTTCTGCCGGCGCGCCACCGCCACCGCCGCCTCCGCGCGTCTTGCCCGTGGAGATGGAAGCGGGGTTGCCGAACCGGTCGGTCAGTGGGCGAAAGCTCTCGGGCCGGCGGCGGCGCTTGGGCTCGGGCTGGTAGTGCTCCGTCACAAAGGCCTGAAGCCATTCGCGCACCGGGCCGGGCGCAGGCACCTGGTCCACGTTTTCCTGGGCATCCAGCCATCGGCCCGCATCGTGGTAGCTCAGGCTCACATCGACCGGGCGCGCCAGCTGGTGCCCGTCCGCGCCGGGCTCCTCGTCCATGCGCCAGTGCACGAACCAACAGGGCTCGGGCGCGCTCAGATTGAGGTGGTAGCCCTCGACATCGTCGCGGAACAGCTCCACGGCGAAGCCGGGGAACAGCCAGTGCTCCTCGGCCTCGCTCTGGCGCAACAGGCGGGGCACGGAGCCAAACACGTCTTCATGCGGCACGACCTCGCCCAGGGACCAGCGCCAGGGCTGCCAGCGGTTGTTCAGGTGCTCGCGGTGCATGACCACAGCAACGGAGATAAAGGGGCGGGAGGACATGCGCGCCACTGTACGCCGGAGTCAGCCGCCCTGCCCCTGCGGCGGCGCAATGCCCCGCACGGCCACGGCGCAATACTTGAACTCGGGAATCTTCCCGAACGGGTCCAGCGCCGCATTGGTGAGCAGGTTGGCCGCCGCTTCCACATAGGCAAACGGCATGAACACCGCACCGCGCGGCGTGCCGTCGTCGCGGCGCACACGCACCTGCACGGCACCACGGCGCGAGCGGATCGCCGCCCAGTCGCCCGGCGCCAGCCGCAGGCGCGCCAGTTCGTCGCCGTGCAGCGAGGCCGTGGCGTGCGGCTCGATGGCATCGAGCACGGCCGATCGCCGCGTCATGCTGCCCGTGTGCCAGTGCTCCAGCTGGCGGCCCGTGATGAGCACCAGCGGGTAGTCGGCATCGGGCCGCTCGTCGGCCGGGATGATGTCGGCCGGCACCAGCGTCACACGGCCCGTGGGGGTGGGAAAGCGCTCGGTGAATACGATGGGCTGGCCCGGGTCCTCGGCCGAGAGGCAGGGGTAGGTCACGCTGGACTCGCGCTCCAGCCGGTCCCAGCTGATACCCGCGATGGCGCCGGCCATGGCCTGACGCATTTCCTCGTAGACGGCAGCCACGCCAGCTTCTGCGCCCTCGTAGTCCCAGGCCAGGCCCATGCCCTTCGCCATCTGCTGCACGATCCACAGGTCGGGCCGCGCGTCACCCGGTGGCGTGAGAGCGCGCCGGCCCAGCTGCACCATGCGGTCAGTGTTGCTCACGCTGCCGGTCTTCTCGGGCCAGGCGCTGGCGGGCAGCACCACGTCGGCCAGCCAGGCGGTTTCGGTCAGGAAGATGTCCTGCACCACGAGGTGCGACAGGCTCGCGAGCGCCTGGCGCGCATGGTTCAGGTCAGGGTCGCTCATGGCCGGGTTCTCGCCCATGATGTACATGCCGCGCACCTTGTGCGGGTCGGCCTCATCGGCCAGGGCCTTGTGCATGATCTCGACCACGGTGTAACCCGGCGCGTCGTCCAGCGGCAAGCCCCAGAACTGCTCGAACCACGCGCGCGCCTCGGCGTTCTCTACGCGCTGGTAGTTGGGGAACATCATCGGGATCAGGCCCGCGTCGCTTGCGCCCTGCACGTTGTTCTGGCCGCGCAGCGGATGCAAGCCCGTGCCGGGCCGGCCGATCTGCCCGGTGACGGTGGCGAGGGCAATCAGGCAGCGCACGTTGTCGGTGCCATGCACATGCTGGCTCACGCCCATGCCCCAGAGGACCATCGACGCCTTGGCCGTGGCGAACGCGCGCGCCACCTCGCGCAGCGTGACCGCGGGAATGCCGCAGAGCGGCGCCATGGCCTCAGGGCTGTAGGCGCGCACGTTCTCTCGCAGGGCCTCGTAGTTGAGCGCACGGTCACGGATGAAGGCCTCGTCGGCCAGGCCCTCTTCGATCACCGTGTGGATCAGCGCGTTGAGCACGGCCACATCGGTGTCGGGCCGGAACTGCAGCACGCGCCAGGCGTGGCGCCCGATGTCGGTCACGCGCGGGTCGGCCAGCACGATCTTTGCACCCCGCCGGGCGGCATTCTTCATCCATGTGGCGGCCACGGGGTGGTTGGATGTGGGGTTGGAGCCGATCACCAGAATGACCTCGGCATGCGCCACGTCGCTCACCGGGTTGCTCACCGCGCCCGAGCCCACGCCCTCCAGCAGCGCCGCCACGCTGGAGGCGTGGCACAGTCGCGTGCAATGGTCCACGTTGTTGCTGCCAAAGCCGGTGCGCACCAGCTTCTGGAACAGGTAGGCCTCTTCGTTGCTGCCCTTGGCCGAGCCAAACCCCGCCAGCGCCTTGGGGCCGTGCGCATCGCGCAGCGCACGCAGTCCGCCTGCGGCGCGCTGCAGCGCCTCGTCCCAGGTCGCCTCGCGGAAGACCTCGCGCCAGTCCTCGGGCCTCACAGCGCCCTGCCAGTCCTTGGGAACGCCAGGTTTGCGCACCAGCGGCACCGTGAGGCGCTGCGGGTGGTGCGCGTAGTCAAAGCCGAAGCGCCCCTTCACGCACAGGCGGCCCCGGTTGGCCGGGCCGTCACGGCCGTCCACGCGCACGATTTTTTCGTCCTTTACGTGGTAGGTGACGAGGCAGCCCACGCCGCAGAACGGGCAGACCGAGTCCACCGTGCGGTCCACCTTCTGCGGGCCGATGTGGGTCTTGGGACTCAGCGCGCCCGTGGGGCAGGCCTGCACGCATTCGCCGCAGGCCACACAGGTGCTGGCGCCCATGGGGTCGTCCAGGTCGAAGACGATCTTGCTGTCGGCTCCGCGCAGTGCATAGCCGATCACGTCGTTGACCTGTTCCTCGCGGCAGGCGCGCACGCAGCGGTTGCACTGGATGCACGCGTCCAGGTGCACGGCCATGGCCGGGTGGCTCAGGTCGGGCGCGGGCTGCGCGCGGCGCAGCGCGGCCAGCGCGGGACGCACGGCCACGCCCAGCGCATCGGCCCAGGCGCTCAACTCGCCATGCTGCCCCGGGGGCGTTGGTACTTGGTCAAATTGTGCTCCAGCGCTCTCCTGGCAAGCGCTACCAGCTATTGTTTTTGTAGCGTCGTTCCACTTGTAGCCGGTCTCTGGCATGTCGGACAGCAGCAGTTCCAGCACCATCTGCTGGCTCTTGAGCGCGCGGGGGCTCTGGGCGTGCACGCGCATGCCGGGCGTGGGCGCGCGGCAGCAGCTGGGCGCCAGCGTGCGCTCGCCTTCGATCTCCACCACGCAGGCGCGGCAGTTACCGTCGGGCCGCAGGCCATCGGTGTGGCACAGGTGGGGGATCTGCACGCCGTAGCGGCGCGCGGCCTGCCACAGGGTTTCGCCCGGAAGGGCCTGCAAGAGTTCGCCGTCGAGCTCGAACGGCACGGCGCCTGCGCCGGTGTGCGGTGCGGCGCTCATGGGCGATCCTCCGGCACTGCGGCGGGCGGAATGCGCTCGGTGCGCACGCCGCCACGCGGCAGCGGCAGGTCACCGGGCCAGGGGCCCTCGCCCACCTCATGCGCAAAGTACTTGTGGATGCAGCGGATCGGGTTGGGTGCCGCCTGCCCCAGCCCGCAGATGGAGGCATCGGCCATCACCTGCGCCAGGTCGTCCAGCGTGTCCTCGTCCCACAGCGGCGCCTGCATGAGCTGCGCCGCCTTGGCCGTGCCCACGCGGCACGGCGTGCACTGGCCGCAGCTCTCATGCGCAAAAAAACGCATCATGTTCAGCGCGGCATCGCGCGCGCGGTCGTGCTGGCTGAGCACGATCACGGCCGCCGATCCGATGAAGCAGCCGTGCGGCTGCAGCGTGTCGAAGTCCAGCGGCACATCGGCCAGCCGCGCCGGCAGGATGCCGCCCGACGCACCACCGGGCAGGTAGGCATACAGCACGTGCCCGTCGGCCATGCCGCCGCAGTATTCATCCACCAGTTCACGCAGCGTGATGCCCGCGGGCGCCAGCTTCACGCCGGGTTCCTTCACACGCCCGCTCACGCTGAAGCTGCGCAGCCCCCTGCGCCCGTGGCGGCCGAAGCTGGCAAACCACTGGGGGCCCTTTTCCACGATGTCGCGCACCCAGTACAGCGTCTCAAAGTTGTGCTCCAGCGTGGGCCGGCCGAACAACCCCACCTGGGCGATATAGGGCGGGCGCATACGCGGCTCGCCGCGCTTGCCTTCGATGCTCTCGATCATCGCGGACTCCTCGCCGCAGATGTAGGCGCCTGCCCCGCGGCGCAGCTCGATGCGCGGCAAGGCGCACGGCGGGTCGGCCTGCAGTTCGGCAATCGCTGCCTGCAGGAGGGCGCGGCAGCCGTGGTATTCGTCGCGCAGGTAGATGTATACCTGCGCGGTGCCCACCACCTGTGCAGCCACCAGCACACCCTCAAGGAAGCGGTGCGGGTCGCGCTCCAGGTAAGTGCGGTCCTTGAACGTGCCGGGCTCACCCTCGTCGATGTTCACCGCCATGAGGGCCACGCCCCCACGCTCCCCGGCTTCGCGTGGTCCGCTGCCCGCCGAGGGGGCCGCTGCCTCGCTTGGGGCGGCCTGGCGCCCGGCAAGGGCCGCCTGCTCGCGCACGATGCGCCACTTGCGCCCCGCCGGGAAACCCGCACCGCCCAGGCCGCGCAGGCCCGAGTCCTCCATGGCCGCAAGCACGCCGTCGGCCGGCACGCGCCCCTGCGCCAGGCCGGCGGCCAACGCATAGCCGCCGCCCGCCCGATAGGCGGCCAATCCCACCCACGGCGGCGCGACCGCCTCCGGCCCGCGCGTGACGGCCGTTTGCGGCAGCGCTTCAAAAACAGGAGCTGTCGGCGCTTGAGGGTGCTGGGCCTGAGCCCGATCCGGCATCAAATCGACCCGCTCCAGCACCGCCCCCAGCGTGGCACGCGGCACCGGGCACTGGTGCACCACGGCCACAGGCGCCTGCTCACAGCGGCCCACGCACGGCGCGGCCTGCACACGCACGTCGCCATGGCCCGCGGCGCTCAGCCGCCCGGGCAGTTCGGCCAGCAACGCGTCGGCCCCGGCCATGCAGCAGGACAGCCCGTTGCACACGCGCAGCACCAGGCGCGGCGGCCCGTCGGCGTCGCGCAGCACCTCGAAGTGGTGGTAGAAGCTTGCCACCTCGTACACCTCGGCCATGGGCAGGTTCATCAGGCGCGCCAGCGCCACCAGGTGCCGCTCGTACAGCGCACCGTGGCGATCGTTGATCAGGTGCAGGTGCTCGATAAGCCGGTCGCGCGCATAGCCCTCGGGCGGGCGCGCGCCGATCAGCGTCTGCACCTCGGCCAGGGCAGAGGCCTCGGGCTGGCGGCCCTTGAGGTGGGCCTTGCGGCGCAGGCGCTCGCGCAGATCGTCTGCCGTGGCCACGGGCACGGCGGTGAATTCGGGTCGGGAGATCATGGAATCGCGGGGAAAAGGAAGCGCAGGCAGTGTGCGCCGCGCCCCCCGCGGCGTCAATGCACGCGGTCCCACCGGGCAGGACTAAGGCCGGGCCCTGCTGTCCGGCACGCCGCCCCGCGCTTGCCTGCGCGCACTTCGCTTGCCCTCGGCACCTTGTTCCCATACCGCTCCCTCTGCATGGCATCTCATCCAGCCGTCCTGCCTCCTTGCAAAGGCCGGTAAGATGCGCGCCCTTCAAAGCCGCGCTCCGCTCCTGGCTCCCGCCCGGCCCTGCAGGCCCCCGCCGCCGCACCCCTGGATTGCGGCGCATGCGGGGCCTGCCCTACCACTCTTTCCGACGCTTTTTCGCTATGCAAACGACTTTCCGATCGCGTATCGCGCTGATCGCCGCCCCCGTGCTGGTCAGCCTGGTCCTGGCCGCACCCGCACTGGCCCAAGACATCACCCTCCGTGGCGCGGGCGCTTCCTTTCCTGCCAAGGTGTATGCCCAGTGGGCCAGCCACTATGCGCAGGAGCGCGGCACCAAGGTCCAGTACGCAGCCGTCGGCTCTACCCAAGGCGTGCAGCAGATCAAGGCGCAGCAGGTCGACTTCGGCGCCACCGACATTCCCCTGTCGCCGCAGGAGCTGGCCCAGCATCACCTGATCCAGTTCCCCACGCTGGTGGGCGGTGTGGTGCCGGTCGTGAACCTGCCGGGCGTAGCCAGCGGGCGGCTGCGCCTGGATGCGCAGGTGCTGGCCGCCATCTTCGCCGCACGCATCGACCACTGGAACGACAAGGCGATTGCCGCGCTGAACCCTGAATTGAAGCTGCCCAACCTGCCGATCACGCGCGTCGTGCGGGCCGACGGCTCGGGCACCACGCAAGTGCTGCTCGCCTACCTGCGGCTGGCCGCGGCCGCGGACGACAGCGCCATCCCCCTCAAGGACGGACGTGCGAATTGGCCCGCCGGCGGCGCGATCCAGGCCGTGGAGGGTTCCAGCAAGATGGTGGCGGCGGTGCAGGCCACCGCCGGTGCCCTGGGCTACGTGTCATCGGACTATGTGGTGGGCGACGGTCCCGCCGCCGTCGCGCTGCGCAACCGGCGCGGCGAATGGGTGACCCCTTCGGTGGCGAGTTACCGCGCCGCCGTGCGCGGCGCCAACCTGTTTCGTGACGGCCTGAACGCGCCGCCGCTGGTGGACGTGGACAGTCCCATGGCCTGGCCCATCGTGTCAGCCACCTACATCGTGATCAACAGCAAGCCCGCCGCGCCCGAGCGCACGGCACGCGCGCTCAACTTCTTCTATCGCTCGTTCCTGATGGGCGACCGCGCGGTGGCCGGCACCGGCTTTGCGCCACTGCCCGCCGAGACGCAGGCCCGCGTAGTGGCGCTGCTGAGCACGGTGCGCGCACCGGACGGCAAGCCGCTGCCCGTGATGGGCGGAGCAGAGGAAGGCGCGGGCGCGCGGCTCGCGCTGCGCTGAGCCGCACCGCGCCCTGACAGATCAGGTGTTCTTGCTGATCGAGATGGTGGGGAACTTGCTGGAGAAGTCCTTGGCCTGCTGCGCGATCTTCACGGCCACATCGCGCGCCACCTTCTTGTAGATCTGCGCGACCTCGCCGTCAGGGTCGGCCACCACGGTGGGCTTGCCGCTGTCGGCCTGCAGGCGGATATGCATGTCCAGCGGCAGCGCGCCCAGGTAGTCCATGCCATAGTCGGCGGCCATCTTCTTGCCGCCGTCGGCGCCGAAGATGTGCTCCACATGGCCGCAGTTGCTGCACACGTGCACGGCCATGTTCTCCACGATGCCCAGGATGGGCACGCCCACCTTCTCGAACATCTTGATGCCCTTCTTGGCGTCCAGCAGCGCAATGTCCTGGGGCGTGGTGACGATCACGGCGCCGGTCATGGGCACGCGCTGGCTCAGGGTGAGCTGGATATCGCCCGTGCCCGGCGGCATGTCGATGATGAGGTAATCCAGGTCTTTCCAGTTGGTCTGGCGCAGCAGCTGCTCCAGCGCCTGCGTAGCCATGGGGCCGCGCCAGATCATGGCCTCGTCCTGGTCCACCAGGAAGCCGATGGACATGACCTGCACGCCGTAGTTCTCGAGCGGCTCCATGGTCTTGCCGTCCTCGCTCTCCGGGCGGCGGCTGATGCCCAGCATCATGGGCTGGCTGGGGCCGTAGATGTCGGCATCCAGCACGCCCACGCGGGCGCCTTCGGCGGCCAGCGCCAGGGCCAGGTTGGCGGCTGTGGTGCTCTTGCCCACGCCGCCCTTGCCCGAGGCCACGGCGATGATGTTCTTCACCTGCGGTAGCAGCTGTACCCCCCGCTGCACCGCGTGCGCGATCACCTTGGTGTTGATGTTGACCGACACGTTCTCCACGCCCGCCACTGCCTTGGCAGCGGCGATGAACTGGCGGCGCAACTCGGGCACCAGGCTCTTGGCGGGGTAGCCCAGCTCCACGTCGAAGGCGACATCGCCGCCGTTGATCTGCACATTGCGCACCGCGCGCGTGCTCACGAAGTCCTTGCCCGTGTGCGGATCCTGGACGCCGGCGATCGCCGCCAACAATGCCTGTTCTGTGAGTGCCATGGTTGTGTGGTTTGCTGAAGAGAAAGCCGGAGTCTAGCCAAGCGGCCTTGGCACTGGCGCGCCTGTGCCTTTGTTTGCCTACAGCCCACGCAGCTGGCGCGCCACGCTGCGCAGCATGCCGATGAACGCCAGCAGCCAGGCCAGCAGCGCCACGGCAAAGAACAGCCGGGGCAGCGCATCCAGAAAGCCAAAGGCCATGGCCTGGTCCATCTGCCAGGTGCAGGCCGCGTACATGCCCAGCGGAAACACCGCGCCCCAGTACAGCGGGTCGTAGCGCAGCGGAAAGCGGCGCACGCCGTGGCGCCAGATGCCCAGCAGCACCAGCATGGGAATCCACCAGGTGCCCGCGGCCCAGTAGAACACCGTGAAGCCCTTGAGGAACGGCAGCAGCGACACCAGGAACGGCGCCTGTGGCGCGTTCAGGATCAGCAGCGATCCGGCCAGCGTGGAAATGGCCATGGCCCCCATGTTGATCCAGTACGGCGGCGACAAGTCGCCCGGCGAGAAGGGAAAGAACAGGTAGCGGTAGAAGATCAGCGCCATCATCCAGATGTAGAGCATGCCGCCCCACAGCCACATGGACAGCGCCAGCAGGTTGAGTTCCAGCCGCAGCGGCTGGCCGATGCGCGCGGCCAGCAGTGCGCTGGACACGGCCAGCGCCTGCGTGGACACCACGGCCAGCAGCCAGGCACCGCTGATGCCCCGGTCCAGCGCGGGCTTGTCCCGGCGGATGGTGAAGGCCGTGAAGATGGTGTAGGTCAACACCAGCCACAGCAGCGCCGCCAGCGCCCATAGCGCGAAGCCCAGCGGCACATGGCCCAGCAGCACGATACACTGGCTGGCCAGGATGCCCGTGGCAGCCACCATGGTGAAGTAGCCGGTCCCGCGCGCGTGGTCCACCATGTCACCAAAGAAACGCCGCGGATAGCGCCAGGCCCGCAGTACATACAAGATCCACAGCACCACGTACTGCACGGCATTCAAGGCCAGCAACGCGCGCGCTAGCAGGGGATGGCCCAGCATGTCCGCAGCCAGTGAAACGATGCCTGTGGCCATGACCAGGCCGAAGTAGGCTGGCGACAGCTCGCGCAATCCCCCCTGCCCCGCCGGAGTAGCCAGCTGCGGCGGCGACCCCGGCGGCGTGTTCAACGCAGCTCCAGCCGTGCCGGCCCCGCCTGCACGCTGCCGATCACCGCCGCCTGCGCGAAGCCCTCGCGCGCGAACACCGCGAGCACGTCCTGCACGCTGTCCGGCGCGCAGGCCACCAGCAGGCCGCCCGAGGTCTGCGGGTCCGTCACCAGCGCCTGTGCGGTGGCCGGCAGGCCGGCGTCCAGCGCCACGCCCTCGCCATAGCCGGCCCAGTTGCGGCCGCTGGCGCCGGTCACGAAGCCCGCCGCGGCCAGGTCCGCCACGCCGGGCAGCAGCGGCACGCGCGCCCAGTCGATCTGCACCGTGACGCCCGCGCCGCGCGCCACCTCCAGCGCATGGCCGGCCAGGCCGAAGCCCGTCACGTCGGTGATGGCGTGCACGCCGGGCAGCTCGGCCAGCAGCGGGCCGGGGGTGTTCAGACGCGTGGTGGCGGCAATCATCTCGCGGTAGTGGGCGTCGGCCAGTTGCTCCTTCTTCAGCGCAGCCGAATACACGCCCACGCCCAGCGGTTTGCCCAGCACCAGCACGTCGCCCGGCTGGGCGCCGGCGTTGCGGCGCACCCGGTCCGGGTGCACCAGGCCCATGGCCACCAGGCCGTAGATGGGCTCGACCGAGTCGATGGTGTGGCCGCCCGCGATCGGGATGCCCGCCGCGCGGCACACGTCCTGCCCGCCGCGCACGATGGCGCCGATCACGTCCAGCGGCAGCGTGTTCACCGGCATGGCCACCAACGCCAGCGCCATGATGGGCTTGCCCCCCATGGCGTACACGTCGGACAGTGCGTTGGTGGCAGCGATGCGGCCGAACTCGTATGGGTCGTCCACGATGGGCATGAAGAAGTCCGTGGTAGCCACCAGCGCCTGGCTCTCGTTCAGTCGGTACACGGCCGCGTCGTCCGAGGTCTCGATGCCCACCATCAACTCGGGCGGCATGACGGCGCCCGCGCCGCTTTGCTGCAGGATCTGCGACAGCACGCCCGGCGCGATCTTGCAGCCGCAGCCGCCGCCATGCGATAGCGAGGTCAGGCGCGGATGGGAAGGGGCGGCGGTGGGGGCGGAAGCATTCATGGCAAACAGGGAAAAAGCGCGGTGACGGACAATGGCGCCTGCCCCGACGCACAAAAGTGTGCCGCGGGCGCGCCGCGCGCATCATCCCAGATTCGCACCTGCCCGGCTTTGTTCAGCACCGCATTCCCGTGTCCCACCACCGCCCCATCCGTCCCGAAGACCGCCACCAGTTCGACGCCCTCATCGACGCGCGCTCGCCCGCCGAATACGCCGAGGACCACATCCCCGGCGCGATCAACTGCCCGGTGCTGAACGACGAGGAGCGCGCCATCGTCGGCACCATCTACGTGCAGCAAAGCGCCTTCGAGGCGCGCCGCGTGGGCGGGGCCATGGTGGCGGCCAACCTGGCGCACCACCTGCGCACGCATTTCGCCGACAAGCCTGCGCACTGGCGCCCGCTGGTCTACTGCTGGCGCGGCGGCATGCGCAGCGGCTCCATGGTGCAGTGGATGCGCCTGGTGGGCTGGGACGCGCAGCAGCTCGCCGGCGGCTACAAGTCCTTTCGCCGCCATGTGATGACGCAGATCGAGACCCTGGTGCCGCAGCTGGAGCTGCGCGTGCTGGTGGGCGCCACCGGCAGCGCCAAGACGCGCGTGCTGCAGCAGCTGGCCGGCATGGGCGCGCAGGTGCTGGACCTGGAGCACTACGCCCGCCACAAGGGCTCACTGCTCGGCGCGCTGCCGGGCGTGCCCCAGCCATCGCAGAAAAATTTCGAGACACAGATCGCCACCGCACTGGAGGCGCTGGACCTGTCCCGCCCCGTGTATGTGGAGGGTGAGAGCGCGCGCATCGGCCGCCTCACGGTACCCGTGCCGCTGGAGCAACGCCTGCACGCCGCCGCGTGCATCGAGATCGAAGCCACGCCCGAAGAGCGCCTGGCCTACCTGCTGCGCGACTACGCTTACCTGGGCGACGACCCCGATGCACTGGCCAAGCGCCTGGGCACGCTCACCGAGCTGCAGGGCAAGGAAGTCGTGCAGCGCTGGCAGGCCTGGGCCCGGGCGGGGGAGCTGTCCGCGCTGTTCGCCGAGCTGATGCTGCTGCACTACGACCCGCACTACGGACGCTCGCAGGCGCGCAACTTCACGCACTGGGAGACACGCCAGCGCGTGGGCGCGCCGGACCTGTCGCCCGAGGGCATCGCCAGCGTGGCGCAGGCCGTGCTGGCGCTGGAATAGTTCGGCGTCAAATCAGGCTGTAGCGCTTTATGGATAAGCGCAAGCAGCTATCATTTTTGAAACCCTCTCGCGCACATGAAATCCCGGCGATTCGTGCGGGAACACGCCGCCTTCGGCTAGGCTCAAACCCACCTCATTCCTCAAGGACTCCTTTGTGAAACTGAAGATGGCCCCGAACTCGGGCTTCGCAATCCTGCTGCGCTCGCCCTGGTGGGTGAGCTTTGCCATCGCCGCCGCCATCGTGCTCGTCTGCGGCGCGCTGCTGCCGGGGGACATCGCCCCGTTCGCCGCCATGGGCGCGCTGCCGATCGCCGTGATCGGCTGCATCGCCGCGTGGCGCCAGTGGCGCGCCCCCAGCGCCGCGCGCGTTCAGGGTGCCCTGCAGGCCGCTGCCGCCATGCCGTGGAAGGATTTCGCCAACACGCTGGAGCGCGCATGGCGCACCGAGGGGCACGAGGTGCAGCGCCTGGCCGGCCTGCACGCGGACCTGCGCATCACGCAGGGCGACCGCGCGGTGCTGGTGGCCGCACGCCGCTGGAAGGCCGCCACGCATGGCGTGGAACCCCTGCGTGAACTGCACGCCCAAGCGCAGCAGCAAGGCGCGCAGGCCGTGTACGTGGCGCTGACCGGCACCGTGAGCGAGACCGCACGCAGCTTTGCGCGCGAGCATGGCGTGGTGCTGCTGGAGGGCGATGCCCTGGCTGCCCTGCTGCTCAAGGCCACGCCCGCAGGTTAAAAAAACAGGGCGCAACCCAAGCCGCGTGGCTCCATGACCCACTCCCCTGCCCCTGCGCACACCGGCCTGGTGCTGATGGGCGGCGGCGCGCGTGCCGCCTACCAGGTGGGCGTGCTGCAGGCGATTGCCGACCTGCGGCTGGCTTGCGGCGAGCGGCGCGGGCCGGGGCCATTCGGCATCCTCACCGGCACCTCGGCCGGCGCCATCAACGCGGCGGCCCTGGCCTGTGGCGCGGACCAGTTCGACCGCACGGTGCGGCGCCTGGCGCGCGTGTGGACCCAGTTCCATGCCCGACAGGTGTACCGCGCCGACTCCCTGAGCGTGATGCGCAGCGGCGCGCGCTGGCTCACGCTGCTGTCGCTGGGCTGGGCTCTCACCCGCTGGAGCCGCATGCGCCCGCACTCGCTGCTGGACAACGCGCCGCTCGCGCAACTGCTGGACCAGTTGGTACCGCTGGCGCGCGTGCCGCGGCTGATCCGCGCGGGCCACCTGCGCGCCCTGGCGGTGACCGCGTCCAGCTACAGCTCGGGCCAGCACGTGGCGTTCTTTGACGCCGGAGACGCCCAGGAGCCCTGGGTACGCTCATTGCGCAAATCCGCGCGCGGCCCCATCACGCGCAACCACCTGCTGGCCTCGTCGGCCATTCCGTTCATGTTCCCGGCAGCGCCACTGGCCATCGACGGGCACACCGAATACTTCGGCGACGGCTCCATGCGCCAGACCGCGCCGCTGGCGCCCGCCATCCACCTGGGTGCGCAGCGCCTGCTGGTGGTGGGCACCAGCCGCACCTATGAGCCGCCGCGCCCCTGCATGGCTGGCACGCAGCAGCCCTACCCGGCGCTGGCCCAGGTGGCGGGCCACACGCTGTCCAACATCTTTCTGGATGCGCTGTCGGTGGATATCGAGCGCGCTCAGCGCATCAACCAGACGCTGGCGCTGATTCCGCCCGAGGCCCGCAGCCACAGCCCGCTGCGGCCGCTGGAGCTGCTGGTGTTCGCCCCCTCGCGCAACCTGGACGAGATGGCGGCGCGGCATGTGTGCGATCTGCCGGGGACCATCCGCACCCTGCTCAGTGCGCTGGGCGTGCGCGCCGACCGGCCTGACGCGGGCACCGGCGCGCTGGCCAGCTATTTACTGTTCGAGCGGGGTTACACGCAAGAGCTCATGGCACTGGGCCACGGGGACGCGCTGGCGCGGCGCAGCGAGATCTGCGCCTTCTTCGGCTGGCAGGACCACGGCAATCCCGTGCGGGCGCCGCGGAACTGACACGCCCTAAAATCGAGGGTTGCGCCTCGAAACCCGAGGCGACTGGAGAGCCGCCCCCGATGACCGCACGCAAGATCTTCGTCACCACCGCCCTGCCGTATGCCAACGGCAATTTCCACATCGGCCACATCATGGAGTACATCCAAGCCGACACCTGGGTGCGCGCACAGCGCATGCAGGGCAACGCGGTCAATTTCGTCGGCGCGGACGACGCCCATGGCGCGCCCATCATGATTGCCGCCGAGAAGGCGGGTAAGACGCCCCAGCAGTTCGTGGCCGACATCGCCGCCGGGCGCAAGCAATACCTGGATGGCTTTCACATCGCCTTCGACAACTGGAGTAACACCGACAGCCCGGAGAACCACGAGCTGTCCCAGCAGATCTACCTGGACCTGAAGGCCGCCGGCTTCATCGAGACGCGCACCATCGAGCAGTTCTTCGACCCCGAGAAGAACATGTTCCTGCCCGACCGCTTCATCAAGGGCGAGTGCCCGCGCTGCCATGCCAAGGACCAGTACGGCGACAACTGCGAGGTCTGCAGCTCGGTCTACGCGCCCACCGACCTGATCAACCCCTACTCGGCGCTGTCGGGCGCCAAGCCGGTGCTCAAGACCTCCGAGCACTTCTTCTTCAAGCTCTCCGACCCGCGCGCGGTGGAGTTCCTGACCGAGTGGACGCAGAACGGCCAGCATGTGCAGCCCGAGGTGGCCGCCAAGATCAAGGAATGGTTCGGCACGCGCACCAATCCCGACGGCACGACCAGCGAAGGTCTGGACGACTGGGACATCTCCCGCGACGCCCCCTATTTCGGCATCGAGATCCCCGATGCGCCGGGCAAGTACTTCTACGTGTGGCTGGACGCCCCCGTGGGCTACCTGGCCTCGCTCAAGAACCTCTTGAACAAGCGCGGCGAGGACTACGACGCCTACATGGCCGACCCGCAGCTGGAGCAGTACCACTTCATCGGCAAGGACATCATCACCTTCCACACGCTGTTCTGGCCCGCCATGCTGAAGTTCAGCGGCCGCAAGACGCCCACGAAGATCTGCGTGCACGGCTTCATGACCGTGAACAACGGCGAGAAGATGAGCAAGAGCCGCGGCACGGGGCTGGACCCGCTCAAATACCTGGCCCTGGGCATGAACCCCGAGTGGCTGCGCTACTACCTGGGCGCCAAGCTCAACGGCAAGAACGAAGACATCGACTTCAACCCTGAAGACTTCATGGCCCGCGTGAATTCCGACCTGATCGGCAAGTACGTGAACATCGCCAGCCGTGCCGCGGGCTTCATCTACAAGCGCTTCGGCGGCAAGCTGGGCGAAGTCAGCGCCGATGGCCAGGCGCTGCTGGCGCAGCTGCGCGAACAGGCCGGTCCCATCGTTGCAGCCTACGAGGCGCGCGACACGGCCCGTGCCGTGCGCGAGACCATGCTGCTGTGCGACCGCGTGAACAGCTACGTGGACGCCAACAAGCCCTGGGAGCTGGCCAAGCAGGAGGGCATGGAGGCGCGCCTGCAGGACGTCTGCACCACCTGCATCGAGGCCTTCCGCATCCTGACGATCTACCTCAAGCCCATCCTGCCGCAGGTGGCGGCCGAGGTGGCCCGCTTTCTCATCGTGCCGCCCGAGCAGTTTGCCGAAGTGGCCCAGCCCCTGGGCGCCGGCCACCAGATCGGCCAGTACCAGCACCTGATGCAGCGCGTGACGCAGGAGCAACTGGACGCGCTGTTCGAGCCGCCGGCTCCCGCAGTCGAAAAGGTCATCCCTGGCGGAGAGGAAATCGCCCCGACGATCACCATCGACGACTTCGCCAAGGTGGATCTGCGCATCGCGAAAATCGTGAAATGCGAGGCCGTGGAAGGCTCCACCAAGCTGCTGCGCCTGACACTGGACGTGGGCGAAGGGCAGACACGCAACGTCTTCAGCGGCATCGCCAGCATGTACAAGCCCGAGGACCTGCAGGGCAAGCTCACGGTGATGGTGGCCAATCTGGCACCGCGCAAGATGAAGTTCGGCCTGAGCGAGGGCATGGTGCTGGCCGCCAGCCACGCCGACGAGAAGGCGCACCCCGGCATCTTCGTACTGGAGCCCTTCCCCGGTGCGCAGCCGGGCATGCGCATCCACTGATGCCCCGCCCCGGGCGATCGCGCCAGCCCCTGCGCCTTGCGGCGGCAGGGGTTTTTTTGTGCGCCTTGCTTTCGGGGTGCACGGTGGTGGCGGTGGGTGCAGCCGCCGTCAGTGTCACGGCGACCGCCGTGGGGCTGGCGGCCGACGCCGCCGTGGGCACGGCCAAGGTTGTCGGTAAAGGCGTGGGCAAGGCCTATGACGCGATGACCGACGAAGAAGACCACAGCGGCATCACCATCCGCTACCGCGAAGGCGGCGCACCGCAGCCGCTGCCGGATGCCCCGCCGCAGGAGCAGGCGGCACCCACGCCTGAGGCGCTGCCGTAGCCGCTGCGCGCGTTGCCTGGCGGCGCCCGCCACAGGACGGACACACGGTCACGCCGAGGGCTCGCCCGGTGGCCGCGCGGCCTGCCGCCACTGCCCCGGTGTGCAGCCTGTCCAGCGGCGAAAGGCCCGGTTGAACACGCTGGGCTCCGCGAACCCCAGCGACTGGCTGATCTCGCCCAGCGGGCGGTCCGCCTGCGCCAGCGCGTGCAGTGCGGCCTGGTGCCGCGCCGCGTCCAGTACGGCGGTGTAGCTCAAGCCCAGCGCCTGCATGCGTCGCGCCAGGGTGCGCTCGCTTGTATCTTTAAACCAGACCAGCGCGGTAGAGTCTGAACGCCGTTGAGGCGGCCAGACCGGCCCGTGCAGTTTGGTAGGCGCTGGGGTGATAGAGCCCGTGACTGAGTACAGAACGCATGGCCGCCGCGCTGGTCTTCGTGAAGCCCGAACGGTTACGCGCGCCTTGATTGAGCGCGCATGCACAAGCAAGGGATCTGAAGATCATGTCTGTTACCTCAGTGACGGTGGGCATCGACGTGGCCAAGGCGCACGTGGATGTCTGTGTGCTGGGTGCCAAGAGCAGCGCCCAGCGGTTTGACAACGATGCCGAAGGCCACTCGGCGCTGGCGGCTGCCCTGCAGCCCCTGGACGTGGGTCTGGTGGTGATGGAGGCCACCGGCGGCTACGAGGCCGCGTTAGCGTGTGCCCTGCAGGCCACAGGCCTGCCCGTGGCGGTCATCAACCCGCGCCAGGCGCGCGACTTCGCCAAATCCATGGGACGCCTGGCCAAGACCGACGCGGTGGATGCGCGCACGCTGGCCGAGCTGGCAGCGGTGCTGCTGCGCCGCGACGATCTGCAGCGCTTCTTGCGCCCCCTGGCCGATGAGCGCCAGCAGTGGCTCGCGGCCCTGGTCACGCGCAGGCGCCAGTTGCTGACCATGCTCCATTCGGAGCGCCAACGGCTGCAGATCACGCCCAAGAAGCTGCACGCCAGCATCGAGGCCATCGAGGCGGCGATCAAGGCGCAGCTCGATGAGATCGAAGAGCAGATGGTCACGCATGTGCGCGAGCACTTTGGGGAGCTCGACACGCTGCTGCAGTCGGCTGCGGGAGTCGGCCCGGTGGCCAGTGCCACGATGATTGCCGAGCTGCCAGAGCTGGGCCGGCTGAACCGGCGCGAGATCGCTGCATTGGTGGGCGTGGCGCCCATGGCCAATGACTCCGGCGGCAGCAAGGGCAGGCGGCGCGTACAAGGCGGGCGCTTCGAGATCCGCCGCGTGCTGTACATGGCAACGCTCACGGCCACCCGCTACAACCCGGCCATCAAGGCCTTCTACGAGCGTCTGAAGGCCGCTGGCAAGTTGCCCAAGGTCGCCCTGGTCGCTTGCATGCGCAAGTTGCTCACCACGCTCAACGCCATGGTGCGCACTGGAAAACCTTGGGACAAGTCGCTTCATTGCGCTTGACTTCGAAGACGGTTACTCAGTCCCAGCGCTGCCGCGGCCTGGGCGCGCTCGGGGGCCTTGCCGTGCAGCGGCGCTTGCAATTGATCGGCCATCCATGCGTGCAGCGCCTGCGCCAGGTCGGCCGGCGCTGACAGTGCCGCCAGCCGTGTCGTCGCATGTTCGCGGTGCAGGCGCGCGAGCTGCTCGTCGGCCTGGGGCAGCGGCGCGTCCAGCAGCGCGTTGTCCAGCAGCACGCCGCTGAAGGCCTGCTCGAATTCCACGGCGCAGCCGAAGGCCTCGCGGTAACCCGCCAGCGGCCCGATGCGTGCCTGGCTGAACTGCACCTGCCGCGGACGCACCACCTGTCCCGTGACCCACCGCGCAAACGCCACGACCGCGGCCAGCACCGCCTCGATCTGGTGCGGGCTGAATGCCAGCGCGCCCTGGCGCGGGTGGTACACCACCCAACTGGCGGTTTCGCCCGCGATCATCTGGAAACGCCCGCCGTCGCTGATGAGGCGCTGGTACTGCTGCACCGCGGCAATGGCCGCGCGCAGGCTGGACGCGGACTGCAGCAGGTAGCTCACCACATTGAAACTGCCCGGCCCCACCTGTGCCCCCACCTTGAGGCCAAAACCCGAATCCTGCGTGCAGTGCACGGCTGCGCGCCACAGCCGCGTGATGTGGTCAATGGGCCAGCGCTCGTGCGCCAGCTCGGCCGGTGCGATGCCCGCCCGCGCCAGCAGGCGCTCGCGCGCCACGCCCGCGCGCTCGGAGGCGGCCAGCACGGTGTTCACCCAACTCATCGAAACGCTGGCCTGCAAGGTCAATTTCTATGGCCTCCAAAGTCTATGCCGCGCCATGATATGCCGCTATTTTGGCCGGCAGTGCGCCACACAGAGCGCGCAAGGAGACAGCCGCATGGCAACCCAACATTCCGACACCGTCGTCATTGGTGGCGGTCTGGCCGGCATCGTGGCCGCGCTGGAGCTGCTGCGCGCGGGCCAGCGCGTCACGCTGGTGGACCGCGACACGCCTGAACGCTTCGGCGGCCTGGCGCTGTGGGCCTTCGGCGGCATGGCCCTGGTGGGCACGCCGCTGCAGGCAAAGATGAAGATCCCCGACACGCCCGAGCGTGCGCTGGCCGACTGGCTGCGCTTTGGCGAGCTGGACGCTGACGACCACTGGCCCCATGCCTGGGCGCGCTACTACGTGGAGCATTCGCGCGCGCAGGTGCACGACTGGCTGCTGCAGGAGGGCGTGAAGTTCATGCCCGCGGTGAACTGGGTGGAGCGTGGATTGAACGGCGAGGGCAACAGCCTGCCGCGTTACCACATCGTCTGGGGCACCTCGCGCGAACTCACGCGCTGCCTGATCGCGGCACTGCGGCGTGCGGGTGAAGGCAGCAGGCTCACACTGCTACACGGCCACCGCGCCACGGCACTGGACCACCAGGGTGGACGGATCTCCGGCGCCGTGGCGGTGAACGAAGCCACGGGCGAAGAGGTGCGGCTGCACGCCCCGGTGGTGGTGCTGGCCATGGGCGGCATCAACGGCGGGCACGAGGAGACCCGCGCCAACTGGCCCCAGGGCCGGCCGCGCCCCGCCGCCATGCTCAATGGCGCGCACCCCTTCGCCGATGGCAAATTGCACCGCCACGCCGCCCACCTGGGCGCGCAGATCACGCACGCGGGCGAAATGTGGAACTACGCCGCCGGCTTTCCGCACCCGTTTCCGCATTTTGAAGGGCATGGCCTGTCGGCCATCCCGTGCAAGTCGGCGCTGTGGCTGAACCACCGGGGCGAGCGCATCGGCCCCGCGCCGCTGGTCACCGGCTTCGACACGCACTGGCTGTGCCAGCGTGTGGCCGCGCAGGAAAAGCCCTGGACCTGGCACCTGCTCAACTGGCGCATCGCGGCCAAGGAGTTCGCCATCTCCGGCGCCGAGCACAACCAGCGCATCCGCGACAGGCAATTCCCGCAGTTCCTCAAGGAAACGCTGCTGGGCAACCACCGCCTGGTGCGCCAGATGCAGCGGCAAAGCCCGCATTTCCTGGTGGACGACACCCTGGCGGGGCTGGCCGCGAAGATGAACGCACTCACCGCCTCGCTCGATGTGGCGCCTGAGGTACTGCAGGCCACGGCCGACGCCTTCGACGCCAACTTTGCCCACGGCGCCAAGCTGCACAACGACGACCAGATCCGCCGCATCCTGCACGCGCGCCAGTGGGGCCCCGACCGGCTGCGCACCTGCGCGCCCGCACCGCTGCAACAACCCGGCGCGGGGCCGTTCATCGCCATCCAGATGCAGCTCATCACGCGCAAAAGCCTGGGCGGGCTGCAAACGGACCTGCACAGCCGCGTGCTCGACGGCGCAGGCCAGCCCATCGACGGCCTGTACTGCGTGGGCGAGGCGGCGGGCTTCGGCGGCGGCGGTGCGAACGGCAAGCGCTCGCTGGAAGGCACCTTTTTGCCCGGCTGCATCCTCACCGCGCGCGCAGCGGCGCGCGCCATCACCGGGAGGGCCGGCGCATGACCCACTACCCCGCATCGGTCGCCGACTGGCGCCACCGGGCCGCGCAGCGCCTGCCGCGCTTTCTGTTCGACTACATCGACGGCGGCGCCAGCGACGAGCGCACGCTGGCGGCCAACGTGCAGGACTTCGCCGCCCTGCGCCTGCGCCAGCGCGTGCTGGTGGACGTGGCCCAGGTGGACACGCGCGCCACCCTGGCCGGCCAGCCCTGCGCGCTGCCGCTGGCGCTGGCGCCCATCGGCCTGGCGGGCATGGCCGCGCGCCGGGGCGAGGCGCAGGCCGCGCGCGCGGCGCACGCAGCGGGCGTGCCATTCACGCTCTCCACCGTGGGCATCTGCCCCATTTCCGAGGTGACGGCCGCGGCCGGTACGCCGCCCTGGTTCCAGCTCTACATGCTGCGCGACCGCGGCGCCGTGCGCGCGCTGCTGGACGGTGCCTGGGCCGCGGGCTGCCGCACGCTGGTCTTCACGGTCGATCTGCCGCTGCCCGGCATGCGCCTGCGCGACATCCGCCACGGCATGGCCGCGAGCGGCGCACGCCCGGCGCTCATCCGCGCCGCACAGGTGCTGGCGCGCCCCGGCTGGGTGCGGGACGTGGCGCTGCGCGGCCAGCCGCTGCGCTTTGGCAACCTGACCGCGCAAGTGCCCGGCGCGCGCGACCTGGGCGCCTTCAAGGCCCGGGTGGACGCGCAGTTCGACCCCAGCGTGACGTGGCGCGACATCGACTGGCTGCGCGGCCAATGGAAGGGCCGCCTGCTGCTCAAGGGCATCCTGGACGTGCAGGACGCCCAGGCCGCCGTGCAGGTGGGCGCGGACGGCATCGTCGTCTCCAACCACGGCGGGCGCCAGCTCGACAGCGTGGCCTCCACCGCCGCCAAGCTGCCCGCCATCGCCCAGGCCGTGGGCGCGCAGACCGAGGTGCTGGTGGACGGCGGCGTGCGCAGCGGCGTGGATGTGTTCAAGGCCCTGGCGCTGGGCGCGCGCGGCGTGCTCATCGGCCGCCCCTGGGTGTGGGCGCTGGCCGCGCAGGGCGAGGCGGGCGTGCGCACCCTGCTGGCCCAGTGGCAGCGCGAGCTGCTGCTGGCAATGACGCTGGCGGGCGTGACGCGCGTTGCCGACATCGGCCCCCAGCACCTCGACACGGATTGATGACAAAAAACGGCTCCAGCGCTTACCCATCAAGCGCTAGCAGCTATCAATAGCGAAGCAAGGAGATTCCCATGAACGGCGCACAAGCCCTGCTCAAGACCCTGGCCGATGCCGGCATCGAGGTCTGCTTCACCAACCCCGGCACGAGCGAGATGCACTTCGTCGCCGCGCTGGACAGCGAGCCGCGCATGCGCGCCGTGCTGGCGCTGTTCGAGGGCGTGGCCACCGGCGCGGCCGACGGCTACGCGCGCATGGCGGACAAGCCCGCCGCCACGCTGCTGCACCTGGGCTGCGGCCTGGGCAACGGCCTGGCCAACCTGCACAACGCACGCAAGGGCAAGGTGCCGGTGGTCAACATCGTGGGCGACCACGCCACGTACCACACGCAGTACGACGCGCAGCTGCAGTCCGACATCGAGACCGTGGCGCGCAACGTCTCGCCCGGCTTCGTGCGCACCGCGCAAAGCACTGCGGCCCTGTGCCAAGACGCGGCAGACGCCATTGCTGCCGCGCGCGGCCTGCCGGGCCAGGTGGCCACGCTGGTCCTGCCGGCCGACGTGTCGTGGGGCGAGGGCGGCCAGCCCTGTCCGCCCCCGGCGTTGCCCGCGCCCGCCGCCGCCAGCGACGAGGTGGTGCAGGCCCTGGCTCAGACCCTCATGCAGGCCATCCGCGCGGGCGAGAAGACCGTGCTGCTGCTGGGCGGCCACGCGCTGCGCGAGGGGGCGCTGCGCAGCGCCGCGCGCATTGCGGCCCACAGCGGCGTGCAGTTGCTCGCCGAGGTGTTCCCCACCCGCATGGAGCGCGGCGCGGGCCTGCCCGCCGTGGAGCGCGTGGCCTACCTGGCCGAGCTGGCCGGCGTGCAACTGGCGGGCGCGCGGCACCTGGTGCTGGTCGATGCCAAGTCACCCGTCTCGTTCTTCGCCTACCCCGGCAAGGCCAGCGACCTGGTGCCGACGGGCTGCACGGTGCACACCCTGTGCAGCCCGGCGCAGGACGCGGCGGCGAGCCTGGACAAGCTGGCCGCCGCGCTGGGCGCCAGCGCCACGCAGCCGCCCCTGGCCCCGGCGCAGCGCCCCGGCCGCCCGCGCGGGCCGCTCACCGCGCCCAAAGTGTGCAAGGCCGTGGGCCACCTGCTGCCCGAGAACGCCATCCTCATCGACGAGGCCATCACCTCCGGCCTGATGCTGGGCGTGATGACGGCGGGCTGCCCGCGCCACGACCTGATCACGCTGACCGGCGGGGCCATCGGCCAGGGCCTGCCCAATGCCGTGGGCGCGGCCATCGCCTGCCCCAACCGCCCGGTGATCGCACTGATCGGCGACGGCACGGCGATGTACACCCTCCAGGCGCTGTGGAGCATGGCGCGTGAGAACCTGCATGTGGTGTCGGTCATCTTCAACAACGCCAGCTACTCGGTGCTGAATGTGGAGCTGGAGCGCGTGGGCGCCGAGAAAGCGGGCCCCAAGGCCAAGTCGCAGCTCGACCTGAAGGGCCCGGTACTGAACTTCGCCCAGCTCGCGCAGGGCATGGGCGTGCATGCGGTGCGCGCCAGCACGGCCGAGGACTTTTGCCAGGCGCTGGAATACGCACTGGCGCACCCCGGGCCGCACCTGATCGAGGCGCTGGTGCCCGAGTCGCTCGCCGGCCCCAAACGCAAAGTGCTGCCCTGGCTGCTGCGCGCCCTGCCCAGCCTGCCGCCGCAGGTGGCACGCGCACTCAAGCGCAAGATTGCGCCGTAAGGCGGCCGAGAGCCCCACGCAAGAAAGCCCCGCACCGCGGGCTAGCCGTTCTGTTAAAGTGTTGCTAAGAAAGCTGTAATGGCTCAAAATTCCGCCCTAGTCAACGACTAGGGCGTTTCTTTGTCCAAGGAAAAATCTCATCCAACTTCAGTAAAGCCGACTAAGTGGCCGCCTAGATTTCCGCCGGCCGCGGCGGGTATTCAAGTCAATCACTGCAAGAACCCCAAGTGCGGTAACTTCGGCGTACCGCCCAAGCTTGCGGTTGCCCGAGGCGGGGCCGGTACTCCAGCTTCTTCCGTTGGCCCAGGCGACTACACCGTGGTCGCTACCGGTAAGGACCAGCCGGCACTGAAGTGCCGCCTGTGCGAGGAAATCACCCCTATGCAGAGCAACTTGGCGATTGCCGAGGAGCTTATGCGCATGTCGGAGTACCTTGAACCAGTACTCCCGCAGTGTCCGAACGAGGCCTGCTCTCTATCGGAGGGGGCGCCATCCCTTGAGAATGTGACTCGCTTCGGCACCAACGCCCACGGAACTCCCCGGTTCAAGTGTGTCGGCTGCAAGAAGGCGTTCTCCTTCGGCGGCCGGTCAACCAAGCGCCAACGTCGCAGTCACTCCAATCGCGATATCTTGGTGCATCTGATGAACGCCATGCCGCTGCGGCGCATCATCAAGGTCCTCGATATCTCCCCCAGCCAGCTATACGACCGCATCGACTTCCTCTATGAGCAGGCCCAGATGTTCGCCGGCGAGCGTGAGCGAACCCTCATGGGACGCGACGACCTAGGCTCAAGATATCTGTCGGTTGACCGGCAAAAGCTGGTGGTGAACTGGCACTCTAAGAAGGTGCGAAAGAACACACTTTTGCTGTCCATTGCAACGGCCGACCAGGCTACGGGCTATGTGTTCGGGGTCAACGTCAACTTTGACCCTGCGCTGGACTCTGCTGACGTAGAGAAGGACATGGTTCGCTTTGGCGACCATGCACTTGCCAGAGCGTTTCGCCGCTACGCGAGAGTCTGGCTACCGGCTGATTGGAATGCTGCGGCTGAGAGGGCGGCGCCTCGCGGAGGTACCTCCCGAAAGCCTATGGAATCGGTCATCGAAGAGACGTACGACGCAGCCTTAGGTCGCCCCGATATAGAAGATGGTGAAGGCCCCGCGAACTCATCCCGTGCCCCCGTAAAGGGCATGCTGCTGCATGAGCAAGTGGTGATGTACGCCCACATCCAGCTTGTCACTCGACTGCTCTGCCGTGCCAAGAAGATTCGCTTCTTCACAGACCAGGAGTCGGGCATACGTGCGGCCATTCTGACGGCCGTGCCGAAAAGGGTTCTGGACCGGACGGCTGACGCTTTCTATGTCAAGGTGCTCAAAGATATGTCAGTGGACATGAAGCGCGCGCTGGTTGGTGCAACCAAGCGGCGTCTGGCGCGCTTAGCGGAGAAATACGGGGTAACCCCTGAGGCTGCAGAACTTCTGGCTGCCGAGGAAGAACTGGCGCGCATGGTTGCCATCGGCAAGTGGGGGGACCGCTGGTTCCGCCATCCCATATCGGAGATGCGTGAGCCTGAGAAATCCGTTTGCTGGCTGACCGATATCGACCCGGTCGAAACCGAACCGGACAAGCGTCGGCTCCAGCTTAGCCACCAGGCGCTACTGCACCTGAAAGCCACCCTTACCGCTGTCGACCGCTTCTTTATGCAGGTCCGGCGAGGCCTCACGCTGGCAGAACGCGCGGTGGCCAGCGCCAACACCGACCGACGTCTCTGGTTCGGGAAGAGCGCCTACAACCCCGAAGTCCTGGTGAAGGTGCTCGGCATCTTCCGGACGTACTTCAACTACTGCGAGGTTGGCCGGGACGGGAAAACGCCGGCAATGCGGCTGGGGCTGGCGCGCGGACCCATAGCGCCCGAAGACATCATCTATTTCACTCCCGAACCGCCCGAAAGACGCCGCGCGCCTGCCGCTCGGTCGCTCAAGCCCTCCGGCCCCGTGGCTCACGCAAGCGAGTCACTTGCCGCGTAGGACCCGTAGTTCGAGGTGAGCTTGGTCCGCAGTCAGGGAGCTCACTCGCACTTGGTAGACAGAGAGGGGGGCTCCCGATTCAGGCCCCGAGGACTCTTCCCATTCGGCTACACCCCCTTCACCCTCGCCGCTCACCGAGGAAAGGTACGGGCTCCGCCCTGTGCAGGCCAGCACTACTGCCGGGGCTAGGGTCATCCGCGGCAGAATACCGGTTGGTTTGACCCAATTTGTTACTTCAGCGCCTCTGATAAGGACACGACAAGGCTGGCTGCCATTGTCTCGCCAAGCCTCAACGCTCAGAGAGACAGTCCGATTGCCGTATGCCACGGGAGTGCTGCCCCTGAAGTCCGGAGCGGGCTCGTCGTTGCAGGCAGTGAGGAAGCTGGCGGCACACACGAGCGCGACGCCTAGGGAAAGGGGCTTGAAATTCAGCATGTCCCTTATAGCGACCAAAGAAACGAAGCCCCTCGTGCCGAAGCAGAGGGGCTTGAATCAAGGGCTTAGCAACACCTTAACGGAACGGCTAGGCACCGCGGGGCTTTTTTTATATGAATGATTTCGGCCTCTGGCGCCCGTCACACAAGCGCGAGCAGCTCACTTTTTCATATCAACGGCATCAACCGCCCTGGTAGCGTCCCGGCCGGTGGCTCACCCACAGGAACACGCACATCACCACCGTGGCCAGCACCGACCAGGCCACGCGCTGCCATGGCACCACGCACAGCGCCAGCAGCACCACGCAGCAGTCGATGGCCAACTGCACCTTGCCAGCCCGGATGCCGTGGCGCTGCTGCGCGTAGAGCGACACGATGGTCGCGCCGCCCAGGCTGGACTGGTGGCGCGCCAGGAACAGCACGCCCGTGCCCATCAGCAACCCTCCGGCCACCGCGGCGAACGCCGGGTGCAGGTAGTCGATGTGGAACACGTTCGGCGCCAGCACCATCACCAGCGACAGCATGGCCACGCAGACGAAGGTCTTGAGCGTGAAGGCGCGCCCCAGGTGGCGCCAGGCAAACCAGTAGAACGGCAGGTTGATGAGAAAGTACACCGCGCCGAACGACCAGCCCGTGGCGTAGTGCAGCACGAACGCCAGCCCCGCCGTGCTGCCCGTGAGCAGCCCGGCCTGGGCGTACATGAGCATGGCCAGCCCGACGAACAGCGAGCCGGCGAACAGCGCCTGGGCGTCCTCGAACGGGCCGTGGCGCAGGGTGGCGTTGGAAGAGGGAACGTGCGCCGCGCCAGCGGGCGCGAGTGCGGAAAGAGACGATTGGGCGTGCAAAGTGTGTGCGGTGCGGCTGGCCATGGTGTGGTTCCTGAGCATCCTGCGGGCGG
Source organism: Diaphorobacter sp. LI3 (assembly GCF_022807955.1). NCBI lineage: Bacteria > Pseudomonadati > Pseudomonadota > Betaproteobacteria > Burkholderiales > Comamonadaceae > Diaphorobacter > Diaphorobacter sp. LI3. Next base: position 1,073,534 of record NZ_CP094346.1, on the reverse strand, counting down.
CGCTGGTGGCGCCGGGGCGCAATCATCTCATGGAAAACCCTAGGTCTGCTGGACGCCCGCGCCCGTCCCTCCCCGCTCGCGCATTTCAGGGCGGCTCCAAGGAGGCGGCCCAGGATCGGCTCAAGGGCCGTCGTGCAGCTTCTCGGTGCTGGCCGCACGCAGCACGCGCCCGTCGGCGCCGAACACCACGGTGAACAGCTTCTCCTGCGCGGGGGCGTCGGTCCAATGCCAGTCCCACTCGGTCTCCTGCTTGAGCTCATAGGTCACCTGCTTGCCAGGCTTGCCCAGCAGGCGGCGCACCTGCTCCTGCGTCATGCCGGGCTGCACCTTGGCGAAGTGGTGCGGCGCCAGCACCTGGCGCAGCGCGCTCATCTTGCCGTCGGTGTCGATGGTGATCATGTAGTTGCGCCGCCCGGCCGGCTGGCGGTTGTACTCCAGGGTGCGCGAGCCGTCGGCCTCCTGCCAGACCTGCTCGGGCTCGCCAAAGCGCGCACGCACGTCCTGCTCGGTGGAGACGCCCTCTTCCAGCTCGCGGATGCGCTGCTCGTCGCAGCCCGCCAGCAGGGTGAGCACGGCCAGCACGGAGGCGCCCGCGCCCTTGAGCCAGTGGTGTAAAGCCATCGGTAGGTCCATCCTCATGGTGATCGGCCGCCCGGTCGCGGCGCACAGGCTGCACTGTAGAGCGTCCACGGGCCTGCCGCACGGGCCGTCACCCAGGGGCCGGGGCTAAAATGCGCGGTTACCAAGAGGCTCACGCACCGCACCATGTCCTTCTTTCGCCGCCCCGACTACGAATCCGACACCACCCAGTTCATCAAGCAGCTCAAGGCCCAGAAGCCCGAGCTGGATGCCCAGCAGCAGGCCGGCCGCGCCCTGCTGTGGGACAAGCAGGTGGACCACGATGCCTGGCAGGACTACAACGCCGGGCGCATCCCCCAGCAGCCCTACGTGTACCAGTCGCGCTCCTGAGCGCGCCACACATCAAATCAGGCTCCAGCGCCCATGCAGCAAGCGCTGGCAGCTATTGAATAAATAGTAAGCTCCATGGCCGCTCCGCGTCTCGCCGCGACTGCCGACGACGGTGCGCCGCCGGCCTCTGGCGACGGCCTGCCGCAGGTGGTGGACCAGGTGGCGCTGGCGCGCCTGTATGGCGAGCCCCTGTTCGCGCTGCCGCAGGACCTGTACATCCCGCCTGACGCGCTGGAGGTGTTCCTGGAGGCCTTCGAAGGCCCGCTGGATCTGCTGCTGTACCTGATCCGCAAGCAGAACTTCAACATCCTGGACATCCCCATGCTGGATGTCACGCGCCAGTACCTGGGCTACGTGGAGGAGATCCGCAGCCGCAACCTGGAGCTGGCGGCCGAGTACCTGCTGATGGCGGCGATGCTCATCGAGATCAAGTCGCGCATGCTGCTGCCGCCCAAGAAGCAGGAAGGCAGCGCCGAGCCCGAGGACCCGCGCGCCGAACTGGTACGCCGCCTGCTGGAGTACGAGCAGATCAAGCTGGCCGCCATGCGCCTGAACCAGGTGCCGCAGTACGGCCGCGACTTCCTCCGCGCGCAGGTCACCATCGAGCAGAGCCTGCAGCCGCGCTTTCCGGACGTGAGCCTGACCGACCTGCAGGAAGCCTGGCGCGACATCTTGAAGCGCGCCAAGCTGGTGCAGCACCACAAGATCACGCGCGAGGAACTCTCGGTGCGCGAATACATGAGCCATGTGCTCAAGGCGCTGCAGGGCCGGCGCTTCGTGGAATTCGAGGAACTGTTCCAGCCCGAGAAGGGCGGCACCGTGCTCGTGGTGACCTTCATCGCGCTGCTGGAGCTGGCCAAGGAAACCCTCATCGAGATCACCCAGGCCGAGGCGTTCGCACCCATCTACGTGCGCCTGGCCTATACGCCTGTCTGATCGCCCTCCCCCTCGCCACGGCCGGGTGGCTGCGGCGCACATTGCCATGACCTCACACGACTTCGACGTACTCATCGTAGGCAGCGGCCTCGCGGGGCTGACCGCCGCGCTGCAGCTGGCGCCCACCCACCGCGTGGCCGTCCTCACCAAGCGCCAGCTGGCCGACGGCGCCAGCGGCTGGGCCCAAGGCGGCATCGCCGCGGTGCTGGCGGAGGGCGACAGCTTCGAGTCGCACGTGCAGGACACGCTGGTGGCCGGCGCCGGCCTGTGCGATCTGGCGGCCACACGCTTCGTGGTGGAGAACGCGCCGCAGGCCATCCGCTGGCTGCAGGGCCTGGGCGTGCCGTTCTCGCAGGAGGAGGGCGCCCTGCACCTCACGCGCGAAGGCGGCCACAGCGCGCGGCGCATCGTGCACGCCACCGACGCCACGGGCGCGGCCGTGCAGCGCACGCTGATCGACGTGGTGCGCGCCACGCCCGGCATCACGCTGTTCGAACACCACACCCTGGTGGACCTGATCACCAGCGCCAAGCTGGGACTGGCTGGCGCGCAGCGCTGCCTGGGCCTGTACGCGCTGGACGAGGCCACCGACGAGGTGCTCACCTTTCGCGCACCGCACACCATCCTGGCCACGGGCGGCGCGGGCAAGGTGTACCTGTACACCACCAACCCCGACACGGCCACGGGCGACGGCATTGCCGCGGCCTGGCGCGCGGGCTGCCGCGTGTCCAACCTGGAGTTCATCCAGTTCCACCCCACGTGCCTGTACCACCCGCACGTCAAGAGCTTCCTCATCACCGAGGCCGTGCGTGGCGAGGGCGGGCAACTCAAGCTGCCGCCGCAGGCCGGCGGCGCGCGCTTCATGCCCCAGCACGACGCGCGCGCCGAGCTGGCGCCGCGCGACATCGTGGCGCGCGCCATCGACTTCGAGATGAAAAAGCACGGCCTGGACTGCGTGCACTTGGACATCTCGCACCAAAGCCCCGCGTTCCTGCAGGAGCACTTTCCCACCATCCTCGCGCGCTGCGCGGAGCTGGGCATCGACATCACGCGCGAGCCCATCCCCGTGGTGCCCGCCGCGCACTACACCTGTGGCGGCGTGCTCACCGACCTGGCGGGCCGCACCGACCTGCACGGCCTCTTCGCCATTGGCGAGACCGCCTGCACCGGCCTGCACGGCGCCAACCGCCTGGCCAGCAACTCGCTGCTGGAATGCATGGTGTTCGCGCGCGCCGCGGCCGCGCACATCCAGCAGGCGCAGCGCGCGGACCTGCCCGCGCTGCCCGCGTGGGACGACAGCCGCGTGACCGACGCCGACGAGTGCGTGGTTATCTCCCACAACTGGGACGAGCTGCGCCGCTTCATGTGGGATTACGTGGGCATCGTGCGTACCACCAAGCGGCTGGAACGCGCGGCGCACCGCATCGCGCTGCTGCAGGGCGAGATCCAGGAGTTCTATGCCAACTTCCACGTCACGCGCGACCTGCTGGAACTGCGCAACCTGGTGCAGGTGGCCGACCTGATCGTGAAAAGCGCGCAGATGCGCCATGAAAGCCGCGGCCTGCACTTCAGCCGCGACTGGCCCGACGTGGCCGCCCCCGCCGCGCCCACCATCCTGGTGCCGCCCGCACGCTGACCCCTTTTCACAATCCAAGGAGATTCCATGTACCGCACCCTGCTCAAATCCAAGATCCACCGCGTGAAGACCACGCACTGCGAGTTGCACTACGAAGGCTCGTGCGCCATCGACGAAGACCTGATGGAAGCCGCCAACATCTGCGAGAACGAACAGGTGCACATCTGGAACGTGGACAACGGCGAACGCTTCGTCACCTACGCCATCAAGGGCCAGCGTGGCAGCGGCATGATCTCGGTGAACGGATCGGCCGCGCGCCGCGCCTGCGTGGGCGACCTGCTCATCATCGCGGCCTTCGCCCAAGTGGCAGAAGCCGACGTGGCCGCCCACCAGCCGCAACTGGTGTTCGTGAACGACCAGAACCGCCAGGTGGAACTGCGCCACCACGTACCCACGCAGGCACTTTGATCCACCACCCCTCCACTCCCGGGAACACACCATGCCCCATCTGACCATCGAATACTCCAGCAACCTGCCCGGCTATCCCGAGGCCCAGGCACTGGCCGATCTCAACGCATCCCTGTGCGCCAGCCCTGAGATCCTGGACGAAGCCGACCTCAAGTCGCGTTTCGTGCGCACCAGCGGCAGCTTCCAGATCGGCACACAGCCCGCCAACCGCGCGTTCGTGCATGCGCAGCTGCGCCTACTGTCCGGCCGCAGCCCCGAAGCCAAGAAAGACCTGGCGGGTCGCATCGCCGAGGTGTTGCGCCGCCACACCCCGCACCCTGCGGGCGTGCTGGTACAGCTCAGCGTGGAGATCGTGGACATGGACCGGCCGAGCTACGTGAAGGAACGCCTGTAAGCACCTGGGGATCCGGAACGTAAAAAGGAAACCGCAGTGCTCTGAAAGTCACAGCGGTTGGGGTGCCTGCCCGGCCCGGCCGTTCCTCACCGGGAGAACGCCGCCGAGGCACGGCGCACGGCATGTGCAGGCTGCTTACGCACGCACCCGCGCTGCCTCCGTGCGCACGTCCCCACTACCCGGCCGTCCCTGCGGTGGGGCCAAGCCTATGGAACAAACAACTTCGCGCAATCCTGCACCAAGTGGGAAATTCGGCGGGTTCAGCAGGTTCAGCGGGTTTTGCCGTAAACGCCGATATGCGCGGGTGCGGAACCACCGCCTTAGCAGGGGGGCCCCGCTTAAGGCGCCCCGTCCAACGTCGCGTCCAGCCAGCCGCGCAGGCTGTTGATGAAGGCCCAGCCCTGCACGCGCGGCAGATCCTGCAAGCGCACCACAGCTTCCACCACGCGTCCCTCGCGCAGGGCGACGGCGCGGCCCACGCCGGGCAGCAGGCCGCAGGCCGGCGGCGGCGTGACCCAGCGACCGTCCAGCAGCAACGCCAGGTTGCCGAAGGTGCCCTCGGTGATCTCACCCGCCGCGTTGTAGAGCACGGTGTCGAACACGCCGCCGCCCGCCGCGGGTGCGAAAGCGGCGTAGTGCGCGCGGCGCGTGGTCTTGTGCCGCGTGAATTCGCTGTGCGCCTCGGTGAAGGGGCGATCGGCCAGTGCCAGCCGCACGGGCATGGGCGTCGCGGCCAACGCGAAGGCTTCGGCGCGCGGCACGCCGTGTGCGTTCAGCAGCAGGCGCACGCGCCAGTCGCCCTGCGCATGGGAAGCGGCCAGTGCATCCAGGCAGGCCTGCACGCGCGCGGCATTCCAGGGATAGCCAAAGTGCACGGCGGCGGCCTGCATGCGCGCCAGGTGCTCCGCGCAGTGGCGCAGCACGCCGGCATGCAGCCCCAGCGTTTCCAACAGGTCGAACGGCGCGCTGGCGCGATCCACGAAGGCGCGCTTGGCCGCCCACTCGCCCCACTCGGCCGCCGGGTCGGCGCCCCAGACGATGCCGCTGCCGATGCCGCAGCGCGCGTGGCCGCCCCGCAGCTCCACGGTACGGATAGGGACGTTGAAGGTGGCGGCGATGGCGCCCGCGCCCGCCGCCGGATCGGGCCGCACCACGCCCACCGCGCCGCAGTACACGCCGCGCGGGCCGGTCTCCAGTGCGGCAATCGCGCGCATGGCCTCCACCTTGGGCGCACCCGTGACCGAACCGCAGGGAAACAGCGCGCCGAACACGTCGGCCAGCCGCGTGCCGGTGCGCGTGCGCGCCACCACGTCGGAGGTCATCTGCCAGACGGTGGGCAACTGCTCGGTGTGGAACAGCGCCGGCACGCGCACGCTGTGCGGCGCGGCGATGCGCGAGAGGTCGTTGCGCAGCAGATCCACGATCATCACGTTCTCGGCGCGTTCCTTGGGGCTGCCGCGCAGCGCCGCGGCCTGCGCCGCATCGGCCTCGGGCGTGGCGCCGCGCGCGGCCGTGCCCTTCATGGGACGGGTGAGGATGCCGCCCGCGCCCGTGGGCCCGGAGCGCCAATCGAAGAACAACTCGGGCGACACCGACAGCACCTGCGTGCCGACGCCGTCGTCAAGGTGCGCCGCGTAACCGCCGGGCTGCGCGCGGCGCAACGCCGCGAACAGTGCCTGTGCGTCGCCTTGCCATGTGCCCATGAGCGGTGCGGTGTAGTTGACCTGGTAGTAGCGCCCCGCTGCGATGCCCTGCTGGATCTGCGTCAGCGCTGCATCGAATGCGGCGCGTGGCAGCGCCTGCGTCCAGGCGATGGTCGCCGTTCCCGCGGCCTCGTGCGCGGGCCAGGGCGCGGGGGAGTCGTACACCGCGAACCAGGCGAGCGCGGGCGCGCCCTCCCCTTGCGCCTCGGCATGCACCGCCAATGCCGGGTCGAACGCGGGCGCGGCCTCGTAGCGCACCCAGCCCACGCACCAGCGGCCGGCGCGCGCCGCGGCTTCCACCGCATGCAACACACCCGTCACTTCCTGCAGACGTGCAGCCACCAGCACCTGGCGCGGCGACGCGAAGGCGTGGCGCAGGCGCGGCGCGGCGGCGTCGCGCGGATCGGCAAAATCGATCAGCGATGTGGTGGGCATCAAAACAGGCCGTAGCGCTTATCCATCAAGCGCGAACAGCTACTCAATTTATAGCAATCAAACACCCCGTCAGGCCGCCCCGAAATGCGGCACCAGCGCACCCGCGGGCTGCCCGCTCTTGAGCGCCGCGGTGAAGGCCAGCATGCGGTCGATGGGTTGGCGCGCGCGCGGGATCAGCGCGGGGTCCACATGGATGGCGTTGGCGCCGGTCTCCAGCACGCGCGCCACGTCGGCCAGCCCGTTCATGGCCATCCAGGGGCAATGCGCGCAGCTCTTGCAGGTGGCGCTGTTGCCGGCGGTGGGGGCCTCGTGGAAGGTCTTGCCGGGGTTGAGCCTGCGCAGCTTGTGCATCATGCCGTTGTCGGTGGCGACGATGAACTCGCGCGCGTCCATTTCACGCGCAGCCTGGAGGATGGCGGACGTCGAACCCACGGCGTCGGCCAGGGCCACAACCTCGGGCGGGCTCTCGGGGTGCACGAGCACCTTGGCTTGCGGGTGTTCCTTCTTGAGCAACTCTAACTCCAGCGCCTTGAACTCGTCGTGCACGATGCATGCACCGTTCCAGAACCCCATGTCGGCGCCCGTTTCGCGCTCGATATAGGCGCCCAGGTGGCGATCGGGGGCCCACAGGATTTGGTGGCCCGCATCCTTGAGCGCACGCACGATGTCCAGCGCGCAGCTGGACGTGACCAGCCAGTCGGCACGCGCCTTCACGGCGGCGCTGGTGTTGGCGTAGACCACCACCGTGCGGTGGGGGTGCTGGTCGCAGAAAGCACTGAACTCGTCGATGGGGCAGCCCAGGTCCAGCGAGCAGGTCGCGTCCAGGTCGGGCATGAGCACGGTCTTCTCGGGGCTGAGGATCTTGGCCGTCTCGCCCATGAAGCGCACGCCGCTCACCACCAGTGTCTGCGCCGCGTGGTCGCGGCCAAAGCGCGCCATCTCTAGCGAATCGCTGACGATGCCGCCGGTTTCCTCGGCCAGGTCCTGCAGGTCCGGGTGCACGTAGTAGTGCGACACCATCACCGCGTTCTTCTCTTTCAGCAGGCGGCGGATCTTGTCCTTGAGCACCACACGCTCGGCGGGCGATAACTCGGGCGGCACACGCGCCCAGGCGTGCTTGGTGGAGCAGGTGGCGCCGTCCGCGCCCGCGAGGGGCTGTTCGTACTCGACGTCCTTGATGGCGGTCGTATTCATGGCAATGCTCTCGCCGCCGGGACGCGACGGCTTTACGAGGGGGAATCGATTGTCGCGTCTTGGAAGACGCTACGCCGTGTCAGGCCAAATCCTGCAGGCGCATGGAGAAATCCGTGGCCTTCACATCCTTGGTCAGCGTGCCGATGGAGATGCGGTCCACGCCCGTCTCGGCCAGCGCACGCAGGCCTTCCAGCGTGACGCCGCCCGAGATCTCCAGGATGGCGCCCCCGCCCGCATGCGCCGCGTTGATGCGCACGGCCTCGCGCAGTTGTGCCAGCGGCATGTTGTCCAGCAGCACCATCGTCGCGCCCGCATCGAGCGCCTCCTGCAGCTGCGCCAGCGTTTCCACCTCGATCTCGATGAATGCAGCCTGCGCAGCCACCGCCTGGGCGGCCCGCAGCACCGCCGTCACGCCGCCGGCGGCAGCGATGTGGTTTTCCTTGATGAGCACGGCATCGTGCAGGCCGATGCGATGGTTGGTGCCACCGCCCGTGCGCACGGCGTACTTCTGCGCCAGGCGCAGGCCCGGCAGCGTCTTGCGCGTGTCCACGATGTGGGCGCGGGTGCCGGCCACGGCATCCACATAGGTGCGCGTCTTGGTGGCCACGGCCGACAGCAGCTGCAGGAAGTTGAGCGCCGTACGCTCGGCGCTCAGCAGCGCGCGCGCCTGGCCTTCGATCTCCAATACCACCTGGTCGGTGGCGCAGCGCGCGCCCTCGGCCACATGCCAGGTCAGCTTCACACCGGGGTCCAGCGCACGCAGCGCGGCCTCGACCCAAGGAGCGCCGCAGATCACGGCGGCTTCACGCGCCAGGATGCGCGCACGCACGCGGCGCGCGGGGTCGATCAGGCCGGCCGTCAGGTCGCCGCTGCCCACGTCTTCCAGCAGGGCGCGGTCCACATCGGCACGGGCCAGCGCCGCGAGTGCGTCGGCGCCAAACAAGTCTCTCGTCGTCATGGGGCGAGCATAGCCGCATCGCATAGACTCGCCGCACTTTTGCAACCCGACGGATCCCAAGCGCCATGACCGACTCCCCCACCGCCGGCACGCCCTATGGCACGCTGCCGCCCGCGTCGCCGCTGCCCCAGAGGCGCCCCGTGAGCCTGCCCCGCCTGGCGCAGATGCGCGAGGCGGGCGAGAAGATCACCATGCTCACCGCTTACGACGCCACCTTCGCAGCCGTGGCCGACGCCGCGGGCGTGGAGTGCATCCTGGTGGGCGATTCGCTGGGCATGGTCTGCCAGGGCCTGCCCAGCACCGTGGGCGTGACGCTGGAGCACATGGCCTACCACACGGCCAGCGTGGCACGCGGCCTGCACCGCGTACAGGGCACGGCCTGGCTGATCGCCGACCTGCCCTACGGCAGCTATGCCGAGAGCCGCGAGCAAGCGCTGCGCAGTGCCTGCCAGCTCATGCAGGCGGGCGCCCACATGGTCAAGCTCGAAGGCGGCGGCTGGACCGCGCCCACGGTGCAGTTCCTCGTGGAGCGCGGCGTACCCGTGTGCGCGCACCTGGGCCTCACCCCTCAGACGGTGCACGCCCTGGGCGGCTACCGCGTGCAGGGCAAGGGCGACCAAGCCGCCCAGCAGCTGCGCCGCCAGGCGCTGGAGCTGCAGGACGCCGGCGCCGCCATGCTGGTGCTGGAGATGGTGCCGACTCCCCTGGCACGCGACCTCACGCAGGCCCTGCCACGCTGCCACACCATCGGCATCGGCGCGGGCAGCGGCACGGCCGGGCAGGTGCTGGTGATGCACGACATGCTGGGCATCAACCTGGGCAAGAACCCGAAGTTCGTGCACGACTTCATGCAGGACGCGGGCAGCGTGCGCGGCGCCATCGAGGCCTATGTGCAGGCCGTCAAGCAAGGGCGCTTCCCCGACGACGCACTGCACGCCTGGAATTGACCAAACACCTTCACCCATGATCACCGTCCGCACCATTCCCGAACTGCGCGCCGCCATCGCCGCGCATCCCGGCGCAGGCCGCCCCAGCAAGCGCCCCGCCTTCGTGCCCACCATGGGCAATCTGCACGACGGCCACATCGCCCTGGTGCGCCAGGCCCGGCCGCTGGGCGACGTGCTGGTCGCCAGCATTTTTGTGAACCGCCTGCAATTCCTCCCGCACGAGGACTTCGACAGCTACCCCCGCACCTGGGAGGCCGATTGCGCCAAGCTGGAGGCCGCGGGCTGCGACATCGTCTTCGCGCCGCGCGAGAGCGATCTCTACCCTGAACCCCAGACCTTCAAGCTGCAGCCCGACCCGCAACTGGCCGACATCCTGGAAGGGCATTTCCGCCCAGGCTTCTTCACGGGCGTGTGCACCGTGGTCATGAAGTTGTTTTCCGCAGTGTTCTTCGCCAGCGGCGGCGGCACGGCCGTGTTCGGCAAGAAGGACTACCAGCAGCTCATGGTGATCCGCCGCATGGTGCAGCAATTCGCGCTGCCCGTAGAGGTGGTGGCAGGCGAGACGGCCCGCGCCGACGATGGGTTGGCCCTGAGCTCACGCAACGGCTACCTGAGCACCGCCGAGCGCGCCCAGGCCGTGCAACTGTCCGCGGCGCTGCGCGCGCTGGCCCAGGCGGCGCAGGCACCCGGCGCCCCCCCGCTGGCCGCCCTGGAACAACAGGCTCTGCAGACCCTGGCGCAGCAAGGTTGGGCGCCCGACTACCTCACTGTGCGCCAGCGCCACGATCTTCAGCCCCCCGCTGCAGGCGCGGCCGCCGGTACGCTGGTGGCGCTGGGCGCGGCACGCCTGGGCAGCACGCGGCTGATCGACAACCTGGAATTCTGAGACCGCGCGCGGCGGCAGTCCGTGCGTAGGCGTAGGCGCACTCGCACAAGCACAGGACCGCGATGACCTACGCGGCGTGGCAGCCTGGACGGACATCGGGGCGTCTGGCCCATCGCTAAGGTGAAGGCATGTTTCAACCATCCCTATAGGAGGCGTACATGCCGATCATTCTTTGGCTTCTGGGTGTCCCGCTGAGTATCGTTTTGCTGCTGATGCTGTTCGGTGTCGTGTGACCCAAGCACCCTGAACCGCGCACGACAAAAAGCGGCCTGCGGGCCGCTTTTTGCTGTTCACGGGAGATGTGTGCGCATCAATGGCGCTCGACGGTAGGCTCGCGCTCCATGAGCCGGGCCACCGCCTCGGCAGCGCGCAGTTCACCGTCGAGCAGCGCCACGACGCACTCCGCAATGGGCATCTCAACGCCCAGCGCACGCGCGCGCTGTACCACGGTGCGGGCGCTGTACACCCCCTCAGCCACATGGCCCAGTGACTCCACCGCCTGTGCCAAGGTCCGCCCCTCGGCCAGCAACAACCCCACACGGCGGTTGCGCGACAGGTCGCCCGTAGCAGTCAACACCAGATCCCCCAGGCCCGACAGGCCCATGAAGGTCTCGGGCCGCGCGCCCAGGGCAAGGCCTAAGCGGGTCATTTCCGCCAAACCGCGGGTAATCAATGCCGCACGCGCATTCATCCCCAGTTGCAGCCCGTCGCACAGGCCGGTGGCAATCGCCAATACGTTCTTGACCGCACCGCCGACTTCCACGCCTACGATGTCCTCGCTGGCGTACACGCGCAACGCGGGCCCGTGAAAGGCTTGCACCAGCGCATCGCGCACCGTGGCACGGGGGCTGGCGGCCACCATGGCCGTGGGTTGGGCGGTGGCGACCTCCTGGGCGAAGCTGGGGCCGCTGAACACGCCACTGTGCAGCCGCGGTGCGACCTGCGCGCACACTTCATGCGCCATCAGCCCCGTGCCGGCCTCGAAGCCCTTGCACAGCCACGCGATGGGCGCCGCGCAGCCGTCCAGCCGTTCCAGCATGCCGCGCAGCGCAGCCATGGGCGTGCCGACGACGACGAGGTCGGCGTCAGCGGCCAGCGCGCCCATGTCACCCGACGCCACGTGCAGCCCGGGCGGGAACGCAAGGCCGGGCAGGTAGCGCTGGTTCTGCCGCTTCGCCTGCATGGCCTGCGCCTGCGGTGCGTCACGGGCCCACAGCGTCACCTCATGGCAGGCTGCGTGCGCAGCCGCGCTCATGGCCAGGGCAGTGCCCCAGGCGCCTGCGCCAAGGACTACTATTTTCATAGCTATTCGCGCTTATCAGGCGGGCGCTAGAGCCTTAAATGGCTCTAACACCCGTTACGACCAAGAAGCCGTTACTGGGCCGTGCTGGTGGCAGCCTCGGCGGCTGCGGCCTGTTGCTGCTCGTACATGGCCTGGAAGTTGATCTCGGCCAGGTGCACGGGCGGAAAACCCGCACGCGTCACGGTGTCGGCCACGTTGCCGCGCAGGTAGGGGTAGATGATCTGGGGGCAGGCGATGCCGATGATGGCGCCCATCTGGTCCTCGGGCACGTTGCGGATCTCGAAGATGCCGGCCTGCTTGGCCTCCACCAGGAACACGGTCTTGTCCTTGATCTTGGTCTGCACGGTGGCGGTCACGGCCACCTCAAAGATGCCTTCGACCACGGGTGTGGCCTCGACCCCCAGCTGGATGTCCACGCTGGGCTGCTCCTGCTCCAGCAGGATCGCGGGCGAATTGGGCTGCTCCAGCGACAGGTCCTTCAGGTACACGCGCTGAATCTGGAACACGGGGGTTTCTTCGGCCATGGTGGTCTCGGTCTTTCGGTCAAAACAAAGCCCGCCCGGGAGAGGCTCCCGCAGCGGGCAACATGGGGCGCATTATGCAACGCGCCAATGGCGGCAAAGGCTCAGGCGCCCAGCAGCGGCACCAGGCCGCCACGGCTGTCCAGGGCCACGAGGTCGTCGTGTCCGCCGACGTGGGTGTCACCAATGAAGATCTGCGGGACGGTGCGCCGGCCGGTGATCTCCATCATGTGCTGGCGCGCGGCGGGGTCGGTGTCCACGCGGATTTCCTCGATCTGCTCCACACCCTTCAGCTTCAGCAACTGCTTGGCGCGGATGCAATAGGGGCACACGGCGGTGGTGTACATCTTCACGGCTTGCATGGGACGGCGACCTTTCTGCGTAACGAACAATGCTGGTAGATGCGGGCGCCTCAGGCCTTTTCAACCGGCAGGTTGGCCTCGCGCCAAGCGGCCAGGCCGCCGGCCAGCGCCTGCGCCTTTTCGTAGCCCAGGCCCTTGGCGATGCCTGCAGCCCGCGAGGCGCGCGCGCCCTTGGCACAGACGAGGATGATGGGCACGGCCTTGTTCTTGGCCACCTGCGGCAGGCGCTCCTGCAACTGCCCCAGCGGGATGTTCTTGGCGCCACCCACGTGGCCCGCGGCGAACTCCTCAGGCTCGCACACGTCGATCACCACCGCCTTCTCACGGTTGATGAGCTGTACGGCCTGCGCCGTGCCCAGGGTACCGGCCCCGGCCCCCTTGAGGGCAGGCAGCAGCAGCATGACGCCCGAGGCCAGCGCGAGGAAGATCAAATACCAATTGTCGAGAACGAAATTCACGGGGTTCCTTGGGGTATGCAAACCGCGCAATTCTAGAATGTCGGGTTTTTGACCTGAAGCCCCAAGGGACACCATGCACAAACTCGTTCTGATCCGCCACGGCGAATCCACGTGGAATCTGGAAAACCGCTTCACCGGCTGGACCGATGTGGATCTGACCCCCACGGGCATCGAGCAGGCCAAGAATGCCGGCCGCCTGCTCAAGGCCGAGGGCTACGAGTTTGACCTGGCCTACACCAGTGTGCTCAAGCGCGCCACGCGCACGCTTTGGCACTGCCTGGACGAGATGGACCGCACCTGGCTGCCCGTGGAGCACAGCTGGCGCCTGAACGAGCGCCACTACGGCGCTCTGCAGGGCCTGAACAAGGCCGACATGGCCAAGCAGTATGGCGACGCGCAAGTGCTGGTCTGGCGCCGCAGCTACGACACCCCCCCGCCGGCCCTGGAGCCCACCGACCCGCGCTGCGAGCGTGGCGACATCCGCTACGCGGGCCTGGCGCCCGAGCAGGTGCCGCTGACCGAGTGCCTCAAGGACACGGTGGCGCGCGTGCTGCCCTACTGGAACGAAGCCATCGCGCCAACGATCCGCTCGGGCAAGCGTGTGCTGATCGCCGCGCACGGCAACTCCATCCGTGCGTTGGTCAAATACCTGGACAACATTTCCGACCAGGACATCGTGGGCCTGAACATTCCCAACGGCATTCCGCTGGTGTACGAACTGGACGCGGACCTCAAGCCGCTGCGCCACTACTACCTGGGCGACGCCGAGGCCGCCGCCAAAGCCGCAGCCGCGGTGGCATCGCAAGGCAAGGCCTGAGCCGCCGCCTTCTGGAAAGCGTAGCGCGGTCTTGCTTGAAAAATAGGCAGATCCTGAAGGAACTGCCCAGGCCGCAGCCCTTCCAAGGTGTATATTGAATCGGTAGAGGTGTTCTATGGGCCACAAACTCAAAATTGCTGGATGGATATCGGTGGGCGTGGTGGCCGGAGCGCTCACGACCGTCTCGCTGCAGACCGTGGCACGCGGCGCCATGACCCCGCTGCCGCTGGAGGAAATCCAGCAGCTCTCGGCCGTGTTCGGCCTGATCAAGACCGACTATGTAGAGCCGGTCGATGACCGCAAGCTCATCACCGATGCCATCGGTGGCATGGTCGCCAGCCTCGACCCGCATTCGCAGTACTTCGACAAGAAGTCGTTCAAGGAATTCCGCGAAGGCACCACCGGCCGCTTCGTGGGCGTGGGCATCGAAATCACCCAGGAAGACGGCCTGATCAAGATTGTCTCCCCCATCGAGGGCTCCCCCGCCGACCGCGCGGGGCTCAAGACCAACGACCTCATCACGAAAATCGACGATACGGCCGTGAAGGGCCTGTCGCTCAACGACGCGGTCAAACGCATGCGGGGCGAGCCGAACACGCAGGTGACGCTGACCATCCTGCGCCGCGACGAGAGCCGCAGCTTTCCCGTCACGATCACGCGCGAGGAGATCAAGACCCAATCGGTCAAGGGCAAGATCGTCGAGCCGGGCTACGCCTGGATCCGCCTGTCGCAGTTCCAGGAGCGCACGGTGGACGACTTCGTGCGCAAGGTCGAAGAGGTCTACAAGCAGGATCCCCGCCTCAAGGGGCTGGTGCTGGATCTGCGCAACGACCCCGGCGGCCTGCTGGATGCGGCCGTGGCCGTGTCGGCTGCCTTCCTGCCGGAGAACGTGACGGTGGTCTCGACCAACGGCCAGCTGGCCGAGAGCAAGGCCACGTTCAAGGCCTCGCCCGAGTTCTATCTGCGCCGCGGCAGCGGCGACCCGCTCAAGCGCCTGCCCGCCGCCATCAAGACCGTGCCCCTGGTGGTGCTGGTCAACGAAGGCTCGGCTTCGGCCAGCGAGATCGTCGCGGGGGCGCTGCAAGACCACAAGCGCGCCACCATCATGGGCAGCCAGACCTTCGGCAAGGGCTCGGTGCAAACCGTGCGGCCGCTGGGCCCCGACACGGGCATCAAGCTCACGACGGCGCGCTA
Source organism: Diaphorobacter sp. LI3 (assembly GCF_022807955.1). Lineage (NCBI taxonomy): Bacteria > Pseudomonadati > Pseudomonadota > Betaproteobacteria > Burkholderiales > Comamonadaceae > Diaphorobacter > Diaphorobacter sp. LI3. The sequence goes on along the minus strand of NZ_CP094346.1, from coordinate 1,058,413 downwards.
CTACACGCCGTCGGGCAAATCGATCCAGGCCAAGGGGATCGTGCCAGACGTCATGCTCGACGAGACCGCCGAGGGCGACATCTACGCATCGCTGCGCATGCGCGAAGCCGACCTGGAAAAGCACCTGACCAGCGGCCAGGGCGAGGAAGCGAAGGATGCCGGCCGCGAGAAGGCGCGCGAGGAGGCCCGCAAACGCCTCGAGGAAGAGGCCAAGAAGCCCGTGTCCGAGCGCAAGCTGCCCGAGTACGGTTCGGACAAGGACTTCCAGCTCAGCCAGGCACTCAACCAGCTCAAGGGCCGCACCGTGCTGGCCAGCAAGACCCTCACGGAACGCAAGGAAGAGAAGAAGGACAACTGACGCTGTCTTTCTTGGCAACCAGGCCGGGACTCCCGCGGAGCCCGGCCTTTTTCACGCCCACCACCCCATGAACGACGATCAACTGCTGCGCTATTCCCGCCACATCCTGCTCGACGAGATCGGTATCGAGGGGCAGGAACGCATCCTGGCAGCCCACGTACTCGTCATCGGTGCCGGCGGTCTGGGCTCGCCGGCCGCGCTGTTTCTCGGCTCCGCAGGCGTGGGGACCCTGACGCTGGTGGACGACGACGTGGTGGACCTCACGAACCTGCAGCGCCAGATCGCCCATACCACGGCGCGCGTCGGCACGCCCAAGGTCGACTCCGCGGCCCAGGCCGTGCAGGCCATCAACCCCCTGGTTTCAGTGCGCACCGTGCGCCAGCGTGTGGACGCCGCCGCGCTGGATGGGCTGGTCAACGCCGCAGACGTGGTGCTCGACTGCACGGACAACTACCAGACGCGCCAGGCCATCAACGCCGCGTGCGTACGCCAACGCAAGCCCCTGGTGGCAGGCGCGGCCATCCGCTTCGACGGGCAGATTTCCGTGTACGACCCCCGCCGAGATGACACGCCCTGCTATGCCTGCCTGTTCTCGCCCACCGCCCGTTTTGAGGAGGTGCAATGCGCCACCATGGGCGTGTTCGCGCCCATGGTCGGCATCATCGGCACCATGCAGGCGGCCGAGGCGCTCAAGCTGCTCGTGGGGGTCGGAAGCTCGCTCGCTGGCCGGCTGCTGATGCTGGACGGGCGCGACATGCAGTGGACCGAAGTGCGCACCCTGCGCGACCCGGCCTGCCCCGTGTGCGGATCCCTGCACGCGCCAGCCGGGTAGGAATGCACCTACGGGCACTGCACCCGGCTGCTGGCAGAATCCGCCAGCCTGTTTTCATACAGTAGCGCCGATGCCCTATTTTTCGTTCCCGGCCGAACAGGAAGCACCGTGAAACTGCGCACGTACATCGTCGAAGACAACGCCACCATCCGCGAAAACCTGATCGGAACGCTCGAAGAACTGGCGGAGGTGGAAGCCGTCGGCATCGCCGAGACGGAGGACGAGGGCAAGGAGTGGCTTACCTCGCACACCTCCCAGTGGGACCTGGCCATCGTGGACCTGTTCCTACGCCAAGGCAGCGGGCTGGGCGTGCTAGCCGCCTGCCGCAACCGCCTGTCAGCGCAGAAGATGGTGGTGCTGAGCAACTACGCGACACCCGACGTGCGCATGCGCTGTGCGCAGCTGGGGGTGGACGCCGTGTTTGACAAATCCAACGAGATCGAGGCGCTGGTGGACTATTGCATCGAACACAGCAACAGCACGCAGCGGGCAGCTGCTAGTTCAGCGGCCACCAATTGACGGCGCTGCGCGGGCCCCATCTGCACTTTGACACGCGCCCATCCTTACTCTCAAACCTCTGCACAAAGCACAAGGGCCAGTCAGTGACTGGCCCTTGTGCTTTGTGCGCTTTGCGCTCAATCGATGAGCTTGTTCTTGAGCGCGTAGTACGTCAGATCGCTGTTGGAGGACAGCCCCATCTTTTCCATGAGCCGCGTGCGGTAGGTGCTCACGGTCTTCACGCTCAGCGACAGCGACTTGGCGATGTCACCCGCCGTCTCGCCCTTGGCCAGCTTGAGGAACACCTGGAACTCGCGCTCCGACAGCTGCTCGTGGGGCGGCGCATCGTCCTTGCGGTTGAGCTGCTGGGCCAGCAGGTCGGCCACGGACGGGGTCAGGTAGCGGCGCCCCAGGGCGATGGTGCGGATGGCCTCCACGATCTCCTTGGGCTCGCATTCCTTGTTCAGATAGCCGCTCGCACCCTGTCGGATCAGATTGATCGCATAGTGCTCCTCGGGGTAGCCGCTGAGGATCAGGATGCCCATGTCGGGCGCCTTGGCGCGCAGCATGGCCAACGCATCCAAGCCGCTCTGGCCGGGCATGGACAGGTCCATCACCAGGACGTCGATCTCATGAACGCGCACCAGATCGATGGCTTCCCTGCCGTTGCTTGCCTCGCCAACGACCCGCAGGTCCACATGTTCCGAGAGAAATTGGCGCAGCCCGGCACGGACTATCGCATGGTCATCCACAATGCCAATCTTGATCATTGAGCCTTCTTTCAAGAGGAGAGCGCCTTGCTCCCCGGTAAGGTATGGTCTGAAGATCTGCCCATCTGCTCTGCATTGCACTAGCATGGCAGCGCAGGCCGATGATATGCATTTTCAACCGTGCCCTGCCAGTCCCCTTGGAGAAGCCCAAGCATGAGTTGGTCCCGTTTGCGCAAGATCGCCGTCAGTCTGCCGCTGGCATTGCTGGCTGTGGCCCTGCTGGTCGGCATCAACGAAACCGGGTACATGCGCTCGCACGCGGCCGTGGGCGACCTGGCCCGCTCGCACGCCACGCGCGCTGCGCTCGACCGGCTTCTGCAGAACATGCTCAACGCCGAGACGGGGCTGCGCGGCTACCTGCTCACCGGCGACGAGCGCTATCTGCAGCCCTACGAGCAGGCGGTCGCCACCATCAATACCAACCTTGATGAGCTGCGCCAGACCTACCGGCACGCACCGCAGGACCTGGACGACTTTTCCCAGCTGTCGCAGCAGATCACGCGCAAGCTTTCCGAACTCGACCTCAGCCTCAAGCTGCGCCGCCAGGACAACGACGACGCCTGGAAGTTCGTGCTCTCCACCGACGTGGGCAAGGAGAACATGGATGCCATTCGGGCGATCGCAGCCCGACTGGTGGCGCGCAGCGCCCAGCAAACGGAACACAGCACGCAGGAGATCCTGCATTCGCTGATGCTCTCGCGCATCGGCATCGCCGCCGTGGCGGTGGTGGGGCTGCTGGCGTTCTACCTGTACCTGCGCCAGACCAGCGCCTTGCAGGCTGCGCATGCGCGCGAGCAGGAGGTGTTGGCGCGCGAACGCGACCGACTGGAGCAGTTGGTACGTGAACGCACTGCCGCGCTCTCCGAGTTGGCCAGCCATCTGCAGCAAGTACGCGAGGAAGAGCGCGCACACCTGGCGCGCGAGCTGCACGACGAGCTGGGTGCTTTGCTCACGGCCGCCAAGCTGGACGTGGCGCGCCTGAAGTCGCGCATCGATTTGCACACCCCCGAGAACGCCGAGCGCGTGCAGCACCTCACCGAAACGCTCAACAGCGGCATCGCGCTCAAGCGGCGCATCATCGAGGACCTGCGCCCTTCGTCGCTCTCCAATCTCGGGCTCACCACGTCGCTGGAAATCCTCACGCGCGACTTCGCGCAGCGCAGCAACCTGCAGATAGACACCAGCCTGGAGTCCGCCAAGCTGTCCGACGCAGCGCAGCTCACCGTCTACCGGCTGGTGCAGGAGTCGCTGACCAACATCAGCAAGTACGCCAACGCGCGCAAGGTGCTGGTGTCGGTCCACAGCTATCCCAACCATGTATCGGTACAGGTGCGGGATGACGGCGACGGGTTCGACATCTCAAGCATCGCCCCCGACGCGCATGGTCTGTTCGGCATGCGCCACCGTGTCGAGGCGGCGGGCGGCAAGCTCACGGTCACGTCCACGCCCGGCGAGGGCACCCTGGTCAGCGCCGTGCTGCCGCACACGCTGACCTGACGCGTTCGCAGCCCTGCGTCCGGGCTGCTCATCTGATCGGTGGCGTCCTACAGCGGGGTGCGCCAGCCACCGGCACTCATGCAACGCCAGCCTCCCTACAGTCAAGCCATGTGCTCAGGCGCATTCGCAACCACCCGGCGCACCGCGCCGAAAACAAGGAGCTGGTTATGTTGCATTACGCAGTGGTATTCCTGGTCATCGCCTTGGTGGCCGCCCTGTTCGGATTCGGAGGCATCGCCGCCGGCGCCGTGGGCATCGCGAAGATCCTGTTCTTCGTGTTCGTGATCATGGCGGTTGTGACCTTCGTGCTCAGCTTGTTGAAGAGGGGCTGATGCCCCAGCAACCTGGCCCGCCAGGCAGATGCCACCACAGAAAGGAACTCCCCCAATGACGATCCAAACCACCACCCAGAAGGCGGTAGAGACGGCGCACAACGTGGCCGAAGGCGTGTTCGACAAGGCGTCCGAAACACTGCAGTCCACCCGCCGGATGACCAATGAGTCCATCGACAAGGCCGAGACCCGCATGCAGCGCATGCAAGAGGGCGTGGACCCGATGATCGACGACCTGGCCGCCAAGGCGCAGGATCTGGCCACGCGCGGCATTTCGTACTGCGCGCACACCGGCGAACGCGCGCGGCGCCAGTTCCACCAGGCTGCGGACGCCACGAACCGCTACGTCGCGGAACAACCCGGCAAGTCCCTGCTGATCGCCGCAGCCGCGGGCGCCGCCTTTGCCACTGCGCTGATGTGGACACGCCACCGCGGCGAGCGTTATTGAGACTACCGCAGGAACCGACCCGATGATGCACAGCGATACCCACGCCAGCGCGCTTCAGCTTGACGAAGCCGCGCTGCGCCAGGCAGCCACCGCGGATCTGGACGAAGGCGCCGTGACGCCCGCGTACGGCCCACACCGCGATGCCATCATTGCCCTGCTCAACGACGCTCTGGCGACCGAGTTGGTCTGCGTGCTGCGCTACAAGCGGCACTATTTCACGGCGGACGGCCGCGAGTCGCCGGCGATCGCCGCAGAGTTCCTGGTGCACGCCAACGAGGAGGCAGCCCATGCCGATCTGCTCGCCCAACGCATCGTGCAGTTGGGCGGATCGCCGGACTTCTCCCCTTCTACGCTACTGTCGCGCAGCCATGCGCAATACGATGAGTCGTCCGATTTGCAAGACATGGTGCGCGCCAACCTGGTAGCGGAGCGCATCGCGGTGGAGGCCTATCGCCAGATGATCCAGTTGATCGGCGACAAGGATCCCACCACGCGGCGCATGCTCGAAGGCATCCTGGCCGACGAGGAAGAGCATGCGGATGAACTGAAGGACTGGCTGCACCGCTAGCCTCCCTTTCCCAACCGTTGAGGCCACCGGAGGGTGCAACAGGCCGCAGCGGGGTTATCCCAGCACCCGTGTTTTCAACCATAACCCAAGGACACAACCATGAAATACGCACGTGCCATCGCCTTTTCCCTGCTTGCAGGCGCCACCATCGTTTCCACCGGCTGCTCGGTAGCACGCAACCAGCAAACCGTGGGCTCCTACATGGACGACGCAGGTATCACCACCGCCGTGAAGGCCAAGATGGCAGAGGACAAGAGCGTCTCTGCCACCGCCATCAGCGTGGAGACGCTGAACGGCACCGTCCAGCTCTCGGGCTTTGCCAAGACCCAGGCCGAGAAGGACCGCGCCGAAGCCATCGCGCGCAACACCAAGCATGTGCGCGAGGTGCGCAACAGCATCGTCGTGCGCCCCTGACGCACACGACTGCGCAGGAACGCCGCCCTCTGGGCGGCGTTTTTTTTCACTGGCACGTGAGGCGCACTACCTGCGTCAGAATCCCTACGCATGCGACTGTTCCACTGCGGCCAATGCGGCTCCCTCGTGTTCTTCGAGAGCGTGCAATGCGTGCACTGCGGCTGCACGCTGGCGTTCTCTCCCGAAGACATGGCCATGTTGGCGCTCGCGCCTGCGGACGACGGCGACCACGCCCTGTCGCGCACCTGGCAGCGCGTTCCTACACGCGGCAGCGACGGTACTGCGCCACCGGCCCACTACCAGCTATGCACCAACCGCACCACCTACGGCGCCTGCACCTTTGCGCTACAGGCCGCAGATGCCCAGGCGCACGGCGGGCTGTGCGCCGCCTGCCGCCGGACGCGCGTGCTACCGGACCTGTCCCTGCCCGACAACCTGCGCCGCTGGTCGCAGATAGAGAGCGCCAAGCGGCACCTGTTCTACACGCTGGCGCGCCTGGGACTGTTGAGCACGCAGCAGCCCGGGCCGGTGTATGAATTCCTGGCGGACGTGGCGGGCGCGCCGCCCGTCATGACGGGGCATGCCCAGGGTGTCGTGACCCTCAACGTGGCCGAGGCCGATGACGACGAGCGCGCGCGCCGGCGCCAGGCCATGCATGAGCCCTACCGCACGCTGCTGGGTCACCTGCGGCATGAATCCGGCCACTACTACTGGGAAGAGTTGGTGCTGCGCGCCGGGCATGTGGAGGCCTTCCGCGCACTCTTCGGCGACGAGCGGCGCGACTACGCCCAGGCGCTGCAGGCGCACTACCAGCGTGCCCCCCTGCCCGCTGCGCAATGGCAGCCGCAGCACGTCAGCGCCTATGCCGCCGCGCACCCCTGGGAGGACTGGGCCGAAACGTGGGCGCATTACCTGCACCTGGTCGATCTGCTGGAGACGGCCGCCAGCTTTCAGACCCACATGGCCATTCCCGGCACGACACCCGACCACGCGCAGCACTACGCCATGCCCGACCCGTTTGCACAGCCGGCGCCCGGTTTTGATGCCATGGTCTCGGCGTGGATGCCGCTGACGCTGTTACTCAACAGCCTGAACCGCAGCATGGGCCAGCGCGATGCCTATCCGTTTGCCCTGTCCACGGGCGCGCTGCGCAAGCTGCGCTTCGTGCACGACACCGTGGCGCGGCGCTGATCACGCCGCGGCGGTGCGGCCCAGCTTGTGCAAGAGGCGCTCGTGCACGCCGGGCGAGACAAACTGCGCCACGTCGCCGCCCAGCGTGCCGATCTCGCGCACCAGCGTACTGCTGATGAACTGGTACTGGCTCGCGGGTGTGAGAAACACCGTCTCGACGCCGGGCACCAGCGCGCGGTTCATGCCGGCAAGCTGGAACTCGTAGTCGAAGTCCGTGCCCGAGCGCAGCCCGCGCACCATGGCCGTGCCGCCGCGCGCGGCAGTGAACTCCGTCACCAGCCCCTCGAAGGACTCGACCTGCACCTGCGGACAGTCGGCAAGCGCCTGGCGCGCCATCTCCATGCGCTCGTCCAGGCTGAACAGGGTTTTCTTGTGGTGGGCAATGGCCACGGCCACGATTACGCGGTCGAACAGTCTTGCCGCGCGGCGCACCAGATCCTCATGCCCCAGCGTGATGGGGTCGAAGGTTCCGGGATAAACGGCGAGCACATGCACCATGGCGTGGGGTCTCCTTGCAGTGGCGGAGCCCGCACGGCCCCGTGGGGCGGATTATGCAGCGCACGCCTGCCCATGGGCCATTGAAGCCAAATCAGCCTCCAGCGCCCTACCAACAAGCGCGAGCAGCTCCTATATCAATAGCAATCAGGCTTTGTGGAGCAGGTGCGCATGCACGGCCCCGGCCTTCAGGTGCCGGTGCAGCGCCAGCCCCAGCGGGCCAAGCTGCTCCTGCATCCAGGCCGCGGGGGCCTCCAGGTAGATGAAGCCGTCGGGCGCCACGGCCTGTGCGGCGGCCTGCAGCGCAGGGGCGAACAGCTCGCCGCCAAACGGCGGGTCGATGAGCAGCAGGTGCATGCTGGCCGGCGTGCACTGGCGCAGCGCGGCCACGCCGTCGCCCCGCTGTACGCGCACGGCGCTCGTGTGCAGGCGCTGGCGCAGCGTCTCCAGCTGTGCGGCCAGTGCGGCGTCGCCCTCCACCAGCAGCACGCTGGCCGCGCCGCGCGATGCGGCCTCGAAACCCAAGGCGCCTGTGCCGGCAAAGGCATCCAGGCAGCGCCAGCCCGTCAGGTCCTGGCCCAGCCAGTTGAAAAGCGTTTCGCGCACGCGGTCGGGCGTGGGGCGCAGTCCGGGCTTGTCCAGCACGGGCAAGCGCGTGCGTTTCCACTGCCCGCCGATGATGCGCACCTCGCCGGCGCCCTTGGCGGGCGCACGCACTGCAGTACGTGTGGCTATGCGCGGGGCGGCTGGCGCCGCGGCACGCCGGTTCATGGCCGGGCCTTTGCCGTGTCGGCCGGCTGCGCGCCCACGGTGACGGTCACCATGCGCTCGGGCTGCAGCTTGCGCTGCAGGGCGGCGCGGATGTCGGCCACGGTAAGGGCCTCCACGCGGTCGGTCCAGTGCTCCAGGTAGTCCAGCGGCAGGTCGTTCCAGGCGATGTTGACCACGTTGGCCAGCAGCTTGCGGTTGCTGTCGATGCGCAGTGCAAAGCCGCCGACGAGGTTGTCCTTGGCGGCGCGCAGTTCGGCCTCGGTGGGTCCTTCGGCCACGAAGCGCGCGAGCACGTCGCGCGTGACCTGCACGGCCTGGGCGGCCTGGTCGGGCCGGGTCTGCAGGCCGACGACGAAGGCCCCGGCGTTCAAGCCAGGCGAGAAGCTGCTGCCCACGCTGTAGGACAGGCCGCGCTTCTCGCGCACCTCATTGGTCAGGCGCGAGGTGAACCCACCGCCGCCCAGGATGTGGTTGCCCACCAGCAGCGCGAGGAAGTCCGGATCCCGCCGCACGAAGCCCGGCTGGCCGATGAGCACATGGGCCTGTGCCGAAGCGAAGGACACATCCTCCTGCACGGCGCGTGCCAGCGGCTGCACCTCGGCCACGGCTGGCAACGGCGCGCAGGCCCCGGCCTGGGGCACAGGCAGGCGCGACAGCAGCGTCTGCACCAACGTCTGCGCCTGGGAACGCGTGAGGGCTCCCACGATGCTCACCCGCGCACGGCAGGCCTGCAGGTACTGGGCATGGAAAGCCTGCAGATCGGCCGGCTGGATGTTGTTCAGTGTCTCGGCCGTGGCGCGCTGGCCGTAAGGGTGGCCGCCGAACACTGCGGCGTTGAAGGCCTTGCTGGCCACGGTGCCGGGGCGTGTGTCGGCCTCCTTGATGGCGGCGCTCCAGCGCGCCCGCTCGCGCTGCCACACGTCCGGTGCATAGCTGGGCTGGCCCAGCTGGCGCGCGGCCAGGCGCGCGGCACGGTCCAGCAGATCGGGCTCGGTCAGCGAGCGCAGCGAGAACGCCAGGCCGTCGCGCTCGGCGCCCGCCTCGAAGCTGGCGCCCAGGTCGGCCCAGGCCTCGCCCAGGTCGTTCTCGTCCATCGGGGGCTCGTTCGGCCCGCCCGCGGTCACGCCTTTGGAGCTCATGAGCGCGGCCGCCGCGGCCAGGCCCGCCTGGGCCGCAGGGTCGCGGCGCGCGCCGGCATCGAAGTCCACCTGCACGTCCACCATGGGAATGGCCGGGCTTTCCACCAGCCACACGCGTGCGCCGCTGGGCTCGGTCCAATGCTGGATGGGCAGGAGCGCCCAGGCAGATTGGGTATAAAAAATGGCTCCAGCGCCTATCAGAAAAGCGCGAGCAGCTATCGTTTTAAGAGTTTTGTACATCGCTGACACCTTGGCTCAATGCACGCGGCCACCGGCAGCGTCGGGTGCTGGGGCAGCGCGCTTGGCACCGGCCGCCACGGGCTGGGGCAGCAGCGTGGCAACGGTGAGCTGATCGTCGCCGAAGTAACGCGCCGCCACGGATTGCACCTGCTGCGGCGTGACCGCGCGCAGCAGCTTGAGCATGCGCTCGTCCGCGTCCAGCGGCAGGCCCTGCACCCAGTTGCTGCCCAGATCGCTGGCCTGGCTGTAAAGCGAATCGCGCGCGTAGATGGTGGAGGCCGCCCACTGCGTTTTCACGCGCGAGAGCTCGGCCTCGCTCACGCCCTCGCGCGCCACGCGGGCCACCTCGGCGCGCAGCGCCTCCTCGACCTGGGCCGAGGTCTTGCCCGCGGCGGGCACGCCGGTCATGAGAAACAGCGCCGGCCCGCGTCCGAGGATGGACGCCTGGCTGTCCGCGCCGTCGGCCACACGGTCCGCACCCTGCGTGAGGGCTCGCTCCAGGCGCGCGCCGTCGTAGCCGCTGAGCACGGCCGACAGCACCAGCAGCGCCAGGCCGTCACGGTCGGCATCGGTCATGTCGTCCAGGCGCGTGACGCCCGGCACGCGGAAGGCCAACGCCACGTAGGCCTGCTCGGCCGGCGCCTTGAAGGCGATGCGGCGCAGGCCCTGCTGCGCCGGCTCGGTGCGCGGCTTGCGCGCTGGTAAGGCACGTGCGGGAATGGTGCCGTAGGTCTTCTCCGCCAGGGCCAGCACCTGCGCCGGGTCCACGTCACCCGCCACCACCACGGCGGCATTGTCGGGCACGTACCAGTCGCGGTGAAAGCGGCGCACGTCGTCGGGGGTCATGGAGTCCAGATCGCTCATCCAGCCCACCACCGGGCGACGGTAGGGCGAAGCGATGAAGGTGGAGGCGAACAGCTGCTCGATGAGCGCGGCGCGCGGCTGGTCCTCGGTGCGCATGCGGCGCTCTTCCTTGACGACCTCGATCTCCTTGGTGAACTCCGCGTCGGGCCACTGGTTGTGGGCGAAGCGGTCGGATTCCAGCCGCATCACGTCGGCCAGCCGGTCGGCCGGTATCTGCTGGTAATAGCCGGTGTAGTCGCGGCTGGTGAAGGCGTTCTCCTGCCCGCCCAGCGCCGCCACGCGGCGCGAGAACTCGCCCGGCGGCACGGCCTTCGAGCCCTTGAACATCATGTGCTCCAGCACATGCGCCACGCCCGAGGTGCCGTCCACCTCGTCCATGGCGCCTACGCGCAGCCAGACCATGTGCACCGCCGTGGGCGCGCGCCGGTCAGGCTGCACGATGAGCTGCATGCCGTTCTTCAGGGTGAATTGCTGCGCACCGCTGGCCGAGGTGGCCTGGGCGTGCGCCGCCGCGGCAGACGCAGCAGGTGGGGACTCATGCGCCGGGTTTTGCGCCCAGGCGTGCAGACAGGCCAGCAGGCCCACAAGGGTGATAGCGCGTTTCATAGAATGGCTGCGATTCTAAGAACCCGCCAATGTTCAGTTTTTTCAAGAAGAAACCGCCCGCCCCCACCGAACCCGCCCTTGCACCCGAGGACGTGGCCAGCCCTGCGGCACCACCCGCGGCCGAAGCCCCTGCCAGCGGCGGCGCATTCGGCTGGCTGCGCAAGCCCTTTGGCGCAGGCGCCACCAGCGTGCCGGAGCCGGCTGCCCCTTCGGCCGGCGCCCCCGCAGCCATCGACGCGCCCCTTGCCGTCCCCGAGCCCACCCCGAAGCCCGAGGGCGCACGCCAGGGCTGGATGGACCGGCTGAAATCCGGCCTGCGCAAGACCGGCAGCAGCATCGCGACCGTCTTCACGGGCACGCAGATCAACGAGGCGCTGTACGACGAGCTGGAGGAAGCCCTGCTCATGGCCGACACCGGGGTGAAAGCCACGCAGCACCTGCTGGAGGACCTCAAGCGCCGCGTGAAAGAAACCAAGACCACCGAGCCTGCTGCCGTAAAGGGACTGCTGGCCGATGCGCTGGCCGACCTGCTGCGGCCGCTGGAAAAGCCCCTGGTGATCGGCGAGCACACACCCACCGTGATCATGGTGGCCGGCGTGAACGGCGCGGGCAAGACCACCTCCATCGGCAAGCTCACCAAGCATCTGGCCGACCATGGCGAGAGCGTGCTGCTGGCCGCCGCCGATACCTTCCGCGCCGCGGCGCGCGAGCAGTTGGGTGTCTGGGCCACGCGCAACACGGTGGAGATCGTCAGCCAGGAAGGGGGCGACCCTGCCGCCGTGAGCTTTGACGCCGTTACCGCCGGCCGCGCGCGCGGCAAAGATGTGGTGCTGGTGGACACTGCCGGCCGCCTGCCTACGCAGCTGCACCTGATGGAAGAGCTGAAGAAGATCCGCCGCGTGGTCACCAAGGCCGATGCCAGCGCCCCGCACGAGGTGCTGCTGGTGATCGACGGCAACACCGGCCAGAACGCGCTGGCGCAGGTGCGCGCGTTCGACGACGCGCTTCAACTCACCGGCCTGATCGTCACCAAACTGGATGGCACGGCCAAGGGCGGCGTGCTGGCCGCCATCGCGCAGGAGCGGCCCGTGCCCGTGTACTTCATTGGCGTGGGCGAGAAGGTGGAAGACCTGGAGACCTTCAGCGCACGCGAATTCGCCCAGGCCCTGCTGACCTGAGATAGTTACCCCCTGTGGGCGGATGCAGGCGGCATCCGCCAGTCATGGCTTCAACGCGGCGCTTGACCAGCCCCGGCTATCGAGGCCGGGCCCACCTGCTGCGCCACCCACAGCACATAGTCCTGCTCTGCCTGCACGGCGTGGGTGAGCAGTTGCGGCACTTCGTAGGGGTGCTGGGCACGCAGCCATTCCCGTAAGGCGGGCGCGGCAGACAGCAGCGTCTTGCACACCAGCCGCCACTCTGCTTCCGCCTGCTGTACCCCCTGCCAGACATAGTGCGAGGTGATGGCCTCCACCTGCACGCAGGCGGCCAGGCGCGCCTGGACAGCGCCGCTGGCCAGTCGGTGTGCGGCGGCGGCGTCGCCCACGGTGGTGGTCACAACGGCGATCTGTGCGTCTCGGGAAGAGGTCATGATTGAAGTCTGGCACAAGGCGTACCTGCACAATGGACCCTTGACGCGCGGCGAAGCAGCCCCACCTGCGTTTTAAGGGCCGTCGTTGCGCCTCTTGGTGGTTATTTCCTACATCCGTAGGGGAACTATGCCTTTAGCACTCTCTCCAATGGAGTGCTAATATGATTTGCATGGAAGAAAGGACTACCGATATGGCACTCCAGACTGCAACCTCCGTGACGACCCTCGCGCCCGCGAACCCGTGGGCGCTGGTTCCCCCGCTGGGCAACCTGGACGCCTATATCTCCGCCGTCAACCGCCTTCCCCTGCTCACGCAGGAGGAGGAGCAGCGCTACGCGCGCCAGCTCAAGGATGACAACAATGTCGAGGCTGCCGGCCGCCTGGTGCTGTCGCACCTGCGCCTGGTCGTGTCCATCTCGCGCCAGTACCTGGGTTACGGCCTGCCGCATGGCGACCTCATCCAGGAGGGCAACGTGGGCCTGATGAAGGCCGTCAAGCGCTTTGACCCTGACCAGGGCGTTCGCCTGGTGAGCTACGCCATGCATTGGATCAAGGCCGAGATCCACGAGTACATCCTGAAGAACTGGCGCATGGTCAAGGTGGCAACGACCAAGGCGCAGCGCAAGCTGTTCTTCAACCTGCGCTCCATGAAGCAGGGCTTCAAGGCCGACGCGCTGGACGCCGACACGCACCGCGAAACCTTATCCGATCACGAGATCGACCTGGTGGCCGAGCAGCTCAACGTGAAGCGCGAGGAAGTCATCGAGATGGAAACGCGCCTGTCCGGTGGCGACGTGCTGCTGGACCCCGCTCCCAGCGACGATGGCGAGCAGGCCTTTGGCCCCATCGCCTACCTCGCCGACGCGGGCCATGAGCCCACCGCCATGATCGAGTCGCGCCAGCGTGACGCGCTGGCCACGGACGGTATTGCCACCGCCCTGGACAGCCTGGACGCACGCAGCCGCCGCATCGTGGAGCAGCGCTGGCTGCAGGTGAACGACGATGGCTCGGGCGGCATGACACTGCACGAGTTGGCGGCCGAGTACGGCGTGAGCGCGGAGCGCATCCGCCAGATCGAGGTGGCCGCCATGAAAAAGATGAAGAAGGCGCTGGCCGAGTACGCCTGAGCCTTCGCCCAGCAGCCCGGATCGCGGGCAGATAATCCAGGCGCGCAGCCCTCACCGGCTACGCGCCTTTTTCTTTGCCGGCGGGGCCGCACCTGGCTGCCCGGCCCAGACTGGAGATCGCCACCCATGTTCCCCCACCCCCTCGCCCGCCGCGGCCTGCTGGCACTGGCCCTGGCTTCGGCCTGCGGCGCCGCCGTGGCCCAGAAGGATGCCGCGCCCGCCACCCCCGGCTGGCCTGCCAAGCCCCTGCGCATCATCGTGGGCTTCCCACCGGGTTCTTCGCCCGACCTGACGGCGCGCACCTTCTCCGAGCCACTGTCCCAGGCCCTGGGCCAACCCGTGGTCGTGGAAAACAAGGTGGGTGCGGGCGGCAACATCGGCGCCGATGCGGTCGCCAAGGCGCAGGACGGCCACACCATCGGCCTGTTCATCAACGGCAACCTGACGATCGCCAAGCTGCTCAACGCACACGTGCCCTACGACCCCGTGAAGGATTTCGCGCCGCTGTCGCTGATCGGCGTATCGCCCCTGGTCCTGACCGCTCCCGTGAACCAGCCCGACGTGCCCGCGGGCGCCGACGCACGCGCCTTCCTGCAGGCCGCGCGCACCGCGGGCGACCGCTGGAGCTACGGCACCCCCGGCGTGGGCACCGTGGGCCACCTGGGCACCGAGCTGCTCAAGGCGCGCACCGGCATTGCACCGGTGCACGTACCCTACCCCGGCTACCCGCAGGTGGCCACCGCCATGCTGAGTGGCCAGTTGCAAATGGCGCTGCTGCCGCCCGCGCTCGCGCAGGCCCAGGCACGGGCAGGCAAGCTGCGCCTGATCGGCGTGACCTCCGCGGGCCGCAGCACGCTGGCGCCTGAGGTGCCCAGCCTGGCGGAGGCCGGCGTGCGCGATTTCCAGCTGGAGATCTGGAACGCCTTTGCCGCACCCGCGTCCATGCCCGCCCCGGTGCGCGCACGGCTGTCCCGCGTGATCGGTGAGATCGCCCGCAGCCCGGAAGTGCGCGCCAAGCTGTTCCAGCAGGGCTGGCAGGCCATTGGCTCCTCGGCCGAGGGGCTGGCCAACCGGATCCAGGCCGACACGGCCACCATGAGCCGCGTCATCCGCGAACAAGGCATCCGCGCCGAGTGACCGCGCACCGTCGCAGCGCGGCGGCCACGCCGGTAAGGGCCGGCGTGGGGCGCGCAGTGCAGGCACTTGGTCCCAAACGTTGACCTAGGTCACGGGGCAGGACGGCCCCGCCTTGCACACTCTCCGCCAATCCCCAGCACTCCGAGGCCGTTGACCGGCCCTCCGCGAGGCGCTACGGTATTCATAGCTTCCACCGCCTGCCAGACAAGCGCTGAAGCCCATTTTGGCTTGTACTCATGACCGACCATCCGTCCTCCGGCGGCCATACCTGCAACGACTGCGCCTGCCAGCAGCAGTGCCTGCTGGGCCGCCTGGACCCGCAAACGCGCGCGGGCTGGCGCGGGCACCTGACGGAGCGGCGCTTTCGCAAGGGCGAGATGCTGCAGCGCCAGGGCGAGAGCATCCACAGTGTGCAGGTGGTCAAGATCGGTACGCTGCTGGTGCAGCGCCGCGGCGACGATGGAGTGGAGCACCCCGTAGGCATGGCGGGCTGCTGCGAGGCCCTGGGCGCCCCCGCGCTGCTGCAGCAGCCGGCGGACCTGTCCTACGTGGCGGTCACGCCGGGGCGCGTCTGCCAACTGGACCTGGCGCCCCTGCTGGGGGCGGGCCGCCAGTCCCAAGGCGAATTCCTGCTGGAACTGGCGCGCGAACAACTGAACGCCAACGCGCGCCTGGCCGACTGGGGCCGCATCGCCCGCATCCGCGGCGTGGTGGGCCAACTGGCGGGCGCGCTGCTGCAACTGGCCGAGCTGCAGCGCAGCACGCTGGTGCGCCTGCCCAGCCATACGGTGCTAGCTGCCCTGCTCGCCACCACGCGCGAGTCCGTGGCGCGCGCCCTGGCGCTGCTGGCGCTCACGCGCGGCGGCCGCCGCTCGGCGGCCAACCTGTACCAGGCGCGTGCGGCTGCGCGCACCGCCCCTGCGGCGCAAGCGCCGGTGCACGCCGCGCTGTAAGCCAGCATCGCTGCCGGCACCTCAGCCCAGCGCACCTTCCGCCGCCATGTCGGCACCGGCCGCGTACAGCAGGGCCACGTCGTCAGGCGCCAGCGCCTTGGCAAACAGCCAGCCTTGGTAGCAGGCGCACTGCATCTCGCGCAAAAACTGCAGCTGCTCGCGCGTTTCCACGCCCTCCACGACCACCCGCAGCCCCATGGTGTGCGCCAGCGCGACCACGGCGCGCACCAGCGTGGTGTCGCCTCCGCTGGCAGGTACGTTGCGCATGAATTCCCGATCCACCTTGATGTGCGACACCGGCAGGCGCTTGAGGTAGGCCAGCGACGAGTGGCCCGTGCCGAAGTCGTCCAGCGCCACGGCCACGCCCAGCGCGCGCAGCTCGTTCAGCACCTGGCAGGCCTGCTCGGGGTCGGCCAGGGCTTCGGACTCGGTCACCTCCAGTTCCAGCAACTCGGGCGGGACATGGTGGGTGCGCAGGTTGCGCGCCACCTGCTCGACGAGGTCGGTCTGCCGCAGCTGCTGGGCGGACAGGTTCACCGCCACGCGCAGACGCATGCCCTGGCGCTCCCACGCCGCGATCTGGCGACAGGCCGCGGCCATGACCCAGGCGCCCAACTCCAGGATCAGTCCCGTGGCCTCCGCCACGGGTACGAAGCGCTCGGGCGACACCTCGCCCAGCTGCGGGTCGTGCCAGCGCAGCAGGGCCTCCACACCCACCATGCGGTTGGTGGCCACCTCGACCTGCGGCTGGTAATGCAGCGTCAGCCCGCCGTAGGCCAGCGCCAGCTTGAGCCGGTCGTGCAACTGGATCTTCTCGGCCATCTTGCGGCCCATGGACGGGGCGTAGAACGCGAAGTTGGCGCGCCCGCGGTGCTTGGCGTGGTACATGGCCATGTCGGCATAGCGCAGCAGCGTGGCGGCGTCGCCCGCATCCTGCGGGCACAGCGCGATGCCCATGCTGGCGCCGAAGTTCAGTTCGAACCCCTGCACGCGGCAGGGCACGCACAGCGCCTGCATCAACCGCGCGGCCACGCACTCGGCCTGCGCGGCGCAGGCCACCCCGGGCAACAGCACGGTGAACTCGTCGCCGCCCAGGCGCGCAAGGATGTCGCCCGTGCCCAGCGCACCCCGCAGGCGCCGCGCCACCTCCTGCAGCACCTGGTCGCCGGCGGCATGGCCGTAGCCGTCGTTGATGGCCTTGAAGTCGTCCAGATCGAGCAGCAGCAGCGCGAAGGGCAGGCTTTGCGCTGCGCCCTGCTCCGCGATCGCCTGTTCCAGCCGCTGGCCGAACTTCCAGCGGTTGAGCAGGCCGGTCAGCGTGTCGTGCGTGGCCTGGTAGTGCATGCGCGCCTCCAGGCGCCGCAGGTCGGAGACGTCGCGCACAAAAGCCACCACCGTGCCCCCGTGGGCGGAGGAATGGCCGAGGGCGATGTCCACCGGCACCTGGCTACCGTCGCGTCGCTGCAACCACAGGTCGCGCCCCATGCCCATGGGCCGGCGGCTGGGAGACTGGTGGTAGCGCTGCATATGCTGGCCATGCTCGGGCCGCGCGTGCACCGGCACCAGCAGGTCGATGGACTGGCCGCACAACTGCGCGTTGGTGTAGCCGCTGATGGTCTCCATGGGGGCGTTGACCATGAGGATGCGGCCCTGTCGGTCGGCCAGCACGATGCCGTCGGGGGCCGCATCCATGGCAGCGCGCTCCAGCGTGCCAGCGCGCAGGCTGCCGATGCGCTGAAGGAAGGCCGCCGCACTGTCGTCGGCGGCGTCATCGGTCCGATGGGGCGGCGGGTGCGTCACGCCGTCCTCGGACCGGGGGCGGGCGGCAGGGGCAAAGGAATCCATGGCGCGTCGGTAGGGCGTCGGTAGGTTGAGGCCGTGGCCGGCGCCTGCGCCATCACCGTCGATGCGCATGGCGACCAGCCACTGCGCACTCTAGGCAGGCGCGGCGCTCTCCTGGCGCCTATTGCCACCCAAGGTGACGCGCACGTCAATCCAGGCCCTACGGGCAATGTGGTTTTTGCCACACGCCAGCCCCTGGGCGCGTGGAGCGCGTGGAATCAGCGCGTTTCGTCCAGCAGCGCGCGCACGTCGGCCGCCAGGCTCTGTGCCCCACTGCCGTAGCGGTGGTACACGCGCAGGCGGCCGGCAGGGTCATAAACATAGCTGCCGGCGGAATGGTCCATGGTGTAGCTCGTGGGGGTCTGGCCCTCCACGCGCTTGTAGTAGATCTTGAAGTCCTTGGCCACGGCGGCCAGTTGCTCGGGCGTGCCGCGCAGCGCGAGGAAGCTGGGATCGAAGTTGGCCATGTAGGCCTTGAGTACCTCGGGCGTGTCGCGCTCGGGGTCCACGCTGACGAAGATGCCTTGCAGCTTGTCGCCGTCCGCGCCCAGGGCGCGCTTGACGTCGGCCAGTTCGGACATCGACGTGGGGCAAACGTCCGGGCACTGCGTGTAGCCGAAGAACACCACCACCACCTTGCCCGCGAAGTCCTTGAGGCTGCGCTGCTGGCCGTTGTGGTCGGTCAACTGCAGGTCGCGCGCGTACTCGGCGCCCGTGAGGTCCACCCCCTGGAACTTGGGCGCCTTCGGAGAACATGCGGCAAAAGTGCCTGCAACGCCCATCCAGAGAGCGCCAGCAGCTATTTTTTTCAGAGCATCACGTTTATCCATAAGCTTGCTTCACAGGAGGTAGTGGTCCACCAGCAGCGCCGCGAACAGCAGGCTCAGGTGGATCAGCGAGAAACGAAAGGTCTTGCGCGCCAGCGTGTCGGAGTAGTCGCGCCACAGCCGGAAGCCGTACAGGCAAAAGCCCGCGCTCAGCACCACGGCGGCTGCAAGGTAGGTCCACGAACTCATACCGTACACGAAAGGCATGAGGCAGCCTGCGAACAGGATCAAGGTATAGAGAAACACCTGCAGGCGCGTGAACTCGTTGCCGTGGGTGACGGGCAGCATGGGCAGGCCGGACTTGCGATAGTCCTCCACGCGGTACAGCGCCAGTGCCCAGAAATGCGGCGGCGTCCACAGGAAGATGATGAGGAACAGGATCAGTGCCTCGGGGCCCACCTCGCCGGTCATCGCGGCCCAGCCCAGCACGGGCGGCATGGCGCCGCTGGCGCCGCCGATCACGATGTTCTGCGGCGTGAGCGGCTTGAGGATCACCGTGTAGATCACCGCATAGCCGACAAACGTGGCGAAGGTCAGCCACATGGTCAGCGGGTTCACCCACCAGTACAGCAGCGCCGAGCCCGCCGCACACAGCAGCGCCGAGAACAGCAGCGTCTGCGTGTTGGACAGCTCGCCCTTGGCCGTGGGGCGCCAGGCCGTGCGCTTCATCTTGGCGTCGATGCCCTGCTCCACGATGCAGTTGAACGCCGCCGCCGCACCGGCCACGAGCCAGATGCCCGCGCTGGCCACGGCCATCAACGCCCACTGCGCGCCGCTGGGCATGCCCGGCACGGCCAGCACCATGCCGATGAAGGCGCAGAACACGATGAGCTGCACCACGCGCGGCTTGGTCAGCGCGTAGAACTGGGACAGCCGCGACGGCAGAGCGCGCGGCGCTGTGGCGGCGGGGGCGGGAGCAGGAGCGGCACTCATGCGGAAACTCTCTTGACGGAATCGGCACCGGCGCGCGGCTGCGAAGCCGTGGCGCCGGCGGTGGCGCGGCTGGCCGTGAGCGCCCAGGTCAGCACCACCACCAACGCGGCAGCGCCGCCCGTGTGCAGCACGGCGGCCACCAGCGGCCAGTCCAGCACCACGTTGGACAGGCCGGTGACAAACTGCAGCAGCGCCAGGCCTGCGAGCCAGCGCGCCGGGTCGCGCAACACGCCCGCGCGGCGCAGGCGCCAGGCCAGCAGCGCCAGCGCCGCCAGCACCAGGTAGGCCGCGAGCCGGTGCACATAGTGGATGGCCGTGAGCCCGGCGAAGCTGATGTGGCTGCCGTCCTGCAGCAGGCCCAGCGCGCGCCAGACCTGAAAGCCCTCGGCAAAGGCCATGTCGGGCCACCAGCTGCCCTGGCACTGCGGAAAGGTGGTGCAGGCCAGCACCGCGTAATTGGTGCTGACCCAGCCGCCCAGCACGACCTGCAGCGCCACCAGCGCCGCCGTCACGCCCAGCAGCCAGCGCAGGCCGCGTGGCAGCGCCACGGGCACCACGCCCCGCGTCATCTGCGTCTGGCGCACGGCCTGCACGCACAGCAGCGCCAACAGCACCAGCCCGCCGATGAGGTGCAGCGTGACGATGGCGGGGAACAATTTCATGGTCACGGTGAGCGCGCCGAAAGCGCCCTGCAGGCACACCCACACCAGCGTGGCGGTGGGCCACCAGGGGCTCAGCGCAGGCGCCGCCCCTGCCAACTGAGGCAACTGTGCGGCTGCGCGGCGTTGGCGCCACGCGCCCACGGTGAGCGCGATGATCAGCACGCCCACGCCGGTGGCAAGGTAACGGTGGATCATCTCCACCCAGGCCTTGCCGTGGGTGACGGGGCCGGTGGGCATGGCTTCCTGTGCGGCCGAGATCTCCGCACGCGCGCCCACCGGGCTGGCGTTGCCGTAGCAGCCCGGCCAGTCGGGGCAGCCCAGGCCGGAGTCCGTCAGGCGCGTGAAGGCGCCGAACAGCACCAGGTCGAAGGTGAGGAACAGCGTGAGCACGGTGAGCGCCTGCAAGCGCCGCACCGGTGTGCCGCCCCGCCCGCGCCACCACACCCAGGCCAGCGGGCCCAGGGCGATCACGATGCCCAGGGCCATCAGCTCCAGGGCCGGCGCCAGGTCGTACAGCGGCTGCATGTCCGTCACGGGGCCTCCTGCAAGCGGCCCGGCTGATCCCATGATGCCGAGGCGCGCAGCAGCCGGTCCAGGTCGCGCTTGGCCTTGGCCGCGCCAGCGCGGTCCAGCCGCGCGGGAAAGCGCATCATCCAGTGGCCCTGCGGGTCTACGACGTACAGGTGTTCTTCCAGCGCATGGCCGGGCGCGGGTTGCAGCCAGGTGGCCAAGGTGGCGGCATCCACGCGGCGCACGGTGGCGCCCTGCAGGCCGGGGGCGATCTCCGCCGGGGGCACGGCGCCGTCGGACACCAGCCAGACCCAGTCCATGCGCTCCTTCTCGCGGCCCATGGTTTCGCGCAACTGGCGCTGCAGGTACAGGTTGTTGCGGCAGCCGTCGTCGCAGGCGCCGGGTGCGACGCTCACCAGCAGCCACTGGCCACGCAGCTCGCCCAGCGTATGCGCCGTGCCGTCCAATGCGGTGGCTGCGGCCTGCGCGGGCAAGGCGCGCTGGGGTTCGATGAGCTCACCAAAGTTGCGCCGGCCCTCGGGACGCAGCACGTAATAGGTGAAGTACGAAGCGATCACGGGCGCCGCGCACACCAGCAACAGCCCCAGCATCTGCCAGCGGCCGCTGCGCGAGCGCTGCAGCGCCGCCATGGCATCGCCGGCCTGGGGCAGGCTGTGCACCGTGAGGCCCAGCGGCTGCTGGCCGCCGGTCTCAGGCACCACGCTGGCGGCCTGGGCGAAGGAAGCGTCGGACGAATTGGAACCAGACATAGAGGATTGCCACCAGGCCGCAAAGCCCGAACCATTGGAATGCGTAGCCGTAATGCTTGTCGACGCCGCTGTCGATGGGCGCCCAGTCGCGCTGCAGCCCGTCGCTGGCGGCGCCGGTCTGCACGACGGTCAGGGGCGCCAGCGCCAGGCCGGTCTCGGCCCCATAGGCGGCCAGGTCCAGATTTTGCCGGATGCGCGAAAACCCCTCGCCCTGGGCGGTGGGGGTGAACTCGTACAGCCGCGCCGGCGGGCCGGCGAGCCGCCCCTCCAACTGCACCGGTCCGGCAGGGGTGGTGATCTCCGGCAGGCGCGTGCGCTCCAGGAAGTTGCGCGGCGCCCAGCCGCGCTGTACCAGCACCACGCGCGGGCTGTCCGCCAGTTGCAGGGGCGTGAACACGAAAAAGCCCGGACGCCCGTACATCTGGCGGTTCTCCAGGAACACCGTGGCCTCGGGCAGCCACTGGCCGCGCAGCTCGGCGCGGCGGTGCAGCAGCGGCGCGGTGGCCTCCTGCGATGCCGACTGCAGCGCCTGTGCCAGTTCGGCACCCTGCAGCGGTGCGCGGGACTGGCGTTCGTCCATGGCCGCCTGCAGCGCGGTCTTCTGCGCGGCACGCGACAGTTGCCAGCGGCCCAGCGACGCGGTCACCACCATGGCGACCAGCGCCGCGAGGGTCACCAGCCAGAAGCGCAGGCCGAAGGGTTGTCGGGCAGGGTTCACCGGATAATGGGCCTCATGAAGATTCTGGTGGCATTGGCGTTTCTCGCCATCATCGCAAGCCTGGGCTCGGCGCTGTTTTTCATGATGCGCGGCAAGGGCGACGACCGGCAGCAGGGCAAGCGCATGGCCCGCGCGCTGGGGCTGCGCGTGGGGCTGTCCATCGTGCTGTTCCTGTGCCTGCTGCTGGCCTGGAAGCTGGGGTACATCCAGCCAACCGGGCTGCCCGCCGCAGTGCGCTGAGGCGCACGCCGATGGCCATAAAAAAAGTGAGCACCTTGCGCTTGTTGCACAGGGATTTCAATAGTTTTTATATCTAAAGTGCTTATCTATCAAGCGCAGGCAGCTCCTGTTTTTGAAGCAACCACCTCCGCGTAAAAAAAGCGCCTTGCGGCGCTTTTTCCCGATCCGGAGACGGGATTACATCCAATACACCAGGATGTACAGGCCCAGCCAGACCACGTCCACGAAGTGCCAGTACCAGGCCGCGCCCTCGAAGCCGAAGTGGCGCTCGGCCGTGAAGTGGCCGCTGTGCAGGCGCAGCGTGATGAACAGCAGCATCAGCATGCCCACGAACACGTGGAAACCGTGGAAGCCCGTGAGCATGAAGAACGTGGAGCCGAACACGCCCGAGGTGAGCTTGAGGTTCAGGTCGGTGTAGAGGTGGAAGTACTCGTAGCCTTGCACGCACAGGAACACGAAGCCCAGCAGCACCGTGACCCACATGAAGCCGATCGTCTTGGCGCGCTGGCCTTCGCGCAGCGCGTGGTGGGCGATGGTGAGCGTGACGCCCGACGTCAGCAGCAGCGCGGTGTTGATGGTGGGCAGCCAGAATGGGCCCACGGTCTGGAACGGCTCCACGGTGTTGGCCGGAGAGGCGGTCGCCCCGGCCGCCAGGCTGGGCCAGACGGCCTTGAAGTCGGGCCACAGCAGCGCATTGTCCAGGCTGCCCAGGGCCGGCACGGAATGCGCACGCGCCCACCACAGCGCGGTGAAGAAAGCGCCGAAGAACATCACCTCCGAGAAGATGAACCAGCTCATGCTCCAGCGGTACGAGATGTCGATCTTGCGGCCATACAGCCCGCCCTCGCTCTCGCGCGCGGCATCGCGGAACCACTGGTACAGCACGAACAGCCACCACGCCAGGCCGAAGGCCAGCGAATACTTGCCCCAGTCATGGCCGTTGATCCACTGGCTCGCGCCGAGGAGGACAAAGAACAACCCCGCCGCCGCCAGCACGGGGTGGCGAGACTCCGCGGGGACGTAGTAGTAAGGCGTCGTGCCGTGGGTAGATGCACTCATTTCAGCTCCTCGTTCTCAAAGTTCTCGGTTGTCTCGTTGTTATCAGCGGCGGCAGGCCTCAAGCAATCCAGTTCACCAGTCCGATCAGCAGCAGCACCAGCACAAACAGAGCGACCAATCCCACGAACACGATGTGCAGCGGCTGCAGCGTCTCCTGGTCGCGCTGGTACTGATCCCCCTTGCGCAACCCGATCAGCGACCATGCCACGGCACGCAGGGTGCGCAACAGCGATCCCTTGCGCGGCGGACGCGGGGGCGTGGGGCTCATGAACCGGCCTCCGCGGAAGTCGCCGGCAGTGCGGCGGCCGTGGACTGGGGCGCGGCCGGCGTCTTGCCGCCGACTTCGAAGAAGGTGTAGGACAGCGTGATCGTGGTGACGTCCTTGGACAGGCGCGGGTCGATCACGAAGGCCACGGGCCATTCCTTCTTCTCGCCGGGCTCCAGCGTGTATTGGTTGAAGCAGAAGCACTCCAGCTTGGTGAAGTGGGCGGCCGCCTGGCGCGGCGCATAGCTGGGGATGGCCTGCGCGGCCATGCGGCGGTCCTGCACGTTCTGGAACTCGTACATCACTGTGGCCAGCTCGCCCGGGTGCACCTGCACGGAGCGCTGCGCGGGCCGGAACTGCCACGGACCACGCGCGTTCGCATCGAACTCCACAGTGATGAGGCGGGTCTTGTCCACCTGGCTGTTGGCGGGCACCTGGGCGTTGCGACCGGCCGTGCCGTTGCCGGGCACCTGCCGCTCCGACAGCGACAAGATGTTGATGCCCGTCATCTCGCAAATGTGCTTGTAGATCGGGATCAGCACGTAGCCGAAGGCGAACATGCCGACCGTCACCACGGCCAGCTTGCCCACCATCTTTAGGTTTTCGCTACGCGCACCCATGGTCCCGCCCTTTCGTCAATGCAGCCAGGCGATCTTCACCATGAAGCCGATGAAGAACACCGCCGCCACCGACGCCAGGATCAGCGCCATGCGCAGGTTGGATTTTTTTTGCTCCGGCGTGGTCATGGCGATCTCCCGGAATGTCAGCCGATCACCCGCGTGGCCGTAGCGTCCAGCTTGGGCGGCACTTCAAAGGTGTGGAACGGCGCGGGCGACGGCACTTCCCATTCGAGGCCTTCAGCGGCTTCCCAGGGCTTTTGCGGCGCCTTCACGCCCCGCCCGCGCATGGCCGGCAGCACGACGAACAGGAAGAAGTACACCTGCATCAGTCCAAAGCCCAGTGCCCCGACGGACGCCAGCGCGTTGAAGTCGGCAAACTGCATGGGGTAGTCGGCATAGCGGCGCGGCATGCCCGCCAACCCCAGAAAGTGCATGGGGAAGAAGGTGATGTTGAAGGTGATCAGCGAGCCCCAGAAGTGGATCTTGCCGCGCGTCTCCGAGTACATGATGCCCGTCCACTTGGGGCTCCAGTAGTAGTAGGCCGAGAACATGGCGAACAACGAACCGGCCACCAGCACGTAGTGGAAGTGGGCCACCACGTAGTAGGTATCCTGCAGCTGGATATCGATCGGCGCCATGGCCAGGATCAGGCCCGTGAAGCCGCCGATGGTGAACACGAAGATGAAGCCCACGGCCCAGAGCATGGGCGTTTCGAAGGTCATGGAGCCGCGCCACATGGTCGCCGTCCAGTTGAAGATCTTCACGGCCGTGGGCACGGAGATCAGCATCGTGGCGTACATGAAGAACAGCTGGCCCGTGACTGGCATGCCCGTGGTGAACATGTGGTGCGCCCACACGATGAACGACAGGATCGCGATGGACGAGGTGGCGTACACCATGGAGGCGTAGCCGAACAGCTTCTTGCGGCTGAAGGCGGGCACGACCTGGCTGATGATGCCGAAGGCCGGCAGGATCATGATGTACACCTCGGGGTGGCCGAAGAACCAGAAGATGTGTTGGTACATCACCGGGTCGCCGCCGCCGGCCGGATTGAAGAAGCTGGTGCCGAAGTGGCGGTCGGTCAGCGTCATGGTGATCGCGCCGGCCAGCACGGGCATCACGGCGATCAGCAGGTAGGCCGTGATCAGCCAGGTCCAGGCGAACATGGGCATCTTCATGAGCGTCATGCCCGGGGCGCGCATGTTCAGGATGGTCACGATGATGTTGATCGAGCCCATGATGGAACTGGCGCCCAGGATGTGCATGGCGAAGATACCCACGTCCATGGACGGCCCCATCTGCAGCGTCAGCGGCGCATACAGCGTCCAACCCGCGGCAGGCGCGCCACCCGGCATGAAGAACGACGACACCAGCATGATGGCCGCGGGGATCATCAGCCAGAAGCTGAAGTTGTTCATGCGTGCGAACGCCATGTCGGACGCGCCGATCTGCAGCGGGATCATCCAGTTCGCGAAACCCACGAAGGCCGGCATGATGGCGCCGAACACCATGATCAGCCCGTGCATGGTGGTGAGTTGGTTGAACAGCTCGGGGTTCACCACCTGCAGCCCGGGCTGGAACAGCTCGGCACGGATCAGCAGCGCGAGCACGCCGCCGATCATCAGCATGGTGAACGAGAACAGCAGGTACAGCGTCCCGATGTCCTTGTGGTTGGTGGCAAACACCCAACGGCGCCAGCCGGTGGGGCCGTGGTGGTGGTCACCGTGGTCGTGTGCGTGGCCGCCGGCGTGCCCGTGATTGTCCAGAACTGCGCTCATGTTCGATTCCTCAATGCGTTGGGCGTTGCGGTTCACTTGCCGCGCTGGGCCACGATTTCAGACGGCTGCACCAGCTGACCCGTCTTGTTGGACCAGTCGTTCTTGGTGTAGGTCACCACGGCGGCCAGATCGGTGTCGCTGAGCTGCGCCCAGGCGGGCATGGCGCCGTTGGCAGCGCCCTTGAGCACCACCTGGATCTGCTTGGCGTGGTCGGCGTCGGTGACGATGGCCGAACCGTCCAGCGGCTTGATGGGGCCGGCCCCCTTGCCGTTGGCCTGGTGACAGGCGGCACAGTTGGCGGCGTAAACCTTCTCGCCGCGCGGCAGCAGCGCGTCCAGCGTCCAGACCTTGCTGGGGTCGTCCAGCTTAGCGGCGGCTTTCTTCTTCTCGCCATCCACCCACTGCGTGTATTCCTGTGCGGACACTACCTTGACGTGGATCGGCATGTAGGCGTGCTCCTTGCCGCACAACTCGGCGCACTGGCCGTAGTAGTCGCCCACCTTTTCCGCGCGGAACCACGTGTCGCGCACGAAGCCGGGGATCGCGTCCTGCTTGATGCCGAATGCCGGCACCATGAAGGCGTGGATCACGTCGTTGGCCGTGGTGATCACGCGCACCTTCTTGCCCACCGGCACCACCAGGGGGGCGTCCACCTTCAGCAGGTAGTCGGCTGGTGCATTGGCCACGTTGCCGCTGTCGGACATCCGGCGATGGCTGCTGTCCAGGGTGGAGATGAAAGACAGGCCCTCGCCCTCGCCCGACAGATAGTCGTAGCCCCACTTCCACTGGTAGCCGGTCACCTTCACCGTGAGGTCGGCATTGGTCGTGTCCTTTTGCGCCACCAGCACCTTGGTGGCCGGCAGGGCCATGAGAACCACGATGATGAAGGGGATCACCGTCCAGACCACCTCGACGGTGACGGACTCGTGGAAATTGGCGGCCTGGGCGCCGCGCGACTTGCGGTGCTTCCAGATCGAATAGAACATCACCGAGAACACGCCGACGAAGATCACCGTGCAGATGATGAGCATCATCCAATGCAGGAAGTGCTGCTCCTCGGCGATCTTGGTCACGGGGGGGTGCAAGTTCAGCTGGTTCACCGCCGGGCCGCCGGGCAGGCTTTGAACCGCATGGGCCGCCGTGCCCACCCATGCTCCGGCCATCAGCAGCCCAGAAGCCAGCTTGTTGGAAATGCTCTTCATAGTTCTCACTTACTTCTAAGCTCCAATTGACCAATCCCTCGGTGCGCGCCTGCGTGGGGTCAGGCGGCGCACAAAGCCATGCGGGCATGCCGTGCACCCGCTTTCACCAATCAGTCCAGACCGCTTTCCTGGCAGCCTGTTGTCTCCGCAATCCAACACGGACTCTCTTGATCGCATTCAGCATGCCCAGCACGGGACATGGCTGCAATACACGTTAGTCCCGAGAGAACACTGCCAAGAAGTGACGCAGAAAGGAGGCCTGAGAGCGCCGCGTGGCGCCATCAGAACTCCAGAAGACGCGACGCCGGCCGCGGGCGACCACCCGATGCAGGCGCGCCAAGAGAGTTCCGAATCTGCAATCTTAAAGAATTGTAGCCTGCATTGATTGAGGTCATTGACAGCGCAAATTGCACTGCACCCCCTCAGCGCGGCAGCGTGCGTCCTGCGTGGAGCATGGCGCGCATGTCCTGCAGCGACACCGCGCTGCTGCCCTCCACGCGCACGCGGGGCGCGGGCTTGAAGGCATGGCCGTAGACGACCTCGAAGGTCAATGCAAGCTGCCCCTCATGGCGAGGATCGGCCAGCCGCTGGGCCAGCGCCTCTTCCAGTCGCTGGCGCCAGTGGCGCCCGCGCAACGCGGGAAAGCGCTGCGGATGCAGGTTGCGCCCCAGGCCGCGCAGCTCCTGCAGCAGCCGCTCGGGCGTGGCAAAGGTGAGCGTGATGCGTTCCATGTCCATGACAGGCTCGGCAAACCCCGCATGCACCAGCATGTCGCCCCAGTCGTGCATGTCGGTCATGGCATGGCCGGCAGCGGGCCAGCCCAGCTCGGCATACAGCGCGTGCAGCTCGCGCAGCGTGTCAGGGCCCAGGCACGAGAACATCAGATAACCGTCCACCGCCAGTGCACGATGCCACTGGGTGATCAGCGCCTGAGGGTCCGCCGCCATGTGCAGGGCCATGTTGGACCACAGCATCTGCACGCTGCCCTCGGGCGGCACCCCGAAGCGCGGCGCCGCCGCGGACCAGCGCGCGGGGCTCCACCAGGGCTTTGCGAAGCGCACGCGCGCCAGCGCCTCCCCCGCGGGGGATGAAGTCTCGGTGATATAGCTGGCGGCTTGTTCGAAATGCTGGCCCACCAGGCCATGGCCCTGCACGCCGCCGCGCAGCGGATCCCAGTCGCACCAGGCCTGCGGCGCCTGCACGATCCACTGCAGCCGCTCCTGCATGCGCTGCGCCACCTCTTCGTGCAACCAGGGCGAGACTTCGGTCACCATGGCATGCCAGCGTGCAGCGGCAACCGGGTCGATGGTGGGCGGAAGGTGTTCGGACATGGCGGGCCGCAAATGGCCGCGAGTATATTGAGCCCATGCTGTTCACGCATCTGGCCACGCACCTGGCAGGGATATCGCGCGGCCTGGCCCGCATGGGCGCGGCAGTGCCCAGCCGCTGCGCGGTCTGCCATGCCTGGCCCGCGCGCCCCGTCTGCGACGCCTGCCGCATGCAGTTTGCTCCGCCGCTCTCGCGCTGCGCCACCTGCGCGCGGTTGCTGCCCCACGGCGTCGCGCAGTGCGGCGACTGCCTGCGCCACCCACCGCCGCTGGATGCCTGCGTGGCCGCAGTGAGCTACGCCTTTCCTTGGGCCGACCTGCTGGCGCAGTTCAAGTTCCATGCGGAGCCCGGCTGGGCCGGCGCCCTGGCGCAACTGATGGCGCATGCCCCAGGCGCGCAGGCAGCGCTGGCCCAGGCCGACCTGGTGTTGCCCGTGCCGCTGTCACCCGAGCGATTGCGCCAGCGCGGCTACAACCAGGCCCTGCTGCTGGCGCGCGCGCTGGGCCATCCACAGGTGCACGCGCGGATGCTGCTGCGCGTGCGCGATACCGAGGCGCAAAGCCACCTGCCGCGTGCCGAACGGCTGCGCAACCTGCGCGGCGCCTTCGTGCCCGACCCGCTGCGGGCCGCGCAACTGGCCGGCAAGCGGGTGCTGCTGGTGGACGACGTGATGACCACCGGCGCCACGCTGCATGCGGCCGCAGCGCCCCTGCGCGATGCGGGTGCGCTGCAGGTCTGCGCGCTGGTGCTGGCCCGCACGCCGTGACGCGCGGGCATGGCCGCCGGTATACGATTCATTACCATCTGCCGCCTCATCCGTCAGCCCGCCACCCGCGGGCCGCCGACAATAGCCACCATGTTTCACATCGTCCTCGTCGAGCCTGAGATTCCGCCCAACACCGGCAACGTGATCCGCCTGGCCGCCAATACCGGCTGCATGCTGCATCTGGTGGAACCGCTGGGCTTCTCCATGGAAGACCCTCTCATGCGCCGCGCGGGGCTGGACTACCACGAGTACGCCGAGGTGCGCCGCCACCCGGGCTGGACGGCCCTGCTGCGCGACATGCAGCCCGACCTGTCGCGCATGTTCGCGCTGACCACCCATGGCACGCAGTCGGTGTACGACACGGGCTTCCTGCCGGGCGACTGGTTCGTGTTCGGCGCCGAATCGCGCGGCCTGCCGCCGGAACTGCGCGAGACGTTCCCCCCCGCGCAGCGCCTGCGGTTGCCGATGCTGCCCAACCAGCGCAGCCTGAATCTGTCCAACGCCGTGGCCGTGACGGTCTACGAGGCGTGGCGGCAAAACAGCTTTCTCACTCCGTCCACGCAGACCCAGACTGCCTGAACCGGACCGGCAGGCCCCCGGCGCAGCCCCTTCAGGCGGGTGCGCCGTAGCTGCGCACCAGCGCCTCGGCCACGCACACGGGCTTGTCGCCACCCTCGCGCTCCAGGGTCACCTCCCAGGTCATCTGCATGCCGTCGGGCGCGACGGGCTCGGCCGCTGCCAGCACCATGTGCGCGCGCAGCCGGCTGCCCACGGGCACGGGAGCGGGGAAGCGCACCCGGTTGAGCCCGTAATTCACGCCCATGCGCGCGCCGGTGATGGCAAACGATGCCTCCATGAAGCGCGGCAGCAGCGACAGTGTCAGAAAGCCGTGCGCGATGGTGGTGCCGAACGGCCCCTGCGCTGCGCGCTGCGGGTCCACATGGATCCACTGGTGGTCGCCCGTGGCGTCGGCAAACCGGTCGATCTGCGCCTGGGTGACTTCCACCCAGTCGGTGACGGCCACTTCCTGCCCGACGCAGGAGGCCACTTCGGAATAGCTGCGGAAGGTTTTCATGCGGCCACTGTAGCGGCCTGCGCGCGCGGGCGCCTGTCGGCACCGCGACAGCCCCGGCGCCGGAACTCGGCCGGCGCGCGCGTCAGGCGCCGTCCAGCCAGGCGCAGATGCCCTGCCACTGCTCCAGGTCGCGCGCCACGCGGCCGGGCGACAGATCGAACAGCGACAGGCCGTGCGCCGCCAGGTGGATGTAGTTCTGCGTGTCGCGCAGGTAGCCCAGCACGGGCAGGCCCAGGCTGTCCACGAAGGCATGCAGCTTGTCCGCCGCGATGGTGCGCGCGTCCACGCGCATGCCCACGATGCCGATCGGCACGCCCGCGCTGCGACGGTGCGTGGCCAGTTCGTCCAGAAACTGGCGCGTGGCGAAGATGTCGAACACGCTGGGCTGCAGCGGCACGATGATGCGGTCGGCCAGCTTGAGCATGTCCTTCAACCGCCAGCCGTGCAGGCCCGCGGGCGTGTCGAGCACGGCGTGGGTGGCGTGCTTGGGCGGCTTGTCAAAGCGATCGGGCTCCACATCCCACGCGCCAATGGGGCGCGCCGCGGCCGGGCGTTGCTGCAGCCACAGCCGCGCGGACTGCTGGCGGTCCACATCGCCCAGCACCACCGCATGCCCGCGGCTGGCGTAGTAGCCAGCGATGTTGGTGGCCAGCGTGGACTTGCCCACGCCGCCCTTGGGATTTGCAACTGCGACCACGGTCATGCCTGCCTCCTGTGTTCCGTACCCGCGCGGGGCCAGCCCGCATCGTAGTGCCGGCGGTCACGGCCGCTGGCTCCACATAAGCAAAAACAGGCCTTAGCGCCCGTCCATCAAGCGCCACTAGCTATTATAAAAATAGCAAACCAGCGGCTATCCGTGCTGTGTGCCGCGCTTGACGAAAAACAGCCCTGCGCCCACCAGCATCAGCAAGCCGCCAAACACGCGGTTCTGCGTGCGCATGGCGCGTCCGCTGCGCATCAGCGTGCGCAGCGCGCTGGCGCTGGCGGCGTAGCCGTTCATCACGATCAGGTCCACCGAGAGCATGGTGACGGCCATCACCAGCAGCTGGCTCCACAGCGGGCGCGTGTCGGTCATGAACTGCGGCAGCACGGCCACCATGAAGATGATGCCCTTGGGGTTGGTGGCATTGGTCAGCAGGCCGGTGAGCACGCGGCGGCGCCAGCTCGCGGGCTGCGCCTGCAGGTCGCCCTGCAGCGTGCCGGCGGCGCCCGCGCGCCACTGCATGAAGCCCAGGTAGATCAGGTAGCACGCACCCAGCACCTTGACGATGCTGAAGGCCAGTTCCGACGCCACCAGCAGCGACCCCACGCCCGCGCCGGCCACCACCAGGATCAGCAGCAGGCCCAGCTCCAGCCCCAGGATCGTGGCGCCCGCCTTGCGCACGCCGTAGGACAGCCCGTGGCTCATGGACAGCACGGCGCCCGAGCCCGGCGAGATGGCGATCACCCACGACGCCGCAAAAAAAGCCATCCAGGTATGCCAGTCCATGTCGTGGTCCGTTGGGAAATGAGGGGGGAAGGAATGCGGCGATTCTATCGGCCGACGCAGCCGGCACGCTGCGCGGCGGTCCTCGGGCGTCCGGCATGAAAACGCGGTCTAGCGCTTTTCCATCCAGCGCTAACAGCTATCAAAACCAGAGCATTCACAGCACCCTGCCCGCCCGGCGGCCCCCCGCGCCTGCGCCGCCCGCGGGCCGGGTGCACAATTTCTGCCCGCGCCCGAGTGCGGCGCACGCACTTCCCCGCATCACTTTTCGCGCCCTCTTCCTGCACACCATGGCCCAAGCCCCCGTCTGGCTCACCTACGGATTCACCTACCTTGCCGCGGCCGTGATCGCCGTCCCCATCGCCCGCGCGCTGGGGCTGGGCGCCATCATTGGCTACCTGGCCGCAGGCATCGCCATCGGCCCCTGGGGCCTGGCGCTGGTGAGCAATGTGCAGGACATCCTGCATTTCGCGGAGTTCGGCGTGGTGCTGATGCTGTTTCTGGTGGGGCTGGAGCTGCAACCCAGCCGCCTGTGGAGCCTGCGCCGCCCCATCTTCGGCCTGGGTACGGCCCAGATGGTGGGCTGCGCCGCACTGCTGTGGGCCGCGGCCTGGGCGTTCGGGCTGCCATGGCGCGTGGGGCTGGTGGGCGCGCTGGGCCTGGCGCTGTCGTCCACCGCCATCGCGCTGCAGGTGATCCACGAGCGCAACCTGATGCGCACGGACAGCGGGCAGAAGGCCTTCTCGATCCTGCTGTTCCAGGACGTGGCGGCGATCCCCATCCTGGCGCTGCTGCCGCTGCTGGGCGTGGCCGCGCGCGCGGCCGAGCTGGACCATCCGCACGAAGTGCAAGAGCTGCTGCTGGAGGCAGCCAAGATCCTGGGCGTGGTGGGCGCCATCGTGCTCGGCGGGCGGCTCGCGCTGCGCCCGCTGCTGCGCTGGATCGCCAAGAGCAAGACGCCCGAGATCTTCACCGCCACCTCGCTGTTCCTGGTGGTGGGCATCGCCATGCTGATGCTGTCGGTGGGCCTGTCGATGGCACTGGGCGCGTTCCTTGCCGGCGTGCTGCTGGCCGACAGCGAGTTCCGCCGCGAGCTGGAGACCGACATCGAGCCCTTCAAGGGACTGCTGCTCGGCCTGTTCTTCATCGCCGTGGGCATGAGCATCGACTTCGGCGTGATCCTGCGCACGCCCTGGGGCATGCTGGCGCTGCTGCTGGGCTTCCTGGGCATCAAGGCACTGGTGATCTGGACGCTGGCGCGCGTGACCGCCATGCCCTACCAGGAGCGGCCGGTGTTCACGCTGCTGCTGGCGCAAGGCGGCGAGTTCGCCTTCGTGGTGTTCCAGGCCGGCGCGGGCTTTCGCGCGATTCCGGCCGAGATGGCGTCGCTGCTGATCGGCGCGGTAGCCTTGTCCATGCTGATCAGCCCGCTGCTGCTGGTGCTGCTGGACCGGGTGCTGCTCAAGCGCTTTGCCACGCTGAAGACCGCCCCGCAGGCGCAGGAGATCTCCGAGCCGCAGTCGGCCCCGGTGATCATTGCCGGCTTCGGGCGCTATGGGCAGATCGTGGCGCGCATGATGCTGGCGCAGGGCGTGCCCGCCACGGTGCTGGACCACAGCGTGGAGATGCTGGAGGTGGCCCACACTTTCGGCTACCGCGTGTTCTATGGCGACGCCACGCGCGTGAACCTGCTGCGCATGGCCGGCGCCGAGCATGCGCGCATCCTGGTGGTGGCGGTGGACGCGCCGGAGCAGTCGCTCAAGATCGTGCAACTGGCGAAGAAGCACTTTCCCCAGTTGCAGATCGTGGCGCGTGCGCGCGACGTGACGCACTGGCACGCGCTGCGCGATCTGGGCGTGGAGCATGTGGAGCGCGAGGTGTTCGAGTCCAGCCTGCGCACCGCACGCACGGTGCTGGAGCTCAACGGCCTGTCGCCGCAAGAGGCCGACACCTTGGCCGAGCGCTTCCGCGCGCACAACGTGGCGCTGTCCAACCGCATGTACGAGCACCACAACGACCGCGAGGCCATGATCGCCGTCGCCAAGCAGGGCCGCGCCCAGCTGGTGGAGCAGATGGCCAAGGAGCGCCAGGAACG
Source organism: Diaphorobacter sp. LI3 (assembly GCF_022807955.1). Taxonomy (NCBI): domain Bacteria; kingdom Pseudomonadati; phylum Pseudomonadota; class Betaproteobacteria; order Burkholderiales; family Comamonadaceae; genus Diaphorobacter; species Diaphorobacter sp. LI3. The sequence continues at coordinate 1,024,405 of NZ_CP094346.1, read as the reverse complement.
CCTGGCCGCGGCGGAGGCTGGCGCCGGCCTGCCGCCCGAGGTGCCCCAGGCACCCAAGGCTCCATAACAAAAGAGCCTGTAGCGCCCGTCTATCAAGCGCTACAAGCTCTCGTATCAATAGCAAATTACCGCTACCCCTCCACCCGCCGTGTGAGGGAGGGGTAAGCGGCTGAACCGCTCAGCGAAGGGTCAGTCGGCCGTCGCGCCGGACTCCTTCACCACCTTGCCCCACTTCACGCTTTCGGCCTTGATGAAGGCGGCGAACTGCGCGGGGGTCTCGGCCACCACGTCACCGCCCTGCTCGGCGATCTTCTTCTTCACGTCGGCCTGGTTCAGCACCTTGATCAGCGCGGCGTGCAGCTTGTCCAACACTGGCTTGGGCGTGCCGGCCGGGGCAAACATGCCGAACCAGGAGGTTGCCTCGTAGCCGGGCACGCCGGCTTCGGCGATGGTCGGCACGTCAGGCAGCTCGGGCGAGCGCTTGGCGGTGGTCACGGCGATGGGGCGCAGCTTGCCCGAGCGCACGTGCTGGATGGCCGAGGGCATGTTGTCGAACATGACGGAGGTCTGGCCGCCCAGCAGGTCGGTCATGGCGGGGGCGCTGCCCTTGTAGGGGATGTGCAGCAGGTCGGTGCCGGTCATGCTCTTGAAGAGCTCGCCCGACACGTGGGGCGACGCGCCGCTGCCGGGCGAGCCAAACGTGATCTTGCCGGGGTTGGCCTTGGCGTAGGCGATCATTTCCTTCACGGTCTTGAACGGCTGGCTGGGGTGGGCCACCAGCAGGTTGGGCACCGTGGCCACGCGCGACAGCGGTGCAAAGTCCTTCACCGGGTCGAAGGGCATCTTCTTGTACAGCGACTGGTTGATGGCGTGCGTGCCCACCGTGCCCATGAACAGGGTGTAGCCGTCGGCTGCGGCCTTGGCGGCCAGCGATCCGCCAATGTTGCCGCCCGCGCCGGGCTTGTTGTCCACCACGACGGACTGGCCCAGCTCGGTGGTGAGGCCCTGGCCCACGATGCGCGCCAGGATGTCAGTGGTGCCGCCGGCCGAGAACGGCACGATGATGGTGATGGGCTTGGTGGGGAAGTTCTGCGCCAGAGCGCCCAGGGGCAGCGCGCCGGCGGCGGCCACGGCCAGGGAGGCCAGCAGCGTGCGGCGGGTGGTGTGATGAAGGTTGGTCATGCTTGTTTCCTCTTTCTCTAGGATTGGATGAATGGAAGGGAGCGGCGTGGGCAGCGCAGCAAGCCGCACTGCATCGCCACCTGCGGTCTCAGCCGCGCAGGAACTGCGCCAGGGCCTCGTCAAAGGCCTGCGGCGCTTCCAGGTTGGACAGGTGCGAAGCCGGCACTTCGGCCAGCCGCGCACCGGCAATGGCCGCCTGCATGAAGCGGCCGTCGGCCACGGTGGTCACGGGGTCGGCGCTGCCAGCCACGATCAGCGTGGGCACGTCGATGCCACCGACCTGCGAGCGCAGGTCGGCCAGCGCCAGGGCTTCGCAGCAGGCGGCATAGCCCTCGGGGGCGATGCCGGCAATCCAGCTCTGCGCGCGCAGCACCACGTCCGGCTCGGCCGCGCAGAAGGCTGGGGTGAGCCAGCGCGCGGGTGACGATGCGGCCAGTTCCGCCATGGCGTCACGGCCCTTTTCGCGCACCAGCGCGGCGCGGGCCTGCCAGCCTTCGGCCGTGCCGATCTTGGCGGCGCTGTTGCACACGGCCAGGCTCAGCAGGCGCTGGGGCTGATGCACGCCCAGCCACAGGCCCGTGAAGCCGCCCATGGAGATGCCGCAGAAGTGCGCACGCTCGATCCGCAGCGCATCCAGCAGCGCGACCACGTCGTCGCCCAGCAGTTCGAAAGTGTAGGGGCCGGGTGTCACCACGCTGGCACCGTGGCCGCGCGTGTCGTAGCGCACCACGCGGAAGTCCTGGGCGAAGCGCTCGGCCTGCGCGTCCCACATCTCCAGCGTGGTGCCCAGGGAGTTGGAAAACACCAGGGCCGGGGCGCCCTCGGGGCCTTGCACGCACACGCGCAGGCGCCCGCCTTGCACGTCCACCCAGCGTTCTTGCTTGTTCATGCTCGCTCCTCGGGTCACGCCGCGCGCTTACACGCGCTCCAGCACCACGGCGATGCCCTGGCCCACGCCGATGCACATGGTGCACAGCGCGTAGCGGCCGCCCAGCGTGTGCAGCTGGTTCACGGCGGTGGTGGCCAGGCGCGCGCCCGAGGCCCCCAGCGGGTGGCCCAGGGCGATGGCGCCGCCCCACTGGTTGACGCGCTTGTCGTCATCGGCAACACCCAGGTCGCGCAGCACGGCCAGGCCCTGTGCGGCGAAGGCTTCGTTCAGCTCGATCACGTCCATCTGGTCCAGCGTCAGGCCGGTCTGGGCCAGCACCTTGCGCACGGCAGGCGCGGGGCCAAAGCCCATGATGCGCGGCGCCACGCCGGCCACGGCCATGCCCACCACGCGGGCGCGGGGCACCAGATTGTATTGCTGGGCGGCCGCCTCATCGGCCAGCAGCAGCGCGCAGGCGCCGTCGTTCACGCCGCTGGCGTTGCCGGCCGTGACGGTGCCGCCCTCGCGCACCACGCCCTTGAGCTTGGCCAGCGCCTCCAGCGTGGTGGCGCGCGGATGCTCGTCCTGGCTGACCACGACGGCGTCGCCCTTCTTCTGGGGAATGACGACGTTGACGATTTCCTTGGCCAGGTAGCCGGCGGCCATCGCGGCGGCCGCCTTCTGTTGGCTGGCCAGGGCCATGCGGTCCTGGGCCTCGCGCTCGATCTTGAAATCGTCGGCCACGTTCTCGGCCGTCTCGGGCATGGAGTCCACGCCGTATTGAGCCTTCATCAGCTTGTTGATGAAGCGCCAGCCGATGGTGGTGTCGTACACCGCGTTGCTGCGGCTGAAGGCGCTCTCCGCCTTGGGCATCACGAAGGGCGCGCGGCTCATGGACTCCACGCCGCCGGCGATCATCAAGCGCGCCTCGCCCGCCTTGATGGCGCGCGCGGCGGAGCCCACGGCATCCAGGCCCGAGCCGCACAGGCGGTTGATGGTGGCGCCGGGCACGTCGATGGGCAGGCCGGCCAGCAGGCTGGACATGCGCGCCACGTTGCGGTTGTCCTCACCGGCCTGGTTGGCGTTGCCGTACAGCACGTCATCCACCGCGGCCCAGTCCACGCCGGGGTTGCGCTCCATCAGCGCCTTGATGGGCAATGCGCCCAGGTCGTCGGTGCGCACGCTGGAGAGGGCGCCGCCGTAGCGGCCGAAGGGGGTGCGGATCGCGTCGCAGATGAAGGCTTGGCGGGCGTTGCTCATGGTGTCTCCGAGGGGAATATCAAAAAAGTGAGCTGCCAGCGCTTGTCCATCAAGCGCTGGAGGCCGTTTTGGCACTTATTGCTGTGCAGGCTGGATCGGCAGGCCGACGATGCGCTCCAGCTCCTCGTGCGAGAGGCCGGGCACGGTGTCGATCAGGCGCAGGCCCTGAGGCGTGCATTCCAGCGTGCACAGGTCGGTGTAGATGCGCTTGACGCAGGCCAGGCCTGTCAGGGGGTAGCTGCAGGCCCCGACCACCTTGCATTCGCCGGTCTTGCTGACCAGATCCATCATCACCCAGGTGGACTTGGCGCCCACGGCCAGGTCCATGGCGCCGCCCACGGCGGGAATGGCGCCGGGCTCGCCGGTGCTCCAGTTGGCCAGGTCGCCCGTGGCCGACACCTGGAAGGCGCCCAGCACGCAGATGTCCAGGTGGCCGCCGCGCATCATGGCGAAGCTGTCGGCATGGTGGAAATAGCTGCCGCCGGGCAGCAGCGTCACGGGCTGCTTGCCGGCGTTGGTCAGGTCATAGTCCTCCTGGCCCTTGGCGGGCGCGGGGCCCATGCCCAGGATGCCGTTCTCGGAATGCAACACCACCTCGCGGCCTGCGGGGATGTGGTTGGCCACCAGGGTCGGTTGGCCGATGCCCAGGTTCACATAGGCACCGTCGAAGATGTCCTGGGCCACTCGTGCGGCCAGTTCGTCCTTGGTTCGTTTTTGATAGCTGCTCACGCTGTATCTCCTTGGGCTGAACGGGCTTTACTTCTTGAATCCACCGGCCTGGGTGGCCACGCGCGGCACCTGGACGACCTTGCTCACGTAGATGCCGGGGGTGACCACGGCCTCGGGGTCCATCTCGCCCAGCTCCACCAGTTCATGCACGGTCGCCACGGTGTACTTGGCCGCCATGGCGCACACGGGGCCGAAGTTGCGCGCCGACATGCGGTAGGTCAGGTTGCCCCAGCGGTCGCCCTTCTCGGCCTTGACCAAGGCCACATCGCCGTAGATGGGGTACTCCAGCACGTAGTGCTTGCCGTTGATCTCGCGGGTTTCCTTGCCTTCGGCCAGCTGCGTGCCATAGGCCGTGGGGCAGAAGAAGGCGCCGATGCCGGCGCCCGCGGCGCGCATGCGCTCGGCCAGGTTGCCCTGGGGCACCAGTTCCAGTTCGATCTTGCCGCTGCGGTACAGCTCGTCGAACACATAGCTGTCCACCTGGCGCGGGAAGCTGCAGATGATCTTGCGCACCTGCCCGCTCTTGAGCAGCGCGGCCAGGCCGGCATCGCCGTTGCCGGCGTTGTTGTTGACCACGGTGAGGTCGCGCGCGCCTTGGGCGATCAGGCCGTTGATCAGTTCAATGGGGTTGCCCGAAGTGCCAAAGCCGCCAATCAGTACGGTGGCGCCGTCCTGCACGCCCGCGAGCGCCTCGGCAACGGAATCCGCAATCTTGTTGATCATGTGTTGCTGGTCCAGTGAGGGGAAAAGGAGCCGGCCCGGGCCGGCTGTCGTGATCGTGTCACTTTGTTCGTATATAGAACAAATGTTCGTATAATGAATTTTAGGACGAACAGCCATGGATGACACCCCCCTTTCCGTAAGTAATACCCACAAGCCGGGGGATAGCTACGTACAGTCGTTTGCACGCGGGCTGGAGGTGATCCGTTCCTTCAGCGCGGCGGCGCCGCAGCAGACCCTGAGCGAAGTCGCGGCACGCACCGGCCTGACGCGCGCAGGCGCGCGCCGCATCTTGCTGACGCTGCAGACGCTCGGGTATCTAGAGAGCGATGGCCGGCTGTTCCGCCTCACGCCGCGCATCCTGGACCTGGGCTTTGCCTACCTGAGTTCCATGCCCATCTGGGACCTGGCCGAGCCGCTGATGGAGGCCCTCACCGACCGCGTGCATGAGTCCTGCTCCGCCGCCGTACTGGACGGGCTGGACATCGTCTATGTGCTGCGCGTACACACCCACAAGATCATGAGCACCAACCTGGCCGTGGGCTCACGCCTGCCGGCGTTCTGGACGTCGCTGGGCCGCGTGCTGCTGGCCGAGTTGCCCGAGCAGGACCTGCGCGCCCGACTGGCCGCGCTGCCGCGCCAGCAGTTCACGCGCCACACGGTGCTGGACGATGCGACGCTGCTCGCGCGCATCGCCCAGGCACGCGCCCAGGGCTGGTGCCTGGTGGACCAGGAACTGGAAGAGGGTTTGATTTCGGTGGCAGCGCCGCTCAAGAACCGGGCGGGCCAGGTGGTGGCGGCCCTGAACATCAGCGGCCAGGCCAATCGCACCAGCACCGAAATGCTGCGCGAGCAGTTGCTGCCCGAGTTGCTGGCCACGGCCCGGACCATCTCGCGCATGCTGGGCACGCACCGGCCCTGACGCACGTAGGACCTGGGCCAACGCCCGCCCGCACGGCGCGAACCGTGCGCGGCAATGGGACCTGCGTCAGGGCTTGCGCATGCTGAGTACCAGCACCAGGGCGCCCACGGCGATCGCGCCAATGCTGAGCCATTGCGGCACATTGACGGATTCCTTTTCCTTCACCGACAGCTCCAGCGGCCCGATGCGGGCCTGCGTGGTTTCCTTGGTGAAGCTGAAGCCCCCGGTGAAGAACCCGGCCAGGCCCAGGATCAGCAAGATCACGCCCAGAATGCGCATGCCCGTCATGGTATCCACCTCTTTTTTATGTTGGTCGTAGGGTCGGCAGCCGCCAGCGGCGCCCGCCGCTACTGTAGAGCTGGGCGTAACCCCGCCGGCGTAGGAGGCCACCGCGACATCCCGCGGCAGAGCCGCCGCGTTGCATGCTACTCTGGAATCCATGTTCAATCCCACCCAAGCCGACGTACGCCGCTTCTTCTGCGCCACGCATGCCAAGCAGCAGGCCGGCCAGCCCATGGAGGCCATCGAGACGCTGGCCGGCCTGTGGATCGCGGAGCATCCTGAGTACCAGCCCGAGCTGGCCGATGTGGACACCGCCCTTGCGCGCAACTACGACGAGACGCCGGACCGCACCAACCCCTTCCTGCACCTGTCGATGCACCTCTCGATCAGCGAGCAGTGCAGCATCGACCAGCCGCGCGGCATCCGCCAGGCCGTGGAACTGCTGGCCGCGCGCCTGGGATCGTTGCACGACGCGCACCACGCCGCCATGGAGTGCCTGGGCACCATGCTGTGGGAGGCCCAGCGCGCGGGCCGGGCACCCGACGGCGACGCCTATATCGCCTGCGTCCAGCGGCGCGCCACGCGGGGCTGAGCCGTGGTGCCGCGCGGTGCGGCGCCCGCGTAGTCGTGCGGGTACACCAGCACGTCGCAGCCCACGCCCCCCAGCAGCCGCTGGGCTACGCTGCCCAGCAGCAGATCCAGCATCCATCCCCGGCGACGGTGCATCAGCGCCACCAGCTCCGCGCCCGAGCGCTCCTGCTGCACGGCCACCTGCCGCGCCACATCGCCCATGCCGACGGTCATTCCCACGCGATTGCGCCGCGCCTCGAAGGCATCGGACAGCCGCACCAGCCGGTCGTGCGCATGCCGCTGCATTTGCGCGCGCCACGCGCGCACGGCCTGGGCCGATGCCTCCGCACTGCGCAGCTTGGCCTCATCGCGCAGGTCCACGGCATGGAACAGCTCCACCGCAGCGGCAGTGTCCAGTCCGCTCGCGTAGCGCACCATGGCATCGGCCGCCGGCGAAAAATCCACGGCCAGCAGCACATGCGCATAAGCCTCGCGCGCCGCACGCTGCACCACCAGCACGGGGCACGGACTGCGCCGCAGGATCTGGCTCAACGTGCCGCCGCGCCACAACTGCTCCACACCCTGGTGCGCGCGCTTATCCAGCACCAGCAGGTCCGCGCCCACGGCCGCGCGCAAGACCTCATCCACCACGCCGGCGCCGCGGTACGCCAGGGCCTTGACCGGCAGGTCGTGGCGGCGCGCCAGTTGGCGCGCGCGCTGCTCCAGCCGCGCCTGCGGGTCGACGAACTTCGGGTCCGGCTGCTCCGCACCGAACAGAAGATGCAAGCACGCCTTGTGCTCGGCAGCCAACAGCGCGGCACGGTCAAGCACATGCTCCGCCGCGGTCGAGAAATCGGTGAGGGCCACAATGGTCTGAAGGCGCATGGTCAAAACTCCTGGTCAACAAGCGGGAACAACGGCGCACAAAGCGACCGTCAGCGGCGCGTCATCGGCGGGAAGAAGGTGCGCATCCGGGGTGCCGCACGGCGGGGCGCGCGGCAAGCAGGCCCCAGCGCACCGGAGCTGGCTGCCCGGCGGTACGCGTGACGCTTGGATGAAAGGAGTGGAGAACCGCCGGGCCTAGTGATCTGCGGCCGGCGAAGCTGGTTTCAGAACACCCATCCTGCGCATGGCGCGCGCCATCACGACGGCTGCAGATGCAAGCCGCGCGATACGGACGCACGGGGTGGAAACCAGGAAACGCATAGTGCCGATTGTAGGAAGTCCCTCCCTCCGGGGCAACCATTCCGCACCTGGGTGTGCCAGATAAGGGAACCCGGCCCGCGTGCCTCACCCGGGCGTAAAAAAACCCGCGTTGGCGGGCTTCTTCAGGTGCGTGCCACGGTCAGCGAAAGCGCGGCTGTGGAACGACCTGCAGGTCTCCATCAAGCGAACCCAGGTAACCCGCCAGCGCCTTCAGCTCGGCGTTGGAAAACTGCTTGGCGATGCCGGCCATCACGCCGTTGCTGCGGCCCACGTACGCGCCCTTGTCGGTCTTGTATGACTTGAGCGCCACGAACAGGTAGTCCGCATGCTGGCCCGCGATCTTGGGATAGGACGGGTCGATGGGCTTGGCGAAGTTCTCGCCGTGGCAGGACACGCAAGCGCCCTTTTGCAGCAACTGCGCCACCTGGGCATTGGGTTCGCGCGAGGGCTTGGCGGGTGCCCCGGCGCTCGTGCCGTGCTCGGCATAGTAGGCCGACACATCGGCGATGTCCTGCTCGGACAGCGAATCGGCGATGCCGCGCATGGTGGGATGCTTGCGATCGCCCTTCTTGTAGGCGTCGAGTGCGGAGGCGATGTACTTGGCACCCTGGCCGGAAATCATCGGCACCTTGTGCACTTCGGGGAAGCTGGCTTGGTAGCCCGGGATGCCGTGGCACCCGATGCACATGGCGATCTTTTGCGCCCCAGCTTTGGCATCTCCCTTGATCTCCTCGGCATGGAGAAAACCGGTCGCACAAGCGACAGACAGGCCGAATATCGTGGTCAGTGTCTTCTTCATTTTGCGCGCACAATCAGGCGATTGGTTGTCTCCGCGTTCTAGTTCGTGGACGATTATAGCCAGCGCTTGTCAAGCCCTTTCATCAACGATTTCCCTATTCCCAGGCCCATGAAATTCCAAGGATCCCAGAATTACGTTGCCACCCAGGACCTGATGCTCGCGGTGAATGCAGCCATCACACTGCAGCGCCCGCTGCTGGTCAAGGGCGAGCCCGGCACGGGCAAGACCATGCTGGCCGAGGAAGTGGCCCAGGCGCTGGACATGCCGCTCCTGCAGTGGCACATCAAGTCCACCACCAAGGCGCAGCAGGGCCTGTACGAATATGACGCGGTGAGCCGCCTGCGCGACTCGCAACTGGGCGACGAGCGCGTCAAGGACATCCACAACTACATCGTCAAGGGCGTACTGTGGCAGGCCTTCACGGCCGACAAGCCGGTGGCCCTGCTGATCGACGAGATCGACAAGGCCGACATCGAATTCCCCAACGACCTGCTGCGCGAACTCGACCGCATGGAGTTCTACTGCTACGAGACGCGCGAGATGATCCGGGCCAAGCACCGCCCGCTGGTGTTCATCACCTCCAACAACGAGAAGGAGCTGCCCGACGCTTTCCTGCGCCGCTGCTTCTTCCACTACATCAAGTTCCCCGAGGCCGAGACGATGAAGAAGATCGTCGACGTGCACTTCCCCACGCTCAAGAGCGAACTGCTCACCGTGGCGATGAAGACCTTCTACGACGTGCGCAACCTGCCCGGCCTGAAGAAGAAGCCCTCGACCAGTGAGCTCATCGACTGGCTCAAGCTGCTGGTGGCCGAGGATATCCCTCTCGAAGCCCTGCAAAGCGCCGACAACAAGGTGGCCGTGCCGCCGCTGGTGGGCGCGCTGCTCAAGAACGAGCAGGACGTGAGCCTGTTCGAGAAGCTGGTCTTCATGAACCAGCGCAACCGCTGAGCCGGAGCCCGTCATGAGCACTGCACAGCGGCTTCTGATGGAAGGTGCGTCCGACGCGGTAGGGTTCGTGGGCGGCGCGCTCGCGGGCTATGGCGTGGGCCTGCTGCTGGGGATGGATATCTTCAGCGAGGGCTACGGGGCGGCCAGCATTGCAGGCATCGCCCTGGTGGGCATCGGGGGCGGGCTGGGCCTGCACCTGGCACGGCGCTGGCGCGCGGCCCGCAGCGCGCGGAAAGAATGAGCAAGGAGCGACCGTCCATGGCCTTCGTCGAGCCCGTCACCCTGCGCCAGAGCGGCCTGCGGCTGGAGCCCCTGGCCCTGGCGCATGAAGCCGGCCTCGCCGCCGCCGCGGCCGACGGCGAGCTGTGGAGACTGCGCGTCACCAGCGTGCCCGAGCCGCAGGACACGCGCGCCTACATCGAGACGGCGCTGCGCATGCGCGACGAGGGCAACCGTTTCGCGTTTGCCGTGCTCGACGATGCCACCGGCCGCGTGCTGGGCACGACGAGCTACCACGACATCCTGCCCGCCGTGAAGCGGGTGGAGATCGGCTACACCTGGTATCGCCAGAGCGTGCAGCGCACACATGTGAACACCACTGCCAAGCTGCTGATGATGGGCCATGCCTTCGACACGCTGGGCTGCCACGTAGTGGGCTGGCGCACGGACAACTTCAACTTTGCATCGCAGCGCGCCATCGAACGCCTGGGCGCGAAGAAGGACGGCGTGATCCGCGGCCATGCGCTGCGCCGCGACGGCACCATCCGCGACACGGTGATGTACAGCATGCGCAGCGGCGAATGGCCCGAAGCGCGCGCGCAGTTGCTATACCTTCTGCAGCGCCATGCGCCGGCTGAATAAGCGCTGGAGGCCTGTTTCATGTTGATCGACTTCTTCTACACCCTGCGCGCCGGCAAGCTGCCGGTGTCCGTGAAGGAATTCCTCACGCTGCTGGAGGCGCTGCAGGCCGGCGTGGTCGGCCCCAAGTCCGACGACGCCTGGAGCCTGGACGACTTCTACTACCTCGCGCGCACCGCGCTGGTGAAGGACGAAAAGCACTTCGACAAGTTCGACCGCGCGTTCGCTGCCTACTTCAAGGGCGTGGAGATGCTGGCCGACTTCCGCAAGGAGATCCCCGCCGACTGGCTGCGCAAGATGCTGGAGCGCGAGCTGACGCCCGAGCAGAAGGCCGCCATCGAGAAGATGGGCTGGGACGAGCTGATGGAGACGCTCAAGAAGCGCCTGGAGGAGCAGAAGGAGCGCCACGAAGGCGGCAACAAGTGGATCGGCACGGGCGGCACCAGCCCCTTCGGCCACGGCGGCTACAACCCGCAGGGCATCCGCATCGGCGGCGCGGGCAAGAACAAGAGCGCCGTGAAGGTGTGGGAGCAGCGCGCCTACCGCGACTACGACGACACGCAGGAGCTGGGCACGCGCAACATCAAGGTGGCGCTGCGCCGCCTGCGCAAGTTCGCACGCGAGGGGCATGAGCTGGAGCTGGACCTGCCGGACACCATCCGCGCCACGGCGGCCAACGCGGGCTGGCTGGACATCAAGATGGTGCCCGAGCGCCACAACAACGTGAAGGTGCTGCTGCTGATGGACGTGGGCGGCACCATGGACGAGCACATCCAGCGCGTGGAGGAACTCTTTTCTGCCGTGAAGAGCGAGTTCAAGCACCTGGAGTTCTACTACTTCCACAACTGCGTTTACGACTTCATGTGGAAGAACAACCGCCGCCGCTTTGCCGAGAAGTTCCCAACCTGGGACATCATCCGCAAGTACAACAAGGACTACAAACTCATCTTTGTGGGCGACGCCACCATGAGCCCGTACGAGATCCTGCAGCCCGGTGGCAGCGTGGAATACAACAACGAGGAGCCCGGCGCCGAGTGGTTGCAGCGCCTCACGCACGCCTTCCCCCGGTTCGCGTGGATCAACCCCGAACCCCAGGGCGTGTGGCAGTACCGCCAGAGCATTGGCATCATCCAGCAGCTCATGGGCAACCGCATGTACCCTTTGTCACTCAAAGGCCTAGAAGAAACGATGCGGCTTTTGTCAAAATAGCCCGCATGACCAAGCCAAGCTCAGCGCCGGCCCGGTGGCCGGCGTTGCTGTTTCTGCTGATCGGCCTGGCCCTCTTGCAGGGCTGCAGCCTGCTGCAGCGCCCCTCCCCCGCGCCGCACGACGCACCCTCTTCCATCACCTCCGAGGCGGGCCCGGACTCCGGCCCCGATGCGTTCGCGCTGGATGTGCAGGTGGAGGACGACACCCTGCGCGAGTACCTCACGCGCCATCTGGAGCTGCAGCGCTTTCGCCAACTGCCCGACCTGCAGGCGCATGAACTCACGCGGCTGCTGGGTTCGGCTGACGCGAACGCCCGCGACCTGCTGGCCACGCAGGGCTACTTCAGTCCCGAGATCACCATCGAGCTGCGCGAGCAGGCCACCGACGCCGACGCGCCCCCGCGCACCGTGCTGGTCAGCGTGTCGCCCGGCCCGCGCACGCACATCGCCAGCGCCGACATCACGCTGATGGGCGAGGACGGCCACGGTGCCGACGCGACCGAGCTCGCGCGCCGCCAGGCCCGGTTGCAGCGCGGCTGGTCGCTGCCGCCCGGCGAGCCGTTCACGCAGGAGGGCTGGGACAGTGCCAAGAACCAGGGCCTGCGCGATCTGCAGGCGCGCCGCTACCCCACGGCGCGCATCGCCAGCAGCCGCGCCGAGGTGGACGCCGACCGCGCCGAGGCCAAGCTGCAGGTGGCCTACGCGCCTGGCCCGGCTTACCGTTTTGGCACCCTGCAGATCCAGGGTGGCGAGCGTTACGACAACGAGGGCATGCGCCGCATTGCGCGCCTGCCCACGGGCGAGGACTACAGCGAGGCGCGCCTGCTGGACACCCAGCAGCGCCTGGCCAGCAGCGGCTATTACGACGCGGTGTTCCTCACGCTGGACACCGAGCACGGCGACCCGCAGTCCGCCCCCGTGATTGCCCAGGTGCGCGACGCACCGCTGCAAAAAATGGTCTTCGGCGTCGGTATCTCCACCGACAGCGGGCCGCGCCTGTCCATGGACCACACGCACAACCGCCTGCCGGGCTTGGGCTGGCGCGCCGTGAGCAAGGTGGCGGTGGACAACAAGCGCAAGCTGCTGTCCACTGACTGGACCGGGCTGCCGCATGCGAACGGCTGGCGCTGGTTCACCGGCCTGCAGCTGCAGCGCGAGGCCACGGGCAGCTACGACGTGGACAGCTCGCGGCTGCGCGCCGGGCGCACCAAGAGCACGGACCGCATCGACCGCAGCTACTTCCTGCAGCACGACACGGCCAAGAACCGCGGCGAGGACGCACCGCCGTCCAGCAGTGCGATTTCCGCCAACTACGGCTGGACGGGGCGCTACTTCAACAGCAATACCAACCCCACGCGCGGCTGGGGCCTGGCGGCCGAGCTGGGCGTGGGCACCACGCTGCGCCCGGAGCGCGACCCCTTCGTGCGCACCCTGCTGCGCTGGCAGTCCTTCGTCGGGCTGGGCCGCGTGGACCTGGGGAACAACGTGCGCCGCGGCAGCCGCCTGTCGCTGCGCCTGGAGGGCGGCGCGGTGCTGGCGCGCGACGGCGCCGACATCCCCGTTACCCAGCTGTTCCTGACCGGCGGCGACACCACCGTGCGCGGCTACGGCTACCGCAGCATCGGCGCGCGCACCGACGCGGACAAGCTCTTCGGCGGGCGCTACATGGCCGTGGGCAGCGCCGAATGGCAGCGCCCCATCACCGTGCGCGGCAACCGCACCGACTTTGAGAGCGCCCTGTTCATCGACGCCGGCGCCGTGGCCGACACACCTGGCGATCTCACGGCGCGCGTGGGCGTGGGTGCAGGCCTGCGCTGGCAAAGCCCGGTGGGCCCGCTGCAGGCCGACCTGGCCTATGGCCTGCACACGCACCAGGTACGGCTGCACCTGCGGCTGGGCTACACGTTCTGATATGCAAAAAAGTGAGCTGCCAGCGCTTGATACACAAGGGATTCTGATGGTTTTCATTTCAAATTCCTTTGCTGGCAAGCGCTAGCAGCTATTGTTTTTAAACCTCCATGACCCACCCCTCCAGCCACCAGCCCTACGCCGCAGGCGCGACGCCCACGCCGCGGCCGCCGCCGCGCCGCCGCGCCGGGCGCTGGGTGCTGGCCACGCTGGGGGGCCTGCTCATGGCGGCGCTGGTGCTGCTGGGCGGGCTGTGGTGGTGGGCCGGCAGCAACACCTCGCTGGCCAGCGCACTGGCGCGCGCGGCGCAATACCTGCCCGAGGGGCAGAGCCTGCAGGCGCGCGACGTGAGCGGCTCGCTGCGCTCGGGCGGCACGATTGGCTGGCTCCGCTGGAGCAGCCCCACGCTGGCCGTGGAGGTGCACGACGCGCGCATCGCCTGGAGCGTCGCGCCGCTGCTGCGCCGCCAACTGCGCCTGGGCGAGGTGCGGGCCGCGCAGGTGCTCATCACGCCGCAGGACGCGCCCGGCCCGCAGGAGCCCACCCCGCCGCTGCAGCAACTGGGGCTGCCGCTGCGGATCGAGCTGCCCTTCCACGCGGACCGCATCGACTGGGCCGGCAACACCGTCGCCGAGCAACTGGAGGGCACCTACCGCTACGACGGCGAGCAACACCGCTTGGCGGTGGACCAGGTCACGCTGGCCCAGGGCCGCTACGCGCTGCTGGCCACGTTGCAGGCCCAGGCGCCCATGGCGCTCACCGCCACGCTCAACGGCACGCTGCGCACGCCAGTGCCCGGCAGCGCGCAACCCTTGCAGGCCCTGGCCCAGGCCAGCGCGCAGGGCACGCTGGCCGGCGCGGGCGCACAGATCCAGCTCACGGCCCAGCTGCGCGGCACCGATGGCGCAGGCCCCACCCATCCACCGCTGCGTGCCGACCTGCAAGCGCGCATCGCCCCCTGGGCCGGTCAACCGCTGCTGCAGGCCGCGGCCGAGGTGCAGGCCCTGGACCTCGCCGCGCTGTGGCCGCAGGCGCCGGCCACCCAGCTCAGCGGCACCGCCGCGCTGGAGCCCGCCGAGGCCGACGCGCCCGGCTGGCAGGTCCAGGCCGCGCTGCGCAACGCCCTGCCCGGCCCGTGGGACCAGCAGCGCCTGCCTGTCGACACACTGCAGGCCCGCGCTGCGTTCGACGGCACCACCTGGACCGTGTCCGAATCGCTGGCGCGGGTGGGCAGCGGCAGCGTCACGCTGCAGGGCGCCTACACACCCGCCACGCGCGCGCTGCAGGGCCAAGCCGAGGTGCGCGCCCTCAACCCTGCGGCGCTGCACACCCTGCTGGACGCCGCGCCCGTGAACGGCACCGCCAGCGCCGAAAGCCGCGATGCTGCCGAGGGCGGCGCCGTGCGCTTCAGCGCCGATCTGCGCGCCGCCGGCCGCCCCGCCCCCACGGCCGCGGCGAAGGCGGGCGCCCCCGCGCCGCTGCGCCTGGACCAGTTGACCGTGCAGGGCCAGTGGCAGGGCGATCGGATCGACATCGCCCGCCTGCAGCTGGACGCCCTGCGGGCGCAAGTGCGCGCCCAGGCGCTGCGCATCGACCTGGCGGGACCGGCCGTGCAAGGCGCGCTGCAGGCCACGCTGCCAGGCGCCAGCGCGCAGTTCGACGGGCAGCTCGCACCCCAGCGCGGCAACGGCACGCTGGACCTGCGCATGACGGACGCGCAACGCGCGCAGCGCTGGCTGCAGGGCCTGCCGGGCCTGCCCGCTGCATTGGCGGGCTGGAGCCTGGACGGCAACGCCACGCTGGCCGCCACCTGGCGCGGCGGCTGGCACGACCTGCAGCGCCAACTGCAGGCCGCGGGCCTGCCGGCAGGCACGGCCGTGGCCGCCGCAGGCGCACCGCAGCGCTTTGACCTGCAGGCCCAGTTGTCCGCACCGCGCCTGCAGATCGCGCGCGCACCCCAGCCCGGCACGGACGCGGGCCCCCTCACGCTGGAGCTGCGGCGCACCACCGCCACGCTGCAGGGCTCACTGTCGCGCGCCGCGCTCGACTGGGATGGCGAGCTGCGCCACGGCCCGCAGCCTGACGAGGGCCCTTCCGCCCGCAATACCACCCTCACGGGCCAGCGTGCTCAGCTGCGCCTGCGCGCCACGGCGGCCAGCCGCGGCGCGGGCCAATGGCAGGCCCAGTTGGAATCCCTGCAGATGCAGGCCGACGCGGCCGGCCAGCCCGGCCCGTGGAAGCTGCGCCTGGCCGAGCCGGTGGCCATCCAGCTGCGCCAGTCCCCCCAGCTGGTGGTGGAGGCCGGCGCCGGCCAGGCCTTCGTCGAAGGGCCGCGGCCCGGTCATCTGCAACTGCGCTGGCAACCCCTGCGCTATGCCCAGGGCGCGCAGGGTGCCCTGCAGCTGCGCAGCCAGGGCGAACTGAAGGGCCTGCCGCTGGACTGGGCCAACGCCTGGCGCATGGACGGCGACGGCATGCTGGAGCGGGCGGGCCTGGCGGGCGACCTGCTGCTGGACGGCACCTGGGACATCGACGCCGGCGACACGCTGCGCGCCAGCGCCAGCCTGCGGCGCAGCGGCGGCGATCTGCGCATCCTCACGCTGGATGCCACGCCGACCACCGTGGTGCACAGCAGCGGCCAGGGCAAGGGCGCCCAGGCGGCGCAGGCCGTGCCCGCGCGCGGCGCCCCCGCCGGCGTGCGCCAGGCCGAACTCACGGTCAGCGCCGAAGGCCCGGCGTTGCGCACCCGACTGGACTGGGACAGTGAGCGCGCCGGCCAATTGCACGCCGAAGGCAGCACCCAACTGGCGCGCACGCCCGACGGCTGGACCTGGCCCGCCGAGGCCCCACTGGCCGCCACCGTACGCGCCGAACTGCCCGACGTGGGCGTGTGGTCCGCCCTGGCGCCGCCGGGCTGGCGCGTGCGCGGCACGCTGAGCGCCGACGCGCGCCTGTCCGGCACGCGCACCGCGCCGCAGTGGAGCGGACAGCTGGCGGCGGACCAGTTCGCCATCCGCTCGCTGCTGGACGGCGTGGACCTGCAAGACGGGCGCCTGCGCGCCGCGCTGCAGGGCGACCGGCTCACCATCACCGAGCTGAGCCTGCACGGCGGCCAGGGCAGCCGCGCACGCATCGCGGGCTACAGCGGCAACCGCACCGCGGCGCCGCAGGACGGCGGCACGCTCACCGGCGGCGGCACCGTATCGTGGGGCGCGGCGGGCGCAGGCGGCGCCGGTATCCGCATGGACCTGCGCGCGCAGGCACGGGCGCTGCAGCTGCTGGTGCGCGCCGACCGGCAGGTCAGCGTCTCGGGCGACCTCACGGCGCGGCTGCAGGGCGGGCAATTCACGCTGCGCGGCCAGCTCACCACCGACCGCGCCACCATCATCCTGCCCGAGGCGGGCGCGCCCACGCTGGGCAGCGACGTGGTGGTGCGCTCCGCCGCATTGGACAAAGAAGCCGCCGCCAAGGCCGCGCGTGACGCGCAGCAGGCCCAGAAGGCCGAGGCCGGCGGGCAGGTGCAGGCCGCGCGCCCGCCCGACATCGCCGTCACGCTGGACCTGGGCAACGACTTCGCCCTGCAGGGCCACGGCATCACCACACGCCTGACGGGGCAGCTGGACATCCGCAGCAGCGGCACGGCCGGCGCCCCGCCGCGCGTGACCGGCGAGGTGCGCACCGTGCAGGGCCGCTACCGCGCCTGGGGCCAGGCGCTGGACGTGGAAACGGGCTTGCTGCGCTTCAACGGCCCCTACGACAACCCGTCGCTGGACGTGCTGGCCATCCGGCCCAACATCAGCGTGCGCGCCGGCGTGCAGGTGACCGGCACGGCCCAGTCGCCGCGCGTGCGCCTGTATGCCGACCCCGACCTGCCGGACGCCGAGAAGCTCTCGTGGGTGGTGCTGGGCCGCAGCGCCGCCAGCGGCGGCGCCGAGGCCGCGCTGCTGCAGCAGGCCGCGCTGGCCCTGCTGGGCGGGGGCTCCGGCAGTGGCACCGGCGGTATCGCCAAGCGCGTGGGACTGGATGAGATCGGCTTCAAGGGTCCCGGCACGGGCGAGGACGCGAGCGCCGCTGCCCTCACCTTCGGCAAACGCCTGTCCAAGGACCTGTACGTGACCTACGAGCGCAGCCTCTCGGGCGTGCTGGGCACGCTGTACATCTTCTACGACCTGTCGCAGCACCTCACGCTGCGCGGCCAGACGGGCATGCAAAGCGCGGTGGACCTGATCTACACGGTGCGCTACGACTGAAGTTCTATGCCAAAAATCGGCCGTAACGCTTTCCCTTCAAGCGCAAGCAGCTATTAACTCAATAGCAAAAGGGCGGCATGGCACCGCCCTTACAATCTTGCCTCCCTCTCCGTAGTTCAATGGATAGAACGAGCGCCTCCTAAGCGCTAGATACAGGTTCGATTCCTGTCGGAGGGACCACTTTCCGGGCAGATGCCGGCGCAGGATCATCTAGCGCTCGCCGTCCGGCCCAGCCTTGGTGTCGGTTTCCGGTGCCGTGGGGTCGGTGTCCACCAGCCGGCCCGCCGCAGCGCCGCCCAGCGCCCCCGCCACGCTGCCCGCCAGGGTGCCCACAAAGACGCCCACCGGCCCCGCCGTGGCAGCGCCTACGGCCGCGCCGGCAGCTGCGCCCGCCATCGCGCCGCCGCCCATCAGCACCGATTTGGATTCACGCTCCTGGTCTTCGGTCGGCAGGGGCTGCTGTGCCTGCGGCTCCGGGTCTTGCGACGGCACGCCGTAGCCGGGTCGTGCCTGTTCGGCTAGGTCGGGGTCGATGGGGTTCTGGGGAAATCGCGGATCGGTGGCGTTCATGGCGCACTCCTTAAAACAGTGGTGGACGCACGCTGCGTGCGCCCGATACCCCCGTTGTAGTGCGGAGGTGGCTGCGGGCGTGCCCGCCAGCCGGCCGCAGGCGTGTCGGACGAGGGCGCCATCGCATCACTGCACGGCCCCGATCGCGCATCCCACGCCCCATGGGTCCGAAGGGACGTGCGGCGCACCTGTGCCGGGCAACCCGGGCACCACGACTACCCATCGCAGCCGCGCCGCCCAACAGCGAACGCGCCGGCCTACCCTTCGCCCTGCACGGGCGCGACAGCCGCCTAGAGCTGAAAGCCCACCGAGCGCACCACGCCTTCGATGACGTCGCGCAGCCAGGAGGGCGCACGCGCGTGGTAGGGGCGCGCGCGGGCCAGCAGCTGGTCGCTCCACTGCGCCAGCCAGTGCAGTTCCTGCGGGCCGTAGAACACGGTCATGGCCTCGTAGTTCAGGAACAGGCTGCGCGCGTCCAGGTTGAGCGAGCCTACGAGAGCCAGTTCGTCGTCGATGAGCACCGCCTTGGCATGCACCATGGCCGGAGACAGCCATACCCGCGCACCCGCGGCGGCCAGCTGGCGCAGCGCGCGCTCGCGGGCCAGGTCCGCCAGGCGGTGGTTGGAGCGCGCCGGCACCACCACGCTGACCTGCACGCCGCGCCGGCAGGCCAGGCACCAGGCGTCCAGCAGCGCGTCGTCGGGCACGAAGTACGGCGTGACGGCCACGATGCGCCGCTGGGCATGGTAGGCAGCCGCCAGCAGCAGCGCATGCACGGTGTCGTCGGCATGGTCGGGACCGCTGGGCAGCCACTGCGCCAACGGGCCGTGGGCAGGCGGCGCGGGCAGCGCCGGCGCGGCGGTGCTCCGCGCCTTGCGGCGGCGGCGCAGCACCAGGCCGCGCGCCACACGCCAGTCGGTGGCGAACTGGGCCTGCGCCTGCGCGGCCAGCGGGCCATGGACCTCGTAGCTCAAGTCCGTCCACGCGGGGTGGCCCGGCCGGTCGATGAAGTACTCGCAGGCCAGGTTGCGTCCGCCGCTCCACAGCCGCTCGCCGTCGGCCACGACCAGCTTGCGGTGGTTGCGCAGGTTGGTGCGCCCGTGCAGCGGGTTGTGCAGCAGCGGCATGAAGCGGCGCACCTGCAGGCCCTGGCGCCGCAGCGCGCGCAGCATGCCGGGCGGCGTGCGCATGCTGCCCAAGGCGTCCACCAGCAGGCGCACGCGCACGCCGCGGTGCACGCAGTCCAGCAGCGCGCGCGCCACCTCGCGCCCCACCTCGTCGTAGGCAAACACGTAGGTGCACAGGTCCAGCCGGTGGCGGGCCGACGCAATGGTGGCCAGCAGCCCCTGCAGCGCCTGCGTGCCGTCGGCATGCAGCACCACCTGCGCATTGCGCACGGCGGGCGCCAGCTCCAGGCTGGCCAGCAGCCGCGTTGCCCAGGGCGGCCCGCCTTCCGTTGCCTCCAGCGGCGGGCCGTGCGGGCGGCGTGCGGGCCGCGCGAACTTGCGCGTGCCGAACAAGAGGAACAGCGGTACGACCAGATAGGGAAACGTGACGATGCCCAGCACCCAGCCCATGGCGGCCGAGGGATGGCGGCGCTGGTGGCCGATGCGCGTGCCCATCACGTACACCAGCAGCCCCACGGCCACGAAGATCGCGTGGCCCAGGCCCGAGAGCACGGCCACGCGGATCATGCGCGGGGGTGGAGCACGCGGCGAGGGCCCGCCGACGACCGTTGCTGCACAGCGCGCGCCGCGGCCGCACGGCCAGCGACCGCATGCATGGGCCCCGCATGCGGGGCGCATTCTTCTGGCGGTACGGGTGGTGTCATGGCGCTCTCCCACGGCCCGGAACAGGCAGCATGCCGCCCAGCATATCGGCCCGGCGCCGCGCGCGACTGTAGGAAAGCGGCGCGGCGCCAGGGAAAATGGGTCTTTTTGCTATTTATTTAATAGCTATTAGCGCTTGAAACATAAGCGTTACAGGCCAATTTAACCGAAACACCCGAAATTCCGATGGCCCGGTATCAGAGCAACTCCAGCACCCGCTCGGGCGGGCGGCACAGCAGGGCACCGCGCGGCGTCACGACGATGGGGCGGTTGAGCAGCACCGGGTGCGCGGCGATGGCGGCGATGAGCTCGGCATCGGTGCGGCCCGGGTCGGCCAGATCCAGCGCGGTGTAGGCGGCCTCCTTGGTGCGCATGACTTCGCGCACGGGCACGCCCAGGCGCGCCACCAAGGCGGTGAGCTGGACGGCATCCAGCGGCTGGGCGAGATAGTCCACGACGGTGGGCTCGATTCCGCGCTCGCGCAGCAGCGCCAAGGCGCCGCGCGAATTGCTGCAGCGGGCGTTGTGGTAGATGGTGATGGCGGCAGAGGTCATACGCGCAGTGTAGGCCGCCACGCTGGGCCGTACCGGGCCGCCTCGGTGTCCAATGAGGCGGCGCCGGGTCAGCGCGACGACGCGCGCAGCGTGCGGCTCAGCAGGATCACTGGCACCAGCCCCACGGCCACCAGCGCCAGCGAGGGCAGCGCGGCCTCGCCCAGGCGCTCGTCGCGGGCCAGCTGGTAGGCCACCACGGCCAGGGTGTCGCTGTTGAAGGGGCGCAGCACCATGGTGGCCGGCAGCTCCTTCATCACGTCCACGAACACCAGCAGCGCCGCCGCCGCGGTGGAGCGCTTGAGCAGCGGCCAGTGCACGCGCGTGAGCACGCCCAGGCTGCCCACGCCCAGCATGCGCGCCGAGTCGTCCAGGCTGGGCGAGACGCGCGCGTAGCCGCTTTGCACCGACTGCAGCGCCACCGCGCAAAAACGCACCAGGTAGGCCCAGACGATACCCACGGCCGTGGCGGTGATGATCGCGGGCAGCCCCCAGCCGGGCGCCGCGGCCTGCATCCAGCCCACGGGCAGCAGCAGACCCACGACGATCACCGCCCCGGGCACGGCGTAGCCCAGGCTGACCAGCTGCACCACGCCACGCGTGAGCGCATCGCGCCGGCGGCGCACGGCAAACGCCAGCACCAGGGCAATGCCCACGGCCAGCACGGCCGTAATGCCCCCCAGCCGCACACTGTTGCCCGCCCATTCGATGAAACGCGACCAGGGCAGCACCGACCAGTCGGCCGCCAGCGGCCGCAGCATGAACAGCACCGGCGCCACGAAGCCCATCAGTACTGGCAGGGCGCACACCAGCCACGCCGCCACGGCGCTTGCACCGTGCAGCCGCGTGGGCTGCGCCTCGGTCGAGCCGGCGCGGCCCACGCCGCCCGTGGCAAAGCGCATGCGCCGCTGCGCGCGCAGCTCCAGCTGCAGCAGCAGCACCACCAGCACCAGCAGCACGGTGGCCAACTGCGCCGCGGCAAGCCGGTCGTCCATGGACAGCCAGGCCTTGTAGATGCCCGTGGTGAAGGTCTGGATGCCGAAGTACGCCGCGACGCCGAAGTCGGCCAGCGTCTCCATGAGCACCAGCGCCACGCCCGCGGCCACCGCCGGGCGTGCCAGCGGCAGCGCCACGCTGCGGATGCGCCGCGCGGGCGATGCGCCCAGCAGGCGCGCCGCCTCCATGAGGTGCGCCGCACGCTCGCCCAGCGCCGTGCGCGCCAGCAGGTACACGTAGGGGTAAAGCGAAAAGATGAACACCCACACCGCACCGCCCAGGCTGCGCACCTCGGGCAGCAGGCGGCCCTCCAGGCCGAACGTGGCGCGCAGCCCGACCTGCAGCGGGCCGCTGAACTGCAGGAAGTCGGTATACGCGTAGGCCGTCACATAGGCCGGCATGGCCAGGGGCAGCAGCAGCAGCCACTCCAGCGAGCGCCGGCCACGGAAGTCGAACAGCGTGACCGCCGCAGCGCAGGCCGTGCCCACCACGGCCGCGCCCACGGCCACGGCGAGACCCAGCCACAGCGTGGTCCACAGGTACCCCGGCAGCACCGTGGTGGCCATGGCGCGCAGGATGGCACCGGACTGCGCGCCGCCCTCGCCCCAGGGAAGCCAAGCCCCCAGCACGGCCAGCAGGGGCAGCGTGAGCAGCAAGGCCAACAGGATCAGTGAAGTGGAGCGCAGGGCGCGGCGGATTCGTGGCAGCAAGGGACGGCCGGTAGCGAGGTGCGAGGCGAAGAGAGCGCATCCACCGCCTGCCTGGTGAACCGTGGCGGCTGTGATGCAAATGGGAACAATTCTACGCAACCGCGGGCCGCAGGTCGGCCGCGCCCCCGCCGGCATGTGGGCCCTGGTGCGGCGCGCCCCAGGCGGCGCAGCGCGGGGCCACGCCTGCGCAGTACGGCGCTGTGGCGTGGGGTCATTCAGGGCAGCACACGCCCTAAACTCACGCCATGTTTCTGGAAGTGTCTCAATTGGACGTGCGGTACGCCAACCGCCCGCAAGCCGCCGTGCGCGGCGTGACCCTGGGCCTGGCCGCCGGCGAGATCGGTGTGCTCATCGGCCCCTCGGGCTGCGGCAAGACCACCCTGCTGCGCGCGGTGGCGGGGCTGGAACCCGTCACCGAAGGAGCCATCCGCCTGGGGGGCGAGGTGGTGGGCGCACCGGGGCGCAGCATGCCCCCCGAGCAGCGGCGCATGGGCATGGTGTTCCAGGACTATGCGCTGTTTCCGCACCTCAGCGTCGCGCGCAACGTGGCTTTCGGCATTCACGCACTCCCCCGCGCGGAGCAGGCCGAACGCGTGCGCGAGTCCCTGGCTCTGGTGGGTCTGGAGGGCAGCGAGGCGCGCTTTCCGCACGAGCTCTCGGGCGGCCAGCAGCAGCGCGTGGCATTGGCGCGCGCGTTGGCACCGCGCCCGCGGCTGATGCTGCTGGACGAGCCGTTTTCCAATCTGGATGTGGACTTGCGCGAGCGACTGGCCCACGAGGTGCGCAGCATCCTGAAGACCGCCGGCGCCACGGCACTGTTCGTCACGCACGACCAGTTGGAGGCCTTCGCCATCGGCGACCGCATCGGCGTGCTGGAGGGCGGCCACCTGCACCAGTGGGACGATGCCTACTCCCTCTACCACCGCCCCGCCACGCGCTTCGTGGCCGACTTCATCGGCCATGGCGTGTTCGCCCCCGCCACGCTGGTGCAGCAGGGCAGCCATGTGGTGGCGCGCACCCCGCTGGGCGACCTGACCGACATCGACGGCTGCCTGCTGCCGGCAAGCTACCCCGGCGGCGAATGCGACGTGCTGCTGCGTGCCGACGACGTGGTGCATGACGACAGCTCACCCGTGCGGGCGCGCATCGTGCGCAAGGCCTTTCGCGGTTCGGAATTTCTGTACACGCTGGAACTGGCCAACGGCCTCACCGTGATGGCCCACGTGCCCAGCCACCATGACCATGCCATGGGCGAATGGATCGGCATCCGCACGCAGGTCGACCACGTGGTGGCGTTCGCACGGGAGAACGCCGCACGCTGACCGCGGCCCCCTCAAGCGCCCCTGCCGTCGGGGGGCGCCAGGCTCAAGACTTGTCCTTGCGCGGCAGGTTCTCCAGCGCGGCCAGGTCGATCTGGCCCATGAAGCCCTGTACGTCCTTCAACGGCAGGTTCTCGGCCTCCACCGTGACCACCACGCCGTTCTTGAGCACCGCGCGCAGTTCCGCCTGGCTGCCGTCCTTGGCGTAGCTGTGGTGCAACGTGCGGCCATTCTCCTGCCAGGTCTTTTCCACGATGCCGTCGCTCTCGCGCTCGCCCTGCACCATGCCCGCCAGTTGGGCCAACTGGCCGAATGCACCCGCATCCACCACCGAAATGCGCACAACCTTGTCACCGTTGCCGTACTCGGCCTCCGCCTGGCTGGTCGGCAGGCCTGTGGCAGCGCCGTCGTGAACCTCATAGCTGGTGCGTTCCAGCGATCCCAGCTTGGCGGGCAGCGCGGCCTTGAGCGCATCGACCCCCACCGTCTGGTGCTTGGCACCTCCCATGGCCGCCGCCATCGCCTGGCCTGCGGCTTCGGTCATCTGTTGGGTATCGCCGCTCTTGTGCGCCTGCTCCATACGGCGGGCAGCCTCTTCCATCTTCTTGCCGGCCTCTTCCAGCTTGGCGGTATCCAGCGTGACCTGCCCACGCGGCGTGTCGATGACCACGGCCGGGCCGCCCGCACTGCCCCACATGGCGGGGCCATGCGGCATGAACAGCGAACCGATGGCCGCAATGACGATGCCCAGCACGATGGCCACCACCACGACCACCGCCGTATAGGGCACGGCGCGCGCAGCCGGGCTGCGCATCAGCAGCGGCAGGCCCAGGTACAGCAGGTACAGCGAATACAGCGCCGCCACCAGGCCCAGGATGGCCAGCGCCGGCAACAGGCTGAACACGCCGCCCAGCATGGCGGCCGTGCTGGCGTAGACCGCGACCTTGAGCGCCTGTCCCTGGTTCTGGGTGCCGCCGAACGTGGGTGCCAACGCATTGATGACCAGGGCCAGCACATACACGCCGACCAGGCTCAACACATAGGACACGGCCATGTTGGCTAGCCCGGCGAGCACCGGTACGCGCATGCTGAAGCCAAAGCCTCCCATGCCGATCAGCGACATGCCGATGAATCCGCAGACGGCCGGAATGGCCGCGAGGATCATCAGGTAACCCGTGAACAGGCGTGCCGTATCGGCAGGCTCCCCATCAATGGCGGCCCAGGTCTCGCGGGGCTTGAGCAAAATCCCCTTCACGCGCTCCATCAGTTGCATGCATCCCTCCCTCGGTTATTGGCAAAGAGGCGCACCATACTGCAGGCGCATGTCGATGCGATGGATGTAAACAGACCGTTACAGCCCCGTTGCACACACATGTGCACTTTTGGCGACAGCAGGAGGCTATTCAGCGCTGGCGCAGATCGTCCACTGCGGCATGCAATGCCTGGCCCCACACCCGGCGGTCGCGCCCCTGCGCACGCTCGGGCATGCCGAAATGCGCCACCGCCGTGATGGGCGGCGCGGTGAGCGTGCGCCAGATGGAGCCCACCAGCGTTTCGTCGCCGATGTAGCTCGGGGCGTGGGTGGTCTGGCCGCTTGCGCGGTCCACGA
The DNA here is from genome assembly GCF_022807955.1 of Diaphorobacter sp. LI3. NCBI lineage: Bacteria > Pseudomonadati > Pseudomonadota > Betaproteobacteria > Burkholderiales > Comamonadaceae > Diaphorobacter > Diaphorobacter sp. LI3. Next base: position 999,108 of record NZ_CP094346.1, on the reverse strand, counting down.
AGCGCAGGCCGATGGGCTGCACGGGCACGTCCGCCTGCAGCGCAGCCTGCAGCAGGTTGGGGTGAAAGGGCAGCAGCGTGCGCCCGTCGCCAGTCGTGCCTTCGGGAAACACCGCAAGTATTTCGCCCCGCAACAGGGCCTCCCGCATGCTGCCCACCATGCGCAGGGCATCGCGCCGCGACGCGCGCTCGATGTACAGCGTGCCCGCTGCCGTGGCGAGCGTGCCGACGATGGGCCAAGCCTGCACGTCGGACTTGGAGATGAAGCGGCAGTAGCGCGCCGCATGCATCACCGGGATGTCGAGCCAGGACAGATGGTTGGCCACCAGCAGCACCGGCCCCTGGCTCGGCGGGGTGCCGCGCACCTCCAGCGTGACCCCCGCGCAGGCCAGCAGGCCCAGCGCCCACGCCTGCACCCGCGCCTGCTGCTGCTCCACCGATAGGTGGGGGAAGCGCAACGCCACCACGAGCAGCCCCTCTGCAGCGTGCAGCACCAGCCGCAACACCCGCCAGCAGGCCCGTAATCCCCGCAGCATGTGCGTGTGCCGGCGTCGCTCAGCCGCGCTCGAACGCGACCTGGCCGCCCACCAGCGTGCAGCGCACTTGGCCCGGCAACTCATAGGTCGAGAACGGCGTGTGCTTGCCCTGGCTGGCCAGTGCGTCGGCCTGCACGGTCCAATGCGCCGCAGGGTCCAGCACGCACACGTCGCCCACCCCGCCTTCGATAATGCGGCCCACGCTGGCCTGCAGCGTACCCAGCGACGTGCCCAGCACCCGCGCGGGCTCTGCCGTGATCACGGCCAGCGCACGCTGCAGCGGCGCGCCGCCTTCCTGCGACCACTTGAGCGCCACGGACAGGAGCAACTCCAGCCCCGTCGCGCCGGGCTCGGCCTCGGCAAATGGCAGAGCTTTGGCATCCTCGTCCACCGGCGTGTGGTCGGACACCAACGCGTCGATGGTGCCATCCAGCAGCGCCGCGGCCAGCGCATCGCGGTCGCGCTGCTGGCGCAGCGGCGGCGTGAGACGCGCGCGGCTGTCGAAGTAGCCGATGTCCGCATCGGTGAGCATGAGCGAGTTGATGCTCACGTCGCAGCTCACCGGCAGGCCGGCCGCCTTGGCCTGCCGCACCAGATCCACCCCCGCGCTGCTGGACAGGCGGCACAGGTGCACGCGCGCGCCCGTGGTTTTGAGCAACTCGAAGATGGTGTGCAGTGCGATCGTCTCCGCTGCCACGGGCACGCCCGACAGGCCCAACCGTGTGGCCAGGGGGCCGCTGGCGGCCACGCCCTTGCCCAGGTGCAGTTCCTGCGGGCGCAGCCAGACGGTGTAGCCGTAGGTCGCGGCGTACTGCAGCGCGCGCTGCAGCACCTGGGTGCTGGTCAGCGGCACCTCGGCCTGGCTGAAGCCCACGCAGCCGGACTCCGTCAGCTCGGCCATCTCGGTCAGCACCTCGCCGGCCAGCCCACGCGTGACTGCGCCCAAGGGGAACAGCCGCGCCTGGTGCAGCTTCTCGGCGCGGAACTTGAGCATCTGCACCAGGCCAGGCTCGTCGAGCACCGGGTCGGTGTCGGGCGGGCAGACCAGGCTGGTCACGCCACCCGCGACGGCAGCCGCCATCTCGGACTCCAGCATGCCCTCATGCTCATGCCCCGGCTCGCGCAGGCGCGCCGCCAGGTCCACCAGACCCGGCAGCACCAGGCAGCCGCTGGCATCGATCACGCGGGTGGGCGTGAAACCCTGGGGCTCGCGGTCCACCGCGATGATGCGGCCCGCCGCCAGCGCCACGTTGCACACCTTGTCGAGACCGCTGGCGGGGTCGATGACGCGGCCGTTCTGGATGAGGATTTTCATGGTTCTAAGCCAAATTGGCCGTTAGCGCCCGTCCCACAAGCGCTAGCAGCTATCAACACAATAGCAAACAAGTCATGTTGGTGATCCATGGCGCCGTGCGCCACCCACACCCCATGAAACCGGGGCAACCCAGGTCGGGGCCGCCGTGCAAGGGCGCCCCGCCGTGTTCGCGGCGTCCCCCTGGGGGGAAGGCGCGAAGCGGCTCAGCGAGGTCATGCTTCATTCCCTGCCACGATGGACATGACCGCCATGCGCACCGCGATGCCGAAGGTGACCTGCGGCAGGATCACGGCCTGCGGACCGTCCACCACGGCGGAGTCGATCTCCACGCCGCGGTTGATGGGGCCCGGGTGCATGACGATGGCATCGGGTTTGGCCAGCCGCAGCTTCTCGGGCGTGAGTCCGAAGCTCTTGAAGTACTCTTGGCTGGAAGGCAGCAGCGCACCGCTCATGCGCTCGTTCTGCAGGCGCAGTGTGATGACCACGTCGCAGCCTTTGATGCCTTCCTCCAGGTTGTGGAACACCCGCACGCCCATCTGCGCCATGTCGGAAGGCACCAGCGTGCGTGGGCCCACCACGCGCACCTCGGCTGCGCCCAGAGTGGTCAGGGCATGGATGTCCGATCGCGCCACGCGCGAATGCAGCACGTCGCCCACGATGGCCACCGTGAGGTTGGAGAAGTCCTTCTTGTAATGGCGGATGGTGTACATGTCCAGCAGCCCCTGCGTGGGGTGCGAGTGCCGGCCATCCCCGGCGTTCACCACGTGCACGTGCGGTGCCACATGCTGTGCGATCAGGTAGGGCGCGCCCGATTCGCTGTGGCGCACGACGAAGATGTCCGCCGCCATGGCGCTCAGGTTGTCGATGGTGTCCAGCAGCGTCTCGCCCTTGGCGGTGGAGCTGCGCGCGATATCCAGATTGAACACGTCGGCCGACAGGCGCTTGGCCGCGATCTCGAACGTGGTGCGCGTGCGCGTGCTGTTCTCGAAGAACAGGTTGAACACGCTCTTGCCGCGCAGCAGCGGCACCTTCTTGACCTCGCGCTCCTGGACGCTGACGAAGTTGGTGGCCGTGTCCAGGATGTGCGTGACGATGTCCTTGGGCAGGCCCTCGATCGACAGCAGGTGGATCAGCTCGCCGTTCTTGTTGAGTTGGGGGTTGCGCTTGTACAGCACCGTCAGACCTCTTTGACGTCGAAATGGAAAGCGCCGGCCTCGCTGCGGGCCAGTGCCAGCGATTGCGTGGGCGGCAGCGCCACGCGCGCCGCAGCGAACTCGGCGGCCACCGGCAGCTCGCGGCCGCCGCGGTCCACCAGCACCGCCAGGCGCACGCGCGCCGGCCGGCCGTAGTCGAACAGCTCATTGAGTACGGCGCGGATGGTGCGGCCGGTGTAGAGCACATCGTCCAGCACCAGGATGTCCGCACCATTCACGTCGAACGGCAGCGTGGTCTGCGCGCTGGAGGCCAGGCCCCGCTGGGAGAAATCGTCGCGGTGCATGGCGGACGACAGCACCCCGGCCTGGCCCGGCAAGCCCAGGTCCTTTTGCAAACGCTCGGCCAGCCAAGCGCCGCCCGAGGCGATGCCCGCCAAGTAAGTGTCAGATTCGCGCAGCATGCGCACGCCGCGCAGCAGCTCGGCGTACAGCGCCTCGGCATCCAGCGTGAGATGGCCCGGGCGCGTGGCACCCGGCGGGGTCGTAGCAGAACTCATGGCAGGTTCCTCAAAAACTGTTCCAGGATGATGCAGGCCGACGCGGCGTCGGCATCAGCCGCGCCCGCAGAAAGGGCCTCGGTGGTGCTGTAGCGCTCGTCCACCTCGAAGACCGGCAGGCCGAAGCGCCCGCGCAGCTGGCGCGCGAACTTGAGCGCACGGGCGGTGTTCTCATGGGCAGCCCCGTCGGGATGCAGCGGCACGCCCACCACCAGGGCATCGGGCTGCCACTCGCGGATGCGCTCGGCCACCTGGGCGAAGCGGGCATCGCCCTCTGCGCGGATCGTGCCCTGGGGCGTGGCGCTGCGCAGCATGCGCGTACCCACGGCGACGCCGGTGCGCTTGAGCCCGTAATCGAAAGCCAGAAAGGATTGGAAATGCGCGGGGACGACGGCTGGAGCAGGCCGGCCGCTCATGCATGCCCCGCTTCGGGCGACAGCATCCACGACTGCAGGCCCAGCAACCCCAGTGCACGGTCATAGCGCTCTTGCACAGGCGTTTCGAAGATGACCGACACGTCCGCACCCACGGTGAGCCAGCTGTTTTCGGCCAATTCGGACTCCAGTTGACCTTCGCCCCAGGCCGAGTAGCCCAGCGTCACGAGGACGCGCCGTGGGCCCGCACCATGGGCCAGCGCCTCCAGCACATCCTTGGAAGTGGTCATTTCCAGCCCGCCGGGGATCGTCATCGTGGAGGCGTAGGGCGACTCGTCCTCGCTCTCTTGCGGGCCGCGCATGGCCTCGTGCAGCACGAAGCCGCGCTCGGTCTGTACCGGGCCGCCCTGGAATACCGGCTGCAGCGTGAGATCCTCTCGCCCGAGGGACAGGTCCACCTTCTCGAATAGCCCTTCCAGGCTGATAGGCGTGGGTTTGTTGATGATCAACCCCAGCGCGCCGCGCTCGCTGTGCTCGCACAAATACACCACACTGCGCGAAAAAGAGGCATCTTCCACGCCCGGCATGGCGATCAGGAAGTGGTGCGTCAGATTCATGGGCGCGGTATCGGCAGGCATGTGGCAATTTTACGGCCAACCACCGCATCGGCCCGTTATCCGAGGGCATCGCCCCGGTGCACAAAAGACAAGGCCCGGCAGGCGTGCAGCCTGCCGGGCCTGGGTGACGCTGGACTGCGTCGCCGTCAGGCGGTCACTGCCTCCGTGTTCAGGCTGGCGTAGTGGCGCACCAGGCTCATCAGCTCCTCGTCGGAGTAGGGCTTGCCCAGGTAGTGGTTCACGCCGAGTTCCATCGCATGGTCGCGGTGCTTCTGCGCAATGCGCGAAGTGATCATGATGATCGGCAGGTCCTGCAGCGCAGCGTCGGAGCGGATGTTGCGCGCGAGGTCAAAACCGTCCATGCGCGGCATCTCGATGTCGGACAACACGACCGCGGGGCGCTCTTCCTGCAGGCGCTCCAGCGCCTGCAGGCCGTCGGCCGCCAGGGCCACGCGGTAGCCTTCGCGCTGCAGCAGGCGCTGCGTGACGCGGCGCACGGTGATCGAGTCGTCCACCACCAGGATCAAGGGCACCTGCTGCACCGGCACCAGCAGCGAAGCGGCGGGCGTGCCGCCCTCGGCAGCCACCACCGCGCCGGCTTGGTCCACCGCCGGTGCGTGCGTGGCCGCGCGCACCTGGTCGCCGTACACCGTGGCCAGCGCCACCGGGTTGTAGATCAGCACCACGGTGCCCGAAGCCAGCACGGACATGCCCGCGAGGCCTGGCAGACGCGACAGCTGCGGCCCCAGGTTCTTCACCACGACTTCCTGGTTGCCCAGCACTTCGTCCACGTGCATCGCGATGCGCTGAGACGCGCTGCGCAGGATCACCACGGGGCGGCTCTTGCCCGTGACCTCCGTGCTGCGCGAGGACGACTGGAGCAATGCACCCGCCCAGTAGAAGGGCAGATCCTCCAGGCCATCCGAGAAGGTATGGCTGGCGTAGGCAGCGTCGAGCTCCGTGCCGGAACTACGGCGCACGATCTCCACCAGGTTGGCTGGCACGCCGATGGTCAGGTTGCCCGCGCGCAGCATCACCACCTGGGTCACCGCTGTCGTGAGCGGCAGCACCATGCGGAAGGACGTTCCCTTGCCCGCCTCGGTAGAGGTCTCGATACGGCCACCCAGGGCATTCACCTCCGAGCGCACCACGTCCATGCCGATACCACGGCCGGAAAGGCCCGTGATCTCCGACGCCGTGGAGAAGCCCGGCATGAAGATCAGGTTGGCCGCCTCGCCATCGCTCAGCTGCGCATCGGGGGCAATCAACCCTTGCGCCACGGCCTTGTCCCGGATGCGGGCGATGTTCAGGCCTGCCCCGTCGTCGCGGAACGCCACCGACACGTCGTTGCCCTCGTGCCGCAAGTCGATGGAGATCGAGCCCACAGGAGCCTTGCCGGCAGCAGTGCGCGTCTCGGGTTCCTCGATGCCGTGCCCCACGCAGTTGCGCAGCAGGTGTTCGAAAGCAGGGGTCATGCGGTCCAGCACGCCGCGGTCCATTTCGATGGAACCGCCCGAAATGTCCAGCTTGATCTGCTTGCCGGTTTCCTTGGATGCCTGGCGCACCACCGCATAGAGGCGTTCCGAGATGCCCTCGAACTCCACCATGCGCGTGCGCAGCAGGTCGCGCTGCAACTCACGTGCCTGGCGGCCCTGGGCGATCAGATCGTCTTCGGCGTCTTCCATCGCACGTTGCATGTTGCGCTGCACGGTGGCCACGTCGTTGACCGACTCCGCCATCATGCGCGTCAGTTCCTGAACGCGGGTGAAGCGGTCGAATTCCAGCGGATCGAAGCCCGCCGCCATGTCCTTGGACAGGGCCAAGCGGGACTGCATCTGTGATTCCGCCTGTACCTCGATGTCACGCAACTGCTGGCGCAGGCGCTCCAGGTTGCCCGACAAATCGGTCAGCGAACTGCGCAGTTGCGACATGCGCACGTCCAGCCGCGAACGCGCGATCATCACTTCGCCCGCCTGGTTCACCAGCCGGTCGAGCAACTGCGAACGTACGCGCACGGAATGCCCACCTGCCGCGCGCAGGGGGGCCGGCGCAGGGGCTGCACCCAACGGCGCACGCAACGCAACGGGCGGAGCGAGCGGCAGGGAAAGCCCTGGCGCGGGAGCGGATTGGACCACCTCTGCGTCCTGTCCATGCTCAGCGGCCGGTGCCACCGGCTCCGCTCCAGTTGCGCGCAGCGCGTCGAAACTCGTCTGCAAAGCGTCGAAGTTGACCAGCAAGGGCTCAATGTCTGCGGCCGCCACGGTTTCCGTGTCGATCTGCTCCACGGCCGTTTCCATGCGGTGCGCCATTTCGCCAAGCCGCATCGCGCCTGCCAGGCGCGCACTGCCCTTGAGGGTGTGCAGGGCGCGCAGCAGTTCGCTGCGTGCGCCCAGGTTCTCCGGCCGGGACGACCACTGGCGCAACGCCCCACCCAGCGTGGGCAACAGTTCGACCGCTTCTTCCTCGAAAATGGGGAACAGATCGGGGTCGATGTTGTCCAGCGCATCGATGTCGTCATCGATATCGACGGTGGTGGACACGGCAGGCGCGACAGTATCGCCCATCACGCGATCGCGGCCTACGGGGAGCGTAGGCGCCACCACGGGCGATGGGGCAGTCGGCTCGTCGACGGCCGTCGCATGCGCGGTGCCCTGAGGCGTTGCCGGCGCCGGCTCCAGCGTCTCGAATGCCTGTGCCTCTGCCTCGGCGAAAGCACGGTCTTCCAGCGACACCATGCCGCTGATCACTTCGGTCTGCAGGATCTCGTTGAGCTGTTCCAGCACCGAGGCGCTGGGCTCCTTCAGGAAGCCTGCGGCGAATTGGTGCAGCAGCCTCCGGATGTCCTCGGCAGCGGCGTTGAATGCCTGCGCATGCTCGGGGAGACCCTGCTGCAGCAGTTGAACATGCTGCAGCGTATGTTCCAGGGTACGCGCAAGATTGGACAGTGCCGAGAACCCGACAGTGGCAGAGCTGCCTGCCAGCGAGTGCGCCAACGCCACCGCGCTGTCCGGCAGCGGCTGGTGCAATTCCAGCGACCATTCCTGCAACGCAGTCACGAGGCGGCGCGACCATTCATCGGCCTCGTTGAGGTACACGTTGTATAACGGTATGCCGATGCGCAGGTGCTCGATGACCTTGACCGCTTCGTCGACCGCTTCCTCCACCGGACCGTCCGTCCCAGCCACGGTTTCGGCGGCTTGCGCAGACTGTACGTCCGCCGCTGGCTCCTCGTCCAGGATGAACTCGGGTTGGACGCCATCCGTGCCGATAAAGAATGTCTCGTCCTGCCGCACCGCGGATGCGTTATCCGCCAGCTCCGCCACCGTGTCAGCCGCTACTGTTGAAGCGGGTTCGCCGACGTCCTGTGCTGGCGCATCGGTGGCTTGCAGCGCAGCCTCGAACAGCGAGAAATCCACCTCCTCCGTCACCGTCTCGGGAGCTGCGGGCACCTCCTCCACCGGCAACACGGCCTGGTCGGCCTCATCCACATCGATGAAGGTGTCGACAAAGTCGCCGCCCACTTCCTCATGGCCCGCCGTCGCGTCCTGAGACGGCACGTCGACATCCGGCAGCACCAGATCAAACTCCAGCGCGGCAGCGTTGGCGTGGGCGTCAACCGCTTCGAGCGGTGCAGGCGGTTCAATGGCAAATGCTTGTGGTTCGGCCGCGGGCTCCGGAAGGTCTGGTACCGACAACACGGGCTCGTCAGACAGCAGCGGTTCTGCGGGCACTTGCGGCGCCACGGCCGCAGTGGTGTCCGCGGAATCGGAGGAGGGCACGCCCAGTGGCAGCAGCGTGCCATCCGTGCGCATCGCATCCGCCGCAACCCGGAAGGCTTCGGCCTTCCACGGGTCCGCAGCTCCTGCTGCGATGTCATCGGCCCATCGACCGAAGGCGCCCAACGCCTCGGAGGAGAGTTGCAGCAGCGCTTCCTTGATGGGTTTTTGCTCGGCCAGCCAGGCATTGAGCGTCTGCTCCATGGACCACGCGGCTTCACCAAATTCGTTCAGCCCCACCATGCGCGAGCTACCCTTGAGGGTATGGAAGGCCCGCCGCAGCGTGGTCTGCTCGCTCAGGTCACCCGGTGCAGCACGCAGCGCGTCAATGGCCGACAAGCCGGTGGCGACAACTTCGCGCGCCTCTTCCAGGAAGATGTCGAGCAGTTCATCCTCGCCATCGTCCTCCGGCAGGGCTGCGGCAGCGACGTTGCTCGAAGGAACCACTGGAAGCGCGGGCTCTTCCGGAGCGCCCACCGCCGAAACGGCGCCTTCCGACGTCGCCGCGTCCACGTCAAGCAGCGAAAAATCAATGTCCGCCAGTGCAGACGGCGTGGCGCTCTCGACCACAGCCGCAGCCGCGGGTTCGGGTGCGTCGGGGAATGGGAGCTCCAACGCGGGCACGGCTGGCGCTTCCTGATCATGCGCGCCCGGATGAGGCAGTTGCGCACGCGCCCGCCCCATGAGGACACGCAACTCGCCCAGCTCTTCGTCGTAAACGAAGAGCTTGCGCGCCATGGCACGCTGGTAGCTCAGCATGTCGATGAGAAAGCCCAGCGCTCCCAGGCTGTTGCCCAGTTTCTCGAAAACCTGCGGGCGCTCTTCCTCGGGCAGGTCGTTGGTCAGCATGCGCTCGACCGTGTCGCGCATGCGCACCACGGCCAAGGAGGCCTGATCCAGTCCCAGCACGGACAGCACGCCGCGCATCTGCTGCAAGCTGCCAGGCACGGAGGCAAGCAGGGTCATGTCTTCCGGGCTGCGGAAGAACTGGTCCATGGACTTCTCTGCCTCTGCCAGAGTCGCACGCAGTTCACCGACCACGCTACCCATGGTCTGGTGGTCACTGACGCGGCGATACAGCTCTTCCATCCAGGGTTCAAGAGGTTGCGATTCCCCGCCGGCAACCACGCTGTCCAGTCGCTCGGACAGCCGCGCAGCTCGCTCCGCCATGTACTGCTGGGCGGCATCCAGCTCCTCGAAGGACGCCTGCAGATACAGCACAGAGGTGGCCACTTCCATGGCCAGCGCTGCCGAAGGAGGCTCGCCCGACCGTGTGGTGGCCTCCAGGGCACGCGTCAGGGCCAGTGCCAGGCTTTCGCTGTCCGGGTGCAGTTTGCGCAATGAATCGCACACCAGGCTGAACTGGTCCGCTGCCGGTTTGAGCTTGTTGCGGTCTCCACCCGCAAGTGCGGACCAGGTTTCCGTGGCCGCGGCAATGCGCTTGCGCGCCTGCGCAAGAATGGCAGGGTCGAAAAGACCGAAGCGCGGCTGGTCATAGTCCACCGGCTGATAACGATTCAAATCAAACGCCCGCCGCACGGCCGTCAGCACCGGCATGTGGGAAGCTGCTTCCGCCGTCGCAGGCACCACGGCCTGGGCGCAGAAGAACAGAAGATCCTGCACCAGACGGTCGCTGATCGCCGTGTCCCCCTTGGCCAGGGTGGCGTATTGCATCAGCACGCGCGAAGCGACGCGCTTGGCATACAGGTCCGGATTGAGTGCCTGCTGCGCCAGCGCCTCGAAAAAGCCTGCGCAGATCTTCCAGAAAGCGCGGGCCTGGCGGTCGGTCTGCGCCGCGGCGAAGCCCAGGCAGGTTGTCTGCATGTCTGCAGCGGCGCCCGGGTCCGCATTCTTCACCAGCCGCAATACCGCGCTGTCCAGCCGCGCACGCGCTTCCGAGCCATAGGGCAGCGGCGCAGCGGCAACCGGCACGTCAGGATCATGGAAGCGCCGCTCCACGGGCCACAAGTCCGCTGGATGCACCCGCTCGCCCCCCGCCAGCGTCTGCGCCTCGCGGTACTGGGGAAACAGCGCCACCGGCGACACGGACTTGCCTGCGAGCACATGCTCCAGGTATTCGATCAAGGCAAAGCTGGCGCGCTCGATGACGGCCGCTGCATCATCGCTGCAGGTCTCCGGCCGCTGAACGAACCGCTGGACCGCCGTTTCCATGGCGCGCAACACCAGGGCCGGAGGCGCCATGCCCACCATCTCCAGCGCGCCGCTGGCCTGGTGGAGTTGCTGGCGTGCGATGCGCAAGGGCGCCGCGTCCAGTGAGGCAAGATCGGACTCCCGCGCTATCTCGGCATCGCGCACGAAACGGCGCATGGCCTTGACGGCACCATCCAAGGATTTGCGCAGTTCATCGAGCACCCATGCGAGCGGCCCAAGATCCTGCTCGCCCTGGGCCCAATCGGCGCCCTGTGCGTTTGCGGCGTCAACAGATGACATGGATTCGTCCCCGGCTGATCCGGAGCAAGTTCGTTAATGGAAGACGTCAGGCAATCTTGAATCGCGCCACCGACTGGCGCAGTTCCTCGGCCACGTGAGACAGTTCACGCACCTGCTGCGCAGTCGTACGGGTACCTTCTCCGGTCTGCTCCGTCACCGCAAAAATATGCTGGATGTTGTCTGCCACGCCGTTGGCGAGGTCCGCTTCGCGGGAGGCTGACGATGAGATCTGCTCAATCAGCTCGGCCAGCCGCCGCGACACGCGGTCGATCTCCGAAAGCGCCGTTCCTGCGCTGTCCGACAGACGCGCTCCTTCCACCACGCCCTGGGTGGAACGCTCCATAGCGGCCACCGCGTCCTGGGTGTCGGTCTGAATGGCCTTCACGAGCGCCGAGATCTGGCGCGTGGCGTCTGCGGAGCGCTCCGCGAGACGCTGCACTTCTTCCGCCACCACCGAGAAGCCGCGACCGGCTTCACCGGCGGAGGCAGCCTGGATGGCCGCGTTCAGAGCTAGCACGTTGGTCTGCTCGGTAATGTCCGAGATCAGCTCGGTGATTTCGCCAATCTCCTGGGATGACTCGCCCAGGCGCTTGATGCGCTTGGACGTATCCTGGATCTGGTCGCGGATGGCGTTCATACCACCGATGGCGTTTTGCACGGCCTGCAGACCCTGGTCGGCGGCCTGCAGCGACTGGCGGGCCACCGAGGCGGATTCCTGCGCTTGCGAAGACACGTCGTTAATACGCCTTGCCATCTCGAGCACCGAACGGCCCGTTTCACGGATTTCTCGCAGCTGCTCGGTGGACGCTGCGAGCAGCTCCGTGGAGGTGTTGTCCACCATGGCCGTCGTCTGCGCCACCCGGGTTGCCGTCTTCTGCACGCTGCCCACCAGTTGGCGCAGTTCTTCCACCGTGTAGTTCACCGAGTCGGCGATGGCGCCCGTGATGTCCTCCGTCACGGTGGCTTCCTGCGTCAGGTCCCCTTCAGCGACCGATTGCAGTTCGTTCATCAGTCGCAGAATGGCCGCCTGGTTGGCGTCGTTGATGCGCTTGGCTTCCTGTTCCTGGCGCTTGGCATCACGCTGCTGCGCTTCGGCCGTGGCTTGGCGGCTGCGGCTGTCCAGCAGCTGCACGCGCGAAATACCCACGCCGCACAGCAGCACGAAGATACCGGCCACGGCGAGCGCGGCGAACTGGCCCGCCCCCATGCCCGATTGTGCCGACAGCTTGCTTTGCAGACCTTCCAGTTGACGGCGCAGCGGTTCGCTGTCTGCCAGGATGGCCGATTGCGCCTCACGTGCGGATACCAGACCCTGGAGGTTGCCCAGGATGGCGCCGGCTTGCGTACGCATCTGCTCATACAGCTTGATGAGCGACTCCAGTTGCTCGCGGGTTTGGGCGTCGCGGGTGGCAGCCAGGCGGAGGTCGGCGCTACCGTCCAGCATGCCCTGTGCGATTTCCTTGAAGGAGTTCAAGTCCTTGCCCAGCAGGAACACCGCCTCGGGGCTCACGCCCTCCGTCGTTTGGAACTCGTTAGCCGACTTGCCGATACGCTGGGTCAACATCACCAGCTGGCCTGCGGCAGAAATCTCGGAGGCCGGCGCATTTTGCTGAAGCTTCAGGGACGAAACCGTCTCCGCGATCTCCAGCAGGTCCGAGGACTGGCGGTTGATGGTACGCAGAGCGTCGCCCACCTGCGTCAGGATCTTCTGCTGACCCATCACCACGCCCGCGTTGCGCTCGGCACGCTCCACCAACGGCGTGATGGCATCCAGTTCGGGGCGGAAAGGCTCGCCCAGTGCCTGCACATCCAGTTCGTTGTCGCCCCCGTTGAGTGCGCGCACGTTGCGCGCCAGCACGCCCGAGCTCTCCATCACGTCGGGGAAGGCCTGGGGGCTGCCCACCAAGGCCTGCGACACGGACTTTGCAAGCCGCTGCGACTGCATCAGCGACTGGCCGGTCGCCGTCAGCTGCTGCGCCGAGCGGTTGGCCTGCTGCAGAACCCAGCCGGCAATCAAGGCGAGCACCACCAAGCCAACACCCAGCAGCATCAGCAGGCGGCGCTGGTGGACGGCAGTGGTTGCGCGGCCCAGCAGAGGCAGCGAGACCAAGTCTTCATCCGCAAACTCCCCTTCGGGATATTGCGCCGCATCGCCGGGATCGCCCTGCACGCTGGCCATGCCATCGGTCTGGTACGCATCGGCAAGCAGTCCGCCCGCCGGGTGCTGCGCCAAGTCAGCGGGGTTCAGCTCAGCATCCGGGTCGGCGGGCTTGCGGTTAAACAATTTTCCAAATGGATTGACGACGGACATGGTGCTGCCTTACAGAAATAATCAAGCGCTGATGCTGAGAAAAGCGGGATGCTGGGAAAGAGCGTGCAGGTTCAATTCCTGCCAACGCGTGCCCTGTGCATCAAGATAGGTGGTGCCGAAATAGGGGGGCGCATCGGCCTCCGGCGGCTCGGAGGCGACGAAGGCCTCCATTCCCCGCAGGCCGGACAGCCGGTCCACGAGCAAGGCGGCATTCACGTCCAGCGCACCATTGAAGGCCAGCAGGCTGGATTCTGCCAAGGCCTGCTCCGTGCGCATCTGCGCGGCGCCAAGGAGGCCCGCCAGATCCACCACGCCGGTGAGCGCGCCACGCAGGTTGGCCACGCCCAGGAACCACGGTTGGGTATACGGAACGGGCTGCACCCCGCCCCAGGGGAAAATCTCCCCCGATTGACCAAGGGGGAGAAGGAAATAGCGTCCGGCAGACTCCACGGCCAACCAGGACGACACGGACACACCCTCGCCTCTGGCAGCCTGCAGCCGGGCGGCAAGTCGTGTCTGTAGCTCTTTCAGGGCTTCGCGGTTAGCCATGGGTATGCAGCCGGCCTCAGTTCAGCGCGTCGATCTTGGCCTGCAGTTCTGCAGGATCGACTGGCTTGGTGATGTAGCCGCGCGCGCCCTGGCGCATGCCCCACACGCGATCGGTTTCCTGGTTCTTGCTCGTGCACATGATGATGGGCACATCCGCATACTGCGGATCGCGGGTAATAGCACGGGTCAGCTGGAAACCGTTTTGGCCGGGCATGACCACGTCCATCAGGATCAGGTCCGGCTTTTCCTCGGCCAGACGGCGAAATGCCTCTTCGGCATTCTCGGCGGTACGCACTTGCATGCCCTTTTTCTGCAGCAAGTCGGTCAGAAACATCAACTCGGTCTTCGAGTCGTCCACGACCAAAACTTTCTGAATCGGCATTACAAAACTCCTTATTGGGCATTTCCAAATTGCTGCACAGCCTGCAGCAACTGGTCTTTGGTAAATGGTTTGGTCAGATATTCCTGGCAACCGACCATGCGGCCGCGCGCCTTATCGAAAACCCCGTCCTTGGATGAAAGCATTACCACGGGCGTATCAGCAAAACGCGCGTTGCGTTTGATGATGGCGCAGGTCTGATAACCATCCAGCTTGGGCATGAGGATGTCGCAGAAAATCAGCTGAGGCTGGTAATCATTGACTTTGGCCAAGGCATCGAAACCATCGTCGGCCAATAAAACCTCGTGCCCTCCCTGCTTGAGGAAAATTTCGGCGCTGCGCCGTATGGTATTGCTGTCGTCCACCACCAGGACACGGAAGGTGGGACCGGTCGTCGTCGTAGCCAATTTCTCGCTGCTCCTGAGGAACGAAAAAACAACGCTGGCAGGAGCCGCGCCTCAAATCTCGACCATCTCGAAGTCTTCCTTGCGGGCGCCGCATTCGGGACAGGTCCAGTTCATGGGAACGTCTGCCCAGCGGGTGTTGGGGGCAATGCCGTGCTCGGGGCAGCCCGCAGCTTCGTCATATATCCAACCGCAAATCAAACACATCCAAGTTTTTGGGTCCGTCACAGCTTAAGGGGCCTTCACATAGAATGCAACGATTGTATCTAGTCATCACTGCCGGATGCAGCTTTCGTGCCACCGGTTACGCTGGCACCCACCCATGCAATCGAATACCCCTTCAGCACCCGACAGCCAAAGCTTGACGGCGGATGACAGCGAATCCACCGCCCCCACCATCTGCGTGATGGTTTTCAATGCAAACGACCCCAGCGGCGCGGGAGGATTGGCGGCCGATATTTCGGCGGTGTCCTCGGTCGGAGGGCATGTCGCGCCGGTGGTGACCGGGACCTATGTGCGTGACAGCGCCGAGATATTCGACCATTACGCCTTCGAAGACGAGACGGTCGCCGAGCAGGCCCGTGCCGTGCTGGAAGACATGCCGCTGCACGCGATCAAGGTCGGCTTCGTGGGGAGCCCCGAGAACCTGAGCGCCATCTCCGAGATCGCCGCCGACTATGCGGACGTGCCCGTCATCGCCTTCATGCCGGACCTGTCGTGGTGGCAGGACGACCTGATCGACCAGTACCACGACGCCTTCCGCGAGCTGTTGCTGCCGCAGACATCGGTATTGGTTGGAAACCACAGCACCCTGTGGCGCTGGCTGCTGCCGGACTGGGGCAGTGAGCGCCCACCCTCGGCACGCGACCTGGCCATGGCAGTCGCGGAGATAGGCGTGCCCTATTTATTGGTGACCGGCATTCCCGCGGCGGAGCGGCACATCGACAATGTGCTCGCCTCACCGCAAACGGTGCTGGGCAGCGGGCGCTTCGAACGCTTTGAAGTGACTTTCATCGGAGCGGGCGACACCCTGTCGGCCACCCTGGCGGCGCTCATTGCCACCGGCAGCGACCTGGGCGAGGCCACGAGCGAAGCGCTCACTTACCTGGACGGCTGCCTGCAGCACGGATTCCGCCCCGGCATGGGCCATGTGCTGCCCGACCGCATGTTCTGGGCCCAGCCCGACGATGAGGACACCGACGACGACGTATCTCCCTCCGCGGTCGTGGAGGGCTTCGATTTGCCACCCCATGACACACAACACTGACCTCAATCTCCCCCTTTTCGAACGTGCCAAGGCGCTCATCCCCGGCGGCGTGAATTCGCCGGTACGCGCCTTCCGCGCCGTGGGCGGCACGCCCCGCTTCATCACGCGTGCCCAGGGCGCCTACATGTGGGACGCCAACGGCCAGCGCTTCATCGACTACATCGGCTCCTGGGGACCCATGATCCTGGGCCATGGCCACCCGGCCGTGCTGGAGGCCGTGCAGAAAGCAGCCCTGGAGGGCTTCAGCTTCGGCGCGCCGACCGAGCGTGAAGTGGAGCTGGCCGAGGAAATCATCCGCCACGTGCCGTCCATGGAGATGATCCGCCTGGTCAGCTCAGGCACCGAGGCCGGCATGAGCGCCATCCGCCTCGCGCGCGGCGCCACCCGGCGCAACAAGATCATCAAGTTCAACGGCTGCTACCACGGCCATGCCGACTCGCTGCTGGTCAAGGCCGGCTCGGGCCTGGCCACCTTCGGCCACGCCACCAGCGCCGGCGTGCCGCAAGAGGTGGTGCAGCACACCCTGGTGCTGGAATACAACGACGTGGCCCAACTGGAGGAGGCCTTCACGCTGCACGGCCCCGACGTCGCCTGCGTGATCATGGAGCCCATCGCCGGCAACATGAACTTCGTGCGCGCCAGCGTGCCCTTCATGCGCCGCGCGCGCGAGCTGTGCACGCAGCACGGCGCGTTGCTGGTCATCGACGAGGTCATGACCGGCTTTCGCGTGGCGCTGGGCGGGGCGCAAAGCCTGTACGCCCAGGCCATCCCGGGCTTCAAGCCGGACATCACCGTGCTCGGCAAGGTCATCGGTGGCGGCATGCCGCTGGCGGCCTTCGGCGGCTCGCGCGCCGTGATGGAGCAGCTTGCGCCGCTGGGCCCGGTCTACCAGGCGGGCACGCTGTCGGGCAACCCGGTGGCCACGGCCTGCGGACTGGCCACGCTGCGCGAGATCGCCAAGCCCGGTTTCTACGACGCCCTGGGCGCTCGCACCCGCGCCCTGATCGACGGCCTCGCGGGCGCGGCCAGCGCTGCGGGTGTGCCGTTCTGCGGCGACACCCAGGGCGGCATGTTCGGCTTCTTCCTGCTGCCGCAACTGCCGCAGAACTACCCCGAGGTGCTCAACACCGACGGCATGCGCTTCAACACGCTGTTCCACGGCCTGCTGGACGGCGGCGTCTACATTGCCCCGGCGCTCTACGAAGCCGGCTTTGTGAGTGCCGCCCACACCGAGCAGGACATCGCCGACACCGTGGCCGTGGCGCGCGACGTGTTCCAGAAGCTATAGTTTTCATAGCTTCCAGCGCTTGATGGGAAAGCGCTGGAGGCATAACACGTGCTTATTCGCCCGCATCCATCCCTGCGGGTGACCGGCGGATGGGCGCACTGACGCGTGCGCGACGGTGGTTCATGAAACCGTCATCCCTTGCTGCGAGCCTTGGCGGTTCATCACCTTTCACCCGCCCGCCATGCAGCGACACGACGATTCCAAGCCCCTCACCAACCTCCTGCAGGCTGCGCACGCCAGCACCCCGCACGCCGCAGACGGCGGGCGCCGCCGTTTCGTGCGGCAGATCACGCTGGGCGCCGCCGCGCTGGGCACCCTGCCCCTGGCGGCCTGTGGCGGCGGCGACGATGACGCACCCGCCGTACAGTTCGCGCACGGCGTGGCCAGCGGCGACCCGCTGGCCGACCGCGTCATGCTCTGGACGCGCGTCACGCCGCCCGCCGACTTCAGCGCCGAGATCCCCGTGCAGTGGGAGGTGGCCAGCGACGCCGCCTTCGCCAGCATCGTGGCGCGCGGCGAGGTGCGCACCAGCGCCGCGCGCGACTACACGGTCAAGGTGGACGCCACGGGCCTGAAGCCCGCCACCGTCTACCACTACCGCTTCAAGGCCTTCGAGGCCACCTCGCCCACGGGACACACCCGCACCCTGCCCACGGGCAGCGTGGCCCAGGTGAAGCTGGCCGTGTTCTCGTGCGCCAACTACCCGGCCGGCTACTTCAACGTGTACGCCGACGCCGCCCGGCGCGGCGACCTGGACGCCACCGTGCACCTGGGCGACTACCTTTACGAATACGGCCAGGGCGGCTACGCCTCGGGCAACGCGGCGGCGCTGAGCCGCCTGTCCCAGCCGGCCAACGAGATCCTGAGCCTGGCCGACTACCGCACGCGCCATGCCCAGTACCGGACCGATGCCGACCTGCAGGCGCTGCACGCCGCCGCGCCCATGATCGCCGTGTGGGACGACCACGAGATCGCCAACGACACCTGGATGAACGGCGCGGAAAACCACCAAGCCGCCGAAGGCAGCTTCGCCGCGCGCAAGGCCGTGGCGCTGCAGGCGTACCACGAGTGGATGCCCACACGCAACGCGCAGCCGGACGTCATCTACCGCAGCTTCGCCTTCGGCAACCTGCTGGCGCTGCACATGCTGGACACGCGCGTGGTGGGACGCGATGCGCAGGTCGACTACGCCGCCTTCTTCAAGCCCGGCGGCTTCGACGCAGCGGGCTTCACCACGGCCGTGGGCAATCCCGCGCGCCAGTTGCTGGGCACCGCGCAGACGCAATGGCTGCAGCAGCAGATGGCCGCCTCCAGCGCCACCTGGCAGATGCTGGGCCAGCAGGTGCTGATGGGCCGCATGAACATCCCCGCGCCCATCCTCATGGAAACGCTGCAGCTGGGCAGCGGCGTGACGGTGTCGCGCTACGCGGCCATCGTCGCCAAGGCGCGTACGGCGCCCGCCACGCTCACGCCGGAGGAGCAAGCCATCCTGGCGCAGCCCTCCATCCCCTACAACCTGGACGCGTGGGACGGCTACCAGGCCGCCCGCGAGACGGTGCTGGGCATGGCCCGCGCGATGAACAAGAACCTGGTGGTGCTGGCGGGCGACACGCACAACGCCTGGGCCAGCGAGCTGAACGACATGAACGGCAACCCCGTGGGCGTGGAGTTCGCCACCTCGTCGGTGAGCTCGCCCGGCTTCGAGGAATACCTGCCCAATGAGAACCCGGCCACGCTGTCGGCGGCGCTGCTTCAGCTGGTGGAGCCACTCAAGTACTGCGACACCGCGCGCCGCGGCTACATGGTGGTGACCGCCACGGCCACCGAATGCCGTGCGCAGTGGGTGTACGTGAACACCATTACCAGCCGCCAGTTCACCACCAGCGCCGAGACCACGCTGGCCGTACAGGCCGGCACGCCGGGCCGCCTGCTGAAGGTGTGAGCGGGACGGCGCAAGCGGTGCCGCCGTCCAAGCGAGGGTTTACAGCGTTTTCTGACTCTAACGCCCGTCCAATAAGCGCTAACAGCTATTAATTCAATAGCACACCACCCTCGGCGGGCGGCAGCGTCAACAGCCACTGCGCCATCTGCAGGGCCTGCGCCTCGGTGATCTGGGGATGGCGCGGCATCAGCGTGCGGCCCCATACGCCCACGCTGCCCTCGCGGATCCTGTCGGCCAGGTACGCGGCCGCATCACTGCGGCCGGCGTAGCGCGCGGCGATCTGGCGAAAGCCCGGGCCTACGGCGTGCCGCTCCAGGCCATGGCAACGCAGGCAATCCGATGCCTCGACCAGCGCGCGGCCCGCGGCCCGTTCCGGGTGCGCCTGCTGGGCGGCGTCCAGCGCCTGGGCTGCGGGCCCCGGCTGCAGGATGCGCCAGCCCACGTTGAGCACGCCCAGCACCACCAGCACCATGAACACCACCAGCGCCCAGCCCAGCCAGCGGGGCCGGGGCGGCGGTGTGTCGTCGTGCAGCGGGTCTGGGTCCACCGGCATGCGGCGTGGTCAGCGCGTGTCAGTGACGGAAGTGGCGCACGCCCGTGAAGACCATGGCCACGCCGCGCTCGTTGGCCGCGTCGATGACCTCCTGGTCGCGCATGGAACCGCCGGGCTGGGCCACGCAGGTCGCGCCCGCGTCGACCACCACGTCCAGCCCATCGCGGAACGGGAAGAAGGCGTCGCTGGCCACCACGGTGTTCTGCAGGGACAGGCCCGCGGCCTGCGCCTTGATGCTGGCGATGCGCGCCGAATCCAGCCGGCTCATCTGGCCCGCACCCACGCCCATGGTCATGCCGCCCTTCACGAACACGATGGCGTTGCTCTTGACGTACTTGGCCACCTTCCAGGCGAACAGCAGGTCCTGCATCTCTTCCTGCGTGGGCTGCTTGAGGGTCACCACCTTCACATCGGGCAGTTGCAGCTCATGGTTGTCGGCCGTCTGCAGCAGCAGGCCCGAGCCCACACGCTTGGCGTCCATCAGGTTGCGGCCCTGCTCCCACGCCGTGGCACCGCCGGAGGCAGGCAACGCGATCTTCATCAGGCGCACGTTGGCCTTGGCCTTGAACACCTCCAGCGCCTCGGGCGTGAAGTCGGGCGCCATCAGCACTTCAACGAACTGCTTGGCGATCTGCTGCGCGGCCGCGCCGTCCACGGGGCGGTTCAGCGCGATGATGCCGCCGAAGGCGCTCGTCGGGTCGGTCTGGAAGGCCTTGCTGTAGGCCTCGAGCGCGCTCGTGCCCACGGCCACGCCGCAGGGGTTGGCATGCTTGACGATCACGCAGGCCGGCAGCTTGAAGCTCTTGACGCATTCCCAGGCCGCGTCGGCGTCGGCGATGTTGTTGTATGAGAGTTCCTTGCCCTGCAGCTGCACGCCGGTGACGATGGAGCCGGGCGCGGGGTGCAGGTCGCGGTACAGCGCGGCCTGCTGGTGGCTGTTCTCGCCGTAGCGCAGGTCCTGGATCTTGGTGAAGATGCCGTTGCTCTGGCCGGGGAACAGCGCGCGTTCGGGCACGTAGCTCTCGGACAGCTTGGCCTCGTCGAACTGGATGGACGACAGGTAGTCGCTGATGGCGCCGTCGTACTGCGCGATGCGGTTGAACGCCGCCACCGACAGCGCGAAGCGCAGCTTGTCGGACAGCTTGCCAGCGGCCTTCAACTCGCCCAGCACCGCGTCGTACTGGTCGGCCGAGGTGACCACGCCCACGTCCTTCCAGTTCTTGGCAGCGCTGCGCACCATGGCGGGGCCGCCGATGTCGATGTTCTCGATGGCGTCGGCCAGCGTGCAGCCGGCCTTGGCCACCGTGGCCTCGAACGGGTACAGGTTGACCACCAGCAGGTCGATGGTGTCGATGCCGTGCTCCTTCAGCGCCGCCATGTGCGCAGGCAGCTCGCGGCGCGCCAGCAGGCCGCCATGCACCTTGGGGTGCAGCGTCTTCACGCGGCCGTCCAGCATCTCGGGGAACTGCGTGACCTCGGCCACCTCGGTGACGGGCAGGCCGCTCTCGGCCAGCAGCTTGGCGGTGCCGCCGGTGGACAGCAGGCGGATGCCCAGCGCATGCAGTGCCTGGGCAAATTCGACGATGCCGGTCTTGTCGGAGACGGAGAGGAGTGCGTTCATGGGGGACTCGTGATGGTTTTGATGAAATCGGGCTGTAGCGCTTGATGGGCAAGCGCCACCAGCTATTCTTTTAGAAGCAACATCAGAGCAGCTTGTGCTCCACCAGCTTCTTGCGCAGCGTGTTGCGGTTCAGCCCCAGCCATTCGGCGGCGCGGGACTGGTTGTTGTCGGCGTGGCTCATCACCACCTCCAGCAGCGGCTTTTCCACCAGGCGCACGACCATGTCGTACACGCCGTCGGGCGTCTCGCCGCCCAGGTCGCGAAAGTAGCCCTGCAGGCTCTCGCGCACGCATTGTTCAATGTTGTTCCGGCTCATGCTCTGTTTCCCTCAGGGGCGGGACCGCGTCGGTGCCGTCGTGTGCGGACGGCAGCCGGTCCATCTGCGCGCCCAGCGCGCTGAAGAAATCGGCCACCGCCTGCCACTGCGCCGCGCAGTCCTCGATGGTGTTGATGTGTTGTCGCAGTGCCTCGCCGCCCGGCAGCGCGCGCACATACCAGGCGATGTGCTTGCGCGCGCTGCGCACGCCGCTGGCCTCGCCGTACAGGCCGTAGTGGTCCTGCAGGTGCTCCAGCAGCAGGCGGCGCACCTCGGCCACCAGCGGCGGCGCGAGGTGCTCGCCGGTGGCGAGGTAGTGGCCGATCTCGCGGAAGATCCACGGCCGGCCCTGGGCCGCGCGCCCGATCATGACCGCGTCGGCGCCTGTGGCGGCCAGCACCGCCCGGGCTTTCTCGGGCGACGTGATGTCGCCATTGGCCACCACGGGCACGCGCACCGCGGCCTTCACGGCAGCGATGGTGTCGTACTCCGCCTGGCCCTTGTACCCCTGCTCGCGCGTGCGGCCGTGCACGGTCAGCATCTGGATGCCCACGTCCTCGAAGCGGCGCGCCAGCACCACGGCGTTCTTGTGCTGCTGGCACCAGCCGGTGCGCATCTTCAGCGTGACCGGCACGCCGCGCGGTGCGCAGGCGGCCACCACGGCCTCGGCGATCTCCACGGCCAGGGCTTCGTTCTGCATCAGGGCGGAGCCCGCCCACTTGTTGCAGACCTTCTTGGCGGGGCAGCCCATGTTGATGTCGATGATCTGGGCACCGCGGTCGATGTTGTAGAGCGCGGCCTCGGCCATCATGGCCGCGTCGGTGCCGGCGATCTGCACCGCGATCGGGCCGGGCTCACCCTCGTGGTTGGCGCGGCGGCTGGTCTTGAGGCTGTTCCACAGGTCCTTGCGCGAGGTCACCATCTCGCTCACCGCATAGCCCGCGCCCAGCCGCTTGCACAGCTGGCGAAACGGCCGGTCCGTCACGCCCGCCATGGGGGCGACGAACAGGCGGTTGGCCAAGGGAATGGGGCCGATCTGCATGGACGGTACGGGCGGGCTGGGGGTGTGTGGGCGAAGGGGCGGATTCTACCTGCCCAAAATTTCAGCAACCGAAAAGCCAGCACTGCGATTGCGCATGTTGCGCCCGCGGGTGGCGACGCAGCCAGCGCACCGCTGCCCCTACACTCGCAGCCCTGCTATGGAAATCTGGATGCACCAACTGCTGGACCTGCTGGCTCTGCCCCAATTCGGCCTGAGCACGGTGTTCATCGTGGCCTTCATCTCCGCCACGCTGCTGCCCGTGGGCTCGGAGCCGGCGGTGTTCGGCCTGGTCAAGCTGAACCCCGAACTGCTCTGGCCCGCGATCCTGGTGGCCACGGCCGGCAACACGCTGGGCGGTGCGGTCAGCTGGTGGATGGGCCTGGGCGCGCACCGCGCCTGGGACGCCGCGCGCCGGCACCGCCATGCGGGCCATGCGCAGCCCCCCGCCAAGCCCGCCCGCGAACTGAGCCGCACCGAACGGCGCGCCCGCGTGTGGCTGCGCCGCTGGGGGCCCAAGACCTGCCTGCTGAGCTGGCTGCCCGTGGTGGGCGACCCGCTGTGCGCCGTGGCCGGCTGGCTGCGCATGCCGTTCTGGCCCTGCCTGGCTTACATGGCCATCGGCAAATTCTTCCGCTACGCCAGCATGACGGCCGGCCTGCTGTACCTGGTGCCGGGCGACTGGGTACGCTGGCTGCACGCCTGACCCCCGCGCCCGGCTGAGCGCCTCACCCCAGGGGATGCGCGGCACGCCACAGCTTCAGCAGGTCCTGCAGCAACGGGGGAGCCGGCTCCCGCGCATGCATCACCCCCAGGTCGGCCAGCGCCAAGGCCGCGCGGTCCACCGCCATGTCCAGAATGCGGATTCCGCCCGCCGGGCGGTCATGCGCCAGGCCGGGCACGATGCTGCGCGGCACCAGGGCCACGGCGCGCGGGTGGCCGAGCAGCCCTTCCAGCACCGGCAGCGACACGGTGGACACCGGAAACCACTGCGCCTGCGGCAGCCGCGCCAGCACCGTGTGCTCGAAGATGTCGCGCACGGCGATGTTGGAAGTCGGCAGCACCCAGCGCGCGTCCCCGAGCGCCGCCAGCGGCACGGCCTGACGCACCGCTAGCGGATGGGTGCCGGCTGCGACAACCACTGCCTCGTCGCGCAGCAGCGGCTCGAACACAAAGCTCTCGGGCAACAGCGCAGGACGTCGGCAGAACACGGCGTCCAGCCCGCCACTGATCAAAAGCGACAGCAGGCGCGGCCCCTCGCCCTCCTGCACATCCACATGCACCTGGGGCCGCAGCGCATAGAACTGCGCCAGCAACTGCGCGAGGATGGCGTGCGCGGCTGCGGGGATGGAGCCCAGCCGCAGCGCGGCCGACGCGCCCATGCGGATCGCGGCCAGTGTTTCCGACACGTCCTCCAGTTGGTTCATCACGCTGCGCACGGCGTCGATCAGCGCCTGCCCAGCCTGGGTGGGGCGGATGCCGCGCGAGTGCCGCTCGAACAGCCGCAGATCCAGCACCCGTTCCAGCTCCGCCAGCGCCTGGGTGGCGGCGGACTGGCTCATGTCCAGATGGGCGGCCGCCTTCGCGATTGAGCAGCACTGCTGCAGGGCCAGCAGCAGTTGCAACTGGCGCAGGCGTACATGCTTGGCCAGGCGTGAGAACAGCACGCGGCCTTCGGGGAAGCTATCGGATTCGCGCATAGGTTCTCCAGGTTGTCCTTAGAGACTCGGATGCTCCAGTATGCAGCCATCGGTCCTGCTTATACCTTCCTGTCAAAACGGTGCCCGCGGGCAACCGGTTTTTTCTATATTCGCGGCACATGCAATGCGTGCATGAGCAGCAACGATTCACGCATACCCCGGCGTCTGGTTTTTCGACGCTTGAACCTGAAGGACACCTCCCATGCGCAACACCCCTGTGCCCGCCCGACGCCTGAGCCTCAAGTCACTCACCCTCTCCACCCTCGCCGCGGGCGCCGCCCTCGCACTGTCCCCTGCCGCACGGGCCGCCGACGCCTATCCCAGCAAGCCCGTCAAGCTGATCGTGCCGTTCGCGGCCGGCGGTTCGACCGACATCGTGGCCCGCGTGCTGGCCGAAGGCATGCGCCAGACGCTGGGCCAGTCCATCGTGGTGGACAACAAGGCCGGCGCGGGCGGCCTGCTCGGCACGGAGGCCCTGGCCAACGCGGCAGCCGACGGCTACACCATCGGCATGGCCACGGTGAGCACCATGACCATCAACCCGCTGCTGTACACCCGCGCGGCCAACCTGGGCGCCAAGCTCACCCCCGTGGCCAACCTGGTCACCATGCCCTCCGTCTACATGGTGCACCCCAGCCTGGGCGTGAACAGTTTCGAGGCCTTCGTGGCCAAGGCCAAGGCACAGCCCAAGCAGATCAGCGGCGCCGTACCGGGGCCGGGCACGCTGGGCCACCTGATGCTGGCGTCGTCCAACGAGACACTGAAGACCGACATCCTGGTCGTGCCCTACCGCGGCAACGGCCCTGCGCTCAACGATGCGCTGGCCGGCATGGTGCAGGTGATGCCCGACCAGCTGCCCTCGTCCCTGCCCCACATCAAGAGCGGCAAGCTGATTGCGGTGGCGCTGGCCTCCGAAAGCCGCTCGCCCGAACTGCCGAACGTGCCCACCTTCAAGGAACTAGGCTACAACGACCTGAACCAGCTGGGCATCAGCTGGTTCGGCATCGTCGCGCCCAAGAACACGCCCGCCGCCATCGTCAAGCGGCTGCAGGAGGCGGCTGTCAAGGCGGCGCACCTGCCCGACGTGCAAAAGCGCCTCAAGACCCTGGGCGCCACCCCCACCGACATGGACCAGAGCCAGTTCGCAGCCCAGATCACCGCGCAGACGCAACGCCACAAGGTGCTGCTGGACAAGGCCGGCGTGAAGCCCGAGTAAGCAGGCCGATTCCCATGCGCTCACTGCAGGACTTCTTCACACGCGAAACACCGCGCATGCATGCGCTGGCGGACCAGATCTGGTCGCTGGCCGAGCTGCGCTATGCCGAGACGGCGTCCGCCCAGCTGCACATCGATGCCCTGGCCGGTGTGGGCTTTCGCGTCACGCGCAACGTGGCCGGCATCCCCACCGCCTTCATGGCCGAGTGGGGCGACGAGGGGCCGGTGATCGCCTTCCTGGGCGAGTACGACGCCCTCTCGGGCATGAACCAGCAAAGCGGCGCCCTGGTGTGCACGCCGTCCGTGGACAGCCCCGGCCTGGCCGGGCACGGCTGCGGGCACCACCTGCTGGGCACCTCGGCCCACTTCGCCGCGATTGCGCTGCAGGCGCACCTGCAGGTCACGGGCGCGAAGGCGCGCGTGCGCTTCTACGGCTGTCCGGCCGAGGAAGGCGGCTCGGGCAAGACCTTCATGGCGCGCGAAGGCGCGTTCGATGACGTGGACGCCGCGCTTACCTGGCACCCGGCCAGCTTCACGGGCGTCTTCAGCCAGAGCACGCTTGCCAACATCCAGGCCAGGTTCATCTTCCACGGCAAGGCCTCGCATGCCGCGCACTCGCCCCACCTGGGCCGCAGTGCGCTCGACGCGGTGGAACTCATGAACGTGGGCGTGAACTACCTGCGCGAGCACATGCCTTCGGACGCCCGTGTGCACTACGCCGTGACGGACTCGGGCGGCCTGTCGCCCAACGTGGTGCAGGCCCGCGCCGAGGTGCTGTACCTGATCCGCGCGGCGCGCAACCACGAGGCCGCCGAGCTCTACGAGCGCGTGCAGAACGTGGCGCGCGGCGCGGCACTGATGACCGACTGCCGCGTGGAGATCGTGTTCGACAAGGCCTGCTCCAACCTGCTGCAAAACACCACGCTGAACCAGGTGCTCTACGCCAGGCTGCAGGCCGAGGGCGCGCTGGCCGTGGATGCCCGCGAACGGGGCCGGGCGGCGGACTTCCAGGCCACGCTCAGCCCGGGCGACATCGACGCCGTCAGCCGCCCGCTGGCCAGCGTGCTGCGCGGCCAGGTGCCCGCCGTGTTCGAAGGTGTGGCGCCCTACGACCCTGCAGCCAACGAGACCATGTTCGGCTCGACCGACGTGGCCGACGTGAGCTGGATCACCCCCACCGTGCAGGCCTGGGTGGCCTGCTATGCCTTCGGAACGCCGCTGCACTCATGGCAGATGGTGTCGCAGGGCAAGTCCTCCCTGGCGCACGCCGGCATGGTGCGCGCCGCCAGGGTGCTCACGGCGACGGCCATCGAGCTGGTACAGCAACCCGGACTGATCGCCCAGGCCAAGGCGGAGCTGCTGGAGCGCCGGCAGGGCCAGCCCTACACCTGCCCGATCCCGGCCGAGGTGCCGCTGCCCTTTCTGCGCCCATAGGCACACGGCGTCCACCATGACGCCGTGCGAAATCACTTCAAATTTGATAGCTTCCAGCGCTTATACACAGGGCGCCAGAGCCGCTTTTGGCTTGAATTCTCAAGCCGCAGGCTGGTGGTGCGGCCGCCAGGCGCCTCCCGGCGGGTACCGTCGCCGGCACCCCACTTGCGCCAGGCCGGCTCCTGCTTTCGCGCGCCCTATGCCGGAGCCGTACCGCACCCGGCCAAGGCCCCGGCGCGTTGCCAGCAGTAGGTCCAGAGGCCATCCTCGATGCCCAGCGCCTCCAGCCGCCGCCAGCCCTGCGCCTCGAAAAAGGCCTGCGCCTGCGGGTTGTCGTCGGCCACGTAGGCGCGCCAGTGCGGTCGTGCTTTTAGGGCGGGCAGCGCGCACAGCGCCTGCCAGGCGCGCCGCCCCCAGCCCTGGCCACGACGCCGGGGATCGACGGCGAAATCGGTGATCACCCAGCAACCCACCTCCGGGTCGGGCGTGAGCCCGACGACGGCCAGCAGCACGCCATCGGCCAGTACCGCCCATTCCTCGCCATTGGTGTCGGCCAGCACATCCGCCAGCCACTCGTCATCCATGGGGCCCAGATGCCGGTCCAGCAGCGGGTCCGCGTACCAGCGCCGGTAGGCGGCAAAGTCCCCTGCCTGAAAGCGCCGCACCTCCATCACGGCGTGCGGCGACGGCTTTGCAGCCCCCATGCCTGGACTCCTCTCTGCGGTTCGATGCGATTGCCGGCAGGCTCCGCGCCCTGCCCAGAGCGCCAGACCCCGCGGCGCTCGCCGCCGGTGCGCACCCCGGCCGCCGCCATGGCCTGCGGCGCCGTTCCGGTCTGTCCCGCAGAGGCTGCGGGACCGGCCCCGGTGGTCAGACGTTGAACAGGAAGTTCATCACATCGCCATCCTTGACGATGTATTCCTTGCCTTCGGCGCGCATCTTGCCCGCGTCCTTGGCGCCCTGCTCGCCCTTGTACTGGATGAAATCCTCGAACGCGATGGTCTGCGCGCGGATGAAGCCGCGCTCGAAGTCGCCGTGGATCACGCCGGCCGCCTGCGGCGCGGTATCGCCCACGTGGATGGTCCAGGCGCGCACTTCCTTCACGCCGGCGGTGAAGTAGGTCTGCAGGCCCAGCAGCTTGAAGCCCGCGCGGATCAGGCGGTTCAGGCCCGGCTCCTCCAGCCCCATTTCCTGCAGGAACATGTCGCGGTCCTCGTCGCCCATCTCGGCCATCTCGGCTTCGATCTTGGCGCAGATGGCGACCACGGGCGCGCCCTGGGCCTCCGCATAGGCCTTGAGCTTGTCCAGCAGGGGGTTGTTCTCGAAGCCGTCCTCGGCCACGTTGCCCACGAACATCGCCGGCTTGGCGGTGATCAGGCAGAACTGCTTGAGCAGCGGCGCGTCTTCCTTGGACACGGGCACGGTGCGCGCCGGCTTGCCCTCATCCAGCGCAGCCTGGATGGGCGTGAGCAGTTGCACCAGCTTGGCGGCTTCCTTGTCGTTGCCGCTCTTGGCCGCCTTGCTATAGCGCTGCAGGGCCTTCTCGACGGTGGCCAGGTCGGCCAGGCACAGCTCGGTCTGGATGACCTCGATGTCGGCGATGGGATCCACGCGGCCGGCCACGTGGATCACGTTCGGGTCCTCGAAGCAACGCACCACGTTGACGATGGCATCGGTCTCGCGGATGTGCGCCAGGAACTGGTTGCCCAGGCCTTCTCCCTTGGAGGCACCAGCCACCAGGCCCGCGATGTCCACGAACTCGACGATGGCGGGCACGATGCGCTCGGGATTGATGATCTCTGCCAGCTGCTGCAGGCGCGGATCGGGCACCTCCACCACGCCAGTGTTGGGCTCGATGGTGCAAAAAGGGTAGTTCTCGGCGGCAATGCCGGCCTTGGTGAGGGCGTTGAAGAGGGTGGACTTGCCGACGTTGGGCAGGCCCACGATGCCGCATTTCAGGCTCATGGCAGGGCTTTCGTAGGTTCGGGAGACAAACCCGCCATTTTACGGGAGGGGGTATGAAGCGAAGCGCGCGCGCGCCAATGCCCCGCAGACGCTCCCCTCGCCGGGCTCCCCCCGCAGGGCCCCCTCAGTCGAACCGCAGGTTGGCCGCCACGGGCTGGCCCACGCGCAGCACCGTGCCCGTGCCCTCGCGCACGATGGCATTCATGGCGAAGGTGATCGCGCCGTCCATGCGCGGATCCTGGCGGTAACGGCGCAGGGCCGTGCTGACGGCCGGGGTGCTCTCGGCCGTGGCGGGGTCGATGTTGGGGATGGGGCAGCGTGTGCACGGCTTGACGAGCTGCAGCCGCACCTCGCCTTCGCCCGTGCCGATGAACAGCTCGTCGATGCGGTCTTCGTCGTGCGCCTCGACCCCGGCAATCACCAGGTTGGGCCGAAAGCGCTCCATGCCCACCGCCCCCTCGCCCGCGGCCAGCAGCCGCTCGTTGAGGCCGTCCAGCGACCCCTGGCTCGCCACCAGCAGCGGAAAGCCGTCCGCGAACTGGGTGGGCGCCTCGATGCCGCCGGTCCACCGCAGGCTGGACAGCCGGCGGTACTCCGGGTCAAACCGCACCAGCCGGCAGCGCAGCCCCAAAAAGTCCGAAAACCACTGCGCGGCCAGGTCGCCCATGTCCCAGGCGGGCACGGTGTCGTCCCACACCTGCACGGTGGCCGGCTGCTCGACCCGGTCCAGCGCCACATGCAGCGCCAGCATGCCGGGCGCGCGCAGCACCAGGTCGTCGCTGCGCAACTGCGGGCGAATCAGCGCCATGCGCGGCAGCGTGCGCTGCGACAGGAACACGCCCTGCGCGTCGACCACCATCCAGGCGCGGTCCAGGTCCAGCCCGGTATCGGTCAGCAGAGCCTGCTGCACCTCGATGCCCGCGCAGGACTTCACGGGGTGGATGAACAGCCGGGCCACGGTACCGGTCAAATCATGGTCTGCACGAAAGCTCACGCTGCTGCTCCTGTCGCTGTCGATGGATGAGGGGGATTGGCCCGCGATTGTGCCGCCGCCCCACCCGGCGCAGGGGCGTAGCGCGGCTCCTACAATCCCGGGATGGCGCAGACATTTGACGTATGTATCCGCGGCGCGGGCGTGGTGGGCCGCACCTTGGCACTCTTGCTGGCGCGCGACCGCCTGCGCGTGGCGCTGGTGGGCCCGCCGGAGAGCGCCCCCTCCGACGGCGACGTGCGCGCCTACGCGCTCAATGCCGCCTCGCGCGCGCTGCTGGAATCCGTGCGCGGCTGGCCCGACGCGCAGCATGCGACGGCCGTGCTGCAGATGCAGGTGCACGCCGACCAGGACGGCCAGGTGCGCTTTGACGCGGCCCAGCAGGGCCACGACGCGCTGGCCTGGATCGTGGACGTGCCCGCGCTGGAGGCGCGCCTGGCAGATGCCGTGCGCTTTCAGCCGCTGGTGGAGCCGGTCGCCGCGCCCGTGGACGCCGCGCTCACCGTGGTGTGCGAAGGCCGCGCCAGCCGCACGCGCGCCGAGTTCGGTGCCGAATTCGACATCACCCCCTACGCCCAGCACGCGATCGCCACGCGGCTGGTGTGCGAGCGGCCCCACGGCCAGGTGGCGCGCCAGTGGTTCTTGCCCGACGGCGGCATCCTCGCCTTCTTGCCGCTGGACGGCGCCCAGGGGCGCGCCGTGGCCGTGGTGTGGTCGGTGCCGCAGGAGCAGGCTCCGCACTGGCTGCAGGCCGACGAAGGCAGCTTCACCCAGCGCCTGCGCGAAGCCAGCCGCGATGCGCTGGGCGCTTTGCAGCTCGCGGGCCCGCGCGCCAGCTGGCCGCTGCAGCAGGCCCAGGCGCGCCACTGGTGCGGCGCCCTGCCCGGCCAGTCCGCCCTGGGTGCGCGCCGCAGTTGGGCACTGGCCGGCGACGCCGCACACAACGTGCACCCCCTGGCCGGCCAGGGCCTGAACCTGGGCCTGGGCGACGCGCGCACGCTGGCGCGTGTGCTGCACGAGCGCGCGGCCTGGCGCAGCGTGGGCGATCTGCGCCTGCTGCGCAGCTACGAGCGCGAACGCAAGGCCGCGCTGCTGCCGATGGGCATGGCCATGGACGGCCTGCAGCAACTCTTCACCCGGCGCGAGGGCGCGCTGGCCGCGCTGCGCAACTGGGGCATGAAGGGCTTCGAGCGCAGCGGCCCGCTCAAGGCCTGGGTGGCCCGCCAGGCCATGGGCGCTGACTGATACGACGAGCCCCCTTTTTCTGAGTAGAAACGGAAACCAACGCAATGAAACTCCTCCCCACCTTGCTGGCCGCCACTGCCCTGTGCCTGGGCCTGAACGCATCGGCACAGGACGCCGCGATCCGCAAGGCGCTGGCAGAGCGCATCCCGCAGCTGCAGCAGATCGACGAAGTGCGCTCCACGCCCATGAAGGGGCTGTACGAGGTGCGCATCGGCACCGACCTGTTCTACACCGACGC
This sequence comes from Diaphorobacter sp. LI3, assembly GCF_022807955.1. Taxonomy (NCBI): domain Bacteria; kingdom Pseudomonadati; phylum Pseudomonadota; class Betaproteobacteria; order Burkholderiales; family Comamonadaceae; genus Diaphorobacter; species Diaphorobacter sp. LI3. The sequence goes on along the minus strand of NZ_CP094346.1, from coordinate 967,872 downwards.
CCAGGGCAACTACCTGATCCAGGGCGAGCTGATCGACACCAAGGCGCGGCGCAACCTCACAGAGGACCGCATCAACAAGCTGACGGCGGTGGACTTCAAGGCCCTGCCGCTGCAGGACGCCTTCACCCTGGTGCGTGGCAACGGCGAGCGCAAGCTGGCGGTGTTCGAGGACCCGAACTGCGGCTACTGCAAACGCTTCGAGAAGGACATGCAGAACGTGGACAACGTGACGGTGTACCTGTTCCTCTACCCCATCCTCAGCCCCGACTCGGCCGAGAAGTCGCGCAACATCTGGTGCGCCAAGGACCGCGCGGCCGCGTGGGACGACCACATGCTGCGCGACAAGACGCCCGCAGCGGCCAGCTGCGACACGGCAGCGCTGCAGCGCAACCTGGCGTTCGGGCGCAAGCACAAGATCACCGGCACGCCCACGCTGATCTTTGCCGACGGCTCGCGCGTGCCCGGCGCCATCGGCGCGCAGGACGTGGAAAAGCGCCTGGCCGCTGCCGGGAAGTAAGGCGCCACTGCCGCCCACCGCGCATCCTTCACCGGCATGCGCTGCAAATATGAGAGCTGCTAGCGCTTGCTCACTGAGGACTTTCAATACATTTCACATTGAAACCCTTGTGCAACAAGCGCGAGCAGCTATTTTTTTGATATCAGTCCCTCTCGCTGCCTCCCGCCATGTCTTTTGCCGCCAGCACCGCCGCCGTCCACTACCGCATCGACCCCACGCAGACCCACGCCCACCTGTACCGCGTCACGCTCACCGTGGCGGTGCCGGCGGCGCAGCAGGAGTTGTCGCTGCCGGTGTGGATTCCGGGCAGCTACCTGGTGCGCGAGTTCTCCAAGAACCTGCAGTCGCTGCAGGCGCAGCAGGGCGGCGACCCCGTGCCCCTGCTGCAGCTGGACAAGCACCGCTGGCGCGCGCAGTGCACGGCGGGCACGCCGCTGGTGCTGAGTTACGAGGTGGCCGCCTACGACACCTCGGTGCGCACCGCCTGGCTGGACGCCACGCGGGGCTTCTTCAACGGCACCAGCCTGTGCCTGCGCGTGCACGGGCAAGAGGACGCACCGCACACGCTGGAGGTCGCCTGCCCGCCCGCGCTGGCCGGCTGGTCGCTGGCCACGGGGCTGGAGCCGGTGGCGGCCGCCCCGTCCGGCTTCGGGCTGTACCGCGCACGCAACTATGACGAACTGGTCGACTGCCCCGTGGAGATGGGCCCGTTCTGGAGCGCCCAATTCACCGCCTGCGGCGTGACGCACCAATTGGTGGTGGCGGGCGCCGCGCCGTCGTTGGATGGCGAACGCCTGCTGCGCGACGTGCAGCGCATCTGCGAGGAGGCCATCCGCTTTTGGCATGGCGCGCAGCAGCCGCCATTCACGCGCTACGTGTTCCTGCTCAACGCGGTGCACGACGGCTACGGCGGGCTGGAGCACGGCAACTCCACCGCCCTCATCTGCGGCCGGCGCGACCTGCCGCGCGTGGGCGAGGCCGCCACGCCCGAGGGCTACACCACCCTGCTCGGCCTCATCAGCCATGAGTACTTCCACACCTGGAACGTCAAACGCCTGCGCCCCGCCGAATTCGCGCGCTACGACTACACGCGCGAGAACTACACCGAGCTGCTGTGGTTTTTCGAAGGCTTCACCAGCTATTACGACGACCTGCTGCTGCGCCGCGCGGGCCTGGTGGACCACGCCACCTACCTGCGTCTGCTGACCAAGAACATCAACCAGATGCTGCAGACGCCGGGCCGCCAGGTGCAGTCGGTGGCGCAGGCCAGCTTCGACGCCTGGGTCAAGTACTACCGCCAGGATGAGAACACGCCCAACAGCACCGTGAGCTACTACACCAAGGGCGCGCTGGTGGGCCTGTGCCTGGACCTCGCGCTGCGCCGCGAAGGCCGCACCACGCTGGACGACGTGATGCGCGCGCTGTGGCAGCGCACGGGCGGCGGCCCCATGGCCGAGACCGACCTGCTGGCCGTTTTGCAGGAGTTGTCGGGGCGCGACTGGTCCGGCGAGATCGGGCAGTGGGCGCACGGCACGGCGGAGCTGCCGCTGGCCGAGCTGCTGGCCGCCCATGGCATCCGGCTGCAGGCGGAGCCCGCGCAGATCGCTCAGCGCCTGGGCCTGCGCGTGAACGAGAACCACGGCGTGCACATCAAGACCGTGCTGCGCGGCGGTGCGGCAGAGGCGGCCGGCTTCATGGCCGGCGACGAATGGCTGGCGCTGGAAACGCCGGGCCAGGCCTGGCGCCTGCACAAGTTGGACGATGTGCCGCTGTACGCCGCCAGCGCCACCCAGATCACGGCCCTGGTGGCGCGCGACCAGCGTCTGATGCGCCTGGCGCTCACTCTGCCAGGCGCCGGCGCGGCCTCTGACACGGTGCGCCTGGACGTGCAGGACGCCGCCGTGGCCCAGCGCTGGCTGGGGCCGGCCCAGCCGGGCCCTCAGGCGTGAAGGCTTGGGTATATTCCCGGCATCCCACCCACTACAAACAGGAGATCACCTTGGCCTACGAATGCATCGAAGTCCGCACCGAAGCGGACAAGGTCGGCATCATCACGCTCGCCCGTCCCAAGCAGCTCAATGCGCTCAACGACCAGCTCATGACCGAGCTGGGCGAGGCCCTCAAGGCGTTCGACGCCGACGAGAAGATCGGCTGCATCATCCTGACGGGCAGCGAGAAGGCCTTCGCCGCGGGCGCCGATATCGGCGCCATGGCCAAGTACAGCTTTGCCGATGCGTACAAGGGTGACTACATCACGCGCAACTGGGAGCAGATCCGCAGCATCCGCAAGCCCGTCATCGCGGCCGTGAGCGGCTACGCCCTGGGCGGCGGCTGCGAGCTGGCGATGATGTGCGACTTCATCATCGCGGCGGACAATGCCAAGTTCGGACAGCCCGAAATCAAGCTGGGCGTGATCCCCGGCGCGGGCGGCACGCAGCGCCTGCCGCGCGCCGTTGGCAAGGCCAAGGCCATGGACATGGCCCTCACCGGCCGCATGATGGACGCCACGGAAGCCGAGCGCTCCGGCCTCGTCAGCCGCGTGGTGCCGCTGGACAAGCTGATGGAAGAAGCCCTGGGTGCGGCCCTCGTCATCAGCGGTTTCTCGCAGATCGCCGTGATGGCCGCCAAGGAATCGGTGAACCGCGCCTTCGAAGGGACTTTGAGCGATGGCGTGATGTTCGAGCGCCGCCTGTTCCATGCGCTGTTCGCCACCCAGGACCAGAAGGAAGGCATGGACGCCTTCGTGAACAAGCGCGCAGCAGTCTTCACGCACCAATAAATTTTTGTTCTATAATTCGCGGCTTCGGTGGTATAGCTCAGTTGGTTAGAGCGCAGCATTCATAATGCTGATGTCCCAGGTTCAAGTCCCGGTACCACCACCAGATACAACCCGCAGTGCCCCAGGTGCTGCGGGTTTTTCTTTAGCCGCGTGGCGGGCCGGCGCCTGCCACTAGAATTTTCGTTTCAGCCCCTGGATGTACACCATGAATCGCTGCAACACCCGCACCTTCGCGTCCACCCGCACCCGCGGCGCCTGGCTGGCGACCCTCGCATGCCTGGCACTGCTGGGCGGCGCCGCGTCCACGGCCGCCACGGCCCAGACGGTGGCGGCCACCGGCCTTGCGCGCACCTTCCCCGCCAATGCGCTGCGCGGCACGCTGAACTTCCAAAACCGCACGACGGCCCTGCTCAACGGCAATGCCATCCAGGTGGCGCCGGGCATGCGCCTGTTCAGCCCGCAGAACGCGCTGGTCATGACCCACACCGTGCAGGGCAAGCCCCTGAAGGTGAACTACGTGACCGAGGCCAGCACGGGCATGCTGCTCACCGCCTGGATCCTCACGCCCGCCGAGGCCGCCTTGCCCCGCAAGGGCAGCGACACCGAAACCAACGTGCGTTTCGAGTGGGACACCAAGCCCGCCGCGCTGCGCTGACACACCCGCGCTGATCCAGCGCGCTGAAGCCCGGCGCGCGTTCGCGTTTCGCCGGCCCCGCTGGCCAGCCCGCAACCGCCCCGCTGCCGCCTGCGCCGCGGTGGCTGGTCTTTCGCGAGATTGAAGAGACACAAGCCATGTCCAAGAAAGTTTTCATCAAGACCTTCGGCTGCCAAATGAACGAGTACGACTCGGACAAGATGGCCGATGTGCTGGGCGCAGCCCAGGGCTATGAGCCCACCGACGACCCGGAGCAAGCCGACCTGATCCTGTTCAACACCTGCTCGGTGCGCGAGAAAGCGCAGGAGAAGGTGTTCAGCGACCTCGGCCGCGTCAAGCACCTCAAGGACAAGGGCGTGCTCATCGGCGTGGGCGGCTGCGTGGCCAGCCAGGAAGGCGAAGAGATCATCAAGCGCGCACCCTACGTGGACGTGGTGTTCGGACCGCAGACGCTGCACCGCCTGCCCGAGCTGCTGCAGGCACGCGCCGCCAAGGACAAGCCCCAGGTGGACATCTCCTTCCCCGAGATCGAGAAGTTCGACCACCTGCCGCCCGCGCGCGTGGAGGGCGCCAGCGCGTTCGTGTCGATCATGGAAGGCTGCTCCAAGTACTGCAGCTACTGCGTGGTGCCCTACACGCGCGGCGAAGAGGTCAGCCGCCCGTTCGAGGACGTGTTGGTGGAGGTCGCCGGCCTGGCCGACCAGGGCGTGCGCGAAGTCACGCTGCTGGGCCAGAACGTGAACGCCTATCTGGGTGCCATGGGCGACACGGCGGAGAAAGCCGACTTTGCGCTGCTGCTGGAGTACGTGGCCGAGATTCCCGGTATCGAGCGCATCCGCTTCACCACCAGCCACCCCAACGAGTTCACGCCGCGCCTGATCGAGGCCTACGCCAAGATCCCGAAGCTGGTGAGCCACCTGCACCTGCCCGTGCAGCACGGCAGCGACCGCATCCTGATGGCCATGAAGCGCGGCTACACGGCCATGGAATACAAGAGCACCATCCGCAAGCTGCGCGCCATCCGCCCCGACATGGCGATGAGCAGTGACTTCATCGTGGGCTTCCCGGGCGAGACCGAGGAAGACTTCCAGAAGATGATGAAGCTGATCGACGATGTGCGTTTCGACAATTCCTTCAGCTTCATCTTCAGCCCGCGCCCCGGCACGCCCGCCGCCAACCTGCACGACGACACGCCGCATGAGGTGAAACTGCGCCGCCTGCAGGAGCTGCAGGCCGTGATCAACCGCAACATCCTGGAGATCAGCCAGGAGCGCGTGGGCACGGTGCAGCGTCTGCTGGTGGAGGGTGTGTCCAAGCGCGACGGCAGCGAGCTGATGGGCCGCACCGAGTGCAACCGCGTCGTCAACTTCCCCGGCCACGAGCGGCTGATCGGCCAGATGATCGACGTGAACATCACCGAGGCGCGTACCTACACGCTGCGCGGCGAGGTGGTGACCGGCGAGGTCACGACCGCGGTCGGATGACCCTCAAAAACCATAGCTACCAGCGCTTGCTACCTCTGGATTTCCAATGTTTTTCCGCCTGAAACCCTTGAAATACCAGCGCGAGCAGCTCTATTTATAGGAGCGGTCACCGCTCCCCTGTTCAGAACCGCGGCATGCCTCCCATGCCCGGCAGGCCGCCCTTCATGCCGCCCATCTTCTTCATGAGCTTCATGAGGCCGCCGCCCTTCATCTTCTTCATCATGCCCTGCATCTGCTCGAACTCGTTGAGCAGGCGGTTGACCTCCTGCACCTGCACGCCCGCGCCCTGGGCGATGCGCTTCTTGCGTGTGGCCTTGATGAGCTCGGGCTTGCGGCGCTCCAGCGCCGTCATGCTGCAGATGATGCCCTCCTTGCGGCGGATGTCGCGCTCGGCCTTGTCCATGTCCACCTGACCTGCCTTGGCCGTGAGCTGCGCGGGCAGCTTGTCCATGAGGCTGGACAGGCCGCCCATCTGCTTCATCTGCTGCAACTGGGCCAGGAAGTCGTTCAGATCGAACCCGTCGCCGCTCTTGACCTTGGCGGCGAGCTTTTGCGCCGCCTCCATGTCCACACCGGCCGTGACCTGCTCGACCAGCGCGACGATGTCGCCCATTCCCAGGATGCGGCCCGCGTGGCGCTCGGCGTCGAACACCTCCAGGCCGTCGATCTTCTCGGACACGCCGGCGAACTTGATCGGCGCGCCCGTCACCTGGCGCACCGACAGCGCGGCACCGCCGCGCGAGTCACCGTCCAGCTTGGTGAGCACGATGCCCGTGAGCGGCAGCGCTTCCTTGAAAGCCTTGGCGGTGTTCACCGCGTCCTGGCCCTGCATGGCATCGACGACAAACAGCGTCTCCACCGGGTTCAGCACGGCATGCAGGTCCTTGATTTCCTGCATCAGCACCTCGTCGATGGCCAGGCGGCCGGCGGTGTCCACCAGCAGCACGTCGAAGAAGTGCTTCTTGGCGTAGTCCAGCGCTCCAAGGGCGATGTCGCGCGGCTTCTGGTCGGGCGTGCTGGGGAACCACTCGGCGCCGGCCTGCTTGGTCACGGTCTTGAGCTGCTCGATGGCGGCAGGGCGGTACACGTCGCCCGAGACGGTCAGCACCTTCTTCTTGCGCTTTTCGATCAGGTGCTTGGCCAGCTTGGCCGTGGTGGTGGTCTTGCCCGCGCCCTGCAGGCCGGCCATCAGGATCACCGCCGGCGGCTGCGCGTTGAGATTGATGTCGGCCACGCCCTCGCCCATGGTCGCGGCCAGTTCCTTGTTCACGATGCCCACCAGCGCCTGGCCGGGCTTCAGGCTGCCCAGTACCTCCTGGCCCAGGGCTTTTTCCTTCACGCGGGCGATGAAGTCGCGCACCACAGGCAGCGCCACGTCGGCCTCCAGCAGGGCCATGCGCACCTCGCGCAGCATGTCCTGCACGTTGGCTTCGGTGATGCGGGCCTGGCCGCGCATCTCCTTGACGAGACGGGTGAGTTTTTCGGTGAGTGCGGAGGCCATGGCCAAATGCTCCAGATGCACCGGCCCGGGCGTAATGCCGGCCGATGGCACAGCCCCGACGACCAGGGGCGAAAGGCTAAACTGCGAACCCATGATTTTACCCAATGCTTCCCCGCTCGGCTGGCTGCTCGCCCTGGCCACCGCGGCCGCCTACGCGCTGGCGGCGGCCCTGGCGCCGCGCACCTCCACAGGCCGCGGCCAACTGGCCATCATGGCCCCTGCCTGGATGCTGCATGGCGCCGCGCTGGTCTGGGGCCTGCTGGGCAGCACGCCGCATTTCGGCTTTGCCGCCGCCCTGTCGATGACGGCCTGGCTGGTACTGACCACCTACGCCGTTGAGCGGCAGCTGTTTCCGCAGATGCGCGCGCGCTGGGTGCTGTGCGCACTGGGCGGCGCGGCCGTGTTGGTGGCAGCGCTGTTTCCGGGCCGGCCACTGCACGTATCCGCCTCGCCCTGGCTGCCGCTGCACCTCACACTGGGCATTGCCTGCTATGGCCTGTTTGCCGCAGCGGTGGTGCACGCCTGGCTCATGAGCCGTGCCGAGCGCCAAATGCGCCTGGCAGCCGATTCGCACAGCGGCATGCCGCTGCTGACGCTGGAGCGGCTCACGTTCCGCTTCGTGACGGCGGGCTTTGTGCTGCTCTCGGCCACGCTGGTGGCGGGCTGGCTGTTCAGCGAGCAGCTCTACGGCCGCGCCTGGCTGTGGGACCACAAGGCCGTGTTCTCGCTGCTGGCCTGGATCACCTTCGCAGTGCTGCTGCTGGGCCGCTCGCGCTTTGGCTGGCGCGGCCGCAGCGCCGTGCGCGTGCTGTATGCAGGCACGGCACTGCTGCTGCTGGCCTACGTGGGCTCGCGCTTCGTGATGGAAGTGGTGCTGGGGCGGGCGACATGAAATACCTGGTCCTGTTCGCTGTGCTGGCCGTGGTCTACGCGGTGTGGCGCGCGCAGCGCCGTGCGTCTGCGCCGCGGCAAGGCAACACCCAGCGCCCGTCCATCGCACCGCCACAGGACATGGTGCGCTGCGCCCACTGCGGCGTGCACCTGCCCAGTGGCGATGCCGTGCCCGGGGGGGCGCATATGTACTGCAGCACCGCCCACCGGGACCGTGGGCCCGCCTGAGCCGATGCCCTCCAAGCTGGCAGCCGCCGCCTCTCCCCTGCCCTTTCATCGCCTGTGGAATGCCTTCCTCACAGCGCGCGTGATGGTGGCGCTGGCGCTGCTGCTGCTGCAGTTGCTGGGCATTGCACTCAACCAGGCCGGCGAACCGCTGCTGTTCAGCATCTGCCTGGGCTACCTGGTGGCCACGGTGGCGCTGCGGGTGTGGGGGCACGGCGCCGTCCCTGATCCGCGGCCCGGCATCCAGTGGTTGCCGTCCATCGGGCTGGATCTGTTGCTGGTCAGCGTGCTGCAGGCGCTGCAGCAGTCGGGCGGCTTGAATTTCACGCCGTTGTTCGGACTTCCGGTCCTGATGGCAGGCGTGCTGGGATCCTTGACACTGGCTCTGGCAACCACGGCCGGCGCCACGCTGCTGCTGCTGGCCTGGGCCTGGTGGCTGGGCACATACGGCGGCGCCGGAGACGGCACGCAGCGCTACCTGCAGGCGGCATTAACAGGCACCGGCTACTTCATCGTCGCCTATCTGGTGCACCTGCTGGCCGCCAAGCTCACCAGCGAGCAGCAGATGGCCCGGCGCAGCCAGATGGATGCGCGCACCCACCGCGCGGTCAGTGCCCTGGTGATGCAGCACGTGGCCGATGGCGTGCTGGTGCTGGACCTGCATGGCCAGGTCCGCCTGGCCAACCCCGCGGCGTTGCTGATGCTCGGCCACAAGATCTCCGGAGATTCCTCCCTGACGCTCACGCACACGGCGGCCTTCAAACCCCTCATGGATCTGGCGTGCGCCACTTTCCAGATGGAGCGTCCCCAGCATGCCGATGTCAACGTCCTGCACGATGGCCAGATCCCCATGGCCCTGCGCGTGCGCGCATGGCTCACCCACACGCAGGACGCCCCGGACGACTCTCCGGGGGAGCCGCTGTGCGTGATGTTCCTGCACGACCTGCGCGAAATGGAAGCGCGCCTGCGCACCGAGAAGCTGGCCGCCATGGGGCGCATGTCGGCCGCCGTGGCACATGAGATCCGCAACCCGTTGGCAGCGATCGTGCAAGCCAACGAACTGCTGGACGAAGACCTGGACGACCCCACACAGAAGCGCCTGACACACATGGTGCGCCAAAACGCCGACCGGCTGGTGCGCATCACGGAAGACGTACTGGACATTGCGCGCGTGCAGCACCAGATCCACCAGGCTAGCTCCTCCACCGTGGCACTGGATGCCACCGTGCAGCAGGTGTGGAACGACTGGACGGCGCAGGACCCCGCACGCCGGCAGGGGCAATTGGTACTGGACGCGGGCGCGGCGCAGGTGGAGTTCGACGCCGAGCACCTGCGGCGCGTGCTGGTGAACCTGCTGGACAACGCATTGCGCTACAAGGGGCCCGAACCCGACTCGCTGTGCCTCGCGACGCGCGCCACCCCCGGCGGGAAGGCCGGCGTGCAGGTGTGGAGCGATGGCGCACCGCTGGACAAATCGGTGGAGCGGCATCTGTTCGAGCCTTTCTTCTCATCCGAAAGCCGCTCCAGCGGGCTGGGCTTGTACATCTGCCGCGAGCTGTGCCAGCGCCACGGGGCGGCCATCGGTCACCAGCGCACCACACGCAGTCTGGCGCGCGGCGAGGTGGCGGGAAACGCCTTCACTGTGACCTTCCGCAGCCTTTCGCGCCCTACGGACAGCACATCACTGTTTGACACAATCGTGGTCTGACACGGCCCACAGACCATGAATGCATCCACCGCCTCCATTCTTGTCGTCGATGACGAACCCGATCTGCGCACCCTCTATGAGCTGACCCTGCTGCGCGAAGGCTACCGCGTGGAAACCGCCGCCAGCGTGGACGACGCGCGCCAACAGCTGCAGACGCAGAAGTTCGACGTCGTGATCACCGACATGCGGCTGCCCGACGGCTTCGGCATGGACTTGCTGCACGACCTGCGCAGCCAACAGCGGCGTGAACGCTGCGTGGTCATGACGGCCTATGGATCGGCCGAGAACGCGGTGGAGGCGCTGCGCGCGGGCGCGTTCGACTACCTGACCAAGCCCGTGGACCTGAAGCAATTCCGTGCCGTGGTGGCTTCGGCGGTGCAGGGTATTGGCGCCGTACTGGCGGCGCCCAAAGCCACCCGCCCCGGCGCACGCAACGTCACGCAGTGGCCGGACATGCAAGATCCTGTGCTAGATCGCCTGATCGGCGACTCCGAAGCCATGCGTAATGTGAAGCAGCGCATCGCCAAGGTGGCGCGCAGCATGGCCCCCGTGCTGGTGCGTGGCGAGTCAGGCACGGGCAAGGAACTGGTGGCCCGCGCGCTGCACGCCAGCAGCCAGCGCTCCGAAGGCCCGCTGATCGCCGTCAACTGCGGCGCGATTCCCGAGAACCTGCTGGAGGCAGAGTTCTTTGGCGCGCGCAAGGGTTCCTACACCGGCTCTACGCACGACCGGGAGGGCTACTTCCAGGCAGCCCGTGGAGGCACGCTGTTCCTTGACGAAATTGGCGACCTGCCGCTGCCCATGCAATCCAAACTGCTGCGTGCGATCCAGGAGCGCACGGTACGGCCCCTGGGCTCCACGCAGGAAGAAGCCGTGGACGTGCGCATCGTCAGCGCCACGCACCGAGACCTGGCCGCTGACGTGCAGGCGGGGCGCTTCCGCCAGGATCTGTATTACCGGCTGAATGTCATCGAACTGCTGATCCCACCGTTGCGCGAGCGGCGAGAGGACCTACCCGCGCTGTGCGAGGCCTTGCTGGCCCGTATCGAGCAAGAATCGGGTGTGGCCGTTCCCCGCCTGACGGAAGAAGCGCTGCGGTGCATCGCACAGCACCCGCTCACCGGCAATGTGCGCGAGCTGGAAAACCTGCTGCACCGCGCGGTAGCCCTCAGCGATGGCCATGAGCTGCACGTTGAAGGCGCGCCAGCCTCCACCGTGGAGGCACCGCCGCCCCTACCGCAGCCCGTACCGTCCGCACCAGCCATCGCGCAGCCCGCTGAGCCGCACGCGCCCCCTCGTTGGCCCGGCATCAGCGAAGGCATGCCCCTGCCCAACGATCTGCAAGCCTGGCTCGACCAGCAGGAACGGGAAATACTCGTGCGCGCCCTGCGCGAGGCGGGTTTCAACCGCACGGCCACCGCAGCCCGCCTGGGCATCAGCCTGCGCCAGATCCGTTACCGGATTGCCCGGCTGCACATCGAGGTACCGCAAGACGGCGACAGCCATGGCGACGCGCAGCCCTGAGCCTGCGGCCCGGCGGCCTGCCTGGCACGGCGGCTGGTTCGCGAATGCGAGACGCATGGACTCGCCCAACCACGGGCCACGCCCCCCGCAGGCCAGCGTGGACCTCATCGTGGTGCATTCCATCAGCCTTCCCCCTGGAGAGTTTGGCGGGGACCATGTCCACCGGCTTTTCATGAACCAGCTGGACTGGGGCGCCCATCCTTATTTCCAGCAGATTCGCGGCCTGGAAGTGTCGACGCATTTCTTCATCACGCGCGCAGGTGTGCTGTGGCAGTTCGTGGACGTGGGCCGACGGGCCTGGCACGCGGGCCGTTCCCACTACCGGGGGCGCGATGCCTGCAACGACGACTCGATCGGCGTTGAGCTCGAGGGGCTGGAAGGTGGGAGCTTCGAGCAGGCGCAGTACGCCACCCTTGTGACCCTTTGCAAGGCGCTGCGGCAGCGCTACCCCGTGCGCTACATCGCAGGGCATGAGCACATCGCCCCTGAACGCAAACACGACCCAGGCCCTGGGTTTGACTGGCGTGTACTTCATGGTGCCTTCGCCGGCACGGGTGTTCTTTTTCCGCCGGGGTGCTGATCCCTCCTGCCACGCGGACGCATTGCCGCACTTTGCGCCTTCGCCTCGCCTTCACTCCGCATGATGAAGTTGCACGCGCGTTTGCGCGCAAGATCGGCCAGCATGCCGCACCATGGCTCAAGCCGTCGGATGCGGGCCTGATCCTACGGGGGCTGCGACGGCAGTAGAAGGCCCAGGCGTTCAATCACGACGAAACGATCTCGCCAGCCTCTTACGGGGATACACTACCCCTAGTGTCTTGAGCCATCAACACACACTAGATATAGTGTGCGGCGACAGTCTACGCCGCCGTCTCGCCGGCCGAAGGTGACTGCCGTCCGCCTGGCCATTTCTCCGAACACCTCCGAGGACCTCCATGCACGCTGCGCCCCTATCCGCTCCTGTTGACACCCCATCGCCTGCACGGGCCACCCCGTCGGCCACGCCGACCGGGGCCCATCCACTGATGCACTACCAGATCATCCGCCGCAACGGCGCCGTGGTGCCCTTCGAGCCGCAAAAAATCGCCGTGGCGATGATGAAAGCATTCCTGGCCGTTCACGGGGCACAGGGAGCAGCCTCGGCGAGCGTGCGCGAAGTGGTGGATCAGCTGACCCAGGCAGTCGTGCGCGCGCTGATGCGCTCGCGCCCCGCGGGAGGAACGTTCCACATTGAGGACGTGCAGGACCAGGTGGAGCTGGGCCTGATGCGAGGCAGCCATCATGAGGTGGCACGCGCCTACGTGCTCTACCGCGAGCGCCGCGCGCAAGAACGCGCACAGAAGAAGGAACAACTGCTACCCCAGATGCCGGCCCTGTATGTACAGGACCAAGGTCAGCGCGTGGAGCTTGACATTCTGCGCCTGCAGAGCCTGGTGGAAGCCGCATGCACGGGCCTGGGATCGGACGTCCAGGCCGCGCCCATCATCGCGGAGACGATGCGCAACCTGTACGACGGCGTACCCATGGACGAGGTGTACAAGGCATCCATCCTCGCGGCGCGCACCCTGATCGAGAAAGATCCCGGCTACACCTACGCGACGGCACGACTGTTGCTGCACACCATCGTGCGCGAGGTGTTAGGCCGCGACGTGAATCCCGCCGACATGGCCCTGGCCTACGCCGACAACTTTCCACAATTCATCCGCCAGGGCGTGGACAACGAGTTGCTCGACCCGTGCCTGATGGAATTCGACCTGCAGCGCCTGGGAAGCGCACTGAAGGCCGAGCGCGACCTGCAGTTCGACTATCTTGGCCTACAGACGCTGTACGACCGCTACTTCCTGCATGTGCGCAAAACGCGCATCGAGCTGCCTCAGACCTTTTTCATGCGCGTGGCCATGGGCCTGGCGCTGCGCGAGGACGACCGCAACGCCCGCGCCATCGAGTTCTACGAACTGCTCAGCTCCTTCGATTTCATGAGCAGCACGCCCACGCTGTTCAACAGCGGCACATTGCGCTCGCAGCTGTCCAGCTGCTACCTGACGACGGTGCCCGACGAGCTGGAGGGCATCTACGAATCCATCAAGGAAAACGCCCTGCTGTCCAAGTTCGCGGGCGGCCTGGGTAACGACTGGACACGCGTACGCGCCCTCGGTGCACGCATCAAGGGCACGAACGGCGAGTCGCAAGGCGTGGTGCCGTTCCTCAAGGTGGTCAACGACACGGCCGTGGCCGTGAACCAGGGCGGCAAGCGCAAGGGTGCCGTCTGCACCTACCTGGAAAGCTGGCACCTGGACATCGAAGAATTCCTGGAGCTGCGCAAGAACACTGGCGACGACCGGCGACGGACCCACGACATGAACACGGCCAACTGGATTCCCGACCTGTTCATGAAACGCGTAATGGAAAAGGGCCTGTGGACACTGTTTTCCCCCTCGGATGTCCCTGACCTGCACGACCTGTACGGACAGGCCTTCGAAAAAGCCTACATCGCCTACGAGGCCAAGGCCGAGAGCGGCGAGCTGCCCCTGTTCAAACGCGTACCGGCCGTCGACCTCTGGCGCAAGATGCTGTCCATGCTGTTCGAGACCGGGCATCCCTGGATCACCTTCAAGGACCCGTGCAACATCCGCTCTCCCCAGCAGCATGTAGGCGTAGTGCACAGTTCCAATCTCTGTACCGAGATCACGCTCAACACCAGCGATGCCGAGACGGCCGTGTGCAACCTGGGATCGGTGAACCTCGCGCGCCATCTCAAGGACGGAGGCATCGACCACGACAAGCTGCGCAAAACCGTGAGCACGGCCATGCGCATGCTGGACAACGTGATTGACATCAACTACTACGCCGTACAGAAGGCCAAGGATTCCAACCTGCGCCACCGCCCCGTCGGCCTGGGCCTGATGGGGTTCCAGGACGCGCTGTATGAACTGCGCATTCCCTACGCAAGCGACGCCGCAGTGGAGTTTGCCGATACCTCCATGGAGGCTCTCTGCTATTACGCCTACTGGGCCTCAACCGATCTCGCCCAAGAACGGGGCCAATACTCCAGTTACAAGGGTTCTCTGTGGTCCCAGGGCATCCTGCCGCTGGATTCACTGCAGTTGCTGGAGCAGGAACGTGGCGGGTACGTGGAGGTGGACCGTACGACCCGTCTGGACTGGGACATGCTGCGCGCCAAGATCGCGCAAGACGGCATGCGCAACTCCAACTGCATCGCCATTGCGCCCACAGCCACCATCTCTAACATCGTTGGCGTGGACGCCTCCATTGAGCCCTCCTTCGGCAATCTCTCCGTCAAATCCAACCTCTCGGGAGAGTTCACGGTCATCAACCAGTACCTGGTGCGCGACCTGAAGCAGCTGGGCCTGTGGGACGACGTGATGCTCATGGACCTCAAGCACTTCAAGGGATCGCTGCACGCGATCGACCGCGTTCCCCTCACCGTCAAGGCACTGTATGCCACGGCCTTCGAAGTCGCTCCCACCTGGCTCGTCGAAGCGGCGGCGCGTCGACAGAAATGGATCGACCAGGCGCAAAGCCTGAACATCTATATGGCCGGCGCCTCAGGCAAGAAGCTCGACGAGACATACAAGCTTGCGTGGATACGCGGCCTGAAGACCACTTACTACCTGCGCACGCAGAGCGCGACGCATGTGGAGATGAGTACCGTGAACACACGCCAGCTCAATGCCGTCGCGTCTGGCGCAAGCGACACAGGGGAGGGAACGATGGCACCAAGCTCGGCACTGAACGCTGCCGTGGCCGCAGCGCAGGCGCAGGCTGCTGCCATCCCTGCGACCGACGTGAAGTTCTGCGCCATTGACGACCCCGGCTGCGAAGCCTGCCAGTAATGCCGTGCGCATGCGGGCGCAGCGCGACACTCCGTCGCCTCGTTCGCATGTGTCGTGAAGCAACAGATCACGCCTGGCAACGCTTCGGTGCTTTTCATTTTGAAGCACTGCTTCCATAATCCGACCACTGGAAAACCTATGCTCACCTGGGACGACGAAGTCAAGCCCTCATCGCAAAAACTCTTGGACGGCAGTCACTCCAACGACCGCCCTGTGGAGCCTCCGCCAAACGGTTTCCAAGCACCCGTGTTGCAGTCCGTCGCCAGCACTTCGACGCGCACTGCCCCTACCGCGTCTGCAGCACCCCAACACCGCCGCGTGTCTGCGGTCGACAAACGCATCATCAATGGCCAGACCGACGTCAACCAGCTGGTGCCGTTCAAGTACAAGTGGGCGTGGGAGAAATACCTCGCCACCTGCGCCAACCACTGGATGCCGCAGGAAGTGAACATGACGCGGGACATCGCACTCTGGAAGGACCCGAACGGCCTGACCGAGGACGAACGGCGCATCGTCAAGCGCAACCTGGGCTTCTTCGTCACGGCCGACTCGCTTGCCGCCAACAACATCGTTCTAGGCACCTACCGCCACATCACGGCGCCGGAATGCCGGCAGTTCCTGTTGCGCCAGGCGTTCGAGGAAGCCATCCACACCCATGCGTACCAGTACATCGTGGAGTCACTGGGCTTGGACGAAGGCGAGATTTTCAATGCCTACAACGAGGTCCAGTCCATCCGCGACAAGGACGAGTTCCTGATCCCCTTCATCGAAGCGATCATGGACCCGCGCTTCACGACCGGCACACCCGAGAGCGACCAGACACTACTCAAGTCGCTGATCGTTTTTGCCTGCCTGATGGAAGGTCTGTTCTTCTACGTGGGTTTCACGCAAATCCTGGCACTCGGCCGCCAGAACAAGATGACCGGCGCTGCCGAGCAGTACCAGTACATCCTGCGCGACGAGTCCATGCACTGCAACTTCGGCATCGACCTGATCAACCAGCTCAAGCTCGAAAACCCACATCTGTGGACGGCCGAGTTCAAAGACGAGATCAAGGCCCTGTTCATCAAGGCAGTGGAACTGGAATACCGTTATGCCGAAGACACCATGCCGCGTGGCGTGCTGGGTATGAACGCCTCCATGTTCAAAGGCTACCTGCGCTACATCGCGAACCGCCGCGCCACACAGATCGGGCTGGAAGCGCTCTTTCCGAATGAAGAGAATCCATTCCCCTGGATGAGCGAGATGATTGATCTGAAGAAGGAACGCAACTTCTTCGAGACGCGCGTCATCGAGTACCAGTCGGGCGGCGCCTTGTCCTGGGACTGACATCTTCGTAGACCAGGCCATGATTTTTCAACCACGCTCCGCGCACACAGCACCGTTCGGCGCTGCGGCCTTGGGGCGTTTCCGCATTCGTGGTGACGCATATTCAGTCGTCGCCATGGATCGCTCCACGCCCAATGCAGGCGTGGGGTGCTCTTTGCAAATCGACCCAAGGAGAAAATGATGGCAACTGCGAAGAAACCCGCTGCAAAGAAAGCAGCTCCCGCTAAGAAGACGGCTCCAGCCAAGAAAGCTGCAGCGCCCGCCAAAAAGGCCGTAGCAGCCAAGAAGGCAGCGCCGGTCAAGAAGGCAGCCGCTCCTGCCAAAAAGGCCGTAGCAGCCAAGAAGGCAGCACCCGCCAAGAAGGCAGCCGCTCCTGCCAAAAAGGCCGTAGCAGCCAAGAAGGCAGCACCCGCCAAGAAGGCAGCCGCTCCTGCCAAAAAGGCCGTAGCAGCCAAGAAGGCAGCGCCCGCCAAGAAGGCAGCCGCTCCTGCCAAAAAGGCCGTAGCAGCCAAGAAGGCAGCACCCGCCAAGAAGGCAGCCGCTCCTGCCAAAAAGGCCGTAGCAGCCAAGAAGGCAGCGCCCGCCAAGAAGGCAGCCGCGCCCGCGAAGAAGGCTAAGGCTCCTGCCGCAGCGCCTGCTCCTGTCGCGCAAACAACGCTGAACCCGCAAGCCGCATGGCCCTTCCCCACGGGTGGCAAGCCATAAGGCTACGGGACAGTCCAGCCTACGACCCGGTGCTTGCACCGGGTTTTTTTATGGCGAATCCGCAGTCAGAAACGCTGCTTCAATCCCGGCGCTCGCTCAGTCAGGTTGAAAGTCCAGCTGGTAATTCTGCGGACCACGTTGTGCGATCTTGAGGGCGCCCAGCCGGTTGCCCAACTGAGCGCAACGTGCCAGGGTCCACCCCTTCTCCAGGCCGTAGAGCAAACCGCCACGCCAGGCATCCCCGCAGCCCGTGGGGTCTACCACCTGCGCCGGTTGAATAGGGGGAACATGCGTCCTGACACCCTGTTCCCAAATTTCACATCCCTGTGCTCCCAGTGTGACGATCAGGCCGCGGACCCGATGCGAGATCTCTGCCAGGCTCCAGCCCGTACGGTCGCACAACATCTTGCCTTCGTAATCATTGACGGCGATCCAGCTCGCCTGCTCGATGAATCGACGCAGGTCTGCGCCATCGAACATGGGCAACCCCTGTCCCGGATCGAACACGAACGGAATGCCCGCCTCGACGAATTGCGCCGCGTGCTGCAGCATGGCCTCACGGCCATCCGGCGCGATGATGCCCACGTGCGCACCCGCCCCGGGCGGGATGCGGTGCAGGTGGGCCTGCATCATGGCACCGGGGTGGAACGCCGTGATCTGGTTGTTGTCCCGATCGGTCATGATCATCGCCTGGGCGGTGTATGTATCCTCCACGCGGCCGACAAAGCGGGTGTCGACGCCGAGTTGCTGCAGTCGCGCCAAGTATTCGCCGCCATCAGCGCCCAGCATGGCCATGGGCAGCGGGTTGCCTCCCAACAGCTTGAGGCTGTATGCGATATTGCCAGCGCATCCTCCAAAGTCGCGGCGCAATGTGGGAACGAGAAACGACACATTCAGGATATGCAGTTGCTCGGGCAATATTTGCTCTGCAAAACGCCCATCGAACGTCATGATGGTGTCGAAGGCCAGGGAACCGCAAATCAGCGCAGCCATAGGGTCAAAGCTCAAGAGTAAAAAATCAGGGATAGAAGGCCACCAGCCGGTAGCCGGCCACCTGCGCAGCGCCCTGGATCACCTGCAACGGCAGTGCACCGCTCCACACGAAACCTGGTGCCAATTCCAGGGGGGCCCCCAGTTCGTCACGCAGCAATACGCGCCGCACAATGGGTTGGTCTTGCGCATCCGTCAGCGTGAGTTCCAGCGCCGGCATCGCAACGGCCTGGGTCGACGTATTCTTCACGCTCATCTGCAACTGGTACCCGGACGGATCGTGGCGCGCCTTCAGAAACGATGAGCTGTCGATGACCACTGCCGTGATGTGCCGTGGAGGTTGCAGCACGCACTGCAAGCGCCCGCACAGTCGTTCCATCCAGGCGCGGGCCACGGGATGACGCGATGCGATGTCGTCCCTTTCCTGGATGGCTATTTGGAGAAGCAAGGTCACCACCAACGTCAAGCCGACCAAGAACAGGCCCACACGCACGGAGGGCCTGCGCCAGAACGCGTTGCGGCGCGCAGCCTTCACGAAGCCAGGTTCAATGACGGGGTCCGTGCGGTCGTCGGCGTGCCCTTCTTCCCGCGCCAGCGATGGCGCGCCTGCATCCTCCGATGGCGCCAGAGACTCCAGCGGTTCAGCCGGGCTGGGCGCCATCTCTGGTGATTCGATGGTCTCCTGCGCCGCCCTCCCCGCAGCGGACGTGCCCCCCTCCTCTGTGGGTATCAGTGAAACCAGAACGGCAGGTGCTTCCGCGGATTCGTGGCTGCTGGGTTCCTCCGATTCCGCATCGTCCTCAAGAGGCGCCGCCGGTAACTCGTAACCCTGCGGGAGCGTATGGACTGGCGGGGCGGGAATATCGCGCGCGGCTGGAGAGAGGGGCGCCGCATCGGCATCCACCGGGGGCGCGGCCATTGCTTTCGGCGTCTTCGCAGGCGCTGCGCCCTCCGGATTCGCCAGCAGAAAGGCGGGGACCGGGGGCGGTGGGGGAACCCATGGTGGAGGTTCGCTTTCCGTACACAGGCCTTCATCCACCGCGGGAACCACTTCCTGCGGTGCCCACGCGGCCGCTGCAGACATCACCGGGTCCGGCGCAAGCGACGTTGGAGCCTCCACATGCCGCGCACTGCCCCAGACCTGAATGCCTTCCGAAGCTTTACCGACGGGCTGTGGCGGAGGCTTGAGCGCATCCAGAAGCAGGTCGGAAAGCAACGGCTCCGCCTCCTGCACCTGCAAGTGCTGCGATGCATCGAACACTTCCTTGCAGTGCCCGCATCGCACCCATCCTTCCGATATCCGCAGCTGATCGGCAACCACCCGAAAGGTGGTGGAGCAGTGGGGGCAGCGGGTGATCTGGCTCATCGGCTGTGGATTGTAGGGGCCCCTCTACGGCCCCGCGCAGCCCGCGCGGTTAGCGACGCGCGGTCATCAGGATCCAGCCATCCTCACGGTCCGACACCTGCAGCTGCAGCCACGGCGCATAGGCCTCCTGCAGCTCCTGCGCCTGCCGCTCCAGGATGCCGGCCAGCACAAGGTGCCCGCCCTGCGCAACATGGCCGCTGAGCAAGGGCGCCAGCACCTTCAGCGGCGTCGCCAGAATATTCGCCAACACGGTCTGGTATTGCCCTTGCGCCCGCTCGGGCAGACCCGCGTTCACCTGCACGCCGTTGGCTTGCGCATTTTGTCGCGTGGATTCCACGGCTGCCGTGTCAATGTCCACCGCGTCGATCTCTGTGGCGCCAAATTTCGCGGCGCCGATCGCCAGGATGCCGGAGCCGCAGCCATAGTCGAGCACGCGCCCCAGCGCCTGCCCGGCCGCGTCGCCATGTTTGGCAATCCAGCGCAGGCACATGCGCGTGGTTGGGTGGGTTCCCGTGCCAAAGGCCAGCCCCGGATCCAGGCGGATGCTGCGGCGCGCAGCCGCGGGCATCTCGTGCCACGTCGGCACGATCCAGAAATCGGTCGTGATGTCCACCGGCGCGAACTGGGATTGCGTGAGCCGGACCCAGTCCTGCTCCTGCACCACATTCACCCCCTGCACGATGCAGCCCTCGAAGAAATCCTGGGCCTGCAACAGTTGCCGCGCCTCCTCGGCCGCCTCTTGCGTAGGAAACAGGGCAGTGATGCGGCTACGCTGCCAACCCTCACGCGGGGCCGGCATGCCAGGTTCTCCAAAAAGCGCCTGCTCAGCATCGGTGTGCGCGTCGGCATCTTCCACCGAGACGCTCAAGGCTTCCAGCGCATCGAGCGCGTCGCTCACGGTCTCCACCCGTTCCTCGGGACACAACAGGTTCAGCTCGAACATGGGATCAGCCTCCTTGCACGCGATCCATGAAAAAAGCTGGCATCCGTTTCCGGATGCCAGCGGGCAGGTCAGAAGTGCTGGCGATCAGCGCTGGCGCTGCGACAGCCACTCCTCCAGGTAGTGGATGTTGGTGCCGCCCGCTACGAACTTGGCGTCCACCATGAGTTCGCGGTGCAGCGCCACGTTGGTATTGATGCCTTCGATCACCGTTTCCGACAGTGCCGTGCGCATGCGCGCCAGGGCTTGCTCGCGCGTATCGCCGTGCACGATGATCTTGCCGATCATGGAGTCGTAATTCGGCGGCACGTAGTAGTTCGTATAGGCGTGCGAGTCCACGCGCACGCCCGGGCCGCCAGGCGCGTGCCACATCGTGATGCGTCCCGGCGACGGGATGAACTTGTAGGGGTCCTCGGCGTTCACCCGGCATTCGATCGCATGGCCATGGATCTGAACTTGGCGCTGAGTGAACGGCAGTTTTTCGCCCGCAGCCACCATGATTTGCGTGCGCACGATGTCCACGCCCGTGATCCACTCGGTCACCGGGTGCTCCACCTGCACGCGGGTGTTCATCTCGATGAAGTAGAACTCGCCGTTCTCGTACAGGAACTCGAACGTACCCGCACCGCGGTAGCCGATCTTCTTGCAGGCGGCCACGCAGCGTTCGCCAATCTTCTCGATCAGCTTGCGCGGAATACCCGGTGCCGGCGCTTCCTCGATCACCTTCTGGTGGCGACGCTGCATGGAGCAGTCGCGCTCGCCCAAGTACACGGCATTGCGGTACTTGTCGGCCAGTATCTGGATCTCTATATGGCGCGGGTTCTGGAGGAATTTCTCCATGTACACGGCCGGGTTGCCAAAAGCGGCCTGCGCCTCGGCCTTGGTCATCTGCACCGCGTTGACCAGCGCCGCCTCGGTGTGCACCACCCGCATGCCACGGCCGCCACCACCGCCAGCGGCCTTGATGATGACCGGGTAACCGATGCTCTTGGCAATGCGGCGGATCTGCACCGGATCATCCGGCAACTCGCCATCGGAGCCCGGCACGCAGGGTACGCCCGCGCGGATCATGGCCTGCTTGGCCGACACCTTGTCACCCATCATGCGGATGGAGTCGGGCGTCGGGCCGATGAACTGGAACCCGCTCTTTTCGACCCGTTCGGCGAAATCGGCGTTTTCCGACAGGAAGCCATACCCCGGGTGAATGGCCTCGGCGTCCGTCACCTCGGCCGCCGAAATGATGGCAGGCATGTTGAGGTAGGACAGCGGCGAGGGCGCGGGGCCGATGCACACAGCCTCCTCCGCCAGCTTGACATATTTGGCGTCGCGGTCGGCCTCGGAATAGACCATCACGGCCTTCACGCCCAGTTCGTGGCAGGCACGCTGGATTCGCAGGGCAATCTCGCCGCGATTGGCGACCAAAATCTTCTTAAACATGGTTGGCCTCGCGGCTCAAGGCCGCATGCAGACAAAAACCCGCGCCAGCGCCTGGTGCTGCCATGCACGCGCAACGAGCGCATGCGGCGGGGGCTGAAGCGCTCATGCGCGGCTTACTCGATGACGAACAGCGGCTGCCCGTATTCCACCGCCTGCCCGTTCTCACCCAGGATGCGGGTCACCGTGCCGGACTTGTCGGCCTCGATCTCGTTCAGGATCTTCATGGCTTCGACGATGCACACCGTGTCACCTTCCTTGACCTTGCTGCCCACCTCGACAAACGGCTTCGCGCCCGGGCTGGACGCGCGATAGAACGTACCCACCATGGGCGACTTGACGATATGGCCAGAAGGGGCCGCCGCCGCGGGGGCAGGCAATTCAGCGACGGGCGCGGTGGGCGCGGCCGCTACGGGCGCGGCGGCCATGGGGGTTTGGACGGGAGCGGCGACGAACTGCTGCACCACGGCCCCGCCGCTCTTCACGATGCGGACCTTGCCCTCGGCTTCGGTGATCTCGAGTTCAGAAACATTCGACTCGGAGACCAGATCGATGAGGGTCTTGAGTTTGCGCAAATCCATGGGGGCTCCAACGGCTAGAAACGGAATGGGGAGCGAATTTACCCTAATTTCGGACTATTTCACCGAAACGACCCCAATTGCCACTATCTCCATTGAGGAAACACAAGCGCTCACAACGTTGTGGACCAGCCTTGGAGATCCTGCGCCGTCAGTTGGCCCATTTTACGCTTCAAAATGCTGCCATTTGCGCCAAACAGTACGGTAAAGGGCAGCCCGCCCTTTTCGTTGCCCAGCCCGCGTGCCAGGTCGGTGCCGCCCAGCCCCCCCAAGGCGATTGGGAAATCGAGAGGCATGCGCTCTAGAAATTTGCGCACGTTGGAAGGCTGATCGATCGCCAGGCCCACAACCTGCCATCCTTTGGCGCGGTGTTCCCCATAAAAGGCATTGAGCAGCGGCAGTTCTTCCACGCACGGGGGGCACCAGGTGGCCCAAAAATTCAACAGCAGGGGGCGACCCCGAAAGGCGGCCATGGACAGCACTTCGCCCGCCGGGCCTTCAAACTGCGCGCCCCAAACGGCGTCGGACACGCCCTCCTGCACCGGGCCCGGCCGCAGCCGCCAGGCCGCCAGCCCCGCGCCCCCCAGGGCGGCAAGGGCACCGGCCCCCACCAGCAGCCAGCGGCGGCGGCGGAGCGGATGGGCGCTCGGCGCCTTTGCGGAATCGGCAGACGCCGAAGAGGAAAGAGTGGGCTCGTTCATGAAGACAGGGTGGAAGTAGGCATTTCCTGCAGCAACCGGCGCACGGCTTGCAGATCACCCCGGGGCGCGCGCCCCCGGGCGTCGGGTCGCAGCGCGCCACGCAGGTCGTCCAGGTCATAGATCAGCAGATGCACGCCGATCTCTTCGTGCAACGCGGCGGATCGGCTGCTCAGACTCAAGGCATCGACCGGCTCGCCCCGGAAACCCATGACGGTGCGCGGCTCGTAATTCACATGGTGGTCGATGAGGGCAATCTCGGCCGATTTGGGATCGTCGCAGAACAGCGCCAGGTAGATGTCGGACAGCCGTGTGGCCGTGCCGTGCCAGACCGCACCGCCCAGGTAGGGGCGGAAGTCCTGCATGCGTTGCATCCACACCAGCGCCAATTCGCGCAGCGCCCGCAGTTCGGAGGGTTGGGTATCGGCGCAAAACAGGCCGATGTACTCCCGCACGGCGTCCTCGACGAGGTCGTTGTCGGGCAGCGGCGTGCGCTGGGGCAGCCCCAGTTCCTTGACCGCGCGGCGCTTGGCCGCCCCCCACTCCAGCCCCTCCTCGACCACCAGGCGGGCTGCGGCATTGGCGATTTCGATGGCAAGGGCGTTTTGCATGGCGGCACGGTCCAGAACGCAGGACGTCCATTGTCGCCCCAATGCCCCGCAATACCGTTGACGCAACCGTGACGGCGCACCCGCCGCAGGGGCAATGCACCATGCATCCGCCATTTGCTCCTTATTCGATAGCTGTTCGCGCTTGATCAACGCGCGTTAGAACCATTTTTCTCATAAATCCTGGAGGTTCCACCGAGGTCCATAGAATCAGGAGCCATGCATATACACATCCTGGGCATCTGCGGCACGTTCATGGGCGGCTTGGCCGCGCTGGCGCGCGAGGCGGGCCACCGTGTCACCGGCTGCGACGCCGGCGTCTACCCTCCCATGAGCGATCAGTTGCGCGCCTTGGGGATAGAGTTGATCGAAGGCTATGGCGCCGACCAGCTCGCGCTGAAGCCTGACATGTTCGTGGTGGGCAACGTGGTCAGCCGCGCGCGGCTGGCGGACGGCACGCCGAAGTTTCCGCTGATGGAGGCCATCCTCGACGCGGGCGCGCCCTATACCAGCGGGCCGCAATGGCTGGCCGAGCATGTGCTGCAGGGCCGCCATGTGCTGGCCGTCGCCGGCACGCACGGCAAGACGACCACCACGTCCATGCTGGCCTGGATTCTGGAATGCGCGGGCCTGGCGCCCGGCTTCCTGGTGGGCGGTGTGCCGATGAACTTCGGCGTATCCGCGCGTCTGGGCGCACCCGTACGGCCCCTGGCCGGGCCAGGACCGCTCGCCACGGCGCCGCTGTTCGTGATCGAGGCGGATGAGTACGACACCGCGTTCTTCGACAAGCGCAGCAAATTCGTGCACTACCGCCCCCGCACCGCCGTGTTGAACAACCTGGAGTTCGATCACGCCGACATCTTTGACGACCTGGGCCAGATCGAACGGCAGTTCCACCACTTGGTGCGCACGGTGCCGCCCTCGGGCCGCGTGGTGGTCAACGGGCTGGAGGAGAGCCTGGCACGCGTACTGCACGCCGGCTGCTGGAGCGGCGTGGCCAACTTTGGCACCGCGGTGAGCGACTTCGGCGCGCAAGGCGAGCCGCACGATTTCGAGGTGCTGCAGCGGGGCCGCACAGTGGCACGCGTGCAGTGGGCGCTGACGGGCGTGCACAACCAGCTCAATGCCCTCGCTGCCATCGCGGCCGCCGAGCATGTGGGCGTGACGCCGGTCCAGGCGGCCGAGGCACTGGCGCGCTTCGAGAACGTCAAGCGCCGCATGGAGCTGCGCGGCATGGTGCGGGGCATCGCTGTCTATGACGACTTTGCGCACCATCCCACGGCGCTGCGCACCACGCTGGACGGACTGCGCCGGCGCGTGGGCCCCAAGAGCGAAGGCCGCGGGCGCATCCTGGCGGTGTTCGAGCCGCGCAGCAACACCATGAAGCTGGGCACCATGAAGGCGCAACTGCCCTGGGCGCTGGAGCCGGCCGACCTGGCCTTCTGCCATACCGCCGGCCTGGACTGGGACGCCGCTGCGGCGCTGGCCCCCATGGGTGCGCGCGCGCAGACGGCGGGCGACCTGCCCACGCTGGTGGGCCAGATCCGCGCGGCGGTGCAGCCGGGCGACCACATCGTCTGCATGAGCAACGGCAGCTTTGGCGGAGTGCACGCCCAACTGCTCGCAGAGCTATCAAAACAATAGCTGCTATCGCTTGATTAATAAGCGCTAGCAGCCTTTTTGGCTTGAGACTTAGAAGCTGACAGCCATGCCCGGCACGTCCACGCGCACGACGGGCCTGGCAAGCGCAGCGACGGTGGCGCGGGCAAACTGGCCGGACCATGCAGGATCGGCCAGCAGCGTCGCCCCCGCGGCGCGGGCCACGGTCAGCACCTTGTCGGCCAGCAGCACCTTGCCGCTGGCGCGCAGCGGCTCGCATTCCAGGCGTAGAAATTCATCGTCCAGCCAGCGGCGCGCGTCCTCGTGCGACAGGGGCTGTCCCCCCTGCGCGTCCAGACGGAATTCCTGATCGGGGCTCAGGGTGACCAATACTTCGCTGTGCATGAGCTGTCTCGCCTCTTGATGGAATAGTGTTGACGGGTGAACGGGACGGCGCGGCCGCGCCATTCCCATGCCGCGAGCTTACACCGCGCCCGCTTCAGCGCACGCGCCGCGCTTGCACGGCGGCCGCCAGCTCGGCCAGGCAGGCAACGGAGTCGTCCCAGCCCAGGCAGGCATCGGTGATGCTCTTGCCGTATTCCAGCGCCGTGGCATCGTCCTTGCCCGGCGTGAACTTCTGCGCTCCGGGCTGCAGGTGGCTTTCCACCATCACGCCGAACACGCTGCGCGAGCCGCCCGCGATCTGT
The DNA here is from genome assembly GCF_022807955.1 of Diaphorobacter sp. LI3. Classification (NCBI taxonomy): domain Bacteria; kingdom Pseudomonadati; phylum Pseudomonadota; class Betaproteobacteria; order Burkholderiales; family Comamonadaceae; genus Diaphorobacter; species Diaphorobacter sp. LI3. Next base: position 941,780 of record NZ_CP094346.1, on the reverse strand, counting down.
GCGGCGATGTCGCGCGCCACATCGCGCTGCTTCTCGTGCTGCTTGCTGCTGTTGGCATGGCTGCAGTCCACCATCAGCGACGCCGGCAGGCCGGCGGCCTCCAGGTCCTTGCAGGCCGCGGCAACGCTGGCTGCGTCGTAGTTGGGCGCCTTGCCGCCGCGCAGGATCACGTGGCAATCCTTGTTGCCCGCGGTGTGCACGATGGCCACCTGGCCGTTCTTGTGAACCGACAGGAAGTGGTGGCCGCGGCTGGCGGACTGGATGGCATCGGTGGCGATGCGGATGTTGCCGTCGGTGCCGTTCTTGAAGCCGATGGGGGCCGAAATGCCGGAGGCCAGCTCGCGGTGGACCTGGCTTTCGGTGGTGCGCGCGCCGATGGCGCCCCAACTGATCAGGTCGCCGATGTACTGGGGCGAGATCACGTCCAGGAACTCGCTGCCCGCCGGCACGCCCAGGCGGTTGATGTCGATGAGCAGCTGGCGCGCGATGCGCAGGCCCTCGTCGATGCGGTAGCTGCCGTCCAGGTAGGGGTCGTTGATCAGGCCCTTCCAGCCCACGGTGGTGCGGGGCTTCTCGAAGTACACGCGCATCACCACTTCCAGTTGATCCTTGTACTGCTCACGCACTGCCTTGAGCTTGCGCGCATAGTCCACCGCGGCGTGCGGGTCGTGGATCGAACAGGGGCCAATGATGACGAGCAGCCGGTCGTCCTCGCCGCTCATGATGCGTTGGATGCTGCGGCGTGTGTTGGCAATCAGCGACTCCACCTCCGACCCGCGGATCGGGAAGAAGCGAATCAGGTGGTCTGGAGGAGGAAGCACGGTGATGTCCTTGATGCGTTGGTCGTCGGTTTCGCTGGTTTTCTCGACGTTGGGATACCAGGCATCGCTGCTGGAGACATGGGCGTTCATGGGTGCTTCCTCTCGGGTGTGTGGGGGGTGAAGATGGAAAACGGAGAACAGATAACAAAAAACCGCCGGGCTTTTCAGCTTCGGCGGTTTCTTAGAGAAGGGGGCTCAGTCTGGGTGCGCGCGTACCTCTCATCCGCCAGGGACAGAGAACCAAAAGTAAAAGTAAAACGCGCCGTGAACTGACATGCGAACCAATGTAGCACGTATTGCGGCACCGCAACATAGGCACCGTGTTGCCGTCGCGCTACAACCGCTTACGGATGCCGTCCCTCGAACCACCACCGGCGCAGGCGCGCCAGCAGTGGCGCACGCGGCGGACGTTCCGCGGCAGGCCGGGTGTCGGGCGCCGATCGCTCCATGCAGGGGTCGCCCTGCATATAGATGTCGAGCACCAGCCGCGCCTCTCCCAGCGTGCGCCAGGCCTGCCGCTCGAAAGTATTGAAGCGCTCGGCCTCAGAGGGGCTGCGCTGCTGCAAGGCCTGCTGCCATTGCGCCAGGGCATCGCGCAATTCGCGCAACGCGCGCTGGTAGACACCGAATTCATACAGCGCATGCCAGGCCGACCCCATGCCAGTGAGGTGCAACTGGTGGCGCCTTGCGCAATGCGCCAGCGCCTCTGCGCTGCGCCGCACGGCCTCGGGCCCCAGCTGCCCCCGGCGCGCGCGCGTGGCGGCCTCGATATGCTGGGCCAGCTCGCCCAGGCTGTCGCGCAGCGCACGCGCGTCCTCGTCCGCCTCGCCGCCGTGCGGGTTACGGTCCGGATCGGTGAAAGTCTGCGGGCGGCTGGAGAGTGGCGCGGGCATGGCACACAACCGGCCGCGGCGCTCAGGCCGTGCCGCCCACCGTCAGGCCATCGATGCGCATGGTGGGCTGGCCCACTCCCACGGGCACGCTCTGGCCTTCCTTGCCGCAGGTGCCCACACCGCTGTCCAGGCGCAGGTCGTTGCCGATCATGGTCACCTTCTTGAGCGACTCCGGGCCGCTGCCGACGATGGTCGCGCCCTTCACGGGGTACTGGATCTTGCCGTTTTCCACCCAGTAGGCCTCGCTCGCGGAGAACACGAACTTGCCGCTGGTGATGTCCACCTGTCCGCCGCCGAAGTTGGTGGCGTACAGGCCCTTCTTGATGCTGGCGACGATTTCCTGCGGATCCTTGTCGCCGCCCAGCATGTAGGTGTTGGTCATGCGCGGCATGGGGATGTGGGCATAGCTCTCGCGCCGGCCGTTGCCCGTGGGCTTGACACCCATGAGGCGCGCATTCATCGCGTCCTGGATGTAGCCCTTCAATATGCCGTCCTCGATGAGCACGTTGCGCTGCGTGGCGTGGCCCTCATCGTCCACGTTGAGCGAGCCGCGGCGGTCGGCCAGCGTGCCATCGTCCAGCACGGTGACGCCCTTGGCCGCCACGCGCTGGCCGATGCGGCCGCTGAAGGCACTCGACCCCTTGCGGTTGAAGTCGCCCTCCAGCCCGTGGCCCACGGCCTCGTGCAGCAGCACACCGGGCCAACCGGGGCCCAGCACCACGGTCATCTCGCCCGCGGGCGCAGGGCGCGACTCGAGGTTGACCAACGCAGCATTCACGGCTTCATGGACATACTGCCCGATCTGCTCGTCGGTGAAATAGGCCAGACCAAAGCGCCCGCCCCCGCCGGCCGAGCCCACCTCGCGGCGGCCGTTCTGCTCGGCGATGACGGTGATCGACAGGCGCACCAGCGGGCGCACATCGGCGGCCATCAGCCCATCGGCACGCGCCACCAGCACCACGTCGTACTCGCTGGCCAGGCCCGCCATGACCTGCACCACGCGCGGGTCCTTGGCGCGGGCACATTGCTCGGCGCGCTCCAGCAGGCGCACCTTGTCGGTGCTGTCCATCGAGGCGATGGGGTCGATGTGCGGGTACAGCGAACGGCTGTTTGCTATCTTTTTTGTAGCTATTCGCGCACGTCCCACCTTATCCGCAGCCGAAATGGACCGTACGGTACGGGCCGCGTCGAGCAGCGAGGCCTCGGAAATATCGTCCGAGTAGGCGAAGGCCGTCTTCTCGCCGCTCACCGCGCGCACGCCCACGCCCTGGTCGATGGAGAACGAGCCCGTCTTGACGATGCCCTCTTCCAGGCTCCAGCCTTCGCTGCGCGTGTACTGGAAGTACAGGTCGGCGTCGTCCACGCGGTGCGCGCGGATCTCCGCCAGGGCGCGGGAGAGGTGGGACTCGTCCAGGCCGAAGGGGGTGAGCAGCAGCTCACGGGCCAGGCCCAGGCGTTCGATGGTGGGTTCGCGGGAAATCATCGGCCGATTGTAGGCAGGCGCCCTAGACCCTGCGTGCACGCAGGTTCCCTCCGCAGCCCCGCTACCGCGCCCGCGGCGGCCCCTGCTCGGGCTGGTGCTGTGCGCGTGCCACCGACATCAGCACCCCCAGCGCCAGCCCCAGCGTGACCATGGCCGTGCCGCCGTAGCTGACGAACGGCAGCGGCACCCCCACCACGGGCAGGATGCCGCTGACCATGCCCATGTTCACGAAGGCATAGGTGAAGAAGATCATCGCCACGGCACTCGCCATGAGGCGCCCGAACAGCGTATTGGCATTGGCCGCAATCGCCAGCCCGCGCCACACCAGCAGCACAAAGCAGACGATCAGGGTGAGGTTACCCACCAGGCCGAACTCCTCGGAAAACGCGGCGAAGATGAAGTCGGTCGTGCGCTCCGGAATGAACTCCAGGTGCGTCTGCGTGCCGGCCATGAACCCCTTGCCCCACACGCCGCCCGAGCCGATGGCGATCATGCCCTGGATGATGTGAAAGCCCTTGCCCAGCGGATCGCGCGTGGGGTCCAGCAGCGTGCAGATGCGCTGCTGCTGATAGTCGTGCAGCACCGGCCAGCGCACGCCCTCGGCGCACAGTTGCGGCTCGAACCAGACGATGAGCGCAATGCCCACCGCGCCCAGCAGCACCGGCGGCACCACCAGCTTCCAGGGCAGGCCCGCAAAGAAAATCACCGACAGCCCCGCGGCCATCACCAGCAGCGAGGTGCCCAGGTCGGGCTGTTTCATGATCAGGCCCACGGGCACCATGAGCAGCGCCCCCGCCACCACGAAGTCCAGCGCACGCAACTGGCCCTCGCGCTTTTGGAACCACCAGGCCAGCATCAGCGGGGTGGCGATCTTCAGCAGCTCGCTGGGCTGGATCACCACACCCACGTTGATCCAGCGCTGCGCCCCCTTCTTGGTGATGCCGAACAGCGCCACGCCCACCAGCAGCGCCACGCCCAGCGTGTACAACGGCACGGCCAGCATCATCAGCCGCTGCGGCGGCACCTGGGCCACCACGAACAGGATGCCCGCGGCCAGCAGCATGTTGCGGCCATGGTCGTAAAAGCGCGTGCCGTGGTCGAAACCCGACGAATACATGGCCACCAGGCCGATGGATGACAACGCCAGCAGCAGCAAGATGAGCGGCCAGTCAAAGCCGCGCAGCAGCGGCAGGAGGCGTTGCGGCAGGGAAGGTTTGTCGAATGCGGCGGCCATGGGGCGCGATTATCGGGCGCCAGGCCAGGCCCCCTGCGTGATTCCAGGACTAGGCATCAGTCGGCCTGGCGAAACGCCAGCACCAGCTGGTTGCGCAACGTGCGCAGCTGCCCCTGCATCTTGTCGTCCACCACCAGGCCGCCAGGGCGCTCATGATCGGCATAGATGAGAGCAAAGGGACGCTGCTTGATCGACAGCGGCAGCAGCAGAAAGCTGGTGGCATCGAAGCTGCCGAGGAACCATGCCGGCAGACGCGCTCGCACACGCTCCTCGGTGGCGTCGGCAATCAGGGTATCGGCGCCCCGCTGGCACACGGCGGCAAACAGGTCATCCGCGTCCTTCAGGGGCACGGCCAGGGCGCGCACGGCGTCTGCGCGGCCCTCGCCCAGTCCGAAACGCCCGGTCATGCGCTCGGTCTTGACCTCGCGCAGGCAGAACACGATGCGCCGCGCGCCCAGGGCACGCAGCATGGTTTCCAGCACCATGCGCACGATGTCATTGAGGCGGAAGTCCTCCACCATGGCGTTGCTGACCTCCTGGATGCCAGCGGCCAGCACCTCGGCCGCCTGGCTGGCGGCAGGCGCCGCATCAGTGGACTGCGCCAGCGTCAAGGGCAGGGTCTGCAGGGCGTCGTAATGCAGCTCATGGCCCGTGGCCGGGTCGGCCCATACCGGCGGCGCATCCAGGGCGGCGGGCGGAGCCAGCAGTCGCGCCGCGGGCGAGCCCTTGTCCACGCGCAAGTCCAGGGCGTCGGCCATGGCGATGAGCTGCTCGCGTGCCAGCACCGTGGCCTTGACGAACTCCTGCTGCGTCATCGAGAAAGCGACCGCATAGTGCGCCGCCAGCTGCTGCAGGCGGGCGCCGGCGGGTTCCGGCTCATGCTGCAGCATGATGGTGGCCGCCTCGTTCGCGGCACGTCCCACCCAGCGCAACCGCTCCACGCCCTCGGGCGGGCGCTGCGGCGGTCGTATGCAGCGCTGCAGGGAATCGGGCAGGCTCCACACACGCGCCACGCCGACACCCAGGTCTTCCAGTCGCTGAGCCCGATCCGATAAACTCCCACAGTGCCTGCGACAAGGTGCCATACACAACAAGAAAGAAAGCAGACTTGTTTAGCCGTCCATTCGTACAGCAGCCAACTATCCAAACAATATCAGTATGAATGCATTTCACCCCTTCCTTGCTGCCCTAACCCTGTGTCTGTCAGGCGCGGCTGCGCAAGCGCACGTGCCTTTTCTCAAGCCGAACCAGTTCCAGGTTGAACATGCGCGGCTGCAAGTGGAATCGGCCTTTACCGAGCTGCCATTTCAGGCCGACTTCGCCATGGATTCGCCGCACTTCGCACTCGTGCAGCCCGACGGCAGCGTACAGCCGCTGACGCCCACCGCCAAAACACCGGCTGCCGTATACCTCACCCCAGCGCTGACAGCTGACGGCACCTACCGCATCACCACCGGCGTGCGCAAAGGCCCGCTGTACAAGGCACTGGAAACAGCCGAAGGCAAGCTGTACTTTGCCGACGACATGGCCCGCCACAGCGGCCGGCCCACCCGCATGCAGTACTTCAGCCGCGCCGACGCCTACCTGGCCAAAGGCCAGCCGCGTTACACGCCGCGCCCATTGGGGCAAGGGGTGGAAATCATTCCCCTGGCCTCTCCGCACACGCTGCACGCGGGCGGCCAGCTACCGCTGCAAGTGCTGAAAAACGGCCAGCCCGTGCCTGGCGCACGCATCGTGGTGGCCGAGGACAACGAGCACTATCGCCAGCACCGCGTGGAAGACCTGTACGACGTGGAAAACGTGCGCAACAGCAACTTGCGCGCGGACACGCAAGGCAAGTTCAGCTTCCGACCGCGCCAGGCGGGGCTGACGCTGCTGTTCGTCACCGTGCATGACAAACTGCCCGACGGCACCTGGGAAAGCCACAACGCCGCCTTGACGCTGGAAACCACCCTGCCTGAGCCGCCAGCCCGCCGATAAAACCCTGAACCCGCCCCGCATGCAGCGCCTGCTGAGCCCCATGCACCACACCGCCCGCCTGCTGCCCATCACCGCGCTCAGCGCCAAGCAGCGCCACGCCATGGCGGCGCTGTACCTGGCGCATTACAACGCCAGCAGCCCCGCGCTGTTCCAGCGCGATTTAAGGCTACGCTGAACAAGCCGTCGTAATTTGCCATGCTGCTCTGAACGACGCAGTTTTTCGGATGTTTTGGCCTCTCGCGCCGCCTGCAGTCCTTCGAGCAGGTCCACCATCAGCTCCACCGCGTCGTGCACCGCACAGCGGCCCTGATGCGCCAGATGCTCGGCCAGCGTGCAGCCCGGCACATATTCGAACACCAGGTAGGGCTGGCCTTCGTGCACGTCGGCCTCGAACACCGGCACGATGCGCGGGTGCGACAGCCGGCCCACATGGCGCGCCTCGCGCAGCCACTGCTCCTGCGCCTGCGCGTCGCCGCCGTCGGCCAGCCACTTGACCGCGACCTCGCGGTGCAGGCGCGTGTCCCGCGCCAGCCACACGGTCGCCTGCGCGCCCCGGCCCAGCACGTGCTGCAACTCGAATCGCCCCAGGCGCTGGCGAGCGGGCATGGCGCCCGCTGCAGCGCCCAGGGTGGCCGGACGGGAAACGGAATCGGGCATGGCGTAAGCTGGCTACAAGATCCACGCATCATCCACTAAAAACCGCCGCCGAACCGGCATTTGCCTTTCGACAGCGCCGACGCTGACAGCCATGCCCACCACCCACCTGCTGTACCTGCACGGCTTTCGCTCCTCGCCCCAGTCCACCAAGGCCCGCCAGGTGGCCGCGCACGTGGCCCAGCACCACCCGGGCGTGACGTTCTGGTGCCCACAGCTGCCCCCCTCGCCGCGCGCGGCGATGGCGCTGGTCGCAGGCGGCATCGCCGACTGGCCGCAGGGACCGGGCATGGCGGTGGTCGGCTCGTCGCTCGGCGGCTACTACGCCAGTTGGGTGGCGCAACAGGCGCGCTGTACCAGCGTGCTGCTCAACCCCGCCGTCCACCCCGCGCGCGACCTGGAACGCTACATCGGCGAGCAGACCGCATGGCACAACCCCGAAGAGCGGTTCTTCTTCCGCCCCGAGTACATCGCCGAGCTGCAGGCGCTGGACGTGCGCCACCTGCCGCCCGCGGGGCCGGAGCTGCTGATCGCCGCGCAGGGTGACGAACTGCTGGACTGGCGCGAGATGGTCGCGCGCTACCCGCAAGCCACCCAGCGCGTACTGCCCGGCGGCGACCACGCGCTGAGCGACTTCGCCCGGCACCTGCCCGAGGTGCTGGCGTTCTGCGACTTGGTCTGATCAGCGCTCCAGCGGTGGGCCACCGGAAGGCTGGCCGCGCTGCCAGCGCCCGAAGTCGTACGGATAGGCGCGGCGGTAGCGGTCGGTGTGCAGCGCCACCTCGTCCTCGCGGCCCAGCAGCCGCGCGCTGGCGATGAGCTTCTCGATCACGCGCGGCTCGGGCGAGTAGTGCAGCAGTTGCAACGCCAGGGCATGCATCTCGGCCGCATTGGCGGGCGTGACCACCGCAGTGGTGAGTTGCGCGAACTGCGCTGGCGCACGGAAGAACCACACCTGCCGCGCCACGTCGGCAGCCGTCAGCGCGCGCAGCGCCGCGGGCCGCTCGGCCGTGGGACGGTACAGCACGCTCACGCGCGCGTAGTCGCGCACCAGCACGAACCCCATGGCCGGTGCCGCCAGCAGTGCCACGCCCGCCACCACCGCACCCACGGGGCGCCAGCGCGCCGCACGCGACAGCCAGGGCGCCAGCAGCACCAGCACGGCCAGCGCGGTGGCCAGTTGGAACGGCCCGTACCACAGCGGGAACTCCAGCAGGCTGTGCACGCCCACAAGGGCCAGCACGCCCCAGGCCAGTTGGCGGTGGGGCTGCGCCTCGCGCCAGGGGCGCGCGCGCAGCGCGGCCCACAGCGGCACGCCGCACAGCAGCAGCGCAGCCGGCAGGCCCAGTTCCACTGCCAGATGCAGCGGCAGGTTGTGGGCGTTGTCCAGCAGCACGCAAAAACGCTCTCCCGCAAACGGGTGGATGTAGTGCGCGTAGTCCAGCTCGCCCCAGCCCCAGCCGGCCCATGGCCGCTGGGCGATCAGCTCCAGCACGTTGGACCACAGCGTAGCGCGGCCGACGCAGGTCTGGGAGCCATCGGCCACCCGCATGAACAGGCCGTCCATGCGCATGCCCGTCCACCGCAGCAACAGCTGCGGCAAGCCCCACGCGGCCACCGCATAAACCGCCAGCCCCACGCCGGCCATGCCGAGCGCCAGTGCGCCGCTGCTGCGCCGCCACACGGCGAGCAGCGCCAACACCACCAGCCACTCCAGCGCCCCCGTGCGCGAGGCCGTGGCCGCGCCCGCAGTGGCCAGCAGCACCATGGCCCAGGGCACCGCGACCGCCGCCAGCACCGGCCAGCGCGCGCCGCGCCCTCCCAGCACCGGGTTGCCGTCCACCTGCTCCTGCAGGCGCGCCACCCACCACAGCAGCGCCCACACGCCCAGCGCCAGCAACGTGGCCTGCTGGTTGCGCTGGCGCAAGTTGCCGAAGGCCAGGCCCGGGCTGGAGGCATGCACCCACGGCGCCCACCCCGGGTCGCCCATGAAGAACTGCACCAGGCCGATGGCCGCGGCCACCAGCGCCGCCAGCAGCAGACCCGCCGCCAGATGGGCGCCCAGGCGCGCGGCACTGGGACGCCAGGCGCCGCACCAAGCCAGCGCCGCCAGCAGCCAGGCGCAGGCGCCGCTGGCCAGCAGCGGCCAAAAGTTGGAATACGGAGCCTCGGTAATGCCAAAGACGAAGGGCAGCGCCATCGCCAAAATCGCCAGCGGCGCGAAATCAGGACGCATGGCGGGGCGGTGGCGCAAAGGCGATGGTGGACGTCATGGTGGCGCCCATCATAGGCGCCGCCATGGCACCAGCCGCACTTCAAGCCAAAAATGCCTCCAGCGCTTTTGCAGCAATCGCTGGTAGCTATCAAAGGCAGAGCAATGGACTACCTGGGCGTGCAGGCGCTCCCCGGCTGCGTGGCCTGGCGCAGCCAGGCGATGAGCGCCGCACGCTCGCCATCGTCCTTCACGCCTGCGTAGCCCATGGACGTGCCGGGCACGGTGGCTGGCGGGTCCTTCAGGAAGCGCTGCAGCGTGCGCTCGTCCCAGACGATGCCGCTGGCCTTCATGGCCGGGGAGTAGCCGTCGAACCCCGGCGCCGTGCCCGCGCGGCGGCCGAACAGGCCGCAGTGCTGCGGTCCCGTGCGGTGGCCCTCGATGGCGTGGCACCCCGCGCAGCGCGCGTAGATCTGCTGGCCGCGCGCCAGCTGGGCTGCGTCAGGCGCCATGGGCTGGGGCGCGGCCGGCGCTGGCGTTGCCGGTGCGGGCCCGGCGACCGCCATGCCCGCAGCACCAAGCGCCAATCCGCCCACCAATGCCCAGGCCCGCCTACGCCCACCCGCCTGGACTCGGGTCATGACATGAACGCCGAGGGCACCGGCGCCTCACCCAGGGCCTGGCGCAGCACGGCCCAGTGCATGGCCTCGTCGCCCAGGATGCTGGCGGCCACCTGCGCCAGGGCACGGTCGGCAAACAGCGGCACCGCGCCCAGGTAGGCCGACACGGCGCCGCGCTCCAGTCCGGCGGCAAAGCGCAGCACGTCGGCTTCGGCCTTGAGCTTGTCGGTCGGCAAGCCGTACTGCGCCTTGGCCTGCACGGGCTTGCCGCCCATCTTCTGCACGGCGCCGGCGATCGCGTCGGCATGCTCCTTGTGGTGGCCCTGGAACTGCTGCGCCAGCGGCAGCACGCCGGAGGTGAGCAGACCGCTCTCGGCGCCCACCTGGTAGGCGGCCACGGCCTCGTACTCCGCCGCCAGTGCGGTGTTGAGGATGCGCACGTCGGCCTCGTGCTGTCGCGCATCGGTCTTGGCGCCAGCGGCCAGCGCGTCGCGCCCGCCCAGCAGGGCCACGGCCGAGGCCGAGAGCACGGCCGCGCCCACCGTGCGGCGGCGCGCGAGCAGCGCGGAAGAAGGAGTCAAGAGGAAGGAAGAGTGGTTCATGGTCATCTCCTTGAAGAAAGGGACAAGTGCCGCGCCGGCGGCGCGGGTAATCGGCGCGGCGCGCAGCGGCGCACGGGCCATAGGCGTGGGCGGGGTGGCGCCGGCCCGTCAGGCCAGCAGCCCGCGCCGCGCCAGTGCGTCCAGCACCTGCTGCACGACCTGGTCGCAGCGCGCGCCCGCAAACGGAAAGACGCTGTCGGCGCAGGCTTCCACCCGCGCGCCCAGCGCGTCGCGCAACATGGCGCGCGAGCGCAGGTAGCGGGTGCGCACCAGCTCTTCGCTGATGTCCAGACAGAAGGCCGCCTCCTGCACGTTCATCTCCTGCACGGCACGCAGGAGGAACACGCTGCGGTACAGCGGCGGCAGGCTGTGCACGGCCGACTCCAGCAGGGCGCGCAACTGGGCACGCGCAAGTGCCTGGTCGGGCGCGTCGTCGGGCGGGGCGAAATAGGACATGGCATCCTCCGGCTGCGGCTCCTGGTCGCTGGCCTGCGCGGGGTCGATGGCCACGCTGCGCGCACGCCGGCGCAAGACGTCCAAGGCCGTGCGCAGGCAGATGCGCGCCAGCCAGGTGCCCAGCGCGGCATCGCCGCGGAAGGCCCGCAGCCGCGTGAAGGCGCGCAAATAGGCCTCCTGCACCACGTCCTGCGCCTCGGCGTCGTCATGCACCACGCCGCGCGCGGCGCGAAACATCAGCCGGTTGTGGCGCCGCATGATGGCGGCGAAGGCTCCCGCCTCGCCGGCGAGGGCGCGTGTCACCAAGGCCGCGTCCGCCGCACGGTCGGCGATGGGGGTGGCAGTGACAACCGCCGCCTGCGGTAAGTCCTCGGATGGGTGCATGGCTCGCCTCGCTTTCGTTGAGACCCTTTGCCCATTGGACGCACGCCGAAGGCCTGGCGTGACAAACACCCGCAATCACCTGCCACGAACAGGGGCGCTGCCCGCCGCCATGGGAAAATCGCGCCCCTATGCATGCACTGTTCGACGAAGCCGGCAAGTTCCTGGCCGGCCGCATCCTCTCCGAAGCCGAAAGCTCGGCACAGATTGAGCTCGACTCGGGTAAACGCGTCAAGGTCAAGGCCGCCAACATCCTGTTGAAGTTCGACAAGCCCGCCCCGGCCGAGCTGCTGGCGCAGGCGCGCGAGATCGCCGCCGGCGTGGAGCTTCCGCTGGCCTGGGAGTTCGCGCCCGAGGAGGAGTTCGGCTTCGCCGAGTTGGCGCGCGACTATTTTTCTGCCCAGGCGCCAGTGACCGAGCAGGCTGGCATGCTGGTGGCGCTTTTCGAGGCGCCGCACTACTTCCGCCGCGCGGGCAAGGGGCGTTTTCGCAAGGCGTCGGCCGAGGTGCTGCAGCAGGCCCTCGCCGCCATCGAGAAGAAAAAGCAGATTCAGGCGCAGATCGACGCCTGGGCCGCCGAACTCGTCGCCGGCACCTGCCCGCAACCCGTGCGCGAGCAGCTCTACAAAATTCTGTTCCGCCCCGACAAGAACGCGCCCGAGTACAAGGCCGTGGTCGAGGCCAGCCGCAGCGCGCAGAAGGCTCCGCTGGACCTGTTGCAGGCCGCGGGTGCGATCGACTCCAGCTACCAGTTCCACTGGAAGCGGTTTTTGTTCGACAACTTCCCCAAGGGCACGGGCTTTCCCCAGCTGGCGGCACCCCAGCCGCCGGCCGACCTGCCGCTGGCGGATGTGCAGGCCTATTCCATCGACGATTCGGCCACCACCGAGATCGACGACGCCCTGTCGGTACAGGGCCTGGGCACCGGCACCGTGACGCTGGGCATCCACATTGCAGCGCCGGGCCTGGCGATCCAACCCGGGGGCGACCTGGACAAGCTGGGGCGCACGCGCCTGTCCACCGTCTACATGCCGGGCTACAAGATCACCATGCTGCCCGACGAGGTGGTGCAGATCTACACGCTGGACGAGGGCCGCGCCAACCCGGCCGTGTCGCTGTATGTGACGATCGACGAGGCCACGCTGGCCATTACCGCCACCGAGACGCGCCTGGAGCGCGTGCCCGTGACGGTGAACCTGCGCCACGACCAGCTCGACCACATCGTGACGGAAGAGTGGTTGGCCGACCCAACCATTCAACATGAAAACACGCCACAGGCCTTGCTGGATCTGCGCGAGCAGCTCTCCTTTTTGCACCGACTGGCCAAGCAGCTCAAGGCCCAGCGCGAAGTCGTGCGCGGCAAGCCCGAAACCTTCAACCGCCCCGACTACACCTTCCGGCTGAGCGCCGCCCGGCCGCCCGAAGGCGCGAACGCCCCCGCGGGGGGCAGCGCAGCCAGCGAAGCGGCAAGCGTGGGGGCCCACAAGCCCCGCAACGACGGCGCCGAGCCCAACGGCAGCGAAACGGTGGACATCACCACCCGCAAGCGCGGCGCGCCGCTGGACCTGATCGTGGCCGAGGCCGCCATCGTCGCCAACAGCACCTGGGGCAACATGCTGGCCGAGCACGGCGTGCCCGGCATCTACCGCAGCCAGGCCAGCCTGGCGCCGGGGGTCAAGGTGCGCATGTCCACCAAGGCGCTGCCGCACGCCGGCATCGGCGTGAAGAGCTACGCCTGGGCCACCTCGCCGCTGCGCCGCTACGTGGACCTGGTGAACCAGTGGCAGATCATTGCCTGCGCGCGCCACGGCAAGACCGCTGCACTGGCCGCACCGTTCAAGCCCAAGGACGCGGAGCTGTTCTCCATCATCAGCAGTTTCGATGCCGCCTACAGCGCCTACAACGGCTACCAGGCTGGCATGGAGCGCTTCTGGACGCTCAAGTACCTGCAGCAGAACCAGATCACCGAGCTGGACGCCACCGTGTTCAAGGAAGGGCCGAACGGCAGCTTCCTGGTGCGCGCCGACACCCTGCCACTGGTGCTGCCCGTGCTGGGCGCGCAGCAGCTGCCGCGCGGCGCACGCGTGCGCGTCAAGCTCGGCGAGATCGACGAGATCACGCTGGACGTGGCGGGCACCCTGGTGGCGCGCCTGGACGACCCGCTGGATGCCAGCGACGACGGCCCGGTGGACGAGGACGAGGGCGACGAGGAGGCCGTGGCCGGCCCGATCGCCATCGCGGTCGATGTCAACGAGGCCGAGGGCGAGGGCGCCGGCGGCACCGCTGATAATCGGGCGCCGTGACAACCGCTCCCTTGCTCCACCGCCATGCAGCGCGCCGCCCCACAGGGGCGCCGCGGCCTGCAGTGATGGCGGCCCGACGATGAAAATCTCCACCCTGCTTCAACGCCTGACGACGCTGCAGATCGCGCTGGGCGTCTCCATCGCCGTGCATGCCGCACTGCTCACGGTGCGCTTCGTGGACCCCGAGAGCTTCAACCGCGTGTTCCAGGACACGCCGCTGGAGGTGATCCTGGTCAACGCGCAGTCCAACGAGCGCCCCGACAAGGCGCAGGCCATCGCGCAGGCGTCGCTGGCCGGTGGCGGCGAGGCCGCCAAGGGACGCGCCACCAGCCCCCTGCCTTACTCGGCCCTCACCACGATCGGCGACGACCTGGAAGAAGCCCAGCGCAAGATGGACCAGATGCTGGAGCAGCAGACCCAGATGCTGGCCCAGCTGCGCAAGCAGCTCGCCGTGCTGCCCGAGCCCGACCCGCGCAAGCCCAGCCAGAGCACCGACAGCCAGGCCCAGGACGAAAAGCGCCGCCAGCTGGTGAAGCTGCTGGCCGAGATCGAAAAGCGCATCAACGAGGAAAACGCCCGCCCGCGCAAGCGCTACATCAGCCCCGCCACGCGCGAAGAGGTGTACGCCGTGTACTACGACGCGCTGCGCCGCAAGGTCGAGGACAAGGGCACGCAGAACTTCCCCGAGCAGGGCGGCAAGAAGCTCTACGGCGAGCTGATCATGATCCTGACCGTGAACCATGACGGCCGCGTGCTGGCCACCGAGGTGGTGCAGGGCTCGGGCAACCGCCTGCTGGACCGCCGCGCCGAGGCCATCGCCCGCGCCGCGGGGCCCTTTGGCCACTTCGGCCCGGCGATGCGCGCCAAGGCCGATCAGATCGCCGTGGTCTCGCGCTTCAAGTTCACGCGCGACCAGACCCTGGAAACCGACCTGCGCTGATGACCGCCGCCGCCGACCTCTACTGCGTGATGGGCAACCCCATCGCCCATAGCCGCTCGCCGTGGATCCACGCGCGCTTTGCCCAACTGACGGGCCAGTCGCTGCACTACGAGCGCCGCCTGGTTCCGCTGGACGGCTTCGCCCAGGCGCTGCAGAGCTTCGCCGCCGAAGGCGGGCGCGGCTGCAACATCACCGTGCCGTTCAAGCTGGAGGCCGCGCAACTGGCCACCACGCGCAGCGAGCGCGTGCAGTTGGCCGGCGCGGCCAATACCCTCGTGTTCGACGGCGGCAGCATCCATGCCGACAACACCGACGGCCTGGGCCTGGTGGCCGACATCACGCAAGGCGCTGGCGCTCCACTCGCCGGGCGCGACGTGTTGCTGGTGGGCGCGGGCGGCGCGGCCGCCGGCGTGCTGGGCCCGCTGCTGCGGCAGCACCCCCGGCGCATCGCCGTCGTGAACCGCACGCCCGCGCGCGCCCAGGCACTGGTGGACAGCCACGCCGCGCTCGCAGTGCTACAAAAAACAGAGCTACTGGCGCTGGACATGCAAGCGCCAGGGTCCGATTTCGATGTGATCATCAACGCCACGGCCAGCAGCCTGGAAGGCGGCCCGGTGCCCGTGCCCGCCAGCGTGCTGCGCCCCGGGAGCCTGGCCTACGACATGATGTACGGCCCCGCGGCGCAGCCCTTTCTGGACTGGGCCACGGCCCACGGCGCCACCGCGCGCGACGGACTGGGCATGCTGGTGGAGCAGGCGGCCGAGGCGTTCCTGCTCTGGCGCGGCGTGCGCCCGCCGTCGGCCCCGGTGCTGCAGGAGCTGCGCGCGGCCATCGCCGCGGGGGCCTGAGGCATGCGGGGCGCACTGCGCTGGTGCATGCTGGTGCTGCTGGCACTGCTGGCGCTGCAGCTGTTCTTCGTGGCGCGCATCGCGGCCATGGCGGTGATCGACCCGGAATCCACCACGTTCCAGCGGTCCGAGGCCTGGGCGCAATGGTCCCAAGGCAGCGGCGTGCGCTGGCGCCAGCAGTGGGTGCCGTACGCACAGATATCCGACCACCTCAAGCGCGCGGTGGTCGCATCGGAGGACGACAACTTCGTCAACCACGACGGCGTGGACTGGGATGCCATCGAAAAGGCCTGGGAGCGCAATGCGCGCATCGAGGCGCAACTGGCCGCCCGGCCGTCGGCCACGGGGCGTGCGCCCAAGATCCGCGGCGGCTCCACCATCACCCAGCAACTGGCCAAGAACCTGCTGCTGTCGGGCGAGCGCAACCTGGTGCGCAAGGGGCAGGAATTCGTGCTCACCCTGGCGCTGGAGCAGCTCCTGCCCAAGCAGCGCATCCTGGAGATCTACCTGAACAACGTGGAATGGGGGGCAGGCGTGTTCGGCGCCGAGGCCGCCGCGCAGCGCTACTTCGGCAAGAGCGCACGCCAGCTCACCGCGCCCGAGGCCGCGCGCCTGGCCGTGATGCTGCCGGCACCCAAACGCTTCGAGAAGGCGCCCGGCTCCGCCTACCTGGCCGGGCGCACGCGCGCGCTGCTGGCGCGCATGGGGCGCAGCGAGTTGCCCTGAACCACGTGTCATTCATACAAGCAAAATCGGCCTCAAAACCAATAGCAGCAATCGCGAACAGCTATAAATTTAATAGTCCATGAGAATCCTTGGCATCGACCCCGGACTGCAGACCACGGGCTTCGGCGTGGTGGACGTGGACGGCCATCGCCTGCGCTACGTGGCCAGCGGCACCATCCGCACCACGGGGCGCGCCACGGGCCTCGCGCTGGGGGACCTGCCGGGCCGGCTCAAGGTGCTGTTCGACGGCGTGAGCGAGGTGGCCGCGCGCTACCAGCCCAGCACGGCGGCGGTGGAAATCATCTTCGTCAACGTCAACCCGCAGTCCACGCTGTTGCTGGGCCAGGCGCGCGGCGCGGCGCTCACCGCGCTGGTGAATGCCAACCTGCCCGTGGCCGAATACACCGCGCTGCAGATGAAGAAGGCCGTGGTAGGCCACGGCCGCGCGGCCAAGTCGCAGGTGCAGGAGATGGTGCGCCGTCTGCTGGAGTTGCCCGGCCTGCCGGGCACCGATGCCGCCGACGCCCTGGGCCTGGCCATCACCCACGCGCACGCCGGCGCGGCCATGGCCCGCGTGGGCGAGGTCGCGCAGCTCACGCGGCGCCAGCACGCCATGTACAAGGCCGGGCGCAGTTACTGAACGACTGAACGCGGCCCTTGCCTCTGGGGCCTTTCCCTACGCAGCAAGCGCGGGCAAGCCAACGTCCTTCTCCGCCATTTCCGGAGCGGTGGTTGCGCGCGCCAACGCCACGGCCCTCGGCTGCGGCGCGCCGCCCTGCAGCTTGAAGCGGCTGACCGCCTCGGTCAGTCGGCCCGCCTGGTCGCGCAGCGACTGCGACGCGGCTGCGGACTCTTCCACCAGCGCGGCGTTCTGCTGCGTCATCTGATCCAGGTGGCTGACCGATTGGCCCACCTGGCCAATGCTGCCCGCCTGCTCGGCGGCCGCGCTGGTGATCTCGGCCACGATGTCGGAAACCCGGCGCACGCTGGCCACGATCTCGGTCATGGTCTCGCCCGCCTGCGCCACCAGGCGCGAGCCGCCCTCCACCCGCTCGACGGAGGCGCCGATCAGCGCCTTGATTTCCTTGGCGGCGTCGGCGCTGCGTTGCGCCAGGCTGCGCACCTCGCTGGCCACGACGGCGAAGCCCCGGCCCTGTTCGCCGGCGCGCGCGGCCTCCACGGCGGCATTGAGTGCCAGGATGTTGGTCTGGAACGCGATGGAGTCGATCACGCCCGTGATGTCGCCGATGCGCCGCGAGCTGTCGGAAATCTCGCCCATGGTCTGCACCACCTGCGCAACCACCGCGCCGCCGCGCACCGCCACCTCGGCCGCGTTGGCCGCGAGCCCGCTGGCCTGGCGGGACGATTCGGCACTGTGCTGCACCGTGCCGGTGAGCAACTCCATGGACGAGGCGGTCTGCTGCAGGCTGGCGGCGGTCTGCTCGGTGCGCTGGCTCAGGTCCTGGTTGCCCAGGGCGATCTCGTCACTGGCCGTGGCGATGCTGCCCGCGGCCTGCTGCACCTGGCCCACCAGGGTGCGCAGCGCATCCTGCATGCGGCCCATGGCAGCGACGAGGCTGCCGATCTCGTCACGCTGGCGGGACTGCACCGCATGCGACAGGTCGCCCGCGGCAATGCGCTCGGCCAGCGCGCGCGCCTGCTCCAGCGATTGCGTGATGGAACGCACGCTGAACAACGTCAGCGGAACGAGCACCGCCAACCCCAACAGCACGGCTGCAGCAATCAGCGTTGACATGGTGGCGGTGCGCTGGTCCAGGGCGGCGCGAGCCTCTTCCATGTGGCCGCGCGCCTGCGTGGCCAGGCTGGCCAGCAGGGCATCGGTGGTGTCCATGTGGGCCTTGAAACGCTCGGCATACGCCCCCGCACCCGCGCCATCAAGCAGGGCGCGCTCGATCTGGTCGAAGATCGGCACGAGCCCGCCTTCGTACTGCCCGACCTCGGCCAGCGCTTTGTCCAGTGCGCCGGTGAATTCCACGTTGCCGGCCTGCACCTCGCGCACCTGCGCCATGCTCTTGCGCAGCGCATCCAATTGGCGGCTCCAGCCCTCACGCAGCGCCTGCACCTCCACGGCGTTGTTGAAGTTGATGATGATGTCCTTCTCGGCGCGGCGCAGGTGCCCCAAGCCGGTGCGAAGTTCGGCCATGTCGGTGAGCGTTTGCACCTGGCGCGCAAACAGCTCTTGCAGCGTGGTGCGCGAGCGGTCGAGCGCAACGTAGCCCAGAGCGCCCACTGCAGTCAGCAGGACCAGGGAAAAAGTCGTGGCGAAATACAGCCGCGCGCGAATGGAAAGCTGCCCCAGAACCCTCATGGCATTCCTTTGCTGAACATGATGACCGGCGTGTGCAAGTTCCACGCCATGGCAGAGATACCGCCTCGTGGGCGGACCGGAATGCAACTGTATGTTGCAAGCGCTCAATCCCAAGGCAGGGTAATCACGGTCCCGTTGTCTCTGGTGAGATGGGGCTTAGGGAACGCGGCAAGGCATGCCTAGAAAACATATTGTCACAATCTTTGTCCATAGTGCGGTTCGGCCCTAGGGCTTTGCTCACCCCGAACACGCGCATGTCCTTCTCTTCTTCCCCTACCCGCTCTCTTTCC
This sequence comes from Diaphorobacter sp. LI3, assembly GCF_022807955.1. Classification (NCBI taxonomy): domain Bacteria; kingdom Pseudomonadati; phylum Pseudomonadota; class Betaproteobacteria; order Burkholderiales; family Comamonadaceae; genus Diaphorobacter; species Diaphorobacter sp. LI3. The sequence continues at coordinate 923,008 of NZ_CP094346.1, read as the reverse complement.
ATCGGCCCGCTGGGTCGCCGGCTGCTGGGCCTGTTCATGACGGTGCTGGCGCTGAGTCTGGTCGGCTCGGCCATCGGCGTGTGGTCGCTGCGGCACATCGGCCAGTCGACCGACGACATGGTTCAGCACAGCGTGGCCAACGAACGGCTGGTGGCCGACGCCTATCGGCTGCAGGCCATCAATGCCGAGCGCTACAAGGCCGTGGCGTTGAGTTCAGAACCCGAGGTGGGGCAAGCCATCGGCGCCGACATTGCCGCTACGCAGCAGCAGTACGACAGGCTGGTAGCCACCCTGGCGCAGCGGCTGGCCGGCACAGCCGACGAGGAACTGCTGTCCCGCGTGAAGGCGCGGGCCGTCGACTTCCACGAGGCCCAGGCCGCACTGGTGCAGGCACGCGACTTCGGCCTCACGTCACGTATTCAGCAGGTGTATGGCGAACGCTTCCTGCCCGCGTCCCAGGCATTGCTGGGGTCGCTGGATGCGCTCACGCAGTCGCAGCGCCAGTCCATCGACACGGCCGCCCTGGCCGTGGGCGGCTGGAGCCAGCAGGCGCGCTGGTCGCTGCTGGCGTTCGGCAGCCTGTCCCTGGTGCTGGGCACCCTGCTCGCGCTGTGGCTGGTGCGCAGCATCACGCGGCCCATTGCACTGGCCAGCGACACCGCGCAGCGTGTTGCGGGGCTGGACCTGCGCCAGGACATCGTGGGCCACGACCGGGACGAAACCGGGCACATGCTGACGTCCCTGTCGGTCATGCAGTCCGCGCTGCGCAGCCTGGCGGGACAGGTGAGCACCTCCGTGCACAGCCTGCACACGGCTTCGTCCGAGATGGCCAACGGCAACGCCCACCTGTCCACCCGCACCGAGGAGGCCGCAGCCAGCCTGCAGGAAACGGCCGCCGCGCTGGAGCATGTGACACGCGCCGTTCAACAATCGGCCGAGACCGCCGAGCATGCCGAGGCACGCGCCGCACAGGCGGCAGCCACCGCGCACGAAGGCAGCAACGTGGTGACGCGCATGGAGCAGACCATGCAGCAAGTGGCGCACAGCGCGCACCAGATCGGCGACATCACGGGCATGATCGACTCGATCGCGTTCCAGACCAACATCCTGGCGTTGAACGCCGCGGTGGAAGCCGCACGTGCCGGCGAACAGGGCCGCGGTTTCGCGGTGGTGGCCAGCGAGGTGCGCAGCCTGGCGAACCGCTCGGCCGAGGCCGCGCGCGAGATCAAGGCGCTAATCCAGGCGTCCGTGCAGCAGGTGGATGCCGGCGCCACCCTGGCCGCTGATGCGGGGCGCACCATGGCGCAGGTGGTGGCGGCCATCCAGGACGCCGCGCGCACGATGGCCGACATACGCTCCAGCCACCATGCGCAGCAGCAGGACATCCTCTCCATCCACTCGGCCCTGTCGCGGCTGGACCAGATGACCCAGCAGAACGCGGCCCTGGTGGAAGAGTCCGCGGCCGCCACCGAGAGTTTGCGCGGCCAGGCCCATGAGCTGGCGGCGCAGGTCAGCCGCTTTCGCCTGCCGGGTGAACTGGCGCACGCACTGCCGTCGCCCATGCCCACCCGGCTGCTGGCCGCGGCCTGATACGGTCACTTGGAGCCGGCCGGGCATGACAGGCCGGCGGCTTTGCGTGGGTCAGTCGGCGCGGTGGATGGGCACGTAGAGCTCGCCGCCCGTGCGGTTGAACTCCTCTGCCTTGGACTGCAGGCCCTGTTGGGCGAATTCGCGCACTTCCTGCGTGATCTTCATCGAGCAGAACTTCGGCCCGCACATGGAGCAGAAGTGCGCCACCTTGGCGCTGTCCTTGGGCAGGGTCTCGTCGTGGTACTCCTTGGCCGTATCGGGGTCCAGGCCCAGGTTGAACTGGTCCTGCCAACGGAAGTCGAACCGCGCCTGGCTCAGCGCGTCGTCGCGCGCACGGGCACCGGGGTGGCCCTTGGCCACGTCGGCCGCGTGGGCCGCGATCTTGTAGGCAATGATGCCCTGCTTGACATCGTCGCGGTCGGGCAGGCCCAGGTGCTCCTTGGGCGTCACGTAGCACAGCATGGCCGTGCCCATCCAGCCAATCATGGCGGCGCCGATGGCGCTGGCGATGTGGTCGTAGCCGGGGGCGATGTCGATGGTCAGCGGGCCCAGGGTGTAGAACGGCGCCTCGTGGCAGGTCTTGAGCTGCTCCGTCATGTTGGCCTGGATCATGTGCATGGGCACGTGGCCGGGGCCTTCGATCATGGTCTGCACGTCGTGCTTCCAGGCAATCTGCGTCAGCTCGCCCAGCGTGTGCAGCTCGGCGAACTGGGCTTCGTCGTTGGCGTCCGAGGCGCAGCCCGGACGCAGGCCATCACCCAGGCTGAACGACACGTCGTACGCCTTCATGATGTCGCAGATGTCCTCGAAGTGCGTGTAGAGGAAGCTCTCCTTGTGGTGCGCCATGCACCACTTGGCCATGATGGAGCCGCCACGGGACACGATGCCCGTGCGGCGCGCGGCGGTGAGCTGGATGTAGGCCAGGCGCACGCCCGCGTGGATGGTGAAATAGTCCACGCCCTGCTCGGCCTGCTCGATCAGCGTGTCGCGGAAGATCTCCCAGGTCAGGTCCTCGGCAATGCCACCGACCTTTTCCAGCGCCTGGTAGATAGGCACCGTGCCGATGGGCACCGGCGAGTTGCGCACGATCCAGTCGCGCGTGGTGTGGATGTTCTTGCCGGTGGACAGGTCCATCACGTTGTCGGCGCCCCAGCGGATGGCCCAGACGAGCTTCTCCACCTCTTCCTCGATGCTCGACGTGACGGCGGAGTTGCCGATGTTGGCGTTGATCTTCACCTTGAAGTTGCGCCCGATGGCCATGGGCTCCACTTCGGGGTGGTTGATGTTGGCGGGAATGATGGCGCGGCCACGGGCGACCTCGTCGCGCACGAACTCGGGCGTGATGATTTTCGGAATGCTCGCACCCAGTGGGTTGCCGGCCAGGCGCTGCTCGCGCGCGGCGTCCTGCATGTATTGCTGCATCCACTCGCGGCGACCGTTCTCGCGCAAGGCCACGTATTCCATCTCGGGAGTGACGATGCCCTTCTTCGCGTAGTGCATCTGCGTGACGTTGGCGCCGCTCCTGGCGCGCAGCGGCTGGCGCTGCAGCGCCGCAGCCTCGGCGCGCAGCTGGGCCAGGCGGTCGCCATCCTCGGCCTTCTGGCCGTCGTCCAGCGCCTTGCGTACGCGACCCTCATAGCCCTCGGTGTCGCCGCGCGCGGCAATCCATTCGCCCCGCACGCTCGCAAGGCCCTTGCGCACGTCGATCTGCACGGCAGGATCGGTATAGGGGCCGGACGTGTCGTACACGCTCACCACTTCGCCGTTGGTGAGCTGAATGTCGCGCACCGGCACGCGCAGCCCGGGTTGGCTGCCGGCGAGGTAGGACTTGGTGGAAGCGGGAAAGGGTTCGCGCGTGAGCGCAAGCAGGCTGGCGAACTTGTCGGGGGCATTCATGGCGGGCAGCTCCTTCATCGGCGGGATGGATGGAATTGCTCCGCTATCGATCGGATGGACGGACGGAGCACGACCCTTCTTGCGGGTGTACCCGTTTCCCCCTATCCGACTGCAGCTCTTCTTACGCTGGTATGAACCAGATCAAGTTCGCGGTTCCGGCGGTCAGGTCCGCCATCTCAGCACGCCGTTACGTGCACCCCGGAGCGGGGCCGAGTATAGGCGACTTGACCGCCAGCAAGGTGCCTTACAGCAGACGCTCGAGGATCAGCACCAGGAAGAACATGGACGCCGCGATCACGGTCCATTTGACGATGACCAGTCCAAAACGCTTGTAGCGCTGCTGTCCCGTAGCGGCAAAAAAGGCAAACGACACGCCGGCAGCCAGCAGCAGCAGAAGGACAGCCCATCGGAAGATCAACATGCACGCGTCCCCCGTCCGTTACCAGGCACGCACCGGCTGTGTGAAACCTGCGGGCGCCTGGCGCTCATTCTCGAAGGTCACGATCTCCCACGCATCCTCGTGGGCCAGCAGTTCGCGCAACAGCAGGTTGTTCATGGCGTGGCCCGAGCGGAAGGCGCTGTAGGCCGCCAGCAGCGGCTTGCCCACGAGGTACAGGTCGCCCATGGCGTCCAGGATCTTGTGCTTGGCGAACTCGTCGTCGTAGCGCAGGCCGTCGGCGTTGAGCACCTTGTAGTCGTCCATGACGATGGCGTTGTCCAGCCCCCCGCCCAGCGCCAGGCCGCTGGTGCGCAGCATCTCCACGTCCTTGGTGAAGCCGAAGGTGCGCGCGCGGGCGATGTCGCGCGCGTAGTTGCCGCTCCCAAGGTCGAACTCCACGCTCTGCCCCGTGGAATCGACGGCGGGGTGGGCGAAATCGATCTCGAAGCGCAGCTTGAAGCCGTGGTAGGGCTCCAGGCGCGCCCACTTGAGGTTGTGCCCCTCGCCCTCGCGCACCTCGACGGGGCGCGTGACGCGGATGAAGCGCTTGGGGGCGTTCTGCAACTCGACGCCCGCGCTCTGCAGCAGGAACACGAAGGACGCCGAGGAGCCGTCGAGGATGGGCACCTCCTCGGCCGTGATGTCGATGTACAGGTTGTCCAGCCCCAGGCCGGCGCAGGCCGACATGAGGTGCTCCACGGTATGCACCTTCGCACCGCCGGCGCCAATGGTCGAGGCCATGCGCGTATCCACGACAGCCGTGGCGGTAATGGGAATGTCCACGGGCTCCGGCAGATCTACGCGGCGGAACACGATCCCCGTGTCCGGCTGTGCCGGGCGCAACGTCAACTCGACCCGCTGGCCGCTGTGCAGGCCTACGCCCACGGCGCGGGTCAGGGTCTTGATGGTGCGTTGCTGAAGCATCCCGCGATTTTAGGCGGCCAGACACGGGCCGACAGTACCCCTTTTCTATGACGTTGATAGCAGGCAGACGTTCTGCCGCCTGCCTTGCGCGTCGATCGGCAGAAGCGCTGACGCACGGACAACGCGCAGGTCGCCGAACAAAATTGGAACAAATGAGATAATTATGTAAATAAATGTTTTTAAAACTCGCCATCTTGGCGAATTTCGGAGAAAGCCCCCATGACCAAGCTCAGCCTCAAGATGAAGATTCTTGCCATGCTGGGAACGGCGCTGCTCGCGCTGATCGTGATGTCGACCCTGTCGTTGCTGCAGGAGCGCAAGCTCATCATCGACGCCCGCAAGGAAACCCTGACCACCGCCGTGCAGACGGCGCACAGCATCGTCGCCGCTTACAAGGAAGCGGCCGACAAGGGCGCGATGAGCGTAGAGGACGCGCAGAAGGCCGCCAAGGAAGCCCTGCGCCTGTCGCGCTACGGCGGCGCGGAAGGCAAGACCGAGTATTTCTACATCTGGACCATGGACAGCCGCGGCGTGATGCACCCCATCAAGCCCGAGTGGGAAGGCCAGAACATGGCCGGCAAGCTCAAGGACGGCGATGGCAACGACCTGCTCAAACAGATCACGGACGCACTGCAGCGCAGCAAGGATGGCAAGGCGTATGTCTCTGCCAGGTTCATGCGCCCTGGCGAGCAGACGCTCGCACCCAAGCTGCAATACGCCGTGCGCATCGATGGATGGAACTGGATGGTGGGCTCCGGCCTGTACACCGACGATATCGATGCCGCAGTGCGTCAGGCGCTGCTGACCGACCTGCTGGTGGTCGCGCTCGTCACCCTTGCCGTGGGAGTGGTCGGGTTTGCGGTGTTCCGCTCGGTGGTGCGCCAGATCGGCGGCGAACCCGCCCACGCCATGAGCGTCATGTCCGAAGTCGCGCAGGGCCATCTGGACACCGCCATCCCTCCCGCGCCCGCAGGATCGCTGATGGATGGACTGTCGCAGATGGTGGCCTCGCTGCGCCGCCTCGTGGTCGAGGTGCGCAGCGCCTCAGACAGCATTGCCACCGCGGCCAGCGAGATCGCGCAGGGCAACAACGACCTGGCCCATCGCACCGAGGACACGGCCAGCAACCTGCAGGCCACGGCCAGCAGCATGGAAGAGCTCTCCAGCACGGTGCGCCAGACCTCCGACGCCACCCAGACCGCCAACCAACTGGCCGCATCGGCCGCGCAGGTGGCGGCACGCGGCGGGGACGTGGTATCCCAGGTGGTGAGCACCATGGAAGGCATCAACGCCAGCAGCGGCAAGATCAGCGACATCATCGGCGTGATCGACGGTATCGCCTTCCAGACCAACATCCTGGCTCTGAATGCGGCCGTGGAGGCGGCGCGCGCCGGCGAACAAGGCCGGGGCTTTGCCGTGGTGGCCGGAGAAGTCCGCACACTCGCGCAGCGCAGTGCGCAAGCCGCCAAGGAGATCAAGGCATTGATCAACGATTCGGTGGAAAAGGTCCGCTCCGGCACGACACTGGTGGACAGCGCCGGCAGCACCATGACCGAGATCGTCAGCAGCGTTCAGCGGGTGACGGACATCATTGGCGAAGTGCGCGCCGCCACCTCCGAGCAAAGCCAGGGCATTGCCCAGGTCAGCACCGCCATGCACCAGCTTGACCAGATGACGCAGCAGAACTCCGCGCTGGTGGAGGAATCCACCGCCGCGGCGGCCAGCCTGCGCGAGCAGGCCATGAAGCTGACCGACGTGGTGGCGCTGTTCCGCGTGCAGGCAGGCGAGGTACAGCGGCCCCGCCCCGCCACGGCGCCCACGCGTGCTGCACCCCCCGCGGCGCGCCCGGCCGCAAGCGCACCTCGCGCTCTGTCCACTCCCGCGGCACCCGCGCTACAGGCCAAGCCCGCCAAGGCGCCCGGCGCCGGCCCGGACGACGGCGACTGGGAGTCGTTCTGACGCCGATCCGTGCGGCGCCCGCAGGCGCCAGCGCGCGCCGTGTAGCGCACGTCATACGGATGCGCGACCGCACATGAAAAAGCCGCTGGCGTGCCAGCGGCTTTTTCATTCAGGCACCTTGGTCGTGGCGCCGGTGGAGCTTCAGTCCGCCTGCTTGCGCAGGAAGGCCGGAATCTCCAGTTCATCCATGCCGCCCGAAGACAGCGCATCCACGCGCGCCGTGGCCACGGAACGGTTGGTGCGCCAGACGCTCGGCACGGCCATGCTGCCGTAGTCGGCCTGGGGCGCACCGCCCACCATGCCGGCGGAAACTCCGACCGCTGCGCCGGCCATCGGCATCTGGTACGCCACGTTGTCCGTGCCGGTGCGCAGGCTGCCCTGCACCACCTGCATGGGCTGGCGGCGCGCGTTCTGGCGCGACAGGCCCGTGGCCACCACGGTCACGCGGATCTCGTCACCCAGCGTGTCGTCGTATGCCGCGCCGAAGATCACATGCGCGTCCGGCGAGGCGTAGGCGTTGATGGTGTTCATTGCCAGCCGCGATTCGGCCAGCTTGAGGCTGCCCTTGCTTGCCGTGACCAGCACCAGCACGCCCTTGGCACCCGACAGGTCGATACCTTCGAGCAGCGGGCAGGCGATCGCCTGCTCGGCCGCGATGCGCGCGCGATCCGGGCCGCTGGCCGTGGCCGTGCCCATCATCGCCTTGCCGGGTTCGCCCATCACGGTGCGCACGTCCTCGAAGTCCACGTTCACCTGGCCGTACTCGTTGATGATCTCGGCGATACCGCCGACCGCGTTCTTGAGCACATCGTTGGCGTGCGCGAAGGCTTCTTCCTGGGTGATGTCATCGCCCAGCACCTCCAGCAGCTTCTCGTTGAGCACGACGATCAGCGAGTCGACGTTGGCTTCGAGCTCGGCCAGTCCATCGTCGGCGTTCTTCATGCGGCGCCCGCCCTCCCAGTCGAAGGGCTTGGTGACCACGCCCACCGTGAGGATGCCCATCTCCTTGGCCACGCGCGCGATCACGGGCGCAGCGCCCGTGCCCGTGCCGCCGCCCATGCCGGCGGTAATGAACAGCATATGCGAGCCCTGGATGGCCTGGCGGATGTCCTCCTGCGCAGCCTCGGCGGCCTCGCGGCCCTTGTCGGGCTTGCTGCCCGCGCCCAAGCCGCTTGCGCCCAGTTGGATGGTGCGATGCGCCGTGCTGCGGGTGAGCGCCTGCGCGTCGGTGTTGGCCGTGACGAACTCCACGCCCTGCACGTTGCGCGAGATCATGTGCTCGACGGCGTTGCCGCCGCCCCCGCCGACACCGATCACCTTGATCTGCGTGCCCTGGTTGAACTCTTCGGACTCGATCATTTCGATGGTCATGATGGTGCTCCTGAAACTTGGGTTGTGATTTGCAATTGCCGTAGGTTGGTGTTTGTTAGGGGACGGTCATTGCCGTCGGGCGGAGGCGCGGTACTTCGCCATCGCCCCCGGCGCCGCGGCGGCGGACTGGCGCGTGCCATCCAGAGCGGGGGGAAGGTCATGTCAGAAGTTCCCCACGATGAAGTCCTTGAACCGGCCAAATGCGGTCTTCACCGACCCGCTCTTGGCTGCCACCTTGAAGCCGCGCAGGCGCGCCAGGCGCGCCTCTTCCAGCAGGCCCATGACGGTAGCGGCGCGCGGCTGGGCAATCATGTCGGCCAGCGCGCTGGAGTACTTCGGGATGCCGCGGCGCACGGGCTTGAGGAAGATGTCCTCGCCCAGCTCCACCATGCCCGGCATGACGGAGCTGCCGCCCGTGATCACGATGCCCGAGGACAGCACCTCCTCATACCCGGACTCGCGGATCACCTGCTGCACCAGCGAGAAGATCTCCTCCACGCGCGGTTCGATCACACCCGCCAGCGCCTGCTTGGACAGCATGCGCGGGCTGCGGTCGCCCAGGCCTGGCACCTCGACCTGCGCCTCAGGGTCGGCGAGCAACTGCTTGGCGTAGCCGCTCTCCACCTTGATGTCCTCGGCGTCCTTGGTGGGTGTGCGCAGCGCCATCGCGATATCGCTGGTGATCAGGTCGCCCGCGATCGGGATCACCGCCGTGTGGCGGATCGCCCCCCCGGTGAAGATGGCCACATCGGTGGTGCCCGCGCCAATGTCCACCACGGCCACGCCCAGTTCGCGCTCGTCATCGGTAAGGACAGCCTGGCTGCTCGCCAGCGGGTTCAGCATCAGCTGCTCCACTTCCAGGCCGCAGCGGCGCACGCACTTGATGATGTTCTCGGCCGCGCTCTGCGCGCCGGTCACGATGTGGATCTTGGCCTCCAGGCGGATGCCGCTCATGCCGATGGGCTCTTTGACATCCTGCCCGTCGATCACGAACTCCTGCGGCTCCACCAGCAGCAGCCGCTGGTCGCTGGAGATGTTGATGGCCTTGGCCGTCTCCACCACGCGCGCCACGTCCGCCGGCGTGACCTCCTTGTCCTTCACGGCCACCATGCCGCTGGAGTTGAGGCCGCGGATATGGCTGCCCGTGATGCCGGTATAGACGCGCTGGATCTTGCAGTCGGCCATCAACTCGGCCTCCTTCAGCGCCTGCTGGATGCTCTGCACCGTGGCGTCGATGTTCACCACCACGCCGCGCTTCAAGCCATTGCTGGGGGCTACGCCCAGGCCGGCCAGCTTCAGCTCGCCCCCGGGCAGCACTTCAGCGACGACTGCCATGACCTTGGCGGTGCCGATGTCCAGCCCCACGACCACGTCTTTGTATTCTCTTGCCATAGTTCTTTGTCCTGCCCTCAGTTGTTCTGCCCCGCCCTGCGCGCACGCGACGCCGCGCGCAGCGCAGCCGCCTTCTGTGCGTCCGTACTCACGGTGGTGACGCCGCGCAGGCGCAGCGCATAGCCGCTTTCATGCCGCAAGTCGGCGTACTCCAGCGCATCCACGCGACGCCCCTGCCGTTGCGCCACGTCCGGCAGCGTGTGCACCAAACGCGACACGCGCTGCATCAGCAATTGCGTCGAGCCACTCCCCAGCTCCAGCACCGCACCGCTGTCCAGCGTGACCCGCCAGCCTCCATTCCCCGTGAGCTGCAACGAGTCGATGCCGGAACCCAGCGGCGCCAACGCGGGCGCCAGCTGGCGGTACATCTGCAGCAACTCCGCGGAGCGCTCGGGCGCGCCCATCAGGCGCGGTAGGTTGTCTTGCTCCAGGTCGCCCGCGTCGGCTTCAAAGACCTCGCCCCGGCTATTGACCAGGGTGTCGCTGCCTTCGGCGCCCCAGTAGGCGACCACGTCGTGCTCCTGCAGCTGCACGCGCAGGCCACTGGGGAACTCGCGTCGCACATAAGCCTGCCGCACCCAGGGCACCTGCTCGAAGGCGCGGCGCGCGGCCTGCAGGTCGATGGTGAAGAAGTTGCCCACGAGTTGCGGCGCAACGTTGGCACGCAGGCTCAACGCGCTGGTGTGCACGAGGTCGCCCTCCACCACGATGCGCCCGATCGAAAACGCAGGGTGGCGCAGCAGCCAGCCCCCGCCCACCGCCAGCACGGCCAGGGCGCAGCCCAGGAACAGGACCGTAGCGGTCATGTTCATGAGGCGAACGTCCAGCGGTGCGGGCAGCGTGTTGTTCATACCGGCTCCCGTCCTCCTGCCGCACCGGCCCGGCCCTGCAGCGCGTCCAGCGACGCGCTCGCCAGGATGCGCAGGCACAGGTCGGGGTAGCTGATGCCGCTGGCATTGGCCGACATCGGCACCAGCGAGTGGCCGGTCATGCCGGGCGAGGTGTTGATTTCCAGCAGGAAGGGCTTGCGGTCGCTCGCGCGGATCATGATGTCGGCGCGCGCCCAGCCGCGGCAACCCAGCGTACGGTAAGCCTGCACGACGATGCGCTGGATCTCGCGCTCCTCGGCCTCGGGCAGGCCGCTCGGGCAGTGGTACTGCGTGACGTCGGTGAAGTACTTGTTCTGGTAGTCGTAGTTGCCCTGGGGCGCCTCGATGCGGATCACCGGCAGCGCGCGCGCCTCGGCGCCTTGGCCCAGTATGGGACAGGTGGTCTCGTCACCATCGATGAACTGCTCGCACAGCACCTCGGGGTCATGCTGCGCGGCCAGCCGATACGCCTGTTCGCACTGCCCCAGCGAAGTGACCTTGGTCAGGCCGATGGTGGAGCCCTCGCGCGAGGGCTTGACGATCATCGGCGCGCCCAGCTCCTGGAAGGCCTGGGCCGTCTCCGCACTGCTGGACACCAGGCGCCAGTCTGGCGTGGGCAGGCCGTCCGCGCGCCAGATGCGCTTGGTCATGATCTTGTCCATGGCGATGCTGGACGCCATCACGCCGGGACCGGTGTACGGAATGCCCAGCAGCTCCAGCGCGCCCTGCACCGTACCGTCCTCGCCATGGCGGCCGTGCAGCGCGATGAAGCAGCGGCTGTAGCCGTGGGCCTTGAGCTCCGACAGATCACTGTGCGCGGGGTCGAACGCATGCGCGTCCACGCCGCGCGAGCGCAGCGCCTGCAGCACGCCGCCGCCCGACATCAGCGACACCTCACGCTCGGCCGACGTGCCCCCCATGAGCACGGCCACTTTGCCCAGCGCCTTCACATCAATCTTGGGGTCATTTTGGCTCATTGCGCCCGTCCTTCCTGCGCTAGCAGCTCATTTTTTTGCAGCAAATCAACCACCTTGGCGGGTACGCCACCGATCGAGCCCGCCCCCATGCACAGCACCACATCGCCATCCCGGGCGCCCGCGGCAATGCGCTGCGGCATGTCGGCCACGTTGTCGATGAACACCGGCTCCACCGTGCCGGCCACGCGCAGTGCGCGCGCCAGCGACCGGCCGTCGGCCGCCACGATGGGCGCCTCGCCCGCGGCATAGACCTCGGTCAGCAGCACCGCGTCGGCTGTGCCCAACACCTTGACGAAGTCCTCGAAGCAGTCGCGCGTGCGGCTGTAGCGGTGCGGCTGGAAGGCCAGCACCAGGCGCCGCCCCGGGTACGCCCCGCGCGCGGCCGCAAGCGTGGCCGCCATCTCCACAGGGTGGTGCCCGTAGTCCTCGATGAGCGTGAAGTGCCCCCCACCCTGCGCGGGCAGGTCGCCGTGGCGCTGGAAGCGCCGCCCCACCCCGGTGAAACCGGCGAGTGCGCGCAGCAGGGCCTCGTCGGGCACGTTCAGCTCGGCCGCCACGGCGATCACCGCCAGGGCGTTGAGCACGTTGTGCTCGCCGGCCAGGTTGAGCACGACCTGCAGGTCCGGCAGCGTCACGCCGTTGCGCCGCTGCACGGTGAAATGCATCTGCGTGCCCACGGCACGCACATCCACGGCGCGCACCTCGGCATCCTCGGACAGGCCGTAGCTCGTCACCGGGCAGGTCACCAGCGGCAGGATGTCGCGCACCGCCGGGTTGTCGATGCACAGGATGGCCGTGCCGTAAAACGGCATGCGGTGCAGGAAGTCCACGAATGCCTGCTTGAGCCGGCCGAAGTCGTGGCCGTAGGTCTCCATATGATCGGCATCGATGTTGGTGACCACCGCCATGACGGGCAGCAGGTTGAGGAACGAGCCATCCGACTCGTCGGCCTCGACCACGATGTACTCGCCCTGGCCCAGCTTGGCATTGGTGCCCGCGCTGTTCAGCCGCCCGCCGATCACGAAGGTCGGGTCCAGCCCCGCCTCCCCCAGCACGCTGGCCACCAGGCTGGTGGTGGTGGTCTTGCCGTGTGCGCCGGCAATGGCGATGCCCTTGCGCAGGCGCATCAGCTCGGTCAGCATCAACGCGCGCGGCACCACGGGAATCTTGCGCTCACGCGCGGCCAGCACCTCGGGGTTGTCGGCCTGCACAGCGGTGGAGGTCACCACGGCGTCCGCACCAGCGATGTGCGCCGCCGCGTGGCCCACATGGGTGGCCACGCCCAATGACTGCAGGCGGCGCAGCGTGGGGCTGTCGGCCAGGTCGGAGCCGGAAACCACATAGCCCAGGTTGTGCAACACCTCGGCAATGCCGCACATGCCGGAGCCGCCGATGCCGACGAAGTGGATGTGGCGAATGGCCTGCTTCATCGTGCCAGCCTTTCACATGCCGCGACGATGTCGCGGGTTGCGTTGATCTTTCGCATCGTGCGTGCCTTTTGCGCCTTGGCCAGCAGGTCCTGGCGCTTCATGTTCTGCAGCATCTCGGCCAGGCCGTGGGCGGTCAGGTCGGCCTGCTGCACCAGCCAGCCCCCGCCCACCTTCACCAGGTACTGCGCGTTGGTGGTCTGGTGGTCGTCCACCGCGTGCGGGAATGGCACGAACACCGCCGCAGCCCCCACGGCCGCAATCTCCGTCACCGTGCTGGCGCCCGCGCGGCACAGCACCAGGTCCGCTTCGGCGAACGCGGCCGCGGTGTCCTCGATGAACGGCGTGAGCGTGGCCTCGACGCCCGCCGCCGCGTAGCTGCGGCGCAGCGCCTCGATCTGGGACTCTCCGCTCTGGTGGGTGACGATGGGTCGGTCCTGCTCATGGATCCACGCCAGCGCCTGGGGCACGATGTCGTTGAGCGCCTTGGCGCCCAGACTGCCGCCCACCACCAGCAGGCGCAGCGGACCTTCGCGCCCGGCAAGGCGCCGCTCGGGACGTGGCTGGCGCGTAAAGGCGCGCCGCATGGGGTTGCCCACCCACTGCGCATCGGGCAGCACATTGGGAAAGGCCGTGTAGACCCGCGTGGCCAGCCGCGACAGCAGCTTGTTGGCCATGCCGGGCACTGAGTTCTGCTCGTGCAGCAGCAGCGGCTTGCGCGCCAGGCGCGCGGCAATGCCGCCAGGGAAGGTGACGTACCCGCCCAGGCCGATCACCACGTCCGGCTGCAACCGGCGCACCACCGCGCGCGCCTGCAGGCATGCGCGCGCCAGCCGCAGCGGCAAGGCCAGCAGTGTCTTCAGGCCCTTGCCGCGCACGCCGGAGAAGTCGATGGCCTCGAACGCAAAACCGCGCGGCGGCACCAGGCGCTCTTCCATGCTGCCGGGCGTGCCCAGCCAATGCACCTGCCAGCCACGTTCGCGCAGCGCCTCGGCCAGTGCCAGGCCAGGAAAGATATGTCCGCCCGTGCCACCGGCCATGACCAGCGCCGTGCGTTGGCGCGCGGGAAGGGAGTGCGCAGAGCGCTCCAGGACCTGCGTCGCGGGAAAGTTGGACTGAACGCCCTCGCGCCGTCCGGCCCGCGCGCGCGCGGATCGCCCACGGCGGGGGTGCTGGCTGTGGCCGAAACGTGACGTCATGTCGGCGCTCCTGGTGCGCGGCGCGCGCGCAGGGGCATGGCAAGCCGGCAGTACCGACGCACTGCCACAAGCCCGAGGCGGTGAATAAGGTTCCTCATGCACGGCCTCCGCGCATGAGCAGCTTGTTTTCGTAATCCACACGCAGGACCACCGCGATGGCGACCAGGTTCATCAGAATGGCCGATCCGCCAAAGCTCATCAGCGGCAGCGTCAGCCCCTTGGTGGGCAGCGCCCCCAGGTTCACTCCCATGTTGATGAAGGCCTGAAAGCCCACCCAGATCGCCACGCCCTGGGCCACGAGGCCCGAGAACACGCGGTCCAGCGCGATGGCCTGGCGGCCGATGTGCATGATGCGCCGCGTCATCCACAGGAAGGCGACGATCAGCGTGAGCACACCCACCAGGCCAAATTCTTCGCCGATCACCGCCAGCAGGAAGTCGGTATGCGCCTCGGGCAGCCAGTGCAGCTTCTCGACGCTGCCACCCAGCCCCACACCGAAGATCTCGCCGCGGCCGATGGCGATCAGCGCATGCGAGAGCTGGTAGCCCTTGCCCAGGGCGTGTTGCTCGCTGAACGGATCGAGGTAGGCAAACACGCGCTCGCGGCGCCAGGGTGAGCTGGCGATCATGATGGCGAAGGCCGCCACCAGCACACCCGCAATCAGGAAGAACATGCGCGCGTTCACGCCCCCCAGGAACAGGATGCCCATGGCGATCACCGCGATCACCATGAAGGCGCCCATGTCGGGCTCTGCCAGCAGCAGCGCACCCACCACCGCCACGGCGGCGGCCATGGGCAGCACGGCGCGAAAGAACCGCTCCTTGACCTCCATCTTGCGCACCATGTAGTCCGATGCGTAGATCAGCACCGCGAACTTCGCCAGCTCGGACGGCTGGAAGTTCATGAACCCCAGGCTGAGCCAGCGCCGCGCGCCATTCACCATGGTGCCCACGTGCGGGATCAGCACCGCGATCAACAGCACGATGGAGGCCACGAACAACCACGGCGCCATGCGCTCCCAGGTGTCCATCGATACCTGGAACGCGATCAGTGCCGCGACGAACCCCACGCCGATGGCAATCGCGTGGCGCAGCAGGAAGTGCGTGGGCGCGATGTTGCCAAAGCGCGGGTTGTCCGGCATGGCGATCGAGGCCGAATACACCATCACCACGCTGAAGGCCAGCAGCAGGACCACCACCCAAAGCAGCGCCTGGTCGAAGCCCAGCACGCGTGCGGGCGTGGCGGCCGTGCGACGGTATTCGGTGCCGCCCACGCGCACGGGCAGGACGTCGGCGTTTGCGGCCGGCGCGGCACCCGCCCAGGCCCGCATGCGCTGCCACAACGAGGGACGGGAAGCGGCGGTCGCGGCGGTCATACCGGCCCTCCTTCCAGCGTCTGGCCGGCGTCTTCGGCCAGCGCCTGCACGGCTTCGCAGAAAACGCGAGCGCGGTGCGCGTAGTTGTCGAACATGTCCAGGCTGGCGCAGGCGGGCGACAGCAGCACAGCGTCGCCCGCATGGGCGCGCTGTGTGGCCAACTGCACGGCCTCGGGCAGCGTGGCGGCGTCCTGCAGCGGCACGCCGCAGCCCTGCAGCGCGGCGCGGATCTGCGGCGCGTCGCGCCCGATCAACACCACCGCGCGCGCATAGCGCGCCACGGGCGCGGCCAGCGGCGAGAAGTCCTGACCCTTGCCGTCGCCACCCAGGATCACCACCAGGCGCCGGTCGGCGCCCAGCCCGGTCAGCGCAGCCACCGTGGCGCCCACGTTGGTGCCCTTGCTGTCGTCGAAGTACTCCACCTCGCGCACGATGCCCACGGGCTCCACGCGGTGCGGCTCGCCGCGGTATTCGCGCAGGCCGTAGAGCATGGGCGCGAGCGGGCAGCCCGCAGCCTGGGCCAACGCCAGCGCAGCCAGGGCATTGATGGCGTTGTGCCGCCCGCGGATGCGCAGCGCGTCGGCGGGCATCAGGCGCTGGATGTGCAGCTCGGCGTCCTGCGCCTTGCCGCGCTTGGCCGTTTCGTCCGCCTCGTGTGCACGCACCAGCCAGGCCATGCCGCTGACCACCTCGATGCCGAAGTCCCCCGGGCGCTGAGGCATGTCGCCACCGAAGGTCACGTGTGCGCGCAACTGGGGCTTTTGCAGCTTCACGCGCGCTGGCGGCGGCAGCAGGGCCATGACTTCCGCGTCCTCGCGGTTGAGCACCATGAGGCCGGTTTCGCCGAAGATGCGCCCCTTGGCCTGTGCGTAGGCCTGCAGGCTACCGTGCCAGTCCAGGTGGTCCTGCGTGATGTTGAGCACGGCCGCGGCTGTGGGCTCGAAGCCCTGCACGCCATCGAGCTGAAAGCTCGACAGCTCCAGCACCCACACCTCGGGCAGCGTGCCCGCGTCGATGTGCCGCGCCAGCGTATCCAGCAGCGTGGGGCCGATGTTGCCGGCCACCGCCACGCGCTTGTCCGCGCACTCCACCAGCAGCCCCGTGAGCGAGGTCACGGTGGTTTTGCCATTGGTGCCAGTGATGGCCAGCACCGCGGGCGCGTAGCCCTGACCGGCGCGCAGCTCGCGCAGCGCCTGCGCATACAAACCCAATTCGCCTTCCACGCTTATCTGGCGGGCGCGAGCAGCTATAACAACAGGAGCAATCTCATTCGGACTCAGACCTGGCGAACGGTATACCGCGTCCAGCGCGCGCCCCTGCACCAGGGTCTCATCGAAGGCGCCGGCGATGAACTCCACCTGCGGCAGTTCTGCGCGCAGCACCGCCAGCTGCGGCGGGCTGCTGCGCGTGTCGGCCACGGTGACCCGCGCACCACAGCGCACACACCAGCGCGCCATGGCCAGGCCCGAGGCGCCCAGACCCAGCACCAGCACCTGCTTGCCGGCAAGCGCGGGCGGCGCCTGCGGGGCCTCCTCGGACGCGACGGCAGGCTCCTCAACGGCGTGGTCCGCAGCCGGAGAACCGGGGGTGTCTTCAGCAGACGTGCCAGCGCCACCGTCCGCCGGAGCCGCGTCGGCAAAGATGCGCGCCACGAACTCGGCAGCGGCGGCCGCGGCTGACACCGCGGGTGCGGTGTAGTCATAGCGCGCCGCTGCATCTTGCGCGGGCGCGGGCAAAGGCGATAGATCCTGCGGCGGACTGTCGTGCGCCGCATCCTGCGGCAACGCGTCGTCCCGCTCCCCGGGCGCGGACGCGGGCGCCGGCGGCACAGTCGTCGCTGCGGCGCCGAATGCGTCGGGGTGCAGGGGATCGTGGTGGCCAGTGTTCATCGCAGCTTCAGCGTGGTCAGACCCACGAGGCACAACAGCATGGTGATGATCCAGAAGCGCACGACGACCTGCGTCTCCTTCCAGCCGCTCTTCTCAAAGTGGTGGTGCAGCGGCGCCATCTTGAGGAGGCGCCGGCCCTCGCCATATTTGCGCTTGGTGTACTTGAACCAGGTCACCTGCAGCATCACCGACAGCGCTTCCACCACGAAGATGCCGCCCATGATGGCCAGCACGATCTCCTGGCGCACGATGACCGCGATCGTGCCCAGCGCAGCGCCCAAAGCCAGCGCGCCGACGTCGCCCATGAAAACCTGGGCGGGGTGGGTGTTGAACCACAGGAAGGCGAGGCCCGCGCCCGCCATGGCGGCGCAGAAGATCAACAGCTCGCCCGAGCCGGCGATATAAGGGAACAGCAGGTATTTCGCATAGCCCGCGTTACCGGTCACATAGGCGAAGATGCCCAGCGAGGCGCCCACCATGATCACGGGCATGATGGCCAGGCCATCCAGGCCGTCGGTCAGGTTCACGGCGTTGCTGGAGCCCACGATCACCAGGTAGGTCAGGATCACGAAGCCCAGCACCCCCAGCGGGTAGCTCACTTCCTTGAAGAACGGCACCAGCAGGCCCGCCTTGGGCGGCAGGTCCATCGAAAAGCCGGACTGCACCCAGGTGATGAACAGCTCGAACACCCGCGTGTTGGAGTTCTCGGAAATGCTGAATACGAGGTACAACGCGGCCAGCAGCCCGATCACCGATTGCCAGAAATACTTCTCGCGCGAACGCATGCCCTCGGGGTCCTTGTTGACCACCTTACGCCAGTCGTCCACCCAGCCGATGGCGCCAAACCCCAGCGTCACGGCCAGCACGATCCACACGAAACGGTTGGACAGGTCGAACCACAGCAGCGTGGAGATGGCAATGGAACCCAGAATCAACACGCCGCCCATGGTGGGCGTGCCGCTCTTGGACAGGTGCGTCTGCATGGCGTAGCCGCGGATCGGCTGGCCGATCTTGAGCGAGGTCAGCATACGGATGACCTTCGGCCCCGCGATCAGGCCGATGAGCAGCGCCGTCAGCGCCGCCATCACCGCCCGCAGCGTGAGGTACTGGAACACCCGCAGAAAGCTCAGCTCGGGCGACAGGCCTTGCAGCCATTGGGTCAGCATCAGCAGCATGCGGCTCCCCCTTGCGCGGCAGCGCCTGCGGCGCCGTCCTCATGCAGTGCCTGCAGCGCCTGCACGACCTGTTCCATCTTCATGAATCGCGATCCCTTCACCAGCACGCTGCCCACCGTGGGCAGGGCCTGCCCCACTGCGGCCTGCAGCGTGG
Source organism: Diaphorobacter sp. LI3 (assembly GCF_022807955.1). Lineage (NCBI taxonomy): Bacteria > Pseudomonadati > Pseudomonadota > Betaproteobacteria > Burkholderiales > Comamonadaceae > Diaphorobacter > Diaphorobacter sp. LI3. The sequence goes on along the minus strand of NZ_CP094346.1, from coordinate 904,372 downwards.
CCATGTCCTTGAAATGCCGTGCGGCCGTCCCACAGGCCTGCACGGCGTGGGCGCTCAGGTCGCCCAGCGCAAACAGCTGCTCGATGCGGCGCGCACGGGCGTGCGCACCGGCCTCGGCGTGGAACTGCGGCCCCTGGTCGCCCACCTCGCCCATGTCCCCCAGCACCAGCAGGCGCGGGCCAGGCAGTGCGGCCAACACCTCGATGGCCGCATGCACCGAGTCGGGGTTGGCGTTGTAGCTGTCGTCCACCACCGTGATGGAACGCCCCCCGCAACGCACGGCCAGTGCGCGCGAGCGCCCGTTGACCGGCGCGAAAGCCGCCAGCCCTTGCGCAATGCTCGCCAGAGGCACCCCCGCCGCCAGCGCGCAGGCCGTGGCGGCCAGGGCATTGGTAACGTTGTGGCGCCCTGCGATGGCCAGCCGCGTATCGAATGCGCCGTTGGGGGTGTCAATGCGCACCTGCCAAGCACCGCCGCCCCATTGCGCAGCGGCGCAACGCACCTCGCCCGCGGTCTCGCCAAAGGTCAGGCAGTGCCGCGTGCCGGCCAGCTCGCGCCACAAGGGCGTGAAGGCATCTGCCGCCGGGAACACAGCCGTGCCATCGGCCGGCAGGGCAGACAGCACGCTGCCGTTCTCGCGCGCCACGGCCTCGACCGTGTGCATGAATTCCAGGTGCTCGCGCTGGGCGTTGTTGACCAGGGCCACGGTGGGCCGGGCAATGTCCGCCAGATTCGCGATCTCGCCGGGATGGTTCATGCCCAACTCGACCACCGCAGCCTCGTGACCCGGCCGCAGGCGCAGCAGCGTGAGGGGTACGCCCACGTCGTTATTGAAGTTGCCCTGCGTGGCCAGCGCGGCGTCGCCTTTCCAGGCCCGCAGCACCGCCGCGATCATTTGCGTGACCGTGGTCTTGCCGTTGCTGCCGGTCACGGCGATCAGCGGCAGATCCCGCTGCGCGCGCCAGCCAGTGGCCAGCGCACCCAGGGCGGCCAGGGTGTCGGAAACCTCGATGCCGGGCAGGCCGGCGTCGGCCAGGCCCGCATGCGCAATGGCCGCCGCGGCGCCGGCCGTTCGCGCCTGGGACAGGAACTGGTGTGCATCGAAACGCTCACCCTTGAGCGCCACGAACAGGTCACCTGCGGCCAGCGTGCGGGTATCGGTGTGCACGCGCGCGAGCGGCGTGGCACCTTCGCCGATCAGTCGCGCACCAGGAATGCGGGCGCGCAGCAGATCAAACGCCTGGTGCAGCGTCATCATGGGGGAGTTGTTCTGATGGTGGCTCATGCCACGCCTCCTCGGCGCGCGAGCGCTGCACGCGCGTGCGCCATGTCGGAGAACGGCACACGCTGGCCCGCCGTCTCCTGGTAGTCCTCATGGCCCTTGCCGGCAATCAGCACCACATCGTTGGCGCCGGCCTCGGCCAGCGCTTGCGCGATGGCCGCGGCGCGGTCGACCTCGGCACGCACGCTGGTGCCTGCAATCGTGCCCAGCAGGATCTGATGGATGATGGATTGCGGCTCCTCACCCCGCGGGTTGTCGCTGGTGACGATGACCTCGTCGGCCTCGCGCTGTGCCACGGCTCCCATCAGCGGACGCTTGCCGGCGTCGCGGTTGCCACCGCAGCCGAACACGCACCACAGCCGCCCTCCGCGCTGCGCCGCCACGGGCTTGAGCGCGGCCAGCGCCTGGTGCAGCGCATCGGGCGTGTGGGCATAGTCCACAGCCACCAGCGGCTGACCAGCGGCCGCCAACTGCTCCATGCGCCCGGGCACGGGCCGCAGGCGCGCACAGGCCTGGAGCGCCTGCGCCAGGGGCACCCCCAGCGCACGCATGCCTGCAATCACGCCCAACAGGTTGGACACGTTGTACAGGCCGATGACCTGGGTTTGCAGCACCTCGGTATGCGCGCCTTCGGCCACCGTGAAGGCCAGGCCGGCACCCGTGTGCACGATGTGCTTGGCCTGCAGGCGGGCGGGGCCCTGCAGAGAGACGCTCCACAGATCCAGGTCGCTGCCCTGCAGCTCGGCGTGCAGAGCGGCGCCCTGCGGGTCGTCCACATTCACCACAGATGCGCGCAGCCCCGGCCAGTCGAACAGTGCGCGCTTGGCTTGCCAGTAGGCGGCCATGCCCGGGTGGTAGTCCAGGTGGTCCTGCGTGAAGTTGGTGAACAGCGCCACGTGAATGCGTGTGCCGTCCAGGCGGTGCTCGGCCAGGCCGATAGACGATGCCTCGATGGCGCAGGCGCGATGGCCCGCTTCCGCAAACTGCGCGAAGGCGCGCTGCAGGCGCACCGGGTCGGGGGTCGTCATGCCCGTGGTCTGCAACGCTGGCGGCACGCCCATGCCCAAAGTACCCACCAGCGCGCATCCAGCAAGCGCTGGCAGCTCTTCTTTTGATAGCTGATTGAGCGCATCCGCCAGCCACCAGGCCGTGCTGGTCTTGCCGTTGGTGCCAGTCACGGCCAGCACCTGCAGGCGCTGGGTGGGGTGGCCGAACCATTCGGAGGCAATCATGCCGGTCGCGGCCTTGAGGCCGCGCAGCGCCGCGATGTGGTCTCCCGCGAGGGCGAAGGGCTCCACGCCCTCGCACTCCACCAAGCAGGCGGCAGCGCCGCGCGCCACGGCGTCGCCCACGTGGGCGCGCCCGTCCGTGGCCGCGCCGGGCCAGGCGATGAACCCATCGCCTGGCTGGATCAGGCGGCTGTCCGTCTGTAGCGTACCCGTGACGCGCTGGCGCAGCCAGTCCACGGCCTCCTGCAGGGTGGTGAGCGTGTGCAGTGCGTTCACAGCGATTCCTCCACACCGTTGGAGACGATGAGCGGCTTGACCGCCATGTCGGGCGCCACGCCCATCATGCGCAGGGTCTGCTGCACCACCTCACTGAACACCGGCGCCGCAACCGCACCGCCGTAGATCACGCCGTTGCTGGGCTCGTCGACCATCACGGCCACGATGATGCGCGGGTGGTCGATGGGCGCAAGCCCGGTGAACCAGGCGCGGTACTTGCCCGAGGCGTAGCTCTTGCCCACCTGCTTGCGCGCCGTGCCGGACTTGCCGCCCACGGAATAGCCCACCGTCTGCGCCTTCTGGCCCGTGCCGCCGGGCCCCGCGGCCATCTGCAGCATCTTGCGCACCTGGTTGGCGGTGCGTTCGGAGAACACGGGCACGCCCACGGGCGCTTCGTGGGTCTTCAGCATGGTGGCGGGAATCACCTTGCCGCCGTTGGAAAACACGGTATAGGAGCGCGCCATCTGGAACAGGCTGGCCGACAGCCCGTAGCCGTAGGACATGGTGGCCTGCTCGATAGGACGCCAGCTTTTGTAGGGGCGCAGCCGCCCGCTCGCCACCCCCGGAAAGGCGATCTGCGGCTTTTGCCCGAAGCCGACGGCAGAGAAGGTTTCCCACATTTCCTGCGCCGGCAGCTGCATCGCGATCTTCGTGGTACCCACGTTGCTGGACTTCTGGATCACGCCCTCCACGGTCAACAGCCCGTAGTTGTGCGTATCGCTGATCGTCGAGCCGGTGATGGTCAAGCGGCCTGGCGTGGTGTCCACGCTGGTTTCGGGCTTGAAGCGGCCGCTCTCCAGCGCCAGCCCTACCGTGATGGGCTTGATGGTGGAGCCGGGTTCGAACACGTCGGTGAGCGCGCGGTTGCGCAGTTGCTCGCCCGTCAGGTTCTGGCGCTTGTCGGGCACATAGCTGGGGTAGTTGGCCAAGGCCAGCACCTCGCCCGTGCGCGCATCCAGCACCACCACGCTGCCGGCCTTGGCCTTGTGCGCCTGCACGGTGTCGCGCAGCTTCTGGTAGGCGAAGAACTGCACCTTGCTGTCGATGGACAGCTGCATGTCCTTGCCATCCACGGGCGGCACTTCGGCGCCTACGCCCTCCACCACGCGGCCCAGGCGATCCTTGATGACACGGCGCGACCCCGGCTTGCCCGCCAGATCCTTGTCGAAGGCCAGCTCCATGCCTTCCTGGCCATGGTCTTCCACGTTCGTGAAGCCCACCACGTGCGCGGCGGCTTCGCCCTCGGGATACTGGCGCTTGTATTCCTTGCGCAGGTAGATGCCCTTCAGCCCCAGGGCGGTGATCTGCTGGCCCACGTCCCAGTCGAGCTGGCGCTTGATCCAGACGAAGGTCTTGTCCTCGTCGGCCAGCTTGCCCTGCAGCGTGGACAGCGGCATGTCCATGAGACGCGCCAGGTCCTTGAGCTTGGCGCGCACCTCGGGTTTGGCCATTTCCACATCTTCGGGGATGGCCCAGATGCTGGCCGCCGGAACGCTGGAAGCGAGGATCAGGCCATTGCGGTCGAGGATGCGGCCCCGGTTGGCCGGCAGCTCCAGCGTGCGCGCAAAGCGCACCTCGCCCTGGCGCTGAAAGAAGTCGTTGCCGATCACCTGCACGTAGGCGGCGCGCCCCGCCAAGCCCACGAAACCCAGCGCCACCAGGGCGACGATGAACTTGCTGCGCCAGACAGGTGTCTTGCTGGCCAGCAGAGGGCTGGAGGTGTAGTTGACGCTGCGGCTGCTCACGGCGCGCGCCCCTCGCCAGCTGGCACGACGACGTTACCGCCGTCGGTCACGTATTCGGTAATGGCCGGCGTGGCGGTACGCATCTGCAGCCGGTCGCGCGCCAGGCGCTCCACGCGCAGCGGCGTGGCCTGCGCGCGCTTTTCCACCTGCAGACGCTGGTGCTCGGTCTCGAGGCGGCGCGACTCAGCCACCGCGCGATCGAGTTCGGTGAACAGCCTTCGCGACTGGTATTGCGTATGCACCAGGTATAGCGCGCTGGCCATCACCGCCAGCAGCAGCACAAGGCTGATGCGCGTCATCGCCCGCCTCCCGTGTGCCCTGCAACGCTCGAAGGACTGTGCCGCGAAGCGAGCGCGCCCCGCACATGCGCGCGCAGCGGCGTGGCGACATGGCACATCCGCGCGTCGCTCATGCGGGCACCTCCGTGCGTTCTGCCACGCGCATCACGGCGCTGCGCGCACGCGCGTTGGCGGCCACCTCGTCCGTGCTTGGCTTGATGCGCTCCAGCGCCTTGAGCCGCATCGGCTGGGGCGGCGCGAACGGCGCACGGCGGTCGTAGACCTCCTTGGAGTGCTGTGCGATGAACTGCTTGACGATGCGGTCTTCCAGCGAGTGGAAGCTGATGACCACCAGCCGGCCACCGGGCCGCAGCACGTGCAGGCTGCCCTCTAGCGCCTGCTGCAGCTCCTCAAGCTCGGCGTTGATGAAAATCCGAAGAGCCTGAAATGTGCGCGTTGCAGGGTTCTGGCCCGGCTCGCGGGTCTTGACCGCGCCAGCCACGATGTCGGCCAGTTCGGCGGTGCTTGCAATGGGGCCGCGTTCCGTGCGCCGAGCAACAATCGCCTTTGCAATGGGGCCAGCAAACCGTTCTTCACCGTAGTCACGTATCACCTCCGCAATCTGTGCCGCTTCGGCATCTGCCAGCCACTCGGCCACGCTCTGGCCACGCGTGGTGTCCATGCGCATGTCCAGCGGACCATCGAAACGAAAACTGAACCCGCGCTGGGGGTCGTCGATCTGCGGGGAGCTCACGCCCAGGTCCAGCAGCACACCGGACACGCTGGCGGCGGGCAGTTCCCCGAGATGGCTGAACCCCTGGTGCCGAATGGAAAAGCGCGCATCCGTGATGCGCGCCGCTGCTTGAATGGCTTCGGTGTCCTTGTCGAACGCCACCAGCCGGCCTTGCGGCCCCAACCGCTGCAGGATGAGCCGCGAATGCCCTCCCCTGCCAAAGGTGCCGTCCACGAAGGTGCCCGCAGGCGCATCGCCCTCGCCCAGCAAGGCGTGCACCGCCTCGTCGAGCAGGACCGTGGTGTGTTGCAGGGGCTGGTTCACACGCGGCCCCTAGAAAGAGAAATCCTTGAAGACATCGGGCATCTCGGCCTGCATGGCCGCGGCTTCCTTGGCCTCGTAGGTGGCCTTGTCCCACAGCTCGAAGTGGTTGCCCATGCCCAGCAGGATGGCGTCCTTGGACAGGCCGGCCGCCTCGCGCAATTCGGGCGAGACCAGCACCCGGCCGGTGCCGTCCATCTCCACGTCCATCGCGTTGCCGAGGAAGATGCGCTTCCACCATTGCGCGGACATGGGCAGCTGGGCAATGCGCTCGCGAAACTTCTCCCACTCGGGACGGGGGAAGACCATCAGGCAGCCATCGGGGTGCTTGGTGAGGGTGAGCTGGCCGCCCGCCTGCGCCGTGAGGGCGTCACGATGCCGGGTCGGCACGGACAGCCGCCCCTTTGCATCCAGACTCAGCGATGACGCCCCTTGAAACACCGATGGAACCCCTTGCCCGCTACTGCCGCTTTCCACCCCGAGAGAGGGCGCAAAGGGCACTTTTCACCACTTAATTGCACTTTTTTGCACTGTAGCAGGAAAAGAACACCAGGCAAGAGGCGCCGCAACAAAATTTTGCAATGAAATCAAGGACTTAGCGCCGATTTTCAAGGTGAAAATCGGGCAAATGTCCTTATTGATTAAGCACTTAGCTGTAGGTATGCAAGTGGTTTATGAAGGCTTGACGCCCCGCGCAACCAGGCATCACAGGATGTATCGGGACAAGTCTTCGTCCTGGCTCAGCGACTGCAGCCGCGCATTCACGTAGCCGGCATCCACCACCACGGTCTGCCCCGACAGGCGCGTGGCGTCATAACTCACCTCGTCCAGCAGCCGCTCCATCACCGTGGACAGGCGGCGCGCGCCGATGTTTTCGGTGCGCTCGTTCACCTCGAAAGCGATGTGGGCCAGGCGGGTGATGCCCTCGGGCGTGAAATCCAAGGTGACGCCTTCCGTCTCCAGCAGCGCCTGGTACTGCTTGACCAGCGACGCATGGGTCTGCGTGAGGATGGCCTCGAAGTCCTGCACCGACAGGGAGGTGAGTTCCACGCGGATGGGGAAGCGCCCCTGCAGCTCGGGGATCAGGTCGCTCGGCTTGGCCAGGTGGAACGCCCCCGAGGCGATGAACAGGATGTGGTCGGTCTTGACCATGCCGTACTTGGTGGACACCGTGGTGCCCTCCACCAGCGGCAGCAGGTCGCGCTGCACGCCCTGGCGCGAGACGTCGGCGCCGCCGGCCTCCTGGCGCGACGCGACCTTGTCGATCTCGTCGATGAAAACAATACCGTTCTGCTCGGCGTTGGCCAGCGCCCGCGTCTTGACTTCTTCCTCATTCACCAGCTTGGCGGCCTCTTCCTCGACCAGCAGCTTCATGGCCTCGGCGATCTTGAGCTTGCGCGCGCGACGCCGCTCCTGGCCCATCTGGCTGAACATGCCACGCAACTGCTCGGTCATCTCCTCCATGCCGGCCGGGCTCATGATTTCGAACTGCGGCCGCGCATCCGCCAGGTCGATTTCGATCTCCTTGTCGTCCAGCTGGCCCTCGCGCAGCTTCTTGCGGAACACCTGGCGCGCCGTGCTGTCGCCCGCGGGATCGCCGGTGCGCGCGGTATCGACGCTGGTGCCGCGCGCCGGAGGGATGAGCACATCCAGGATGCGGTCCTCGGCGGCGTCTTCGGCACGCACGCGCACCTTTTTCATGTCGGCTTCGCGCGTCTGTTTCACGGCCACTTCCACCAGATCGCGGACGATGGAATCCACGTCCTTGCCCACGTAGCCCACCTCGGTGAACTTGGTGGCCTCGACCTTGATGAACGGCGCGTCCGCCAGGCGCGCCAGGCGCCGCGCGATCTCGGTCTTGCCCACGCCCGTGGGGCCGATCATGAGGATGTTCTTGGGCGTGATCTCGTGCCGCAGGCTGGCGTCCACCTGCTGGCGGCGCCAGCGGTTGCGCAGTGCAATGGCCACGGCGCGCTTGGCGCCGTTCTGGCCGACGATGTGGCGGTCGAGTTCGGAGACGATTTCCTGGGGAGTCATGGAGGACATGCTGCAGCCTGCCTGTCTTTATGAGTCAAATGAGCCGCTAGCGCTTGATAGACAAGCGCAAACAGCTACAAAAAAGATAGCCAACCACACGACGCCTACAACGTCTCGATGGTGTGGTGCATGTTGGTGTAGATGCACAGCTCACCAGCGATCTCCAGCGACTTCTTGACGATCTCGGCCGCGGGCAGGTCGGTGTTGCTCAAGAGCGCCTTGGCGGCCGAGTGGGCGTAGGCGCCGCCCGAGCCGATGGCGACGATGCCCTGCTCGGGCTCCAGCACGTCGCCGTTGCCGGTGATGATGAGGGACGCGGAATGGTCCGCCACGGCCAGCATGGCCTCCAGGCGGCGTAGCACGCGGTCGGTACGCCAATCCTTGGTGAGTTCGATGGCCGCGCGCGTCAGTTGGCCCTGGTGCTTTTCCAGCTTGGCCTCGAAACGTTCGAACAGCGTGAACGCATCGGCCGTGGCGCCGGCAAAGCCTGCCAGAACCCGCCCCTGGTAGAGCTTGCGCACCTTGCGCGCCGTGCCCTTAACAACGATGTTGCCCAGGGTGACCTGGCCGTCGCCGCCAAGGGCGACCTGGATGCCGTCCGCCGTCTGGCGTCGGACGCTGAGGATGGTGGTGCCGTGGTACTGTTCCATAGCTCGTGCATATGGGGGCGCCACGCCGCCTTGCAAGCACGGCAGAGCACCTTCTCGGCAACGGCCCCGGAGTGGCAAATAGCCGGTGCGGCCTCAGTTCTTGCGGGGCACCACCCAGGCGTGCTCGTTCACGCCGATCACGTTGAAGAACACGGCGACCAACCGGTGCAGGTTGGTGAACTGCACCACATGCCCTTGCGCCTGCTGGGTGGCCGCCCAGTTCAGCACCGAGCCCACGGCAGCGAAATCGATGCGGATCAGCCGGTCGCAGGCCACGTTCAGCGGCACGCCGGGGCGCACGAGAGGCTCCAGCGGCTCCAGGACGGAGGCCGCATCCCCCTCGATGTGGCCTTCGAGCGTGGCGGCAGGCCCCTCGTCCACGCCGCCCGGCTGCGACAGCGCGAACCCCGACGCGTACAGCGTGCTGTCGGCCGCCTCGGGCGTGGCCGGTGGCTGCGCACCGTCGTCGCCGCTGTAGCCGCAGCGCGGAGGCACCCACGATGGCGGCGAGACCTCGTAGGTGACGCAGTAGTCCAGCGCGACGAGTTCGAATTCATCGGGCAGCCCCATGAGCCGTAGCGCCGCCATGCGCAGCCGCCACCACTGTGGATCGGCGCCGCGGTCCCCCGACTGGGTGTGGGCCTGCAGGACCCCCTGCAGCGCGGCGGTGCCGACGAAGTGGATCTGCACATCCCGCTCCGCGCAGGCCTCGAACAGCTCGGCCAGCGCGGTCACCGCCGGCAGATCGATCGCGGTCAGCCGCGTCCAGTTCAGGGTCCAGGGCGGCGCGGAACGCGCCAGCGAGGCCTGCAGCGCCGCAATCGATTGCTGCGTGAGGGTGGATTGCGCACTCCAGCTCAGTTCCCTCTGCGGGATGGCGGGTGCGCCCACGTCAGGCGTCATGGCCTTCAAACCCAGCTGTTCGGGCAACGAGAACCACAGCGGCGCCGAGCGACCGAAACGAGCGGCATAGTCAATGGCCAGCGCGTCGAAAGGCTCCTGCTGGCCCGTGGCCCGGTACAGGTCAAACAGGGTCATCCAGATGTCATGCTGCTGCTGGGGGTCACTGTGCTGGTGTTGGACCAGCACTTCCTTCAGGCCCGACTCCGCGCCGGCATAGTCGCCATTGGCAAAGCGGATCGCGGCCTCTTCCAGGTCGGGTTCGTGCACGAACTTCTCCGGTTGGGACGGCGCGGGCTGCGGCGCGTCCTCCGCGAGCGGCGGGGGCACGACCACCGGGCTCGCGTCGTGGAACATCGGCTCGACGGCGGGCGCCTTGTCGAGCGTCGGCGGCAGGCTCAGCGGCGCCGTCGGCGCAAAGGCGCGCGCAGGGTCGCCGGCCAGCCCGCTGGAGGCCAGCGCCGCCGCCATGGCCGCGGCCGCAGGCGACGGTTGTCCTGCGGTGGGTGCAGCGGCAAAAGCCGCGGCAGCCATCGGTGCGGGTCGCGCCGCGGGGGCTGCGGACGCTGCGGGCAGCGCCGCACCGTCAGGCGCGGGCGCCGCAGGGGTTGGGGCCGGGGTTTCACCCGACCCTTTGCCTTTCCACCATTGCTGCGACATCTGCGCCTCGATCTCGTCGATCTTCTTGAGCGTGACAGCCCGCTCATCGGGCGAGGTCATGCTGGTCTGGAAGAACGACGTGCGCGCAGTGATGTCTTCAGGGCGCTGGCCGTGCAGGGCCTCGCGCTGGCGCAGCTTGCGCAGCTGATCGAACTCGCGGCGGCGCACGAAATCGTTGCGCCGCTTGCGCTCGATCATCTCCTTGAGCGTCTGCTTGCTGTACTGGCTCTCGCGGTCCGCCTCGACCGCATCGAGATCGGACCAGTTGACGGTGGGATTGCGCACGAACCGCACCATCTTGGACAGCAGGCCGCCGGATGTGGTGGTTTCTTCCTTGCTCATGGATGCAAATGGGCGTGCGCAGTGCGAGCGTCTCGCGGCAATCGACCGCTGGGTCAGTCGCCAAACATTTTCTGCTTGAGTTCGCGGCGCTGCTGCGCCTCCAGCGACAGCGTGGCCGTGGGGCGCGCCAGCAGGCGGCCTACGCCGATGGGCTCGCCCGTCTCGTCGCAATAACCGTAGTCGCCGGCGTCAATGCGCGCGATGGACTGCTCGATCTTCTTGAGCAGCTTGCGTTCGCGGTCGCGCGTGCGCAGTTCCAGCGCGTGCTCTTCCTCGATCGTCGCGCGGTCGGCTGGATCAGGGACCACCACGGTGTCCTCGCGCAGGTGCTCGGTGGTTTCGCCCGCGTTGTTGTGCATGTCCTGCTTGAGCTGAGCCAGCTTGTGGCGGAAGAACGCCAGCTGCTTCTCATTCATGTACTCGCTCTCGGGCATGGCCAGCACTTCGGCATCCGTCAGGTCTTCGGCAGACTTGGTCTTCCAGTTGTTGGCCAGCTTGGGATCTTTCTTGGCGGCCGCCACAGGGGTTTGCAGGGTCGTAGGCATAGTTTGGGTAAAGCTGGCTTCGGGGGCGCCGGGCGCCGCCGCGGTGGCCTTGGATGGTACGGTCAATTGTCCGGAACCGGAAGGAGAAGGCCGGAGGCGCCGCGCGGTTACCGGCGCGGGTTCGTCGCCCGCGCGCTTGGCCTGGGCCGCAGCCTGGGCTTTGCTGGACTGGGCTTTCACTTCCTGTCTCCTCGCAGTTCGGGCTTTTTCCGCCTGCGTGCGGGGCCCAGGGCCCCTCGTGCAGCACGGTGCGAATGGCACGCGCCCCAGGGGGCGTTTTTGCCGGGGCGCGATTGTATAGACCTGCGCTGGCCGAGCGCAAAACGTTGTGGATACCACACAGGCGTAGTGCACTTTACCGCCAGCCACCACGGGTCTCACACCAGGCACTGCTCCAGCCCCTGTTGCAGGATGTCCTGCGGCAGGTCGATGCCGATGAACACCATCTTGCTCTGGCGCGCCTCGCCTTCGGCCCACTGGGGACCCAGGTCGCTGCCCATGAGCTGGTGCACCCCCTGGAAGATCACCTTGCGGTCGGTGCCTTTCATATTCAGCACGCCCTTGTAGCGCAGCATGCGCGGGCCGTAGATATTGACGATGGCGCCCAGGAAGTCCTCCAGCTTGGCCGGATCGAAGGCTCGGTCGGCGCGGTAGACGAAGCTCTTGACGTCGTCGTCATGGTGGTGGTGATGCGGGTGCTTGCAGTGCTCGTCATGCTTGTGCTCATGGCCATGGTCGTGGCCGCCGTGCTCGCCGTGCGCATGGCCATGACCATGGTCGTGCTCGTGTTCGCAGTGCCCGTGGTCATGGTCGCAATGGCTGTGGTCGTGCGCGTCTTCTTCCTTCAAGAAGTCCGGGTCGATGTCCAGCTTGGCGTTGAGATTGAAGCCACGCAGGTCCAGCACCTCGGCCAGCGGCACATCGCCAAAATGCACCGCGCGGATGGGCGCGCGCGGGTTCATGTGCTTGAGGCGGTGGATCAGGTCGTTCTTTTCCTCCTCGCTCACCAGGTCGGTCTTGGACAGGAAGATCTGGTCGGCAAAGCCCACCTGCCGGCGTGCCTCCTGGCGGTCGTCCAGCTGCTGTTGGGCGTGCTTGGCGTCCACCAAAGTAATGATGGAATCGATGAGATAGGTCTCGGCGATCTCATCGTCCATGAAAAAAGTCTGCGCCACGGGGCCGGGGTCGGCAAGCCCCGTGGTCTCGATCACCACGCGGTCGAACGCCACCAGCCCCTTGCGGCGCTTGGCGGCCAACAGCTGCAGGGTTTCGCGCAGATCCTCGCGGATGGTGCAGCAGATGCAGCCGTTGCTCATCTGCAGAATCTGCTCTTTGGACTCGGTCTTGAGGATGTCGGTGTCGATGTTTTCCTCGCCGAACTCGTTTTCGATCACGGCGATCTTCTGGCCGTGCATTTCGGACAGCACGCGCTTGAGCAGCGTGGTCTTGCCGGAGCCGAGGAAGCCGGTGAGGATGGTGACGGGAATCAGGGCCATGGGTCGCTTTCCGTGGAGTGCAAACGCAAAACGGCGGCCTGGACGACCGCCGCATGGGAATCGAATTTCAGTGTACAGAGCCTGTCAAGACCTTCGCGCCCGCAGCGTCATGCCGGCTTGCGCATGATGGCCAGACCCTTGAGGTACTCGCCCTCGGGGAACTCCAGCGTCATCGGGTGGTCGGGCGCGCCGGCCAGGCGCCCCAGCACGTAGCCGTCCACGCCCGCATCCGCACCCGCCGAGGCCACGATCTTGTGAAACAGGTCGGCGCTGATGCCGCCCGAGCAGGAAAAGGTATACAGCACGCCGCCCGGCTCCAGCAGTTGCAGCGCAAGACGGTTGATGTCCTTGTACGCGCGCGCCGCACGCTCGGCATGCGCCGCCGTGGGGGCGAACTTCGGCGGGTCGAGCACGATGGCGTCAAAGCGCCGCCCTTCGGCCAGGAAGCGGCGCAGGGATCCATTCACGTCGGCATCCAGAAATTCGGCCCGCGCCGCGTCGAACCCGTTCAATTGCACGTGCGCCCGCGCACGCTCCAGCGCGGGACCGGAAGAATCGATGGACGTGACCTGCCCCGCGCCGCCGGCCAGCGCCGCCACCGTGAAACCGCCCGTATAGCAATAGCAGTTGAGTACACGCTGCAGGCCCAGGCGCTGCACCGTGCCAAAGAAATGGTGCCGGCTGTCGCGCTGGTCCAGGTAGAAGCCCGTCTTGTGCCCTTCGGCAATGTCGAGCGTGAGCCGCCAGCCATGCTCGCGGATCGTCAGCTCTTGCGGCCCCTGCCCGCGCAGCCAGCCGGTGGCGGGCGCCAGGCCTTCCAACTGGCGCACGCTGGCGTCGGAGCGCTCGTACAGGCGCGACAGGCCTGTCGCCTGAAGCAGCGCATCGGCGATGACGGCCTTCCAGCGCTCCGTGCCCGCGCTGGTGAACTGGGCCACCAGCGTGTCCTCGTAGCGATCGACGATCAGCCCCGGAAGCCCATCGGATTCGCCATGGACCAGCCGCACGCCATTGCTTTCAATAGGAAAACGGTCTCTAGCACTTACGGATCGTGCGCAAGCAGCTATAAAAAAAGAAGCATCGATGCGCTGCTTCTCGTCAAAGCTCCACACCCGGGCACGGATGCGCGACTGGGGGCTGAACGCCGCCCAGGCAAGAAACTGGCCCTCCGCCGACTCCACCCGCACCGTCTCGCCGCTGTCGCCGCCGCCCTTGGCGATGGCACCTTCAAAAATCCAGGGATGGCGGCGCTGCAGCGAACGCTCCTTGCCGGGTTTCAGTCGAATGGTTTTCATCCCCGGATTGTGCGCGCGCGGGTGAGCGCTTTTGTCGCACCCGGCCGAACGCAGAGCGTGCGGACCACGCTACCGCCCGCCGCCCGCCACCTAGGGCTTGCGCCGTGCGCGCGGGTGCGCCGCGTCGTACACCCGCGCCAGGTGCTGGAAATCCAGCCGCGTGTAGACCTGGGTGGTGGTGATGTTGGCGTGGCCCAGCAGCTCCTGCACGGCGCGCAGGTCGCCGCTGGACTGCAGCAGGTGGCTGGCGAACGAGTGGCGCAGCATGTGCGGGTGCACGGGCGTGGTCAGGCCCGCCACCTGGCTGCGCTGGCGCAGGCGCGACCAGACGGACTGCGCCGTGAGCCGCGCGCCGCGCCGGCCGATGAACAGCGCCGGCTCCAGCCGCGCCGCGCCCGCGGCACCCAACGGCAGCGCGCGCTGCGCCAGCCAGGCCTGCAGCGCCTCGGCGGCGGCGCGGCCCACGGGCACGCTGCGGCGCTTGGAGCCCTTGCCGAAGACATGCGCCTCGCCCGCTTGCAGGTCCACCCAGCCGCGCCCCTGCTGGTGCGCGGCGGGGCTGGGCGCCACGTCCAGGCCCACCAGTTCGCCCACGCGCAGGCCGCAGCCGTAGAGCAGCTCGACGATGGCCGCGTCGCGCGCCTCCAGCCAGGGGTCGGCGCCCGTCTCTTGGTGCTCGGCCAGGCGCACCGCTTCGTCCACGGGCAGGGCCTTGGGCAGGGGCTTGGGCGCCTTGGGCGCGCGCACGTCCTGCACGGGGTTGTGCGGCACCAGCCCCTGGCGCGCGGCCCAGGTGTAGAACCCCCGCCAGCCCGAGAGGATGAGCGCGATGCCGCGCCCGCTGCGCCCGCTGGCATGCATCTGCGCCACGAAGCGGCGGATGTGCGCGCTGGTCAGGCGCAGCAGCGGCAGATCCACGCCCGCGGCCATGGCGGCCAGGCGCTGCAGGTCCAGCGTGTAGAGCGTGAGGGTGCGCGCGGCCAGGCGCTTTTCCACGCGCACATGCTCCAGGTACTGCAACGCCTCAGGCGGCAGGTGCACGGCAACTGGCGTGTCGTTCATTTGCTACTGAATAAGGAGCTTCTTGCGCTTGATGTGTGGTGTTCTCAGGCAAAAAACCTACGCAAACCCTTATCCATTCAGCGCAAGCCGCTCACTTTTTCATCGCATGCGCGACAGCGCTGAGCTGGCCAGCTCGGCCATGCGCGAGAGAAATTCCGTGCCCATGGTGGCCTCGAAGCGGTGCGGGTCGTGCGAGCCCAGCACGATCAGGCCGAAGGCCGGCTGGTCGGTGCTGTCGATCGCGCCTTCGCGCAGCGGCAGCAGCGCCAGCGACTGCACCTCGCCCGCCTGGGGCAGCCAGGCCGTGGCCTCGAAACCCAGGTTGGGCCCGCAGAACGGCATGGTCAGCGACGAGGCGAACAGGCGCAGGTCCTCGCTCACCGGCTGGGTGGCGACGAGGCCCGCGTGCTCGGGCGCGACGTTCCACACCCGCAGCGCGACCTGTGGCACGTCGAACAGCGTGCGCAGGCCGTTCTCCACGGCGCGCGGCAGGCGGGCCGCATCGCGCACCGCGGCCACCTCGCGCGTCCACTGGTGGATCTTCTGGGTGATGGCGGCGTTCTCGGTGCCGTGGCGCACCATCTCCATCACGCGGTGTTCCAGGCCCTTGATCTTCTCGCGCAGCATCTCGGCCTGGCGCTCGTGCAGGCTCACGGCGCGCTGGCCGTGGGGGCTGGCGATGGTGACACTGGCCAGCAGCTCGGCATGGCGCTCGAAGAAGCCCGGCGTGTTCGCCAGGAAGTGCGCGATGTCGTCTTCGGTGATGGGGGATACGGGAGAGGAAGAGGTCATAAAGCGTCCGGAATGTCGATCTCGCCTTCGAAGACGGTGGTAGCGGGGCCGGTCATGAATACGGGGTCTTGCAAGCCGCCGGCCCAGTCGATGGTGAGCAGGCCGCCCCGCGTGTGCACCTGCACGCGCGCATCCAGCAGCCCCAGGCGGATGCCGGCCACCACGGCGGCGCAGGCGCCTGTGCCGCAGGCCAGCGTCTCGCCCGCGCCGCGCTCGTACACGCGCAGGCGCACTTCACCACGGTTCACGATCTGCAGGTAGCCCGCGTTCACGCGCTGGGGAAAGCGCGGGTGGCTTTCGATCAAGGGGCCGGTCTGCGCCACGGGGGCAGTGTCCACATCGTCGACCAACTGGACGGCGTGCGGGTTGCCCATGGACACCACTGCTACCAATAGCGTAGCTGCTGACGCCTGCCCATCAAGCGCCAGAGGCCATTTTTGGCCTGAACCTTGCGACACGGGCGCGAGACCCGTGGTGTCGAACGGCACGCGCGCCGGCTCCAGCTCGGGGCGGCCCATGTCCACCGTCACACGGCCGTCGGCGGTCAGGTGCGGGGCGATCACGCCGGCCATGGTCTGCACGCGGATCGTGTCCTGCGCGGTGAGGCCCTTGTCGCGCACATAGCGCGCGAAGCAGCGTGCGCCGTTGCCGCACTGCTCCACCTGGCCGCCGTCGGCGTTGTGGATCACGTATTCGAAGTCGATGCCCGCGCCGGGCGAGGGGCGCACGGTGAGGATCTGGTCGGCGCCCACGCCGAAGTGGCGGTCGGCCAGAAAGCGGTACTGCGCGGGCGTGAGCCCCAGGCGTCCCTGCGTCTCGTCGAGTACCACGAAGTCGTTGCCCGCGCCCTGCATCTTGGTGAAGCGGATGTGCATGGCGCGATTATCCGCCGCATGCGCGCGTCGCCTGGGTGCAACCACGGGGAAACCCCGCACGGCTGACATCCGAGTTTTTTGCTCGGCTATTGATTTCGATCAGCCCGCCCCTGGGCTGCATGGGGAGCATCCGGGGTTCCCGCCGCGCCGCCCTGCCGGCAGCGGCGGGCCACGATAACGACAACGGAGGTGCGATGACCCTGACGATGGATGTACTCGACCGGCTGCATGCCGCCGACCCGAATGCCGCGACGGAACTGGTGCAAGACAGCGCCGACGCCGTGGCGCTCATCGAACTGCTGGAGATGCTGTGGAACTGTGGCATTCCGCGCGCGCCGCAGTTGCTGGAGCCCGTGCTCCAGCGGCTGCTGCAGCTGCGTCCCACGGATTGAACACGTCCGCCGCGGGTGCGGTTCGGCCGGCATGGGCAGGTTGTCCCTTTGATCGCCCCCAGAAAAGAGAGAGCGAGGCCACCATGACTCTGACCGTTGACGTACTTGACCGGCTGCACGCCGAAGACGTTGCCACCGCCACCCATCTCGTGCAGCGCAGCGCCGACGGCGCCGCGCTGATCGAGCTGCTGGAGATGCTCTGGAGCGTGGGCATTCCGCGCGCCAAGCCGCTGATCGGCCCGGTGCTGGAGCGCCTGTCCCAGCTGCGCCCGCTGCAGGGCTGATGGCGGGCGGCGTGCGCCTGCCGATAATGCGCCGATGCCACGCCTGAGCCAACAACTACACCCCCACCGCGAACCGGTCACCCCCCTTCACGCGGCCACCGTGCTGCTGCTGCGCGATGCGCCCCAACCCGGCGGCGGCAGCACGCTGCAGGTGCTGATGACGCGCCGCTCCGACAAGGCCAGCTTCGTGCCCGGCGCCTACGTGTTCCCCGGCGGCGGCATCGAGACGCAGGACGCCGACCCCGCCACCCACGCCCTGGCCGACCACCGCCCGGCGCAGACCGCCGCGCGCCTGACCGACGCGCTGGCCGCCATCCGCGAAAGCTTCGAGGAGCTGGGCGTGCTGCTGGCGCGCCACGGCGACGGCCGCTGGGCCGGGGCCGACGACATCGCCGCCATCGCACGCCAAGCACCGGCCGGCACCACGTTCGCCGCGCAATGCGCCGCGCGCGGCCTGCGCCTGGCGGCCGACCGCGTGTACTGGCTGGCCCACTGGACGGCCGACCGCAATTTACCGAAGCGCTTCGCCGTGCCCTTTCTCGTCGCGCGCATGCCCGAGGGGCAGGAGCCCGTGGCCGACGAGTCCGAGCAGTTCGAGCCCGTGTGGGTGAGCCCGGCCGACGCGCTGGCGCGCCACGAGGCGGGGCAGTTCTTCATGATCTTCCCCACCATCCGCACGCTGCAGCGCCTGGCGCAGTTTGCGGACGTGGACGCCGTGCTCGCCGCCGTCGCGCACGAGCAGCCTCTGTGGGTCAGCAGCCCGCGCTCGGGCCTGCTGGGCGGCAAGGAGGCCCGCTTCATGGAGGACGAGGCGCCCTTTGGCGAGCTGGCGCTGGTCACGCCCACGGGCCGCGGCGAGCATGCGCTGGACTGGCAGAGCGAGACGCCCGTGCCGCTGCTGAAGAACGTGCAGCGCCTCACCGCCCCCAACCCCGGCGTGATGACCGGCCCCGGCACCAACAGCTACCTGGTGGGCGACCCGGCCACGGGCTACATCGCCATCGACCCCGGTCCGGCCGACACCGAGCACCTGGACAAGCTCTGGCGCGCCGCGGGGGGGGACATCCGCATGATCGTGTGCACCCATTCGCACGCCGACCATTCCCCCGGCGCCGCGCCGCTGCAGGCGATGTGCGTGCGCGCCGGGCGCGCCGCACCGCCCATCCTGGGCCTGCCCTCGGCGCCCACGGCACGTGCAGCCAGCCAATTCACGCCCGACCGTTTGCTACAAGATAATGAGCTGCTCACGCTTTCTGGACAAGGGCCGGACGGCAAAATCACCCATAGCCTGCAGGTCATCCACACGCCCGGCCATGCAGCCAACCATCTGTGCCTGCTGCTGCGCGAGGACGGGCTGCTGTTCTCGGGCGACCACATCCTGAACGGCAGCACCACGGTCATCGACCCGCCCGACGGCAACATGGCGGACTACCTGGATTCGCTGGACCGGCTGGACGCGCTGTGCGCCGAGCACGGCGCCGATTTCATCCTGCCCGCGCACGGCTACGTGCTGGGAGGCCCGGAAGATGGGGCGCGCACCGCCATCGCGCGCCTGAAGGCCCACCGCCTGGCGCGCGAGGCCAAGGTGCTGGCCGCCATGCAGGCCCAGCCCGAAGGCAGCATGGACGACTGGGTGCGCCTGGCCTACGACGACGTGCCGCCGCGCATGTGGCCCATCGCGCAGCGCTCGCTGCTCGCGCATGTGGAGCGCATCCGCATGCTGGAGCCCGGCAATGACTGAGTCCAGCCATCCAACGGACGCGGTGCGCCTGTCCAAGCGCGTGGCGCAGCAGTTCCAGTGCTCGCGCACGACGGCAGAGCAGTACATCGAGGGTGGGTGGGTGTCGGTGGACGGCCAGGTGGTCGAGCTGCCCGGCGCGCGCGTGGCGTCCGCGCAAAGCGTGGTGCTGGCGCCAGACGCCAATCTGATGGAGCTCACCCCCGTCACCCTGCTGCTGCACAAGCCGCCGGGCTACGAGGCGGGGCTGGGCCTGGTCACTGGCGCGACACACGGCGCCCCGGGCGCGCACGGCAGCCGCAGCCAGGGCGCGCCGCAAGCCGTCGCGCTGCTCAACGCGCAGTCGCACCTGCCCGAAGACGCCGCCGGCACGCGCGTGCTGCTGCGCCATTTCAAACAGCTCGAATGCTTCACGCCGCTGCCCACCGAGGCCAGCGGCCTGGTGGTCTACACGCAGGACCGGCGCGTGGCCCGCAAGCTGCAGGAAGACATCGAAACGCTGGAACAGGAGTGCATCGTGGAGGTGGCAGGCCAGATCGCGGACGGCGGCCTGCAAAAGCTCTGCCACGGCCTGAGCTTCAACGGCCGACCATTGCCGCCCATCAAGGTCAGCTGGCAAAGCGAGACACGCCTGCGCTTCGCGCTCAAGGGCATCCGCCCCGGCCAGATCCCGGCCATGTGCGAAGCCGTGGACCTGTCCGTGCGGGCCATCAAGCGCATCCGCATCGGCCGCGTGCCCCTGGCCAAGGTGCCCGAGGGGCAGTGGCGCTACCTGCAGCCGTGGGAGCGCTTCTGAGCGGACGCGGGCCCCGGCGGCCGGAACGGACAGCGATGACGGCGACGCGGGTCGCCTTACGGCGGCGTGGAAGGGCGCGGCCCCCTTCAGCGCAGCCAGGCCCACCTACCCGATTTTCAGGCGCAGGCGCTTAAGGGTTGCCCTCCTCGCGGCGGGCTTGGCTGCAGCCCACAATCGTTCCCATGTCCGGCAGCCAGATCATCGTCCTCGTCACCCCGGTGTTCCTCGCCCTCATGGCGCTGGAATGGGCCATCGGCCGTTGGCGCGGACGGCCCGCGCTGCGGCTGGCCGATGCGGTGAGCAGCGTCAGCCTGGGCATGCTCAGCCAGACCAGCGCGGTGTTCACCGTGCTGCTGCGCGTGGGGCTGTACACGCTGGCCTATGAGCACCTGGCGCTGTGGCGCAGCGAGGCGTTCTGGACCACCTGGCACGGCTGGCTCATCGCGCTGGTGTTCTACGACTTCTGCTACTACTGGCTGCACCGCATGGGGCACGAAGTGGCCGTGCTGTGGGCCGCGCATGCGGTGCACCACCAGAGCCAGGACTACAACCTGTCCACCGCGCTGCGCCAGACCAGTTCCGGCGCGGTCCTGGGCTGGGTGTTCTACCTGCCGATGGCGCTGGCGGGCGTGCCGCCGCTGGTGTTCGTGGTGGTGGGGCTGGTCGACCTGCTGTACCAGTTCTGGGTGCATACCGAGCAGGTGGGGCGGCTGGGCTGGTTCGACCGCTGGTTCTGCAGCCCCAGCAACCACCGCGTGCACCACGCCGTGAACGACGGCTACCTCGACAAAAACTACGGCGGCGTCCTGATCGTGTGGGACCGCCTGTTCGGTACCTTCAAGGACGAGGACCCGCGGGAGAAATGCGTGTACGGCACGCGCGGCCTGCTCAACAGCTGGGACCCGCTCTGGGCCAACGCCCAGGTGTATGCGGGCCTGCTGCACGACAGCTGGCACGCCAGCCGCTGGGCGGACAAGCTGCGCGTGTGGCTGAAAGCCCCCGGCTGGCGCCCCGCCGACGTGGCGCAGCGCTTTCCCAAGCCGGCCTTCCACCTCCACGACATGCCCCTGTTCGACCCGCCCCTGTCCGCGCCGCTGCGCTGGTTTGCCGGCGTGCAGTTCGTGCTGCTGCTGGCGGGCGTGGCGGCATTCCTGTGGCAGGCCGACGGCGCACCGCTGGCGACCAACGCCGTGTGGTTCGCCACGCTGCTGGCCTGCCAGTGGGCGCTGGGCGCGGCCATGCAGGGGCGCATTGGCATGGGGTTGGCGCTGATGATCGAAGCCGGGGCGCTGGCCACGGCGACCAGCGCGCTGGGGTTCACGGCGTGGCACCTGCTGTTCAAGCCGCTGACCATGGCGATTGCTATCACTTATGTAGCTATTCGCGCTTATCCAATGAGCGCTACAGGCCGTTTTGGCTTGCACCGCTCATACTTGCTGCTGCTGGGCGCGCTGCTGGGTTCGCTGGCGGGCGACGTGTTCCTGATGCTGTCAGAGCACCTGTTCATTCCCGGCCTGGTGAGCTTCCTGCTGGCGCACCTGTGCTACATCGCGCTGTTCAAGCAGGGCGTGGGGTGGTTCGGCCACCGCGGGGCACTCGGGGGTACGCTGGCGCTGGGCATCGGCATGTACGCCTTCCTCTGGCACGGCGGATTGCCGGCCGCGCTGCGGGTGCCGGTGGCTGTGTATGTGGTGGTGATCGCGCTGATGGCGGCGCAGGCCTGGGGGCGCCACGCGGCGCTGCGCGAGCGCTCGTCGCTTGCGGTGGCGCTGGGCGCGTGCTGCTTCATGCTCAGCGATTCGCTGCTGGCCACCAACCGCTTCGTGCAGCCGCTGCCCTTGTCGCAGCTGTGGGTGCTGGCCACCTACTATGCGGCCCAGGTGCTCATCGTGAGCGGGATGGTCACAGCGCTGACCCGCGGCGCGGCGCACCAAGCCGACGCGCGGACGCAGCCGCTCACCCCCCACGCGGCTTGAGCGATCAGGCGGACTCGAACAGCCCGCCCGCGGCGCGCGGCGGCGCCACGCCCAGGTGGCGGTAGGCGGCCAGCGTGGCCACACGCCCGCGTGGGGTGCGCTGCAGATAGCCCTGCTGAATCAGGTAGGGCTCGATGACGTCCTCGATAGTGCCGCTCTCCTCGCCGATGCTGGCGGCAATGTTGTCCAGTCCCACGGGGCCGCCGTCGAAGCGATGCACCACGGCCTCCAGCAGCTTGCGGTCCATCACGTCGAAGCCCTGCGGATCCACGTCCAGCATGGTCAGCGCGCGGTTGGCGATGTCCAGGGTGATGTGGCCCGAACCCTTCACCTCGGCATAGTCGCGCACGCGGCGCAGCAGGCGGTTGGCGATGCGCGGCGTGCCGCGCGAGCGGCGCGCGATCTCCATGCCGCCCTCGGCGTCGATGGGCGCGCCCAGCAAGCCGGCCGAGCGCATGACGATGCGCGCCAATTCATCGGGCGTGTAGAACTCCAGCCGCGCGACGATGCCGAAGCGGTCGCGCAGCGGGTTGGTGAGCATGCCCGCGCGCGTGGTGGCGCCCACCAGCGTGAAGGGCTGCAGGTCCAGCTTGATGCTGCGCGCGGCCGGCCCCTCGCCGATCATGATGTCGATCTGGTAGTCCTCCAGCGCGGGGTAGAGGATTTCCTCGACCACGGGCGAAAGGCGGTGGATCTCGTCGATGAAGAGAACGTCGTTGCGTTCCAGGTTGGTGAGCAGCGCTGCCAGGTCCTTGGGCTTTTCCAGCACGGGGCCGCTGGTCTGACGCAGGTTCACGCCCAGTTCGGTGGCGATGATGTGGCTGAGCGTGGTTTTTCCCAAGCCCGGCGGGCCGAACAGCAGCACATGGTCCAGCGCCTCGCCGCGCTTCTTGGCCGCGCCGATGAAGATCTCGAGCTGTTCGCGCGCCTTGGCCTGACCCACATACTCCTGCAGCAGCTTGGGGCGCAGCGCACGCTCCAGCGCTTCCTCCTGTGAGGAGGCCGGCGCGGCCGACACCACGCGCTCGCGCGCCGGAGGGGGAGAGGGGGCAAAGTCGTCGGTATGGATCGTCATGCGAAGCGGACCAGGAAGGGCGCGTGCATTGTCCCCCATTCCCCCGTGCAGCCGGGCCGCGCCGCCACCCCGCGCGGGCCAGGGATAGCCGCCTTTCGGTAACATCGCCGCCTTCGCGCGCCGCGCGCGGGCGAGCCCCGTCCCCCTCCCGGACCACTCGAACGCCGCACCCGCCCCTGTGCGCCGCGCCGCCTCGGCCCGGCGCCCCCTTGCAGCGACAGCCCATGAACACTCCAGCACACCCCTCCTTCCTGAGCCGCATGGCCATCGCCATCGGCAGCTTTTTCGCCATCCTGGGCAACGGCCGCCTGGCCGCCGACATCCAGCGCCTGCGCGCGGGTGAAGCGCTGGCCGCCGACGTGGCGCCGCCGGCTCCCCAGGCAGTGCGGGTGGAAGTGCCCGTGGAGACAATCGTGGAGAAGATCGTCGAGGTCCGCGTGGAGGTGCCCGTCGAGAAAGTGGTGGAAAAGCGCGTCGAAGTCGCCACCGACACCGCCGCGCTGCAGCTGCTGGGCCTGCTGCAGCGCGAGGCGCGCCTGGTGGACTTTCTGCAGGAAGACGTGGCGCCCTACTCCGATGCCGAGATCGGCGCCGCCGCGCGCGTGGTCCACGAGGGCTGCCGCAAGGTGCTGCGCGAGCATTTCACCATCGAGGCCGTGCGCCCCGAGGGCGAGGGCAGCCACGTCACCCTGCCGGTCGGCTTTGACGCCACGGCCGTGCGCCTCACGGGCAATGTGCTCGGCCAGGCGCCGTTCACGGGCCAGCTGACCCACCGCGGCTGGAAGGCGACCGCCGTGCGCCTGCCGCAGCTCACCGACCCGCGGGCCGCCGCCGTGCTGGCCCAGGCCGAGGTGGAGCTGTGAACGCGGATATGCTCAACGCTCCTGAAACCATAGCTGCCAGCGCTTACCCTGCAAGCGCTACAGGCAAAAACAACGCCCAGTACAGCATCGGCATCGATCTGGGCACCACGCACTGCGCGCTGTCGTACGTGGACCGGCACGCCAGCGACGGCGACACCGTCGTGCAGCAGGTGCTGGATATTCCGCAAGTCACCGGACCGGCCAGCGTGGAGGCGCGGCCGCTGCTGCCCTCCTTCTTGTACCTGCCGCACGAGAGCGAGCTGAGCGCCGCCGACACCGCGCTGCCCGGTGGCGGCGCAGGCCAGGACGGCGTGGTGGGCGAGCTGGCGCGCACGCGCGGCGCGGCCACGCCGATCCGCCTGGTGTCCAGCGCCAAGAGCTGGCTGTGCCACCCGGGCGTGGACCGGCGTGCGCCCATCCTGCCGCCCGATGCGCCGCCGGAGGTGCCGCGCGTGTCGCCCCTGGCCGCATCGGCGCGCTACCTGTCGCACCTGCGCTGGGCCTGGAACCAGGCCCACCCCGAGGCGCCGCTGGAGCAGCAGGACATCACCGTCACCATTCCCGCATCGTTCGACCCGGCCGCGCGCGAGCTGACGGCCGAGGCCTGCCGCGCCGCCGGCCTGGAGCGCCTGACGCTGCTGGAAGAGCCCCAGGCCGCGCTGTACAGCTGGATCCAGGCCAGCGGCGGCGGGTGGCGCAAGCAGGTCGCCAGCGGCGACGTCATTCTGGTGGTGGACGTGGGCGGCGGCACCACGGACCTGTCGCTGATCGCGGCGCTGGAGAAGGACGGCGCCCTGGAACTGCAGCGCGTGGCGGTGGGCGAGCACATCCTGCTGGGCGGCGACAACATGGACCTGGCCCTGGCCTATGGCGTGGCGCGCAAGCTGGCCCAGGAGGGCAAGCCGCTGGACGCCTGGCAGACCCGCGCCCTGGCCCATGGCTGCCGCGCAGCCAAGGAGCTGCTGCTGGCCGACGAGGCGCTGCCATCCGTGCCCGTGGTCGTCCCCAGCCGCGGCAGCAAGCTGATCGGCGGCAGCATCCGCACCGAGGTGACGCGCGCCGAAGTGCAGGCGGTGCTGGTCGAGGGGTTCTTCCCGCAGGTGGCCGTGGGCGACAAGCCGCTGACCCGCGCGCGCGGCGCGCTCACGCAACTGGGCCTGCCCTACGCGCAGGACGCGGCCGTCACGCGCCACCTGGCGGCCTTCCTGTCGCGCCAGCTGGATGCCACGGCACAGATCCCTGGCCTGGCCGGCAGGCAAGCGGGGGGCGCCAGCTTCCTGCACCCCACGGCCCTTCTGTTCAACGGGGGCGTGCTGAAGGCCCCCCAGATCGCTGAGCGCATCGTCGGTGTCATCAACGGCTGGCTGGCTGCCGAGGGCGCCGTCCCGGCCCGGCTGCTGGAAGGCGCTCAGCTGGACCTGGCCGTGGCACGCGGCGCGGCGTACTTCGGCCATGTCACTGCGGCGGGGCGCGGCGTGCGCATCCGCGGCGGCACGGCGCAAAGCTACTACGTGGGCGTGGAGAGCAACATGCCCGCCATTCCCGGCATGGAGCCGCCCCTGAGCGCCCTGTGCCTGGCGCCGTTCGGCATGGAGGAAGGCACCGAGGTCGCGCTGCATGCCCAGGAATTCGGCCTGGTGGTGGGCGAGCCGGTGCGGCTGCGCTTCTTCGGCTCCAGCGTGCGCCGCGGCGACACCGTGGGCACGCTGCTGGACTTCTGGGGACCCGAAGAGCTGGTGGAACTGCAGGAGATCGAGGCCCACCTGCCCCCCGAGGGCCGCACGCCCGGCGAGGTCGTACCCGTCACCCTGCACGCCCGCGTGACCGACATCGGCACGCTGGAGCTGAGCGCCGTGCCCGTGGGAGGCCATGAGCGCTGGAAGGTGGAGTTCGACGTGCGCGCCCAGACACAGGCCTGACGCCAGCGCCATGCACTGCTTGGTCGTCATCGCGCATCCGCTGGAGGACAGCCTGTGCCATTCGCTGGCGCAGGAAGCCATCCGCACCCTCACCGCCGCAGGGCACACGGTGCAGGTGGAGGACCTGTGCCGCACGGGATTCGCGCCCGCGCTCACGGCGGCGGAGCGCCGCAGCTACTACGGCACGGCCTTCGACGGCGGCGCCGTGCAAGCGCAGATCGACCGGCTGCTGCTGGCTGAGGCGCTGGTGCTGGTCTTTCCGACCTGGTGGTTCGGCTTTCCGGCGGTGCTCAAGGGCTGGTTCGACCGCGTATGGGCGCCCGGCGTGGCTTACGACCATGCGAGCGACCTGGGGCCCATCCGCCCCCGCCTGCACCGGCTGCGCAGGACACTGGCCATCACCACGCTGGGGTCGCCCTGGTGGGTGGACCGGCTGGTGCTGCGCCGGCCTGTGCGGCGCGTGCTCAAGACCGCGCTGCTGGGCACCTGCGCGCCACGCAGTGCCTTCGACATGCTCTCGCTCTATGGCGCCGAGCGCCTGTCCGCCGCCCAGGTGCAGCGGTTCAACGCGCGCATCGCACGCGCGCTGTCTTCATGGGCTTAGCCGGGTGAAGCGCTACATCGTCGGCATCGACCTGGGCACCAGCCACACCGCCTGCGCCTATGCGCCGCTGGAAGGCCGCGCGGCGGACATCGCACTGCTGCCCATCCCGCAGCGCCTCGCGGCGGGCGAGGTGCAGGCGCAGCCGCTGCTGCCCTCGGCGCGCTACCAGGCGGCACCCGGCGAGTTGGGCGAGGCGTGGCGACAGCCCTGGCCGCCCCTGGAGGCCACGGACGACGCACCCGCCACCCTCGGCCGCTGGGCACGCGACCTGGGTGCAGCCGTGCCAGGGCGGCTGGTGGAAAGTGCCAAAAGCTGGTTGTCCCACCCAGGCGTGGACCGCACGGCGCCCATCCTGCCCTGGGGCGCGCCGCAGGACGTGGCCCGGGTCTCGCCGGTGCAGGCCAGCGCGTCGTACCTGGCACATGTGCGCGCGGCATGGGACGCCGCCCACCCCGATGCGCCGCTGCATGCGCAAGACCTGGTGCTCACCGTGCCGGCTTCGTTCGACGAGGGCGCGCGTGCGCTCACGCTGGAAGCCGCACGCCTGGCCGGCTTGCCAGCGCTGCAGCTCTTGGAAGAGCCCAAGGCCGCATTCCACGACTGGCTGGCGCTGCAAGGCGAACAACTGGCCGCGCAATTGGCGGGCTGCCGCCTGGTGCTGGTGGTGGACGTGGGCGGCGGCACCACGGACCTCACGCTGATCCGCGTGGACACGCAGGCCGGCGGCACGCCCCGGCTGACGCGCATCGCCGTGGGAGAGCACCTGATGCTGGGCGGCGACAACATGGATCTGGCGCTGGCGCACCTGCTGGAGCCGCAGTTCGCCGGCGACGGTGGCCACCTGCCCGCCGCGCGTTTGCCCGCCGCGCGTTTGCCCGCCGCGCGTTTGCCCGCCGCGCGTTTGCCCGCCGCGCGCTTTGCCCAACTGGTGCAGCGCTGCCGGCAGGCCAAGGAGTTGCTGCTGGCCGACGGCGCCCCCGACAGCGCCGCAGTCACGCTGCTGGGCGCGGGCAGCCGCATGCTGGCGCAGACGCACACGGCCACGCTCACACGCGCGCAGGTGCTGCAATGCGTGGTGGAAGGCTTTCTGCCGCAGGTGCCGATTGGCGATCGCCCGGCGCGCCGCCAGGGTGCGCTGCGCGGGCTGGGCCTGCCCTACCCCGCCGACGCGGCCATCACGCGCCATCTGGCGCAGTTCCTGGCGCAGCACGCCGGGGGCGATTTGCCCGACACCCTGCTGCTCAACGGCGGGGTATTCCATGCGCCGGCGCTGGTGCAGCGGCTCACGGAGGTGCTTGCGCACTGGCGCGGCGCACCGCCCCGCGTGCTGCACAACCCGCATCCCGACTGGGCCGTGGCGCGCGGTGCCGCGGCGTACGGGTTGGCGCAGCATTCATCATCAAATACACACACAGCCCAGTCAGAACAAGCGCCAGCAGCTCCTAAAACCATAGTCCCACGCATCGGCGGCGGCTCGGCGCGCAGTTACTGGCTGGTACTGCCGGGCAAGGCGGGCACTGCGCCGCAGGGCATCTGCCTGCTGCCCCGCGGCACCGAAGAAGGCGTGCGCCTGGTCCTGACGAGCCGGCGCTTCGCGCTGCGGCTGGGCCAGGCCGTGCGCTTCGCGCTGGTGGCGCGCAGCCAGGGCCAGGCGCAGGCCGGGCAGATCGCACCGCTGGAGGGCGACGGCTGGGCGGAATTGCCGCCGCTGGCCACGGTGCTGCCCGCACCCGAAGGCCGCGCCACCGCCCAGGTGGAGGTGCAGCTGCAGGCCTGCATGACCGAGGTGGGCACGCTGGAGGTGCGCTGCGTGGCAACGCAGGAGGCGGACCAATCCTGGCTGCTGCCCTTCGCCGTGCGCGGCGCGGCGGGCACCGATGGCGCTTCCAAATCGATAGCTTCCCGCACAGAACCAGAAAGCGTCAGCGGCCAAAAAGGCTCGGAGGTTAAAGCCTCACGCCTGCCCCAGGCGCTGGCGCTGATCGACCGCATCTTCGGCACCCAGGCACAGGACGTGGCGCCCAAGGAGGTGCGCCAGCTGCGCCAGTCGCTGGAAAAACTCCTGGGCCCCCGCGTCGGCTGGGACGTGGCCTTGCTGCGCGCGCTGTTCGATGCATTGCTGGCGCGTGCGCGCCGCCGCCGGCGCACGCCCGAGCATGAACGCACGTGGCTCAACCTGGCAGGCTGGTGCTTGCGCCCGGGGGTGGGCGCCGAGCTGGACGCGTGGCGCATCGCGCAGGTCTGGCAGCTCTATCCCCCGGGCCTGGGCCACGGCCAGGACGCCGCCAACTGGACCGAATGGTGGGTGTTCTGGCGCCGTGTGGCCGCGGGTCTGGACGAGGCGCAGCAGATGCAGGTGCTGGAAGCGGTGGCCGGCTGCATGCAAAAGACCGTGCAACGCAGCCAGGGCAAGGCCGCGTGGGGCAGCTACGACGACATGCTGCGCCTGTTCGCCGCCATGGAGGCCGTGCCCTGGCAGTACCGCCAGGAAATGGGCCAGTGGATGCTGCAGCGCCTGCTGCGGCCCGATGAGTCCGCACAGACCTGGTGGGCCATCGGCCGCCTGGCCGCGCGCCAGCCGCTGGCAGCCAACGCCCACCGCGTGATGCCGCCCGAGGCCGCGGCCGAGTTTCTGCATGCCACGCTGCGCGAGGACTGGCGCCACAACGAGCATGCCCTGTTCGCCGCCGTGCAGATCGCCCGCATGACCGGCGACCGCGCCCGCGACCTGCCCGACGCTCTGCGCACCGAAGTGCTGGAAAAGATGCGCGCCACCCACGCGCCCGCACGCTGGATCGCGCTGGTGGAACAGCCCACGGCCATGGAGGCCGAGGACCAGCAGCGCAGCCTGGGCGACAGCCTGCCGCCCGGGCTGGTGCTGGTGGGTTAGGGCCTGTTCACACTATTTTTGCCAGATGCGTTGCGATCAAAAAGGGCCAGGCGCAAGGCGCCAAACGAAGCTGGGGTGCTACCCCAGCGAGGCTTGGCAACGCCGCGAATGGCCCTTTTTGATCGCAACCCGGAGGGAACGGAGTGAAAACCGCGCCACGCGTCGTTGCCCTCCTAGCCAAGGCCCCGGCCTTGGCGTCGTCACGCGCCTAGATTGGCGCGGTTTTCACGCCATTCGCACTGGCAAAAATAGTGTGAACAGGCCCTAGTTGGCCGCCGTCGGATTCAGCCAGCGCCGCAGCGCCGTGCGGTAGCTGGTGTCGAAACGACCGTAATAGTCCACGCCGTCGCGCGCAGCGCAGCTGGCGGTTCCGCCCAGAAGCTGGCCCACCACATAGCGGCGCTCGCCAAACGTCACGAACGCGGCCGAGCCGCTGCTGCCGCCCTCCGTCGTGCCCTCCTGCCAGCCCAGCGTAAGGAAGGTGCCGTCGTCCGCATTACTGGAACGGCAACTGTTGTCCACGCACGTGCTGTAGCGCTGCACGGAGCCCAGGCTGACCTTCTGCAGATCGCCCTGGGGATGGTGCACACCCGCCAGCGCCGTGCCAACGCCCACCCCGCCAAAGTACGAGCCTGCATAGACGATGCCGGCAGGCGCCTGGCTGTTGAGCTGCATGAAGGCCGTGTCCGTGGTGGCCGACGCGTGCAGCAGCGCCGCACCGCCGGTGACGCGCACGGTGGCGGGGTTCACGGTGGCGGTGCCGCAGGTGCTGGAACGGTAGAACCAGTCCGTGGTGAGCGTGGACGCCACGGACTGCGTGGAAATGCAATGGTTGGCGCTCAGGAAGTAGGGCGTACCGCTGGACGCCGCATCGTTGAGCAGCGTGCCGGTGCACAGGTAGCTCTTGCCATCGTCGCGCACAAAGATCATGCGCGCCACCGAGCGGCTCTGGTCGTTGAACTCCGGCCGGCAGGTCGCGTCCACGTTGCAACTGCCCGACTCGCCCACCTTCTGGGCAAAGGCCTGCTCGGCCTGTGCGGGCGCCAGCGTGAAATGCGACAGCCGCGGCACGGACAGCCGGACGGCCGCTGGCGAGGCCGCAGCGGGAATCTCCACTTCCAGTGTGGTCTGCGGGCCGCTGAAGTCCGGGCTCCAATAGGTGCGCGCGGTGGTGTCATCCGCACCGCCACGCGCATTGCGCGCGGCCATGTCCTGCAGCTCGGACGCGCGCACCTCCATGGCCCCCGCTCCCTGCTCGCCGTAGAAGCGCAGCACCGCGCCCTCGGGCAGCGACTGCACGAGCACGCCCAGACGCACGCCATACGCTCCGTCGGCCGTGAAGCGCAGCGCTGCGGCCTGCGTGCCCCGCGCCGTCGGTTGCCAGCGCAGCAGGGCCGCAGTGGCCGCGACGGTGGCGGTGTCCGCCACGCTGCGCGCCTCGCCGATCTGCAAGGGCGTTCCGGGAGTGGCGGAGACCACGCCCTTCACGGCCGTGAGCGCGCCGAGGGCGATGGTGCGGGTTGCCTGCGCACTGACGACCGGGCTCACCGGCTGCTGCGAGGTGGCCACCTTGGCCGTGCCGCTGGGGTCGTAGGGCTCGATGCGGTCGCCCGCCACCGGAGGCGCAGGAGAGGGAATGTCGTTGCCGCCGCCACCTCCACCGCAAGCGGACAAGGCCAGCACCAGGGGTATCGCGGCCCATTGCGCCGCAGTTGTTGTCAGTAATTGCATTGCTCTCTCCTCTACGTAAGAACTATTTGGATAGCGACTTCAGCGCCAGCTTGATCCCCTCGCTCACTCCCACATCCGCCGGCAGCGCCTTGAGCGCAGCGGCGGCCTCCTTGTCGTTATAGCCCAGGGCCAGCAGCGCCTGCAGGATGTCGGCCTGGTTGTCGTTGGCCGCATGCGCGCGCACGCCGACGTCCGTGCCCAGCTTGCCTTTCAGCTCCAGCAGCAGCCGCTCGGCGGTTTTCTTGCCGATGCCCGGCACTTTGACCAGGCGCCCTGCTTCCTGCAGCGAAACGGCCTGCGCCAGGTCCGCCACGCCCATGCCCGAGAGGATGGACAGCGCTGTGCGCGGCCCCACGCCGCTGATCTTGATGAGTTCGCGAAACGCCTGGCGCTCCTGCGCCGTACCAAAGCCGTACAGCAGCTGCGCATCCTCGCGCACGATGAACTGCGTGAGTAGGCTCACCCGCTCACCCACAGCGGGCAGGTTGTAGAAGGTGCTCATGCTGACCTGCACCTCGTAGCCCACGCCGTGGCAGTCCACCAGCACCTCGGGGGGGTTCTTTTCCAGCAGCGTGCCGGTCAATTTGCCTATCATGGATGTCCTTTGCCGCGCCGGACACCCGCCGCGGAACTTCGACCGGAATTATCAGCGTGATCCTGCGCCACACCTTCACCCCCCATAACAACACGCGCCTGACCCATCTGTGCGGCCCTGCCGATGTGCACCTGCGCACCATCGAGGCGGCGCTGCAGGTCTCCATCGCCCACCGGCACGAGCAGTTCAAGGTGGACGGCCCCAAGGCCAAGGCCACGCAAGCCATGGAGTTGCTGCAGGCGCTGTACGAGATGGCGGATCGCCCCATCAAGGAAGAACACCTGCAGCTCATGCTGGCCGGCGACGCCAGCATGCAGGGCGATGACGAAGCCAGCGCCATCCAGCTCACCACGCGCCGCGCCGACCTGCGCGCGCGCACGCCCACGCAGGCCACCTACCTGGAAAACATCGCCACGCACGACATCACCTTCGGCATCGGGCCGGCGGGCACCGGCAAGACGTACCTGGCCGTGGCCTGCGCGGTGGATGCGCTGGAGCGCAGCAGCGTGCAGCGCATCGTGCTCACCCGCCCGGCCGTGGAAGCTGGTGAGCGCCTGGGCTTCCTGCCGGGCGACCTGACGCAGAAGGTGGACCCGTACCTGCGCCCACTGTATGACGCGCTGTACGACCTGATGGGCTTTGACCGCGTGCAGAAGGCCTTCGAGCGCAATGCGCTCGAGATCGCGCCGCTGGCCTTCATGCGCGGGCGCACGCTGAAC
The DNA here is from genome assembly GCF_022807955.1 of Diaphorobacter sp. LI3. NCBI lineage: Bacteria > Pseudomonadati > Pseudomonadota > Betaproteobacteria > Burkholderiales > Comamonadaceae > Diaphorobacter > Diaphorobacter sp. LI3. The sequence goes on along the minus strand of NZ_CP094346.1, from coordinate 872,272 downwards.
AACGCCTTCGTCATCCTCGACGAGGCGCAGAACACCACGCCCGAGCAAATGAAGATGTTCCTCACGCGCATCGGCTTCGGCGCGCGCGCGGTGGTCACAGGCGACGTGAGCCAGATCGACTTACCCAAGGGCGCGATGAGCGGCCTGATCGACGCCGAGCGGGTTTTGAAGCGCGTCAAGGGCATCGCCGTCACGCGCTTCACCAGCGCCGACGTGGTGCGCCACCCGCTGGTGGCGCGCATCGTGGATGCCTACGACGCGCAGCGCAGCCGCCGCGGCGCAGGCGAGTAGGCGCCGGCCAAAAGCTCATAAATTCATAGCTGCTTGCGCTTGATAGATAAGCGCTGGAGGCAAAAATGGCTTTGAACCAATTGTCCCTGTCCCTCCAATTTGCACGCGACGCGGAGGCCACCGCGCACCGCGCCACCCTGCCCCGCCACGCGGTTGCGCGCTGGATCCGCCACGCCCTGGCCGTGGATGCCGAGATCACCGTGCGCATCGTGGGCGCCGAGGAAGGCCAGCGCTTGAACCGCGAGTTCCGCCACAAGGACTACGCCACCAACGTGCTCACCTTCGACTACCAGCAAGAGCCCGTGGCCGTGGCCGATCTGGTGCTCTGCGCCCCCGTGGTCGAGCGCGAGGCCCGCGAGCAGAACAAGACGCTAGAGGAGCACTACGCCCACCTGCTGGTGCACGGCACGCTGCACGCCCAGGGCTGGGACCACGAAACCAGCGAACAGGACGCGCAGGAAATGGAGGCGTACGAGACCGCCATCCTGCAGGAGTTGGGCTTCGCGGACCCCTACGCGGCATAACTGGCAGGCGGCGCGACCGCGCAGGCGCTCGCCACCGCGGGCGCCGGGGTGCGGAAAGCTGTTTTGCGCCCAGGTCACAAACGCGCCCGTCGGTGCGGCCTAAGATGCCGCGCGACCTGCGTCCTGCAGGTCCGCCTCTCACGCGGCAACCATCTCTTAAGGGAAGAACCCACGCATGGACATCCTGGGCTGGACGACCTCCATCGGCCACTTGGCACTTCTGCTCACCGCCGCATTCATCGCCGGTGCGCTCAACGCGGTAGCCGGCGGCGGCAGCTTCCTCACCCTGCCCGCGCTGGTGTTCACCGGCGTGCCGCCCGTGGTCGCCAACGCCACCGGCACTGTGGCCTTGCTGCCCGGCTACATGGCCGGTGCCTGGGGCTTTCGGGAAGACATGCAACCGCCGCCGGGCCTGTCGATGCGCGCCGTGGTCGTGCTGTCGCTCATCGGCGGCTCGGCCGGTGCGGCGCTGCTGCTGTTCACGCCCGACGCCACCTTCCGCAAGGTCGTGCCCTGGCTGCTGCTGGCGGCCACGGCACTCTTCGCCTTTGGCCCGCAGCTGCGGCAATGGGCCGGCAAAGCCGGCCATGGCACGCCCTCGGCCCTGAAAGCCGGCGCGGGCATGCTGGCGGTGGCGGCCTACGGGGGCTATTTCAACGGGGGCCTGGGCATCCTGCTGCTGGCGCTGTTCGGGCTGCTGGGGCAGACGCAGCTCAACGCCATGAACGGCATGAAGAACCTCGTGTCGGCCCTGCTCACGGCGATTGCCGTGGCCATCTATGCCGCAGGCGGCATCGTGCTGTGGCCGCAGGCCCTGGTGATGATGGTGGCCGCCACGTTGGGCGGCTATGGCGGCGCGCGCGTGGCACGCCAACTGCCTGCGCCGGTGCTGCGCTGGGGCATTGTGGCCACGGGGCTGGTGATGGCGGGGCTGTTCTTCCTGAAGGGCTGAACCCCGCCCCCAAGGCCCCAGGCGCGCTACAGCAAGCGCGCCTTCACCATCTTGCCTTTGACGCGGCCCGCATTCAGCTTGGCGCAGGCCTGGGCCGCGATGGCGCGGTCCACGGCCACGTAGGTGGAAAAATCGTTGACGTTGATCTTGCCGATCTGCTCGCGCGCATAGCCGAAGTCGGCGCACATGGCGCCCATCACGTCGCCGGCGCGGATCTTCTCCCTGCGCCCGCCGATGATTTGGATGGTGCACATGGGTGGCTGCAGTTCGCCCCCTGCCGTGGGGGTGAGTTCATCCACCGGAAAGAACTCGCACGCACGGCCTTGCAGCAATTCGATCCTGCCCACGCTGCCCATCTCATCCATGCTGACCAGGTTCAGCGCCAGCCCCTCGGCATCGCCACGGCCCGTGCGGCCGATGCGGTGGATGTGCACCTCGGGATCGGGCGTCACGTCGACGTTGATCACGGCCGAGAGGTCGGCAATATCGATGCCGCGCGCCGCCACGTCGGTGGCCACGAGCACGCTGCAGCTCTTGTTGGCAAACTGCACCAGCACCTCGTCACGCTCGCGCTGCTCCAACTCGCCAAACAGGGCGAGGGCACTGAATCCCTGGCTCTGCAGCGCAGTCACCACGTTACGGCACTGCTGCTTGGTATTGCAGAAGGCAATGCTCGACGCAGGGCGAAAGTGCGCGAGCATGCGCGCCACCACGTCGACCTTCTCGCGTGCATCCACCTCATACCAGCGCTGCGCGATCTTGCCTGCACCGTGCTGGGCGGCCACCTTCACCATCTGGGGCGCGCGCATGAAACGCTGTGCCAGTCCCGCAATGCCGTCGGGATAGGTGGCGGAGAACAGCAGGGTCTGGCGCTCGGCCGGACACTGGCGCACCACGGTCTCAATATCGGCCAGGAAGCCCATGTCCAGCATGCGGTCGGCCTCGTCAAGCACCAAGGTCTTGAGGTTGGCGATGTCGAGCTTGCCGCGCTCCATCAGGTCCATCACGCGGCCCGGCGTGCCGACCACGATGTGGGCACCGTTCTCCAGCGAAGCAATCGCGCCGCGCGAAGGCACGCCCCCATACACAGTGACGACCTTGATGTTGTCTTGCGCACGCGCCAAGCGGCGGATCTCGGTGGCCACCTGATCGGCCAGCTCGCGCGTGGGGCACAGCACCAGGCCCTGGACGGCGAACCAGCGCGGGTTCAGCCGATCGACCATGGCCAAGCCAAAGGCCGCTGTCTTGCCGCTGCCGGTGCTGGCCTGGGCGATCAGATCACGGCCCTGCAGGCTGAAAGGCAGGCTGGCGGCCTGGATGGGCGTCATCTGCGCATAGCCCAGCTGCTGCAGGTTGGCCAGCATTTCAGGGGACAGAGGCAGCGATGAGAAGGCGGAGGCGGACGGAGCAGGCGACGCGCCTGAAGAGATGGTCATGGTCGCCAATTATCCCGGCGGCGCTATCCGCAGCGGAAGGGTCACCGGTCCGTCGTTGACCAGGTGCACCTGCATGTCGGCGGCAAAGCGGCCCGTGGCCACCATGGGGTGCACGGCGCGCGCCTGGGCGACGAAGTAGTCGTACAGCCGCTCCCCCTGCGCCGGCAGTGCCGCCTGCGTGAAGCTGGGCCGGTTGCCGCCGCGCGTGTCGGCGGCCAGGGTGAACTGGCTGACGATGAGCAGGCCGCCGCAGGTGCCCTGCCCGTCCAGGTCCTGCACGCTGCGGTTCATCTTGCCGGCCTCGTCGCTGAAGATGCGCAGCTTGAGCATTTTGGCCAGCAGTTTGTCGGCCTGCGCCTCGCTGTCGCCCTGCTCGGCGCACACCAGCGCCAGCAGCCCCGGGCCGATGCGGCCCACGATCTCGCCGGCCACTTCCACGCGCGCCTCGCGCACGCGCTGCAGCAGGCCGATCATGTGCCGGCTCCTCCCGGCGCGGCCGCCTCGGCGGTCTCGAACACCGTAGCCTGCCCTTCGGGCAGCAGTTCGATGGTGGCGCGCAGGCCGGGCACGGCCTGCATCAGGGCCTGCTCGACGGCGGTGCGCTGCTCGGCGGCATGCCCCAGCGTCCAGTGCGCGGGCACATGCATGTGCAGATCCACGTAGTTGCGCGCGCCGGCGCGGCGCGAGGTGAGGCTGTCGAAATACACCACCCCTGCGCTGGCGTGGTTGTGCTCGCCCAACACCGTGAACACGCGCGCCAGCAGGCCAGGCTCCATGGCTTCGTCCATGAGACCCTGCGAGGCGCGCCAGATCAGCGCGCCCCCTTCGCGCAGGATGTTCAACGCCACCGCGATCGCCACCAGCGGGTCCAGCCACAGCCAACCGGTGGCGCCAGCGGCCAGTAGCCCGCCCACCACGCCGATGGAGGTCCACACGTCGGTCATCAGGTGCCGCGCATCGCCTTCCAGCGCCAGCGACCGGTGCACCTGCGCCGCGCGCAGCATGCCCCAGGCCAGCAGGCCGTTGCAGGCCGTGCTCAACAGCGACAGGCCCATGCCCCAGCCCAGTTGCTCCAGCGGTTGCGGGTGCATCAGCCGCAGCACAGCCGCCCAGAGGGTGGCGATGCTGGCGCCCACGATGAGAATGCCCTCGAAGCCGGACGAGAAATATTCCGCCTTGTGGTGTCCGTAGGGGTGGTCCTCGTCCGCCGGGCGGCGCGCAATGGTCACCATGGCCAGCGCGAACATCGCGCCCGCCAGATTGACGAACGACTCCAGCGCATCCGACAGCAGGCCCACCGAGCCGCTGACCCACCAGGCCAGCGTCTTGAGCACGATGGTGAGCAGGGCCACGCCCACCGAGGCGCGCAGCAGGTTGTGGGGCGTCATCCACGCGGGAACGCTCAAGGGGCCGGAGGGTGCGGAAGGCATACAGCGATTATCCCACCGCCGTGCCGCCCTGCTGGCACACAAGCGCCCGGCGCGCCGCCGGACGCGCCTGCTCGCCAAAGGCCAGGCGTTGGGATATAAGCTCCGGGACCGACCGCCCACTGGCACTGGATATGCCCTCCCCTCGCCCCCCTGCCTCCCCCCCCCTGCCCGACCTGGGCCCCCGCGCCAGTGATGCGCTGCTGCGGCTCATCGCCGACTCGGTGCCCGTCATGCTGGCCTATTACGAATCGACCAGCCTGCGCTGCGTGTTCGCCAACCAGCGCTATGCCGCCTTCAGCGGGCAAACGGTGCAGAGCATCATCGGCAAGACGGTGCGCGAGGCGATCGGCGAAAAGGCCTGGCAGGAGATCCTGCCCTACGTGCAGCGCGCGCTGGCTGGGGAGAGCGTTCAGTACACCCGCGAATACGCCGGCCCGCAGGGGCGCGCGCATATGCTGGAGATCAGCCTGCAGCCGCACTTCGGGGTGCGCGAAGGACGCAACGCGATGGTGGGTGCATTCGTGCTCATCAACGACATCACCCACCACTGGGAGGACGAGCGCGCCGTGCGCCAGAGCGAGGAGCGCATGCGCAAGTTCGCCATCGCTACCGAGGAGGGACTTGCCTTTCACCGCGACGGGCGCATTCTGGATGCCAACGAAGCGCTGCAGCGCATGGTTGGCTATTCGCTGGCCGAGCTCGTAGGCCAATCCATCTTCGATTTCGCGCTGCCTGAGTACCGCGCGCTGGCCGTGGAATACACGCGCCGCGGCAGCGAGAAGCCCTACGAGCTCGCCATGCGCCACAAGGACGGCCGCGTGATCCCGATCGAGGTGGTGGGCAAGACCATGCCCCAGCAGGAGGGTGACTACCGCGTGGTGGTGGTGCGCGACATCACGGCGCGCAAGCAGGCGCAGGAGCAGGCGCGCTTCCTGGTGCTGCATGACACGCTGACCCAACTGCCCAACCGGCGCCACCTCATGATGCAGCTGGCACGCATGGCGAGTGCCGCGCAGGAGCGGCAGACCCGCGCCGCCGTGCTGTTCATCGACCTGGACCATTTCAAGACGGTCAACGAGTCCCTGGGAAACCAGGCCGGCGACCAGCTGCTGATCGAGATGGCGCGGCGCCTGCAGGACGGGGTGAAGGCCACCGACTTCGTCGCGCGCGTGGGCGGCGACCAATTCATCGTGCTGCTGCCCGACCTGGCCAACCGCGCCGCAGCGGCCGAAGTGGCCGATGCGCTGCTGGCGCGCGTGCGCGCCGAGTTCGCCATCGGTGGCACGCCGCTGTCGCTGTCACCCTCCATCGGCATCAGCGTCTTTCCGGACGACGGCTACAGCCCCGACGACCTGCTGCGGCGCGCCGACGCGGCCATGCACCACACCAAGGAAAGCGGGCGGGGCACGCGCATGTTCTATGAACCGGGCATGGAAGGCCAACCCACGGAGCTGCTGCAGCAAGAGCACCTGCTGCGCGAGGCCGTGTTCCAAGGGGCCTTCGCACTGCACTACCAGCCCCAGGTGCGGGTGGCCGACGGCCGGCTGGTGGGCTTTGAGGCGCTGGTGCGTTGGCGACACCCGGTGCGCGGCCTCGTGGGGCCGGATGAGTTCATTCCGCTCGCCGAATCGCGCGGGCTCATCACGCCCATCGGCCGCTGGGTGTTGCACGAAGCCTGCCGCCAGCTCAAGGCATGGCACGACGAAGGGCTGCCCCGGGTGCCGGTGGCGGTGAACCTCTCAGCTATCGAGTTCCGCCAGCGCGACGTGGTGGGCGAGATCGCCCAGGTGCTGCAGTCCGCGGGGCTCGCACCGCAGTACCTGGAGGTGGAGATCACCGAATCCGCCCTCATGCAGCAGGCCGACCACACGCGCACCACCCTGCAGGCCCTGCAGGCCCTGGGCGTTGCCGTAACGGTGGACGACTTCGGCACGGGCTACTCGTCGCTGGCCTACCTCAAACGCTACCCGCTGGACAAGATCAAGGTGGACCGCTCCTTCGTCACCGACACGCCTGCCGACAGCGAAGACGTGGCCATCGTCACCGCCATCATCCAGCTCGCGCACAGCCTGCAGCTGCAGCCCGTGGCCGAAGGCGTGGAGACCGCGGAGCAGCTCGCGCTGCTGCAGCGCCTGGGCTGCGAACTGGCGCAGGGCTTTGGCATCGCACCGCCCATGGATGCGCAGCGCGCCCGCGAGTGGCTGCGCGCCCGGGCCGAGTGAGCAGCCGGCCCGGCCCGGCGCCGTGCCCACGCTGACACATGCGGCGTGGACAATAGGCACCATGGCTCAGATCCCCGCACTTCCCGATCCCACCTTCCACACGACCGAGACCGAGGCGCTGGCCCAGGTGCAGCGCATCTACCAGCAGCAGATCGACCATCTGCGCAGCGCCATGCAGCGCTTCGTGGCGGGAGAGACGCCCGCCGCACCCGTGCGCGCGTTCTATCCCTTCGTGCGCGTGCAGACCAGCACCGTGGCGCGCGCGCCCACGCACCTGGCCTATGGCTTCGTGGAGGGGCCGGGGCGCTACGAGACCACGCTCACGCGGCCTGACCTGTTCGCCGACTACTACACGGAGCAGCTGCGCCTGTTGCGCGCCAGCCACAACGTCGAGCTGGAAGTGGGCGTGAGCAATCAGCCCATCCCCATCCACTTCTCGTTCGCCGAGCACGACCACATCGAAGGCACGCTCAGCCCCGAGCGGCGCATGCTGATGCGCGACGTGTTCGACCTGCCCGACCTGGAGGCCATGGACGACGGCATTGCCAACGGCACCTGGTCGCCGCGCGCTGGCGAGGCGCAGCCGCTGTCGCTGTTTACCGCGCCGCGCGTGGACTATTCGCTGCACCGCCTGCGCCACTACACCGGCACGCAGCCCGAGTGGTTCCAAAACTTCGTGCTGTTCACCAATTACCAGTTCTACATCGACGAGTTCGTGCGCCTGGGCCATGCCGAGATGGCCAAGCCCGACAGCGAGTACATCGCCTTCATTGAGCCGGGCAACGTGGTCACGCGCCGCACGGGCCTGCCCGAGCAGGCCGGCGACGACCTGGGCGTGGCCCCGGCCCGCCTGCCGCAGATGCCCGCCTACCACCTCGTGCGCGCGGACCGCAGCGGCATCACCATGGTCAACATCGGCGTGGGCCCGAGCAACGCCAAGACCATCACCGACCACATCGCCGTGCTGCGCCCCCACGCCTGGATGATGCTGGGCCACTGCGCGGGCCTGCGCAACAGCCAGCAGCTGGGCGACTACGTACTCGCCCACGCCTACGTGCGCGAGGACCATGTGCTGGACGAGGAGCTGCCGCTGTGGGTGCCCATCCCCGCGCTGGCCGAGATCCAGATGGCGCTGCAGCAGGCCGTGGCCGACGTGACGCAGATGCCGCAGGACCAGCTCAAGCGCATCATGCGCACCGGCACCGTGGCCAGCACCGACAACCGCAACTGGGAATTGCTGCCCGACAACATGCCCCAGCGCCGCTTCAGCCAAAGCCGCGCCGTGGCGCTGGACATGGAAAGCGCCACCATCGCCGCCAACGGTTTTCGCTTCCGCGTGCCCTACGGCACCCTGCTGTGCGTGAGCGACAAGCCGCTGCACGGCGAGATCAAGCTGCCCGGCATGGCCAACCATTTCTACCGCGAACGCGTGGACCAACATCTGCGCATCGGCATGCGCGCCATCGACATCCTGCGCGCGGGCGGCGTGCACCGGCTGCACAGCCGCAAGCTGCGCAGCTTTGCCGAAGTGGCGTTCCAGTAGCCGCAGCCATTGCTATTTCATCGATAGCTGCTCGCGCTTATCCCATAAGCGTTTGAGCCGCCTTTTATCAATTTAGAGTAGCAACAGCACCGCGACGAAGGCCAGCGTGTGCAGCACCACGCCGCCACCGGCCGCCACGGCATAACGCCAGCCCCCGCTGACCAGGGCCGTCACGCATTTGCTGACGGCGTGCACGCTCAGCCCCGCCGCCAGCGCGCTCACCAGGCTGGGCCCCACGGGGTCCAGCGGCCGGCCCTGCGACATGATGGCCGCGGCCGCCGCATGGACGTCGGCCAGCGCCGCCACCAGGGCGCCGGCCAGCAGGCCCGCGTCGCCCCACCAGCCGCGCAGTGCCTGCACCAGCACCTGCACAGCCGTGAGCAGCGCGGCGATCAGCAGCGCGTCGCGCAGTTTGAACAGCGCCGTGCCGTCCACGTCCGCCGGGGCCGGCGCCTCACCCGCGGGCATGCTGCGCAGCAGTGCCCACCCCCAGACCAGCGCCACCACCCCGCCCGCCAGTGCCGGCGCCCACAGCCGCACCAGCCATTGGGGCTGCACGGTGGCCGCCACCACCAGGATCTGCGCCATGGTCGCCACGCACGACAGCACGGCCGCGCCCCCCTGCGCGCGCACGGGCTCGCGCCCCTCGCGCACGGCCACGCCCAGGCTGGCGATGGTGGCGGTGCTGGAGATGAAACCCGAGGCCAGCGCCGACAGGGCGTTCGCGCGGCGCGCGTCCATGAGCCGGCGCGCCAGATGCGCCAGCGCCTGGATCACCAGCAGCACCACCACCAGGCGCACCAGCACCTGGGGGTTCAGCGCCTCCCCCCACAGGGGCTGGTTGGGCGCCAGCGGCAATACCAACAGCGCCAGCGCAGCCAGGATCAGCCCGCCCCGCACCTCGCCCTGGCGCAGCCACTCGCGCGAAAACTCGTGCAGCGCCTCACGCGCCGCCAGCAGGCTGGTCACGGCGACGGCCAGCCCCGCCGCCACGGGCAGGCTCTGCGTGCACAGCACGCCGATCAGGTAGGCCAGCAGCAGCGCGATCTCGGTGGTCACGCCGGGGTCTTCGGAGCGGTCGCGCGCATAGGCCACCACGCCCAGCAGCGCAATGAACACCGCGCCCACCGCCACCAGCGCCTCGCTGCCCAGCAGCGCCGCCGTCGCACCCGACACCGCCGCCAGCGTGAACGAGCGCACGCCCGCGAGCGCGCGCAACGGGCCCTGGCCCTTGCGCCGTTCGCGCTCGATCCCCATCAGCAGGCCGCTGCCCAGGGCGCCCGCCAGAACGGCCAGCGTGTCCTGAAAGCCGGTTGTGTCCATGGTGTCCATCGTGGTTGGTTGGCTTTGACGATTGGACCATGGAAAGCGGGCATCCAAAGGGCGCCCCGCTCTCAGAAAACTCTGGTTTTGATAGCTATTAGCGCTTATCTGTAAAGCGCCAGCGCCATTTTTCTCATAAACCTCTGCAATGGCGCGGTCTTCCCCCCACAATCGCGCCATGCAAGTGCTTCTGGAAGCCCGCGACCTGCGCAAGCGCTATGGCACCGCCACCGTGGTGGATGGGCTGTCGTTCGCCATCGCGCCGGGGGAGTGCCTGGGCGTGATCGGCCCCAACGGCGCGGGCAAGACCACCACCCTGCGCATGTGCCTGGGCCTCACGGCGCCCGACGAGGGCAGCGTGCACTTTCACCCTGGCGGCGGCGCTGCGCCGCTCGCCATGCCGCAGGACGCGCTGGCCATCAAGGCCCAACTGGGCGTGGTGACGCAGTTCGACAGCCTGGACCCGGACTTCAGCTGCGCCGAAAACCTGCGCGTGTTCGGCCGCTACTTCGGCCTGAAGGGCACGGCCATGGCGCAGCGCATCGCGCCGCTGCTGGAGTTCGCCGCGCTCACGGCCAAGGCCGATGCGCGGCCGGGCGAACTGTCGGGGGGCATGCGCCGGCGCCTGTCGCTGGCGCGCGCATTGGTCAACGACCCGCGCCTGCTGTTGCTGGACGAGCCCACCACCGGCCTGGACCCGCAGGCGCGCCACCTGATGTGGGAGCGGCTGCAGCAGCTGCTGCAGGGCGGCAAGGCCATCCTGCTGACGACGCACTTCATGGATGAGGCCGAGCGCCTGTGTTCGCGCCTGCTGGTGCTGGACCATGGCCGCAAGATCGCCGAAGGCACGCCGCGCGCGCTGATCGCCGAGCACCTGGAACCCGACGTGGTCGAGGCCTACGGCCCCGGCGCGCTGGCCCTGGCGCAGGATGCGCAGTTGCGTCCGCTGGCGCGGCGTGTGGAAGTCAGCGGCGAGACCGTGTTCTTCTACACGCAGGACGCTCGCCCGCTGCTGCAGGCGCTGTCGGCCCACGGCAGCCTGCGCACCCTGCACCGGCCCGCGAACCTGGAGGACCTGTTCCTCAAGCTCACCGGGCGTCAAATCCGCGAGGAAGGCTGACATGCCCACGCCCACCACGCCCAGCCCCTGGCGCGCGCCCGACCTGTCGACGCGCTGGTGGCCCGTGTTCCTGCGCAACCTGCTGGTGTGGCGCAAGCTGGCGGTGCCCAGCCTGCTGGGCAACATCGCCGAGCCGCTGATGTGGCTGGTGGCCTTCGGCTACGGCATGGGGGCGCTGGTGGGACAGGTGCAGGTGGGCGGGCAGAACGTGCCCTACATCCTGTTCCTGGCCAGCGGGTCGATCTGCATGAGCGCCATGAATGCGGCCAGCTTCGAAGCGCTGTACTCGGCCTTCTCGCGCATGCATGTGCAAAAGACCTGGGACGGCATCATGAACGCCCCCATCAGCCTGGACAGCGTGCTGCTGGCCGAGATGCTGTGGGCCGCATTCAAGGCGCTGTTCACCACCACCGCCATCCTGGGGGTGATGCTCGCGCTGGGCATCAGCTACAGCCCCAAGCTGATCGTGGCCTGGCCGGTGCTGCTGTGCGTGGGCATCATGTTTTCCAGCATCGCGCTCATCTTCAATGCGCTGGCCAAGGGCTATGACTTCTTCACCTATTACTTCACGCTGGTGCTCACGCCCATGATGTTCCTGTCGGGTGTTTTCTTCCCGCGCGAACAGCTGCCCACGGCCATACGCCTCGCCTCGGACTGGCTGCCACTCACCAACGCCGTGGAACTGGTGCGCCCCCTCTTCATGGACCAGTGGCCGCAGCACCCGCTGCGCCACGGCCTGGTGATCGCCGTGACCACCGTGGCCGCGTACTGGGTGGCCCTGGCGCTCACCCGTAAGCGCTTTCGCGCCTGAGCCTTTCACGCATGCCTACGCTTCTGAGCGCCGAATACATCGCCCTGGTGGACCGGGGCGTCTCCACCATCGTGGCCTCGCGCGACGCGCAGTTGCGCCCCAGCGTGATGCGCGCCGTAGGCGCGCGCATCAGCACCAACGGCCAGCGCATCACGGTCTTCCTGCGGCGAAGCCAGTCACGACAGCTTCTGGCCGACATTGCCACCACCGGCCACATTGCCGTGGTCTTCAGTGACCCGCCATCCCACCGCACGGTGCAGGTCAAGGCCACCGCCGCCGTGCAACGTGCCGTGCTGCCGGCCGACGAGCCCGCGCTGCAAAGCTACCTGTCCGCCATGCAGCATGCCGTGGCCCAGGTGGGCTATGGCCCGCAGTACACCGCGGCCATGCTGAATGCACCACGGGACGATCTGGTGGCAGTGGAGTTTTCGCCCGAAGCCGCGTTCGACCAGACCCCCGGCCCACATGCCGGCGAACCGTTGCGCAAGGAGCGCCAGCCGTGAACGTGCCGCCCACCCTGCGCTCCATCCGCGCCTGCCTGGAGGGCGCGATTCCTGCCATCATGGCCACCTGCGCCCCCGACGGCACGCCCAACGTGGCCTACATCTCACAGGTGGTCTACGTTGATGAGCAGCATGTGGCCCTGTCGTTCCAGTTCTTCAACAAGACGCGCGCCAACATCCTCGCCAACCCCTATGCCAGCGTGCTGGTGCTGGACCCCGTGACAGCACGCTGCTTTCGCCTGCACCTGCACTTCTTGCGCACGGAGGCGGAAGGCGCACTGTTCGAGCGCATGCGCGCGCAGCTGGCGGGCATCGCCTCGCACAACGGCATGGCGGGCGTCTTCGAACTCAAGGGATCGGACGTCTACGCCGTCGAGCGCATCGAACCCGTGCCCGGAGAAGGACTGGCACCCAGCCCCGCGCAACTGCCACGCGCCGATCTGCTGGGCGCCGTGCGCCTGTGCAGCCAGCGCCTGGCGCGCTGCACCACGCTCGACGAGCTGCTACAGACACTGCTGGCTGGCCTGCACGAGCATCTGCACGTGCAGCATGCGATGGTGCTCATGCTGGATGCGCAAGCGGGCCACCTGTACACCGTGGCAAGCCATGGCTACACACATTCGGGCGTGGGCTCGGAGATCAAGCTGGGCCAGGGCGTGATAGGCGTCGCCGCGCGCGAAGCCACGCCGGTACGCATCAGCCACATGACCCATGCCGCGCTGTACAGCCATGCCATGCGCAGCAGCCTGGGGCAGAGCGCGCCCGCGCACGAAATTCCCTACCCGGGCCTGCCCGCACCGCACAGCCAGCTGGCCGTGCCCCTGTTGAGCTGCGGCCGCACGCTGGGGGTGCTGTTCGTGGAAAGCCCGCTGGACCTGCAGTTCCGCTACCCTGAGGAAGACGCGCTGGTGGCGCTGGCAGGACAGCTGGCCGCCGCGATCGACCTGCTGCAGTCGGCCGACGAAGCCACGGAAGCATCGCAAGAAGCCGCGCCCGCGCCGGCGCCGCGGGGGGCGCCCGTGCGGGTGCGGCATTTCGCGGTGAACGACAGCGTGTTCGTCAATGACACCTATCTCATCAAGGGCGTGGCGGGCGCGATCCTGTGGAAGCTGCTGCGCGACCATGAGCGCACCGGACGGCAGGACTTCAGCAACCGCGAACTGCGCCTGGACCCCAGCCTGCGCCTGCCAGGCGTGGCCGACAACCTGGAGGCGCGCCTGCTGTTGCTGCAGCGCCGACTGCAGGAAAGCGACACCGGCATCCATATCGACAAGACCGGCCGTGGGCGGCTGCGGCTGCGGCTGGACGCTCCTGTGCAGTTGGAAGAGATGGCCGGCGGTTGAAGGTCGCGCCGCCGCGGCGCTCACTTGATTGGGCGCCGGCGCAGCAACTCGATGTTGGCGCGCTGCTCTGGGGTGAAGGATGCCAGCGCGCTGGTGCGCGAAGCCTTGTCAGCCAGCGATTCCATGGCGAGGAACATGCCCGCGTGCAGTGCGGCATACACCGCCGTGGCGTACTCGATACTGCTGACCCGGTGGCGGGCCAGCAAGGCACGGATGCGCGGATCCGCATCCAGCTGACGCGCCAACTCCTGAACGGACTGCGCGTCCGGCTCGTCGTCGTCGCCGGGACGTGCGGCTTCTGGCGACGCAGCCTGCAGTGCCTCCATGCGCTCCAGCAACTGGGGCGTGAGCCGAAAACGTTCGGGGGGCGGGGGGCCCGCAGCCAGGGCACTCGCGCTGGCCATGCAAAGCCAGAATGCAGCCAGGGTATGGCGCAGCAACCAATGGCTCATTGCGGAAGCTCCAAAGCACGCGCCAGCTTGCCCCACTCGCCATTCGACAGGTGCGGACGCATGACACTCAATGCCGTGTCAAAGATGCCGGGAGGCGCACTGCGCCGCATGTCACCGAGCACCATGGCCCGCTCGCTCGGGGTCATGCTGGGCAGCATCCAGCGCAGCGTGACGAGCATCTCGTCCAGCGGTATCGACGCTACCAGCGCACCCTCGATGGCGGCCAGTTCCGCGTCGCTGTAATGCGCCCAGAGCACGGCGTTGTGCGCCGTCTCCTCCAACTGCATGTGCTCGAAGTTGTGTGCCACGAACAGCGCCAGCTGTTGGTACAGCGCGTGAGCCACGCGCGCTCGCCGCTCGCGCGGGCATTGCATGAGCTGCTGCGCCGCATCCGCCAGCGCCGCAATCGCCTGTCCATGAGCATCATGTTCCTGCTCAACCGCGGTGGCGCTGCCAGGTGCATGGCGCTCCATGGCGGGATGCACGTAGGTGTTCTCGTGGTACAGGTGCGCGCGGCAAAAGCTCAGCAGCTGCAGCACGCGTGCGCCGGCCTGGGACAGTTCGAGGTCGTCCTCGGCGTCCACACGACCTAGGCCCACGAGTGTGTCGACCATATAGGCGCGCAAGGCCTTGTGGATGAAGGCATAGAGGTCCATGCGCGGTGCGGCGGCGTCGGCCTGCGCGAGCGCGGTGATTTCCTGAGGGTTGAATTGCATCGTCGGTTCCGGTTCTTGTGGGTGTTGCGGCTTGGGAGCCTCGCCTTCCCATGCGGCACATCGTGTGTCTCACAGGTGCTGTGCAGTCTAGGAACGGTGCAGCGCGCGTGCTGCTAAAAAACGCTTATGCGAACCCTCAAAATTTCTTAAGCGCGCACTGCCGAACCGGAGCGCGTCATGCAGCCTGGCGCAGCAAGTCCACCGCGCGCTCGGCAATCATCACCGTGGGTGCATTCGTGTTGCCGCTCACAATGCGCGGCATGATGGATGCGTCCACCACACGCAGAGCCTGCAGGCCATGCACACGCAGTTGGGCATCCACCACGTCCAGCGGACCGCAGCCCATGCGGCACGTGCCCACGGGGTGGTAGATGGTGTCGGCCCAGCCGCGGATGAACTGCTCGATCTGTGCATCGCTTTGCGCGCGGGACGAATGGGGCAGCTCACGCGCGCCCAGGCTGGCCAGGGCGGGCTGCGCCAGGATCTCGCGCATGCGCCGCACGCCGCGCACCATGCGCTGCATGTCGTCGGGATCACTGAAGAATGCCGGGTCCACAAGCGGAGCGGCCGCCGGGTCGGCGCTGGCCAGCGTCACCCGGCCGCGGCTTCGGGGCTGCAGCAGGCATACATGGCAGGAATAGCCATGGCCCCATGTGGCCCGCCGGCCGTGGTCCAGCAGCTTGCCGACCACGAAGTGCAGCTGCAGGTCGGGCAATGGCTCCTCGGGGCGACTCTTGATGAAGCCGCCAGCCTCGGCGAAGTTGGTGGTCAGCATGCCGCTGCGGTGCGCACGCCACTCCCGCACGCCGCGCAGCACGTTCAGCGCCCCGGGCAGCGACAGGCCGAAGAGGTCCGTCAACCGCGGTGCGTCCATCACCTGCACCACGTCGGGATGGTCGTGCAGATGCGCGCCCACGCCCGGCAGATCGTGCACCACGCCAATGCCGTGGCTCTGCAACTGCGCGCCCGGCCCCACACCCGAGAGCATGAGCAATTGCGGCGATAGCAGCGCCCCCGCCGACAGCAGCACCTCACGCGTGGCGCGCACCTGCTGCGTCTGGCCGCCTCGGCGGTATTCCACGCCGGTGGCGCGCCGGCCCTCAAACAGGATGCGCGTGGCCTGCGCGCCGGTCACCACCTGCAGATTGGTCCGGCCCAGGTGGGGCGTGAGGTAGGCCTTGGCCACGCTGAAGCGTTCGCCCGCCCGGTGCGTGACCTGGTAGAGACCCACGCCCTCCAGTTGCGCGCCGTTGAAGTCGTCATTGCGTGGATGGCCAGCCTGCACACCGGCTTCGACGAAGGCGCGGCTGGCACGCTGCGGCGACTGCAGGTCCGCCACATTCAGCGGCCCGTCCGTGCCGTGCCAGGCGCTTGCACCGCGCTCGTTGTGCTCGGCCCGGAGAAAGTACGGCAGCACGTCGTTCCAGCCCCAGCCTGCATTGCCGGCCGCAGCCCAGTGGTCGTAGTCGCTGGCGTGGCCGCGCGCGTAGATCATGGCGTTGACCGAGCTGGAACCGCCCAGCACCTTGCCGCGCGGCTGGTAGCCCCGACGCCCGCCCAGGCCCGCCTGCGGCGTGGTGTGCAGCCCCCAGTTGAAGGCGCCGCTGCGCGCCATGGCGGCCAGCCCCGCCGGGCAATGGATGAGCACACTGGCATCGCTGCCGCCCGCCTCCAGCAGGCACACGCGCACCGTGGGGTCCTCGCTCAGCCGCCCCGCCAGCACGCAGCCCGCCGAGCCGCCCCCGATCACGACATAGTCGAACTCACGCATGCAGTGTCCCCTCGTTGTATGGCGATGCTGCAACGCAGCAGCAGACGCGCGATTGCCGATACCATCACGGCATCGTTTTTTTCTCACTACTACACTTTCAAGGGACATTTATATGACGATTTCGACCGTCGGCATCATCGGCGCGGGCACCATGGGCAACGGCATTGCCCAAGCATGCGCTGTGTCGGGCATCAATGTGGTGATGGTGGACATCTCCGACGCCGCCGTGCAAAAAGGCGTGGCCACCGTGGCGGGCAGCCTGGACCGCCTGATCAAGAAAGAAAAGATCACCGAAGCCGACAAGAGCGCCGCCCTCGCGCGCATCAAAACCTCCACCAGCTACGACGACCTGAAGGCCGCCCAGATCGTGATCGAGGCTGCCACCGAGAACTACGAACTCAAGCTCAATATCCTCAAGCAGGTGGACGCGCTGGTGGCGCCCGAAGTGATCATTGCGTCCAACACCTCTTCGATCTCCATCACCAAGCTGGCCGCCGCCACGTCGCGCGCCGACCGGTTCATCGGCATGCATTTCTTCAACCCCGTGCCGATGATGGCGCTGGTGGAGATCATTCGCGGCCTGCAGACTTCCGACGCCACGCACGACGCGGTGAAGCAGCTCTCCGAGCGCCTGGGCAAGTCGCCCATCACCGTGAAGAACGCCCCCGGCTTCGTGGTCAACCGCATCCTGGTGCCCATGATCAACGAGGCCTTCTTCGTGCTGGCAGAGGGCCTGGCAACGCCCGAGGACATCGACGCCGGCATGAAGCTCGGCTGCAACCAGCCCATCGGCCCGCTGGCGCTGGCCGACATGATCGGTCTGGACGTGTGCCTGGCCGTGATGGACGTGTACCTGACCGAGTTCGGCGACAGCAAGTACCGCCCCTGCCCGCTGCTCAAGGAGATGGTGGCCGCCGGCCGCCTGGGCCGCAAGACCGGCCGCGGCGTGTACCAGTACTGACCTGACCCAGACCACCTGCCATGCCCGTTCGCAACCCCTTCAAGCACGCACTGGCCGCCGGTCAGGCGCAGATCGGTATCTGGTCCACCCTGCCATCACCCCTGGTCACCGAGCTGATCGCGGGATCGGGCTTTGACTGGGTGCTGCTGGACACGGAACACACGCCCAGCGACGTACCGCTCATGGTGCAGCAGCTGCAGGCCGTGGCCGCCGGCTGCCGGGACCACACGCACGGCGTGGTGCGCCCGGCCTGGAACGACCCGGTGCTAATCAAGCGCTACCTGGACATCGGCGCGCAAACGCTGCTGCTGCCCTTCGTGCAGAACGCGGACGAGGCGCGCGCCGCCGTGGCCGCCATGCGCTACGCGCCGCACGGCATCCGCGGCATGGGCGGCTCCATGCGCGCCTCGGACTTCGGCCGCGACGCCGCCTATGTACGCGATGCGGAGAACGAGCTCTGCCTGCTGGTGCAGGTGGAGACGGCCGAGGCGCTGGAGCAGATTGAGGCCATCGCCGCGGTGGAGGGCGTGGACGGCATCTTCATCGGCCCGGCCGACCTGTCCGCCAGCATGGGCTTCCCGGGTGATGCCAACCATCCCACGGTGCGCGTCACGATCGACGACGCGATTCGCCGCATCCGCGCGGCCGGCAAGGCGCCCGGCATCCTCGTGGTGGACGAAGCCCGGGCGCGCGAATGCCTGGCCCTGGGCGCGCAGTTCGTGGCCGTGGGCATGGACATGCTCCTGCTGCGCCAGGCCGCGGACGGGCTGGCCGCGCGCTTCCGGCCAGATGCACGCGGGCCCGTCGCCACGAGCTACTGACCCCGACGCCCGCTCGGTCGGCGCTGCCGCCTACCAAACCGCCCGCCACAGCGTGTCCCGGTCGTCAATCTCGCTACATTAGCTATAGCTGCCAGCGTTGATATGGCGGCGGTTCCAGCTTTCTACGTCTAGAAAAATTCCATCTGGGCGCTGCGCTACACTGCGCGCCAACAACCACCAGAGAGGGAAAAACCATGGACGTCCAGGTATCGTCCGAGCGCGCGCGGGCGCGCTCTGGGCTGCGCTCGTCCTTCGAGTCACAAGACATCGAGCCACACACCATGCGCTTCACGGGCAGCGGCGGCGAGTACTTCCGCGTGTGGATCGTGAACGTACTGCTGAGCATTCTGACGCTGGGCCTGTACACCCCCTGGGCGCGGCGGCGTACGGCTCAGTACTTCTACGGCCACACGTTGGTGGCAGGCAGCCCCCTGGAATTCACCGCGCAGCAGCGGCGCATGGTGGTGGGCTTCGTCGTGCTGCTGCTGCTCACGGTGGCCTACCAGTTGGCCGTCAACACGGGGCAGGACACGGCCGTGGGTCTTTTCATCCTGGGCGGTGCGGCCCTGTCGCCGCTGATCTGGGGCAGCGCCATGCGCTTTCGACTGGCCAACACGCGCTGGCGCGGGCTGCGCCTGCAGTTCGCGGCGAGCTGGCGCGAGGTCTACACCGCCAGCTGGCCCGTGTTCGCTCTGGCACTGGTGTGGCTGGGCGTGTTCTGGGGCCTGCAGTCCCTGGCCCCGGCCGCGGTGGTGAACGAGGAAACCGGCCGCAAGCTGCCCGAGGTCACCGCGCCGCTGATAGGTCTGGTGGCGCTGGGCCTGCTGCTCACGGTGCTGTGCATCATCCGGCTGGAGTTCAACTACCGCAGCCTCCTGGTGCTGCGCTCACGCATCGGCAACGAGGCCGGCCGCTGGAAGCCCGTGTACATGGATTTCGTGAAGCTGTGGCTGGCCACGTTGGCGGTGTTTCTCGTCTCGCTGCTGGTGCTCGTCGCGCTGGTCGCGGGCCTCTTCACGGGCTCGCTCGGACTCGTGTCCAAGCTGGGCAAGGGCGGGATGGGGCTGGGCATCTTCGTGCTGATCATGGCGGCCTTCGTGGGCGCGCTGCTGGCGATGATGCTGGCCACCGCGCCGGCACGCGCCTATCGCGAGGCCGCGCTGTTTCGCCTGACCTGGAGCAACATCGGTGTGAGCCGCATCGCGCGCTTCAAGTGCAACCTCAGCACGGGCGGCTATGTGCTGCTGCGGCTGCGCAACATGCTGCTCACGGTACTAACGCTGGGGTTCTTCCGCCCATTCGCCATGGTGAGCGAATACCGCATGAAGCTCGAATCCGTCACCGTCCATGTCAAGGGCGGCGTGGACCAGGTGGCGGGGCGCCTGGGCCGGCAGCAGCCGGGCGGCATCAGCGATGCGCTGGCCGACGCGGCGGGCCTGGACCTGATCGGATGACCGGCCGCCCCAAAACACCTTCGTCCGGCGCCCCCTCGCGGAGACGCGATTGACGGGCATGGTGCTCGCCCATTGGTTCGACGGGCGCAGCAGCCGACCGCGCGCGGTGCAGGTGCGGCTGCTGCCCGCGCCCGACGGTCCCGCGCTGGAACTGCATGTGCCCGGTGCGCCGCCGCGCCGCTTTGCCCACCGCGCCGTGGCCTGGCCCGAGGCCTGGAACGCCCGGCGTCCGCAACCAAAACTCGTGGCCGATCTGGGCGACGACGGCAGCCTGGAGATCGACGACCCCGCCGCCTGGCAGGCCGCGCTGGATGCGGCCGGCCACCGGCCGGGGCTGGCGCAGCGCATGCAAACGCGCTGGGGCGTGTTTGCCGTCGTGCTGGTGCTGGCCGTGGCCGGGTTGTTCGCGTTCTACCGCCACGGCACGCCCTGGCTGGCCGCGCAGCTCACGCGCCATGTGCCGCTGGCCTGGGAGGTGGCGCTGGCCCAGAGTGCGCTGGCGCAGATGGACGCGGGCACCCTCAAGCCCACCACGCTCACACCTGCGCGCCAAGCCGCGCTGCGCGCACGTTTCGATGCGCTGCTGGCCGCTTCGCCCGCGGCGCTGCAGCGCTATGGCGGTTACGCGCCGCACTACACGCTCGCGTTCCGCTCCGGCCTGGGGCCCAATGCCTTCGCCTTGCCCGGCGGCACGGTGGTGATGACCGATGCGCTGGTGGAAACCGCCCGCGCGCAACGCCTGGACGACGACGCGCTGGTGGGCGTGCTGGCACACGAGATCGGCCATGTGGCCCACCGGCATACCACGCGCATGCTCGTCGAGCAGGGGGTGCTGCAGGTGGGTCTGGGGCTGGCGCTGGGTGACGTGTCCGGCCTGGTGGCCACGGGCAGTTCGTTGCTCACGGGCTTGGCCTACAGCCGCAGCCATGAGCGCGAGGCCGACTGCCACGCGCTCGCACTGATGCGCCATGCCGGCCTGCCCACCGCACCGATGGGCGACCTGCTGTTGGCCATGCTGCGGGACGAGGATTCCGCAACCCCCTCCCCGCAGGCCGGCAAGGCCCCGTCCACGCCCGAGGACCCGCCGCAATCCCACGGCCTGTGGACGCTGCTGAGCACCCATCCGGACACGCTGGAGCGCGCCACCGCGCTGCGCGCCGGCCATGCGCCGTATTGCTCCTGAGCGCTCCTGAAAAAAGAGCTGCCAGCGCTTGACTGTCAAGGGCTGGCAGCTGTTTTTGCATAAAAGTGTGAAGCGCGCCGATAAGCCGGATTCTGTGCACTGCGGTTGCCCGCAGCGTGACCGCCATTAATCTGGGCCGGGTGTCACCACCACGGCTCGGTGCTACCTACCCGCCAGCTCCGCGGAACCACGTCAACGCTGGCCTACTTGGTATTGCTGCGCGTAGAGATTGCCCGTTTCACCCCCAGTGGTCTGCCTTCGCAGGCACTCCCCCGGGACTCGTCTCTGTTGCTCTGATCCTCACCTCACGGTGGGCAGCCGTTAGCTGCTACGCTGTCCTGTGCAGTCCGGACGTTCCTCCAGTGCCTGGTTTCCCAGATTGCACCAGCGGCGGTCTGGCGTGCTTCACGGGCGCAATTATCCGCGTTTCTCCGCTGCGGCGCGCGGCCGGCGCGCTCAACGCGCGGGCAATAACTGGAAGATGTTGTAGGCAATGAGCAGCAGCGCGCCCACGATGCCCACCATCATCAGCGCCGGGCCCCAGCGCGACTCGCGCGCCGAGAAACCGATCAGCATCAGCGCACAGCTCGCGGTGAGCATGAGCATGGTGGTGTGCAGCAAGGTCATGGCGCAGGAGGGAAAGTGAAGACGAGACCATTGTCGCGCGCACACCCGACCGATGGCGCAGGCGGGCGCGCACGCGCCGGCAAATCTTGACGCACATCAATCGAGCCGGCCCGCAGGCGGACGATTCACGCCTGCGCCATATCCACAGCGGGAATATCCATATCGCTACGCCGCTGAACGACTCCCCCACAATGGACGCCTCTCCCGCTTTGCCGGATTCCCACCCTCTACCCTGGAGACACCATGCGAGTCGACAACATCCTGCACACCATCGGCAACACTCCCCATGTGCGCATCAATCGCCTGTTCGGCGCGGGTGCTAACGTGTGGGTGAAGTCCGAGCGCGCCAACCCCGGCGGTTCCATCAAGGACCGCATCGCCCTGGCGATGGTCGAGGCGGCCGAGCGCAGTGGCGCTCTGCAGCCCGGCGGCACCATCATCGAGCCCACCTCGGGCAACACCGGCATTGGCTTGGCGCTGGTAGCGGCCGTCAAGGGCTACCAGCTGGTGCTGGTGATGCCTGACAGCATGTCCATCGAACGCCGCCGCCTGATGTTGGCCTACGGCGCCCGCTTCGACCTCACGCCCAAGGAAAAGGGCATGAAAGGCGCCATCGCCCGCGCGCAGGAACTGGTGGCCGCGACACCCGGCAGTTGGATGCCCCAACAGTTCGAAAACCCGGCCAACGTCGAGGTGCACATGCGCACCACGGCGCAGGAAATCGCCGCCGACTTCCCCGACGGGCTGGACGCACTCGTCACCGGTGTGGGCACGGGCGGGCACATCACGGGCGTGGCGCGCGTGCTCAAGGCGCAGTTTCCGCAGCTCAAGGTGTTCGCGGTGGAGCCTTCGCAATCGCCCGTGCTGTCGGGCGGCCAGCCCGGCCCGCACCCCATCCAGGGCCTGGGCGCGGGCTTCGTGCCGCAGATTATGGACACCAGCCTGCTGGACGGCGTGATCCAGGTCGAGGCCGAGCCCGCGCGTGAATACGCCCGCCGCGCCGCGCGCGAGGAAGGGCTGCTGGTGGGCATTTCCTCCGGCGCCACACTGGCCGCCATTGCCCAGAAGCTGCCTGAGTTGCCCGCGGGCGCGCGGGTGCTGGGCTTCAACTACGACACCGGCGAACGCTATCTGTCGGTCGAGGGCTTCCTGCCCGCCTGACACGCCTGGCGCACCTTTTCGACAAGGCCCCGCAAGGGGCCTTTTTTATGCCTTGCCGCCAACGCAACGACGCGGCATGTTCACGCACCGGCATGGTCCACCGTCCTACAGCCGCGTGCCGGCCGCCAGGGAAACAATGCCCCATCGCCCTCCGCTGCCGCGCGGCCGCGCTGCGGTGCGCCCCCCCGGCAGCGGGCCGGCATTGGATTTCCCCATGACTCAGAACCCGCCTTCTTCCTCCCCCGTCGCGTTCAAGGTGCTGACCGTGAACGTGCACAAGGGGTTCACGTCCTTCAACCGCCGCTTCATGTTGCACGAGTTGCGCGAGGCGGTGCGCCAGGTATCGGCCGACCTCGTGTTCCTGCAGGAGGTGCTGGGCACGCACCAGCGCCATGCGGGGCGCGTGACCAATTTCCCACAGGAGCCGCACTACGAGTTCCTGGCCGACTCCATCTGGACGCAGTACGCCTATGGCCGCAATGCGGTCTACACCGATGGCCACCACGGCAACGCATTGCTGTCCAAGTTCCCGATCGTGCACTACGAGAACCACGACATCTCGGTCAGCGGCCCGGAGCGCCGCGGCATGCTGCACTGCGTGCTGCAGCCGCCCCAGCATGCACGGCCGGTCCATGCCATCTGCGTACACCTGGGCCTGCAGGAGGCGCACCGCCAGCAGCAGTTGCGCCGCGTGTCCGCGCTGGTGCATTCGTTTCCCGCGCAGGACCCGGTGATCGTCGCGGGTGACTTCAACGACTGGCGCGGCCGCGCGCACGACGTGCTGCAGCGCGAAGCCGGCCTGCATGAAGTGTTCGTGCAAGCCTGCGGGCGTGCCGTGCGCACCTTTCCCGCATCGCTGCCGCTGCTGCCGCTGGACCGCATCTATGTGCGCGGCACCTCGGTGCACACGCCGATGAGCCTGCCGCGCAGGCCCTGGAACCGCCTGTCGGACCATGCGCCGCTGGCCGCGGAGATCCTCCTGTGATGCGCCCGCGCCCGTCCTCGCGCTGGATACCCGGCAACCACTTTCGCCTGCTGGAGAACGGCGAGGAGTTCTTCCCGCGCGTGTTCGAGGCCATTGCCCAGGCGCAGCGCGAGGTGATGGTGGAGACCTTCATCCTGTTCGACGACCACATCGGCCAGGGGCTGCACGCGGCGCTGCTGCAGGCCGCGCGGCGCGGCGTGTCGGTGAACCTGCTGGTGGACGGCTTTGGCTCACCCGACCTGCCTGATCATTTTGTCGACAGCCTGGTGCAGGCGGGCGTGCGTTTTCGTGTGTTCGACCCAGGGCGGCGCTTCTTCGGCCAGCGCCTGAACCTGCTGCGGCGCATGCACCGCAAGATCGTGGTGGTGGACGGCACGCTGGGCTTCATCGGCGGCATCAACTACTCGGCGGACCATGTGGCGGACTTCGGCCCGCAGGCCAAGCAAGACTATGCCGTCGAGGTGCATGGCCCCATCGTGGCGCACATGCACCGCTTCACCCGCACGGCGGTCCTGCCCCCGTCTGTCCAGCGCACCCACCGCCACGAGCCGCTGCCGCAGCTGCCCGCAGCGGGCTCAGCCCACGCCATGTTCGTCACGCGCGACAACCACCGGCATACCAACGACATCGAGCGCCACTACCGTATCGCCCTGCGCGCCGCGCGCGAGCGAGTGGTGATCGCCAACGCGTATTTCTTCCCCGGCTACCGGCTGGTGCGCGAACTGCGCCGCGCCGCGCGGCGCGGGGTGGACGTGCGCCTGATCCTGCAGGGCGAACCCGACATGCCCATCGTGAAGACCGCGGCCGGCCTGCTGTACGACCACCTGCTGCGCGCGGGAGTACACATCTACGAGTACTGCGAGCGCCCGCTGCACGGCAAGGTGGCGCTGGTGGACCGCGAGTGGTCCACCGTGGGCTCCAGCAACCTCGACCCCCTCAGCCTGTCGCTCAACCTGGAGGCGAACGTCGTCATCCGCGATGCCTCCTTCAATGCGCTGCTGTATCAGCGCCTGTCGCGCCTGATGCAGCGGCACTGCCGCCAGGTGGAGCCCGCTCCGCGCGGCGCCTGGGAGGCCCTGCGCCTGCTGCGCGGCTACTGCGTGTACCACCTCATGCGCTGGTTTCCCGCCTGGGCGGGCTGGCTGCCCCGACACGAGCCCGCCATCGCCGTCATGCAGGCCGAGCCGCCCGCTGACCAAACGGCGCGCGCGTCCTGAGGCAAGGCAGCCCATGCACGGCCCTGCCACTTCGCCTGTCCACACCGCGCGCCGCCGCCGCAGCGGATGGCGCCGGTTGCGGGGCTGGCGCTGGCTGGCCGGCGTGGCCATGGCAGCGGTGGCCGCTCTGGTGGTGTGGCTGCTGGTGCGCCAGGGCCTGCAGGTGGACTGGCCCAGCGTATGGCAGGCGCTGCGCGCGTTGCCTGTGCCCACGCTGGCCGCAGCCGCGGCCCTGGCCTGGGCCGGCCACCTGGTGTACGGGTGCTTCGACCTGTTCGGTCGCCACGTGGTACGCCACGGGCTGGGCGCCGCCCGGACCATGGGCGTCACGCTGATCGCCTACCCCTTCACGCTCAACCTGGGCTCGCTGATCGGCGGCGCTTCGGTGCGCTACCGGTTGTATTCGCGACAGGGCTTGGACGTGGGCCAGATCGCGCAGGTGATCAGCCTGTCCATCGCCACCAACTGGCTGGGCTACTGCGTGCTGGCCTGTGCGCTGTTCTGGGCCTGGACACCGCCGCTGCCCGAGGGTTGGCGCATGGGCAGCGGCCAGCTCCCTTGGTTGGGCACGGTGCTGGCCTGCGTCGCGCTGGGCTACCTGGCGCTGTGCGCGCGGCGAGGCGGGCACCGACCGCTGATGCTGCGCGGGCGACGCCTGCCGCTACCGACCTGGCGCGTGGCGCTGCTGCAGTTGGTGCTGTCGTGCACCCACTGGGCGTTAATGGCCGCGTCCGTGTGGGTGCTGGCGCGCCAGCAGGTGCCCTACGCCGCGGCGCTGGCCACGGTGCTGCTGGGCGCGGTGGCCGGGCTGGTCTCGCGCATCCCCGCCGGCCTGGGTGTGCTGGAGGCCGTGGGTACGGCCGTGCTGGCCGTGCACCTGCCCGTGAGCCAGGCGCTGGCCGTGGTGCTGGCCTTCCGCGCGGTGTACTACTTCGCACCGCTCGCGCCCGCGGCGCTGGCCCTGCTGGCGACCGAGCTGTGGTGGCGGCGGCATCAGCCGACCACCAGTTCTCAAGCAAAATCAGCCCCTAGCGCTTTTCAGACAAGCGCGAGCAGCTATTAATACAATAGCAATTTGAGTTCTCCTCACCGGTCATGACCGTGCGGCGCTCCCTTATGATCGCCCTCCTCTTTGGCACCGCCCGATAGTCACGGGCCGCACCCATGATTCGCCTCTCCGAAATCAAGCTGCCGCTGGCAGCCCTGCCCGCCGGCGCCTACGACGCCGACACCCACCCCGACGCCCTGCTGCGCGCCCAGGCCGCACAGGTGCTGGGCGTGCCCGAGTCCGCCATCGCCGCCCTGCACGTGCACAAACGCAGCTTCGACGCGCGCAAGGCCGACCTGATGGCGGTGTACATCCTGGACCTGCAGCTCGCGAACGCGTCCCAGGCCGGCGCCCTGCTGGCACGCCATACCGGCCACCCGCACATCCAGCCCACGCCCGACATGGCCTGGCGCCCGGTGGGCTGCGCTGGCGAAGCGCCCGCACAGCGCCCGGTGGTGGTGGGCTTCGGGCCCTGCGGCATCTTCGCGGCGCTGGTGCTGGCGCAGATGGGGTTCCGGCCCATCGTGCTGGAGCGCGGCAAGCCCGTGCGCGAGCGCACCAAAGACACCTGGGGCCTGTGGCGCAAGCGCGCACTGAACCCCGAGTCCAACGTGCAGTTCGGCGAAGGCGGCGCCGGCACCTTCAGCGACGGCAAGCTCTACAGCCAGATCAAGGACCCGCGCCACCTGGGCCGCAAGGTGATGGAGGAATTCGTCGCAGCGGGCGCCCCGCCCGAGATTCTGTACGTGGCCCACCCGCACATCGGCACCTTCAAGCTGGTGAAAGTGGTGGAGTCGCTGCGCGCACAGATCATCGCGCTGGGCGGCGAGGTGCGCTTCGAGCAGCGTGTGGACGACGTGATCATCGAAACCGACACCGCCGGCCGGCGCCACCTGCGCGGCCTGCGCGTGCGCGATCTGGCCAGCGGCGCAGCGCAGGAGCTGCGCGCCGATCACGTGGTCATGGCCCTGGGACACAGCGCGCGCGACAGCTTCGCCATGCTGCACACGCATGGCGTGTCCATGGAGGCCAAGCCGTTCTCCGTGGGCGTGCGCATCGAGCATCCGCAGAGCGTGATCGACCGCGCGCGCTGGGGCAAGCATGCGGGCCACCCGCTGCTGGGCGCGGCCGACTACAAGCTGGTGCACCACGCCAGCCAGGGGCGCACCGTGTACAGCTTCTGCATGTGCCCCGGCGGCACCGTGGTGGCCGCCACCAGCGAGCCCGGGCGCGTGGTCACCAACGGCATGAGCCAGTATTCGCGCGCCGAGCGCAACGCCAACGCCGGCATGGTGGTGGGTGTAGACCCGCAGGACTATCCGCGCGACCCCGCGGCCTTCGAGGTCGCCCTGGGCGCATCTCACGGCGTGGACACGTTGCCCGCCGGGCAGGTGCACCCGCTGGCCGGTATCGTGCTGCAGCGCCAGCTGGAATCGAACGCCTACCGCCTGGGCGGCGGCAACTACAACGCCCCGGCGCAGCGCGTGGGCGATTTTCTGGCGCGCCGCGCGTCCACCGCGCTGGGGGACGTGCAGCCCTCGTACAAGCCCGGCGTCACGCTGGTCGGCATGGACGACGCCCTGCCCGCCTTCGCCACCGAGGCCATGCGCGAGGCCCTGCCCG
This sequence comes from Diaphorobacter sp. LI3, assembly GCF_022807955.1. Classification (NCBI taxonomy): domain Bacteria; kingdom Pseudomonadati; phylum Pseudomonadota; class Betaproteobacteria; order Burkholderiales; family Comamonadaceae; genus Diaphorobacter; species Diaphorobacter sp. LI3. The sequence goes on along the minus strand of NZ_CP094346.1, from coordinate 844,755 downwards.
CCTTCGGCCGCAAGATCCGTGGCTACGACATGCACGACGCGGTGCTGACGGGCGTGGAAACGCGCACCTCGTCACCGCTGCGCATCGGCCGCGGCGACGACTTCCAGAGCCTGAACACCGCCGGCCTGTACCCCGCCGGCGAGGGCGCGGGCTACGCGGGCGGCATCCTCTCGGCCGGCGTGGACGGCATCAAGGTCGGCGAGGCCGTGGCCTGTGCGATGCTGGGCCTGCCACTTCCCTCCTCGGGCACACGCGGCTCGGGTGGGGCGGCCTGAGCCGGGGCCAGTTCACTGCGGCGGCGCCTTTCTCCAGACCGGCGGAAGGCTCCACGAATACCGCAACGCCAGCAGACGCACGGCCAAGCAGACCGACGCGGCAAACCAGGGCGTCAGCGTCGCCCACCATTCCATGCGCTGCCCCATCACCTGGATCGCCGCCGCCAGCAATGCCGGAAGCGCGTAGATCTCCTTGTGCAGGATGATCGGTACGCGGTTGAGCAGCACGTCGCGCACCACGCCGCCGCCGACGGCCGTCACCATCCCCAGGAGGATGGCCAGCTCGGCGTTGTGGCCGTGGAGCAGTGCCTTGTGGGCCCCCACCACCGCAAAGAAGCCCAGTCCCACCGCATCGAAGAAGGCGATCGGATGCTGCAGCCGCTCCACCAGCGGCCGCGCCCAGATGCCCATACCCGCCGCCAGCACCACGGTGGCGAGGTAGCGCCAGTCGGACAGCCCCACCGGCGGCACCGCACCCAGGGCCAGGTCACGGATGACGCCGCCGCCACAGGCCGTCACGTAGCTGACGAACACCACCCCGAACAGGTCCAGGCGCCGCCCCCCGGCGGCAACGGCACCGCTGACCGCAAAGGCAAAGGCAAAGGTTCCCAGCAGATCCACCCACACGAACAGCTGGTGTTCCATCACGCACCTGGCGCGACGCACAACCACACCGACGCGGCCGTCAGCAGGGCCTGCAGCCCCGTTTCCAGCGTGGGATGCAGGACCGGCGCGAACTGCGGCGAATGGTTGCTCGGTATCTTGTTGAGCTGCTTGGCAGCCTTGGCCTGTGCGTAGAGCGCGGGGTCCGTGCCGCCCACGAACCAGAAGACATACGGCACGTTCCACGTGCGGCCGAAAACGCTGAAGTCCTCGCTGGCCGAGGCCGGCGCCGCCTCATGGGCCTGGCCGCCAAACTGCGCCTGGAAGGCCTGCGCCACCCGTTGCGTGGCGGCAGCGTCATTCTCGGTCAGGGGCTACTGGCTCAGGGTGGTGAACTCCGGCGGCCGCTCGGCGTTGGAGGCATCGCACTCGGCGCAGCAGATGCGCCTGATGGAAGCCAGCATGTACTCGCGCACATCGTTGTCAAACGTGCGCACGTTCAGCTTGATCGTGGCCTCGTCCGGGATGATGTTTTCCTTGGTGCCCGCCTGCAGCGACCCGATGGTGAGCACCGCGTTGTCCGGTGCGCACCTCCTGCATGGAAAGCTCGGGATGCTGGTGCAGATCCTTGTAGATGCCTTCCAGCTCCGCCAGCAGCGGGCCGCTGCGGTTCCTGAGTGCCTCGGCGAGTGGGTTCATGGACGGCTCCCGGCTTGGTGTGCGTGTGCAACTGTGCCGCATTCTGTCGCCGCACGACACCACCGTCCGCGGTCGATGCGCAAAACACTACTGGCAGCACACGAATGCCGCTGGGGGCAGGCGGCGCAGCGCGATGCGGCCGGAAATGCCCACTCCGACGCCAAGCTGAGGGATCAAGAAGGTGCCGCGGATCGTCGCTCAGGAGTCTGAGGAAGAACGAGAGGTTCGATCCCGCACGGCACCTCAGTGCCGTGCGGGTACGCCAGGTTACAGCCGAGAGGCCATCTCCGGCACGGCCTGGAACAGATCGGCCTCCAGCCCATAGTCGGCCACCGCAAAGATCGGCGCCTCCGGGTCCTTGTTGATCGCCACGATCACCTTGCTGTCCTTCATCCCCGCCAGGTGCTGGATCGCCCCCGAGATCCCCGCCGCGATGTACAGCTGCGGCGCAACGATCTTGCCCGTCTGCCCCACCTGCAGGTCGTTCGGGGCGTAGCCCGCGTCCACCGCTGCGCGGCTGGCGCCAATGGCCGCGCCCAGCTTGTCCGCCAGCGGGGTCATGACTTCGTTGAACTTCTCGCTGCTGCCCAGCGCCCGGCCGCCCGAGACGATGATCTTGGCGGCGGTGAGCTCGGGGCGGTCGCTCTTGGTGACTTCGCGTCCTGCAAAGCTGCTCTTGCCGGCGTCGGCCACGGCGGCGGTGGTTTCCACCGCAGCGCTGCCGCCCGTGGCGGGCGCCGCGTCAAAGCCGGTGCCGCGCACGGTGATGACCTTGACGCTGTCCGCGCTTTGCACGGTGGCGATGGCGTTGCCCGCGTAGATGGGGCGCTCGAAGGTGTCGGCGGAGATCACTTTGGTGATGTCGCTGATCTGCGCCACGTCCAGCTTGGCGGCCACGCGCGGGGCGACGTTCTTGCCGCTGGCGGTGGCCGGGAACAGGATGTGGCTGTAGTTGCCGGCAATCTGCAGCACCTGGGCGGCCAGGTTCTCAGCCAGGCCGTCCTTCAGGCTGGCGCCGTCGGCGTGCAGGACTTTGGCGACGCCTGCGATTTGGGAGGCGGCCTGGGCGGCGGCCTGCGCGCCTTCACCGGCTACGAGCACGTGCACGTCGCCCCCGCAGGCGAGTGCGGCGGTGACGGTGTTCAGGGTGGCGGCCTTGAGGCTGGCGTTGTCGTGTTCTGCAATGACGAGTACGGTCATGTTGTTTCTCCTGTCCTGCCTTTAGATGACCTTGGCTTCGTTCTTGAGCTTGTCCACCAGCGTGGCGACGTCGGGCACTTTCACGCCGGCGCCGCGCTTCGGGGGTTCGGCCACCTTGAGGGTCTTGAGGCGCGGGGCCACGTCTACGCCGAGGTCTTCGGGTTTGACGGTGTCCAGCGGCTTTTTCTTGGCCTTCATGATGTTGGGCAGCGTGACGTAGCGCGGCTCGTTCAGGCGCAGGTCGGTGGTGATGACGGCCGGGGTGGTCAGTTGCAGGGTTTCCAGGCCGCCGTCGACTTCGCGTGTGACGCTGACCTTGTCGCCGGCCACTTCGACCTTGCTGGCGAAGGTGGCCTGGGGCAGGTCTGCCAGGGCCGCCAGCATCTGGCCGGTCTGGTTGGCGTCGTCGTCGATGGCTTGCTTGCCCAGGATGATCAGGCCCGGTTGCTCTTTGTCCACCAGGGCCTTGAGCAGCTTGGCCACGGCCAGGGGTTGCAGCTCGGCATCGGTTTCCACCAGGATGCCGCGGTCGGCGCCAATGGCCATCGCCGTGCGCAGCGTTTCCTGGCATTGCGCCACGCCGCAGCTCACCGCGATCACTTCCGTGGCCACGCCTTTTTCTTTGAGCCGCACCGCCTCTTCCACGGCGATTTCGTCAAAGGGGTTCATGCTCATCTTCACGTTCGCGATGTCTACGCCCGTGCCGTCCGACTTCACCCGGACCTTCACGTTGTAGTCCACCACGCGCTTGACGGGGACGAGGATTTTCATAACAAGTCTCTTTCTGCTGGGTTATCGGAGCATGCCCGCCAGGCGCTGGGAGATCAGCGCTTCGGCCTGGGACATGATGGAGTCGATGAGCTGCTGCACGGTGGGCACGTCATGGATCAGCCCGGCAACCATGCCGCAGGACCACACGCCGGCCTGCATGTCGCCCTGCTGCATGATGCGCGGGTAGACGCCGGCCACCTCGGGCGCAATGTCCGCGAAGGTGATGGCGGCGCCCAGTGCGCGCTCCTTGTCCAGCACGCGCTCGGTGGCGCTGTTGGTGAGCACGCGCTCGGTATTGCGCAGCGGGCGCATGATGAGTCGCGTATCCAGTTCGGAGGCCGCAACGATCGCCTGCTTGACGTTCTCGTGCACCGGCGCTTCCTGGGTGGCGATGAAACGCGTGCCCATGTTGATGCCCTCAGCGCCAAGCGCCAGCGCAGCCACCAGGCTGCGCCCATCGGCCATGCCGCCCGAGGCGACGAAGTGGATCTTGAGTTCTTCGGCCGCGCGCGGCAGCAGGATGAAGTTGGGAATGTCGTCCTCGCCCGGGTGGCCGCCGCATTCAAAGCCGTCCACGCTGATCGCGTCGCAGCCGATGGACTCGGCCTTGAGCGCGTGGCGCACCGAGGTGCACTTGTGGATGACCTTGATGCCGGCCTCCTTCAGCGCGGGCATCCACTTCTGCGGGTTGTTGCCTGCCGTCTCGACGATCTTCACGCCACCCTCGATGATCGCCTTCACATAGCCCGGGTAGTCGGGCGGATTCACCGACGGCAGGAACGTGAGGTTCACGCCAAACGGCTTGTCGGTCATCGTGCGGCAGCGTGCGATCTCCTGCGCCAGCAACTCGGGCGTCTTCTGCGTGAGGCCGGTGATGATGCCCAGCCCGCCGGCATTGGAGACGGCTGCGGCCAGCTCGGCATACCCCACGTGGTGCATGCCGCCCTGGAGGATCGGGTGCTCTATGCCGAAGAGCTCGGTGATGCGGGTCTTCATGGCGCGCTCGCTCAGTCGTTGGCGATGCCCTTGTCGCGGATCACCTGGCCCCAGCGGGTGTAGTCCTGCTGCACGCGCTGGCCCATCTGGGCGGGGTCCATGAAATGGGCAATGGCCCCGGCGCCCAGCAGGCGGTCCTGCACTTCCTTCTCGGCCAGGATCTGGCGCACCTCATAGGCCACGCGGTCCACGACGGCCTTGGGCGTGCCCGAGGGCGCCACCAGGCCGCCCCAGGACACGGCCTCGTAGCCCTTGAAGCCTTGCTCGGCAATGGTCTTCACATCGGGCACCACGCCCACGCGCTGGGGCGAGCCCACGGCGATGGCGCGCAGCTTGCCGGCCTGGATGTGCGGCAGCGCGGCGATGAGGTCCGAGTACATCACGGGCACCTGGCCGCCGATGGTGTCGGTGATGGCAGGGGCGCTGCCCTTGTAGGGCACGTGCTGCATGTCGAAGCCGCCCATCTGCTTGAGCAGTTCCATGCTCAGGTGGCCGAAGCTGCCCGTGCCCGAGCTGGTGTAGTTCATCGGCACCTTCTGCGCCTTGGCATGCTGGATGAGCGAGCCCAGGTCGGTGACGTTGGGCAGCTGCGTGGGGTTCACCACGACCACGATGGGCAGGTCGTACACCATGGCCACGGGGGTGAAGTCCTTCACCGTGTCGTAGCCCGCCTTCTTGTACAGGTGCGGCGCCAGCAGCGTGGGGGTGGCCAGCATCATCAGCGTGTAGCCGTCGGCCGGGCTCTTGGCGACCTGTGCGGCAGCGATCGAGCCGGAGGCACCCGCGCGGTTTTCCACCACCACGGGCTGCTTGAGACGGTCGGCCAGCTTCTGGCCCACGATGCGCGAGGCCGTGTCGGTGGGTCCGCCCGCCGGGAATGGGACGATCAGCTTGACCATCTTGTCGGGCCAGGCGGCCTGCGCCATGGCTCCGCCGGCCACACTGGCGAGCAGGGGCGCGGCGGCCAGGGCCAGCGCGGTGCGGCGGGTGATTGCAGAAAATTTCATGACGTCTCCTAGAGTAAAAAATGGTTCCAGCGCTTACCCATCAGGCGCTGGCAGCTATCTTTTAGATAGCTCACTGCGGCGGCAGCGTCAGCACACCCTGCGCCTGCAAGGCCTGCAACTGCTCATCGCTGAGCGCCAGCAGCCGGTGCAAGACCTCACGCGTGCCCTCTCCCAGCGTGGGCGGGGCATTGCGGATCGGCAGGCGCTGGCCGTCCAGCCGGTACGGCGGTGCGAACACCGGCGTGGTGCCCTCGACGGGGTGCGGCATGTCCTGCACCAGGCGGCCGCGGCGCGTGCGCTCGCTGGTCAGCGCTTCGTGCAAGCCTGCCACCTTGCCGCAGGGGATGCCGGCCGCGGTCAGGCGCTGCAGCAGCAGGTCGCGCGGGAAGGTGGCGATCAGCTCCTTGAGCATGGGACCCAGCTCCAGCCGGTGCTTGGCGCGGTTCACGTTGGTGGCAAAGCGCGGGTCCTCGACGATGTCGGGCCGCTCGATCACCTGGCGGCAGAACTTGTCGAACTGCGCGTTGTTGCCCACCGCAATGATCAGCGGGCCGTCAGCGGACTCGTACATGCCGTACGGCACGATGGACGGGTGCGCGTTGCCGTAGCGCTCGGGGTCATGGCCGAGCTTGAGCGCGTCCAGGCCGTAGTAGCCGGTGATGGTGAGGCCGCAGTCGTACAGCGCCATCTCGATCAGGCGCCCGCGCCCCGTTCTGCTGCGCTGGAACAGCGCCGCCAGCACGGCCTGGCCGGCGTACATGCCGGTCATCAGGTCCACCACGGCGACACCGAACTTCAGCGGCGGCGTGCCCGCCTCGCCGTTGAGCGCCATGAGGCCGGTCTCGCCCTGGATCACCAGGTCGTAGCCGGGGCGCTTGGCCTCGGGGCCGCTGGTGTCGTAGCCGGCCACGGCGCAGTAAATCAGATCCGGCTTGATCGCCTTGAGCTGCTCGTAGCCCAGGCCCAGCTTCTCGGCGCCACCGGTCTTGAAGTTGTGGATCACCACGTCGCACTGCGGCAGCAGCTCGTGGACGATCTTCAGCCCCTCGGGGCTTTGCAGGTCGAGGGTGATGGACCGCTTGTTGCGGTTCATGCTGTTGTAGTAGGTGGTCTCGGTCTTGCCGATGCGCATGCCCCAGTCGCGGGTATCGTCGCCGCGGCCCGGGTGTTCCACCTTGATGACCTCGGCCCCCAGGTCCGCCAGTACCTGGCCGCACAGCGGCCCGGCGAACACGCGGGAAAGATCAAGCACCCTCACGCCGTCGAGCGGAAAGTCGATGTCGTGGGTCGGTGCGTTGGATGCCATGGGCTTGTCTCCTTGGATATCGGCCAATACGAAAATCAGTGCGCGCCGCGCAGTTTCGTGTAGTCGGGTGCGCGCTTTTCCAGAAAGGCCCCGATGCCCTCGCGCGATTCGGCGGTCTCCTGCGCGCGCACCATGCACTGCGCCTCCAGCTCCAGCTGCTGCTCCAGCGTGGTGCGCGGCGCGGCGCGGCACAGCTCCTTGATGCGGGCCATGGTCCACGCGGGGCCGCTGGCCACCTGCGCAGCCAGCGCCACCGCATCGGCCAGTGCGTGCCCGGGCTCGCACAGCCGGTTCACCGGGCCGAGCTGGTGCATGCGCTCGCCGCTGATGCGCTCACCCGTCAGGCACAGCTCGGTCAGCACCTGGCGCGAGACGAACTCGGCCAGGAAAGCCGTGGCGCCGCCGTCGGGCGTGAGGCCCACCTTGACGTAGGCCACGGAGAACACCGCATTCTTTGCCGCCACCAGCATGTCGCAGGCCAGCGCCAGCGACAGGCCGGCGCCCGCGGCCGCGCCCTCCACCGCTGCGATCACGGGCTTGGGGCAGTCGCGCACGGCGCGGATCAGGTCGTGCAGGCCTTCCAGCTTGGCGCGGCGCTCCGCGATGGGCAGCTCGCGGCGCTTGGCCAGCTGGCGCAGATCGCCCCCTGCGCAGAAGTGCCCGCCCTCACCGGTCAGCACCACGGCGCCGATGGTGGGGTCTGCCACCGCGTCCACCAGGGCCTGGGTGACGGCGGCATAGAAGGCCGGCGACAACGCATTGCGCGCCGCCACATTGTTGTGGGACAACACGAGCACGGCGCCTTCACGGCGGGTGCGCAGGACGCCGTCGGGCGCGCCATCCAGGGCTTTGTCGGTCACGGGCATCTCCTATGCTATTTATTTTGTAGCTATCCGCGCTTGATGCGCAATGGCTCGTGGCTATTTTTATGCTTAACCCCCTCTTCCAACGAAGAAGGGGCTCCAGAGACCCGCCTCAGGCCGCCAGGGCCATGAAGCGCTGCAGGTGGTGGTCCTCGTCGCCAAACTGGTGGCCGATCATCACCAGGCGCTTGGCGTAGTGCGCCAGGGGCAGCTCCCAGGTCATGCCGATGCCGCCGTGCAGCTGGATGCTCTCCTCGGCCACCTGCGTGCCCACGTAGCCCACGGTGTACTTGGCGGCGGACAGCGCCCGGTCGCGCGCGGCCCCCTGGGCGTTGTCGATGGCGTCGGCGGCGTTGATCACGGCCGAGCGCGCCTGCTCGACTTCCAGCAGCAGGTCGGCCATGCGGTGCTGCAGGGCCTGGAAGGTGCCGATGGCCACGCCGAACTGCTTGCGCGTGCGCAGGTATTCCAGCGTTTGGTCCTTGGCCACGTCCATCGCGCCCAGCGACTCGGCGGACAGCGCCAGCAGCGCATAGCCCGCGATGTGCTGCAGCACGGCGTGGCCCTCGCCCTCGGCGCCCAGCAGCGCGTCGGCCGGCAGTTGCACATTGTTGAAGGTGAGTTCGGCGGCACGGCCGCCCTCGAAGCGGTTGTAGGCGCGCTTGGCGATGCCGGCCGCATTGCCATCGACCAGGAACAGGCTGATGCCCGCCTCGTCCAGCGGCCCGCAGGCCGTGCGTGCCGAGACCAGCAGCAGGTCGGCCTTTTCGCCGAAGGCCACCACGCCCTTGGCGCCGTTCAGCTCCCAACCGCTGGCCGTGCGTGCGGCAGTGGTGGTCACGCGGTTCAGCTCGTAGTGGCCGCCGGGCTCGTCATGTGCCAGCGCGGCGATGGCGGTGCCGGCCACAAGGTCTTCCAGCCGCGCCTTCTGTGCGTCGCTGCCCGCGGCGATCAGCGCCTGGCCCACCACCAGCGCGCCCAGCAGGGGTTCGGCCACCAGGCCGCGGCCCAGGCTCTCGAACACCACGCTGATGTCAAAGCCCGCGCCGCCAAAGCCGCCCTCGGACTCGGGAAACAGCGCGCCGATGGCGCCCAGTTCGGCCAGCTGCGCATACAGCTGCGGGCTGTGGCCCTCGTCGCCATAGGCGATGCGGTTGCGCGCCTCGATGGCGTACTGCTCGGAGACGAAGCGGCCGAGCGTGTCCGCCAGCATGCGGCGGTCTTCGGTGTGTGCGAAGTTCATGTGCTTTTCTTCCCGCGCGGTTCGGTCACAGGCCCAGGATCATCTTGGAGATGATGTTCTTCTGGATTTCGTTGGAGCCGCCGAAGATCGACAGCTTGCGGTAGTTGAAGTAGCTGGCCGCGGCGGTGGCGGCCTCGTCGATGCCGCCCACGGGCGCCTCGTTCCAGCCCTCGTACTGGGCCTCGTCGATGTAGGGCACGGCATACGGCCCCATGGCGCGGCGGATCAGCGACAGGATTTCCTGGCGGATCTCGGTGCCGCGGATCTTCAGCATGGAGCTTTCCGCACCGGGCACGCCGCCGCCGGCCACGGCGGCGATCACGCGCAGGTTGGTGGTCTTCATGTTTTCCAGGTCGATCTCCACGCGCGCCATGCGCGCGGCGAACAGCGGGTCCTGGCTCAAAGGCTTGCCGTTCTTGTGCACCTTGGCGGCGATGACCTTGAGCTTGGCCAGCGCCGAGATGCAAAAGCCCACGCCGGCGATGCCGGTGCGCTCATACGTCAGCAGGTACTTGGCGTAGGTCCAGCCCTTGTTCTCTTCGCCGACCAGGTTTTCCACGGGCACCTTCACGTCGGTGAAGAAGACTTCGTTGACTTCCTTGTCGCCGTCCAGCGTGCGGATGGGGCGCAGCTCCACGCCGGGCGCCGTCATGTCCACCAGCAGGAAGCTGATACCGGCCTGCGCCTTGGCGTCCTTGTTGGTGCGCACCAGGCAGAAGATCATGTTGGCGTGCTGGCCCTGGGTGGTCCAGGTCTTTTGCCCGTTGACGATGTAGTGGTCGCCGTCGCGCACGGCCGTGGTCTTGACCGAGGCCAGATCCGAGCCCGCGCCAGGCTCCGAATAACCCTGGCACCACCAGTCATCGCCGTTCAGGATGCGGGGCAGCCAGTACTTCTTTTGCTGCTCGTTGCCGTACTTGATCAGCACCGGGCCGAGCATGTTCACGCCGAACGGCACGATGCGCGGGCCGCCGGCCAGCGCGCATTCGGTGTCGAAGATGAACTTCTGCACCGCGCCCCAGCCGGGGCCGCCGTGTTCCTGGGGCCAATGGTTGGCCAGCCAGCCGCGCTCGTTGAGGATGGCGTGCCACTCCTCCTGGTCTTCCTTGGTCAGGCGCTGGCCGGCCTTGACCTTGGCGGCGATGCGCGCGGGCAGCTTGTCTTTCAGGAACGCACGCACTTCGTCGCGAAATGCCTGCTCCTCGGGGGTGAATTGCAGATCCATGGGAGTCTCTTCAGAAAATTTCAAACAGCCCGGCCGCGCCCTGGCCGCCGCCGATGCACATGGTCACCACGGCCCATTTCACGGACGGGTCCTTGGCCTTGCGGCGCTGGCCTTCCAGCAGGACGTGGCCGGCCAGGCGCGCGCCCGTCATGCCGAACGGGTGGCCGATGGAGATGGCGCCGCCGTTGACGTTGAGCCGGTCCATCGGGATGCCCAGCTGCCGCTGGCAGTACAGGGCCTGCGAGGCGAAGGCCTCGTTCAGCTCCCACAGGGCGATGTCCTCCACCTTCAGGCCCGCACGCTCCAGCAGGCGCGGCACCGCGAACACGGGGCCGATGCCCATCTCGTCGGGCTCGCAGCCCGCCACGGCAAAGCCGCGGAAGGCGCCCAAGGCCTGCAGGCCGCGGCGCTCGGCCTCCTTGGCTTCCATCATCACGCAGGCGGCCGAGCCGTCGGACAGCTGCGAGGCATTGCCCGCCGTGACGAACTTGCCCGCGCCCTTCACGGGCTCCAGCTTGGCCAGGCCTTCGAGCGTGGTGCCGGGGCGGTTGCAGTTGTCCATGGTGGCGACCACCTCGCGGTAGGTCACCTCGCCGGTTTCCTTGTTCTTCTCGGCCATGGTGGTGGCGCAGGGCACGATCTCGTTGTCGAACACGCCGCTGGCCTGGGCGGCGGCCGTGCGCTGCTGGCTCTGCAGCGAGAACGCGTCCTGGTCCTCGCGCGTGATGCCGTAGCGCTGGGCCACCACGTCGGCGGTGTCGATCATCTCCATGAACAGCGCGGGCTTGTGCTCCACCAGCCAGGGATCCAGGTGCGAGGCGCCACTGCGGCCGGCCGGGTTCATGAGCGAAATGCTCTCCACGCCGCCGGCCACCATGGCCGGCACGCCCTCCAGGACGATGCGGCCTGCGGCCACGGCGATCGCCTGCAGGCCCGAGGAGCAGAAGCGGTTGATCACCGTGCCGCCCACCGTCACCGGCAGGCCGGCGCGCAGCGCGGTCTGGCGGCCGATGTTGCGGCCGGTGGTGCCCTCGGGGTAGCCACAGCCCCAGACCAGGTCTTCGATCAGGCCGGGGTCGATGCCGGCGCGCTGCACGGCGGCCTGCACCGAGAAAGCCCCCAGCTGGGCGCCCGGGGTTTGGTTGAACTCGCCGCGGTGCGACTTGGCCAGCGGCGTGCGGGCGGTGGAAACGATGACGGCTTCGCGCATGGCGGGTCTCCTGGTGTCTCGGGATGCTGTGTTGTTGATAGCTGCTAGCGCTTGTTCAATGGGCCTTCAAGCATGAAAACCCATTGAAACCTTTGAATGACAAGCGCTGACAGCTCCTGTTTTTGATAATCGGCCAGAGAATCAAGCTGCCTTGTTCAGGCTGTCGAAGTTGCGGCCCTCGGCCACCAGCTGTTCCAGCAGCGGCGCGGGCTTCCAGAACAGCGGGTCTTCCTTGGCAAAGGCCTGGATGTCGGCCAGCACCTTGTCCAGGCCCGTCATGTCGGCCCACTTCATCGGGCCGCCGCGCCAGCGCGGAAAACCGTAGCCGGACAGGAAAGTCACGTCCACATCCAGCGGGCGCAGGGCAATGCCCTCTTGCACCACCTTGGCGCCTTCGTTGACCATGGCAGCCATGTAGCGGCGCATGATCTCGTCGGCCGTGAATTGGCGCGGCGTGATGCCCTTCTTGGCGCGCTCGGCGTCCACGATGGCCAGCACCTCGGGGTCGGGCTGGCCCACGCGGGCGCCCTGCGGGTAGAGGTAAAAGCCCCGGCCGGTCTTCTGGCCGAACCAGCCGCGCTCACAGACGCGGTCGGCCACCTCGACGTAGCGGGCCTGGGGGTCGCGCGTGGCGGCGCGCCGCTTGCGCGTGGCCCAGCCGATGTCGCCACCGGCCAGGTCGGTCACCTGGAACGGACCCATCGCAAAGCCGAAGCCGCGCACGGCCTCGTCGATTTCGTAGGGGCTGGCGCCGTCTTCCATCAGGTAGTCAGCCGCCTGCTTGTACACAGCCAGGATGCGGTTGCCGATGAAGCCGTCGCACACGCCGGCGCGCACGGGCACCTTCTTCATCTTCTTGGCCAGCGCGAAGGCGGTGGTCACCACGTCGGGCGCCACCTTGGCGGGCACCACGATCTCCAGCAGCTTCATGATGTTCGCCGGGCTGAAGAAATGCAGGCCGATCACATCCTGCGGGCGCGAGGTGGCGGCGGCAATCGCGTCGATGTCCAGGTACGAGGTGTTGGTGGCCAGCACCGCGCCCGGCTTGCAGACGCGGTCCAGCTCCTTGAACACGGCCTTCTTGACCTCCAGGTCCTCGAACACGGCCTCGATCACCAGGTCCACATCGGCGATGTCGTCGTAGCGGGTGCTGGGCGTGTAGCGCGCCAGGATGGCGGCCTTGCCTTCCGCGGTCATGCGGCCCTTGGCGATCAGGCCGTCGTAGACCTTCTCGACGTTCTTCTGGCCGCGCGCGATGGATTCTGCGTCGCGCTCGATCATGGTCACGGTGAGGCCGGCGTCCAGCGCGGACACGGTGATGCCCGCGCCCATGGTGCCGCCGCCGATGATGGCGATCTTGGCGAAGTGGCGCGGCGCGGCGGCCTGCGCCTCGGGGATCTTGGCGGTCTCGCGCTCGGCGAAGAACGCGTGCACCAGGCCCTGGCGCTGCGGGCTGTTCAGGCATTCGACGAACAGCGCGCGCTCCTTGGCGATGCCCTCGTCGAACGGCAGCTCCACAGCGGCGCGCACGCATTCCACGATCTTGCCGGGCGAGAACAGGCCGCGGGTCTTCTTGGCGGTCTCAAGCGCCAGCGCGTCCAGCTCGGCCAGCGCGGCGGCCTGGTCGGCAATCTTCAGGTCCCGCGTGCGGCGCGGCTGCGCGCCCTGGGCCAGCAGCTCGTTGGCGTAGGCCAGGCCGGCGGCCACGGGGTCGGTGCCTTCGACCAGTCGGTCCACCAGGCCCGCCGCGGCGGCGGCCTTGGCGCTCAAATGCTTGCCGCTGAGCATCAGCTCGGCTGCCGCCTTCACGCCCATCAGGCGCGGCGCGCGCTGGGTGCCGCCGGCGCCGGGCAGCAGGCCCAGGTTCACCTCGGGCAGGCCCAGGCTGGCCGCGGGCAAGGCCAGGCGGTAGTGCGCGGACAGCGCCACTTCCAGCCCTCCGCCCAGCGCGGCGCCGTGGATGGCGGCGACCACCAGCTTGCCGCAGGACTCCAGGCGGTTGCACACCTCGGGCAGCGACGGCGGCACCGGGGGCTTGCCGAACTCGCGGATGTCGGCACCGGCGATGAAGGCCTTGCCCTCGCACACGATCAGCAGGGCGCGCACGGCGGCATCGCCCTCGGCCTGCTCCACCGCGGCCAGCAGGCCGGCGCGCACCGCCTGCCCCAGGGCATTGACGGGCGGGTTGTTGATGCTGACCACCAGCACCGCGCCTTCGCGGCGGGTCTGGACTTCAGGGGCCTGGGCGGCAGGGCTCATGCGTACGTCTCCGGTGTCTCGTAACGGAAAAGTCGCATTCTTGTTCTGATAATGGTTCTTTACAATCCACAGTCAAATTGACAGAGCGTCAAATCTTTTTGAACAAATACCTACTTCCACCGGAGCCTGACATGGACCTGAATGCCCTGACCCTGCTGGTGGAGATCGTGGACAGCGGCAACCTGAGCCAGGCCGCGCGCAAGCTGAAGATGACCCGCGCCAACGTCAGCTACCACCTGGCGCAGCTGGAGAAGTCGCTGGGCGTGCAGCTGGTCAAGCGCACCACGCGCCGCGTGGAGCCCACCGAGGTGGGGCTGCGCCTGTATGAACATGGCCGCAATGTGCGCAACGAGTTGGCCGCCGCACAGGAGACCATCACCAGCCTGGGCCAGGAGCTGCGCGGGCGCGTGGGCATCAGCGTGCCCAGCGGCTACGGCCAGATGGTGATGAGCGACTGGCTGATCGAGTTCAAGCAGCTGTACCCGGGCATCGTGCTGGACGTGCTGTTCGAGAACCGCGCCGACAACCTGCGCGACGAGGTGGACATCGCCATCCGCGTGATCCAGGAGCCGCCGCTGTCGGTGGTGGCGCGCAGCCTGGGCGACGTGCGCTATGTGGCCTGCGCATCGCTGGACTACGCCGCCCGCCACGGCCTGCCGCGCACGCTGCTGGAGCTGCGCAATGCCCCGGTGATCACGGCCGGCGTGATGGGGCGCCAGTTGCGCCTGGCGGCCTACCAGGGGCTGGAGCGGCAAGAGGTGATGCTGGAGCCCACGCTGATCTCAGAGCACTTTCCCTTCCTGCGCCAGGGTGTGTTGGCGGGCTTGGGCGTGGGCGTGGTGCCCGACTATGTGGTGCAGGACAAGATCGCCAGCGGCGAGGTGCTGACCACGCTGCAGGAATACCGCCTGAGTAACCGTCTTCGAAGTCAAGCGCAATGAAGCGACTTGTCCCAAGGTTTTCCAGTGCGCACCATGGCGTTGAGCGTGGTGAGCAACTTGCGCATGCAAGCGACCAGGGCGACCTTGGGCAACTTGCCAGCGGCCTTCAGACGCTCGTAGAAGGCCTTGATGGCCGGGTTGTAGCGGGTGGCCGTGAGCGTTGCCATGTACAGCACGCGGCGGATCTCGAAGCGCCCGCCTTGTACGCGCCGCCTGCCCTTGCTGCCGCCGGAGTCATTGGCCATGGGCGCCACGCCCACCAATGCAGCGATCTCGCGCCGGTTCAGCCGGCCCAGCTCTGGCAGCTCGGCAATCATCGTGGCACTGGCCACCGGGCCGACTCCCGCAGCCGACTGCAGCAGCGTGTCGAGCTCCCCAAAGTGCTCGCGCACATGCGTGACCATCTGCTCTTCGATCTCATCGAGCTGCGCCTTGATCGCCGCCTCGATGGCCTCGATGCTGGCGTGCAGCTTCTTGGGCGTGATCTGCAGCCGTTGGCGCTCCGAATGGAGCATGGTCAGCAACTGGCGCCTGCGCGTGACCAGGGCCGCGAGCCACTGCTGGCGCTCATCGGCCAGGGGGCGCAAGAAGCGCTGCAGATCGTCGCGGCGCAGCAGCACCGCTGCCAGCTCGGCCAGCGTGCGCGCATCCACCGCGTCGGTCTTGGCCAGGCGTCCCATGGATTTGGCGAAGTCGCGCGCCTGGCGCGGGTTGATGACCGCCACGGGCAGGCCTGTGGCCTGCAGGGCACACGCTAACGCGGCCTCGTAGCCGCCGGTGGCCTCCATCACCACCAGACCCACGTCCAGGGGCTGCAGGGCAGCCGCCAGCGCCGAGTGGCCTTCGGCATCGTTGTCAAACCGCTGGGCGCTGCTCTTGGCACCCAGCACACAGACATCCACGTGCGCCTTGGCCACGTCGATGCCCACCGTCACTGAGGTAACAGACATGATCTTCAGATCCCTTGCTTGTGCATGCGCGCTCAATCAAGGCGCGCGTAACCGTTCGGGCTTCACGAAGACCAGCGCGGCGGCCATGCGTTCTGTACTCAGTCACGGGCTCTATCACCCCAGCGCCTACCAAACTGCACGGGCCGGTCTGGCCGCCTCAACGGCGTTCAGACTCTACCGCGCTGGTCTGGTTTAAAGATACAAGCATCTTCGGCACCCACATGTACCTGCTGTACATGCCCAACCGGCACCAGACGCGCGCGGTGCGCACCTGCATCGACTTCCTGTTGGCCAAGGCCGGCCGCAGTGCGCTGCCGCCCGCCCCGCAGGCGGCGCCAGAGGCAGCAGCGACCAGCGGTTGATCGCCGGTCGGGTTCAGCGCGGCCCCCAGCGCCCGCCGCCGCGGTACCAGCCCTGCGGGCCCTGTTGCCAGCGGTAGGGGTGCCACACGTGGCCGCGGTGCGGCGGCACGGCCCAGTAGCCCGGCGTCCATACATAGCGCCCGCCACCCCAGCCCCAGTAACCGTTGATCCACACATGCACCGGCGAGGGCGCGACAGGAATCACCTCGGTGCGCAGCGGCGGCGGGGGCGCCGGCGCATACACCACCTCGCCCTGCGGCACGACGGGGTACGCCGGAGCCACCACGCAGCCGGTCAGTGCCACGATGGCGCTGGCCAGCGCCACGGCTGGCAGCACGCGGCGCATGCCCAGAGAAACAGGGAAGTTCATCGTCATGGCGCATTCCTGGCAGTCATGCCTTTACAACGCAAAAGCCCCTGCCGGTTGTTGACAGGGGCTTGTGAAGCGAAGGTAAAGACCGCGCGCTGGATCAGGCGCTCTGGCTGTTTTGCAGTGCGGCCACGCGCTCCTCGATGGGCGGGTGCGAGCTGAACAGCTTGCCGATGTTGCCCGTGATGCCCATGGCCTGCAGGCTCTGGGGCATGGCGCCCGGGTGCATGCCGCCCAGACGGTGCAGCGCGTTGATCATGGGCTGCTTGCGCCCCATGAGCTGGGCGGCGCCGGCGTCGGCGCGGAACTCGCGCTGGCGCGAGAACCAGGCCACGATGATGGCAGCCAGGAAGCCCAGCACGATGTCCAGCACGATGGTGGTGATCATGTAGCCGATGCCGGGGCCCGAGCTGTTCTCGTCGTTCCTGCGCAGGAAGCTGTCCACCGCGTAGCCGATCACGCGCGACAGGAACACCACGAAGGTGTTCATCACGCCCTGGATCAGCGCCATGGTGACCATGTCGCCATTGGCCACGTGCGCGACCTCGTGGCCGATCACGGCCTCGACCTCCTCGCGCGTCATGCCCTGCAAGAGACCCGTGGAGACGGCGACCAAGGCCGAGTTCTTGAACGCGCCCGTGGCGAAGGCATTGGGCTCGCCCTCGTAGATGCCGACCTCGGGCATCTGGATGCCGGCCTTTTCGGAGAAGGCACGCACGGTCTCCACGATCCAGGCCTCATCCCCGTTGCGCGGCGCGTTGATGATCGTGACGCCCATGCTCATCTTGGCGATCGGCTTGCTCATCAGGAGCGAGATGATGGCGCCGCCAAAACCCATGATGAAGGCAAAGCCCAACAGGGCACCCAGGTTCAGGCCGTTGGCCGTCAGGTAGCGGTTCACGCCCAGCAGGCTGGCAACGATGCCCAGCACCACCACGACGGCGACGTTGGTCAGCAAAAAGAGCGCAATGCGTTTCATCGATGGCTTCTCCGTGGAAAGCGACGGTAAGGCCGCGGACAGGCGCGGCGGGCAGAAAACAAGTTGGGGATGGAGCGCGGCGCTTCAAGCCGCGCGGGCAGCGAAGGGTGCGCCTGTTGTGGTTGCATTATGCGACGCGCGCGCTGCGGAAAACGAGGGAGTCATCATAGAAGCAAAAGTTCTCGTTCTCGGGCCACCAGCCCGGCACACCCAGAATCGGCAGGGGATTGAACGGCTTGGCCGCGAGCCATGGCGCGCTGAGGTCTCGCGCCAGCGCCTGGTCCACCATTGCTTCGTTTTTGATAGCTGCCTGCGCTTGATAGACGTGCGCTGTGATCGATTTTCGGGGTGAAACCAGTTTTTCCAGCAGGGCATGGCCCAGGACCAGCAGCCGCGCCTGCCGCCACAGCGGGCGCAGTTCCACGCACAGCCGGCGCCACTGGCGCGCGGCCAGGGCTTCGTGCAGGGGTTGCGGCGCCAGCAGCACGGCGCCGTTCTCGTCGAACACCGTGACCGCGTCACGCAGCGGCCCGCGCACCGCGCCCACGCCCTGCGCAGCGATGGCGCGGGCCTGCAAGTCGTTGAGACGCCGCTTGGTAGCCGGGTAGTGCAGCCAGATCAGGCCGTTGAAGAAGTCATGCAGGTTGTCGCGCGTGGGCACGCGGCGCTGGCCATGGACGAACTGCTCATAGGCCTCGCCCGCTGGGAGTGCCTGCTGCGGCGCGAAGCGAATACCCGGCGCCAGCCCCGCGCTGTCCATGGCGGCGTTGAGCGCGTCGGCCACGCAGGCGCCGGCCTGCACGCGTGCCGCCACCTGTGGCCCCAGCACCGCCAGCGGCGCAAGCCAGGGGCGTTGCCAGTCGATGGCCGCCAACGCCTGCGCGGCGGAGGGTTCGCTCACGTGCTGGCCGGCCCACCGGCGGGCGGGGCCGGAGCACGCGCCGCGCGCTTGTCGCGCACGGCCACGCGCGAGGTGCCCTCGTCGCGGAACTCGAAGGCCTGCGTGGCCGCCAGCAGCTTGGACAGCGAGGCATAACCGTAGTTGCGGGCATCGAACGAGGTCTTGTTGCCAATCTGCGTGCCCACCGCGCCCACGCGGGCCCAGCCGGTTTCGTCCGCGCACGCCTGCACGGCATCACGCAGCAGGTTCATGAGGCGCGTGTCCTGGCGCAGTTGGGCCGTGGGCACGCGCAGCGTGGCGGGGCACAGCGGCACGCCGGGGGCGGGCACATCCTCGGTCTTGGCGGGGGCGGGTTGCGCGGGCGCGGCCGTGGCCTCGGGCTGCGCCGGCAGGGGTGCGCCCTCGGCGTCTTCCTCGCTGACCAGCGACTCCAGGTACAGGAAACGCGAGCAGGCGTTCACGAAAGGCTTGGGCGTCTGCGCGGCGCCAAAGCCGTACACCGCCGAGCCCTTGGCCCGCAGGTGCATGACCAAGGGGGTGAAGTCAGCGTCGGACGACACGATGCCGAACGCGTCGGGCCGCTCTGAATAGAGCAGTTCCATCGCGTCCACCGTCATCGCCATGTCGGTGGCGTTCTTGCGCTTGGAGTAGTCGAACTGCTGGATCGGCCGGATGGCGAACTCCAGCAGCCGCTGCTGCCAGCCGCCCAGGCCGGACTTGGTCCAGTTGCCGTAGGCGCGGCGCACGTTGATCTCGCCCAGCGTGGACAGTTCGGTGAGGATCTCGTCGATCTTGTCGGCCGGCGCGTTGTCGGCGTCGATCAGCAGCGCAATGCGCAATTGGCGTTCCGCCATGGGTGACCTCCCCCTGTGTGGGTTGTGACGTTTTTTATGCCACCAGGCGCCAGGGCAGCGCCTCGCCCGCGCGCAGCGGCTTGAGCGCGGCTTCGCCGAAGGCGAAGCTGTCGGGCGGCGTCCAGCTCTCGCGGCGCAGCGTGACCGTGCCCGTGTTGCGCGGCAGACCGTAGAACGCCGGGCCGTGGAAGCTGGCAAAGCCTTCCAACTTGTCCAGCGCGCCCGCGTTGTCGAAGGCCTCGGCGTACATCTCGATGGCGGCGTGCGCGGTATAGCAGCCCGCGCAGCCGGTGGCATGCTCCTTCAGGTGCGCGGGGTGCGGCGCGCTGTCGGTGCCCAGGAAGAACTTGTCGCTGCCGCTGGTGGCCGCTTGCACCAGCGCCTGGCGGTGCACCTCGCGCTTGAGCACGGGCAGGCAGTAGTAGTGCGGGCGGATGCCGCCGGTGAAGATGGCGTTGCGGTTGTACAGCAGGTGGTGCGCGGTGATGGTGGCGGCCGTGAAGCGGCCGGCCTCCTGCACGTACTGCGCCGCCTCTTTCGTGGTGATGTGCTCGAAGACGATCTTCAGTTCGGGGAAGTCGCGGCGCAGCGGAATGAGTTGCTTCTCGATGAACACCGCCTCGCGGTCAAACAGGTCGATGTCGCTGCTGGTCACCTCGCCATGCACCAGCAGCAGCAGACCCGCCTTCTGCATGGCCTCCAGCGTCTTGTAGGTCTTGCGCAGATCGGTCACGCCCGCGTCGCTGTTGGTGGTGGCGCCTGCGGGGTAGAGCTTGGCGGCGACCACGCCCGCATCCTTGGCACGCGCGATCTCGTCGGGCGGCAGGTTGTCGGTGAGGTAGAGCGTCATCAACGGCTCGAAGGCCACCCCCTCGGGGACGGCGGTGAGGATGCGCTGCTTGTACTCAGCGGCCTGCTGC
Organism: Diaphorobacter sp. LI3; assembly: GCF_022807955.1. Taxonomy (NCBI): domain Bacteria; kingdom Pseudomonadati; phylum Pseudomonadota; class Betaproteobacteria; order Burkholderiales; family Comamonadaceae; genus Diaphorobacter; species Diaphorobacter sp. LI3. Next base: position 824,821 of record NZ_CP094346.1, on the reverse strand, counting down.
GCTGTGGTCACCGGCGGTCGCAGGTTGGGCATGATGATGGCGCGGCCGAACTGCGCGGCCGTGTGCGGCACCACGGTGCGCAGCGGCTCCCCGTCGCGCACGTGCAGGTGCCAGTCGTCGGGGCGGGTGATCGTGAGGGTGTCGGTGGTGGCGGTCATGGACCGCATTGTCCCATCCACTACGTGCGCAACACGCGCAAAAAAGAGCCCCGGCGCCGTAGCGGGCCGGGGCAAACCCCGTAGTAGGGGCGAGGGGTAAGCAAAAGAGAGCCGTAAAAGAGCGGGAGGAAGCGGTACTCAGCAGCCCGATGGGCGGTTGGGCCGCATGGGGATCACGCCTGAAACCGTCACCCGGGCGCCCGACCCGTCGGTGGCCGTCAGCGTCTTGTTGACCAGGCGGATGCGATCGGTGTCGCGCACCACGGCCACGTCGCTCCAGCCGTCGTCGGCGCGGAACTCGCGGTCCATGAAGGTGAAGAAGGCCTCGTACACCGACGTGGCATCGGGCTGGTAGCGGATGTCGCCAAACGCCTGGCCGCTGCCGCCCACGCGGTTGGCACCGTCGAAGCGGAAGGTGCACACCTCGGGGTAGGAGCCGATGGGGTTCTTCTTGTCCACATCGGTAAGGTTGATGTTGCCGTCGCCATACACCCCGTTGAGGCCGTCCACGGTGGAGCCGGTGACGGTCAACACGCCCAGTTGGTCGCTGGGCGTGGGATCGTCGTCGTTGCCTCCGCCGCAGGCGCTGAGAAGAAGGGCAGTGGCGGCCACCGCCGCGGCACAGGAGGTTCTGACAAAGGTATTCATGGCGCTGTGTGCTGTTGGGGGTTGAACACCGCCAGCAACGCGTGCTGGCAACATGGGTTCGATCCTAGAAAGCGCGCCCGGGGGCGGCGTGTGAGCCACGCACGCCGCACCCTGTAGGAAAAGCCCCCGCGGCCCGGTCAGCGCGCCAACACCGGTGCCAGCGCCTTGCCGGTGTGCGTGCCCTGGCGCACCACGTCCTCGGGCGTGGCTGCCGCCACGATGCGCCCGCCGTCCTTGCCGCCTTCGGGGCCCAGGTCAATGATCCAGTCGGCCTCGGCAATCACGTCCAGATCGTGCTCGATCACGACCACGCTGTGGCCGCCGTTGACCAGCCGGTGCAGCACCTGGATGAGCTTGTGCACGTCGGCCATGTGCAGGCCCACGGTAGGCTCATCCAGCACGTAGAGCGTGTGCGGGCTTTTCTGCCCGCGCCGGCCTACGTCGTCGCGCACCTTGGTGAGCTCGGTCACCAGCTTGATGCGCTGTGCCTCGCCGCCGCTGAGCGTGGGGCTGGGCTGGCCCAGTGTGAGGTAGCCCAGGCCCACGTCCTTCAAGAGCTGCAGTGGGTGGGCAATGCCGGGCATGCTGGCGAAGAACTCCACGGCTTCGTCCACCTCCATCTGCAGCACATCGCCGATGCTCTTGCCGCGCCAGGTGACGGCCAGCGTCTCGGGGTTGAAGCGCGCGCCGTGGCAGACCTCGCAGGGCACCTTCACATCGGGCAGGAAGCTCATCTCGATGGTGCGCACGCCCTGCCCTTCGCAGGCCGGGCAGCGGCCTTCGCCGGTGTTGAAGGAAAAGCGCCCCGCTGCATAGCCGCGCGCCTTGGCCTCCAGCGTTTCGGCAAACAGCTTGCGGATGGTGTCCCAGAAGCCGATATAGGTAGCGGGGCAGCTGCGCGGCGTCTTGCCGATGGGCGTCTGGTCCACCTCCAGCACGCGGTCGATGGTCTCGAAGCACGAGAGCCCCGCGCAGCCCGCCAGCGGCGGCGCCTTGCCCGCATCCATGGCCTCCCGCCCTGCCTTCGTGGCGCGCTGGCCCACCCAGGCCGCGACGTTGGAGAGCAGCACGTCGCGGGCCAGCGTGGACTTGCCTGAGCCGCTGACGCCCGTGATGGCCACCAGACGTTTGAGCGGCACGCGTGCAGTGACCTGCTGCAGGTTGTGCAGGTGCGCGCCGTGCACGGTGAGCCAGCGCAGGGGTTCCGCATCGTTTTGGCCTCCAGCGCCCGCCGGATGGGCGCCATCAGCTACTTTTTCAATAGCATCTACCGGACGACGCGCCTGCAGCGGGTGGCGCATGGCATGCAGCAGGTAGCGGCCGGTCTGCGAGTCCGCAGCCGCCTGCACGTCGGCCACCGTGCCCTGGGCCACCAGGCGCCCGCCGCGCTTGCCCGCGCTGGGGCCGATGTCGATGATGTGGTCGGCGCGGCGGATGGTGTCCTCGTCGTGCTCCACCACCACCAGGGTGTTGCCCTTGTCGCCGAGCTTGTGCAGGGCGTTCAGCAGGATCTGGTTGTCGCGCGCGTGCAGGCCGATGGTCGGCTCGTCCAGCACATAGCACACGCCCTGCAGGTTGCTGCCCAGCTGCGCCGCCAGGCGGATGCGCTGCGCCTCGCCGCCACTGAGCGTGGGCGCGCCGCGGTCCAGCGTGAGGTAGGACAGCCCGACTTCCTCCAGGAATTCCAGCCGGCTCTGGATCTCGGGCACAAGGTCGCGCGCAATCTCCGCCTCGCGCCCCGACAGCTGCAGCCCGGCGATCCACTGCCGCACTTCGGCCACCGACAGGCGCGCCACCTCGGTGATCGGCGTGCCGGCGAACCGCACGGCGCGCGCCACCGGGTTCAGGCGCGTGCCCTGGCAGGTGGGACAGGCGGCGTCGGCCACGTCCTCCATCTCGGGCTCGGCAAAGGTTTGCTCGCGGCCGCGGTTGTCCTCCGACTGCACGGAGTCGTCCAACACCTTGCGCTGCGCCGATGTCAGCTTGACGCCCGTGCCCACGCAGTCGGGGCACCAGCCATGCTTGCTGTTGTAGGAGAACAGGGAAGGCTGAAGCTCGGCATAGCTGGTGGCGCACACGGGGCAGGCGCGCTTGGTGGAAAACACCTGCAGCCGCCCGATGTGCGCCGTGGGCGCTCCGTCCTGCAGCGCCTGCTGCAGGCCGTCCAGGCCGCTCAGCACATGCACCACGCCCTTGCCCAGCTCCAGCGCCTTGGACAGTTGCGTGCGCAGCGTGTCTTCATGCTCCGGCGACACGTCCACGCTGGCCACGGGCAGCTCAATGGTGTGCTCCTTGAAGCGGTCGATGCGCGGAAAACCCGCGGTCGGCAGGAAGTGGCCGTCCACGCGCAGGTGGGTGTAGCCACGCGGGCGCGCCCAGTCGGCCAGTTCGGTATAGACGCCCTTGCGGTTCACGACCAGGGGCGCGAGCAGGCCGATGTGCTGGCCGCGGTAGTCGCGCAGCAGTTGCGCGGCGATGCTCTCGCTGGTCTGTGGCTGCACCGCCGCGCCGTCGTGCACGCAGTGCTGCACGCCCAGCTTCACATACAGCAGGCGCAGGAAATGCCACACCTCGGTGGTCGTGCCCACGGTGCTCTTGCGCCCGCCGCGCGACAGGCGCTGCTCGATGGCCACGGTGGGCGGTATGCCGTACACCGCGTCCACCTCGGGCCGCCCGGCCGGCTGCACGATGCTGCGGGCGTAGGCGTTCAGGCTCTCCAGGTAGCGGCGCTGGCCCTCGTTGAACAGGATGTCGAACGCCAGCGTGGACTTGCCCGAGCCGCTCACGCCGGTGATCACGTTGAACCGGCCGCGCGGAATGTCCAGCGTGAGGTGCCGCAGGTTGTGCTCACGCGCGTTCACGATCTCTATGGCGTTTTTGGCCTCTGGCGCTTTTCCATCCAGCGCGAGCAGCTTCTCTTTTCGTAGCGCCGCCTGCTGCTCGTGCACCGAATGGCCGCCCTCGCCCAGCGCCAGTTCGTACTCGCGCAGCGCTTGCGCGGTGTGCGACGTGGGGTGCTGGCGCACCTCCTCGGGTGCGCCCTCGGCCACCACCTGGCCGCCGGCGTCGCCGCCTTCAGGCCCCAGGTCGATGAGCCAGTCGCTGGCGCGGATCACGTCCAGGTTGTGCTCGATGACGATGAGCGAGTGCCCCGCGTCCAGCAGCTTGCGCAATGCGCGCATGAGCTTGGCGATGTCGTCGAAGTGCAGGCCGGTGGTGGGCTCGTCGAACAGGAACAGCGTGCCCTTGCGGGCCAGCGGCTGGCGCGACTTGGCCTGGCTCCGGGCCGCCTCGGCCAGGAAGCCCGCCAGCTTCAGGCGCTGCGCCTCGCCACCGCTCAGCGTGGGCACAGGCTGGCCCAGCTTCACGTACTCCAGCCCCACGTCCACGATGGGCTGCAGCGCGCGGATCACCTCGCGGTCTTTCGCAAACAGCTCTGCTGCCTCGTGCACGGTGAGGTCCAGCGCGTCCGCCACGTTGAGCAGCCTGCCGCCGCGTTCGATGCGCACCTCCAGGATCTCGGGCCGGTAGCGCTTGCCGTCGCAGTCGGGGCAGCGCAGGTACACGTCCGACAGGAACTGCATCTCCACATGCTCGAAACCCGAGCCGCCGCAGGTGGGGCAGCGCCCGTCGCCCGAGTTGAAGCTGAACTTGGCCGCGGTGTAGCTGCGCTCCCGGGCCAGCGGCGCCACGGCGAACAGCTCGCGGATGGCATCCCACGCACCCACATAGCTCACGGGGTTGGAGCGCGCCGTCTTGCCAATGGGCGACTGGTCCACGAACACCACGTCGCTCAGGTGGTCGGCGCCCAGCAGGCGCTCATGCGCGCCGGGCGTCTCCGTGGCCTTGCCGAAGTGGCGCATGAGCGCGGGCGCCAGCACGTCCTGGATCAGCGTGGACTTGCCCGAGCCGGACACGCCGGTGATGGTGACCAGGCGCTGCAGCGGGAACTCCACGTTCACATCGCGCAGGTTGTGCTCGCGCGCACCCTCCAGCACCAGGCGCGGCGTGGCATCCGTCACCAGGCGCTTGAGCCCGGTGCCGATCTGTTTGTGCCCGCCGAGGTACTGGCCGGTCAGCGTGGGCGCGCGGCGCAGTTCGCCCACCGTGCCGTCGAACACGATCTGCCCGCCGCGCTCGCCGGGCCCCGGGCCGAAGTCGAGGACGCGGTCGGCCGCGAGCATCACGGCGGGGTCGTGCTCCACCACCACCAGCGTGTTGCCCGCGTCGCGCAAGCGCAGCATGGCCTCGGTGATGCGGTGCATGTCGCGTGGGTGCAGGCCGATGCTGGGCTCGTCGAGCACGAACAGCGTGTTCACCAGCGAGGTGCCCAACGCCGTGGTCAGGTTGATGCGCTGCACCTCGCCGCCCGACAGCGTGCGGCTTTGCCGGTCCAGCGTGAGGTAGCCGATGCCCACGTCGCACAGATACTTGAGGCGCGTGGCGATCTCGTCATGCAGCAGCTGCAGCGCCTGGCGATCGCCAGCCTGAGAGTCGTTTTGGCCTGTAGCGCTTATCTGGAGAGCGCCACCAGCTATTGAAACAGGAGCATTCTGCACGCCCGCCATGCGCGCGAAGAAGCGCCGCAGGCGGTCGATGGGCAGCAACATCAGGTCGTGCAGGCACAGGCCGGGCAGCGCCTCCAGCTGCGCGCGCGTCCAGGCCACGCCCTGCGGCAGGAAGCGCTGCGCGGGGTCGAGCACGGCATCGGCGTCCTCCTTGCTGCCCAGCCGCCACAGCAGGCTCTCGGTCTTCAGTCGCGCGCCGGCGCACACAGGGCATGGCGTGTAGCTGCGGTACTTGGACAGCAGCACGCGGATGTGCATCTTGTAGGCCTTGCTCTCCAGGTACTCGAAGAAGCGGCGGATGCCGTACCACTGCTTGTTCCAGTTGCCGTTCTTGAAGCCGGGTGTGCCTTCGATCACCCAGTGCTTTTGCTCCGCGGTGAGCTTGTACCAGGGCGTGTCGCGCGGGATACCGGCGGCCTCGGCATGGCGCATGAGGTCGTCCTGCGCTTCTTTCCAGGCGGGGGTCTGGATGGTCTTGATCGCACCGGCGCGCAGCGTGAGCTTGTCGTTGGGAATGACCAGGCCGTAGTCCACGCCGATCACGCGGCCGAAGCCCCGGCAGGTGTCGCAGGCACCCACGGCGGAGTTGAACGAGAACATGGACGCGATGGGCTCGGCGTAGCGCAGGTCGCTCTCGGGGCAATGCAAGCCGGTGGAGAAGCGCCACAGGTCCGCTTCGCCATCGTCCCGCAGGCGATAGACATTGAGCCGCCCCCCGCCGCGCTTGAGCGCGACCTCGATCGCCTCGACCGCGCGCGCGCGCTCCACGTTGCCCATGCGGAAGCGGTCGGCCACCACGTCCAGCAGCTTGCGCGGGCCTGTGGGCGTGGCCACCTCGCGCTCGGCCTGCACCTTGGTGAAGCCGCTGGCCGACAGCCATTGCTCCAGCTGCTCCGCGGTGGTGCCCGCGGGCAGTTCCACGGGAAAAGTGAGCACGATGCGCGGGTCGTCCTCGGCGGCGCAGCGCCGCTGCAACTCGGCATGGATGGTGTCCGGCGAATCGTGGCGCACAGGCAGCGCCGTCTCGCGGTCGAAGAGCTGGCCGGCGCGCGCGAACAGCAGCTTGAGGTGGTCGTTCAGCTCGGTCATCGTGCCCACGGTGGAGCGCGAAGAGCGCACCGGGTTGGTCTGGTCGATGGCGATGGCCGGGGGCACACCCTCCACCTTGTCCACGGCGGGCTTGTCCATGCGGTCCAGGAACTGGCGCGCGTAGGCGCTGAAGGTCTCCACGTAGCGGCGCTGACCCTCGGCATACAGCGTGTCGAACACCAGGCTGGACTTGCCGGAGCCGCTGGGGCCGGTGACCACGGTGAGCTCGCCCGTGCGGATGTCCAGGTCGATGTTCTTGAGGTTGTGCTGGCGCGCGCCGTGGATACGGATCAGTCCCTGGGTCATGAGCGGGTCTTTCTGCAATGAGGCGGAACATTCTAGGGACGAGCCGGATTCCGCATCGACCGGGTGGACACCACACCACAGCCGGTCACGCAGGTGATGGCGCATCCGGCCCTATCCGTTAGACTGCGCCGCACCAACAACCAAAGAGAGGAGACGCCATGCAGCCATGGCATAAATGGGGGGCCGCCCTGGTCCTGGGCGCAACGCTGGGCGCAAGCCATGCACAGATCCTGGTGGGGCAAACGGCCGGGTTCTCCGGCCAGGTGGCCGCAGGAGTGCAGGAGACCACGCAGGGCGCCAAGCTGTTCCTGGACGCGGTCAATGGCAAGGGCGGCGTGCACGGGCAGAAGATCGAACTGATCTCGATGGACGACAAGTTCGACCCCAAAACCGCCGGCGAGAACGCGCGCACGCTGATCGAGGACAAGAACGTGCATGTCATGTTCCTCACGCGCGGCACGCCCCACACCGAATCCATGATCCCGCACCTGGACAAGCATGGCGTGGCCCTGGTGGGCCCGTCCACGGGCGCCATGGTGCTGCACCAGCCGGTGCGCAAGCACATCTTCAACGTGCGCGCCACCTACCAGCGCGAGGCCGAGAAGGCCATGACCCACCTGGCCTCGATGGGCATCACGCGCATCGCCGTGCTGTATGCGGACGACAGCTTCGGCGCCGATGGCGTGACGGGCGCGCAAAAAGGCCTGGCCCAGGCCAAGCTGCAGCCCGTGGTGCTGGAGAAGTTCAATCGCGCCAAGCCGGACTTCACCCCGCTGGTGGCCAAGATCTCCCAGGCGCAGGCCCAGGCCGTCCTGATGGTCGCCTCGGGCACGTCGGTGGTGGATGGCTACAACGCGCTGCGCCAGGCGGGCTCCACGGCACAGGTGGTCACGCTGTCCAACAATGCCTCGGGCGGCTTCATCAAGAGCCTGGGCGAAAATGCCCGCGGCGTGATCGTCACGCAGGTCTACCCGAACGAGCGCAGCCTGACCTTCCCGCTGGTCAAGGAAGCTATCGACCTGGCCAAGGCCAAGGGAATGACCGAGGTCAGCCCGGCCATGCTTGAAGGTTTTGCCGCCGCCAAGGTGCTGGTCGAAGGCCTGCGCCGCGCCGGCCCGAAGCCGTCGCGCGAGAAGATACAGACGGCCTTGGAATCCATCCAGAAGTTCGATCTGGGCGGGCTGGACATCTCCTACGGCCCCGACGATCACACGGGTCTGGACTTCGCCGATCTTTCCATCATCGGCACGGACGGCAAGTTCCGCCGCTGAAACCCTTTCATGAGGTCAGACGCCGCCCGGGTGATCGCGCGGCGTCTGCGGCACGTCATTCCAGCGTAGGCTGCCGCCGATACACTCGCCCCTGCTCGCACTCACGCGCAAATACACAGGGAAGAGACACCTCATGAAGACACATTGGAAGACGTGGGGCGCAGCGTGCGCCCTGGCGGTGGTCAGTGCGGCCTCATCATTGGCCCACGCGCAGTTGCTCGTGGGTCAGACCGTCGGCATCACCGGGTCCGCCGCGGCAACCGTCAAGGAATCGATGCTGGGCGCGTCGCTGTACCTGGACCATGTCAACGCCCGCGGCGGCGTGAACGGGCAGAAGATCGAACTCGTCACGCTCGACGACAAGTTCGACCCCAAGCTGACGCAGGACAACGCCCGCACGCTCATCGAGGACAAGGGCGTGCTGGCCCTGTTCATGACGCGCGGCACACCCCACACCCAGGGCATTGTTGCGCTGCTGGACAAGTACGGCGTGCCGCTGGTGGGGCCCTCCACGGGCGCCATGGCGCTGCACCAGCCCGTTTCCCGCAATATCTTCAACGTCCGCGCGCCCTACCAGCGCGAGGTGGAGAAGGCCATCGCCCACCTTGCGCTGCTGGGAGTCCAGCGCATCGGCATCGTGCATGTGGACGACGCCTTCGGCCAGGACGGCCTGGCCGGTGCGCAAAAGGGCCTGCAGAACAACAAGCTGCCCGCCTTGTTCGTGGAGAAGTTCGACCGGGCGAAGCCCGATTTCTCAGCCATCGCCCCGCGCGTGCGTGCGCAGGATCCCCAGGCCGTCATCTTCATCGGCACGGGCGCGGCGGTCGTGGACGGCATCAAGGCACTGCGCGCGGCCGGCGTGGGCGGGCAGATCGTCACGCTGTCAAACAATGCGTCGGGGGGCTTCACCAAGGCGCTGGGCGACCAGGCCCGCGGCGTCATCGTCACGCAGGTCTTTCCGTCCGAGCGGTCGCTGAACTACCCGGTGATCAAGGAAGCCCTGGAATTGGCGAAGGCGCAGGGGCTGAAGGAACTCACTCCGGCCATGGTCGAGGGCTTCGTGAACGCCAAGGTGCTGGCCGAGGGCCTGCGCCGCGCCGGCCCCAAGCCGGACCGTGCACGGCTGCACGCGGCCCTGGAAAGCCTGAGCAAATTCGACCTGGGGGGCCTGGAGCTTTCCTACAGCGCAAAGGAACACTCGGGGCTGGACTTCGCCGACCTGTCCATCATCGGAGCGGACGGCCGATTCCAGCGCTGAGCGGGCCGTAACGCCACGGCGGCGGAGTCCACCGCCCCATCCAAAACGCGGAGCCTGGCTCCGCGTTTTGGATGGGTGGGGCCGGTTTACTGCGCTGCGCTGGCGCTGGCGCCGGACGCGGGAGCAGCTGCGGACTCGGGCACATGCGTCGCTTCCACCCCATGCTTTTCACCGCTCATGTCCACCTGGTCTCCTGCCTTCATGATCACGAACAGCATGATCACTGCGAACACCACGAAACCCACCACGATCTTCCACATGCTCATCTCCTGAAAATTGTTGTCGACGGAAAAGGGCGGCACCAATAAAAAAGCCTCACACCATCGTGTGAGGCCTGTCTGATCGCAAGCCCGACTCCATTGAATCAGGCTTGCATTGCAGGCAGCTTACGCTGCCGGTGCATCAGAAGTTGTGGCGAACGCCCAGCGCCAGCGAGCTGAAGTCCTGGCCAGCTGCGCCCGTCATGTAGGTAGCACCTGCCTTGTTGTCCACCTTCGTGTAGAAAGCGTACACCTTGGTGCGCTTGCTGAAGTTGTAGTTATAGCCCAGGGTCCACTGCGTAGCGGAGCTGTCGGCAATGTCGCTCCACTTGCCAGCGCGGCCCACGTTCACGTGGAACTCGGAAGCACCCATCATGTAGGCGCCCGCCAAGCGGAAGTTGTTGCGGTTGCCTGCGCCCGTGGCGAGGAGCTGGTTGTCGTCCTTGTTACGCTGGTAGTAGCCACCCACGACGAACTGGCCGAAGGTGTACAACGCGCGCAGGCCCAGCTGGCGATTGCTGTCCACTTGGCTGTAGCCGGCGCCCAGGTTCAGCGCGCCGATGTTGTAGTTGGCAGCCAGGTCATAGCCATTCTTTTGCGGAATGGCAGCGTTTTTCTCATGCAACGAGACGGAAGCGTCGACCGTCAGCCCACCGAAGCTGGGCGTGCGATAGCCGATCTTGTTGGTGGTGCTCAAGCCGCCGAACCACACGGGATCGTAGTACAGAGCGTCCGAAGACGTGCCCGTGTCATGGTTGTGCATGCTCACGTAGTCGACCGTAGCGTAGTACGACTCGGGAAAGAAGTTGCCCAGGCGGATCATGCCGAAGCCGCCGGACAGGTTCACTTCGCTCTGGCGGGCGAAGGTCATGCCGGTGGTGGGGTGGGTCCAGCCCGAGCCCGTGCCGGTATCGGAGTTGAAGCCGCTTTCCAGCTGGAAGCCGGCCTTCAGGCCGCCGCCCAGGTCCTCAGTGCCCTTGAAGCCGAAGCGCGAGGAGTTGTTCTGCATGACGGTGTTGCTGGTACCGCCGACCTTCTGGCGTTCCACCGACGTGTTCACGCGGCCGTACAGGGTCACGCTGCTTTGCGCGAAAACAGCGGAAGTACCCAGCAGAGCCAGGGTAGCGAGCAGCAAACGACTTGGTTTTTGCATTTGAGTTCCTTGAATGCTTGTGTCCATCAGTTGTGGTAGGCACAGCTCGCCGCCCGCAGGGAGCCAGTTAGCACAATGTGCAGCTACGGCGCAAATTCTAGGTGTAACCATCTGGGCCAACACAGGGGAAAGTCCCGCCTGTAATACCCCTGACGTATTGCCGCCACACTTTCGCGCAGGCAAAGGTGTGGCGGCAGGGTTCAGTCAGGGAAAACCCTGACAAAAGAGCGGAACGAGGTCAGTCGTTGGCGTAGATGTCCACGTCCTTGGTTTCGCGGATGAACAGCGTGCCGATCACTGCCGTCATGCCGGCGATGATGATGGGGTACCACAAGCCGTTATACATATTGCCGGTGGACGCCACGATGGCGAACGATGTCGTGGGCAGCAGGCCGCCGAACCAGCCATTGCCGATGTGGTACGGCAGGCTCATGGAGGTATAGCGGATGCGCGTGGGGAACAGTTCCACCAGCATGGCCGCGATGGGGCCGTAGACCATGGTCACCAGGATCACCAGATACGTCAGGATGACGATCATCATCACCTTGTTCATCTTGGCGGGATCGGCCTTGGAGGGGTAGCCGGCGAGCTTCAGGTCTTCGGCCATCTCCTTCTTGAAGGCGGCGATGGCCTTCACGCTTGCCTCGTCGAACTTGTGGTTGACCACGGTGCCGCTGGGTGCCGTAACGACCTTGTCGCCGATCTTCACCACCGCCTGGGAGCCAGGTGCGCCTGCGGCGTTGTCATAGCTCACCGAGTTCTGCACCAGGTAGCGCTTGGCGATGTCGCAGGAGCTCTTGAAGTCGATCTCGCGTGCCACGGGGTTGCCCTGGAACGAGCAGGTAGCGGGATCGGCGGTCACCACGACACCCGCTGTCGCCTGGGCCTTGGCCAGGTCGGGGTTGGCGGCTTCCGTCAGCATCTTGAAGGCCGGGAAGTAGGTCAGCACGGCCAGCACGCAACCCAGCATGATGATGGGCTTGCGGCCGATCTTGTCGGACAGCGAGCCGAACACCACGAAGAACGGGGTGCCGATCAGCAGCGCGGCAGCGATCATCAGGTTGGCCGTGACGGCATCCACCTTGAGCTGCTGCATCAGGAAGAACAGCGCATAGAACTGGCCCGTGTACCACACCACGGCCTGGCCGGCGGTCAGGCCCACCAGCGCCAGGATCACGATCTTCAGGTTCTTCCATTCGCCGAACGACTCGGACAGCGGCGCCTTCGACGTCTTGCCCTCGGCCTTCATCTTCTGGAAGGCCGGCGACTCGGACAGCGACAGGCGAATCCACACCGAGATGCCCAGCAGCAGAATGGACACCAGGAACGGAATGCGCCAGCCCCAGTCGTTGAACACGGGCTCGCCCAGTATGGTGCGGGTGCCCAGAATCACCAGCAGCGACAGGAACAGGCCCAGCGTGGCCGTGGTCTGGATCCACGAGGTGTAGGCACCGCGGCGGCCATGGGGCGCGTGCTCGGCCACGTAGGTGGCCGCACCGCCGTATTCACCGCCCAGCGCCAGGCCTTGCAGCATGCGCAGCGCGATCAGGATGACCGGTGCCGCGATGCCGATGCTGGCGTAGCTGGGCAGCACGCCGACGATGAAGGTCGAGATGCCCATGATCAGGATGGTCACCAGGAAGGTGTACTTGCGCCCGATCATGTCGCCCAGGCGGCCGAACACCAGCGCGCCGAACGGGCGCACCAGGAAGCCGGCCGCGAAGGCCAGCAGCGCGAAGATGAACGCCGCGCCAGCATCCAGCCCGCTGAAGAACTGCTTGGCAATGATGGCCGCGAGCGAGCCGTAGAGGTAGAAGTCGTACCACTCGAACACGGTGCCGAGGGACGAGGCGAAGATCACCTTCTTTTCTTCCGCCGACATCGGTCGGGCGGCAGCGCCGGGGCGGCCGGCGTATGCAGTGCTGGTAGCCATGAATGCTGTCTCCTGCTTATTGGGATGGAATCGAAAATGCGCGTAAGAAAGCGCGAAAAACCGACGATCTGAAGCACTCTGCGGTGCTTGCGACGCAATATCGGGCCGCCATCTGACCGAAAGCTGACATGCGCCAAACGCTGCCGCCACCCCAGTCTTACGGCCATCTGACAAACTCCGTGGCAACCCGCAGATCGTTTTTCTTGATGCGAAAAATTGGACTGCGCGAGGCTGCGGTGAGTCCCGCGCACGGCACCAGACACGGGTAACCCCGCAGTTTTTCGCCAGGGTTTGCCCTCCCTAGGACAAACCCTTGACGCATGACAAACCCACGCCCGCCGCACAGTGCTGGGCACGGCCCCATGCAAAAAGGCGCCGCAGAACGCTGTCTGCGGCGCCTTGGAACGCCTGCCGCGGCCCCGTCGGCCGCCGCCGAGGAATGCGCTTCAGCGCACGGAAGGCAGGCCCGATGGCACCGCGGGGGCCGCATCCCATGCCGGCCCGTCAAACCACGCGTCGCCGTCCAGGTAGGCGCGCAACATGGGCAGGCTGTCGAGCCCCCAGAACAGGCGCCCCTCCACCTCAAAGGCCGGCACGCCAAACACGCCACGGGCCGACGCCTCGTCCGTGTTGGCGCGTAGCAGGGCCTTGGGCAGGGCGCCCGCGCCTTCGGCGTCGGGCCGCAACTGCTCTGCCAGGGCCTGCGCCAGCACGTCCAGGCGCGCGGGGTCCAGCGCATCCTGCCCACCCAGCCAGACATGCCGCAGCACGGTGCCGGCGACATAGCGGTTGACCGTGCCATCGTCGCTGCACGCCAGCGCCTGGCGCAGCAACGGCAGCGGATTGAAGGGGTGGCGCGCCGGCATGTCCAGACCGCAGCCCAGCGCATGGCCCAGCCAGGTGGCGTGCCGGTACGTCCAGTCGCGCTTGGGCGGCACGCCGGCCGGCCCGGGGTTGGCATGCTGCTGCAGCAGCGCGCCCAACAACACCGGCTTGTAGTGCAGGTGGTAGTTCAGCCCCTCCAGTACCTGCGGCAGCCGCTCGAAGGCCAGCCACGCGTACGGTGAGACGAAATCCAGGTAGAACGTGATGTGCTTCATGCCAGTGGCTCCAGCTCTTCGGGAAGGTCCACCCCCGCGCGTTGCAATGCGGCGGTCCAGATCGCGCGGCGCACGGCGCCATCGGCTTGCGACCAGGCGCGGATCTCGTCGATCGTACGGAAGCACCCCTCGCAATGGCTGCGGTCGGCCGTCATGCGGCAGACCGACACACAGGGCGACGGAACCGGCTCCTGGGAATTTAAGCCAAATTGGCCTCTAGCGCTTATTTCACCAGCGCGAGCAGCTATCAATTCAGAAGCATTCACTGCGGCGTCGCTCATGCGCTGACCTCCTGCACCACGTCGGCCACCGGGGCACCGGTGAGCCGCTGCAGATCGTGCGGGCTCAACTGGAACACGCCGTGGGGATGGCCGGCGGCAGCCCAAATCACATCGAAGCGGAACAGCTCGCGGTCGATGAGGGTGACAGGCGCGGTGGAATGGGCCACGGGCGAGACGCCGCCGATGGCGAAGCCGGTCTTGGCCTTGACGAACTCCGCGTCGGCGCGGCCCGTCTTGCCCACGAGGGCGTCGACCTTCTTCTCGTCCACGCGCCGGTCGCCGGAGGTAATGACCAGCACGGCTGCGTCATCGCTCTTGCGCCGGAAGATGATGCTCTTGGCGATCTGCCCCAGCGCCACGCCCAGCCCGTCAGCCGCCTGCTGCGCGGTGCGCGCGGCGTCGTCAAGCATGCGCGGCGCGTGGGGGTGGCGCAGGCGCTGCAACTCGGCAGCCACCCGCTGGGTGCTTTCAGGTAATGCGTGCATAACAGGGCAATGCGGGGCCTGGGACGGCGAAGCGCACGCACGGATGCGGAGTGCCTCGGCGCAGCCACAAGCCCCAGGCGGGGTTACAGTGTGATAGCTGCCATCCATTGTCCATGAACCTGCTTCGCGCCTGCCTGCTCTTGTGGCTTCTCGTCGGCAAACTGGCCTGGGCCGGTGGCGCCCCTGCGGTGCTGGACGATCACCGCAAGGGCCTATCGCTGGGAAGCACCGGCCAGCTTTTGTGGCTCGTGGACGACCTGGGCACCCTCACCATCGACGATGTGCGCGCAGCGGCTACCGATGCGCGCTTCGGCCCGCCCCCCCGCATGCCGCTGCGCGGGGCCACACCGGCCTACCACTGGTTCAAAGTGGTCCTGGAGCAGCGCGCGGCCAGCGGCGACTGGGTGCTGGCCACCCAGACCACGTCTTTGCAGGACGTGCGGTTCTACGGCCCGTTCGATGCGTCGGGTACGGCGCTTGCGCCGCCAGTGCATACGGGCCTGGCGCAGCCCTTCGCCACGCGGCCCCTGGGCAGCGAGCGCTACCTCACGCGCCTGCAGCCCCCGGGCCCGGGCACCTACACGGTCTACGCCCGGCTGTACAGCGAGACGGCGCCGTCCTTCGACCTGTCCGTCTGGGACACGGCCGAATACCTGCAATGGCGCCAGCACAAGCGGCTGTTCGACGGCATCTGTTACGGCATCCTGATCGCACTGCTGGTCTACAACCTCACGCTCGTGGGCATCTTCCGCGACACCACGTACACCTTCTACGTCGGTCAGTGCATCTTCGCGCTGTTGACGCTGGCCACCTTCAACGGCCACACGGCCCATTACCTGTGGGGCAACGCGCCGTGGTGGCAGGAGCGCAGCTATTTCGTATTGCCCAGCCTGTGGCTGTTCTTCGGCGCGCTGTTCACGCGCAGTTTCCTGGACACCCGGCAGACACCCTTGATGGACGGAGTGCTGGTGGCAATCGGCCTGCTGGCGGCGCTCACCGCCGTGCTCGGTGGGCTCGGGCAATTTGCCATCGCCCAGACGCAGAACGAACTGCTGGCCAGCGCCGGCATCGCGGCCGCGTCGCTCGCGGCGATTCTGGTGCTGCGCCGAGGCTTCACGCCCGCGCGCTGGTACCTGGGCGCGCAGGCGCTGCTGTTCGTCACGGTGGCCGGCGTGGTGCTGAGCAACTGGAAGGTGATCGACGCGCCCTTCATGCTGGCCAACGGCCTGCAGATCGGCGTGGCGGCCGAGATGGTGGTGTTCGCCGTTGCGTTGAGCACCCGCATCGACAGCCTGAATGCCTCCCAGATCGCCCTGCGGCTGCGCGCGGACCATCTGGCCAAGGCCGCGACCACCGACCCTCTCACGGGCCTGACCAACCGCATGGGGTTGACCCAGGGCGCAACGCAACTGCTGTCGGAAGGGGGCACGCACGCCCTGCTGCTGCTCGACCTGGACCGCTTCAAACCCATCAACGACACCTATGGCCATGACGCCGGCGACGAGGTGCTGCGCGCCGTTGCCACACGGCTGCAGACGCACACGCGGTCCGGCGACATCGTGGCCCGGCTGGGCGGTGACGAGTTCGTGGTCATGCTGGCCCACGCGCCCGCGGGCGACGACCTGACGGCGCTGGTCAAGCATCTGGAGCTGGCTATCTGCCAGCCGGTGTACTTCCAGCACCAGGAACTGTGCGTGGGCGTCAGCACGGGCGTTGCGCACAGCCCGCAGGACGGCCCCACGCTGACGGAGCTGATGCGCTGCGCCGACCAGCGCATGTACCAGGCCAAGCAGGCGCACAAGGACGCGGCGCAGCACCCGGCAGCGCCGGCTCTGCCGTTGGCCTGACGCCGGGTGGCCGCTCAGCCCTTGCGCTTGGTGAGCACCGCCACGGCCACGCGCGACTGCGGCTTGCGGCCCAGGAAGTCGCTGATGTAGGCGCCGGCGTCGATCAGCTGGTCCAGATCGATACCGGTCTCGATGCCCATGCCGTGCAGCATGTAGACCACGTCCTCGGTGGCCACGTTACCCGTGGCGCCCTTCGCATAGGGACAGCCGCCCAGGCCGGCCACGGACGTGTCGAACTGCCACACGCCCAGCTCCAGCGCCGCCAGCGTGTTGGCCAGCGCCTGGCCGTAAGTGTCGTGAAAGTGGCCGGACACGTCGTTCAGATCGTAGTGCTTGAGCGTTGCCTCGATGGCGCGTTGCACCTTGCGCGGCGTACCCACGCCAATGGTATCGGCCACGCCGATGTGCTGCACGCCGATGCCCTTCATGAGCCCGGCCAGGTATTCCACGCGCTCGGGTGCAATCTCGCCCTCGTAGGGGCAGCCCACGGTGCAGCTCATGGCGCCACGCACATACACGCCAGCGGCGCGCGCGGCCTCGACCACGGGGGCGAAGCGCTCGATGCTCTCGGCAATGCTGCAGTTGATGTTCTTCTGGCTGAAGGCCTCGCTGGCAGCGCCGAAGACCACGATCTCGTCGGGCTTGTCGAGCACGGCCGCCTCCCAGCCTTTCAGGTTGGGCGTCAGTACCGAATAACGCACGCCGGGCACGCGTGTAATGCCTTGCATGACCTCGTGGTTGTCGGCCATCTGCGGCACCCACTTCGGAGAAACGTAGCTGGTGACCTCGACTTCCTTGAGGCCCGCCTGCTGCAGGCGGTGTACCAATTCGATCTTGACGGCCGCCGGCACAGGCTGCTTCTCATTTTGCAGCCCGTCGCGCGGGCCCACGTCCACAAGCTTGACGCGGGAGGGGAT
The DNA here is from genome assembly GCF_022807955.1 of Diaphorobacter sp. LI3. NCBI lineage: Bacteria > Pseudomonadati > Pseudomonadota > Betaproteobacteria > Burkholderiales > Comamonadaceae > Diaphorobacter > Diaphorobacter sp. LI3. The sequence continues at coordinate 807,547 of NZ_CP094346.1, read as the reverse complement.
GTTCGGGTTCATCGGTGGGTGTCCTTGGGTGAGGGATTCGTCAGTAGCCGCGTCCGGCATCCACCACGCCGGCCACGGCCTCGCCGCGCGCGAGCGCCGCGATCTTGCCGGCGATCTGGGCAATGCTCTCGTCGCGCAGCGTGCGCGCCGAAGTGTGGGGTGTGAGGGTGATCTTGGGATGTCCCCAGAAGGGATGCCCGGCAGGCAACGGCTCGGTGCGGAAAACGTCCAGCGTGGCGCCCGCCACATGGCCGGCGTCGATCAGCGCGAGCAGGTCCCCCTCGACCAGGTGCGCGCCACGCGCCACATTGATCACGTAGGCGCCGGGCAGGAGGCGGGCCAGCGTGTCGCGGTTCATGATGCCCTGCGTCTCGGGCGTGAGCGGGAGCAGATTGACCAACACGCGGGTAGCGGCCAGGAACTCGTTAAAGCCCTCCTGCCCACTGAAACAGCGCACGCCCGCCATCTGCTTCGGACTGCGGCTCCAGCCGAGCACGGGAAAGTCGAACTGGGCCACCGCGCGCGCCACGCGCTCGCCCAGTACGCCCAGGCCCATCACGCCCACAGGAAAGTCCTGGCGCAGGCGCGGCTTGCGGTAGCTCCACTGGCCCGCCTGCATGGCGGCCTCGTACTGGTCAAACTCGCGGAAATGCCGGATCAGCGCGTGGCACACGTATTCGGCCATCTGCACGGCCATGCCGGCGTCATCCAGACGCACGACGCGCACGGACGGCGGCAGGCGCAGCTTGAGCAACGCATCCACCCCCGCGCCGATGTTGAACAGCGCCCGCAAGGCGGGCTGTTCGTCGATGAACTGCTGGGGCGGTGCCCAGACCACGGCGTAGTCGGCCTGCGGGGCTCCGGGCTGCCAGACGGTAATGTCGGCTCCCGGCAGGGCGGCGGCCAGCCCCTGCAGCCAGGGTTCGGCCTTGGTATCGGTACAGCAAAAGGTGATCTTCATGGCCAACGAGCGTACCGCGGCTGGGCAAGCCCCCGCCGTCACTCGGCGGAAAGCCGCAGCAGTTCTGCGCCTTCGGCCACCTGGTCGCCTGGCGCGTAGAGCAGCTCCTGCACCACGCCATCGGCGGGGGCGGCGATGGTGTGCTCCATCTTCATGGCCTCCATCACCGCCAGGGGCTGGCCCTTGGTCACCTTGTCACCGGCCTGCACGGCAAACGACACCACCTTGCCCGGCATGGGCGCGGTGAGACGCCCGCCCTCGCTGGCGGCTTCGCCCGCATGGGCCAGCAGGTCCAATGCCTCGATGCGCGTGGCGCCACGGGGGGTGAAGATGTGGTCGGTCTCGCCCTGGGCATAGACCGTTGCGCAGGTGCGCTGGCCGGCGTATTGCAGGTCCAGACCGCCCGCCAAGGGCGTGAAAGCCAGCGGACCCCGCGCGGCTCCCTCGCCTTCTCCCACGGTCAGTTGGTAGCCGCCATCGCGTTCATAGGTCAGCCAGGCCTTGGCATGTGTGCCATTGAAGGCGAACTCGAAACGCCGGCGGCACGCTACCAGCGAACGCCAGCCGTCGCGGCGGCTGAACGGATTGGCGCCTTCCTGCGCCTGCTCACGCTGCAACTGGCTGGCCACGGCGGCTGCCGCGGCCAAAGGCAGGCCTACGCGCTCCTGGCCGAACAACACGGCCTCTTCGCGCGGGATCAGCGCGGTGTCCAGCCGCGCCTGGGCGAACGAATCGCTCTTCACCACATGGCGCAGGAACTGCACGTTGGTCGCCAGGCCCACGATGTGGGTCTGCGCCAGCGCATCGTCCAGCCGCGCCAGGGCCTGCGCGCGCGCGTCGCCGTGCACGATGAGCTTGGCGATCATGCTGTCGTAGAAGGGGCTGATGGCGTCGCCCTCGCGCACGCCGTCATCCACGCGCACGCTGCCCCGTTCGAAGCTGGTGCATGCCGGCTTGCGGTACACGTGCAGCTGGCCGGTGGCGGGCAGGAAGTTGTTGTCAGGGTTCTCGGCGCAGATACGCGCCTCGATGGCGTGGCCGATGATCTTCAGCTCGTCCTGGCGCTTGGGCAAAGGCTGCCCGCTGGCCACGCACAGCTGCCACTCCACCAGGTCTTCGCCGGTGATGGCCTCGGTCACGGGATGCTCCACCTGCAGGCGGGTGTTCATCTCCATGAAGTAGAACTTCATCTGCTCGGGCGCGTCGTAGCCGCCGGGCTGTTCCACGATGAACTCCACTGTGCCCGCGCCCACGTAGCCCACGGCCTTGGCGGCTGCCACGGCAGCCTCGCCCATCTGGCGGCGCAGGGCCTCGGTCATGCCGGGGGCGGGGGCTTCTTCCAGCACCTTCTGGTGGCGGCGCTGCACGGAGCAATCGCGCTCGAACAGATAGACGCAGTTGCCCTGCGTGTCGCCGAACACCTGGATCTCGATGTGGCGCGGGCGCAGCACGTACTTCTCCACCAGCACGGCATCATCGCCAAAGCTGTTGATGGCCTCGCGCTGGCAGCTGGCCAGCGCCGCGGCAAAGTCCTCGCTCTTTTCCACCAGGCGCATGCCCTTGCCGCCGCCACCGGCGCTGGCCTTGATGAGCACGGGGTAGCCGATACGGTCGGCCTCGCGCTGCAGCAGTTGCGGGTCCTGGTCCTTGCCGTGGTAGCCAGGCACCAGCGGCACGCCCGCCTTCTCCATCAGCTGCTTGGACTCGGCCTTCAAACCCATGTCCTTGATGGCCGAAGGCGGCGGGCCGATGAACACCAGCCCCGCAGCGGCACAGGCCTGGGCGAAGTCTTCGTTCTCGCTCAGGAAGCCGTAGCCCGGGTGGATGGCCTGCGCACCCGCGGCCTGGGCGGCCTCGATGATGCGCTCCCAGCGCAGGTAGCTGTCCTTGGGGGCGCTGCCGCCGATATGCACGGCCTCGTCGCAGGCAGCGACATGCTTGGCCTGGGCATCGGCGTCGGAGTACACGGCCACGGTCTTCACGCCCATGCGGCGGGCGGTTGCGGCCACGCGGCAGGCGATCTCCCCACGATTGGCAATCAGGATTTTTTGGAACATTCAGGCCACCTTGGCGGAATCGGAAAAGAAAGAGGAAATGCGCCGCAGCACGGCGCGCAGGAACTTGAACAGCACCACCAGCAGCAGCGCCGACAGCGCCAGCATCACCACCAGCGCAATGCCGAAGGCCAGCGGATACTGCGTAGCCAGCCAGACCACGCCGACGACCAGGCCGTCCTCAAAGAACGACAGGCCCCAGTTGGAAAACGGCTCGGGCGAGGTGTTGGCCGCCGCCCGCGTGGTCATCTTGGTGGCCAGCGCCGTGGCCGAGAGCGAGCCGCCCAGCAGCCCCGCGGCCAGCGCCATGGTGGCGTTGTCGGCACCGAACACGCCGGCGGCCAGCAGCGCACCGGCGGGCACGCGGATGAAGGCGTGGATGGCATCCCAGGCGCTGTCGAACCACGGCACCTTGTCGGCGAAGAACTCCACCAGCAGCATGAAGCCGCTGGCCATCAGCACCAGCGGGTGCTGCAGCAGCGCCAGCCCCGGCGGCAGCGGCAGCCAGCCGGCCACGCCCATCATGCCCACCAGGAACACCACGGCGTACAGGCGAAAGCCGCTGGCCCAACCCAGTGCGGCTGCCAGCGCCAGCAGGGCGGGCATGTCCAGCTGCTGCGTGGCGCGCGCAGCCCCTTCGGCCACCGCCTGGGCGGTACCCGCATCGACATGCAGCCCCACGCTGTGGAGCCACTGCACGATCTGGAGCCAGAGCGCGTCCATGGCGGATCAGCCCAGCCAGGAGGGCTTGCGCTTTTGCAGGAACGACTGCACGCCCTCGCGGCCCTCGCTGCTCGCGCGGATGTCGGCAATGCCCTCCACCGTGGCGGCGATGAGTGCGGCGTCGATCTCGCGCCCGGCCACGTCGCGCACCAGCGTCTTGCAAGCGCGCACGGCGTTCGGGCTCGCGGCCGTCAGTGCCTTGAGCAGCTCGTCCACCTGGGCGTCGAGCTGCTCTGCGCCGACCACTTGGTGCACGAAACCGATGCGCAGGGCCTCGGCCGCGCTGAAGCGTTCCGCGGTGAGGAAGTACCGGTGCGCGGCGCGCGCGCCCATGGCGCGGATCACGTAGGGGCTGATGGTGGCGGGGATCAGGCCGATCTTCACCTCGGACAGGCAAAAGCCCGCGGTATCGACCGCCACCGCCATGTCGCAGGCCGCGACCAGCCCCATGCCGCCGGCGTACACGTCACCCTGCACGCGCGCCACGGTGGGCTTGGGGCATTCGTAGATCACGCGCAGCATCTCGGCCAGCTTGGCGGCGTCGGCAAGGTTCTCTTGCCGCGTGTAGTCGGCCATGCGGCGCATCCAGTTCAGATTGGCACCCGCGCAGAAGGCCGGCCCCTCAGCGGCCAGCACCACGGCGCGCACGTCCGCGCGGCCCCCGACTTCCGTGAAGGCCGCGGTGATCTCTGCGATCACTTCGTCGCTGAAAGCATTGCGGATTTCGGGCTGCGTCAGCGTGATGCGCGCCACCGCGCCCAACTGGGTGATGGAAAGGTTCTGGCTCATGGCGTATCCGGGTTCTGCAGGAAGTAGACAAGGTCGAGCGACGGGCACGGCTGGCCCAGCGCGGTGAGTGCCGCCGTGATCTGTCCGCGGTGGTGCGTGCCGTGGTTGAACACATGCGCCAGCGTGGCGGCAAACGGCAGCACGGCGGGCGTGCCGCGCGTGGTGGTGTAAGACAGCGCACCCTCCCAGCGCGCTGGCGCAAAGCCGGCGATCAGCGGCTCCCAGCGCGCGGCGCCTTCCCGCAGCCGCTCGGCCAGGCGCGCGCGATCGCTCTCCACCTCGGCATCCAGCGCCATGCGGGGCGACGCGCCTTCGGCAAAGCGCGCGAACCACAGCAGGTGCTCGCCCACCAGCAGATGGTTGAGCGTGCCATGGATGCTGCGAAAGAACAGGCCCATGTCGCGCCGGTAGTCCGCCTCGGGCAGCGCCTGCACGGCTGCCAGCAGGCGCGCCGTGGCCCACACGTTGTAGCGCGCGAGCAGGCTGAAATGGGTAACGGCATCCATGGACGCGCCTTACATGCGGAACACGCCGAACTTCATGTCTTCGATCGGCGCGTGGCGCGAAGCCGCCAGCGCCAGCGCCAGCACGCGGCGCGTGTCGGCGGGGTCGATGATGCCGTCGTCCCACAGGCGGGCGGTGGCGTAGTAGGGGTGGCCCTGTTCCTCGTACTGGCGGCGGATGGGCGTCTTGAAGGCCTCTTCTTCCTCCATGCTCCAGCTGCCGCCCTTGCCCTCGATGCCGTCGCGCTTGACGGTGGCCAGCACGCTGGCGGCCTGCTCGCCGCCCATCACGCTGATGCGCGCGTTGGGCCACATCCACAGAAAGCGCGGCGAGTACGCGCGGCCGCACATGCCGTAGTTGCCCGCGCCGAAGCTGCCGCCGATGATCACCGTGAACTTGGGCACGTTGGCCGTGGCCACCGCCGTGACCATCTTGGCGCCGTGGCGGGCGATGCCCTCGTTCTCGTACTTGCGCCCGACCATGAAGCCGGTGATGTTCTGCAGGAAGACGAGCGGAATCTTGCGCTGGCAGCACAGCTCGATGAAGTGCGCGCCCTTCTGCGCGCTTTCGCTGAACAGGATGCCGTTGTTGGCCACGATGCCCACGGCCATACCCTCGATGCGCGCGAAGCCGCACACCAGGGTGTTGCCGTAGCGCGCCTTGAACTCGTCGAACGCACTGCCGTCCACGATGCGGGCGATGATCTCGCGCACATCGAAGGGCTTGCGCGTGTCCACGGGGATCACGCCATACAGCTCTTCTGCTGCATATTTAGGAGCTACTGGCGCTTGATCGGCGGGCGCTACAGGCTGATTTCTATTCAAATTTCTGACGGCCCCGCGCGCCAGCGAGAGCGCATGCAGGTCATTCTGTGCCAGGTGGTCGGCCACGCCGGACAGGCGCGTGTGCACGTCGCCGCCGCCCAGGTCTTCGCTGCTGACGACCTCGCCCGTGGCGGCCTTCACCAGCGGCGGGCCGCCCAGGAAGATGGTGCCCTGGTTCTTGACGATGATGGTCTCGTCGCTCATGGCCGGCACGTAGGCTCCGCCGGCCGTGCACGAACCCATGACCACGGCGATCTGCGCCAGGCCCTGCGCGCTCATGTTGGCCTGGTTGTAGAAGATGCGGCCGAAGTGGTCGCGGTCGGGGAAGACCTCGTCCTGGTTGGGCAGGTTGGCGCCGCCCGAGTCCACCAGGTAGATGCACGGCAGGCAGTTCTGCTGCGCGATCTCCTGCGCGCGCAGGTGCTTCTTCACCGTCATGGGGTAGTAGGTGCCGCCCTTCACCGTGGCGTCGTTGCACACGATCATGCAGGCGATGCCGGCCACGCTGCCGATGCCCGCGATCAGGCCCGCGCCGGGCGCGTCGTTGCCGTACATGTTGAGGGCTGCCAGCGGGGCGATCTCCAGGAACGGCGTGCCGGGGTCCAGCAGCATCTCCACGCGCTCGCGCGGCAGCAGCTTGCCGCGCGCCACATGCTTGGCGCGGGCGGCCTCGCCGCCGCCCTGGGACACGCGCTCGATTTGGGCGCGCAGGTCCTCCACCACGGCGCGCATGGCGGCGGCATTGGCCTGGAAGTCGACCGAGCGCGGGTTGAGTTGGGATTCAAGAATCATGGCGGTGGCTCGTTTCAAGCGGTTTTGTCTTCGGCAAGGCCCAGCTCGTCTTTCATGACGTCGCGGATCTTGAACTTCTGGATCTTGCCCGTCACCGTCATCGGGAAGCTGGTAACGAAGCGGATGTAGCGCGGCACCTTGTAGTGCGCGATCTGGCCTTTGCAGAAGGCACGGATGTCGTCCTCGCTGGGGCGCGTGCCGGGCTTGGCGATGATCCAGGCGCACAGCTCCTCGCCGAAGCGCTGGTCGGGCACGCCCACCACCTGCACGTCCTGCACCATGGGGTGGCGGTAGAGGAATTCCTCGATCTCGCGCGGGTACACGTTCTCGCCGCCGCGGATCACCATGTCCTTGATGCGGCCGACGATGTTCACGTAGCCCTCGTCGTCCATGGTGGCCAGGTCGCCCGTGTGCATCCAGCCGCCTTCGTCGATCGCCTCGCGGGTCTTGGCCTCATCGCCCCAGTAGCCGTGCATGACGGAGTAGCCCTGGGTGCACAGTTCGCCGCGCTCGCCGCGCGGCACCACAGCGCCGGTCTCGGGGTCGATGATCTTCACCTCCAGGTGCGGCTGCACGCGGCCCACGGTGGACACGCGCTTGGCCAGCGGCGTTTCGGCGTCGCTCTGGCAGCTCACGGGGCTGGTCTCGGTCATGCCATAGGCGATGGTGATCTCCGACAGGTGCATGTCGCCCACCACGCGCTTCATCACCTCGATCGGGCACGGGCTGCCAGCCATGATGCCGGTACGCAGGGTGCGCAGGTCGAACTCGGCAAAGCGCGGGTGGTCCAGCTCGGCGATGAACATGGTGGGCACGCCGTGCAGGCCGGTGCAGCGCTCGGCCTGCACGGTCTCCAGCACGGTCAGGGCGTCGAAGCCGTCGTTGGGGTACACGATGGTGCTGCCGTGCGTGAGGCAGGCCAGGTTGCCCAGCACCATGCCGAAGCAGTGGTACAGCGGCACGGGAATGCACAGCCGGTCCTCGGGCGTGAGGCGCATGCACTCGCCGATGAAGAAACCGTTGTTCAGGATGTTGCGGTGCGTGAGCGTGGCGCCCTTCGGGAACCCGGTGGTGCCGCTGGTGAACTGGATGTTGATGGGGTCGGTGTTGTGCAGCTGGGCGGCAATGGCATCGATGCGCGCGTCCTGCGCGTCGCCCCGCGCCATCAGCGTGGAAAACCGCAGCATGCCCGGCTGTTCGTCGCCTTGGCCCGCTACGCCTGAGCCGGCCGCGTCGATCCACACGACCGTGCGCAGCGTGGGCAGGCGCGCGGCCTGCAGTGCGCCGGGCTGGGACGCGGCCAATTCGGGCGCCAGCTCGCGCAGCATGCCCAGATAGTCGCTGGTCTTGAACTGCGGCATGGCCACCAGCGCCTTGCAGCCGACCTTGTTCAGCGCGTACTCCACCTCGGCCGTGCGGTAAGCCGGGTTGATGTTCACCAGGATCAGGCCCACCTGCGCCGTGGCCAGTTGCATCAGCACCCATTCGGCGTTGTTGTGCGACCAGATGCCGATGCGGTCGCCCTTGGCGAGCCCCAGGCCCAGCAGCGCGCTGGCCAGTTGGCGGGCCGCCTGGTGCAGCTCGGCGTAGGTGTAGCGCAGGCCCTGGTGGCGGCTGACCAGTGCCTCGTGCGTGGGCTGGCGCTGCGCCATGCCGGCGAAGAAGTCGCCCAGCGTCTGCTCGATGAGGGGGGTGGCGGCACTGCCACGCGCATGGCTCAACGCGGCCGATGGGGTGGATGCGGGTTCCATGGGCTTGTCTCCTGGTCGGGGTGGGCCAGCGCCCGCGCGGGGCCCGGCAACAGGCTGCACAGCATACGCCGCACCCCCGCACGCGCGGTGACCGAGATGGGTCAGAAAGGTTGCAAATTGCGCCACGGAGTTGCAGACTCCACGCATGCCCGACCACCCTGACCCTGCGCCGCCCCCGCCCGCACCCGCCGCACTCCTCGCTACACCCACGGCCGCCACGCCCATGGCATTTGTGCAAGCCATCGTGCAGGCCTACGCAGCGCGCGGAATGGACGCGGCGCAGGTGCTGGCGCTGGCACAAATCCCGCCAGAGCAGGTTGGCAACTCTGCGGGCCGCATCACGGCGCAGCAGATGGAGGTGCTGTCCGCCGGTGCGATGCGCGAGCTGGACGACGAAGCCCTGGGCTGGTTCTCCCGCCGCCTGCCCTGGGGCAGCTACGGCCTGCTGGCGCGCGCCTCGCTGAGTGCACCCACACTGGGCCTGGCGCTGGCGCGCTGGTGCCGCCACCACGCCCTGCTGACGGACGACATCACGCTGCACCTGCACGCCGAGGGCGAGCAGGCCACGCTCACCATCGCCGAGCAGCGCGACCTGGGCACGCTGCGCGAGTTCTGCCTGGTTTCCACGCTGCGCAACGCGCTCGGGCTGGCCAGCTGGTTCATCGACTCGCGCCTGCCGGTACTGGCGGCCGAGTTCCCCTTCGCGCCACCGCCCCACGCGCAGGCCTATGGCGTGCTCTTCAGCGGCCCGACGCGCTTTCAGGCGCCGCGCGCGGCCGTGCATTTCGATGCGCGCTACCTCGCGCTGCCGATCACGCGCGACGAGGCGGCCATGCGCCAGATGCTGCAGCACGCACTGCCCCTCACCGTGCGCCAGTACCGCCGCGACCGGCTGCTGGTGCAGCGCGTGCGCCAGGTGCTGGCCGCCCTGCCCGACGCGACCCACAGCGCACACACGCTGGCCGAGCAGTTGCACGTCTCGGCGCGCACGCTGCACCGCCAGCTCAAGGAGGAAGGCGCGTCGCTGCAGTCGCTGAAAGACGAGGTGCGCCGCAGCCGCGCGATCGAGCTGCTGCACCGCAGCGACCGCCCCATCAAGCAGGTGGCGCAGGCCACGGGCTTTGCCAGCGAGAAGAGCTTCATCCGCGCGTTTCGCGGCTGGACAGGCCAGTCGCCCGCGGAGTTCCGTCGCGGCGCACGCTCCGTAGCGGTATAGACGCTCATTTATTAGTAGCTGCTAGCGCTTACCCAGTAAGCGCTAGAGCTCAATTTGGCTTAAACCGCAACGCGCATGGCCTGCAGCAGCGCGGGCAGTTCTGCCATATCGGCCATGACCTGCACGGCGCCAGCGGCGCGCAGCGCCTCGGCAGAGCCATGGCCCACGGGCGACGGGCTGTAGCCCAGCACCGTGGCGCCCGCGGCCACGCCGGCCGTGACGCCCGTCACCGTGTCTTCCACCACCAGGCAGCGCAGGGGCGGCACGCCCACGGCTGCCGCCGCTGCCAGATACACGTCGGGTGCAGGCTTGGTGGCGGGCATCTCGTGGCCGCTGAAAACGCGGCCCGCGAACAGCGGCGCCAGGCCCACCTGCGCCAGTTGCATCTCCACCTTCTGCCGGTCGGCGCCGGAGGCACAGGCGATGCGCCCCTGCAGCAGCCCGTGCACGGCGCGCACGGCTTGGGGCGCGTTGGGGATGGCCACCAGCTCGGCCCGCAGGCGTGCGTTGCGGCGCGCGTAGAACTCGGCCATCCACGCGTCGGTGAGCGGGCGGCCGGTCTCGGCCTCGATGCGCGCAGCCTCGCTGCGCACGGTCTTGCCGATGAACAGGCGCATGCACTCCTCGGGCGCCAGCAGCCAGCCGGCTTCATTGAGCATCTCGCACAGCACGCCGTTGGTAATGGGCTCGCTGTCCACCAGCACGCCATCGCAATCGAACAATATCGCTTCAAATGTCATAGGTCAGCATGATCGCAGGCGCGGGCTGCCCGGCCTCGTACAGGGTGGCCGCGCACTGCGCGTCGTAGCTCACCACGCGGTCGCGGCCCAGCTGTTTGGCGCGGTACAGCGCGGCGTCTGCCTGCTGGAACAGGGGCTGGGCCGCGTCCACGCCGGCGCGCGTTTCGGTGCCTGCGGACACGACGTCGGCCGGACGCAGGTGGGCCAGGCCCATGCTTGCGGTGACGGTGAATCCGCCCGGGTTGGCGCGGTGCTCCAGCGACAGGGCGCGCAGCACCTCCTGCAGGCGGTGCGCCACGGCCAGGGCGGCATCGGCGTCCGCGCCCGGCAGCAGCACGGCGAATTCCTCGCCCCCATAGCGCGCCAGCAGGTCACCCGGCCGCCCCAAGGCCGACGCCAGCGCCGACGCTACGCGCTGCAGGCAGCGGTCACCCGCCACGTGGCCGTAATAGTCGTTGTAGGCCTTGAAATGGTCCACGTCGATCATCAGCAGCGCCAGCGACGAACCCTCGCGCAGCGCCTGGCTCCAGGCGCGCGCCACGGCCTCGTCCAGCGCCAGGCGGTTGGCCACCTGGGTGAGCGGGTCCATGCGCACCTGCGACTCCAGCGCGTTGCGGTAACGCGCGAGTTCGTCCTCGGTGTGCTTGCGGTCGGTGATGTCCTGCACGGTGCCGGTCATGAGCAGCGGCTCGCCGTCGCCGGCGGAGTCGCCGTACTCGCCCCACACCTCGATCCAGCGCACCTGGCCGTCGCCGTTGCGTTGGATGCGGTACTGGGTGCGCAGCGTCATGCGCCCGTCGGATGGCAGGCCGAAGATAGCGCTGGCCATGCGCGACATGATGAATGCCTCGCTCTGCCCCTCATAGACGAAGTAGCCCACCGAGGCCGCCTTCTGCGCATTGTCCAGCCAGCGCAGGTTGCGCTCCAGCTCCGCCTTCAACGCCCGTTCGCGCCGCCAGGCCCGCCCCTGCCACAGCACCACGACGCAGCCCAGCGACAGCAGCCCCAGGCTGACGAACAGGCTCAGGGCCAGCCATTCGCGCCGCTGGGCAGCGGTGAAGGCGTCGGCCACGTCCACCTTGGACACCAGCAGCCAGGGCGAGTCCGGCACCGCGCTGGCCACCGCCAGCACCGGCTGGTTGCGATAGTCGCTGCCGTAGAAGGCGCCCCGCACGCCCGCGACGGCCAGCACCATGGGATCGCGGCTGCCCGGCTCCGCCGGAAGGCGCAGCGCCAGTGGTTCATCGCTGCGATGGCGCAAGGGGCTGAGGAACAAGGCCGTGTCGTCCTGCCGCTCCACCAGCACCGATTCGGCGGTGCGGCTGCTGGTGGGCCAGGTCTCCAGCAATGGGTAGAGCGTGGTGCGCGCGTCCATCACCAGCCAGATGGCCCCCAGCGACGCGGTTCCGTCGTACAGCGGCGCCAGCAATCCGAAGAACGGAAAGGCGAAGGACGGGTCGCGGCGCAGCTCGACAATGCCGGGCTCGGCCCGCGCCAGCGCGCCCTCCAGCGCGCGCATCTCGGGTGGCTGCAGCGTGCCCGTGGCCGGCCCGCCGGCATCCAGGATCAGCCGGCCCTGCGGATCGACGAAATAGGCAGCGGTATAGCGCACATGCTCGACCAGGATGCGCAACCGCTCACGCACCGCCTGTTCGGCGTCAGGCGCCGCCGTTGCGCGCCAGCGGGCCACCGCCTGTGCCAGAAGGCGGTCGTCGGTGAGTGCCGCCGCCTCCCGCAAGCGCCGGCGCCGCCAGTCCGTCACCCCCCGCACCTGCATGTGGTTCACGGCCTGCAGGCCGCCTTCGATCTGATGGCGGTAGCGTTGCTCACGCGCCTGGTAGATGGCATGCACCCCCCAGCCAATCGCCGCAAACAGCAGGGCGACAAGCAACCCGAGCGCCCACCACGCGCGGGCAGGCGCCGGTAGGCGGAGCGAGGCCACAGGCGAAGTCATGGGTGAAAACGGCGCGGGTTGAACCCGCAGGGGACGATAGGAATAGCCAATGTGCTCCTACTATGTCACAGTCTGTAGCCTTTGAGCACCGGGGCCACAGGCCCCCCATCCCTGATGGTGTAGCCCATGCCTGCGCAGCCTCCCACTTCCCTCACCCGCCGTGCCTGCCTGGCCCAGGCCCTCGCGCTGTGCGCTGCGCCGGCCGCCGCGCAGGTCTCACCGCGTGCCGCTGAACGCTCCGTGGTGATCAACCTCTCCCTGGAGCCCGACAGCCTGGACCCCACCATGGCCGCTGCCGCCGCCGTGGGCGAGGTGACGCACTACAACGTGCTGGAGGGGCTGACGCAGATCACGGAAAACGGCGCGGTACAGCCACTGCTGGCCGAGTCCTGGAACACCGACCCGAACGGCCTCGCGTGCACCTTCCGGCTGCGCCAGGGGGTGCGCTTTCACGACGGCAGCGCGCTCAACGCGGCGGCCGTGCGTTTCAGCTTCGAGCGTGCCGTCGCGCCCGGCTCCACCAACAAGTCCCGCAAGGCGCTCTTCGACAACATCGCCACGGTGGTCACGCCCGATGCGCACACCGTCACGCTCACGCTGCACCACCCCGATCCGCACCTGCTCTTCCGCCTGGGCGAGGGGCCGGCCGTGATCCTGCACCCGGACACGGCCGCACGGGCGGCCAGCGCCCCGGTGGGCACGGGCCCCTACCGCGTACAGCGCTGGGAGCGCGGCCAACGCATCACGCTGGTCAAGGCCGAGTCCCACCGCCACGCAGCCCAGGTGCGCATGGAGCGTGCCGTGTACCGCTTTCTGCACGACCTGGAGGCGCAGGACAACGCCCTGCGCGCGGGCGAGATCGACGTGCTGTTCAACTTCGCCACGCAGACGGTGCGGCGCTTTCAGGACAACAGCCATTACCAGGTGTTGATCGGGGCCTCCGGCGGCAAGGGGATGCTGGCGTTGAACCACCGCAGCAAACCCCTGGACGACGTGCGCGTGCGCCGCGCCATCACCCACGCCATCGACCGCGAGGGCTTTATCCGCACCGCGCTGGATGGGCGCGGCGTGGTGATCGGCAGCCACTTCAGTCCCACGGACGCGGGTTACGTGCACCTGGCCAGCCTACACCCCTACGACCCCGCCCGCGCACGCGCCCTGCTGAAACAGGCCGGGGTGCAGACGCCGCTGCGGCTGGAACTGGCCCTGCCGCCCGCACCGTACGCACACGTGGGTGGGCCATTGATCGCCCGCGACCTGGCCCAGGTGGGCATCGAGGCCAACATCCAGCAGCTGAGCTGGCAGCAGTGGCTGCAGGGCCCGTTCAAGGGCCAGTTCGACATGACCCTCATCAATCATGTGGAGCCGCTGGACTACCGCATCTACACCGATCCGGGCTACTACTTCGGCTACGACAGCCCGGCCTTTCGCGCCCTGGTGGAACGCCACGCCAGCGCCACCAACGCGCGCGAGCGCCAGATGCTGTTCTCCCAGATGCAGCGGCATCTGGCGCAGGACGCCGTCAACGCCTGGATCTTCGCGCCGCAAATCGGCACCGTGGTACGCAAGGGCCTGCGCGGCACGTGGATGAATTACCCCATCTTTGCGCACCAGATCGCCGCCATGTGGTGGGAGTGAGCAACCATCACTCTCTATTTAATAGCTGTTGGCACTTATCAGCAATGGCTCGCGACCGAATTTGACATCTAGCCGATCTCCAGGCTGCCCGACCACGAACCATCAGCCCTCTGGCCTGCGCCGGAAGGTCGCTTTCGTGCCAGCGGTGAATGAGTCGCCGCCGCACCCAGTGCCTGCCGAGGAGCAGGCGCAAGGCCTCTGGGGGACAGAAGCTGCCCGACGCGCCCCGCGTTTCGCAGCGCGCGCCGTGGGCAATGGGTTGGCGGTCGACCAGGGTGCTGGGGGCAAGGCGTCAGGGGAAGGTGATCCCTGCCAGCGGATGCCGCAGGGCCACTGCGCCGCGCACGGACAGCTTGTGCACGCGCTGCCCGCCAAATACTAGTTCGCCGTAGAAGAAATAGCCCTGGGCCGCGCGCTCGTTCAGGCCGTCGAGGAACTGTGCCAGCGAGGTCTGATCTGGAAGCTCCTGCAGGTGGTAGTCCACCCGGCCGCTTTGCGCCGAACTTTTCTCGTAGACCTGTGCACCCGTCGATCCCGCCAGCACCATGCCTCCCAGATAGAGATAGCCCTGTGCACCCATGGTCTCTAGGCGCTTGAGCAGCACTTGCGGCAGGTGCATGTCGGTGATGTCCTGCAGGGAGTAACTGTAAGTGGTAGTGGACGCATCCTTCACGTACAGGTTGAAGATCTCCCCTCCGACAGACATGGGTCCCACCAGGCGGAAGCCCCGGGCCCCTTGCGCATTGAGCTGCGCCTGGAAGCCTGCCTGGGACAAGGCCGTGGGAAGGGGCATCTTTTCATAGACGAAGCGCTGCTTGCCGCCGATCTCGCGCACGAACAGCGTATACACCGCGCCGCCGTAACCTACAGGCCCCTTGAAAGCCCAGCCGCTCGCACCCTGCTGGTTGCAGCGAGCCAGCTCCGCCTCGCTCGATGCGGCCTGGGGGGCCAGGGCGTATTCCAGGCGCACACCCTGGTGCGCCGAGTCGGAAAGGTAGAAGTCCCCCGAGCCATCTGCCTGCGCCAGCACGGACACGAACGCGTAGCCTCGTGCGCCCAGCGCGTTCATAGCAGCCAGCGAGGTATCGAGCGCCTCCGAGGGCTCCTCGCAGCGATACTGTCCCGTTAGCATGCCAGGAGCTGGGGATGGGGCTGGTGCGGGTGATGGGGCAGGAGACTCACCTGGTGTGTCGTCGTTGTCGCCGCCGCCGCCGCAACCCGCCAACAGGGCGGTGATAGCGGTCAATGCCGCGCGGCGGTGGATGTCTGCAGTCATCATGGGGATTCCCTTGTCGTTGTGATGGGGTGTTGTGAGGCCGCCGTCGCGGGTGCGCTGGCAGCGGGTCTGGAGGCGCCTCCCGCCAGCGGCGGTGGACCCTTTTGGCACCACATGGGTGCGAATGTGGCGCAGCGCCCAGAATTGTGGTTACAGTCCCGCCCTTGCCCTATCCCCCGCTAGAGGGGTATTTGTTACTCCCGCAGCGCACCCCGTGCGGGCAGGCATCCGATGCGCAGGCCCTCTTCGTGACGTGTCTCTCCAACCCCGAAATTCCCCGTCTCACCCCACCCCGTCGATACGCGCTGGTCGTGGATGACCACCCGTTCATGGCGCACGGCCTGACGACCTTCCTGGGCCTGCAGGAGGGGCTGGACGAGGCCGTGCATGCCGGTTCCGCCCATGAGGCGCTGCACACCATCGTGCGGTGCGGCCGGCCGGTCTTGGCGTTGGTGGACTTCTGGCTGCCCGAGGGCGCCACGGACGGACTGGTGCGCGAGCTGTTGGCCCTGGCCCCCCAGATGCGCGTGCTGATGACCAGCGGTGACGACCATCCGGCGGTGGCGCTCAAGGCGCGCGCCAGTGGCGCCCATGGCTTTGTGCACAAGCAGCAGCCGCCCGAGGTCGTGGCCCAGGCCGTCGCCGCAGTGCTGGCGGGAGGCACCTGGTTTCCCGCGGCGTCCCCTTCAGCTGCGGCCAGTTCCACAAGCGCGCGCGAGGTCGCACTCCATCCCGCCGACCTGGGGCTGACCCTGCGCCAGGGCCAGGCGCTGGAGCTGCTGCTGCAAGGCCTGGCCAACAAGCAGATCGCTGCGGCGCTGAACCTGTCGGAACACACGGTCAAGGACCATGTGGCAGCCATTCTGGAGCGCCTGGGCGCCCGCAACCGGGTGGAGGCCATCGCCCGGCTGCGCGGCGTGCGGCTGGAACTGCCTTACTGAGGCGCCCGTTGCGCAGCGCCGGAAGGCGCGCCTTCCCCGAGCCAGCGTGATAGCAGCGCATGCAGCAGATCGGGGCACACGGGCTTGGACAACACCAGATAGCCTTCTTCCTCGGCCTGCCGCAGCTGCGGCGAGTCATGTTCCGCGCTGAGCATGACTCCGCGCGCGTGACCGCAGTGCTCCAGCACGGCGCACAGCACGGCAAAGCCGCTTTCGCCCCCCTGGAGGCGCTGGTCGCACAGCACCGCCTGTGGCCGGCCGCCCTGCGCCAGCCACTGCAGCGCCTGGGCACCGCTGTCGACCGTTTCCACCTGCAAGCCCCACGACTGCATCAGCAGCGCCAGGGCCGCGCGCACTTGAGGATCATCGTCCACCACCAGGCATTCCCCGGCGAGCAGCTGGTGGGCGGGGCCTGCCTGCGGCCTGTCCTGATCCGCCGGGGGCGGTGCCCCGTGGTGCAGCCGCGGCGGCACCGCCGGCACCAGCAGCCAGAAGCATGCGCCGCGGCCGGGTACCGAGTCGACGCCATATTCCACCCCCATGCTGCCCGCGCACAGCGCCACCGTGGCCAGGCCCAGGCCGTAGCCAGGGCCTCCGACCAAGGCACCTGCGCGTCCGCGCGCGTACGGCATGAAGATGCGCGCCCGCTCCTGGGGCACGATGCCGGAGCCCGTGTCCCAGACCTCGATGCGCCAGCGCGCACCCCGCCGACGCGCACCCAGCAGGACGCCACCTTCACGGGTGTAGCGCAGCGCGTTGTGCAGCAGGTTGAACACCATCTGGCGCAGCAGTGCGGGATCGGCATGGACCCACGCGGTGCCCCTGAGGGGAGCGCGGCAGCGCAGGCGCAGCCCGCTTTGCGCGGCCTGCGGCGTAAACACGGTGGCCACTTCGCCGAACAGCATGTCCAGGGACACGCTCTCCATGCGCGGGCGCATGCTGCCGTCCTCCAGGCGCGACAGGTCCAGCAGCGCCTCGAAAAGAAAGCTCAGCGAGCGCACGCAACCATGCATGTCCTGCAACACCGGAGCCAAGGACGGGTCCCGGTTGCGCTGCCGCGCCGTCTCCGTCAGCAGGGCCATGGCGTGCAGCGGCTGGCGCAGATCATGGCTGGCCATGGCAATGAAGCGGTTCTTGTCCGCCAGCGCCCGCTCGGCCTGCTCCTTGGCGGTGCGGTACTGCTCCGCCAGCCGCAGGCGCCGGCGCTCCTGGCGTGCCTGCAGTTGCACGAACCGCCGCCCGCCCGCAGCATGGCGGGCGATCACCGCGCCGAAAGCCAGCAGTAGGGGCAGCAGATAGGGCCAGCGCGTGGGAAAGAACCAGAACACTCCGCCCAGCAGGGGCAGGTACAGGGCGGCAAAGAAGCGCCAGAAGAGGCCGGGCAGCGGAGCCAGGAAGGTGGTCGCCGAGGCGAGCACCGCGGTCAGCGTCAGGTACAGCAGCAGCCGGAAGTCGCTCGATCCTGGGTGCAGGGCAATGCCGATCGGCGCGGCCCAGAAGGCGCCCACCGCCAGCGCCAGCCAGCCGAAAAGGCGCTCCCAGCGCGGCACTGCCACGCTGTCGGGGACGGAGGCCTCGGTCTCCATGCGCCGCCGCAGCGCCATGAGCACCAGCATCAGCAGGATGAACGACGCCCACCACACCAGCATGGGGGCGGCGGGCGCGTCGCGTCCGTACACCCAGCACAACACACCGGGAACGATGAGCACCGCCACCTCCGAGGAGCCGCGCTGCGCCAGCGACCTGAGCAAGCGTCGGCGCATGGCCAGGTCGAAGGCAGAGGCTCCGCTGCCGGGCGGCAGCGAGTTGCTCCAGGCGTGCGGATGCAGGCTGTCGCGTGCCTTCATGCCATGCCCCGCTCAGAGCAGGTCGCCGTCCACGTAGTACCAGCGCCCGCCCTCGCGCACGAAACGGCTACGCTCGTGCAGACGGTGGGCGCGGCCACTGCCGTCGCGCTGGCGGGCGACGAACTCGACTTCGGCATGCGTTTCGCTCAGCGGCAGGTAGGCGCGCACCTGCAGCCCCAGCCAGCGCACGCCAGGCTCGAACGGCAGCGCTGTCGGCCGCTGCGTGGCATGCCAGGTGGCCAGCAGGTAGCCGGCATCCTCGCGCACAAAGGCGGTGTAGCGTGAGCGCATGAGGCTTTCGGCGTCAGGGGCGGGATGGTGGGCAAAGTGGTCGATGTAGCGGCCGCAGCACTGCGCATAGGGCAGTGTGCGGCGCCGCGTGTCGGTGCGGCCGCAGGGACATGCGGCGGGTGAAGAGGCAGCGTTCATGGGAGGTGACCGGGCAGGAAGGCGGGCCGCATCATACGCAGACGTGACGGCGTGCGGCCTGTCATGATGGCGGCCGTCACGCGCATCGCGCGGTGAAGGAGGCAACCATGTGGTCCCTGAGCGTGCCGTGGTGGGAGTTCGCCCTGCGCGGCGTCATCGTCTACCTCTTCCTGCTCGTGTTCCTGCGCCTGACCGGCAGGCGCCAGACCGGGCAGTACGCGCCATTCGACCTGGTGCTGCTGCTGATCCTGTCCAACGCGGTGCAAAACTCGATGAACGCGGGGGACAACTCGCTCGTGGGTGGCCTGATCTGCGCGGCCACCCTGCTGCTGTGCCATGCGTTGCTCGCGCAGCTGACCTATCGCTACGAGCGTGTGGCCGCGTGGGTGGACGGCACGCCACAGGTCCTGGTGCAGGCCGGCCAGGTGGACCTGCGGTGCATGCGCCGCGAACTGCTGACCGCCGATGATCTGGCTGCAGCCTTGCGTGCAGGTGGCAGCCTGCATCTGCATGAGGTGGAGCGCGCCACGCTGGAGACCAATGGCACCATCACCGTGGTGCTGAAGAAACGTTGAAAGTGCAGAGAAAACGCTCCCGGCGCCCGCTGAATGGGCGCATTCAGCTATGCCATCAATAGCAATGAACACCAGAACTGCGCCGGGTACCCGCCGCACGTGCGCCCTCGCTCGCAGCCCGCATAGGAGAACTGGCGCGCCGGTGGCCGCCACCCTCCCTGCGCGCGGCCGTCCGAAAGCAGGTCCAGAGGGGTGCGGATCGGGTGCGGGTGCGCGTGCGCCGGCCTGGCACCAGAGGGAGGTGCACGGTGACACGCGGCGCCGCAGGGAGGCGACTTGGGATCAGGCCAGCGCGCGCTGGATGATGATCTTCTGCACGTCGCTCGTGCCTTCGTAGATCTGGCACACGCGCACGTCGCGGTAGATGCGCTCCACCGGGAAGTCGTTCACCACACCATAGCCGCCCAATGTCTGAATGGCGGCGCTGCACACGCGCTCGGCCATCTCGCTGGCGAAGAGCTTGGCCATGGCAGCTTCCTTCAGGCAGGGGCGCCCCGCATCGCGCAGCGCGGCGGCGTGCCAGATGAGCTGGCGCGCGGCCTCGATCTGCGTGGCGCAGTCGGCCAGGCGAAATCCCACGGCCTGGTGGTTGAAGATGGGCTGGCCGAAGCTTTCGCGCTCTTTCGAGTACGCCAGCGCCGCATCAAACGCGCTGCGTGCCATGCCCACGCTTTGCGCGGCGATACCGATGCGGCCACCTTCGAGCGCGCCCAGCGCGATCTTGTAGCCCTCGCCCTCCGCGCCAATGAGGTTCTCGGCCGGGATGCGGCAGTGGTCGAAGTTGATCTGCGCCGTGTCGCTGCTGTGCTGGCCCAGCTTGTCCTCCAGGCGCGCGACCACGTAGCCGGGCGTATTCGTGGGCACCAGGAACGCGCTCATGCCTTTCTTGCCCGCGCCCTTGTCGGTCACGGCAATCACGATGGCCACATGCCCGTTCTTGCCACTGGTGATGAACTGCTTGACGCCGTTGATGACGTACTCGTTGCCTTCTTTGACGGCCGTCGTGCGCAAGGCCGAAGCGTCGGAGCCCACATGCGGCTCGGTCAGGCAGAACGCGCCCAGCATCTCGCCGCGCGCCAGGGGCGTGAGCCAGTCGCGCTGCTGCTGCGCGTTGCCGTAGCGCATGAGGATGGCGTTGACCGGGCAGTTGGTCACGCTGATCGCGGTGCTCGTGCCACCGTCGCCGGCGGCGATTTCCTCCAGCACCAGGGCCAGCGTCAGGTAGTCCAGGCCCGCACCGCCCAGCTCCTCGGGCACGCAGATGCCGTAAGCGCCCAGTGCGGCCAGGCCCTGGTGCGCCTCGCGTGGAAAGTGGTGTTCCTTGTCCCAGCGCGCGGCATTCGGCCACAGCTCCTGCTGGGCGAAGTCGCGCACGGCGTCGCGGATCATTTCCTGGTCTTGGGTCAGCAGCATCGTGTCTCCGTAGGGTTCAGTGGTTCTTGAAGTGGCGCGTTGCGCGGGCTTACCAGTGCGTGGCGCGCCGGCCGTCGTGGTGCAGCAGGCGTGCGCGGTCCGCGGGTGTGACCTGCGCCAGCACCGCGCGCATGCCCCGCACGCTGTCGGCCACGGTGAGCGGGGCGGCCTCGCCGCCCATGTCGGTCTGCACCCAGCCGGGGTCGATGGTGACGAGCGTCGCGGCCGGGTAATCGTGCTGCGCCGCTGCCACGGCCATGTTCAGCGCCGCCTTGCTGGTGCGGTACAGCCAGGCGTTGCTGTCCGGCACGCCGCCGATCAGCGACATGGACGAGGACACGAAGGCAAACACGCCGCCCGCGGCCTCCACCAGCGGCGCCACCTGCGGAATGACCTGCATGGCGCCCAGCACGTTGGTGTGCATGACGGCGTCGAAGTCCTCGCGCGTGGGCGGGGTGCGCGCACCGGGGCGGCGCATCACGCCTGCGACATACAACGCCAAGTCGGGCTTTTCGCCGTCCAGCATCCAGGCCAGTCCGCTTACGCTGGCGGGCTGGGCCACGTCCACGGTGAGGGCCTGCGCGCCCAGCGCCTGCACGCGCGCGCGGCCGGCTTCGTCACGCACCGTGGCCAGCACGCGCCTGCCGTCGGCCGCGTACTGGCGCACCAGCTCCAGACCGATGCCGCGCGACGCTCCAATCACCAGGACTGTGGACATAAGTGATAAGCCAAATAGGCCTCCAGCGCTTATTCAGCAAGCGCTAGCAGCTATTAAAAAAAGAGCGCCACTGCGTGTGCAGGGGCGCCCATGGCTGGCGGGTCAGACCAGTTCGATGGCCATGGCCGTGCCTTCGCCGCCGCCGATGCACAGCGTGGCCAGGCCCTTCTTCTTGCCATGGCGCTGCAGCGCGTGGATCAATGTAACGATGATGCGCGCGCCGCTGGCGCCGATGGGGTGGCCCAGAGCGCAAGCGCCACCATGCACGTTGACCTTGTCGTGCGGCACGTTCAGCTCGGCCATCAGCGCCATGGGCACGACGGCGAAGGCCTCGTTCACCTCCCACAGGTCCACGTCCTGCACCGTCCAGCCGGCCTTCTTCAGGGCCTTCTGGGTTGCGCCCACGGGGGCGGTGGTGAACCACTCGGGCGCCTGGGAATGGGTGGCGTGCGCCACGATCTTGGCCAGGGGCTTGCAGCCCAGTTGCTGGGCGGTGGACTGGCGCATCAGCACCAGGGCGGCGGCGCCGTCGTTGATGCTGGAGCTGGAGGCGGCGGTGATGGTGCCGTCCTTCTTGAACGCGGGCTTGAGGCCGGCGATCTTGTCCAGCTTGGCCTTGGCCGGGCCTTCGTCGATGCTCACCGTCACATCGCCCTTGCGGGTTTTGACCGTGACGGGTGTGATCTCGGTCGCGAAGGCGCCGCTTTGCGTCGCCTGCTGCGCGCGCTTGACGCTTTCGATGGCAAAGGCGTCCTGCTGCTCGCGCGTGAAGCTGTACTTGGCGGCGCAGTCCTCACCGAAGGTGCCCATGGAGCGGCCAGCCTCGTAGGCGTCTTCCAGGCCGTCGAGCATCATGTGGTCGTACACCTTGTCATGGCCCATGCGGTAGCCGCCGCGCCCCTTCTTGAGCAGGTAGGGGGCGTTGGTCATGCTCTCCATGCCGCCGGAGACCATCACGTCGCGGCTGCCGGCGATCAGCTGGTCATGGGCCAGGATGGTGGCCTCCATGCCCGCGCCGCACATCTTGGACAGCGTCACCGCGCCGGTGCTCTGCGGCAACCCACCCTTGAAGCCTGCCTGGCGCGCAGGCGCCTGGCCCTGGCCGGCCATCAAACAGTTGCCGAACAGCACTTCGTCCACCTTCTCGGGGGCAATGCCGGCACGCTCGACGGCGGCCTTGATGGCGGCGCCGCCCAAGTCATGCGCCGCGAGGTCGGCAAAGTCGCTCATGAAAGCGCCCATGGGCGTGCGCGCGGCGCTGACGATGACGACGGGGTCGTGGTGTTGGCTCATGTGGAATCTCCTTGGGTTTGAAATGAAGAAGGGTTTGCGCAGCGAAAGCGCCGCGCACTGTCATAAGGAAACACGTCGTACACGTGGCCAGCCTGGATGCGCTCTTTGTGCGACTGCCAGAACTCCACGTCCAGCAGGTCGGCGTGATGGCGCATGAACGCCTCGCGCACGGCGTCGTTACCCAGCAGGAACGGGCCGAAGGTCTCGGGGAACACATCGTGCGGCCCCACGGGCCACCAGACCTCGCCAGACACTTCGTCCTCCTCGCAACGCGGCGGCGGCACGCGGCGGAAGTTGCAGTCGGTGAGGTACTCAATCTCGTCGTAGTCGTAGAACACGACCTTGCCATTGCGGGTGATGCCGAAGTTCTTCCAGAGCATGTCACCGGGGAAGATGTTGGCCGCGACCATGTCCTTGATGGCGTTGCCGTATTCGGTGACGGCATGCTCCAGCGCGCTGCGTGCCTCGGGCTTGTCGAGCCCGGTATCGAAGCATTCCTGCAGGTGGATGTTCAGCGGGATCATGCGCCGCTCGATGTACAGGTGCGCAATGATGACCTCCTGGCGGCCATCGCCGTCGCGGTCGCTGATCTCCATCTGGCTCGGCGCATGCCTGCGGATCTCCTCGATGAGTTCGTCGGAGAAACGCTCGCGCGGGAAGGCGACCAGACTGTACTCCAGCGTGTCGGCCATCCGCCCCACGCGGTCGTGCTGCTTGACCAGCAGGTACTTGCCCTGCACCTGTTCACGCGTGGTGTCCTTCGGTGCTGGGAACTGGTCCTTGATGAGCTTGAAGACGTAGGGAAAGCTCGGCAGGTCGAACACCAGCATCACCATGCCCTTGATGCCGGGAGCGATGCGGAATTTGTCGGTGGAATAACGCAGGTGGTGCAGGAAATCGCGGTAGAACAGCGTTTTGCCCTGCTTGGCCAAGCCCAGCGCGGTGTAGAGCTCGGCACGGGGCTTGCGCGGCATGAGGCTGCGCAAGAACTGCACGTAGGCACTGGGGATCTCCATGTCCACCATGAAGTAGGCCCGCGCAAAGGAGAACAGCATCTGCAGGTCGTTCTCGCCGAACAGCACGGCGTCGATCAGCAGGCGACCATCCTCACCATGCAGGATGGGCAACGCAAACGGCAGTTCGTTATAGCCGTTGATGACCTTGCCGACCAGGTACGCACCCTTGTTGCGAAAGAACAGGCTGGACAGCACCTGGACCTGAAAGTTGGTGCGCAGCTTGACCGCGCCCAGGCGCTGCTGCAGGGCATGCACCACGTGGCCCGCATCGCGCGGCAGGTCCTCGAAGTCCCGCTGCAGCGCGCAGTGCTCGACGATGCGCACCACGGTTTCGTGCAGGTTGTCGCGCGACGGGTAGTAGGCGCGATAGGTGGGCCGCGCCCCGGGGTCGTCGCTTTCGATGTACTCCGTGCTCACCGCGGGTCGCACGAAGATGAAGTCGTTATGGAAGTGCGTGCGGTGCAGGATCTTGGTGGTGACCGAATTGAAGAAGGTCTCGGCCAGCTCGGGCTGCAGGTGGTTCACCATGAGCCCGATGTAGTGCAGCTTGATCTGGTGCCACACCTCCATGGACTGGTCGCCCGCGTGGAACTCCTTGTCGAGGCGGCGCACGCACTCCTTGACGCGCAGATCGTAGAACTCGATGCGCTCGCGCTGGGCGCGTTGCTGGCCATGCCAGTCGGCGGTCTCGAAGCGGTGCTTGGCGCGCGCAGACTCGGCGCGAAACAGGCGGTAGTGGCGGTTGAAGCCATCCATCATCGCCTTGGCGATGTCGTAGGCCTGCGGGGCATCAAGTCGCTCGGGAAACATGACTGTGCCTGCAGAACCGCGCGCAGTGCGGTGCGCCCTATTGGCGCACGCGGCTGGCCACCAGGGCCACCGCCTGGCGGTGCGCCTCGCCGAGCCCCGCCACGTCAGGTACGGACATCTGCAGATTGGTGATCAAGCCGTTGTTCAGGCTGTAGCACCATCCGTGCAACTGCACCTTCTGACCACGCGCCCAGGCATCCTGCATCACCGTGGAGTGGGCGATGTTCATCACCTGCTCGATCGCGTTGAGTTCGCACAGCGCGTCGTGGCGCCACTGCACGTCCATGCCTTCAAGCAGGGCGGCGTGCTTGTCGCGCACGTCCTTCACATGGCGGATCCAGTTGTCCGCCAAACCAATGCGTGCGTCCTGCAGCGCCGCCAGTACGCCACCGCAGCCGTAGTGGCCCACGACCATCAGGTGCTCGACCTTGAGCTGGTCGACCGCGTACTGAATGGTCGACAGGCAGTTGAGGTCGGTGGGCACGACCACGTTGGCGATGTTGCGGTGGACGAACACCTCGCCCGGCTCCAACCCCGTGATCTGGTTGGCCGGTACGCGGCTGTCGGAGCAACCGATCCACATGTAGCGCGGTTTCTGTTGCGCCAGCAAGCCGGTGAAGAACCCTGGCCGGTCACGCTCCATCCGTTCCGCCCACTCGCGGTTGTGGGCAAACAGCTCGTCGATGGAGGCGGTGGTCATAAGGGCAATCCTTTTCTTCTTGCTGTGAATGAATGAGCGGCGTCGGCGCGGGCCATCAGCAGGTTTCGGCAAACAGCTCCCGGCCGATCAGCATGCGGCGGATCTCGCTGGTACCGGCGCCGATTTCGTAGAGTTTCGCATCCCGCCACAGGCGACCGAGCGGATATTCGTTGATATAGCCGTTGCCACCGTAGATCTGCACACCTTCGCCGGCCATCCAAGTGGCTTTCTCGGCGCACCAGAGGATGACGCTGGCGCAATCCTTGCGCACCTGGCGCACGTGGTCGGAACCCAGCATGTCCAGGTTCTTGGCCACCGTGTAGGCGAACGAGCGGCCCGCCTGCAGCACGGTGTACATGTCGGCCACCTTGCCCTGGATGAGCTGGAACTCGCCAATGCTCTGGCCGAACTGCTTGCGGTCGTGGATGTAGGGCACCACGTTGTCCATCACGCTCTGCATGATGCCCAGCGGCCCACCCGTCAGTACGGCGCGCTCGTAGTCCAGGCCGCTCATCAGCACCTTGGCACCGTTGTTCACGCCGCCCAGCACGTTCTCAGCCGGTACCTCGACGTTCTGGAACACCAGTTCCCCGGTATGACTGCCGCGCATGCCGAGTTTGTCGAGCTTCTGCGCAATGCTGAAGCCTTGCATGCCTTTTTCGATAAGGAAGGCGGTCACGCCGCGCGCACCCAGTTCAGGCTCGGTCTTGGCGTACACCACCAGCGTGTCGGCATCCGGACCATTGGTGATCCACATCTTGGAACCGTTGAGCAGGTAGTAGCCGCCCTTATCCTCCGCACGCAGCTTCATGCTGATCACGTCGGAGCCGGCACCGGGCTCGCTCATGGCGAGGGCGCCAACGTGTTCCCCGCTGATCAGCTTGGGCAGGTATTTTTTTCGCTGTGCTTCGTTGCCATTGCGGTTGATCTGGTTCACGCACAGGTTGCTGTGCGCGCCGTAGCTCAAACCCACCGATGCGCTGGCGCGAGAAATCTCCTCCATGGCCACCATGTGCGCGAGGTAGCCCATGTCGGCACCACCGTATTGCTCCGGCACGGTGATACCCAACACGCCCAGATCACCGAACTTGCGCCACAGGTCCATGGGAAACTGGTCGTTGCGGTCGATCTCGGCAGCGCGAGGCGCAATCTCGGCTTGCGCGAATTCGCGCACCGCGTCGCGCAGGGCGTCAATGTCTTCGCCCAACTGAAAGTTCAGGCCTGGCAACTGGGTGGCGGTGCTCATGGGTGTCTCCTCGGAAGATGATCTCTCACGGGTCGTTGGCTCGATATGTCCCCACTGCGATACGCCCAAGACGACGACGCTACAGGCCGGACAAAGCCAGGACGCGCAAATATGACGTTTACGTAAACGTCAATTATCCACGACTTTAGGCGTTGGGGCTTCAATTTTTTGAAGCAGTTCCTGAGCCTCGCGCTCATGCTCCCGCACCTCGTCCAGATTGGCTTGCAGATCCGTCATCTGGGACTCCAACTGCCTGCGATGCACCGCAAGAACCTCTAGGAACTTGCGCAGTTGCACCCCCGTGTCACGAGGGCTGTCGTAGAGGTCGATGATTTCTTTGGCTTCGGTGAGCGATAGACCCAGGCGCTTTGCCCGCAGTGTCAATTTGAGCCGTGTGCGATCGCGTGCGCTGTAAATCCGATTCCGCCCCCCTGGACCTGCCCGTTCCGGACGCAGCAAGCCCATGTCCTCGTAGAACCGCATGGCGCGAGTGGTGAGATCGAATTCTTTGGCAAGGTCACTGATGGTGTAGGTAGCCATGCATTGCAGACCGGGAGATCTGCTCCAAATGTAGCGTATTAGTTGACGTGAACGTCAATGCTACAGCAGATACATCCCCGTCAACACACCAAGCGGCTGCAGATCTACAGGGCAACTGGGAGTTGTGAATGCTGTGCGCCAGCCGATGTTGACCGCTCAAGCCTAAAGCAAAACGCCCTCCCACTGTGTTAGTGGGAGGGCGGTTTGGGCTGTAAGAGCCTGACGATGACCTACTTTCACACGGGAACCCGCACTATCATCGGCGCGAAGTCGTTTCACTGTCCTGTTCGGGATGGGAAGGAGTGGGACCAACTTGCTATGGTCATCAGGCATAAAGGGTTGCTGAGCAGTGAGGACTGCACAGCGAATTCATAGAGTCTGTGAATCAGCGTGGATTTGATTGCGTACTTGGCATAACAGTCTTGAGCTGCGATTGGCAGTCAAAGTTATAGGGTCAAGCCGCACGGGCAATTAGTACTGGTTAGCTTAATGCATTGCTGCACTTCCACACCCAGCCTATCAACGTCGTGGTCTACAACGACCCTTCAGGGGGCTCAAGACCCCGGCAGATCTCATCTTGAAACGAGTTTCCCGCTTAGATGCTTTCAGCGGTTATCTCTTCCACACTTAGCTACTCGGCAATGCCACTGGCGTGACAACCGATACACCAGAGGTGTGTCCACTCCGGTCCTCTCGTACTAGGAGCAGGCTTCCTCAAATCTGCAGCGCCCACGGAAGATAGGGACCAAACTGTCTCACGACGTTTTAAACCCAGCTCACGTACCTCTTTAAATGGCGAACAGCCATACCCTTGGGACCGACTACAGCCCCAGGATGAGATGAGCCGACATCGAGGTGCCAAACACCGCCGTCGATATGAACTCTTGGGCGGTATCAGCCTGTTATCCCCAGAGTACCTTTTATCCGTTGAGCGATGGCCCTTCCATACAGAACCACCGGATCACTATGTCCTGCTTTCGCATCTGCTCGACTTGTCAGTCTCGCAGTTAAGCACGCTTATGCCATTGCACTATCGTCACGATGTCCGACCGTAACTAGCGTACCTTCGAACTCCTCCGTTACGCTTTGGGAGGAGACCGCCCCAGTCAAACTGCCTACCATGCACTGTCCCCGATCCAGCTAATGGACCTAGGTTAGAACCTCAAACGCACCAGGGTGGTATTTCAACGTTGGCTCCATGAGATCTAGCGACCTCACTTCAAAGCCTCCCACCTATCCTACACAGATCCGTTCAAAGTCCAATACAAAGCTACAGTAAAGGTTCATGGGGTCTTTCCGTCTTTCCGCGGGGAGATTGCATCATCACAAACATTTCAACTTCGCTGAGTCTCAGGAGGAGACAGTGTGGCCATCGTTACGCCATTCGTGCAGGTCGGAACTTACCCGACAAGGAATTTCGCTACCTTAGGACCGTTATAGTTACGGCCGCCGTTTACTGGGACTTCAATCAAGAGCTTGCACCCCATCATTTAATCTTCCAGCACCGGGCAGGCGTCACACCCTATACGTCCACTTTCGTGTTTGCAGAGTGCTGTGTTTTTATTAAACAGTCGCAGCCACCGATTTTTTGCAACCGCTTTGGGCTCCCTTTGTACAAGTTCACCTACTTGCGGCATACCTTCTCCCGAAGTTACGGTATCAATTTGCCGAGTTCCTTCTCCTGAGTTCTCTCAAGCGCCTTAGAATACTCATCTCGCGCACCAGTGTCGGTTTGCGGTACGGTCGTCAATAGCTGAAGCTTAGTGGCTTTTCCTGGAAGCAGGGTATCACTCACTTCGTCTGCAAGCAGACTCGTTATCACCCCTCATCTAAGCCCGGCGGATTTGCCTACCAGGCACGACTACAGGCTTGAACCAACATATCCAACAGTTGGCTGAGCTAACCTTCTCCGTCCCCACATCGCACTATTGATCGGTACAGGAATATTGACCTGTTTCCCATCAGCTACGCATCTCTGCCTCGCCTTAGGGGCCGACTCACCCTACGCCGATGAACGTTGCGTAGGAAACCTTGCGCTTACGGCGAGCGGGCTTTTCACCCGCTTTAACGCTACTCATGTCAGCATTCGCACTTCTGATACCTCCAGCATCCGTTACCAGACACCTTCACAGGCTTACAGAACGCTCTCCTACCACGTGCAATAAATTGCACATCCGCAGCTTCGGTAACTGGCTTAGCCCCGTTACATCTTCCGCGCAGGACGACTCGATCAGTGAGCTATTACGCTTTCTTTAAATGATGGCTGCTTCTAAGCCAACATCCTGACTGTTTTAGCCTTCCCACTTCGTTTCCCACTTAGCCAATTTTAGGGACCTTAGCTGGCGGTCTGGGTTGTTTCCCTCTTGAGTCCGGACGTTAGCACCCGGTGCTCTGTCTCCCAAGCTGTACTCTGCAGTATTCGGAGTTTGCCTTGGTTTGGTAAGTCGCCATGACCCCCTAGCCAAAACAGTGCTCTACCCCCGCAGGTAATACTTGAGGCACTACCTAAATAGTTTTCGGAGAGAACCAGCTATTTCCAAGTTTGTTTAGCCTTTCACCCCTATCCACAGCTCATCCGCTAGTTTTGCAACACTAGTCGGTTCGGACCTCCAGTACCTGTTACGGCACCTTCATCCTGGCCATGGATAGATCACTTGGTTTCGGGTCTACACCCAGCGACTGAACGCCCTATTCGGACTCGATTTCTCTACGCCTCCCCTATTCGGTTAAGCTCGCCACTGAATGTAAGTCGCTGACCCATTATACAAAAGGTACGCCGTCACCCCTAAGGGCTCCGACTTTTTGTAAGCATGCGGTTTCAGGATCTATTTCACTCCCCTCCCGGGGTTCTTTTCGCCTTTCCCTCACGGTACTGGTTCACTATCGGTCGATGATGAGTATTTAGCCTTGGAGGATGGTCCCCCCATGTTCAGACAGGGTTTCTCGTGCCCCGCCCTACTTTTCTCTAGCTCAGTACCACACGTCTGTTTTCGCATACGGGGCTATCACCCACTATGGCCGGCCTTTCCATGCCGCTTTGCTAACAGTCGTGCTATCACTAGAAGGCTCCTCCGATTTCGCTCGCCACTACTTTCGGAATCTCGGTTGATGTCTTTTCCTCGAGCTACTGAGATGTTTCAGTTCACCCGGTTCGCCTCGCTGACCTATGTATTCAGTCAGCGATACCCTTGCGGGTAGGTTTCCCCATTCAGAAATCTCCGGATCAAAGCTTATTTGCCAGCTCCCCGAAGCTTATCGCAGGCTATCACGTCTTTCGTCGCCTATCATCGCCAAGGC
>NZ_CP094346.1:0-775000 GCF_022807955.1 Diaphorobacter sp. LI3 | reverse complement strand
AACCCCAGATCAACTCAAAGCAGAGAATTTTTCAACTCCCCTTCGCTACAAACGACAATTCACATTTGTGATGACTGTGCATTGCAGCGTGGGAGAAGTATACGTCGGGTTTTCCCTCAAAAAGCACTCCATGACACTTTTTTGTCGAGGTCGCTCTAAACAACCTTCGCAAGAGGGCGCTTCATAATTCTTCCATGGCATTGATTACTCTGATGAACGCCCAGCTGGCGTTCGGGCATGTAGCGCTGTTGGACCATGCCACGTTCGCGCTGGAATCCAATGAGCGCGTGGGACTGATTGGGCGCAATGGTGCGGGGAAGTCGTCACTTCTGAAAATTCTGGGCGGCTTGGCCCATGCAGATGACGGCACCCTGAGTGTCCAGCAGGGCCTGCGCATTACCTATGTGGCCCAAGAGCCTGATCTACAGCCTGAGGACACCGTCTTCCAATCCGCCGCCCGCGGGTTGGGCGAAGCGATCGCGCTGCGGGAACAATACCTGGGGGGCGCCACAGGCCTTGATTTGGATGCATTGCAGTCTCAGATCGAGGCTTATGACGCCTGGAACTGGGAGCAACGGGTAGAGGAAACTTTGCACCGCCTGCACCTTGCCCCGGAGGCCATCGTGGGCACCCTCTCGGGAGGGACACGCAAGCGAGTCGCGCTGGCGCAAGCCCTGGTGGCCCGCCCAGACGTGCTGCTGCTGGACGAGCCCACCAACCACCTAGACCTCGATTCCATAGAGTGGCTCGAAGAACTGCTACTCGACTTCAAGGGTGGCATCGTCACGATCACCCACGACCGTGCGTTCCTCGACCGGATCGCCACGCGCATCGTGGAGCTCGACCGAGGTCAGTTGCGCTCCTATCCCGGCAACTTTGCGCAGTACGTGGCGCAAAAGGAAGAGCAGTTGGCGCAAGAGGCCGTCATTAATGCACGGGCGGACAAGCTGCTGGCGCAGGAGGAGGTCTGGATCCGCAAGGGCGTGGAGGCGCGCCGCACGCGCAGCCAGAGCCGCATCAGTCGACTGGAGACCCTGCGCGCCAATCGCGCCGCGCGCCGTGACGCGGTTGGCAGCGTCAAGATGGACATCGCCTCGGGCAGCCAGAACAGCTACCAGGGGAAGATCATCGCCGAGCTGGCGCACGTAACCAAAACCTTTGGCGACAAAACCATCGTGCGGGACTTCAGCGCCACCATCCTGCGGGGCGACAAGGTGGGTTTGATCGGTCCCAACGGTGCGGGGAAAACCACCCTGCTCAAGCTCATCCTGGGTGAACTGGAGCCTGACAGCGGTACGGTACGCCGCGGCGCCAACCTGCAGGTCGCGTATTTCGACCAGATGCGCCACAGTATCGACATGGATGCCACGCTGGAGGACTTCATCAGTCCTGGCAGCGAGTGGATCGAGATCGGCACGCAGCGCAAGCATGTGAAGAGCTACCTCGGCGATTTCCTGTTCTCCCCCGCCCGGGCGAACTCCCCCGTGCGCTCCCTGTCCGGCGGCGAGCGCAACCGCCTGCTGCTGGCACGGCTGTTTGCGCGGCCCGCCAACGTGCTGGTGCTGGACGAGCCCACCAACGACCTGGACATTGACACCCTCGAGCTGCTGGAAGAGCTGCTACAGGATTACGACGGCACGGTGTTCGTGGTGAGCCACGACCGCACCTTCTTGGACAACGTGGTCACCAGCACCCTTGCGTTCGAGGGGAATGGCCTGTGGCGGGAGTATGAGGGCGGCGTGCAGGACTGGCTGGCCCAGTCGAACCGCAGCCGTTCACTCGCGGGCGGACCGGCGGTTCCTGAGAAAAATACGAGCAAAAACGAGCAAAAACGCCCGCCAGATAAGCGCGAGCAGCTACAAAAAAAGAAGCTTAGCTACAAGGAGCAGCGTGAACTGGAGCAGCTACCTGCCCAGATCGACGCACTGGAGGCCGAGCAAAGGGCGATCCGCGATGAATTGGCGGACGGCAGCCTGTACAGCCGAGACGGCGCGCGGGCGACGGCGCTGCATACGCGTGACGGAGAGATCGAAGATCTGTTAATGCAGGCGCTGGAGCGCTGGTCCGCGCTCTCGTCCTGACGAGGCCGGTCAGATGCGGTGGTGCAACCGGTCGGTGGAGCCGCGCAGGCGCGCAATCAGCGCCTGTGCGATCTGCGACAGCGGCAGCACCTCGTCGGCCGCCCCATGGGCGATGGCCTCGCGCGGCATGCCGAAGACGATGCAACTGGCTTCGTCCTGCACGTAGTTGTAGCTGCCTGCGTCGCGCATCTCACGCATGGCAGCAGCGCCATCCCCGCCCATGCCGGTGAGCATGATGCCGTAGGCATTGCGCCCCACCACGGCGGCTGCCGACTTGAACAGCACCTCCACCGAAGGCTTGTGCCGGTTGACCGGCGGGCTGTCATCCACCACCGCTACATAGTTGGCGCCGCTGCGTGCCAGGTAGAACTGCCGCCCCCCCGGCGCAATATAGACATGGCCGGGCAGAATCCGCTCGCCGTTCACCGCCTCTTTGACCGTGATCTGGCACAGGCTGTTGAGCCGCGCGGCAAAACTGGTGGTGAACCCTGGCGGCATATGCTGGGTGATCACGATGGCCGGAGAGTCGGCCGGCATATGGATCAGGACCTCGCGGATGGCCTCGGTGCCGCCGGTCGACGCGCCAATGCAAATCACCTTTTCGGTAGAGACGCGCCCCAGCAGCGCCGACGCCGCGGGAGCGGGAGCCGGCGCGGTAGCGGCACCTGCATCGGGGTGGACAATGGCGGCGGCGCTGCGCGCGGGGGCGCGCCGCACATGGGCCACGGCCGCAACGCGGATCTTGTCCACGATCTGAGCCGCCAATTCGTTCAGTCCGCTGGACAGCCCCACGCGCGGCTTGGCGACGAAATCCACGGCCCCCAGTTCGAGCGCCCGCATGGTCACTTCGGCGCCGCGCTCGGTCAGGGTCGAGATCATCACCACGGGCATCGGCCGCAGGCGCATCAAGCGCCCCAGGAAGTCGATGCCGTCCATGCGCGGCATCTCCACATCGAGCGTGATCACGTCGGGATTTTTCTCACGGATCATCTCGCGCGCGATCAGCGGGTCGTTGGCCGTGCCGATGCACTCCATGTCGCTCTGGCGGTTGATGATCTCCGACAGCAGGCTGCGCACCAATGCCGAATCGTCCACCACGATCACCCTGATCTTGCCGCTCATGCCTTTCAAATCCTTGCTGTGTTGTTAGTGCCGCCGATCAGAACAGATCCACGGAGCCTCCGCTGGTGGCGCGCGCCACGGTAGCCGCGTTGCCCCGCACCACTTCCTGCTCCAGCGTTTCTGGATGGGCATGCGCCAGGCGCTTGACCATCACCTTGCCCGTCACCGGAAAGAACACCACTTTGCGCGGATAGATGTCGAGCACGTCCTCCGACACCACCGGAATGCGCTCCGTGGCCAGATAGTCTTGCACAAAGCGGGTGTTGCGCTCGCCCACGTTGAGCGTGGTGAAGTTGTGCATCACCTGGGCACCGCCGAAGATCTTGGCCTGCAGCGTCTCGCGGCGAGCGCCCAGCTTCATCATCTCATTGATGAGCAGTTCCATGGCGTAGGAACCATACCGGCCCGACGCATCGGCGCTGTCCCCCTCGGGCAGCATGAAGTGGTTCATGCCTCCCACGCGCATGCGGCTGTCCCACAGGCAGGCGGCAATGCACGATCCCAGCACCGTCATGATGGCCAGGCTGTCGTGCGAGACAAAAAACTCGCCTGGCAAGACCTTCACCGCGTTGTGCTGGAAATGGTGATCGAAAAAGAAAAACGATGCCTCACCCGGCCTGCGCGGACAGGCCTTGAGCTCCTGCAGCGTCATGGCAGGCGCGGTGCCTGCCGGGGCATTCATAGGCAGAGGCGTGATGCGGGGCGTGCGCCGGCGCTCCAGCCCCCCGCCCGGCAAGGCAGAGGGCCGTGG
Organism: Diaphorobacter sp. LI3; assembly: GCF_022807955.1. Classification (NCBI taxonomy): domain Bacteria; kingdom Pseudomonadati; phylum Pseudomonadota; class Betaproteobacteria; order Burkholderiales; family Comamonadaceae; genus Diaphorobacter; species Diaphorobacter sp. LI3. The sequence goes on along the minus strand of NZ_CP094346.1, from coordinate 771,046 downwards.
ATCAGCTCCGGGTGTGATGCTCATGGATTCGCCAGCGCCTCGCGGTAGGTCAAAAATGCCCGCATCAGATGCGTTCGTACACCGTCTTGCCTCGCAAGGCAAAAAGGTCGCGCGAATCGCTGAAGTTCTCGGCATGCCCCACGAACAGCATGCCGCCAGGCTTGAGCACACGGTAGATGCGCTCCAGCACCCGTCGCTGGGTGGGGCCGTCAAAATAAATCATCACGTTGCGGCAAAAGACTACGTCGAAGGGCTCGCGGAACGGCCAGTCGTCGCGGATCAGGTTCACGCTCAGGAACTCGATGGGTTTGCGCAACTCGGGGCGCACACGCGCCAGCCCGGCGTTGCCGCCCTTGCCGCGCAGAAAGAAGCGCTGCAGGCGCTCTTGGCTCAAGCCCTTCAGACCGTCGAGGCGATAGACCCCGCGGGCGGCCGTGGCCAGCACCCGCGAATCGATGTCGCTGGCCATCAGCTTGAAAGACGCGTTGTTGCCCAGGGTTTCCAGGACCGTCATCGCGATCGAGTAAGGTTCTTCGCCGGTCGATGCCGCATTGCACCAGATGTTCCATGGCCCGGCAGAGCGCATGCGCAGCAGCGACGCCAGGATCTCGAAATGGTGTTGCTCGCGAAAGAACGCCGTGAGGTTGGTGGTCAGGGCGTTCACAAACTCTTGCCACTCCGGCCCGTCGTGGCCTTCCAGCCAGCTCAGGTACTCATGAAAGCTGTCGTACCCGGTATCGCGCAAGCGGCGCGACAGGCGGCTGTACACCATGGCGTGCTTGCCATCATGCAGGCTGATGCCGGCGCGCTGGTAGATCAGGGACTGCACCCGCGCGAAGTCCTGATGGGTCCAGGCGAACTCGCGCCCTTCGCCACTCTCGGCCACGGGAGCAGCAGCCCCCGCAGCGGGGCGGGCCGGGCGCCGTGGCGCGGCGGTGGGGCTGGCGGTCAGGCTCATGGCGCGCTCGTCAACGTGTGTATAGCGGGAAGGCTGCGGCTCGCCGCATCAGTCCCCGGCCATGGCAAGGCCCATGTCCATGCCGGCCATGAGTTTTTCGATGTCCAGCAGGATGAGCATGCGGTCGCCCACCGAGCCAAGCCCGCGGATGCACTGCGCGTCGATGGAGCTCTCGATGTCCGGGGCCGTGCGAACCTGTTCGGGCGTCAGCTCCATCACGTCGCTCACGGAATCCACCACGATGCCCACCACCCGCTCGCGCAGGTTCAGGATGATGACGACCGTGAAGCTGTTGTACTCGGCCTGCGCACAGTTGAAGCGCAGCCGCATGTCCACGATCGGCACGATGGTGCCTCGCAGGTTGGTCACCCCTTTGATGAAAGCCGGCGCATGGGCGATGCGCGTGGGGTTTTCATAGCCGCGGATTTCCTGCACCTTGAGGATGTCGATGCCGTATTCCTCCTGGCCCAAGCGGAACGTCAGGTATTCCCTCGCGCCCGCAGCCGTGGTCTCTGCGCCCTTGTCCACCAGACTCATGCCCTCACTCCTCGTCGTTCAGCGTTTCGCAATTCAGTGGCGCGCACGGCGCACCAGGGCAGCCGTGTCCAGAATCAAGGCCACGGTGCCATCCCCCAGAATGGTGGCGCCCGACACGTTGGGCACCTTGCGGTAGTTGGTCTCCAGGTTCTTCACCACCACCTGATGCTGCCCCAGCAGTTCGTCAACCAGCACGGCCACGCGGCTGCCATCGGCCTCCACCACCACCATGATGCTGCTGGTGGAATTCGCGTCGGGGCGCGGCACCTGGAAGATCTTCTCCAGCGCCACCACGGGCATGTATTCGTCGCGCACCTTCACCAGCTGGGAGCCCTGGGCCACGGTGTTCACTTCGCCACCGTTGACCTGGAACGACTCCACCACTGACGACAGCGGCAGGATGTACACCTCGTCGCTCACGCCCACCGACATGCCGTCCATGATGGCCAGCGTCAGCGGCAGGCGCACGGACACACGCATGCCGTAGCCCTCAGCGGAATCAATCTCCACCGAACCGCCCAGCGCGGTGATGTTGCGCTTGACGACGTCCATGCCCACGCCGCGGCCCGAGACATCGGTCACCACATCCGCCGTCGAGAAGCCGGGCGCGAAGATCAGGTTCCAGACCTCGCTGTCGGGCATGGCGTCGGAAACATCCAGCCCACGCTCGCGCGCCTTCTTAAGGATCTTCTCGCGCGACATGCCCTTGCCGTCGTCGCGCACCTCGATCACGATGGAGCCCCCCTGGTGCGATGCCGACAGCGTGATGGTGCCGTGTTCTGGCTTGCCCGCAGCCAGGCGGTCGGCGGGCATCTCGATGCCGTGGTCGCAGCTGTTGCGCACCAGGTGGGTCAGCGGGTCGGTGATCTTCTCGACCAGGCTCTTGTCCAGTTCGGTCGCCTCGCCGTGGGTGACGAAATCCACCTTCTTGCCCAGCTTGCCCGCCAAGTCACGCAGCATGCGCGGGAATCGGTTGAACACGATCGACATGGGAATCATGCGGATCGACATCACGGATTCCTGCAGGTCGCGCGTGTTGCGGTCCAGGTCGGCCAGGCCTGCCAGCAGTTGCTGGTAGACGCCCGCATCCAGGCCACGGCTGTTCTGCGCCAGCATGGCCTGGGTGATGACCAGTTCGCCCACCAGGTTGATGAGCTGATCCACCTTGCTCACCGCCACGCGGATGGTGGACGATTCCATGGAGGCCTGCGCGCCGCCCTTGGCCTCGGCGGAGGCGGCACGCGCGGCGGGCCGCTCAGCAGCACTGGCCGGTGCGGCGGCAGGAGCGGCCTCGACAGGCACGCCCGGCGCGCCGGCAAAGAAGCCGTACGGCTCGGCCAGGGCCGCAGCGGATGGCTCCAGCGGCTCATGGGCCTCTTGCGCGGCAGGCGCCGCGGAGGTCGCCGCGTCGTGGATGGCCACCTGCTCCTTCGCCACATGGAATGCGAACAGGTCCAGCAGATCCTCGTCCGTGGACGTGGTCTGCACTGCGAACCGGCGCATGCCGGGGCGGTCTTCCGGCAGATCGTTGATGCTGCCCAAGCCCGGGATGTCGCGGAACAGGTCCTTGATGGCATCGGCCAATGTCACCTGGGCGAGTGGACCGATGTGGATCTCCAGCGAGCGAGCGCCGCCGGGGACCGCCGCAGCGGGCACCACCGGCGCCACCACGGGCGTTGGCGCAGGTGCCGCAGCAACCACAGGCGCTGGAGCGGGCACCGCTGCGGCGGGCGCTGCCGCAGGCACGGCGCCGGCCGCCAGTTCGCTGATGCGGCGCACGAGATCATGCGTGGAAACCGCCTCACCCTGCCCGCCCGCCTGATGGCGTGCCAGCAGGCTGCGCGAGGCGTCCGCCGACTCCAGCAGCACGTCCACCATCTGCGGGATCAGCTGGAGTTCGTGGCGGCGCAGCCGGTCCAGCAGCGATTCCATCTGATGCGTGAGTTCCGCCACATCCGAAAAACCGAAGGTGGCCGAGCCGCCCTTGATGGAATGCGCGCAGCGGAAGATGCCGTTCAGCTCTTCGTCGTTGGCGGCATCCACGTCCAGGTCCAGCAGCATCTGCTCCATCTGGTCCAGGTTCTCGCCGGCCTCTTCGAAGAAGATCTGATAGAACTGGCTGAGGTCAAAGTCCGCGCCTGCGCCCTCTTGGTAGGTATCCGCCATGGTCCCGAGTTCCTGTGTGCTACGTCGTAGGTGTTGGTGTGGCCGGCGCGATCAGCGGATGACCTTTTGGATCACTTCGATGAGGCGCGTGGGGTCGAACGGCTTGACCAGCCAGCCGGTGGCGCCCGCGCTGCGGCCGGCCTGCTTCATCTGGTCGCTGGATTCCGTCGTGAGGATGAGGATGGGAATGCTCTTGAAGCGCGGATGCTCGCGCAGCTTGCGCGTGAGGCCGATGCCGTCCAGGCGCGGCATGTTCTGGTCGGCCAGCACCAGATGGATGTCGTGGGTCTCGGCCTTTTCCAGCGCGTCCTGGCCATCCACCGCTTCCACCACGTGGTACCCCGCTCCGGTGAGCGTGAAGGAAACCATTTTCCGCATGGACGGAGAATCATCGACCGCAAGAATGGACTGCATGTAAAGCTCCAACGACTTTTGATTTGAATAAGGTTAATGGGTTGGGAGATACGGGAACCGCGCCTGGATCAGAACAGCTCGATCGAGCCGGCCTCCATCTCGCTTTGCGTGACAGGGTTGGGCCGATCGGGCACCACACCCTCCAGCGGCGCGGCGTCCTCCCCCTCTTCTTGTCCCATGGTCTCGGCCGCCAGGCGAAAGGCGCATCCCTGCAACACCTTGGTAGTGTGGATGATGAGCTGGGTCGCCATGTCGTGAAACTGCAACTCCGTCACTGCACTGCGCAAGGCGGTGCGCAAATCGGCCAACTCTGCCGACGCGCCGATGAGCTCATCCGTCAGCGAGGCGTTGGCCTCGCCGAAACGCGCGAGCAGGTTCTCGGTGGCGTGGTTGAGCAGCCCTTCCAGCCGGTGCAGGTCGTGCATGGCCATCAGCAGGGAATCCTGCAACTCGGCCGCCACCATGACGGGCACCTGCACGGCAGGCCCATCTGGCGTATTTAGCGTAGATTGCATCGTTTCTCCATAGCTGCTGGCGCACAGCCGGCGGCACCATCGTCCGGGGCCCAATCCTGTCGCCTGTGCTGCAGCATTACGGCATCCGTTGTACCGCGCCACAGGCTGGAATGACCGTTTCGGGCCCAATTTGTTCCAATATGTATCCTATGATACCCACTCCCACCGATCTTGAGGCCCCGAAAAGACCCGTGCGAGTGCTGCATCTCGAGGACTCAACCGCCGACCACGCGCTGGTGCGGCTGACGCTGCGGCGCGCCGGGCTGTCCCATGAGATCCACCAAGTGGACTCCCTGGAGGCCTTCACCGGGTGGCTGGAGCGGGAATCGTTCGACGTGATCCTGGCGGACTACCGCCTGCCCGGCTTCACGGCGCTGGATGCCTGGCGCATCGTGGACCAATGCCCGGGGCACCCGCCCTTCGTGCTGTTGTCCGGCGCGATCGGCGAGGCTGCGGCGGTGGACGCCATGCGGCTGGGCTTTGCCGACTACCTGCTCAAGGACGACATGGCGCGCCTGCCGCATGTGCTGGCGCGAGCGATGGAGGTCGCGCAGGCCCGCCGCGCGCGCGAGGAGGCCGCGGCCGAGTTGGCCGAGTCCCGGCAGCAGTTGGCCGACCTGGCCGAGCACCTGCAGACCTCCATCGAGGAAGAACGCGCCGCCATCGCGCGCGAGATCCATGACGACATCGGCGGCGCGCTGGCCGCGGTGAAATTCGACCTGGCCTGGATCGGCCGCCACGCCGGTGAGGACGGCCTGCGCGAACACGCCGGCACCGCCAGCGAGATGCTGCAGCACGCCATCGACGCGGCACAGCGCCTCATGATGAACCTGCGACCGCCCGTGCTGGACCAGGGCCTCGTGGCCGCCGTGCGCTGGCTGGCCGAGACCTTCGAGCGCCGCACGCGCATCCCCGTGCGCGTCACCGCCAGCCGCGAGGCGCTGGACGTGCCGCCCGCGCTGCAACTGGTGGCCTACCGCACCGCGCAAGAGGCGCTGACCAACGTGCAAAAGCACGCGCAGGCCGGCCAGGTGCGCATCGATCTGTCGGACCACGAGGACGTGCTGACGCTGGAGGTGACCGACGACGGCCGCGGCATGGCGCCCGAGATGCGCAAGAAGCCCCGCTCCTTCGGCCTGCAGGGCCTGCAGGAGCGCGCGCGGCGCGCGGGCGGCTGGATGGACATCAGCAGCCGGCCGGGCCATGGCACGTCGGTGATCATGACCGTGCCGCTAACATCGCCCGCAGGCGAAGCAGGAGATGTGCAGTGATCCAGGTGGTGCTATGCGATGACCATGCCGTGCTGCGGCGCGGCATACGCGACACGCTGACCGAGTCGCCCGATATCCACGTGACCGGCGAGGCCGGCAGTTATCCCGAGTTGCGCGAGGTGCTGCGCACGGCCGCCTGCGACGTGCTGCTGCTGGACCTGAACCTGCCCGGGCGCAGCGGCCTGGAGGTGATGGCCAGCGTAAAGGAGACGCACCCGGACATCAAGGTGCTGATCGTCTCGATGTATCCCGAGGACCAGTACGCGCTGCGCTGCCTGAAGGCCGGCGCGCACGGCTACGCCAACAAGGCGGGTGACCCGGTGCAGCTCATCGCCGCGGTGCAGACCATCGTGCAGGGGCGCAAGTACCTCACGCCCGAGGTGGCGCAGTTGCTGGCCGACAGCCTGGCGCAGCCCACGCTTGAGCTGCCGCATGAATCGCTGTCGGAGCGCGAGCTGCAGACGCTGGTGAAGATCGCCTCGGGCAAGCGCCTGTCGGACATCGCCGAGGAGCTGATGCTCAGCCCCAAGACCGTGAGCGTGTACCGCGCGCGGGTGCTGGAAAAGCTCAAGCTGGCCAACAACGCGGAGCTGACGGTGTACGCGATCCGCAATCGGTTGGTATGAAAACAATAGCTGCCACCGCTTGATGCACATGCATTTCAATATGTTTTGATATTGAGAATGGCTTGTAGCAAGCGCTGGCAGCTCTCTTTTTTGACCGGCTAACGCGGCGCGGCGAACAGGTCGATGGACTGCTGCAGCAGCGCCAGCATGGGCTGCTCCAGCATCGGCAGCGTGGCCGTGATGCCCAGCATGCCCACGGTGAGCGTGACCGGGAAGCCCACGGCATAGATGTTCATCTGCGGCGCCACGCGCGAGATGATGCCCAGGGTCAGGTTCACGAACAGCAGCAGCGCAATCATGGGCAACGCGATCCACAAAGCGCTGGAGAACAGCGACGCACCCAGCTCGTGCAGCCGCATCTGCCCGATGGCCTGCAGAAAGTTGCCGCCCACGGGGAAGCTGTCGAAACTCTTGACCACGGCCATCAACACCATCAGGTGGCCGTTGATCACCACGAACAGCAGCATGGAGATGTTGCCGAAGAAGCGCGCCACCGCGCTCACCTGCGCATTGCTCGCGGGGTCGAAGAAGGAAGCGAAGTTCAGGCCCATCTGCAGGCCGATGATTTCGCCGGCCAGCTCCACGGCCGCGAACACCAGACGCACAGCGAAGCCCATCGCCAGGCCAATCCCCACCTGCTGCACCACCGCGCCCGCAGCCTCGCGGCTGTTTAGGCTGATGACCGGCTGCTCGGGCAGCACTGCCTGCGCGCACACCGCCACCAAAAAGGCCAGCCCGATGCGCGTGCGCACCGGGATCACGCGCATCGAGAACACCGGCGCCGACGTGAACAGCGCCAGCACGCGCAGGAACGGCCACAGCACCGGCGACAGCCAGGCCATGATCTGCGCCTCGGTGAAGGTGATCAAGATGCCTACCCGACGACGGACGGAATGGCCTCGATCGTGCGGCGCAGGAAGTCCACCAGCGTGGTCAGCATCCACGGCCCGGCGATCGCGAACACCACCACGGCCGCGATCAGCTTGGGCACGAAGGCCAGCGTGGCCTCGTGGATCTGCGTCACGGCCTGGAAGATGCTCACCAGTAGGCCCACGGCCATCACCACGCCCAGCACCGGCATGGAGATCATCAGCAGCAGGGTGAGCGCGTCACGGCCCATGGTGAGCACGAACTGGGAGGTCATGCGGAATCCTTCACGTCGCGAAGCTCGCGGCCAGCGAGCCGATGAGCAGGTTCCAGCCATCGGCCAGCACGAACAGCATGAGCTTGAACGGCAGCGCCACCAGCACCGGCGACAGCATCATCATGCCCAGCGACATGAGCACGCTGGAGACCACCATGTCGATGATCAGGAACGGAATGAAGATCATGAAGCCGATCTGGAAGGCCGACTTCAGCTCGCTGGTCACGAAGGCCGGCACCAGCACGCGCAGCGGCGCAGTCTCGGCCGTCACGCCCTCGTCCAGCTTGGCCAGGCGTGCGAACAGCGCGAAGTCGGACTGCCGCGTCTGCTTGAGCATGAAGCCGCGCATGGGCGCCTCTGCCCTCTGGATGGCCTGCTCGAAGGTGATGGCGTTGGTGGTGTAGGGCACGTAGGCCTCCTGGTACACCTTGTCCAGCGTGGGCCCCATGACGAACAGCGTGAGGAACAGCGACAGGCCGATGATGACCTGGTTGGGCGGCGCGGACTGCGTGCCGATGGCCTGGCGCAGCAGCGACAGCACGATCACGATGCGCGTGAAGCCCGTCATCATGAGCAGCACGGCCGGCAGGAACGACAGCGCCGTGAAGAACAGCAGCGTCTGGATGGGCACCGAGTAGCTCGTGCCGCCCGGCCCCGAGCCGATCACCAGCGGCAGCGCGCCCGCGGGCTGCTGCTGCGCCCAGGCGGCGCCCGCCAGCAGCAGGCCTGCCGCACCGGCCGCAATGCCGCGCACGGCCTTATGCATGGCCGTCTCCGCCCGCATGCGCCGGCTGTACGGTCTGCGCGCGCGCGGCCGCCATCTCGGCGGCAAACGAAGGCGCTGGCGCCGACCCCGGCGCTGCAGCCGCCGGCAGTACATGCAGGCAGTTGATCTGCTGCGCGGTCACGCCCAGTACCAGCAGCGTGCGCTGCTGCGGCGGGCCGACCTCCACGGTCACCACGCGCTGCTGCGGCCCCACGGCCACCGCCGAAAGCACACGCGAGGCGCCTCCCGCATGGGCCTGCAAGCCGGCTTGGCGCTGCTGCAGCCGGCGAATCAGCCACGGCAAGGCCGCCAGCGCGCCGACGAACAGCACCACCAGCAGCAGCGTCTGCGTCATACCCACGCTATCCACGGCTGACGCGGCGCAGCCGCTCCGAAGGCGTGACCACGTCGGTCAGGCGGATACCGAACTTATCGTTCACCACCACCACTTCACCCTGGGCGATGAGGTAGCCGTTGACCAGCACGTCCATGGGCTCGCCGGCCAGCGCGTCCAGTTCGACCACCGACCCCTGGGCCAGCTGCAGGATGTATTTGATCGGCACCTTGGTGCGGCCCAGTTCCACCGACAGCTGCACCGGAATGTCCAGCACCATGTTGATGTCGTGCACCTGCGGCTCGCCACCGGCGGCATAGGGGCGCGCGGGCTCGCCCGACAACGGGCCTCCCTGCTCGGCATCGATGGTCTGCCCGTCGACGCGCTTTTGCTCTTCCAGCGCCTCGGCCCAGCCGGCAAACGGGTCGTCCGCAGCGGACCCGCCAGAGTTGTCGTTGTGGTCGGATTCAGTTGACATTCTTTTCTCCCATCCAGTGCGCTTCGGCACCGCGCAGGCATTCCTCGATGCGGATCGCGTACTTGGAGTTGTGTGTGCCGTACTGGCACTCGAAAACGGGCACCCCCTCGATGGAGGCGCGGATGCGCGGCTCGCGCTCCAGTTCGATGAAGTCGCCCGGCTTCATGGCCAGCAGTTGCTCCACCGTGGCGTCGGCGCGCGCCAGCTCGGCCACCAGCGTGACCTCGGCGGCCTGGATCTCGCGCGTGAGCACGCGCACCCAGCGCCGGTCCACCTCGATCGCGTCACCCTGCACCGACGAGTACAGCACGTCGCGGATGGGCTCCAGCGTGGCATACGGCATGCAGATGTGGATCGCGCCGGCCAGGTCGCCGATCTCCAGTTGGAAGGCGGTGGACACCACGATCTCGCTGGGCGTGGCGATGTTGGCGAACTGCGGCTGCATCTCCGAGCGCTGGTAGGCCAGCTCCAGGGGGTAGATGCCTTGCCAGGCCTTCTTGTATTCCGCGCAGATCACGTCCACCAGGCGGTTGATCACGCGCTGTTCGGTGGCCGAGAAGTCACGCCCTTCGATGCGGGTCTGGAACTTGCCCACGCCGCCGTACAGCGTGTCGATGATGCCGAACACGAGCGACGGTTCGCACACGACCAGGCCGCTGCCGCGCAGCGGACGAATGGCGACGATGTTGAAGTTGGTCGGCACCACTAGCTCGCGCAGGAAGGCGCTGTAGCGCTGCACCGACACGGTGCCCACGGAAATCTCGGGGCTGCGGCGGATGAAATTGAACAGGCCGATGCGGAAGTTGCGCGCAAACCGCTCGTTGACGATTTCCATCGTCGGCATGCGGCCGCGCACGATGCGCTCCTGGCTGGAGATGTCGTAGTTGCGGACGGCGCCGGCCTCGATCTCCTCCTTGACGGTCTTCTGGCTCTCGCCCGTCACGCCCTCCAGCAGGGCATCGACTTCTTCCTGGGACAGAAAGGACTCACTCATGGCTGCAACCTTTCCTCACTGGATGATGAAGCTGGAGAACAGCACCTGCCGCACCGGATTGGTGTCGGCGCGGGGACGGGGTTCTTCTTCTTCGACATCCTCGTCCAAGGGATCGCGGCTGGCCGAGCGCTTGCGCGGCTTGGGCACGCTGTAGCCCAGCGGGCGCGACACTTCGCGGCGGATGTCCACCGCCAGCTTCTCCTTGCCCTCGCGCGTCAGCAACTCGTCGGTTGTGCGCTGCGACAGCAGCAGCAATACGCCGCTGCGGATGGTGGGCATGTAGGCCTTCACCTGGTCCGCCGTCTTGCCGTCGGCCAGCTCCAGCGTGATGCCCACCTGGGCAAAGCGGTCGCCACCGGGGTCGGCCAGGTTGACCACCATGTTGTCCATGGGCAGGAAGGTGGGAGGTGTCTTGGGCGTGCCTGCCTGGGCGACCGCCCGGCCGCCGCCCTCCTCGTCCTCGGCCGCGTGGCGCTGGGACAGCATCATCCAGGCTGCGGCGCCGCCCGCCACCAGCACCAGGGCGAGAACGGCCAGGATGATGATCAGTTTCTTGCTTTTGGCCGGGGCAGCAGTGTTGTCGGACACGTTGGGGCTTTCTTGCGCAACAAGGGCAGGGGAAGTGGGCTGCGGGCGGCGGGCCGAAAGGCCCTTCCCCGCAGTGATGGCCGATTATTGAACGCCCCGGCACCCCGCGAAAGCCAGAATAAGCGCCCAAAACCCGGGTTTTCAGCCGCATGCGCCCCGATGCGCACCACTGCCGCCGGGGCGGCACAGGGGCCACCCCGGCGGTGCGTCAGACGAAAATATCCACCGAGCGCTCGGCCACGCCCCGTCCGACGCCGGGCTGCCCCGCAGGCGGGGCGGCCTGCACGGCGGCCTGGCGCGCGCCCGGGCGGCCCTCGTCCCGTCGGCCCTGCCGGTCGGCGGCACCGCCACCCGCCGTGTCCACCGTCACGCCGGCGAGCTGCAGCCCCTCGCGCTGCAGCATCTCCCGCAGCTGGGCCGTGCTGCCGTCCAGCCACTGGCGCGCATCGGCTTGGTCGCTGCGGAAGGTCACATGCGCCTCGTCGCCCGTGAGCGCCACCCTCACCTCCACGGGCCGGCCATCCTGGTCCAGCGTCAGTTCGGCATTCTGGGTCTTCTGGTGCACCCAGTAGGCCACCTGCTCGGCCAACTGATCCGCCAGGGCGTCCTCTGCCCCGGCCATGCCCGCCAGCGTGGCGTCGGCCGACTCCAGCCCGGCCCCCTCGGCAGGTGACCTGAAAGGTTCCGCGCCCGAAGTGCCCGCGGCAGCGTCCGCACCCCGCAGTCCCGCGGGGGTGGCGGCCCCGCCCGCGCCCGCCGCTGCGGAGCCAGGTGCGGCGCCCGAGATGCCCGCGGGGGCTGCCTGTGCAGCCATCCATTCGCCGGGCTGGGCCTGCAACGGTGTGCCAGCGACGGGCACGCCGTCGCGCCGCTGCGCGGTCGCATCCACGGCCTGGGACACCTGCGCCGCAAGGTGCGACACCGTGTCCGCGGCCTGCTGCAGGCCAGAGCGCGCCGCATGGGCACCGGCGCGCAAGGCATCCCCCGCGGCGACGGTGGCGTCCTGTGCCGCAGCCTGCAGTGCCATGCCTTGCGCGCGCCAGGCTGTGCCGCGGCCCGCGGCGCCGCCGGGCCCCGCCATGGAGGCCCCGCCCTGCAGAGCCGCCCGCTCCGCCGCGCCGTCCAGCAGGGCGGTCTGCCCCACCAGCGTATCCTGCCCCGCGCGCACCAGGCCCAGGCCCAGGCGGCCGGCCAGGGCATCCGCCTCGGCTGCGAGCGCCTCACCCGTCCGCTGCGCGAGCGCGGCTCCCGGCTGAAGACCCGCCGCCCAGGCCGCCAGCGCGCCCGCGTCCGGCAGCGCCTCGGGCGACTGCAATGCCTCGCCAGCCACCGACAGCGTGTCCAGCACCGTGGCCGCGCCCTCGCCGCCCAGAGCCGCCAGCAGCAGGGCAAAGCCGTCGCCCTGCGCTGCCGCCTGGTCGTCAGCGGCGGCGCCTGCCTTGGCGGAGGTGCCCCGGGCGCCGCGCGCCTCGTGCGCAGCCGGGGAAGGCGAGGAGGAAATACGGGTCTGTTCCATGGTCAATACTCCTGATCCTGCGGGAAGCGTGCCCCCCGCCCGGCGCGCAACGCGGCGCGCTCATCGGTTTGTTTCTGCTCACGGCGCTGCTGCTGTAAGGCCACCTCGGCGCGCCGCCGCTCCAGCACCTTGCGCAGGCTGGCCAGGCGCAGTTCGGCCTCCAGCAGCGCCTGCCGGGCCTTGTCCACATGCACGTCCTGCCCGCTCACCACGCCCGTCTGCAGGCCGATGGCATGGTCCAGCCGGCCCATGAATTGGTAGTGGTGGTACATCACCTCGGGTTGCATGGCGCTGTCCGCCTTCATGCCCCAGCGGCCCTGCGTTTCCGCGGCGTAACCCGTGAGCTGCTCCAGCTGGGCCTGCGCGGCATGGCGAGCATCCTGCACGTTCTTGAGCGCCTGGCGCGCAGCGTCGCGCCGGCGTTCGGCCAGCTCCACCGCCACCTCGAAGGCCTTCAGCGACGACATGCGGCGAGCCCTCCCATCGCCCTAGCCTCACGCGCCTTCCAGCGCCTGGCCCATGGCGGCGATGCTGTCGTCCATGGGGGCGGCCTCGAACATGCTCTGCTGCAAAAAGGCTGTCATGCCCGGCTGCAGGCGGATCGCCTCGTCCAGCTGCGGGTCGGATCCGCTCATGTATGCGCCGACCTGGATCAAATCACGGCTCTTCTGATAGCGCGAGTACACCGCGCGGAAGCCGCGCGCCAGCTCGAAGTGCGCGCGCGGCACGACGTTGTGCATCACGCGCGAGGCAGATTGCTCGATGTCGATGGCCGGGTAGTGCCCGCTTTCGGCCAGCGCGCGCGACAGCACGATGTGCCCGTCCAGGATCGCGCGGGCTGCGTCGGCGATCGGGTCCTGCTGGTCGTCGCCCTCGGACAGTACGGTGTAGAAGGCGGTAATGGAGCCCACGCCGTTCAGTCCGTTGCCGCTGCGCTCCACCAACGCCGGCAGCTTGGCGAAGCAGCTGGGCGGGTAGCCCTTGGTGGCCGGGGGTTCACCGATCGCCAGGGCGATCTCGCGCTGCGCCATGGCGTAGCGCGTGAGCGAGTCCATGAGCAGCAGCACATGCTGGCCCTTGTCGCGGAAGTGCTCGGCAATCGCCGTGGCATAGGCCGCGCCCTGCATGCGCAGGAGCGGCGGTGCATCGGCCGGTGCGGCCACCACCACGGCGCGGCCGCGGTCCTGCACGCCCAGGATGTCTTCGACGAATTCCTTGACCTCGCGCCCGCGCTCACCGATCAGGCCGACCACGATCACGTCGGCCTGGGTGTAGCGGGCCATCATGCCCAGCAGGACGCTCTTGCCCACGCCCGAGCCGGCGAACAGGCCCAGCCGCTGGCCACGGCCCACGGTGAGCAGGGCATTGATGGCGCGCACGCCGGTGTCCAGCGGCTCGCGCACCGGGTCGCGCTCCATGGCATTGATGGGGCTGCGGTCCATGGGCTGGGCCGTCACCTGCGCCAGGGGTCCCGCATGGTCCAGGGGGTTGCCCTGCGAATCCACCACACGGCCCAGCAGGCCGTCACCCATCGGCAGAAGCAGTGCGCCCACGCCCGCGCCGGCTTCCTCCACCGGCGCCGCGCCCAGGTGCAACGCCGGCACGTAGGCGGGAGCCGGCATCACGCTGGCGCCGCTGGACAGGCCATGGATGTCTCCCGCGGGCATCAGGTAGGCCGTGTCGCCCGCGAACCCCACCACCTCGGCCAGCACTGGCTCCTGGCCGTTCATCTGCACCTGGCACTGCGACCCCACGGGCACGCGGATGCCGGTGGCTTCGAGTACCAGGCCGGTCAGGCGGGTGAGCGTGCCGCGCGTTTCCAGCGGCTGCTCCGGCGCCAGGCGCGCGCGCGCCTGTGCCATGAAATCATCCCAGGCGCGGGCCGGCTCAATCGCCATGGTCCACGTCCTTCCAGGCCGCGGTCAGGCCCAGCGCGGCAATGGCACGGCGCCAGCGCTTGTCCAGCGACCCGTCCACCACCATGCCGCCCGACTCCACCTGGCAGTCGCCAGGCTCCACGGCTGCGTCGGCCAGCCACTGGATACGCCCGGCGGGAAACTCCTCGCGCAGTGGCTGCTCCAGCGCGGCCCAGTCGCCCGGGTTCAGGCGCACGGTGGCGGGCCGCGCCTCGCTGACCAGCATGCCCAGCGCCTCGCGCACCACGGGCAGTACCGCCTGGGAATTGCCCGCGACCTCCTGGCGCACCACCTGGCGCGCGATGTCGCAGGCCAGTTGCAATACCTCCTGCGCCATGCCCTGCTGCATGCCGGTGAAGCTTTCTTCCAGCGCCTGGGCGAGCCGGGCCAGCCGCTCGGCGCCTTCGCGCCCCTGGCCGGCCACGTAGTCGTCCATGCGCTGCTGCCACTGCAGCCGCGTCTGCTCCTGGCCTTCGGCCAGGCCCTGGGCATAGCCCTCCTCGCGCGCCTGCTGCACCAGGGCCTGGTGCTGCGCCTCGTCGATGCCAGGCTCCACGGGCGCCGCCTCGGGCTCCAGCACCGGCGGCTCGGGCGCCAGCGGCTGGCTGCCCAGGGGAAACTCCACGTCACCGAACTCCCAACGGGTGACGTCGCCCACCTCTTCGCGCGGAATGAAGCGGGTGTAATAACGCAGGGACCGGGTCATTGATCAGTCCTACACAAAGGCGTCGTCGCCGCCGCTGGCCAGCGCGATCTGGCCCTCGTCGGCCAGGCGCCGCACCGTCTTGAGGATTTCCTTTTGCTGCGCCTCCACCTCGGACAGGCGCATCGGGCCGCGCGACTCCAGGTCTTCGCGCAGCGCTTCTGCGGCGCGCGAGGACATGTTGGACAGAATCTTGTCGCGCACCTCGGGCTGCGCGCCCTTGAGCGCAACCACCAGGGTCTCGGAAGCCACTTCGCGCAGCACGGTCTGGATGGCGCGGTTGTCGAGCTTGACGATGTCGTCGAACACGAACATCTTGTCCATGATCTTCTGGGCCAGGTCCATGTCATAGCCGCGAATGGACTCCAGCACCGCCGCATCCATGCCCGAGCCCAGCAGGTTGATGATCTCGGCCGCCGCCTTGATGCCGCCCAGCGAGCTCTTGCGCACCTTGTCGCCGCCGGCCAGCACCTTGAACAGCACCTCGTTCAGGTCCTTCAAGGCCGTGGGCTGTATGCCCTCCAGCGTGGCGATGCGCAGCATCACTTCGCTGCGCTGGCGCTCGGTCAGGTGCATCAGGATGGCCGAGGATTGCTCCGCGTCCAGGTGCACCAGGATGGCCGCGACGATCTGCGGATGCTCGTTGCGCAGCAGCTCGGCCACCGACAGCGGGTCCATCCACTTCAGGCTTTCGATGCCCGACACATCGCCGCCCTGCAGGATGCGGTCGATCAGCAACGCGGCCTTGTCGTCGCCCAGGGCGCGCTTGAGCACGGCACGCACGTAGTTGCTGGTATCGGACACCAGCAGGCTTTGCGCGGCCGCGTCGCTGGTGAAACGGTTGAGCACCTCGTCCACCTTCTCGCGGGAGACGGTGCGCATGCGCGCGATGGTCTCGCCCAGCTTCTGCACTTCCTTGGGCGACAGGTGCTTGAAGACCTCGGCGGCCTCTTCCTCGCCCAGGGACATCAGCATGATGGCGGCGTCGTTCAGGCCTTGCTCGTCCATGACAGTCTCGTGATTCGGTGCGGGCCGGCGGCGTCAGTCGCCATTGACCCAGGTTTTGAGGATGCTGGCCACCGCGACGGGGTTGTCGCGGGCCAGTTGGCGCGCCTCTTCCAGGCGCAGTTGCTCCGCCGTGGGCTGCAGCTCTTCGGGTTGCGCGGGTGCCGGCAGGCCGGGGCGCTGCAGTTCTTCGGAGGCGATGGCACTCAGCTGGGCCCCCGCCGGCTGCTGCGCCGCCATCTGCACGGCGCGGGCGCGGGCCTTGAGCGCCGGGCGCAGCAGCCCCAGCAGCAGGATGGCCGCGGCCAGCGAGATGCCCAGCGGCCAGCCCAGCGTCTTGGCCAACTCGATCGTTTCGGGCTGCTTCCACAGCGGCAGTTCGCCCGGGGGGACCTCCTCCACCAGAAAGGGGGCATTCATGAGGTTTACGGAATCGCCGCGCTCCTTATTGAAGCCGATCGTCTCGCGCACCAGCGCCGTCATCTGCTCCAGCTGTTCAGGCGTCAGCGCCTTGTTCACCGCGGGCTTGCCCGGCCCTTCGCTCACGGGCTGGTAGTTCACCACCACGGCTGCGTTCACACGCTTGATGGCGCCGGCGCCGCCACGCGTCACCTGGGTGGTCTTGTCCACCTCATAGTTGGTGATGGATTCGCGCTTGGCCTGGCCCGCAGCGCCGCTGCCCGGCGCGCCACCGGCCGCCGTGGGCGCGGGGTTGGCGCCGTTGATGGGAGCCGCAGAGGCCTGCGGCGGCTGGTTGGTCACAGCACCAGGTACGCCCGTGGGTGGCTGCGCGCCGGGCGTGCCGCCGCTTTCCACCACCTGCTGGCTGCGTACGGCGCTGGCATCGGGCGCCAGGTTGGGCTTGTGCTGCTCGACGGTGGACTCGGTCTGGTTGAAGTCCACTTCGGCGGTCACCTGGGCCTTCACGTTGTTCTTGCCCACGACGGGCTCCAGCAGGTCCAGGATGCGGCGCGCGTACTGCTGCTCGATCTGCTGCACATAGGCCAGTTGCTGCGCGTCCACGCCGGCGCCGGCCATGTCGGGCGTCTGCGACAGCAGCTTGCCGGTATCGTCCAGCACGCTCACGGCTGAGGGAGCGAGTTCCGGCACGCTGGAGGCCACCAGGTGCACGATGCCTGCGAGCTGTGCGCGGTCCAGGAAGCGCCCGGGGTACAGGCTGAGCAACACCGAGGCGGAGGGCTTTTGCTGCTCGCGGAAGAAACCGTTTTGCTGTGGCAGCGCCAGGTGCACGCGTGCGCTTTGCACCGAGGCCAGCGCCTGGATCGAGCGCGTGAGCTCCCCCTCCAGCCCGCGCTGGAAGTTCAGGCGCTCCTGGAACTGGGTGACACCGAAGCGGTTGGTCTCCATCAGCTCGAACCCGGTCACCGATCCCTTGGGCAGGCCCTGCGTGGCCAGGCGCAGGCGCACGTCGTGCACGCGCTCGGCCGGCACGAGGATGGCACCGCCCCCTTCGGTGTACTTGTAAGGCACATTCATCTGCGACAGCTGCGCCACGATGGCGCCGCCGTCCTTGTCGTTCAGGCCGGAGAACAGCACCCGATAGTCGGGCTGGCGGCTGTAGAAGAACGCGGCCAACAGCGCCGCGACCAGCAGCGCTGCCACCACCCCCAGGCGCAGGCGTGCGGGACGGTCGAGCGAGGCCAGCCGCTGCGGCCAGCCAGGGCTGGCGACGGGAGGCGGAGCGACGGGAACTTCGGCAACTGCAGACATCGGGTTTTCCACAAAAAGACGGGCGCCAGGCGAGGCTCTGGCGTGCGGCGATTATGGAATCCGCCCCGTCCGCCGTTCAGCCGATAAAGCGCGGCTTTGGCCATCATTTCCCGCCTCTGCGCGCCCCACAGCGCCCTACGATTGCGCCATTCCTGACATTTCCCGATCCCACCATGGACCTGCGCATCAACAGCACCCAGTTTCCCCTCACCGGCACCCAGGTGGCGCGCCGCGTCACCGCGCCGCAGGAAGGCGTGCAGGAGGCCGGCTTTTCCTCGGCGTTCAAGAACGCGCTGCAGTCCGTGAGCGCCGCGCAGGACCAGGCCAGCGGCCTGCAGCGCGAAGTGCAACTGGAAAACCCCAACGTCAGCATCGAGGAAACCATGGTCGCCATGCAGAAAGCACAGATCGGCTTCCAGGCCACGCTGCATGTGCGCAACCGCATGGTGCAGGCCTACACCGACATCATGAACATGCAGGTGTAAGGCGCGCATCGACGCGACTTTAGCTCATGATTTGATAGCTGCTAGCGCTTGCCAGATAAGCGCTAGAGGCATATTTCGCATATAAAAAAGCCGGCCACCTTGCGGTGCCGGCTTTTTGCATTGCCCCTGCAGCCCCCGCGCGGCGCCACCACGCCGCAGCCAGGGAAGGAAAGCACAACGTCAGTGCATCATCTGCGGCTGCCCGTCGAACAGGTGCTCGAACTGCGCCAGCCAGGGCTCGGCCAGGCAGCGGATCTGGGCATCGTTGCGCAGGATGCGCTGCATGATGCGGGCCTTCTCCTTGCGGTGCTCAGGCGCCAGTTCCTGCTGCTGCGACTGGTAGCGCAACTGCTCGATGAGCACCGCGCAGGTGCCCTCGTAGCGCACCACGCCGTCCCAGTCCTTGAGCTTGGCCGCCTCCAGCATCTTGGCGCTGCTGTCCTCGATGGCCTTGTAGTAGTCAATCAGCATGTCGGGCATTCTTCAGGCCTCCGCCAGCGCGGGCTGCGCCACGTCGTTGGCCGCCTCGGTACTCTTCTTCATCTCTTTCCAGGCCAGCGCGATCGGCTCGATCAGGCGGGCCACCTCCTGCAGCTTTGCGTCGTCATTGCCGGCGTTCGCCTCAATGAGCCGGCGCAGCGCGTAGTCGTACACCGCCTCCAGGTTCGCCGCCACCTCGCCGCCCGACTCGCGGTCCAGCGCGGTCATCAGGCCCTCTTCCAGGATGCGCACGGCCTTGGAGATGCTGTTGCACTTGGTCAGCACGTCGCTGCGCGCCAGCGCGCCACGGGCGGTGGCCACGGCACTCAGCACGCCATCCAGCAGCAGGCTGACCAACTGGTGCTGGTCGATCGTGTGCATGCTGGTTTCGACATTGATCCGCTGGTAGGCGGACGCTGCGCGGGGGTTGAGGGCACTGAACATGGCGGTAATCCTTGAGCTGGCTGCTATTCAATTTATCGGCATTGCGCCGTCAAACTGAAGCGCTTTCAGCCCGAGGACTTGTTCCAGGTGGTGACCTGCTGGGCGATGTAAGCGTTCAGCGCATTGAGCGACGCCATCTTCGTGTCCAGCGCCGTGTAGCGTTGCGTCAGGCTCTTTTCCAGGCGGTCGGCGCGGTCGGTGATGCGCTCGATCTCCTTGGCGTTGAGTTTGAGTGCACTCTCGTACAGCTTGGTCTTGGAGGCAAAGAACCCGTCCGTGTCGAGCAGCTGGGACGTCATGGCCTTGAACTTGCCGGCAAAGCCGTCTTCCACGCGCCCGCCCTCGGGCCCGCGGAAGAATTCCTTCACGGCGTCGGGATCTTCCATCGCCTTGTTGAATTTCGTGGCGTTGAGCTCCAGAGAGCCGTCCGGCGAAACGTTGCCCAGCCCCAGCCCGCCCGCGGACACCACGCCGACGGCCGACAGGTTGCGCAACGCACCCGAGCTGTTGACGGACTGCAACGCCATGCGCAGCGTGTTCTGCAGGGCCAGCACGGTGGAGTCCCCCTGCAGCAGGCCGGCGGTCTGCGTCTCCTTGTCGTACTTGGTGCTTTCATTGAGCGCGCTGTTGACGGCGTTGTACGCGGCAACGAAAGCCTCGATGTTCTTCTTGACCGCCGAAGTGTCCTTCTCCACGGTCAACGTCACGGCCTCCGTGGTGACCTTGTTGGCCGTGAAGGTCACGCCCGCCACGGTGTCGGCGAACGCATTGGTCGCGGAACTGACGGCGATGCCGTTCACCGTGGCGTTGGCATTGCGTGCGTATTCCGTGGTCATTCCGGTGGACAAGCGCGACAGGCCGGCGCCGTCGGCCAGGTTGCCGTCCGCGTCGGACACGCTCAGCTGGAACCCGGCCGCCTCGCCGGTGGTTTTGCTGCGCAGCAGCAGCCGTTCGCCCGACGCGTCGTTCAGCACCGTGGCGGTCACCCCGGCCTTGGACCCGTTGATCTTGCTGGCCACGTCGGCCAGCGTGTCGGTGGCGCTGATCTCGAGGTTGACCGCCTCGCCGCTACCCGCGGTGAATGCCTTGGGATCGCCCGCCCAGGTTCCCGTGGCCAGCGTCAGCGTGCCCGCACCCACCGGCTGCTTGGTGGGCTGCAACGCGGCCGACATGGACGACTGGGCCATCGCCAGGTTCTGCACCTGCACGCTGAAGGACGTGACCGCTGCGCCGCCCACCGCGCTGACGGATACCGCGTCGGCATTGGAGGAAGTGGCCTTGACGCCATTCCACCCGGTGACGCTGGTGAGTTTGCTGGCCGCGTCCGCCAGCGTGGACACCAGCGACTTGAATTGGCCGAAGGTAGACACCTTGGCACTGGTGAGCGCCGCCTGCTGTTGCAGGCCGTTGGTCTTCGTGATGGGCAGCTTGACGGCATCTACCGACGCCTTGATCAGCCCATTGACGTCCACATTGCCGCCCAGGCCGATACCGATCGAGGAAAAACTTGCCATGACCATCTCCGTATGCATGCAAACCGGCATGTGTGCCGGTAACGCCAGAAATTATCAAGCCGAAGGGCCCTGTGCGTCTCGTTGAATAGGACGGAAGAATCCCGCCAATCCCGCACGTCACGCTCGCCATGCCGCCCCACAAGCGGGAAAGCGCGGCCGTGAGAATCTCACTGCCGCGCTCGGGGAGAGATGCGGGAACGAATCCCGCGTCTCACCTGAAGGCTGCCGTATCAGCGCAGCAGGGCCAGCACGCCCTGGGGCAGCTGGTTGGCCTGGGCCACCATGGCGGTGCCGGCCTGCTGCAGGATCTGGGTGCGCGACAGGTTGGCCGTTTCGGCCGCGAAGTCGGCGTCCTGGATACGGCCGCGCGAGGCAGACATGTTCTCGGCCGAGGTCTGCAGGTTGTTCACGGCAGTCTCGAAGCGGGACTGCAGGGCACCGAAGCTGGCGCGCTGGCCGTTCACGGCAGCCAGGGCCGAGTCGATGATCTTCAGGGCCTTGGTGGAGCCTTCCACGGTGGACACGTCGATGGTGTTCACTGCCTTCAGGGACGACGCGGCTGTGGTGGACGCCAGTGCAGACGTACCGGTGATCGAGTAGCCCTTGTCGGACGAGAACTCCAGCGTGCCGCGAGAAATTGCATCGCCCCCGGCAGCAGCAGCGGCGAATGCTGCGCCAAAAGTCGGCGTGGTCGTCGCTTCAGCATTTTGTGCCGCAAGCGTGATGCCAACCGTTGCGCTGTTGTTCTTCAGGTTGATATCGGCGCCTGCCTCGTTGGTGAGGATGATGCCATCCGCCGCGGCATTGAGCTTGGCGGTGACGCCGGTCTGCGAGGACACGTCGTTGAACGCCTTGACTGCCTCGGCCAAGCCGGCAGCCGTATTGCCCGACACGTTGAACGTGACGTTAGCAGCGGTGGAGTTATCACCCTTCACTGCCAGGGACACGGCACCCGTGGCGGCAAACTTCAGTTCCGACACGTTGCGTGCAGATGCGGTCACGCCAGTGGCGTCAGACAGTGCATTGATAGCAGCAGCAGCGGTAGCGGCAGTGTCCGAGGCCCCAAGGGTAGCCGTCTTGGTCTGCAGGCCGGCGATCACCACCGTGCCGGTCAAGGCGGTGGCCGTCGCCGCGGCTTCCACCAGCTTGCTGTTGTTGATCTGTGCACCGTAGGTGGTGGTGCGGAAGTTACCCGTGGTGGCGGTGATGGTCTGGTTGGCATTCGCGCCCACCTGGAAGGTGGCGGAGCCGAACGAGCCGTCCAGCAGCTTCTGGCCGTTGAACTCGGTGGTCACGGAGATGCGGTCCAGCTCGGACAGCAGCTGGCCCACTTCAGCCTGGATGGCCTTGCGGTCGGAGGCGCTGTTGGTGGCGTTGGCCGACTGCACGGACAGTTCGCGCACACGCTGCAGGATGTCGCCGGACGCCTTCAGTGCGCCTTCAGCCGTCTGGGCCAGCGAGATGCCGTCGTTGGCGTTGCGCACGGCCTGGTTCAGGCCGCGGATCTGGCTGGTGAAGCGCTCGGAGATGGCCAGGCCGGCGGCGTCGTCCTTGGCGCTGTTGATGCGCAGGCCCGACGACAGGCGCTGGATGGAGGTGTTGAGGGAGGCCTGGCTCATGCCCAGGTTGCGCTGGGCGGTCAACGAGGCGACGTTGGTATTGATGGTCGATGCCATTGCAAATCTCCTGAAAGAACTGACTGAATAAGGCGTTACCGCCATCTGGGCCCAGAACCGTCTGGCCTCAGGGTTCACAGGGCCCCCATGGGCGCCTTGTTGAACGGCGGGTCGTCACTTCTTGTTTCAAACGGCCCGTTGAATGTGTTTTCGGGCTGTGGCTGGAAAACTTTAGGGACAAACGCACGGACTGGACGGTTTTTGCGCCGCTTATCGCAGCAACGCCCCCACGCCGGCTCTCCACAATCTGCCCATCGTTCCCGCACAGTCCGCCGGAGGGGCCACGCTTAAGCCGGCAGAAATCATCGTTTCCAGCCACGCAGGAGTTCCGCCATGGCAGCTACCATCAATACCAACGTCGCCTCGTTGACCGCCCAGCGCAATCTGGGGGTCAGCCAGGGTTCGCTCAACACTTCCATCCAGCGCCTGTCGTCGGGCCTGCGCATCAACAGCGCCAAGGACGACGCCGCCGGCCTGGCCATCTCCGAGCGCTTCACCAGCCAGATCCGCGGCCTGAACCAGGCGGCACGCAACGCCAACGACGGTATCTCGCTGGCGCAGGTGGCCGAAAGCGCCCTGGCGGGAGCGGGCAACATCCTGCAGCGCGTGCGCGAACTGTCCGTGCAGTCGGCCAACGCCACCAACAGCGCCTCCGACCGCAAGGCCCTGCAGGCCGAAGTGGGCCAGCTGCTGTCCGAGCTGGACCGCCTGGCCGTGACCACCGAGTTCAACGGCCAGAAGCTGCTGGACGGCTCGTTCGGCTCCGCCACCTTCCAGGTGGGCGCGAATGCCAACCAGACCATCACCGCCACCACGGGCAACTTCCGTACTGCCACCTACGGAGCGCAGTTGAAGCAGTCCGCGCCAGTGGTGGTCACCGCCACCAACACCCCCACGCCGCTGACCGGCACGTTCGACGTGGCGGGGCTTCAGACCAAGACGATCAACCTCACCGCTACGGACACCCTGGCGACGGCTGCAGCCAAGATCAATGCGGCGTCGGAAGCCACCGGGGTGACGGCCTCCGCACGCAACCAGGTCGAGCTGACGACCTTTGTGGCCGGTGGTTCCTATTCCCTCGCCGTGGTGGGCGACAACGCCACCGCGGCAAACGTCACCTTCAGCGTCAGCACCGCAGGCGCCACCGCGGCGGGCCTGGCCGAGGGCATCAAGGCCTTCAATGACGTGTCCTCCCAGACGGGCATCACCGCCAAGCTGAATGCGGACGGGGACGGCATCATCCTGATCAACGAGTCGGGGGCCGACATCCAGATCCAGAACAATTCCGCGGCCGGCAACACGCTCGCCGTCGGCGCCTACGATGCCGTGACGTCTGCCAGCTCGGGAACCCCGACTTTCGTGACCGGCGTGGCCGCCACGCCCGCGGGAGGGTACGCGACGGCCCGCGGTTACCTGGAAATGAACTCCGACAAGGGCTTTTCCATCGGGAACCTGACCGGCACGCCTCCCGTCACGGCAACGCCTTCCACGCTGAACTCCGTCAATACCATTGACGTGTCCACCGTGGACGGCTCCACCAAAGCGCTGAAGATCATCGATTCCGCCCTGGCGGCCGTGAACGGCCAGCGCGCCAGCTTCGGCGCCTTGCAGGCCCGCTTCGAGACGACGATCGCGAACCTGAACACATCTTCGGAGAACATGTCCGCCTCGCGTGGCCGCATCCAGGACGCCGACTTCGCCGCCGAAACGGCCAACCTGTCGCGCACCCAGATCCTGCAGCAGGCCGGCACCGCCATGGTGGCCCAGGCCAACCAGATCCCGCAGGGCGTGCTGGCGTTGCTGAAATAAGGCGGTCCGTTACTGCTTCCAAAATAAGAGCTGCCAGCGCCCTGACCGTGGGCACTACAGCTCTTTTTTATGGGAATCACCGACCGTTGACAAGGGAACCCGGTCAAGCCGGCTTCATTTTTCTCGCGACAATCCGATACAAAAGTCATTCCCTTATGCAAGGCTGCGGGGCTCCCATGCCCGCTTTGCCCGTTTAGAACCCCAGCATGCTCGTCATCCTCGGCTACATCATCACCTTCGGCTGCGTCTTCGGCGTGTTCGTCGCCCATGGCGGCAACGTTCAGGTGCTGCTGACGGCCCTGCCCTTTGAAATGATCACCATCGGCGGGGCCGCGCTGGGCTCATTCATCGTGACCAACCAGCCCAAGGTGCTCAAGGCCACCATGGCCACCCTGCCCCAGGTGTTCAAAGGCAACAAGTACACCAAGGCGCGCTACATGGAGCTGATGGCCATGCTCTACGAGATCCTGCAGAAGGCCCGCAAGGAAGGGCTGATGTCGATCGAGCAGGACGTGGAGTCGCCCAAGGAATCAGAGCTGTTCAAGAAATTCCCTACCGTGGGCAGCGACCCGCACGTGATCGAATTCACCACCGACTACCTGCGCATGATGGTCTCGGGCAACCTGAACGCCCACGAGATCGAGGCGCTGATGGACAGCGAGATCGAGACCCACCACGCCGAGGCGCACGCCCCCGTGGCAGCGCTCACGCGACTGGCCGGCGCCCTGCCGGCCTTCGGTATCGTGGCCGCGGTGCTCGGGGTGGTGAACACCATGGGCTCGGTGGGCCAGCCGCCCGCCGTGCTGGGGGGCATGATTGCCTCGGCGCTGGTCGGCACCTTCCTGGGCATTCTGCTGGCCTACGGCGCGGTGGAGCCGCTGGCCGGGCTGCTGGAGCAAAAGGCCGCCGACGCCGCCAAGGAATACGAGTGCATCAAGTCCACCCTGCTGGCCAGCATGCAGGGCTACAACCCCGCCACCTCCATCGAGTTCGGCCGCAAGGTGCTGTTCTCCGGGGACCGCCCAGGCTTCGTCGAGCTGGAAGCCCACGTCAAGGGCAAGAAGTGACGCGCCACGCCTGAACCGCCTTTGCCATGGCCGAAAAGAAGCTCCAGCCCATCATCATCAAGCGCGCCAAGAAGCGCCCCCATGCGCCGCACGGCGGCGCATGGAAGATCGCCTACGCCGACTTCGTGACGGCCATGATGGCCTTCTTCCTGCTGATGTGGCTGCTGGGCTCCACCGCCAAGGGCGAGCTGCAGGGCATTGCGGCCTACTTCTCGTCGCCGCTCAAGGTGGCGATGCAGGGCGGCGACGGGGCGGGCAACAGCTCCAGCGTGATCCCGGGCGGCGGCAACGACCTGTCCAAGGTGCACGGGCAGGTGCGCCGCTCCAATTCCGACAGCTCCACCAACATGCGCTCCAGCGTGGAGGCCTTGCGCGCCGAGCGTGCCCGGCAGGACGCCCAGCGCATCAAGGCGCTGCAGACCAAGATCGAGGCGATGATCACCGAGAGCCCTCGCCTGAACGAATACCGTTCGCAGATCCGGCTGGACCTGACGCCCGACGGCCTGCAGATCCAGATCGTGGACGATCAGAACCGCCCGATGTTCGACAGCGGCAGCGCGCTGGTCAAACCCTACATGCGCGACATCCTGCACCAGATTGGTGCAGCTTTGGGCGGGGTAGAAAACCGCATCAGCCTGTCCGGCCACACGGATGCCGTGCCTTATGGCAATGGCGACCGCGGCTACAGCAACTGGGAGCTGTCGGCCGACCGCGCCAACGCCTCGCGTCGCGAACTGGTGGCCGCGGGCATGCCCGACGCCAAGCTGGGCCGCGTGGTGGGCATGGCTGCGAGCGATCTGCTGGAGCCCGAGAACCCCCGCGCCGCCGTGAACCGGCGCATCACCATCACCGTACTCACCCATGAAGCCGAAGAGCGGCTCATGGGTAAAAAGAACATGGTATTTCCGTTACCGTCGCCCGTGGCAGAAAAGCAGGACAATCCAGCTTCCTCATCGCCGAATCAGTAACAACTTGTCACGTTGCTGATGACTTACGACAATAGCCCCATATTCACCGAAAGGGTCCTTTGTGTCCTCCGCCCTTCGCTTTCTGATCGTTGACGACTTTTCCACCATGCGGCGCATCGTCCGCAACCTGCTCAAGGAAAGCGGTTTCGCTGATGCCGACGAGGCCGAAGACGGCGTGGCGGCACTGAACAAGCTGCGCAACGGCAAGTTCGACTTCGTGGTCACCGACATCAACATGCCGAACATGAACGGCTTCCAGTTGCTGGGCGAGATCAAGAAGGACGACAAGCTCAAGCACCTGCCCGTGCTGATGGTGACGGCCGAGGCGCGCAAGGAAGACATCGTCGCCGCCGCCCAGGGCGGCGCCGCCGGCTACATCGTCAAGCCCTTCACCAAGGCCACGCTGG
This sequence comes from Diaphorobacter sp. LI3, assembly GCF_022807955.1. Taxonomy (NCBI): domain Bacteria; kingdom Pseudomonadati; phylum Pseudomonadota; class Betaproteobacteria; order Burkholderiales; family Comamonadaceae; genus Diaphorobacter; species Diaphorobacter sp. LI3. The sequence goes on along the minus strand of NZ_CP094346.1, from coordinate 744,534 downwards.
AAGAGAAGGTCAACCTGATCCTCAAGAAAATGGGGCTGTGAGCATGACGGCGGCAGAAAACGGCGCGCCAGCCGACGGGACAGACGACGTCCACCACAAGATAGGCCTGCTCACGCGGCAGCTGCATTCCGCCCTGAACGAGCTCGGCTACGCGGACCAGTTGCGCGGCACCATGGGTGAGCTGCCCGATGCGCAAAGCCGCCTGTCCTACATCGCCCGCTTGACGGGCGAGGCGGCCGAGAAGGTGCTGGGCCGGGTGGAGCAGGCCAAGTCGCTGCACGACCACGTGGCCTCGGAAACGCGCCGCGTGGTCAACTCGCTGGTGGCCGACCCCGTGGCCGCGGTGGCCAAGGGCGAGATCTACAACTTCCTGACCGATGTGGAGCGCGCCACGCAGGAGGCCGACAGCCACCTGACCGAGATCATGATGGCGCAGGACTTCCACGATCTCACCGGCCAGGTGATCGCGCGCGTGGTCAACCTGGCGGCGACGATCGAGCAGCAGCTGGTGCAGTTGCTGATCCAGACCGCGCCGCCGCAGGCGCAAACACCCATCGCGCCCGAGCCGCGGCGCGACCAACTGCAGGGGCCCGTGGTCAATCCCGAGTCCGCACCCGACGTGGTGACCAGCCAGTCGCAGGTGGACGACCTGCTGGCCAGTCTGGGGTTCTGACGCGGCCGGGCCCAGGCAGGAGCCCGGTGCATGACATAAACCTCAGCCAAATCAGGTCCTAACGCCCACTGGACAAGCGCAAAAAGCTATTATTTTAATAGCACGCTAATCATCAGCGCACCCGCCGCCACCGCCGCGAATAACGCCGGCGCAACCCCTTTATTCGGGCTTTAGCTTTCGCCCGGGCTCCCGACAATGGCGTGACCCAGCAGTCACGCCGCCATGAGCTCGAGCCAAGACAAAAACCTTCCAGCAACCGAGCGCAAGCTCCAGAAAGCGCGCAGCGACGGCCAGGCCGCGCGCTCGCGGGACCTGTCGCACCTGGCCATCCTGGGCATGGGCGCGCTGGCGCTGCTGGTGCTCGCGCCCTGGTTCGTGGAATACCTGCAGCGCGCGATGCGCCAGCAGCTCGCATTCAACGCGGCCACTGTGCAGGCGCCCGGCCACATGCTGGAGCGCCTGCAGACCATGGCGGGCGTGGGCCTGCTGGCCAGCGCCAGCTTCGCCGCGCTCACCGGCGGCGCGGCGCTGCTGAGCGCCGTGGGCGCTGGCGGCTGGGTGTTCAGCTTCAAGCCCATCACGCCGCAGTTCAACCGGCTCAACCCGCTGACCGGCTTCACCAACCTGTTTTCCAAGCAGCAGCTCGCCAACGTGAGCAAGATGGTGCTCATGACCGGCATCCTGTCGTTCGTGGCCTGGAACTTCATGGGCCAGAGCATCGAGAAGATGGCCGCGCTGGTGCTGCAGCCTTCGCCCCTGTCGCTGCGCCACGTGGGCGACTGGATCGTCTCGGGCACCAGCCTGCTGCTGCTGGTGGTGTTCCTGTTCGCCGTGGTGGACGTGCCGCTGCAGGCGTTCTTCTTCAAGTCGCGCCTGAAGATGTCGCACGAGGAAGTCAAGCAGGAGCACAAGGAATCCGACGGCAACCCGCAGCTCAAGGGCCGCCAGCGCCAGCGCGCGCGCGAGATCGCCGACGGCGCCAGCATCACCGCCGTGCCCAAGGCCGACTTCGTGGTCATGAACCCCACGCACTACGCCGTGGCCCTGAAGTACGACGACGCCACCATGGGCGCACCCCAGGTCGTCTCCAAGGGCACCGACCTGCTGGCCTTCAAGATCCGCGAAGTGGCCCAGGCGCATGGCGTGCCCGTGCTGCAGTCGCCCATGCTGGCGCGCGCGCTGTATGCGCACGCCGAGCTGGAGCAACCGATTCCCGCACAGCTGTACACCGCCGTGGCCCAGGTGCTGGCCTACGTGTATCGCCTGAAGGCCGCGCTGCGCGGCGATGGCCGCATGCCCGAGGCCCAGCCCGATCCCTACGTGCCGCCCGAGCTCGACCCCCACAGCGCCCACCACACCCTGCGCCCCGCACCCGCCACAGGTAACGCAAGATGACGTCCCCCTCGATCCATTCCGTCCGGCAATGGGCCGGCAACCACGGCCCGGCACTGCAGGGGCTGTCGGCCCCGCTGCTGGTAGTGGCCATCCTGGCGCTGATGGTGCTGCCCGTGCCGCCCTGGATGCTGGACACCTTCTTCACCCTCAACATCGCCGTGGCGCTGATGGTGATGATGGTGGCCGCGTACATGATCAAGCCGCTGGACTTCGCGGCCTTCCCGTCGGTGCTGCTGCTCACCACGCTGATGCGCCTGTCGCTGAACGTGGCGTCCACCCGCGTGGTGCTGCTGGAAGGCCACACCGGCCCGGGCGCCGCCGGCGCGGTGATCGAGGCCTTCGGCCACTTCTTGATCGGCGGCAACTTCGCCGTGGGCCTGATCGTGTTCGCGATCTTGGTGGTGATCAACTTCGTGGTGGTGACCAAGGGCGCGGAGCGCATCGCCGAGGTGTCGGCCCGCTTCACGCTGGACGCCATGCCCGGCAAGCAGATGGCCGTGGACGCCGACCTGAACGCCGGCCTGATCGACGAGAAGGAAGCCAAGCGCCGCCGCGCCGAGGTGCAGGAAGAGGCCAACTTCTTCGGCTCCATGGACGGCGCGAGCAAGTTCGTGCGCGGCGATGCCGTCGCCGGCATCCTGATCCTGATCATCAACATCGTGGGCGGCTTCGCCATCGGCATGCTGCAGCATGGCCTGTCGGCCAACGACGCCGCCAACAGCTACATCCTGCTGGCCGTGGGCGATGCGCTGGTGGCCCAGATCCCCGGCCTGCTGATTTCCGTCGCGGCCGCGATGGTGATCTCGCGCGTGGGCAAGGACTCCGACATGGGCCAGCAGATCGTGCAGCAGTTGCTCATGTCGCCACGCGTGCTGGGCGTGACCGCGGGCGTGCTGATCCTGCTGGGCCTCATCCCCGGCATGCCGCACACCGTGTTCCTGGTCATGGGCAGTCTCCTCGGCTACGGCGCCTGGGTGCTGCTGCAGCGCCAGCGCCGCCCCGCCCCGGTGGAAGAAGCCCCCGCGCCTGTGAGCGACGGCGAGGCCAGCTGGGACGACCTGCAGCCCGTGGACCTGCTGGGCCTGGAGCTGGGCTACCGCCTGATCGCCTTGGTGGACAAGAGCCGCCAGGGCGACCTGCTCACGCGCATCAAGGGCGTGCGCCGCAAGTTTGCGCAGGAGGTGGGCTTCCTGCCGCCGGCCGTGCATGTGCGCGACAACCTGGAGCTCAAGCCCAGCGCCTACCGCATCACACTGCGCGGTGTGGTGGTGGGCGAAGGCGAGGCCTTCCCCGGCATGTACCTGGCCATCAACCCCGGCGGCATCTCCACGCCGCTGATCGGCACTCCCACCACCGACCCCGCCTTCGGCCTGCCCGCGCACTGGATCGACGCCGCGCAGAAGGAAGCGGCACAAATGGCGGGCTTTACCGTGGTTGATTCGGAAACCGTGATGGCGACCCATTTGTCACACTTGATGCAAGTGCACGCCGCCAAGCTCCTGAGCCGCACCGAGACGCAGCAGCTCGTGGAGCATGTGACCCGGCTGGCACCCAAACTCATCGAAGAAGTCGTGCCCAAGATGGTGTCCATCACAACATTCCAGAAAGTGCTGCAGCTGTTGCTGGAGGAGTCCGTGCACATCCGCGACATCCGCACCATCATCGAGACGCTGGCGGAACACGCCGGCAGCACGCAAGACCCGGTGGAACTGGCGCGCCGCGTGCGCATCGCCCTGTCCCCCGCCATCGTGCAGCAGATCTACGGCCCCACGCGCGAGCTCAGCGTCATCGCCATCGAGCCCGGGCTGGAGCGCCTGCTGATGCAGGCCCTGGGCAATGCCAGCGGCCCGGCGCTGGACCCCGGCGTGGCCGACCTGCTCACCCACAAGGCCGCCGAAGTCGCCCTGCAGCAGGAAGAGCTGGGCATGCCCGCCTGCCTGCTGGTGCCCGACCAGATCCGCAACGCCATCGCCCGCCTGGTGCGGCGCGTGGCTCCCCGCTTGCAGGTGCTCGCCCACAGCGAGATTCCTGAGACCCACACCATCCGCATCGGCCCGATCCTCAAAGGTGCATCCGCATGAACATCAAACGCTTTACCGCTCCCACCGCACGGGAGGCCCTGGCCAAGGCGCGCATGGCCTTCGGTGAAGGCACGCTGATCCTGTCCAACCGCCCCACGGCGGGCGGCGTCGAGGTGGTGGCCACGGCCGAGGACGCGCTGTCGTCCCTGCACGGCGGTGCCGAGCCGGCACCCAACCGTCTGCAGGAGCGCGCCGACGACCTGGCCGCGAGCCAGCCGGTGCGCATGTCCCAGACGCAGCCCCATGCAGCCCCTGTCCCGCAGCCCGCACGCCAGCCGGAGCCCGCGGCACGCAGCACCGTGGCGCACGACACCGAGCAACTGGCCATGAGCACGCTGTCGTTCCAGGACTATGTGCGCGAGCGCATGCTGCGCCGTCGCCACGAGGCCTTGCACGGCACAAGCGCCCCCGCGCCCCTGAACGAGCGCGCCGCGCTGGAGCGCGGTCTGCCCGAGCCACGCTTCGAACCCCGCGCTGAGCGCCTGCCCGAGCCACCCGCGCCACAGCCCGTGAATGCCCCGGTGGCACGCCACAACCCATTGCGGCCCATGCATGCCGCCCTGGGCGCCGAGCAGCTCACGCCGCGCCGCGCCGAGGCGCCCGCCACAGCCGCGCCCACGCTGGCGGCCGGCCTGGGACAGCAGAACCTCATGAAGGAACTGCAGTCCATGAAGGAGCTGATCGAGGACCGCTTCAACACCCTGGCCTGGCTGGGCCAGGCCCGCCAGAACCCGATCCAGTCCACGCTGATGCTCAAGCTCATCCGTGCGGGCTATTCGCCCGCCCTCTCGCGCGCGGTGCTGGAACACCTGCCCGAGCATCTGGGCGCCCAGGACGCCGTGCGCTGGCTCATGGAAGTGCTGGAGCGCAACCTGCGCACCGACGCGCAGACGCTGCCGCTGTACGAGGAAGGCGGCATCTTCGCCATGGTGGGCGCCACCGGCGTGGGCAAGACCACCACCACCGCCAAGCTGGCCGCCTTGTGCGCGCGCATCCACGGCCCCGCCAGCGTGGGCCTGATCACGCTGGACACCTACCGCGTGGGCGCGCACGAGCAGTTGCGCTCCTACGGCCGCATGCTGGGCGTGGTGGCGCACCTGGCGCACGACCGCGCGGCGCTGCAGGACCTGCTGGGCCTGCTGTCGTCCAAGAAGATGGTGCTCATCGACACCACGGGGGTGGCCCCGCGCGACCCGCGCAAGCGCGACCTGCTGGACGTGCTGGCGCTGCCCGGTGTCAAGCGCCTGCTGGTGCTCAACGCCAGCAGCCACGGCGATACGCTGGACGACGTGCTCACCGGCTTCAAGACCACCGGCTCGCAGCAGGCCATCCTGTCCAAGGTGGACGAGGCCGTGAAGCTGGGCCCCGCCATTGATGCGCTGATCCGCCACCAGATGGTGCTGCGCGGCGTGACCAACGGCCAGCGCGTGCCCGAGGACTGGGAAGCGGCCGACGCCCGCAAGCTCGTGAGCGCCTCCATGCGCACGAGCGTGAAGTCGGCCTTCGACCCCAAGGCCGCCGAGTTGAACTTCTTCTTCTCGCACGCCACGGAAACGGCCGATGAGCGGGGGATGGCCGATGTTGCTTGATACCGCTTTGCACCAGGCCGCCGGGCTGCACAGCTACACGCCGCAGCAGGACCTGCGCCTGCTGGCCGTGCTGAGCCAGCCGGGCAGCGGCCCGTGGCTGGAGATGCTGTGGCAGCTGTGCTCCAGCCTGCAGCGCCTGGGCTACCCCGTCGTGGTGCTGGACGGCACGGCGCTGGAGAGCCCGCACATGCCCGGCCTGGACCAGCTGCTGCACCCGGCTCCCTGGAACGGCGCGCAGACGCTGGCCTCCGCCACCGGCGCGTCGCTGGCCGTGGTGCCCGCGGCCCGCGGGCTGGCCCGCCTCGCGCAGCAGTCCGAACACCATGGCGCCACCGTGCTGCAGCGCCTGCAGCCCTTGTTTCGCGCCTACGCGCTGGTGGTGCTGCATGCTCCGCCCGAGCAACTGGCGCCGCTGCTGCGCGGCAGCGCCAGCGTACCGCTGATCATGACCGGCCCCGGCGCGCAAGGCATGGTGCGCAGCTACCGCCAGCTCAAGCACATGGCGCTGCACGCCGGCGTGCGCTGCACGGTGGCGTCCATCCTCGCGCCACAGGAGCCTGTGCAGCACCGCCAGACCGCCGAGGCGCTGGACACGCTGCAGCGCAGCGCGCGCACCCACCTGGGCCTGCAGGTCCACACCACCACCGTGGCCGCGGCGCGCGCGCAGGACATCCAGCGGCTGGCCTTGCAACTGCTGGAAAACGCATGCACCATTGACGCTGCCATGCCCCTGCTGCCCCCGCACAGCCTGTGCGCCTCCCTCTCGCCCCTGGACCGGAGCCACTGACCCGATGTACACCGCGAAAGGCCAGCTCGACCGGGACGCGCTGTTCCACCAGCACGTGCCCCTGGTGCGGCGCATCGCCCACCACATGATCGCCAAGCTCCCGCCCAACGTGGAGCTGGACGACCTGATCCAGGTCGGCATGATCGGTCTGAACGACGCGCTCTCGCGCTACGAAGTCGCGCAGGGCGTGCAGTTCGAGACCTTTGCCAGCCAGCGCATCCGCGGCGCCATGCTCGACGAGCTGCGCGAGGGCGACTGGATGAGCCGCAGCTCGCGCAAGAGCCAGAAGGACATCGAGCATGCCCTGCACCGCGTGGAGCAGCGCCTGGGCCGCAGCCCCATCGAGTCCGAGATCGCCGCCGAACTGGGCATGAGCCTGGAGGACTACCAGGCCCTGCTGAGCAAGGTGCGCGGCACGCAGCTGGTGTACCTGGAAGACTTTCACCACGATGACGAGGACGAGGGCTTCCTGGACCGCCACGTGGCCGACGAGGGCGCCGATCCCATGGCCGTGCTGCGCGACCAGCGCCTACGCGCCTCGCTGGTCGAGGCCATCAAGGCCCTGCCTGAGCGCGAGCAGTACATCATGGGCATGTACTACGAGCACGACATGAACCTGAAGGAAATCGCCGCCGTCCTGGGCGTGACCGAATCGCGCGTGTGTCAGCTGCACAGCCAGGCGATTGCGCGGTTGCGGACGAAGATGCGGGGGCACTGATTTTTTGGATGAAATAGCTGTTTTGCGCTTGCTGGACAAGCGCGGGCAGCTATTTTTCTGAGCTTGTGGTGCGGCTTTTCATGGCGCGGGCCGGGATATGCGCCCGCCGGGGCGGGTCCCGGTCAACAGCATCAAGCCCCAAGAACCCATCAAAAAAGATAGCTGCCAGCGCTTACCCCATAAGCCTCAGGCGGCAATTCGGGCTAAAAGTCACCCCGGTGCCCGGTAAATCCGTGCCCCCGCAGCGCCGGACGAAGGCCCGTAAGTCACCCCCTCCACGGGCGGCAGCAGCGACGCCGCCTGTCGCTCGGTCAGCGCCATCACCCGGGCCAGTTGGTCGCGCACCAGCGTCAATTGCCGGCCGATGGCCTGCACCCTTTGCGCGGCGGCGGGCTCCAGCGCGCCCGCCACAGGCGCCAGGGCCTGGGCCAGCGCCATGGCAGCGCCGCGCAGCTGCACCGCAGTGTCTTCAAAAGTCTGGAGGTTGGAAGCAAGAAGCGCAGCCTGCATGTCCTGCAGCTGCGCTTCGATGGAGGTGAGGGTGTCGTCGAGTGACATGGGGTGCAAGTCTAGAGCCTGTCACCCCGGCGGGCCAGCCGGCCCAGGAGGGCGGGTCAGCCCCGCGAGTGGGACAGGGTTTCGTAGGCGTTGGCCAGCAGCTTGTCGGCCACGGCTTCGGCGTCCACGCGGAAGGTGCCTTTTTCGATGGCAGCCTTGATCGCCTTGACCTTGGCAGTGTCGAAGTCGGCCGTGGACTTGGTGGCGTCCACCCCGCGGGCGGCGGCCGACAGCGTGACGGGCACGCCTGCGGCGGCGCGCGTCGCGCCCTGGGCCGCTTCTTCAGCGGCCGGCGCAGGTGCGGCGGCCTTGGCCTGCTGCTTGTTGGCAGCGGCCTTTGACAGCGCAGTCGCAGTATCCGGGTTGTGTCCAATCTTCATCGCACTCTCCACCACCCCTGTGAGATGTGGGGCCAGTAGCCATGTTTTCGGCCGGCAGGGAGCAGACTTTAGCGCTTTGTGGTGCCTCGCGGCTCACAAAGTGGCTTCTATTGTCCCATCCTCAAGCACAGTACCCCCAATAATGCGCCCATTGGCCATGCGAACGCGCACACTCTGTCCTTGAGCGCCCGCGCTCATGGCCTGGCCCGAGGAGGTGACCGCATAACCCGGCCCCTGCACCACCACGCGCACCGCAGAGCCGGCCTTGAACAGGTCGGGGGCGCGCACCATGTTCTGGCGCAGCGCCTGGCCGGCGGACAGCGGACGGGTGGCGGTCTGCCCCACCCAGTCCTTGGGGTTGGCCACGATGGCCGCGGGTTCTGCGGCCCAGTCCACCTCGGCCTCGATGGCATCTTGCTCGCTCAGCACTGCGCCGGTGCCCACATTGCCGGCCAGCACCCAAGCGGGGCCGAAGGCCTTGACCGTGATGGGCAGGAACACGTTCCAGCGGGTGGGGCCGTCCACGCAGCGCAGGCCCAGGCGGGTGCGCCCCCACAGGCGGGCACCAGCGGGCAGATAGGGTTCCACGCGCGCGCAGGGCGCCAGGCGCAGGCGCGAATCCAGCGTGCCCACACTGACTTCCATGCGCAGCGGCAGCCCCCCGGCCTGCGCCTGGGCCAGCGCATCGTCCAGCCAGTGCTGGGTGATCGAGCCCAGCTCGGCGGTCTGATCGCCTCCCTGCTGGGCATGGGCGGGCAGCGCCAGGGCAGAGCCCAGCGCCAGCGCGCCGCCCATCAGGAAGCGAAGGCAGGCAAGGCGGGATGAGCGCAGGATAGGAAGCGGCATGACGGGACTCCAACGGGTCTGACGGCGGTCCGGCACAACGGGCCCCGGACGCCTTTTCACACCTGCCACTGTAGGCTGGCCACCGCATGCGCCAAGCGCGGAACAACGGGCCAATCCCATCGCTCTTCGCGCTTTAGAAAAACGGGGCGATTTCCATAATCGACGCACGCCACAAGCCCCCTGGGCCATGGCGGCCGAACCCCTTTTTTACACGCCGAGGCCCACATGCTCGACAAGATGACCAACCGCCTGGACTTTCACGGAAGCGCCTTGCTGCTGCGCTCGGAGCGCCAGCGTGCCATCGCGAGCAACATCGCCAACGCGGACACGCCCGGCTACGTGGCGCGCGACTTCAAGTTTGCCGATGCCATGCGTGCCGTGAACGAAGCTCAGAACCCCAGCCCCCTGCGCAGCCAGAGCGTGAGCGACCCGCGCCACATCCCGCTTCCGGCAGCCGCCAGTGGCAGCTCGGACAGCACGCTGGGCTATGCCCTGCAGACCCAGCCGAGCCTGGACAACAACACCGTGGACATGGACCGCGAGCGCGCCGCGTTCGTGGACAACGCCGTGCGCTACGAGGCCACGCTGCGCTTCATCAACGGCCAGTCCAAGACCATGCTCAGCGCCATCCAGGGCCAGTAATCCCGAAAGAGAGCACCCGCCATGTCCATGTTCTCCATCTTCAACGTCTCGGGCAGCGCCATCAGCGCACAGTCGCAGCGGCTGAACGTCGTGGCCAGCAACCTGGCCAACGTGGACGCCGTGGCCGGCCCCGACGGCCAGGCGTACAAGGCGCGCCAGGTGGTCTTCCAGACCGCGCCCATGGGGCCTGAGAGCGCCGCGGGCGTGCGCGTGTCGTCCATCCAGGAGAGCGACCAGCCCGGCCGCCGCGTGCACGACCCGGCCAACCCCATGGCCGACGCCGAAGGCTACGTGACCCACTCCAACGTGAACGCCGTGGAGGAGATGGTCAACATGATCTCGGCCTCGCGCTCGTACCAGAACAACGTGGAGGTCATGAACACGGCCAAGACGCTGCTGCTCAAGACCCTGCAGATGGGCCAGTAAACCGCCCTCCGAAAGCACGCCATGATCCTCAACCCCATCGGCACCACCGCCACGACCAACACCGGCGCTTCGGCCAACGCGACCAACGACCCCGCGGCCATGCAAGACCGCTTCCTCAAGCTGCTGGTCGCGCAGTTGAACAACCAGGACCCGATGAACCCCCTGGACAACGCGCAGATGACCACGCAGATGGCGCAGATCAACACCGTCACCGGCATCCAGACGCTCAACCTCACCATGCAAACCATGGCCGAGGAGTTCTCGACCATGCAGCAGATCCAGGGCATCTCGCTCATCGGCCGCTCGGTGCTGACCGAGGGCGACCGCCTGAGCGTCAGCGACGGCAAGGGCAAGGGCTACTTCAACCTGGACAACACCGCCACCGACGTGCAGGTGGACATCGTCACGCCCGGCGGCGTGGTGGTGGACACCGTGGACCTCGGCGCACAGGACAAGGGCCGCCGCTCTTTCGAGTGGGACGCCGCCGGCTACAGCGGCAACGCTGCCGACCTGCGGTTCCGCGTGCGGGCCACGTCGGGCGAGACCGCGGTCACCGCGACAGGGCTGTCCGAGGCGCAGGTGGTCGCCACGGGCTCCAACGCCGGTGCGCTGACGCTCACGCTGGACAACGGCGACATCGTCAACTACTTCCGCATTCACAGCGTGCTCTGAGAGCCGCGCTTTCCTCCAGGAGAACACCATGGGTTTCCAGCAAGGCCTCTCGGGCCTGAACGCGTCGGCCAAGAACCTCGATGTGATCGGCCACAACATCGCCAACGCCAACACCACGGGCTTCAAGGCCTCGCGCACCGAATTCGCGGCCATGATCGCCTCGGCCATCGGCGCGTCCAGCGGCACCAACTCCGGCATTGGCGTGGAGGTGTCGGCCATTGCGCAGCAGTTCAACCAGGGCAACCTCACCGTCACGGGCAACAGCCTGGACGTGGCCATCAACGGCAACGGTTTTTTCACGCTGCAGATGCCGGATGGCTCGCGTGCCTACACGCGCGCTGGCAACTTCAAGCTGGACAACGTGGGCAACGTGGTCACCAATGACGGCGCCCAGGTCATGGGCTACCCCATCGACCCCGTGACCGGCCTGCGCACCTCCAGCACGGCCGTGCCGTTGACCTTCCCCACCACGGCGCCCATCCCGGCCCGGCAGACCACGGCCATCAAGACGGCCTTCAACCTGGATGCCCGCACGCCCAACGCCAAGGGCGACCCGGGCGCCACCCCACCCGTGGCGGCTACGCCGCGCACGACCTACGGCACCTCGCTCAACGTGTACGACAGCCAGGGCGTGGCCACGCCGCTGTCCTTCTACTTCGAGAAGAACGGCGCGAACACCTGGGACATCTACAACCAACTGGACGACCTGACCACCACGCCGCCGACGGTCCCCGCCATCACCGGCCGCCTGATCGCCGACAAGAACGGTGCCGTGGCCGCCACGCTGGAGCCCGTGGCCACCTCGGTCGCCAACGCGGACCCGGCGTTGACGCAAAAGGACGATTTCCCCACGTCCTTCACCTACCGTTTCTACGGCCCGGACGACCAGGGCGTGTATGCCATCCGCGAGACCACGCTGAGCTTCACCAACCCCGAAGACGCCTGGGACTTCACCTATTCGGACGCGCCCACCAACAGCCTCGTGGCCTCCGCCCGCCTGAAGGACAACCTGGTGGACTACGCGGGCGGCACGTCGCCCGCCGGCGGCACCTTCGGGGTGGCCGACCTGACCGATGCGCCCGCGGCCGCCAAGCAGTCGTTCGAGCTGGCGCTCATGGTCAACCCCAGCCCGGCCAACCCCAACAGCCCCACGGCGCCGGGCAGCAACCCCGCGCCAGGCTCCTACCCTGTCACGCTGGACCTGAACAATGTCACCCAGTTCGGCACCAAGTTCGCCGTCTCCGAGCTCTCGCAGGACGGCTACACCTCGGGCGAGCTCACGGGCATCAATGTCGAGAACAACGGCATGATCATGACCCGCTACTCCAACGGCGTGACGCGTGCCGAGGGCCAGATCGCGCTGGCGAGCTTTCGCAACACGCAGGGCCTGGCGGCCGTGGGCGGCAACAACTGGGTGGAGACCTACGAATCGGGCCAGCCCGTGCTGGGTGCGCCCACGGATGGCAACTTCGGCGCGCTGCGCGCCGGCGCCCTGGAAGACTCCAACGTGGACCTGACGGCCGAGCTGGTCAACATGATGACCGCCCAGCGCGCCTACCAGGCCAACGCCCAGACCATCAAGACGCAGGACCAGGTGATGTCCACCCTCGTCAACCTGCGCTGATAACCCACTGACGCCGAGGCCACTCCATGGACCGCATCATCTACACCTCCATGACCGGCGCGAATGCCGCCGCGCACCGGCAGGCGGTGCTGGCCAACAACCTGGCCAACGCCTCCACCACCGGCTTTCGCGCCGAGATGTCCAACTTCCGCTCGGTGCCGCTGCAAGGCGGCGGCTCCACGACGCGCGTGTTCGCGCTGGAGGCCACCTCGGGCCATGTGGACACACCCGGCCCCGCGCAGACCACGGGCCGTCCGCTGGACGCCATGGCCGTGGGCAATGCCTGGTTCGCCGTGCAGGGGCTGGACGGCGTGGAAACCTACACGCGCGCCGGGTCCTTTCAGGTCACTGCCGCCGGACAGCTGGTCACCAGCACCGGCATGGCCGTGCTCTCGGACGGCGGCGCACCCATCGACGTGCCCCCTAATGCCGAAGTGACGCTGGGCGCCGACGGCACCATCACCGCCCGCCTGGCGGGCGAAGTACCCCAGCCCGTGGCCCGCCTGAAACTGGCCACGCCCGCGGCGGACAACCCGCTCAAGCGCGGCGACGACGGGCTGTTCCGCACGGCCGGCGGCGACCCGCTGCCCGCCGACCCCAACGCGCGCCTGCGCTCGGGCGTGCTGGAGGGATCCAACGTGAACCCGGTGGAATGCATGGTCGGCATGATCGCCGCCGCCCGCCAGTTCGAACAACAAATGCGCCTGCTGCAGACCGCCGAGAGCGACGACAAGAGCGCAGGCCAGCTGCTGAGCCTCAACGGCTAACCCTGAAGGACTACCGCCATGATGAATTCGCTGTGGATCGCCAAGACCGGCATGACCGCCCAGCAGACCCAGCTGGACGTGATCTCGCACAACCTCGCCAACGTGTCCACCACGGGCTTCAAGCGCAACAACGCGGTGTTCGAGGACCTGATCTACCAAAACCTGCGCCAGGTCGGCAGCCAAACCACCGAGGAGAACCAGTTGCCCACGGGCCTGCACCTGGGCCTGGGCGTGAACGTGGTCGCCACCAGCCGCAACTTCACGCAGGGCAGCCTGCAGCAGTCGGGCAACAGCCTGGACGTGGCCATCGACGGCAACGGCTTCTTTGAGGTCCAGTTGCCCGACGGCACCACCGGCTACACGCGCGACGGCGCGTTCAAGCTCGACTCGCAGGGCCGCGTGGTCACCTCCAGCGGCCTGCCCGTGGCGCCCGGCATCACCGTGCCGGCGGACGCCAAGAGCATCAGCATCAGCGAGCGCGGCATGGTAAGCGTGACCGTGGCGGGCAACCCCAACCCCCAGCAGATCGGCCAGCTGGGCATGTCCAGCTTCATCAACTCCGCGGGCCTGGAGCCCGTGGGACAGAACCTGTACCGCGAGTCCGCCGCCTCCGGCGCGCCGCAGCAGGCCGAGCCGGGCACCAACGGCCTGGGCATCATCAAGCAGGGCTTCCTGGAGAACTCCAACGTCAACGTGGTGGAGGAACTGGTCACCATGATCCAGACCCAGCGCGCCTACGAAATGAATTCCAAGGCTATCCAGACGTCCGACCAGATGCTGGCCAAGCTGTCGCAGCTGTGAGCCGCATGACAAGGAACCCTGCCATGACCACCTCCCTCCTGCGCCTTCTGGCAGCGGCCACCGCTGCCGCGCTGGCCGCCGGCTGCGCCAGCATCAACCCGCCCCCGCCGGTGGACGTGCTGCCCACCACACCGCCCCCGATCGCCGCCCTGCCGCGCCCCGCCGGCCCGGCCTCGGGAAGCCTGTTCCATGCCGCCAGCTACCGGCCTGCTTTCGAGGATCAACGCGCGCGCCTGGTGGGCGACATGGTCACCATCGAGATCCTGGAGAGCATCGACGCCAAGCAGGACACCAAGTCCAACGTCAACCGCAACGGCGACACCAAGGGCAGCATCACGGCGCTGCCGCTGCTGGCCCCCTCCACGGTGGGCAAGCTGGCCGCGCGATCGGGCCTGGGCGCAGGCTACGAGAACACCTTCAACGGCAGCGGCAACACCGCCAGCAAGAACGAGTTCAAGAGCAACATCACCACCCTCGTCACCGAAGTGCTGCCCAACGGCCACCTGGTCATCACCGGCGAGAAGCAGGTGGGCGTGAACCGCAGCGTGGATGTGCTGCGCTTCTCGGGCATCGTCGACCCCCGCCACCTGCGCCGCGGCCAGCCCGGCCATCCGGGCAGCGTGATCGACTCGCGCTACGTGGCCAATGTGCGCGTGATCTCGCGCGGCCTGGGCGAGCAGGCCGAGGCCCAGGCCATGGGCTGGCTGGCGCGCGCGTTCAACACCATCAGCCCGTTCTAAATGACGCTGCAACGCTTGTGGGCAGGTGCCCTGCGCGCGGCCGCGCTGGTGGCGGCACTGGCCTGCGCGCCGGCGGGCGCGCAGGACTTCCGCGACCCGGTGGACCAGCCCTTCACCGTGTGGCCCAACATCCCGGTGATCCGCGCCTCCGACCTGGGGGACTACGGCCAGGACCGCCAGATCATTGCCGACCTGCATGCCGACAAGACCGACCCCGCCAAGGTGGCCGCCGCGCTGCAAGCGGTGGACGGCCTGCAGGCCCACCACGAGCGCGCGGCCCTGGCCGAGCTGGGGCGCAGCCTCAACGTACAGCTGATCGCCGAGCTGGACCGGCAAGCACGGCGCATCAACACGCGCAACCCCAAACTGCGCTTCGACTTCGCCGACATCACCCCCGAGCAGCTGCAGCGCCCCTCCGCACGGGACGACCTTCCCAGCCGCGTGGGCCGCATCACGCTGGCCGCCTACATCACCTACACGCGGCTGGACGGCGCGCTGGTGCAGGCCACGGCCACGCTGGTCAAGCTGCGCAGCGGTGCGTCGCAGAGCTTCACCGCCACGGCGCCCGCGCCGCTATTGGCCGAGGCGCTGGCGCGCGACCTGTTCGACTACTTCCAGGGCACGCGTTTCACGGCCCACCAGAACCCGCTGGGCAGCGCGCAGTGGCTCACGGCCGCGCCGGGCCATGCCGACCGGCTGGTGTCGCGCGATGCGGCCTTGCGCTACTGCCAGTCGCAGAACGCCGCCCTGCCCACGGCGGCAGAACTGGAAACCGCCGAGGCCGCGGGCTTCTACGGCGGCGGCGTGGCCCTGCAGCCGGCCGGCGTGTACCACGTGCAGGCGGGCCTGTACGACACGGCGCTTGCGCACGACGGCGCGGGCCGCGCGCGGCCCAACCACCTGGCCAGCGTGCCCAACGGCTACTACTACTGCATCCGCCATGCCGCAGCGCCCGCCAGGGCCGCGCGCACGCGCAAGTAAACTATTACTTTTATAGCTACTAGCGCTTGATGGTAAAGCGCTGGAGGCCAATTTTGCTATCAGCGCTGCGCCACCGGCAAGCCACGCCACACCCGCCGCCCCAGCGCCGATAAACGCCCCAAAAGCCCCCGCTTTTCCGCGCATTGCCCAAAGGCCCGGCTGCCCACAATCGGGGGCATGAAAGCCTTGCCCTACTCCCGCATCGTCCATTGCCTGGTGGCCCTGGCCACCGCCCTGGGCCTGGCCGCGCCCGCGCAGGCCGTGCGCCTGAAGGAAATCGCGGCCGTGCAGGGCGTGCGCAGCAACCAGTTGTCCGGCTACGGCCTGGTGGTGGGCCTGGACGGCACGGGCGACCGGTCCACGCAGATGCCGTTCACCGCGCAGGCCATGTCCAACTACCTGCAGCAGGCGGGCATCAGCCTGCCGCCGGGCACCACGGCGCCGCAGCTCAAGAACGTGGCCACGGTGGTGATCACGGCGCAACTGCCCGCCTTCGCCCAGCCGGGGCAGATGATCGACGTGGCGGTGTCCTCCATCGGCAACGCCAAGTCGCTCAAGGGCGGCACGCTGATCGCCACGCCGCTGCGCGGCGCGGACGGCGAGATCTACGCCCTGGCGCAGGGCAACGTGGTGGTGGGCGGGGCGGGCGCATCGGCCGGCGGCAGCAAGGTGCAGATCAACCACCTGAGCGCTGGACGCATCCCCGATGGCGCCCAGGTCGAGCGCGCCGTGCCCACGCCGCTGCACGACAGCGACACCATCACCCTGGGCCTGAATGCCTCGGACTTCCAGGCCGCGCGCAAGGTGGCGCTGGCCATCAACGCACGCTCGGGCCCGGATACCGCCGTGGCGCTGGACGGGCGCACCGTGCAGGTGCGCGCGCCGCAGGACCCCGGCGCGCGCGTCAACTTCATCGCCGAGCTGGAGGAGCTGCAACTGCCCGACTCCACGCCCGCAGCCAAGGTGGTCATCAACGCGCGCACCGGCTCCATCGTGCTCAACCAGGCGGTGACGCTGGGCCCCTGCGCCATCGCGCACGGCAACCTGTCCATCACCATCAGCACCACACCGGTCATCAGCCAGCCCAGCCCGCTGTCGCGCGGCGTGACCGTGGTGGCGCAAAAGAGCGACATCGCCATCCAGCAGGACGGCGGCAAGGTGATGCAGGTGCCCGCCTCGCCGCAGCTGGCCGACGTGGTGCGCGCGCTCAACACGCTGGGCGCCACACCGCAGGACCTGCTGGCCATCCTGCAGGCCATCAAGGCCGCAGGCGCTCTCAACGCCGAGCTGGAGGTGATCTGATGCCGCTCCTGCGCACCCTTCCCCGCGGCGGCGCCGCTTCCATTCAAGGCCCATGCCGCGTGCGGCGCGACGGGAGGTGGACATGAGCCTTTCGCTCCCCAATGCAGGCGCAACGTCCGCACGCCAGGCGCTGGCCGTGGACGGCCGCGCACTCAACAGCCTCAAGGCGCAAGCCAGCCAGGGCAACGCCCAGGCCACCCAGGACGCCACGCTGGAGGCGGCCAAACAGCTCGAATCCCTGTTCATGCGCGAGCTCATCAAGAGCATGCGCGAGGCCACGATGAAGTCCGGCCTGCTGGAGGGCGCCGAGGGCAACCTGGCCAGCGACCTGTTCGACCAGCAGCTGTCGGTGCAGATGGCAGGCCAGCCCGGTGGGCTGGCCGAGGCCATCCAGCGCCAGCTCTCGCGCCAGTTGGGCGGCGACGGCCAGACCACGCTGGTGCCGGGCTCCACGCTGAGCATGGACGTCGCGCTGCGCAAGGCCGCGCCTGCCGACAATCCGCGTGCCGCGTCGCCCAAGGGGCGTGACGACTTCGTGCAGCACCACCGCGCCGCGGCCGAGCGCGTGGCACGCAGCAGCGGCATCCCCGCCAGCTTCATGCTGGGCCAGGCCGGGCATGAGACGGGCTGGGGCAAGGGCGAGATCCGCCACAAGGACGGCAGCAACTCCTTCAACCTGTTCGGCATCAAGGCCGGCAAGGGCTGGACCGGCAAGGTGGCCGAGGTGACCACCACCGAATACATCAACGGCGCGCCGCGCAAGGTGGTCGCCAAGTTCCGCGCCTACGACTCGTTCGAGGAGTCGTTCCGCGACTACGCACGCCTGATCAACGACAACCCGCGCTACGAGAAGGCGCGCGAGAAGACCCATTCCGCCGTCGCCTACGCCACGGAGCTGCAGAAGGCCGGCTACGCCACCGATCCGCAATACGCCGCCAAGCTCAGCCGCGCCATCCAGAGCACGCTCGGCGTGGCGCGCACCCCCAGCGCGCCCGTGCTGGCCCAGGCATCCGGCACGCAGGCCTGAATCCATAAGAACCAACGCACTGAACCATGAGTCTTCTGAACGTCGGCGCCCGCGCCCTCCTCGCCAATCAGGTCGCCTTGCAGACCACCGGGCACAACATCGCCAACGTCAGCACGGCCGGATATTCGCGCCAGAACGTGGCGATGGAGACCGTGCAGGGCCAGTTCACCGGCTCAGGCTACATCGGCAACGGCGTGCAGGTGGCCACCATCCTGCGCAACCACAGCGAGCTGCTGACGCGCCAGGCCGCGGCCGCCCAGGCGGTACAGGCGGGCGACACGGTGCGCGCCGAGCGCCTGGGGCAACTGCAGGACGTATTCCAGGGGGGCACCAGCGGCCTGGGGGCAGCCATCACCGACATGCTGAACTCGCTGGCCGATGTGGTGGCGTCGCCCACCGACATCACGGCACGCACCGTCACGCTCACCCGCATGGACGAGATGGCCGCTCGCATGCGCAGCAGCGCGGAGCAGCTGCAGGAGATCGCATACTCGGTCAACGAGCAGCTGCAGAACGACGCCACGCGCATCAATTCGCTGGCCAAGAGCATCGCCGACGTGAACGAGCAGATCGCCCGCGTCAAGGGCAACGGCCAGACTCCCAACGACCTGCTGGACAAGCGCGACCAGCTGATTCGCGAACTCAACCAGTTCATCCAGACCACGCAGATCCCAGCCGACGACGGCACGGTGGGCGTGTTCATCGGCGGCAGCCAGGCGCTGGTGCTGGGCGACAAGGCCAGCGAGGTGCTGGTGGCGGAATCCCAGCAGTTCCCGGGGAGCCAGCTCACGCAGCTGTTCTTCAAGCCCGCGGGCGGCGCGCCCGTGGAGTTGAACGAGGGCATGCTGGGCGGCGGCGAAGTGGCCGGCCTGCTGCGCTTTGCCAACCAGGACCTGGCCGAGGGCCGCAACCTGCTGGGGCGCATGGCGCTGGCCATCGGCACCACCTTGAACCACCAGCAGACGCTGGGCCTGACGTTGGAGGGCCAGCCCGGCAAGCCGCTGTTCTCCACGCCCGCATCGGTCGTGGGCCACACCAGCGGCACCGCGGTGGGCAGCATCGACCTGAGCGACAGCACGCAGTTCTCGCCCACCGAGTTCGCCGCGTCGGACTACGAAGTGCGCTTCACGGGCCCGGCCCCCGCAGGCCAGATCATTCGCCTGTCCGACGGCAAGACCACGGCCGTCGCCGACCTGACCGACCCGGCGGGCACGATGGTGGACGGATTGACCTTCAAGTTCACCACCGCGGGCGCCGTGAACGAACGCGTGCTGTTCAAGCCCTTCGCCAGCGCGGCGGCCAACATCCAGTCGCTGGTGTATTCCCCGCGCGACCTGGCCGCCGCCAACCCCATCAATGCGGCCATGGGAACCTCCAACGCGGGGACGCTGCAACTGGCGGAACTCAAGGCCACGGGCCAGCCCAATCCCCCGGGCCTGGTGCTGCCTCCCAACGGCGACACAGCCACGCCGCCCACCTATCCCGGTGGCATCCAGCTGGCCTTCACCGCCGGCCCGCCCGCGACATACGACGTGTACAACCGGGGAACCACGCCCCCCACGGCGGTTGCCACGGGCCAGACGTTCACACCGGGCGTCCCCATCCAGATCAATGGCTGGTCCATCACCCTGCAGGGCACGCCCAAGGATGGCGACACGGTCAACGTGGGCAATGCCCTGGACCCGCAGTACGGCGACATCTACACCCGCAACGCGGGCAACGCCAGCGCCCTCATGGCGCTGCGCGACGTGAAAATGTTCGACGAGTCCTCGCTGGCCGACGGCTATGCGGGCCTCATGGCCCAGGTGGGCACGCGCACGCAAAGCGCGCAGTACGCGGCCAAGCTTTCGGGCTCCATCGCCAGCAACCTGGAAGCCAGCCGCACGGCCGTCTCCGGTGTGAACCTGGACGAGGAGGCCGCGCGGCTCATCCAATACCAACAGGCCTACCAGGCATCCGCCAAGATGCTGCAGATTGCGCAGAACATTTTCGACAACCTGATCCAGACCATGGGCCGCTGAAAGGAACCGCCATGAGCAGCTCTTTCTATCGCGTCAGCACCGCCAACATGTACGACGCCACGCTGCGCAACCTCAGCGCGCGGCAGAAAACCCTGGTGGACCTGCAGGAGAACCTCACCGCGGGCAAGCGCGTGGTGCGTCCCAGCGACGACCCCGTGGCCGCCGCCCAGGCCGAGCGCGCGCTCACGCGCATCAGCCGCATCCAGACCGAGCAACGCGCGCTGGACGTGCAGCGCAACGCCATCGCGCAGGCCGAGTCCACCCTGGGCGACGCCGTGGGACTGGTGCAAGAGATTCGCCAGCTGGTCGTGGCCGCTGGCGGCGGCGCGCTCAAGCCCGAGGACCGCAAGACCTACGCCAACCAGATCCAGAGCCTGCGCGAGCAGCTCACGCAGGTGATCAACCGCAAGGACACCAACGGCGTTCCCCTGCTGGGCGCGCTGGGCAGTGCGCTGGAGCCCTTCACCGGCCCGCTGCTGAGCAACCCCGACTACCTGTTCGCCGGACTGCCGGGGCAGGCAGCCAGCAGTGGCGCGGCGATACCCACCACCGTGGACGGGCATGCCGCGCTGATGTTCGACCCGGTGCGCGACGGCGTGTACACCGCCACCGTCACGCGCGGCGCGGGCAGTTCCCTGGTAACGAGCGCCATCACGACCTCCAACCGCGAGGCACTGGACGGGGCGCAGTATGCGCTGGCCGTGAACACCGTCACGGTGGACCCGGTAGCGGGCACCACCGTCGTCGACTACACGCTGACCAAGACCGCCAAGGACGGCACGGTGACCACCTCGAACGTGACCACCGCGCCCGTCAAGACCGGCCAGCCCATTCCCATCACCATCAACGAGGGCCCGGACACGGTCATGTCGTTCAGCCTGACGGGCACGCCCGCGGCGGGCGACAGCGTTGCCCTGCAGCCCAGCTCCAGCCTGATGGGCACCATCGACAGCGCGATCCGCGGGATCACCGACGCCACCGACAGCGTGGCCGCGTCCCAGGCCGTCGGCCAGGCCCTGGCCAACATCGACGCCGGCATGGAACGCCTGCACAACATGCGCGGCTATGCGGGCGAGCTGCTCAACCGCGCCGACCGCATCACCGGCGACCAGGACAAGCGCTCGATCCAGCTCGAAGCCGACCGCTCGCGCGCGGAGGACCTCGACATGGTGCAGGGTATCTCGGACTTCCAGAACGCCAGCGTGGGCTACGAGGCCGCGCTCAAGTCCTACGCGCAGGTGCAGCGCCTGTCGCTCTTCAATTTCATCAGCTGACGCCGCGCACGCAGGGTTTCGCCACGTGCGCGCCCGCGCGACTGGCGTGACAATGGCCGGCATCCCGCTCTGACCACACTTCTACCCCATGGTCCAATCCGTTCTTGGCAGCCTGGTGCTGGGCTACCGGCCCCTCTGGAATGCCGCGCGCCGGCTGGCCGGCATCCAGCTGTACGTTCACAGCGAGGGCGCCACCCTGGTGGATGCGCCGCACCTGCTGCGCACCATCCAGGAACTGTGGACCTCCAGCTCGCCGCCGCTGCTGCTGTCCGCTCGCTCGCAGCAGCTGCTGGTGGACCTGCTGGAGCACGCCCCTCGCGGCGCGCCCTGGATCGAAGTGCCCCAGGCCTGGCTGGACGTGCCCGCGATCCGCGAGCGCGCGCGCCAGGCCCACGCCCGCGGCCTGCGCCTGGTGTGGCGCGGCGAGCTGGACCACCTGCCCGACGCCGACACCGCGCGGCTGTTCGACAACAGCCTGCTGCACCTGTCCAGCAGCGATGCCGTGCAGGCCCTGCAGGCCGCCGCTGCGGGGCGCAGCGATGCCAGCCCCCGTGCCGCCGGCCAGCGCAGTCCGCTGATCGCCGGACAGGTGTATGACAACGTGGCCAGCCGCGCGCTGCTCACGCACTGCCTGGACGAAGGCGGCGCGCTGGCCGTGGCCGGCTGGCCCGTGGAGGACGTGCTCTACAGCCTGCGCCATCGCCAGCCCCAGCCCGCGCACGAGGTGGTGCTCAAGCTCATGAAGGCCATCGACGACGAGCAGTCCATCGACCGCTTCGAGCAGATCCTGGGCGAGGATCCGCTGCTGGCCTACCGCTTCATGGTCTACACCAACTCCGCTGCGCTCGGCCTGTCCACCGGCGTGGATTCGCTGCGCCGCGGTCTGGTGATGATGGGCTACGGCTCGCTGGGGCGCTGGCTGGCCGACCAGTTGCCGCACGCTGCCACCGAACCCGACCTGCGCCCCATCCGCGCCAGCATGGTGCTGCGCGCGCGCCTGACCGAGCACCTGCTGGACGCTGGCGTGGGCAAAGACCTGCGCCGCGAGGTGTACCTGAGCGGACTGTTCTCGCAGCTGGACGAGGTGCTGCGCGAGCCTCTGGGCACCATCCTGCGCCGCGTGCCGCTGTCCGAGCGGGTGTACGACGCCGCAGTGCTGCGCACCGGCCCCTACGCCCCCAGCCTGGAGATGGCCTGCGCGCTGGAGAGCGACGACGCGGGCGCCATCCGGCAGCTGTGCGAGACGCATGAGCTGGAGCTGGAATACGTCAACCGCGCGCTGCTGCGCGTGCTGTCCGAGCTGGTGGTGGAGCGCCCGCACGCGCACTGATGGCGACTCACGGCCAGTGGTGGTTTTGGGCCGTAGCGCACAATCCAGGCGCGCAGACCACTATCAAATCATGAGCAAATCCGGCCCTTCAAGCACCGACGCCTCCCGCGCCCACGCAGCCACCAGCCGCGGCGCCTTCTCCTCCAGCCTGGGCGTGCTCGCCGCCACGCTGGGTTCCGCCGTCGGGCTGGGCAACATCTGGAAGTTCCCCTCGCTTACCGGGGCCAACGGTGGCGCGGGCTTTCTGCTGATCTACCTGCTCTCGACGCTGTTCATCGGCCTGCCGCTCATGGTGGCCGAGATCGCCATCGGCCGCCAGGCGCGCGCCAATCCCATCTCTGCGCTGCGCCAGTTGCAGCCCCGCGGCGCGCCGTGGTGGCTGATCGGCGTGGCAGGCATGGCGGCGGCGTTCCTGATCATGGCGTTCTATTCCGAGGTCGTCGCCTGGGTGTTTGCCTACGTGGCCAAGGCCCTGTCGGGCAGCCTGCTGTCCAGCGACCCGGTGCAGACGCAGGCCAGCTTCGACGCCCTGGTGCGGGACCCGGTGCAGGCGCTGCTGTGGCAGTGGGTGGTGCTGGCCTTCATCGGCGGCATCCTGCTGCTGGGCGTCACCCGCGGCATCGAGGCGGCCACCAAACGGCTGATGCCGCTGCTGTTCCTGCTGCTGGTGCTGCTGGGCGGCTACAGCCTGACGCTGCCCGGCGCGGGCCAGGCGCTGTCGTTCCTGTTCGCGCCCGAGTGGCACAAGATCACGCCCGCGGTGGTGCTGACCGCCATGGGCCTGGCGTTCTTCAAGCTGTCCATCGGCATGGGCACGATGATGACCTACGGCAGCTACTTCACCGCCGAGCAGAACATCCCGGCCACCGCCACGCGCGTGATGCTGGCCGACCTGTCGGTGTCGCTGCTGGCGGGCATGGCGATCTTCCCCGCGGTGTTCAGCTTCGGCTTCCAGCCGTCGGCGGGGCCATCCCTGGTGTTCATCACGATCCCCGCGGTGTTCGCACAGATGCCGGGTGGCTCGGTGCTGCTGGCGGCGTTCTTCCTCCTCACCGCCATCGCCGCGACCGGCGCCATGCTCTCCCTGATGGAGGTGCCGGTCGTCATCCTGCACGAGCGCTGGGGCCTGAGCCGGCCCCGGGCCACGCTGCTCACGCTGCTGATCCTGGGGCTGCTGGGCGCGGGCTGCGCCCTGAGCCAGAGCACGCTGGCCGCCTTCCAGCCGGGCGGGCGCACCCTGTTCGACTGGGCGGACTACCTCTCGTCCAACCTGCTGCTGCCCGCGGGGGGCATCGCCATCGCGCTCTTCGTCGGCTGGGCCTGGGGCGAGCGCGCATTCGCGGCGCAACTCTCCAACCACGGGCAGTTGGGCAACCAGGGGCTGGCCCGCGTCGTGAGCCTGCTGCTGCGCTGGGTCACGCCGGTGCTGATCCTGCTGGTCATGCTCGCGGGGCTGGGGGTGTTCTCCGGCGCGTGACGGCGCGGCACCTCGGCGTTTTGAGCAAAAACACCGCGCAACCCTTTCCTGGCGAGCGCAAGCAGCTAGTTTTTTCATAGCGCACGCCATCCATGGCGCCGGCATGGCCTTTGCGCCGTGCGTGGCGCAGGACGCATGATGGCCGGCTCTTCCATAGCCGCCAGCCCACAGGAGAACTCCATGCACGACGCCCCGCCCGCCACCCCTCTGTGCCGCCTGCTGGGCTGCCGCCTGCCGCTGATGCTCGCGGGCATGGGCGGCGTGTCGCGCAGCGAACTGGTGGCTGCGGTGACCGAGGCCGGCGGGTTCGGCTTCCTGGGCATGGTGCGCGAGCCGCTGGCGCTGATCGAGCGCGAGGTGGCGCAGGTGCGCCAGCGCACGGCCTTGCCCTTCGGCGTGAACCTGATCCCCGCGGCCACGCCCGCGCCCCTGCTGCGCGCGCAGGTGGACCTGCTGATCGCGCTGCAGGTGCCCGTGGTCAGCCTGTTCTGGGACGTGGATGCCGGCGTGATCGCGCGGCTGCGCGCAGCGGGCATCACCGTGGTGCACCAGATCGGCTCCGCCGCCGAGGCGCTGCAGGCGCAGGAGGCCGGCGCGCAGGCGCTCATCGCGCAGGGCGTGGAGGCCGGCGGCCATGTGCGCGGGCGCCAGCCGCTGGCCGAGCTGTTGTCCGAGGTACTGGCGATGGCCAGCGTCCCCGTGGCCGCCGCGGGCGGCCTGGCCGATGGGCAGGGCGTGGCGCGTGTACTGGCCCAGGGCGCGCAGGCCGCGGTGCTGGGGACCGCCTTGATGGCCACGCACGAGTCCTTCGCCCACGACGCGCACAAGCAGCGGCTGGTGGCCGCGCAGGCCGGCGACACCGTGCTGACCGAGGACTTCCACATCAACTGGCCGCCCCACGCCGCGGTGCGTGTGCTGGCCAACAGCGTCACGCGGCGCGAGCGCGGCGACCCGTTCGCCGCCACAGGCGACATCCCACGCACGGTGATCGGCGACGAGGAAGGCCGGCCCATCTACCTGTTCAGCACCGACTCGCCGCTGCGCTCCATGACCGGCGACTTCGAGGCCATGGCGCTGTACGCCGGCCAGGGTGTGGGGCGCATCACGGCCATCGAACCCGCGGGCGAGCGGCTGCGCCGCATCGCCGCCGAGGCCGCCGCACACCTGCGGCTGCTGAACGACACGCCCGTGGCCGTGGCGTCCCCCGTGTGCTACGCGGGAGATGCGGAGCGCGAGCGCCACGCCCCACTCATCGCGCGGCTGGACGAGCTGCTGGAGGCCGAGCGCGCCGGCGCGCGCGTGGCGCTGCGCAGCCGCACCGAAACCGAGGACGAAGCGCTGCGCGCGCTGATCGACGCCATCCACCGCGACGAAGTGAAGTGGTGCGGCATGCTGATGCGCGCCATCCGCACGCTGGAGGGCACGCCCGGCAGCCGCACGGGCGACTTCTACGACAAGGCCATGGCCGTGCCCGACCTGCGCGAGCGCCTGGCCTTCCTCAACCGCGGCCAGGGCTGGGTGGCCAAGAAGCTGCGCGAGCTGCTGCCGCTGGTGGACGATACGGGCATCCGCGCCGGGCTGCAGGAGATGCTGCAGGCACACGTGGACAACCTGGACAAGGTGAACACCGCCTTGGGGCTCACGCCGCCGCGGCGTTGACGCCAACGCTACGTAAAAGAGAGCTGCTTGCGCTTGCCCATCAAGCGCTTCAGCCCGATTGGACCACTCTCTTCCACGTACGCCAGAACGCCGGGTCCTGCGTGGTGCAGAAGTTGATGCGCATCAGCGTGCAGGGGCGGCGCGTGGCGTGGAACAGCGCGCCCGGCGCGATGAGGTAGCCCTCGTCCAGCATGCGCTGGGCCAGCATGTCGGTGTCCACGCCGGTTTCCACCCAGCCAAACATGCCCGCGGGCTCGGCGGCAAAGCTGCAGCCCGCCTCCAGCGCCAGTTGCACGCTGCGCGCGCGGGCCTGCGCCAGGCGCAGCCGCATGCGGTCGGCATGGCGGCGCAGCTGGCCCTGCTCGATGCACAGCGCGAGGGCCTTTTCCAGCAGCGAGGGCGTGGTCAGCGTGGACAGCAGCTTGGTGTCCAGCAGCCGCTCCACCAGGTCGGGCGGCGCGGCCAGGTAGCCCACGCGCCAGTTGGGCGCCAGGATCTTGGCGAAGCCGCTCACGTAGATGGTGCGGCGCAGCCCGTCCAGCGCCGTGAGGCGCGTGGCGTGGTCGGCGGCGATGTGGCCATAGGTGTCGTCCTCGACCACGTGGAAGTTGTGCTGCTGCGCCAGCTGCAGCACCTGGTGCGCGCTGCCCGGCGACAGGCTGTAGCCCGTGGGGTTGTGCAGCACGCTCACGCTCACGAACAGCTTGGGCGCATGCAGCTCGCAGTAGCGCGCCATGACGGCGAGGTCCGGCCCCTCGGGGCCGCGCGGCACGGGCAGCACGCGCATGCCCAGCGCGTCCAGGCGCGCGAACTCCACCGACCAGCCGGGCTCCTCCACCATCACCGGGTCGCCCGCCTTGAGCAGCGTGCGGCTCACGATGTCCAGCGCCTGCGTGGCGCCCACGGTGGTCATGATCTGATCGGGCTGGGCGTGGATGTTGATGTCGGCCATGCGCCGCGCCAGCGCCTCGCGCAGCGCGGGCTCGCCCATGGGCTCGCCGTAGCTCAGGGAGCCGTCGCGCAGCGCGCTGCTGCCGGTGATCTTGCGCACCGCGGCGCCCATGAAGCGCGCCTCGTCCAGCCAGCCGATGGGCAGCACGCCCGCACCGGGCTGGGGCTTGCTCGACGCCTGGTGGAACATGCCGCGGATCAGCGCCGTGGCGTTGATGTGCGAGCCCGACAGGCGCATGCCGACACCGGTCAGCGGCGACACATTTTTTGCTCCTTTTGTAGGAGCTTCCAGCGCTTGCCCCTCGGGCGTCGGAGCCTGTTTTTGCACAAAATCGCGCACGAAGAAGCCACGCTGGCGCCGGGCCTCCACCAGCCCCTGGGCCAGTAGCTTGTCGTAGGCTGCCACCACGGTGTAGGGGCTCACGCCCTGCTGGCGCGCGCATTCGCGCACCGACGGCAGGCGGGCACCCGCGGGCAGCAGCCGCGCGCGGATGCGCTCGGCAAAGCGCTCGGCGAGCTGTTCGGTCAGGGTGCGGTCGGGGGTGCGGGTCAGCATGGAGGCGTTTCCTGAGCCGGCACTGTGCCAATGCAATTGCCGATACAGTGCATGAAATTGTGGGGTTTGACTGTATTGGTACTGTAATGGACTTTGCCCCTACAGTGCATCGCATAACTTCATTCCCAACGATGGACCCCACCCATGCCCCTGGTTGAATTCACCGCCCTGCTGGTGCTGGCCACTGCCATGAGCTTTACGCCCGGGCCCAACACCACCCTCTCCACCGCGCTGGCCGCCAACCGCGGCCTGCCCGCCGCCATGCGCTTCGTGGTGGCGGTGCCCGTGGGCTGGAGCCTGCTGCTGGTGCTGTGCGCCGCCGGGCTGGGTGCGGTGGTGGTGGCGGTGCCGGCGCTGCGCTGGGCCATCAAGGCCCTGGGCATCGGCTACCTGCTGTGGCTCGCGTTCAAGCTGTCGAACACGGGCCGCCTGTCCGAGGCCGATGCGGCACGCCTGTCGGTGGGCTTCTGGCAGGGCGTGGCGCTGCAGTTCGTGAACATCAAGGCCTGGCTGCTGGCGCTGACCATCGTGGCCGGCTGGGTGATCGGGCGCGACGACAGCCTGCAGCGCATGGCCGTGGTGCTGCCGGCAATGGCCTTCTTCGCACTGACCAGCAACTTCACCTACGCCGCCACGGGTGCGCTGCTGCGCCACTGGCTGGCCCACGGGCAGCGCCTGCTGTGGTTCAACCGCGCCATGGCGGTGGTGCTGCTGGCCACGGCGCTGTGGATGGTGGCCGCATGAGACCGGCGCATCCTCATTGGTCGAAAGGCCGCGGAGCAGGCCAAGCCAGCGGACGCCGTGGAGCTGGCTTGGCCAGGCCACCGGCGGCGTCCCCCTGGAGGGGGAAGGCGCGAAGCGACTCAGGGGGTGATTCGGAATCACGCGGCCTGCTGCTGGGCTTGCTGGGCGTGGCGATCTTCGCGCTCACCCTGCCCATGACGCGCCTGGCCGTCGGCACGCCCGAGGCACCGCTGATGTCCGGCCTGTTCCTGGCCATGGGCCGCGCGGCGGTGGCCGGGCTGCTGTCGGCCGCGCTGCTGCTGTGGCAGCGCGCCCCATTGCCGCAGCGCGGCGACTGGTGGCCGCTGGCCGTGACGGCGCTGGGCGTGGTGTTCGGCTTTCCGCTGCTCACCTCCATCGCCATGCGCTACGTGGGCGCCGTGCACGCGGCCGTGATCATCGGCCTGCTGCCGCTGGCGACCGCCACCGTGGGCGCGCTGCTGCACCGCCAGCGACCGTCTGCCGCGTTCTGGGCCTGCGCGCTGCTGGGCTCGGCGCTGGTGGTGGTGTTCGCGGTGCTGCGCTCGGGCCGGCAGGGCCTGTCGCTGCATCCAGCCGATCTGCTGCTGATGGCCGCCGTGGCCTGCGCCGCCGTGGGCTACGCCTGGGGCGGGCGGCTGGCGCAGCACATGCGCGCCGATGCGGTGATCTGCTGGGCCCTGGTGCTGTCGCTGCCCGTATCGCTGCCGCTGGCCTGGCTGGCATGGCCGCAGGCGGCGGTGCCTGCCGCGGCCTGGGCTGGCTTTGCCTACGTGGCGGTGTTTTCGATGTGGCTGGGCTTCTTCGCCTGGTACCGCGGCCTGGCCCTGGGCGGCACGGTGCGGGTGAGCCAGGTGCAACTGGCCCAGCCGTTCATGAGCATGCTGTTTGCCGTGCCGCTGCTGGGCGAGTCGCTGGACGCGGTGAGCGTGGCGTTTGGCCTGGCGGTGCTGGCCACCGTGGCCCTGGGGCGGCGCATGCCGGTGCGCCGGTGAACCGCCGCCCCGTGAAAACCCTGGACCCGGCGCCGCGCCCCTCGGGCGGTGCGCCGTTGCCGTATGCTGCGCGCGCTGCCCCACCCGCAGGGCCGCACACCGCCGCACAACGGCATTTCTGAGTGGATAGACGGCGCGCAGCAGCGCGCCATTGGAGATAAACGAATGACGAACTGGACCCTGGCCGCACGCGCCGAAAAGATGAACCCCTCGGTGATCCGGGAAATCCTGAAGGTGACCGAGAAGCCCGGCATCATCAGCCTGGCCGGCGGGCTGCCCTCGCCCAAGACCTTCCCGATCGAGTCCTTCGCCGCCGCGGCCGCGTCCGTGCTGGCCACCGACGGCGCATCGGCGCTGCAGTACGCGGCCAGTGAGGGCTATACCCCGCTGCGCGAGGCCATTGCCGCATTCCTGCCCTGGGACGTGCACCCCGACCAAGTGCTGATCACCACCGGATCGCAGCAGGCGCTGGACCTGATCGGCAAGGTGCTCATCGACGCGGGCAGCCGCGTGCTGGTGGAAACGCCCACCTACCTGGGCGCGCTGCAGGCCTTCGCGCCCATGGAACCCCAGGTGGTGTCGGTGGCCAGCGACAGCGAGGGCGTGCTGATCGACGACCTGGCGGCCAAGGCGGGCAGCGGCGCGGACAAGGCGCGCTTCCTGTACGTGCTGCCCAACTTCCAGAACCCCACGGGCCGCACCATGAGCGAAGCCCGCCGCGAGGCCCTGGTGGCCCAGGCCGCCGCGCTGAACCTGCCGCTGGTGGAAGACAACCCCTATGGCGACCTGTGGTTCGACCAGGCGCCCCCCCAACCCCTGACGGCGCGCAACCCCGAGGGCTGCATCTACATGGGTTCGTTCTCCAAGGTGCTGGCCCCCGGCCTGCGCCTGGGCTACGTCGTCGCGCCGCGCCAGATGTACCCCAAGCTGCTGCAGGCCAAGCAGGCGGCCGACCTGCACACGCCCAGCTTCAACCAGCGCCTGGTGTCCGAGGTCATCAAGAACGGCTTCCTGGACCGCCACGTGCCCACCATCCGCCAGCTCTACAAGGAGCAGTGTCAGGCCATGGTGGCCGCGCTGGAGCAGGAGATGCAGGGCCTGGGCGTGACCTGGAACCGCCCCGACGGCGGCATGTTCCTGTGGCTGCGCCTGCCCGAAGGCATGAGCGCGCTGCAACTGCTGCCGCGCGCGGTGGAGCGCAACGTGGCCTTCGTGCCCGGCGCGGCCTTCTACGCCGACCAGCCGGACGACCGCGCGCTTCGCCTGTCCTTCGTCACGGCGTCGCAGGGCCAGATCCGCACCGCGATTGCCGCGCTGGCCGCCGCCATCCGCGAAGCGGCCTGACGCCCTGCACCCTCTGACCTTCCCGCGCGGGAAGGTGGCTGCAGCCCTGCGCACGCGCAGGTGCCGCCGCCGCATGCCCGCCCCATCCTCTATCACCACCACCGGAGCCGTTCCATGCGCCTGCGCCCGTTCCAGCAAGTCGATGTCTTCACCGCCACGCCCTACCTCGGCAACCCGCTGGCCGTGGTGCTGGACGGCGAGGGCCTGTCCACCGAGGAGATGCAGCGGTTCACCAACTGGACCAACCTGTCCGAGGCCACCTTCGTGCTGCCGCCCACGCCTGAAGGGCATGCGGCCGGCGCGGACTACCGCGTGCGCATCTTCTGCCCTGGGCGCGAGCTGCCCTTTGCCGGCCACCCCACGCTGGGCACCTGCCACGCCTGGCTGCAGGCCGGCGGCCAGCCGCGCGCCACGGGGCGCATCGTGCAGGAATGCGGCGTGGGGCTGGTCACACTGCGGCGCGACGGCGAGCAGCTTGCCTTTGCCGCGCCCCCGCTCGTCAAGAGCGGCCCACTGGCCGAGGACGACGTGCAGCTCATCGCACGCGGCCTGGGCGTGGCGCGGGACGACATCGTGGCGCATGCCTGGTGCGACAACGGCCCCAACTGGCGCGGCGTGATGCTGCGCTCGGCCGAGCAGGTACTCGGACTGCGGCCCGACGGCGCGGTACTGGCCGGGTTGGACGTGGGCGTGGTGGGGCCGCGCGGCAAGGTCGGCGTGGTGGGTGCCAGCGATGCCGAGGGCATTGCGTTCGAGGTGCGCGCCTTCTTCCCGGGCAACAACGGTCTGGCGGAAGACCCCGTCACCGGCAGCCTGAACGCGGCGCTGGCGCAATGGCTCATCGGCGCGGGCCTGGCGCCCAGCCGCTATGTGGCCAGCCAGGGCACGGCGCTGGGCCGCGCCGGGCGCGTGCATGTGCAGCAGGACGGCCCGCAGATCTGGGTGGGCGGCCACTCCGTCACCTGCGTGCGCGGCGAGGTGCGGCTGTGACGCGCGCCGCAGCACCGCTGCCCACGCTGGCCGACATCGAAGCCGCGGCACGCACCGTCTACCAGGAGTTCCAGCCCACGCCGCAGTACCGCTGGGGCCTGCTGGGCGAGCGCCTCGGCACGGAGTGCTGGCTCAAGCACGAGAACCACAACCCGGTGGGCGCGTTCAAGATCCGCGGCGGCCTGACGTACTTCGACCAGCTGGCGCAGCGGGGTGAGCTGCCGCACGAGGTCATCAGCGCCACGCGCGGCAACCACGGCCAGAGCATCGGCTGGGCCGCGCGACGCCATGGCGTGGCCTGCACCATCGTCGTGCCGCACGGCAATTCGGTGGAGAAGAACGCGGCCATGCGCGCACTGGGCGTGAACCTGGTGGAACACGGCGACGACTTTCAGGCCGCCCGCGAGCACGCCCTGCGGCTGGCCGCCGAACGCGGCGCCCACATGGTGCCCAGCTACCACCCCGACCTGGTGCGCGGCGTGGCCACCTACTGGTGGGAATTCCTGCGCGCCGTGCCGCACATGGATGTGGCCTATGTGCCCATCGGCCTGGGTTCCGGCGCCTGCGCTGCCGTGGCGGCCAAGCGGGCATTGGGACATGGGGTGCGCCTGGTGGGCGTGGTGAGCTGCCACGCCACCACCTATGCCGACTCGTTCGCCGCGGGCCATGTGGTGGCGTCGCCCGTCAGCACGCAGATCGCCGACGGCCTGGCGGTGCGCATGGCCGACCCGGACGCATTGGCCGTGCTGCTGCCTGAACTGGACGGGGTGGTGCAGGTCAACGATGACGCAGTGGCTGCCGCCATGCGCGCGCTGTTCACGGACACCCACAACGTGGCCGAGGGCGCGGGCGCGGCGGCACTGGCTGCCGCGCTGCAGGAGCGGGAAGCCCTGCGCGGCCAGTGCGTGGGCCTGCCGCTCACGGGCGGGAATGTGGATGCGGCGTTGTTCGCCCGGGTACTGATGGGGCAGTGACTGCGGGTTTCGTCCTGCAAAACACGCCGCACGAGGCCGGCCGGAGAACGCCAGGGTTTTCCCGGCGGGTGATTTCAACCAACAAAACTTTCATCGCGGTGTTTGACGCAGCCCTGCCTGCGCCAACACCATTGCTTCCAAGCCGCACCCATCCGCGGCGCTGGAGACACCAATATGCGATGGAGACAACGCCCCGCCGGCTCCAACTGGGGTGACTTCGGGCCCGACGACCAGTTGGGCCGCACCAACCTGATCGGCCCGGAGCAGGTGCGCAAGGGCGTGCAGGAAGTGCGCGAGGGCATCAGCCTGTGCCTGTCGCTGCCGCTGGACTACCCTGGCGGCAACGTGCTGAACGCGCGCCGCCTGCCGCCCCAACTGCGCCCCACGCGGCGCGAAGGCATTCCGTACGTCAACTTTCCGCTGGGCCATGTGTACCCCGGCGCCACCGACGTGGTCAGCGACGACCAGGTGCTGCTGTCGTTGCAGTACTCCACGCAATGGGACTCGCTGGCGCATGTGGGCGCGCTGTTCGACCCCGACGGCGATGGCCAGCCGCGCACGGTGTACTACAACGGCTACCGCGGCCACGAGCACATCCTGGGTCCGCAGGACCATGGCATCCCCGCGCGCGACGGCGACGGCGCGGCGGCGCGTTACCAGCCCGTGTGCTGCGCCGGCCGCGCGCCGGACGAGAGCGTGGCCCGCGCGCTGGGCGTGGAGCACCTGGCCGTGAAGGGCATGCAGGGGCGCGGCGTGCTGGTGGACCTGGAGCGCGCCTACGGCACCGACTTTCGGGACATCGGCTACGACGAACTCATGCGTGCCATGGAGCGCAGCGGCGCCAGCGTGGAGCCCGGCGACATGCTGCTGCTGCGCACCGGCTTTGCCGAGCTGGTGCTGTCCATGCAGCGCCAGCCCGACGCGCACCGCCTGCACCACAGCTGCGCCGCGCTGGACGGCGGCGACGAAAAGCTGCTGCAGTGGATCACCGACAGCGGCATCGCCGCGCTGATCGCCGACAACTACGCCGTGGAGCGCCACCCGCCACGCCGCGTTCCCGAGGACGGTGCGCCCTACCCCGTGCTGCCGCTGCACGAGCACTGTCTGTTCAAGCTGGGCCTGCCGCTGGGCGAGCTGTGGTACCTGAAAGAACTGGCCGACCACCTGCACGCCCTCGGGCGCACCCGTTTCCTGCTCACCGCGCCACCGCTGCGCCTGCCGGGCGCCGTGGGCTCGCCCGTGACCCCCATTGCCACCCTGTGATTCCCCAAACACACACCAACGAAGGAGACAACCATGAACCGCCCCGTCCACCTCACTCCGCGTCCCCTGACCCGCGCCTGCCGCGCGCTGTGCACGGGCCTTGCCCTGCTGGCCGCCACGGCCACCGTCACCGCCCAGGACACGGCAATTTCTGACGACGTGGTGCGCCTGGGCATCCTCACCGACCTGAACGGCCCGTTCGCCGACATCACCGGCCCAGGCAGCGCCGCCGCCATCCAGATGGCCATCGACGACTTCGGCGGCAAGGTAGCGGGCAAGAAGATCGAACTGGTGGTGGCCGATCACCAGAACAAGGCCGACATCGCCTCCAGCAAGGCGCGCGAGTGGTTCGATACCGGCAAGGTGGACGCCATCATGGACGTGGCCGTCTCCGCGCCCGCACTGGCGGTGCTGGAGGTGGCCAAGCAAAAGCAGAAGGTCGTCATCTTCAACGGCCCCGGCCTGGACCGCCTCACGGGCGACCTGTGCATGCCCAGCACCGTGCACTACGTGTACGACACCTACGCCCTGGCCAACGTAACGGCCAGCGCCATCACCGCACGCGGCGGAAAGGACTGGTTCTTCATCACCGCCGACTACGCCTTCGGCCACAGCCTGCAGGAGCAGGCCAGCGCCGTGGTCACGGCCCAGGGCGGCAAGGTGCTGGGCGCGGCCCGCCACCCGATCGCGGCGACCGACTTCGCCTCGTTCCTGATCAGCGCGCAGAACAGCAAGGCCCAGGTCGTCGGCCTGGCCAACGCGGGGGGCGATACGGTGAACACCATCAAGGCCGCGCGCGAGTTCGGCCTGACCACGGGCAAGAACAAACAGACCCTGGCCGGCCTGCTCATGTACATCAACGACATCCACGCCATCGGCCTGCGCACCGCCGGCGGCCTGATGCTGACCGAGGGCTTCTACTGGGACATGAACGACGAGACGCGCGCCTGGTCCAAGCGCTACTTCGAGAAGATGAAGAAGATGCCCAACATGAGCCAGGCGGGCGCCTATTCCTCGACCATGCATTACCTGAAGGCCGTGCAGGCCGCCAAGACCGACGACACGGCCCAGGTCATGGCCAAGATGAAGGCCACGCCCATCAACGACTTCTTCGCCAAGAACGGCCGCATCCGCGAGGACGGCCGCATGGTGCATGACATGTACCTGTTCGAGGTCAAGTCGCAGGCCGAGTCCAAGTACCCGTGGGACTACTACAAGCTCGTTGCCACCGTGCCCGGCGACAAGGCCTTCCTGCCACTGTCGCAGTCCAAGTGCCCCATGGTGAAGAAATGACGAACACCGTACTCGTCGTGGGCGCCACCGGCGTCGTGGGCCAGGCCTGCCTGCGCCACTTCGCCGCCCTGCCCGGCTGGCGCGCCGTGGGCGTGGCGCGCCGCGCCATCGCCCTGCCCGCGGGCGCCACCGCGCTGCAGCTGGACCTGCAGGACGCAGCGGCCTGCCAGGCTGCGCTGGGCGCGCGGGACGACATCACCCATGTGGTCTATGCCGCCGTGTACGAGCAGCCCGGGGGCCTCGTGGGCGGCTGGCGCGACCAGGAGCAGATGCGCATCAACCTGCAAATGCTGCGCAACGTGGTCGAGCCGCTGGACCGCCCGGACGGTGCGCTGCGCCATGTGACCATCATGCAGGGCGGCAAGGCCTACGGCGTGCACATCCACCCGCAAATCGCCGTGCCCGCACGCGAACGCTGGCCGCGCGACCCCCACGAGAACTTCTACTGGCTGCAGGAGGACTTCCTGCGCGAGCGCCAGGCCAAGGGCCAGTGGCACTTCACCATCATGCGCCCGCGCATCGTGTTCGGCGACGCGGCGGGCAGCAACATGAACCCCATCCCGGCCATCGGCGTCTATGCCTGGCTGCGCCATGAACAGGGCCTGCCCCTGGCCTACCCCGGCGGCCCGGCGCGCGTGAACCAAGCCATCGACGCCGACCTGATCGCCCAGGCCTGCGCCTGGGCTGCCGAGTCGCCCAACGCACGCAACGAAACCTTCAACCTGGAAAACGGCGACGTGTTCGTCTGGCAGAACGTCTGGCCCACCATCGCCGACGCGCTGGGCATGCCCGTGGGCGAGCCCGAGCCCCAGTCGCTGGCCACCGCGCTGGCCGACCAGCAGCCCGCGTGGGAGCGCCTGGTGGACAAGTACCAACTGGCGGCGCCGCGCGATCTGACCGCCTTCATCGGCCAG
Organism: Diaphorobacter sp. LI3; assembly: GCF_022807955.1. Taxonomy (NCBI): domain Bacteria; kingdom Pseudomonadati; phylum Pseudomonadota; class Betaproteobacteria; order Burkholderiales; family Comamonadaceae; genus Diaphorobacter; species Diaphorobacter sp. LI3. Next base: position 708,722 of record NZ_CP094346.1, on the reverse strand, counting down.
GGCGCAGCGTATGCCGACTTCCAGATGAACCACGGCAGGGCCGCCCCGCTGCCGCCGGTGATCATGAGCTCGGTGAAGATCCGCCAGGCGGGCTTTCATGCGTGCATGGACACCGAGGACATGTTCCGCAAATGGTTCGGCCAGTTGCAGCAGCGCCGCCTGCTGCCCACGGCGGCGCAGGCGCGGGCGGCGCTTGCCGCCTAGCGCGCCGCCGGTCGCAGCCGCGACAAGCGCGCGGCAGCGGCCTCGCCACAATTCCAGACCATGGGAACCCTCTACCTCGTGCGCCACGGCCAGGCCTCGTTTGGCGCGGACGACTATGACCAGCTCAGCCCGCGCGGCCATGAGCAGGCGGTGCGCCTGGGCGCGTACTGGCGCGAGCGCGGGCTGCAGTTCGATGCGGTGCTGTGCGGCACGCTACGCCGCCATGCGCAGACGCTGCAAGGCATCCAGCAAGGGCTGGAGGGCACGCCCGAGCCCCTGCTGATGCCGGGACTCAACGAATACGACAGCCATGCGCTGATCCACTGCGTGCACCCCATGCCGTTGCCGCGTCCCGACACGCCCGAGTTGTACAAGCAGCACTTTCGCCTGCTGTGCGATGCCATGGCGCAGTGGATGGCGGGCACCATCAGCCCGGCAGGCATGCCCTGCTGGGACGATTTCTCTGGCGGGGTGCGCGCGGCGCTGGACCATGTACGGCGCCAGCACACGGGACACAACGTGCTGCTGGTCTCCAGCGGCGGGCCCATCGCCGCCGCCGTGGGCGAGGTGCTCTGCACCCCGCCCGAGGTCACGATCGCGCTGAACATGCGCATCCGCAACAGCGCGGTCACGGAGTTCAGCATCAGCCCCAAACGCCTGATGCTGCAGACCTTCAACACGCTGCCGCACCTGGACACGCCCGAACACCGCGGCTGGGCAACGCACGCCTGAGAACGTTTGCTATTGAAAAGTGAGCTATTAGCGCTTGATGGAAAAGCGCTAGAGCCGATTTTTGCTTAAATTTTTGCCACCGTCTCGGGCGGCAGCGCATGCAGCTCGCCCAGCAGTTGGGCTAGCCCCCTTGCGGCAGCCTGCACCATGGCCTGTCCCTGGGCGGCAGTGGCGGCCGCGGCATTGCCAACGGCGCCCGCGGGGTTGTAGTCCTCGATGGCCCAGCCCATCTTGGCGCTCTTGCCGTTGCCCAGCAGCCCAAAGCGCGCCGCGCGGTCCTGCGAGGTCGAGGGGAAGTGCTGCGCATGCTCCATGCACACGGTGGCGGGCGCCATGTGCAGCATCATCGACGTCTCGATCTCGCCGCCGTGGATGCCGAAGCGGTGCTCCTGCGCAGTAAAACGTGCGTTGGTGGCCTCGTCCACCAGGTTGAACCAGCTGCTGCCGTACACCAGCAGCCCGTGGCGCTGGCGCAGCTCGCGCGCCACGATGTCCATGGCCGCCACGTTGCCCCCGTGGCCGTTGAGCAGCAGGAGCTTCTTCACCCCCGCGCGCGCGATGCAGGCGCCCAGCTCGGTCCACAGCGCGATCAGCGTGGCGGGCGACAGCGTGAGCGTGCCGGGGTAGGACAGGTGCTCGGTGGACAGGCCCACGTTCTGCGGCGGCAGCAGCAGCACGGGCAGATCGGCGGGCAGCAAGGGCAGCGCAGCGTCGATCACGCCGGCCAGCAGCGTGGCGTCGACCGACAGCGGCAGGTGCGGGCCATGCTGCTCGACGGCGGCCACGGGCAGCACCGCCACGGCCTGCGCGGCCAGGCCCGTGGCCTGCGCCTGGGCAAAGTCGCGGGCGGACAGTTCGGCCCAAAAGCGGGAGGGATATCGCATGCGGGCCATCTTAGAGCGTAACCACGCTCCTGCCCGAGCGAACGCTCTACCATTGCCCACCATGACCCACGACCTTTTCCGCGCCGACAGCTACCTGCGCGAATGCAGCGCCACCGTCACCGCCCTCACGCCCGAAGGTGGCGTGGTGCTGGACCGCACCGTGTTCTACCCGCTGGGCGGCGGCCAGGCGGGCGATGCCGGCGTGTTGCTGCGCCCCGATGGCACGGCACTGGCCATCGCCGACACGCGCAAGGGCAAGGACGCCGAGGGGCGGCCCACCGCGGACATCGTGCATGTGCCCGCGCCGGGCCAGGCGCTCGGCCTGGCGGTGGGCGATGCGGTCACGGCGCGCATCGACTGGGAGCGCCGCCACCGGCTGATGCGCTTTCACACCACCACGCACCTGCTGTGCCACATCGTCGCGCAGCCGGTGAACGGCTGCTCGATCACGCCCGACTACGCGCGCCTGGACTTCCACATGGACGGCGCGCTGGACAAGGACGCGCTCACCGCCGCCATCGCGCGCCTGGTGGCGCAGGACCATGCGGTGACCATCGGCGCGATCAGCGACGCGGCGCTGGACGCCAACCCGCAGCTCGTCAAGAGCATGAGCGTGCAGCCCCCGCGCGGCACCGGCACGGTGCGCACGGTGCGCGTGGGCGGCGCCTGCGACGGCGACGCCGCGCAGATCGACCTGCAGCCCTGCGGCGGCACGCATGTGGCGCGCACCGGCGAGATCGGCGCCGTGGTGGTCACCAAGATCGAGAAAAAGGGCACCATGTCGCGCCGCGTGGTGCTGGGCTTGGGCGCCTGAACGCCAGCCCCCAAGGAACCAAACCCCGTCCCCGCCGCTCCCACCCTGCGCCATGTCCTGCCTTCGCCCCTTGCAGCGCCCCCTGCACACTCTTTTTTTCATAGCTGCTTGCGCTTTATCCACGGGCGCCATCGGCCAAATTCAGCTCAAGACAACCGCCGCCGCGGGCAGCAGCAGCGTCGTCACGCCGCATGTGCGCGCCGAGCTGGTGGCCCAGGCACCCGACGGCGTGGGCCCGGGCAAGCCGCTGTGGCTGGGCCTGTCGATCACGCACCAGCCCGAGTGGCACACCTACTGGAAGAACCCGGGCGACTCCGGCCTGCCCACGCAACTGGAGTGGCAGCTGCCGGCGGGCATCGACGCGGGCGAGGTCGCCTGGCCCGTGCCCAAGAAGATTCCGCTGGGCAACCTGGCCAACTACGGCTACGAGGGCACGGTGCTGTTGCCCGTGCCCATGACTGTCTCCCCAGCATTCAACCCCGGCCCGCTGGCCAAGGAAGCGACCTTCCAGCTCAAGGCCTCGTGGCTGGTGTGCCGCCAGGAGTGCATCCCCGAGGAGGGCAGCTTCACGCTGCAATTGCCCTTGCGCGGCACGACGGCGCTGCATGCCGCCGCGTTCGATGCCGCCGCCGCGGCCCACCCGCGCGATCTGCCGGCTCTAGGCGGCAGCAGCGCGCAGGTCGAGGGCGACGCCGTGCTGCTGCGCGTGGCCGGCCTGCCCCCGGCGCTGCAGGGCCAGACGCTGGAGGTGTTCCCCGAGACCACGGGCGTGGTGGAGACCGCCGCCACGCCCACGCAGCAGTGGGACGGCGCGGTGTGGACCGCGCGCCTGCCGCTGTCGCCCCAGCGCAGCGACGGGCCCGTACCGATGCCGGTGGTGCTGGCCCATGGCGGCCAGGGCTGGCGTGCCGAGCTGCCCGTGCCGGGCGGCTGGCCCGCCGTGGCGGCACTGAAGGGCATGTCGCCCGCGCTGGAGGCCGCGCTGAAAGCCAACGCCGCCAATGCCGCCGCGCCCACGGCCCCCGCCGCTGCGACACCCGCGCCGCTGGGCACCTGGCTGGCCGCTCTGGCCGGCGCGCTGCTGGGCGGGCTGATCCTGAACCTCATGCCCTGCGTGTTCCCGGTGCTGGCGATCAAGGTGGTGGGCTTTGCGCGCCATGCGCAGAACCAGCGCGCCCACCGCATCGGCGGGCTGGCCTACACCGCGGGCGTGGTGCTGTCGTTCCTGCTGCTGGGCGCGCTGATGCTGGGCCTGCGCTCCGCGGGTGAGGCCGTGGGCTGGGGCTTTCAGCTGCAGTCGCCAGCGGTGGTGGCGTCGCTGGCCGCGCTGTTCACGCTGATCGGATTGAACCTGGCGGGCGTCTTCGAGTTCGGGCGCATGCTGCCCTCGTCGCTGGCGGGCCTGCAGGCGCGCCACCCGGTGCTGGATGCCTTCCTCACCGGGGTGCTCGCCGTGGCCGTGGCCTCGCCGTGCACGGCGCCGTTCATGGGCGCGTCGCTGGGCCTCACGGCCACGCTGCCCGCGGGGCAGGCACTGTCCATCTTCGCGGCGCTGGGCCTGGGCCTGGCCCTGCCCTACCTGCTGGCAAGCTGGCTGCCCGCGTTTGCGCGCGCCCTGCCGCGGCCGGGCGCGTGGATGGACACGCTGCGTCGCCTGCTAGCCTTCCCGATGTTCGCCACCGTGGTGTGGCTGGTGTGGGTGCTGGGCCAGCAAAGCGGCATCAACGGCGCGGCGGCGCTGCTGGCGCTGCTGGTGGCGCTCAGCATGGCCGTGTGGGCGCTCACGCTGCGCGGGGCCACGCGGGCTGTTCTCGCTCCTCTTTCAATAGCTGCTTGCGCTTGGCTGGCATGGCTTTGGGGCCCAAAGATCATTGAACTGGAAAGCGCACCCCATGCCGCAGCCTCGGCCACCAGCGGCGTGGCCGGCGTGACCTCCTGGCAGCCCTGGCGCCCTGGTCTGGCCGACGAGCTGGTGGCCCAGGGCCGCCCGGTGTTCGTGGACTACACGGCCGCCTGGTGTGTGACCTGCCAGTACAACAAGAACACCACGCTGGCCAGCGCTGCGGTGCTGCAGGACTTTGCAACGAAGAACGTGGCCCTGCTGCGCGCCGACTGGACACGGCGCGACCCCGCCATCACCGCCGCGCTGGCGCAGCTCGGCCGCAGCGGCGTGCCGGTCTATGTGCTGCATGCGCCGGGCAAGGCGCCAGTGGTGTTCTCCGAGATCCTGGGCGAGTCGGAACTGCGCGCCGCCGTGTCCGCGCTCTGATCACCGCCGCGCGCCGCGTGGCCGTGGCGATTGCGGCGGGTCGATCTCGCGCACCAGACGCACGCCCACCAGGGTGTAGCGCGTCTGGGGCGTGTTCCAGTTGCGGAACCCACAGCGCGCGTACAGCGGCCAGGTGTGCCAGGAGCCGCCGCGGCGCACGCGCACCTGGCCGGTGGCCGGTCCCCGCGGATCGTCCCGCGGGGAGTGCGCATAGCCCTCCTCGGCATACCAGTCCGACACCCATTCCCACACGTTGCCTAGCATGTCGTGCACGCCGAAGGCGTTGGGCGCGTAGCGGCCCACGGGCGCGGTGAACGCATGCCCGTCGTGCCCCGGCGCGGCCTGGGGCCGCCAGCGCGGCCAGTAGGGCGCGGCATCTTCGTCGAACACGTTCGCGTGGCGCGCCAGCGCGGCCGGGTCGTCGCCATGCGGGTAGCGCGTGCGCGTGCCGGCGCGGCAGGCGTATTCCCACTCCGCCTCGGTGGGCAGGCGGTAGCGGTGGCCCTCGGTGGCGCTGAGCCAGGCGGCCAGCGCATGCGCGTCGTGCCAGGTGATGTTGACCACCGGGTGGTCGTCGCCCTGGGCGAAGCCGGGGTTGCGCCAGGAATAGCGCGGGTCGCGCCCCTCGAATGCGTCGCCGCGCGCGCTGGCGGCGGGGTCGTAGGCCAGGTTGTAGCCGTAGCCGCCCGTGCCGTCGGCCTCGGACTCGGGCACGTAGCCGGAGGTCTGCACGAAGCGGCGGAATTGCCCCACCGTCACTTCCGTCTGCCCCAGGTAGAAGGCGCGCGTGATGCGCACGGTATGGGCGGGCGCCTCGTCGGCCAACTGCTCAAACCGCCAGCGCTCCAGCGTCGGATAGGCACGGGCCAACGCGTCGACGGGCTCGCTGCTGCCCATGCGGAAGCTGCCCGGCGCGATGCGCACGAAGGGCATGCCCAGCGCATTCACCCAGAGGGCCGGCGCGGCCGGCTGCGCCTGCGCCGCGCTGGCGGCCAGGGCAAGCGCCAAACAGACGCCTTGCAAAGCGGCAGAGGTGGCTCGGACCATCGCAAACTCCTGGGCATGCGAAAAAAGCCAGTGTAGGGCCGGGGCATTGCGCGGGCACGCTGGGCGCGGCTTCCTATACTGCCCGCGGGTGTCCACCGCATGGGGCGGCAGGGCAGGATTGTTGCAGCGCAGGTCGGGCCGCCTGCGCACCACGGGCCGCAGCATGCGGCCCCGCCTGTCCATGACCGACCGCCTTACCCCGCGGCGCGCTGCGCCGCGCCAGCCCGCCCTGCTTCCCCTGGCCGACCGCTGCACCGCTCTGCTCTCGCGCCTGTCGCATGCCGATGCCGCGGGCGGCATCGTGCTGCTGATCGCGGCCGCCGCCGCGCTGGCCTGGGCCAACTCACCCTGGGCCGCCAGCTACCACGCGCTGTGGCACGTGCCGCTGTCGGTCGCCGTGGGCGGCTGGCAGCTCACGCAGTCGCTGCATTTCTGGGTGAACGATGCGCTGATGACGGTGTTCTTCCTCGTGGTGGGGCTGGAGATCCGGCGCGAACTGCACGAAGGCGCCCTGGCCCGCCCGCGCGATGCGCTGCTGCCCGTGCTGGCCGCGCTGGGCGGCGTGGCCGTGCCGGCGCTGCTGTACCTGGCGCTGGTGCCGCCCGCGTTGCGCAGCGGCTGGGCCGTGCCGACCGCCACCGACATCGCCTTCGCGGTGGGCGTGCTGGCCCTGCTGGGGCGCGGCCTGCCGCCGGTGCTGCGGGTGTTCCTGCTCACGCTGGCCATCATCGACGACCTGGTGGCCGTGCTCATCATCGCGCTGTTCTACTCGGGCGGGCTGCAGTGGCCGATGTTCGGCATCGCCGCGCTGGGCCTGGCGGGCGTGCTGCTGCTGCAGCAGCTGGGTGTGCGCCGCGCCTGGGCCTATGTGCCGGCCGGCGCGGTGCTGTGGTGGGGCATCTGGCAGACGGGCGCCCACCCCACGCTGGCCGGCGTGGTGCTGGGCCTGGTGACGCCGGTGCACGCCCTGGCCGGGCGCGAGCCCGCGCCCCCGGTGCAGCGCGTGCAGGCCAGCCTGCACCCGTGGGTGACCTTTGGCGTGATGCCGCTGTTTGCGCTGGCCAATGCCGGCGTGGCGCTGGGCAGTGCAGGCGGCGCGCAACCGGCGGCGCCGGGCGCCGGCCTGCTCATGGCCGCGGTGGCCGTGGCGCTGGTGGCCGGCAAGCCGCTGGGCGTGCTGCTGGCCTGCTGGCTGGCCGTGCGCCTGCGCCTGTGCGCCCTGCCCGCGGGCATGGGCTGGGGCGGGCTGCTGCTGACCGGGCTGCTGGCGGGCATCGGCTTCACCATGGCGATCTTCATCGCCACCCTGGCGTTCGACAGCGCCGCGCTGCTGGACGCCGCCAAGCGCGGCGTGCTGCTGGCCTCGGGCCTGGCGGCGCTGCTGGGGCTGGCGTGGGGGTGGTGGCTCCAGCGCCGCGCCACGACCGCCTGAGGGGTGGCGCGGATACCCGTGGGCCCACGGCTGTGCATACACTGCCGCCATGCTCCGCACACCCGACACCATCAGCACTTTGCGTGACGTGCTCACACAGTGCCACACCATCGCCGTGGTGGGCCTGTCGCCGCAATGGCACCGGCCCAGCCACTTTGCCGCCAAGTACATGCAGGCGCACGGCTACCGCGTGATTCCCGTGAACCCGCTGGTCGCGCGCGAAGGCGGTCAGATCCTGGGCGAGACCGCCTACGCCAGCGTGCTTGATGCCTCCGCCGCGCTGGCCGCGCAGGGCGCACGCATCGATATGGTGGATTGCTTTCGCAAGAGCGAGGACATCCCGCCGCTGGCGGCTGAAGCCATCGCGGTGGGCGCGCAATGCCTGTGGCTGCAGCTGGGCGTGTTCAACGAGGCCGCCGGCGCGCAGGCCGAGGCCGCGGGCCTGCGCGTGATCCAGAACCGCTGCGTGAAGATCGAGCACGCACGCCTGTTCGGCGGCCTGGGCTGGATGGGCGTGAACACCCAGGTGATCTCGTCCAAGCGCCTGCGCAAGCTCCCATATTGATAGCTGCTAGCGCTTTATGGATAAGCGCTAGAGGCCTATTTGACCCATAACACCATGACCGCATCCACCCCACCCGGCTCTGGAGCCGACCGTGCCTTCGGCTTCGGCACGCGCGCCATCCACGCCGGCGCCCAGCCCGACCCCGTGACCGGCGCGCGCGCCACGCCCATCCACCAGACCACGAGCTTCGTCTTCGACGACGCCGAACACGCCAGCAGCCTGTTCAACCTGCAGACCTTCGGCAACGTCTACAGCCGCATCAGCAACCCCACGGTCGCCGTGTTCGAGGAGCGCATGGCCAGCCTGGAGGGCGGCCGCGCGGCCCTCGCCTGCGCCAGCGGCATGGCTGCGCAGATGGCGGCGCTGCTGGCCATCCGGAAGGCCGGCGACCACATCGTGGCCGCCAGCACGCTCTATGGCGGCACGGTGGGGCAGCTGGGCGTGGGTTTCAGCCGCCTGGGCATCGAGACGACCTTCGTCGACCCGTCCGACCCCGAGAACTTCACCCGCGCCATGCGCCCGAACACGCGCGCCGTGTACGGCGAGACCATCGGCAACCCGCTGGTCAACGTGCTGGACATCGCGGCGATTGCGGAGGTGGCCCACGCCCACGGCGTGCCCTTGGTCATCGACAACACCGTGGCCAGCCCCTACCTGTGCAACCCGCTGCAGTTAGGCGCCGACATCGTGGTGCACAGCGCCACCAAGTACATCGGCGGCCACGGCACGACCATGGGCGGCGTGATCGTGGAAGGGGGCAAATTCCCCTGGGACAACGGCCACTTCCCCGAGATGGTGGAGCCCAGCCGCGCGTACCACGGCGTGAAGTTCTACGAGACCTTTGGCGACTTCGGCTACACCATGAAGGCGCGCATGGAGGTCAACCGCACCTTCGGCGGCGTGCTCTCGCCCCTGAACGCCTGGCTGCTGCTGCAGGGCGCCGAGACGCTGCACCTGCGCATGCGCGAGCACTGCCGCAACGCGCTGGCCGTGGCGCGGTTCCTGCAGCAGCACCCGCAGGTGGCCTGGGTTAACTACCCGGGCCTGCCGGAATCGCCGTACTACGCGCTGGCGCAAAAGCAGTTCCGCGCGGTGGACGGTCAGCCCGGCGCCTCAGGCATCCTGACCTTCGGCGTGAAGGGCGGCGCCGCCGCGGGCGAGCGGTTCATCGACGCCTGCGAGTTCCTGAGCCACCTGGCCAACATCGGCGACGCGAAGACGCTGGTGATCCATCCCGCCTCCACCACGCACCGCCAGCTCAACGAGGAGGAGCTGGCCCGCGCCGGCGTGCGCGCGGACATGGTGCGCCTGAGCGTGGGCATCGAGGAGTTGGACGACATCCTCTGGGACATCGACCAGGCCCTGGCACGCACGCGCTGAACCGGGCCACCCACGGCCGGGGTCACGCCCGACCGGGGGCGCGCGGGGCAGGTCAGCGCTTGCCCGGCAGTGGGGGCACGGGGCGCGCCGCGCTCCCCCCCGAGCCGCGCAGCGACAGCACGATGGAGCCGGCAATCAGCGTCGCCGTGACCAGCAGCGCGTAACCGATGGGAATCTTCACCAGGTCGATCAGCAGCATCTTGGTGCCGATGAACACCAGCACCAGCGCCAGACCGTAGGCCAGCAGGTGGAACCGGTTGGCCAGGTCGGCCAGCAGGAAGTACAGCGCGCGCAGGCCCAGGATGGCGAACACGTTGGCCGTGAGCACGATGAACGGGTCGCTGGTGATGGCGAAGATGGCGGGGATGCTGTCCACCGCGAAGATGATGTCGGTGGTGCCGATCAGCACCAGCACCACGAACAGCGGGGTGTAGTGCTTGACGCCGTCGATCATGGTGGAGAGTTTCTCTCCGTCGAACCGGTCGGTGATGCGCATGCGCTGGCGCAGCAGCTTGAGCACCGGGTTGGTCGCGATGTCGGGCTCCTGCCCCGCGGCCAGCCACATCTTGATGCCGGTGACCACGAGGAACGCGCCAAACACGTACAACAGCCAGTGGAACGTGGCCAGCAGCCACGCACCCGCCAGGATCAGCAGCGTGCGCAGCACGATGGCGCCGATGATGCCGATGATGAGAGCGCGCTTTTGGTACTGCGGCGGCACGGCGAAGTAGCTGAACAGCATCAGGAACACGAAGATGTTGTCCACCGACAGGCTCTTTTCGACGAGGTAGCCGGTGATGAACTGCATCGACACCGTGTTGGCCACGTCGCGGCCCTGGCTGCCGTCCAGGTACCACCACAGCAGTCCCACGAACACGAACGCCAGCGCAAACCACAGCAGGCTCCAGCGCGCGGCCTCGCCCATCGTCACCCGGTGCGCGCCCTGGCGCTCCATCACCAGCAGGTCCACGGCGATCGCCACGACCACAAAGGCGGCGAAGCCTGCCCACATCCACCAGGTTCCTATCGTTTCCATGCGTCCTTCTCCAATGGGGTTGTACTGACGGGCCCACCGCCCGAGGGGTGCAATGTAGGAGTCGCATGGATTCCAAAAAACCTGCCTTATCGGTACTATTACTTCGGTTTTTACGAAGTAACTCCATGAGCCAGAGCTTCAACTACCGCCACCTGTACTACTTCTGGGTCGTCGCCAAGGAGGGCGGCATGGCACGGGCCGCCGAGCGGCTGGACATGGCCGTGCAGACCATCAGCGCACAGGTGCGCGAGCTGGAGAAGTCCCTGGGGGTGAGCCTGCTGCGCGCCGAGGGCCGCAACCTCATGCTGACCGAGGCCGGCGTGGCCGCGCTGCACGAGGCCGACCACATCTTCGCGCTGGGCGAGCAGCTGCCCCAGCGCGTGCGCGAGGCCGCCTCAGGACCCACATTGCGCCTGAACCTGGGTATCTCCGACGGCATTGCCAAACTGGCGGTCCACCGGCTGCTCACTCCCGTGCTGGACGAGCCCCACCTGCGCCTGCTGTGCCACGAGGGGGAATTCCAGCCCCTGCTGGGCGAGCTGGCGCTGCACAAGCTGCACGCGGTACTGGCCGACCGCCCCGCCCCGCCGAACCCGGCGCTGCGCACCACCAGCCAGTTGCTGGGCACCAGCGCCATTGGCTGGTATGCCCCGCCGCTGTGGGCGCAGGCCGCGCGCCACGCATTCCCGCGCAGCCTGGCGGTCGTGCCGGTGCTGCTACCCACCGAGCACGCCGCGCTGCGCGCGCGCATCGACCACTGGCTGGAACGCGAGCGCATCCGCCCGCGCATTGCAGGGGAATTCGAGGACAGCGCCCTGCTCAGCACCTTCGCTGCCACCGGCATGGGCGTGATGCCCGCGCCCGAGACCCTGGGCCCGCACCTGGAGCAGACCCATGGCCTCGTGCCCGTGGGCACCACCCCCGAGGTGCATGAGCAGTTCCACCTGATCTACAGCGCCCGCAAGGTGATGCACCCGCTGCTGACCCGGCTGCTGGAGGCCGGAGCCGATGGGACGCTGTGGAACCCGGACCCCACCCGTTCCCCCGTGTAAGGAGACGGCGCATCGTCCTGCAGCGCCCCTTTCCTTGATCTGAGGCAAGCCCGCGGGGCTTGCCCAAGGCCTGCGGGAGCCGGCCTGCGACAATCGCGCGCATGAGCTTCGCCCCCCTCCAGAACGACACCTTCCTGCGGGCCTGCCGTCGTCAGGCCACCGACTACACGCCCCTGTGGCTGATGCGCCAGGCGGGCCGCTACCTGCCCGAATACAAGGCCACGCGCGCCAAGGCCGGCAGCTTCATGGGCCTGGCCACGAACGTGGAGTACGCCACCGAGGTGACGCTGCAGCCGCTGGAGCGCTTCCCGCTGGACGCGGCCATCCTGTTCAGCGACATCCTCACCGTGCCCGACGCCATGGGCCTGGGCCTGTCGTTCGCCGAGGGCGAAGGCCCGCGCTTTGCCAAGGCGGTGCGCGACGAGGCCGACGTGGCCGCGCTGGCCGTGCCCGACCTGGACAAGCTGCGCTATGTGTTCGACGCCGTCACCAGCATCCGCCGCGCGCTGAACGGCCGCGTGCCGCTGATCGGCTTCTCGGGCAGCCCCTGGACGCTGGCCTGCTACATGGTCGAGGGCAAGGGCAGCGACGACTACCGCCTCGTCAAGACGCTGATGTACAGCCGACCGGACTTGATGCACCGCATCCTGGCGGTGAACGCGGACGCCGTGGCCGCCTACCTGAACGCCCAGATCGACGCCGGCGCCCAGGCCGTGATGGTCTTCGACAGCTGGGGCGGCGTGCTGGCCGACGGGTGCTTTCAGCAGTTCAGCCTGGAATACACCCGGCGCGTGCTGGCGCAGCTCAAGCGCACGGGCGTGGACGGCCAGGACGTGCCGCGCATCGTCTTCACCAAGGGCGGCGGCATCTGGCTCGACGACATGAAGGACATCGACTGCGAGGTGCTCGGCCTGGACTGGACAGCCCACCTGGGCAAGGCGCGCGCCATCGTCGGCGGGCAGGTGGGCGGCCCCGGCAAGGCGCTGCAGGGCAACATCGACCCGAACGTGCTGTTTGCACCTCCCGAGGCCGTGGCAGCCCAGGTGCGCGCCGTGCTCGACAGCTTCGGCACGCCGCACACCGACAAGACCACCACCGGCCCCACGCACATCTTCAACCTGGGCCACGGCATCAGCCAGTTCACCCCGCCCGAACACGTGGCCGCGCTGGTGGAAGCCGTGCATGGCTATTCACGCAGCCTGCGGCAGCGGTGAATGCCTACTTACCAGGGGCCACGGCGCCGGCATGACTTACTCACACTGCGGCAGCCGCATCCGGCTTGCCGCGCGGCCCGCAGCCAGCAGCGCAACAACCGGCAACAAATCACTCAGAACCTCGTAAGTGGTTGATTCATATGAAAGTCCTGCGCCTGCCGATTTTGTGGGCACCCTAAGCAAACCACGGCCAGACAAGGGCTTTCGGGCGGCCCAGCCGGGATATCAACAAAGTTATCCACAGAAAATCTGAACTTCCTGTGTTTCCCTCGCAAAATCAAGCACTTGCCGCACGAAGTGAAGGAAAAGTCCCACAGTGGCTGCAACGCCTACCACATCCGGGGATGCTCTTCCCTATTGACAGCGCCAGTTGTTCACATGCTGGCAACTGCGGCCCCCTGCGCAGAGCGTCGCCCGACAACCGCTGCGGCACTGTTTGCGGCGCAGCAAAGAACGTTGATTCATAAGCTTTTTTTGCACCGCGCCGTCTACAAATCCGCTAGCGCGCAGTCCAGCAGGGGCGCGTCCCGCGGCGTGTTGCGCGCTGCTTTTCAACAAAGTTACCCACAGCATCTCTCATAGCAGTGGGCAAGCTTGTGGAATCATGCGGGGCCGCGCCCCGGTGCCGCCCGCCTTTTCACCCACCGCCCATGCCTGACCGCTCCCTGTCCCCGACCACGCCGCATGACAGCGCCGCCTGCCTGCTCTGCGTGGCCGTGAGCACGCCGGCGCACAGTGGCGTGGGCGAACCGCTGAGCTATGCCAGCCCGCGCCCGCTGCCTCCGGGGACACTGGTGCGCGTGCCGCTGGGCGCGCGCGAGGTGCTGGGCGTGGTCTGGGACGCGCCCGCCGAGCTAGCGGCGCTACCGCCGGGCATGGTGCCGCGCACGGTGGCGGGCGTGCTCGAAGGCGTGGCGCCGCTGGACGCCGCCTGGCGCCGTCTGGTGAGCTTCGCCGCGCGCTACTACCAACGCGCGGTGGGCGAGGTGGCGCTGGCCGCCCTGCCCCCACAGCTGCGCGACCTCACGCCCGAGCAGTTGGCGCGGCGCCTGCGCCGCCCCGCACCGCCGGCGCACCCGTCCGAAGCAGTTGCAAAAACAATAGCACTTACCGCAGAACAGGCAAGCGCTACAGCCCAAATCGATGCAGAGCGCGGCCCCTTCCTGCTGTTCGGCAGCACGGGCAGCGGCAAGACCGAGGTGTACCTGCACTGCGTGCAGCGCGCCCTGGCCTGCCACCCCACCGCACAGGCACTGGTGATGGTGCCCGAGATCAACCTCACCCCGCAGCTGGAGGCGCGCTTTCGCGAGCGCTTCGCGCCCCTGTACGGCGAGGCGGCCGTAGTCAGCATGCACAGCGGGATGACGCCGGCACAGCGCCTGAAGAGCTGGCTCGCCGCGCATACGGGCGCTGCGCGCATCGTGCTCGGCACGCGCATGGCGGTGTTTGCCAGCCTGCCGGGGCTGGCACTGGTCGTGGTGGACGAGGAGCATGACGCCAGCTACAAGCAGCAGGAGGGCGCGCGCTACTCCGCGCGCGACCTGGCGCTGTGGCGCGGACGCGAGCAGGGCGCCAAGGTGATCCTGGGCAGCGCCACCCCGTCGCTGGAGAGCTGGCATGCCAGCACCCCGGCCAGCGAGGGGGGCCCGGGCCGTTACCTGCGCCTGCACATGCCCAGCCGTATCGGCTCCGCAGAAGGCGCCGGCGCAGGCGAGCTGCCGCGCGTGCGCCTGGTGGACATGGGGCAACAGCCGCGCAGTTCGGGGGCGGGTGGCGTGTTCTCGCCCCCGCTGCTGGCCGCCATCACCGAACGGGTGCAGCGCGGGGAGCAATGCCTGGTGCTGCTCAACCGCCGGGGCTTTGCACCCGTGCTGCACTGCCACGACTGCAGCTGGAAGAGCGACTGCCCGCACTGCAGCGCCCACCAGGTGTTCCACAAGAGCGACCGCACGCTGCGCTGCCACCACTGTGGCTTTACGCAACGCGTGCCGCGCGCCTGCCCCAGCTGCGGCAACCCGGACATCCTGCCCCTGGGCCGCGGCACCGAGCAGTTGGAAGAGCAACTGGCCGCCCTGCTGCGCAACGTGATCACCCCGGACCGCCGCGCCGCGCGCGTGGCACGCATCGACGCCGACACCACCCGCGCCAAGGGGGCGCTGGAGGAGCAACTGGCCCAGGTGCACAGCGGCGAGGTGGACGTACTGGTCGGCACGCAGATGGTGGCCAAGGGGCATGACTTTCGGCGCATCACCCTGGTGGCGGCCGTGCAGCCCGACGGAGCGCTCTTCAGCAGCGACTTCCGCGCGCCCGAGCGCATGTTCGCCCTGCTGATGCAGGCCGCGGGCCGCGCGGGGCGCGATGCGCGCTATGTGGCCGCGCAGGGCAGCCCGCCCGAGATGTGGATCCAGACCTGGCACCCCGACCACGCCGTCTATGCCGCGCTGCGCCGCCACGACTACCCGGCCTTCGCCGCGCGCCAGCTGGCCGAGCGCCAGGAAGCCGGCATGCCGCCCTTCGCCTATCAGGCGCTGGTGCGCGCGGACGCCCGCACGCAGGAGGCGGCCCAGGCCTTCCTGCAGGCCGCCAGCGACGCCGCGCGCGCCGCCGGGCTGCCGGGGCTGGACCAGGTCTTCCTGTTCCCGCCGGTGCCGCTCGCCATCCAGCGCGTGGCCAATGTGGAGCGCGCGCAGATGCTGCTGGAAAGTCCCCAGCGCGGTGCGCTGCAGCGCTTTCTGGCCGCATGGCAGCCGCTGCTGCATGCCGAGCGCCAGCGCCACCGCGGCCTGGTGCGCTGGCTGGTGGACGTGGACCCGCAGGCGATCTGAAGGAAATCCCGCGTGGTGCAACCACGGCAAAGGTGCTGCCAGCACTTTTCAACCAGCGCTTACAGCTATCCTCCTAACAGCATTTTTTGCGCCATGCAGGCGCGCATGGCTCGCGGTATCGCCCCGCGCTACCGGGAGTAGCCGCTGGCAGGCTGGGCTGGGAAACCGCTCGCCATACTCGCCCGCGCTGCCCACACTGCGCAGCACCGCCCACCGGCATACTCGGGACAACTCACCGAATGAACCGCTACCAAGACATTCTGCCTCCGCTTTGGAGCACCGTCGCACTGACCGTGGCCACGCTGGTCACCAACTGGGTCTGGGCAGCCTGGTTCGCAGAAACCGACGGCACGGGCCTGATGGCACTGATGATCGCCAGCCTGTTTTTCTGGCCGGTGATGCTGATCCTGATCTACCTTGCGCTGGCGCACACCCTCCGATTTTGCGAAGACTACGGTTTCCTGCGCATGGCGGTCGTTGTGGGCGTTGCCGTAGTGGGTACGGCCATCTTCGGCGTGCCCGGCCCCTGGAACCTGCTGATCTGCGCGGTCACGGCCGTCACGGTGGGGATTCAGATCAGGCGCGCGGCGCAGGACGACGCCGACCTGGAGGACTTGTGAATGGCTTTCAAGGAGAAGCCGCCGCGCGGTCTACTCGAGAGCTTTTCAGACCCGCTCTGGCAACGGCTGGGCCTAGTTGTGGTGGGCCCGCAGTGGATCGTGAAGGGCCGGCATCGAGGATTCGACTGGATGGCCATCGAGCTGCTACATCGCCCCACGGGCTTTCGGCAAACGATCATGACCACCACCGTCTTCTTGGTACGGCTGCCGCGCAAGTCCAAGGACTGGTATTTGCCAGCCGACCGCATCACCCCTGACAAGCAGGTGTGCGTGGACGACGCCTGCGTCTATGCCGCAGCGCTGGGCGAACAGCCCCGCGTGCGCACGTGGCGCCAGTGGCTGGACCTGGCCGTGGACGCTGCCGAAGAGGTGATCCGCACTGAAGGCGCGCGCCGTAAGGAGAACCCACAGCAGAAAGCGGAACGCGCCGATGCCCCGAGTTGGAACGTGGTGGACGGCAACCTGGCCTCTATCTGGTTGGTGGCGATGGCGTTTTTCAGCTTTCTCAACGTGATGGGACTTTGGCAGGCGTACGGCGACTGGCAAGGCCAAGGAGCCATCCTCCTGTGCCACGGGTCGAAGCCCTTCGGCACGTACCTGCAGGGCTGGAAGGCCGCCGTTTACGCCGTATCGCTCGTCGCGCCCCTGCCCATCGTGGCCAAAGCGCTGCATACCGTGACCACGCGGATGTACCGGCAGGCGTTCCGGCTCCAGCTTTGTGTCGAAGGCCTGCTCTGGGCAGGGGCGATGGTCGGGATGCACTACGTGCGGGACGCCCTCGTCCAATCGGTGCGCCAGGCCTGCTGAGAAGATTTTTTGGTTTTTTGCCACTCAGCGCTTATGCCGTAAGCGCATATAGCTATCAAAACAGAAGTAAACAGGTCAAGTCAAAAGCGCCACGGCAGCCGAAAAGCTGACGAATGCCAGCGCCGTACTCACCAGGATGATGCGCGCCACGCGCCCGCCGTGGGCCCCGAAGCGCTCCACCAGCAGCGCCACGTTGCTCGCGCTGGGCAGCGCGGCCAGCAGCACCATCACCGTGAGCGTGAACGGCGACAGATCCACCCCCAGCGCCATCGCCGCACGTCCCACGCACCACACCAGCAGCGGGTGCACGACGAGCTTGGCCAGCGCGATCGGCACGTACTGGCCCGGCGGCACGTATTCTTGCTGGTTCATCTGCGAGCGCGCCAGCACCGCGCCAATGGTGAACAGCGCTACCGGCGATGCCGCGCCCGCCAGCATGGCCAGGGTCTGGTCCACGGGGCCCGGCAGCTGCCACTGCAGGACCGACGCCACGCCGCCCAGCACGATGGACCAGGGCATGGGGTTGGTGGCCATGCCGCGCAGCGCGTTGCGCAGCGCCACGGCCACGCCGTGCGCACCCGCGCCATCCAGGCGCGACAGCGCGATGCACGCCGAGCTGGTGATCACCAGGTCCACCGCCAGCACCACGATCACGGTGCCGGCACTGGCCTCGCCCAGCAACGCCACCAGCAGCGGAACGCCCATGAAGCCGGTGTTGGGAAAGGCAGCCACCAGCGCGCCGAAGGCCGCATCGTTCCACCCCCGGCGCCGCAGCGTGAGGGCCACCGTGCCCCCCACCATGAGCAGCGCACACAGCAGGTACAGCCCGGCGACGGCCGGGTCCAGCAGCTGTGCGATGGGCGTGCTGGCGCCGAAGCGGTACAGCATGCATGGCAGCGCGAAATACAGCACGAAGCTGTTCAGCCCCCCGATGGCGGACACCGGCAGCGCCCCGGCCCGCGTGGCCAGGTAGCCGCACAGCACGAGGGCGAAGAAGGGGAAGGTGATCAGCAGGACGGACAGCACGGGCGCGATTGTCGCAGCGCCGCCGTGCGCTGAAACGCCTTGTCACCGGGCGTGCCACCCCGGGCAATCACCCTGGTGCGCGCACGCCGCTATCATGCACACCCGCTGTTCTCCCTCTCACCCGCCGCCCGCCGCAACCCGCGGCGCAGGCGCGCCCCGTTCCTCCCGCTGCATCCATGTCCGGTCTCAATCTTGCTCAGTTGCAGGCAGTGCACTACACCGAGGGCCCGTGCCTGGTGCTGGCGGGCGCGGGCTCGGGCAAGACGCGGGTGATCACGCACAAGATCGCGCGGCTGATCGAGACGGGCCTGGCGCCCCGGCGCATCGCCGCCATCACCTTCACCAACAAGGCCGCGGCCGAGATGCGCGAGCGCGCCGCCGGCCTGATCGGCCGCCAGGCCAAGGACGTGCTGGTGTGCACCTTCCACGCCCTGGGCGTGCGCATGGTGCGCGAGGACGGCCATGTGCTGGGCCTCAAGCCCTCGTTCAGCATCCTGGACCAGGACGACGTGACGGGCATCCTCAAAGACTGCTCGGGCGGCACCACCGACCTGGCCACCGCGCGCCAGTGGCAATGGACCATCAGCAACTGGAAGAACCAGGGCTGGGATGCGCGCAAGGCGCTGGCCATGGCCCAGGACGACCATGAGCGCAGCATCGCCCTGATCATGCAGCGCTACGAGGAGCGCCTGACGGCCTACCAGAGCGTGGATTTCGACGACCTGATCGGCATGCCCATGCGCCTCTTGCGCCACCACCCCGAGGTGCGCGAAAAGTGGCAGCGCCTCTTAGGCCACGTGCTGGTGGACGAATACCAGGACACCAACGCCACGCAGTACGAGCTGCTGAAATACCTGGTGGGCGAGCGCGCGCGCTTCACCGCCGTGGGCGACGACGACCAGAGCATCTACGGCTGGCGCGGCGCCACGCTGGACAACCTGAAGAAGCTGCCGCAGGACTTCCCGCAGCTCAACGTCATCAAGCTGGAGCAGAACTACCGCTCGACCAGCGCCATCCTGCGCGCGGCCAACCACGTCATCCAGCCCAATCCCAAGCTGTTTCCCAAGACGCTGTTCAGCGAGCTGGGCGAGGGCGAGCCCGTGCGCGTGGTCGATTGCGACAACGAGGAGCACGAGGCCGAGCGCGCCGTGGCCCGCATCCAAAGCCTGCGCGCGGCCAGCAACCCGCCGCCTGCTTGGAAGGACTTCGCCATCCTCTACCGCGCCAACCATCAGGCCAAGCCGTTCGAGAAGGCATTGCGCCGCGCCAACATTCCCTACAAGGTGTCGGGTGGCACCAGCTTCTTCGATCGCGCCGAGATCAAGGACCTGTGCGCATGGTTCCGCCTGTGGATCAACAACGACGACGACCCGGCGTTCCTGCGCGCCGTCACCAGCCCGCGGCGCGGCGTGGGCCACACCACGCTGGCGGCGCTGGGCGAGTTCGCCACGCAGCACAAGCAAAGCATGTTCGGCGCGCTGTTCAACGCCATGCTGCCCGCCGTGATTCCGAAACGCGGCATGGAAGGGCTGCTGGAGTTCGGCCGCACCGTCAACGACCTGGAGCACCGCGCGCGCCACACGCACGGGGCCGAGGCCGCGCGCACCTTCCTCGCCGACTGGCTCAAGGAGATCGGCTACGAGCAGCACCTGTACGACAGCGAGGACAGCGAAAAGGTGGCCGCAGCGCGCTGGAGCAACGTGCTGGAGTTCTGCGACTGGATGGCGCAGCGCGCGGGCGGCCAGATCGACGACACCGCGGGCACGACGGTGCAGGCCGCGACCAAGAGCCTGCTGGAGGTGGCGCAGACCATCGCCCTGCTGTCCACCATCTCCGAGCGCGAACAGGAGCAGGACATGGTGGTGCTGTCCACGCTGCATGCCAGCAAGGGGCTGGAGTGGCCGCACGTGATCCTGGCCGGCGTAACCGAAGGCATGCTGCCCTTCAAGCTGGACGATGACGATGGCCGCCAGCAGAAGGTGAGTGACGACACCCTGCAGCGCCTGCAGGAGGAGCGCCGCCTGATGTACGTGGGCATCACCCGCGCCCAGCGCACGCTGGCCGTGAGCTGGACCAAGAAGCGCAAGAAGGGCCGCGAGATGGTGGCCTGCCAGCCCAGCCGCTTCATTGCCGAGATGAAACTGGACGCCGCCACGGCGCGCGAGAACCCACGCGACAAGTTGCGCCAGTTGCGCGAGGAATTTGCGCGCAAGGCCCAGGCCACCCCCAGCCCCGCCACACCCTGAACCCATGTTGAAAACTATATTTTTGATAGCTGCCAGCGCTTTACTGGTAAGCGCTTGCGCCCAAAAACCCTCTCAACCTCCGCGCCCGGCCTGCCCCACGGCCGCGCAGATGGAGCAGCCCGAACTCGTGGGCCGCTGGCAGGCGCGGCTGGACGGCATGGCCGAGCCCGTGCTGCTGGAACTGGGCCCCCACCCCGAATGGGACGGCACGGTGAAGGGACGCATCCAGTGGCCGGGCTTCACCTCGGTGGTGGTGGGCGACGTGCACCAGGGCCGGCTCACCATGGAAGAGTCGCGCGACGGCACGCGGGTCAGCGGCAACTGGAGCGGCGACGTCGTCGAGGGCAGTTGCGCGCGCGAGATCCGCGGCGAATGGACCGACGAGGCCGACCGGCCCTACACCTTCACCCTGCGCAAGCAGGCCCCTTCCCGGCCCTGACCTGCATGGCAGCCGTCACCGACCACGCGCATCATCCGACCATGACACAGCCTTCACACCCCCTGTCCCGCCTGGGCCTGGCCACCGCGCTGCTGGGCACGGCCCTGCCGCTGGTCAGCCTGGCCGAGACCGCCGCAGCCCCGGCCGTCAACCGCGCGGCCGGCTGGCGCCAGTGCGCCGCACTCACCGGTGACAGCCAGGCACGCCTGGCCTGCTTTGACCAGTGGGCCGGCGAGCAGAGCTGGCAGGCGCCGC
The DNA here is from genome assembly GCF_022807955.1 of Diaphorobacter sp. LI3. NCBI lineage: Bacteria > Pseudomonadati > Pseudomonadota > Betaproteobacteria > Burkholderiales > Comamonadaceae > Diaphorobacter > Diaphorobacter sp. LI3. Next base: position 687,875 of record NZ_CP094346.1, on the reverse strand, counting down.
CCGCTTCGGCCAGCGCCCAGCCCGCCGCCGCCACGCAGGCGCCGCCCCCGCCGGTGGACGCCACGCTGCCGGCCACGCGCATCATCGACGTGGCGCAGGTGGACGGCTGCCGCGACGGCCAGTACAGCACCCTGTCGCGCTTTTGGGAGCTGGAGACGGGCAGCGACTGCGGGGCGTTCCGCTTTCGCGGCTACCGGCCCATGAGCGTGTCCGTCGTGGGCGCCACCAGCGTCAACCGCCTGCCCACCTCGGGCAGCCCGGACAACAACGCCACCAGCGAGGTGGACTACCGCAAGACCGAGATGCGCGTGCAGCTGTCGGTGCGTACCAAGCTCGCGCAGGGCCTGCTCACGCGCGGCCACCCCACGCTGCGCGACTCGCTGTGGGCGGGCTACACGCAGCAGTCGTACTGGCAGCTGTTCTCGCCGGGCATCTCGCGGCCGTTCCGCAACACGGACCACGAGCCCGAGATCATGTACGTGTACCCCACCGACGCCAAGCTGCCCTTCGGCTGGCGCTGGCGCTACAGCGGCATCGGCCTGGTGCACCAGTCCAACGGCCAGAGCCTGCCTCTGTCGCGCAGCTGGAACCGCGTGTACCTGATGACCGGCATGGAGCTGGACAACCGCTGGACCGTCACCGGCCGCCTGTGGAAGCGCCTGCACGAGAGCGCGGACAGCGACGACAACCCCGGCATCAGCAACTACGTGGGCCGGGCCGAGCTGGGCCTGACCTGGAACGTGGATAAGGACAACACCCTGGCGCTGACCGCACGGCATTCGCTGGGGGCGACCGGGCGCGGCTCGGCACGGCTGGAATGGCTGCAAACCCTCGGAACCAGCCTGGTGGGCAACCGCACCAACCTGCGCCTGCACACCCAGCTGTTCACGGGCTACGGCGACAGCCTGATCGACTACAACCGCAAGCGCACCGTGTTCAGCGTGGGCCTGAGCCTGGTGGATTTCTGAACCCCACAGCGCGAATGGATGGGCGGGCGCGCCACGCGCGCCTGCCGGCCCGATCACAACCGGTTACCCTTTGACCGGGCCGGCGGGTTGAAGGCGCCGCAGTGCGCCGACACAATCGGGCGCACCCCGGCGCCGCCGGGGGCGGGCCCGCGCCCTGCGCAATAAGCGCCTGCTTTCGCGCGGTATTCGCCCCATCACCGGCCAGCGCCGTCCGCACAATGCAGCCCGGAGGACGACGACCATGGACCTGCAATACCAGCTGAAGGCCGGCAGCTACTACCTGTACGACATGCGCGAAACGCCCAGCGCAGTCACGGGCGAGCGTCGCTTCAAGCTCAAGACCGACACCGTGGCCATTGCCTTCGACCTGCACACCGGCGAGGTGCACCAGCACGGCAGCCCGGCACGCATCCAGTCCTGGGCCACGCACACGCGCCGGCGCCTGCGCGCCGCAGGCGCGGCGGACGTGGCCAACGACATCGTCGTCGTCTCCGGCCCGCTGCCCGTGGACGAGCTCAACAAATGCCTTTGGATCAGCGGCTACTGCCGGCGCATGTTCACGCGCCTGGCCAGCCTGCCGCACGGCAAGCTGCAGCGCGCGGCGCAGCAATGGAAAAAAGCGGCCTGAACGCGCTGCCCATCTGCGCCAGCAGCTCTTGATTCAATAGCACAACGGGTCCCGCGGGACCCGTTGTTTCTGGTGTCAGTCCTGCGCACCTACGTCGTCGTCCTGGTCGTCATCCTCGGGCAGTTCCTCCGGCTCCGCATGCTTGACCACGGTGACGGGCACGGGACTTTGCTGCACCAGCGCCTGCGATACCGAGCCCAGCAGCGTGCCGCGCAGCCCGCCCAAGCCGCGCGCGCCGATGATGAGCGCGTCGCAGCCGCAGCGCTCCACCATGTCCACCAGCGTGGCCGCCACGGGGCCCAGACCGATCTCGGTCTCATACGGCACGCCCGCGGCCTCCACCATCGCCACGGCCGACGCCATCAGGTGCTGGCCGGCCTCCACGCTCGCAGCGGCCACGGCGTCCGCTCCCTGCGTGGCCAGCTCGATCAGCGAGGCCTCTTCCTGCACGTGGCCCAGCACCAGCGTGGCCTGCAGGCCGCCGCGGCGCACCAGGGCCACGCCATGGCGCACCGCGTCGAGCGCGAGTTCGGAGCCATCAACGGCGATCAGGATTCGGAACATGGGGGCACCTCCTTGCAATGCTGTGTCGATAGGGTCAGTGTAGGCCGCGCGGGGCGCTGCGGGCACCAATCCCCGCCGGTGCAGTCTGGGACAATCGCGCCCATGCTCAAGTTTGAAATCCTGGCCACCGACACCTCCAGCCACGCGCGCCGCGGCACGCTCACGCTCAACCACGGCGTGGTGCAGACCCCCATCTTCATGCCCGTGGGCACCTACGGCACCGTCAAGGGCGTGATGCCGCGCAGCCTGCGCGAGATGGGCGCGCAAATCATCCTGGGCAACACCTTCCACCTGTGGATGCGGCCCGGCCTGGACGTGATGCAGAGCTTTGGCGGCCTGCACGGCTTCGAGCAGTGGGACAAGCCCATCCTCACGGACTCGGGCGGGTTCCAGGTCTGGAGCCTGGGCAGCATGCGCAAGATCACCGAAGAAGGCGTGCATTTCGCCTCGCCCGTGAACGGCGACAAGCTGTTCATGTCGCCCGAGGTGAGCATGCAGATCCAGACCACGCTCAACAGCGACATCGTGATGCAGCTGGACGAGTGCACGCCCTACGAGACCAACGGCCACAAGACCACCGAGGCCGAGGCGCGCAAGAGCATGGAGATGAGCCGCCGCTGGGCGGTGCGTTCCAAGAATGAATTCGAGCGCCTGGGCAACCCCAACGCGCTGTTCGGCATCGTGCAGGGCGGCATGTACAAGAACCTGCGCCAGGAGTCGCTCGAAGCCCTGGTGGAGATGGACTTCCCCGGTTACGCCGTGGGCGGCGTGAGCGTGGGCGAGCCCAAGGACGAGATGCTGGACATCATGGCGCACACCCCCCACCGCCTGCCCGCGCACAAGCCCCGCTACCTGATGGGTGTGGGCACGCCCGAGGACCTGGTGGAGGGCGTGGCCCAGGGCGTGGACATGTTCGACTGCGTGATGCCCACGCGCAATGCGCGCAACGGCACGCTGTTCACGCGCTATGGCGACCTGAAGATCCGCAACGCCCGCCACAAGACCGACCACCAGCCGCTGGACCCAAGCTGTACCTGCCACGCCTGCGCGGGCACCGAGGGCGTAAGCTGGAACGACGGGGGCCGCGGCGGCTTCTCGCGCGCCTACCTGCACCACCTGGACCGCTGCGGCGAGATGCTGGGGCCCATGCTCACCACCATCCACAACCTGCACTACTACCTGAACCTGATGCGCGAGGTGCGCGAAGCGCTGGATGCCGGCCAGTTCGGCGCATTCCGCGCGCGCTTCAAGGCCGAGCGCGCACGCGGCGTATAGCGCCGCGTAGGCGGCGGCTGACGGCGAGGGCCGGCGCATTCCGCGCGCGGCGCCGCGCCGTCCCTCCTATGCTGGCGCGATGGACACCCGACCGTCGACGGCCGCACCGCTGCACATCGGCACCGCGGGGTGGAACGTGCCGCAGGGCAGCCGGCACCGGTTCCCGGCTGAAGGCTCGCACCTGGAGCGCTACGCCGCCCGGCTGCCCGCCGTGGAGATCAATTCATCGTTCTACCGCCCCCACCAGCGCAGCACTTACGAGCGCTGGGCCGCGTCCACGCCGCCAGCGTTCCGCTTCAGCGTCAAGCTGCCACGCAGCATCACGCACACGGCGCGCCTGGAGGGCACGGACGCGCTGCTGGAGGCTTTCCTGGAACAGGCGCAGGGGCTGGGGGAGCGCCTGGGCTGTCTGCTGGTGCAATTGCCGCCCAGCCTGCGGCTCGACCGGCCCGTCGCCGAGGCGTTCCTGCGCGGCCTGCGCGAACGGCATCCCCACGGCAGCGTTGCCGTGGAGCCGCGCCACGCCAGCTGGTTCACACCGGAGGGCGACGCGCTGCTGCGCGCCTGGCAGGCCGGCCGCGTGCTGGCCGACCCGGTGCTGCACGCGGGCGGCGAGGTGCCCAGCGGCTGGCCCGGCCTGGTCTACTGCCGGCTGCATGGCGCACCGCGCGTGTACTACTCGGCCTATGACGCGGCGCTGGTCGACGCGCTAGCGGTACGGCTGCGCGTCGCCACCCTGGCGGCGCGCAGCGTGTGGTGCATCTTCGACAACACGGCCAGCGGCGCGGCGGCTGCCAACGCGCTGGACCTGCACCAGGCCTGCGCCTAGCGATTCCCTGCCGCGCCGGGCATCGCACCGTGGGGCGGCGTACCGGCGGGGGCCGCGCCGGCGGGCGGCATGCCCGAGGGGACCACACCCGCAGGGGCCACACCGGGCGAGGCCATCCCGGACGGCGCCGCACCGGCCCCGCAGGCATGGCAGAAACGGGCGAAGGCGCTCTTGCGCGTGCCGCAGGCACCGCAGCGGTCGAACAGGCCGATGCCGCAGTGCGGGCAGAAGTCGGTCACCCCGTCCTTCAGGTCCACCAGCCGTTCGCACCCCGGGCACACACCCTTGGCCAGGCGCGCCAGGGCCACGTCGTAGCCCAGCTCCTTGCGGCGCTCCTGCTCGGGCAGGGCCTCGGCCTGTTTCTGGCGCTCCAGGTAGCGGTTGAGCGCAAGGATGGCGTAGCGCCCCACCAGCGCCGTGACCACGATGCCCACCACGTAGCGCACGTAGCCGCCATAGCTGGGCAGGTAGGGCACCAGCTCCACGAAGAACGCGAACACCGCGAAGAAGATGAAGCCCCACACGAACGGCCACCAAGTGCTCTTGCGCTTTTTGGCGAACAGCCAGCCTGCCGCCACCAGCAGCGGCAGCGTGAGCGCCAGGCGGTAGAGGAACACGCGCAGCTCCACCTTGCGCCGCTCGGCGGCCATCTTCTCGTAACCGCCCTGCTCCAGGCGCCCCAGGCGCTGCTGCGCGGCCTGCGCGGTCTGGCGCGCGTCCAGCAGGGCCTGGTCCTGCGCCTGCACGGCCTGCTGGGCCCGGCGCTCCTGGGCCTTGAGGGCGTCCAGCGCCTGGGTGCGCGCGATCACCTCGGGGTCGTGCTCGGCGCGCTGGGTGGCGCGGCGTGCGGCCAGCCAGTTGCTGAAGGTCTCGCGCTCGGCCTGCGTCTCGCTGCGCGCCTTGGCGTGCTGCAGCCGGGCCTGCTCCAGCGCGGTCTGGGCCTCCTGCTCGGCCTGGCGCGCTTCCTTGACCTGGGCGCGCAGCGCCTGGGCGGCGTCGCGGTCCAGCAAGTCGTCCAGCTGCAGGGGCGCCTCCACCTTGGGCAGGTCGCCCACGATGGTGCCGCCCAGCCCGATCAGAAAGCTGGCGAACACCAGCGCCACCAGCCACAGGCCGCGGCGAAACCATTTCTCCGACAGTCGCAATGCCTTGCTCATGTGTGATCCCTCACGAGGTTTGCTATTGGAATAGTAGCTGCTCGCGCTTGATGGATAAGCGCAGGAGCCCATTTTTGCTTAAAACTTCTCCGGGCCCTGCACCAGCACCTGCGGCGCGCCGGCCAGCTGGGCGCGTTGCAGCCAGGCCAGCGCCGAATCCACCGTGACGGTCTCGATGCGGTCGGCGAAGCGCTTGTCGTTGGGATGGTCGTCGAACGCGATGTTGGCCGCCGTCATGCGCCCGCCCAGGCGCGCGAGCGGCCCGATGGCGAGCGCCGTGGGCTCATAGCCCTTGAACCGCAGCCACGCCTGGGCCTGCGCACGGGTGTGCACGCTGGCGGGCTCCATCGCAACGGCCAGCGTCTCCAGCGCCCACTGGTTGGACTGCTGGTAGCGCGTGCCCCAGGCGTAGCTCACCATGCTGTAGGGCCGCTGGTGCAGCACGGTGGTGCGCGCGCGGTCCTGCAGCAGCGGCAGCAGGCGCTGCTGCACCTCGGGCGCAGGCACGGCCCACACGGCTTCGTAGCGCCACAGGTCGTCGAGGAAGAACTCGCCCAGTCCCTGGCGGTAGACCGCGGCCACGGCCGTACCGCATTCGTTGAGCTTGTGCGCCACGCGCCAGGGGCCCTCGGGTGTCCTGTAGGCCCAGCCCAGGTGCGAATAGCGCAGGCCGTACTTCGACAAGTCCTGCCCCGCGCGCGCCAGCAGCACCACGCTGGCACCGCTCGCATCCAGCGCGCGCGCCGTGCGCTCGGCGAGCTGCATGCCGCGCTCGATGGTCTGCACCGTGGGCTTGCGCTGCTCGCACGAGCGGCCCGCGTGCGCCGGAAAGGCCGTGGCCGCCCATACGGCCAACAAGAGAGCGAAGCGGCGCATGGTTCAAAGCCTTTCGTTGTGCAGCAGCGCGCGGCCCAGCGCGTTCGGCACGAAGGCCAGCACCTCGCCCGCCGCCGACAGGATCACCCCCGTGCCGATCACGCTGCAGGCCACCACCGTGCCCACGCCATGCGCGGCGCGGCCGGCCAACCGCACGCTGGCCTGCGCGCCGTCCGACGCGCGCTCCAGCAGGTACACCTTGCCCGTGGCCGAAGCCTCCACGGCCTTCACCGTGAGCACCGCGCCGCCCACCGACAGCGCCACCGGCAGGGCCGCCACGGCCCCCGCCGTGGCCGACGCAGCGCCCGAGGCCCCCGAAGCCACGAAGGCGGACGCCACGGGCATCAGCGACAGCGCGGCCGATGCCTCGCTCTGCGCGCGGGCCGCGCCTACGAGCATGCCCAGCGACAGCAGGGCGCACATCCAAGTCTTGCGGATCATGGCGGTCTCCTTATTCCTGGCCAGCTTTGGCGCGGCCGGCCTCGGCCAGATCGGCTTCATGGCGGTCGCGCAGCATCTTGGCCAGCGTGAAGGCAGTGGTGATGAGGTAGAGCCAGCTCACGCCCAGGAACGCCTTGTACGTGGCGCTGACCGCCATACCCCACAAGCCCCAGCCCGTCAGGCCCATGGCCACGGCGAAACCGCCCCAGACGACGAGCTTCCAGAGGGGTGTGTCACCCGCGCTGCGCCGCGCCTGCTGGCTGTCACGCACAAACTTGGCGAGCACGAACGCGGCCGAGAGGCAGAACACGTAGCCCATGAACATGAAGGCCACCTCCAGCCGCTCGCCCGGTAGCCAGGCCAGCCCCGTGGCACACAGGAAGACGGCGATGCCGAACGAGACCCAGACCTGGAACTGCCAGGCGCGGGTGTCGCGCTGGAGGGGCGTAGAGGAGGCTTGCATGGTGCGTAAGGCCCGGGGGCCGCTGTTGAACATGGCCCGCATGGTGGGGTCGCGCGTTCGCAAAGTCTCGAATGGATCACCCGGGTATCCAACTTCTGGCTCCTGGGTATCCGATTGCGATACCGGCCGGAGAGCATCCAGGCCACCCCAAGATTCTCATTCCTCAACCAAAAAAGAACAACAAAAATACAAACAAACCCTAATTCGGCCCTATTGACGGCAAATTCCAGAAAGACTCCAATCCGTTTCGTACTTTTTTTGTTCTTTTCATGAAAACCATCCTGCTTGGCGGCGGCATGGTGGGACAGTGCTACGCACAAGCCCTCCAGGCCCAGGGCCACCACATCGTGGCGTTCTGCGACCACGCGCCTTCCGATGCCCTGCGCGCGCTGGCCGCGGAGCTTGGCGCATCCATCCATGCGGCGCCCGGCCCCTGGCTGGCGGAGGCCGGGCTCGTCGTGAGCGCGGTCTTCGGCACGGCAGCACTCGACCTGGCGCGCGCCGCCTTCCCGCACCTGCAGGCCGGCACTCTGTACCTGGACATGACCACCGCCGATCCGCAGGCCATGCGCGACGCCGAGGCGCTGGCGCACGAACGCGGCGTGCGCTTCGTGGACGTGGCGATCACCGGCGCCGTCAACCTGAGCGGCGCACGCACACCGCTGCTGTGCGCCGGCGCCGCTGCCGAAGAGGCCGCGCGTCTGTTGGCGGCGTGCGGCGCACCCGTGCAGGTGGTGGGCGAGCGCCCCGGCGACGCCGCCGAGCTGAAGCTGCTGCGCAGCATCTTCACCAAGGGCCTGGAAGCGCTGTCGGTGGAATGCCTGGTGACCGCCGAGCGCAAGGGCCTGCGCGAGACGCTGTTCCGCGTGCTCGCGGACATCGACCAGGGCTCCCTGCGCGAGACGATGGAATCCATGGTCCGCACGCACATCGTCCACGCCGGCCGGCGCCGCAACGAAGTCGTGGAAGCCCAGCGGCAGATGGCGCAGGCGGGCGTGCCCGCCATCGTGCTCGCGGGTGTGCAGCAGCGCTTCGAGCACACGCTGGCGCAGCAGCAGGCCACCCCCTACGCAGGCCAGACGACGGCCGATGCACTCGCCTGGCTCGGCGGCCCCGCGCGGCCCTGACCCGTCCTTTCCTTCCCTTTCCCCTACCGGAGACATCACCCATGCGCATTTCACGCCGCCTCATCCTGGGCGCCAGCCTGCTCGCGGCCTGCACGGCCACCCTGGCGCAGGACTATCCCAACAAGCCGATCCGCTTCATCGTGCCCTTCCCGCCCGGTGGCGGCACCGACAGCCTGACGCGGCTGGTGGCGAACAAGCTCACCGAGACCCTGAAGTGGAATTTCGTCGTCGAGAACAAGCCCGGCGCCGGCGGCAACGTGGCGCTGGACACCACGGCCAAGGCCGCGCCCGACGGCTACACGCTGGTGATGGCACAGACCGACAACGTGGTGCTGAATCCGTTGCTCTACTCCAAGCTCACCTACGACCCGGTCAAGGACCTGGTGCCCGTGGGCCTCGTCGCCAGCGGCCCCGCCGTGCTCGTGGTGCGCGCCGACTCGCCCCACAAGACGCTGGCCGACGTGGTGGCCGCCGCCAAGGCCGAGCCTGGCAAGCTCACCTTCGCCTCGCCCGGCCTGGGCACGGTGTCGCACCTCATCAGCGAGCTGTGGCAGAAAAGCTCGGGCATGAAGCTCACGCACGTACCCTACCGCGGCCTGTCGCAGGCGCTGCCCGACGTGCTGAGCGGCCAGGTGGACATGTACATGGGCTCCATTCCCACGCTGCAGGGCCACATCAAGGGCGGCAAGGTGCGCGCGCTGGCCGTCACCACGGCCAAGCGCTCGCCCGTGCTGCCGCAGGTGCCGACCTATACCGAATCGGGCATCCCCGGCGTGGAGCTGGCGAGCGTGTGGGGCGTGATGGCGCCCGCCGGAACACCGGAGGCCGTGATCCAGCGCATCAACACCGAGCTCAACAAGGCGCTGCAGCAGCCCGACATGCGCGAAAAGATCCTCGCCAGCGGTGCCGGCGTGCTCGGCGGCTCGCCGCAGGAGATGGGCGCCCTCTACGCCAATGACCGCCAGCGCCTGGCGCCCGTGGTGCGCGACTCGGGCACGCGGCTGGATTGAAAAACCGCGGCACCTTCTGAATGGACACAGAACGCAACATGGCCACCTCCATCCACCTTTCCCGCAGGCACATCGCCGCACTCACCCTGTCGATGCTGGCCGGGGCCAGCTGGGCGCAACCCGCGCTACCGCCCGGGCCCATCACCATGATCGTCGGCTGGCCCGCAGGAGGGCCTTCGGACAACGTGGCGCGCCTCATCGCGACGCACATGGCCGAAGCCCTGGGCCAATCCATCGTCATCGACAACAAAGGGGGAGCGGGCGGCAACATCGGAACAGACGCGGCCGCCCGCGCGCGCGCCGACGGCAGCACCATCATGCTCGCCACGGTGGCATCGCACGGCCTGAACTCGGCGCTCTACGGCAAGCTCAACCACGACCCCATCAAGGACTTCGCCCCCATCGGCATGATCACTACCTCCCCGAGCGTGATGCTCGTGCCGACGGATTCGCCCTACCGCTCGGTACGCGATGTGATCGACGCAGCGCGCGCCCAACCAGGCAAGCTGAACTATGGATCGGGCGGCATGGGCTCCAGCCAGCACCTGGCGGGTGCAAACTTCAAGAAGCTCGCGGGCGTGGATGTGGCGCATATCCCCTACAAGGGCACCGCCCCCGCCATGACCGACCTGATGGCGGGACGCGTCGACTTCGTGCTGACCACGGGCGCCATGTCGTTCATCCGCTCGGGCAAGCTGCGCCCGCTGGCCGTCGCGGCACGCGAACGCCTGCCCGCGCTGCCCGACGTGCCGACTTTCGACGAAGCCGGCGTCAAGGGCTTCTACACCGACTCGTGGTACGGCCTGGTCGCCCCGGCCGGTACACCGCGTCCTGCCTTGGAGAAGCTCAACACGGCGCTGGCCACGGCACTGAACAAGCCGGCCGTGCGCCAGCAGTTCATCGACCAGGGTTCACTGCCCGTCACGCCCATGAAGGTGGACGAGTTCTGGGCCTTCGTGCAAAAGCAGATGCCGCTGGCCGCTGAGCAGGTACGCATCTCCGGGGCCAAGGCGGAATAGCGGGCAGCACGCCGCTTCCCGCTTTCCCTGAGTTTTTCTTCATCCATCCCACCAGAACAAAGAGCCCTATCCATGATTGGACTTCGTATCCTCCAGCGCGCCCGTTCCGTAGACCTTGCACTCGCCCGGCAATTCCTCGACGTGCCTGTAGCCAACGTCAGCGACTGCATGTCCCGCATGACCGCCGGCGGCGCGCGCCTGCGGCCCATGCACGGCAGCGGCCGCATGGCCGGCCCCGCCCTCACGGTGAAGACGCGCCCCGGCGACAACCTCATGGTGCACAAGGCGCTGCAGCTCGCGGTGCCCGGCGACGTGATCGTGGTGGACGCGGGCGGCGACCTGACCAACGCCATCATCGGCGAGATCATGGTGGGCGACGCCGTGCTGCGCCGGCTCGGCGGCATCGTCATCAACGGAGCGATCCGCGACGCGGGGGCGCTGCGCGCGGGCGATTTCCCAGTGTTCGCGGCGGGTGTCACGCACCGCGGCCCCTACAAGGATGGGCCGGGCGAGATCAACGTGCCCATAGCCATCGACGGCATGGTGATCGAGCCGGGCGACCTCGTCATCGGCGACGACGACGGCCTGCTCTGCGTGCCCTGTGCGGAAGCCGCGAACCTGCTAGCCGCGGCACAGGCCAAGCAGGAGGTCGAGGCGCGCATGGTGGCCGGCATCGCCGACGGCAGCTACGACCGCGGCTGGGTCGACGCCACGCTCAAGCGCCTGAACTGCCAGATGCCGCAGTAGCCTCGGCCGGGCGCACCCGCTGCATCTCGAAGCGCAGGAACGACGCGCGCAGGTGGAAGGCCGTCGCCTGCTCGGCCATGCGTCGGTCGCGCCGGCGGATGGCCGCCACCACCTGCCGGTGCTGGCTCACGCTGTCGAGCATGTCCTGCTGGCTGTAGAAATAGAACGAGCCGATCATGATCGGCATGTCGAGGAAGTTCTGCAGCAGGCCCGTAAGGCGGCCCGAATGCGCCGCCTCCACCAGCAGGTGGTGGAAGCGGTTGTTCACTGCCTGCACGCGCGCCGCGCGCTCTTCGGCCTCGGCCAGGGCACAGGCTTGCATCTCGTCGTTGAGCGCGTCCATCTCGTCGATCTGCTCGGGCGTGGCGCGCTCGGCGGCGAGCCCGGCCGCGTGCGGCTCCAGCAGGATGCGCAGCTCGAACGCCTCGGCAATATCCCAGTGCGTCCACCCCGCCACCGTGGCGCCGCGCGCGGCGGCGACGAGCAGGCCGTCTTCCACCAGGCGCTGCAGGGCCGCGCGCACCGGCGTACGGCTGACCTGCATTTCGTGCGCGACGGATTCCTCGCGCAGCCGCTCGCCGGGCGCGTAGCGGCCGGACATGATGCGCCGGCGCAGCTCGGCATAGAGGGAATCAGAAATCTTGGCCATGGTGAAGAGGCTGCGATTGTCCCCCAGAAGGACGCACGATCTGCCCAAAGAACACAGCAACTAAAAAGGGCTGCAGCTCCCCGGCTTGCAGCCCTTTTGATTTGGGAATGGTCCTCTCGGCTCAACGTCCGTCACTTGGCTTGGCCGTTGCGGATGCATGCCCGGTGGAGGTGGCCTGTCTCTTGGCTTTCTTTGCTGCGGCTTTGGGTTTGGCTTCCGCTGTGCTGCGCGTACCGGCGCTTCTGCTCTTGGCCCTGCCCTTAGGCGCACCATTGCCTTGCTCACGCGCAGATTCACGGGCATCGCGCGCCTCCAGCTGGGCGACGCGGGCTTCGAAACGCCCCAGCACTTCCTGCAGGATGTCGGCCTTGCGCTGCGTGCGCTCGTTGTCGGAGCCCACAGGAGAGCGGCTTTTGCTATTCGGGGCCGAACGCATGGCCACCGTCTGACGCCGATACAGGTCGCGGTACTTGTCGCGCAGCGTGCGTGCGCGAGTGACCTTGCCGCGCAAGCGGGACAGTGTCAGGGCCTTGATGGGCTCTGTGCGGCTTTGGTCGAACAGCTCCAGTTCTGCAGCGGTGAGAAGGGGGCGGGCCTGGGTGATGGTGTATGCCATGGTCAGTCTCCTTTGCGGTGCGTTGGCAAAGCTGCACCGTAACCCGCCCCAGGGCGCGCGGGTGTGGGACAGAGGGCCGTCCCGCGGTCGGTCCCCTCGTTCCCGCTGCGGTGGACGGCCTCAAGCGGCCAGCAGCGCCTGCACGCGTTCGCGCAGCAACGGGGGCTGCACGTCGTGCGCCGCCACGGGCGAGCCCACGTTCAGCCCCACGCGGTTCCAGATGCCACGCCGGAAGGGCCGCACCATCGCGCCGCCCTGCTCGATGCGGCTGAAGAACGAGCCCCAGAGATTAGTCAGTGCCATCGGCACCACGGGCGCCTCCACGCCGTCGGCGCGGGCGCGCTCGATGATCTTCATGATGCCGCCCTTGAACGGCTGCAGTTGCCCGTCGCGCGTGATGCCGCCCTCGGGGAAGATGGCGAGCAGGTCGCCTTCGCGCAGCACCTGCGCCGCGCGGGCGAACGCAGCCTCGTAGGTGGCGGCGTCGTCCTTCTGCGGCGCGATGGGGATGGCCTTGGCGAGGCGGAACAGCCAGCCCAGCACGGGGATGCGGAAGATGCGGTGGTCCATCACGAAGTAGATGGGACGGGGGCTGGCGGCCATGAGCAGCACGGCATCGACGAAGCTCACATGGTTGCAGGCCAGGATGGCCGCGCCCTCCGTGGGAATGTGCTCGTCGCCGCGCACCTTGAAACGGTAGATGCAGCGCGACAGCACCCAGGCCACGAAGCGCAGCAGGTACTCGGGCACCAGCAGGAAGATGTAGAACGCCACCACCGCATTGGCGATGCCGGTGAACAGGAAGATCTGCGGCACCGTGAAGCCCGCCGACAGCAGCGCCCCCGCGAGCACGGCACTGGCGATCATGAACAGCGCGTTGAGGATGTTGTTGGCGGCGATGATGCGCGCGCGGTGCGTGGGCTGGCTGCGCATCTGGATCAACGCGTACATGGGCACGCTGTACAGGCCCGCGAACAGCGACAGCAGCAGCAGGTCGGCCATCACGCGCCAGTGCGCGGGCTGCGCCGCGAAGGCCGCCAGGGTGAGCACCTCCGACGGCGGCAAGGCCCGCGAGGCGAAGTACAGGTCGATGGCGAAAACGCTCATGCCGATGGCGCCCAGCGGCACCAGGCCGATCTCCACATGCCGGCGCGAGAGCACCTCGCACAGCAGCGAGCCGATGCCGATGCCCACCGAGAACACCACCAGCAGCAGCGACGCCACCTGTTCGTTGCCATGCAGCACGTCCTTGGCGAAGCTGGGGAACTGCGACAGGAACACCGCGCCGAAGAACCACATCCACGAGATGCCCAGCAGCGAGCGGAACACCACGGTGTTGCCGTGCGCCAGCTTCAGGTTGCGCCACGTCTCGCTGACCGGGTTCCAGTTCACCGTCAGGCTGGGGTCGGTGGCCGGGGCCGGCGGAATGAACTGCGCCACCAGGCGGCCCAGCAAAGCCAGCGCCAGACAGGCCAACGCCACCGTGGTGTGGCCGATGCCCGGCAGCGCCACCAGCAGGCCGCCCGCGACGTTGCCCAGCAGGATGGCGACGAAGGTGCCCATCTCCACCATGCCGTTGCCGCCCGTCAGCTCGCGCTCGCTCAAGGCCTGCGGCAGGTAGGCGAACTTCACCGGCCCGAACAGCGTGGAATGCAGCCCCATGAGGAACACGCAGGCCAGCAGCACGGCCGCGCTGCCCGCGATGAAGCCGGCGGCCGCCACCAGCATGATGGCGACCTCCAGGTTCTTCACGAAGCGGATGATGCGCGTCTTCTCGTATTTGTCGGTGAGCTGCCCCGCCGTGGCCGAGAACAGCAGGAACGGCAGGATGAACAGCGCGCCGATCACCAGTCCCGCCAGCGCCGGCGGCATCCACGACACGCTGAGCTGGTAGGTCACCATCACCGTGAAGGCGAACTTGAACAGGTTGTCGTTGGCCGCGCCGGCGAACTGCGTCCAGAAGAACGGCGCGAAGCGGCGCTGACGCAGCAGCGCGAACTGGTTGGGGTGCGCCGCCGCCTCGGCAGGCTGGGCGGTGGGCGACAAGGTCACGGGGTGCTGCGCGCTCATATGCGGTGTGCTGGGGTGTGAAGGTGCCGCGCATTGTGCGCACAAAGCCCGCACAGGCCAGCCGCTTGTGGGCCTTGGTGGCTTGGATCACACTTAGGGTATCGCCATTCGATACTTTTCACCTCCAGCACCCCATGAGCACCACCGCCGACCTCGTCATCGCCCTGAAGAAGGAACTCAAGTCCGCCCAGATGACCTATGCCGGCCTGGCGCAGGCGCTGGGCATGGCCGAGTCCAGCGTCAAGCGCATGCTGGCCAAGGGCGACATGCCGCTGTCGCGCATCGACGCCATCTGCCGCGTGCTGCGGCTGGACTTTGCCGACCTGGCGCGGCGCGTGGCCGACAGCCAGCCGCTGCTGAGCGAGCTGACGCAGGAGCAGGAAAAGGCCGTGGTGGCCGACAAGAAGCTGCTGCTGATGGCGATCTGCGTGCTGAGCCAGTGGACCCTGGAGCAGATCACCACCACCTACCGGCTGAGCGAGGCCGAGGGCATCCAGTACCTGGCGCAGCTCGACCGCATCGGCATCATCGAGTTGCGCCCGCTCAACCGCTACCGCCTGAAGCTTGCCAAGACCTTCCGCTGGCGCCCGCACGGGCCGGTGATGCACTACTTCCGCGACCATGCACTGCTGGACTACTTCAACGGCGGCTTCGACGCGCCGGGCGAGGGCGTGCTGCTGGTGCACGGCTCCATCGCACGCAGCCTGGCGCCCGCTTTCACCGAGCGGCTGCAGCGCGTGGCGCAGGATTTTGCGCAGCAGCACCTGGCCGACCAGCGCCTGCCCGAGCGTGAGCGCGAGGGCTACACCCTGCTGCTGGCCATGCGCAGCTGGGAGTTCGAGGCCTTTGCCCAGATGCGCCGCACCGCAAGGCCGTGATGCTCCTATATTAATAGCTTATGGCGCTTGATGGACGGGTGCCAGCGCCTTAAAACACCCAAAACCCGACGCAGTCCGCCTGCCATTGACTTCCCCCTTCGCGGCGCCCACACTGGACCATCCGTCGCCCCCACACGCCTGCACGCACAGGTTCTCGCGCCCACTGGTGCAGAACCGGCAGTGCCCACAGGTCCACCCCAGCCAAGGAACGCCTACCCGCTGTCCCTGCCGCCAGCCCCGCACGCCCGGCCCCAGGCCGGCGACACGGGCCACGATCTCATGCCCCGGCACGAGGGGCCACACCGCATCCGGCAGCTCGCCGTCACGCAGATGGAGGTCCGTGCGGCACACGCCGCAGGCTTGCACCGCCAGCAGCAACTGGCCTGCCTGCGGGACGGGGCACGGCAACTCCGCCAGCCGCAGCGGCTGGCCGGGTCCGTCCAGCACCATGGCGCGCATGGTCGGTCCTCACACCGGGGCCGTGTCAGCCGCCGCGTTCTGCCTGCAAGTGCCGCGCCAACTCCTGCAAGCTCAGGTGCGTCAGATCCTGTGCATGGCTGGCCACCAGCCGCTGATGGGTGACACCATCCAGCTGTTCCATCAGCTCGCCGAGGAAGGGGTTGGACGCGAACACGGCCACGCGGCTGCGCTCGGCCGTGCCCACGGCCTCGCGCAGCGCGTGGGCCACCTCGCGCGCGAAGGTGC
Organism: Diaphorobacter sp. LI3; assembly: GCF_022807955.1. Lineage (NCBI taxonomy): Bacteria > Pseudomonadati > Pseudomonadota > Betaproteobacteria > Burkholderiales > Comamonadaceae > Diaphorobacter > Diaphorobacter sp. LI3. The sequence goes on along the minus strand of NZ_CP094346.1, from coordinate 671,853 downwards.
GCCGCTCCTGCGCGGCGGCCTCGCTGCGCGGTGCCAGACCGCTGCGTCCTGCGATCGAATGTCCGGGCGGCTCATGCCCCGCCGCACTGCCATGCAGGCGGGTGGCCGGATGCATCAGGCATTGCCTTTCCGTCCAGTGCGTGGCTGCCGCAGGGTCAAGCTCCAGCAGGCGCGCCATCGAGCCATTGGCCACCAGGGCCCAGTTGGGTGTGTCCATGCAAGCCCCCAGTTCTCCAAGCCGTGTGCGGTGTTTGATCTTGGGGGGCGGCCCCAGAGGGGTCAATCCCACGGTACATGCAAGCAATCGTGGCGTGGCGGGCGGTGCGCCAAGCACCGCGGCGCCTCGCCGCGCACTGGTCGCGCCTCTCTCACTATTGAAAAAGGAGCTTGTGGCGCTTCTCTGACAAGGGCTTCAGCCCTACCAGCACCTGAGTCCTGCCCGCCGAAAGGCCGCCGTCACACCTGCTCACAAACCTTTGCCGGGGATGCAACAACGCGGCCGAAACGTTGACATGCGGCCCGCAGCATGGAGTCTCCCGCAGCGCCCCGCGCCGCATCCCACAACACAGGAGAACGCCATGGTCCGCACCACCACCCTTGCCGCAGCCGGCAGCCTCGTCGCCCTGCTGTCATTGGCAGGCGCCGCGCATGCGGCCACCAACGCCACCGTCGTGATCCAGGCCGGCACGCCCCACTACTCGGCACCGCCCGCCTATGCGGTGCAATACCACGCGCCACCGCCTCCACGCTACGAGCGCGTGCCTGCACCGCGCCGCGGCATGGTCTGGTCGCAGGGCCACTGGGAATGGCGCGGCCACCGCCATGTGTGGGTGCCCGGCCAGTGGATGCAGGTGCGCCACGGCCACCATTACCGCCAGCCGCGTTGGGTGCAGCGCAGTGACCAATGGCGCTTCGTGCGCGGCGGCTGGGACCGCGATGGCGACGGCGTGCCCAACCGCCACGACCGCCGGCCCGACAACCCCTACCGGAGATGAACGGCCGAGCGCCGGTCGTCCGCGCGCAGCATGGCCCGGGACGGCGACGGGCCGTCCATATGCATATAGCGCGTGCGCATGTGAATTTCTCCACAATGGGCGTGTTTCGGCTGTGCCTACACGATAGGGCGCCGCCTTGCACTGACCCATCACAAGGAAATTCGCCATGCCCCTCCTGCGCCACGCCACCGCCGCCCTGGCCACGCTGCTGACCGTCACATCCGCCCTCGCCCAGGCCACGGACTGGCCCAAGCAGCCCGTCACCCTGATCATGGGCTTTCCGGCCGGATCGGGCGTGGACGTGGTGGCGCGCGCGGTGCAGGAGCCGCTGGGCCAGAAACTCGGCCAGCCCGTGGTGATCGACTACAAGTCCGGCGCGGCCGGCAACATCGCCAGTGAGTACGTGGCCCGCGCCAAGGCCGACGGCTACACCCTGGCCTTCGGCACGGCCGCCACGCACGGCAGCAATGCAGCGCTCTACAAGAACCTGCCGTTCGACGTGGAGGCCGACTTCGTGCCCGTCGCCCCGCTGATCGACGTGTCCAACGTGCTCACCATCAACCCCGCGGTGATCGACGCCAAGAACCTCAAGGAGTTCGTCGAGGCCGTGCGCGCCAACCCGGGCAAGTACAACTTCGCATCCACCGGCAACGGCACGGGCACGCACATGGCCTTTGCCGAGCTGAATGCGCGCCTGGGCCTGAACATGGTGCACGTGCCCTACAAGGGCGGGCCCGAGGCCATCACCTCGGTGCTGCGCGGAGAGACCTGCTGCATCATGAACCAGGTGCAGACCGTGCTGCCGCACTACAAGACCGGGAAGGTGCGCCTGCTGGGGGTGACCACGGCCAAGCCCGTGGCGGCCGTGAAGGAGGTGCCGCCCATCGGCGCCAGCGGCCTGCCCGGCACCAAGGGCTTTGACAGCTCGATCTGGTTCGGCATCTTCGCCCCCAAGGGCACCGACCCGGCCGTGGTCCAGAAGCTGAACACCGCCTTGCGCGAGGTGCTGGAGCAGCCCGACGTGCGCCAGCGCTTCGAGTCGCAGGGCAACACGGTGCGCATCGAAACGCCCGAGCAGTTCCGCCAGACGGTCCACAAGGACCGCGCGAAGTGGGCGCAGGTGGTGAAGGACGCCAAAATCAGCATCGACTGATTTCGCCCTCCACGCTTTCTTCGACATCCTCCATGTCTTTTTCGCTTCCCCTGGGGGTGGCCGGCCTGGCCGCCCTCGAAGACCGCCTGCGGCACGACCTGCTCACCCTCAACTGGCGTGCCCGCGCATGGCTGCCTCCACGCACCCATGAAGGGCAGCCCGTCACCGACGTGCTCATCATCGGCGCCGGCCAGGCAGGCCTGGCGGCCAGCATGGCGCTGGCGCAGCAGGGCATTGCCGCCGTGCTGCTGGACCGCGCGCCCGCCGACTACGAGGGCCCCTGGGCCACCACGGCGCGCATGGACACGCTGCGCTCGCCCAAGGAGCTCACCGGCCCCGCGCTCGGCGTGCCCTCGCTCACCTTCCGCGCCTGGTTCGAGGCCCAGTGGGGCCGCGAGGCCTGGGCCGCGCTCGACAAGATCCCGCGCCTGCAGTGGATGGACTACCTGCGCTGGTACCGCCGCGTGACGCAGGCCGACGTGCGCAATGAACACACCGTCACTGCCGTGCACCCACGCGCCGACGGCCTGGTGGCGGTGGACGTGCAGGCCCCCACCGGCCACGCCACCTGGCTGGCGCGCCGCGTGGTGCTGGCCACGGGCCGCGACGGCCTGGGCGGCCCGCAGGTCCCTGCCTTCATGCGGGGCGTGGCCCACGCCGCACAGGGTGGCCTGTGGGCGCATTCGTCCGACGTGCTGGACTACGCCACGCTCAAGGGCAAGCGCGTGGGCGTGATCGGCATGGGCTCGTCCGCGATGGACAGCGCCGGCACGGCGCTGGAATGCGGCGCCGCCAGCGTGGACCTGATCGCGCGCCGCGCGGTGATGCCCACGGTGAACAAGTCCAAGGGCTCGGGCGTGCCCGGCCTCACGCAAGGGCACCACGACCTGCCCGACGCATGGAAGTGGCGCATCCGCCATTACATCAACGTGCAGCAGGTGCCGCCGCCGCACGGCAGCACGCTGCGCGTGTCCGGCCACGCCAACGCCTTCTTCCACTTCGGTTGCGCGGTGCAGGGCGTTACGCAGGTGGGCCACGCGCTGCACGTGGCGACGGCCAAGGGTACGTTCGCATTCGACTTCCTGGTTCTCGCCACGGGCTTCGTGATCGACTGGGCACAAAAGCCCGAATTCGCGCCGTTTGCGCGCCATGTGCGCACCTGGGGCGAGCGCTACCAGCCGCCCGCCGGCGATGAAGACCGCGAACTGTCCGACTCGCCCGACCTCGGCCCGGTGTTCGAATTCCGCGAGAAAGCCGCCGGCGCCTGCCCCGGCCTGGACCGCATCCACTGCTTCTGCTACCCGGCGGCGCTGTCGCACGGCACGGTGTCGGGCGACATTCCCGCCATCAGCGACGGTGCACGGCGCCTGGCCAGCGGCATCGCCGGCCTGCTGTACCGCGAGGACGTGGAGCACCACTTCGCCGCGCTGCAGGCCTATGCCGAGCCGGAACTGCTGGGCGACGAATGGACGCCCGCCGACACCTCCCAACGCATCCTGCCTTCGCCATGACCGACACCATCGACCAACTCGCCCGCCTGGGCCATGCCCCCCATGCCCAGGCCGCGCGCCAACAGCGCGCCAAGGCCATCACCGCCACCCAGGCCTGCGAAGACCTGCTGCTCGCGCCAGCACTGCCCGGGGGCCTGGCGCTGGCCGAGCGCCTGTCCGTGGCCCAGGCCGTGGCGGCCGCCAGCGGCGTGGCAACGCTGGCCGACTATTACGGCGCGCGCCTGGCCGGCCTGCCCGCCCCCGCGGCGGATGCCCGCTGGCAAGCCATCACGCATTTCACGCAGCTGCTGGCCACGCAGCCCGCTGCGGCCGACCGCGCGGCCCTGCTCGCCCTGCCCCAGGCGGGCCTCGCCACGCCGGACGTGGTGCTGCTCGCGCAACTCATCGGCTTCGTGGCCTACCAGGCGCGGTTGGTGGCCGGCGTGGCGGCGCTGGCCGCCCTCGGCCCCGCGGGCACCGCAGCCACGGCGGTCGCTCCCACCACGCCGGACGCGCCCTTCGTGCACCCTGCCAACCTGCCCCCGCCCGGCGAGCCGCTGCGCCTGGCCGGCTACACCAGCGAGACGCTGGACTGGAAGGCCTGGCTGCCCGTGGTGGACCCCGCCACCGCCAGCGCCGAGCAGAACGCCGTGCTGGACGCAAGCCACCCCAAGGCACGCACGTCGGACTTCTACCTCGTGCTGGCGCACCAGCCCCGCGTGCTCGCCGAGCGCTCGGAGGCGTTCAACGCCATCATGTATGCGCCTGGCGGCCTGCCGCGCGCCGAGCGCGAGGTGGCCACCACCGTGGTCTCGCGCATCAACGGCTGCGTGTACTGCGCGTCGGTGCATGCGCAGCGCTTCGAGCAACTGGCCAAGCGCAACGACGTGATCGCGCAGATCTTCACCGACCCCGACAGCGCCGGCACCAACGCCCGCGAACGCGCGCTGGCGCAGGCCAGCGCCGCGCTCACGCGCGCGCCCGGTGCATTCGGGCCGCAGCACCTCGCGCCGCTGCGCGCCGCGGGCCTGAGCGACCTGGAAATCCTGGACACGGTGCACGCCGCCTCGCTGTTCGCCTGGGCCAACCGCCTCATGCTCAACCTGGGCGAAGCGGTCTACCCCTGAGCATGCGCCCAGCGCTGCGTCCTGAGGGTTAGCCCGCTGGGGCCGCCGCGCCCGGGCCGCTACGATGGCTGGCGCAGGAGAGCAAACGGCCATGTGCCGTTTCACCGAAGGCGCAAACTCCCATACACGCTCAGGTTCCGTACTGCACACCCACACAGCCGTCTGGAGAGCCGCCACGCCCGCCGTGGCGCACCGAAGGAGCAAGTGCCGCGCACGGTCCCGCGCGGCATGAATCTCTCAGGTACCAAGGACAGGGGGAGCGGCAGCCAGGCCATGTCGCGCCCGCTGTTCGCTATTCATTCAATAGCTGCTCGCGCGCGCCCTGCCTGCGCAAACCTTGAAAAAGGCTTGTAAACAATGCGCGTGATCGTTCTGGGCGCCGGCGTCGTCGGCACCACCTCTGCGTACTTCCTCCAGCAACTCGGCCACGAGGTCACCGTCATCGACCGGCAGGCTTGGCCCGGCGCGGAAACCAGCTTCGCCAACGGCGGCCAGATCTCGGTCAGCCACGCCGAGCCCTGGGCCAACCCCGGCGCGCCGCTCAAGGTGCTGCAGTGGCTGGGCAAAGAGGATGCGCCGCTCTTGTTTCGCTTGCGCGCGGACATGCGCCAGTGGCTTTGGGGCCTGCAATTCCTGCGCGAATGCACGCCCGCGCGCACGCGCCACAACATCGAGCAGATCGTGAGCCTGGGCAGCTACAGCCGCAGCACGCTGCAGCAGCTGCGCGCCGACACGGGCCTGCAGTACGACCAGCGCACGCAGGGCATCCTGCACTTCTACACCAGCACCCAGGAGTTCGACGCCGCGCTAGCGCCCGCCGAGCAGATGCGTGCGCTGGGCTGCCACCGCCGCGTGGTGGACGCAGACGAGGCCGTGCGCATCGAGCCAGCCCTGGCCCACGTCCGCCCGCAGCTGGCGGGCGCCACCTACACGGCGGAGGACGAGTCCGGCGACGCCCACCTGTTCACGCGCGCGCTGGCCGGCGTGGCCCAGGCCGCGGGCGTGCAATTCCGCCTGGGCTGCCACATCACCGCGCTGCACCCGGCGGGCGGCGCCATCGACCATGTGGAGATCACCAACGAGGCCGGCGGCTACGAGCGCGTGCGCGGCGACGCCTACGTGCTGGCGCTGGGCGCATTCAGCCCGCTGCTGGCCCAGCCCCTGGGCCTGCGCCTGCCGATCTACCCGGCCAAGGGCTATTCGGTGACGCTGCCGGTGCGCGACGCGGCCGCCGCCTACCAGGTGAGCTTGACGGACGATGAGTACAAGCTGGTCTTCTCGCGCTACACCAGCGCGCAGGGCGACCGGCTGCGCATCGCGGGGACGGCCGAGCTCAACGGCTACGAGCGCGCACTGAACGCCGTGCGCTGCGAAGCCATCGTGCGGCGCGTGGAGCAGCTCTTTCCCGGCGCGGGCGATGCGAGCCAGGCGCAGTTCTGGAGCGGCCTGCGCCCCGCCACGCCGAGCAACGTGCCGCTGATCGGCAAGACGCGCTACGGCAACCTGTTCCTGAACACCGGCCACGGAACGCTGGGCTGGACCCACGCCTGCGGCTCGGGCAAGTCCATCGCGCGCATCGTGAGCGGGCTGGAGCCGGAGCTGGACTTCGCGTTCTGCGGCCTGCCGCGCCCTGCTGCGGCGCCCCGCCCCGCCGTCATCGGCGTTTGAGCAAGCGCCACGGCGCTATGCATTGCATAGCTGTTCGCGCTTGATGGACGGGCGCTAGAGGCCAAAAAGGCTTATAAAGCCCCGTCCGGCGCGACGAACACCGTCAGCACGCCCGTGTAGCCATAGAGCCGGTGCGCGGCGATTTCGCCGCCGGCGAAGAAGCCCGCCAGGGGCACGTCGCCCAGCGCATGGCGCACGATCTGCAGCTCGGCGCTGGGCCCACCGAAGTGCGGCCCGCCGCGGCCCGAACAACTCACATACAGCGCACCGCAAATGCGCCGGCCGCCCGCCGGCTCGGCATGCGGCGCGCTGCCTGCGGCGGGCAGCGCCTGCGCCTCTTCGAGTTGGGGCGACAGCTCCTCACGGATCTCGGCGCAGATGCGCATCAGGTCGGCACGGGCCGCGCCGACGTTGCGCTGGCAGAAGGCCAGGCGCATGCCCACCTCGACATGGTCACCCAGCGCCACGCCGCTGCGCGTCGCGTCCAGCCCGACGATGTGGCGCACGCGCGTGTCGGCGCCGAAATGGCCCGTGCGCTGGCGCTGCGGTGCGTCCGCGTCCTCCAGCCCTGCCAGCGTGGCGCGCACGGCGCGCAGGGCGGCCTGGGCGTCGCCCTGCAGCGTCACCCCTAGCGTGTCCAGCAGCACGTCCAGCGCGGGCTCGCCGTCCAGCTCCAGCACCACGTTGTCCTGCGCGGCGGTGATGGCCGCCTGCGCGCCGATGGGCTGGCAGCCCTGCGTGACGCGCGAGACCAGTTCCACCTGCGCATCAAAGGCCACGCCCGACAGGCCGCCGTGCAGCACGCCGTCGCCCTCGCCGCCGGCGGGCAGCGCCAGTTGCACCTGCGCCCCGCGGCTGGCCACCACGCCGCCAAACAGGTAGCCGCTGCTGGTGCGGCCCGCCATCTCGGCCACCAGGTCCGCCAGTTCGGGTGTCTGCCCGTCCGCATGCACCAGCGCCGTGTGGGCCGCAAAGCCCACCCCGGCCGCATCGCCGTGCGCCAGCGGCGCCACGCCCGAGAACACGCGGTAGTGCGCGCGCGGCAGGTCGCACAGCATCAGCGAGAGCGCGGGTTCATCGAAATATTCGACGTTGTTGCCCGCCACGCCCACGCCGACCGCGCCTGCCCAGTCGGTGACCGTCGGCAGTTCGCGCCGCAGCAGGTCCAGCAGGGCCGCGGCATCGTCCGCGTAGTGGTCGGTGATGTAGAGCAGCCCCAGCGTGGGTGCACTGGCGTACTGGGGCAGCGCCATCTGCGCCCGCAGTTGCGCCAGCACCAGCACCGCGGCCATGTGCCACTGCGGATGGGTGGCGTGTGCGTTGGGAAAGAGTCTCATGTGTCAGCCCTGCGGTGGGGTACAGGCGCCGCCGCGCAGCTCAGCCTGCCGGCCGCCGCGTGCGGGACGCGGCAGCCTTTTGGGTGGGTGATGGTGCGGGGGCACGCTTGGCGGCCGGACGTGCCTTGTCGTTGGCCTTGTCGTTGGCCTTGCAGCCCGGTTGGGTCGCCGGCCGGGCGGCCGCCTTTGTGGAAGGCTTGCCGGCGGCAGGGGCGGGCGTTGCCGCAGGCGCCGCACCGGCGGCCTGCGCCGCCGCGCGCATGCCGTGCATGCCCTGCGCGGCCATCTGCGCCGCCATGCTGGAAGCGGTCTTGAGTGCGCCGCCGGCCATCTCGCGCGTGGCGTCGAAGGCCGCCTGGTGCGTGCCCGCATCCCGCAGGGCATGCGCCGCGATCTGCTGGAACTGGCTGGTCAGCGCACCCCACCATTGCATCGGGTCGGCCGCGCGCTTGGTCTGCTCGGGCGCGGCCTCATCGTCCGGTGGTGTTCGCGCGCTGCGCGCCGCCGAAGCGTCATTGGCCGGGGACGGCGCCTCCGGTGCAGGTGCAGGTGCAGGTGCAGGTGTGGGTGGAGAAGTGAACGGGAACGCGGACGGTGGCTCGGCGGCTCGTGCGGCGGGCCGCTCCTTGTCCTGGCCTGCGGCGGCGCCGAAGCTCGCGGCCAGGTCGCCCATCGCCACGTTCATATCCTGCAGCGTGGCCAGCGTCATCTTCTGCACCTCCAGCGCCTGCACGGTGGCGGCCAGGGCGCGCGCGTTCTGCTCCAGCCAGAACTGCACGGCCTTGAGGTCCTGGATGCGCTTGTCCAGCTCGTCCACACTCACCGTGGGCGCCACCCAGCCCGACAGCCCCGGCATGGTTGGCATACCCGCCGCAGCGCCCTTCGCCAGGTTCTGCAGGAAATCAAATCCCGGGACGAAACGCCCGAAGCCGAAAGGGGTGCTATCGCTCATGGCCTGCTCCTGGTGCATCAGGGAATGGTTGCACAGCTTACCCGCATGCGCGCCACCCGTGCGGCATGTGCGTGCCCTGTGCCGTCCACAGGCCCGCGATAGCGTGGTTTTCTCGCGCAAACCCGCATGAATAGGGCACCCCACGCGCACAGACAGCGCCTAGAATCCGATCACCAGCCTGGCTGGCCTGCTTCTATACACCTTACAACGATCCGACATCATGGCAACTGCAAAGAAGACCACCGCTCCGGTGAAAAAGACCGCCGCCAAAAAGGCTGCGGCACCTGCCAAGAAGGCAGCCGCCCCCGCAGCTCCTGCTGCCATCAAGCCCGTGAAGGAAGCCTTCACCAAGACCGCGCTGATCGCCCACCTCGCCACGCAGGCGGGTGTCGAGCCCAAGGCCGCTAAGGCCGTGCTCGCCGCGTTGGAGACGGCCATCCTGGCTTCCGTGCACAAGAAGGGCTCCGGCGAGTTCACGCTGCCCGGCCTGCTCAAGATCGGCCTGCAGCAAGTGCCCGCCAAGAAGAAGCGCTTCGGCAAGGACCCGTTCACCGGCGAAGAGCGCTGGTTCCCCGCCAAGCCCGCATCGGTCAAGATCAAGACCCGCGCACTGAAGAAACTCAAGGACGCCACGCTCTGACACCGTGGCGCGGGTTTCGCAAAAAAAGCAGCCTCCGGGCTCTAGCCGTTCCGTTAAGGTGTTGCTAAGCCCTTGATTCAAGCCCCTCTGCTTCGGCACGAGGGGCTTCGTTTCTTTGGTCGCTATAAGGGACATGCTGAATTTCAAGCCCCTTTCCCTAGGCGTCGCGCTCGTGTGTGCCGCCAGCTTCCTCACTGCCTGCAACGACGAGCCCGCTCCGGACTTCAGGGGCAGCACTCCCGTGGCATACGGCAATCGGACTGTCTCTCTGAGCGTTGAGGCTTGGCGAGACAATGGCAGCCAGCCTTGTCGTGTCCTTATCAGAGGCGCTGAAGTAACAAATTGGGTCAAACCAACCGGTATTCTGCCGCGGATGACCCTAGCCCCGGCAGTAGTGCTGGCCTGCACAGGGCGGAGCCCGTACCTTTCCTCGGTGAGCGGCGAGGGTGAAGGGGGTGTAGCCGAATGGGAAGAGTCCTCGGGGCCTGAATCGGGAGCCCCCCTCTCTGTCTACCAAGTGCGAGTGAGCTCCCTGACTGCGGACCAAGCTCACCTCGAACTACGGGTCCTACGCGGCAAGTGACTCGCTTGCGTGAGCCACGGGGCCGGAGGGCTTGAGCGACCGAGCGGCAGGCGCGCGGCGTCTTTCGGGCGGTTCGGGAGTGAAATAGATGATGTCTTCGGGCGCTATGGGTCCGCGCGCCAGCCCCAGCCGCATTGCCGGCGTTTTCCCGTCCCGGCCAACCTCGCAGTAGTTGAAGTACGTCCGGAAGATGCCGAGCACCTTCACCAGGACTTCGGGGTTGTAGGCGCTCTTCCCGAACCAGAGACGTCGGTCGGTGTTGGCGCTGGCCACCGCGCGTTCTGCCAGCGTGAGGCCTCGCCGGACCTGCATAAAGAAGCGGTCGACAGCGGTAAGGGTGGCTTTCAGGTGCAGTAGCGCCTGGTGGCTAAGCTGGAGCCGACGCTTGTCCGGTTCGGTTTCGACCGGGTCGATATCGGTCAGCCAGCAAACGGATTTCTCAGGCTCACGCATCTCCGATATGGGATGGCGGAACCAGCGGTCCCCCCACTTGCCGATGGCAACCATGCGCGCCAGTTCTTCCTCGGCAGCCAGAAGTTCTGCAGCCTCAGGGGTTACCCCGTATTTCTCCGCTAAGCGCGCCAGACGCCGCTTGGTTGCACCAACCAGCGCGCGCTTCATGTCCACTGACATATCTTTGAGCACCTTGACATAGAAAGCGTCAGCCGTCCGGTCCAGAACCCTTTTCGGCACGGCCGTCAGAATGGCCGCACGTATGCCCGACTCCTGGTCTGTGAAGAAGCGAATCTTCTTGGCACGGCAGAGCAGTCGAGTGACAAGCTGGATGTGGGCGTACATCACCACTTGCTCATGCAGCAGCATGCCCTTTACGGGGGCACGGGATGAGTTCGCGGGGCCTTCACCATCTTCTATATCGGGGCGACCTAAGGCTGCGTCGTACGTCTCTTCGATGACCGATTCCATAGGCTTTCGGGAGGTACCTCCGCGAGGCGCCGCCCTCTCAGCCGCAGCATTCCAATCAGCCGGTAGCCAGACTCTCGCGTAGCGGCGAAACGCTCTGGCAAGTGCATGGTCGCCAAAGCGAACCATGTCCTTCTCTACGTCAGCAGAGTCCAGCGCAGGGTCAAAGTTGACGTTGACCCCGAACACATAGCCCGTAGCCTGGTCGGCCGTTGCAATGGACAGCAAAAGTGTGTTCTTTCGCACCTTCTTAGAGTGCCAGTTCACCACCAGCTTTTGCCGGTCAACCGACAGATATCTTGAGCCTAGGTCGTCGCGTCCCATGAGGGTTCGCTCACGCTCGCCGGCGAACATCTGGGCCTGCTCATAGAGGAAGTCGATGCGGTCGTATAGCTGGCTGGGGGAGATATCGAGGACCTTGATGATGCGCCGCAGCGGCATGGCGTTCATCAGATGCACCAAGATATCGCGATTGGAGTGACTGCGACGTTGGCGCTTGGTTGACCGGCCGCCGAAGGAGAACGCCTTCTTGCAGCCGACACACTTGAACCGGGGAGTTCCGTGGGCGTTGGTGCCGAAGCGAGTCACATTCTCAAGGGATGGCGCCCCCTCCGATAGAGAGCAGGCCTCGTTCGGACACTGCGGGAGTACTGGTTCAAGGTACTCCGACATGCGCATAAGCTCCTCGGCAATCGCCAAGTTGCTCTGCATAGGGGTGATTTCCTCGCACAGGCGGCACTTCAGTGCCGGCTGGTCCTTACCGGTAGCGACCACGGTGTAGTCGCCTGGGCCAACGGAAGAAGCTGGAGTACCGGCCCCGCCTCGGGCAACCGCAAGCTTGGGCGGTACGCCGAAGTTACCGCACTTGGGGTTCTTGCAGTGATTGACTTGAATACCCGCCGCGGCCGGCGGAAATCTAGGCGGCCACTTAGTCGGCTTTACTGAAGTTGGATGAGATTTTTCCTTGGACAAAGAAACGCCCTAGTCGTTGACTAGGGCGGAATTTTGAGCCATTACAGCTTTCTTAGCAACACTTTAACAGAACGGCTAGCCTCCGGGCTGCTTTTTTTATGCCCGAGCGGCCCAGGGCGCACGGCCGCGGCGCCTCACTCCGGCGACGGCTGCAGGTACAGCTGCGCCAGGCGGTTACGTGCAGCATCGTCCACGCCCAGGCGACGCTCCAGGTAACGCTGCACGCCGCCGTGGTCCTGGTCAACGGCTTGCAATGCGGCCTCCAGGAAGTCCTCCTGCACGCGCCAGATCACGTTCAGCACCTCCTGCGGCGCAGAGCTGACCAGCCCCGCGGGCCGACGATACAGAGCGTTAGTCAACAGGTAGTCCTGCATGACCACCTCGCGCGACACGCCGAGCGCCAGCAGAATCAGGGCCGCGGCGAAACCGGTGCGGTCCTTGCCCGCAGTGCAGTGAAAGACCAGGGGAGAATCCTCTGCCAGCAACTGCTCGAACAAGCCCGCAAACTGCTGCGCGTTGTCGGAAACAAAGGCGCGGTAGGTGTCCTGCATCAGCCCTACCGCAACGGGTGCCGTGATCTGTTGGCCCGCTACCGCCAGTTCCTTGGCGCGCTGCACGACGGTCGGCTCGATCGGCAGCGCGTGATAGCGCACCTGCGGCAACGCATACGACTGGGCCGCGCTCTCCACCAGCCCGCGAAAGTCCACCGAGCGGGTCAGCCCCAAACCGGCCAGCACCTGCGCGTCCTGCGGTGTCAGGGCCGCCAGATGATCGGAGCGGAACAACCGGCGCCAGCGTACCGTGCGTCCATCCAGCCCCGTATAGCCTCCCAAATCACGGAAGTTGGACGCCCCCGTCAGCGAAAGCGTGCGTGAAAAGTCTTGCATCCGGTCACTGTAGTTCAAAGCCGTCACGCGCTCATGACACATGGGCGTACATGTAGCCCGAAGCGTGATCTTTGGGGGAATGGAGAGTGCGTGGCTTCTGTACCCCCCCGCGCCCGTGCCTGCAGGTACTGGCTCCCAAAGAAAGGACTACCGTCCCGCGAAGAAACAAGGCCCCGAATCACGGAGAGGTCCTGTGCAGCGCTGGAGGATGAGGGTACGCAACCACTGCGTCGTTCCACGCAGCATGGCAGCGCAGAAACAAAAACGCCCAACCGAGTGGTTGGGCGTTGTATGTGGTGGCCTGGGACGGAATCGAACCGCCGACACAAGGATTTTCAATCTAACGAGATTTCTTTAAAAATCATCGCGCAAGCTGGAAACCGGCTCTACAAAATGCACCCGCAGTGCATCGCTGCAAGCCACGTGTATGCTTGAGCACACCTGAGTTTGTAGAAGCCCCGTGACCAAAGATACTGACGTGCGCCAGTCTGCAAGCCGCGACGATGGCGATGCTCTTTTTAGCGCCCGCCTGAAAGAGGCTAGGGAAAACTGCGGCTTGGCACAAAACGCCGTAGCCCACCGTACCAAGCTTGCTGACCCTGATGGCAAGGGAATTTCGCGGACTGCGCTGATTGGATATGAGCAAGGATCCTCGCGACCAGGCCTCCGCGAGATTCGACTCTTGTGTGAAGTACTGAAGGTCAGCCCAAACTGGTTGATCTTCGGGATGGAGTCCCCGGCCACTGCCCTCCAAGCAAGCATGGACTTTTTCCCCGCAGTTTCAAAATCGGAGATCGTTAACGTGGCACACGCCGCATTGGCGTTGACTGCGGTGAAGGGGCATGAACGCGACGCAATATTGAGCCTCCTGCTCTCACTTGCGGGCCGTCAACTTGGTGACCTACGCCTATCCGCTTTGCTCACGTTAGGACCGATGTTTGCAAGAGGCCTTTTGAAAGAGTTGAAGGAGTTCAGCCCAGGCCTCACGGCGGAAACAACACTGCAAGATCTCGCTGAGGCTCTTTCTAGAGATGGTGGAACGACCCTTGGGAACCGTCTTCGCTTTGATGAAGAGTTCAATGTTGACGGTGGAAGTTGGCTCTACCCCGACCCAGCACCAATCGAGAGCACTGAAAAGTCAAAAGAAAAGTCGTAAAACTCGACATTCAGTTGAACGGATAGTTGACATCCAAATATCGGGCGCATAGACTCCGCAGTGTCGAAATTCACGACACTATGGAGTTCAAATGATCGACTTTTCCGAATTGGCGCTGTCCCCAAACGAGTCTCGCGCCGCTCGTAACTTCCTCGGGATGAGCCAGGCACAGGCCGCCGAGAAATCTAGCCTCCCCGCCCACAAACTCAAGCGCTTCGAGACGGGCAACTACGTCCCCGACGCACAGTTCCTCGAAGACCTGCGCGAATTCTTCGAGGGCGAGGGCTACAACTTCCACGACGAAGATGTGGTGCAGCCCCTTGATAGTGAACTGGTTGGCGGCCCAGAACTCGTTGCGCGACACATTCGACCAATCGACCAGGCGGACAAAATCCCCCACGGTTTGGCCGTCCTTTTGGTACTCCACGGGCACGCCGCCTACTAGCAACTTGTGAAACGCCCGGTTGGCCGGCAGCAAGGCCAGAACGCCCAAATCCATCACCTGTTGCAGGGCGTCCTCACGGGCGGCGGTAGGTACGTTGGGGTTCAGGCGCTGGATGGCCTCGCGCAGGCGGAACGGCAGCACTACCTGGCGGTAGCTGGCCCGCTGGGGGTTCCCGCCATCGTGAGCGATGTCGGGACCGCTGTGGACCTCGTAGCCCAACTCGGCCAGCCAAGCCAGGGTTTCTTGTTCGAGCTGGTCTTCGGTCATCGGCTGCCCTCTCTTGTGTTCACGCCATCGACATGAATTTATATTGTGTTTATTTTTCGCATAAAAATCGACACATTCTGGGAACGTGTCGATTCCGTCATCACTTCACCAGTTCAGCAAACAAGGCCTCGTTGATGTAGTACATCTCCCGGCCATGCTTGCTGGGCCGCAGCAGCCCCAGTCCGGCCAAGGTCTGCAGATAGGTGGATGCCGTTTGGCGTTTGGCGATGCCCGCGTCCACCAGGAACTGAATCTTCGTGTAGGGGTGGCGGAAGATGACTTCAATCAAGTCCTTGCTGTAAATGCCGGGGGCCTCTTTCTGCACCCGCTCACGCACCTGCTCCATCAGCACACGGATAAGCCAGTCCCACGCACTTTCTTGGGCCGAGTCAGACCGTTGCGCTGTGGCTCAAGAAACAGGTCGCCAAAACGGGCACTGTCAGAACTCATACCCCAGCCCCCCCAGCTTCGCCCGAATCACCGCATCCAGCTCCGCACCCTTGGCCATTTGCTCGCCCAGTTTTTCGGTGAGCTTTTGCATCTTGTCGGCAAAGGCTTCGTCGTCGTCTTCCACCTCTTCCGCACCCACGTAGCGGCCAGGGGTGAGCACATGGCCGTGCTGCGCAATCTCGGCCAGGGGCACGCTGCGGCAAAAGCCCTTCACGTCTTCATAGCTGCCCGCGCCCGGCTCGCTGCGCCAAGCAGCCACCACGGCTTCGATGCGGGCAATGGTGTCGTCAGTCAACTCGGCCTGCACTCGGCTGATCATCCGGCCCTGCTTGCGGGCGTCGATGAACAACACTTCACCCTTGCGCTTTTTCTGCTTAGCCAAAAACCACAGGCAGGCAGGGATCTGGGTATTGAAGAACAACTGCCCCGGCAGGGCCACCATTACCTCCACCACGTCGGCATCCACCATCGCAGCGCGGATCACGCCTTCGTTGTTCTGGCTGCTGCTCATGCTGCCATTGGCCAGCACAATACCTGCACGCCCCGTGGGCTTTAACAGGCCGTTGAAAAATCCCCCGCCGACGCCCGCGTTGGCCGCTACGATCTGAAGCCATCGGTGAACGACCCAGACGAGGACGATGAGAGGCAGTCAAGATTTCCAGGGGGCGATGTTCAGCTACATCAGCCTTGAAGAGCGCGTGCCGCAGGCACACCCGCTGCGCAAGTTGCGCGCGGTGGTTGATGCGCTGCTGGCAACCATGAACCGCGAGTTCGAAGCGGTGTACGCCCGCCGTGGCCGCCCATCGGTGCCACCGGAGATGCTGCTCAAGGCCTTGCTGCTGCAGATCCTGTTCTCCATCCGCAGCGAGCGCCAGTTGGTCGAAGCGATCAACTACAACCTGCTGTACCGCTGGTTCGTGGGCCTGAACATCGAAGACAAGGTCTGGGACCACTCCACTTTCAGCGCCAACCGCGAACGTCTGTTCAACGAAGACCTCGCCCGCGCCTTCTTCGAGCGCGTCAAGCTCAGTGCCCAGTGGGGCAAGCTCGCCAGCGACGAGCACTTCAGCGTGGACGGCACGCTCATTGACGCCTGGGCCTCGCACAAGAGCTTCAAGCGCAAAGACGACGACAGCGGCACGCCGCCTGGGCGCAACCCCGAGGTGGACTTCAAGGGGCAGGAGCGCTGCAACGACACCCACGAGAGCACCACGGACGCCGATGCCCGGCTGTTCAAGAAGAGCCAGGGCGACAAATCCCGCCTGTGCCACATGGGGCACATCCTCATGGAGAACCGCAACGGGCTGATCGTGGATGTCGAGATCACCCACGCCAGCGGCACGGCCGAGCGCGAGGCGGCGCTGGCCATGTTGGAGCGTCGGGGCAACAGGAACAAACGGGCCACGGTCGGTGCCGACAAGGGCTACGACAGCAAGGCCTTCATCAAAGGCTGCAGAAAGCTCAAAGTCACGCCCCACGTGGCGGCCAAGGACAAACACTCGGCGGTGGATGCGCGAGTGACACGGCACGAGGGCTACAAGACCAGCCTGAAGGTGCGCAAGCGCATCGAAGAGGCCTTTGGCTGGATCAAGACCGTCGGTGGTCTGGCAAAGACCAAGCTGATCGGTCAGGCCAAGCTCACGGGCCAGGCGCTGCTGTGCTTTGCCACCTACAACCTTGTGCGAATGGGCAGCATCGGCGGCTGGTGGGACGCGCATCATGCGTGAGCCCAGGGATACGTGCGCCCGAAATGGGCGGGAGGGCCTGCAAACCGGCCAGATGGGCCGTTGCAATCGCTGCGCAGACGCGTCTGGGCAGCTCGTGTCTTCGCACTCAGCGTCCCTGATGCGTTCGAAAAGCACTTTTTCAACGGCCTGTTAAGTGGTGCAGCATGTGCTGCAACCAGGCGTAGTTGGCGTTGCCGTGGGGTGGGTCGCCAAACTCCCAGCGGGGGTCGCCTTCCAGGCTGCCGTGCCACCAGTCAGAGATGTTGAAAGGCGGGTTGGCCAGGATGTAGTCGGCCCGCAGATCGGGGTGCTGATTGCGGGTAAAGGTGTCGGCAGGTTCGCGGCCCAGGTTGTAGTCAATGCCGCGAATGGCCAGGTTCATGGCGGCCAGGCGCCAGGTGGTGGGGTTGGCCTCTTGGCCGTAGATGCTCACGTCGCCCAGCTTGCCGCCGTGCGCTTCGATGAATTTTTCGGACTGCACGAACATGCCACCGGAGCCGCAGCACGGGTCGTACACCTTGCCCTGGTGCGGGGCCAGCACGGCGACCAGTGTTTTGACGATGCTGGCCGGGGTGTAGAACTGGCCACCCTTCTTGCCCTCTGCGCTGGCGAACTGGCCCAGGAAATATTCGTACACCTGGCCCAGCACATCGCGGGCCACGGCCGGGTCGTCGCCAAAGCCGATGGTGGAGACCAGGTCCACCAACTCGCCGAGCTTGCCGTCGGGCAGCTGCGCGCGGGCATAGCGCTTGTCCAGAATGCCCTTGAGCTTGGGGTTCTCGGCCTCGATCAGCGTGAGGGCGTCGTCGATGAACTTGCCAATCGCCACATTCTTGGCCGTGGAGCGGATGGTTTCCCAGCGCGCCCCCTCGGGCACCCAGAAGACGTTGGCGCTCTTGTAGTAGTCCCGGTCTTCCAGCTCAGCGTCGATGTCTTCAGGGCTTGCTTCGCCGTAGTAAAACTCGTCGGCAGGGTCTTGCAGGCGGGCTTCGATCTCAGACCGACGGGCGGTGAAGGTGTCGGAGATGTACTTCAGGAAGATGAGGCCAAGCACCAGGTGCTTGTATTCGGCGGCGTCCATGTTGGCACGCAGTTTGTCGGCTGTGGCCCAGAGTATTTTTTTGATGTCGTCGAGCATGTGTCAGAACAAGGGGGCAATGCCTCCCATTATTGATTCTGGCCACGTGATCAGACATCAATCACACATTGGGTGCGGATGACGCGAGAAGCTGCAGCCTGCAGACCTATGCAAAAGCCGCCCGGCCACCTGGCGATCAGGTCAACCGAGCGGGCAAAAAACCAGACGCGGGCTGGTCCCGCGGCGCGCTGGGCCATCGCCCAAATTGGAGGCGATGACTGTAAGAGTTGGTCGGAGCGGTACCAGCCCTAGCCGCCCCCAAGCGCCAGCTTCTGGCGCCATTCCCTCGTTCTTTCCCTTTGGCCTGCGCACCTGTCTAAACCAGTGCTCTGGTTGAGCCAGCCGTAATTTATGGTCGGCAAGCAGCGTGGCTTATGGGAACAATATGTCCCTAAAGCTGTATAGCTCGGTCGAGTAGTGGATGAGACTGTTTTGTTGAGCAAGCGACCAGCCAGCCGCCTCAAGATCGCGTTGCAGCTTGGCCTGGAAGGCCTGGGTGCAAATGAAGATCACGCGCTCCAAGACAACCTCTGAACCGAGCTGCACGCCGTCTTGGGACCGCTTTTGTAGCTCAAGAATTCTCCCAAGCCAACGAAGGAGTCCTTGGTATTCAGACGCTCGTTTTCGTGATTTTTCCACTTCCCCGAAGATGACCCGTTTGCCGTCGCGCAGGACGACATCAGGTCGTTTTCCGAAAATTCCTGCCTCACCGCCCAGCCATCTGCCTTGGGAGATTTCGCGCTCTGTGGAGACGCGGAAGCCTTGTGTGATCCCTGCAATCGCAATTTCATTGGCGATGCAGCGATGCCGAAAGTAAGCCGAGCTGAAACCCCGCACCAAGTCTTTGCCGCTTGCTGCGTCAATGCCCGCTTCTTTGAGCATCCGCGCGCCAGCCTCGGAGAGTGTGTAGACAATGCTGCCATCCGGCGCCTGTGCGGATATGACGCATCGCATTGTCCGCAGTCGCTTGAGCGTACGCTGGGCCATGCGCAATGCAGAGGCCGTTGAATGAACGGGTGCCAGGCTGAGTGGCGCCACAGGCTTTGGGAGCCATCGCGTCCAGCAAATCCGAGCCAAATCACGGGTTCTCAAAAATCCGAATCGCTGAAGAGTTCGAAGTATGCGGAATTCTCTTGCGCGAGCGATTACTCGTCCATCTTTGTGTGCCATTACGTCTCCTGTTGAGGTTCCAGATGTAGACGTATAGGCAAAACACCCTGTTCTTCCCCCCATACGATGGGGGATGTACAGGGTGGCCGTACAGCTGCTGGGCAGCTGGAGTTCACCATTCTCTTTCCCCGCCTGGACGGCGGGCCGTTCATTTGCGCGGGCTGGACGCCCGCACATGCCCTCCGAAATACCGGCGCCCCCATCCCTGCGGGAGCCCGCCAGCGGGCCGCTCAACGCGTGGGCAAGTGTCTCACCACGGCACGCTGGACGCGTTTGTGCTGACTCACTTGCCCACGCCTTTGGCGAGGGGGCGCGGGGTTCCCCCCCACGACGAACCGCAGCACTTGGGTGCTGCTATTGCTGGCGCGACGATCTTTGATCTGCTGGCAATTTCGACGCGGCTCCCCCCGGCGTCACTACGACCGCCATGGGTGGCGGTGCTGCGTGCCGGGCCGCGGCTGAACGCCTGGCCCCACTGTGCTGCGCTGCACAGCGGCCCCAACTTCGCCACCTTGTCTGAGCAAAGTGGCTGCGCGCCTGGCGGCTTGCAGGACAGCCGCCAGGCGCTGACAGCCAACGGCAGACAGCGCCCGGCCAAGGCGGCCGATGGCCACCTGTGGGCTTGTCGCCAAGCCCTACACGTCATCACCGTCGTTTCCTGAGTTCGTCGCTGTACCTGCGAGCTTGTCTCAATCCCATCCACGCGGCTCAAGCCCTCGCGGGCACTTCGTGCGCTTCTGCACCCGGTTCCTTCGGGACTGCGGCTTTGACAGCGCTTGCACCTTGTGGCCGTTCTTGGACCGCAATTTCGCAGGCGACGGAACTCAGGAAAAGACGGTGGCAGCAATGCCGACGAGCTTCATGCAACAACCCCGGATAACGCATGAACCAGGCTCGGGAATCTAGGGAATCCGGTAGCAAATGGAGTCAGACATGCAAACAGAGCAATCCTTGGGAGGCATCTTTGGAGCCCCAATTCACACATATACCCGCGCTCAAGCACTGGAGGATGGGTGCGTATTCCACGCGATGGCGGACACGATTCCATGCTGATGGCGGACAGTGTTCCAGCGTGATGGCGGACAGTGTTCCACGCTGAAGGCGGACAGCATTCCAAACTGATGGCGGACACCTGCGGGGTGTTCTGAGTGACCCGAACGCGGCATACGCTGCCCGGTTTTTTGACCGGAACCAGCGATGCCCACACCCAGGGTCACCATGAGCAAACTACGACACACACTGCAACTGCTGCACCGCGGGGCCTTGAGCACCCGTCAAATCGGTGCCGCCCTCGGCATCTCCAAATCCACTGTCAGCGAGATAGCCAGCTACGCGCGCGTGGCCGGCGTGGACTGGGCACTGGCCCAGAGCCTGAACGACGACGAACTCCAGGCCCGGCTCTACAAGCCACCCGTGGCGCGCGAGTCCCGGCACCTTGAACCCGACCACGCCCACATCCACCGCGAACTGCGCCGACCTGGCGTGACGCTGCAGTTGCTTTGGGAGGAATACCAGCAACAGCACAGCGGGCAGGCGTACAAGTACAGCGCCTTCTGCGAGAAGTACAAGGCCTGGGCCCGGCGCCTGCAGCGCTCCATGCGCCAGACCCACACGGGCGGTGACAAGCTCTTTGTGGACTACGCCGGCCAGACCGTTCCCGTGGTGGATGCCGACACTGGCGAGATACGCCAGGCCCAGGTCTTCGTGGCCGTGCTGGGCGCATCGAACTACACCTACGCCTGCGCCACCGCCAGCCAGAAGACCACCGACTGGGTGGCCAGCATCATTAGCGCGCTGGAGTTCATCGGCGGCGTGCCCCGCCTGCTGGTGCCTGACCAGCCGCGCGCCCTCATGGCCCGACCCGACCGTTACGAGCCCACCGCGCACCGCCTGCTCGAAGAGCTCTGTGCGCACTACAGCCTGGCCGTGATGCCCGCGCGCCCGGCCAAGCCACGCGACAAACCCAAGGTGGAGGTCGCTGTGCAGGTGGTCGAGCGCTGGATTCTGGCCAGGCTGCGCCACCAGACCTTCTTCAGCCTGGCCGAGCTCAACCGGGCGATTGCCGCCTTGCTGGTGGACTTGAACCAGCGCGCGTTCAAGAAGCTGCCGGGCAACCGCACTAGCGCCTTCGCCGAACTCGACCGGCCAGCCCTGCGCCCCCTGCCGCCGGTGCGCATGCCCATCGCGCGCTTCAAACCCGCCCGCGTCAACATCGATTACCACGTTGAGCTCGATGGCCACTACTACTCGGTGCCCCACGCCCTGGTGGGTGAGCCGGTGGAGTTGCGCATCACGGCCGGCACGCTCGAAGTCCTGCACGGCAGCAAACGCGTGGCCGCCCACGCCCTCAATCCCCGACGGGGTGCACACACCACCACGCCCGAGCACATGCCGGCCTCGCACCGGGCGCACCTGCAGTGGACGCCGGCCAAGCTCATCGCCTGGGGTGAGCGCGTGGGCGCGGCCACCGCCGCCGTGGTGCGCTGGCAGATGGAGCACCGCCAGCATCCCGAGCAGGGTTACCGCTCCTGTCTGGGCCTCATGCGCCTGGGCCGTGAGTACGGGGCTGACCGGCTGGAGGCCGCCTGTGCGCGGGCGCAGTCGATTCGCTCACCGTCCTACAAGAGCATCGCCTCCATCCTGGGCTGCGGCCTGGACCAGCGGCCGCTGGATGCGCCGATGGCCGCACAGGCGAGCCTGCCGCTGCACGAGAACGTGCGCGGGCCGGGCTACTACCACTGAACTCCAACGTGCAAGCAAACCTAACAAGGAAGAACCATGCTCAACGAACAGACCTTGAACCAACTGCGCGCCCTGCGCCTGGACGGCATGGTGGCCGCCCTCAGCGACGCGGCCACCCACATCACGGCCAGCGAGCTGCCCTTTGAACAACGCCTGGCGCTGCTGGTGCAGCGCGAGGTGGACTGGCGTGACAGCAAGCGCCTGGAGCGCCTGTTGAAGGCGGCCCGCCTGAAGGTCTCCAGTGCCTGCCTGGAGGACATCGACTGGCGCGCCAGCCGGGGCCTGAGCCGAGAGGTCATCACCAGCCTGGCCGGCGGGGACTGGCTGCGCCATGGCCACAACGTGCTGCTCACCGGCGCCACCGGGTGCGGCAAGACGTGGCTCGCCTGCGCACTGGGGCAGCAGGCCGCGCGCCTGGGCTTCTCGGTGCTCTACACCCGCGCGCCACGGCTGCTGCAGGAGCTGCACGTGGCCCACGGCGATGGCAGCCTGGGCAAACGGCTGGCGCAACTGGCGCGGCTGGACCTGCTCATCCTGGACGACTTCGGCATCGCGCCGATTGCCGCGCACGAGCGAAACGACCTGCTGGAATTGCTGGACGACCGGGTGGGCACGCGCTCGACGCTCATCACCAGCCAGTTGCCGGTGACGGCCTGGCACGCCTGGCTGGACGAGCCCACGCTGGCCGACGCCATCCTGGACCGCATCGTGCACGGCTCGCACAAGATAGCCCTCAAGGGCGAGTCGATGCGCAAGCTCACCAAGGCCGTCTGAGCCGGCCGCGCCGACCGCCATTCCACGCTGATGGCGGACACTTCGGCTACGATTTGAGCGTCACTCAGGACACCCGCGCAACGTGTCCGCCATCGCCTGGAACGCTGTCCGCGATGGGAATGGAATCACTGTCCGCCATCAGTGGAATGCGCACCCAGCCCATCGAGAAACCCCTGGGCACGTTCACTGCCGCGTAGGCAGCTCAGAAAAACCACTCCGCCAAGAGGTCCATCTGTGATCGGTTCACTGCCGCGTAGGCAGCTCAGAAATCCAGCATCAACGCACCATTCAAGCGCACGAAGTTCACTGCCGCGTAGGCAGCTCAGAAAGAACCCGATCACCTGGGACAACCTGACGAACGGTTCACTGCCGCGTAGGCAGCTCAGAAATAAACATCATCTGCACCGCCTTTACCGGCAGAGTTCACTGCCGCGTAGGCAGCTCAGAAATGTCTATGGGCGCGCACTCGCGCTTTCACGCAGTTCACTGCCGCGTAGGCAGCTCAGAAATACCCATGTCCCAGTTGGGACAGAGCGGTGGAGTTCACTGCCGCGTAGGCAGCTCAGAAAGTTCGGTGCGCGCGGCACGGGGAAAACCGCGTGGTTCACTGCCGCGTAGGCAGCTCAGAAAATAGGCCCCCAGGCCCGCGCCCAGCGCCGACAGTTCACTGCCGCGTAGGCAGCTCAGAAAAGTGGTGAAAGCCAAGCCTTAGGCGGGCCGCCGTTCACTGCCGCGTAGGCAGCTCAGAAACAGGGCAACACGCGCCTTATTCCTTTCCGGGCGTTCACTGCCGCGTAGGCAGCTCAGAAATACCGCCAGCTGGTGCACCACTGCGACTTGGTGTTCACTGCCGCGTAGGCAGCTCAGAAAGGGCTGGCCATGTCGCCGGTGATGGCTTCGTGGTTCACTGCCGCGTAGGCAGCTCAGAAACAGGACTGCACTGCCGCGCTGGCGGGCTGCCAGTTCACTGCCGCGTAGGCAGCTCAGAAATCATGCGGCACCGCCTTCCTTGGCCTGGGTGCGTTCACTGCCGCGTAGGCAGCTCAGAAATCATGGATCTGCACGAGCATGTCGCGCGGCACGTTCACTGCCGCGTAGGCAGCTCAGAAAAGCATGGCCGGCGTGACGGCGATGGGCTTCACGTTCACTGCCGCGTAGGCAGCTCAGAAACAGCGCCGAGTGCGAGATGGCAAGCGACCTGAGTTCACTGCCGCGTAGGCAGCTCAGAAATGGCTAGTCCTCTCCAACGGCGCCGAGCAGCAGTTCACTGCCGCGTAGGCAGCTCAGAAAACAGCGGCAGGCGCTGCCTGTGCAGGCTCCGCGTTCACTGCCGCGTAGGCAGCTCAGAAAAGCAACGGCACGCCCACCATGCACCAGCCGGAGGTCACTGCCGCGTAGGCAGCTCAGAAAGAACTGCGCGCGCGGTCAGTCTCCATCGAAATGTTCACTGCCGCGTAGGCAGCTCAGAAATCCGGAGCCGTATGGGTACGGAGATGGCCCGTGTTCACTGCCGCGTAGGCAGCTCAGAAAAGCGCGCTGATGCTGTCACCCCATGCCGTTCCGTTCACTGCCGCGTAGGCAGCTCAGAAAACGAGGACGGCGAATAGATGGATGGAAGAAATGTTCACTGCCGCGTAGGCAGCTCAGAAACAGCGAATACCGACCGGCCCAGGCCGGTTTTTGTTCACTGCCGCGTAGGCAGCTCAGAAAGAAGACGCCGCAGACTCGGTGTTCAAGATTGAGTTCACTGCCGCGTAGGCAGCTCAGAAAACCAGGAACGATGGTGGCACCCGGTAGCTGGCGTTCACTGCCGCGTAGGCAGCTCAGAAATCCTCGCGCAGCGCACGCATTTCGGCGACCAGGTTCACTGCCGCGTAGGCAGCTCAGAAAACTTCACTGCCTCGTCTGCTGGGAGCATGACGGTTCACTGCCGCGTAGGCAGCTCAGAAATATGCGTCTGCGCACCGCATGGCCTTCAACGCCGTTCACTGCCGCGTAGGCAGCTCAGAAAACACACATCACATGCCATCACGCACCTCCTTCGTTCACTGCCGCGTAGGCAGCTCAGAAAGTCATCGGCCACGTCGGCGGCGCGCTGCATCCGTTCACTGCCGCGTAGGCAGCTTAGAAACCCCCGCGTCGATCAGCTGCACCGCTCCCAGGTGCACTGGGCATAAGCAGCTCCCAAACTATACATCACACAATTTAATGGCTAAATATTTAATTTTTAACTATTAAACTGCTAATAATAAGAAATAATGCGAGCCATGCCCTCCCGCAACACCGCCACGCCGCCCAGCCCGCCCGAACTGCTGCTGGACAACCAACTGTGCTTCGCGCTGTATTCCGCGTCGTTGGCCATGACCAAGCTCTACAAGCCGCTGCTCGACGCCCTGGGCCTGACCTATCCGCAGTACCTGGTGATGCTGGCGCTGTGGGAGCGTGACGGGCTCACCGTCTCCGAGCTGGGCGAGCGCCTGTTCCTCGACTCGGGCACGCTCACGCCGCTGCTCAAGCGCCTGGAAGCCGCAGGCCTGCTGGTGCGGCTGCGCGACGTGCAGGACGAGCGCCGCGTGCGCATCACGCTCACCGGCCAGGGGCGTGCGCTGCGTGATGGCGCCCAGCCCATCCCGCACTGCGTGCTGGCCCGCACGCAGTGCACACCCGCCGACATTGGCGCCCTGACCGCGCAGCTCCATGCGCTGCGCGACCGGCTCGTGCAGCCGCAGGCCTGACACCGTTTTCCCTCATGCCCCGTTGGCGGGGCCTTTGTTCCACTCTGAAAGGATGCACCCATGACCACGCTCGACAAGGTTCTCTACACCGCCCGCGCCCACACCACCGGCGGGCGCGACGGCGCATCGCGCAGCGATGACGGACGGCTGCAGGTCCAGCTGTCCTCGCCCGGCGGCAGCGGCACGGGCACCAACCCCGAGCAGCTTTTCGCCGCCGGCTACTCGGCCTGCTTCATCGGCGCCATCAAGGCCGTCGCCGCGAAGCAAAAGCTGACCCTGCCCCAGGACTTGGCCATCGACGCCGAGGTGGACCTGGGCACGATCCCCAATGCCTACGGCATCGCCGCACGCCTGAAGGTGCACCTGCCCGGCATGGACCGCGCCCAGGCGCAGCAGTTGGTCAACGACGCGCACCAGGTCTGCCCCTACTCCAACGCCACACGCGGCAACATCGACGTGACGCTGACCCTGGCCTGAGGCACCGTAGCGGGCGGCGCAGTTCTCCGCGTTTTCCCTAGTCTGGCGGGATACCCATTGCAAGCGAGCGCTCAGCTTCCGGGTTCATCATGCGCGGTCTGTCCCCCGCTTCGCCTGCATTGCCCGCGCCATGAAGATCGCCCTGCTGTCCGACATCCACGCCAACCTGCCCGCCTTCGACGCTTGCCTGGAGCATGCGCGAGCGCACGGTGCACAGCAGTTCGCGCTGCTGGGCGACCTGGTGGGCTATGGCGCGGACCCCGGCCCGGTGCTCGACCGGGCCATGCAACTGGCCGCCGCGGGCGCACTGTGCGTGCGCGGCAACCATGACGCGGCCGCCCTCGCCCCGCCCGCCGTTGCCCAGAACCTGGGCGACCAGAGCGCGCAGTGGACCCATCCGCACCTGGACGAGCGCCAGCGTGGCTTCCTGGCCGGCCTGCCGCTGACCGAGCGCCTGGGGCCCGACGCGCTGCTGGTGCACGCCAGCGCCGACGTCCCCGAGCGCTGGCACTACATCACCGACAGCAACGCCGCCGAGCGCTGCATGACAGCCGCCACGCGCATCGACCCGGCCATCCGCTACGTCTTCTGCGGCCACGTGCATGAGCAGGCGCTGTACTTCCTCACGCCCACGGCCAAGTTGATGCGCTTCTCGCCCCAGCCGGGCGTGCCCGTGCCCGTGCCGCCGCACCGCCAGTGGCTGGCCATCGCCGGCTCGTGCGGCCAGCCGCGCGATGGCGACACGCGCGCCATGTATGCCCTGTTCGACCCGGACGCCGCCACCATCACCTTCCAGCGCGTGGCCTACAACCATGCCGCCGCCGCGGCCGCCGTGCGCGCCAGCGGCCTGCCCACGTTCTTTGCCAACCGGCTGGAGCGCGGGCGCTGAGCCCGCCTTTTCCACCCTTCAGAACCAGACGCACCACCGCCCCATGAAGCTGCTCACGCCCGGCACCGAGATCGACGGCTTCGTGGTGCATGAGTGCATCCACGCCGGCGGCATGGCGCACATCTACCGCGTGGGCTATGCCAATGCGTCGCGCGACCC
This sequence comes from Diaphorobacter sp. LI3, assembly GCF_022807955.1. Lineage (NCBI taxonomy): Bacteria > Pseudomonadati > Pseudomonadota > Betaproteobacteria > Burkholderiales > Comamonadaceae > Diaphorobacter > Diaphorobacter sp. LI3. The sequence goes on along the minus strand of NZ_CP094346.1, from coordinate 644,999 downwards.
GGGATTTCCCATGGCCATGAAGATCCCGCGCATGACGGCAGGCGACGGGGCCGAGAACATCGTAGGTTTCGAGGTCGAGCTGACCATTCTGCCCACGCTGTCGGGCCACCACGCGCCGCGCTTCGTGGCGGCGGGTGACCTGATGCGGCTGCCCTACCTGGTCATGGAATACGTGCAGGGCGATACGCTGCAGCATTGGCTGGACGATCGCCCGCCGGGCGACACCGCTGCGCGCAGCGCGGAAACCATCGCCCGCATCGGCGGCGCCATGGCGCTGGCCGCGCACAGCATCCACCAGCAGAATGTCTGCCACCTGGACCTGAAGCCCGCCAACGTGCTGCTGCGCCCCGACGGCAGCGTGGTGCTGCTGGACTTCGGCCTGTCCTGCCACGCGCACTACCCCGACCTGCTGGCCGAGGAAATGCGCCAGGCCGTGGGTTCGCCCACCTGGATCGCGCCCGAGCAGGTGGTGGGCGTGCGCGGCGACCTGCGCAGCGACATCTTCGCGATCGGCGTCATGCTCTACGAGATGGCCACGGGCGAACTGCCTTTCGGCTCGCCCACCACACAGGGCGGCATGCGCCAGCGCCTGTGGATGACACCTGCGCCGCCGCGCCAGTACCGCCCCGACCTGCCCGAGTGGCTGCAGGAGGTGATCCTGCGCTGTCTGGAACCCGAAGCCGCGCAGCGCTACCCTTCGGCCGCGCACTTGGCCTTTGACTTGGCCAACCCCGACCAGGTGCCCATCACCGAGCGCGGCCGGCGCCTGCGCGGGCCCGGCGTGGGCGCGCACTTCAAGCGTTGGATCAAGGCTGCGGGCATGCACTACCAGCCCAGCCCGCTGCCGGCGCGCCAGATCGCCGAGGTGCCCATCCTCATGGTGGCAGTGCCGCACGACGACGTGACGGACGCCACGCTGTACTCCTTGCGCGAAGCGGTTGCCCGTTCGCTGGGCATACGCCCCGGCGCGCGGCTGGCCTGCGTGACGGTGATTTCCCCCTCGGCCAGCAGCACGTCCGACAGCACGCGCAGCGAGACCATGCTGCACCGCACGCACCTGGCGCGGCTCAAGCAGTGGGCAGCGGGGCTGGACCTGTCGCGCCACAGCGCCAGCTACCACGTGCTGGAGGCCAGCGACGTGGCCCAGGCCCTGGTCCGCTATGCCGAGGGCAACCGCGTGAGCATGATGATCCTGGGGGCGGCGACGCACGGGCTGCAGTTGCAGCGCTTCATCGACACCGTGCCCATCCGCGTGGCGCGGGATGCCCCCTGCACCGTCATCCTGGTCAAGCAGCAACTGCCTTTCGACGCGCTGGGCCAGTGACCCCGCGGGGCTGCCGCAAGCGTGACAATCACGCCATGACCGCGCCCCACACCGATGACACGCTCCACCCCTACGCCAGCCTCACGCCCGACCTGGTGCTGGACGCGCTGGCCAGCGTCGGCTTGTATGGCGACGGCCGGCTGATGGCCCTGGGCTCCTACGAGAACCGCGTGTACCAGGCCACGCTGGAAGACGGCAGTCGCGTGGTGGCCAAGTTCTACCGCCCGGGGCGCTGGAGCGAGGCGCAGATCCTGGAGGAACACGCCTTCTCCCAGGAGCTGGCCGATGCCGAGGTGCCCGTGGTCGCGCCCCTGCTGCTGCACGGCCGCAGCCTGCACCGGCATGCGGGCTTCGACTTTGCCGTCAGTCCCTGGCGCGGCGGGCGCACGCCCGAGCTGGACGACTTCGAGGTGCTGGAGTGGCTGGGCCGCTACCTCGCACGCATCCACAACGTGGGCGCAGCCCGGCCCTTCGCGCAGCGCCCGGCGCTGGACCTTCAGACGTTGGGCCAGGAGCCGCGCAACTGGCTGCTGGGCGCACAGATCATTCCCCTGGACCAACAGACGGCATGGCGCGATGCCTGCGAACAAGCTCTCGAATTAATAGCTGCTGGCGCTTGTCTATCGGGCGCTACAGGCCAATTTGGCTTGAAATACGCGAGCAACATCCGCCTGCACGGTGACTGCCACCCCGGCAACGTGCTGTGGACGCCCGTGGACGACGCCGGCCACGGCGGCCCGCATTTCGTGGACCTGGACGACGCGCGCATGGGCCCGGCCGTGCAGGATCTGTGGATGCTGTTGTCGGGCGAGCGCCGCCAGCGCACAGTACAGCTATCGGCACTGCTGGACGGCTACGAGCAGCTGCGCCCCTTCGACCGGCGCGAGCTCGCGCTCATCGAGCCGCTGCGCACACTGCGCCTGATCCACTACAGCGCGTGGCTGGCGCGGCGCTGGAGCGATCCGATCTTTCCGATCAACTTTCCCTGGTTCGGCAGCAGCGACTACTGGCGCGGCCAAGTGGACATGCTGCATGAGCAGATCGAGGCCATGCAGGAGCCACCCCTGGTCGCCTGAGGACGGTCAGCCAGCCGGTCGCTGCGGGGCCGGCGAGGCAGCCAGGGACTGCTTCCAGCCCCGCACGATCACGTCGGTAAAAAACTGACGGTCCAGCCAGAGCCAGACCAGCACCGGCACCAGCGTGGGCAGTACCAGCACGCCCACCTGGTAGCCGTAGACGATGGCCTCCAGCTGCCACTGGTCCACGCGCAGCACCCGCACATCGAACTGCGCCGCGCCCGCCAGTTGCATGAGCAGGTACATCACCAGGCTGAAGGCCTGCGCCGGCAACAGCAAGACATAGCCCAGCGCCGCGCGGGAGGCCCGCCCCGGCGCACGCGCGGCACCCCAAGCCGCCACCAGCAGGGCGGCAAAGATCGGCAGGCCATAGGCGTAGCGGCCCGGGTCGGCCTCCAGCGTGACTTCGGCCCGGCGCCCGCCGGAGTTGGGTACGGCGATCTCCACCGCGGTGTCCACCTCCATGCGGCCCAGCTGCTGGTGTACGCCGCGCACCCACATGGGTGCCGCCTGTTCCAGCGCCACATGGGAGAGCCATGCCACAGGATAGGAGAGCCATGGCGAGGCTTTGGTCCACAGCAGCGTGAGCACAATCATGGCGCCAAAGGCATACAGGACAAAGCGCGTGAGCACGGAGGGTCGGCGCGCAGGGGCTCCGGTTTGCACGGGTTTTGTCACGGGGAAATCCTCCTGTGCCTGAGGGCTCAGCGCGGCGACAGGTCGAGCGAGGTGCTCACCTGCCCATGGCCCTTGTCCAGGCGTGGCATCGCCAGCGGCATTGGCGGGGCGGGCGGCTCATCGGGTGGCGGCGTTTCCTGGGGCGGCTGCGCCTTGGCACCGGCACGGACCCAAAGCAGCCAGACGATCAGCACATCCAGCATGATGAGCCCCTGCCACAGGAATTCGTGCGCAAAGTTGAACACCGCCGTGTTCCACTGGCCCAGGTAGAAGAGGCTGATCACCCGCACCACGTTCAGTGCCTGCACCGCAGCAAAGCCTGCGACCAGGCCGAACAGTTTGTGGCGCAAGGAGGAAGGAAAGGCGATCACGGCCGCGAACAGGACGATGCAGGCCTCGATCCCGTTGCACCCCGGTTCGATGGACACGCCAAAACCCGTGAGGGTGTTCTACAGCACCTTGCCCTGCGCAGCGGCCGTGGTATCAAACCAGGTGACCAGCCCTGCGCAGATGCGGGCCAACAGCGCCGTCCAGGGCAACACCAGATGCTGTTGCACCCAGTTCAGCATGTTGATGCCAAACAGCGATAACTGGATGGCGAGAAAGAGAAGAAAGAAGCGCAGCATGGTGTGAGGGCCCAGGAGGCCACGGGGCGATAGGCTTTGCGCAAGGCGCCTGCATTATCCGTGGCTGCCTGGACACCGCCAGCGCTATCGACCCGACCTGGCTGCCATCGGGTGCGGCAGGGGCTCAGCAGGCTCAGCCCTCACGCTGCAGAGCCCTCTTTGGACCTGCCTAGCCCACCCTGCAACGAACTGCGCGAGGACCGTGCGCCCCCATCAGTCCTGCTTGGCGCCGGATATTTTCACCAGCTTATCGATGATGGGGTTGGACGCCTCAAAGTCCTTGCGGAACTGTGCGGCCCCGCCTTCCACCCCTTCCAGGCCGAAGACCTGCAGGCGGGCCTTCATCGCGGTGGAGTGGATGATCTGCACCGCCTCCTTCTCCAGGCGGGCCAGGATGGGCTTGGGCGTGCCCGCCGGCGCCAGCATGGTGAACCAGGCGATGGTCTTGAACTCCGGGTCGGGAAAGCCCGCCTCGGCCATCGTGGGCACGTCGGGCAAATCGGCCAGTCGCCGGGGGCCCAGGATCGCCAGCGGGCGCAGGCGCTCGGCCTTGATCTGCGGCTGCGCGGCGGCCAGCGTGCCCATACCCCAGGAGACCACGCCCGCAGACAGGTCCTGGATGTGCGGCGCCTCGCTCTTGTAGGCCACGTGCGTCATCTCCAGCTTGCGCGAGTCGCTGAGGTAGGCGCTCATCAGGTGGCCGGGCGAGCCGGTCCCGTACGAGCCGTAGTTGATCTTGCCCTTGTTCTGTTGCGCCCAGGCCATGAATTCCTTCATGTTCTTGACGGGCACGTTGGCGTTGACCATCAGCACCAGGCTGGTCGCAGCGATCTGGGTGATGAACTCGAAGTCCTTGCGGATGTCGTACGGCACCTTGGAAAACATGTGGTGCGCGTAGAACACGGGCGTGGAGTACGACACCAGCACCGTGTAGCCATCAGGCGCCGCACGCGCGACCGCATTGGCGCCCAGCATGCCCGAAGCCCCGCTCTTGTTGTCCACCACCACCGGCTGGCCCAGGCGCTTACCGAGTTCGTCGGCCAGCACGCGGCCCACCACGTCGGTGCCGCCCCCGGCTGCGGCCGGGATCACCATGGTGATGGGCCGGCGCGGATAGTCCTGCGGCGCGGCCGCATTCTGGGCCAGGGCCAGCCCCGAACAGCCCCACACCAGGGCAGAAAAAACCAGCGATGTCTTGATTCCCATGTCACAACCCTTTTTGATCGGAACGCAGGTTTCGATATTCACCATCTGAGGTCCAGACAACCATTAGGGATAGCCTTGATGGGGACCGGGACACGCGGAACCGCCGTGGCGCAAAAAAACCCGGCCTGCTCGCGCAGGACCGGGTGTGGTCGGTCTGTAGAGACGGCCCGGCACAGGCCGGGCGCGAGGGTGGCAAGCCCGCCTCAGGCCAGCAGCGCGTTCACGCGCTTCACGTACGCGGCCGGGTCCTCAGGCAGGCCGCCCTCAGCGAGCAGCGCCTGGTCGAACAGGATGTGCGCCAGGTCGTGAAAGTGCACGCTGCCGTCCAGCTTCTTGACCAGCGCATGCTCGGGGTTCACTTCCAGCACGGGCTTGGCGTCAGGCGCGCTCTGGCCGGCCTGCTTGAGCAGGCGCGCGAGCTGCGTGCTCATGCCGCCGTCCTGCACCACCAGGCAAGCGGGCGAATCAACCAGGCGCGTGGTCACGCGCACGTCCTCGGCCTTGTCCTTGAGCGCTTCCTTGAGCTTGGCGAGCACGGGCTTGAAGGCCTCGGCGGCCTCCTCGGCGGCCTTCTTCTCGGCCTCGTCCTGCAGCTTGCCCAGGTCCACCGCGCCCTTGGCCACGGACTGCAGCGGCGTGCCATCGAAGTCCTGCAGGTAGTTCAGCGCCCACTCGTCGACGCGGTCGGTCATGAGCAGCACCTCGATGCCCTTCTTCTTGAAGACTTCGAGCTGCGGGCTGTTCTTGGCGGCGGCCAGCGTGTCGGCAGTGATGTAGTAGATGGCCTCCTGGCCCTCCTTCATGCGCGCCTTGTAGTCGGTAAAGGAAACGCTCGGCGTATCCGATGTGGTGGAGGCAAAGCGCAGCAGCTTGGCCAGACGTTCGCGGTTGGCGAAATCCTCGCCCAGGCCTTCCTTGAGCACGGCGCCGAACTCGGTGTAGAACTGGGTGTACTTGCCTTCCTTGGCCTTGTCCTCGGCGCTGACCACGTCCTGCACGCCATCGACGCCTTCCGCCGCTGCCTCATGCTTGTCGTGCTTGGCCAGGTCCTCGAGCATGGACAGCACGCGCTTGACCGAGCCGTCGCGGATCAGGCGCACGTCGCGGCTTTCCTGCAGCAGCTCGCGGCTCACGTTCAGCGGCAGGTCGGCGGAGTCGATCACGCCCTTGACGAAGCGCAGGTAGCTGGGCATGAGCGACTCGGCGTCGTCCATGATGAACACGCGCTTGACGTACAGCTTCACGCCGGCCTTCTTGTCGCGGTTCCACAGGTCGAACGGCGCCTTGGCAGGGATGTACAGCAGCTGCGTGTACTCGGTGTTGCCCTCGACGCGGTTGTGGCTCCAGGTGAGCGGATTCTCGAAGTCGTGGCTGATGGACTTGTAGAAGTCCTGGTACTGCTCGTCGGTGATGTCCTTCTTGGGCCGCGTCCACAGGGCGCTGGCCTTGTTCACGGTTTCCCACTCGCCGGTCTTCACCATCTGGCCCGGCTCGCCTTCCTTCTCGCTCTCCTTCCACTCCTCCTTTTCCATGAGGATGGGCAGGCTGATGTGGTCGGAATACTTGCCGATCACCTGCTTGATCTTCCAGGCGTTGAGGAACTCCTCGGCATCCTCGCGCAGGTGCAGGATCACGCTGGTGCCGCGCGCCGCACGCTCGATGGCCTCCACCTCGAAGTCACCCGCGCCGCCGCTGGCCCAGCGCACGCCTTCGCTGGCGGGCAGGCCCGCGCGGCGGCTCTCGACCGTGATGCGGTCGGCCACGATGAAGCCCGAGTAGAAGCCCACGCCGAACTGGCCGATCAGCTGCGCGTCGGCCTTCTGGTCGCCCGACAGGCGGTTCATGAAGTCGCGCGTACCGCTCTTGGCGATCGTGCCCAGGTGGTCAATGGCCTCGTGCTCGCTCATGCCGATGCCGTTGTCGGTGATGGTCAGCGTGCGCGCTTCTTTGTCGAAGGACACGCGCACCTCCAGGTTGGGCGCATCCTCGTACAGCGCTGCATTGTTCAGCGCTTCAAAGCGCAGCTTGTCACAGGCGTCCGAGGCGTTAGAGACCAGCTCGCGCAGGAAGATCTCTTTGTTGGAATACAGCGAATGCGTGACCAGGTGCAGCAGTTGCGCCACTTCGGCCTGGAAGGAATGGGTGTGCTTGCTCATAGGTGTTTTTCAAACAAAGGCAACGGGAAAGAAATCACAGGGGATTCAACCATGTTCTCCGGCGCGGCCGGAACGCATGCGCAGGTGGGGGCGCCGCGACCGGCTTCAAGGGGCGCTGCACGGCGATTTGCCACCAACCGATGCCACGCTGGCCGCATGCCCCAGCGTCGGCGCGATCCTGGGCGCGGTGATCTACAACGCACCGCTGTCGAGCGGCAGCAGCGACTGAACGCCTACCGCAGCCATCAAAAAAGAGAGCGGCTTGCGCTCTCCTTTTCTGCATTTCAAAGGGTTTTGAACTGCAAACGCCCTTTTGGCGAGCGCTAGCAGCTCCTGATTTAATAGCTTAAAAGCGCTCACCCGGCGCCAGGTAGCGCCACTGGCCCGGCGGCAGCTTGCCCAGCAGCACCTGGCCGATGCGGATGCGCTTGAGGCCCACCACCTTGAGGCCCACCAGCTCGCACATGCGGCGGATCTGGCGCTTTTTGCCCTCGCGCAGCACGAAGCGCAACTGCTCGGGGTTCTGCCACTCCACCACCGCCGGCTTGAGCTGCTGGCCGTCCAGCGCCAGGCCATGGTTCAGCAGCGCCAGCTTGTCGGCGGGGAAGACGGCGCGCACATCCTGCGCGCGATCGCCGTACTGCACGCGCACCAGGTACTCCTTGTCCACCGTCGAGTCCTCGCCGATGAGCTGGCGCGCCACGCGGCCGTCCTGCGTCAGCACCAGCAGGCCCACGGAGTCGATGTCCAGCCGCCCGCAGGGTGCCAGGCCCTTGAGTTGCGCCGGCGCGAAGCGCGTGCGGCTCTCATCGTCCTTCCAGTGCGTACGTGGGTTGATCAGCGCCACGGCCGGCGTGTGGCCGTCCTCGGCCTGGCCGCTCACATAGCCCATGGGCTTGTGCAGCAGGATGGTCACCTGCTGGCGCTGGTGGCCCTGGGCCGCGCGGTCCACGTCGATGCGATCGTGCGGCCCCACCTGCAGCCCCATGGCCGCCACCTGCCCGTTGACGCGCACCCAGCCCTGGGCGATCCAGTCGTCGGCCTCGCGGCGCGAACACAGCCCCAGATCGGCCATGCGCTTGTTCAGGCGCATGCGGCCGTCTGCAGGCGCCTGCGCAGCGCCAGCGGGCGCACGGGTGGCAGGAGGGCGCGGCGCGGCCGGCGCGTGCCGGCTCGCCGTACGGGGGGCGCCTGCCGCGCCGCTGGGTGCGGCCGTGCCGGCCGTCCGGCCTGCGGACCGGCCCGGCGCCTTGCCGGTGGCCACAGGTGCTGCGGGCGCGGTCGGCTTGCGCAGCACCAGCCGCGGGCGCAGCGGAGTGGGGGAAGCAGAAGCGGACGGTGCGGGGGGGCGTTCGGGCGTTTCGGGCATGGCGCTATTGTCTCGCGCCGTGGAGCGCGCCGCGCCCCGCCCCATCTACCGCGCCTTCAGATCATGGCGGCGGGCTCGTTCTCGTCGGCCGGCGCCCTGCGCGGTGAAGCGCGGCGCCGGGGCCCGGGGCGGCCCGCGTCCGCGGGCTCCATCCGCCTGAACAGGCTGGTGCGCAGCGCCTGCAGGTCCAGCACGCGCAGGCCGCCGTACTCCACGCGGATCGCCCCCTGCGCTTCCAGGGTCGCCAGGGCCTCGTTCACACGTTGGCGCGACAGGCCAACCAAGTAGGCCAGCTCCTGCTGGGTGATGCGCAGCACTTCCCCGACGCCCGGGTAGAGCACGGGGTTGAACAGCGCCGCCAGGCTGCGCGCCACGCGCAGGTCGGGGTTGGTGAGGCGGTCGATTTCCCGCGCGGCGATGAACTGCGCCAGGCGCTCGTTGAGCTGGTTCATCACGAAGCGGTTGAAGCCGATGGAATGGTCCAGCAGCCAATGGAAGGTGTCGATGGGCAGGCCCGCCACCACGCTCTTGCGCAGGGCCTGGATGTTGTAGCGGTAGGGCTCGCGCTTGACCGCCGTGCCTTCGCCGAACCAGCCGCCGGGGGGCACGCCGGTGAAGGTCATCGTCAGCCCGTCGGCGTTGTCCGCGCTCATCTTGAGCAGGCCCTCGACCACCCCAAACCAGTACGTCACCGGCCGGCCCACACGGCACACGTAGTCGCCCGGCTGGGCATCGCCGACGGCCAGCGCGGCCACCGCCCGTTCGCGCTCGGCGGGCTGCAGCAACGCCATCCAGGGAATGCCGCTGAGTTCTTGGGCCGTGGGCGGGCGGCGCCGCTGGTGCAGGGAGGCGTCTTGGCTCATGCGCGCAAGCATGCGGTCAAAGCGCGCAGCGGGGCAGCGGGAATACCACGAACCAACGCCTGGCCGGTCCGAGGTATCGACACACTCAAATGCTATTTATTTAATAGCTGTTAGCGCTTACTGATTCTGGGATCAAGCCCTGTTTGACTAGAAACCCATCACTGCGTCGGCAAGGCATAGCGGTAGCCGCGGAACGCCCACACGGTACGCGCCGGCTCGATGCGCTCCAGCACCAGGCCGGGGGCGGCGGTATCCCCCTCGTGCAGCACCTGGCCGTTGACGATCACCATGCGGTACACGGGATTGGACGAGTAGGTCACGCCCGCGAGCTGCAGGGTGGGCAGTTGCTCACGCACGCTCGCCGGCAGGTCGGCCAGGGCAAAGACGGTTCCCGTCGATTCCTGCGGCGCGGGAGCCGGCGGCGCAGCGCGCGGGGCCGGTGCGCGGGCAGGCGCCGCGGGGGCCGGCGCGCTGCGCTCGGGCCGGGGGGCAGGCGCTTCGGCGCGGGCAGAGCGCTCGGGCGTGGGTTTGGATGCTGGTGCAGATGCCGATGCCGGTGCTCGCGCTGGTGTTGGCGCTGGTGTTGGTGTTGGCGCTGGTGTGGTTGCGGGCGCAGTTTCGGGCAACGGCGCTGCCCCTTGGGCCGGCACGGCGGAGGCCGGAGCGGCAGGTGCCGGTATTGCGGGTGCAGGCGCCGGCACCACCGCGGCCACCGTCGCACTGGGCGCACGCACCAGCCACCAGGCGCCGGCTGCCGCCCCAACGCCCGCCAGCGCTGCAAGCACCATCCAGGGCAGCCCCCGCGCCGGTGCGGCGCGCTGCACGGTGGGCACCGCCACGGGCGACGCGGGGGTATGCAGGCCGGGCACGCTGCCACGGCCGCGCTCGGCCTGGGCGCGCCGCAGCGCATCAAGAATGTAGGACATGGGTTCAGGCTCCGCTGAGCAAACGCGGCTCCGGCACGCCTGCGGCGCGGTTGAGCAACATCAGGGTCAAGGGACCAGCGCGGCCATCGGGCGTGAGGCCCTGGCCCAGCTGAAATTGGTGGATGCGCGCGCGGCGCGCGGCGGGCGTTGCGGTACGGGCTGCGGCGGTGCCCGCGCCGGCGGCCGCCAGTTGCTGGTCCAGCCAGGCGGCGCCCGCGGCAGTGGCGGTGACGTCGCCCGAATCGGCCAGCTCGGCAGGGGCCTTCCACAGCGTGGCAACCTCGCCGCGCCACAGCGGCGCAAGCTCCGTCACACGCACCTGCAGCGTCTGGCCCTGCACGCCTTCCAGCGTGGCGGTGCCGTCATCCAGCCGGCGCAGCAAGACCGCCACCTCAGGCGCCAGGGCCTCGCCCTGCGCATCGCCCTCGGCAGGCCGCAGCATCAGCAGCACGGGCCGATCAAGCTGGCGCAGCAGGTTCAGGCTGGCGCGGCGGCTGCGGTAGCAGCGCAGGCCCTCGGGCGCCAGCGCGGCGCAGGGGTCCGTGGCGCCGTCGGGCACGCTCGCCTGCCACTGCCGGGCCAGCGCCTGCCAGGCCGCCGGCGCCTGCGCCACGGGCTGGATGGCCAGGAACTGCGCCAATGTCGGCGGGGGCGCTGGCGCGTCGGGCGCAGAAGCGGCCGAGGCGGGGGATGACGCGGGCACGGCCGCAGCCGACGCGGCCATGGCCGGCACCTGCGCCTGTGTCTGTGCCTGCGTGGAGCCGGCGCCACCGTCTGCAAGCGGCCACCAGCCCAGCGCCCAGGCCAGCCCGCCCAGCGCCGCCGCGCCCACCAGCCCGCCGGTTCCAGCGGCGAGCCAGCGCCCTGCCGCGTCGGGGCGCACCGTGGCGGGCGCATCGAACACCTCGCGCGCGGCGCGGCGCACCATGGCATCGGTCACCTCGCGCACACCCGCGCCGTAAGCACCCAGCAGGGCACGGTCGCACAGCAGGTTGATGCGCCGCGGCACGCCACCCGTGAGCGCGTGCACGCGTGCCAGCGCCCGCTGCTGGAAAGGCAGCGGCCCTTGCAACCCGGCCACGGCCAGGCGGTGGGCGATGTACTGGCGTGTTTCGTCGGCGCTCAAGGCGTCCAGGTGGTAGCGCGCGATCACGCGCTGCGCGAGCTGCTCCAGCTCCGGCGCCGCCACCATCGCACGCAGCTCGGGCTGGCCGATGAGGATGATCTGCAGCAGCTTGCGCTCGCTGGTCTCGAGGTTGGTGAGCAGGCGCAGTTGTTCCAGCACATCCGGCGCGAGGTTCTGCGCCTCGTCGATGATGAGCACGTTGTTGCGCCCCGCCGCGTGCTGCTGCAGCAAGAAGTCGTTGAGCGGGTCCAGGCAGTCCTTCACGGTCTCCGCCCCCGGTATGGCGGGGCGGTGCGCCACGCCGAATTCGTCGCAGATGGAGCGCAGCAGCTCAGGCACCGTGAGCTTCGGGTTGAAGATGTAAGCAACGTTGCACTGCGGCGGAATCTGTTCCAGGAAGCAGCGGCACACCGTGGTCTTGCCGGTGCCGATCTCGCCCGTGAGCAGCACGAAGCCGCCGCCCGCATCCAGGCCGTACAGCAGGTGGGCCAGGGCTTCGCGATGGCGCTCGCTCATGAAGAGGTAGCGCGGGTCGGGCGCGATGGAAAAAGGCGGGTGTTCGAGTCCGAAGAACGGGGCGTACATGGCGGCGAGCATAGCGCCCTCGCCTGTCGCGCCCATGAACCCCTCAGCTCCCCGCGATCACCACCTGTCGAGGGCGGTCAGGGTTAGACCCCTGAGGACTAACCCTTGAATTGTCATCGTAAAGACAAGATAACGTCAAAGTCGTTCCTACCATTGGTTGCAAACCGGCAGCGGACTTCTAGTTTCCCGTGCGCTGCCCTCCACAGACCCTGATAGGAACCGGAATGAAGACCACATTCCCCCATCTACTGCTGCAGCACGCCGCCCAGCGCCCCGACGCTGCAGCACTGCGCGAGAAAGAATATGGCATCTGGCAGACCTGGAGCTGGAAGGACGCCGCGGCCGAGGTGCGCCACATGGCCTGCGGCCTGCTGTCGCTGGGCTTTGCCAAGGGCCAGAACCTGGCGCTGATCAGCGACAACCGGCCACACCTGTACATGGGCTTCGTGGCCGTGCAAAGCGTGGGGGGCGTGCCGATTCCGCTGTACCAGGACGCCGTGGCCGCCGAGATGACCTTCGTCATCCAGGACGCGGAGATTGCCTTCGCGTTTGCCGAAAACCAGGAACAGGTGGACAAGCTGCTGGAGGTGCGCGAATCGGTATCCGGCATCCAGCACATCATCTATGACGACCCGCGCGGCCTGCGCCACTACGACCAGCCGGGCCTCATCAGCACCGCGCAGTTGGTGGCGCGCGGCGCCGAGTGGGACAAGGCCCACCCCGGCGCATGGGATGCACTGGTGGAGCAGATCGACCCGCAGGACGTGTCGGTGATCCTCTACACCTCGGGCACCACGGGCAAGCCCAAGGGCGTGTGCCAGACGCATGCCAGCTTCATCGCCTCTGCGCAAGGCGCGGTGGAGGTGGACCGCCTGGGCCCGCAGGACAACGTGATTTCCTACCTGCCCCCGGCGTGGGTGGGGGACCACCTGTTCTCGCTCGCGCAGTGGATGGTGGCCGGCTTCACCATCAACTGCCCCGAGTCGGCCAGCACCGTCTCCATCGACCTGCGCGAGATCGGCCCCACCTACTACTTCGCCCCGCCGCGCGTGTTCGAAGGCATGCTGACGTCGGTCTCCATCCGCATGGAGGACGCCGCTGCGCCCAAGCGCTGGCTGTTCGAGAAATGCATGCAGCTGGCGCGCCGCGTGGGCTCCGACCTTCTGGACGGCAAGCCCGTGGGCGCAATTGACCGCCTCAAGTACCGCCTGGCCGACCTCGCCATCTACGGACCGCTGCGCAACGTGATGGGCCTGTCGCGCATCCGCGTGGCCTACACGGCAGGCGCGGCCATCGGGCCCGACCTGTTCCGCTTCTTCCGCTCCATCGGCATCAACCTCAAGCAGCTCTACGGTCAGACGGAAACCTGCGCCTACGTCTGCCTGCAACGCGATGGCCAGGTGGACCTGAACACCGTGGGCCAGGCGGCCCCCGGCATCGAGCTGAAGATCGCCGACAACGGCGAGGTGCTGGTCAAGGGCGTGTCGGTGCTCAAGGAGTACTACAAGCGGCCCGACGCCACCGCCGAGGTGATCGACGCCGAAGGCTACTTCCACACCGGCGATGCCGGCGTGATCGACGCCAACGGCCAGCTGCGCATCATCGACCGTGCCAAGGACGTGGGCAAGACGGCCAGCGGGGCCATGTTCGCGCCCAACTACATCGAAAACAAGCTCAAGTTCTTCCCGCACATCAAGGAAGCCGTCTGCTTCGGCAACCAGCGCGATCAGGTCTGCGCCTTCATCAACATCGACTACGAGGCCGTGGGCAACTGGGCCGAGCGCCAGGGCATCCCTTACGGCGGCTATGTGGACCTGGCCTCCAAGCCCAAGGTGATCGAGCTGATCGCCGACTGCATCTCGCAGGTGAACGCCGATCTGGCCGCCGAAGCCGGCATGGCCGACACGCAGGTCGCGCGCTTCCTGGTGCTGCACAAGGAGCTGGACCCCGACGACGACGAACTGACCCGCACGCGCAAGGTGCGCCGCAATTTCATCGCCGAGAAGTACGGCGTGCTGGTGGATGCGCTGTACACGGGCAAGGCCGAGCAGTTCATCGAAACGCAGGTGAAGTTCGAGGACGGGCGCAAGGGCAGCGTGAGCGCCACGCTGAAGATCACCGACGCCAAGACCTTCCCCGCCACCCGGGCGGCCGCCTGACACGCAACGAGGCAGCAGACACATGACCAGCAAGAAGATTGGCGACGTCATCCTCGACGTCAAGAACATCAGCCTGCGGTTCGGCGGCGTCAAGGCGCTCACCGACATTTCGTTCAACGTGCGCGAGCACGAGATCCGCTCGATCATCGGCCCCAATGGCGCGGGCAAGAGCTCCATGCTCAACTGCATCAACGGGGTGTACACGCCGTCCGAGGGCTCCATCACGTTCCGCGGACAGACCTTTGGCCACATGAACAGCCGCCAGGTCGCCGAGGTGGGCATCGCGCGCACCTTCCAGAACCTGGCGTTGTTCAAGGGCATGAGCGTGATCGACAACATCATGACCGGGCGCAACCTCAAGATCAAAAGCAACCTGCTCCTGCAGGCACTGCGCATCGGACCGGCCGAGCGCGAGGAGATCGCCCACCGCGAGAAGGTCGAACACATCATCGACTTCCTGGAGATCCAGGCGCACCGCAAGACCCCCGTCGGCCAGCTGCCCTACGGCCTGCAAAAGCGCGTGGACTTGGGCCGGGCCCTTGCCATGGAACCCCAGGTGCTGCTGCTGGACGAGCCCATGGCCGGCATGAACGTGGAGGAGAAGCAGGACATGTGCCGCTTCATCCTGGATGTGAACGACGAGTTCGGCACCACCATCGTCCTCATCGAACACGACATGGGCGTGGTGATGGACATCAGCGACCGCGTCGTGGTGCTGGACTACGGCAAAAAGATCGGCGACGGCGCGCCGGACGAAGTGCGCAACAACGAAGACGTGATTCGCGCCTACCTGGGCACCAGCCACTGAGGGCAAGCAAATGGCATTCTTTCTCGAAACCCTGATCGGCGGCCTGATGGCCGGCATGCTCTACGCGCTGGTGGCACTCGGCTTCGTGCTGATCTTCAAGGCCTCGGGCGTCTTCAACTTCGCGCAGGGTGCCATGGTGCTGTTCGCGGCCCTGGCCATGGCGCGCTTTGCCGAGTGGATCCCGGAGTGGACCGGCATCAGCAACCCGATCGTGGCCAATCTGGCCGCGTTCCTGATCGCAGGTCTGTGCATGTTCGCAGTGGCCTGGTTCATCGAGCGCCTGGTGCTGCGCCACCTCGTGAACCAGGAAGGCGCCACGCTGCTCATGGCCACGCTGGGCATCACCTACTTCCTGGAAGGCCTGGGCCAGACCTTCTTCGGCAGCGACATCTACAAGATCGACATCGGCATGCCCAAGGACCCGGTGTTCCTGCTGGACACCGTGTTCGAGGGCGGCGTGCTCGTGAACAAGGAAGACGTGATTGCCGCAGGCATTGCCGCCGCCCTGGTGGTGGTGCTGAGCATCTTCTTTCAAAAGACCAAGACCGGCCGCGCATTGCGCGCCGTGGCCGACGACCACCAGGCGGCGCAGTCCATCGGCATCCCGCTCAACCACATCTGGGTCATCGTGTGGTGTGTCGCCGGTGTCGTGGCACTGGTGGCCGGGATGATCTGGGGCTCCAAGCTGGGCGTGCAGTTCTCGCTGACCACGGTGGCGCTGCGCGCGCTGCCGGTGGTGATCTTGGGAGGCCTGACCTCGGTGCCGGGCGCCATCATCGGCGGGCTGATCATCGGCGTGGGCGAGAAGCTCTCCGAGGTGTACCTGGGGCCCTTCGTGGGCGGCGGCATCGAGATCTGGTTTGCCTACGTGCTGGCCCTCGTGTTCCTGCTGTTCCGGCCCCAAGGGTTGTTCGGCGAGAAGATCATCGATCGCGTATGACATACGCGATCAACCCGCAGGGTTCTTCGCCGCAGGCGAAGGATGGTCTTCCGGCGAGGGCACGCAGTGCCCGCAGCCAAAAGATCATCGCCCTTGGTTGAAAGATTTGGAGTAAATAATGTTCTACCGCGAAAACGGCCAGTTCAAGACCACCTACAAGGCCGACCAGCAGATCTTTCCCATCACCCAGGACCGCATCGCCGTCCTGCTGCTGTTGGCCGTGGCCTTCGTGGCGGTGCCCGCGATGGCGTCGGACTACTTCTACCGCGCCATCCTGATCCCGCTGGTGATCATGTCCATGGCCGCGCTGGGCGTGAACATCCTCGTGGGCTACTGCGGGCAGATCTCGCTGGGCTCGGGCGCCTTCATGGCGGTAGGCGCCTACGGGGCCTTCAACTTCTTCGTGCGCTTCCCTGGGATGCCGCTGGTCCCGGCCCTGATCCTGGGCGGGCTGTGCGCCACGTTCTTCGGCATCCTGTTCGGGCTGCCCAGCCTGCGCGTGAAAGGGCTGTACCTGGCCGTGGCCACGCTGGCGGCGCAGTTCTTCAGCGACTGGATGTTCCTGCGCATCAAGTGGTTCACCAACAATTCCGACTCCGGCTCGGTCTCGGTCAGCAACCTGCAGGTCTTCGGCATGCCGCTGGACAGCGCCATGGCCAAGTACCTGTTCTGCCTGACGCTCCTGGTGGTCGTGGCCCTGCTGGCCAAGAACCTGGTGCGCGGCGCCATCGGCCGCGAATGGATGGCCATCCGCGACATGGACGTGGCCGCCGCGGTGATCGGCATCCGCCCGATGTACGCCAAGCTCAGCGCCTTCGCTGTCAGCTCCTTCATCGTCGGCATGGCGGGCGCGCTGTGGGCCTTCGTGCACCTGGGTTCGTGGGAGCCGGCGGCGTTCTCGGTCGAGGTGTCGTTCCGCCTGCTGTTCATGGTCATCATCGGCGGCATGGGTTCCATCATGGGCGCGTTTTTCGGCGCGGCCTTCATCGTGGTGCTGCCCATCTTCCTGAACCAGTTCCTGCCCGCGGTGGCCGGCCTGTTCGGCGTGGACATCTCCACCGCAGCCGTGTCGCATGCGGAACTGATGATCTTCGGCGCGCTGATCGTGTGGTTCCTCATCGTGGAGCCCCACGGCCTGGCCAAGCTGTGGTCCATCGGCAAGCAGAAGATGCGTGTGTGGCCCTTCCCCCATTGATGCCATTGCAAGGTGTGTTCCGCGCCGACCGGCGCAATTCAGGCGACGTTCCATCCAACCACAAGGAGACAAGACCATGAAATTCACCCGACTCGCTGCGGCCGCCACGGTGGCCTGCACCCTGGCCGGCTTTGCAGGCGGCGCCGCCGCCCAGGCCAAGGAACAGTTCTTCCCCCTGCTGTCGTACCGCACGGGCCCCTACGCCCCGAACGGCGTGCCATGGGCCAACGGCAAGCAGGACTACATCAAGATGATCAACGCGCGCGACGGCGGCGTGAACGGCGTGAAGCTGACCTGGGAAGAGTGCGAGACCGGCTACGCCACCGACCGCGGCGTGGAGTGCTACGAGCGTCTGAAGAGCCGCCCCGGCGTGACGCTGTTCGACCCGCAGGCCACCGGCATCACCTTCGCGCTGACCGAGAAGGCGCCCGTGGACAAGATCCCGCTGATGACGCTGGGCTATGGCCTGTCGGTCGCGCAGGACGGCATGGCCTTCAAGTGGAACTTCCCCTACATGGGCAGCTACTGGACCGGCGCCGACATCCTGATCCAGCACATCGGCAAGAACGCCGGCGGCCTGGACAAGCTCAAGGGCAAGAAGATCGCACTGGTCTACCACGACAGCCCCTTCGGCAAGGAGCCGATCCCGCTGCTGCAGGAGCGCTCCAAGATGCACGGCTTCGAGCTGCAGATGCTGCCCGTGACCGCGCCCGGCGTGGAGCAGAAGGCCACCTGGCTGCAGGTGCGCCAGAGCCGCCCCGACTACGTGCTGCTGTGGGGCTGGGGCGTGATGAACTCCACCGCCCTGAAGGAAGCCCAGGCCACGGGCTACCCGCGCGACAAGATGTACGGCGTGTGGTGGGCCGGAGCCGAGCCGGACGTGCGCGACGTGGGCGATGGCGCCAAGGGCTACCACGCACTGGCGCTCAACGGCCATGGCACGCAGTCCAAGGTCATGCAGGACATCCTCAAGCACGTGCACGGCGCCAACCAGGGCACGGGCCCCAAGGACGAAGTGGGCTCGGTGCTGTACACGCGCGGCGTGATCATCCAGATGCTGGGCGTGGAGGCCGTGCGCCGCGCGCAGGAGCGCTTCGGCAAGGGCAAGGTCATGACCGCCGAGCAGGTGCGTTGGGGCATGGAAAACCTGGCGCTGGACCAGAAAAAACTGGACGCGCTGGGCTTCACCGACCTGATGCGCCCGCTGTCCACCAGCTGCGCGGACCACATGGGTTCTACCTGGGCCCGCGTGCACACCTGGGACGGCAAGCAGTGGAAGTTCTCGTCCGACTGGTACCAGGCCGATGAGCAGGTCATCAAGCCTATGGTCAAGGCCGGCGCGGACAAGTACCTCGCCGACAAGAAGATGTCCCGCCGCGAAGCGGGCGACTGCCAGTCCTAAGGACGTCCCCTGAGGCGCTGCGCGCCCTCGCCCTTCTGCTCGGGAAGGGGGTGGCGCCGGTGGTCGGGCAAGACCCGTTCCACGGCGCCCGCTGGCGCGGGTTGCGCCAGGTTCAAGCGGCTGCGCAGGGCAGCCGCCAATCGAGAGGGCTGTGGCGACAGCCCTGCCGATTGGCACCACTACAAGGGCAAGGCTATGGAGTCCAGAAACATCGTTCTCAGCGTCAATGGCATCGAGGTCATCTACAACCATGTGATCCTGGTGCTCAAGGGCGTGTCGCTGCAACTGCCCGAGAAGGGCATCGTCGCACTGCTGGGCGGCAACGGCGCGGGCAAGACGACCACGCTGCGCGCGATCTCCAACCTGCTCAAGGGCGAGCGCGGCGAGGTCACCAAGGGCAGCATCGAGCTGCGCGGCGAGCAGATCCAGAACCTCTCGCCCGCCGACCTGGTCAAGCGCGGCGTGGTGCAGGTCATGGAGGGGCGCCACTGCTTCGCCCACCTGACCATCGAGGAGAACCTGCTCACCGGCAGCTACACGCGCACCGACAAGGGCGAGATCGCCGCCAACCTGGAGAAGGTCTACAACTACTTCCCGCGCCTGAAGACGCGCCGCACCAGCCAGGCCGCCTACACCTCGGGCGGCGAGCAGCAGATGTGCGCGATTGGCCGGGCCATCATGAGCAACCCCAGCATCGTGCTGCTGGACGAGCCCTCGATGGGCCTGGCGCCGCAGATCGTGGAAGAGGTGTTCAACATCGTGAAGGATCTCAACGCCAAGGAAGGCACCACCTTCCTGCTGGCCGAGCAGAACACCAACATGGCCCTGAAGTACGCCGACTACGGCTACATCATGGAAAGCGGCCGCATCGTCATGGACGGGCCCGCGCAGGAGCTGGCCAGCAACGAGGACGTCAAGGAGTTCTACCTGGGCGTCGGCGGTGGCGAGCGCAAGAGCTTCAAGGACGTCAAGAGCTACAAGCGCCGCAAGCGCTGGCTGGCCTAATTACTCTCAAATTAATAGCTGCTAGCGCTTGACAGGCAAGCGCTGGAGGCCGATTTCACCCTAAACCCCTCCCAACGACAGGAGACCCAGGCATGAGCATGTTCTACGACGCCCTGGAAACCCGCGCCCCCGCCGAGCGTGAAGCCGCCCTCATGGCGGCCCTGCCCCGGCAGATCGCCCACGCCCAGCAGGCCAGCCCGGCCTTCGCCGGCATCCTGGAGGGCGTGGACGCC
The DNA here is from genome assembly GCF_022807955.1 of Diaphorobacter sp. LI3. Taxonomy (NCBI): domain Bacteria; kingdom Pseudomonadati; phylum Pseudomonadota; class Betaproteobacteria; order Burkholderiales; family Comamonadaceae; genus Diaphorobacter; species Diaphorobacter sp. LI3. The sequence goes on along the minus strand of NZ_CP094346.1, from coordinate 625,322 downwards.
ACCACCATCACCGACCGCGCCGCGCTGGCCCGCCTGCCCGTCACGCGCAAGTACGAACTGCTGGAGCGCCAGCAGGCGCAGCGCGGCCAGAATGCGTTCGGCGGCTTCAGCGCCCTGGCATTCGGGCGCCACATGCCCCGCGTGTTCGCCAGCCCCGGCACCATCTATGAGCCCGAGGGCGCGCGGCCGGACTACTGGCGCATGGCACGCGCCATGTATGCCGCGGGGTTTCGCACCGGCGAGCTGATCCACAACAGCTTCAGCTACCACTTCGTGCCTGCCGGCTCGATGATGGAGACTGGCGCCCACGCACTGGGCTGCACGGTCTTTCCGGGCGGCACGGGGCAGACCGAGCAGCAGGTGCAGGCCATGGCCGAGCTGCGCCCGGCCGGCTACATCGGCACGCCCAGCTTCCTGAAGATCATCCTCGACAAGGCCCACGAACACGGCGTGGCGCTGCCCAGCGTGACCAAGGCGCTGGTCTCGGGCGAGGCCTTCCCGCCCTCGCTGCGCGACTGGCTGGCCGCGCGCGGCGTGACGGGCTACCAGTGCTACGCCACGGCAGACCTGGGCCTGATCGCCTATGAGACCAGCGCGCGCGAAGGCCTGGTGCTGGACGAGGGCGTGATCGTCGAGATCGTGCGCCCGGGCACCGGCGACCCGGTGCCCGAGGGCGAAGTGGGCGAGCTGGTCATCACCACGCTGAACCCCGACTACCCGCTGATCCGCTTCGGCACCGGCGACCTGTCGGCCGTACTGCCGGGCCAGTGCCCCACGGGCCGCACCAATACCCGCATCAAGGGCTGGATGGGCCGCGCGGACCAGACCACCAAAGTGCGCGGCATGTTCGTGCACCCCGGCCAGATTGCCAGCGTGGTCAAGCGCTTCCCCCAGGTGCAGCGCGCGCGGCTGGTGGTCAGCGGCGAGATGGCCAACGACCAGATGGTGCTGCAGGTGGAGACCACGGAAACCGCCGCAGGCATGGCCCAGCAACTGGCGGAAGCGCTGCGCGAAGTGACCAAGCTGCGCGGCGACGTGCAGATGGTGCCCCCCGGCAGCCTGCCCAACGACGGCAAGGTCATCGAAGACGCGCGCAGCTACCGCTGATCACCCGCGGGGCGGCCGGCCGGCGCCGTCCGGCGCCATAGCGTCGTGCGCAGCACACAAGCCGCCAGCAGCCGCGTCAACCCCCCGGGGTCAAACGTCGCCCATTTGTCAGGCGGAGCGGACTCGGGGGTTTCCTTGATGTCCGGCACGCCGTTCCTCTCTATGATTGCGCCTCTTTTCCAAGGAGCATCATGAGAACGACATTCAAGATCGCCGTGGGAGCGGCCGCCATCCTGGCTGCATTCGGCGCATCCGCCCAGGCCTATCCGGTCAAGGACAAGAACATCACCATCGTCGTGCCCTTCTCGGCCGGCGGCCCCACCGACCGCGTGGCCCGTGACCTGGCAGAGGCCCTGCGCAAGCCCCTGGGCGGTGCCACGGTCGTCGTCGAAAACGCCGCCGGTGCAGGCAGCACCATTGGCGCAGCCAAGGTGGCCCGTGCACAGCCGGACGGCTACACCCTGCTGCTGAACCACATCGGCATGGCCACCATCCCCACGCTGTACCGCAAGCTGTCGTTCAACGTGTTGAACGACTTCGAGTTCCTGGGCATCGTCAACGACGTGCCCATGACCATCATCTCGCGCCCGACGCTGGAGGCCAAGAACTACAAGGAATTGGCCACCTGGATTGCGCAGAACAAGGAAAAGGTGAACCTGGGCCACTCCGGCCTGGGCTCGGCCGGCCATCTGTGCGGCCTGATGTTCCAGCACGCGCTGCAGTCGCACATGACGCCCGTGGCCTACAAGGGCGCGGCGCCCGCCATCACCGACCTGATTGGCGGCCAGATCGACCTGATGTGCGACCAGACCACCAACACCACGACGCAGATCGAGGGCAAGAAGGTCAAGGCCTTTGCCGTGACCACCAACCAGCGCCTGACGATGCCGTCGCTCAAGGACTTGCCGACGCTGCAGGAAAGCGGCCTGAAAGACTTCAACGTCTCCGTCTGGCATGGCCTGTATGCCCCCAAGGGCACGCCCGCCGCCGTGCTGACGCGCATCAACGAAGCGCTGCAAGTGGCCGTGAAGGATCCTGACTTCATCAAGAAGCAGGAAGGCCTGGGCGCCGTGGTGGTGGCCGACAAGCGCGTGCTGCCGGCCGAACACAAGAAGTTCGTGCAGTCTGAAATCGAAAAGTGGGGCATGGTGATCAAGGCAGCCGGCACTTACGCCGACTGATCTGCGCCAGCGCGGCGGGCGCGTCCGTCTGCCCGCCTTTCCTGCCAACGCCCGGTGCCCGCGCACCGGGCGTTTTTTCATGGGAACTGCGGGTAATCCTGCTGCCCCTGCGCGGCTGCGGCGCCTACAACCGAAGCCTTCTTTCACGCTTTTTGGAAAGACCGCATGCCGCACACCTCCATCCCACGCCGCACCCCACCACGCCGCCAGGCCCTGCACGCCATCGCGGCGCTTCTTGCATTGGGCCTGGGCGCCACGTGCGCCGCGTATGCCCAAGCCAGCCCCTGGCCGGCCAAGCCGGTCCGCATCGTGGTGCCGTTCGCCGCCGGGGGTACCACCGATATCCTGGCGCGCGCCATTGCGCCCGAGCTGGGCAAGGCCTTTGGCCAGCAGTTCATCGTGGACAACCGCGGCGGCGCGGGGGGCAACATCGGTGCCGAACTGGTGGCCAGGTCCGCCCCTGACGGCTACACGCTGCTGATGGGCACCGTGGGCACGCATGGCATCAACCGCGCGCTGTACAAGCAGTTGCCCTACGACCCGATCAAGGACTTCGCGCCCGTCACGCTTGTCGCGTCGGTGCCCAACGTGATGGTCATGAACACCGAGAAGGCGCGCAGCCTGGGCATCAACACCGTGCAGGACTTCATCCGCTATGCCCAAGCCAACCCGGGCAAGCTCAACATGGCGTCCAGCGGCAACGGCACCTCGATCCACCTGGCCGGCGAGCTGTTCAAGAGCATGACCGGCACCTACATGCTGCACATGCCCTACCGCGGATCTGCGCCCGCGCTGCTGGACATGGTGGGCGGCAACATGGACGTGATGTTCGACAACCTGCCCTCCTCCATGGCCCATATCAAGGGCGGCAAGCTCAAGGCGCTGGCGGTCACCAGCGCGAAACGCTCCACCGCCCTGCCCGACGTCCCCACGGTGGAAGAGGCCGGCGGCCCCGCGCTCAAGGGCTTCGAAGCCAGTTCATGGTTCGGACTGCTGGCGCCCGCGGGCACGCCGGCCGACATCGTCCAGCGCGTCCAGCAGGAAGTGGCCAAGGCGCTGGCCACCCCTGCCGTCAAGGAGCGGCTGCTGTCCCAGGGAGCGATTCCCGGCGGCAATACGAGCGCCGAATTTGCCAGCCTGATCGACCGCGAGCACCGCAAGTGGGCGCAGGTGGTGAAGGCGTCCGGCGCGAAGGTGGATTGAAGAGCGGATGCGCGCGCCCGCCGGGGCGCGCTGCGCGTCACCAGACCACGTCGCAATCCTCGGCGGCGCTGCGGCGCAGCATGTCGATGAAAGGCGCCGCGCGCTGGCGCAGGCGCACGCCGTCGCCGCGAGGGGCCTCTTCCTCGGTCTGATCGTCCTCGTCCGGGGCGGTGGCCGCTGCAGCGGCCTCTTCAACCGCTACCGCCTCTTCCAACGCGCGGATGGCGGCAGGAATCTGCGCGGAGGTGATGATGCCGTGCGGCTCATTCGGCGACTTGCCGATGATCTCCAGCAGCTGTTTGCCATTGGGCTCCAGCATGATGACGTCGGCGGTGGCGCGGGATTTGAATTTGAAAAGCATCGAAGTTCCAGGACAAAGGATCAGTGGGTGGCCGCAGGGCCTTCGTACATGTAGGCGCGGCTGAAAGGATAGTCGGACTGCGCACCCTTGAGCACGCCATCTTCCACGTGGCCCGTGGGCCGCACGGCCAGCATCTGGTGCAGCGCGGTCCAGCCGCGCTCGAAGGCCAGGGCGCAGCCCGCCAGGTACAGCCGGTAGGCGCGCAGGGCCTTCTCGCCGCGTTCCTTGCCGTGCTGCGCGACCAGCACGCTGCGCGCCTCGTCCTGACGGGCCTCCAGCGCATCCGACCAGGCCCACAGCGTGCGGGCGTAGTGCGGACGCAGGTTCTCGGTGTCCACCATCTCCAGCCCGGCCCGGGCCATGTCGTGCAGCACCGTGCTCACATGCAGAAGTTCGCCGCCGGGGAAGATGTAGCGCTCGATGAAATCGCCCAAGCCGGCGCCCAGCCGGGGGTTGTCCAGCCCGCCCGACGTGATGCCGTGGTTGAGCAGCAGGCCGCCCGGGCGCAGCAGACGGTGCACGGTGGCGAAGTACCGCTCCATCTGCGAACGGCCCACATGTTCGAACATGCCGACCGAGGCAATCTTGTCGAACGGCTGCTCCACCTGCAGTTCACGGTAATCCAGCAACTGCATGCGCACCCGACCCTGCAGGCCGCGCTCCTCGATGAGCCGCTGCACATGCGCATGCTGGTTGCGCGACAGCGTGATGCCCGTGGCGTCCACACCATACTCCTGCGCTGCCCACAGCAGCAGCCCGCCCCAGCCGGCGCCAATGTCCAGGAAGCGGTCGCCGGGACGCAGCAGGAGCTTGCGGCAGATGTGGTCCAGCTTGGCCTCCTGTGCCTGTGCCAAGCTCATGTCAGGCGTGCGGTAATAGGCGCAGGAATAGACGCGCCGCGGGTCCAGCCACAGGGCGTAGAAGTCGTCGGACAGGTCGTAGTGGAACTGGATATTGCGTGCGTCATGGGACAGGGTGTGCGCCGCCATCGAACGCGCACGCAGCAACACGCGCTGCCACCCAGTCGCCGGTCCCTCGTGCGTGGGGTTCAGCTTGAGCAGCGCCGCGGCCGCCGTCATCAACTGGCGCATGCTGCCTTCCAACGCCACGCGGCCTTCGACGATGGCCGCGCCCACGTTGCCGATCTCACCCATGGCCAGGGCCACCACGGCCATGCGGTCGCGAAAACGCAACCGCAGGTCGGCATTGGCGTCACCCAGGCGCGCGCCGTCGGGCAGTTCGACAGCCACCCCTACAGGGGAAAGCGCCAGGCTGGCCTCCAGGGAGTGGAGCAGATGCTTCATGGCATGTCCCTCGGTCTCCATGACAACTGCCATTCTTGAAGGGCGCGGGCAGGCCCGTCAATGGGCGCTGGCCGACATGCCGGCAAGGTGCTGTCTGACAGGTGCCGCGCGCACCGCCACCGCCAATTCCGCGGCAAAATTGCGGTGGATGTCCCGCCATACATGCGCCACCAGCTCATTGATTAATAGCATATTTGGTGTCGCGCCTGGCGCACCCCTCGGCCTTGGAAGGGCGCTCGCGGCTATGGCCTAATAGGGAGTTTTCACCGTTTTCATTTCAGGAGCCATCATGGGCAACAAAATCATCACCGAAGCCGACCGCAAGCGCACTCCCCGTCCCACCCCCATGCCCGGCATGGCAGTGACCACCCACGGCCGCGGCCAGCGCGTGAGCCTGGAGCGCGGCGTGGCCACGCGCAGCAAGAAAAACCCCGGCAAGCGCAGCAACAAGGGCGGCTGATCGCCCCTTTTTGCCCGGCTTAGCCTGCAAGCCCTCTTCGGAGGGCTTTTTCATGGGCGGGGCTGCACGCCGCCCGTGCCGCACAATCGCCGCATTCCCGCTACCGGAAGGCCCCATGCCCCAGACGCCCGCGCCACTGTCTCCCGAAGATGCCGCTGCGCTGTACCAGGCCCTGCGCGCCGAGGGCATGGCCGACGCCCTCACCACGCTGCACATCGGTGGCGCGCACACGCGGCTGCTGAGCGGCGCCGCAGACGCGCCCGCGCTGCTGCGCACGCTGGACATCGGTGCGCGCGTGACGGCCACCACCTGCTTTGCCCACCAGCCGCCCACGGAGGCCGAGATGGAGCACGCGATCATGCTGGTGGAAGATGCGGTGATGCCGGTGCGCGACCTGCTGGCGCCCGGCTCCACGCTCTACACAGCCGACGGCGGCATACGCCAGATCGCGCTGGCTGCGGGCCTGCCGGCGCAGCCGGAGTTGCGCCTGCCGCTGGAAGCGGTGGAGCACACCTTCAACCGCCTGGCCGCCCTCAGCCTGGGGCGCCCCGCCACGCAGGACACCCTTGCGCAGGACAACGCCTTCGCGGCCACGCTGCTGATCCTGCGCGAGTGCCTGCACCATCTGGGGTTTGACCACATCGTGGTCCGGTCCGACGCGGTGGTTTAGGGCCTGTTCACACTATTTTTGCCAGTGCGAATAGCGTGAGCAGGCCTTAAGCCGGCTTTGGGGCGCGCATCACCCCGCAGCGGGGGGTGTGAACGCGGCGCGCGCGGCCTCTGCCGCAGCGCGTGCGCCGCAGCCCTCCAGGTGGTCGTTGACCAGCCCCATGGCCTGCATGAAGGCATACATGGTGGTCGGACCCACGAAGCTGAACCCACGCTTCTTCAAATCCTTGGACAGCGCCACCGACGCCGCCGAGGTGGTCATCGCACGCACCGCAGGCAGCGTCATGCGCTCGGGCCGCTGCTGCGCGGCCAGGGGCGCATAGCGCCACACATAGTGCGCCAGCGACCCGAACTCGCGGCGCAGCTCCAGCACGCGGCGCGCATTGTTGATGGCCGACTCGATCTTGCCGCGGTGGCGCACGATACCGGCGTTGCCCATCAGCTGGTCCACCTCGGCAGCGCCGAAGTCCGCCAGCGGCTCGGCCTCGAACTGCGCCAGCGCCGCGCGGAAGGCCTCGCGCTTGTTCAGGATGGTGAGCCACGACAAGCCGGCCTGGAACCCCTCCAGGCAGAGCTTCTCGAACAGGCGGCGCTCGTCCGTCACCGGGAAGCCCCATTCGTGGTCGTGGTAGTGCCGGTACAGCGGGCTGGCGCGGCACCAGAAGCAGCGCGCATGGCCGCCCTCGTCGGTGAACAGGCCACTGGCCTCGTCTGGGGGGGAGGGTTCGGTGGTTTCGAGCATGGGGGCATTGTGGGGGTTGGGTCGAATGGCGCAAGAACGTCTTGCTATGCTTGGCCGCACCCGCCTCCGCCACCATGAGCACATCCACCCCATCGCCCCGGCGCCCGTGGCCGCTGCTGGCAGCCGCGCTGCTGCTGGGCGGCTGCGCCCAGTCGGGCGGCACGTTGGGCTACTACTGGCAGTCCCTGCGCGGGCACCTGGAGATCATGAACGCCGCGCGCCCGGTGCAGGAGTGGATCACCCACCCCGACACCTCCGCGCCGCTGCGCGAGCGGCTGCAGCTGGCCCAGCGCGCCCGGGCGTTCGCGGTGGACGAGCTGGCCCTGCCCGACAATGCCAGCTACCGCCGCTATGCGCGCCTGGACCGCACGGCTGCCGTGTGGAACGTGGTGGCGGCGGGCCCTTATTCGCTCACGCTGCACCGCTGGTGCTTTCCGATCACCGGCTGCATCGGCTACCGCGGCTACTTCGACGAGCCCGGCGCACGGGCCGAGGCCGCGCGCCTGGCGGCCACCGGACTGGAGGTCAGCGTGTACGGCGTACCCGCGTATTCCACGCTGGGCTACAGCAACTGGATGGGAGGCGACCCGCTGCTGTCCACCTTCATCGGCTGGCCCGAGGGCGACTTCGTGCGGCTGCTGCTGCACGAATTGGCGCACCAGGTGGCGTATGCCGAGGGCGATACCGCGTTCAACGAATCCTACGCCACGGCAGTGGAGCGGCTGGGCGTGCAGCGCTGGCTGCAGCAGCACGCCACCCCGGCCACCCGCGCCCAGTTCGCGGCCAGCGAGGAGCGCCGCGCGCAATGGCGCGCGCTGACCCAGGCAACGCGCCGGCGGCTGGCCGAGATTTATGCATCAAATGGGGCTGTAGCGCCCGACCATCAAGCGCTATCAGCTATGAAAAAAGAAGCAATGCAGGACTTCCGCGCGGCCTATGCCACGCTGCGCGCGCGCTGGCTGGCCGTACACGTCCCCGAGGCACAGCTGGCGGCGCTGGACCGTTGGGTGCGCGATGCCAATAACGCCAGCTTCGCCGCGCAGGCGGCTTATGACGAAGGGGTGCCCGCATTCATGGCGCTGTTCGAGCGCGAGGGGCGCGACTGGCGGCGCTTTCATGCAGCCGTGCGGGCGCTGGCCCAGGCGCCGCAGGCCGAGCGCACCGCCGCGCTGCAGGCGCTGGCGCCACAGCCGCCCCGGGTGGCCCACGGCGGAGGCTGACGCCGCGTTGCCCCCGCCCCCGCGTGCCTGCTGCGGCTTCGCGGCCTGGGGGACGGTTGGCCCGCACGCTGGCGGGCCCACAGCGCTCAGCCGCGCAGGGATTCGATCAAGTCGATGTACTGCTGCTTGGCCTCGTCGCCGGACGTGCCCTTGAGCTTTTCCCAAGCGTCCCACTTGGCGCGCCCCACGATGTCAGAGAAGCTCGGCTTCTTCTCGGCGTTGTCGCCGGCGGTGGCCTGCTTGTACAACGCATAGATCTTCAGCAGCGTCGGGTTGTCGGGGCGCTCGCTGAGGTTCTTGGAATTGGCCACGGCGGCCTCGAAGGTGGCGTTCAGATCGGACATGGAGTGTCTCCGGTTCAGGGTTGGTATCGCCGCACAGTGTAGTCAAAACACGAACGACCGTTCTTTTTTAAAGCCTCCCCAGGATCACGCCATGCACAGCCCATCCACGGCCTGGAACAGCACCTGCCGCGCCTGGCTGATCACCTGACCCTTCCAGGCGTCGGTGTCGGTGTAGAAGGCCTCGCGCATCTGGGCATGGACCCGCGCGGCCAGGGCGGGCGATGCCTCAGGATGCCGGTGCAGCCAATGGTCCGCCCGCAGCGCCTGCAGCACGGCGGGCGCGGGCTGCGTGCCGAACTCCAGCGTGAGGGCCGTGACCTCCGCCTGCGGGCACTCGTCATAGGCGCTGTGGCACATCAGCCCCGTGAGCGGCGCAGAGGTGGAGGAGCCGTCTTCGGTGGACGTGACCGGCGTGGCGCCACCCCCGTCCCACCAGCGGCGCGCACGCGCCAGGGCCTGCGCCTCGTCGCGCCCCGCATGGATGCGCTCGCCATGGCCGCTCGGCCCCAGGCCCGTGTGCAGGTCCACCCAGGCGATGCGTTCGGCGCGCGCGCCCTCGCGGCGCAGCACGGCGCGCAACGTGCGGTTGCTCCAGGTGGGCGCCGTGCCGCCGAAGTACAGGCCGTCGGGGTGCTGGTACTGCCCGCGGGTGATCGCCGCCTGCAGCGCCTGCAAGCCGTACGCATTCAGCAGACCGAGCAAGGCCTGCGTATTGGCCTCGCTGGGCGGCCATTCGGGCGGCAACAAAACGGGGTGCAGCGCACTGTAGGCGGGGTTGGCCGGCAACGGCTGGCTGAAGTCCACGAAGTTGCGATTCAGGTCCACGTTTTCGTGTGTCACGCGGCGCAGGTGGGCGAAGCCGTACGGGTTGAGCGCATGCAGGTAGAGCACGGCCACACGCTGCGCCCGTGCCTTGGCGCGCCACTCGCCATCCTGCAGCGCGAACACCTGCACGCCGCTGCCGCACAGGCCCTCCACGCCGTGGCAGCCGCTGCTCACGATGAGCAGACGGGGCGCGTCAAGCGGCCCCTCCCGCACCACGTCCAGCGCCAGCGTCTCGCCATTGGGGCCGCACAGCGGATGCACCTGCGGCTGCAGCGTCAGGCCGGCCACCGCCGCGGCGCCAACAAATTGGGCCCGCGCCTGTGCGTAACTTGCGGCGAACGCCTGCGGGATACCGATCATCGAAACCCCCTTTGGACATGTAAAAAAGGCCCCACCGCGCAACGGTGGAGCCTGGGCATGTCAGCCGTGTGAAGCCGCCTCACGGGAACCCGGAACCTCTCAGGCCGTGGGCTGTGCCAGCCACTGGCGCGCCAGTTCCACCCAGTAGGTGCCGCCCAGCGGAATCAGCGCATCGTTGAAGTCGTAGCTGGGGTTGTGCAGCGTGCAGGGACCGCCGCCGTGGCCCATGGCGCGGTGGTCACCGTCGCCGTTGGCGATGAACACGTAGGCGCCCGGCTTGGCCTGCAGCATGAAGGAAAAATCCTCCGCGCCGCCGGTGGGCTCCTGCGCCAGCACCTTGTCTTCACCCACGATGCCCACCATCACCTGGCGCGCGAACTCGGCCTCGGCCGGCGAGTTGATGGTGGGGGGGTAATTGCGCACGAACTCGAATTCGCAGCGCGCCTCGAACGCGGCGCAGGTGTGCTCGGCCACCTGCCGCATGCGGCGCTCGATCATGTCCAGCAGCTCGGTGGAGAAGGTGCGCACCGTGCCCTGCAGCTCGCAGCTGTCGGGCACTACGTTGGTGGCCTCGCCGGCGTGGATCATCGTCACCGAGATCACGCCCGCCTCGATGGGCTTCTTGTTGCGGCTGATGATGTTCTGGAACGCCTGCACCATCTGGCAGGCCACGGGCACGGGGTCAATGCCCATGTGCGGCATGGCGCCGTGGCTGCCCTTGCCGCGGATGGTGATCTTGAACTCATTGCTTGACGCCATCACCGGGCCGGGGCTCACGGCAAAGCTGCCGGCCGGCATACCCGGCCAGTTGTGCATGCCGAACACCGCCTGCATGGGGAACCGCTCAAACAGGCCGTCCTTGATCATCTCGCGTGCGCCGCCGCCACCCTCTTCCGCCGGCTGGAAGATCAAATACACGGTGCCGTCGAAGTCGCGGTGCTTGGAGAAATACTGCGCCGCCGCCAACAGCATGGCCGTGTGGCCGTCGTGGCCGCAGGCGTGCATCCGGCCCTGGTGCTTGCTCGCATGGGCGAAGGTGTTGAACTCCTGCATGGGCAGGGCGTCGATGTCTGCGCGCAGGCCCACGGCGCGGCCGCAGGCACCGCCGTCACGGCCGTGCACGATGCCCACCACACCGGTGGTGCCCAGCCCGCGGTGGATGGGGATGCCCCATTCGGTGAGCTTGGCCGCGATCACGTCGGCCGTGCGCACCTCCTGAAAGCACAGTTCGGGATGGGCATGGATGTCGCGCCGCACCTCGGCGATGGCGGCCGCTTCGCGGGCGATGGAGTCGATGATGTTCATGGGGATCGGGCCTGTCGTCCTGGGAATGCCACAGTCTAGCCGTGCTCCCCGATCCGCGCCGAAGCGGGCCCGAAGCCCCTGCGACCCGCCGATGGCGCCGGCGGGCGCGGGGCGCTCAGGTGCGCACGCGGCCGTCGCCGGTGAGCATGGACATCTCCACGAAGCGCGAGCCCTCATGGTCGGACGGGCTGAAGTTGACCGTAAAACCGCCCACCGAACCGCGCAGGGATTCCAGCCCCGCCACCAGGCTCTCGCGCGTGAGCTTGCCGCTGGCGTGCGCCTGCGCGTTGCGCAGCCCCTCGATGAAGACGCGCGCGGCCAGGTAGCCCTCCATGCTGGAGTAGTTGGCCTGCACGTTGCCACCCTTCTTGATGGCCTCTTGGAATTCACGCGTGATCTGGCGCGACTGTTGGTAGGGCGAAGGCACCACCTGCGACACCACCACGCCCGCGCCGTTGGCGCCCAGCGCATCCGCCAGGGCCTGCGTGCCCACGAAGGACACGTTGTAGAACTTGCCGCCGTACCCCGCCTTGCGCGCGGCCAGCACGAACGCCGCACTGGCGGCATAGGCACCGATCTGCACGATGGCCACGGGCTGCGCCGCCACCAGCGGCGCCACGGCAGCCGTCACGTTGGCGGAGTTGCGCGCCACCGTGCCGGTCGCCACGGGCGCCAGCTTGCGCGTGGCCAGTGCACGGGTCACGGCGTCCAGGCCAGCCTTGCCGTAGGCGTCGTCCTGGTAGAAGACGCCGATACGGTCCAGCCCCAGGTTGGTGAGCTGGCGCACGATGAGCTCGGCCTCGTCCGCGTAGGAGGCGCGCACGTGGAAGGCCAGGCGGTTGAACGGCTGGCGCAGGGATTCCGCGCCCGTGACGGGCGCGAAGAATGGCACCTTGGCCTGCGTGAACAGTGGTTGCGCGGCCAGGCTGGTGGGCGTGCCCACGTAGCCAAAGAGGGCCAGCACGTCCTCATTGATCAAGCGGCGCGTGTTCTCGGCGCAGCGGTCGGGCTCGTAGCCGTCGTCCAGCGAGCGCAGCTCGATGGTGCGCCGCCCGATGCCGCCCTGGGCATTGACCTGGTCGAACGCCAGCTTGGCACCCGCCTGGAACTGCAGGCCCAATTGGCTGGCAGGCCCGGTCAGGGCCGCGGATTGGCCCAGCACAATGCGCGTGTCGCTCTGCGCGCGCGTCAGGGATGCGCCGGTCAGCAGGGCCGCGCCCATCCCTGCCGAGAATTGCCGGCGGCTCAACCGCGTTGAATGCATAGAAAACCCTCAGAGTAAACCATTATTGAAATAAATAAGACACTGCGTTAAACGGAGTGCCCGGCGCGGAGTTTACCGAAGCCCGTTTTCCCCGGTCCACCCCTCACCAAAGTCCCCACACATGCTCCCGACTCCCGTCCACGACGCTTCGGCCACCCACCAGGTGCGCGGCGCCTGCCCCCACGACTGCCCCGACACCTGCGCCCTGATCACCACCGTGGAGAACGGCCGCGCCGTGCGCGTACAGGGCAACCCGGCGCATGCGCAGACCGGCGGCGTGCTGTGCGCCAAGGTGTCGAAGTACGCCGAGCGCACCCACCATGCCGAGCGCATCCTCACGCCACTCAAACGCACGGGCCCCAAGGGCAGCGGGCAGTTCACCCCGGTGAGCTGGGACGAAGCGCTGGGGGACATCGCGGCGCGCCTGGCGCACATCGCCGCGCGCGACCCCCAGGCCATCCAGCCTTACAGCTACGCGGGCACCATGGGGCTGGTGCAGGGCGAGAGCATGGACCGGCGCTTCTTCCACCGCCTGGGCGCGTCGCTGCTGGCGCGCACCATTTGCGCCACGGCCGGCGGCGAAGGCCTGGTGCACACGCTGGGTGCCAAGGTGGGAATGAAGGTGGAGTTCTTCGCCGAGGCCCAGCTCATCCTGATCTGGGGCAGCAACTCCATCGGCAGCAACCTGCATTTCTGGCGCATCGCGCAGCAGGCCAAACGCGACGGCGCGCGCCTGGTCTGCATCGACCCGCGCAAGAGCGAGACGGCCGAGAAATGCCATGAGCACCTGCAGCTGCGCCCGGGGACCGACGCCGCGCTGGCCCTGGCGCTGATGCACGAACTGATCGTGCACGACTGGCTGGACCACGACTACCTCGCCCGGCACACGCTGGGCTGGGAGCAACTGCGCGAGCGCGCCCTGCAGTGGCCGCCCGAGCGCGCGGCCGAGGTCTGCGGCCTGCCCGTGGAGCAGATCCGCCGGCTGGCGCACGACTACGGCACCACGCGGCCCGCCGCCATCCGCCTGAACTACGGCGTGCAGCGCGCGCACGGCGGCGCCAACGCGGTGCGCGCCATCGCCAGCCTGCCAGCACTCACGGGCGCCTGGCGCCACCGCGCGGGCGGCGTGCTGCTGTCCAGCTCCGGCAGCTTCCCCGTGGACCGGGCCGCGCTGCAGCGCCCCGACCTGCTGGCGGGCCGCAGCCCGCGCACCATCAACATGGTGACCATCGGCGACGACCTGCTGCGCGACGCATCGCCCAGCTTCGGGCCGAGGATCGAGGCACTGGTGGTCTACAACAGCAACCCCGTGGCCGTCGCGCCCGACTCCCGCCAAGTGGTGCGCGGCTTTGCGCGCGAGGACCTGTTCACCGTGGTGCTGGAGCACTTCCAGACCGACACGGCCGACTACGCCGACTACATCCTGCCCGCGACCACGCAGCTGGAGCACTGGGACGTGCACCTGGCCTACGGCCACACCGACGTGCTGCTCAACCGGCCCGCGATTGCGCCCCAGGGCCAGGCGCGCAGCAATGCGCAGATCTTCCGCGACCTGGCCGCGCGCATGGGATTCACCGAACCCTGCTTTGCCGACAGCGACGAGGCACTGTGCCGCCAGGCCTATGGCGACCAGGTGGACTTCGATCTGCTGCTGGAACAGGGCTTCGCGCCCCTGTCCGTGCCCGATGCGCCGTTCGCCGACGGCGGCTTTCCCACGCCCTCGGGCCAATGCGAGTTTTACAGCCAGCGGCTGGCCGACCAGGGGCTGGATCCGCTGCCGGGCTACGTGCCCAACCACGAGGGCGCGGGCACCTCGGCCGACTACCCGCTGGCCATGATCTCGCCGCCGGCGCGCAACTTCCTCAACTCCACCTTCGTGAACCTGCAGAGCCTGCGCGACATCGAAGGCCGCCCGCTGCTGGAGATCCACCCCGAAGATGCCGCGGCGCGCGGCATTGCCGACGGCGCCCTGGTGCGCGTATTCAACGACCGCGGCAGCTACGCCTGCCACGCCGCGCTCAACGGGCGCGCCCGTCCCGGCGTGGTGAACGGCCTGGGCGTGTGGTGGCGCAAGCTGGGCCACAACGGCACCAACGTGAACGAACTGACCAGCCAGGCCCTGACCGACCTGGGCGCGGGGCCCACGTTCTACGACTGCCGGGTACAGGTGGAGCGGCTGGCCTCTTAACTATCAAAAAGTGAGCTGATAGCGCTTGACTGTAAAGCGCTACAGCCACTTTTGGCACCAAACCTCAATCCAGCTTCACGCCCGTGGCGGCAATGACCGGCCCCCAGCGCCGCGCCTCGGCGCGGGCCAGCGCGTGGAACTGCTCGGGCGTGCCGGCCAGCGGTTCCATGCCAAAGGCCCGCATGCGCTCCACCACCTCGGGCGCGGCCAACGCCTGGTTCAGCGCGGCATTCAGCCGTGCGGTGATGGCCGTCGGCAGCCCGGCCGGGCCCAGCAGGCCCTGAAACGCATAGACCTCGGCATCGGCCACGCCCACCTCTGCCAGCGTGGGCACGTGCGGCAGCGCGGCCGCACGCCGGGCGGCGCCGATGGCCAGCGCCCGCACCTTGCCCGACTGGATCACCGGCAGGCCGGCCGCAAGGTCCAGGAACATGCAGGGCACCTGGCCACCCATCACGTCCTGCACCGCCGGGGCCGCGCCGCGGTAGGGAATGTGCGTAAGGAACGTCTGCGTGCGGTGCTTGAACAACTCCATCGCCAGGTGGTGCGGCGAGCCGTTGCCGGGCGAGGCGTAGTTCACCTGGCCGGGGTGGGCCTTCACATAGGCCAGGAAGTCCTGGAAGGTCTGCGCCGCGAACGCCGGATTCACCACCAGCACCAGAGGAAAGCGCGACAGCCCGCCGATGTACGTGAAGTCCTTGTCCGGGTGGAAGGGCAGCCGGCGGTACAGGTGCTCGTTGTAGGCCAGCAGCGCGTTGTCCGCCGACATGACGGTGTAGCCGTCCGGCTTGGCGGTGGCGACGATCTGGCTGCCGATGTTGGTGGACGCGCCAGGCCGGTTGTCCACCACGATCTGCTGGCCCAGCCCGCCGCGCATGGCCTCGGCCACGGTGCGCGCCAGCACATCGGTGCCGCCGCCCGCCGGGTAGGGCACCACCCAGCGGATGGGTTGGCTGGGATAGCCCGTGTCGGCGCGTGTCCACGGCGCCGCCGCCGTGGCGGCACAGGCCGCCAGGAAGGTTCTGCGTTCCATCGGTTGTCTCCTTGCTCTTTTATGAATAGCTGCTCGCGCTTGATGGACGAGCGCTACGGCCCAAAACGACCTCAAACTACTGCGGCGCGGCAATGGTCTGGTCAATGGCGCCGAACAGGCTCTGGCCGGCCTTGTTCTTCATCTCGATGCGGATGGTGTCGCCATAGCGCATGAACTCGGTGCTGGGCTGGCCGTCCTGGATGGTCTCGATGCAGCGCTTTTCGGCAATGCAGCTGTAGCCCTTGGCCCAGTCTTTGTTGCTCACCGTGCCGCTGCCCACGATGGAGCCGGCGCGCACGTTGCGTGTCTTGGCGATGTGCGCGATGAGCTGGCCGAAGTGGAAGGTCATCTCCGGCCCCGCGTCGCACATGCCCACCTTGCGGCCGTTCCAGGTGGACTGCAGCGTGAGGTGCACGCGCCCGCCCTGCCAGGCGTCGCCCAGCTCGTCCAGCGTCACCGCCACGGGGCTGAAGGCCGTCGCCGGCTTGGACTGGAAGAAACCGAAGCCCTTGGCCAGCTCGGCCGGGATCAGATTGCGCAGGCTGACGTCGTTGGCCAGCATCACCAGGCGGATGCCGTCCAGGGCCTGCTCCGGGCTGGCGCCCATCTTCACGTCGCCGGTGACGACGGCGATCTCCGCCTCAAAGTCGATGCCCATGGCCTCGCTGGGCACCACCACGTCGTCGCAGGGGCCGATGAAGTCGTCGCTGCCGCCCTGGTACATGAGCGGATCGGTGTAGAAGCTGGCGGGCACCTCGGCATTGCGCGCCTTGCGCACCAGCTCCACGTGGTTGATGTAGGCCGAGCCGTCCGCCCACTGGTAGGCGCGCGGCAGCGGCGCCATGCACTGCTGCGGATCGAAGGGGAACGGATGGCGCGCGCGGCCGGCATTGAGCTGGTCGTACAGGTCCTGCAACT
This sequence comes from Diaphorobacter sp. LI3, assembly GCF_022807955.1. Taxonomy (NCBI): domain Bacteria; kingdom Pseudomonadati; phylum Pseudomonadota; class Betaproteobacteria; order Burkholderiales; family Comamonadaceae; genus Diaphorobacter; species Diaphorobacter sp. LI3. Next base: position 608,838 of record NZ_CP094346.1, on the reverse strand, counting down.
GGGGCGCCATGAAGTTCCAGTCGTCCAGCACCTGCTGCAGGCGGCTGGCAATGCCGGTCGCATAATGGGCCGTGCCCAGATCGCGCGACACCACGACAAGCTGGCCGTCGCGCGATCCGTCTTTGTAGGTAGCAAGTTTCATGGGCCTGGGTCTCCGGGTGAATGCATCGCCTGCGCCGCGCGAGCCCTCTCGCCTGGCACAAATTACGATCCAGTGAATTGATTTAACTAAACAAAACTCCAAAATTCTAGTGCAGATGGACAAGGAACGCGTCGGCATTCAGTCGGTGGAGGTCGGGTTCGCGCTGCTGGACGCGCTGTCGCGCGCCCGCGGGCCGCTGATGCTCAAGGACCTGGCGCAGGAGGCCGGCATGAGCGCGGCCAAGGCCCACCGCTACCTGGTGAGCTTTCAGCGCCTGGGCCTGGTGGTGCAGGACGCCCGCAACGCCCGTTACGACCTGGGCCCTGCGGCACTCAAGTTAGGGCTTGCTTCGCTGGCACACCTCGATGCCATGCGGCTGGCGCGCGAGCGCATGGCGCCACTCATGGATGCGCTGGGCCACACGCTGGCGCTGGCCGTCTGGGGCAACCATGGACCGACCATCGTGCACTGGGAGGAGGCACCACGCGCGCTCACGGCCAACCTGCGCCTGGGCGACGTGATGCCGCTGCTCAGCTCCGCCACGGGCCGCTGCTTTGCGGCCTACCTGCCACGCGAGAAGACCGCCGCGCTGTTGGCCGAGGAACTCGCGCTCGCCACCCGCCAGGGCCGCGCCGACCTGCCGCACGACGAGGCCGGCGTGCAGGCACTGCTGCGCGAGGTGCGCGAGCGCCGCTGCGCGCGGGTGCTGGACACGCTGCTGCCGGGCATCCACGCTTTCTGCGCCCCCGTGTTCGACGCCGGCGGCCACCTGGCCCTGGCCATCACCACGCTGGGCCCCGCCGCCACGTTCGATGCCGCCTGGGGCGGTGCGATAGAGGCCCCGCTGCGCGCCGCGGCCGAGCAGCTCTCGCGCGACCTGGGTCACGCCGCCACACCCGGCTGAACGCATGCCGCGCCGCGCCCTGCTGCTGCTGACCGCCGTGGTACTGGCCCTGCACTGGCTGGTGCTGGTCGGGTTGCCGCGGGGCGGCACGGACCAGGGCGCGCCGCAGCGGCTGGCCTTCCATACGCGGATGGTGGAGCCCCCGCCTCCACCGCCGCCTCCCCCGGAACCCCAGGCCGCGCCAGTGCCGCCGCCGGCCCCCAAGCCGCGCCCCCGTCCCGTGCGCAAGCCACCGCCGCCGCCGCCCGTGGAGGCACCGCCTCCCACGCGGCACGCCGAGCCCGCACCTGTCATGGAAGCGCCCGCGCAAACCGCACCCTCTCCCGCGGAGCCCCCTGCCGAGGTGCCGGCCGATTCCTCCACCCCAACCCCCGAAGTGCCGGCGGACGCCGCGGCGCCCCAGGCATCCTCCGCCCCCCTCTCCCCGGCCAGCGATCCGGCCATGCCCGCAATGGCCGAAGCCTCCAGCGCGTCCGCGCCAGCCGCCGCCGCATCGCAGCCGGCGCAGGAGGCGCCCGCGTTGACCGCGGGCGTGGAAATCCTGCCCCCGGGCGCCGCGGGTGCCGTGGCCGGCACCGAACCGCCCCCGGTACGCCTGCCGCCCTCGGCGCGGCTGGCGTTCGACGTGACGGGCGAGGTGAAGAAGTTCCGCTACAACGCCAGCGCCGAACTGCTGTGGCGCCAGGACGGTACGCAGTACGAGGCGCGCCAGCAGATCAAGGCCTTCCTGCTGGGCGCGCGCTCGCAAAGCAGCGTGGGCCAAATCACGCCGCAAGGACTGCGCCCCACGCGCTTCGGCGACAAGTCGCGCAGCGAGCGCGCAGCGCATTTCGACTTCGAGCGCGGCGAGGTGATCTTCAGCGCCAACGCCCCGCGCGCGGCCATCGGCAGCGGCGCCCAGGACCGGCTGAGCGTGTTCATCCAGCTGGGCGCCCTGCTGGCCGCCGCTCCCGAACGCTATCCCCCCGGCACCCAGATCACGCTGACCACCGTGGGTGCGCGCAGCGCCGAGCGCTGGACCTTCACCGTGGAAGGGCCGCAAACGCTGGAGCTGCCCGCCGGCCGCACGCCCGCGCTCAAGCTCCAGCGCCTGCCCCGTCCCGATCAGCGCTACGACCAGAAGGCCGAACTCTGGCTGGGCACGGACATGGGCTATCTGCCGGTGCGCATCCGCCTCACGCAGGCCAACGGCGACTTCGCCGAGCTGTCCCTGAGCCATCACGACACGCCCTGATGCCGGCATTTGCCGCGGGCGGCGTGCGCGTCCCGGCGTGGGACAAGGCCGCGATCGCGCACGAAGGCCGCCACGGCCCCTTTTCCATGGAATACTGGTCCCAGCGGCGGGGCGCAGGGACTTGAACTCTGCCGATCCGCTGCAATCTGACAGGCATACCGATAGGGGGACACGCCATGAATATGCTCTACGACTCCGACTCCTTTGTGGTGGTCCACATGCTGGCAGACGCAACCCCCGACAGCGCCAGCGAAGCCGCCACGCCCACCGTTCCACAACTGGTGCGCCACGGCTTCGAGATCGTGGACAAGCGCTCCGGCAAGGAGGTGTACCTGGATGGCTCCTGGGCCGAGATGTTCCAGCAGCAGATCCTGGCCTGGCAGCGCAACACGCCCACCCAGGAAGAGGTGGAGGACACGCTGGATGGCTACGTCGGGCTCGCGCAGAACCCGGTGATCGTGCACTGACGCGGCACCAGAGTTTCGGGGGCCAGGCCCCCGTTGCGGTCCGCCCCCGGCGGGTCGCCGCCCCGTGAGGGGCACAGCGCGCCGTGGCCTTGGCCACGGCGCCTTCTTTTTGGGGGCCGCGCGCTGACGAACAGCGGCGCGCAGCCGCCCGTCCGAACCAGATGAAAATGGCTCTAGCGCTTATCCATCAAGCGGTAGCAGCTCATATTTTAATAGCGATCAACGCACGCCGCGGCGACGCGCCATCTCCTGCCCCATGGACTGCTGTGCGGGGTCGTCCAGCAGCGCGCGCGCGGCGGGATAGATGCGGTCGTCTTCATGGCGCAGGTGATCGTCGTAGCACTGCGCAAACCGGTCCAAGGCCGTCTCGTGGTGCGGCGTGAACGCCTGCACGGCCCCGTCGGCCAGCGCCTGCAACCCCACGCGCGCCGCAGCCCAGCGTTCGGCCATCAGCACATGGTCCCGCTGCAGCTGGCGCACCAGGTCCGTCAGCGCGGCGTCGCCACCGGCCAGCAGGGGCGGGAAGACGTGGAGTTCCTCGTCCTCGTGGTGCAGCGGGGCGGCGATGTCGAAATAGCGCAGCACGTCGCGCGCCGCCTGGCGGGCGGAGTCATCGCAGGCGTGCGCTTTGAGGTAGTCGCGCAGGCGCTGCAGCAGGTCCAGCGAGCGGCGAACGCGGTCATGGCAGGCGCCCAGCATCTCGAACGGCTCGTCAAAGCCCGCGCCTGGCGTGTGCAGACCGGGCAGGGACACACGGCTGGCCATGGCGTCAGCCCAGCCGCACGGGCTGGCCGTCGCGGTTGAAGGGCAGATAGGCGCTGAAAGCGCCCGTTTTCACGGCCTCCACCATGCGGCGCAGCACCTTGTCGGCGTCGTCGTCGGACGGCGCCTGCGCCGCCGTGCCCGACAGCGCCGCGGTGAACACCAGGCGCCAGGGCTGGCCCGGCTGCTCGAACTGCTGCGACTCGCGCACCAGCGCGTCGAACGACTCCAGCTCCTCGGGCAGCTTGTCCACGCACATCAGCGGCACCAGCACCCCGCCCTCGCCCTGCGCGAAGCGCTCGCGCTGCTCCGGCGTGGCCTCGTCGGGCAGCTCTGTGCCAGCAAACACGAACAGCAGGCGCTGGCGCTCGCGGTGGCTGCGCGCGGCGCGCAGCAGGTCGTCAAAACTGTTGATCTCGGTTTTCACTTGCATTCATTCCCCTTGTTGCGGCCAAGGCTGCACGCCCCGGCCGGGCACCAGCGTGCCCACATACTGCGCCGGCACGGGCCGCGCGCGCACGGGCTTGCGCGACACGACCGTTCCCACGCTCACGAAACACAGCGCGCGCTCGCCTTCGCTCAGCGCGAACAGCCCGCGCAGCGCCTGCGACTGCAGCGCCTTGCCGCTGGTGAGCGCCGAGCCAAAACCCAGCGCGGTCGCCATGAGCAGCAGGTTCTGCACCGCGCAACCCGCGGACACCAGCCGCTCACTGGGTGCGATCTCGGGATCGCCCCCGCATTCGTCCACCACCACCAGCAGCAGCACGGGCGCGCGCAGGGCCTTCTCGCGCGCCTGCTCCTGCTGCTCGGGCGTGGCCTGCGCGTCGCGCTCGCGCAGCGCATCGGCAAACGCCTGGCCCAGCGCCGCGCGGGCCGCGTCGGGCACCAAGACAAAACGCCAGGGCAGCAGACAGCCATGGTCCGGCGCATGCGCGGCCGCGGCCAATATGGCCTGCAGCTGCGCGGCGTCCGGCCCCGGCGCGCCCAGCCGCTTGGGCAGGATGGTCTGGCGCGCCTGCAGCAGCGCGGCGGCCAGTTCCGCCGTGGCGGCTGCATTGTTCAAGGCCTGTGGAGGCACCGGTCTCTCCTGTTCCATGGCATTCACCCCGGCCGGCCATCGGCGCGCAGCCGGCCATACCAGCCGATGAGGCGCAGGCCCCACACCGCCATGATGCCAGCCCACAGCAGGGCCGCGACGGCCAACAGCACGGGCGACCAGGGCAATGGCGCGCTGGCCGCCAGCCGCACCACGGTCGCCAGTTGCAGCACCCAGAACAGCGTCCAGACCAGGCGGTCCGCCACCAGCGCGCGGCCGCCATGGCCGCAGGACACGCGCGTGACCATGGCGAGCATGAGCGAGCCCAGGCACCCCATGGTGAGCGCATGCAGCGCGCCCAGTTCCCCGGCAGCGCTGCCGTAGAGACCCTGCACCCCGTGCGCCAGGCCATGGCCCACGAAAGCCAGCCCCAGCCAGATGAAGCCGATGTGCAGCATGGCCAGCAGGCGCTGCGCCAAGCTCTGCAGCAGGCCCCAGCGGTAGGCCAGCCACAGCAGCACGGCCCCCACCGACAACTCCAGCGCGCCACGCACCAGCAGCCCGCCCGTGTCGAGCGCGGGCGCCCAGCCAAGCCACGGCAGCCAGACGGCGAGCGCCTCGGCCACCACCGCGGCAAGCATCAGCCACAGAACCCAGAAAGGGCGCCAGGCCTGCACCATGGGCAGCACAGCCGAGGTGAAGAAAGGAATCATGCGGTGGGCCACCACCACGAAGACCGCGGCCACGAACCCCCACAGCCCGGTCAGCACCCAGGCACGCGCCAGGTCGCCACGGCCGCCGGCCAGGCTCAGCCCCAGCGCCGCGATGCACACGCAGCCCACCAGGCAGGCCGCGGCAATGGCGCGCGCATGCAAACGGTCCTGCAGCGTGCTGCACTGGACCAGGCGGATGAAAAGCACCGTCATCCACGCCAACCCCAGGAACGCGACAGCGCAGCCGGCGAGCGCAACCAACAGCCCGCAGGAACCGCCGGCGAGCCACACCAGCCAGCCGCCGGCCTGCAGCAGCAGGGACGGCATGACGCGGGAAACCGGCCAGGGCTCGACATGCAGCCACTTGGGTCCCGCGGTGAAAAGAAAGCCGGCGAAAAACAGCGGCATGAAGCCAAACGTCATCACCGCCGCGTGCACCAGCGACGGCGCCACACCGTATGGCAATGCCAGCGCCCCGCTCACGCGGTCGATCTGCACCAGAGCCCACCACAGGCCCGAGGCCATGAGCAGCAGCATCGCCAGGAAGAACCCCAGCCGGTGTGGCGCCAGCATGAGGTAGCGCGGCAGCCAGCGCCGGTCCAGCCGCGCCAGCGCCTCGGCCGAGGGCCGGCCCGGCGCGGCGGGCTCGCTGCGCAGGGGCACGGTGCGGCGCCGCACTTCAGTCATGGGCGTGGGCCTCGCCCAGTGTGGCCAGCGTGCACCTCAGTCCACCAGCACTTGCCCATCATGTTCCACATACGGCGCATACGGGCCCGTGCCGCTGCTCTTGGCCTTGGACGCCGCCACGAAGCCGCCTGTGGCCACGTCGAACACGTGGACCTCGCCCTCCTCGATCACGTAGTGCCAGCCATGCAGCGCAATGCTGCCGTCCTCGACGCGGCGGCGCACCATGGGGTACTCCATGAGGCGTTCCAGTTGCAGCACCACGGCGCGCTGCTCGGTGCGGCGCAGGGCTTCGGGGCCGGGCTGCACGGGCAGCGCGGCCTCACGGCCCAGGTCCAGCCAGCGCTGCAGGTTGCGCGCCTCGGGCGAGACCTCGCCATACAGGGCCTTGATGGCGCCGCAGTGGCTGTGGCCGCACACGACGATACGGCTCACATGCAGTTCGAGCACCGCGAACTCGATGGCGGCGGCCGTGCCGTGGTGGCCGTAGGAGCCGTCGTAGGGCGGCACGAAGGCCCCCACGTTGCGCACCAGGAACAGCTCGCCCGGTCCTGCCCCCGTCAGCAGGTAGGGCAGCAGACGGGAATCCGAGCACCCGATGAACAGGGTCGTCGGGTGTTGCCCCTCGTCCACGAGCGTCTGGAATTGCTCGCGGTATTGGGGGAAGGCATCCAGATGGAAGCGGCGCAGCCGTTGCAGCAGCTCGTCGTCAGGCATGGGTGTCTCCCCTGCCTGGCGCTACTGCACCAGCGGCGTATCGGCCGCATCGAGGTGCACGCCCTCGACCTCGGCCTCGCCCGCCAGCAACTGCAGGTACTGGCGCAATGCGTTGACCCAGGCCTGCTGGCGCAGCATGAGCGCCACGCTGGCGCGCACCTGCTCGAAGGGCAGCTCCTGGCCCGGCTGGCGCTCGCAGACCTCGACCACGTGCAGGCCGAAGCGGCTGTGCACCAGGCGCGAGAGCACGCCCACTTCCTGCGTGCCGAACACCTCGCGCGCGAACTCGGGCGCGCAGTCCTCGGCCGACAGCCAGCCCAGATCGCCGCCCTCCTGCCCGCTGGGACAGTTGGACCACTGTCCCGCCGCGGCGGCAAAGCGCGCGCCGTCATCGTCAGCGCAACGCAGGTCCAGCAACACGCCTTCGGCGCGCTGGCGCAGCAGCTTCACATCCACCCCCGGGGTGACCGCGAACAGCACGTGGCGCATCCGCACGCGCTCGCCCTGCCCGCCCAGAGTCGGGTGGGCGGCGTGGTAGCGGCGGCAGGCCTCCTCGGAGGGCTCGGGCACTTGCAGGGCCTGGTCGAGCAGGCGCTCGATGGCCTGCGATGCCTCGGCGCTGGTGGCGCCGTCCAGGCCCGGCGCGTCGTCTTGCGACAACAGCCCCTCGCGCTGCGCCTGCTGGCGCAGCAGCTCGGTGCAGGCGCGCTGGCGCAGTGCATCGGGCGGCAGGATCTCGCCGTCGGCGTGCAAAGGCACGCCATTGATGCGGGCCACCGGGGCGGCGTCTTCCTGTGGGAGGTTGTCGGTGCTGCCGGCGCAGCCGCAGCCGCCCGATCCGCAGGTGGTGTTGCTCATGGGGTTCTCCTGGAGGCTGGGAGGCCGAAAGCCGATTTCAAGCGAAATTGGCCTCCAGCCCGCTACCAGCAATCGCTGGCAGCTATTTACTTCATAGCGCGTTGCGATTACCCGGCTGGTTGTGGCCTGCGGGCAGGTTCATGCGGCGGGCGCGCACCAGTTGGTACGGGCGCGTGATGTAGGCCAGTGTGCCAAACCCGCTCCACACGTGCACCAGGCGGGTGAACGGGAAGATCAGGAACACGGTCATGCCCAGGAACATGTGCGCCTTGAACACCCAGCCGGCATTGGCCAACAGTTCCACGGCACCGCCGCGGAAGGTGACGATGCGTTGCGCCCATTCGGCCAGCAGCATCATCATCGAGCCGTCCAGGTGCTGCGCCGACAGCGGAATGGTCGCCAGGCCCAGGGCCAACTGCACCCACAGCACCCACAGCAGCAGGATGTCGCTGGTCTTGGAGGTGGCGCGGATACGCGCATCCGTCAGGCGGCGGTGCAGCAGCAGCGTCACGCCGATGAAGCCCAGGGTGCCGGCGACGCCGCCCACGACCATGGCCATGATCTGCTTGGCGCCTGCGCTCATGAAGGGCTCGTACAGCGCGTGCGGCGTGAGCATGCCCACGAAGTGGCCGAAGAACAGGACCAGCACGCCCACGTGGAACAGGTTGCTGCCCCAGCGCAGGCTGCCGCGGCGCAGCAGCTGCGAGGAGTCGCTCTTCCATGTGTACTGGTCGCGGTCGAAGCGCGCCCAGCTGCCGATGAAGAAAACGGCCAGACAGATGTAGGGGTACAGGCCGAACAAGAGGTTGTCGATCCAGGCGGTCATACCGAGGCTCCTTGGGACGAGTTGGCGCGTGCGTTGCGCACGAAATGCAGGGGTTGGGGCTGGTCCGGGCGGTTCTGGCCGCGGGTGGCGCAGCCGTCGAATGCCTCGGGCTCGGCCCAGGCGTCGTCCAGGCCCGGCTCGGGCGCGATGGCGACGGCCTGCACGCGCTGGCCGGCGACTTCGAGCACCGCCGCGATCACGCAGGCGTAGGGGTTGCCCTTGCTGGTCAGCGCGGTGAACAGCGCATTGAGGATGTGCGCCATCTCGCCGAGGAATTCGCGCGCCACGGCCGGCGGCTGGGTGGAGGCGAACTCCAGCACCACCGCCAGATGGTCGGGCAGCTCCTGCGCATCGAACTGCAGGCCGGCCTTCTCGTAGGTCTGCATCAGGTCGATGAGCGCGGGGCCGCGCTCGCGCGAGTCGCCGTGCACGTGCTCGAACAGGTGCAGCGAGGTCTGCCGGCCGCGGTCGAAGGTGTCGACGTAGCGCGCCTCGGCCTCGTAGGGCTCCATGGCACACAGCTGGCGGCACAGGGCTTCGATCTCCTGCATGCGCGCCTCGGGCAGGGCGCGCTCCAGCCGCAACGCGTCCAGCAGTGCCGGCGCGTTCGCACGGAGCGCGGCATCGGGATAGCCCAGCAGGTGCGCCAGCGCACGCAGCGTCAGGCGCAGGGATTCAGGCGTTTTCTGGAACATGGCAATTCTTCCTTTCGCCTCAGACCGTGGCCTTGATGGGGATGGTGCGTCGCTTCTTGCCACCGAACATGCTCACGTCCGTGGAGCCGTCGGAGCAGCCATTGCCGAACGAGAAGCCGCAGCCGCCGCGCAGGTCGAATGCGTTCTCGGCGTACTCGCGGTGCGCCGAGGGGATGACGAAGCGGTCTTCGTAATTGGCGATCGCCATGACCTGGTACATGTCTTCCACTTCATGCACCGTGAGCCCCACCTGTTGCAGCACGGCCAGGTTCTGCTGGCGGTCCACATGCATACCGCGCTGGTAGGCGCGCATGGCCAGCATGCGCTCCAGCGCCCGCACCACGGGGCCGGTGTCGCCGGCGGTGAGCAGGTTGGCCAGGTACTGCACGGGGATGCGCAGCTGCGACACGTCGGGAATCTCGCCATTCACGCCCAGGTGGCCGGCGTTGGCCGCCGAGGTGATGGGCGACAGCGGCGGCACGTACCACACCATGGGCAGTGTGCGGTACTCGGGGTGCAGCGGCAGTGCGATCTTCCAGTCCACGGCCATCTTGTAGACGGGGCTGTTCTTGGCGGCTTCCAGCCAGGCGTCGGAGATGCCGTCGGCTTTGGCCTGGCGGATCACGTCCGGGTCGTTGGGGTCCAGGAAGATGTCCAGCTGCGCCTCGTACAGGTCGCGGTCGCGCTCCACGCTGGCGGCTTCCTGGATGCGGTCTGCGTCGTACAGCAGCACGCCCAGGTAGCGGATGCGGCCCACGCAGGTCTCGGAGCACACCGTGGGCTGGCCCGCCTCGATGCGCGGGTAGCAGAAGATGCACTTCTCGGCCTTGCCGGTCTGCCAGTTGTAGTAGATCTTCTTGTAGGGGCAGCCCGAGACGCACATGCGCCAGCCGCGGCACTTGTCCTGGTCGATCAGCACGATGCCGTCTTCCTCGCGCTTGTAGATCGAGCCCGAGGGGCACGATGCCACGCACGCCGGGTTCAGGCAGTGCTCGCACAGGCGCGGCAGGTACATCATGAAGGTGTTCTCGAACTGGCCGTACATGTCCTTCTGGACCTGCTCGAAGTTCACGTCGGCGCTGCGCTTGGAGAACTCGCCGCCCAGGATTTCCTCCCAGTTCGGGCCCCATTCGATCTTTTCCATGCGCTGGCCCGTGATCAGGCTGCGCGGGCGCGCCGTGGGCGCGGCCTTCATCTCGGGCGCCGACTGCAGGTGGTCGTAGTCGAAGGTGAAGGGCTCGTAGTAGTCGTCGATCTGCGGCAGGTTGGGGTTGGCGAAGATGCGCATCAGCAGCTTCCACTTGCCGCCCTGGCGGGGGGCGATGGAGCCGTCCGGGTTGCGCACCCAGCCGCCGTTCCACTTGTCCTGGTTTTCCCATTCCTTGGGGTAGCCGATGCCGGGTTTGGTCTCGACGTTGTTGAACCAGGCGTATTCCACGCCGGGACGGCTAGTCCAGACGTTCTTGCAGGTGACGGAACAGGTGTGGCAACCAATGCACTTGTCCAGGTTCAGCACCATGCCGATTTGTGCGCGAATTTTCATCGTGTCTCTCCTTATCGCTCAGGCGTGGGCGGCGCTGGTGGATGCCTCGTCGTCCATCCAGTCGACGCGGCGCATCTTGCGCACCAGCACGAACTCGTCGCGGTTGGTGCCGATGGTCCCGTAATAATTGAAGCCGTAGCTGTACTGCGCGTACCCGCCGATCATGTGCGTGGGCTTCAGCACCACGCGCGTGACGGAGTTGTGGATGCCGCCGCGCGTGCCCGTGATCTCCGAGCCGGGGGTGTTGATGATCTTTTCCTGCGCGTGGTACATGAGCACCATGCCCGGGTTCACGCGCTGGCTGACCACCGCACGGGCCGCAATGGCGCCGTTGGCGTTGAACAGCTCCACCCAGTCGTTGTCCACGATGCCGCCGCGCTTGGCGTCGTCCTCGCTGAGCCAGATCACCGGGCCGCCGCGGTTGAGCGTGAGCATGTGCAGGTTGTCGCTGTACGTGCTGTGGATGCCCCACTTCTGGTGCGGCGTGATGAAGTTCAGCGCGATCTCGGGATTGCCGTTGGGCATCTTGCCCTCGACCTCGTGCAGTGCCTTCAGGTGCACCGGCGGACGGTAGCTCACGAAGCCCTCGCCAAAGTCGCGCATCCAGGGGTGGTCCTGGTAGAACTGCTGGCGACCGGTGAGGGTGCGCCATGGGATCAGCTCATGCACGTTGGTGTAGCCGGCGTTGTAGCTGACCTTCTCGCTCTCCAGCCCGCTCCAGGTGGGCGAGCTGATGATCTTGCGCGGCTGCGCCTGGATGTCGCGGAAACGGATCTTCTCGTCCTCGCGGTGCAGCGCCAGGTGCACGTGTTCGCGCCCGGTCTGCTTGCCCAGGGCCTCCCAGGCCTTGCAGGCCACGTGGCCGTTGGTCTCGGGGGCGAGCATCATCACCACTTCGGTGGCGTCAATATCGCTCACGATGCGCGGACGGCCCTGCGTGACGCCTTCCTCGCGCACGCGGCCGTTGAGGTCGCCCAGCTGCGCCACTTCGGTCTCGGTGTTCCAGGCAATGCCTTTGCCGCCGTTGCCGACCTTGTCCATCAGCGGGCCCAGGGCCGTGAAGCGCTTGTAGGTGTTGGGGTAGTCGCGCTCGACCACCGTCACCTGCGGAGCGGTCACGCCGGGGATCAGGTCGCACTCGCCGCGCTTCCAGTCCTTCACGCCGTAGGGCTGTGCCAGCTCGGCCGGGGTGTCGTGCATGATCGGCGTGAGTACGACTTCCTTTTCCACGCCCAGGTGGCCCACGCAGACTTCGCTGAAGGCCTTGGCGAAGCCCTTGTAGATCTCCCAGTCGCTGCGCGACTGCCACGCCGGGTCGACGGCTGCCGACAGCGGGTGGATAAAGGGGTGCATGTCGCTGGTGTTGAGATCGTTCTTCTCGTACCACGTGGCCGTGGGCAGCACGATGTCCGAATACAGGCAAGTCGTGCTCATGCGGAAGTCCAACGTCACCAACAGGTCCAGCTTGCCTTCGGGCGCCTGGGCATGCCACTTCACCTCGGTGGGCTTGGCCTCGTCCTTGCCCAGGTCCTTGCCCTGTACGCCGTTGGTGGTGCCCAGCAGGTGCTTGAGGAAGTACTCATGCCCCTTGCCCGACGAGCCCAGGATGTTGGAACGCCACACGAACATGTTGCGCGGCCAGTTCATCGGGTTGTCGGGGTCCTCGCAGCTCAGCGTGAGCGAGCCGTTCTTGAGCGACTGCACCACGTAGTCCTTGGCGTCCATCCCCTTGGCGGCGGCATCCCGCACCACTTGCAGCGGGTTGGTCTGCAGCTGCGGCGCGCTGGGCAGCCAGCCCATGCGCTCGGAGCGCACGTTGAAATCGATCATCGAACCCTGGTAGGCCTTGGCGTCTGCCAGGGGCGAAAGCACTTCCTCCACGCCCAGTTTCTCGTAGCGCCACTGATCGGTGTGGGCGTAGAAGAAGCTGGTGGAGTTCTGCTGGCGCGGCGGGCGGATCCAGTCCAGCGCGAAGGCCAGCGCGGTCCAGCCCGTCTGCGGGCGCAGCTTTTCCTGGCCCACGTAGTGCGACCAGCCGCCGCCGCTCTGGCCGATACAGCCGCACATCATCAGCATGTTGATGATGCCGCGGTAGTTCATGTCGCAGTGGTACCAGTGGTTCATGGCCGCGCCGATGATCACCATGGACTTGCCGTGGGTCTTGTCGGCGTTGTCGGCAAACTGGCGCGCGATGGCGATCACCTGGTCGCGCGGCACGCCGGTAATGCTCTCCTGCCACGCCGGGGTATAGGGGGCGTTGGCGTCGTAGCCTCCGTCCTTCTCCTCGCCCTGCAGGCCGCGCAGGATGCCGTAGTTGGCCACCTGCAGGTCGAACACCGTGGCCACGGCCACGCGGCCCTGCACGCCCTCGCCCTGCAGGTCGAGGTGGGTGATGGGCACGCGGCGCACGATCACGTCGCCGCCCTGGTCGTTGGCCTCGAAGTTGGGTGTCTCGATGCCGCCGAAGTACGGGAAGGCGACATCGGTCACCTGGTGCTCTTGCGCCCCGTCTTCCAGCACCGACAGCTTGAGCTGCACGTCGTTGCCCGTGCGCGCCTCCTTGGACTCCAGATTCCACAGGCCCTGGTCGTCACGGCCGTCCTTGCCCCAGCGGAAGCCGATGGAGCCATTGGGCAGCGCCACCTTGCCGTCGGTGCCGTAGGCCACGGTCTTCCAGTCGGGGTGGTTGGTCTGGCCCAGCTTGTCGCCGAAGTCGCTGGCGCGCACATAGCGGTCGGGGACCATCACCGTGCGGCCATCCGGTAGCGTCTTCTCCTTGAGCACCACCAGCAGCGGCAGGTCGGTGTAGCGGCGCGCGTAGTCGTCGAAATACGCCGAGCGCTTGTCGAAGTAGAACTCCTTGAGGATCACGTGGCCCATGGCCATGGCCACGGCGGCATCGGTGCCCTGCTTGGGGTGCAGCCACAGGTCGGCCAGCTTGGCCACCTCGGAGTAATCGGGCGTCACGGCCACGACCTTGGCGCCCTTGTAACGCACTTCGGTGAAGAAGTGCGCATCGGGTGTGCGCGTCTGGGGCACGTTGGAGCCCCAGGCGATGATGAAGTTGGAGTTGTACCAGTCGGCCGACTCGGGCACGTCGGTCTGCTCGCCCCACACCTGCGGGCTGGACGGCGGCAGGTCACAGTACCAGTCATAGAAGCTCATCGGCACGCCGCCGATCAGGTTCAGGTAGCGGCTGCCGGCAGCGTACGAGATCATCGACATGGCCGGGATCGGCGAGAAGCCGATGATGCGGTCCGGCCCGTGCTTCTTGATGGTGTAGACGTTCGCCGCAGCGATCATCTGGTTGACCTCGTCCCAGGTGCTGCGCACGAAGCCGCCCAGGCCGCGCTGCTTCTGCCATTCGCGGCGCGCGCTGTCGTTCTCGACGATGGCGGCCCAAGCGTCCACGGGGCTCTTGGCGATGGCCAGTGCGGCACGCCAGTGCTTGAGCAGGCGTCCACGCACCATGGGGTATTTCACGCGATTGGCGCTGTACAGGTACCAGCTGTAGCTGGCGCCGCGTGCGCAGCCGCGCGGCTCATGGTTGGGCAGATCGGGACGCGTGCGCGGGTAGTCGGTCTGCTGTGTTTCCCACGTGACGATGCCGCCCTTGACGTAGATCTTCCACGAGCAACTGCCCGTGCAGTTCACACCGTGGGTGGAGCGCACGATCTTGTCGTGCGCCCAGCGGTCGCGATAGGCGTCTTCCCATGTACGGTCTTCGCCGTTGGTCTGGCCGTGGCCCTGCGAGAAGGTTTCGCGCGGCTGCGCAAAGTACGAGAGACGGTCTAGGAAATGGCTCATCGTGGGACTCCTTGGAAATCGTTGTAGTGGCGTGGCTCAGCAGGGCATCTCTGCATGCTTGCGAGAGTAGTACCACCAAGTGATGATGATGCAGAAAACATAGAAAACGGCAAACATCCACAGCGCGAATTCGGGACCGCCCGTCGCGGCAATGGAGCTGCCATAGCTCTTGGGAATGAAAAAGCCCCCGTAGGCGCCCAGCGCTCCGGCGAAGCCCACCGCGGCCGCGCCTTCGGTGTTGCCATCCTTGATGGCCTGGGCGCGCGATGCTTCGTCATCGGTGCGCAACTCGCGCAGCTTCTGGGTCAGAAATATCACGGGGATCATGCGGAAGGTGGAGCCGTTGCCGATGCCGGTGGTGAAGAAGAGCACCAGGAACATCAGGAAGAAGCCCGTGAAGCTGCCTTCAGCCGGGCCAAAGGGCAGCGCAAAACCGCCCGAGCCCTTGGGCAGGAAAAACAGAACACCCACCACGGCCAGCGCCATGACGAGGAAGTTCCAGACCGTGACCCGGGCACCGCCCACCTTGTCGGCCAGCCAGCCGCCGAGCGGACGCACCACGGCGCCCACCAGCGGACCCAGCCAGGCGTAGGCCAGGGGGTTGACTTCAGGGAAGAGCGCCTTGATCAGCAGCGGAAAGCCTGCGGCAAAACCGATGAACGAACCGAAGGTGCCCAGGTACAGCACGCACATGATCCAGTTGTGCTTGCGTTTGAAGATGGCCGCCTGCGCGGCGAAGCTGGCACGCGCATCGGCAATGTCGTTCATGCCGAACCACGCCGCCACCGCGGCCAGTGCGATCCAGGGCACCCAGATGAAGGCGGCGTTCTGCGCCCACACCATCTGCTCCTGGCCATTCTTCACGATGGTCTGGGGCTCCCCGCCAAAGATACCGAAGATGCCTGCCGTAATGACCAGTGGGCTCAGGAACTGCACCACCGACACCCCCAGGTTGCCCAGGCCGGCGTTCACACCCAGCGCGGAACCCTTGCGCTCCTTCGGGAAGAAGAAGCTGATGTTGGCCATGCTGGAGCTGAAGTTACCGCCGCCCAGGCCGCACAGCAGCGCCAACAAAAGCATGGTGGGGTAGCTGGTGGTGTTGTCCTGCACCGCATAGCCGATGCCGATGGCGGGGATCAGCAGCGACGCGGTGGACAGCGCAGTCCAGCGGCGGCCGCCGAAGATGGGCACCATGAAGGAATAGAAGATACGAAGCGTGGCGCCGGACAGCGCCGGGGCGGCAGCCAGCCAGAACAGCTGGTTGGTCGAATACTTGAAACCCAGCGCCGGCAAGTTCACGGCGACCACACTCCAAACCTGCCAGATGGCGAAGGCCAGGAACAGTGCGGGCACCGAGATCCAGAGATTGATCTTGGCGACAGCCTCGCCCTCTCGCGCCCAGAAGGACTTGTCCTCGGGGGTCCAGAGCGTGAGCACCCGGCCTTTGCGGCCGCTGCCTTGCGAAACGGTGTTGGTGGACATGTGGGATCTCCGATGGGGATCAGTGGGCAGCCGGGGCGGCGTTGTGAGACTTCATCACGTCGGTGCGGCGCACCTCGGTGAAATACATCCAGATCAACGAAACCCATACCACGCCGTACATCAGCATGAAGGCACTGGAGCGGATGCCCGTCCAGTCCATGAGCATGCCGAACAGGATGGGCAGGATGAAGCCGCCCATGCCGCCCGCCAGGCCCACGATGCCGCTGATGGCGCCGATGTTCTTGGGGTAGTCGTCGCTGATGTACTTGAACACGCTGGCCTTGCCGAAAGCCCAGGCGATGCCCAGGACGAACATCAGCGCGGTGAACATGTATACGTTCAAGCCGACGTGCAGGGTGATGGGTCCGTTGACGGTCTGGATGGTGAAGTCGGTCTGCGGGTAGGACAGCAGGAACAGGCAGATCCAGCTCACCCACATCACCCACCAGGTCACGGAGTGCGCACCGAACTTGTCGGACAGCACGCCACCGATGGCGCGCAGCACGCCGCCCGGCAGCGAGAAGCAGGCTGCCAGCAGCGCCGCCACACGGATGTCAAGGCCGTACTCACCGACGTAGTACTGCACCATCCACAGGGAAAGCGCCACATAGCCACCGAACACGATGCTGTAGTACTGGCAGTACTTGAGCACCTTGGGGTCCTTCAGTGCCTTGAGCTGTTCGCCAAAGGACACGTTGCTGGGTACCAGGTGTGCCGGGTCGCTGTGGCTGAACAGCCAGAACAGCACCAGCGTACCGAGCATGATGGCGGCATACACATGCGGCACGGCGGCCCACCCGAAGGCCACCAGGATCACGGGCGCCACGAACTTGTTCACGGCCGCGCCCGAGTTGCCCGCGCCATACACGCCCATGGCCGTGCCCTGGCGATGCTTGGGGAACCACCGGGCCACATAGGGCGTGCCAACCGAGAACGAACCGCCAGCCAAACCGACGAACAGGCCGATCACGAGGAAATGCCAGTATTCGGTGGCGTAACCCATCATCCAGATGGCGGGAACGGTGGCGGCCATGAGCAACGCCATCACGATGCGGCCGCCGTAGCGGTCGGTCCAGATACCCAGCGGCACGCGCACCAGCGAGCCCGTGAGCACGGGCATGGCCGTGAGCAGGCCGAACTGGGTGGAGCTCAGGTTCAGCATCTTCTTGATCGGGATCCCGATGACGCCGAACATCATCCAGACCATGAAACAGACGGTGAAGGCGAGCGTGCTCACGATGAGCACTGACCAGGCTTTGCGGGTGTGGCGTGGATCTTCGCCGACGGTTGAGGCGCTCGGCGCGGCGCGCTGGGGCAGTTGAGCCATTGCAGATGTCCTCTCTTGGGTACGGTGCAATGGTCCCGCAACTGGCCGTGCCTGCACATCCTTCGCTGGGACATCGCGGGCGGTGCAAAAGGACGAGGGCGGCCTATGCCACCCTACTCCCAAAGAACTATGCCAAGCTCCGGGGTTATTCCGTGAGGCGGTGGCGGTCCGAGGCGTAGACCGCCGCCTGTACGCGCGAGGACAGTCCCAGCTTGCGCAGAATGTGCTGCACATGGATCTTCACCGTGGTCTCAGCAATGTCGAGCGCACGTGCAATTTCCTTGTTGCTGAGGCCGCGCGCAATCTCGCGCAACACGTCTTCTTCGCGCGGCGAGAGCACCGACGCGGGCTCTGCCTCGTCGGGCAGGAGTTCGGGCGTGGGCGCCCCCTGGGACTGGAACGCCGCTACCAGCTTGCCCATCATTTCGGGGCTGACCACCGGCTCGCCGCGGGCGGCCCGCCGTATCGCCTGCGCAAGCAGGTCACCGTCAATGGTCTTGAGCAGATACCCCTGCGCGCCGTTGCGCAAGGCGGCCGCCAGGTCCTGTCCATCCTCGCTCACCGTGAGCATCAACACGCGGCTGCCCTGCGACGCCTCGCGCAGTCCGGCGATGGCATCCACGCCGCGCACACCGGGCAGGTGGTTGTCCAACAGAATCACGTCGGGGCGCAGCGTAGGCAGCAGACGCAGTGCCTCCGCGGCGTCCCCGGCCTCGCCCACCACGCGCAGGTCCGGCTGCTGGGACAGCAGCGCCACCAGTCCGCGGCGCAGCAAGGTGTGGTCATCGATCAGGAAAAGCGTGGTGGGAGCATTCATGCGGCGGCGGAAGAAACAAGGGAGAGGGGCAACGCAGGCTCCTCGCGGGTAGTTGGTGGCAGCTCCAGGACAACGCAGGTGCCACCGCCGCCGGGGCGCGAAACCAGCTCCAGATGCGCACCGATGCGCTGCGCGCGTTCACGCATGATGCCCAGGCCCACATGCAGCGAATCGGGTGGCACGCTGTCCGGGTCGAACCCGCGGCCATCGTCTTGCACCTCGAAGCGCCAGCGGGGGTGGCGCTGCACCCGCAGCTCCACGCGGTGTGCATCGGCGTGCTTGCGCACGTTGGACAGGGCCTCCTGCAGGATGTGCAGCACCTGGATCTGCACGTCCTGCGCCAGCGGCAGGCCGTGCCCCGCCATGCTCAGCGCCGTGGTCGCGCCGGTCTGGTGTTCGAACTTCGAGAGCGTGGCGCGCAGCGCCGCTTCGATGTCCTCGTCCTGCGTGCGCGTGCGAAAGTGCACCAGCAGCTCACGCACGTCGGCATAGCATTCGCGCACACCGGTATCCAGCTCCGCCATGCTGCGGTCACGCGCCTCGGTGTTGTCCTTCGCCACCGCGTCGCGCAGCAGTTGGGTCTGAATCTTGAGAAAGGCCAGCGACTGCGCGATGGAGTCGTGCAATTCGCGCGCGATGAGGCTGCGCTCCTGCGCCACCGCTGCCTCGCGCTCCAGCGCCGAGGCGCGCAGGCTTTCCATGGAAGTGGCCAAATGGTGCGCCATGGTGGACAGCAGCTCGCGCATCTCCGCCGACAGCTCCAGCGGACTGCGAAACAGCAGCGTCACCTCGCCCAACAGGCGCTGGTGCATCTGCACCGGGATACTCACCACCGTCTCGAAGCCGGCCTCCCGGCAATGCGGCAACTGCAGCCCCCCGACAGGCATGATCGGAATCACACGCATGCGCGCCTGGCCCTGCGCCTGTCCGCATTCGCAGGCGCCGGTGACCACGCAGTGCTCGTGTTCCGCCAGCGACTGGGGCAGCCCGTCGGAGGCCAGCAGCACGTAGCGCTCGTTGGCTTCGTCCGACCAGCGCACGGCCGCCGCGTCGCACCCCGCCACGCGGCGGATCTGCTGCACGAAACCCTGGGTCAACTCTTCCAGGCTCCCCGCCTCCGCCGCAAGGGCGCTCACCGCATACAACGCCGCCAGGCGCTGGTTGCGCACTTCGATGGTGGCGGTCTTTTCGCGTACCTTGCGCTCCAGGTCCTCGTGCGAGGTCTGCAGCGCATGGGCCATGAGGTTGAAACCCGCCGTCAGCTGGCCGAACTCGTCGTCGGCTTCCACCTCCAGGCGCGTGCCCAGGTCGCCCTTGCGCAGCCGCGCCAGGGCCTGTTGCAGCCGCGTGACGGGGTTGAGTACGAGCAGGTAGCTCAGCGCCATGAAGGCCACAGCCGAGCCGATGGCCAACGCCACCATGAACAGGTGGAACAGATGCAGCACCGCCGTGAGGCGCACGATCTGGATCTCGATGGCCTCGACAAAGCTGTCCAGGTCCAGCACGAAGGCATCGGCACGCGCCACGGCCTCGGCGCTGCTTTCATAGTGCGCGGCAGCTTTCCAGTCGTTTTCGATGAGCAGCCACTGCCGCCGGATGTGTTCGTAGCGCTCGCGCGTGTCATCGCTCCAGGGCACGAACAGCGGCCGGGCGGGGTCACCCGTGCGCAGCAACTCCAGCCCTTCGTTGAAGCGCGTTTCCAGCCGCGCGAATTCCTGGGGCGACTCGTTCTGCTGGGCCAGCACCATGCGCAGCATGTTCATGCGCAGGCGGCCCGCCTCGTTCACCGCAGCGGCGCCCCCTTCCAACTTCCAGGTCACCCACAGCGTGAAGCCGATGGATGCCAGCGCCACCAGCAGGAACACCGTGCCCATGGCCAGCAGCTTGGTGGACAGCGTGGACTTGTTGCGCATGGCGGCAGTGTAGGCACACGCCTTTGAAATGTCTTGATGGAAGTCAAGTTTGCTCAAGCCTACGGCCGCGGCATACAAGCGAAAACATGCTTTAGCGCCCTCCCATCAAGCGCGGATAGCTATCATACTGATAGTAAACGCCCTGGCGTTGCCAGGGCATTCCGGTCTGCTCAGCCGCAGCTGCCCAGGGCGCCGCACTGGGTGCAGTAGTCGCAGCCATCCTTGCGGATCACGGCGTGGGCACCGCACTCGTTGCACTTCTTGCCGGCCATGGCCGGGGGCATGCCGGTCGCGGGCGCTGCGGTGGGCTCGTCCAGCGGCAGCACCTGCTGCTGCGGCATGGCGCGCTGGGCCAGGATGTTCTGCACGGCATACGCGATGGCGCCCACCTCGGAGTCGTGCCACAGCGGCACGTGGGTGCCGTCGGCCTTCTGGTGCGTGCCCAGGCGCACGGGGCCGCGGTCCCAGGCCACCTTGCGCATGTCGGACAGCGCGCGCTCCAGGAAGCCACCGCGCGCGGCCAGCGACAGCAGGCGCATGCTGGAGGTGATCCACTGCTGCGATTCGCCGCTCTGCCCCACGGGCATGAAGAACTCGATGGCGCGGTCCACCGTGCCGCCGCGTCCGTCAGGCACCGGCAGGAAGGAGACGATCAGGTACAGCGTCTTGTGGCCTTCCTGCGTCCAGTACTCCAGCTTCTCCGCCACGGCCGACAGGCCGCCCGTGGGACGGCTCTCGATCATGGTGCGCATGGGGTCCACCACCACCGGGGCGGGCGCGGCCTCGGGTGCGGCGGCGGGGGCCGGCGCTGCGGCGGGCGTGACTTCCAGCACGGCGCCCAGGATGCTGTTGGGCCGGTAGGTGGCCAGGCCCTTCAGGCCCGAGTGCCAGGCCTGCATGTACAGGCCCTTGAAATCGGCGTAGGGGTAGTCCTCGGGCACGTTCACGGTCTTGGAGATCGCCGTGTCCACGAAGGGCTGCACGGCCTCCATCATGGCCACGTGGTCGGCGGCCGCCATGTCCATGGCGCTCACGAAGTACGCAGGCAGATGGTTCACGTCGCCGCCCAGCGTCTTGTACAGACGCCAGGCGTAGTCCTCCACCACGTACTCGCTCTTGCTGCCGTCGGCCTCGCGCTTGCGGCGCGTGTAGCTCCAGGAGAACGGCGGCTCGATGCCGTTGGAGGCGTTGTCGGCAAAGGCCAGACTCACCGTGCCCGTGGGCGCGATGGACAGCAGGTGGCTGTTGCGGATGCCGTGCTTGCGGATGGCCTTCTGGATGTCCGCGGGCAGGCGGCTGGCGAAGGTGCCCTTGGCCAGGTAGCCATCGGCATCGAACTTGGGGAATGCGCCCTTTTCCTTCGCCAGTTCCACCGACGCGCGGTAGGCCGCGTTGCGCATGCGCTCGGCGATCTGTACCGCCATGTCGCGCCCTTCCTGGCGGTCGTAGCGCTTGCACAGCATGGCGAGGGTGTTGCCCATGCCGGTGAAGCCCACGCCGATGCGGCGCTTGGCGGCCGACTCGGCCTGCTGCTGCGGCAGAGGCCAGAAGGTCACGTCCAGCACGTTGTCCAGCGCGCGCACCTGGGTGGCCACGGCCTGCTCGAAGGCATCGAAGTCGAACGACGCCTCGCCATGCAGGCCGAACGGGTTGCGCACGAAGCGTGTGAGGATGATCGGACCCAGGTCGCAGCAGCCGTAGGGCGGCAGCGGCTGCTCGCCACACGGGTTGGTCGCCTGGATGGTCTCGGTGTAGTGCAGGTTGTTGTCGGTGTTGATCTGGTCCAGGAACAGGATGCCGGGCTCAGCGAAGTCGTAAGCCGACTTCATGATCGTGTCCCACAATTCGCGCGCGCGCACCGTGCGGTACACCCACTGGCCGTCGGCGCGCTGGTGTGCGCCCTGGGCCTGCAGCTCCGCACCGGGCGCGGCGCCATGCACCAGCTCCCAATCACGGTCCTGCTCCACCGCTTCCATGAAGGCATCGGGCACGCCCACGGACACATTGAAATTGTTCCAGCGGCCCGGCGTACGCTTGGCGGTGATGAAGTCCAGCACGTCCGGGTGGTCGATGCGCAGCACGCCCATCTGCGCGCCGCGGCGCGCGCCCGCACTCTCCACCGTGGAGCAGGACTGGTCGAAGACGTTGATGTAACTGCAGGGGCCCGAGGCCATGGAGGCCGTGCCCTTCACCAGCGCGCCGCGCGGGCGGATGCGCGAGAAGTCGTAGCCCACGCCGCCGCCGCGGCGCATGGTCTCGGCGGCCTCGCGCAGGGCCTCGTAGATGCCGGGGTAGCCCGCGTCGTCCACGCCCTGGATGCAGTCGCCCACGGGCTGCACGAAGCAGTTGATGAGGGTGGCCTGGATGTCGGTGCCGGCAGCGCTCATGATGCGCCCCGCCCCGATGGCGCCGGCACGCAGGTTGTCCAGGAAGCGCGCCTCCAGGGCCTGGCGCATGTCCTCGCGCTCGACCGAGGCCAACGCCCGCGCCACGCGGCGGAACAGATCCTCGACATCGCTCTCGCCGTCTTTGAAGTATTTCTCCTTCAGCACATCCATGCTGATGGGTTGTGTAGACAGGGCGGGGGCAAGGTCGGTGATTTCACGCTGCATGGAGGGGCTCCGAAAGGATCTAACTGACGTGCACGCCGCGACCCAAGCGCGGCGGCAATTCTCGATTTTCACACCGCGCGGGACGCTTCGCCGCGAACCTTACATGAAGACCCTGCGAAGTCGTTGTCGCCTCGGCGGTCACGCGGCCGTGCAGCCTAGTTGCGCTCTCCGTTTCCTGTAGCACGCCAGCCGCCCGTGGCGCGGCCCGCCGCAAATTACGGCCCAAAGCGCTCCTCATGCAAGTCACATTTACGCCCGGTTGCAATGCCGCCACGTCCTACCATTGGGCATGCCAACCCTACCGCTGTACCGCTTTCTGCTCGCCACGCTGACTCTGGCATTCGCCGCCGGCTGTACCACACTTCTGGAGCAGTCGGCACCAACCACCGCGGGCAACGCCGCCTGGGACGCCCAACTGGAGCGCTGGCCGCCCGTGGACGCCCTGCTGCTGGGCGAGCAGCATGACGCCGCCGCCCACCAACAGTGGCAGCGGCACACGGTCCAGTGGCTCGCCGCGCGCCAGCGCCTTGCGGCCCTGGTGTTGGAGATGGCGCCCGAAGGCGCGGGCACCGATGGCCTGCCGCCGGACGCGGACGCTGCCCAGGTGCGCGCCGCGCTGCAATGGGATGAACAGGCCTGGCCCTGGGACCGCTATGCGCCGGTGGTGATGGCTGCCGTGGCCGCGGGCGTGCCGGTGCGCGGCGGTAACCTGCCGCGCAGCCAGATGCCGCAAGCCATGCGCGACGCGGCGCTGGACACGCACCTGCCTCCCGCAGCGCTGGCGCGCCAGCGCACCGCGATCGAGGAGGGCCACTGCGGCCTGGTGCCGGCGCAGCGGCTGATGCCCATGGTGCGCATCCAGTTGGCGCGGGACGCCCGCATGGCGCGCGCCGTGCAGGCCGCCCACCGCCCCGGCCGCACGGTACTGCTGGTGGCGGGCTTCGGCCACGTGCAGCGCAGCCTGGGCGTGCCCACGTGGCTGCCGAGTGATTTCACGTCAAAAGTGGCAATAGCTCAAGCGGGACAAGCGCGAGCAGCTATTGAAAGCGAAGCGGATTATGTCCACCGCACACCGGCGCTGACGCCCCACGACCCGTGCGCGGAGCTGCGCGAGCGCTGGTCCGGCCCACCGTCCGCGCCGTAGCGGACGCCGGCCCCAGCCCGCGCTCGCTCAGCCCGCCATGCCGTTGTGCGCCTGCAGCAGCCGGGCGAACTCCTCCGCCGGCAAGGGGCGGCTGCACAGGTAGCCCTGGTAGGCGTCGCAGCCGCGCTCGCGCAGGAACGCCAGCTGCTGCGGCGTCTCCACCCCCTCGGCCAGCACCGACAGCCCCAGGCTGTGCCCCATGGCAACGATGGCGGCGCTGATGGCCATGTCGTCGGCGCTGCGGGGAATGTCGCGGATGAAGCCCTGGTCGATCTTGAGCACGTCGATGGGAAAGCGCTTGAGGTGCGCCAGGGACGAATAGCCGGTGCCGAAGTCGTCCACCGCCATGCGCACGCCCAGCTGCTGCAGCCGCTGCAGCACGGCGCGGATCTCGTCGGGCCGCTCGGCCAGCACCGACTCGGTCAGTTCCAGCTCCAGGCAGCGGGCCGGGAAGCCGCTGGCCTTGAGCGCCTCGGCGGCGCAGGCGGCCACGTCGGTCAACTGGAACTGGCGCGGCGAGAGGTTGATGGCCAGGCGGATCTCCGGCAGGCCGTCGGCGCGCCAGCGCTGGCCCTGCTCGCAGGCGGCGCGCATCACCCACTGGCCCAGCGGGCCGATCACGCCCGAGGTCTCGGCCACGGGGATGAAGCGCGCGGGCGAGATCATGCCCTCCTGCGGGTCCAGCCAGCGCACCAGCGCCTCGGCCCCCGTGATCCGGCCGGTGGCGATGCATACCTGCGGCTGGTAGTACAGCCGCAGGTGCCCCTGCGCCAGGGCCACGCGCAGCCGCGCCTCGATCTCCAGGCGCTCGCGCGCGGCCTGGATCAGCGATTCGTCAAAGAAGCAATACGCGCCGCGCCCGCGGGCCTTGGCGCAGTACACCGAGGAATGCGCGCCCTGCAGCAGCGCCTCGGTGGTCCGCGCATGCGCGGGGAACATGCAGATGCCCACGCTCACGCCCACCACCACCTCGATGCCGTCGGGCGTGCACCAGGGCGTGCTGGCCGCGGCGATCAGGTGCCGCGCCACGGCTGCCGCGCCGTCCGCATGGCGCAGGTGGCGGGCCAGCACGGCGATCTCGTCGCCGGCCAGCCGTCCCAGCAGATCGCCCGGGCGCAGGCTCTGCTCGACCTGGCGGGTGATGTGCCTGAGCACCTCGTCGCCCACGGCGTGGCCGTAGCTGTCGTTCACGTCCTTGAAGCGGTCCAGGTTCAGGAGCAGCAGGGCCATCTGCTCGCCGCTGTCCTGTGCCTGGCGCACGGCGCTGTCGAGCTGCTCGCCGAACCAGGCGCGGTTGGGCAGGCCGGTCAGCGGGTCGCAATGCGCCAGGAACTCCAGGCGCTGGTGCTGGGCCTTTTCCTCGGAGATGTCGGTGAACATGCACACGTAGTGCGTCACCGCGCCGTCCGCGCCGCGCACGGCCGAGAGCGACATGCGCTCCGGGAACACCTCGCCGTTCTTGCGCCGGTTCCAGATCTCTCCCTGCCAATGGCCCGTCTGGCGCATGGTGTCCCACATGGCCTCGTAGAACGCCGGTCCGTGCCGCCCCGACTTGAACACGCGCGGGTTCTGGCCCAGCAACTCTTCCTCGGTATAGCCCATGAGCCGCGTGACGGCCGGGTTGACCGAGAGGATGCGGCCGTCGGCATCGGTGACCACCACGCCTTCGATGGTGTTGTCCACCACCGTGGCCGCCAGGCGCCAGCGCTGTTCGCTGAGCGCCTGCGCGTCGCGCGCGGCATGCACTTCACGCAGGGACTGCAGTACGCACACCAGGTGGTCGGGCTCGCTCTCCAGGGCCAGCACATGGCTCACGGTGCACAACACGGGCAGCTGCGATCCATCGCGCTGGTTGCGGCACCAGCGCTCGCCCTGGTAATGGTCGATCTCGCCGGCGCGCAGCCGCTGCAGTTGCCGCTGCGCCCAATCGCTGTCGTGCGGGCGCACCAGCGTTCGGAAGTCGACCTGCGGCAGCGGCTCGTGCGGCGCCACGCCCAGCCATTCACGCAGGCGTTCATTGGCCCACACCAGGCGGCCGTCCATGCTCAGCCGCGCCATGCCGGCGGGCGCGTGGCGCAGCACCTGCTCCACCCTGCGCGCCAGGGTGCGCCGGCTCCCGCCCCGGCGCCAGCGCAGCAGGAGCCAGCCCAGCAGTGCGCCCGCCAGCACGGCGTCCAGCCCGCTCTTGTACTGCAGCAGGGTCTGCAGCGCCTGCGGCTCCAGGGGCAGGTACTGCAAGGCGGCCGCCCCCGCCCAGGCCCACGCCGCACCCATGGCAACAACGGCCAGCGCCAACATCCAGCGGCCCTGCAGGGGCCTCCACGAGGGCCTGCGGCCCGCGCCTTTACTCAGCAATCCACACTCCTGAAGGGGCCTCGCGTGCTGCGACAATCGCAGCATATGACCCATTCCTACATCCTGACACTGTCCTGCCCCGACCGGCTCGGGCTGGTGCACGCCGTCTCCGGCTTCCTGCTGGACCACGGCGGCAACATCGAGGAAGCCGCTCAGTACAACGACCAGGGCACCGGCCTTTTCTTCATGCGCGTGCAATTCGCATGCGAGTCCACCGACGAAGCCACCCTCAAGGCCGAACTGGCCACCTTTGCCGAAGAGCACAGCATGCGCTGGAGCCTGCATGCCACCAGCGCGGCCATGAAGACCGTGCTGATGGTCAGCAAGGAAGGCCACTGCCTCAACGACCTGCTGTTTCGCTACAAGAGCGGTCTGCTGCCCATCGACATCCGCGCCATCATCAGCAACCACCGCGACTTCTACCAACTCGCGGCCAGCTACAACATCCCTTTCCACCACATCCCCGTCACCGCCGCCACCAAGGCGCAGGCCGAGGCCAAGCAGTACGAGATCATCCAGGCCGAGGGGGCCGAACTGGTGGTGCTGGCGCGCTACATGCAAGTGCTGTCCAACGACCTGTGCACCAAGCTGTCGGGCCGCGCGATCAACATCCACCACAGCTTCCTGCCCAGCTTCAAGGGCGCCAAGCCCTATTACCAGGCGCATGACCGCGGGGTGAAGCTGATTGGCGCTACCGCCCACTACGTGACGGCCGACCTCGACGAGGGGCCGATTATCGAACAAGATGTTACAAGAGCGGATCACACGGATACTGTGGAAGATCTCACCGCCCGCGGGCGGGACACCGAAAGCCAGGTGTTGGCGCGCGCCGTGAAATGGCACAGCGAGCACCGCGTGCTGCTCAACGGCCACAAGACCGTCGTCTTCCGCTGAACCCGCCCTGCCCCCACACGCCGCCATGGCCACGCAATCCCTTTCCATCGCGGCCAAGGCGGCCCTGGACGCCGCCAGCCTGCGGCGCATCCCGCCCATCCAGTGCCTGCTGACCTTCGAGGCGCTGGCGCGCCTGCGCAGCGTGACGCAGACGGCCGATGAGCTGTGCGTCACCCCCAGCGCCGTAAGCCACCGCGTCAAGCAGCTGGAGCAGATCCTGGGCACGCGGCTGTTCGGGCGGGCCGACTTTTCCCTGACCACCGACGGCAGCGCCTATCTGGCCCATGTGCGCGAGGGGCTCACCGCGCTGCAGCGCTTCCCAGGCACGGCAGTGGCCCCGGGCAAGCGCCGGCTGAAGATCGCGGTCACCCCCACCTTCGCGCGCGCCTTGCTCATCCCGCGGCTGCGCCAGTTCACCGAGACCTACCCCGAGATCGACCTGGCCCTGCAGGTCTCCATCCCGCTGCTGGACGTGGTGGCGGAGGACGCGGACCTCGTCGTGCGCTACGGCCCCGGCCACTACGCCGACATGGAGCATGTGGAGATCGCACGCGACGTGCTCACGCCCCTGGCCTCGCCCGGCTTCGTGCGCGAGCACGGCCCCTTCGAGCGCCCCGAGGACCTGGAAGGCCTGCCCCTGCTGCGCAGCCCGCTGGAGCCCTGGCGCAGTTGGTTCGCGGCCGTGGGCCTGGCCTGGGCCGAACCCAACGAAGGCTCGCAATTCAACGACGTGGGCCTGATGTGCGACGCCGCCGCGGCGGGCATGGGCGTGGCCCCGGTACGGCTCAAGCTCGCCGCGCCCTGGCTGGACCAGGGCACGCTGGTACGCCTGTTCGACACCGACGCCCCCAGCCCCTACGCGCACTACCTGTGCTGGCGCACCGGCACCATGGACCGCTGGGAATGCGCGGCCTTCGCGGACTGGCTGCGCCGCACGCTGGGGTAACCCCGCAAGCGGCGCGGCCGTGCGCAAGCCAGTTTCTACAAGCCAAATCAGGCTCTAGCGCTTATCCATCAAGCGCCAGTAGCTATTAATAACGCAGCAATTGGCGCAACACGGCTCACGCCCGCCTGCAAGAAAACTCACGCCGCGCGCGCACGCCATGGCCTACAGTCACGCCATGCCCAGCCCCACATCCACCGAACGCGCCCAGCGCCAGGCCGAGGTCGTGCAGGCCCTGTCGGCCTGCGTGCCACAGCATGCGCTGCTCTGGCAGCCCGAGGACACCACGCCTTACGAATGCGACGGCCTCACGGCCTACCGCCAGCGCCCGCTGGTCGTGTGCCTGCCCGAAACGGAAGGCGAAGTGCAGGCCGTGCTGAAGACCTGCCACCGCCTGGGCGTGCCCGTGGTGGCGCGCGGCGCTGGGACGGGCCTGTCGGGCGGCGCCATGCCGCATGCCATGGGCGTGACGCTGTCGCTGGCCAAGTTCAACCGCATCCTGGACCTGGACCCGGTCGCCCGCACGGCGCGCGTGCAGTGCGGCGTGCGCAACCTGGCCATCAGCGAGGCCGCCGCGCCCTACAACCTGTATTACGCCCCTGACCCCAGCAGCCAGATCGCCTGCACCATCGGCGGCAACGTGGCCGAGAACTCCGGCGGCGTGCACTGCCTGAAGTACGGCCTGACGGTGCACAACGTGCTGCGCGTGCGCGGCTACACCATGGAGGGCGAGCCCATCACCTTCGGAGCCGAGGCGCTGGACGCGCCCGGCTACGACCTGCTGGCCGCCGTGATCGGCAGCGAGGGCATGCTGGCCGTGGCATTGGAGGTCACCGTCAAGCTGGTGCCCAAGCCGCAGCTGGCGCGCTGCATCATGGCCAGCTTTGACGACGTGCGCAAAGCCGGTGACGCCGTGGCCGCGGTGATCGCCGCCGGCATCATCCCCGCCGGCCTGGAAATGATGGACAAGCCCATGACCGCCGCCGTGGAGGACTTCGTCAAGGCCGGCTACGACCTGACGGCCGAGGCCATCCTGCTGTGCGAGTCCGACGGCACTCCCGAGGAGGTGGAGGAAGAGATCGCGCGCATGAGCGAGGTGCTGCGCGGCTCGGGCGCCACGGCCATCTCGGTCAGCACCAGCGAGGAAGAGCGCATGCGCTTTTGGAGCGGGCGCAAGAACGCCTTCCCCGCCAGCGGCCGCATCAGTCCCGACTACATGTGCATGGACTCCACCATCCCGAGGAAGCGCCTGGCGGACATCCTGCTCGCCATCCAGGAGATGGAGAAGAAGTACCAGCTGCGCTGCTGCAACGTGTTCCACGCGGGCGACGGCAACCTGCACCCGCTGATCCTGTTCGATGCCAACGACCCCGACCAGCTGCACCGCTGCGAGCTGTTCGGCGCCGACATTCTGGAAACCAGCGTGGCCATGGGCGGCACCGTGACGGGCGAGCACGGCGTGGGGGTGGAAAAGCTCAACTCCATGTGCGCGCAGTTCACCGTGGAGGAGAACGCGCAGATGTTCGCGCTCAAGGAGGCGTTCGACCCGCAGGGCCTGCTCAACCCCGGCAAGGTGATCCCGACGCTGAACCGCTGCGCGGAGTACGGCAAGATGCTGGTGCGCAACGGCAAGATGAGCCACGCCAACCTGCCGCGCTTCTGACGGCCACCACGCGCGCTCGCGCCCTGGGCTGACAGCGCGGCGCGCAACCAGGTGCCAGCATGGCGCTTTTACCCCTGACAAGGAGGTGCGCCATGCCCGTGTTGTCCCCGTTCCCGTTTCGACTTCCGCGCCGTCTCGCGCCACTGGGTCTGTGTGCCCTGCTGGCCAGCGGCGCCAGCGCCGTGCAGGCGCAGGCCGACAGCGCGCCCCGCCCGGCCGTGCTGCCGCCCGTGCAGACGGCCGGCGCGCTGCACTACCAGTGCGGCGGCATCGGCACCGACGAATCCACCGCCATGCGCGCAGCCATGAAGGACTACCCCCTGTCGCTGCTGTTCGCGCGAGCGGATGGCGCCTACGAGGCCAACGTCGACGTGCGCATCACCCCGCAAGGCGGGGGCGACGCGATGCAACTGCGCGCCGGCGGTCCCGTGTGCCTGCTGCAACTGCCTGCGGGCAGCTACCGTGTGGAGGTACAGGGCGCCGGCCAGAACCACAGCCGCACCGTGCAGGTGGGCCGGGCGCCGCAAACGCTGGATTTTCGGTTCTAAGCAAAATCGGGTCTTAGCGCTTATCCAGTAAGCGCTAGCAGCTACCAATTAGATAGCACTCACAGCCCAGCCACCGCCGCCCACAACGCGCCCGCATGCGAGACGGCGAACAGCAGCAGCCCGATGCAGCCGCCCACCACGGTGCCGTTGATGCGGATGTACTGCAGGTCGCTGCCGATGTGCAGTTCCACCAGCCGCGCCATCTCCTGCGCGTCCCAGCGCTGCACCGTGGCGCGGATGTGTTCGGCCACCGACTGCGCCACATCGGGCGCAAAGGTGGCGGCCCACAGTTCCAGGCGCACGTTCAGGCGCACGCGCAGCGCCGCATCACCCGCGAGCGACAGCCCCAGCCACTGCCCCATGTCGGCCACGCGCGCGGACAATGCCGAGTCTTCGTTCATCAGATCGTCGCGCAGCTTCTGGCGCAGGTCGCTCCACAGATCGCGCACATAGCGGCCCAGCACCTCGTCGTTCTGCAGGTAGCCGCGCACCTCGTCGCCGCGGCGCGCCCAATCGGGGTCGGTCTGCAGGCGGGCGATGAGGCGCTGCACGGCGCCGTCCAGCGCCTCGCGCAGCTCGTGCTGCGGGTCCTCGGCCACCGCCTTGAGCAGGGTGTCCACGGCGTGCGTGATGGCCGAGGCGCCCTTGCCCGAGAGCCAATCGGTGGGCAGCACCTTCTGCTTGAGCGGATGCTCACGCTTGATCCACTGCAGCAGCGTGTCGGCCACGAAGGCGCGCGTGTCCTCCGATCGCACCATGCCGCCCAGGCGCTCCAGCAGGTCGTCCAGCAGCGCCTGGTGCCGGCCCTGGTAGGTGAGTGCGCCCAGCGCCGACGCCATGGAGCGCGACAGGTCGATCTTGCCCACCAGCGTGCGCGCGGCCTGGCTCAGGAAGGCCTGGATCTTCGCGTCCTCCACCGTATCCAGCGCGGTCAGCGCCAGCCTGGCCACCTGCCTGCCCAGCAGGCGCGCGTTGGCCGGTGCCGTGAGCCACTGCGCCAGCATGTTGGCCGGATCGTGGCGGCGGATCATGGTCACGAGCGAAGGCGCGTCCAGGAATTTGTCGCGTACGAACACCGCCAGGTTGCCGCCGATGCGGTCCTTGTTGCGCGCAATGATATCGGTGTGGCGCTGCACCAGCGGCAGCGGGATGCGCCGAAACAGCGCCGACACCGCAAACCAGTCGGCCAGGGCGCCCACCATGGCGGCCTCCGCCACGGCGCGCACGCAGGCCACGCCCAGACTGGGTGGAAAGAAATAGGTCAGCGCAAAGACGGCGACCACTGCCAGCAGCAGGCCGGTGGCCTGGCGCTTGGCCCGGGACAGCTGGGAGGCGCGGCCCGCGAGCGCAGCCGGCTCGGCCGAAGCCGCGGCCTGCGCACCAGGCTCCAGGGGGGACGCATGCATGCGGGAAAGCATAGCCGCGCACCGCGGCCCACGCCACCCCGCGGTTGTAGGAGATGGACGCTTTTGCGCCGCCGGCCAGTCAGCGCGCCGGCGCGACCTGGTCCAGCGCCGCGGCCAGGTGGCCCACCGTGCGGTCCACGTTGTGCCACTTCTCCAGGCCGAACAGGCCCAGGCGGAAGGTCTGGAAGTCCGCGCCCTCGCCGCATTGCAGCGGCACGCCCGAGGCGGTCTGCAGCCCCGCCTCGGCGAACTTCTTGCCGCTCTGGATGCCGGGGTCGGTGGTGTAGCTCACCACCACGCCCGGTGCCTCGTAGCCCGCAGCCGCCACGCTGGGAAAGCCCCGCGCCTGCAGCAGCGCGCGCACCTTGGCGCCGAGTGCGATCTGCTCGTCGCGCACCTTGGCAAAGCCGTAGTCGCGCGTTTCCAGCATCACGTCGCGCAGGCGCACCAGTGCGTCGGTGGGCATGGTGGTGTGGTAGGCGTGCTGGCCTTTTTCG
The DNA here is from genome assembly GCF_022807955.1 of Diaphorobacter sp. LI3. Classification (NCBI taxonomy): domain Bacteria; kingdom Pseudomonadati; phylum Pseudomonadota; class Betaproteobacteria; order Burkholderiales; family Comamonadaceae; genus Diaphorobacter; species Diaphorobacter sp. LI3. The sequence continues at coordinate 576,849 of NZ_CP094346.1, read as the reverse complement.
TAGCCTTCGGCGATCTGCATCCACTTCTTCAGGTCGCACGCGAAGCTGCTGCTCGTCGTGCCGTCGATAGCCTGGCGCGCGCGTTCGCTGAGCATCACCATGGCGCAGCAGGGCGAGCCGCTCCAGCCCTTTTGCGGGGCGGAGATCAGCACGTCCACGCCGGTGGCCTGCATGTCCACCCACATGGCGCCGGAGGCGATGCAGTCGAGCACGAACAGCGCGCCCACCTCGTGCGCAGCGGCGCTCACGGTGCGGATGTAGTCGTCAGAGAGGATGATGCCGCTGGCCGTTTCCACGTGCGGCGCGAACACCACCTTGGGCCGCTCGGCGCGGATGGCGGCGGCCACCTCCTCGGCCGGGCACGGCGCCCAGGGGGCTTGTGGGCCGTCGCCTTGCTTGCGCGCCTTGCAGACCACGGCGCCACCGCCCAGGCCGGTGTCGGCGTCGAAAATCTGGCTCCAGCGGAAGCTGAACCAGCCGTTGCGCACGATCAGCACCTTCTGCTTGTTGGCGAACTGGCGCGCCACGGCCTCCATGCCGAAGGTGCCGCTGCCCGGCACCAGCACGGCGGTGTGGGCGTGGTACACCTCCTTGAGCGTGGCCAGGATGTCCTGCATCACGCCGGTGAAGCGCTTGGACATGTGGTTGAGCGCGCGGTCGGTGTAGACCACCGAGAATTCAAGCAGGCCATCGGGATCGATATCGGGCAAGAGTCCAGGCATGGGGGTATTTCCGTCGGTCAATGGGATCGGGGCATTGTGGCACGCCCCTTCCAGGGCGCGGCGGGTGGCGTTGGCTACACTCGTGCGCGATACCACCATGCCTTCCGCCCCAAGATCTTCCGCCGGCGTGGCGCTGGAAGGGAAGCTCCACCCCCCCAGGCTGGCGCCCGGCAGCATCCCGCGCCACAAGCTGCTGGCCCTGCTGGAGCAGGCGCCGCACTGGCGCGTGCTGCTGCTGCGCGCTCCGGCGGGCTACGGCAAGACCACGCTCATGGGCCAGCTGTTCGCGCAACTGGCGTGCCAGCCCGGCACCTCGTGCCACTGGCTGACGCTGGACCCGCGCGACGACGACCCGCTGCACCTGCTCACGCACCTGCAGGCCGCCATGGACCGCCATGGGGAGGGGCCGGCCGACGCACCCGTGCCCGACCTGGGCCTGTGGCTCAACACGGTGGCGCGCCGCGGTGGCGGCGCGGTGCTGTTCCTGGACGAATTCGAGTCGGTGCGCGGGCAGGCCACGGTGCAGCTCATCCACCAGCTGCTGCGCTTCGCGCCAGCCAACCTGCGCGTGGTCGTGAGCACACGCCCGCACGCGCGGCTCGCGCTGCACCGCCTCAAGGCCAGCGGCTGGCTGCTGGAGTGGGACGCGCGCCAGTTGCGCTTCGACGACGAGGAAACCCGCGCCCTGCTGCGCCACGGCGACGCCGCGCGCGCGCCCGCCGCCTGGCTGGAGCTGCTGGCCCAGCGCTGCGAGGGCTGGCCCGCCGCGCTGCGCCTGGGCACGCTAGCGCTGCACCACGGCGAGGCGCCGCCGCGCTTCCTCGACACGCTGCACGACGGCGGCTCCGACCTCGCCAGCTACCTGGCCAGCGAAATCCTGGAGCAGCAGCCGCCCGCGCACCGTGACTTCCTGCTCGACACCAGCATCCTGCGCTACCTGCTGCCGCCGCTGTGCGACGCGCTGTGCGAGCGCGGCGGCAGCGCGGCGCTGCTGGAGGACATGGGCCGCCACCTGCAGTTCCTCACCCCGCTGGGCCCGAGCCAGGGCGGCGCCTGGCGCTGCCACTCGCTGCTGCAGGACTTCCTGCGCAAGCGCCTGGACGCGCTGCACCCCGGCCGCGCCGCGCTGCTGCACCGCAAGGCCGCCGCCTGGCTGGAGGCCGAGGGCCTGCTGATCGAGGCCATCGGCCACGCGCTGGACAGCGGCGACGCGGCCTTCGCCGCCGCGATGGTGGCGCGCGCCGCCCGGCCGCTGGTGCGCAACGGCCACCTGGCCACGCTGCAGCACTGGATCGCGCGCCTACCCGCGCACATCGCCGACTGCCATCCCGGCATCGTCTGGGCCGCCGGGCGCGCCCACACCTACTTCCACCAGTTGGAGGAGGCGCGCGCGCGCCTGCGCCAGTTGCTGGCGCTGTCCACGCAGCAGGACTTCGACCGCCTCACCTGGGAGGACTACCTGGCGCTGGAGGCGCTGCTCGTGGCCGCCGAGGACGACGTGGCGCAGACCATGCAGGTGACGCAGCGCAATCTGCCCCAGGCCCACGGCGACTATGCGCGCGGCATCATGCTCAACGTGCGCGCGCACGGCGAGATCGCGCAGCACCATTTCGACGCCGCGCTGGCGCTGCTCGACCAGGCCGACCTGCACAACCGCAAGGCCTCCAACCTGTTCGGCCTGTCGGCCGCGCTGGGGCTGCGCGCCGCCATCTGGAGCTCGCGCGGCGCGCTGCAGCGCGCCCTGGCCTGCTACAGCGGCATGGGCACCGACGGCCAGCACGCGCAGCATGCCGCGCTGGGCTCGGGCCTGCGCTGCGAGCTGCTGTACGAGACCGACCAGCTCGACGCCCTGCAGGCCCTGCTGGCGCTGCACGCGCCGCACGCCGACGACTACCTGGCCACCGACCTGGTCATCGGCGCCTACCTGGCGGCGGCGCGGCTGCAGTTCGCGCGCGGCGACGGCGGCGGCGCGCAGGCCATCCTCGACGAGGCGCTGGCGCGCTCGCTGCAGCGGCGCTTTCACCGCCTGGAATTCGCCTGCCTCTGGGAGAAGGTGCGCCTGGCCACGCTGGCGGGCCAGCTCGCGCAGGCGCGCGCGCTGGTGCCCGCCGCCCTGCCTGGGGAGGCTAGCCGTTCTGTTAAAGTGTTGCTAAGAAAGCTGTAATGGCTCAAAATTCCGCCCTAGTCAACGACTAGGGCGTTTCTTTGTCCAAGGAAAAATCTCATCCAACTTCAGTAAAGCCGACTAAGTGGCCGCCTAGATTTCCGCCGGCCGCGGCGGGTATTCAAGTCAATCACTGCAAGAACCCCAAGTGCGGTAACTTCGGCGTACCGCCCAAGCTTGCGGTTGCCCGAGGCGGGGCCGGTACTCCAGCTTCTTCCGTTGGCCCAGGCGACTACACCGTGGTCGCTACCGGTAAGGACCAGCCGGCACTGAAGTGCCGCCTGTGCGAGGAAATCACCCCTATGCAGAGCAACTTGGCGATTGCCGAGGAGCTTATGCGCATGTCGGAGTACCTTGAACCAGTACTCCCGCAGTGTCCGAACGAGGCCTGCTCTCTATCGGAGGGGGCGCCATCCCTTGAGAATGTGACTCGCTTCGGCACCAACGCCCACGGAACTCCCCGGTTCAAGTGTGTCGGCTGCAAGAAGGCGTTCTCCTTCGGCGGCCGGTCAACCAAGCGCCAACGTCGCAGTCACTCCAATCGCGATATCTTGGTGCATCTGATGAACGCCATGCCGCTGCGGCGCATCATCAAGGTCCTCGATATCTCCCCCAGCCAGCTATACGACCGCATCGACTTCCTCTATGAGCAGGCCCAGATGTTCGCCGGCGAGCGTGAGCGAACCCTCATGGGACGCGACGACCTAGGCTCAAGATATCTGTCGGTTGACCGGCAAAAGCTGGTGGTGAACTGGCACTCTAAGAAGGTGCGAAAGAACACACTTTTGCTGTCCATTGCAACGGCCGACCAGGCTACGGGCTATGTGTTCGGGGTCAACGTCAACTTTGACCCTGCGCTGGACTCTGCTGACGTAGAGAAGGACATGGTTCGCTTTGGCGACCATGCACTTGCCAGAGCGTTTCGCCGCTACGCGAGAGTCTGGCTACCGGCTGATTGGAATGCTGCGGCTGAGAGGGCGGCGCCTCGCGGAGGTACCTCCCGAAAGCCTATGGAATCGGTCATCGAAGAGACGTACGACGCAGCCTTAGGTCGCCCCGATATAGAAGATGGTGAAGGCCCCGCGAACTCATCCCGTGCCCCCGTAAAGGGCATGCTGCTGCATGAGCAAGTGGTGATGTACGCCCACATCCAGCTTGTCACTCGACTGCTCTGCCGTGCCAAGAAGATTCGCTTCTTCACAGACCAGGAGTCGGGCATACGTGCGGCCATTCTGACGGCCGTGCCGAAAAGGGTTCTGGACCGGACGGCTGACGCTTTCTATGTCAAGGTGCTCAAAGATATGTCAGTGGACATGAAGCGCGCGCTGGTTGGTGCAACCAAGCGGCGTCTGGCGCGCTTAGCGGAGAAATACGGGGTAACCCCTGAGGCTGCAGAACTTCTGGCTGCCGAGGAAGAACTGGCGCGCATGGTTGCCATCGGCAAGTGGGGGGACCGCTGGTTCCGCCATCCCATATCGGAGATGCGTGAGCCTGAGAAATCCGTTTGCTGGCTGACCGATATCGACCCGGTCGAAACCGAACCGGACAAGCGTCGGCTCCAGCTTAGCCACCAGGCGCTACTGCACCTGAAAGCCACCCTTACCGCTGTCGACCGCTTCTTTATGCAGGTCCGGCGAGGCCTCACGCTGGCAGAACGCGCGGTGGCCAGCGCCAACACCGACCGACGTCTCTGGTTCGGGAAGAGCGCCTACAACCCCGAAGTCCTGGTGAAGGTGCTCGGCATCTTCCGGACGTACTTCAACTACTGCGAGGTTGGCCGGGACGGGAAAACGCCGGCAATGCGGCTGGGGCTGGCGCGCGGACCCATAGCGCCCGAAGACATCATCTATTTCACTCCCGAACCGCCCGAAAGACGCCGCGCGCCTGCCGCTCGGTCGCTCAAGCCCTCCGGCCCCGTGGCTCACGCAAGCGAGTCACTTGCCGCGTAGGACCCGTAGTTCGAGGTGAGCTTGGTCCGCAGTCAGGGAGCTCACTCGCACTTGGTAGACAGAGAGGGGGGCTCCCGATTCAGGCCCCGAGGACTCTTCCCATTCGGCTACACCCCCTTCACCCTCGCCGCTCACCGAGGAAAGGTACGGGCTCCGCCCTGTGCAGGCCAGCACTACTGCCGGGGCTAGGGTCATCCGCGGCAGAATACCGGTTGGTTTGACCCAATTTGTTACTTCAGCGCCTCTGATAAGGACACGACAAGGCTGGCTGCCATTGTCTCGCCAAGCCTCAACGCTCAGAGAGACAGTCCGATTGCCGTATGCCACGGGAGTGCTGCCCCTGAAGTCCGGAGCGGGCTCGTCGTTGCAGGCAGTGAGGAAGCTGGCGGCACACACGAGCGCGACGCCTAGGGAAAGGGGCTTGAAATTCAGCATGTCCCTTATAGCGACCAAAGAAACGAAGCCCCTCGTGCCGAAGCAGAGGGGCTTGAATCAAGGGCTTAGCAACACCTTAACGGAACGGCTAGCCTGGGGAGGGTGGCTTTCACTTCGCCACCGACACCGAGGCTTGCGACATCGCCTGGCTCCGGCTGCAGGTGCGCGACGGCCAGGCGCGCCAGGCGCTGCCCGCCATCGCGCAGCACGAGCGCCAGGCGCACGCCACGCAGCGCGGCTGGCGTGCGCTGAAGCTGTCGGTCCTGCGCGCCTGCGCGCTCGACGCGCTGGGCGACGCCCCGGCCGCGCATGCGGCGCTGGCCGCCGCGCTGGCCGAGGGCAGCCGCCACGGCTTCGTGCGCAGCTTCGCCGACGAAGGCGCGCCCGTGCTCGGCCCCATCGCTGCCTGGCTCGCGCCGGGCGCCGCGCTCCCGGCCGGCGTGCCGCGCGAGTACGCGCAGCAGGTGCTGGCGGCCGGGGCGCTGCCGCCCGCCGCACCGGCCGCCGTGGACGCGGACGAGGGCTTCAGCGCGCGCGAACGCGCACTGCTGCAGGCACTGGCCCAGGGCCAGCAGAACCGGGAGATCGCCAGCCGCCAGGGGCTGGCGGAAAACACGGTCAAGTGGTACCTCAAGCGGCTGTACCTCAAGCTCGACGCACGCAACCGCGCCCAGGCCATCGCCCAGGCGCGGCGTCTGCGCCTCATCGACTGACGCCTGGGCGACTGCTTGGCGTAGCGACAAACCCTAGCTCCACCCGAACAGGTGGTGACGCGCCGCGCCGCCGTTTCCTAGACTGCCCCGCACAACAACGACGGAGACACCGCCCCCCGGGGCGGCTGGCAGACACGATGACCACAGCCTTGGCAACCCGCCCCGCGGCGGATGTGACACTGGACGAAAAATACGAGCTCGCGAGTGGCTGGACTTTCATGTCCGGCACGCAGGCGCTGGTGCGCCTGCCGCTGCAGCAGCGCCTGTGCGACGTGGCCGCCGGGCGCAACACGGCGGGCTTCATCAGCGGCTACCGCGGCTCGCCGCTGGGCCGCTACGACATGGAGCTGTGGCGCAACGCCGAGCGGCTGAAGGCGCACCACATCCACTTCCAGCCCGGCGTGAACGAAGATTTGGCGGCCACCGCCGTGTGGGGCTCGCAGTACGTGGGCATCTTCCCCGGCGCGCGCTACGACGGCGTGTTCAGCATCTGGTACGGCAAGACGCCCGGCGTGGACCGCAGCGCCGACGTGCTGCGCCACGCCAACGCCGCGGGCACCGCGCCCTGGGGCGGCGCGCTGGCGCTGTGCGGCGACGACCACGCGGCCAAGTCCTCCACGCAGGCCGCGCAGTCGGACCAGATCCTGATCGCCACCGGCATCCCCGTGCTCTACCCGGCCAACGTGCAGGACATCCTCGACTTCGGCCTGCACGGCATCGCCATGAGCCGCCATGCCGGCTGCTGGGTCGGGCTCAAGCTGGTGACCGACGTGGTCGAGTCCTCGGGCAGCGTGCAGGTGGGCGTGGGCCGCCCGCATACCACCGCGCCCGCGCCGCTGCCCACGCAGCCGGCCGACGGGCTGAACATCCGCCGCTTCGACGGGCCACTGCCGCAGGAGTCGCGCCTGTACGAGCACAAGCTGCACGCCGCGCTGGAGTACGCGCGCGCCAACGGGCTCAACCGCGTGGCGCTCGACAGCGCCGCGCCGCGCCTGGGCATCGTCGCGGCGGGCAAGAGTTACGCCGACGTGCGCCAGGCGCTGCTGGAGCTGGGGCTGGACGAAGCCGCCGCCAGCGCCCACGGCATCCGGCTGCTGAAGGTCGGCATGGTCTGGCCGCTCGATCCGCACGCCATCGAGGACTTCGCCCAGGGCCTGGAGACGCTGCTGGTGGTGGAGGAAAAGCGCAACGTGCTGGAGGACCAGGTCAAGGCCATCCTGTTCGACGCGCCGGGCCTGCGCGGCGTGCGCGTGGCCGGCAAGTACCACGGGGCCAACGGGTGGGCGCGCGAGCGCGGCGCGCCGGGCCTGCCGTCGACGGGCGAGCTGGCGCCGCCGGCCATCGCCGCGCTGGTCGCGCGGCTGCTCGGCCTGCCGGGCTGCGAGGGCGCCGCCCCGGCCGCCGTTCCCAAGGGCGGGCCGGTGCGCCTGCCCAACTTCTGCTCGGGCTGCCCGCACAACACCTCCACCCAGTTGCCCGAGGGCAGCCGCGCGCTGGCGGGCATCGGCTGCCACGCCATCGCCTCGCTGCAGCGTCCGCAGACCACCGGCACCATTTCGCACATGGGCGGCGAGGGCGTGATGTGGGTCGGCCAAGCGCCGTTCACCGACGAGCCGCACGTCTTCGCCAACCTGGGCGACGGCACCTACTTCCACTCGGGCTTCCTGGCCATCCGCCAGGCCGTCGCGGCCAAGGTGCGCATCACCTACAAGCTGCTGGTCAACGGTTTCGTCTCCATGACCGGCGGCCAGCCGGTGGACGGCGAGCTGTCGGTGCCGCAGATGGCCGCCGAGCTGCTGGCCGAGGGCGTAGGCCGCATCGTAGTGGTGGCCGACGACCCGGGCCGCTACGACGGCGTGGCGCTGCCCCCGGGCGTGGCCGTGGAGCACCGGCGCGCGCTGGAGCGCGTGCAGCGCGAACTGCGCGAGTTCACCGGCGTGTCGGTGCTGATCTACGACCAGGTGTGCGCCACCGAGCGCCGCCGCCTGCGCAAGCGCGGCAAGGTCCCCGACCCGGACCAGCGCAGCTTCATCAACAGCGCCGTGTGCGAGGGCTGCGGCGACTGCAGCGCCAAATCCAACTGCATGTCCATCGAGCCGCTGCCCACCGAGCTGGGGCGCAAGCGGCGCATCAACCAGTCGTCGTGCAACAAGGATTTTTCCTGCGTCGAGGGCTTCTGCCCCAGCTTCGTCACCGTGCACGGCGCCACGCCCCGGCGCGGCAAGGCGCGCGCGCTGCCCGAGTCGGACCTGGCGCTGCCCGAGGCCGCCTTGCCCGCGCTCGACGGCGCGCGGCCCTACGGCGTGCTGGTCACCGGCATCGGCGGCACGGGCGTGGTGACGGTGGGCGCCATCCTGGGCATGGCAGCACACCTGGACGGCAAGGCCGCCAGCACGCTCGACGTGACGGGCCTGGCGCAGAAGTACGGCGCCGTGATGTCGCACATCCGCATCGCCGCCGACGCGGCGCAACTGCAGTCCACGCGGCTGGCGGCGGGCGAGGCCGACCTGCTGGTGGGCTGCGACCTGGTGGTCAGCGCCGGGGACGAGGCGCTGTCCAAGTTCCGCGCCGGGCGCACCCGCGCCGTGGTGGACACCAGCGTGGCGCCCACCAGTGAATTCACGCGCAACCCCGACTGGCAGCTCGACGCGCAGGCGCTGCAGCAGCGCATTGCCGCCGCCGCGGGCGGCGACGCGCAGCTCGCCCTGGTCGAGGCCACGCGCCTGGCCGTGGCGCTGATGGGCGACACCATCGCCGCCAACCTGTTCCTGCTGGGCTTTGCCTGGCAGCGCGGCTGGCTGCCGGTGGCGCGCGCGGCCATCGAGCGGGCCATCGCGCTCAACGGCGTGAGCGTGGACTTCAACCTCAAGAGCTTCCTGTGGGGCCGCCGCGCCGCGCACGACGGCGCCGCCGTGCAGGCGCTGGCCGCGCCCGCCGGCACGCAGAAGGTGGTGCAGTTCCAGCCGCGCTTGGCGCGCCTGGCCGACGTGCTGGCCGACCGTGGCGCGCGCCTGGCTGCGTTCCAGAACCCCGCCTACGCCGAGCGCCACGCCCGCCTGGTGCAGCGCGTGGCGGCGGCCGAGCAGGCCGCCGGCGGCGGCGAGCGCCTGGCCACCGCCGTGGCGCGCCACTACTTCAAGCTGCTGGCGTACAAGGACGAATTCGAGGTGGCGCGCCTGTACAGCACGCCCGAATTCCGCGCCGAGCTGGCGCAGGCCTTCGAGGACGGCTACCGGCTGCACTTCCACCTCGGCGCCTGGCCCTTCGCAGGCAAGGACCCGGTGACGGGCCTGCCGCGCAAGCGCGGACTCGGGCCCTGGGCCTGGCACGCGCTGCGCCTGCTGGCACGCCTGCGCGGCCTGCGCGGCACGGTGCTGGACCCGTTCCGCCACAACGCCGAACGGCGCCTGGCGCTGCGCCTGATCGCCGACTACGAGCAGGACGTGGAGCGCCTGCTCGCCGGCCTCACGCCCGAGCGCCTGGCGCTGGCCATCGAGACGGCGCAGTGGCCCGAGCAGGTGCGCGGCTTCGGCCACGTGCGCGAGGCCAGCGTGCAGAAGACCGGCGCGCTGCGCGCCGCGCTGGCGCAGCGCTGGGCGCAGGCCGAAGCGCCCCAGCAGGCGCGCGCGGCCTAAGCTATTAAAAAAAGAGCTGCTTGCGATTGCTGCAAGCCATTTCAGTGGCTGTTTCATATTGGAAACAGCTATGGACAAGCGCGAGCAGCTATCAATTCAGTAGTCCATTCACCACCGACACCAAGGAGCGAGACATGACGCACATTCCCCACTTCACCCGCCGCGCCGCGGTCCTGGCCGCCGCGCTGGCCGCCGCGCTGGGCGCCGCGCCCGCCCGCGCGCAGGGCGAGCCGCCGATCAGGATCGGCATTAGCACGGCGGTGCAACTGCAGATCGGGCGCGACACGCGCGACGGCGCGCAGCTCGCCATCGACGAGATCAACGCCAAGGGCGGCCTGCTCGGGCGCAAGCTGGCGATGGTGGTGGCCGACGAGACCGAGGACCCGGAGAAGGGCATCAGCGCCATCAAGAAGCTGACGGCCGACGAGAAGGTGGACGCCATCGTCGGCGGCTACACCTCGGGCGTGGTGCTGGCGCAGCTGCCGCACATCGCGGCGGCCAAGACGGTGTACATCAACGTGGGCGCGGCCTCGCCCGCCATCAACGCCAAGGTCAAGCAGAACTACGAAGCCAACAAGTACATCTTCCGCATCGGCACGCTCAACTCGCTGCACCTGGCGGGCGGCCTGGTGAGCTACATGACCGACTACCTGCACGGCGAGCTGGGCATGAAGAAGTTCGCCATCGTCGGCGAGAGCGCCAAGTGGGTGCAGGACCTGATCCCCGTGCTCAAGCGGGGCGCCACGGCCAAGGGCCTGGACGTGGTGATGGCCGAGACCTTCGACACCGGCACCACCAACTTCTCGCCGCTGCTGTCCAAGGTGAAGAACAGCGGCGCCGAGTACATGGTGGTGATCCTGTCGCACGCCTCCAGCGACGTGCTGGCCAAGCAGTGGTACGACGCGCGCATTCCCGTGCCCTACGGCGGCATCGACGTGAAGGGGCAGGACACCGATTTCTTCGAGCGCGTGGGCGGCAAGGCCGTCACCGCCGTGGCGGGCAACTACATCGTGCGCGCGCCGCTGTCGCCGCGCACCCTGCCGTTCCTCGACGCCTTCAAGGCGCGCTACAAGCGCGAGACCGTGTACACCGGCGCGGGCGCCTACGACGCCGTGCACGCCTGGGCCGACGCGGTGGCGCGCGCCAATTCGGTTCAGGCCGATGCCGTCATCAAGGCGCTGGAGAAGGTGGACATGCCCATCACCACCGGCCGCCTGCAGCTCGACGACACGCACGACGTGAAGGCCGGCCCCGGCCTGGTGAACATGCTGTGGGTGCAGTGGCAGGAGGGCGGCAAGCGCGTCATCCTCTGGCCCAGGGAGGCGCGCACCGGCGACTTCGCCAAGCCGCAGTGGATGCAGTGAAGCAGGCCCGGGCATGACGGACATCCTGGTTCACGGCGCGGTCACCAGCGCCATCTACGCCATGCTGGCGGTGGGCTTCACGCTGGTGTTCGGCGTGGCGCGCATCCTCAACCTGGCGCACGGCGCGTTCTACATGCTCGGCGCCTACTTCACCTACCTGTTCGCCACGCTGCTCGGCCTGCCGCTGGCGCTGGCGGCGCTGGCCGCCATCGCCGCCACGGCGGGCCTGGGCTGGGCCGTGGAGCGCTGGCTGATCCGGCCGCAGCGCGACTCCAGCATGGCGGTGATGATGGTCACCATGGCCTTCCTGCTGGTGGCCGAGCAGGTGCTGCTGGTGACCTTCGGCTCCGAGGTCGTCAACGTGCCGGCCTTCGCCGACGCCAAGTTCAGCCTGGGCGGCGCCGACATCGGCGGCCAGCAACTGCTGACCCTGGCCACGGCCGTGGCGGCGCTGGCCGTGCTGTGGCTGCTGATCCAGCGCACGCGCGCCGGCGCGGCCATCCTGGCGCTGTCGCAGGACCCGCTGGCCGCGCAGTACATGGGCATTCCCATCGACCGCGTGTACGGCCGCGTGGTGGCGCTGTCGGCCGCGCTGGCGGCGCTGGCCGGGGTGATGGCCGGGCCCTTCCTGTCCACCTCGCCGCACATGGCCATGCCCGCGCTGACCAAGGCCTTCGCCATCGTCATCGTCGGCGGCCTGGGCTCGCTGCCGGGCAGCATCCTGGCGGCCATCCTGCTGGGCTACGCCGAAACGGCAGTGGCCTACCTGGTGTCCTCCTCGTGGACCGAGGTGGTGTCGCTCGTCGCCGTGCTGCTGACGCTGCTGCTGCGTCCCGCCGGCCTGCGCGGAAAACGCGCCGCTTTCTGAGACCATGCCCATGAAAATCACCCTTCGACAATCCCTGGCGCTGGCCGCCGCGCTGGCGCTGCTGGCCGCCGTGCCCTGGCTGGGCAGCGCCTACATGACGGGCGTGTTCACCGTCTGCCTGATCTACGCCATCTGGGCCATGGGCTGGGACTTCTTCTCGGGCCTGACCGGGCGCGAGAACTTCGGCTACCCGCTGTTCATCGGCATCGGCGCCTACGCCACCGGCTACCTCGACGCCAACCACGGCATCTCGCCCTGGCTCGGCCTCTTCGTGGCCATGGGCATGTCGGCGCTGCTGGGCCTGGTCATCGGCTTTCCCACGCTGCGCCTGAAGGGCCCGTACTTCGCGCTGGCCACGCTGGCGGCGGCGGCCATCGCGCAGCGCATGCTGCTGATCCTGTGGGACATCACGGGCGGCGAGGAAGGCATCCAGGGCCTGACGCCGCTGGTGCTGGACACGGTGCGGTACTACTACCTGGTGCTGGGCGTGGCGCTGGCCAGCGGCGCGGTGCTGGTCGGCCTGTCGCGCTCGCGCTGGGGGCTGCTGCTGCGCGCCATCCGTGGCGACGAGGCGAGCTGCCAGGCCGCGGGCATCAACGTCACGTTCTACAAGATCGCCGCGCTGGTCATCAGCGCGGTGTTCGCGGGCCTGGGCGGCGCGCTGTACGCCAGCTACCAGATGCAGGTCAGCCCGCAGATCGTCTCGGTGCTGATGCTGGTGGCCGTGGTCACCATGGTCTACGTGGGCGGCATCGGCTCGGTCTATGGCGCGGCGGGCGGCGCCATCGTGCTGTCGCTGCTGGGCGAGATGCTGCGCAGCGCGGGCGAGTACCGGCTGCTGGTCTATGCGCTGCTGCTCATCGTGGTGATCTTCTTCCTGCGCGGCGGCCTGGTCGCGCCGCTGTGGCGCAGGCTGGGCAAGGGGGCCACGCCATGACCGCGCTGCTCGACATCCAGGGCCTGACCAAGCGCTTCGGCGGGCTCACCGCGGTGCAGGACATGGCGTTCTGCGTGGCGCGCGGCGAGATCCTCGGCATCCTCGGCCCCAACGGCGCGGGCAAGACCACGCTGTTCAACCTGCTGACCGGCTTCATCCGGCCCGACGCGGGGCGCGTGGTCTTCAACGGCCAGGACCTGGCCGGGCGCACGCCCGCCCAGGTGGTGAACCAGGGCCTGGCGCGCACCTTCCAGTTGTGCCGCCCCTTCGTGGGCATGAGCGTGGTGGAAAACGCCATGGTGGCCTGCTACTCGCCGCGCGGCCGCGCCACCGGCGAGGCGCCGCGCGAGCGCGCGCTGCGCATGCTGGACGACGTGGGCCTGGCCCACAAGGCCGAGACCCCGGCCGAGCTGCTCTCCTACGGCGACCAGCGGCGCCTGGAGATCGCGCGCGCGCTGGCCACCGACCCGCTGCTGCTGCTGCTCGACGAGCCCTTCGCCGGGCTGGGCGCGAGCGAGATCGAGCCGCTGTCGGCGCTGATCCGCCGCCTGCACGCCGAGCGGGGCCTGAGCATCCTCATCATCGAACACAAGCTGCGCGAATTCATGCAGCTGGTGCAGCGCGTGGTCGCCATCGACTTTGGCGAGCTCATCGCCATCGGCGACGCGCAGGACATCGTGCGCCACCCCAAGGTGGTAGAGGCGTACATCGGAAAGACGGAGGCCGACCTTGCCACTGCTTGACATCCAGGGGCTCGCCGCCTCCTACGGCAAGGCGCTGGCCCTCGAATCCGTGGACCTGCACGTGCAGCCCGGCGAACTGGTGGGCGTGCTCGGCCCCAACGGCGCGGGCAAGACCACGCTGCTCAAGGCCATCTCGCGCAGCCTCGCGTCCAGCGGCACGCTCAACCTGGACGGCCAGCCGCTGCACGGCCACGCCGCGCACGCGGTGGTGGGCCTGGGCATCTGCCATTGCCCCGAGGGGCGGCGCCTGTTCACCGAACTGACGGTGCGCAAGAACCTGGAGCTGGGCGCGTACCTGAACCCCTCGCGCGACGGCGTGCAGGCCACCATGGAGACGGTGTTCGCGCTGTTCCCCATCCTGCGCGAGCGGCTGGAGCAAACCGTCTCCACGCTCTCGGGCGGGCAGCAGCAGTTCGTGGCCATCGGCCGCGCGCTCATGGGGCGCCCGCGCCTGCTGCTGCTCGACGAGCCCTCGGTGGGCATCGCGCACCGGCTGAAGATCGAGATCTTCGACGCCATCCGCGCCATCGCCGCCTCGGGCGTGGCCGTGCTCATGGCCGAGCAGGACGCGCAGAACACGCTGCGCGTGGCGCAGCGCGTGTACGTGCTGGAAAACGGCCGCATCGCGCGCCACGGCAGCAGCGCCGAGCTGGCGGGCGACGATTACATCCGCCGCATCTACCTGGGCATCTGAATGGACACCGATACCTTGCGCGCGCACCTGCGCGACCTTCTGGGCGAGGCCGGCGTCGTGGACGCCGCCGACGCGGCCCAGCGCCCCGCCGGCTTCATGCGCCAGGACACGGTGCAGTGCCGCCTGCTGGCGCGCCCGCGCAGCACCGACGAAGTGGCCGCCGTGCTACGGCTGTGCCATGCGCAGCGCATCCCCGTCGTGCCGCATGGCGGGCGCACGGGCCTGGTGCACGGGGCCGACGCCACGCCCGCGCAGCTCGTGCTGTCGCTCGAGCGCATGAACGCCATCGAGGCCATCGACCCGCGCCAGCGCGTGGCCGTGGCGCAGGCCGGCGTCACGCTGCAGGCGCTGCAGGAGGCGGTGCAGCCGCATGGCCTGGCCTTCCCGCTCGACCTGGGGGCGCGCGGCTCGGCCACGCTGGGCGGCAACGCAGCCACCAACGCGGGCGGCAACCGCGTCATCCGCCACGGCATGATGCGCGAGCGCGTGCTCGGCCTGGAGGCGGTGCTGGCCGACGGCACCGTGGTGTCCTCCCTCAACCGCATGCTCAAGAACAACGCGGGCTACGACCTCAAGCAGCTCTTCATCGGCTCCGAGGGCACGCTGGGCGTCATCACGCGGCTGGTGCTGCGCCTGGCCGAGCTGCCGGCGAGCCAGAACGTGGCACTGGTGGCGCTGCCCGATTTCGACGCCGTGGCCGCCCTGCTGGGCCACATGGACCGCGCGCTGGGCGGTGGCCTGTCGGCCTTCGAGGTGATGTGGCGGGCGTTTTACGAACTCGTGACCACGCCGCCCGCCGCCAGCGCGCCGCCGCTGGCGCACGGCCAGCCGTTCTACGCCCTGGTCGAGTCGCAGGGCGCGGACCAGGCGCTGGACGGCCCGCGCTTCGTCGCCGCGCTGGAAGCGGCCATGGCGCAGGGCTGGATCGTGGACGCGGCCGTCGCTAGCTCGGCGCGCGAATGCGCGGCGCTGTGGGCGCTGCGCGACGACGTGATGCAGACGGCGCGCCACGGCTGGCCCTTCACCTTCGACGTGTCGCTGCCCATCGCGGCCATGGAGGGCTACGTGGCCCAGGTGCAGGGCGCCCTGGCCGCGCGCTGGCCGGCGCACCACTGCTGGGTGTTCGGCCACCTGGGCGACGGCAACCTGCACGTGGTCGTCCACACCGGCGCGGACGGCGACCGCGAAGCGGTGGAGCAGATCGTCTACGCCCCGCTGGCGCCGCTGCAGGGCTCGGTCTCGGCCGAGCACGGCATCGGGCTGGAGAAGAAGCCCTACCTGCACCTGTCGCGCAGCGCGGCCGAGATCGCGCTGATGCGCACGCTCAAGCAGGCGCTCGATCCGCTGCAACTGCTCAACCCAGGCAAGGTGCTGCACGACTCTTGAAGGGGATTTGCCCCGGCTCCTACACTGGCGCCATGCGCAAGAAGCCCTCCCTTTCTACCAAGCTGCTGGCCCTGGGCGTGGGCTTCCTGCTCATCGCGCTGGCCTCGATCGGCCTGACGCTGTGGGTGACCTGGCAGCTCGAAGGCGGCGCCGCCGCCGTGAACGAGGCCGGGCGCCTGCGCATGAACATGCTGCGCATGGTGATCGCGCAGCAGAACGAGTCGCCCGAGCGCGTGGCCGCGCTGGAGCGCCAGTTCGACGACAGCCTGGAGCTGCTGCGCACCGGCGACCCGGCGCGCCCGCTGTTCGTGCCCCGGGCCGAGGAAACGCGCGAGCGCTTCGAGCGCGTGCGCGACGAGTGGCGCATCCTGCGCTCGCACTGGAACGAGGCCATGCCCGCGCAGGCCGTGGAGCGCGCCGACGCCTTCGTGCTGCACGTCAACGCCTTCGTCGAGTCCATCGAGACGCAGATTGCGCGCTGGACGGCGGTGCTGCACCTGTTTCAGCTGCTCATGGTGGCGCTGGCGATTGCCGCCGCCGTGACGTTCATGGCGGTGAGCTACCTGCTGGTGCTGCACCCGGTGGGGCGCTTGCAGCAGGCGCTGGATGCAGGCCCACGGCGGCGAACTTGCTGGCGTTCTGGATGCCGGGGTCCGTGGTGTAGCTCACCACCACGCCGGGCGCCTTCCAGCCCTCGGCCGCCACGCTGGGGAAGCCGCGCGATTCGAGCAGCGCGCGCACCTGGGCGCCCAGCGCAATCTGCTCCTGGCGCACTTTCTCGAAGCCGTAGGCGCGCGTTTCCTGCATCACGTCGCGCAGGCGCACCAGTGCGTCGGTGGGCATGGTGGTGTGGTAGGCGTGCTGGCCTTTTTCGTAGCCTTCGGCGATCTGCATCCACTTCTTCAGGTCGCACGCGAAGCTGCTGCTCGTCGTGCCGTCGATAGCCTGGCGCGCGCGTTCGCTGAGCATCACCATGGCGCAGCAGGGCGAGCCGCTCCAGCCCTTTTGCGGGGCGGAGATCAGCACGTCCACGCCGGTGGCCTGCATGTCCACCCACATGGCGCCGGAGGCGATGCAGTCGAGCACGAACAGCGCGCCCACCTCGTGCGCAGCGGCGCTCACGGTGCGGATGTAGTCGTCAGAGAGGATGATGCCGCTGGCCGTTTCCACGTGCGGCGCGAACACCACCTTGGGCCGCTCGGCGCGGATGGCGGCGGCCACCTCCTCGGCCGGGCACGGCGCCCAGGGGGCTTGTGGGCCGTCGCCTTGCTTGCGCGCCTTGCAGACCACGGCGCCACCGCCCAGGCCGGTGTCGGCGTCGAAAATCTGGCTCCAGCGGAAGCTGAACCAGCCGTTGCGCACGATGAGCACCTTCTCGCGGTTGGCGAACTGGCGTGCCACGGCCTCCATGCCGAAGGTGCCGCTGCCGGGCACGAGCACCGCCGTGTGCGCGCGGTAGACCTCCTTGAGCGTCGCCAGGATGTCCTGCATCACGCCCACGAAGCGGCGCGACATGTGGTTGAGCGCACGGTCGGTATAGACCACCGAGAATTCGAGCAGGCCATCGGGATCGACATCGGGCAGCAAACCGGGCATGAGGGAATCTCCGTCAAAACTAGATGACGGCCAGCTTATCAGGCCGGGTAGTGGCGCGCACCGAAGATGCCGCTGCCCACGCGCACCATGGTGCTGCCGGCGCGCACCGCGGCCTCCAGGTCGCCGGTCATGCCCAGCGACAGGGTATCGACCGCCTCGAACCCCGGGCCGCCCTGCGCGCGCAGGGTGTCGAACACCTGGCGCACGCGCAGCAGCACGGCCAGTTGCGCGGCCTCGTCGGGCGCCGGGTCGGGGATGCTCATGACGCCGCGCAGCGTGAGCCGCGGCAGCGCTGCCACCGCCTGGGCCAACGCCAACGCCTCCTCGGCCGGCACACCGGCCTTGGTGGCGCCACCATCCACGTTCACCTGGATACAGACCTGCAGCGCGGGCAGGTTGTCGGGACGTTGGTCGGACAGACGCTGCGCCGTCTTGGGGCGGTCCACCGTGTGCACCCAGTCGAAGTGCTGGGCCACCAGGCGGGTCTTGTTGCTCTGCACCGGGCCGATGCAGTGCCACTCCAGCGGCTGCGGCAGCCCGAGCGCCGCCACCAGAGCCATCTTTTCCACGGCTTCCTGAATGTAGTTTTCGCCAAACCGCCGCTGGCCCGCCAATGCCGCGTCACGCACGACCTCGGGGCCGAAGGTCTTGGAAACCGCCAGCAGCGCCACGGCATCGGGTGGCCTGCCGGCCGCCGCGCAGGCGCGCGCGATGCGCTCCCGCACATTCTGGAGGTTGCTGGCAATCGTCGTCATAATGTTCGCCCAAGCGTATCAAACGATAAGAGGGAATCCGTGGACATCACCCAATTGCTCGCCTTCAGCGTGAAGAACAAGGCGTCCGACCTGCACCTTTCCGCCGGCCTGCCGCCCATGATCCGGGTCCACGGGGACGTACGCCGCATCAACGTCGATGCACTGGACCACAAGACCGTCCACGCCATGGTGTACGACATCATGAGCGACGCCCAGCGCAAGACCTACGAAGAGTTCCTGGAAGTGGACTTTTCCTTCGAGATCGACGGCCTGGCGCGCTTTCGCGTCAACGCGTTCAACCAGAACCGCGGCGCGGCCGCGGTGTTCCGTACCATTCCGAGCAAGATCCTGACGCTGGAGCAGCTCAACGCGCCCAAGATCTTTGCGGACCTGGCGCTCAAGCCGCGCGGCCTGGTGCTGGTGACGGGCCCCACAGGCTCGGGCAAGTCCACCACCCTGGCGGCCATGGTCAACTACCTCAACGAAAGCGAGTACGGCCACATCCTCACGGTGGAAGACCCGATCGAGTTCGTGCACGAGTCCAAGAAGTGCCTGATCAACCAGCGTGAAGTCGGCCCGATGACGCTGTCGTTCGCGGCCGCGCTGAAGTCCGCCCTGCGCGAAGACCCGGACGCCATCCTGGTGGGCGAAATGCGCGACCTGGAAACCATCCGCCTGGCCATGACCGCCGCGGAAACGGGCCACTTGGTGTTCGGCACGTTGCACACGTCCAGCGCCGCCAAGACCATCGACCGGATCATCGACGTCTTCCCCGCCGAGGAAAAGGAAATGGTGCGCGCGATGTTGTCGGAGTCGCTGCAGGCGGTGATCTCGCAGACGCTGTGCAAGACCAAGGACGGTTCTGGCCGCGTGGCGGCGCACGAGATCATGCTGGGCACAAGCGCCATCCGCAACCTGATCCGCGAGGCCAAGGTGGCACAGATGTACTCCACCATCCAGACCAGCAACAGCGTGGGCATGCAGACGCTGGACCAGAACCTCTCTGACCTGGTGCGCCGCAACATCATCAGCCCGGCCGAGGCGCGCAGCAAGGCCAAGATTCCCGAGAACTTCCCCGGCTGACCCCCCTCCAAGGCGGGCCCGCACACTTTTTCACTACCAGGCTCGTTGGTACACGAGCCCGCATCGGAGCCCCATCATGAAAGGCATTCTCGGCCTGCTCAAGTCCAAAAACCGCAAGTCCGGCGAGGAGAGCACCGACTCTGTGTTCTTCACCACCGCATTTGCCGGCCAGGGCGTGGAGCAATCACAACTGGTCCCCTGGGAGGCGCGCGCCGTCGAAGTCGATGCCAAGCGCCTGCCCCAAAGCCGTGGCGGCAGGCTGCTGCAGTCGCTGTGGAGCAAGGACAAGTACATGGCGCACCTGGACCACGACGCCGTGGAACGCATGGAGCGCTTCTTCGAGTTCGCCTCCGTTGCGCCCAACCGCGACCTGATCCGCCAGGACGAATACGGCAACTTCATGGTCGTGCTGCTCACGGGCACCATCGCCGTGGACCGTGTCCAGCCCTGGGGAGAGCAACTGCGCCTGGCCGAGACGCGGCCCGGCGATATCCTGGGCGAGATGTCGCTGCTGGACAGCGGCATCCGTTTTTCGGCGTGCACCACGCTCACGGAATGCGAGATCGCGGTGCTCAGCGCCGAGGCGCTGGATGAGATGATGGCCCACGACCCGCAACTGGCCGCCAGCCTGGTGGCCCTGCTGGCGCGCAAGCTGTCGCAGCGCCTGCGCGTGGTGAGCGCGCGTCTGAGTGAAAATCAACGCTGAACAGCCCGGCACAACAACACAAGGCTGACGACCAAGGGGGTATGGGATGGAACGGGATCAGGCGAGTAAATTCATCAACGATCTGCTCAAGCTGATGGTCAGCCGCGGGGGGAGCGACCTTTTCATCACGGCGGAGTTTCCGCCGGCGATCAAGGTCGACGGCAAGGTCACCAAGGTCTCTCCCCAGCCTCTGACACCCAACCACACGCTCACGCTGGCGCGCGCCATCATGAGCGACAAGCAGGTGGCCGACTTCGAGCGCACCAAGGAGTGCAACTTTGCCATCTCGCCTGCGGGCGTGGGCCGGTTCCGCGTGAACGCCTTCATACAGCAGGGCCGCGTGGGCATGGTGCTGCGGACGATTCCGCTCACGCTGCCCACCATCGACGGCCTGGGCGTTCCGCAGGTGCTCAAGGAAGTCACCATGACCAAGCGCGGACTGTGCATCCTGGTCGGCGCGACGGGCTCGGGCAAGTCCACCACGCTGGCCGCCATGCTGGACTGGCGCAACGAGAACTCCTTCGGCCACATCGTCACGGTGGAAGACCCGGTGGAATTCGTGCATCCGCACAAAAACTGCGTGATCACGCAGCGCGAGGTGGGCCTGGACACCGACAGCTGGGAGGCGGCCCTCAAGAACACGCTGCGCCAGGCGCCGGACGTGATCCTGATGGGCGAAATCCGCGACCGCGAGACCATGGAGCACGCCGTGGCGTTTGCCGAAACCGGCCACCTGTGCCTGGCCACGCTGCACGCCAACAGCGCCAACCAGGCACTGGACCGGATCATCAACTTCTTCCCCGAGGAGCGGCGCGCCCAGCTGCTGATGGATCTGTCGCTGAACCTCAAGGCACTGATCTCGCAGCGCCTGATTCCCAAGCAGGACGGCAAGGGGCGCGCGGCCGCCGTCGAGGTGATGCTGAACACGCCGCTGATCGCCGACCTCATCTTCAAGGGCGAGGTGGCCGAGATCAAGGAAATCATGAAGAAAAGCCGCAACCTGGGCATGCAGACCTTCGACCAGGCACTGTTCGACCTGTTCGAGGCCAACGTGATCAGCTATGAGGATGCCCTGCGCAACGCCGACTCGGTGAACGACCTGCGCCTGCAGATCAAGCTCAGCAGCCAGCGTGCCAAGACGACGGACCTGGCCTCGGGCACCGAGCATTTCGCCATCGTCTGATACCCACACACTCGCCCCACCCGGCCCGCCCCTGCGGGCCTCTCTTTTTGACGGAGCCCAACCCATGAGCAGCATCAATCCCCGCACCTACGATCCGGTCCCCGCACGCCGTGTGGCCTTCCTGGGCTTGGGCGTCATGGGCTACCCGATGGCGGGGCACTTGGCATCGGCGGGCCATACCGTGACGGTGTACAACCGTACCGCTACGAAATCAGAAGCATGGTGCGCTGAATTCAAGGGCGTTGCAACCGTAAAACATGCCAAGACGCCGCGCGAGGCCGCACAAGGCGCGGACATCGTGTTTTGCTGCGTGGGCAATGACGACGACCTGCGCTCCGTGGTGCTCGGGGCCGATGGCGCGTTCGCCGGCATGCAGCAGGGTGCGGTCTTCGTGGACCACACCACGGCATCCGCGGCGGTGGCGCGCGAACTCTATGGCGCCGCCCGCACGCTGGGCCTGCAGTTCATCGACGCGCCGGTCTCCGGCGGGCAGGCCGGCGCGCAAAACGGGCAACTGACCGTGATGTGCGGCGGCGACGCTGCAGCTTTCGATGCCGTACGCCCCACGGCGATGGCCTTCTCGCGCGCGTTCACCCGCATTGGCGACAGCGGCGCCGGCCAACTGGCCAAGATGGTCAACCAGATCTGCATTGCCGGCCTGGTGCAAGGTCTGTCCGAGGCGATCGCCTTCGGCCAGCACGCGGGCCTGGACATGCCGCTGGTGCTCGACGTGATCGGCAAGGGCGCTGCCCAGAGCTGGCAGATGGACAACCGCGGCAAGACCATGGTGGAGGGCCGTTTTGACTTCGGCTTTGCCGTGGACTGGATGCGCAAGGACCTGGGGCTGGTGCTCGACGAAGCCAAGCGCAACGGTGCGCGTCTGCCGGTCACGGCGCTGGTGGACCAGTTCTATGCCGACGTGCAGCGCGCCGGCGGCAACCGCTGGGACACGTCCAGCCTGATCACCCGCCTGGCGCCCAAAAAAGACTGAGGTCCCAGACGCACTGCCCGCGCAGGGCGGGCAGTGGTTCAATCACCTGTCACAAGGCGCGGATGGTGCCGACTTGGTCGGCGCGAGCAGCCCGTGCTCAGGGCTTGACTGGCTGCGCCGCCGCGGCGGGGTCCTGCGAGACGGGCGCGGGCTGCTGGGCCGCGCCACCGCGGATCAGCTCCTCTTCGGAGATCACCTCGAACACGCGCACGACCTTGCGTACGCCATCCACGCCGCGCGCGATCTCCGCGGAGCGCTTGGCTTCGCGCTGCGTGACACGGCCCATCAGGTACACCACTTCGCGCTCGGTGACGACCTTGAACGCATTGGCAGACAGGTCCTTGGCGTCCACGAGGCTCGCGCGTACCTTGGTCGAAATGAAGGCGTCGCGCGAGCGCTGCGTCAGCGAGGACGCGGGCATCACGCCCAGGTCGTTGACCACCGAGCGCACGTTGTCCACGCCTTGCGCGATCTGCTCCACCTTCTGGCCGTCGGCGGCCGTGGGCACTTCGCCCGTCAGCAGCACCTGGCGGTTGTAGCTGGTCACGTTCACGTGCACGCGGTCGCCCAGGGTCTCACGGATGCGGCTGGCGGTGCGCATCTCGATGCCTTCGTCCTCCACCTGGGTGCCGGTGGTGCGCCGGTCGGTCGCCATCAGGGTGCCGACCACGGCACCGCCGCCGATGACCAGCGGCGCGCAGCCGGCGAGGCTGCCGGCCAGGGCCGCGGCCGCGAGCGCGGCGCTAGAAATTCGCAGCAGGGGAAATGTCATAGAGGAATCTCCTGTTCTCCAAGTAACTGGGCGTCCACGCCGTCGCACAGGCAGTGCAGCACCAGCGCATGCACCTCGCGCACACGGGCGGCTCGGTCGTGCGGCACGCAGATCTGGACATCGGTCTCGTGCAGCAACGCGCCCAACGCCCCGCCATCGCGGCCACACAGGGCGACCACGGTCATATCCCGCTCATGGGCGGCCTGCACGGCCTGCAGCAGGGCTGGCTCGTTGCCGCCGATGGTGATGACCAGCAGCAGATCTCCTGCCTGCCCCAGGGCGCGCACCTGGCGCGCCAGCACGGCGCTGTCCGCTACGGCGCTGGTGCCGGTGGCCAGGGCATCGGGCAGCAGGGCCAGCGCCGCCAGTTCCGGCCGGTCGCGCTCGAAACCGGCCACGCAAAAGGCCGCGAACTGCAGGGCCTGCGCGGACGAAGGGCCGCTACCGCAGGCCAGCACCTTGGCGCCGTTGGTCACGCAGGCCCAGATGGCCTGCACGGCTGCGCTGATGGGATGGCTGAGCGCCTGGGCCGACTGGTATTTCAGGTCGGCGCTGTCGATGAAATGCTGTTGGATGCGTTGCTCAAGCATGGGCCGTGAATGATACCTGCGGGTATCGCGGCGCCTGTAGCAAACGGTAGGCCGCGCGCTACGCGGCGTCGAATGCGCCGCGCAGCCACTGCAGCCGGTCGCCCTCGATGAGCACCGCATCGAAGCGGCACGGCGGCGGTGCGGGCCAGCGCAGCAGGTAGTGCTGCGCAGCAAAGACGATGCGCCGCTGCTTGGCCACGCCGATGCTGCCGCCTGCGCCGCCGTAGCCGCTGGCGCAGCGGCTGCGCACCTCCACGAACACCAGCGTGCCGTCGCGCTCGCGCAGGATCAGGTCGATCTCTCCGCCGCCGCGCCCCGGCGTCCGATAATTGCGCTCCACCAGCGCCAGGCCCGCCGCCGTGAGATGGGCCAGCGCGCGGTCTTCCGCCGCCTGTCCCGCGGCGCGCGTGGTGCGCGCGGGCGCACTGCCATTCACCTTCTTGCCGAGGAATCCCATTGAGCGCCTCTTTTGCCTCTGCCTTGAGCGCCGCGCGCGATGCGGCGGCCGCGCAGCATTATCCGCACGGCGCCCTGTACGTGGTCGCCACGCCCATCGGCAACCTGGCCGACATCACACTGCGTGCGCTGCACGTGCTGCAACTGGCCGACACGCTGGCGTGCGAGGACACGCGCCACACCCAGTCGCTGCTGCGCGCCTACGGCATCGACAAGCCCTCCGACCGCCTGCTGGCGCTGCACCAGCACAACGAGGCGCAGGCCGCGCAGATGGTGGTGCAGCAACTGCAGGCCGGCCAGCGCGTGGCATACGTGAGCGACGCCGGCACGCCCGGGGTGAGTGATCCCGGCGCGCGCCTGGTGGCGGCCGTGCAGGCCGCGGGGCTGCGCTGCATTCCCTTGCCGGGCGCCAGCAGCGTGACGAGCGCGCTGAGCGTCGCGGGCGCGGTGGCCCCCACCGCCGACAGCGGCGGCTTCCTGTTCGCGGGCTTTTTGCCGCCCAAGGGCGCCGAACGCACGGCCGCGGTGCAGCGCCTGGCGGCCGAGCCGCGCTGCGTGGTACTGCTGGAGGCGCCGCACCGCATCGCTGCGCTGGCCGACACGCTGGCGGACCTGGGCGAGCGGCCGGTGACGCTCGCGCGCGAACTCACCAAACAGTTCGAGGAAGTCTCCACGCATCCCGCGCGGGAGCTGGCCGCCTGGCTGGCCGGCGCTCCCCAGCGGGTCAAGGGCGAGTTCGTGGTGCTGCTGCACCCGCTGGCGGCCACGCAGGGCGACGGCGCGGAGGCCGAGCGCGTGCTGCGCCTGCTGCTGGACGAGCTGCCGACCAAGACCGCGGTGAAACTGGCGGCCGACATCGCGCACGCCTCGCGCAACACGCTGTACGAGCGCGCGCTGCAGATCAAGCGGGACGCAGAGGCCGCGGGCGAACACGGCTGAATCGCGTCGGCGCCCCGGTGCCAGCAGCGCCAGCGCCCCATCCGACCGGCATGCGCCAAGGGCACGGCGCCGCTGCATGGTCGGCGCGGGCACGCCCTTCATTTCAAGCCCAATTGACCTCCAGCGCTTATCCATCAAGCGCAAGGTGCTATCAATTTGATAAAAGTACGCCAATGATGGCCAGGCCATCGCGGGCCATCGCGGGCCAGCGCCCGGGCCTACCGCCCCGCGCTGCGCGGCAGGCCGAACGCCAGCGCCCCCAGCGCGCCCTGCGCCAGGCCGTAGACGCCATAGACCACGCCCACGCCCACGGCGGCGGACGCGGCCACGCCGAAGGGGGCCAGCGCTGCTACGGCGGCCGCCTCGCGCGTGCCCCAGCCGCCCACGCTCACCGGCAGCGCCGCCATCAGGAACACGGGCGCGATCGCCCAGGCCCACACGCTGGCCGGCAGCGCCACGCCCAGTGCCAGCCCGCCCCCCGCCAGCGCTGCGGCCGACAGCAGTTGCACCGCCGCCGATGCCCCGGCCTGCCAGACCAGTTGACGCGGGAAGTCGGGGCGCGTTGCGGCTTCACGCAGCGGCGCGAGCCAGCCGCCCGCAAACCGGCGGCTGCGCAGCAGCGCAGGCAGGCACCACGGCAGCGCCAGCCACAGCAGCGTGCCCCCAAGCATCAGCGCGATGAAAAGCCCCCTTGGCAACCGCAGCCAGGGCGCCAGCACGTCGGCACAGGCGGCAGCGCCCAGGCCGCCGATGGCGCACAGCATCCACAGGCCGCTCAGCCGGTCCAGCACCACCGACCAACTGGAGGCCGCCGTGTCCTGACCGGCACCACGCAGTACCACGGCGCGGTACACGTCGCCCCCCACCACGGCCCCCGGCAGCAGCGCATTCAGGCCGATGGCCTGGAAGTACCAGCGGCAGGCATCGTGCGCGCTCGCGTTGGCACCCAGCCACCGCGCCAATGCCCGCCAGCGCAGCGCCGAGACGAGGTTGGAAGCGATGCCCGCCAGCAGCCCCGCCAGCAGCCACCCCGGCTGGGCCTGGCGCAGTTGGCTCCACACGCGGGCCGGATCGGCCAGCGCCACCACTGCGCCCAGCAGGGCCAGGCCCACCAGGCCGCGCAGCAGGGCCTTGAACGGACGTTTCACGCTATGTTATTAGTAGCTTCTTGCGCTTGCTGGTCGGGCGCCGCAGGCATATTTACTCTTGAATCCGGCACATATTCCTGCGCATGGAACTGCGGTGCCCCGCCGGCCTCGTGGTAGATGCGCATCAGCAGCTCGCCGATCAGGCCCGCCACCACCATCTGCACGCCCATCAGCACCAGCATGACGCCGGCAAGCAGCAGCGGCCGGCCGCCGATGTCCTCGCCCAGCACTTTCTGCAACAGCAGCCAGGCCAGGATCAGCACGCCCGGCGCAGCCAGCCACAGCCCCAGCCCGCCGAAGGCATGCAGCGGGCGCTGGCGGTAGCGCATGAAGAAGACGATGAGGATCAGGTCCAGGATGACGCGGAAGGTGCGGTCGATGCCGTACTTGGACACGCCGCGCGTGCGCGCATGGTGGCGCACCGGCACTTCCGTGATGCGCGCACCCGCCTCCTTGGCCAGCGACGGGATGAAGCGGTGCAGCTCGCCGTAGAGGCGGATCCGGTCGATGATGGGCCGGCGATAGGCCTTGAGCGCGCAGCCGTAGTCGTGCAGGTGCACGCCCGTGGCGCTGGAGATCAGCCGGTTGGCGATGCGCGAGGGCAGCTTGCGCGACAGCTCGGCGTCCTGCCGGTCCTTGCGCCAGCCGCTGACCATGTCCACGCTGGAGTCGTTCTCCAGGCGCTCCAGCAGCAGCGGAATGTCGCCGGGTTCGTTCTGCAGGTCGGCATCCAGCGTCACCATATAGCGGCCGCGCACGCGATCGAAACCCGCCTGCAGGGCGCTCGACTGGCCGTAGTTGCGTGCCAGGAACACCGGGCGCAACCAGGGGCGCGTGGCCGCCAGTTCACGCAGCGTGTCGGCGCTGCCGTCGCGCGAGCCGTCGTCCACCGCCAGCAGTTCGAAGCTGAGCGGCTGCGCGGACATCGCCTGCGCGATGCGCTCCACGAGGTCGGGCAGGTTCTCGACCTTGTTGTAGATCGGCACCACGATGGAGACGTCGGGCGCTGGAGTAGGGGCGGTGTTCATCAAGGAAACAGTTGTAGCGGGATAATGGCTGCGATTGTGCCTCGCGCGCCCCGCGCGTTCGCGCCCGCCGGACGCACACAGTGCGCTACTTTCCCCTTGCCCCATGACCGCCTCCACCGCGCCCTGCGCGCTTTCGTCCCGCCTTCCCTGGACCCACCCGCTGTTCTGGTTCGCGGCCATCTCGCTGGCGCACGTGGCCATGCGCCTGCTCGCTTCGCCCGCGCTGAAGTGGGATGAGGCCGAGCAGATTCTGTGGACCCAGGAGCTGGCACTGGGCTACGGCCCGCAGCCGCCGCTGTACACCTGGCTGCAGTGGGCGATGAACCAGGTGTTCGGCCCCAGCGTACTGGCGCTGTCGCTGCTCAAGCATGGGCTGCTGGCGCTGACGTATTCGCTCATGTACCTGGCCGGGCGGGAAGTGCTGGACGAGCGGGGGGCCTTCTGGGCGTCGGCGAGCATGGTGCTGATGCCCGCGCTGGGCTGGTATTCGGTCCGCGACCAGACCCATACCATCCTCGTCACGGCGATGGCCTGTGGCGCGTGGTGGCTGCTGCTGCGCATCGTGCGGCGCCCCCGGCCGCTGGACTTTGCCTTGCTGGGGCTGGTGTGCGGCTTCGGCATGCTGGGCAAGTACAGCTTCGCGCTGGTGGCGGGCGCCATGCTGCTGGCGGCGCTGTCGGTACCCGAGGCGCGCCGCGCGCTGCTGTCGCGCGGCTGCTGGTGGGCGCCCCTGGTGGGCCTGCTGGTCGTGCTGCCGCATGCGGCATGGCTGCTGTCACACCTCACCGAGGCGACGTCCGGCACCATCAGCAAGATGAACATCCAGCCTGAAAACGGGCTGGTCAAGGGCCTGCTGAGGCTGCTGGAGGGTGTGGTCCCCAGCACGCTGCTGCTGTGGGCGCTGTTCGCGTTGTGGGCTTTCCGTTCGGCCTGGTGGCAGCGGCCGCTGGCGCCGGTGTCGCCGCCGATGCACCGCGTGTTCGTGCGCTACCTGGGCCTGGTGTTGCTGGCGCTGGCCGGCATGGTGGTGTTTGCAGGCGTGAGCAACTTCAAGGGCCGCTGGATACTTCCACTGCTGTGTATGGCACCCCTGGCCGCCTTCTCTGCGCGGCCCGAATTGCAACACCATCCGCGCGCACGGCGCTACACGATCGCCGTGGCCACGATGGCCGTCATCCTGCTGGTGGCTGCCGGCATACGCCCCTGGTTCAGCGGGCTGCGCGGCGAGGTGGATGAGCTGAACCACCCGTCCATCGAACTGGCGGACGCCCTGCGCGCCGCGGGCTATGACGGCACCAGCCCCATCGTCGCGTCCGACCATATGCTGGCCGGCATGCTGCGGGTGCGCTTTCCCGACGCGCTGGTGGACGCCTGTGCACCGGGCGAAGACGAGATCCCGACCTGTGTCGCCGACCACTTGCGCCGCAGCGTGCAGCGGGGGCAAGGCCTGCTGTTGATTTCACGCACCGACTACGTTCCGTCGAGCTGGTGGGATCAGGCCCAGGCCCGCATCGTGCCGCGTGCGCTGCAGTCCATCCACCTGCCCTTCCACATGGTGCGTGCGGGCACACCCCTGGCCCATTACGAATACATCTGGAGCCCACGCGGCACACAACCATGAGCGTCACCCTGGTCACCGGCTGCGCCGGCTTCATCGGCATGCATTGCGCGCAGCGGCTGCTGGAGCGCGGCGAACGGGTGGTGGGCATCGATAACCTCAATGCCTACTATGACGTCGGCCTGAAGCACGCGCGCCTGGGCCGCTTGCACGGTCAGGGCGACTTCACTTTCGAGCAGATCGATGTCGCCGACCGCGACGCCATGCATGCGCTGTTTGCGCGGGTGCGTCCCCATCGGGTGTTGCATCTGGCGGCACAGGCCGGCGTGCGCTACTCCATCGACCAACCCGACGATTACACCGACTCCAATCTCCTGGGCTTCGGCAACATCCTGCAGGGCTGCCGCGCACAGCAGGTGGAGCACCTGGTGTTTGCCAGCAGCTCCAGCGTGTACGGAGGCAACGCGAAGTTGCCGTTCTCCGAGCGCGACGCGGTGGACCATCCCGTCAGCTACTACGCGGCGACCAAGAAGGCCAATGAGGTCATGGCGCATGCCTACGCACACCTGTACGGCATTCCGACCACGGGCCTGCGGTTTTTCACGGTGTATGGACCATGGGGGCGGCCCGACATGGCGCTCTTCAAGTTCACCCGCGCCATGCTTGCGGGCGAGACGATCGACGTCTACGGCGAAGGTCAGTTGGTGCGTGACTTCACCTACATCGACGACATCGTCGAGGGCGTATTGCGCGTACTCGACAAGCCCGCCACACCCGACGCCGCATTCGATCCACTGTCGCCGTCGCCCGGCACGGGCCTCGCGCCCTACCGTATCTTCAATATCGGCAACAGCGCTCCTACGCTGCTCATGGACTACATCCATGCGCTGGAGGAGGCGTTGGGGATGGTCGCCCTCAAGCGCATGCTTCCACTACAGCCCGGCGACATGCACAGCACGGCGGCCGACATGTCGGCGCTGGCTTCCTGGGTCGGCTTTGCCCCCCATACGCCCGTGCGGGACGGCGTGGCGCGCTTCGTCCACTGGTACAAGGACTTCTACCCATCATGAAAGTTACGGTTTTTGGCACCGGCTATGTCGGCCTGGTGCAGGGTGCAGTGCTGGCCGACGTCGGCCACGATGTGATCTGCGTGGATGTCGATGCCGCCAAGGTGGCCGCGCTGCAGGCGGGCCATATCCCCATCCACGAGCCGGGGCTGGAGCCCCTGGTACAGGCCAACCAGGCGGCAGGCCGCCTGCGCTTCACTACTGACGCCGCTCAGGGCGTGGCCCATGGGGAGCTGATCTTTCTCGCCGTCGGCACCCCGCCCGATGAGGACGGCAGCGCTGATCTGCAGCATGTGTTGGCCGTCGCGCGCACCATCGCGGTGCACATGACCGAGCCGAAGACCATCGTCAATAAATCCACCGTCCCCGTGGGCACGGCCGACAAGGTCGCCGATACCGTACGCAAGGTGCTGCAGGCGCGGGGCGTGGCCTTGGCATTCGAGGTGGTGTCCAACCCCGAATTCCTCAAGGAAGGCGCTGCCGTCGCCGATTGCAAGCGGCCTGACCGTATCGTCATCGGTACACGCGCGCCCCAGGCCGAGCGCCAATTGCGCGAGCTGTATGCGCCTTTCAATCGGAACCACGACCGCATCGTGATGATGGATGTGCGCAGCGCCGAACTGACGAAGTACGCCGCCAACGCCATGCTGGCCACCAAGATCAGTTTCATCAATGAAATGGCCAACCTGGCCGAGCAACTGGGTGCGGACATCGAAGACGTGCGCCGCGGGCTCGGAAGTGACCCGCGCATTGGCTACCACTTCATCTATCCCGGCGTGGGTTATGGCGGGAGTTGCTTTCCTAAGGACGTCAAGGCCCTCATCCACACGGCCCAGTCCATTGGCTTCACCCCCGATCTGCTGCTGGCGGTCGAAAGCCGCAATGACGCGCAGCGGCAGTTGCTGGCGCGGCGCATCATTGCGCACTACGGCGGCAACCTGCGCGGCAAGACCATCGCGGTCTGGGGGCTGGCCTTCAAGCCGGAAACCGATGACATGCGCGAAGCGCCCAGCCGTTACCTCCTACAGAGCCTGTGGGCAGCAGGCGCCCAGGTGCGCGCCCACGACCCGGCCGCCATGGACGAGGCCCGGCGCATTTTTGGAGAACGTGACGACCTGGTGCTGTGCGGCAGTCCCACCGAGGCATTGGAAGGAGCGGACGCGTTGGCCATCGTGACGGAATGGAAAATCTTCCGCGTGCCCGACTTTGCGCAGATGGCCCATGCGCTCCACGACCGTATGGTCTTTGACGGACGCAACCTCTATGACCCCGAGACCATTACGCGCTTCGGCCTGGGGTACGTATCGATAGGACGCGCGCCAGTCGTCGGCATGTCCTGAAACACAACCACGTGGGGAGACCTAAGACAACAGAGGGCCGTTTCCGTCCGCCCTCGGGGCCCGCGCGCCGCAGATTCAAGAAGCGGAGCAGCCTGAACAAAAACAAAAAGGCCCACCGAAGTGCTAGCCGTTCCGTTAAGGTGTTGCTAAGCCCTTGATTCAAGCCCCTCTGCTTCGGCACGAGGGGCTTCGTTTCTTTGGTCGCTATAAGGGACATGCTGAATTTCAAGCCCCTTTCCCTAGGCGTCGCGCTCGTGTGTGCCGCCAGCTTCCTCACTGCCTGCAACGACGAGCCCGCTCCGGACTTCAGGGGCAGCACTCCCGTGGCATACGGCAATCGGACTGTCTCTCTGAGCGTTGAGGCTTGGCGAGACAATGGCAGCCAGCCTTGTCGTGTCCTTATCAGAGGCGCTGAAGTAACAAATTGGGTCAAACCAACCGGTATTCTGCCGCGGATGACCCTAGCCCCGGCAGTAGTGCTGGCCTGCACAGGGCGGAGCCCGTACCTTTCCTCGGTGAGCGGCGAGGGTGAAGGGGGTGTAGCCGAATGGGAAGAGTCCTCGGGGCCTGAATCGGGAGCCCCCCTCTCTGTCTACCAAGTGCGAGTGAGCTCCCTGACTGCGGACCAAGCTCACCTCGAACTACGGGTCCTACGCGGCAAGTGACTCGCTTGCGTGAGCCACGGGGCCGGAGGGCTTGAGCGACCGAGCGGCAGGCGCGCGGCGTCTTTCGGGCGGTTCGGGAGTGAAATAGATGATGTCTTCGGGCGCTATGGGTCCGCGCGCCAGCCCCAGCCGCATTGCCGGCGTTTTCCCGTCCCGGCCAACCTCGCAGTAGTTGAAGTACGTCCGGAAGATGCCGAGCACCTTCACCAGGACTTCGGGGTTGTAGGCGCTCTTCCCGAACCAGAGACGTCGGTCGGTGTTGGCGCTGGCCACCGCGCGTTCTGCCAGCGTGAGGCCTCGCCGGACCTGCATAAAGAAGCGGTCGACAGCGGTAAGGGTGGCTTTCAGGTGCAGTAGCGCCTGGTGGCTAAGGATTTATCCGTAAATAATATTGACAGGTAGACTGATCTTTCGCAAGGTGATGATGGCAGCGGCCAGATGGTTAAGCGCGAGAAACGTGTGCTCCAGCTTTTCGTAGCGCACGAGCAGCTTGCGGAATCTGTTGAACCACCCATGGCATGCCTCCACTACCCAGCGGCGCGCCTTCTTCTGCGGATTGCGTTTCTTGCGCTCTGCCTCGCTCTTGCGGCCCACTACATGCGGGATATAGCCGTGGGCCAGGATGATCTTCATGGCGTTCTTTCCCCGGTAGCCGGCATCAGCGCATAGGTGCTTGCTGCGTCGCTGCTTGGGTGTGGGGCGCTTGATCATGCAGGACGCCAGCACGGCCTCAAGTTGCGTCACGTCGTGCGCGTTGGCCCCGGTCACGACGAGTGACAACGGGACGCCACGCCCGTCCACCAGCAGGTGACGCTTGCTGCCTTTTTTTCCCCCGATCCGTCGGGTTGCGCCCCACAGCCTCTTGCGCCAGTGGCGCCTTGAACATGGCCCCATCAATGCTTTGCCAGCGCCAGGCAACGCCTTCGAAATCATCGTACTCAGCAAGACCTGCACGCCACAGGTTCTCAAAGAACCCGGCCTTGGACCACAGCATGAACTTCTGATGGATCGCGCTGGCGCTGCCGAAGCGCTCAGCAGGCAATGCCTTCCATTGGCAGCCAGTGCGCAGCACATACATGATGGCCTCGAACACCAGCCGTGGCGGTTTGCTCGGGCGGCCCGCTCCGGCTGCGCGCTTGTACTGCTTGTCAGGATCGCGCGCAGGCTGCGGCACCAGCGGCTCCACCCGGCTCCAGAACTCGTCCGTCACTTCCCACGAATTGGCATGCACCTTGGCCATCTACATCTCCTGCGCCGCATCACGGGCGACTCAGGAACATAGTTTAATTTGCGGATAGATCCTAAGCTGGAGCCGACGCTTGTCCGGTTCGGTTTCGACCGGGTCGATATCGGTCAGCCAGCAAACGGATTTCTCAGGCTCACGCATCTCCGATATGGGATGGCGGAACCAGCGGTCCCCCCACTTGCCGATGGCAACCATGCGCGCCAGTTCTTCCTCGGCAGCCAGAAGTTCTGCAGCCTCAGGGGTTACCCCGTATTTCTCCGCTAAGCGCGCCAGACGCCGCTTGGTTGCACCAACCAGCGCGCGCTTCATGTCCACTGACATATCTTTGAGCACCTTGACATAGAAAGCGTCAGCCGTCCGGTCCAGAACCCTTTTCGGCACGGCCGTCAGAATGGCCGCACGTATGCCCGACTCCTGGTCTGTGAAGAAGCGAATCTTCTTGGCACGGCAGAGCAGTCGAGTGACAAGCTGGATGTGGGCGTACATCACCACTTGCTCATGCAGCAGCATGCCCTTTACGGGGGCACGGGATGAGTTCGCGGGGCCTTCACCATCTTCTATATCGGGGCGACCTAAGGCTGCGTCGTACGTCTCTTCGATGACCGATTCCATAGGCTTTCGGGAGGTACCTCCGCGAGGCGCCGCCCTCTCAGCCGCAGCATTCCAATCAGCCGGTAGCCAGACTCTCGCGTAGCGGCGAAACGCTCTGGCAAGTGCATGGTCGCCAAAGCGAACCATGTCCTTCTCTACGTCAGCAGAGTCCAGCGCAGGGTCAAAGTTGACGTTGACCCCGAACACATAGCCCGTAGCCTGGTCGGCCGTTGCAATGGACAGCAAAAGTGTGTTCTTTCGCACCTTCTTAGAGTGCCAGTTCACCACCAGCTTTTGCCGGTCAACCGACAGATATCTTGAGCCTAGGTCGTCGCGTCCCATGAGGGTTCGCTCACGCTCGCCGGCGAACATCTGGGCCTGCTCATAGAGGAAGTCGATGCGGTCGTATAGCTGGCTGGGGGAGATATCGAGGACCTTGATGATGCGCCGCAGCGGCATGGCGTTCATCAGATGCACCAAGATATCGCGATTGGAGTGACTGCGACGTTGGCGCTTGGTTGACCGGCCGCCGAAGGAGAACGCCTTCTTGCAGCCGACACACTTGAACCGGGGAGTTCCGTGGGCGTTGGTGCCGAAGCGAGTCACATTCTCAAGGGATGGCGCCCCCTCCGATAGAGAGCAGGCCTCGTTCGGACACTGCGGGAGTACTGGTTCAAGGTACTCCGACATGCGCATAAGCTCCTCGGCAATCGCCAAGTTGCTCTGCATAGGGGTGATTTCCTCGCACAGGCGGCACTTCAGTGCCGGCTGGTCCTTACCGGTAGCGACCACGGTGTAGTCGCCTGGGCCAACGGAAGAAGCTGGAGTACCGGCCCCGCCTCGGGCAACCGCAAGCTTGGGCGGTACGCCGAAGTTACCGCACTTGGGGTTCTTGCAGTGATTGACTTGAATACCCGCCGCGGCCGGCGGAAATCTAGGCGGCCACTTAGTCGGCTTTACTGAAGTTGGATGAGATTTTTCCTTGGACAAAGAAACGCCCTAGTCGTTGACTAGGGCGGAATTTTGAGCCATTACAGCTTTCTTAGCAACACTTTAACAGAACGGCTAGCACCGAAGTGGGCCTTTTTTTTGACTGCCAAAATTTGGTTGCGCGAGAACTTTGGGTTATGAGGCCACAAACCATACGAGTAGGTCGTTCGGTTTCAATCGTGTGGGTGCGTGCTCCTCCTCTATAAATGGGGATGTCAGCTGTGACACAGTGCCCCCATTGACCCCTCTCTACATACAAAATTGTCACGCTGGGCTTCATGCGCTGCTTCACTGGCATCGGCCTACGCCCGACCATTGGGCATGCATTCAAGCCTTATCGCCGCCGCCTCATTAGTGGCCCGCCGCCCATCTTCACCATACTTGCCCCATCTAAAGACTCAGCGATCGGCATTCGGGCTTGCACTCGCTCGTTCTCTACCACTCAGCCTCTGCCAGAAAATCCATCCCGCACGGCGCCAAAAGACGGCGATCGGGGCCATTGGGAAGTAGTTTCTGCGAACTACGACAAATGCGGGTGTTTTTCGACCCAATTTGAAGGGATGTGCTCCCGAGAATTCCCTGTATGGATACATTCTCGGGTCACCCGTCAATTACCGCCGATGCGCAGGCACTATTGGCCGCAGTAGGCATCCCCGTATCACTCGAAGGTGCACGACCAGCCCTGGCAGTAGCCAGAGCTTGTTTGAGGGCCGCAGCTGTGAAGTGGCCAGACGCCCCGCTGCAGGAGTGGTTGCACGTTGCAGACGATTTAGCCAGTTCGCTCAGCAATATAGCTGCCAGCGATCAGAAATGGGCAGTCCGTCTATCGAACCATCCACTTGAAATATCTCAGCCTCTAAAGGGCTTTTTGGGCTGGGGGCCTTCGGCGACGGTGGGCGTTGAGTTCGCCCTCACAGCAATCATCGGCCGGGCCATTGCACAGCGAGCAGAACAACGATCAGTTCTCCACGCACAGCTAATTACAGGATTGCTTACCCTGCGGCGAGCTCATCAACAAAAAGGGCAACGCAGCCCAGACTGGAAAAAGCTGCTCGCTGTCGACCTTGGATCGAGGCAAGAACTCGAAGCGATTCGGGACAGTATGGAGCCGACCAGTCCCACTTTCGCATTTGTTTCCCACTTGCAGGAACTCGCGCGCGCCTCGTGTATTGGACCACAAACCAACCAACACCGTCTGTCAAAGAATGGCATTGCTGAGACAGCCACGACGGTCCTGACGCCGGCACGCGAATTCGCCGATGAGCCAGCCGATATAGCCCCTGCTGAATTTGCGAATGAGATCGAGGAAGACGAACCGTCGAGTGTTCCGGATATTTCAACTCGGATTGCCGCGGCCGACTTCTGTAGCTTCAGAGAAAAACTGGGCCTACATCACCGAGATCAGCTGCTGCCCGATGACCTTCGGCTGACTACACGGCGCTTGGTCCAGTACCTGAGCGCCGACGATGTCGGCCAGCAGAATTTTGCTCTCCTGGCACTGGTCAGTTTGGTCACCAGCTGCACAGACTCGGTCGCTCTCCAACTTCGGTTCGGGGCAAGCCACACGATCTGGTTGGACCTGGACCGCCACAGTTGGGCGTGGGACTTCGGCGCCTACCGTGGTCGCACTGGGGCGCCTTCGCACTTCGAGCCGATCTACTGCCCTCTGCCGGCGGTCGTTTCCGAAAAGCTCCGCGCCATGAAGTCCACAGTTACCGGATCCGCAGAAACTCTGGGCGAACTCCTTGTCGCACATCAGCGCACGACTGAGTTCGATTTGGAAAGCTTTCGCAGGTTCTTGCGTGGATGCGGCGATACGGCACACCCGGCGCATCGAGCACGCTTCGCTCGATCACTGACACACGTCGTTCTCCAGCTGTCGGGCTCGGACATGACCTCCGCCTTGATGACTGGTCGCGTCGCAGCCACAGCGCCGGCCGCGCTGTTCTACTTCGGCCCCGAGTGCGAAGTCCTCAGGGCGCGAATGAACCAAGTCTACGAGTGGCTCGGCCTGGGCCCCGCAGCGGAACAGGGCCTGCAGTCTGCACGTCAAGGCTGCACGAAAGTACTCAGCGATGAAGAATGCACTGGCGGATGGAACTGTCTGGTGGCCGCCATCCATATGGCTCGAACGGCAGCTCTTGCAGCGGCAGATGGCGCGGCCTGGACTCACCTGAATCAATGGCTGAGCTTGCTGTGCTTCGCCTTTGTCGTTCAGACTGGGCATCGTGGAACCCGCTTGGAGAGGCTGACCTTCGGCGCGCTTTTCTCTTCCAATCAGGTAATTTCGATCCACGACAAAGACGACACACTTGGACAGCGTGCTCAGCCACGCCTTATACCGGTGACCAAGGCTGTCCATGCCTTGCTGGCAAGTGCACTGGAATGTCATGCGGTAGCCGAAACCGCAGGGACAAGAGCTTCAACCAAGGCTAACGACTCCCTATTTGTGCAATGGACAGCAGATGGTATGGCCACGCCCGCGCGAACTGCCCAGATCACGGCACATGCGCACCACTTTTTCAACAGCGAAGTCAATTTCGGACGGAGCCAATGGGTTACCAGCCTGGATCGCGACGGCGCGGATCGCTGGCTCATCCGTTCGCTGACAGGTCATGCGCGGGACGTGAGCCGTACCGTAGGCGCGTACGTAGACGTGCCACCTCTGGTCGCGGCAGACCGACTACGTGAGGCCATGGAGACCACAGGTCTCAAGGTGTTCGGCCCCGCCACCGTTAAACACTCTCGACACACATGGACACCATGCTGGTTGGAGCCGGCCAGTTTCGATGTGCGCTCCGCGCGGCCCGGGGAAAAGGTTCCGGATCCCCGCACTGTATTGCAGCCGCTCACCGACGGCTGCCTGATGGGCTGGGCCATAGCCGAAAAAGTGCGGTCAGCGTTAGCACAGGGAACAGTCCAGGCCGCCCCCCCGGCACTTGCGCTGCTGCACCTGATTTTTGTCGATTTGATTAGCGACCCAGAGCTCGTGATCGAAACAGTGGATTCGTCCGACAGTGCCAAGAATGTGTATCGCGTGGGAAACCGCTGGGGTCTGATGTGGCGGCGCCCCCACTTTCTGGAGCCAACCTGGCTACCCATTCAGCCCTCCACTTGGTACCTGCGTATTCCACGCGATGGCGGACACGATTCCATGCTGATGGCGGACAGTGTTCCAGCGTGATGGCGGACAGTGTTCCACGCTGAAGGCGGACAGCATTCCAAACTGATGGCGGACACCTGCGGGGTGTTCTGAGTGACCCGAACGCGGCATACGCTGCCCGGTTTTTTGACCGGAACCAGCGATGCCCACACCCAGGGTCACCATGAGCAAACTACGACACACACTGCAACTGCTGCACCGCGGGGCCTTGAGCACCCGTCAAATCGGTGCCGCCCTCGGCATCTCCAAATCCACTGTCAGCGAGATAGCCAGCTACGCGCGCGTGGCCGGCGTGGACTGGGCACTGGCCCAGAGCCTGAACGACGACGAACTCCAGGCCCGGCTCTACAAGCCACCCGTGGCGCGCGAGTCCCGGCACCTTGAACCCGACCACGCCCACATCCACCGCGAACTGCGCCGACCTGGCGTGACGCTGCAGTTGCTTTGGGAGGAATACCAGCAACAGCACAGCGGGCAGGCGTACAAGTACAGCGCCTTCTGCGAGAAGTACAAGGCCTGGGCCCGGCGCCTGCAGCGCTCCATGCGCCAGACCCACACGGGCGGTGACAAGCTCTTTGTGGACTACGCCGGCCAGACCGTTCCCGTGGTGGATGCCGACACTGGCGAGATACGCCAGGCCCAGGTCTTCGTGGCCGTGCTGGGCGCATCGAACTACACCTACGCCTGCGCCACCGCCAGCCAGAAGACCACCGACTGGGTGGCCAGCATCATTAGCGCGCTGGAGTTCATCGGCGGCGTGCCCCGCCTGCTGGTGCCTGACCAGCCGCGCGCCCTCATGGCCCGACCCGACCGTTACGAGCCCACCGCGCACCGCCTGCTCGAAGAGCTCTGTGCGCACTACAGCCTGGCCGTGATGCCCGCGCGCCCGGCCAAGCCACGCGACAAACCCAAGGTGGAGGTCGCTGTGCAGGTGGTCGAGCGCTGGATTCTGGCCAGGCTGCGCCACCAGACCTTCTTCAGCCTGGCCGAGCTCAACCGGGCGATTGCCGCCTTGCTGGTGGACTTGAACCAGCGCGCGTTCAAGAAGCTGCCGGGCAACCGCACTAGCGCCTTCGCCGAACTCGACCGGCCAGCCCTGCGCCCCCTGCCGCCGGTGCGCATGCCCATCGCGCGCTTCAAACCCGCCCGCGTCAACATCGATTACCACGTTGAGCTCGATGGCCACTACTACTCGGTGCCCCACGCCCTGGTGGGTGAGCCGGTGGAGTTGCGCATCACGGCCGGCACGCTCGAAGTCCTGCACGGCAGCAAACGCGTGGCCGCCCACGCCCTCAATCCCCGACGGGGTGCACACACCACCACGCCCGAGCACATGCCGGCCTCGCACCGGGCGCACCTGCAGTGGACGCCGGCCAAGCTCATCGCCTGGGGTGAGCGCGTGGGCGCGGCCACCGCCGCCGTGGTGCGCTGGCAGATGGAGCACCGCCAGCATCCCGAGCAGGGTTACCGCTCCTGTCTGGGCCTCATGCGCCTGGGCCGTGAGTACGGGGCTGACCGGCTGGAGGCCGCCTGTGCGCGGGCGCAGTCGATTCGCTCACCGTCCTACAAGAGCATCGCCTCCATCCTGGGCTGCGGCCTGGACCAGCGGCCGCTGGATGCGCCGATGGCCGCACAGGCGAGCCTGCCGCTGCACGAGAACGTGCGCGGGCCGGGCTACTACCACTGAACTCCAACGTGCAAGCAAACCTAACAAGGAAGAACCATGCTCAACGAACAGACCTTGAACCAACTGCGCGCCCTGCGCCTGGACGGCATGGTGGCCGCCCTCAGCGACGCGGCCACCCACATCACGGCCAGCGAGCTGCCCTTTGAACAACGCCTGGCGCTGCTGGTGCAGCGCGAGGTGGACTGGCGTGACAGCAAGCGCCTGGAGCGCCTGTTGAAGGCGGCCCGCCTGAAGGTCTCCAGTGCCTGCCTGGAGGACATCGACTGGCGCGCCAGCCGGGGCCTGAGCCGAGAGGTCATCACCAGCCTGGCCGGCGGGGACTGGCTGCGCCATGGCCACAACGTGCTGCTCACCGGCGCCACCGGGTGCGGCAAGACGTGGCTCGCCTGCGCACTGGGGCAGCAGGCCGCGCGCCTGGGCTTCTCGGTGCTCTACACCCGCGCGCCACGGCTGCTGCAGGAGCTGCACGTGGCCCACGGCGATGGCAGCCTGGGCAAACGGCTGGCGCAACTGGCGCGGCTGGACCTGCTCATCCTGGACGACTTCGGCATCGCGCCGATTGCCGCGCACGAGCGAAACGACCTGCTGGAATTGCTGGACGACCGGGTGGGCACGCGCTCGACGCTCATCACCAGCCAGTTGCCGGTGACGGCCTGGCACGCCTGGCTGGACGAGCCCACGCTGGCCGACGCCATCCTGGACCGCATCGTGCACGGCTCGCACAAGATAGCCCTCAAGGGCGAGTCGATGCGCAAGCTCACCAAGGCCGTCTGAGCCGGCCGCGCCGACCGCCATTCCACGCTGATGGCGGACACTTCGGCTACGATTTGAGCGTCACTCAGGACACCCGCGCAACGTGTCCGCCATCGCCTGGAACGCTGTCCGCGATGGGAATGGAATCACTGTCCGCCATCAGTGGAATGCGCAGTACCTATTACTAAAGGCCGACGTCGATCGAACTACTCGGCAAGATGTAATGTGTGCCGCAACGGTCGCCGTTGCTCAAGTACTGCCCTTCGTCCGGTGGCCGAGGTCCGTTGAAGGTCGCTTTGCCTTCATCCTCGATTCAGCTCAGAACTACGCCCGGCTTCAACTGCCCCCATCACTTGTAGCTGTCAGCTCAATCAACGTCCCCGCTCCCGCGCTTTCCCTGCATTCGCTCAAAAGGCTCGCGGGGCAGGAAGTCGACGATCTCGCTTCAAGCGGACACCCCACAGGCTGGTATCGCCAGAGCCGCCAGAACTCAATGGACGAGGGCTTGGAGGCCATATCGAAGGCCCTGAATAAGTACTCAAATCAAACGCTGCGACTGGGTGAACGCCGACTCCGCGCGATTGAGAGCCGCCGCGAAATCTCCGCAGCCGCAGCCCGCTGGACGCCATTTTCAGGCTGGCTCCGTGACTGGATCTGCGAAGAGCTTGTGCGAACCCGAGACGACGTCCACGGTCGCTACCAGATCTCGTCCCTGGCAACCTACTACTCTACCCTCAGTCTTGCTCGGCGAAGGGTGCATCTTCTGGGAGAACCCGAAGACTGGACTCGAGACGAATGGATCTGTTTTCTTGAGTGGACCCACCAACTGGCAAGTCCATCGTCGATTCAGGAGACGCATGGGCTGTGTGAGCGCGTTCGCCACGCCGCCCTGGCGCTGGTTCAGAGTCTTCGCCGCCGTCAGATTCAGGTGCCAATGGAAGTGCTGGAGCTCCTTCATGAGCACGCTGATCCGCTCCCCGGAGGCTCCAGTTCTAGCGTGCTGGTGCGTCGTTCGGACGTGACACGGGCAGTACAAATAGCTCAGTCTTGGGTATCAGAATCCCCAGTGGACAACCTCTTGATTCAAATCAGGGCGGCACTTAGTCAAGAGCTTCCTTCCCGCGCAGGAGACCTCTCCAGTTTGGCGTGGAATTGCCTGACCCCGGGTGGTGGCATCGTCATCAGCAGGCAAGGTTACAACCAGCACAAAACCGAGAACGCAATCCGCGTCGTCCGCCTCGGCTCTGCTTGTGCAGCCCAGCTTCACGCACTACGCGCGAACCTGGCAAGTTACGTAGGGGCGCCCGACCTTTTGCTGCGCCTACCTGTCCGCTTGGTCTCTCATTCGCGCCCTGACTGTTGAATCACTGCTGCGTCACTTGCCGATCGGCCCCGGTTTCGTGCGTCAGGTTAGTCTAAACGCAGCTGCGGTGAGGAAAGCGCGGTCCCGCAATCGCAATGCATTTTCTGGAGCAGTGGCACATCAGCCGTTCGACGAGTGGTCATGGTTGCGGCAAGGCTTGGTGCGCCGCATGGTGAAGCATCCGCAAAAACCAACCAGAACAGTAGCGCCAACGACACTGCAGCACTCCCAATCACGGCGTGTGTCGCGCCTCGATTCCGTGCGATATCTGATCGTGCGAACGCTCGGACTGACCAAACATCGCGCCATCGAGAGCACGGGAATCCCTGTTTCGGCGGCGCTTGAACTGGAGGACGTCGTGCCCGATGACGATACGAAGGCCGAACTCGCCCGGCGTGTCCGGAACTCCGCGCGGCAGCGAGGGGTCGACGCAAACATCAATGTTGCTCGATCGGGCGATGGACTTCAGATCGTCGAGTGGGTCCTCGGTCTGGATCGAGACACCCTCGAGTTTTTTCGACTGTGCGTGTTGCGGGAGAGCGCAGCACCGACAAAGTTCTACCAATACCCCATTTGGCAGCCCATCCTGGAGTCGATGCCACTGAGCTTTTCACTTCTGCTCAGAAGGGGAAAGGCGCACCTGACTACTGAGGAATTTCGCTTCCTCCGCAGTTTCGATGATCAGTTAAAGCTGAAGGTCGATGAAAGCATTGGTGAACGCCCGGTTGTCTCTTTGGCTCCCCGAGCAAAAGAAAACCAGGTCCTCACCGCGAGGTTTACGGCGGTGCTGAGGGTCGCTCTATTTGTCATCTCCAACCTGAAAGAAGAAGAGTAGCTATGCGAACTGAAATCTGTCCTACCCACGGCGACTTCTGCACGTCGTTTGAAACCCAGATTCATATAACAAATTCAGATGTCGAGGTACTAGAGCAAAATTGCCTTGGACAGGGAAAACTTGCTCTCAAGGATGGCGCCACCCGTCTGCTTCCAATTGCGCACCTTATCCGGCTCCTCAAGGACGCAGAGAGCAAACTCCAAGGGGTGCATGCGCACCCGCGCGACCTGACCCTTGTCGGCGTGCGCACTGAAGATGCCCAGGGACTGACTTTGTTCGTGGCGCGCAAGGCGACTCGCCAGCGGCGTCTGGACGAAGACCTTGCAGAAGAAACTCATGCTGAGCGTGAATGCGCCAAGGGCCTGGTGTGTCGGATATCCCCATTGATCGATCGCCTCCACGAGAGGCAGCTGTCGACCGAACAACTGTGCACTGCGCTTTCTGCAGAGGCTGATCCGGCTCGTGCCCGGGCCGCGTTTGTTTCTTTGGCAAGCAGCTCAGACCCGATCACCGATGGGGCCAAGATCATCCACGAGGGAACGAACGACCAGCCCAAACGATCCGTTCAAGTTCAGGGTGCTGAAATTCATCGAGTGGTTGGGCGGGTGGTAAGTGTCGATCAGGGCACGCGATCATGCCGCGTACGGCTTGCGTCACTGCCCGAGCCCTCTTCAATCTTCACGGAGAAAGACATCGGCGTCAGGGTGTTTGACGTGGCGCTTGTCGAAGACGTGGGCTGGTTACTCGCATCCCTGGCAGCTTCGCTCAGTGAATCTCTCGAGATGAAATTGACCATCAACGCGAAATTCGACATCCGGGGCGGGGTCAACTTCTCGGCAACTCTGGTCGGTTTTCCGGACGCGAAGAAAGCGAGCAAGAGGCTCGAGGCGGCGCTCGCGGAAAGCATGGCTAGTCTATTTTAGTGACACCTCCGCCACAGTAACAGCAGACTATTCCTGCTCGAAGTTGGCGGAGCGGAATTTCAGCACCCCGCAGTTCTCTTTGATGGTCCGCTGCAAGCCTGCCTCAAACCCATCGCGCGTGCGCGCTTCGATTTCTACGGTGACGGTGACGTCGACCCCACTCTGAGCCGCAAAGTGCTGAATCACCTCGTTCACAATGGTCGAAAAGTCCATGGTTGCCGTCGTGGCATCCACCTCCACCAGTCCAAAGAACCGGTTGGGCAGTGCCACCGCAGCAGTCGACGCACCGGTAGCTTCTGACTTGGAAGCCACCGGACGCTGGCCGGACGAGGACGCGCCAGGCACACCGCTGCCGACATTGGAGGGCACCGCTTGCTGTGCTGCACGCTCGCGCTGCTCCGCATCCAGCTTCTGTTGGTACTCGATGGCCGCCGCCTGGCTAATGAGCACGGTGTCGGCATCCATGGTGACCAAAGCAGAGTGGCCGAAGGAAAACCCCAACCAACGGTCACCATCCTTGCCTGCCGCGTAGCCAAACCCGTCACGGGTGGCGCAACCTGCCGTCACTGCCTGCACAAACACATCAGAGTTCAGCAAGCGTGGCAGGTACAGGTACTGGCAACTGTCTTGCCACACCTTCAAAGCCGAGACATCGGTGACGCCCTCTTTGAAGTACCACTGGTTCAACACCCGGTTCAGGTGGACGGGCGACCACGCACTCACCAGCCATTCTTCTTCTTTGAGCTTGCTCTCAATCGCATCGACCACGCTCGGTGCAGACGCCGACAAGGCCACAGCCTCCCAGCGCAGCGTCAGCTTGCCCCGCACCATCTCTTCGGTGGGCACCATCAGCCAGCGATAGGTCTCGCGCACCATCTGCTTGACGCCATC
Source organism: Diaphorobacter sp. LI3 (assembly GCF_022807955.1). Classification (NCBI taxonomy): domain Bacteria; kingdom Pseudomonadati; phylum Pseudomonadota; class Betaproteobacteria; order Burkholderiales; family Comamonadaceae; genus Diaphorobacter; species Diaphorobacter sp. LI3. Next base: position 532,920 of record NZ_CP094346.1, on the reverse strand, counting down.
CTCAGCACCGTCCATCGCGCGCTTGGCCTGATCGGCCTGGTAGGTGCCCAGGTCGATACGGCGGTTTTGCACGTCTTCCACGATGGACTTCCATGCCAGATAGGTTCGCACGGCATCGCGCAGGCGCTGCACGGCATCACCATCGGGCGCCAGGAATATCAGGCGGTTGCGTTTCAGCCGTGGCGCATCGCCCCGCTTTTCCAGCACCTCAGTGGCCGCCAGCAGAGCCAGCGATTCATCTTGCTTGCGGTAGCCCGCATTGGGCGGCAGCACCACCAGGCGCGGCCCCAAGCCAAAGTCATCGGGCACGTCGGCAGACGGCGTGAAAACGTGGATACCCGCAAAGTGGTTGCCCTTGGAAAACACCCGGCCCACGCGGTCGCGCAGCAGCGGCATCACGTCATCAGCGTCTTTCAGGTTGGCCTTGCGGCTTTCCATTTCGCGGCGCAGGTTGGGACGCGTGTCAAACCAGTAGCTGTCCTTTTCACCGTACAGGTAATGCAGCCGATCACGCAGGCGTTTGATGACATCCTCATACGTGCCCACGGCCTGCCCTGGCTGCACAGCACCCAGCAAAATGCCTTCTACCCGAATGCCCCGCACAGCCTGCGCAGCGTTAGACGGCGCACTGCCCAAGAAGATGGTGCGCGCCACGCGCCGCGCAGCCTGCAAGCTGCCAAACCGGGTGTCGTGCCCGTCAATGTCTGCCGCCGCAGAGCGCGGGCCATCCATCTCTCGCTCAATCACTGGCTCCCAGCCATTGGGCAGGTAGTGGATGCTCTTGTTGCGCACCAGCGCATCGTCCAGCGGCAACGAGCCCGGCATGATGAGCGGGTCTTTGTCACGGCTATCCCACAGCCTGTGGATGACGATGGCCATGTACTGCAACACCCCGCGCGTGCGCTGAAACTTGTCCAGCGTTGACCAGTCCTCGTACAGCCGGTCAAACACCTCGGGGTGAATCGGGTAGGCGTGCGCAATGCGCTCCTCGTAGCGCGCCTCCTGCGTCTCGCTGGGGAACTTGGTGGGGTTCTGGCGGTACAACTCGCCAAAAGCCCGCGCCGTGGCGTTCACCTGCGCGGGGTCGCCCACGGTGTCAAACAGCCGCCTGCGCACAATCTCGAAGGCCTCTTCCGCTGCCACCGGCTTCCAGACCGATTCAACGCGGCCAAAGTATTTTTCCAGTACATCCAGCGCGCGCTGGCCCTGCGTGCCTGCCGCCTCGGTTTCTGACTGCGGCAACGAAGCCAACAAGATGGCGTTGGGCACGCTCTTCATCGCCTCGGTCAGCGCCTGGATGAAGGTGATGTTGCTGTCAAACGTGCCGCCGGGGTAGCTCTTGCCCGGCTCCAACTGGCGCACATAGGCCACCAGCTCGTCCAACAGCACCACGCACGGCGCCGCGCGTTGCAGAAGCGTAGTCAGCACGTCTTTGCCGGGGGACGTACCCGCCTGATCGGCATCGTCCAGCAGCGCATAGCCCTCGGCCCCCAGCAGCTGCACCGCCAGGTCTCCCCACAGCGTGTTCACCGTGGTGCCCGCATGCGAGCGCGGCAGGCTGGGCGAGAACTTGATGCCATCAATCACCGCCACCCGCGCCTGCGGCAGCGATGTCACACCTGCGGCATCCAGAATCGGCGGGATGCCCGCCAGCTTCTCGGTCGGGCACTGGCGGCTGGCCAGGTGGTACACCGCCAGCAGCGTATGGGTCTTACCGCCACCAAAGGCCGTTTGCAGTTGGATCACCGGGTCGCCACCCCGGCCCGACAAACGCTCTGCCACGCTTTGCAGCAACAGGCGCATGCCCTCGGTGATGAAGGTGCGGGCGAAGAACTTCTCCGCATCCTGGTACTCAGGCTCCGCCGTGCCTGCATGCACCTGCGAGATGTCAGCCGCGAACTCGCTTTGCTTGAAAGTGCCTTCCAGCACGTCCTTGTGGGGGTGGGCGACTTCGCGCCAGGGTTTTATGGTCATGAGGTGCGTATTTCAAATGGCAACCGTATTCCACGGAAGCACGCTGTTGTGTTGTCCCAGGCTGCCAACGGCACAAACTGGTTTTGCATCCACTTGCTTGACCGCTCTGCGCAATTGGATATCGGCATCGGCGGACTCAACCACTTGCGGGAACAGCCGGTGGGGACGGGCTGATTGGGCTAGTTGCAGCGCCACGCGGATTTGCCTGGAACCCAGTGCCTGCTGCGCCAAAGTACGCTCTCGCTGCGCCTTCGCACTGACGCGCGCAACCGACAAACCTGCCAAGGTATCGCGTGCCTTATCCGCCACCTCCGCAAATACAGAACTGGGTTTGCGTCGCCTGTTCTGTCGGTAGTCTTTCACCTCGATCAGCCACAAGGTCTGTGCGGGGTCTAGCGCGATTGCATCCATGGCCTTGACGCCACCTGCAAAGTTCTGGAACTGCGTCTGGTGAAAGTCGGAGTCGTCGTACTTCCACACCCACCACCCCGCAGGCATGGTCAAGCGCATGCCATCCACATCTGCCGTCCGACTCATGGGTTCGCCTCCATGTACCTGTCGCTCTGCTGCAAGCTCTCGTCCAACAGAACCAAAGGCTCGATGTCGGCGATGTCCGTGCTTTGGGTCACGGAGACCGGACCATCTTTCTTCTGGCGACCCAAGCCAAAGTACTTGTTGGGAACCTGGTTGGCATATCCTTGAGTTGACCTCATCTGCAAGATCTCGAACTCGCGCAGCAAGAAGAGACTGTGCGTAGCCACCACCACCTGCACCCCGGCGTTACCCAGTGCATATAAAGCCTCGGCCAGCAGCTTCAACGCGGCGGGGTTCAGGTTGGCCTCTGGCTCGTCCCAGAACAAGGTAGAACCACGCTCCACCACGCTGTAACGCAGCAGATAAATGAGCATGGCCAGCTTACGATAGCCCTCTGCCATCAAAGAAATGTCCATCTGCGATCCGTCAGCGCGCTCGAAGACCAACTCCCCCTTTTCCAGCTTCAAGTCTCCGCCTAGTAGGCTCTGCATGCGCTGGGCCACAGCCGACATCAACGGCGGTCTGTCGCGTGGCTCCAATGTGGACATGGCGACGGCCAAATCGCGGTAGCTGATGTCCAACGGGAAATCACGGTACTTATCGAACAAGCCAATCAGTCCCTTAAACAGAGAGACCATTTCTTTGCTAGGCACCAATACCTGATGCGGGAACACAGCCCCTTGCTCTCGGGCGTAGTTCACATCGACGGAAAATACCGACGCATCGACTACTGCTTCATGGTTCTCGCGCTTAATCCCAATCTTCCAAGGCATTGGAATTTTTGTGGCTGCAACAAGCCATGAGGCGTGGACCTCAATGCTTGCCCCGCTCTTCGAACCACGCCTCAGCAATGCAGAGAGATCATTGACCTGGAAGAGGTCTGCGAGGCGCTTAGCCAAATAAGCTTGAACCCAGTCTTTGTTGACGGTCAGACGCTCGCTGGTAAGGTCAGGCCACGCCCGAGAGAACAAATACGCTAGTTTTAAAACATGGGTCTTGCCAGCACCGTTCTCGCCCAAGATGACGTTCAGGCCAGGAGAAAACGTGAACTTAGTGTCCTTGCCAAACACTGTGAAGTTGCTGATCGAGAGTGATTCAATCATGGCTATTCCTTCCTGTGTTTTTATGCCTCAAACCCCAACTGTTCCCCACGCGGCCCCTGCTCGCGGCTGGCTTCCAGCACGGCGTGCCAGGCGGTGATGAGTTCGTTGTAGGCGCGGGCGTCTTCGGCCCACTTCTTGCGCTCGCACAGGGTGTACAGGTGATACGCCAGTTGGCGAATGGGCTCGGCCTTGTCGGGCATGGCGGCCAGCAGGGCACCGGCTGCGGCTTCGCCCTGGGTGTTGAGGGCGCGAATCAGGTGGTGCGTGATGGTGTCGGCGCTGGCATCGCGCGGGCGGCAGACCAGCACGATGCTGGATGCCAGGGCGTTGGTGCCCGAGCCAATCATGCGGTTGCCCAGCTCGGTGCGCATGGGCCAGGTGCCAGTGAGGGTGAAGCCCGCGCGCAGCACGGCCTCCAAAAACGTCTCCCAGCCCGTGCTGTGCGTGCCGCTTTCTTCCTTGGTGTCGCTTTGCTTGAAGGCGTAGTAGATGGTGACTGGAAAGGCTGGGTGCGCCTGCGCGGCCAGGTTGTGCATCGCCGCTGTCATGCCATCCAGAAAGAACGTCTCGGCTGCTTGCTTGCTGCCGTGGCGGTACGGCGTGGCAATCAGCTCCTCCGCCTTGGGTACGGCCAGCGTGGCATAGAGATTCGGGAAGATGGGGCGCAGGCTGCGGCGCAACCAGACGTAGAAGAAGTCGGACAGGTCGGCGTAGCCAATGTTGTCGTAATAAGGCGGGTCGGTGGAGATGACTTTGTTTGCGCTGATGGTTTGGGATTGGGCATCGGCTTGGGAGGCTTCGCCGTGAGCGTGTTCCTTTGTCACAACAACGCCTTTTGAACTGTACTCAAGCGAGTTATCCCAACTCCCTGATTGACCGGAAAACGGGTTGGCTTCGGCAAAATCCCAGGACATAGGCAGCGCTTGACGTGCGAAAGTGTTTCGCATCTTGGTGCCCCAGGTAGCGCCACCTGCATCCCAAGTACACAGCGAACTCATCCTGTCGGTCAGGCTGCTTGCGATGAACCCCAAATACAGCCCCACCGCCTCCGCATACGCCGTAGCACCGCTGCCGCCAGCATCCAGCCCCCGGCCATCGTCGGGCATGCCGGCGGCCAGGGCGTCGGCGCGGACGCGGGTGATGGCTTCGGGCACCAGGTCGGAAAACGTGGTCAGCGCGACCAGTTGGCGGGGGGTGAACAGGTCGCCGAACTTGGTTAATCCATATAGTGGCGTGAACATTGAGCGCTTATCGGGCGGTATATCAGCTTCGGGACGCCATGTTGGCTGAGCCTGCTGGGCAATGGCTTCCTGCTCAGGCAAGGGCGACAGATAAATGCGGCCCCGCGCGCCCTCCGCCACGATGGCCATCAGCCTAGCCCCCATGCGGCCGGCCACACCTTCGGCCTTGATGTAGGCGGGCTCAATCGGCGCGTCTGACATCACGCAGCGGAAGTTGGCGCCGCGTGCCAGCTTAGTGCCGTTCTTCGCCCCCTCCGGCGGCGTGCCCGTGCGCACCTCGAAGCGGTAGCCGTCGCCCTCCACGACGGGCTGCACATACGCCTCCTTGCCCGCCTTGCTGCTCAAGATGAAGGTGCTGGCCAGCGGCACGTCCACATGGCTGAACGCGGGGTTGGGGCTTTTGACGGTGCGCGCCCACAGCCAGGCGATGACGGTGAGCTTTTGCCCCGGCTGCAGGCTGGCCAGCCCTTCATTTTTCAAGCTTTTTTGGCCACCAGCGCTTGCTGGATAAGCGCCACCAGCTATCAATTCAGGAGTCACCACCACCTGCGGGTACAGGTGGCCAACGCGCTGCTGCGCCTGCTCGCGCATCCAGGCGCCGTAGCGGCGTACATCTTCGGCCAGGCCGCGTGCGCCGCGCCAGTCGTCAAAGGCGTCCTTGGTCGCCTTTTTGGTGCCGCGCTCGGCCTCGATCTGCGGCCCCACCGGCGCGCGGCCCGCAAAGCGCGGCGGGATTTCGATCATGGCCTTGTTGATGGTGACGGCCACGGGGTTCAGGTCGCTGGCGTGGCTCTTCAGCCCCAGGCGCTGCGCTTCGAGCGGCAGCGCGCCGCCGCCGGCAAAGGGGTCGTGGAAGGCGGGCAGCACGTCGGGGTCGAAGCCGGGCTTGCCTTTGTTCAGCTCGCAGGTCTCGCGCCAGCCTTTGGCAATGGCAGCGCGGGCCCGGCCCAGCACCTCTTCGTTGTTGGTGTTTTCCCACTGCACCAGCTCGCGCAGGATCTGGAACAGCTCTTCACGCTCGGCATCGGCCTGGGCTTTGGTTTTGCCGGCGTAGTAACCGCGCTCGCCCCCCGGGTCGTTCACCATCTGCGCAAAGATGACGGCCCGCGCTGCGGCCAGTGGGCGGCGCGCCCACCACAGGTGCAGCGTGCTCGGGTGGCCGTGGCGGATGGACTTTTCGCGCGCACTGGCGACGTTGATGTCGTCCAGCGGCAGGGCGACTTCGATGAGTTTTTTGGGTGTGCGGATGGACATGGGTTCAGTTCAAGGCCAGGCCGGCATGGCCCGCAACTTTCTGCGCCAGGCGCAGGAAGTCGTCGTGACAGGCGCGCACGGCCTCGATGTGCGAGCCAATGGCGCCGTCCGCAGAGCGCAGGGCGAACATGGGTTTGCGCGCGTCCATGGCCATGGGCATGAGGCTGCGGTAGTGTTTGAGCAAGGCCAGTGCGTACGGGTCTAGCGACGGCCGAGGGGCCGAAGCGGAGGATTCGTTGAGTACGGCTTCTCGGTACGTGGCAGGAATGCGGTCTACCCAGCGCTGGTACGACTTGACGGGGCGGCTTTCGCGCACGCCGTGTTGGCTGACGACATAGCCAATTGGCTGCATTTGGCCAGAGGGGATGGCGAGGCCCGCAGGTGACTTGGGCACCAGTTCCTGCCAGGTTTGCCGCCACTCACGCAAGGTGGGGCCAAGGTTTTTCAGGCCTTGCAAGGAAAACAGGTCGGCGCCCAGCGGTACCACCACTTGGTCAGAGGCGATGAGGGCAGCGCGGTTGATGGCGCCGAGGTTGGGGCCTACGTCGATGAGGGCAATGTCTGCGCCCCCTTGCACACCAGACTGCGCGCCTTGGAGCACAACGCGGTGGAACGCCGTCATGGTGCGAAATGCGGCCTCGTCGCGGTTGTGGCAGCGCGGCCAGGCGTCAGAGAGTTTGTCCTCGAAGCGCGATAAGCCCAAATCACCAGGCACCAGGCCCAGCCGGGGCGTCATCATCTCAAGGTGAGGCTGTGCAATGTCGCCAATGCCGCGCAGGATGGGCGCGATGGCACCAAAAACGGTCAGGGGATGATCACCATCGGGCCACAGCGCTTCCAGGCGATCCTCGTCCAGGAACATGGAGGTGAGGTTGGCTTGGGGGTCCAGGTCTACCGCCAGCACCTTCAAGCCACGCTCGGCGAACATCCAGGCCAGGTGGTAAATCAGCGACGTCTTGCCGACGCCGCCCTTGTTGTTGAAGAAGGCAATGGTTTTCATGCGGCCCTCTTGTGGATGGTGACGAGGAAGACTTTGTCGTCGATGTCAAACGTGGCTGGCGGATTGCCGTTGGCGGCCAAAAGGTCTTGCGCCCGTTGGATGCCGTAGCCGTAGCGGTTGACGTAGTCCATGGATTTCATTGCTTCGGCCAGTACGGGATTGCGGTAGCTGTTGCGGCGGGTCAGTGTGGCGGCTGTGACTTCTCCGTAGAGGCCGCCAGGACTCTGGATTTCGATGCGGTCGTGGAACCAGTAGAAGCGCACCGGCGTGGTGGATTGGTAGTCGCGGTGAATGATGGCGTTGTGGAAGAGTTCGCGCAGCGCCCACTCGGGATAGTCGGGCCGGGGCTGATCGCGGAAGCCTTCACCTTGCGTGGATGCAACTAGGTTGTGCGCCACGATCTTCTGGTACATCGTTTCCACGATGAAACGCAGGTCGCCCGAGATTTCCTTTTCATCGTCGGGCCGGTCGGTCATGGTCGGGCCCGGGAACTTCAAGAACTGTACGTAGGCGCCCGGCAGGAAGTAGCGGGGGTTGGTGCCGAACAGCAATACGCCTGCAACCGTCGGTTTAGCCGCTGTGAGGTCGAAGCAACGCAACGAGGCCAACTTTTCCTCGGGGGTGCGGTGGTTGGCAGCGATGACTTCGGCATCAATGGTTTGCATGCGGTATTCATCGAACAAGCGCATGGTCAGATCGTGCAGACTAGCCTCTGGCACCGGGTGGGCGTCAAAGGTAGTCAGGAGGCTGGCACGGCGCTCGGACAGTACGCGTTCTTCTTGCTCGTTGGCAATGCCTTTGCGGGGACCAATGCGAATATAGACGCGCCCCTTGTAACGAATTGGGGGCACTGTGGAGGGCTGAACCTCGACCACTGCGACTTCCCCCTGTGGAAGTACGAGCTTTTCAACCGACATGGCAGGTGGAGGCAACACGTTGCCATCCGAGCGGATGGCCGCCAGATTGCGCAGCAATTCGTCCGTCACTTGCAGTCCCGAAAGACTCCCGTCGTCGTTGGCGCCGACGATGAGGTAACCAGGCTGTCTGTGGCCGGGATAATCGTTCCCGAAAGCGCAAATTGCCTGTGCGAACTTGTCGGTGTTGTTAGTCGATATGGTTCGTTCAATTCTGTCTGATTCCAAATCGGTGAGTAATTCTTGTACGAACTCTGGCGTCAACATAAATAGGCCTCTTGTCAAGAATAGAAGCTTAGTGGACAGTGCGCACGTTGCAGCAACAGCCATAAGTCAAGATTTTTGCTGGCCTCAGCCCAATCTGGCTCCTGGGTGAATGGCATGGGGATGTAGTTCACCGATTCGGCGCTGTCGCCGTCCACCACCACCACGGCCAACACGAACTTGTCTTTCTGGTTCAGCCCGTGGCGAATCTCGTTGCTGGTGACGGTAATGGTGTCCTGCCCCTTGGCGCGGCCTTTGACTTCAATGTGGTGCTCCAACGCCAGCCCCTCGGACTGCTCGACGTAGGCGGTGATGTCCCAGCCGCACTTTTCGGCGGATACGTCTTTGGTGCGATGGCCCAGGGCGTGTTCGGCGTCAAACACGGCTTGCATGGCAATGCGCTCGATGCGTGCACGGGCTGCGGCGTCGGCACTGAAACCAGGCACACCGCTGCGTTGGGCCAACAGCCCTGCGGGGATGACCAGCGCCCCGCCGATCACATTGGGCGTGCCAGACGCCACGCTGCGCATGGCTTGGAGTTCAGCGGTGCGCTGTTTGAGGCGCGCGCTCAACTCCTCGGCACGGCGGCGGGCGTTCTCGGGTTGCAGGCGGGGTTGCTTGCCTGCGCGCACGTCCATGTCCAGCCGGATGGCGCGGTCTGACCAGTGTTGGATTTCTTTGACCAGGCGCTCGCGCACGGCGGCCAGTTGCTTGTCGGCCTGGCGCTCACGGCGGCTGGCAACTTCTTGCGTGTGCTCGGGCACCAGGTTTTCCACAGCGTAGGCCAGTGCACGGGCTTCGATGTGGTGGGTCACCCAGTCGGCCTGCAACACGTCGGCCACCTGGGCGGCCTGTGCGGTGGTGATGGGTACCAGGTCAAGGTGGCGGGCAAACGGCGCGGGGTTGGCGGTGCCGTCTGCCGTCATTTCCACAAACTGCAAGCGGCGGGACACGTCACGCGGGGTGCTGCCGTTGGGCGCAGCGGTTTCGCGCACGCTGTGGTCCAGCATGAACAGCACGCGCGGCGCGGTGCTGTCGTCGTGGGGATCGACCAGGATGGCGCCGCGTTTGAGCAGGTTGCGGTGGCTGGACAGCACCAGGTCGGTGACGGCAGCCATGAGGGGGTGGCCTGGGTGCACCAGTTCTGCCGTGGGCTTGCCGTAGATGGTGCGGTGCTCGCGGTCGAAGCAAATGCGCTCGTACTTTTTCAGCACCGGGGTGCGGGTGTGGCCGATCACGCGGTCGCGCTCCATGACATCGGCAGGAACGTGGCGTACCTCGTAGCGGCCCGCCTCGCGGTCGCGCAGCTCGCCGCCCACCACCCGGAATGCTTCGCGGAAGAATGCACTGATGAAATGCGGTTGGAGCTTGCGGGCCTCGGCCTTGTCCATCTCCTCGCGGATGGCATAGAGGTCGTCCAGGCTCATATGGTTTTCGACCAGGGCATTGCGGGCCATCAGGTCTTTCAGGTGCTGGGTGTCCAGCGCCTGGCCGATCACCTGTTCCATGCGGGCGCGGGTTTCGGGCTTTTCGCCGTAGCGGATGGCGTCGATGAGTAGGTCTTTGAGCGAGATGTTGTCGAAGGCTTCACCCAGCACGTTGAACACCCGCCCACCCAAGGCCTCGCGTTCCACGGCCAGCTTTTCAAGCAGGCAGTTGAACACCTCGCCCTCACGGGTCTGGGCCGCCACCAGGTTCCACAGGTGGCACACCTCGCGCTGGCCAATGCGGTGGATACGGCCAAAGCGCTGCTCCATGCGGTTGGGGTTCCAGGGCAGGTCGTAATTGACCATGAGGTTGGCGTTTTGCAGGTTGACGCCCTCGCCCGCTGCGTCGGTGGCCAGCAACACCAACACGTCGGGGTCGTTGCGGAACGCCTCTTGCACCTTTCGCCGGTCATCGCGGTTGATGCCGCCGTGGATGGTGACCACAGCCTGTTCACTGCCCAGCGTGTCGCGGATGCGCAGCAGCAGGTAGTTGAGCGTGTCGCGGTGCTCGGTGAACACGATGATTTTGCGGCGGCGGCCATCGGCGGTGCACATTTCGGGCTCGTCTTGCAGCAGGCGCGAAAACTCTTCCCACTTGCGGTCACTGCGCGATTGCACGACGGATGCGGCGGCACTTTCCAGCTCCCGCAGGATCAGGATTTCGGCTTGCAGCTCAGGAATGGTCTCAGCGGCAGTGGCCTGGTCCACCACCTGGTCGGCCACTGCTTCGTATTCCTCGGCGCTGAGTTCGTCGGCTGCATCATCAAGGTCGTCGGGCAAGTCCACCTGCCGCTTGACGACGTATTCACCCAGGTTCTCGCGCAGCACGTCGGCGCGGGCTTTGAGTTGCAGCTCGTCAAGGCGCGCTTCGAGCTTCTTTCGTCGGCGCGAGAGCGATGTGTAGATGGCCTGCGGGCTGGATGCCAGGCGGCGCTGCAACTGGGTCAGGGCGAAGCCCACAGTGCCCTTGCGCTTACCATCCAGCCGGTCCGCGCGGTCCATTTCGTTGCGCACGTAGTCGGTGACCTGGTCGTACAGCAGCACCTCGGCATCTGACAGCGTGTAGTTGCCCGCCACGGCCAGGGACAAACGATGCTCGTCGTGGCGGAAGATGGTCTGCTCATCAAGCTTGCCTTGGGCGTTGCGGTAGGCCACAAGGCGGGCACTCGGGCCTATCTCTTCGACGTTGACAACCTTGACGACTTCATCTGGGACCAGCCCGGTGATTTGCGCGTCCTTAGCGATTTCTTCGAGTTTGAGCATGCGCGCCTGGGTGCGTTGAACGGTGGATACATCAGGCACTGACTCCTGGGTCGGAACGAACAAGGCACAAACCCAGTGCACTCCCCCAAGCGCCTGATCGGCGGGTCAGTCTAGCAGGCAGAACGCACGATTCAAGCGTGCCACGGTGCACCTCACCAGCGAGCTTCCAACTCACGAAAACAGGCTGGCCATAAGCACCGTGGCGCGGTTGCTTACCTCTTCATCGGCGGGCTGCGCCGCCGCCTGGAGACACACACCAAACTGGCGGCCAGTCGCGCCTTCTGCCTGGTGGCGTACTACAGCCAGGCGCACGAGATGCTGTTCGATGCGCACGCACGGGCGTCCGCCCTCTTCGGAGGCGTGCCCCGCCGGGGCATCTACAACATGAAGACGGCGGTGGACAAGGTCGGCCAGGGCAAGCAGTGCAGAATCAATGCGCGCTTTGAGGCGATGACCAGGCAGTACAAGCCGCCCTCCAACAGGCGTCACGGGTGCGTCCGAGATACGCGCGCATGCGCCTACCCAGCGATTCATAGTGCGGATTCTTCATGCGTGTATGGGTCGACGACTGTGGTACCTGCTGCTTGCAAGGCACTGCAAGGCCGTATCGCCTATCTCCAAAGGCACCACACTTACTCTGACTGACTCCTGGTGCGCGGCTCGGCGTCGTCCATAGCTTCACGCCCGCGCTCCCACTTCAGCCCCAACGCGCCAGCATTGACGAATATGGCTAAGAGGATCATCCCCACCAGGATGGGATCGGCGAGGACTTGGTGCACGACTTCAGGCATGCCGACCTTATAGGGCGAACCCACCACCAGGTCAAGAAATCCCAGTGACCAGTCAGCGAATTGGCAGGCTGGGCCAGCGGGCCCAGCGCGATCCTCAATGGCGCTACAAACCCACTTGTACCGGTCAGTGGACGACTCTCACGCCGCCCGGCGCTCGAACTCCCGCAGCTTCACCTCAAACGGCTCCAGGGCATCCTTGGGTGCCTGTGGCTGTGCCAGCCCCAACCAGTCCCGGATCTGCTGTGGCTCCAATTGCCCCTTGTTGACGAGCTCGTTGACCATCCGAAGATAGAGGGCCTTGTTTGCGATGAGCAGTCCCTGCGCACGCTCGTACTGCTTCTGCAGCCCTGCTTCAATCTCAGCATTGGTACTGGCCACATCCGTGTTGATGTTCTCCCCGGCCTCCGTGCTGACATCCACATGGCTGATGCGTTCGCCGAACGCGGCATGCCGGATGAAGGCCGCCATCTGCTGTGTGGCCAGCTTGAGATCCGTCTCGCTGCCTGAACTCAGGGACTCCTTGCCAAACACCATCTCCTCAGCAGCACGGCCCGCGAGTGCAACACACACCGCATCGAGCAGGTTGTTGCGGGTTTTGACCTTGAGCGCATTGAAGCTGTTGTAGCCCCCGGAGAAGGTCGCCATGTTGATGCGGATCTCCAGAGGTGCCAGTTGAAAGAGCAAGGCGTAGATCAGGCCATGCCCCGCTTCGTGCACCGCCAAAATCGCCCGCATGTCGGGATCGGTTCGTTGGCGCAGCCTGCTGATCTCCAACGCTACGGGCACGGTGTGCATCCAGTCGCCCCACCGCGAGACCAGCAGCCCGGCATCCGGGTCCACATCGATGGTCAGCACCTGGCCAGGCGTGGCGCCCTGCTCCAGCGCCCATAGCGTGAAGTCCACCAGCGGTGCACTCATCAGACTGTGCACGGAAGAGAACACTGGGCGGGTTCCTTGCGTCGGAAACACCGAATTGGCATAGATCTGCTCCCTGACCGCATCAGTCACTTCAAAGCGCAGCCCACTGGAGGCTTCGATTTCCTCAAGGTATCCATGCCATTGCCCTCGGAACTGGCAGAAGGACTTAGGATTTATCCGTAAATAATATTGACAGGTAGACTGATCTTTCGCAAGGTGATGATGGCAGCGGCCAGATGGTTAAGCGCGAGAAACGTGTGCTCCAGCTTTTCGTAGCGCACGAGCAGCTTGCGGAATCTGTTGAACCACCCATGGCATGCCTCCACTACCCAGCGGCGCGCCTTCTTCTGCGGATTGCGTTTCTTGCGCTCTGCCTCGCTCTTGCGGCCCACTACATGCGGGATATAGCCGTGGGCCAGGATGATCTTCATGGCGTTCTTTCCCCGGTAGCCGGCATCAGCGCATAGGTGCTTGCTGCGTCGCTGCTTGGGTGTGGGGCGCTTGATCATGCAGGACGCCAGCACGGCCTCAAGTTGCGTCACGTCGTGCGCGTTGGCCCCGGTCACGACGAGTGACAACGGGACGCCACGCCCGTCCACCAGCAGGTGACGCTTGCTGCCTTTTTTTCCCCCGATCCGTCGGGTTGCGCCCCACAGCCTCTTGCGCCAGTGGCGCCTTGAACATGGCCCCATCAATGCTTTGCCAGCGCCAGGCAACGCCTTCGAAATCATCGTACTCAGCAAGACCTGCACGCCACAGGTTCTCAAAGAACCCGGCCTTGGACCACAGCATGAACTTCTGATGGATCGCGCTGGCGCTGCCGAAGCGCTCAGCAGGCAATGCCTTCCATTGGCAGCCAGTGCGCAGCACATACATGATGGCCTCGAACACCAGCCGTGGCGGTTTGCTCGGGCGGCCCGCTCCGGCTGCGCGCTTGTACTGCTTGTCAGGATCGCGCGCAGGCTGCGGCACCAGCGGCTCCACCCGGCTCCAGAACTCGTCCGTCACTTCCCACGAATTGGCATGCACCTTGGCCATCTACATCTCCTGCGCCGCATCACGGGCGACTCAGGAACATAGTTTAATTTGCGGATAGATCCTTATGAAGCATTTGTGGCCAGAACCTGCCCAATGGCTCACTAGGTTTGATACCCAAAAGGGCATTGAACTCTCAACTGTCGATAAGGGGAGAGTCGAGCAGTTGATCAGCGCCGTGCGTCAATCCGGAAGCGATCGGAGGCAAGCGCTCACGCGGCTAAGCGCATTGCTGCGCCTTGGTCTGCTGACTCCCGAACAAAGCGCGGCCTTGGGCAATGCACTTTGGTCAGACCTAGACGAAGGTAGTCCTCCACTGCCTTCGGAGATGCCCTATAGGGGACACGTCCTCAGGAATCTGCCTGCACCTGAGTCCATCGACGTCATCGCTCTCGTTCGTCAGAGACTCTTCAGTGTTTCGAAGTACGGACGCCCGAACGATGATGCTATGGCCGAAATGATCGCCGCAGCTTCAGCCTCAGACCCGCTACTCCCATCATCGTCTTCCGCGACCGAGTTGTTAGACGACTACCTGCTACTCCATCCACGGCTGCGAATATGGCTTGAAGGCTCGTCGAATGAGTCACCGGATCAAGTCAGGCTCCGACGCAACTGGCTAGGAATGGTTGTCGGCCGGGCCTTGGTTCCAGCCATGGAAACCTCTCACTTGACGACCGAAAGACTGAACAAGCTACTTGAAATGATGGACGAGTTAAACAGTGAAAGTGCCGTAATTGCGCTACCGTATTTTGCTGTGGTGAATCCAAGCGAGGTGGGGCGACTGGTCTATCGGGTTCAGGCTGCGCTGCTCGGTGCAGCGCATGGAGATGTCGCCAGTGGTGCAGAAGCAGTTCGCATCTGGTTGTGCGAAGAAAATCTGCGGACTTGCCTTTCGGTTGACCAGATATCCCATCTCCAGGAGCTTCTCCTTACAGCCTTGATGGTCAGTTCCAATGAGTCAAAGCTTGCAGTGGTCAAAACCGCGCACGCGGTACTCGCGAAGAATCTTGATCCCGCAAAGGCCGACCGTTTAACCAAAGCGACTCAACTGCTTTTAAAACGGACACAACCTGACCAGGTCCGCTTCGGTACAGATGGCGAAGCCTTTTTCTCATTGGTTAGAGCCGAGGTGCTACGCATGGCGAAGACACTGCTGGACTCAGGACATGTGACGAGCGAAGAGTTGCAGGCCGCAGTGATCGAGTCCAGCTCTGACCCGCTTCCTGAAATAAGATTTGCGTTGGCCAATTGATCGATAGCAGGAGTCGCTAGAGGCCGAGGAAAAACGAGCGTGTAGGGACAGACCGCATGTGTAGAGCAGTCGTTCTGAACAACAGACGCCTATCCGTGTATGCGGTCACGGGATCACGTAAACCGGATGGCGGGTTGCAGGTCAAAATCGGCAGCAATTTTTCTTGAGAAGCCCGAGCATGACGATCAACTTGCTCTGGCGCACGCCTGGCAGCGCGACACCTGAAGGTTACTCGATCTCTTTGGTGTTGAGGCTTCGAGCAGCATCGTCAGCGCGCTGGCGATGCTGCTCGGCGAACCGTGCCGGCGGTATTCGTCCTTGTTGATTTCCACTCAGAAGTGACCCGAAAGATCCGTTCGAGGGAGCGGTTCAACAGAAATTGACAGGATGCACAGCGCGCTGGCATTCCCGAATGCAGCCTTGCCTATCGCGCTTGGCGTTGCGCCTTCACTGGATGCAGTTGACGGGGTCGGGTGCAGGAGAGAGCAACGCGCTGAGATCTTCACTGGTAAAGCCCTTTTCATCCTCGGTCAGAAGGTGGAGGAGCTCGCTGATATGCAGCATCCTACCCGCATCTTGCAGCTCTAGTAGATGTTGTGCCAGCCGGCTGGAGCGATGCACGAGAACGCGGTAGCGACCTAGGAACTGGTATGGCTTGCCGGTTGGGGTGCTGAAACTGCGGATGTAGACGGTTCCAGTCCAGCGACCCTGAATGCCGATAATGACGCCCTTAGGCTCCTCAGCGAAGCGCATACGCTCGAGTCTCATAGACTGGATGCAGATATTGCCAAACGATTGGAAGGCGACGTACTTCAAAGAGCCGTCAGGGTCGGCGTCGAAGAGCATTGACCCAAGTCGGTTTGTTTCTATGACGTAGGCCGGCTGCGCTACCTCGCCGCGTTGCATCCAAGCTTGCACCGCAGCATATGTCACTGCCAAGACATCCGGCCCTTCTGTATCGAAGGAGAGATACCGTCCACCCTGAACAGGAACGTCTACCCTAGTCTGCAGAGTGAAGACCGTACCGCGCAGTTGCTTCAAAGCAGTCAAGTCAACGTGGAGCGGCTCGATACTGCTTAGAGGCTTGCCAGGCTCTACCGGGTACAGCCGCAGGCACATGAGATCCGGATAGCGTGCTGCTGCATCGGATAGCTCGCTCGCGGTGAAAGAGTCGAAGACGTTTCCGCCATGCATTTGCGCATGGTCGCGCAAGGAGGCGATCGTTGCTGCGTCCCCTGAGTTGGTCTCCGCCAGAAATCGACGATAGCCCGTGTGGAAGAGGTCGACGATGTTTTGAATGAACCTGCGCGAGGCCGCGTTGGGCAAGAGCTGCTGTCGGTCCAAGGAGAACTCAAAACCTCTTGGTGAGCGATGATTCGCACGGAGGTTTCCTACTCGTAAGAGATCGATGCAGAGAGGGCCCGGCTGAATTGGGACCGAGAAGCCGCAAATGCTGGCCTTCGGGCTGCGGATGTGCCCCATCTTTGTTTGCAAAGACGCGCCTCGTTCGGCGAGAAACGTGGCTTTGCCATCAACGATTCTGTATGCTAGGCCCAGCGACACCTCCGTGTCATCGAGTTCTCCGCGCCACCTGAATATCTTCACGCCGAGGTCGTCCAGTATGCGACTACGGCCACCCAAGATGTCGGCGTCCGAGACATCCGGGACCTCCACTGGCAGCACTGTCTCCTCGCCATCAAGTACGAGGGTTATCGGAACTGGGGCGCAATGCAGCGCAACCTTTGCTTGGGAGAAGACGTCATCTAGCGCGGCCAAGTCATTGAGGGTCAGCGCTATGCGTGTGCCGGCAGGCCTGGTGATCGGCTCGAAGACGGTGTAGTCCCTCAACTCCTCAAGTGACACGTCGAAGGCAACGCCACGCGCTCGGGTCGCACTTTCTGGACGGCCCCAGTAGGGCTCGAATTCCGCGGTCTCAATCCGAGCCGCGCTTGCGACGGTGAAGACAGACCAGAAGCCAATGCCGAAGCGAGCGATTGGGGCGTAGGCCTCATCTGCGTAGCCTGCCTCTTTCGACCGACTGCTCCCGACGGTGAGAAGGTTGTTGAGGACCGTGCGCTCAGACATGCCGCAGCCGTTGTCGGTCACCGTCACGGTCCGGTGCTCGCGGTCGAACTCGACTGTCACTTGAGGGCGGTAGCGGTCTGCGGCGCCCGAACGGTGTGCGCGATAGCGACACGCCTCAACCGCGTTCTGAACCAGTTCGCGAATTGCGATGCCAGCGTTCAACCTCCAGACCGCATTTGAGGCGATGAGGTCGATGACGCTTCTCTTGTTCAAACGCACGCCGAGCCGCTCAAACCGACCGCTTGGATAGGCGAGGTTTCGTAACATCGGTTCCGGGCGAACCTTCAGCCGCTGGTGCCTGGACCGGCGGTCAATGTCACAGTAGCCCTGTACCCATCCTTCTATGTCGTCGAGGGCTTGATGGGCCAGTGCGAGCACCTCTGGCTCCGAAAAGGTGCCAGATGCAATGACTCGCCCGTCAGGATTGACCGCAAGACTGTCTCCCAGGCAGACATGTTTCATGTTTTCGAGATAGGACCGCCTCGCTGCTGCGCTGAAGTCCCTCCCGATACGATCAAGCACCCCCTCCATGACACGCGTGTCGCTGTACTCAAGGGCATCGCCGATGCATACGATGGCAGCAAGCTGTCGAACGTCGAGCTCACGCTCCTGAGCAGCGTATGGCTCCCTGGCTTCTTCGAGTTCGGGGATGGCCATGTTGTGAGCTCTCATCATCATGTCCAGCGCGCCAGTCAGGTTCGTCGGGACCCTGAGCGCATCAGCGTTCTCTCGGATGTATTCACCGCCCCGCTTGGAGTGCTCTTGCCTCAGTTGGCGTTGAAGCCGCTCGTCCGTCTCCCATCCCGGGGCTTGTGTCAGGCCCATTGACCCAAGCAAACGTTCTGTTTCGCCGGGGAAGATAGTCATACCTAGATCGTGGGCGTATGCAGCGCCGATGAGCAGAAAGATCTCTGCCGGCGCGAGCGCTTCGGGCGTTCCAGCTTCTAGACATGCAGGCTTGATGACCTGTTCAATCCGACGCACGACACGGAATCCATGGTGGGCATCGTGCCTCGTGTAGTAAGGGAAGTGCTGCTGCGTCGTCGCGAGGATCGGCGCGATCGCAGCCACAAATGTCGTGATGCGTTCCGCATACTCTGCGTCGATGGCGGATAGGGCTATGTAAAGCTGCGTATCGTGCAGTTCGTCGATCGGATCCCTTGGTTGCACCGTTCCCTCCTGATTGCGATGGTTCGCCCAGTCTTTTTTTCAGTGACGACGGATATCAGCCCCACTGTCCCAAAATTGTAGGTGGACGTACTGGCCGGTCACACTCTGACAGCCTATAGAGCCGATGCGGTCTGGGAGAAAGACTATGTGGCAAGCTCCCTTTTGGGAACGCGTCGTCGATGTGCGGTTGCGCCGTCCGCGGCCCATTGGATTTGCTGACAAGTACGGGAACGCCGCAAAGCGGACGGCGGTGAACTTCAGCTATCAGCCTAAAGCTCTTCGTCTTCGTCCCCCAAAACAAAACCGCCACAGGCCTGAGCCCATGGCGGTTGTTCAAAAGAGGTTCGTCCCTGGGCGTTACTGGTGCAATTCAATCGTATCAAATTGATTGCGATACCAGTAGGATAGAACAATGGGCTTCAGTCCCTTCTTTGTTGTCTGGTGCTCATCCACTAGGCGCCTATAGCTATATTTATTGAACAGCGCCAATGCAGATCCTCAAGCCCAGCCGCTTTGCAGTCTTCTCACGTCAGTGGCGTGCACTCCTCTTGTTCACATTGCTAGGGTTCGGCGTAGTGCATCCCAGCTGGGCTATTTCCTCCGGTTGCGCAGCCATCCAGGCCTACTGGAGTGGCGGAATCACCTTATCGGCAACCAACGAGGTTTATCACGACGGCCACGCTGTGACGGCCGGAGAACAGATCACCTATCAAGTGACGACCTCCGGCAGCACGAACGCCAGCAACGATCCATACAACGGCGCTGGCTTCGCCCTCTACAAGAATGGTGGTGTCGCTCCTCCAGCTGACGTCATCCTGGAGCAGTATGCCCACATAGGCAACGAACTAAATTTGATCGGCACCCACACGGTACCTGCCAACGACGCAAATTACGTGGTTTACCTTTGGTCGGGGTACAGTAACGCAACGGCCACCGCCACGGTGACCTGCCAAGCTGCTACTCCCCCCGCCGTAACCGATGCTCGAATCGCCATCAGCGGTGCCAGTGGCGTTGGCGGTGCCTACAAGATCGGCGACACAGTCACCGCCACTTGGAACAACACGGCGGGCGGGGACAACAACAGTGGTGTCACCGGCGTCACGGTCAATTTCAGCCAGTTTGGTGGCGGCGCTGCGGTGGCTGCCACCAACAGCAGCGGAACCTGGACTGCAACCTACACCATCGTCGCTGGCGCTATCAGCGACATCAGTCGCAACGTCAGCGTTACCGCGACCAGTGCCGGGGGCAGTACTACGGTGGCCGACACCACCAACGCTACGGTCGACAACATCATGCCCGCCATGAGCAGTATCACGGTGAGCGGAAGCCCGGCCGCCAGCGCCACCAGCATGGCCTTTACGGTCAACTTCAACGAGCTGGTGGGCAACATTTCCACGGACGATTTCACGCTGGTCTCTACCGGCACTGCTGCGGGCAATATTGCGAGTGTTTCAGCGGCGTCCGGCTCGTCGGTGGACGTGACCGTGTCCGGGATTTCCGGCAACGGCACCCTCCGGCTCAACCTCAACGCCGGTACCAACATACAAGATGTAGCGGGCAACATCAGCCCTGCGGCGTATTCCAGCGGTGCAACGCACACAGTATTCATCCCTACTGCGCCCAGTGCCCCCACCATCGGCACAGCCACCGCGGGCGACGGTCAAGCAAGCGTGACCTTCACCGCGCCAGCGACCGACGGTGGCTCAGCCATTACCAGCTATACCGCTACGGCCAACGCAGGCGGAGCTTCTGGCTCTTGCGCCGGGCCTGCGGCCTGCACCGTGACAGTGACAGGGCTGAGCAACGGCACGGCCTACACGTTCACAGTGACCGCCACCAATGGGGTCGGTACCAGTACGGCTTCTGCGGCGTCCAACGCAGTCACGCCCAAGGGTTCCCAGGTCATTACCTTCGCCAACCCCGGCGCGCAAAATTTTGGAACTACCCCCACGCTGTCGGCCACCGCTACATCCACGCTGACCCCCACGTTTTCATCGTCCACCACCGGGGTGTGCACGATCACCAGCGGCGGCGCGCTCACCTTTGTGACTGCAGGCAGCTGCACGATTGATGCCGACCAGAGCGGCAACGTCGCCTGGAATGCGGCACCCACAGTGGCCCAAACCTTCACCGTGAACGCAGTCGTGCCCGGTGCGCCCACCATCGGCACCGCCACTGCGGGTGATACCCAGGCCTCGGTAACTTTTACTGCACCGGCAACCACGGGCGGCGCTCCCATCCTCGCTGGCGGCTACACCGTGACCTCGAACCCGTTGGGGGCTACCGGCACCGGTTCCGGCTCGCCGATCACGGTGACCGGGCTGGCGAACGGGGTTGCGTACACATTCACCGTCACTGCGACCAACAGTGCGGGTACAGGCCCCGCATCGGCGGCCTCCAACTCGGTCACACCAGCTTCACCCCAGACCATCACCTTCGCCAATCCCGGGGCGCAGAACTTTGGGACTGCACCCACGCTTACGGCATCCTCGTCGGCTGGGGGCGGATACACGGTGTCCTTCACCAGCTCAACCCCTGGTGTTTGCACCATTACCACCGGCGGCGCACTGACTTTTGTGACGGCAGGCACTTGCACCATCAATGCGGACCAGGCGGGCGATTCCTCCTTTCTGCCTGCGCCGCAGATCAGCCGGAGTTTCACGGTCAATGCCGTGGTACCTGGCGCTCCTACCAGCCCGGTCGCAACGGCAGGTGATACCCAGGCGAGCATTGCGTTTGTGGCCCCATCGAATATCGGGGGCTCAGCGATTACCAGCTATACCGTGACGGCCAACCCGGCGGATGTACTTCCCGTGATGGGAGCGAGTTCCCCGATTGTCGTGTCGGGGCTGACCAACGGGATGTCATACACCTTCACGGTGACGGCAGACAACGTGGCAGGTACAGGGCCGGCATCGGTCGCGTCCAACTCCATCACGCCCAAAGCGGCGCAGACCATCACCTTCGCCAACCCCGGCGCGCAGAACTTCGGCACAACTCCGACGCTGACGGCCACGACCGATGCACCTGGTTTGACGCCGGTGTTCACATCTTCCACCTCTGGGGTGTGCAGCATCACGACTGGAGGGGCGCTGACCTTCTTGACAGTGGGCACCTGCACGATCAACGCAGACCAACCCGGGAATGGCAACTATTTGGCCGCGACCCAGGTGAGCCGCAGCTTCACCGTGAACGCCGTGGTGCCGGGCGCGCCGACCATCGGCACGGCGAGCGCCGGGGATGCACAGGCCACATTGGCATTTACCCCGCCGGTCTTCACAGGGGGAAGCGCAATCACCGGATACACCGTTACCGCCAGCCCCGGGGGTGCGACGGCAACGGGCGCCGCCTCGCCGATTACCTTTACGGGCCTCACCAACGGCACGACATATACGTTCACGGTGACAGCGAGCAATTCCGCCGGTACTGGCGCGCCATCGGCCGCATCCAACGCGGTAGTGCCGCGCCTGCTCACCGTGGCGGGGACGCCACCAGGCATGTCAGGTCCTGCAACGGCAACGCTTTCTGGTGGTGGCGCCACGTGCACGCTGGAGGCCACCAGCGGTTTTGCCGGCTTGTCCAACCCTGCCCCGGCAGGAGCGACGATGCCTTATGGAGAGTACGCGTTCCAGTCCACGGGCTGTACCGGAGCGGTGACGATGGCGATCACCTATCCCCAGCCGCTGCCTGCAGGTATCCAGTTCTGGAAGTACGGCCCTGCCACTCCCGTCGTTGGGGGGGTAGCCGCGGCATCCACCTGGTTTCAGCTCGGTGGCGCCACGCTCAGCGCAGACCGCCTGACGGTGACCTACACCATCACCGACAACGGTGTGGGGGACTCGGATGCAACACCGGGGCGCATCAGTGACCCCTTTGCGTTGGCAGCGGGCCCTGCGGGCGCTGGCGCTGTGGCCATCCCCGTGGATGCGCCGTGGGCACTGGGGCTGTTGTCGGCCGTTCTGGGTTTTCTGGGCTGGCGCAGGCAGCGGGCCTTGGTGAAGAAGTAGTGCCCAACTTTGAATGCGTTAGCACCATGACCAACGCACCCTCTGCAGCGATGGCCGTCATTCAGCAGCTGTCGCTGAGCGACCGCTACCTCCGTCACCCCGCTGGCGATCAACGCCTTGTAGCCGCTGAAGTCGTCACAGGTCAGGCTGCCTCTCCATTCCCCCAGGAATGCCCGGGCGTGCTCGCCGGCACGCGACTCACAGAAGTCGTAGACCACGGCTTTCATGTTCTCGAACGCCCCTGGAGCGTAGGCCCACAGGTTGCCGGTCAAGAAGACTTCCTGCCGTGAATCGACTCAGCCTACGGAATTGGTAGGACGCGTCATCACGCCGCTTGCGTCGTAGTCGAAAGGCAGGGTCCGAGAGCTAAGCAGTAGGCCAAGGGCCGGGATTGACAATGACCGGTTCATGCGGGCGCGGTCATCTACGAGCTGACATGTGAATGGCTGAGATCAGCCTAAAGCCGAGACCCGACATGAGTGCCATGCTCCGCACATTGCCCACAACAGTGTTGCACGTGGGGTGCTTTCCTCCTGTTCCTATATTTCTTGCCCAAATCCTAGATCTGCCTAAAGTTATGGTTCGGGAGGAGAGACATGCAAGGCACAGACCACACCAAAATTCGCCATCGCCAGTCTTCACTGCAGCTGGCATTCAATGGCGTTCGCGCATTGGCTTTGGGCGCAGGTATCTTGACCCTCTGCAGTGCAGCCGCCGCTTTTCAAATCGCCCCCATGGGCTCAGCATTTGAATCCAAACTCACCAACGAGACTGAAGACTCGCTAGCTACGGTCGCAGGTCGTTTGGGAGTCCTGATCAAAGGGCGTGTGCACGAGGAGATCACCCAGATTGCCATGGGTTGCCCGGTGGAGCCGGCTGGCCTCGCTCAAGACCCTGTCTGTAGCGCTCGTGATCTTCCATTCGCAACACCCTATGTTATCTACGGGGTCCGATGGAACGACTTGCCGCCCTTCAAGCTGGCCCCTGAGGAAGGCAATTGCACCTATCTCGGCAAGTCCTGCAAGGTGTCAGAAACCATCCGCTTCTCGACACAACCCCTGTGCTGGTACTGTCTCTTCAAGGATGCAGAAAAGAAAGCCCAGACCAAGCCCATCGTGGGCTGCAGAAAAGTTGCTGGCACCCAGCGCGGTAACTTGATGACCCGCTCGCATTTTGGTGATCTGCAGTTTTTGCATGCCATGGCCAGCGAGGAGGGCGTACATCCCGGTGCCACCCGTGCCAAGGTATTGGATTGGTTGGAGTTCGCATGGAAGGTTGCGTCGAGAGAAATTAAACCCGATACCTTCCTGCGCGATCTGGACAACCCAACGCTCCAGGAGCACTTTGGCTGCACACAGTGGCGTGTCTCAGATCTCTACATCCTTGGACGACAGGACAAGCTGCTGCCTTACCTGCACCATGTTGCTTTTGGCTCGGTCTTGCATACCGTCCAAGACTCCTTCGCGGCAGCCCATGCTACCCGCGAGGCCTCGCCACCCGGCGGTACTTGCCAAGACGCCGCGTGGCCTCGGCCCCGGCGCATCGTGGAATTTCACACCTACGGAGCTCAGGACGGTCACCTGCATGACGACCAAGATAGCCGCGAAGCGATGACCCACGTGAGCGTTGCTGAGAAATGGCCCGATGCCGTAGAAGCCACGCGGATGCTGTCCCAACTCTATGATGACAGAGCGCTCTGGGCGGAAGTGCAGCCTTATATGCAGTGCCTATTTGAGATCGCCGATGAGCGTCACAACTCATCACCAGGAGAGCCGTTCCGTCGCCGCTAGTGAAAGTGAGGCTGGGCGTCGACCTGGACTTGCCGCGCGGCCTGCTCTTGCAGGCTCAGTCCGGCACATTCTCGTAAGCGCTGGCACTTTTTCATTCGGCGAACCAGTCATGCCCTCCGAGCACCACCCAATCTACGTTCCGGCATCTACGCCCCGCAGTGCCGACGTGATCCTCTACCTGGACCTCGATGGCGTGGTCCACCACGAGAAAGTGCTCTGGCATCCCCGCAAGGGCATCTACATGAGCCCTTACGAAGCCGCAGGGCGCACCTTGTTCGAATGGCTTCCCATCCTGGAACAGGCCCTGGAACCCTACCCGGCGGTGGCCCTGGTGCTCAGCAGCACTTGGTGTATCCGCCCCGGGTACAGCGCCACACTCAAACGCCTACCGACATCCTTGCGCTCGCGCTTCATAGGCGGGACGTACCACAAGCGGGTGCATGGCGTAGATCCCTGGAATCAAGCCATGTTTCGTGGGACACCCCGGGGGGTACAAATCCAGCAGGATGCCCAGCGCAGAAAGCCGCGCCACTGGATCGCGCTCGATGACGACCTCGAAGGCTGGCCAGCGGCGTATCAGCACCACCTGATCGCCTGCGACGGCACGAAGGGTCTGTCCGATCCCAGTATCCAGCGGGAGCTCAAAGAACAGCTGCTGCGCAGCCATTCAACCCCAACCACCCCTGGGTAATCTCCACATGAGACTACCCATGCTTTCCGCTCCATCGTGCTGACGAACCATTCGGAAAAATCGCACAAGGACAGATATGCCTCTGAATCAAAAAGCTGTCAAACGCCGTTGTGGACCCAGTGGAACGACCGTCATAGATCGCCACTACCGATTCGCTTTGCCGAAGGAGATGGACTGGAAGGTCGGAACCCGGGTGTACTTCTCCCTCATCAAGAGTGTCGCCGCCCGAGGCAAGCCAAAAGGGGTCGTCGTCAGCAAGACGCCGGGGCCCGTGTGGAAGGGGCGGCTGTTCTCGGGGCGAGTGCGGCGCAACGGCTTTGCGCCATTGGCCAGGGGGCACAAACCAATCGGCTGGCGCCGCCCCAAAGGGCCAACAGTCCCCTGAAGAGAGTATGCCCTGCAGCAGCTCGACGTGGGCATTGGGATCTTAGAGGGTGCAACAGTCAATATGGAGCCGATATGACGATGGACCGAACCAACTATCCAGGGGTGCCAGAAGACTTCCCTGTGATAGCAACCGTGTCAGCTGTTTCTGGCGCCCAGCCCAAGATGAACCTGGTCGAGGAAGGTGGCAGGTTCTATGCACCGGGCACGTCGCCGGGCGAGGTTCTGGCGGCCTTCCAGATGTGTGACGACCTGGTGTCGCAGATGGTCCCGTACTGCCAGAGAAAGCTGGCGACCTACGAAGGTAATCAAGACGCGACTGTCAAGGCTACGTTGAAAGGCTTGCTGGCCAAGCGATGGTGCACCGATGCGCAGTGTGTGTGGATCATGCGCAGGGCGGTGGATGAGCTGCAGTGGACAGTGGGTGATGGCACCCTGCAATCCGACCAACCCGATACCGTCTGAAATCGCCAAGGAGAAGTGTCCGATTTCCTTTCGGATGATTGAGCCCGGGCTATACCTGTCGTGCGACATCCCGCCACAACGTACGGCCTATCCCACCCCCCACATGAAATACCCGTGACTGACCTACTCGTGCTGCCACCACCTAAACGATCTCGCTCCCGGCGCCTTCGCAAGAAGCTGCACATCGGCGAGTTCCAAGTGCTGGGATTCGACTACGAGCTGACTTGGCGCGTGGCACCGTCGATCGATGTGCAGGATCAGTTCATCGATCAGTTACTCGAGAACCTCGTCGCGCCCCGAGCGCTGAGTCTAGGCGGAGGGGTCAATTGCGGCTTCGTGGCCGCGCGTCGCGGGAGCGTCACGGACGCTGATCGCGCCGCCTTCGAGAGCTGGCTCGGGCGATGGCCGGATCTCGCCGAGATCAAGGTCGGCCCACTGCGGGACGCCTGGTACGACGAGGCACCTTGAGTGCCCGCTCTTCGACCACGAACTTCAGGGGGCCCCCATGAACGACCGGCCCCAGAAACGAGACATGGGATATTCAAAAATCTCATGGCGAATACATCCGGGTCAACACGACGTTCGCGTGCACCACGTTCCGGCACCCTCGGCAGCAACTGCTCACGACGCTGGGCTCGCAAAGAGGGCAGCCCCATGCTGAGCATCAGCCGCTTTACCATGCAGTGGGTTATGGTGACAGCCACCACTCGGCCTTGTATTGCGGGGTAGGTGCGGTGGGTACGCCGCTGCGCATAACGCGGTGTCTGAGGGGCTTTGAGCATGGTGTCCACGGCTATGTTGCGTGCAAACGATGCTCCTGCCCCACGTGCGCAAGGGCTGGAAGCACAGGGGGGCTGATCTCTATTGAGGCTTCGTAGCCCTTGTAGAGCCCAAACACCGGCGTTTTTCTGACGAGGGCACCATGAGTTCACGGTGACTGCGCACGCGAATTTTTGTGGGATAGTTCCAAGCTACGATAAATGCAACATTTGGTTGCGCTATCGAGCCAATTTTGCATGGAACTGCCGTGAACGTCTTCGAATTTCGCCAAACCCTGGCCGTCGGCGCGCTCGAACTGCCAGGGTATGTGCTTGCCAGTGCCCCAGTAGGGTTAGACGTACAACTGCGCCGGGATGATGCAGCGCTGCCCCTTGCGCCAGGGGCCGCCGTAGGTCCATGACTTAGCCATGCCTTCGCGCCGGGCGTTGACGGTGCTCAGGCGTTTGCCATCCTTGCCTGTAGGGATGTGTGTCTTGGAGTGCGGCGGGATCATGCCCCACTGGCCCACCACCAGCTCGCGCCCGGCTTCGCCCTTGGCCCGCAGGAACGGCCCCCGGTACAGCGGGCTCATCTTGTCGCGCCACTCTTCCTCGGGCACGTCATCGAAGTGCAGCACCAGCTGCTCACGGCCCGGGACCTCGTAGTAGGTACACATGGCAACATTCTGGCAGCAGGGAGCTATACTGTAAATATGTACAGTTTTTGGAACTCCCCGCTACCGGTGCCGTACGACACAGCGGCGCAGTCGCTGGCCTTGCCCCTGTGTGGGGTGAGCGTGTGCGCGGGGTTTCCATCGCCAGCTGACGACTTCGTGGTGGAGCGACTGGACATCATGAAGCTGCTGGTGAAGCACCCCCAGGCCACCTACTTCTGGCGCGTGCGGGGCGACTCGATGAGGGACGCTGGCATTGAGGACGGCAGCATCATCGCGGTGGACCGGGCGATCAAGCCCAAGCACAACAGCATCGTCGTGGCCATTGTGGACGGCGAATGCACCGTGAAGTATCTGCACCAGCGTGCCGGCCGGATCAAGCTGCGCGCGGCCAATCCCACCTATCCCGACATCATCCCCCGCGACAGCCTGACCATTGAGGTCTGGGGCGTGGTGAGTGGGTGCGTGAAGCTGTTTCTCACCTGATCTGATGGACGGAGGCCAGCATGTATGCGCTGGTGGATGGCAACAACTTTTACGTGAGCTGCGAGCGGGTGTTCCGCCCCAGCCTGAACGGCCGCCCGGTGGTGGTGTTGAGCAACAACGATGGCTGCGCGATTGCCCGCAGCAATGAGGCCAAGGCCCTGGGCATCAAGATGGGGGCGCCGTGGTTCCAGATCCGGCACATGGAAGAGACCCACGGCCTGGTGGCCTTGAGCGCCAACTTCACCCTGTACGGTGACATGAGCAACCGGATGATGAGCCTGGCGGCGGGCCTGGGCCCCTCGCAGGAGATCTACAGCATCGATGAGTCGTTCATCAGCCTGCAGGGGCTGCGGGGCGATCTGATCACACGCAGCCACGCCATCCGTGCGCGCATCCACCAGTGGGTGGGCATCCCCTGTGGCATCGGGATCGGTCATACGAAGACACTGGCAAAGCTGGCCAACCACATCGCCAAGACGGCCGAGCGCAAACCGGGGAGCTACCCGGCCGAGCTGGCCCAGGTGTGCAACCTGACCACCTTGCCGGCCCAGGACCTGGACGATGTGTTGGCCAGCACGCTGGTAGAGGAAGTCTGGGGCGTGGGCCGCAAGATCGGCGCGCAGCTGCATCAGTGCGGAGTGCATACGGTCCTGGACCTGGCCCGGCTGGACCCAGCCATGGTGCGCAGGCGCTGGAGCGTGGTGCTGGAGCGCACCGTGCGGGAGCTGCAGGGGATGCAGTGTATTGAGCTGGATGACGCACCAGAGCCCAAGAGAGAGATCGCCTGCACCCGGTCATTCGGTCAGGCGGTGACCGAGCTGCCGCCGCTGGTGGAGGCCGTGAGCGAGTTCGCCAGCCGCGCGGCCGAGAAGCTACGCAAGCAAGGCAGTCTGGCCAGCCAGTTGCTGGTGTTCTGCCACACCTCGCCGTTCCGCCCCGGCCCGCGCTTCAACAAGTCGGTGGTGGTGCCCCTGCGCCGGCCTACGGCCGACACCGGCAAGCTGGTGTGGGCGGCCACAGCGGGCATGCGCCGGATGTACGAGCCTGGCTACAAGATGGCCAAGGCCGGGGTGATGCTGCTGGACCTAGTGCCGGGCAACGTGCTGCAGGGTGAGCTGGATCTGGAGGATGAAGACCGCCGGGATCGCACCCAGCTGATGGTGGCTTTGGATGCGCTCAACCAGCGCTACGGCAAGGGCACTGTGCATTCAGGTGCCACGGGCGGCACCAACAGGGGCAAGGACTGGGGGATGAAGCAGGAGAGGCGCACGCCGCAGTACACGACGCGGTGGGAGGATGTTCCGGTGGCAAGGGCCTAAGAGTGGGGGAGCTCCCATGCTCGAGGTCGGCTCTGCAGCGATTGCAGTCGCTCGCGTGTGAGCGCCGAGTTCACGGGCTTGGCGCAATTGCGGTCATTGAGCCACCGCGCCCCATAGATGGAAAAATGCCAGCGAGGGGCCAAAAAACTCCCGTCGTCCGCAGGTGACTCTTTTGTGACGCAGCGGCCCAACACGCAGAGCGGTGCGCTTTGCGTCCGAGATTTTGTCGGCAGAGCCGATCCTTGAGCGAACGAAATTCGGAGGTGCGAACGCAGCGGAGCTGCTGTCGAGGTGACCCAGCGTGTACACCTCGCTTTCGCTATACCTGCTTAGCATCGCGTCTGAACGTCAACGACCCCGAAGGCACGGGTCCACAAATGAACAGCGCCGGGCAATTGGGGCAGCTGAAAGCTGAAGGCTTGGCTTGGAATGCACCTGCTCGAATGGTTCGCAGGTGTGACTCCATGTTCCTTCGCCGCGTGTCCATTTCCTTGGACTTGAGAGCGAGCGCAGTCGAACTCCTGTCAGCCAAGTAGACCAGTTCGACCGTCGCGCCCGGGAAAGCCTCACCGGCAGCTGCCAGAAATGCGGCCGCGCTGATGGACTTGGCGTCTTCACCGCGGCTGTGGCCGGTCGAGACCCGGCGCAGCGTGATCCTGCCGTCCGCTGCAACAAGCACGTCGTCCGGCGTCACCACAATCTCTTCCCCAGCATAGCTGACGTGCAATGCCTGCGGCTCTCGCGCCTCATAGCCCCTGCGCGTCGACGCGAAGTACTCGATCATGGCGACGGCGAACTGCGTGTAGTGCTCGAAGTACCCATGTTCACCGAGGCCTTCTTCCGTCAGGGCCTGGCAGACGTCCTCTCGCAGATGGGTACCGGTGGAGGTGAGTTCGCCCTTCACGACCTTCTTGAACAACTTCCGGACACATTCATGCATCTGCATGAAGGCCGTGACGGCGCGCTTCCCGCCGGTCTGCAGGATGTGCGTGTAGAAGAATCGCCGCGGGCAGCGTATGAACAATTCGACCTGGTGCACATCGAACCGCAGCGGTCCCTCGACTTGAAGCGGTACAGTGGCGTCTTCAGGCGCGTCAGGAAGTTGCCGCTCTGGCGTGATCGGACGCCGAACAAGCCCTTCACCCAAGCGGCCCAGGTACTCCGATTCCTTGCGTGCGTTCCCGCTCTTGTTCGCCGCTGCGGCATACAGGACCAGGCGGTCCTTCGCACGTGAAAGCGCAACGTAGAGCAGGCACTCTTTCTCTTCGAGGCGACTGGTTTCACGAAACTCTTCGTAGGTGCCGCTTGCCCCCTCGATCATCTTGTTGGGTGGAGGGCACGCAGGCGCAGCCTGCCTGTTGCCGGGGAGCGTGTCCTGGTTCAAGCCAGGCACGTGAACCGCCCGGAACTCGAGCCCCTTCGCACCGTGGATCGTCATGAGCCGGACTGCGTCGATGCCTTGCGCAGCCGCCGGTAGCTGAGTGCCGAACACGTGCTCAACGTGCTCTCGCGCTTGCAGGAGCGGCGCGTTCCCGAGCCACCGGTGGCAACGATGCTCACGCTCAACACGCCGCCACTGGCCAACCTGCACCGCTACGACGCACTGCGCAACGCCCAGCCTCACGAGGCCTCACCGGAGTCCGACCATGCATGACCTCATGGATGCCTTCAAGGCGCTGGGCTTGTACGGCATGGCCAGTGCCTGGCCGGAGGTGCTGGGCACTGCACGCATGAAGTCGCTGGATCACGAGGCCGTGCTGCACCAGCTCATCAAGGCCGAGACCGCGCAGCGCGAGGTGCGCTCCATGGCTTACCAGATGCGCGTGGCGCGGTTCCCGTCGCATCGCGATCTCGCCGGCTTCGACTTCGCCCACACGCCCATTGATGAGGCCTTGGTGCGTATTCCACGCGATGGCGGACACGATTCCATGCTGATGGCGGACAGTGTTCCAGCGTGATGGCGGACAGTGTTCCACGCTGAAGGCGGACAGCATTCCAAACTGATGGCGGACACCTGCGGGGTGTTCTGAGTGACCCGAACGCGGCATACGCTGCCCGGTTTTTTGACCGGAACCAGCGATGCCCACACCCAGGGTCACCATGAGCAAACTACGACACACACTGCAACTGCTGCACCGCGGGGCCTTGAGCACCCGTCAAATCGGTGCCGCCCTCGGCATCTCCAAATCCACTGTCAGCGAGATAGCCAGCTACGCGCGCGTGGCCGGCGTGGACTGGGCACTGGCCCAGAGCCTGAACGACGACGAACTCCAGGCCCGGCTCTACAAGCCACCCGTGGCGCGCGAGTCCCGGCACCTTGAACCCGACCACGCCCACATCCACCGCGAACTGCGCCGACCTGGCGTGACGCTGCAGTTGCTTTGGGAGGAATACCAGCAACAGCACAGCGGGCAGGCGTACAAGTACAGCGCCTTCTGCGAGAAGTACAAGGCCTGGGCCCGGCGCCTGCAGCGCTCCATGCGCCAGACCCACACGGGCGGTGACAAGCTCTTTGTGGACTACGCCGGCCAGACCGTTCCCGTGGTGGATGCCGACACTGGCGAGATACGCCAGGCCCAGGTCTTCGTGGCCGTGCTGGGCGCATCGAACTACACCTACGCCTGCGCCACCGCCAGCCAGAAGACCACCGACTGGGTGGCCAGCATCATTAGCGCGCTGGAGTTCATCGGCGGCGTGCCCCGCCTGCTGGTGCCTGACCAGCCGCGCGCCCTCATGGCCCGACCCGACCGTTACGAGCCCACCGCGCACCGCCTGCTCGAAGAGCTCTGTGCGCACTACAGCCTGGCCGTGATGCCCGCGCGCCCGGCCAAGCCACGCGACAAACCCAAGGTGGAGGTCGCTGTGCAGGTGGTCGAGCGCTGGATTCTGGCCAGGCTGCGCCACCAGACCTTCTTCAGCCTGGCCGAGCTCAACCGGGCGATTGCCGCCTTGCTGGTGGACTTGAACCAGCGCGCGTTCAAGAAGCTGCCGGGCAACCGCACTAGCGCCTTCGCCGAACTCGACCGGCCAGCCCTGCGCCCCCT
This sequence comes from Diaphorobacter sp. LI3, assembly GCF_022807955.1. NCBI lineage: Bacteria > Pseudomonadati > Pseudomonadota > Betaproteobacteria > Burkholderiales > Comamonadaceae > Diaphorobacter > Diaphorobacter sp. LI3. The sequence continues at coordinate 501,017 of NZ_CP094346.1, read as the reverse complement.
GCCGCCGGTGCGCATGCCCATCGCGCGCTTCAAACCCGCCCGCGTCAACATCGATTACCACGTTGAGCTCGATGGCCACTACTACTCGGTGCCCCACGCCCTGGTGGGTGAGCCGGTGGAGTTGCGCATCACGGCCGGCACGCTCGAAGTCCTGCACGGCAGCAAACGCGTGGCCGCCCACGCCCTCAATCCCCGACGGGGTGCACACACCACCACGCCCGAGCACATGCCGGCCTCGCACCGGGCGCACCTGCAGTGGACGCCGGCCAAGCTCATCGCCTGGGGTGAGCGCGTGGGCGCGGCCACCGCCGCCGTGGTGCGCTGGCAGATGGAGCACCGCCAGCATCCCGAGCAGGGTTACCGCTCCTGTCTGGGCCTCATGCGCCTGGGCCGTGAGTACGGGGCTGACCGGCTGGAGGCCGCCTGTGCGCGGGCGCAGTCGATTCGCTCACCGTCCTACAAGAGCATCGCCTCCATCCTGGGCTGCGGCCTGGACCAGCGGCCGCTGGATGCGCCGATGGCCGCACAGGCGAGCCTGCCGCTGCACGAGAACGTGCGCGGGCCGGGCTACTACCACTGAACTCCAACGTGCAAGCAAACCTAACAAGGAAGAACCATGCTCAACGAACAGACCTTGAACCAACTGCGCGCCCTGCGCCTGGACGGCATGGTGGCCGCCCTCAGCGACGCGGCCACCCACATCACGGCCAGCGAGCTGCCCTTTGAACAACGCCTGGCGCTGCTGGTGCAGCGCGAGGTGGACTGGCGTGACAGCAAGCGCCTGGAGCGCCTGTTGAAGGCGGCCCGCCTGAAGGTCTCCAGTGCCTGCCTGGAGGACATCGACTGGCGCGCCAGCCGGGGCCTGAGCCGAGAGGTCATCACCAGCCTGGCCGGCGGGGACTGGCTGCGCCATGGCCACAACGTGCTGCTCACCGGCGCCACCGGGTGCGGCAAGACGTGGCTCGCCTGCGCACTGGGGCAGCAGGCCGCGCGCCTGGGCTTCTCGGTGCTCTACACCCGCGCGCCACGGCTGCTGCAGGAGCTGCACGTGGCCCACGGCGATGGCAGCCTGGGCAAACGGCTGGCGCAACTGGCGCGGCTGGACCTGCTCATCCTGGACGACTTCGGCATCGCGCCGATTGCCGCGCACGAGCGAAACGACCTGCTGGAATTGCTGGACGACCGGGTGGGCACGCGCTCGACGCTCATCACCAGCCAGTTGCCGGTGACGGCCTGGCACGCCTGGCTGGACGAGCCCACGCTGGCCGACGCCATCCTGGACCGCATCGTGCACGGCTCGCACAAGATAGCCCTCAAGGGCGAGTCGATGCGCAAGCTCACCAAGGCCGTCTGAGCCGGCCGCGCCGACCGCCATTCCACGCTGATGGCGGACACTTCGGCTACGATTTGAGCGTCACTCAGGACACCCGCGCAACGTGTCCGCCATCGCCTGGAACGCTGTCCGCGATGGGAATGGAATCACTGTCCGCCATCAGTGGAATGCGCACCTTGGTGCGCCAACTGCACACCCTTGGCTTCGTGGACTCGGCCCATAACGTGGTGCTGGTGGGTGGCCCCGGCACAGGCAAGACCCACCTGGCCACCAGCCTGGGGATCGAGGCCATCCGCCTGCATGGCAAGCGGGTGCGCTTCTTCTCCACGGTGGAGCTGGTCAACGCCCTGGAACTGGAGAAGGCGCAGAACAAGTCCGGGCAGTTGGCACACCGGTTGATGTACGTCGATCTGGTGATCCTGGATGAACTGGGCTACCTGCCGTTCACGCAGTCGGGCGGCGCGATGCTGTTCCACCTGCTGTCCAAACTCTACGAGAGAACGAGCGTGGTGATCACAACAAACCTGACCTTCTCGGAATGGAGCAGCGTCTTCGGCGACGCCAAGATGACCACCGCATTGCTCGACCGCCTCACGCACCATTGCCATATCGTGGAGACGGGCAACGAGAGCTGGCGATTCAAGCATTCCAGTGCCGCTGGCGCGGCACCACCAAAGCAACGCAGCAAAGCTCAGAAAGGAGATCGAAAAACAGCAGACCCGATAGACTTATCCACAACCGTGTAGCCAGAACATCCATCAACCCAGTGGCTCAGTATTCGACGTGATCACTGGCTCAGTTGTGCTGATGAATCAACACCTGGTCTTCCAACACCAGGTTCATTTGGCACTTGGGGCAGCGCCCCGGGTGATCCTGGCGCACTTCAGGGAGCATGGGGCACACATAGAGCGCGCCGGCATTTTATGTACCGACCGGTGCCTCGCTCACCCTATAGCGCACAGGGTCTGCAATGAACTTGTCGCGGCAGTGCGTGCTGCAAAAGCGGTAGTGATGATCGTCATGCATGGCCTGATGAGGCGATTGGGAGGTCACGCTCATACCGCATACAGGATCCTTCAAGTCGTCCGCCTTCGGTGAGATGTCGTCAAGGGCAGCCGACTGGCCCCCGAGGGCTGGTGATGTGGGTGATGGGTGATGGGTGATGGTTCATGTCAATGCCTTTCAAGACGCTTGTTCTATTTTTTGCCTTCCCATGATGTCAAGGTCAAGTCTTTCATCATGTTGAAGCGATTCAGTCTGCTTCTGCCGTCGTCCCGACAGCTAGCGAGGCAGGGACTTGCGGTATTGGGCGTTGATCTCGTCATGGCGCTGCTGTACCTCCAGCGGCCATTGCGCTTTGATCCAGGACAGCACGGCCACGATCTCGTCATCGCTCAACACGCCGTCGTAGACCGGCATGGCGGTGCGATAGTCAGGCTGGTCGATGAGCTTGGCAAGGCCATGCTTGGTGATGGCAAAAAGTTGCGCATCAGGATGGTGCCAGGTGTGGCCGCTGGGATCGTGCGGCGGCGCAGGAAGCAAGCCATCCGATCCGCGATCACGCCAGTTGGGCTGGCCTTCGCCCTTGGTGCCGTGGCAGGCGACACAGTTCTGAGCGTATATGCGAGCGCCTACTTGCAAGACCTGAGGATCATCAGGACGCAAGGTATGCGTCAACGCTGCCTCCCGCCTGCCACCGGCACTCAAGAAGAAATAGAGGATTCCAGCCACCACGAGCAAGACCAATCCCCCTCCCACGCCAAGGACAAGTGGTCTCAATTTCATTTCAAATTCTCCGACGCCACGCCTGCGGTCATCGACCGATAGAATGGCGCACGCGCTATCGTAAAAAAAGATTCGTCGCGCGCATTCGGGCTCCGCGCAGGCGAATCGCTGAGTGCCCGCAGATCCCCTATCTGCCCACTTTTTGCATCATGGTCAAACTCGGTCTTCTCTAGGGCGAACCCCACTTCGATGTGGGAAAGACGATCAAAAAGCGCCATGTTTTGGTGATTTTCCACACGTTCAAACAAGAGTACTTCGATCGGGCGCCACATCGCCACCCAGCCAACAATCAACAGCCCTTCCCTGATGGCCGTAAGCACCTGGCTGTTGCCAGGATTACCCAATAAGGCCCGTACAAGCAGCGTCGTACCCAGAACGGCGAGTCCCGTTAACAGGAAGTGCCCTGTCGCATCCTTCGTCGATACCGGCGCCTGCACTGCGCATATTGCGCTTGAAAGTGCGCATGGATCGCTCCTGCAATTTCCACCTCGTACTCTCTGATCGACGTCGGGACATGAACTGAATCGCCCCGGGATTCGCGGAGGCTGTTTGGTTTAAGTCAGGCCACCACCTCGGTGTTCTGACTGGCGAGTTGCCGGTAGTAGTTTGCCTCAGCCTCTGCAGGCGGGATATACCCGATGGGTTCGAGCAGGCGATGATGGTTGAACCACGACACCCATTCGAGCGTTGCGAACTCCACGGCCTCCTTGGTTTTCCATGGCGCTCGGCGGTGAATCAGCTCGGCCTTGTAGAGGCCGTTGATGGTCTCGGCTAGGGCGTTGTCATAGCTGTCGCCCTTGCTGCCCACAGACGGCTCGATGCCGGCTTCTGCCAGTCGTTCGGTGTAGCGAATGCTGACGTACTGCGACCCTCTGTCCGAATGACAAACAAGGCTTCCATCGCGCTCCGGCTGCCGGGCATATAGAGCCTGCTCCAGCGCGTCGAGTACGAAGTCCGTTCGCATCGAACTGCTCACTCGCCAGCCGACGATGCGCCTGGCAAACACATCGATGACGAAGGCCACGTACAGCCAGCCCTGCCAGGTCGAGACGTACGTGAAATCGCTGACCCACAACTGGTTCGGCCGCTCGGCATGGAACTGCCGATTCACTCGGTCCAGCGGACATGGCGCCCTGGCATCGCCAATCGTGGTGCGCACGACCTTGCCGCGCATCACGCCGCGCAGGCCCAGGCGGCGCATCAATCGCTCGACCGTGCAGCGGGCCACGGTCACGCCTTCGCGAGTCAGTTGCCGCCACACCTTGTCGGCACCGTAGACCTGCATGTTGGCCTGCCAGACGCGCTGAATCTCCGGGACCAGCACATCATCGCGCTGAGCCCGGATGCAGCGTTTGTGAGGCTCACGCAGCAGCGCCGCATGCCTTCGATATGCCGACGGGGCGACCTGCAAGACCTTGCAGAGCGGCTCGACCCCGAAGGCATCGCGATGCTTGTCGATGAAATCCTTCAGGACTTGAGCCGGCGGTCGAGCTCCGCCTGGGCGAAAAACGCGCTGGCCAGCTTCAATATCTCGTTGGCCCGGCGCAGCTCCTTGACCTCGCGCTCCAGCTCCTTCATCCGCTGGGCCTCACTGGTCGTGATGCCTTCACGCACGCCAGTGTCGACCTCGACGCGTTTGACCCATTCGTACAGCGTCTGCGGCACGCATCCAATCTTCGGCGCGATGGACTCGATGGCCGCCCACAGCGACGGGTACTCCCCCCGGTGTTCCTGCACCATCCTCACCGCCCGCTCACGCACCTCGGGTGAGAACTTGTTCGACTTGCTCATGGCTCAATCCTCTCAGAGTGTTGAGCCTCCTCAAAACCCGGGGCGATTCAATTGGCGTCCCTACCCGCTGAATTGGTTGACCTGATCCGCATGGATCTTTCCGCTGAATCGAACGCCATACCGGGCGTCCCTTAGTCGGGACTCTACAAAATTGCCGACCAGATCCTGGCCACGGTCAAGGCGCTGCTAGAAGCCTAGGGGTTTTGGCTGAAGGCGAGCACTGTGGTGAGGGCCATGCTGATTGCAGTACCCGGTTCAACCAAGAAGTGGCGAGCGCTACTCCAAGATGCTCCAGCGTGAGAACTGCAACCAGGAGTGGCTTTGAATCGCCCAGCCGCCGGCTGCACCACAAGTGTGAATGTTCGAGACCAGCCTTGAAGAGTCAGTCACTAAAGTAAAATGTGCCAAATCTACCCAATGGTCGCAATAGAGATTGGCTGAATCCGCGTGGGCACAACGCGGGCACAGAGTGGGCACAACTTGGGCACAAACAAAAACGCCCACTGAAAAGTGGGCGTTTACTGTTAGCGAGAACCGCTATTTTGTTGGTTGCGCGAGAAGGATTTGAACCTCCGACCTTTGGGTTATGAGCCCAACGAGCTACCAGACTGCTCCATCGCGCGGTAGACAGAAATTATAACCTATATTTAAGCTTCCGTGGAAGAAACTTCAGGCGTCTCAGCACGATCCACCAGTTCGACGTACGCCATAGGCGCGTTGTCGCCCACCCGGAAACCCATCTTCAGAATACGGGTGTAGCCGCCGGGGCGCGTCTTGAAACGCGGACCCAGGTCGTTGAACAGCTTCGTCACGCTGTCACGATCACGCAGGCGATTGAAAGCCAGGCGGCGATTCGCAACGGAATCTTCCTTGGCCAGGGTGATCATGGGCTCGATCACGCGGCGCAGTTCCTTGGCCTTGGGCAAGGTGGTCTTGATGGCCTCATGCTCGATGAGCGAGTTCATCATGTTCTGCAGCATCGCGAGGCGGTGCGAGCTGGTGCGATTGAGTTTACGGAGACCGTGTCCGTGGCGCATGGTGCTTTCCTTTGATGTAATTAAATCGGGCAGCCGTGTCAGGTACTGCCCGAGGCACTGGCTCTTTTCAAAGAGCCCAAAATTATAACTTAACGCTTGTCGAGCCCTGCCGGAGGCCAGTTCTCGAGCTTCATACCGAGGGTCAGGCCGCGCGAAGCGAGCACTTCCTTGATCTCGTTGAGCGACTTGCGACCCAGGTTCGGCGTCTTCAGCAGTTCATTCTCGGTTCGCTGAATCAGATCACCGATGTAATAGATGTTCTCCGCCTTGAGGCAGTTGGCGGAGCGAACGGTGAGTTCCAGTTCGTCCACAGGACGCAGCAGGATCGGATCGAAGGTTGCAGCGCCACGAGAGCTTGCCGGCGCATCGAAAGCTGCCAACTCACCGCCTTCCAGCTGCGCGAACACTGCCAGTTGTTCCACCAGAATCTTGGCGGAAGCGCGGACCGCGTCCTCGGCAGTAATTGCGCCGTTGGTTTCGATCTCAACGACGAGCTTGTCCAGGTCCGTGCGCTGTTCCACACGCGCGCTCTCAACGGTGTAGCTCACGCGTTTCACCGGCGAGAAGGAGGCATCCAGCACGATACGGCCAATGGACTTCGTCGCCTCGTCCGCGTAGCGGCGCAGGTTGCCGGGCACGTAGCCGCGGCCCTTCTCCACCTTGATCTGCATGTCCAGCTTGCCGCCCGCAGACAGCGTGGCAATGACGTGCTCGGGGTTCACGATTTCAACGTCGTGCGGCGTCTGGATGTCGCGCGCCGTGACGACGCCTTCGCCATCCTTGCGCAGGCTCAGCGTGACTTCGTCACGGTTGTGCAGCTTGAACACCACCCCCTTGAGGTTCAGCAGGATGTTGACCACATCCTCCTGAACGCCGTCAATGGACGAGTATTCGTGCAAGACACCGGCAATCGTCACCTCCGTTGCTGCGTAACCCACCATGGAAGAGAGCAGTACACGGCGAATGGCATTGCCCAGCGTGTGCCCGTAACCGCGCTCAAAAGGCTCCAACGCCACCTTGGCACGGTTGGGGCCAAGTTGCTCGACATTGATTGCCTTGGGTTTCAGCAAATTGGTTTGCATGCAGACTTCCTCTCAATACCCCCAGCTCGTTACACCGGTAAGGCTGGTGAAGCGCCTAAACCGCGATGCCTCGCGGTTCAGGGACGATTTCGGCTAACTTAAAGCTATGGTTTAACGCGAGTACAACTCAACGATCAGGGATTCGTTAATGTCTGCACCGAACTCATCGCGATCCGGGACCTTCTTGAAGGTACCTTCTACCTTGTCGGCATTCACTTCGACCCAAACGGGCATGCCCACCTGCTGCGCCAATTGCAAGGCCTCAACAATACGTGCCTGCTTCTTGGATTTTTCGCGTACCGCAACCACGTCGCCGGCCTTGACCAGATAGGATGCGATGTTGACGCTTTGACCATTCACAGTGATGGCCTTGTGGGACACGAGCTGACGCGCTTCGGCACGGGTCGAGCCGAAGCCCATGCGGTACACCACGTTATCCAGGCGGCACTCGAGCAGACCGAGCAAATTAGCGCCCGTATTGCCCTTGAGGCGTTCAGCGGCCTCGAAATAGCGGCGGAATTGCTTTTCCAGCACGCCATACATGCGCTTGACTTTCTGCTTTTCGCGCAGTTGCAGACCATAGTCTGACGTGCGTGCGCCAGAAGTACGGCCATGCTGGCCTGGCTTCGAATCAAACTTGGCCTTGTCCGCGATAGAGCGGCGTGCGCTCTTCAGGAACAGGTCGGTGCCTTCGCGGCGGGAGAGTTTGGCCTTAGGGCCGAGATAACGTGCCACTTTTTATATCCTTGAATCGACTGCCGCAGCGGACTGCGGGAGCCACCATCGCGCCAGGCGATCGGTGGCGGTGGGCTTATGAAACCAATTAAATACGGCGACGTTTCTGGGGACGGCAACCGTTGTGGGGCACAGGCGTCACATCCGAGATGGAGGTGATGCGGATGCCGAGAGCGCCCAGCGCGCGCACCGAGGATTCGCGGCCAGGACCGGGACCCTTGATTTCGACATCGAGGTTCTTGATGCCTTGTTCAATGGCTGCGCGACCGGCCACTTCCGATGCCACCTGAGCAGCAAAAGGAGTCGACTTGCGCGAACCCTTGAAACCCTGGCCACCAGAAGACGCCCAGGACAGAGCATTGCCTTGGCGATCGGTGATCGTAATGATCGTGTTGTTGAAGGAGGCGTGCACGTGGGCGATGCCGTCCGAAATGTTCTTGCGAACCTTCTTGCGCACACGTTGCGCGGCGTTATTGGCAGGAGATTTAGCCATAGTGATCTTTCAGAATCTTACTTCTTCAGTGCCGCTGCACCCTTGCGCGGGCCCTTGCGGGTACGTGCGTTGGTGCGCGTGCGCTGACCACGCATCGGCAGACCGCGACGATGACGGAAACCGCGATAGCAACCAATGTCCATCAGTCGCTTGATGTTCATCGTGGTCTCACGGCGCAGGTCACCTTCGATGGTGAACTGAGCGATCTGGTCGCGAATCTTCTCCAGATCGGCATCGGTCAATTCCTTGACCTTCTTGGAATAAGCAATTCCGCATGCCTCGCAAATCTTGCGAGCACGGGTACGCCCGATCCCGTAGATGGCCGTCAGGCCAATCTCGGTGTGCTGATGGGGCGGGATATTGATACCAGCAATACGTGCCATGTTCGTCCTCTAATACTTCCCAATCAACCTTGGCGCTGCTTGTGGCGCTGATCCGTACAGATCACGCGCACAACGCCCTTGCGGCGGATGATTTTGCAGTTACGGCAAATTTTCTTGACCGAAGCCGAAACCCTCATTGCATTCTCCTAAACTTGTCCAATCGTTCCGGCCCAGTGCGCGGAACACAAAATAAGTGCCCGCGATGGATCGAAGGGCATCAATAAGCCGTTGCTTCTTGGCGAACCCGCGACTATAGCGCATTCGCCCAAGGCACACGGACATCAGGTACCTAATGTCGTCTTGAAGTTAGCCTTCTTCAGCAGCGATTCGTACTGCTGCGACATCATGTAGTTCTGTACCTGAGCCATGAAGTCCATCGTCACGACAACGATGATCAGCAACGACGTACCACCAAAATAGAACGGCACGTTGTACTTCAGGATCAGGAACTCGGGCAGCAAACACACGAAGGTGATGTAAACAGCCCCGGCCAGCGTCAGCCGCACCAGGATCTTGTCGATGTAGCGCGCGGTATGTTCACCCGGGCGGATGCCTGGAATGAATGCTCCGCTCTTCTTCAGGTTGTCTGCCGTTTCGCGGCTGTTGAAAACCAGAGCCGTGTAGAAGAAACAGAAGAAGATGATCGCCGCGGCGTAGAACATCACATAGACCGGCTGGCCAGGCGTCAGTGCCGCAGAAATATCACGCAACCACCGCATCGACTCTCCCGCGCTGAACCAATTCACAATGGTTGCAGGCAGCAGGATGATGGAAGATGCAAAGATTGGAGGAATCACACCTGCCATATTGAGCTTCAAAGGCAGATGGGAGGATTGCCCACCATAGACCTTGTTGCCCACCTGGCGCCGCGCATAGTTCACCAGTATCTTGCGCTGACCACGTTCGACGAAGACGACGAAGTACGTCACCAGTCCCACGACGATCACGATGAAGATGGCTGCCAGGATGCTCATCGCCCCCGTGCGCACCAGCTCCAACAGACCACCGATAGAACTAGGCAGACCCGCGGCGATACCGGCAAAGATCAGGATCGAAATACCGTTGCCCAGGCCGCGCTCAGTGATCTGTTCACCCAGCCACATCAGAAACATCGTGCCGGCGGTCAGGCTGACCACTGCCGTGAGCCGGAAGCCGAAGCCCGGACTCAACACGAGACCTGCGGAGCTCTCCAGAGCCACCGCAATACCCAGCGATTGGAAAATCGCCAAGCCCAACGTTCCATAACGGGTGTACTGCGTGATCTTGCGGCGCCCGGCCTCCCCTTCCTTCTTCAACTGCTCGAATGTGGGTACCACATAGGTCATCAGCTGCATGATGATCGATGCCGAGATGTACGGCATGATCCCCAGCGCGAAGACCGTGAAGCGCGAGAGCGCTCCACCCGAGAACATATTGAAGAGGTTGAGAATGCCGCCCTGCTGGCCACTGAACAACTGTTGCAGCTGCGCCGGATCAATCCCAGGAACGGGAATGTGCGCGCCGATGCGGTACACAACCAACGCGAGCAGCAGAAAGACCAGACGCCGGCGGAGATCGCCAAACTTACCGGTTTTTGCCAGTTGAGCTGCGTTAGTAGCCACAGATGCCTTTCGTCAGAACCAGATCAGGCCAGGCTACCGCCGGCCGCTTCGATGGCAGCCTTGGCGCCAGCAGTTGCGGTGATTCCCGACAGCTTCACAGCCTTGGAAATCTCGCCACTCTTGATCACCTTGACCACCTTGGCCAACTCGCCCACCAAACCTGCGTTCTTCAACGCCAGCACATCCACCTCAGCCAACCCCAGGTTTTCCAGGGCGGTCAAGGAGATTTCCGCATTGAACTTCAGCAGGTGCGACTTGAAGCCGCGCTTGGGCAGACGGCGCTGCAAAGGCATTTGACCGCCTTCGAAGCCCACCTTGTGGTACCCCCCGGAGCGGGACTTTTGTCCCTTGTGGCCACGGCCAGCGGTCTTGCCCAGGCCGGAACCAATGCCACGACCAACGCGGCGCGCGGCGTGCTTGGCACCATCTGCGGGCTTGATGCTATTGAGTTCCATCATCAACCTCTCAGAGGACTTTGACCAGATAGCTGATCTTGTTAATCATGCCGCGCACTTCAGGCGTGTCCTTGAGTTCGCTGATGCTGTTGAGCTTGCGAAGACCCAGGCCACGAACGGTAGCGCGGTGCGATTCTTTGGTGCCAATCGGGCTGCGCACCAGTTGAATCTTGATGGTTTGTTGCGTTGTCATTGCACGCCTCCCTATCAGGCAGCGAAGAGGTCTTCGACCGTCTTACCGCGCTTAGCGGCCACTTCGGCCGGCGTAGTGGAATTGGTCAGGGCGTCAAACGTGGCGCGAACCATGTTGTAAGGGTTGGACGAACCGTGGCTCTTGGCCACGATATCGGTAATGCCCATCACCTCGAACACGGCGCGCATCGGGCCGCCAGCGATGATGCCGGTACCCTTGGGGGCCGGGGCCATCATCACCACGGCTGCGCCGTGGTGGCCCGTCACGTTGTGGTGAATGGTGCCGTTCTTCAGCGACACCTTCACCATGTTGCGACGTGCCTCTTCCATGGCCTTTTGCACGGCGGCGGGCACTTCCTTGGACTTACCCTTGCCCATGCCCACGCGGCCGTCACCATCGCCAACCACCGTCAGCGCAGCGAAGCCCAGAATGCGGCCACCCTTCACGACTTTGGTCACGCGGTTGACCGCGATCATTTTTTCGCGCAGACCGTCGTCCTGACCTTCGCTCTGTACCTTGGGTTGAAATTTAGCCATTTTGTATTCCGCTCCGCTTAGAACTGCAGGCCGGCTTCACGGGCTGCATCGGCCAGGGCCTTCACGCGGCCGTGGTATGCAAAACCTGCACGATCAAATGCAACCTTCTCGACACCGGCCGCCTTCGCCTTCTCAGCGATGCGCTTGCCGATGATCTGGGCTGCAGCGGCGTTGCCACCCTTGCCCGAGCCACCGAGCGACTTGCGCACATCGGCTTCGGCCGTGGATGCGCTGGCCAGCACCTTGCTGCCATCGCCGGAGATCACACTGGCGTAGATATGGAGATTCGTACGATTGACCGTCAGACGCGCGACACCTTGCTGGGCAATGCGGATGCGGGTCTGGCGGGCACGACGAAGACGCTGCTCTTTTTTGGTCAACATGCTGCAGCTCCTTACTTCTTCTTGGTCTCTTTGATCGTGACTTTTTCGTCCGCGTAGTGGATACCCTTGCCCTTATAGGGCTCGGGCGGACGAACGGCACGGATCTCGGCGGCCAGCTGGCCCACCACTTGGCGGTCAGCACCCTTGATCACGATTTCGGTGGGCGTCGGCGTGGCAACGGTGATGCCGGTAGGCATCTCGAAGTTCACGGGATGCGAAAAACCGATGGCCAGGTTCAGCTTGTTGCCGGAGGCTGCTGCCTTGAAGCCCACGCCGATCAGCGTCAACTTCTTCTCAAAGCCCTTGCTCACACCGACCACCATGTTGTTCACCAACTGGCGCACGGTGCCGCTCATGGCATTGGCTTCACGCGAGTCGTTGACCGGCTCAAAGCTCAGCTTGCCTTCGTTGTTAGACACCTTCACCAGCGCGTTCTGCGCCAGCGACAGCACGCCACCAGCACCCTTGACACTGATCTGGTCGTCCTTGATGGACACATCCACGCCTGCGGGGATGCTTACCGGGGATTTACCTACACGGGACATTTCAGTCTTCTCCTCAATGCCACGTTAAGCGACGTAGCAAAGCACCTCGCCACCGACACCGGTAGCGCGCGCCTTGCGGTCGGTCATCACACCCTTGGGCGTCGTGACAATTGCCACACCCAGGCCGTTCATGACTTGCGGAATGGAACCACAGCCCTTGTACACGCGCAGGCCGGGACGGCTCACGCGCTCGATGCGCTCGATCACCGGGCGACCGGCGTAGTACTTCAGGGTGATTTCGAGTTCAGTCTTGCCGCTCTCGGACTTCACTTCGAAGCCGTCGATATAACCCTCGTCCTTCAGCACCTGGGCTATGGCAACCTTCACTTTGGAAGAAGGCACCGACACGGTGGCCTTGGACACCATTTGTGCGTTGCGGATGCGGGTCAGCAAGTCAGCGATGGGATCACTCATGCTCATGTTGTATCTCTCCTGCCTGCTTACCAGCTGGCCTTGGTGACACCGGGGATGTCACCGGCAAATGCCAGTTCACGGATCTTTGCGCGACCCAGACCGAATTGACGGAAAGTGCCACGGGGACGACCGGTGATTTCGCAGCGGTTACGCTGGCGCGTGGGGTTGGCGTTGCGAGGCAGTTTCTGCAGGCCCAGACGGGCCGCTTCGCGCTCTTCGTCGCTGCGCTTGGCATCGCCGGCAATCGCCTTCAGTTCCGCGTACTTGGCGGCGTACTTGGCGGCCAGTTTTTCGCGCTTCAGTTCGCGCTGGATCAAAGCTACTTTAGCCATACGCTGCCTTTAGTTCTTGAACGGGAAACGGAAAGCCGTGAGAAGCGCCTTGGCTTCTTCGTCGGTCTTGGCCGTCGTGGTGATGCTGATGTTGAGGCCGCGCAAGGCATCCACCTTGTCGTACTCGATCTCAGGGAAAATGATCTGCTCTTTGACGCCGATGTTGTAGTTGCCACGGCCGTCGAATGCGCGACCGGAGATACCACGGAAGTCACGCACGCGAGGCAGCGCGATCGTCACGAAGCGATCCAGGAATTCGTACATCTGCGCACCGCGCAGCGTCACCATGCAGCCAATGGCCTGGCCTTCGCGGATCTTAAAACCGGCGATAGCCTTCTTGGCCTTGGTCACCACGGGCTTCTGACCAGCAATCTTGGTCAGGTCCGCCACGGCGTTGTCCATGATCTTCTTATCCGCCACGGCCTCGCTCACGCCCATGTTGAGCGTGATCTTGGTCAGACGGGGAACCTGCATGGGCGAGGTGTAACCAAACTGCTTGACCAGTTCGGGGGCGATCTTGTCGCGGTAGATTTCTTGCAGTCGTGCCATGTGGACTCCTTAGGCAGCCTTGATTTCGGCGCCGCTGGACTTGAACACGCGAACACGCGTGCCGTCGGCCTGCACCTTGATGCCCACGCGGTCAGCCTTGCCGGTAGCGGCATTGAAAATGGCCACGTTGGATTGGTGGATGGGCATGGCCTTTTCCACGATGCCGCCAGTCGTACCCTTCATGGGGTTCGGCTTGACATGCTTCTTGACCAGGTTGATGCCTTCGATGACCAGATGAGAGTCATCCTTACGCAGCGACACCGTGCCGCGCTTACCCTTGTCGCGCCCGGTGAGCACGATGACTTCGTCGCCCTTGCGGATCTTGTTCATGGCGCGTCCTTTAGAGAACTTCGGGAGCCAGGGACACGATCTTCATGAAGCGCTCGGTACGCAGTTCACGCGTCACGGGGCCGAAGATGCGGGTGCCGATGGGCTCCAGCTTGGAATTGAGCAACACTGCTGCATTGCCGTCGAACTTCACGAGCGAACCGTCGCCGCGGCGGATACCCTTCGCCGTACGCACAACCACTGCGCTGTAGACCTCGCCCTTCTTGACGCGGCCACGCGGAGCAGCTTCCTTCACGCTCACCTTGATGATGTCGCCAACGCTGGCATAGCGACGCTTGGAACCGCCCAGCACCTTGATGCACAGGACGGACTTCGCGCCGGTATTGTCGGCAACGTCTAACCGAGATTCTGTTTGGATCATTTCAATATTCCCAACTTGCACCAGCGGTCGAATGCCCCGAAGCCTTTCAAGGCGGCCGACCTGCCAGTCAGTCTTGGGCCCGTCGTCCACGCCGCAAACCATTTGCGGCGCTTCCCGCTGGGCAGAAACCTCGCGCACTTAACGCGAAGCCCGGCAGTATCGCAAACTTAAAACCGGGCGTCAAGCGCTTTTTATACCGGCACCGTGGCGTAGTGTGCGGCCAACTCTAGGAACGCGGGCAGCTGCGGGTCCTGGCCGGGGATTTCCTCGCGCAGGATGTCCGCCACGCGCGGCGCCAGCGCGGCCGCCTGGCGCGCATCGAGAAACAGCACGCGCGAGCGCCGTGCGAGCACGTCCTCCACGGTGCGTGCGTATTCATGGCGCGCGGCGAAGCGCACCATGGCCTCGCTGAGCCCTTCGGCCAGTTGCACCTGCGAACCCGGCAGGGCTTGCACCCGCGCGGCCTCGTCGCCGTAGGAATGCAGACCCTGGGGCGCGTTCATTCCCTGGCGCTCCCGGGTGGCACCGGCTCCTACCAGGGGCAGCGCAACGGTGATCCCGCCCTGGCGGCGCGGCAGCAGGTGTTCGTCCATGCACTTGAGCAGTACATCCTCGGCCATGGCGCGGTAGGTGGTCCACTTGCCGCCAGTCACGGTGACCAGCCCGCTGCGGCTGGCCAGCACGGTGTGTTCCCGGCTGATGCTCTTGGTGGCGGCGGCGTCTTCGTCCGAGGGCTTGACCAAGGGACGCAGGCCCACCCAGATGCTGCGCACATCGCTCGCCTGGGGGGCGCGCCGCAGGTAGCGCGCCGATTCCCCCAGGATGAAGGCCACTTCCTCCCGCATGGCCTGGGGCTCGCGCGCCAGATCCTGGCGTGGGCTGTCGGTCGTGCCCAAAATCACCTTGCCCAGCCAGGGCACCGCAAACAGCACCCGCCCGTCGGCCGTCTTTGGCACCATCAGCGCATGGTCGGAGGGCAAGAACTCGCGGTCCACCACGATGTGCACCCCCTGGCTGGGCGCCACCATGGGCTTGGCGGGCTGGCCGCTCACATCACCGTCGCGCTGGCGCAGGGCGTCCACCCACACGCCGGTGGCGTTGACCACGCAGCGCGCACGCACCTCGTAGCGCTGCCCGGTCTCGGCATCCTGGCAAACCACGCCCGCCACCTTCCCCCCGTCGTACAACAGGTCGTCCACGGGGCAGTAGTTGAGCAGCAGAGCCCCCCGCTGCGCGGCGGTACGCGCCAGGGCCAGGGCCAGTCGGGCGTCGTCGAACTGCCCGTCCCAATACTTCACGCCGCCCTTGAGCCCGTCGGCCATGGCCGTGGGCAGGCAGCGCAGGGTTTCCATGCGCCCAAGGAATTCGGTGGGCCCCAGGCCCGCCTTGCCGGCCAGGGCGTCGTACATCTTCAGGCCCACACCGTAGAACGGCGTTTCCCACACCTTGTAGGAAGGCATGACGAACGCGAGCGGCTGCGCCAGGTGGGGCGCGTTGCGCAGCAGCGTGGTGCGCTCATGCAGCGCCTCGCGCACCAGGGCGATGTTGCCCTGCGCGAGGTAGCGCACGCCGCCGTGCACCAGCTTGGTGGCACGCGAGGAGGTGCCCTTGGCGAAGTCGTGCGATTCCAGCAGCACGACGGAAAAGCCGCGCGCCGCCGCATCCAGCGCCACCCCCAGGCCCGTCGCCCCACCTCCGACGACCGCCAGGTCGTAGGTCACGGGTTGAGCCAGGCGGGCCAGCAGGTCGGCCCGTACGGTTGCCAAAGGGGTGGAGGTGTCGCTAGTCATAAGGGGAATGGTCCGTAACCCTGGCAGAAAAATCAGGGTTTACCCTGAATTGTGACCCGATCCGCGGGATGGGCCCGGCAAAGGGCCCATCCGCTGCGGCATCAACGCACCTTGCCGTCCTTCCAGGCCTGCAGCAGGGTGTTGTAGTTGATGGTTTCGCCCTTGGGCTTCTCATTGGCGAGCTTCTTCCAGGGCGCGTGCTGGTCGCTCAGCCACTTGGCCGGGTCACCCTTGGCGTTCAGCTTGGGCGCGCAGCGCTCCATGCCGGCGCGCTGCAGGCGGGCCATCACCTGGTCCATCTCGTCGGCCAGTGTGTCCATGGCGGCCTGCGGGGTCTTCTCGCCCGTGACGGCCTGGGCCACGTTCTTCCACCACAGTTGCGCCAGCTTGGGGTAGTCGGGCACGTTGGTGCCGGTGGGAGACCAGGCCACGCGCGCCGGGCTGCGGTAGAACTCGACCAGGCCGCCCAGCTTGGGCGCCATGTCGGTCATGGCCTTGGATCGGATGTCGGACTCGCGGATCGGCGTCAGGCCGACGACGGTCTTCTTCAGCGACGTGCTCTTGGCCGTCACGAACTGGGCGTAGAGCCACGCGGCGGCCAGGCGGTCGGGGTTGTGGTCCTTGAAGAAGGTCCAGCTGCCCACGTCCTGGTAGCCGTTTTGCATGCCCTGCTTCCAGTACGGGCCGTTGGGGCCAGGGGCCATGCGCCACTTGGGCGTGCCGTCGGCGTTCACCACGGGCAGGCCGGGTTTGGTCATGTCGGCGGTGAAGGCGGTGTACCAGAAGATCTGCTGGGCGATCTGGCCCTGGGCGGGCACGGGGCCGGCCTCGCCGAAGGTCATGCCCATGGCTTCCTTGGGCGCGTACTTCTTCATCCAGTCCACGTACTTGGTGAGCGCATAGACGGCGGCCGGCGAGTTGGTGGCGCCGCCACGGGCCACGCTGGCGCCCACGGGGGTGCACTTGTCGTCGGCCACGCGAATGCCCCATTCGTCGATGGGCAGGCCGTTGGGCGTGCCGATGTCGGCGCTGCCGGCCATGGACAGCCAGGCGTCGGTGAAGCGCCAGCCCAGCGACGGGTCCTTCTTGCCGTAGTCCATGTGGCCATAGATCGGTTTGCCGTCGATGTTCTTCACGTCGTTGGTGAAGAACTCGGCAATGTCCTCATAGGCGCTCCAGTTCAGCGGCACGCCCAGGTCGTAGCCGTACTTGGCCTTGAACTTGTCCTTCAAGTCCTTGCGGTCGAACAGGTCGGCGCGGAACCAGTACAGGTTGGCGAACTGCTGGTCGGGCAGCTGGTACAGCTTGCCGTCCGGGGCGGTGGTGAACTTGGTGCCGATGAAGTCCTGCAGGTCCAGGCCGGGGTTGGTGTAATCCTTGCCCGGGCCGGCCATGTAGTCGGACAGGTTCAGGATCTTGCCGTAGCGGTAGTGGGTGCCGATGAGGTCGGAGTCGCTGATCCAGCCGTCATAGATGGACTTGCCCGACTGCATGGAGGTCTGCAGCTTCTCGACCACGTCGCCCTCTTGGATCAGGTCGTGCTTGACCTGGATGCCCGTAATCTCGCTGAACGCCTTGGCCAGGGTCTTGGATTCGTACTCGTGCGTGGTGATGGTCTCTGAGACCACCGCGATCTCCTTCACGCCCTTGGCCTGCAGCTTCTTGGCCGCGTCGATGAACCACTTCATCTCGGCCATCTGCTGGTCTTTGCTCAGCGTGGAGGGCTGGAACTCGCTGTCGATCCACTTCTTGGCCTCGGCCTCGCCGGCCCAGGCTGCCTGCCCCAGCGCCAGCGCCGCGGCGGCGAACGCGATCGCCTTGAACTGCATCTTCATTGCTGTCTCCTCACAAGAACGCTCCCCGGGGGTTGGATGGGCGCCGGTGCCGGGGGAGAGTCGGCTGGCCCCTTTTATAAAAATGTGAGCTACTGGCGCTTGTTGTTATTGGTTTTTAGATAGTTTTCTATCTCAAATCCCGGTAAATCAAGCGCAAGCAGCTATCTTTTTTGACTACCCTTTGCGCAGCACCAGCGCCAGCACCAGCATGGACAGCACGAAGCTGATCCACACCGAGGGCTCGGCCTCCAGCGAGAACCACTGCGCCATCTTCTCGCCCAGGCCCACCCAGGCCAGGTTGATGTACGCGGCGGTGAGCAGGCCGATGAATAGCCGGTCGCCGCGCGTGGTGGTCATGGGCAGGAAGCCCTTGCGCTCCACCGTGGGGGATTGGATTTCCCACACCGTCATGGCGATCAGCATGAGCACGATGCAGGTGAAGAACACCGCCACCGGGGTGGTCCAAGCCATCCAGTCAAACATGGGTACCCCCCTGAGCGCCTGCGGCGCTTCCCCCCAGGGGGACGCAGCCGGTGGCCGGGCAAAGCCCGTTCCACGGCTGCCGCTGGTATGGGACGCGTTGCGCGTGCCGCTGCGAATTGCGGTGGTTCATGTGTTGGCTTCCCTTCCCGTCAGACGCGGCCCATCGCGAACCCCTTCGCGATGTAGTGGCGCACGAACCAGATCACGATGGCGCCGGGCACGATGGTCAGTACCCCGGCGGCGGCCAGCGTCGCCCAGTCCATGCCGCTGGCGCTCACGGTGCGCGTCATGGTGGCGACGATGGGCTTGGCATTCACGCTGGTGAGCGTGCGTGCCAAGAGCAATTCCACCCACGAAAACATGAAGCAGAAGAACGCCGCCACGCCCACGCCCGCCTTGATCAGCGGCAGGAAGATGGTGAGGAAAAAGCGCGGAAAGCTGTAGCCATCGATGTACGCTGTCTCGTCGATCTCGCGCGGGATGCCGCTCATGAAGCCTTCGAGAATCCACACCGCCAGCGGCACGTTGAACAGCAGGTGCGCCAGCGCCACGGCGATGTGCGTGTCCATCAGCCCCACGGTGGTGTAGAGCTGGAAGAACGGCAGCAGGAACACGGCCGGCGGCGTCATGCGGTTGGTCAACAGCCAGAAGAACACGTGCTTGTCGCCCAGGAACTGGTAGCGGCTGAACGCATAGGCTGCGGGCAGCGCCACGGTGAGCGAGATCACCGTGTTGATGGCCACGTAGATCAGGCTGTTGATGTAGCCCGAGTACCAGCTCTCGTCGGTGAAGATGGTCTGGTAGTTGGCCCAGGTGAAGTGCTGGGGCCACAGCGAGAAGCTGGACAGGATCTCCTCGTTGGTCTTGAAGCTCATGTTGACCATCCAGTAGATGGGCAGCACGGCGAATACCAGGTAGGCGATCAGGAACAGTGTGCGTTTCTGGAAGCGGGGCTCATTCATGGCCGGCACCCTCCTTCGGCGTGGTGCCCACGCGCTGCATCCAGTTGTAGAGGATGAAGCACAGCAGCAGGATGATGAGGAAGTAGATCAGCGAGAACGCCGCCGCCGGCCCCAGGTCGAACTGGCCCACGGCCTTTTGCGTGAGGTACTGGCTGAGGAAGGTGGTCGCGTTGCCCGGCCCGCCGCCCGTGAGCACGAAGGGCTCGGTGTAGATCATGAAGCTGTCCATGAAGCGCAGCAGCACGGCGATCATCAGCACGCCGCGCATCTTGGGCAGTTGGATGTAGCGGAACACGGCGAACTTGCTCGCGCCGTCGATGCGCGCGGCCTGGTAGTACGCGTCGGGAATGCTGCGCAGCCCCGCGAAGCACAGCAGCGCCACCAGCGGAGTCCAGTGCCACACGTCCATGGCCAGCACCGTCAGCCACGCCTGCGTGGCGTTGCCGGTGTAGCTGTAGTCGAAGCCGATGGCCTCGAACGCCGCTCCCAGCAGGCCGATGTCCGAGCGGCCAAAGATCTGCCAGATGGTGCCCACCACGTTCCACGGGATCAAGAGCGACAGCGCCACGATGACCAGCACCGCCGACGACTTCCAGCCCTGCGCGGGCATGCTGAGCGCCAGCAGGATGCCCAGCGGAATCTCCACCAGCAGCACCGCCAGCGAGAACGTGAGCTGGCGCAGCAACGCGCCGTGCAGTTCCTCGTCGCGCAGCACGGCGGCGAACCATTCCGTGCCCACGAACACGCGGCGCTCGGGGCTGATGATGTCCTGCACCGAGTAGTTCACCACCGTCATCAAGGGCAGGATGGCCGAGAAGGCCACGCACAGAATCACCGGCAGCACCAGGAACCAGGCCTTCTGGTTCACGGGTTTGGTCGTACTACTCATGGCAGTGCTCCAAGGGATAGCCTGCGACGCGCACCACTGGTGCGGCGCAGACGGCGGGGCGCCCAGCAAGGGCCGCTCCGCAGCAAAGGGCGCCGTCCCCCATCCAGGGGGAAGCCGCGCTGCGGCTCAGGGGGTAGCCATTCATGGCAGCAGCTCCTCGTTCTTGTAGAAGCAGGTGTGCTCGCCCAGCACCTGCAGCCAGACCGCCTCGCCCGGCGCGGGCAGCGCCTGCTCGGGCGCGAAACGGGCCTTGAGGGACTGACCCTCTACGGTGGCCGTGAGCATCTGGTGCGTGCCCACGTCCTGCACGCGCGCCACGGTGCAGCGCAACGCACCGGGCGCATGCGCGTCGGCCAGGGCCAGGTATTCGGGGCGCACGCCCAGTTGCACGGCGCCCTCCGGCAGCGCACGCGGCAGAGCCCAGCGCTGCGCGGCCACGGTGATCTCGCCGCCCTGCACCTGCGCGGGCAGGAAGTTCATGCCCGGCGAGCCGATGAAGTGGCCCACGAAGGCGTGCTGCGGGCGCTCGAACAGATCGCCCGGCGTGCCCATCTGCACCACGCGCCCGCGCGTCATCACCACCACCTGGTCGGCGAAGGTGAGTGCCTCCACCTGGTCGTGCGTCACGTAGATCAGCGTGAGCTTGAGCTCATGGTGAATCTGCTTGAGCTTGCGGCGCAGTTGCCACTTGAGGTGCGGGTCGATCACCGTGAGCGGCTCGTCGAACAGCACGGCCGCGACGTCCTCGCGCACCAGGCCGCGGCCCAGCGAGATCTTCTGCTTGGCGTCGGCCGACAGGCCGGCCGCGCGCTGGTCGAGCTGACCGCTCATCTCCAGCATCTCGGCGATTTTCCCCACGCGCTGGCGGATGTGCGCCTCAGGCACCTTGCGGTTCTTCAGCGGGAAGGCCAGGTTCTCGGCCACCGTCATGGTGTCGTAGATCACCGGGAACTGGAACACCTGGGCGATGTTGCGCTCCTGCGGGCTCGCGCGCGTGACGTCGCGGCCGTCAAACCGCACCTGCCCCTGCGAGGGCACGAGCAGGCCGGACATGATGTTCAGCATGGTGGTCTTGCCGCAGCCCGAGGGGCCCAGCAGCGCGTAGGCGCCGCCGTCATCGAAGACCATGTCCAGCGGCAGCAGCGCGTAGTCGCTGTCCTGCTGCGGGCGGGGTTTGTAGGAATGCGCCAGGTTGAGCTCGATGCGCGCCATGTCAGTGCCCTCCCTGCGCGCGTTCCGAGGCGCGCACGGGCGCCAGGGCCAGCGCGCCATCGGGGCCGAACACATAGGCCTGCGCCGGATCGAGGTACAGCGTGACGGCGCTGCCCAGTTCCAGATAGTGCACGCCCGTGACCTGCGCCACCAGCGCGCCCCAGGGCGTGGCGGCGTGCACGAAGGTGTCGGATCCGGAGATCTCCGCCAGCTCCACCACACCCTGCACCGCCACGTCGCCCGCGCGCTGGGCCAGCCGCAGGGCACTGGCGCGCAGGCCCACCGTGAGCGTGCCGCCCGCAGGGGCCTGCAGCGGCTGGCGCAGGGCCAGCACGCTGCCGCCCGCCAGCTGCACGCCGCCGGGCACGGGCTGCGCGGGCAGCAGGTTCATGGGCGGGTCGCTGAAGGCGCGTGCCACGCGCAGCGAGCGCGGCGCGTGGAACACCTCGGCCGTGGGGCCGTACTGCAGCAGCTCACCCTCGTGCAGCACAGCGGTGTAGCCGCCCAGCAGCAGCGCCTCGCCCGGTTCGGTGGTGGCGTAGACCACGGTAGAGCCGCCGGCGGCGAATAGCTGCGACAGTTCCTCGCGCAACTCCTCGCGCAGCTTGTAGTCCAGGTTGACCAGGGGCTCGTCCAGCAGCATCAGCGGGGCGCCCTTGGCCAGTGCGCGCGCCAGTGCCACGCGCTGCTGCTGCCCGCCCGACAGCTCGGACGGCAGCCGATCGAGGAAAGGCGTGATGTGCAGCCGCTCGGCCAGTTCGCGCACGCGCGCGGCCACGTTCTTGTCGCCGCGCAGCTTGAGCGGCGAGGCGATGTTGTCCGCCACCGTGAGCGACGGGTAGTTGATGAACTGCTGGTACACCATGGCCACGTTGCGCTCACGCACGGGCACGCCGGTGACGTCCACGCCGTCCACACGCACGCGGCCCTCGGTGGGCCGGTCCAGCCCGGCCATGATGCGCATCAGGCTGGTCTTGCCCGCCTGCGTGGCCCCCAGCAGCACGGTCACGGCGTCGCTATGCAGCCGCAGGCCCATGCCATGCAGCCACACCTGCGGGCCGACCCGCTTGGTGATGCCGTCCAAAATCAGCTCCATGCGCGCTCCTCGCCTCCCCTGTGGCAGCGGGGGTGCCAGGCGTCCGCACGCCTGCCACTCCCGACAAAATCTTCGTATTCATTCATTTTTGTTCTTTTGTGATCGAAACGAATCAAGGTTTACCCTTGCTCGATTCCTTTTTGTTCGTTTTAAAGTGCATCCCACCCCATCGCCATGCCCGCCCCAGCGCCGCCCGTGAACACCAACCCCCGCCAACTCCAGTTGCTCGATGAAGTACGCCTGCGCAAGTCGCTGAGCGTGGAGCAGCTGGCCGACATCCTGGGCGTGACGCTGCAGACCGTGCGCCGCGACGTACAGCGCCTGGCCGAACTGGGCCTGGTCAGCCGCTTTCATGGCGGGGTACGCATGCCCAGCTCCACCGTGGAGAACCTGGCCTATACCCAGCGCGAGGCGCTGAACTCCACGGGCAAGGCGCGCATCGCGCGCGCCGTGGCCGCGCAGGTGCCCGACAACTGTTCGCTGATCCTGAACATCGGCACCACCACCGAAGCCATTGCTAAGGCGCTGCTGCACCACAAGGGCCTGCGCGTGCTGACCAACAACCTGAACGTGGCCGCCATCCTGTGCGCCAACCCCGACTGCGAGGTGATCGTGGCCGGGGGCGTGGTGCGCAAGCGCGACCGCGCCATCGTGGGCGAGGCGGCGGTGGACTTCATCCGCCAGTTCCGCGTGGACATCGCACTCATCGGCATCTCCGGCATCGAGCCCGACGGCTCGCTGCGCGACTACGACATGCGCGAGGTGAAGGTCGCGCAGACCATCATCGAACACGCGCGCGAGGTCTGGCTGGCCGCCGACCACACCAAGTTCAATCGTCCGGCCATGGTGCAGCTGGCGCAGCTCGCGCAGATCGACCGGCTGTTCACCGACGCGCCGCCGCCCGAGCCCTTCCCGGCCCTGCTGCACGAGGCCGGCGTGCAATGCACCGTGGCTGCCGCATGAGAGGCCCTCCCGGCGATTGAACAGCGCCCCAACACGTTACGCTCCGCCCATGACCTACCTGCTCGCACTCGACCAAGGCACCTCCAGCTCCCGCAGCATCGTGTTCGACGAACGTGGCCGCATCGTGGCCCAGGCGCAGCGCGAGCTGCCGCAGATCTACCCCCGCCCCGGCTGGGTGGAACATGACCCGCGCGAGATCTGGCGCACGCAGCTCGCCACTGCGCAGGACGCGCTGCGCGAGGCGCGCATCACCGCGCAGGACGTGCGCGCCCTGGGCATCACCAACCAGCGCGAGACCACCGTGCTGTGGAACCGCCGCACCGGCGAGCCCGTGCACCACGCCATCGTCTGGCAGGACCGGCGCGCCGAGCCCGCCTGCGCGCAACTGCGCGAACAGGGCCATGCCGCCGCCATCCAGGCCAAGACGGGCCTGCTGATCGACGCCTATTTCTCCGGCACCAAACTGCAATGGCTGCTGGACCACGTGCCCGGCGCGCGCGACGCGGCCGAGGCCGGCGAGCTGGCCTTCGGCACCGTGGACAGCTGGCTCATCTGGCAGCTCACCGGCGGCAAGCGCCATGTCACCGACGTGAGCAACGCCAGCCGCACCATGCTGTTCAACGTGCACACCAACCAGTGGGACGATGAGCTGCTGCAGCTCCTGCGCATCCCGCGCGCGCTGATGCCCGAGGTGCTGCCATCGGCCAGCGACTTCGGCGCCACCGACGCGGCGCTGCTGGGCGGCCCGATCGCCATTGGCGGCGTGGCAGGCGACCAGCAAAGCGCGCTCTTCGGCCAGGCGTGCTTCACCGCCGGCATGGCCAAGAACACCTACGGCACGGGCTGTTTCATGCTCATGCACACCGGCAGCCGCTTTCAGAAAAGCGAGAACGGCCTGCTCACCACCAGCGCGGCGCAAGCCGGCCGATCGCCCGAGTACGCCATGGAAGGCAGCGTGTTCGTGGGCGGCGCCGTGGTGCAGTGGCTGCGCGACGGGCTGCGCGCCATCTCGGCCAGCTCCGAGGTGCAGGCGCTGGCCGAAAGCGTGCCCGACTCGGGCGGCGTGATGATGGTGCCCGCCTTCACCGGCCTGGGCGCGCCCTACTGGAAGCCCGACGCGCGCGGCACCATCACCGGCCTCACGCGCGGCACCACCATCGCGCACATCGCGCGCGCCGCGCTCGAATCCATTGCCTACCAGAGCGCCGCGCTGCTGGCCGCCATGAGCCGCGACGCCGTGGCCGCAGGCGGCGCCCCGGTGAGCGAGCTGCGCGTGGACGGCGGCGCCTGCGTGAACGACCTGCTGATGCAGTTCCAGGCCGACCTGCTGGGCATTCCCGTGGTGCGCCCCGCCGTGGTGGAGACCACCGCCCTGGGCGCCGCCTACCTGGCGGGCCTGGCGAGCGGCGTGTATGCCAGCACCGACGAGCTGTCTGCCCTGTGGCAAGCCGAGCGGCGCTTCACCCCCACCCTGCCGCGCAGCCAGGCCGAGGCGTTGATGGCGCGTTGGGAGCACGCCGTCGCGCAGGCCGTGCTACCCGGTTGACGTAAAAACCATAGCTGCTGGCGCTTGCTGCAACGCATTTTCAGACACAAAACCCTCTGAATCCCCTGCATAGCAAGCGCGAGCAGCTCCTGTTTTTGAATCACTCTGAATGATGCTGGACGGCGCACAATGCCGCCTGACCCCATCGCTTCCCCGCCCAATCCCATGACAGCCAGCGCATCCCCCCTTCCCCCCATTGCCTTCATCGGCGGCGGCAACATGGCCAGCGCCATCATCGGCGGCCTGCTGCAGCGCGGCCTACCGGCCGGCCAGATCGAGGTGGTCGAACCCTTCGAGCCCGCGCGCGCCGCGCTGCGGGAGAAGTTCGGCATCACCGCGCAGCCCGCGGCTGGCGATGCGCTCGCGCGCGCCGCGCTGGTCGTCTGGGCCGTCAAGCCCCAGACCTTCAAGGAAGCCGCCGCCGCCACCCGCGCCCACACCGCCACCGCCCTGCACCTGAGCGTGGCCGCCGGCATTCCCACGGACAGCATCGCGCGCTGGCTGGACACGCAGCACATCGTGCGCGCCATGCCCAACACCCCCGCGCTGGTGGGCAAGGGCATCACCGGCCTGTTCGCCCGCCCGCAAGTGGACCCGCAGGGCAAGGCGCTGGTGGAACGCGTGATCGCCACCACCGGCCAGTTCGTCTGGGTGGAGGCCGAGGAGCAGCTCGACGCGGTCACCGCGCTGTCGGGCTCCGGCCCGGCCTATGTGTTTCTGTTCCTCGAAGCCATGACCCAGGCCGGCGTGGACATGGGCCTGCCCCCCGCGCAGGCCTACCAGCTGGCCGTGGCCACGTTCCAGGGCGCATCGGAGCTGGCCGCGCGCTCGCCCGAGAGCGCCGAGGTGCTGCGCCAGCGCGTGACCAGCAAGGGCGGCACCACGCACGCCGCCATCACGCACCTGCAGGCTGCACAGGTGCCCGCGCACTTCATCGCCGCCATGCGCGCGGCAGAGGCCCGTGCCAAGGAACTGGCGGCCGAGTTCGGCGCCTGATTCAAGCGTCAAAAATAGCTCCAGCGGTTGACAGTCAAGCGCTGGCAGCTATCACTAGCGTAGCAAATACCCTAGCGCCACGCCGGCAAAGATCGCCGCGCCGATCCAGTGGCTCTTGCTGAAGGCGGTAAAGCACCCCTCGCGCGTGCGGTCCTTGATCAGCGTGAAGTGCCATGCCACCTGCGCCGCCGCCACGCCCAGCCCCAGCCACAGCGGCCAGCCCAGGCCGTAGGGCGCGAGCACCCACGCCGTGAGCCCCAGGCACAGCACGAAGAAGCCCATGATGGCCGCCACGTCGAAGCGCCCCAGCGTGATGGCCGAGGTCTTCATGCCAATCTTCAGATCGTCGTCGCGGTCCACCATGGCGTACTCGGTGTCGTAGGCCAGCACCAGGAACAGGTTGGCCAGCCACAGCACCCAGGCCGTGGCCGGCACCCGGCCCTGCACGGCCGCAAAGGCGATCACGATGCCGAAGTTGAACGCAATGCCCAGGAACGCCTGCGGCATGGCGAAGAACCGCTTGGTGAACGGGTACAGGATGGTGAACAACACCGCGGGCACCGACCAGGCCACCGCCTCCCAGCGCGTGGTGAGCACCAGCACGAAAGCCGCCAGCGTGAGCACCACGCCCACCAGCGCGGCCTCTTTCACGCCCAGCTGGCCGCTGGTGATGGGGCGCTGCGTGGTGCGCTTCACATGGCGGTCGAAGTCGCGGTCGGCAATGTCGTTGATGGTGCAACCCGCACTGCGCATGAGCACCGTGCCGGCCACGAAAACCGCCAGCAGGTGCCAGCCGGGAAAGCCGTCCGCCGCCACCCACAGCGCCGCCAGCGTGGGCCACACCAGCACCAGCCAGCCCGCGGGGCGGTTCCAGCGGATCAGGTCGAGGTACAGGGACAGGCGGGAGCGCGGGGCGACAGCGGACATGGAGGCAAGGGAAAAGACAGGTTGCGCAGGGCGCCACGGGGCGGACACGGACACCGAAGGCACAAGGCCCGCGGACGACGCAGCACACGGGGACGGGTGCCCGCCAGCGTGCGCCAAAGCCCGCTTTTATACGCCATGGTGGCCGGCGCGCCCGCGTGGTCGCACGGCACTGCCCGTGAGCGGAAGACTGCCGTTCAACGGCGCGCGGCGTCCCGCAGGGGATCCCAGCCGCGCCCCAGCGCGGCCCCGCGCAGGAAAGCAACCACGGCGGCATCGCCCCCGCAGACAGCCACCAGAGCGGCGGCCCGCGCCCAGTCGCGCTGCGCGCCCAGGCGCTCCTGCCACTGCTCGGCCGCGCCCCGGTGGCGGCCCATGCGACGGGGCAGCAGCGGCGCCAGCGACGTGCTGCCGTAGCGCAACCGCTTGGCGAGAATGCGGGCATGGTGCAGGCCTTCGTCATCGCCCGCCGTTTTGAGCGCCGCGCCCAGGCGCCGCACCAGCCGCTGGACGCGCTTGCGCACCCAGTGCCGCGCCGGCGCGCCGGCCAGGGCATCGCTGGCACAGGCGTCCACGCCGCGCTCCCCCTGGGCGGCCAGCGCCCAGCCATGCAACCAGTCCTGCCAGGCCAGCAGCGCGGCGCCCACGGCGGGCCGATGGAGTGCGGCGCGCGTTTGCGCGCGGGCCTGGTCTGCGGCGGCATCCAGCGCGGCCTGCGCTGCCGCCCAGGCGGCGGCCTGCCGCGCGCCGCCCTGCGCGTAGTGCGCGGCCAACGCAGGCAGCGTCTGGGTGCGCGCCACATCCAGGTCGCGTAAATGTCCCAGGGACTGCAGCAGCGGCGCCAGCGCTACGGCGGCGGGGGCCGGCCGCGCGGCACAGGCCGGGGCAAAGAGGCGCGCCAGGCTGCGCAGCCGGCGCCAGCCCACGCGGGCCTGGTGCACCACCTCGGGCGCGTCGCTGCCCTGTTGCAGCGCAAACAGGTTGGCGCAAAACTGGTGGAAAGGCTCCTGCAGCACGCGTTCGGCGACCTGCGCCACCGTCATGCCGCGCTTCAGCGCGGGCGGCTGGGCCTCCACGGCCGGGCTGGCCGGCGGGTACAGCAGCGCGTAGCCGCGTGCGGCCTTGCTCGCGGCCAGCGGCAGCACCGGCACGTGCCGCGCGATGCGCCGCGCCAGCGCCAGCAGTGCCTCGGGAGGCCCCTGCAGCAACTCCAGCTCCAGTTCGCACAGCGGCGTGGCATGCGCCGCGCCGTCCACCGTGGCGGTCACGGCGCCCACGTCCAGCGCCACCTCCACCACGGCGCCGCCGCGCACCCGCACACGCCAGCGGGTGCGCACGAAGTCGGTGGTAAAGCACGGTTGCAGCGCGGCGGCCAGCACGCCATCGAGGTCCATGGCGGGCCAGGGCGTGCCCTCCAACCGGTGCAGCTCCAGCGCCGGGCCGGCCACGGGCATTTCCCACTCGCCGCGCTGGCTCAGCGCGGACGTGGTGTCGCCCGCGGTCTTGAGGGTCTGCAGCCAGCGGGCACCCGCGCCCTCAGGCCCCTCGCGGCGCAGGCGCAGGGCGACGCGCTGGCGCAGCAGGTCCTGCGCAGGCGTGTCGTGGTAGAGGCTGACCAGGTGCTCACGCACCGGCGTGGCGCGTGCCAGCGCCGGCTCGCGCATGAGGCGCACCGCCAGCGCCGCCGCATCACGCGGGGGCAGCGCCAGCTTGAGCTCTGTCTCGGTGGCGGACATGGCCCGGCCCGCGTGCACAGTTGCGCTTGTATCTTTAAACCAGACCAGCGCGGTAGAGTCTGAACGCCGTTGAGGCGGCCAGACCGGCCCGTGCAGTTTGGTAGGCGCTGGGGTGATAGAGCCCGTGACTGAGTACAGAACGCATGGCCGCCGCGCTGGTCTTCGTGAAGCCCGAACGGTTACGCGCGCCTTGATTGAGCGCGCATGCACAAGCAAGGGATCTGAAGATCATGTCTGTTACCTCAGTGACGGTGGGCATCGACGTGGCCAAGGCGCACGTGGATGTCTGTGTGCTGGGTGCCAAGAGCAGCGCCCAGCGGTTTGACAACGATGCCGAAGGCCACTCGGCGCTGGCGGCTGCCCTGCAGCCCCTGGACGTGGGTCTGGTGGTGATGGAGGCCACCGGCGGCTACGAGGCCGCGTTAGCGTGTGCCCTGCAGGCCACAGGCCTGCCCGTGGCGGTCATCAACCCGCGCCAGGCGCGCGACTTCGCCAAATCCATGGGACGCCTGGCCAAGACCGACGCGGTGGATGCGCGCACGCTGGCCGAGCTGGCAGCGGTGCTGCTGCGCCGCGACGATCTGCAGCGCTTCTTGCGCCCCCTGGCCGATGAGCGCCAGCAGTGGCTCGCGGCCCTGGTCACGCGCAGGCGCCAGTTGCTGACCATGCTCCATTCGGAGCGCCAACGGCTGCAGATCACGCCCAAGAAGCTGCACGCCAGCATCGAGGCCATCGAGGCGGCGATCAAGGCGCAGCTCGATGAGATCGAAGAGCAGATGGTCACGCATGTGCGCGAGCACTTTGGGGAGCTCGACACGCTGCTGCAGTCGGCTGCGGGAGTCGGCCCGGTGGCCAGTGCCACGATGATTGCCGAGCTGCCAGAGCTGGGCCGGCTGAACCGGCGCGAGATCGCTGCATTGGTGGGCGTGGCGCCCATGGCCAATGACTCCGGCGGCAGCAAGGGCAGGCGGCGCGTACAAGGCGGGCGCTTCGAGATCCGCCGCGTGCTGTACATGGCAACGCTCACGGCCACCCGCTACAACCCGGCCATCAAGGCCTTCTACGAGCGTCTGAAGGCCGCTGGCAAGTTGCCCAAGGTCGCCCTGGTCGCTTGCATGCGCAAGTTGCTCACCACGCTCAACGCCATGGTGCGCACTGGAAAACCTTGGGACAAGTCGCTTCATTGCGCTTGACTTCGAAGACGGTTACTCAGTCCTCCAGCAGCGAGCGCAGCATCCAGGCCGTTTGCTCGTGCACCGTGAGGCGCTGGGTCAGCAGGTCGGCCGTGGGCTCGTCGCTGGCCTTGTCGGCCAGGGGAAACAGCTCGCGCGCAGTGCGGGCCACGGCCTCATGGCCTTCCACCAGGATGCGGATCATCTCGGTCGCCTTGGGCGGCTGGGCCGGCACGTCGGGCAGGCTGGTGAGCTGGCCGAACTGCGCGTAGGAGCCCGGCGCCACATGGCCCAGCGAGCGGATGCGCTCGGCCACCGGGTCCACGGCGTTCCACAGCTCTGTGTACTGCGCCATGAACATGGTGTGCAGCGTGTTGAACATCGGGCCCGTCACGTTCCAGTGGAAGTTGTGGGTCGTGAGGTACAGCGTGTAGGTGTCGGCCAGCAGGCGCGACAGGCCCTG
Source organism: Diaphorobacter sp. LI3 (assembly GCF_022807955.1). Classification (NCBI taxonomy): domain Bacteria; kingdom Pseudomonadati; phylum Pseudomonadota; class Betaproteobacteria; order Burkholderiales; family Comamonadaceae; genus Diaphorobacter; species Diaphorobacter sp. LI3. Next base: position 470,594 of record NZ_CP094346.1, on the reverse strand, counting down.
CGCGATGGCGGCCCGGTCCTTGTCGCTGATGCCGATGTTGATGCGCGGTGCGCCGCTCTTGGTGCTGACGGATTTGCTGCTGGGCTTGGCCATGGTGCGTCCTTTCTGGGTGGTGGGGATGACTCTGCCATGACTGTACCAACTACCGCGCCGCGCAGCATCGCCCTGCGTCAAGACAAGCGCGTGACGCCGGGCAACTCGCAGGCGTAGACAGCGTTGCGCAGCGCGGCGATGGCCTCGTAGCGCGTGAAGCTGCGCCGCCAGGCCAGGACCACGCGGCGCTTCGGCGGCGGGCTGCCGTCGCTCTCGACGATTGGCAGGTAGCGGATGTGCGTGTCGTCGCTCTTGCGCCGGCGTGCACCCGTGTGCAGCGCATCCCGCGGCACCGACAGGCGTGGCACCAGCGTCACGCCCATGCCGGCGGAGACCATGTGCTTGATGGTCTCCAGCGACGAGCCTTCGAACGTGCGGCGAATGCCTTCGGCATTGCTCGCGTAGCGCGCGAACTCGGGGCACACCTCCAGCACGTGGTCGCGAAAGCAGTGGCCCGCGCCCAGCAGCAGCATGGTTTCGTTCTTGAGTTCCGACGCCGAGACCGCATCGCGCTCGGCCAGCGGGTGGCTGCTGGGCACGGCCGCCAAGAAGGGTTCGTCATACAGCGGCGCGATGGCCAGGCCGGTGTCGGGGAACGGCTCGGCCATGATGGCGCAGTCGATCTCCCCGGTGCGCAGCATCTCCAGCAGCTTCACGGTGAAGTTCTCCTGCAGCATCAGCGGCATCTGCGGCGTGCGCGCGATGGCATGGCGCACCAACTCGGGCAGCAGGTAGGGGCCGATGGTGTAAATCACGCCCAGCGTGAGGGCGCCGGCCAGCGGGTCCTTGCCGCGCTTGGCGATCTCCTTGATGGCGGCGGCCTGCTCCAGCACGCTCTGCGCCTGGCGCACGATTTCCTCGCCCAGCGGCGTGACGGAGACATCGCCCGCGCTGCGCTCGAAGAGCTTGACCTCCAGCTCGTCCTCGAGCTTCTTCACCGCTACCGACAGCGTGGGCTGCGAGACATAGCAGGCTTCGGCGGCGCGGCCGAAGTGTTTTTCACGCGCAACGGCGACGATGTATTTGAGTTCGGTAAGAGTCATGGCGAATCCGGCCGGCAGAATCGGCCATTGTGCAACGCCCGCCGCGCTGTGCGGCCACGGGCGGCCCATCAGGCTTTGAGATAGTCCGATTTTCCGCCAAGCCAGCGCTGGATGTGGCGCTCGGCCAGCAGCGGGTGGCGGTCCAGCATCTGTGGCGCCGTCTCGCGCGCCCATTCCAGCAGCAGCGTATCGGTGGCCAGGTCGGCAAAGCGCAGCAGTGCGTCGCCCGACTGGCGAGCGCCCAGGAACTCGCCAGGCCCGCGGATCTCCAGGTCGCGCCGCGCGATCTCGAAACCGTCGGTGGTCTCGGCCATGGCCTTCAGGCGGTCGCGCGCGGTCTCGCCCAGGCGGCCCGAGTCGCCCATGGAGTACAGCAGCACGCAGGCCGAAGCCGCCGCGCCGCGCCCCACGCGCCCGCGCAGCTGGTGCAGCTGCGACAGGCCGAAGCGCTCGGCATGCTCGATGACCATGAGCGAGGCGTTGGGCACGTCCACGCCCACTTCGATCACGGTGGTGGACACCAGCACGCCCATCTGCCCGCCCTTGAACAGGTCCATCACGGCCTTCTTCTCGGTGGCGGGCATGCGCGAGTGCAGCAGGCCCACCATCACGGGCGCGCGCCCGTGCGCCGCGTCGCCCTGCAACGCCTCGCTCAACTCGGCGTGCGTGGCGGTAGCGTTGGACAGGTCCAGCGCCTCGCTCTCCTCGATCAGCGGGCACACCCAGTACACCTGCCGGCCCGCCGCCACCTGCGCACCGATGCGCTCGACCACCTCATCCTTGCGGCTGTCCGCGATCAGCTTGGTGACGATGGGCGTGCGCCCGGGCGGCAGCTCGTCGATGGTGGACACGTCCAGATCGGCGTAGTAACTCATGGCCAGCGTGCGCGGGATGGGCGTGGCACTCATCATCAACAGGTGCGGCTCCATGCCGGCGTGCTCCAGCTTTTTGCGCAGCGCCAGGCGTTGTGCCACGCCGAAGCGGTGCTGCTCGTCGATCACCGCCAGCGCCAGGTTCTTGAAACGCACCTGCTCCTGGATGACGGCGTGCGTGCCCACAACCAGCGCGGCCTCGCCGCTTTCGATGCGCGCGAGCATCTCGGCGCGCTCCTTCTTCTTCTGCCCGCCCACCAGCCACGCCACCTGGCGCCCGCGCTCGGCCAGCAGCGGCTGCAGCCAGCCGATGAGCTTGGCGAAGTGCTGCTCGGCCAGGATCTCGGTGGGCGCCATCAGCGCACACTGCCAGCCCGCGTCCATGCACACCGTGGCGGCCAGCGCGGCCACCACGGTCTTGCCCGAGCCCACATCACCCTGCAGCAAACGGTGCATGGGCACCGGCCGGGCCAGATCGCGCGCGATCTCCTCACCCACGCGGCGCTGCGCGGCCGTCAGGCTGAAGGGCAGCACGCCCAGCAATTGCTCGTGCAGCGGCGTGCCCCCTGCCTGCGTCTGCGGGCGCAGCGCCGGGGCACGCAGGCGGGCGCGCTCGCGCTTGGCGGTGAGCTGCGACAGCTGCTGCGCCAGCAGTTCCTCGGCCTTCAGGCGCTGCCACGCCGGGTGGCTGTGGTCCTGCAGCGTGGCCAGCGCCACATCGGGCGTGGGGTGATGCAAAAACAGAAGCGCCTCGCGCAGGCTCCATGGGCGCTGGAGGCCGTTTTGGTCATCAATCCGCACCCCCGAGGGAACCGCGGGGGGTTCGAGCCCCGGCGGCAGCGTCTCGGGCAATTCCACGCGCGTGAGGGCGCTCGCCACGGCGCGGCGCAGGTACGCCTGAGGCAGCTGCGCCACCGTGGGATAGACGGGGGTCAGTGCCGCGGGCAAGTCCCCTTCGGCCTTGCGGAACGCCGGGTGCAGCATCTGGCGGCCCCAGAAACCGCCCTTGATTTCGCCGCGCACGCGCAGGCGCGCGCCCACGGCCATGGTCTTCTGGTGCGAAGGGTAGAAGCTGAAGAAGCGCAGCTCGCAGCTGCCGGTGCCGTCCTCCACGGTCACCACCAGTTGCCGGCGCGGACGCATCTGCACCTCGCTGGCGGTCACCGTGGCCTCGATCTGCACCGTGTCGCCATCGCGTGCGCTGCGGATCGGCGTAATGCGCGTCTCGTCCTCGTAGCGCAGGGGCAGGTGCAGGGCCAGGTCGATGTCGCGCACCAGCCCCAGCTTGACGAGGGCCTGCTGTGCGGGGCTGGGGGCGGGCTTCGCGGAGGACGAGGCGGACGTGGAGGAACGTGTGGGTCTGGGCACGGCAAAAAGGCTACCATGCCCGCAGTTACCACACGTTACCGTCTCGTCGTCTCCCGTCATGCTCAAGCGCATCGAAGTCAAGCATCTCACCCTGGGCATGTACCTGCATGAGTTCTGCGGCTCCTGGATGGAGCACCCCTTCTGGCGCTCGCGCTTTCTGCTGCAGGATCCGCAAGACCTGGCGCGCATCCGCGCCACGGAGATCCACGAGGTCTGGATCGACACATCCAAGGGCCTGGACATCGCGCCCGGCACGGCCAGCGTGTCCCGCGCCGAAGCCGACGCGCAGGTGGACAGCGACTTCCAGCATCTGGAGGACCTGCCTACCCAGCCCGCGCCGCCTGCCCCGGCCGTGACGCCCCAGCCGGCAGGCATGGACCAGGAGCTGCGCCGGGCGGCGGCCATCTGCTCGCAGGCCAAGCAGGCCGTGGTCACGATGTTCGGCCAGGCACGCCTGGGCCGCGCCATCGATACCGCCGTGGCGCAGGAAATGGTCAACGAGATCACCGACTCGGTCACGCGCAACCCGGACGCGCTCATCAGCCTGGCGCGGCTCAAGACGGCCGACGAGTACACCTACATGCACTCGGTCGCCGTGTCCGCGCTGATGGTGGCGCTGGCCCGGCAGATCGGCATGGACGATGGAGCCGCGCGCATGGCCGGGCTGGCCGGGCTGCTGCACGACATCGGCAAGGCGGCCGTGCCGCTGGAAGTGCTCAACAAGCCCGGCAAGCTGACCGACGACGAGTTCACCGTGGTGCGCAGCCACCCCGTGGCCGGCTACGCCCTGCTGCAGGGCACCGACCTGCCCGAGCCCGTGCTGGACGCGTGCCTGCACCACCACGAGAAGATGGACGGCACGGGCTACCCCCACCGCCTCACGGGCGAGCAGATCAGCACGCTGGCGCGCATGACTGCCATCTGCGACGTGTACGACGCCATCACGTCGGACCGGCCCTACAAGCGCGGCTGGGACCCCTCAGAGTCGCTGCGCCGCATGGCGGAATGGACCCGCGACCACTTTGACAGCCGGCTGTTCCAGGCCTTCGTCAAGAGCATCGGCATCTACCCCGTGGGCTCGCTGGTGCGCCTCGCCTCGGGCCGCCTGGGCGTCGTGACAGAGCAGTCGCCAGGCAAGTTGATCGCGCCGCGCGTGAGGGTCTTCTACTCCACCCGATCCGATCTGCGCATCCCCCCCGAGGTGGTGGACCTGTCCGAGCCCGACTGCCGCGACAAGATCATCGCGCGCGAGGACCCGGCGCGCTGGCAGTTCCCCGACCTCGCGCAACTCTGGTCCGACCTGCCCGACCCTCGCTGGTAGCGCCCGAGGTGCACCAACGCGCTGCACGGCGGCGGCATCTTTGCGAGAATTGCGGGCTTGTCTTTCTGCCTTGGAACGGGCCCGTCCGGCCCTCAAGCCCCGCATGTCCTCCGCCTCCACCGCACCCCGCACCTTCACCCTGAGCGACTTCGACTTCGAGCTGCCCGAGCTGCTCATCGCCCAGCACCCGGCCCCCCAGCGCAGCGGCTCGCGCCTGCTGGACGGGCGCACCGTCCCGCCCACCGACCGCATCTTCCGCGAACTGCCCGACCTGCTGCAGCCGGGCGACCTGCTGGTGTTCAACGACACACGCGTGGTCAAGGCCCGCGTGTTCGGCGAGAAGGCCAGCGGCGGCAAGCTGGAGCTGTTGATCGAGCGCGTGCTCACCGGCAACGAGGTCGTGGCGCACATGAAGGTCAGCAAGAAGCCGCTGCCCGGCGCCACGCTCCACCTGGCCGGCGGCGCGGCCGCGGGCGGGTTCGACGCCACGCTGCTCGGCCGCTACCCGGATGCGGACGGCCCGCTGTTTCGCCTGGCCCTGCGCGGCCCCGCGGGCGAGAGCCCCTGGGAGCTCATGGAGCGCCACGGCCACCTGCCGCTGCCGCCCTACATCGAGCGCCAGCAGGCCGGCGGCAACGACCCCCATGCCGGCGAGGACAGCGAGCGCTACCAGACCGTGTTCGCGCGCGCGCCCGGCGCGGTGGCCGCGCCCACGGCCGCGCTGCACTTCGACGATGCCGTACTGGCCCGCCTGGCCGAGCGCGGCATCGAGCGCGCCAGCGTCACGCTGCACGTGGGCGCGGGCACCTTCCAGCCCGTGAAGACCGAGAACCTGGCCGAGCACCGCATGCACAGCGAGTGGTACGAGGTACCGCTGGCCACGCTGGCGGCGCTGGAGCGCTGCCGCCAGCGCGGCGGCCGCGTGGTGGCCGTGGGCACGACCACGGTGCGCACGCTGGAATCCTGGGCCGCGAGCGGCCAGGCCGCGGGCGACACCAGCATCTTCATTACGCCGGGCTTCCAGTTCCAGGTGGTCGACCTGCTGCTCACCAACTTCCACCTGCCCAAGAGCACGCTGATGATGCTGGTGAGCGCCTTTGCGGGCTACGAGCACATCATGCAGCTGTACCGCCACGCGGTCGCGCAGCGCTACCGCTTCTTCAGCTACGGCGACTGCATGCTGCTGGAGCGCCCCCGCGCATGAGCGCCGCGCCGGCCGGGCACAGCCCCCGCACCGCCCTGGCCGGCATCGCGCTCACGGTGGGCGCCTGCGCCTCGTTCGCGCTGCTGGACACCGCCACCAAGCTGGTGAGCGCCACCACGCCGCTGCTGCTGGCGCTGTGGCTGCGCTATGTGTTCCAGTCGCTGGTCACCAGCGCCTATGTGCTGCCACGCAGCGGCTGGCGCCCGCCCCGCACGGACCACCCGCGCTATCAACTGTTGCGCGCGGTGCTGTTCGCCGCGACCAGCCTGTTCGGCATCTTCAGCATCCGCGCCATGCCGCTGGCGGAGTTCACCGCCATCGTGGCCGCCACGCCGCTGTGCGTGACGCTCGTGGCCGCGTTGTGGCTGCGCCAGCCGGTCAGCGCACTGCGCTGGCTGCTGGTGGCCACGGGGCTGGCCAGCGTGCTGCTGATCCTGCGCCCGGGCGGCCAGTCCTTCAGCGGGGTATTGGTGCTGCCGCTGGGCATGCTGGCCTGCGGCACGGGGTACCAGATCTTGAGCAGCCGCATGGCCGGGCAGGAGGCCCCCACGACCACGCAGTTCTATACCAGCTGGATTGCCGCCGGGCTGATGACGCTGGCGGCGCCCTTCGTGTGGACCGCCATCACCAGCGCCCGGGTATGGCTGGGGCTGGTGGTCATGGGACTGTCGAGCGCGCTGGGCCATCTGTTGCTGCTGCGGGCCTACGCCTGCGCAGCGCCCGCCACGATCGCGCCGTTTCTCTACACCCAGATCGCGTTTGCCATGCTGGCCGGCTGGGCGGTGTACGGCCACATGCCGGACCGCTGGTCGCTGCTGGGCATCTGCCTGATCGCCGCCAGCGGCGCTGCGAGCGCGTGGCTGACGGTGCGCGAGCGGCGCTGATCAGTACCCGTGCTGCTGGCGGAACGCCCGCGCCTGGCCGAAGTGGCCGTTGCCGATGAACGGCACGGGCGGGCGCAGCGCCGACAACGGCGAGGGATGGTTGGAGGTAAGCACCAGGTGCCCCCGGTCCTGCGGGATGAAGGCACGCTTGGACTGCGCATGGCTGCCCCAGAGCATGAACACCACGGGGCGCGGCCCTTCGGCCACCTCGCGGATGACGGCATCGGTCAGCTGCTCCCAGCCCTTGCCCGCGTGGCTCGCGGCCTGGCCCTCTTCCACCGTGAGACAGGTGTTGAGCAGCAGCACACCGTTCTGTGCCCACTTCACCAGGCTGCCGCCCGGGTTGGGAAACGGTGGGAGGGGTACGCCCATGTCGCGCTGCATTTCCTTGAAGATGTTCTGCAGCGAGGGCGGCAGGCGCACGCCCGGCGCGACCGAAAAGGCCAGCCCCTCGGCTTGGCCACGGCCGTGGTACGGGTCCTGCCCCAGGATGACCACGCGCGTGTCCTCGGGGGCGGTGAGCTGCAGCGCCCGCAGCGGCTGCGGCGGGAAGATGGCGGCGCCGGCCTCCAGCCGCGCCTGCAGGAAGGCCAGCAACTGTCGGCCGCGCGCGCTGGCAAAGAACGTGTCGACCAGCGGCTGCCAGCCCGGCGCGACAGGCCAGTCGGCAGGGTCGGCGCTTTGCAGTTGCGTGGCGGCGGGAGTATTTAGCATCAAATCATGCTCCAAGGCTTATCCATTCTGCGCTGCAAGCTATATTTACGATAGCTAATCCATTCCATCATGCACCCGGTTGCGGCCTGCCGCCTTGGCGCGGTACAGGTTCGCATCCGCGCGCGCCAGCAACTGTTCGGGGGTGTCTTCGGCGCCGGGCACCACACAGGCCACCCCGGCACTCACCGTGACCACGGGCGCAATCGGCGAGCCGCGGTGTTCCATCTGCCGCGCATGCACGGCCCGGCACAGCGCCTGCGCCTTGGCGCGCGCGCCGTCCAGGTCGCACTCGGGCAACAGGCAGACGAACTCTTCGCCGCCGTAGCGGGCCACGAGGTCGTGCGACCGCCCCAGGCCGCCGCGCAGCGCGGCGGCCACGGCGCGCAGGCAATCGTCGCCCTGCTGGTGGCCATACAGGTCGTTGAACTGCTTGAAATGGTCGATGTCCACCATCACCACGGCCAGGGGCTGGCCGCTGCGCCGGCAGCGCCGCCATTCGGCTTTGAGGGTGCGGTCGAACTGGCGACGGTTGGCCAGGCCCGTGAGCCCGTCCATGAAGGCCAGCTTGCGCAGCAGTTCATGTTGCGCGCGCTGCTCGGTCACGTCCACGAACGTGGCCATGCAATGGTCTCCAAACGCGAGCCCGCCGATGGTCATCGTATGCAGCCTGCCGTCGCGGTCGGTGACGCGGTATTCCCTGTCCGCGATCTCGCCCCCCTGCGCACCTGCCTGCGCCAGGTCTGCGTGCCATGCGGCGATGACCTGTTCACGGTAGTGCGGGTCGGGATACGCGCGCGGCCACCACTGCCCCAGCGTGGGCACCTCGGCCTCGGTGTAGCCGAACAGGTCCAGGAAGCGCCGGTTGCGAAAGTAGATCACGCCCGCGGCATTGATCATGCACAGCCCGATGGGCATCTCCTGCATCAGATGCGTGAGCAGGCGCTCGGTCTCCTGCTGCTGCAGCGCCTGCTGCTTGGCCAGCGTCACGTCGTGGATATAGCCATGCCACAGCACGGCGCCCGAGGCCGTGCGCGCGGGCCGCGCCTGGCCGCTGACCCAGCGCTCGCGCTCCCCGGGCACGAGCACGCGGTACTCGGTGCGCCACAGCTCCAGGGTCTGCGCGGATGCCAGCACGCTCTCGCGCAGCGCCTGCAGGTCGTCGGGGTGGATGCGCGCGAAGACCTGCTCCGCATCCACGCACAGGGCCTGCGGGGGAAGCCCGTAGATGTCCTGCACCCCGGGGCTGGCGTACGGGAAGTGGCTGCGTCCGTCGGGCTCGCGCTGGTATTGGTACAGCGCGCCGGGCACGTTCTCGGCCAGGCGGTCCAGCGTCTCTTGGTGCTGCCGCTGCGCGGTCACGTCCGTGTGGGTGCCGATGAGGCGGGTGGGTCGGCCGCTGGCGTCGCGCGCGGTCACCTGGCCGCGGTCCTGCACCCATTTGTAGCTGCCGTCCTTGCAGCGCATGCGGTGCACGTTTTCATAGACCGCCGTTTCACCCGCCAGGTGGCGCGCCATGTCGGCGTGCACGCGCGCCAGATCGTCGGGATGCACGCGGCTTTCCCATTCCTGCAGGCCGTCGCCGATGTCGCCTTCCGCGTAGCCGAGCATGGTCTTCCATACCGGCGAGAAATACACCGTGTCCGCGGCCACGTCCCAGTCCCACACGCCCTGCTGGGTGGCGTGCAGCACCGCCTGCCAGCGGGCCTGCAGCGCGGCCTCCTGGGCGGCCAGCGCCTGCTCGCGGCGCCACAGCTGGCGGCGCCGGCGCTGCATGAAGCCCAGGCCCAGCCCAATGGCAACCCCCGTCAGCAGCCATGCCACACCCAGCGTCCAGGCGCGCGCGCGCCAGGCGGCGAACACCTGGCTCCAGTCCCGCGCAACGGCCGCAACCAACGGCTTGTCCATGTGCAGGTGGGCCGGAAAGATGGTGTGCAGCGCCACCAGCCGCTCGGTCGGGTCCGGCTCCATCGCGCCGACGAAGAGGCTTTCCATCCGCCCGCTGTCCAGGTGCGCCTGAAAGAGCGTTCCGGGCTGCGCCAGCGTGGCGCCCAGCAGCCCCGCCCGTTCGGGCACGCGCAGGAAGCGCACGCCGTCGCCGTGCACCAGGGTGCTCTCCACGTCGGGGGCGTAGCGCACGGAGTCCAGCAAGGTCTTGAACTCGTCGGGGTCCAGCGTCGCCGCGACCACGCCGCCGGGCAGCCCATCTTCCGCCACCACCGGGCGCGACAACGTGATGGCCCAGATACCCAACACCGTGCGCATGGGCGCACTGACGATCAGCGAGGGCTGCTCGCGGCTTGCCAGTCGCCGCGCCGACTGAAAGTAATCGCGGTAGGCAAAGTTCTCCCCGAGCAGTTCAGCGCGGCTGGAGGCGACCACCGTACCCTCGGCATCCAGCACGGTCAGCGTGCGCACGCCGGTCATGGCGTCGCTGAAGGCCCGCAGCCGCTCGTTGAACGGCAAGGCGCCTTCAGGGCGCGCGCGCCACTGCGCCATGTTCGCAACAATATCCCCCAGCGCCTGGTTCACAGCATGCAGTTGGCGCTCCAGGTTCTCATGGACGATATGCACCTGGTGCGCGACCTGCTGGCGCTCGCGTGCCTCGGTGTCGCGCCGCTCCAGGCTCAGCACGACTGCGATCAGCGCCCCCAGCGCCAGCCACAGGCCCGCCAGCAACCACCACTCCCTGCGAAAACGCTCGGCCTGCGTATCCGGTCTCTCGCGCAAGGCAACTCCTCCATGCGGGCACGATAAGAATGGCCGGGTAACCGCCTCAGACAAGGCTCATCGACGCGGCCCGATGACTTTCATGGGCGCAGTATGCCGCCACCGCCCCAACCCCGGGGGACGCCCGGCCTGCGGCCGTCAGGCGAACAGCTGGGCCAGCGCCCGCCCCGGGTCGGGCGCGCGCATGAAGGCCTCGCCCACCAGGAACGCATTCACGCCGGCATCGCGCAGCGTGTGCACATCCACCGGCGCAAGGATGCCGGACTCGGCCACCAGCAGGCGGTCGGCGGGCACTTCCTTCTTCAGGTCCAGCGTGGTCTGCAGGCTGACCTCGAAGGTGCGCAGGTTGCGGTTGTTGATGCCCACGAGCGGCGTCTGCAGGCGCAGCGCGCGCTCCAGCTCGGCACCGTCGTGCACCTCCACCAGCACGGCCATGTCCAGGCTGCGGGCGATCTGCTCCATCTCGGCCATCAGGCCATCCTCAAGGCAGGCGGCGATCAGCAGCACACAGTCCGCTCCAAAAGCGCGCGACTCGTAGATCTGGTACGGGTCGATCATGAAGTCCTTGCGCAGCACCGGCAGCGGGCAACTGGCGCGTGCCTGCTTCAGGTAATCGGGCTGGCCTTGAAAGAACTGGCGGTCGGTCAGCACCGACAGGCAGGCCGCGCTGACCTTGCCGTCGCCCTCGGCGTAGCTTTGCGCGATGTCGGACGGGATGAAATCCTCGCGGATCACGCCCTTGCTGGGGCTGGCCTTCTTGATTTCGGCGATCACGCCGGCCTGGCCCTGGTCGATCTTGGCGCGCAGCGCGCCCACGAAGTCGCGCGTGAGCACGCGGCTCTCGGCGTCGCGGCGCATGTCGGCGAAGGACACGCGCTTTTGCGCGGCGGCCACTTCCTCGACCTTCACGTCGCAGATTTTCTTCAGGATGTCGGACATGCTTGCTTCCTTGCTCCCCACAGGGAGCGTCAATGGTGACGTCGCGCACTGGCGCCAGCGCCCGTCCCGCTCATTCGCGCGGAGGTACCGGGCCCTCGTGGCCTTGCGTGGGCGGTGCCGGGCCGCGCACCACCTTCATGATGATGCGGTGCATCACGATGCCCACGACGATGAACAGCAGCGACACGCCCAGCACGATCCACGTCGCGGGGTCGTTCCAGATGGGAGCGTCCAGCAGGCTCATCGCCGTGCGCTCAGGCCGCGAGCTTCTGGGTGTAGGCGACCAGCTGCTGCAGCTTGGCCAGGGCCGCGCCGCTGGCCAGGGCCTGCTGGGCGCGGCGCAGGCCGTCTTCCAGCGAGTCGGCCACGTTGGCAGCATACAAGGCGGCACCGGCATTCAGGCAGACGATGTCGCGCGCCGGGCCTTCGTCGCCCTGCAGCACGCCCATCAGCATGGCCTTGGATTCGGTCGGGTTCTCCACGCGCAGCGCCCGCGTGCCCGCCATGCGCAGGCCGAAGTCCTCGGGGTGGATCTCGTACTCGCGCACCGCGCCGTCTTTCAATTCGCCCACCAGCGTGCCCGCGCCCAGGCTGATTTCGTCCAGCCCGTCACGGCCGTAGACCACCAGCGCGTGCTCGGCGCCCAGGCGTTGCAGCGCACGCACCTGGATGCCCACCAGGTCTTCGTGGAACACGCCCATGAGGATGTTGGGCGCACCTGCCGGGTTGGTCAGCGGCCCCAGGATGTTGAAAATGGTCCGCACGCCCAGCTCCTTGCGCACCGGCGCCACGTTCTTCATGGCGGGGTGGTGGTTGGGCGCGAACATGAAGCCGATGCCCACGTCGCCAATGCACTGCGCGATCTGCGCAGGCTGCAGGTTGATGTGCACGCCCAGCGCCTCCATGGCGTCGGCGCTGCCGCTCTTGCTGCTGACGCTGCGCCCGCCATGCTTGCTGACCTTGGCGCCCGCGGCGGCGATCACGAAGGTGGCGCAGGTGGAGATGTTGAAGGTGTTGGCGCCGTCGCCGCCCGTGCCCACGATGTCCACGAGGTGCTTGGTGTCGTGCACCTGCACCTTGTGGGAGAACTCGCGCATCACCTGCGCGGCGGCGGTGATCTCGCCGATGGTTTCCTTCTTCACGCGCAGGCCGGTGGTGATGGCCGCGGTCATGACGGGCGAGAGTTCGCCGCTCATGATCATGCGCATGAGGTGCAGCATCTCGTCGTGGAAGATCTCGCGGTGCTCGATGGTGCGCTGCAGCGCTTCCTGGGGGGTGATGGGGGTCATGGAAGTACCTCTATTTTGATAGCTGCTTGCGCTTGCTGTATATGCATTTCAAGCATTTTTCGCAGTGAATTCGTTGACAGGCAAGCGCTGGCAGCTATTATTTTTGATCCAGGAAGTTCTTGAGCATCGCGTGGCCGTGCTCGGTGAGGATGCTCTCGGGGTGGAACTGCACGCCCTCGATGGCCAGCTCGCGGTGGCGGATTCCCATGATCTCGCCGTCGTCCGTCCAGGCCGTCACCTCCAGCACTTCAGGGCAGCTCGCGCGCTCGATGGACAGCGAGTGGTAGCGGTTCACCGTGAACTGCTTGGGCAGGCCGGCGAACACGCCCGTCTGCGTGGTGGTGATGACGCTGGTCTTGCCATGCATGAGTTGCTGCGCCCGGATGATCTTGCCGCCGAAGGCCGCGCCAATGCTCTGGTGGCCCAGGCACACGCCCAAGATGGGGAGCTTGCCGGCGAAGTGCTGGATCGCCGCCACCGAGATACCCGCCTCGGCCGGCGAGCATGGCCCGGGCGAGATCACCAGCCGGTCGGGCGCACGCGCGGCAATGCCCTCCAGCGTGATCTCGTCGTTGCGGAACACATCGACTTCGGCGCCCAGCTCGCCGAAGTACTGCACGATGTTGTAGGTGAAGCTGTCGTAGTTGTCGACCATCAGCACGCGCGTCATGGCGTCACCTCCTGGCCCTTGCGGCCCTCTGCGCACAGGCGCGCGAATTCACGGTGTTCGTAGGCGATGTAGGCCTCCATCATGCTGCGGTAGATGGCCTCGATCACGTCGGGCTCGCCGCCCTCGGCCGCCGCACGCGCGCGCACGCGCTGCACGATGGCCTCGATGCGCGCTTCGTCGCGCACCTGGTCTTCCCGCGGCTTGTTGAGGGCAGCCTGGGTCATGTAGCCGCCGCGCTCCACGAGCAGCGGCACCAAAATGTCGTCCAGCGCGTCGATGCGCGCGCGCACCTCGGCCATGCTGGCGCAGGGCTGGGTCTTGTCGATTGCACGGGTGGTCATTCCAGCCCCTCCTCCACCAGTTCGGCCGCACGCAGCAGGGCGCGCGCCTTGTGTTCCGTTTCCTTCCATTCGAGCTCGGGCACCGAGTCGGCCACCACGCCGGCCGCCGCCTGCACGTAGAGCGTGCCGTCCTTGACGATGCCGGTGCGGATGGCGATGGCCACGTCCATGTCGCCCGCATAGCTCAGGTAGCCGCAGGCGCCGCCGTAGAGGCCCCGCTTGCTGGGCTCCAGCTGGTCGATCAGTTCCATGGCGTGCACCTTGGGCGCGCCGGTGAGCGTGCCTGCCGGGAAGGTGGCCTTGAGCACGTCCATGCTGGTCATGCCGTCGTTGAGGATGCCCTCCACGTTGCTCACGATGTGCATCACGTGGCTGTAGCGCTCCACCGCGAAGGCCTCGGTCACCTTCACGGTGCCGGTCTTGGCGATGCGGCCGATGTCGTTGCGCGCCAGGTCGATCAGCATCACGTGCTCGGCGCGTTCCTTGGGGTCGTTCACCAGCTCCACTTCGGTGGCCTTGTCGGCCTCGGGCGTGGCGCCGCGCGGGCGCGTGCCGGCCAGCGGGCGGATGGTGACCTTCTGCCCCTCGGGCGTGCTCTCCTGGCGCACCAGGATCTCGGGGCTGGAGCCCACCACCTGGAACTCGCCGAAGTTGTAGTAGTACATGTACGGCGACGGGTTCAGCGAGCGCAGCGCGCGGTACAGCGACAGCGGCGATTCGGTGTAGCGCTTGTGGATGCGCTGGCCCACCTGCACCTGCATGAAGTCGCCCGCGGCGATGAGCTCCTTGGCGCGCTCCACGGCCCTCAAGTAGTCGGCCTTGGCAAAGCTGCGCTGTGCGGTGTGGCTCTCGGTGGGCCGCACCACGGGCGCGCTCACGGAATACTTGAGCTGGTCCTTCAGCTCCCGCAGGCGCTTCTTGCCCCTGGCATAGGCCTCGGGCTGGGCCGGGTCGGCGTAGACGATGAGGTACAGCTTGCCCGAGAGGTTGTCGATGACCGCCAGTTCCTCACACTGCAGCAGCAGGATGTCGGGGCAGCCCAGCGTGTCGGACGGGCAGGTGGCCTCTAGCTTCTTCTCGATGTAGCGCACCGCGTCGTAGCCGAAGTAGCCCGCCAGCCCGCCACAAAAGCGCGGCAGCCCCGGGCGCAGCGCCACCTTGAAGCGCTTTTGGTAGGCGGCAATGAAGTCCAGCGGGTTGCCCGGGTGCGTCTCCACCACTTGGCCGTCGGTCACCACCTCGGTGCGCGCCGCATCGCCGAAGCCGCTGGACCGCAGCAAGGTGCGCGCAGGCAGGCCGATGAAGCTGTAGCGCCCGAAGCGCTCGCCGCCGACGACCGACTCCAGCAAAAAGCTGTGCTTGCCGTCGCCCTTGCCATGGGCCAGCTTGAGGTACAGGGAGAGAGGGGTTTCCAGGTCCGCAAAAGCTTCCGCCATCAGCGGGATGCGGTTGTAGCCTTCGCTGGCCAGGCTTTTGAATTCCAGTTCAGTGATCACAAGAAGATTCCCAGCTCGTGCGGCGCGGTCGCTGGCTGGCCAGTGCGCCGCAGGATCATTCAGAGGAGTCGGCCCCGTGCAGGACAGCACGTGTGGGACCACGGGCGCACGCTGGGGAGGCGCCCAGGTGCAGTCAGGGGTTCAACGACGCAGGCTTGCGCCAGGGCCAGGCTCCCCGGTCGCTGCAACCTGTGATGAACGTGTGGTGAATGAACATGGACCCGCAGTGTAGCAAAGCACTTTGTCACCTGCGCGGTGGATGCTGCAGCGCATCCACGCGAAAACCCTATTGCCGACCAGCCCTCGATGGCGCAACATTTAGAAACGAACGATCGTTCTTTTTTTGGAGTTGCGCAATGCCCTTCACCCGTCGTCGCACCCTGCAGTGGGGTGCTCTGGCCCTTCCCCTGTGCCTGGCGCTTCCGGCTCCCGCATCGACGGAGCCGACGACCGCAGCCGGCGTCAAGTTCGAGCCCACCCTCGACCTGGGCGGCAGCAAGCTGCAACTCAATGGCGCCGGTGTGCGCTACAAGGCCGTGTTCAAGGTGTATGCCGCAGGCCTGTACCTGGAGAAGAAGGCGTCCACGCCTGCCGAGGTCTACGCGCTGCGCGGCCCCAAGCGCATCAGCGTGACCATGCTGCGCGACATCGACTCCACGGAACTCGGCAAGCTGTTCTCGCGCGGTATGGAAGACAACATGGACAAGGCCGCCTTTTCCAAGCTGATTCCGGGCGTGCTGCGCATGAGCCAGATCTTTTCGGAGCACAAGAAGCTCATGGCGGGCGAACAGTTCGTCGTGGACTGGCTGCCCGGCACGGGCACGCAGGTGACGGTGAAGGGCGTCCCGCAGGGCGAACCGTTCAAGGAGCCCGAATTCTTCAACGCATTGCTGGGTATCTGGCTCGGCAGCCAGCCGGCCGACTGGAAGCTCAAGGACGCCCTGCTGGGCAAGGAATAAAGCCCATCGACCCACGCAGTGACGATGCGCAGAGAAAGCATGCCATTGACCCTCTGATGGCGTTTTCAGCCACATCCCCCTTGGCAATACACTTTATTGCAATTGCGCAGCAAGGGGCCTCTATGCATCTCAGCAACTTCAAGGTCGGCACGCGCCTGGCCTTGTCCTTCGGCTTGGTTCTGCTCATCACCGTGGTCATCGCGGCGGTAGGCATATGGCGTTTGCAGGAGTTGGCAAGCGTCACCCATCAGCTCACCAGCACGGACAACGAACGGCTGCGCGCCGCCAGCACATGGCGGCAGGCGATTGACCTGAACTGGGTGCGCACGCGCGCCGCCATCCTGGATGCGGACACCTCCCATCTCTCGAGCTGGCAAAGCGAGATTGCCAAGACCTCCGAAGAAGCATCCAAGGCGCAGGAGGTGGTGGAGCGGCTGGTGACCACCGACGAAGGACGCCGCTTGCTCGCCGACATCGCGAAGACGCGCGAAGCCTATCGCGGCCCGCGGGCTGAATTGCTCAAGCGCAAGGCTGCCGGCGAGAGTGTGGGTGAGTTGCTCGACAGCCAGCTCAAGCCGTTGGCCGACGCTTACCTACAGTCCATCGTCGCCATGGAACAGCGCCAGCGCGCGCTGTACGAAAGCACCCGCGACAACGCTGCCAAGCAGGCCACGCTCAGTCGCGCCATCCTGATGGTCGTGACCGCAGTGGCGCTGCTGGTGGGCGCGGGCGCCGCCATCTTGTTGAGCCGATCCGTGACCGGGCCCCTGCAGTTGGCCGTGCGCGGCGCAGGCTTGATCGCCGAAGGCGACCTCACCCAGTCCATCCAAGCCCACGGCCGCGACGAAGCCGCGGCGCTGCTGAAGGCACTGGGCCACATGCAGGGCAACCTCGCTCGCGTAGTGGCCGGCGTGCGCGCCAATGCGGAGAGCGTCGCGTCGGCCAGCGCGGAGATCTCGCAGGGCAACCACGATCTGTCCGGCCGCACCGAGAGCCAGGCCAGCGCCCTGGAAGAAACGGCCGCCTCCATGGAGCAGTTGGGCGCCACCGTGCGCCAGAACGCCGACAACGCCCGCCAGGCCAACCAACTCGCCATGAATGCCAGCACCGTCGCCGTGCACGGCGGCGAGGTGGTCTCCGAGGTGGTGGACACCATGCGCGGCATCAATGAGTCCAGCCGCAAGATCGCCGACATCATTGGGGTGATCGATGGCATTGCCTTCCAGACCAACATCCTGGCGCTGAATGCCGCCGTGGAGGCCGCGCGTGCCGGTGAGCAAGGCCGCGGGTTTGCCGTGGTGGCCGGCGAGGTGCGCGCGCTGGCGCAGCGCTCGGCCGAGGCCGCCAAGGAGATCAAGCAGCTCATCACCGCCAGCGTGGAGCGCGTGGAGCAGGGCTCGCAGCTGGTGGACAAGGCCGGTGCCACCATGACCGAGGTGGTCACCGCCATTCGCCGCGTGACCGACATCATGGGGGAGATCAGCGCCGCCAGCAGCGAGCAAAGCTCGGGCGTTGCACAGGTGGGCGAGGCCATCACCCAGATGGACCAGGCCACGCAGCAGAACGCCGCGCTGGTCGAGGAGATGGCCGCCGCCGCCAGCAGCCTCAGCGGCCAGGCCCGCGAGCTCGTCGAGGCCGTCGCCGTGTTCAAGCTGGCGCAGAACGCCTCCGCCCTGCCGCGCATGGCGCCCGTGCATGCCACCGCCGTGCCGACTCCCGTACCCGCCACCTCCGCGACACCCGCCGCCCCTGCCCGGCCCGCCACGCCGCCGGCGTCCACCCGGGCGCCAGCCGCCGCCTTGGCACGTCCAGCAGCAGCGCGCCCTCAACCCGCGCAGGCGGCCCGCACGGCTGCTGCCGACAACGACGAATGGGAGAGCTTCTGAGGACCCGGGCGCCCCGCGCGGCGCCCATGGCGCGCATGCGGCCGGAGGAATTCAGCTAGCGATCAGCTCGGTGAGCGCATCCACGTAGCCGTCCGCGTCCACGCCGCGCACGGGCTGGCCGTGGTTGTAGCCGTACGTCACCAGCACCACGGGGCAGCCCGCCGCACGCGCGGCCTGGGCATCGTTGCTGGAGTCGCCGATCATCAGCGTGCGCGCGGGCGAGGTTCCCACCGCCTCGCAGGCCTTGAGCAGTGGCAGCGGGTCGGGCTTCTTGCGCGCGAACGCATCGCCGCCGAACACGTGGGTGAAGAAGCCGTCCAGCCCTTTGGCGCGCAGCAGAGGCCGGGCGAAGTCGGTGGGCTTGTTGGTCAGGCACACCAGCGGCCGACCGGTGCGGTGCAGCGCAGCAAGCCCTTCGGCCACGCCGGCGTACAGCGCCGCATACTGGCCGTTAATGGCCAGGTAATGGTGCTGGTAGCGCTCCCACGCCTGGGGATACAAGGCCTCGGCCTTTGCTTCCAATTGCATAGCTTTCAGCGCTTGCTGGTCGGGCGCTAGAACGTGTTTTAGTACTGAACGCAGGAGATGCTCCGACCCCTTGCCGACCATGCGTTCGATCGCCGCGGGCGCGATGGCGGGCAGTTGCAGGTCGCGCAGCATGCGATTGAGCGCCTCGGCAAAATCGCCCAACGTATCCACCATGGTGCCGTCGAGGTCCACGATCGCGGCGTCGGTGCGCGCGAGCAGCGCGGCGAGGTCTTGTTGCACCCGTTCCATCCCTTGTCCTTGTCAGTCATGCATTGAGCGCGGGCAGTGTATGCGCTGTCCGACCCGTCCGACACACCACGGCGCCGCATGCGGACAGACGCCTTCCGGGTGGCGCCCTACGATGGACAGCCATTGTTGGAACCGTCAAAACCATCGCCCTTCAGGAGGTCATCCCATGGCATTGCATCGATTCACCGCCCTGCTTCCCGCCGCATTGCTGCTGTGCGCCGGCGCGGCGCAGGCTGCCAACGAAGTGCGCAGCCAGTACAGCAGCGATCGTGCCGCCTGCGCGTCCGTGCCCGCGGAAAGCCGCGCCGCCTGCGTACGCGAGGCAGGGGCGGCCGCCCAGGCCGCGCGCGCCGGCCAGCTGTCCAGCAGCGACACCAGCATCTATGAGCGCAACGCGCTGGCCCGCTGCGAGGCCTTCAAGACTCCACAGGACCGGTCCGATTGCGAGGCGCGCGTGCGCAGCAGCGCCACGGTGTCGGGCTCGGTGGAAGGCGGTGGCGTGCTGCGCGAAGCCACCACGCCGGTGCAATAGGCTTTTTCAGCGGATTGCGATCAAGCCGCGCGGCGGCGCCTCACGCCAGTTCGGCGCGCATGGCGTCGATCACCGCCTTGTAGTCGCTCTTGCCGAAGATGGCGCTGCCTGCAACGAACGTGTCCGCGCCCGCATCCGCCACCCGGCGGATGTTGTCGGCCTTGATGCCACCGTCCACCTCCAGGCGGATGTCCTTGCCCGAGGCCTCGATGCGCCTGCGGGCCGCTTCGATCTTGCGCAGCGTGCTGTCGATGAAGCTCTGTCCGCCAAAGCCGGGGTTCACGCTCATCAACAGGATCAGGTCGATGTCCTCGATCACCCAGTCCAGCACGTCAAGCGGCATGGCGGGGTTGAAGGTCAGGCCCGCCTTGCAGCCCTGCGCGCGGATGTTCTGAATGCTGCGGTGCACGTGCGCCGAGGCATCGGGGTGGAAGCTGATGAGGTCCGCCCCCGCCTTGGCAAACGCCGTGGCCAGTTCGTCCACGGGCTGCACCATCAAGTGCACGTCGATCGGTACGGCGTGCCCTGCGGGCGTCACGGCATGGGGCTTGAGGGCCTGGCACACCATGGGGCCGAAGGTGAGGTTGGGCACATAGTGGTTGTCCATCACGTCAAAGTGGATCCAGTCGGCGCCGGCGGCGATGACGTTGCGCACTTCTTCGCCCAGGCGGGCAAAGTCGGCAGACAGGATGGAGGGGGCGATGCGGTAGGTGCGGCTCATGGCCGCGATTGTCGCAGTTGACGCCGCCGCGGCGCGACGTTCGCATGCCGGGCACAGCCGGAGCGGGGCCTTAGCAGGCCTTGTGCGACGCGGGCCGCACCATCGCCGCTACCATTGCACGATGCCGAAATACCAGTTCCAGGTGGAGGTGCAGCCGCAGTACCTACCCGACGAGTCCGCGCCCGACGAAGGCGTATACAGCTTTGCCTACACCATCACGATCACCAACACGGGCGACGTGACCGCGCAGCTGATTTCACGCCACTGGATCATCTCCGACGCCAATGGCCACACCGAGCAGGTCAAGGGCCTGGGCGTGGTGGGCCAGCAGCCGCTGCTCAAGCCCGGCGAGGCATTTCAGTACACCAGCGGCTGCCGCCTGCGCACCGCCAGCGGCAGCATGCACGGCAGCTATTTCTGCGTGGCCGAGGACGGTGAGCCGTTCACCTGTCCGATCGAGCTGTTCGTGCTGGAGGCATTCTCGCCCGGCCAACCGGGCCAGCCCATGGCGGCAAGGGTGCTGCATTGAGCCGCAGCGGCCCTGATCTGGCGCAGCTGCTCGCCGGTATCGACCCGACCGCACCGCTGGCACAGCGGCACCTGCAACTCATCGCCGTGCTGGATTGGGTGCGCGGCGACGGCCAGTCCACAGAGGGCGCCGCAGGCCGCGTGGCCCTGCTGGTCGACGCGGCGGAACGCTCGCCCGACATCCAGGTGCGGCTGCAAGCCTGGTGGGCAGCGCTCACGCAGCAGGTGGACATCACCACGCTGCTGGCGGACTTCGGCTTTGCCCAGCGCACCTCCATGGCCAGCGAGCTGGCCGAGCGCGTGCGCTACAAACTGCTGCCCTCCAGCCCCGAAACGCTGGATGCGTCGGAGTTGTTCATGCTGGCGCTGCCTAGCGATTTCGACGCGCGCTGGCTGGCGTCGCTGGACGAAACCCTGCTGGGCCGCCTGCTGGCCGTGCTGGTGCCCGCCAGCGAGCAGGGCGGCGCCAGCCATTGGCAGCGCGCGCTGCTGGACGCCATCACCTACTGCGCCGGGCAGATCCTGTCCACCGGCTTTGCGCCCGAGCTGCGTCTGCGCATGAGCGAGGAGGCGCGCGAGGCCCAGCCCTTTCATGCGCTGATCCGCGACGTGGAGAGCCTGCGCGTGGAGGTGGAGCACCCGCTGCGCACCGGCGATCGCCTGCAGGAAGCCGTGCAGCGCCTGCGCGAGCGCCTGGACGCCTGCCGCGCCGCCACCAACACGGTGTATGCGCACTTCGAGGACAACGGCATCTCCGTGGGCCTGGTGTTTCGCCTGCGCCAGCTGCGCGAGCGCATCCTGCGCGTGCGGGAGCTGCTGGAATGCCTGCTGTCGCCCCGCCCCGCCGTGGCGGCGGCCAAGTTCCTTGCGCGCCTGGTGACCGTGGGGCGCGAGCGTCGCAGCCTGCGTGCGCTGGTGGCGTCCAACTCGTCCATGCTGGCGGCCAAGGTCGCCGAGCGCAGTGCCGAGACAGGCGCGCACTACATCACCCGCACGGCGGGCGAATACCTGGCCATGGTGCGCAAGGCGGCGGGTGGCGGGCTAGTGATGGCCTTCACCACGCTGGCCAAGTTCGGGCTGTACGCGCTGGCGCTGTCCGCGTTCTGGGGCGGCTTCATGGCGGGCGTGAACTACGCCGTCAGCTTCGTGCTGATCCAGCTGCTGCACTTCACCGTGGCCACCAAGCAGCCCGCCATGACGGCACCCGCCATGGCCGCCAAGCTCAAGGACCTGGACGAGGCGCAGGGGCTGGAGTCCTTCGTGGACGAGGTCGCGCACCTCGTGCGCTCGCAGGTGGCCGCCGTGCTGGGCAACGTGCTGCTGGTGTTCCCCGGGGCGCTGGCCCTGGCGCTGCTCATCGCGCAGATGCTCGGGCAGCCGGCCATCGGCACGGCCCAGGCGGAACACGTGCTGCAGTCGCTGCACCTGCTGGGCCCCTCGCTGCTGTTCGCGGCCTTCACCGGCGTGCTGCTGTTCGCGTCCAGCATTTTCGCGGGCTGGGTGGAGAACTGGTTCGTATTGCGCCGGCTGGACTCGGCCATCCAGTACAACCCGCGCATCACGCACATGCTGGGTGCTGCACGCGCCGCCCGCTGGGCGCGCTTCCTGCGGGGCAACATCTCGGGCTTTGCGGCCAACATTTCGCTCGGCTTCATGCTGGGGCTGACGCCGGCCTTTGCCGCGTTCTTCGGCCTGGGCCTGGATGTGCGCCACGTTACGCTGTCCACCGGGCAGATCGGCGTGGCCAGCGCCACGTTGGGCATGGACGTGCTGCACCAGCCGGCTTTCTGGTGGGCCGTGGCCATGGTGCCCTTCAACGGTGCGCTCAACGTCCTCGTCAGCTTCTACCTGGCGTTCCGCCTGGCATTGCGTGCGCACAACGTGGGCAGCGTGGACCGCGCGCGCATCTACCGCGCGCTGCTGGCGCGCTGGCGCAGCGCGCCGCTGGGCTTTTTCCTGCCCCGGCGCCGCACCGTCTGATAAGGTGCGCCCACCGCAGGCTGCGCGCCGTCCTACAGAAGTAACGCGACCGCTGCAGATACATTCAGTTAACAGCCTGGGAACGTAGTCACGTTCCACGCAGCTGCAGCGCGCGCCCTTGGTGCAGGCTGCGCCCGGGCATCCAGCGGGCCTGCCCGCACGAGACAGAGGATCTACAACAATGAATGAGCTGATGAGCTTTTGGGCGCAGTGGCTGCGCCCATCGGCGGGGTTGCCCACGGTGCAGTGGTCGCTGCTGCTGGCCGTGGCCTCCATCACGGGCTATCTGGTGCAACGCTACAGCGGCCTGCCCAAGGTCGTGGGTTACACGCTCGTGGGCACCATCGTGGGCCTGCTGGGCTTTGGCGGCGCCGTGTGGCCGCTGCAGGGCATTGGCCTGTTCCTGGTGGAGCTGGGCGTGGCCGTGGTGCTGTTCGAGGCGGGCGGTCGCATTCCGCTGCGCTGGTTCCGCCATAACCCCATGGTGCTGGTGCAGAGCATCGCGGAGTCCGCCTTCACCTATTTCGCGGTGTACTGGACGATGCTGTGGTTCGACGTACCCGAGCGCGCCGCCGGCCCACTGGCCCTGGTCGCGATGGCGGCATCACCGGCGGTTCTGACGCGCGTGGTGTCCGACACGCGCGCCGCCGGCCCCGTGACCGACCGTGCCGTGGTGCTCGCAACGCTGTCGTCCCTGTATGCGCTGGCGCTGGGCAGCGCGCAGGCCGAGCTCATCAACCGCCCCGGCGTGGGCCTGGTGGGCACGCTGTATCCCGCGCTGGTGGTGCTGGGCGTTTCTGTGGCCGTGGGTGCACTGCTGTCGCTCATCCTGCGCCTGGCGTTGCGCGTGATGAGCCCGACGAGCGAGAACACCTCCATGCTGCTGATGGCCCTGATCGCCGCCAGCACCGCCGTCACCGCGCACATGGGCGGCTCGGCCCCGCTGGCCGCGCTGCTGGGCGGCATGCTGCTCAAGCAACTGCACCCGCGCCCCTGGGCCTGGCCGCGGCAGATGGGCACCGCCTCTTCGCTGCTGACGATGCTGATGTTCGTGCTCGTCTCCACCGTCGCCGCGCAGGCCGACTGGAGCGGCCCGGTGGTCGGCGCCGTGCTGGCGCTGATCTTCGTGCGCCTGCTGGCCAAGGCGCTGGGCGTGGGCGTGGGCAACGTGGGCAGTGGCGCCAGCTGGCGCCAGGCCCTGTGGCTGAGCTGCGCCATGGCGCCGATGTCGGCCATCGCATTGCTGGTGGCCTCGCAGTTCGTGGTGGCCTCGGCCTCCACGGGCCACCTGATCGCGCGCATCGCCCTGCCGGCCATCCTGGTGATGGAAGTGCTGGGCGCGGTGATCGCCACCGTGGCCATCTACCGCGCGGGCGAAAGCTCCAAACCCTGGGCGCCCCTGAGCAGCCGCGGCAGCAACACCGGAGACACCCAACGTGAGTCTTGAAGCCTTCCACCATTCCGAGCCCCTGACGCTGGGCGTCGAGCTGGAACTGCAGCTCGTGAGCACCAACGACTACGACCTCGCGCCCTACGCCGAGGACATGCTGCGCCTCATGAAGAAGGTGCCGCTGCCCGGCAGCGTGGTGCCCGAGATGACCAACAGCATGATCGAGATCTCCACCGGCGTGTGCCACAGCAGCTCCGAGGTGCTGGGCCAACTCACGCAGATCCGCGACGCGCTGGTCAAGAGCGCGGACAAGCTCAACATCGCCGTCGTCGGCGGCGGCACGCACCCCTTCCAGCAATGGCACGAGCGGCGCATCTACGACAAGCCGCGCTTTCAGGAGCTGTCGCAGCTGTACGGCTACCTGTCCAAGCAGTTCACCATCTTCGGGCAGCACGTGCACATCGGCTGCCCCGACGCCGACTCCGCCCTGCTCATGCTGCACCGCATGAGCCGCTACATCCCGCACTTCATCGCGCTGTCGGCCTCCAGCCCGTACGTGCAGGCGCAGGACACGCAGTTCGACTCCGCGCGCCTCAACTCGGTGTTCGCGTTCCCGCTGTCGGGCCGCGCGCCCTGCGTACTCACCTGGAGCGAGTTCGAGCAGTACTTCAACAAAATGACGCGCACCGGCGTGGTCAAGAGCATGAAGGACTTTTACTGGGACATCCGCCCCAAGCCCGAGTACGGCACCATCGAAATCCGCGTGTTCGACACGCCGCTCACCATCGAGCGCGCCGCGGCCCTGGCCGGCTACGTGCAGTCGCTGGCCGCGTGGTTCCTGGCCGAGCAGCCCTTCACCCCCACCGAGGACGACTACCTCGTCTACACCTACAACCGCTTCCAGGCCTGCCGCTTCGGGCTGGACGCGGTGTACGTGGACCCTGCCAGCGGCGACCACATGCCGCTGCGCGACCACATCCTGCAGACGCTGGACCACGTGGCGCGCTACGCCGGCACGCATGGCGCATCGGGCGCGCTGCACATGCTGCGCGGTGAGACCGCGCTGGGCCAGAACGACGCCCGCTGGCTGCGCGAGCGCCAGCGCGAAGAGCAGTTGCTGGCCGAGGTCAGCCGCCAGGCCGCGCTGCGCTTTCGCGGGCACGACATCTGAACGCGGCAGCCGCCCATGGGTGAGTTCGACCTGATTGCGCGCTATTTCACGCGCCCGGTGCGCCGTGCGACGCTGGGCGTGGGCGACGACTGCGCGCTGCTGTCGGTCGCACCCGGCATGCAGCTGGCCGTGTCCAGCGACATGCTGGTCGAGGGCCGCCATTTCTTTGCCGACGTGGACCCCGCGCACCTGGGCCACAAGGCGCTGGCGGTGAACCTGTCGGACCTGGCCGCCTGCGGCGCCAGGCCGCTGGCCTTCACGCTGGCGCTGGCGTTGCCGCGCGTGGATGCGCCCTGGTTGCAAGCGTTTGCGGACGGCCTGCTGCGGCTGGCCGACGCGCACCAGTGCGAGCTGGTCGGTGGCGACACCACGCAGGGGCCGCTGAACCTCTGCGTCACCGTGTTCGGCGAAGTGCCCACGGGCCAGGCCCTGCTGCGCAGCGGTGCGCGGGTGGGCGACGACATCTACGTGAGCGGCACGCCCGGCGAGGCGCGCCTGGCGCTGGATGCGCTGCGCGGCCGCCTGGCGCTGCCGCCCGCCGCCCTGCAGCAGTTGCGCCCACGGCTGGAGCAGCCCACACCGCGCGTGGCGCTGGGTCTGGCGCTGCGCGGCGTGGCCAGCAGCGCCATCGACGTGAGCGATGGCCTGCTGGGCGACCTGGGTCACATCCTGAAGGCCTCGGGCGTGGGCGCCAGCGTGGACGCCACCGTCGCTACCAATTTACTAGCTGCTAGCGCCCAGCAGGCGGGCGCTACAGCCGGTTTTGGCGCACAAACGCTGATGCAATGCGCGCTGGCCGGCGGCGACGACTACGAACTGGTCTTCACCGCCCCTCCCGCACAGCAGGCCGCCGTGCAGGCCGCCGCGCAGGCCAGCGGTACGCGCGCCACGCGCATCGGCCGCGTCGAGCCCGCGCCCGGCCTGCGTGTGGTGGACAGCCAGGGGCAGCCCGTGGCGCAGCACTTCGCCTCGTTCGACCACTTCGCCTGACCGCTCCCGCTACCGGGCCGGCGCCGCTGGTAGCATCGGCCGGCCCTTGCATCCTTGCCGCCCATGCCCGATACGCCGCCCCCCACCCCACTGCCGCCCCACGCCCTGCGCCGCTTTCTGTTCGTGCACCCCGCGCACTGCATCGCGCTGGGCTTTGGCAGCGGACTGTCGCGTGTGGCACCGGGCACGGTGGGCACGCTGTGGGGGTGGCTGGCGTTCCTGGTGCTGCAACTGTGGCTCACGCCGCGCGGCATGGGGCTGCTGATCGCGCTGTCGCTGCTGCTGGGCTGGTGGGCCTGCACCGTCACCGCACGCCACATGCGCGTGGCAGACCCCGGCCACATCGTGTGGGATGAGATCGTCGCGATCTGGATCGTGCTGTGGCTGGCCATGCCCATGGGCTTCTGGGGCCAGCTCGCCGCCTTTGCGCTGTTCCGTTATTTCGATGCCGCCAAACCCGGCCCCGTGGCCTGGGCCGACCGGTTGTTCAAGGGCTTCGGCTGGCGCGGCGGCCTGGGGATCATGCTGGACGACCTGGTGGCCGCGTTCTGCACGCTGCTGGTGATCGCGCTGTGGCGCCACTGGTTCGGGTGAATGCCATGGAACTATCAAAAATAGAGCTGCCAGCGCTTGATGGACAAGCGCTGGCGGCCAATTTGATTCATATCTCCACGGCCCTGCTCGCACGCGGCTGGATGCTGGCCACGGCCGAGAGCTGCACCGGCGGCCTGATCGCCGCGGCCTGCACCGACCTGTCGGGGTCGAGCCAATGGTTCGAGCGCGGCTTCGTCAGCTATTCCAACGCCGCCAAGACCGCGCTGCTGGGCGTGCCCGCCGATCTCATCACGGCCCACGGCGCCGTGAGCGAGCCCGTGGCCCGCGCCATGGCCGAGGGCGCCGTGCGCCACAGCGCCGCGCAGGTCAGCGTGGCCGTGACGGGCGTGGCCGGCCCCACGGGCGGCAGCCCGGACAAGCCGGTGGGCACGGTATGGTTCGGCTGGTGCGTGGCGGGCGCCACCCATTCGGAACTGCGGCGCTTTGGCGGAGACCGCGCCGCCGTGCGCGCCGCCACGGTGCGCCACGCGCTGGGGCGGCTGGCGCAGTTGCTGGCACAGGCGCCTGCCCCTTCGTGCTCCTGACGGCCCCACTGGGCCTGGCGGCGCCGTAGCACCTGGGCAGGCCCAGAGCGCAATACCGGGCCACCGGCTGCGTGCCGCCCACTCAATGCCGGCGAGTCGAACCGGGCCGCGTCAGGCCGTGCCGCGTCAGGCCGGGTCGCGTCAGACCGGGTCGCGTCAGACCGAGCCGCGCCAGGCCAGCTACACCAGGCAAGGCCGCGTCAAGCCGCGCCGCAGCACTTCTTGTACTTCTTGCCGCTGCCGCAGGGGCAGGGGTCGTTGCGGCCGGGCTGCTCGCCCTTGACGATGGTTTCCTGGCGCGGACCCAGGCTGCGCCAGAGCTGGCGCAGGTCGTACACGCCCCAGATGGCCTCGCCAAAGACCTCCAGCCGCTCCTGGCTGGTGCTGGGCGGGCCGTCTTCGGCGTACATGCAGATCTCGGGCTTGCCGGTGTCGTCCTCGGTGAGGGCGACGATGGATTCGAGCGCGCCGTCCAGCCACTGGGCGGCTTCCTTGTCGCGCGGGGTGGCCCAGTCCTCGGGCCAGTTCTCCACGGCGAACATGAAGCCCAGCGCCCAGACCTGGCCGAAGGAAGGAATCTCCTGCCCCGCCATCTCGGCGCGCTCCTCCTCGGGCAGGCTGGCGATGGCGCCGCGCATGTCGATCACCTCGGGCTGGAAGGCGTTGTCGGCGTCCAGCGATTCGGCCTGCTCGTCCAGTTGCGCCTGCACTTCGGCGCGGCGCAGCTCCCACAAGGCAAGGAAGCGCTCCTGCTGCGCCAGGTCCTTGAACGTGGGCACCAGCGGCAGGGGCTCGCCTTCGGCCACGTCCAGTTCCAGGCCGTCGCCCAGCAGCATGGGCAGCCATTCCGCCGCGGGCACGGGGCGGCGCGTGCAGACCAGCGCCGTCAGGAAGCCGTCGCAGAACTCCCACTGCGGCACATCTTCCTCACGCGTGCGCAGGTCGTCCAGCAGGCTGTCGAGTTCGTCCAGTTCGTCCGGCCCCAGGGCGGGGGCGGCGGCGGATGCGGGGGTATCGGAGGTGGCGTTCATGCGGAATCGGGCGGGGCTTGGACCCGCGGGCTAAGGAGGGGGAGGAACAGGGCCCCATGAGGCCTGAGGCGCGCAGTGTAACGCCGCAGGTTGCGCACTAGCTATTGTATTAATAGCTGCTCGCGCTTATTACACAAGCGCTAGAGCTTGATTTGGCTTAAAAACAGAAACGCCCCATGCCAGGGCAATGGGGCGCAGCGGTCGGTAACAAAGGGCCGCCTGGGCGGCCCACCCAGCCTTATTGGCTGGCGATCTCCAGATGGGCCTCGCGGGCTTCTTGGATGAACTCGAGGATCAGACGGACGGCTTCGCGCATGGTGTGGTTTCCTGACTGAGATGCTCATCCGGTGCGGAACGGCGCGCATCTCATACGCCGACCAACACCGGGTTAACCACTAGGTGTTAACCCTTAGGCGTAAGTATAAACCACAATTCACTTTTGTGCTGCAGCGCAGCGAAGGCTGGGGCGATCAGGGCGCGGCTACTCCTCTGCCGTCCACTCCACCCGGGCCCCCAGGCTGCGCAGGTTCTCCACAAAGTGCGGGTGCGCGCGGCGGATGGGCGTGGCGTTGCGGATCTCCGAGCGTCCCGGGATACTGGCCGCCACCATGAACAGCGCGATCGCCACGCGGATGATGTAGGGGCTCTCCACCACCGCCGGCGCCAGCGGCCCGCCACCGAAGGTGACGATGCGGTGCGGGTCGGACTGGTACACATGCGCGCCAAACTTGGACAGCTCGCCCGTCCAGCCTAAAGCGCCGTCGTACACCTTGTTCCAGAACATCGCGTTGCCCTGCGCACGCACGCCCAGCGCGATGAAGATCGGCAGCAGATCCACCGGGAAATAGGGCCAGGGTGCTGCCTCCACCTTGGTCAGCACGTTGGGGGTAAAGGGCGTCTGCACCGTGAGCGGCCCGTCCACGGAGGCGCGCGACCAGCCGTCCCGGTGCTCCACGCGCACGCCAAACTTGGCAAACGTGCGGTCGATCAGCGGGAAGTTCTCCGGTGCGCTGTTCTTCACCACCACGTCGCCGCCGGTGATGGCCCCCAGCGCCAGGAAGGTGGTGATCTCGTGGAAATCCTCGGCAAAGCGGAATTCACCGCCCCCCAGGTCGCCGCCGCCATGCACCGTAAGCCGCGAGGTGCCCACGCCCTCGATCTGCGCGCCCAGCATTTGCATGAAGCGGCAGAACTCCTGCACGTGCGGCTCGGACGCCGCGTTGGTCAGCGTGGAGGTGCCCTGCGCGGCCACGGCGCACAGCACGAAGTTCTCGGTGGTGGTCACCGAGGCATAGTCCAGCCAGTGGTGCACCGGCGTGAGCATGCCCACGCGGCGCACCAGCAGCGAGCCCTCGGCCCGCTCCACCTGGCCGCCGAAGCTGCGAAAGACCTCCACATGCGGGTCGATCTCGCGCACGCCCAGGGTGCAGCCCTTCACGTTGTCCTCCAGCCGCGCCACGCCGAAGCGCGCCAGCAGCGGCGGCACCAGCATGATGGACGAGCGCATCTCCTCGGGCAGGCGGTGCGTGGCGGCGTCGAAATGCGTGGCCTGGTGGTGCAGTTCCAGCGTGGCGCTGGCATGGTCCCAGCGCACCTCGCTGCCCAGGGTGCGGAAGATCTCCAGGATCTTGCGCACGTCGGTGATGTCGGGCACGCCCACCAGGCGCAGCGGCGCGCGCGTGAGCAGCGTGGCGCACAGCACGGGCAATACCGCGTTCTTGTTGGCCGAGGGGGTGACGCGGCCACGCAGCGGCGTGCCGCCATGCACGATCAGGTTGGACATGGTTCGCAAATCTCTTCAAAAACAATAGCTGCCACCGCATGCGTGTCCTGCGTCAACAGCCGTTTGCGCATGCAAAGCACAGCCTTGTCCTTGGACACGATGATGGCGCGGTGCGCGACCGCCAGGTCGATGAACTTCTGGTCGTCCGCGTCCTTGCAGGCCCAGGGCGCGCGCGGCGCCACCTCGACCAGGCGCACGCCCGCGTCGAACGCCGTCAGTACGTCACCTGCGCCCACGCCGTAATACGCCATGCGCGGCTGCAGGTGGGTGTACTGCAGCACGCGCTCCAGCTCGTCCCGCATGTGCTGCGTGGCAATCCAGTCCAGGCGCTGGGCATGCAGCAGCGCACGCACGGTGGCCACGGCCGCGTCGGCGAAGATGAACAGGTCGAGCACGATGTTGGTGTCCAGCACCACGGCACGCGCGCTCTCGCCCGCCGGCGCCACGGCGGGCAGGCGCAGCTCAGGACGCATCCGAGGCTCCGCCGACCGGCGCACCGTTGGCCGCGCCGCCCTCCCCCGTGTGGCCGGCGCGCGGCCGATCCCGCACGGCGCCCGCCACGAGGTCGAAGCGGAACAGGCGGCATTCGATGGGGCCGTTCCACAGCGGCACGCGGCGCGACTCCTTCAGGCGCATCTTGCTGGGCAGCTTGAGGTCGGGCGTGAGCATCCAGGCCTGCCAGCCGGCGTAGTGCTTCTTCCAGTGTGCGGCCAACTGCGCGAAGAAGTCCACGCCGTCCTCGGTCTGCGCCGTCTCGCGGCCCATGCGCTCGACCGTGGACATGCGCTCACGCGCATTGCGCCCCGCCGTGCCGGCCGCGGCGATGCGCTCGCCATACGGCGGATTCAGCAGCATCACCCCGGGTTGTTCACTGGGCGGCATGCGCTGCAGCGCATCGCCGCCGCGCAGCTGCACCGCGTCGGCCACGCCGGCGCGCACGGCATTGCGCTGGGCAAAGTCCACCATGCGGTGCGACACGTCGCTGCCAAAAATCGGCACCGAGGCCGTGGTAACGGCGCTGGCAGCTTCATCCTTGATAGCAGACCAGACATGCGCCTGGTGCGGCAATAGCTTCTCGAAGGCAAAGCGCCGCTGCAGGCCCGGCGCGATGCGGCAGGCGATCTGCGCGGCCTCGATGACCACGGTGCCGCTGCCGCAGCAGGGGTCGTACAGCGGCAGCGGCTGCTCGCCATGCGGGTCCCAGCCGGTGGCGGCGATCATGGCGGCGGCCAGCGTTTCCTTGAGCGGCGCGTCGCCCTTGTCCTCGCGCCAGCCGCGTTTGAACAGCGGCTCGCCCGAGGTGTCGATGTAGATCTGGGCGCGGTCGCTGGTCAGGTGCAGGTGCACGCGCACGTCGGGCCACTGCGTCTGCACGTCGGGACGCACGCCGGCCTTGGCGCGGAAGCGGTCGGCCACGGCATCCTTCACGCGCAGCGCGGCGAAGTTCAGGCTCTTGAGCGGGCTGTGCTGGGCCGTCACCTCCACCTTGAAGCTCTGGCGCGGGGTGAACCAGATCTCCCAGGCCACGTCGGCCGCGGCGGCATAGATGTCGTCCTCGTTGCGGTAGGGCCGCTCGGCCAGCTGCACCAGCACGCGCTGCGCCAGGCGGCTGTGCAGGTTCAGGCGCAGCGCGTCGCGCCAGGAGGCGCGCAGCAGCACGCCCGCGCGGCCCACGAGCAGGTCCTGCCCGGCCAGCCCCGTGAGGCCATGCACCTCGTCGGCCAGATAGCCCTCCACGCCAGCGGCGCAGGGCAAAAAGAGTTGAAGCTGGTTCATTGCGGCTGTGCTGCGCGCTGCAGCAATGGCTGGAGCACGGATTCAGGAATGGGTGCGGGCTTGCGGGCCGCCCGGTCGATGAAGACGATGCCGGTCTTGCCGCGCGCGATCTCGCGCCCCTGGCTCTTCTCGGTCATCCGGAAGACGAGGTCGAAGCCGTAGCGGTTGAAGTCCTGCGGCGTCATCTCCACGCGCAGCGTCTCGCCGTGGAACGCCTCGGACTTGTACTGCGCCACGATGTCGCCCACCACGGTGGACAGGCCCGCCACGTCGGCCTCGGGGTAGCCCAGCGACTTGAAGAAACGCACGCGCGCCTCGGACACGAGGCTGAGCAACTGCGCGTTGTCCAGGTGCCCGCCCTGGTTGACATGGCTGATGTAGATCTGCAGCTCGGTACTGAAGCCGAAGTGCGGGGGAAGGTCAAAGACGACGCGTGCCATGGTTCAAAGTGCCTTGCGGAGGTTGGCCGGGGCGATCTTGAGCGCCTCACGGTATTTGGCCACGGTGCGGCGCGCACATTCAATGCCCTGCTCCTTGAGCATCTCGGCGATCTGGCTGTCCGACAGCGGCTTGTGCGGGTTCTCGGCCGCGATGAACTGCTTGATGAGCGCGCGCACGGCCGTGCTGGAGGCGTTGCCGCCGGTTTCGGTGCCCAGCCCCGAGCCGAAGAAATACTTGAGTTCGTAGGTGCCTTGCGGCGTGGCCATGTACTTGGCGGTGGTCACGCGGCTGATGGTGGACTCGTGCAGGCCCAGTTCATCGGCAATGTCGCGCAGCACCAGCGGGCGCATGGCCAGTTCGCCATGCACGAAGAAGTTCTTCTGCCGCTCCACGATGGCGCGCGACACGCGCAGGATGGTGTCAAAACGCTGCTGGATGTTCTTGATGAACCAGCGCGCCTCCTGCAGCCGTGCCTGCAGCGCCTGGTGGCCTTCGCCACGGCCGCCGCGCAACGCGCCGGCGTAGATGTCGTGCACGCGCAGGCGCGGCATCACGTCCGGGTTGAGCTGCACGCTGAAGTTCTGCTGTCCGCCGCGGCCGGTTTTCTTGACGATCACGTCGGGCACGATGATGTTGCGGTCCACGTCGGCAAAGCGCCTGCCCGGGCGTGGCTCCAGCCGCGCAATCAAAGCCATCGCGGCACGCGTGCGCTCTTCGCTGGTGCCGCAGGCCTGCGCCAGGCGGCGCACGTCGCGCTTGGCCAGCAGGTCCAGCGGCTGTCCGCAGATGGCCAGCGCGGCCTGGATCACGTCGGGGTCGCCCTCTTCGTCCTGGACCATCGCACGCAACTGCAGCGTGAGGCATTCGGCCAGTCCGCGCGCGCCCACGCCCGCGGGCTCCAGGCTTTGCAGCAGGCGCAGCGCCACGGTGAAACGGTGCACCAGTTCATCGAGTTGCTCGGGGTCTTCGGTGCCCGCCAGGCTGGCGGCCAGGTCCTGCAGCGACTCGTCCAGGTAGCCGTCGTCGTTCAGCGATTCGATGAGGAAGCGCAGCGCGGCCATGTCCAGCTCGGACAGGCGCAGCGCCAGCGCCTGGCGGTGCAGGAAGGCCGTGAGCGACTCCTGGCTGCGGGCCAGCTCGGTGGCGTCCACCTCGTCGTCGCTCCCCGCGCCGGCACCGTTGCGCGCCGGGGCGTCGCCGCCCCACTCGCTGTCGTCGGGCGCCAGGTCTACCGAGCCGTCGCCTTCCCAGTCCGCGGGTTCGGCCGTCGTTTCGGCGGTGGAGGTTTCTGCATCATTTTGGCTTGTAGCGCTTTCCTGTCCTGCGCTGACAGCTCCTGAATAAATAGCATCTTCGGCTTCGCGGTCTTGCTCGCTCACCGGTGCATCGGCCTGGGCCAGGCCGAAATCCTCGCGCGGGGCCTCTTCCAGCGTGCGCTCCAGGAAGGGGTTCTCGTCGAGCATCTGCTCGACCTCCTGGGCCAGCTCCAGCGTGGACAGCTGCAGCAGGCGGATCGACTGCTGCAACTGCGGTGTGAGCGCCAGGTGCTGCGAGACGCGCAGCGACAGGCCGGGCTTCATGGCCTGCAACCCACTGTCTGGTCCTGCATCGCGCCGTGGTCGCCCATCACTCTCACATGCGGAAGTGCTCGCCCAGGTACACCCGGCGCACTTCCGCGTTGTCGACGATGTCCGACGGCGTACCCTGAGCCAGCACCTGGCCGTCGCTGATGATGAAGGCGTGGTCGCAGATGCCCAGCGTCTCACGCACGTTGTGGTCGGTGATCAGCACGCCAATGCCGCGCGCCTTGAGAAAGCCAATGATGCGCTGGATCTCGATCACGGCGATCGGGTCGATGCCGGCGAAGGGCTCATCCAGCAGGATGAAGCGCGGCTGCGTGGCCAGCGCGCGCGCGATCTCCACGCGCCGGCGCTCGCCGCCCGACAGCGCCAGTGCAGGCGACTTGCGCAGGTGGTCCACGCGCAGCTCCTGCAGCAGCGCGGTCAGGCGCCGCTCCACCTCGGCGCGCGGCAGGGTGCGGCCGGCCTCGTCGGTCTGCAGCTCCAGCACCGCGCGCACGTTGTCTTCGACATTGAGCTTGCGAAAGATCGAGGCTTCCTGCGGCAGGTACGACAGGCCCAGCCGCGAGCGCCGGTGGATGGGCATGTCCGTCACGTCCTGCCCGTCGATGCTGATGCGGCCGCCGTCGCTGCGCACCAGGCCGACGATCATGTAGAACGACGTGGTCTTGCCGGCGCCGTTGGGGCCCAATAGGCCCACCACCTCTCCCTTTTGCACGACCACGGACACGTCCTTGACCACCTTGCGGCTGCCGTAGGACTTCTCCAGGTGCAGCGCCTCCAGGCGGCTGACGCCTTCGCTCATGCGCGCATCGTCCAAGGCCGCGCTCACTTCGCGCCGTCCAGGCTGGGGCTGGTACGCAGCGCGGGCGGCTCGGTGCGCACGGGCGGCGTGGCGCTGGTGCCCGAGGCAGGCTCCTTGGGCGCGAGCACCGCCCGCACCCGGCCGCCCGGCGTGCCAGCAGTGGCGCCGGCGGGCGCGGTCTTCTGCCCGTCCACGGTGAACACGTCCGTGAGGTTGTTGTAGACGATGAGGGCGCCGGCCAGCTCGTCGGTCAGTGTGGCCTCGCGGTAGCGGCGCAGCTCGGCGCGGCGGATGAGCTTCACCACGTCGGCGCGGCCGTCGTATTCGATGACCTCGCCCTCGCCCTCGACGAACTCGTCGGGCGCGCCCGGCGCGGTGTCACGTTTTTGCCGGAAAAAAGCGCGCTTGCCCGGCTCGGCCGTCACCACACCGTACTGGAAGCCGTCGGCATCCTGGCGCACCTCCAGCTGCGCGCCGCGCAGCACGATGGTGCCCTTGGTCATGACGACACGGCCGGTGAAAACGCTGGTCTGCTTGAGCTCATCGTGGCGCAGGGCATCGGCCTCGATGTTCATGGGCTTGTTGCGGTCGGCTTTTTCGGCGTGCACCAGCGGCGATGCGGCCAGCGCCAGGGCCAGCGCTGCGGCGCGGGACAGGAGGAGGAAGGGCAATCGGGTTCTCATAGAGGGCACGAATCTTGCGACCATTGTACTGACGCAAGCGCGCCGCCGCCGCAGTGGATCGCATCAACCCGTACAGGCCTGCCACCGGCCGCCATGCCGCCGCGCCAACCGGTGCGCAGGCATGAAAAAAGCGCGCCCGTAGGCGCGCTTGTCGCTGGTGGCGGCGGGGCGCTTCAGCCCTTGCGCGCTACGCCAACCAAGTGCTCCACCACCTGCAGCACGCTTTGCATGTTGCCAGCCATGGTGCCGTCGGTGTAGTAGCGGCCGGCCACTCCCATGGAGGGCACGCCCTCGACCTGGTAGCCGTCCTGCAGCTGCGACGCCTTGCGCACCTGGTTGGATACGGTGAAGGAGTTGTAGACCTCCTTGAACTTCGCCACGTCCACGCCCTGCTTGCCGATCCAGTCGAAGATCAGCTCGTCCTTGTTCAGCGGCAGGCGTTCCACGTGCACCGCACGGAACACCTTCGCATGCAGCTCGGGCAGCTTGCCCATGCCTTCCAGCGCGTAGTAGAGCTTTTGCTGCGGCACGAAGCTCGCATTGAACGCCACGGGCACGCGGCGGATATGCAGGTCCTTGGGCGCCGACTTGATCCAGGCCTCCAGCGAAGGCTCGAACGTATTGCAGTGCGGGCAGCTGTACCAGAAGAACTCGATAACTTCGATCTTCCCGGCAGGTGCCTCGGTTGCGACAGGCTTGCCCAGCTTGACGTAGTCCTTGCCTTCCTTGAACTGGCGGCCTTGCGCCAGTGCGGGCGCCGCCAGCGGCAGGCTCAGGGCGGTGGCCGCGGAGGCGACGGTCAGAGAAAACTCACGGCGTTTCATAGGTTGGGATCACTCCTGGACAGTATGGAGGGTTGTGAGCGCCAGCGCGGGCAAAAGTTCAGCGCTGCACCCGGACCAGCGCGGACTCCACCCCCGCGCCATCGAGTTTTTCCTTCAGCGACTCGGCGTCGTCACGCTTGCCGAACGGGCCCACGCGCACGCGGAACACCGTGCGGCCGTTCTGCTCGCGCTCGCTGACGCGCGCCTCCCAGCCCAGCATGGCCAGCTTGGCGCGCTGCGCATCGGCATCCTGCTGGGTGCGGAACGCGCCCGCCTGCACGAAGTATTCGAAAGGATCGGCACTGGTCGCGGGAGCGGGCGCCGCGTTGGCCTTGGCGCGGGCCAAGTCGCCCAGCGGGTCGGCCGATGTCGGTGCCGCGCCGGGCCGGCTGGCCGCCGCCCGCGGACCCGACGCAGGCTGGGCTGCGGCGGTCGCGGTGTCGGACGCGGGAGCGGCAGCCGGCGCGGCAGGGCGCACAGGGTTCTTGCCGTACAACGGCGCGTTGGGGTCCCAGTTCTTGTTCTTCGTGGCCTCGTCCTGCTCGGACGCACGCGGCGTGCTCTTGTTCAGGAAGGGCACGGGCACCTTGGTCACATACACGGCCACGGCCAGCGCGGCTCCCAGGCCCACGATCACCCCGAGGATGAAGCCCACGATGGTGCCGCCGCGTTGCTGTTTCTTCATATCAGTGGTCACTTACATTCTGGCTGGCGCAGACACGCCCAGCACCGCCAATCCATTGTGCAATACCTGCGCTGTGGCCGCGACGAGCGCCAGCCGCGCCTGCTTGACGGCCTCGTCGTCCACCAGAATGCGTTCGGCGTCGTAATAGCTGTGGTAGGCGGCGGCCAGGTCGCGCAGGTAGAAGGTCACGTCGTGCGGCGCATTGCCGGCCGCGGCCGCGGTGAGCATCTCGGGATACTTGGCGAGCAGCAGCATCAGCGCCTGGGCCTGCGGGCCTTCCAGCGGCGACAGGTCCACATCGCGCAGCGCGGCCACGTCGTAGTCCTCGCGCCAGCCACGCAGCACCGAGCAGATGCGCGCGTGGGCGTACTGCACGTAATACACGGGGTTGTCGTTGTTCTGCGCCACGGCCAGGTCGACGTCGAAGGTGTATTCGGTGTCGGGCTTGCGCGACAGCAGGAAGAAACGCACCGCGTCCTTGCTGGTCCACTCGATCAGGTCGCGCAGCGTCACGTAGCTGCCGGCGCGCTTGCTGATCTTGACCTCCTCGCCATTGCGCACCACGCGCACCATGGTATGCAGCACGTAATCGGGGTAGCCCTGGGGGATGCCCACGTCCGCCGCCTGCAGGCCGGCGCGCACGCGCGCGATAGTGCCGTGGTGGTCCGTGCCCTGGATGTTCACCACCTTGGTGAAGCCGCGCTGGAACTTCTGGATGTGGTAGGCCACGTCAGGCACGAAGTAGGTGTACGTGCCGTCCTGCTTGCGCATGACGCGGTCCTTGTCGTCCCCGTAGTCGGTGGACTTGAGCCACAGCGCGCCGTCCTGCTCGTAGGTCTTGCCGTTGGCGACGAGGCGCTGCACGGTGGCGTCCACATGGCCGTTGGCGTAGAGGCTGGACTCCAGGTAGTACTGGTCGAATTGGAGGTTGAAGGCCTGCAGATCCTTGTCCTGCTCATTGCGCAGGTAGGCCACGGCGAACTGGCGGATGTTCTCGTAATCCTCGACATCGCCATTCGCCGTGAACGCGCGGTCATCGGCCTGGACGGTGGCCTTGGCGAGGAAGGCGTCGGCGATGTCCTGGATGTAGTCGCCGTTGTAGAAATTCTTGGCCAGCGGGTTGTCCGCGTCGGTGGGCCAGCAGTCATCCCCCGGTTTGAAGCCCTTGGCGCGCAGTTGCGTGCTCTTGGTGAGGGTGTCGATCTGCACGCCCGCGTCGTTGTAATAGAACTCGCGGTGCACGCTCCAGCCCTGGGTGGCGTACAGATGGCTGATGGCGTCGCCGATGGCGGCCTGGCGGCCGTGACCGACGTGCAGCGGGCCGGTGGGGTTGGCGGAGACGAACTCCACCAGGACTTTCTCGCCGCGCGCCGGCTGGTAACCATATTGCGCGCCTTGCGCCAGCACCTCGTGCACCACCTGCTGCTTGGCGGCGGGCTTGAGGCGGATGTTCAGAAAACCGGGGCCGGCGATCTCGATGGCCTGCACCCATTTTTGGAACGCGGGCGTGGCCTCCAGCGCGGCCTGTAGCTGTTCGCCCAGTGCGCGGGGATTTTGCTTGAGGGGCTTGGCCAGCTGCATGGCGGCCGTGCACGCGAGGTCGCCATGAGCAGCGACCTTGGGAGATTCGAAGGCCGCGCGGCTGCCTGCGCCGGGCGACACCTTTTCCAGCTCGTCGGCCAGCGCCGCGAGCAATTCCTGTTTGACGGAGAGCATGGGGGCGGATTCTACGGGCCGACCCGTCATCCATTCGTGACCGCCCGGCGTTATGCTGGGTGGCCCGTGGGGCACTGCGTTGCCGGCGGGCGCATTCACCTTTTCCTTTTTTGCAGGAGCATTACATGAAGAAACTGCTTCCCCTGTTGGCCGCTGCCGGCTTTGCCCTTTCGTTCGCCGCACACGCTGCGGACGCCCCCGCGGCCGGCGCCTCCGCCCCCGCCAAGGCGCCCACGGCGCAGCAGACGCGCATGAAGACCTGCAATGCCGACGCCGGCGCCAAGAACCTCAAGGGCGACGAACGCAAAGCTTTCATGAAGGAGTGCCTGAGCGGCAACAAGGCGTCCACCCAGCAGGACAAGATGAAGAGCTGCAACGCGGACGCCGGTGCGAAGAACCTCAAGGGCGACGCCCGCAAGGCCTTCATGAAAGAGTGCCTGAGCGGCGCGGCCAGCTAAAGGACCGACGCACCGCACGGGCCCGCCCATCGGGCCTGCACGAGCAAACCCCGCGCGCCTGCCGCCCGCGGGGTTTCTTTTTTTGCCCTTCCCTCGGCGCTCAGCGCGTGCCCACGCCGCGTGCCAGGAAGACGGCCAACAGCGGAATCAGCGCCAGCAGATGGGCCTCGATCATCACCAGACGGCGCGTGCTGCGCACCTGGTCATCCGAGGGCAGCGCGCCGCCGGCGCGCACCGCGCGGCGCCAGCGCAGGAAACGCATGGTCGGGACGATGGACATCAGCCCGATCGCCACGAACAACGTGACCTTGGCATGCAGCAGCGGCTGCGACCAGTACCACGCCCCGCCCTTCATGCCCCACCAGGTGCGCGCCAGCCCGGTGACCAGCACCAGCAGCGCCGAGATACCGTACAGCATGTCCACCCGCGCCAGCCGCTCGACTGCGGCCGCGTTCATCCACTCCTTGCGGCACAGCGCGGTTTCGCTGGCGAGGAAGGTAGCGGCCATGAGGAAGGCCAAGATGTGGGCATAGGCGAGCAGGGCTTCGGTGGTCACGGGTTTCCTTTCAGCAGGTTGCGCGCGCGGCGCGCACAGGTCAGGGGCGGCGCGCGGAGAACTCCCGCGCCACCCAATCGTCGATCAGCGTCTTTTCGTGGCGCAGCTTGTCGCCAGGATAGCGGTCCCCGCGCATCTGGAATGCCAAGCCCGGCAGCGTGCGACTGCCTTCGGCCAAGGTACGGCCGTCAGGCGAGAGGCGCTTGAACTCCAGCGCGATGCGCGGCGGATGCACGTCGCGCACCACGCGCACCGCCTGGGCGGTGGCCCCCGCCGCGGGCTCGAATGCACCGGCGCGGCGCACGTCGGTGATGTGCACCTCCGCGCGCTCGCCCTCCGGCAAGGCTGCGGCCACGCGCTCGGCCAGGTGCTCGCACAGCGCATCCATCCAGGCACGCCGGGCCGCGGCGGGCTCGTGCGGGGTTTGCTCGCGCGCCTCGGCAAAGCCGGCCGGATCCGCGTAGGTGACACTGACCATGCCGGCCGGCACCCCGTGCGCGCGCGGCGTGGTTTCCGCGTGCCAGGCGGGCAAGGCGCAGCCGGCGACCAGGGCCAGCGCCATGACGGCCAGCATCCAGCGAGCGGCGGGCAACGCGGGGAGAACAGAAAGAATGGGAATGCGCATGAAAGCTCCTGTACGGTGGGCCCCGACATGATGGCGGCCCGGCGGGAGGAATGCCGCGGCATTGTGCCCCGCGTTCATGTCAGACAGAGGCGGGCCGTGCCCAGAATTCGGGCTGCGCGTAATGGTGCTTCAGGTACTCGATCCACAGCCGCACGCGCAGCGGCAGGTGCTTGCGCTGGGGAAAGACGACATAGATGCCGTTGGGCGGCGCGGCGAACTCCTCCAGCACCGCCACCAGGCGGCCGGCCGCGATCTCGGACTCCACCTCCCAGGTGCTGCGCCAGGCGATGCCCCAGCCGCCCAGGCACCAGTCGTGCAGTACCTGGCCGTCGGAGCAATCGAGGGGCCCGCCCGGCTTGAAGTGCACGACCTCGGTGGCACCACCACCGCCGGCCACCGGCACGCGAAACGCCCAGCCGCGCGTTTGCGAGGCATCGCTGGAGAGGGTCAGGCAGTCGTGCTGGGCCAACTCGCCCGGGTGAGTGGGTGTGCCGCGCCGCTGCAGGTACTGGGGCGTGGCCACGCACAGGCGACGGTTGTCCGCCATGCGCACGCTGACCAGGGACGAGTCGGGCAGGTCGCCCACGCGCACGGCGCAGTCGTAGCCCTCGCCCGCCAGGTCCACCACGCGGTCGCTCAGGTTCAGCGAGAGGGTCACCTCGGGGTGCAGGTCATGAAAGCGCGGCACCAGGGGCGCCACATGGCGCCGGCCAAAGCCGGCGGGTGCAGTGACGCGCAGATGCCCCGTGGCCTTCACGCCGCCGGCGGATACGCTGGCCTCGGCGTTGGCCACATCGGACAGCAGGCGCTGGCAGTCCTCCAGAAAGGCGCTGCCCTCGTGCGTGAGCGAGATGCGCCGCGTGGTGCGCACCAGCAGCTTCACGCCCAGGTGCTCCTCCAGCGCGTCCAGGCGCCGCCCCATGATGGCCGGGGCCACGCCCTCGGCCTTGGCGGCGGCGGTGAGACTGCCCCGCGTGGCCACCGACACGAATGACTCGAACGCTTTGAGTTTGTCCATGAATACAAGCCAAATCAGGCTTCAAGCCTTATACAGCAAGCGCAAGCAGCTATCAATTTCATGAAAGCATGCACCGCACTCCCCATGCGGAGTGTGCCAACCTTTGCAAAAAAGTCATTGGTTAAGAGATATGTGCGCGATTTATTAATGGAAATATTTCCAATACAGTGGCATGCAAGGCTCCGCCATGGGCCACGGCTTTTCAATTACCGCTAGGGGGTTTCTCATGACCGCACGTACCCACGTCCACGGCCTGCAGGTGGCCAACGAACTGCACGCCTTCATCAACGAGCAGGTGCTGCCGGGCACCGGCGTCGAGCCGGCCGCCTTCTGGAAGGGCTTCGATGCCCTCGTGGCCGACCTGGCGCCCAAGAACGCGGCCCTGCTGGCCGAACGCGACCGCCTGCAAAAGGAACTGGACACCTGGCACAAGGCCAACCCGGGCCCCATCCAGGACATGGCAGGCTACCGCGCCTTCCTGAGCCAGATCGGCTACCTGGTCGAGCCCCCCAAGGGCGCGCAGGCCACCACCACTAACGTGGATGCCGAGCTGGCCATCCAGGCCGGCCCGCAGCTGGTGGTGCCCATCCTGAACGCACGCTACGCCCTGAACGCCGCCAACGCGCGCTGGGGCTCGCTGTATGACGCGCTGTACGGCACCGACGTGATCGGCGAAGAAGGCGGCGCAGAAAAGGGCAAGGGCTACAACCCCGTGCGCGGCGCCAAGGTCATTGCATTCGCACGCGACTTTCTGGACCAGGCGGCCCCGCTGGCCAGCGGCTCGCACAAGGACGCCACGGCCTACAAGGTCGAGGGCGGCACGCTGGCCGTCACGCTCCAGGGCGGTGCCACCACCGGCCTGAAGAACGCGGCCCAGTTCGTGGGCTACCAGGGCAATGCGGCCGAGCCATCGTCCGTGCTGCTGGTGAACAACGGCCTGCACATCGACATCCGCGTGGACCGCAACACCCCCATCGGCAAGGGCGACGCCGCTGGCGTGGCCGACGTGGTGGTGGAAGCTGCGCTGTCCACCATCCTGGACCTGGAAGACTCGGTGGCCGCCGTGGACGCCGAGGACAAGGTGCTGGGCTACAGCAACTGGCTGGGCATCCTCAAGGGCACGCTGACCGACACCTTCGACAAGGGCGGCAAGCAGGTCACGCGCGGCCTGAACCCCGACCGCGAATACACCGGCGCCGACGGCAAGCCCGTGAAGCTGCACGGCCGCTCGCTGATGTTCGTGCGCAACGTGGGGCATCTGATGACCAACCCCGCCATCCTGTGGGGCGGCGAGGGCAAGGAGATCCCCGAGGGCATCCTGGACGCCATGGTCACCACGGCCATCGCCATCCACGACCTCAAGGGCGGAGCGGGCGGCATCCGCAACAGCCGCACCGGCAGCGTCTACATCGTCAAGCCCAAGATGCACGGCCCGGCCGAAGTGGCGTTTGCCAACGAATTGTTCGGCCGCGTGGAGCAGGTGCTGGGCCTGCCCGCCAACACCGTGAAGCTGGGCATCATGGACGAAGAGCGCCGCACCAGCGTGAACCTGAAGGCCTGCATTGCTGCCGCTCCGGCGCGCGTGGCCTTCATCAACACCGGCTTCCTGGACCGCACCGGCGACGAGATGCACACCGCTATGCAGGCCGGCCCCATGATCCGCAAGGGCGACATGAAGAGCAGCGCCTGGATCCAGGCCTACGAGCGCAACAACGTGCTGGTGGGCCTGTCCATGGGCCTGTCCGGCCGCGCGCAGATCGGCAAGGGCATGTGGGCCGCACCCGACCTGATGAAGGCCATGCTGGAGCAGAAGATCGCCCATCCCAAGGCCGGCGCCAACACTGCCTGGGTGCCCAACCCCACGGGCGCCACGCTGCACGCGCTGCACTACCACCAGGTCAACGTGGCCGCCGTGCAAGCCGAGCTGCTGAAGGTGGACGCCGAGGCCGAGCGCGACAACCTGCTGACCGGCCTGCTCACCGTGCCCGTGAGCAGCAACCCGAACTGGTCCGACGTGGAGAAGCAGCAGGAGCTGGACAACAACATCCAGGGCATCCTGGGCTACGTGGTGCGCTGGATCGACCAGGGCGTGGGCTGCTCCAAGGTGCCGGACATCAACGACATCGGCTTGATGGAAGACCGCGCCACGCTGCGCATCTCCAGCCAGCACGTGGCCAACTGGCTGCTGCACGGCGTGGTGACCGAAGGCCAGGTGCGCGCCACGTTTGAGCGCATGGCCGCCAAGGTGGACCAGCAAAACAGCGGCGACCCGCTGTACCAGCGCATGCACGGCCGCTTTGCCGAGTCCATGGCCTACCAGGCCGCCTGCGACCTGGTGTTCAAGGGCGTAGAGCAGCCCAGCGGCTACACCGAGCCGCTGCTGCACGCCTGGCGCCAGAAGGTGAAGGCCGCGCAGAAGAAGGCTTGATTGCTATTCAAATAATAGCTGCTAGCGCTTGATGGACGGGCGCCAGGGGCCATTTTGACCACAACGGCACCCGCGGGTGCCGTTGTGCTTTCGTACACTCTCCCCCATGCCCACCGCCGCTCCCACCACCACGCACTGCCCGCTGTGCGGCCAATCCAACGGTTGCGCCGTGGCCGCCGGGTTGCCGGCGCAGCAATGCTGGTGCATGCACGAGAGCGTTTCGCGCGACGCGCTGGCGCGCCTGCCCGCCGAGGCGCGCGGCCGCGCGTGCATCTGCCCGCTGTGTGCCCGCGAACAGCCCGCTGCGCCGCAGGCCCCGGCACCCGTCGTTCCCAACCCCTGAACCCCAACCGGAATCCCAACACCATGCCCACGTACCACATCGAGATGATGGAAGGCCGCACCGTCGAGCAAAAGCGCAAGCTGGTCGAGGAGATCACGCGCGTGTCCGTCGAAATCCTGGGAGGCTCCCCCGAGTCGGTGGACATCCTGATCACGGACGTGAAGCGCGAGAACTGGGCCACGGGCGGCAAGCTCTGGCTGGACCGGCAGTAAGCCGCCCTCCAACGCACCACAGGCCGATCGCCCATGTGCCAGCTCCTTGGCATGAATGCCAACACGCCCACCGACGTGACCTTCAGCTTCACGGGGTTTGCGCAACGCGCCGGCAACACGGCCGACCACACGGACGGCTGGGGCATCGCCTTCTTCGAGGGGCGCGGGCTGCGCCACTTCGTGGACCATGAGCGTGCCACCGATTCACCCGTGGCGGAGCTGATCCGCCGCTACCCCATCAAGAGCCGCAACGTCATCGCCCACATCCGCAAGGCGACCCAGGGCGTGGTGAGCCTGGAAAACTGCCACCCCTTCGTGCGCGAGCTGTGGGGGCGCTACTGGGTGTTTGCGCACAACGGCGACCTCAAGGACTTCCGTCCGCGCCTGCACGCGCACTTCCACCCGGTCGGCACCACCGACAGCGAGCATGTGTTCTGCTGGCTGATGCAAGAGCTGAGCAAGTCCCACGCCGGCATGCCGAGCATCGAGGAGCTGACGCTGACGCTGCGCGAGTTGGCGGCGCGCATTGCGCCCCACGGCACCTTCAACTTCCTGCTGTCCAACGGGCAGGCGCTGTGGGCGCACGCGTCCACCCACCTGTACTA
This sequence comes from Diaphorobacter sp. LI3, assembly GCF_022807955.1. Lineage (NCBI taxonomy): Bacteria > Pseudomonadati > Pseudomonadota > Betaproteobacteria > Burkholderiales > Comamonadaceae > Diaphorobacter > Diaphorobacter sp. LI3. The sequence goes on along the minus strand of NZ_CP094346.1, from coordinate 425,991 downwards.
CATCGAACGCCGCCACCCGTTCTCCCAAGCCCAGCTGTGCGATGAAGACCTGCGCGTGGACTTCTCCGCGCACACCACGCCCCACGACAAGGTGGCCGTGGTCGTCACGGCGCCGCTGACCTCCAACGAGCAATGGACCGCCTTCCAGTCGGGGGAGATGCGGGTGTTCGTGGACGGCCAGTGCCAGGCCGCCTGAGCGGCCCGGCCGGCGCAGCCGCCTTGCAGTGGCGGTAGGAGACGGCTGACCCGCCCCTCCTGCACGGGCCGACAGCCCCTTCGCAGGGCCGTTCCGATACTGGCCCTTTTTTCTAGGGGGACAGCCATGCCAAAGATCTGCACCGCCAGGCTGGTGACCGCAGCCTGCGGACTGGTGCTCGCCGCAGCGGCCCATGCCGATGCCAGCACGAAAGACCGCGAATTCCTGACGCAGGCCGCCGCCGGCGGGCTCTACGAGGTCCAAGCCGGCAAGCTTGCACAGAACCGCGCTACGGCTAACGAAGTGAAATCGTTTGGCGCCATGCTGGTGAAGGACCACACTGCCGCCAACGACGAACTCCGGGCCTTGGCAGCGCGCAAGGGCGTCGCGCTGCCCACCACCCTCCCTGGCGACAAACAAAAGCAACTGGACCAGATCGCCAAGGCCCAGAACTTCGACCAGGAATTCCTCTCGCAGGTGGGCCTTAACGACCACCGCCACGATATCGCGCTGTTCGAGGCGGCCGGCAAAGACGCAGACGATCCGGAGATCCAGACCTTCGCCCTCAAGGCGCTGCCGAAACTCAAGGCACACAAGGACCACGCCGAAGACTTGGCGGTTTCGATCAAGCGATGAAGGCCCGGCCCATGGGTGGCCGCATCGCCACCCACGGGAGGGAGGCGATGACTGACTCCGACGGCCGGTGGCCCGCCCAACCTGGCCCGGCCTCACCGTACGCGGGCAGCAGCACGCGCGGGTAGCAGCGCGCTAGGGCGTCAACACCACCTTGCGGCACTCCTCTTCCTTCTTCTCGAAGATTTCATAGCCGCGCGCGGCATCGGCAAGCTTCATGCGGTGGGAAATGATGACCTCCGGCCGCATGCGGCCGTTGGCGATGTGTTCCAGCAACTGGGGCATGTACTTTTGCGCATGCGTCTGCCCCATGCGGAAGGTCAGCCCCTTCTCGAAGGCGTCACCGAAGAGGAAGCCGTGGATGAAGCCAGCATAGACCCCCGGCACGCTGAGGACTCCGCCGCGGCGTGTCGCGGCGATGCACTGGCGCAGCGCCTTGCCGCTGGAACCTTCCAGCCGCACGGCGGTGAGCGCCGTCTCCAGCGCGCTGCCCTTGGCCTCGAAACCCACGGCGTCGATCGTGGCGTCCACGCCGTGCCCACCCGTGGCCGAAAGAATGGTTTCGGCCGGGTCCTCGTCCTGGTCGAAGTTGATGGGTACCACGCCGTACGTGGCCTGGGCAAACTGCAACCGGTACTCGTTGTGGTCCACCATGAAGATCTGCTCCGCGCCCAGGAAGCGCGCCGCCAGGGCGCTCATCAGCCCCACCGGTCCCGCGCCGAAGATCGCCACAGAAGAGCCTGCCCCGATCTGCGCATTGACCGCCGCCTGGTAGCCGGTGGGAAGGATGTCGGACAGGAAAAGCACCTGCTCGTCGCTCAGCACCTGGGGCACCTTCAGCGGCCCGACGTTGCCGTGCGGCACCCGCACGTACTCGGCCTGCCCGCCGGGGTAACCGCCGTAGAGGTGGCTGTAGCCGAACAGCCCTGCACCCGCGGTGGCGTTCTTTTTGTTGAGGATGGCGCCGCGTCCCGGATTGGTGTTCTCGCAGGCCGCGAACAGTGTTTTGTCGCAATAGAAGCAGGACCCGCAGGCGATGACGAACGGCACCACCACGCGATCACCAGGGCGCAGCGCCGTCACTGCAGGGCCCACCTCTTCCACGATACCCATGAATTCATGGCCGAGGATGTCGCCATCCTTCATGCCAGGGATCTTTCCGCGGTAGATGTGCAGATCCGAGCCGCAGATGGCCGTGGCGGTGACGCGCAGCAGCACATCGTCCTGCGCGAGCAGCACGGGGTCGGGCACGTTTTCCACGCGCACGTCCTTGGCGCCTTGGTAGGTGAGAGCTTTCATGCGATCACTCCGTCAACGGCCGGGGACAGCGAGCGCACGGCGCGCCGGGCTGTGTGGCGGGTTCAGATTTCCATGCCTTCGGGTTCGCCGGCTTCGATCAATGCGCTGTTCAACAGCGTGACGTCCGTTGCCAACGCGTTGCGGCGACCATCGCCGCCGATGCGGAAATGGGCCATGGGACTATTGACGAACTGGAGCGCCGAGCCGAAGCAGGGAGAAGGCAGGATCAGCGTTCCCACCGCCGCGTTGTCGACCAACTGGAACGTCGGCAGCATGACGCGGTTGGACTCGGAAAACCCGATCTTCAGAAACGTGCGGAAGGACCCGGCGCGCATCCCCGTCAGCTCGATGAAGCCGGTGGCCATGGGCACGGTGAAGCCTTCCGCACTGAAGGTGTCGATGCCGGAAAGCAAGGCCGCCCGCACATGCTTGACCTTCGTGACGACGTAACTGTCCCAATCCGGTTGAAAGGTCTGGGCTTTTTGCAGATTCGTTCCCCAGGGATGGGGAGTTGATGTGGTCATGGGTAGTCCTATGGGTGCGGACCAGATGCGGTATCCACCAGAGTTCGATCATGTTTGAAACGTCTCATCCTGCGGACATGCCCTCGTACGGGATGTAGGAGCACGCTTATATGGCTGACAGCTTGGGGCTCAAGCGCGCGTGCCGATCCGCGCGGGGCACCGGCTGGATCGAAGGCCCTGCCTACTGCGGGCCTCCGATCCCGTGCCAGACTCAACGGTCGTTCTTGTGGCTCTGGCTGCCGGCGCGCGCCTGCTGCTCGCTCCTGCCGCCCCGGGTATTGCCCGAGCCGGAAGAGGCGTTGTTGCCCCCACCGCCATGGCTCTTGGCTCCCGCGGCGCGGGCTTCCTGCGATGTGAACTCGTGGGCGTTGCCCGAAGCGTGCGCTGCACGCCCCCCCTCTGCGGCGATCTCGCGCTGGCGGTCGGGGTCCATTGAGGCAAATCCGCGCCCCGAGCCCGACTGCCCTTGGTTGTTGTCCCGGCTCCCCTGGCTCTGATTGCGGTTGCCTTGGTTCTGGTTGCCCTGATTGGTGTTTGCCATTTCCATCTCCGGTAAGTTGAACAAGTCACACGGAAACTGCCGTGTGAAGTTCACTGTCGGGGGACTGCAAAGGGCCAACCGTAGGCTAGGGACTACCCGTCCGTAGGCGCGGCTTGACGAATGGACGGTGGGAACAAAAAAGCCCTTGGGAACAAGGGCTGGGGAATGTGGCGCGGCTGGCGGGGATCGAACCCACGACCCTTGGCTTCGGAGAGCACTCATTAAGTCGTCTTTGAATGACACAAAGTGGGCTTGGGACCAATTGTCCCGGGAGCAAGACCTGTAAGTCATTGATTTCATTAAAATTAGGCCCAAAGATCGCACTCACCAGACCAATGGTCATGCGCAGATTAACGCCGAAACATGTAAGTTTCACGCGTCCAATCGGGCCGCAGCCGTCGGACCGGGTATGGGTCAGTAGCGACCATTGGTCTGGCCCACCACACACCATCTTTCCAGTCTCCTTCTCGTGCACGCATTCATTTATGCCGTCGAGACATTTCTTGTCGCTCGCTGTTTATCAGCGAAGACCTCCACCGCCCTTTCAAAACGTCTGATACCATGTCATTAGCCGCATGGGCCTTTGGTCCCATGCGAGCCAGGCGGCTACCCAGGACTTGCATTTTTCCGGGGGTTCGCGCTCCGCTGCTGGCTTTAATGGTTTTGCGGGAGTCTCAACTCCTGCATTGAATAGTGCGCCTCCTTGTGCGCTTTGAGCCGTCTTATCTTGCTGCATTGCAGGGTGAGAACATAGGATAGGTGCGCCCTGTCCCCAATCGCCGTTAAGCTTTGGCTACGCTGATCGCGTGATGCCAACCAGCATAGCCGTGGCTTGACTTGGCGTTTTCATCTGAGCAGCTATTTCGCTCTCAATTCGAGAGCAATCGTCCTGCTACGCCCAGAGCAGACCACATCCGCATTTCGCTTAGCGAGCTGCGCGACTGGCGCTCGCGCCATCCTTCGTTCCTGACGCATTTCGGGAACTGCGAGTCGACGTCCCATCGTTGATTCGCTTCATCCCCCCCACCCACCCAATGTCACCGGAACCAGGAGGCCGCCCTTGTTGTCGCCCGAAGTGTCGTCGCTGTCGAATATTCCATCCAGTTTTCTGGAGGGAAACGCACGTCCATCCACCCCATTCTTAGCTCGCCTGTTGTGCATACAAGATCAGGGACAGCATCAGCAACGCCGCGCACTTGTGACGCTCTCGCAAGGCGTACAACAGCTGCTCAGGGAGAACCCCAATGCTGGCGGTCTGGTGGAGTTCGCGAAGCAAATCCAAAGAACGCAGGACTGGGTTGAAGCCGCGACACAGTCAGCATGTGCAGCCAACCTCACCGAGAGGGGCCGGGCAGCCCTCACGCAGCCGGCCAACGATCTGCATCCCGCCGCACGCCAGGTACTTCTTTCTTGGTGGGCGCTGATCGTCTATCACAGCTGGAGCCGCAATCTGGCAATCCCGGAGGATTTGAGCGCAGGGTGGCGCAAGCTGGCGGATGCAAGCTTGCGGGGGTGGCGTCAGCTGGCGCGCCAGCCAATCGAACAATTGAGAGGGATTGCGGGCGCCACACCCATCGCCACTACTACCGACGTGACCGCAATTTTTCTCGACAAACTGCGGCACATCTGGACCACGATTTCGTTTGAGAGCCCCCCTCAACAACTGGACGCGACGCAACCCACCCCACGCCATCATCCGCCAGCCGATACTCCGCCCGCAACTGCCCCGAAGGCCTCCTGCCCGACCGGTGCGCCAAATGCTACCGAGCAACCCACACTCCAAGAAACCGTCAGTGGGTTGTCTCCAGAGGAAATCGACGGCCACTTCATCGGCTGGCAGATCAGGCAGGCCGCGCACTTGCCAGGCCTCGACGGGTATGGGTTGCCGCTGCGCTGGGATGCGCTGCACCCCAATGAATTGAAGCACTGCACCGTGCATCTGACCCGCCTTTTGCGCGGGGGCGACGTGTCAGCTCGCCTGACCGCCGGCACATGCCTGCTCATGTTGCTGGCGGGCCTGCCCCTGCGTCTGCTAGCCCAGCTCCGATTTCATGAACACGGTGACACCTGGATCGACCTGGATGGGGGATTCCTGCTGCGCAACATCGGCGCGATCACGTCGCGCATGGATGAGACATCCGACGCCAAGAAGGCGGACTGGCGCCGAATTGGCCTGCCCGCAGAGGTCGCTCAAATCATTGCGCAGTCTGTTTCAGCGGATGAACGGCTCATGCCATTCGGCACCTACCTCGAACGGCATGGCATCAATGAGAGCGACGTTTTCACGCTGCTCAACGAGGGCGACACGACATCACACGGCCCCAAATTGTCTCGATTTTCGCGGTCTCTCGGATTATTCCTGATCGATATGGGCGTGAACGCGACTATCGCGGCCCAGATCAGCGGCGATTGGGGACTCTGCCCGATGGCGGACCACTTTTACCTGGCCATCTCAGAGCACCAAATACTTCACAACATCAGTCTGGCCTGCCGCGCGCTCGGTTTGACACCGCCAGCGATTACAGAACTGCCACGATCCCAAGTGGGCTCGCCGCAGTATCGATCTACCGCCCAACTGGCCGCAGTGTTTACAAGGATCGGATCAGCGCTGCAGTCTCTGCGCATCAAGCTGCCGCAACGCAGCCGCATCGCCGACACCATCGAATATCAAAACCAGTACCAGCTGGCGTGTGCCCTCCTGTTTGTGGTCACGACGGGACACCGCGGCTCCCGCCTGCAGGCGGCCACTTGGAGCGACGTTGACCTCGATACCGGCTTGACGCTGGTCCGCGACAAGGAGTCGGATGAGTACAGCGCACGACGTCTGGTTCCGCTGCTGAGCGTGACGCGGCAGACGCTTCGCCACTTGAGGGTTCACCAGGGGGCGATGGTTGAGCGCCTTCAAAAAGCCGTCGACAACGGCGACATCTGCATCAATGCCGGCACACTGGACCCAGCGACAACCCCCCTCTTTTATCAGTATCGCCGCCATCGCCGCACCGGTCGCTACTACCTCGCCCCCATCGCCCATGAGGATTTGGCCGCTGCGCTGGAGCCGTTCGACATGCCGGTCAACGTCGGCCGGCACTTTGGTTTTTCAGAGCTGGTGCTGTGCGGTTGTCCATCCATTGCCATCAATGCATGGAGCGGACGGCACATTGCCGGGGCCGAGCCATTCGGCCTGCAGGGGACCCTGGCACCGACCGAGGTGTGCGACCACCTCCTCGGCACGCTAGAGCAGGTGTTTGACCCACTGGGTCTGACGCCCCTGGTAGGCCTTGGGCCAGTGCGTGAACGGGACCTCAATCAGCCGCCCGCGGCGGCCATCTACAACCCGAAACGCCCCACGAATGACTACCTGGCGGCCAAGCTGCGAGCCCAGGATTTGCTGATTGTGCCCAGCGTCCACACGCAGCGCTGTCCGTTTGAACAAGAAACGCTGGCCGCCGCTCGATATTTTTCGCGATTGCGCTCGGCTTTCTTGAGGGTTGATCTCACGGGCGTCGAACCTGGGGTCGCTCTGACGCTCTCGATGATCGTGTTCGACCTGATCGTGAGTTCGCGCGAGCTGGAGGCGTTGCGGGGCGCAGTGGTGGAGCAGCCGCTGCGCGTGAAGCAGGCTGTCTTTGCACAAAACTCGCACGACGGTGTCGTGACGGCGTTTCGGCCACTGTCACCGTTCACGCAAGGATGTCTGGCACGCCTGCGCGGGGATTCGACATCGGCGGCAAACTCAGGCAATCTGTCAGCTGACCTCGGCGCGCTGCTCAGGACGCTGGATCCTGACCTGGAGGTCGATCGGATTTCGGATCCCATCTCGTTGCTCACGACGCTGGCGATGCACTGGGCTCTCGTGCATACCGCACCCACGGAACAGTTTGCAGCGTTTGCCAGCACCCGGTCGATTTCGGCAGTGGATGTCGCCAGAGTCATCTACGAGCAGCCGGCCTCTCTGCTGTCACCCCCTGCAGCCGAGCCGGTACGGCGCCGCAATCGCACCATGAAGAATCTCGTGCGGTTTGTTCGGCATTTTGCAAACAAGCGGGTGCAATTGGGTGAGGCTGGACGGCGCAAGAAATCTCTCGCCAAAATCGTCGAGGCATTGCAGCGGTCCCTGCCGCCCACCAGCGACAACCTGCACCTCGCCTGTGATTGGGTTATCTCCGAGTGCGTATCGCCCACGTACAACTCGATCAAGCCCAGCACCCTGTACAAATACCTCACGATCTTGTCACCTGTGCTGGCTGCTCCGATCCCCGTCGACGAGTTCGAACCAGACGACTGGACGGATGCATGGAACACACTGAGCGACGGGCGCGCTGACGAAACACTGAGTGATGTCAGCGGCGCCCTGATGCACCTGACCTCGTTCCTGCGGCACCAGGGCATCGCGGTGCCCGCCAAACTGTTGCCTGATCGCCAGCGTGTGTCGTCTGTCGCGCTGCGCCAGCCGGTTGTCGTTTTTGACCACGAGATCCAGCGGGCGGCCGAATGGATTCAGCGCCAAACGGTTCCGTGGAGGGAGCTGGCTGTTGCGCAAATGCGCCTGCTGGCCGACATCGGCTGCCGGCCGATCGAGGCATCCAACCTGACACTGCGCGATGTGTCTGCTGATGGCGCGCTGGTGCACATCAACACCAGCGGCTTTGCGCACCTGAAGACAGCAGGGTCCAGGGGGTCGGTCACGATCCTGTCTCCGGATTTGCGGAGCAGCTTATCTGACATTGCACGCCTGCAATCTCGCACGCTGGGCAAGAGAGCCACCGCTCAACTCTTCGGATTCGAGGACACCGATATCGCCCGAGACATGGAGACGTTGATCGTCCGGGCACTGCGACACGCAACGGGAATTCCAACGTTCACCTTAAGGGATCTGCGAGCATCTGCTGTCACACACGGCGTGGCGCCTCTGCCCGAGATGTTGACAGCACTGACGACTGGAGAATGGCTCGAACCACCGGCATACACGGCGAATCAACTGCACGAGAAGAGCCGAGCAATGGCCCTGGCGGTGCGCCGCGCCAGGCACTCCACCACATTTGCGACGACACAGCAGTACTACGACGCTGGAGCCGCCGTTCGACTCTCGCTGCGCTTGCAGCAGACCGAGGCCCGTCTGGATATCAGTTCGAGGTTCATGGCGTTCGTGACAGGGAGGACTGCGCAGGCCATCGACGTGGCACGTCATCGCGAGCATGCGCCAGTCACTGATCACTGCGCTAGCTGGAATTTTTTGCGGTCCCAGCTCGCCCCGCTTCGTTCATCCATTGCAGAGCCTGAGCTGGCACCAAAGATGCTTGGGTTGAACGTCGAGTCCCCGCGCTCTCACGCGGCATCGCTGGCGTGGGCCACGCTGTGGCGCTGGTATGGACTCAGCACCCGCGAAACTCAAGTGCTCACCGGCGTGGGCAACGACGATGTTCGAGTCGCGCTCCGCGCGGTCGCGGCCGGGTTGGGGCGCCCAATTCATCCGGATCCTTATCGTCAGCGTAGCGATCGACGCCCCACTCTGCTTTCCTCGGATCGCGCTGTGCTTTGTTGGCAAAAACTCCAAGAACTCCGACAGAGCAAGGGCGGCGACTTGGCCTTGATCGTCAGCCGCTTCAACGATCGAGGGTTCGGCCAGTTTCCGTCTGCGGAGTCATCGCACCTGGCCGCGGAATTGCTGGCGCTGTGCTTGCCAGAAAGCTGGAAGGTGTTCGTCACGGCGCCCGCGAACATGGAATTGCAGCAGCGCAGCGCTCTGAGGTCCCACCTCGATGCAACGGGAATTGGCCTCGTTCTCCGCGCCTCTGCCTCCCCTCATCGGTGGGGTGTTCATGTCCAACCAGCAACTGCTGCCGTAGTGTCTCCCCGAACAGTGGGGGCGATCAGCCGATATGTGTTTCGCGCCGCAGCAATCGCCGCTTTTCTGCCAACTGAAAGGAGCAAATGATGAATCCGAAAATTGATTACATAAAAAAAGAGATCGCTGCCGGGCGATTTCAGATCGGGGCACTTATCAAAAGCGCCGGCCCAAGTGCCCTTTGGGTACCCGTCATTGAACTTCCCTCTCACGTTGATCGTCTTTCTCGTCGGGTCAGCTTGATCATGAGGGAACAACGCGTGGTTGATTACCTTCCCTGCGTGTCGACTGATCTGCAGCAACTGGCTGTTCTTTATGTCTTGCCTCAACAGCCGGATGTACTGTCAGGAGCTTCCGCCAAGACCAAGGGGGTTGACCTGCTCTCGGGGCTACGCAAACTGGCAGATCAGGAGTTGGCCGACGCAAGCAGTCGCGTTAGCGCCGTACTTAAGGCCTTCAAGGCAGGAAAAGGACCTAGTATCAATGAGATTTCCCAGGAAATAGAGCACGCACAAAATCCGGACATGGCTGAGCAGATGCTGCGTCAAGCGCGCTTGCCAGAGATGTCGGTGGAATTGGCAGAGGCAACACTTGCCGTCGGCGGATTCGCCGAGCATGTCCCGCAGGAGGTTCTGATTTCCAGTCAGACGATCGTCGAGTTCGTTCCGACCCGTGGGGTCGACGAGAAGGATGGGAAGGTGCGCGGCGAAGTACTTTCCTGGAAGGACGCGCCGGAGTTTATCTCTGCGACAGAAGAAGCCACGTTCTGCCTGGACACCTCTGACGACATGCGCGCAATCAAGGCACTCGAGATGGCTCAGCTCCATCATCGAACAGTCAAGTGCGAAGTCCAAGTCGAACGCAAGCTGGCGTCAGGCCGCTCGATGCTCACCATCACCTGCATTCTGAACATCAAGGAGTTGGCTCAGCCTTCTGAGGATTTTCAGCAGTTGCTATTTGGCGAGTAGGCTCATGATCAGGTCACAATGGTTGCCCGGACGCGAACTCTGCCAAAATCTGCAAGCCGCCGTCTTCTTGAAGTTCCCTCGAATTCCTGACCCAAGCTGCCGCAGCAAGTTTGCTTGGAATGGATCAGGGGGGCTGCGGCTTCGACCAACGGGCTGAAGAACAGCGCTCCTCACTGACAAAATCGATGCCAGTCTTCACTCTTTGACCGCCGCGAGGCCTTTAATCGCCTCGGGGCGTGCAGGTTCGGGTCGGAAGATGAACAGCAGCGCCAGGATGGTCAGACTCGCGCCCGCCCATTGCCAAGGAGTGATCACTTCCCCGAGGACAATGACGCCGGCCGCCAGACCGATGACCGGCACACCCAGGCTCAGCGGCGCCACGCGGTTGGCGGTGTGGCGCTTTAGCAGGCCAGACCACATCGCATAAGAGATGATGGTCGCAAACCAGCCCAGATAGAGCACGGCCACCCAACTCTGCCAGCTCGCATGCCGCAAGGTGTAAACCTGCAGGCTCGGATCCATCAGCAAGCTGAGGATGCAGAACGGAACGATGGGCACCACAGAGCTCCAGATCACAAAGGCGGTCGCATCGTTGGCTTGCCCCTTCGGGATGCTCTGCAGAGCCTTGCGCACGACGATATTCGAGACGGCCCACATGCACGCGGCCCCAAGATTCAGCACCAAGCCCGCAGCCGTCACCCCGCCCACGGTGTCGCGCATGACGCCGATGCCGAAGCAAAGCAGCGACAGCGCGGCCAGCACCAGGCCGAACTGCAGGTTGCGGCCGGGTCGTTCGTGCAGGAAAAGGAAGCTGAAGATGACGGTGTAGAAGACCTGCGTCTGCATCAACACGGACGCGAGGGCCGCGGTCATGCCGATCTTCAGGGCAATGAATAGCAAACCGAACTGGCCGACACCCTGACACAGGCCATAGAACAACAGCCATTTCCAGTGCACCGAGGGACGGCGAACAAGAAAAATCAAGGGCAAGGAGGCGACAACGTAACGCGCGGCGCCGAGTTGAAACGGCGTCAGCGCTTGCAGGGCGTACTTCATCGCGACGAAGTTGAGTCCCCAGATGAGTACGACGCCAAAAGCAGCCCCGAAATCAACCCAGCCGAAGTTGGTGCGAGAGTTCATTGATTCTTCCTTTGCTGATAGGTCAACCGCGTGCGCGCAGCCCGCCCATCAACACGTACTTGGTTTCCATATAATCGTCCAGGCCATACCGCGATCCTTCTCGGCCGATGCCGGACTCCTTGATGCCGCCAAAGGGAGCGAGCTCGGTAGAGATCAGGCCCTCGTTGATGCCGATCATGCCGACCTCTAGCCGCTCCGCCACCGACCACACGCGGGCTATGTCGCGGCTATAGAAATAGGCCGCCAGCCCCACATTCGTGGCATTGGCCATACGGATCACTTCGTCTTCCGTCTCGAAGCGGTAGCAGGCCGCGACGGGGCCGAAGGTTTCCTCCTGCGCCATCGCCATGTCGGCACGCGCCTCGGTGATCACCGTGGGTTGGTAGAAGGTTCCGCCCCTCGCGTGATCATCACCACCGCACAGGACGCGAGCACCCTTCTCTCGGGCGTCCGCAACGTGCCGGCGCACCTTGTCCACGGCGGCTTGATTGATCAGCGGCCCTTGTTCGGCGCCAGGTTCGATGCCGGGCGCTACCTTGAGCCGGCGCACCACATCGGCCAGCCGCGTGGTGAAGGCTTCGTATACACCCTGCTGCACGTAAAAGCGGTTCACGCACACGCAGGTCTGCCCCGTGTTGCGGAATTTCGAGGCCATCGCCCCGACCACGGCGGCATCGATGTCTGCATCGTCAAAAACGATGAACGGTGCGTTGCCGCCCAGCTCCAGGGAGACCTTTTTCAGCGTGTCGGCCGCCTGGCGCATCAGCAGCTTGCCGACCCGGGTGGAACCGGTAAAGGAAACCTTGCGGACCACCTCGTTATGCATCCAGGCCTCGCCGATGGCAGCGGCATCGCCCGAGACGACGTTGATGACCCCATCTGGCACACCTGCTTGCATGGCGAGTGCCGCCAGCGCGTGCGCCGACAGGGGTGTCTCTTCAGAGGGCTTCAGCACCACGGTGCACCCTGCGGCCAATGCAGGCCCGAGCTTGCGTGTCACCATGGCCAACGGGAAGTTCCAGGGCGTGATCGCAGCCACGACACCCACGGGCTCCTTCAGAACGAGTATGCGCGCATCCGTCTTGTGCGAGGGGATGACGTCGCCATAGGCGCGCTTTCCCTCCTCGGCGAACCATTCGAGAAAGCTCGCGGCGTAGGCGACTTCGCCGCGCGCTTCCGCGAGAGGCTTGCCTTGTTCGGCGGTCAGGATGGCGGCCAGCTCCTCCTGATGGAGCATCATCAGGGCCGCCCACTTGTTCAGAATGCTCGCACGGTATTTGGCCGTGGTCGCGCGCCACGAAGGTAAGGCAGCCGCAGCAGCCTGGACCCCGGCGTTCGCCAGTCGCGCATCACATCGGACAACCTGGGCCAGTTGCTCGCCATTGGCAGGGTTGATCACGGCGTAGCGTTCGCCCGATTCGATCCAGGCACCAGCAACCAAGGCGCCGGTGCGCAGCAGTTCAGGTGAAAACATGGGGTATCCTGTTCCTCAAGCCATCGCCTGGCCGCCGTTGATGTCGAGCGAGACGCCGGTGATGAAGGCACTGTCATCGCTGGCCAGGAAGGCGACCGTGGCGGCTACATCGTCAACCTCGCAGTAGCGGCGCACGGGAATCGTTGTCAGGACCTGCTCGCGCTCCTCCGCAGTCCGCCGCTCAGCCCACAGGCCGGCGGTCCGCTCGGTCATCACCACGCCGGGACAGATGCAATTAACGGTGATGCCCATGGGACCGAATTCCTGCGCCATCTGCCGCGTGAGGGAGGCCACCGCACCCTTCCCCGCCGCGTAGTTGGCTCCGGCAATCAGACTACCGTATCGACCGGCCTTGGAGCCGAGGTTAACAATGCGCCCATAGCGCTTCTTCTGCATACCGGGCAGCACGGCCTTGCAGGCCCACACCGCGCTCATCACGTTAAGGTTCATCACGCGTTGCCAGTCCTCGTCGTCTTCCTCCATGAATCGGAAGGGGGTGTGCAACGAGCCCCCCGCGTTATTGACAAGAATGTCAATGCCGCCGAACTGCTCCACGAGCTCCGGAATCCGTCGCGACACATCCTGGGCGTTTGACGAATTCATGACGCTTGAATGCAGGTGCACACCGCCAGTCTTAGCGATGCGGACGGCCTCTTCAAGAGCGGCCACGTCTTGGTCGGTGATACAGACCATGGCGCCTTCACCTGCCAGACGCACGGCCGATGCGAAGCCGATGCCGCGCGCCGCGCCGGTAAGCAGGGCCACCTTGCCGCCGAAGCGGCGGCAGTTGCGGCCCGCGTCGTCGCTGGCAACTTTTACTGGGCCGCCATAGTTAATTTCAGCCATCGCCTATTCCGCTTTGATGTTGGCGAACTTAATCACCCTACCCCAACGCTGCGATTCGGCACTTATACGGTCGCGGAAGCTCTCGATGGAGCCGCCTACGGGTTCAGCGCCTACCTTGGCAAGGCGCTCACGGAATTCTGGTGTAGCCAGGGCTTTGTTTACTTCGGCGTTGATGCGCTCAAGGATGGGGCGCGGCGTGTTGGCAGGAGCCAGCAGGCCAAACCAGCCTTCGGAGTCGAAGCCCTTAATGCCGCTTTCGTCGAGGGTCGGCAGGTCGGGGGCCGACGGCGAACGCTTCAGCGTGGTGACGGCCAGGGCGCGCACGGTTCCCGCCTTGATGTGAGGCAGGGCGGAGGCCAGCTGGTCGAACAAGATATCGATCTGGCCACCGATCAGGTCCTGCATTGCCGGGGCGCTACCGCGGTAGGGGATGTGCAGAATATTGGTGCCGGTCATGGACTTCATCAGCTCCGCCGACAGGTGAGGCGTGCTGCCGATGCTGGTGGAACCGTAGGAAAGCTTGCCAACATTTGCCTTGGCCAGGGCCACTAGTTCCGCGGCATTGTTTACGGGCACCTTGTTGTTGACCAGCAGCACGTTAGGTACGGAGGCGATTACCGCGATGGGCGCCAAGTCTTTCTGCGGATTGAAAGACATGTTGGTGAACAACTGCGGGTTGATGGTCAGCGTCTGGGGCGCGCCCAGCACCAATGTGTAGCCGTCCGGCGCCGAGCGCACGGTTTCGCCGACGCCGATATTGCCGCTGGCGCCCGATTTGTTGTCGACGACAAAGGGCTGGCCCAGAGCCGCCTGCAGGCGTTCTGCCACCAGACGACCGACGATGTCAGTGGTACCACCGGCCGGGAAGGGCACGATCACGCGCACAGGTCGGTTGGGGTAGTTGTTCTGTGCCGAGGCAGCGCCGCTGAAGGCCAGAGCGGTGGCCATCAGGCAGGCCGAAATCCAACGAGGGAAGTTCATGTCTCTATTCCTGCTGAGGTTTGGTTTCAGTTCATCCAGGTTCCGCCATTGACGTCCATGGCGTGGCCGGTGATGTAGCGCGCCTCGGCCGAGCACAAGAAGTTCGCAGCGTCAGCGATCTCCTCGGGCAGGCCCAGTCGGCGCAGCGGGATGTGCGCGGCCAGTTCCGGCCAGCGCTCGCGCGGAATCATCGCGCCCTCGATAGAACCGGGGAGCACGGCGTTGACCCGGATCCCATCTGCAGCCAACTCAGTTGCCAGTGAGCGGACCAGGGACAGCAGACCTGCCTTGGAGGCGCAGTAATGCGGCTTGACGCCCTGGTCCGTTGGCACGAGCGCGGCGACACCGGTGCGCGCGGCCCTGGATGCGATCATGACCATGCTGCCCTGGCTGGAACGCAGGGCTGGAATGGCTGCCTGTGCCACGATGAAGGCACCCGTGAGGTTGATATCGATCACCCGCCGCCATTCGTCGAGAGTGATCTGTTCGACAGGCTTTGCGGGCGCGGTGATAGCCGCCGAATGGACCAGCACCTGCACGGAGCCAAGGTCTTGCGCATAGGCCATCAGTGCACGACAGGCCTCGGGCTGCGTGACATCGGTGGCCCGGAACAGCATGCCGGCTGGCAGCGGCTGCTCCGGGGGTTTGACGTCGGCAACCACCACGGTGTGCCGAACGGCCAAACGTTGAGCGCAGGCCCAGCCGATATTGCTGGATCCGCCGGTGACGATGGCGACGGGTTGCATAGTGCTCTCCTCTCCTCGATTGGCTTAGTAGTCGGAGGCCGGCACATGGCTGGCCGCGGGATCGACCGATACGTCGATCACCGTGGGACGATCGGAATGTCGCGCCGCAATGATGGCGTCAGCCAGAGCATCCGCCCGGTCAACCCGCACGCCGTTGCAGCCCATGCCCTGCGCCACCATCGCGAAATCGATGTCGGAGAAGTCCACCGCTATGCGTCGCTCCTTCATGTTGTCGCGCACCATGCCCAGTCCTCGGTTGTTGCACACGATCACGGTGATGGGCAGGCGCTGTTGCACGCAGGTGGCAAGAGTGCTGAGAGTCATCGCGGCACCGCCATCGCCTATTAGGCAGATGGAGTTCCGCTGTGGGTAGACCAGCTTGGTTGCCGCTGCCGCCGGCAGGGCCCAGCCCATGCCGCCGATGCCGCCAGGCACCACCAACTGACCGGGGGTGCGCAGGCGCAGCATGCTGGTGACCCAAATGCGGTTGTTACCAGCGTCGAGCGACAGCATGTCATTGGGGGTCAGCACGCGATCGAGCACTCGCACGATATCGGCGTTATGTAGGGTGCCATCGGCCGCCACGGTGGGCGGGAGCACCCCGAAGGCGTGTTCGCGGTTGTTCTGCGCGATGGCTGTCATGCGTTCGCCGGGCTCACCCAGATTCATCGTTTTCAGGGCGCGCAGGGCTTGCGTCACGTCGCCCTCGATCGCCATGTCGACCGGATAGACCCAACCGGCGTTGCGCGGGTCGATGTCGATCTGCACGATGGTCTGACGCGTCGGATCGATGATGCTTTCGTCACGGAAGCGCAGGTAGTCAGGGCCCAGGCTGGCGCCCAGGGCGATGACCAGATCAGCCTTGGCCACCATTCTGTTGGCGCTCTTGCTTCCCCAGGTGCCCAGCATGCCAACGGCAATGGGCAGAGTCTCGTCGATCACGCCCTTGCCGTTGTAGCTGGTGGCAATGGCGATACCGCCGCGGGCGGCGACCTCGGCCAATAGGCCGCGGCTCTCGTCGGTCTGAGCACCCTGGCCAGCGATGATCACCGGGGTCTTGGCCTTGGCGATCAGTTCGGCGAGCTTGACCATCGCCGGCTGGCTTATCTGCTGCGGGGTGTGGTGCAAATAACCTTCAGTCGGGTACAGCTTCACACGAGTCTGCTCGGGCATCTCGCGCTTAATGATTTGGGATTTCAAGATCAGAGCGGCCGGGCCCATGCGCGGCAACTGCGCATGCTTGTACGCCAATTGCAGGCCATAGACGGCTTCGTGCGGCTCGGTGGCGTAGGCCGTGTACTTGGTCATAGTTCCCAAGGACTGGCGGATGTTGGCAGCGCCGTAGTCGCCCGTCATGGTTTGGTAGACGCCGTACATGCCAAAGCCGTCATAGCACGAGGTGTCGGTGAGCACCACCATGGGCGAGCCGGCGAAATAGGCTTCCAGGATGCCGAAGGCGCCGGTGGTGCTGGCGAACGGGCCTTGGCCCATATAAACGCCGGGCTTGCCAGTCAGGCGGCCGTAGACCTGGGCCATGGTCGCGGCGATCTGCTCGCTTCGGGTGAGCACGACATTCAACTCGTCACGCTTTTCATAGAACTCATCGAGCATCCAGGTAATGCCCAGACCGGGAAGGGTGAAGGCGTGCTTGGCTCCGCAGTCGATGAGTGTTTTGACCAGTGCATTCTTAGGATCTATCCGCAAATTAAACTATGTTCCTGAGTCGCCCGTGATGCGGCGCAGGAGATGTAGATGGCCAAGGTGCATGCCAATTCGTGGGAAGTGACGGACGAGTTCTGGAGCCGGGTGGAGCCGCTGGTGCCGCAGCCTGCGCGCGATCCTGACAAGCAGTACAAGCGCGCAGCCGGAGCGGGCCGCCCGAGCAAACCGCCACGGCTGGTGTTCGAGGCCATCATGTATGTGCTGCGCACTGGCTGCCAATGGAAGGCATTGCCTGCTGAGCGCTTCGGCAGCGCCAGCGCGATCCATCAGAAGTTCATGCTGTGGTCCAAGGCCGGGTTCTTTGAGAACCTGTGGCGTGCAGGTCTTGCTGAGTACGATGATTTCGAAGGCGTTGCCTGGCGCTGGCAAAGCATTGATGGGGCCATGTTCAAGGCGCCACTGGCGCAAGAGGCTGTGGGGCGCAACCCGACGGATCGGGGGAAAAAAAGGCAGCAAGCGTCACCTGCTGGTGGACGGGCGTGGCGTCCCGTTGTCACTCGTCGTGACCGGGGCCAACGCGCACGACGTGACGCAACTTGAGGCCGTGCTGGCGTCCTGCATGATCAAGCGCCCCACACCCAAGCAGCGACGCAGCAAGCACCTATGCGCTGATGCCGGCTACCGGGGAAAGAACGCCATGAAGATCATCCTGGCCCACGGCTATATCCCGCATGTAGTGGGCCGCAAGAGCGAGGCAGAGCGCAAGAAACGCAATCCGCAGAAGAAGGCGCGCCGCTGGGTAGTGGAGGCATGCCATGGGTGGTTCAACAGATTCCGCAAGCTGCTCGTGCGCTACGAAAAGCTGGAGCACACGTTTCTCGCGCTTAACCATCTGGCCGCTGCCATCATCACCTTGCGAAAGATCAGTCTACCTGTCAATATTATTTACGGATAAATCCTTAGTGGTGGGCATATCGAATCCGTCTTTGGATGCGCATTCCACTGATGGCGGACAGTGATTCCATTCCCATCGCGGACAGCGTTCCAGGCGATGGCGGACACGTTGCGCGGGTGTCCTGAGTGACGCTCAAATCGTAGCCGAAGTGTCCGCCATCAGCGTGGAATGGCGGTCGGCGCGGCCGGCTCAGACGGCCTTGGTGAGCTTGCGCATCGACTCGCCCTTGAGGGCTATCTTGTGCGAGCCGTGCACGATGCGGTCCAGGATGGCGTCGGCCAGCGTGGGCTCGTCCAGCCAGGCGTGCCAGGCCGTCACCGGCAACTGGCTGGTGATGAGCGTCGAGCGCGTGCCCACCCGGTCGTCCAGCAATTCCAGCAGGTCGTTTCGCTCGTGCGCGGCAATCGGCGCGATGCCGAAGTCGTCCAGGATGAGCAGGTCCAGCCGCGCCAGTTGCGCCAGCCGTTTGCCCAGGCTGCCATCGCCGTGGGCCACGTGCAGCTCCTGCAGCAGCCGTGGCGCGCGGGTGTAGAGCACCGAGAAGCCCAGGCGCGCGGCCTGCTGCCCCAGTGCGCAGGCGAGCCACGTCTTGCCGCACCCGGTGGCGCCGGTGAGCAGCACGTTGTGGCCATGGCGCAGCCAGTCCCCGCCGGCCAGGCTGGTGATGACCTCTCGGCTCAGGCCCCGGCTGGCGCGCCAGTCGATGTCCTCCAGGCAGGCACTGGAGACCTTCAGGCGGGCCGCCTTCAACAGGCGCTCCAGGCGCTTGCTGTCACGCCAGTCCACCTCGCGCTGCACCAGCAGCGCCAGGCGTTGTTCAAAGGGCAGCTCGCTGGCCGTGATGTGGGTGGCCGCGTCGCTGAGGGCGGCCACCATGCCGTCCAGGCGCAGGGCGCGCAGTTGGTTCAAGGTCTGTTCGTTGAGCATGGTTCTTCCTTGTTAGGTTTGCTTGCACGTTGGAGTTCAGTGGTAGTAGCCCGGCCCGCGCACGTTCTCGTGCAGCGGCAGGCTCGCCTGTGCGGCCATCGGCGCATCCAGCGGCCGCTGGTCCAGGCCGCAGCCCAGGATGGAGGCGATGCTCTTGTAGGACGGTGAGCGAATCGACTGCGCCCGCGCACAGGCGGCCTCCAGCCGGTCAGCCCCGTACTCACGGCCCAGGCGCATGAGGCCCAGACAGGAGCGGTAACCCTGCTCGGGATGCTGGCGGTGCTCCATCTGCCAGCGCACCACGGCGGCGGTGGCCGCGCCCACGCGCTCACCCCAGGCGATGAGCTTGGCCGGCGTCCACTGCAGGTGCGCCCGGTGCGAGGCCGGCATGTGCTCGGGCGTGGTGGTGTGTGCACCCCGTCGGGGATTGAGGGCGTGGGCGGCCACGCGTTTGCTGCCGTGCAGGACTTCGA
Source organism: Diaphorobacter sp. LI3 (assembly GCF_022807955.1). NCBI lineage: Bacteria > Pseudomonadati > Pseudomonadota > Betaproteobacteria > Burkholderiales > Comamonadaceae > Diaphorobacter > Diaphorobacter sp. LI3. The sequence goes on along the minus strand of NZ_CP094346.1, from coordinate 406,781 downwards.
GCGTGCCGGCCGTGATGCGCAACTCCACCGGCTCACCCACCAGGGCGTGGGGCACCGAGTAGTAGTGGCCATCGAGCTCAACGTGGTAATCGATGTTGACGCGGGCGGGTTTGAAGCGCGCGATGGGCATGCGCACCGGCGGCAGGGGGCGCAGGGCTGGCCGGTCGAGTTCGGCGAAGGCGCTAGTGCGGTTGCCCGGCAGCTTCTTGAACGCGCGCTGGTTCAAGTCCACCAGCAAGGCGGCAATCGCCCGGTTGAGCTCGGCCAGGCTGAAGAAGGTCTGGTGGCGCAGCCTGGCCAGAATCCAGCGCTCGACCACCTGCACAGCGACCTCCACCTTGGGTTTGTCGCGTGGCTTGGCCGGGCGCGCGGGCATCACGGCCAGGCTGTAGTGCGCACAGAGCTCTTCGAGCAGGCGGTGCGCGGTGGGCTCGTAACGGTCGGGTCGGGCCATGAGGGCGCGCGGCTGGTCAGGCACCAGCAGGCGGGGCACGCCGCCGATGAACTCCAGCGCGCTAATGATGCTGGCCACCCAGTCGGTGGTCTTCTGGCTGGCGGTGGCGCAGGCGTAGGTGTAGTTCGATGCGCCCAGCACGGCCACGAAGACCTGGGCCTGGCGTATCTCGCCAGTGTCGGCATCCACCACGGGAACGGTCTGGCCGGCGTAGTCCACAAAGAGCTTGTCACCGCCCGTGTGGGTCTGGCGCATGGAGCGCTGCAGGCGCCGGGCCCAGGCCTTGTACTTCTCGCAGAAGGCGCTGTACTTGTACGCCTGCCCGCTGTGCTGTTGCTGGTATTCCTCCCAAAGCAACTGCAGCGTCACGCCAGGTCGGCGCAGTTCGCGGTGGATGTGGGCGTGGTCGGGTTCAAGGTGCCGGGACTCGCGCGCCACGGGTGGCTTGTAGAGCCGGGCCTGGAGTTCGTCGTCGTTCAGGCTCTGGGCCAGTGCCCAGTCCACGCCGGCCACGCGCGCGTAGCTGGCTATCTCGCTGACAGTGGATTTGGAGATGCCGAGGGCGGCACCGATTTGACGGGTGCTCAAGGCCCCGCGGTGCAGCAGTTGCAGTGTGTGTCGTAGTTTGCTCATGGTGACCCTGGGTGTGGGCATCGCTGGTTCCGGTCAAAAAACCGGGCAGCGTATGCCGCGTTCGGGTCACTCAGAACACCCCGCAGGTGTCCGCCATCAGTTTGGAATGCTGTCCGCCTTCAGCGTGGAACACTGTCCGCCATCACGCTGGAACACTGTCCGCCATCAGCATGGAATCGTGTCCGCCATCGCGTGGAATACGCATTTGGAAGGAAGTGAAGTGCAACAATGATAATGCAAGCGCTTGCATGATGGTATCAAACATCAATGAAGAAATGATGGGGTTTACCCTATTCATTGGACTAATGAAATGAATTTGATCTCAAACATGTTGAGTGCATGTCTTTCCGGCTGCAGGAAAACCATGAGCCATGCATGCGCTTGCGTAAGCACCTTCTGACTATCGAGCAGTTGCAGTAGGATGCGTACATGCTTTCGAAACCGATGATTGAGAGACCAACCCCATTGACGCCCGGCACCGCTGCAGTAGCGAGCCCTCGGGTTCGGGCCGCATCGCTCGATGATGTCGCTGCGTTGGCGGGGGTCTCGTCTGGAACTGTGTCGCGGGCACTGTCGCGGCCCGAGATGATCAGCGAGGCGACCCGCCAGCGTGTTCTGGAAGCAGCCAACCGGATCGGATACGTGCCCAACGGCGCTGCCAGAGCGATGGCTCTGCGCCGCACCTTCACCGTGGGGGCTGTGATACCGCGCTTCGGCACTTCATCCTTCCCAACGATGGTGCAGGCACTAGAGGCCGAGCTGGCTGAACGCGGCTACACCTTGCTACTGGCTGCCCCGGGCAATAAACAGAACCAGACAGAAATGGTGCGCACCCTGATTGCTCGTGGTGTCGACGCACTGGTGCTGCTCGGTTCTCGGTACCCCCAGGAGGTAATTGGGCTCCTCAGGACGCAAGGAACCCCCTTTGTGCGACTCTGGACACAGGACGACTCCCTTGGGCCTTGTGTCGGCTTCGATGAGGCTCAGGCGGCCGCCTTGGTAATCGATCACCTAGCCGATCTTGGTCATCACGAGATCGGATTCATCGGAGGCTACACCAAAAACAACGAGCGAGCTGAGGCGCGCTTGTCAGGACTCACGCGTGCGGTCGCCCGGCGGGGTTTGGTTCTGCGCGAAGATGCAACCGTCGAGACGGAGTATGGATTTCAGGAAGGCTTCGATGCCATGGAGTGGATCCGGTCAGGCGGCTGCCCCATAACGGCCGTGGTCTGCGGCAATGACTACTTGGCGGCTGGCGCGCTTGCAGCGCTCGATCAAGCGGGTGTGTCGGTACCGGAGCAACTATCGGTGGCCAGCTTCAACGACAACGACTTCGCACCCTTCCTGCATCCGCCTTTGACCACTCTACACCTTCCCATCAAGGAGATGGGTGAGCTGGCGGCGCGCTACTTAGTGTCCGTCTTGCAAAATCAGAATCCGCAGCCGATCGCGTCATTACCGATGGCACTGAAAGTCCGGCGCAGCACCGGGCCGCGAAAGTAGTGGACTATTCGATGCTTGGACCCTGGCTTTCCAGCCCGTCCAGCCATGGCATTCTGAGCATTGCTATCACTCGTAAGCCGTGAGCACACAAATCATCACGCTCGGAACGCCAGGGGCAACCCAGGTATCGGCCAATCGTCGATTGCGATCAACTTTCCACTACCGGACAGTGTGACGTAGACGGTTCGCAGCTCCGATCCTCCGAAGCACAGATTTGTTGTGAAGTGAATCGCCACGAATTTTCTAGACACCTCTGAACCTCAAACCTGAGGCCCAATAGAAGGTGCCATGAGTAAGCAGAGATAACCCCGAAGAATTCAAGATCGAGGCGGTCAATTTCCGCCTCCAGACCATAGTCGGTCACGCTGAAGATCGGCGCCTCGTTCACCGGCGCACGCAGCCACTTGGAGACCGTGTTGCGTGACAGCCCCGTCTTGCGCGCAATCTCGCGCTCCGTCAGCTTGTCCCTCGCATGCAGCCGTCGGATCTTGCCAATCACGTCCATGGTGATCACTCCTCTAATTCAACCGCTTAAAAAATTAGCAGGATAAGTTGAACACCTGGCTCATTTTTACTTCAGCACTAACCGAGAAACTGGCTCAAATTCCGGTCGGCGCCAACCCCGTGGACATCAGCGCTGTCCGATGCGGATGTCGCCGAAAAGTTGGGACATGCCACGCGGCTGCGAACGCCAGTATGGTGGCGGCGCTTCAACCTGGGCGCCTAGCGAAGCCGCAGCATGCCAAGGCCAACGCGGGTTGTACAAGATCGCTCTGGCCAATGCAACTAGATCTGCGCGCCCTTCGGCAACGATGTCCTCAGCCTGCTTGGCCTCTGTCACCAGGCCAACCGCGATAGTGGGCAAACCTGTGGCGTTACGGATGCGTTCCGCAAGCCCGACTTGGTAGTTGGGTGCCAACGGAATTTGCTGCAGTGGAGAGATGCCGCCACTAGAGACATGGATGAAGGCGACCCCCCTGTCTTTGAGGGCCGACGAAAAGACCACGCTTTGATCGATGTCCCAACCGTTCTCTACCCAATCAGTGCCGGAGATCCTCACGCCGATTGGCATGGATGAGGGCACCGCCGCCCTGATGGCGTCAAAGACCTCCAGCGGAAAGCGCATCCGGTTGACTAGCGACCCGCCGTATTCATCGGTCCTGTGATTGGACACCGGCGACAGGAACTGGTGCAGCAGGTAGCCGTGCGCGGCATGCAGTTCGATGACGTCGATCCCGATGCGATGCGCCCGCTCGGCCGCCCCCACGAAGGCTCGCTTGAGGCGCTCCAGTCCGGCCTGATCCAGCTCGGCGGGCGCGGGCTCGCCTGCAAGATGCGGCACCGCCGACGGCGCCATGGGCGTCCAGCCTCCCTGTTCCAGAGGGATGAGCTGTCCGCCCTCCCAAGGCACTTTGCTGGATGCCTTTCTACCCGCGTGAGACAGCTGTATCGCGATGGGCATGGACGAATATCGACGGACCGATGTCAGCACGCGCTGGAGCGCTGACTCGTTGGCGTCGGACCACAGGCTCAGATCCCGGTGCGTGATGCGCCCCTCGGCGGTGACCGCCGTGGCCTCCAGCATCAGCAATCCGGCTCCGGACAGCAGCAAGTGGCCCAGGTGCACCTGGTGCCAGTCCCCCGCGTTCCCATCTTCGGCCGAGTACTGGCACATGGGCGCGATGACGATACGATTTTTGAGTGTCAGACCACCCAGTGAATACGGTGAAAACAGTTTGCTCATAGTGTGTTTCTTTAAGTGATGCGCTTGAGGCTGTCCCTGAGCACGACACTCGTTGAAAGCGGGGACCCTTCCACAGCCGGAGACCCTTCGATCAGGCTCACGATCCGGTGGGCGGCAAGGGAGCCAATCTCGACCTTGGGCACGTGCACCGTGGTCAATTTAGGTTCAACCATACTGGCCAGTTCAATGTCATCGGAGCCCGTGATGGAGAGCTCGCCCGGCACCACAACCCCTTGCTCTCGGCACTCCGACATGGCACCGATGGCGATCAAGTCGTTGCCGCAGATAAGCACGGTGGGTCTTGACGGACCGCCCAACACCTGGCGCACCGCTTGCCGCCCCCCTTCAAGGGTGAAGGGTTGTTCGATGATCCACTCGGGGCGAAGCGTCAGACCGGCCCCTTGAAGCGCCGCCTGGGTGCCCGCGATGCGTGCGCGCACCCGCTCATTTCGGTACGACTGGCCGGGACAGATGGCGACTTCTGTGTGGCCATGCTCCAGCACCGCCTGTGCCATCTTAAAGGCGGCGTCGTGGTACGAAAACCCCACACAGGGGCGGCGGTTGGCTTCGTCCACGGACCAGGTCTGCACGTAGGGCAGGTGGTATTGGCCCAGCAACTCGAACACCGCGTCGTCGTGGTCCGTGCCGACCAGCACCACCGCATCCACACCCCGCTCAACGAACGACCGCAAAAGACCAAACTCCCGCTCGGGCCGGTAGTCGTGGCTGGCAACCAGCAACTGATAGCCCAGGTCCCAGAGCGTCCGCTGGAGAGACTGTATGGAGACGGCGAAGATTGGGTTATCGAGGGACGGATAAATGGCCGCAATGGTCCGAGTGCGCCTGGATGCCAAGGCGCGGGCCGGACCATTTCTGACATACCCCAACTGTTCAACCGCCCGGATCACGCGCTCCAGCGTGGATGGTTTAACCTGCTCTGGGACCGACAAAGCCCTTGAAGCACTGCCAAGGGAAACCCCGGCGAGTCGGGCAACATCTTCGAGGGTGGGACGGGAACCTGGAGTCATCGGATTCTGGGACCACGTTGGATTATTTGATGGAGACGGTCGCTCCGGTTCGCCGACAACGCCATCAGTCCCTGCGATCCTCAAGGATCAGATCGGCCCCTTTTTCTGCGACCATTATCACGGCGCCCTGAATGTTGCCGGAGACCATCTTGGGCATAACGGAAGCATCCACAATGCGCAGCCCATCCAGCCCCCTCGCCTTCAGCCGAAGGTCCACCACCGCCCGGTCGTCGGTGCCCATGCGGCAGGTGCCCATTGGGTGGTAGATCGTCTGACCGTCCTTGCGCGCAAACGCCAGCCAGTCGGCGTCCGAGCGGACCTCAGCCCCCGGACTCATCTCGTGTTCGATGAAATGCGCCATGGCCGGTTGCGACATGATGCGGCGTGCCACCTTCATGCTGTCCACGATACACCGCTGATCCACTTCGCTGTCCAGAAAGTTCGGGCGGATCGATGGCTGATCAAACGGATCTTTCGACCGGATGTGGATGCTGCCTTTTGACTCGGGTCGGAGTTGAGTCACTCCGATGGTCAAACCGGGCGCACGGTCCAGGATCCGTTCAGCGGCATTGGCGTAGCTGGCGTGCACCATGAAGTACTGAGCGTCGGGCGCAGACAGATCTTTTTGGGTTCTGATGAAGCCGTGCACAAGACCCGTGCCCAGGGTCAGGATGCCCTTGCGTGCGGTGAAATACTTGGCGACCTCGCGCGCGAGGCGCCAGCCGCGGGCCATCTCGTTAAGCGTGACGGTGTTCTTCACGCGCCAGTTCATGCGGGTGGCGAAATGGTCGATGTAGTTCTCGCCCACTCCGGCCAAGGCGTGCCTGACGGGAATCCCCAGGGACTTCAGGTGTTCAGGCCGTCCAATGCCTGAAAGCTCCAGGATCTGGGGCGTCTGAATCGCCCCGGCGGCCATGATGACCTCGGTCGACGCAGCCACGGTGACCTCGCGACCTTGGTGCCGGTAAGTCACGCCGGTGCAGCGTTGGCCCTGGAGATCGAGGCTAAGCACATGGGCGCCGGTCTGGATCACCAGATTCGACCGGGACCGTGCCGGCTTGAGGTATGCGTCATAGGCACTGCAGCGCTGGCCGTTGCGCTGGTTGACCTGATAGTAGCCAAAGCCCTCCTGGGTGGGCGAGTTGTAGTCGTCGTTGAAAACCTGGCCGTCCTGCACCGCCGCTTTCAAGAAAGCGGAGGAGATCGGGAAGCGTTCATGTACCTGCTCCAGGTGAAATGGCCCCGATTTGCCTCGCGTTTCTCCGCCGGGCTGGTAATTTTCCAGGCGTCGGAAATAGGGCTCCACATCCGCATAACCCCAGCCGGTGGCTCCCGCAGCGGCCCAGGCGTCGTAGTCATCGGGCTGACCGCGCACGTAAATCATGCCGTTGATCAAACTCGATCCGCCCAGACCCTTGCCGCGAGGGACCGAAATGACACGACCGTTGGTGTTCTCCTCGGGCGTGGTTTTGAACAGCCAGTTGTACTTTTTGTTGGTCAGCAGTTTGCTGAACCCGGCTGGAATGGGAATCCACAGACTAGACGGCTCACCGCCCGCTTCGATCAGCAGCACACGGTGTTTGCCAGAAGCGGTCAAGCGGTCCGCCAGCACGCAGCCGGCCGTCCCCCCCCCCACGATGACGTAATCAAAGGTTTGCATGTTCATGTGAACTTCTTCAAAGATCGATCCACTCGGGATCAGCGAAGGGCGAGCACCTTGCCGGGGTTCAGAAGGTTCTGAGGGTCCAGCGCGTCCTTGATGCGCCGTGCGATTGCCAGTTCGACCGACGCACGGCAACGCTCGAGTTCATTCACCCGGTACTGACCGATGCCGTGTTCTGCCGAGATACTGCCGCCGAAAGAGACCACGACGTCGTGCACGAGTTGGTTAAGCGCCGCGGCATCCAGATAAGTCGGGACAATCACGTTGTAGTGAAGGTTGCCGTCGCCGGCATGGCCAAAGGTGTTGATCCGGACATCCGGGAAGCTGCGCATCACAGCTTCGTCGGCCGTTTTCAGAAAGTCCGGAATCGAGGAGATGGGCACGGACACATCGTGTTTGACCGAGCGTCCTTCGCGGCCTTCTGCCTCGGTGATCGATTCGCGCAAAGTCCACAGATCCGCCTCCTGCCGCTCCGACTCGGCCACCACACCGTCTGTGGCGATCTCTCTCTCGAGTACGTCACCGAGGAACGCCTCCGTGGCGTCCCGCAGGCCTGGCAACGAGGAGCTAGCCTCCAGCAGTACGTACCAGGCAGAGGCACCCAGTGGCACTTTGAGGTGCTGATGTCGGGTGACCAGTTCCAGTGCTGAACCTGCCATCAGCTCAAACCCCGTAAGGGTCTCGCCGATGGCGTTGCGGGCCGCACAGAGCACCTGCAACGCATCGGCGGGCGAGGGTATCGCCAGCAACGCGGTCACCCGGTGCCGTGGCTTGGGCGCCAGCTGCAGCACGGCGGCGGTGACGATGCCCAAGGTACCTTCGCTGCCAATGAACCATTGCTTCCAGTCGTAGCCCGCGTTGTCTTTGCGCAGACGACGCAGCCCATTGATGACCTGGCCATCGGCTGTCACAACCTCCAGCCCCAGGATGCGCGATCGGGCCATGCCGTAGCGCAACACGTTTGTTCCACCCGCGTTGGTGGAGACGATGCCGCCGATGCGCGCAGACCCCTCTGCGGCGAGCGTGATCGGCAGCAGAAGCCCTTTTTCATCCACAGCTTCCTGCGCGGTCTGGAGAACGCAACCGGCCTCCACTTCGATCGTTTCGCCGATCACATCGATGTCGCGAATGGCGTTCATTCGGGCAAGCGAAAGTACCACCTGCTGACCGGACTCATCGGGCGTTGCACCACCGGACAAGCCCGTGTTGCCGCCATGGGGCACAACGGCAACGCCCGATGCAGCACACAGCTGCATCACCTCGGCCACCTCGCGGGTGTTGCGGGGCAACACGGCGCAGAGCGGACGGCCTTTGAACATGTGCCGCCAGTCGTGGCGATAGGGATCCAGGTCGCTGCCGTCGGTCACCAATCCCCGATTGCCGACCACCTGGCCCAGGGCCGCGGGCAATGCGTCAAGACGCATGTTCGACCCCATGGGTATGGCCGTGGCGCATGAAGGCCGCCATCAAAGGGATCTGGCTGGCAAGCATGGGGGCGCCGGGGTGCACACGGCACCCTCTTGCCTTAGCGGCCTTCAGCAAAGCTGTCTCGGCGGGTTGCATGATGATTTCGGCCACCACCTGGTGGGGCAACAAGCGCTCGACATCGAGCGGGAGCGCATCTTCGTCGCGCAGACCCAGCGAGGTTCCGTTGACCACCAGATCGTGGCCCGACGGGTCCTCGGTCCCGACGACCAGTTGCGCCGCCGGCGCCACCGAATGGATGCGCTCGAACAGCTGCCTGACTTTGTCGGTGGTGCGGTTGGCCACCGTCAGGTGACTCACCCCGGCCCGTGCCAGGGCAAAGGCAATGGCGCTGGCAGCGCCGCCGGCCCCGGCCAGGTAGGCGCTGCGGCCTCTGGGTTCAATGCCTTCCTGACGCAGACCAGCGACAAATCCCTCGCCGTCCAGCATGGTTCCGATCAAGCGACCGTCGGCTGTGCGGTGGACCACGTTGACAGCGCCGATGAGCCGGGCATCGGCAGAGACTTCGTCACACAGGGCGACCATGGCGGTCTTGTGAGGCACCGTGACCACGAATCCGGCCAGGTTGTTCATGGCGCGCAGACCTTGCACGGCGGCCTGCAGGCCCTCTGCGCGGACGTGGATGGGGACCATCACCCCGTCGAACCCCTCGCCCACCAGGTGGGCGTTGATCCGCTGGGGTGTTTTGACGTGGTGGATCGGGTCCGCCAGGATTCCGAAGATTTGGGTGTTTCCCGTGATGACTTGCATGACTCAGGCCAGGGTGTAAGCGGTTTTGACCGAGGTGTAGAACTCGCGCGCATAGGTGCCCTGTTCGCGCGAGCCGTGGCTCGAACCTTTGCGGCCGCCGAACGGGGCGTGGTAGTCGACCCCGGCGGTGGGCACGTTGACCATCACCATGCCCGCCGTCGACCGGCGCTTGAAATCTGTCGCGTGTTTGAGCGATGTGGTGCAGATGCCCGAGGAAAGGCCGAAGTCGGTGTCGTTGGCCGTTTCAACCGCCTCTTCGTAGTCCTTGACACGAATCACTGAGGCCACCGGGCCAAAGACCTCCTCGCGGTTGATGCACATGGCGTTCTGGGTCTCGGTGATCAGTGCAGGCGACAGGTAGTAGCCGGGGGTATCACGCTTGAGCAGTTCGCCGCCGGCGACCAGGTGTCCCCCTTCCTGGGTACCCAGCGCGATGTAGTGCCGGTCCTGGTCCAGCTGATCCTGGGAAACAACGGGGCCGATGTCGGTCCCGGCGTTGAGTGCGTGATCGACCTTGAGCGAAGCCATGCGCTGGGCCATCGCTCTGACAAACGCATCGTGGATGCCGTATTCGACGATCAGCCGGCTGGAGCCGGTGCAACGCTGCCCGGTGGAGAAAAAGCACCCGTTGATGGCCACAGAGACAGCCTGTTCCAGGTCGGCGTCGTTCAGAATGATCAGCGGGTTCTTTCCGCCCATTTCGAGCTGAACCTTGGCACCACGCTCCATGCAGGTCATGCCAACGGCGCGCCCCGTTTGCACAGAACCGGTGAAGGTGATGGCCCTCACATGGCGCGATGTCGCCAGCGTCTGCCCAACCTTGGAGCCCGGACCCATCACGAGGTTGAAGGTGCCTTCAGGCAATTGCCCGGCACGGGCGATGATTTCAGAAAGCGCCCAGGCACTTCCCGGGACCAAATCGGCCGGCTTGAACACCACCGCGTTTCCGAACGCCAGCGCGGGAGCAATCTTCCAGGCCGGGATGGCAATGGGGAAGTTCCAGGGCGTGATGATGCCCACTACACCTTCGGGTTCGCGGGTGACCTCAACGTCCACACCCGCGCGAATGGACGGCAGCTTCTCCCCGCCCAGGCGCAGCGCTTCACCCGCGAAGAACTTGAACACGCGTCCGGCCCGGACCACCTCAGCCACACCCTCGGGCAGAGTCTTGCCTTCTTCGCGTGACAGCAACGCTCCCAACTCATCGCGGCGGGACAGGATCTCCGTACCAATGCGATCCAGCGCGTCGGACCGATGCTCTGCGGTGCATTGCGCCCACCGCTTCTGCGCTTCAAACGCCGCGCTGATGGCTTGCTCGGCCTGCGCCGCATCGGCCCGTGCGTATTCCCCGATCACGTCGTTGGTGTCGGATGGGTTGAGGTTCAAACCGGTGGTGACCCCTTCAACCCAAGCGCCAGCAATGAAATTTTTGTGCAAATTGGTACTCATGGTGTGTGTTCTGTTCGTGTAAAGAAGTGGCTTCAGGTCATCAGCCAGCCACCGGCGACATCAATGACCTGTCCGGTGATGAAGCCGGAACGTTCGGAGGTCAGGAACAGACAGGCATCGGCCACCTCCACGGGCTTTCCGAGGCGCCGCAAAGGTGTCACGGCGATGACCGCTTCGTTGGCCTCTACCGGAGCGCCTGCGACCATAGGGGTGTCGATGCGGCCGGGCGCCAGCGCATTGACGGTGATGCCGTGAGGCCCCAGCTCTCCCGCAAGATGCCGGGTCATGCCGATCAGCGCCGCCTTGGTGGTGCTGTAGTGCGCGGCGACGATGTTCAGGTAGGCCTTGCCGGCCACCGAGGACATGCTTACGATGCGGCCGAAGCGCCGCTCCACCATGCCCGGCGCCAGCAGGCGTGTGAAGTGGAAAACGCTGTTCAGATTGACGTCCACCACCTGTTGCCATTCCGCCGGGTCCATTTGCCAGATGGGAGCGGGCAGGCCCTGGTGCTTGGGTGATATCCCGGCGTTGTTGATGACGGTATCGATGGGCCCCAGCGCGGCCTCGATGCTGCGACATGCGCGTTCACAGTCGTCAAACCGTCCAACATCCGCCGCGACGAAGTGAACCTTGTGTCCCACCCCGGCTAGGCGGGAGATGAGGGCGTTTGCGCTCTCTGGCGAGCGATCCACGATGCCGACTGCAGCGCCCTGCAGAACGTACTGTTCCGTAATGGCGCTGCCCAGCCCGCCACCGCCACCAGTCACCAAGACCACCCTGTCCTTGTGTGTTTTTTCATCGTCCATGAGATATTCCATGTGCCTGTTGGTGTTCAGTGACCCAGATAGGCTCGCCGCACGTGCGGGTTCTCCAGCAATTCTTTGCCGGTCCCGCTGAGAGTGACGGAGCCGTTTTCTAGGACGTATCCCCGATCGGCGATCTGCAGTGTGTGGAACACGTTCTGCTCCACCAGCAAAACGGTGGTGCCCTGTTCGGCCACGGTTCGAATCACGTTGAACATCTGCTCCACCAGCAGCGGAGAAAGCCCCAGGGACGGCTCATCGAAGATGAGCAATCGAGGGTCTGCCATCATTCCTCGAGCGATGGCTACCATCTGCTGTTCGCCGCCCGACAGCGAGCCAGCCAACTGATTCAGGCGTTCTTTGGCACGGGGAAAGAGCGCAAGCACGCGCTCCATGCGCTCCTGGTGGAACTTGCGGGCCGACGGTTTGTATGCCCCCATCAGCAGGTTGTCTTCCACCGTCAGGAACGGGAACAGTTGCCTGCCTTCGGGGATCATCGTGATCCCCAGTTCGACTATGTCGTGCGGCGCATGCGAAGTGATTTCTATGCCGTCAAACTCAATGCTGCCGCTTCGCGCTTTCACGATGCCGCACAGCGTCTTGAGGGTGGTTGTCTTGCCGGCGCCGTTGGCCCCGACCAGCGTTACCACCTCGCCCACTTTCACGTCCAGCGACACACCTTGCAAAACTTCACTTTTGCCGTAGCCGGCCTTCACATCACGCAGTTTGAGCATGGGTGTACCCTTTTCCCAGATAGGCTTCGATGACAGCCGGGTCGTTGACCACATCGGCCGGTTTGCCTTCGCGAAGGACCTGGCCGAGGTTGATGACCACTATGCGGTCGGACAGCGCCATGGTGGCTTGCATTAGGTGTTCGATCATCAGTACCGACACGCCCGCATCCCGGATGCGCCGGATCATCTCGATGGCGCGGGTCACGTCAGACGGGTTCAAACCGGCCAGCACCTCGTCCAGCAACAGGATGCGCGGTCGGGTGGCCAGGGCACGCGCCACTTCCAGGCGTTTCATGCCACCCACGGTGAGACTGCGCGCTTCGGTGTCCAGCAGTGACGTGAGATCGGTCAGCTGCGCGACTTCCCTTGCAATCGCTTCAGCTGCAGCCCGATTGCGGGTGTGCATGAAGGCACCCAGCATGATGTTTTCCATGACCGACAGGCCCGTGAACGGCTGGACAATCTGGAAGGTGCGACCGACACCCGCGTGGGCAAAGACCTCGGGTGAGCGCGGGGAGACCCAGCCGTTTTCGGTAAGCACGCTCACGCTACCCTGGTCGGGCTTGATGAAGCCTGATAGCTGGTTGAACACCGTGGTCTTGCCCGCTCCATTGGGGCCGATCACGCCCAGGATTTCCCCCTGGTGCAAGGTCAGCGACACGTTGTCGGTGGCCTTGAGTCCACCGAAGCGCTTGTGCAGCCCTTCGGCACGCAAGATGGGTTGGCCCTGGGTAGTCAGCGGCTTCTGAGCAGCGGGAGCTGGAAGAACTGCGGCCTTGGCTTTGGCGCCATTGGGCAGGCGATCAATCAGGCGCAACACCCGCTCACTCAAGTGACCCACTAGACCGCGTGGGAAGTACAGCACCACGACGACCAGTAGCACGCCGTACACAAACCCGTGCGTGCCGTTGCCGAATGCGCTGAGCCACCCGCGGGCCAGCTCAGCGACGGGCAGCACCAGCACGGTACCGATCACCGGACCGACCACCGTGCCCAAGCCACCGATCAGGGCGAACATGGCGATCTGGATCGACATCTCCAGCGAGAAGGCCGAAGAGGGCTCCAGAAAGGTCAGGTACATGCCGTGGAAACTGCCGATTAGGCTGGTCAGCACGGCGGAGATCACCGCAGCTGCGATCTTGGCCCGCACGGCATTCACGCCCACGGCCCGGGCCGCATCTTCACGCTCGCGCACGGCAATCAGGTAGAAGCCAAAACGCGATCGACGGATCAGCCAGCTCACTGCAAGAGCGAGCGCAAAGAAGCCGAATGCCACCAGCAGATAGGCCCACTTTTCGCGAAAAATCATCCAAGGCAGGCCGATTTGCAGCGGCACGTTCAGCCCGGCCGAACCGCCGGTCCAGCTCTCCTGGTGCACGACCAGCAGACGCACCACTTCCAAGAAGGCAATCGTGGCGAGCGAGAAGAAGGGACCACGCAGGCGCAAGGTCGGGTAGGCAATGAGCAAGGCCATCGCTGCGGAAACCGCCGCGCCGGCAAACATGCCGATCCACGGAGAGATGCCGAACTTTGCGACCAACAGGCCCGCCGAATAGCTTCCGATGCCGTAGAACACGGCGTGTCCCAGGGACAGCTGCCCGGCGAAACCGCCGACGATGTTCCAGGCCGTTGCCAGTCCGGCGAACACGCAGACCTGGATGGCCAGGTGGTACACGAAGGGTGACTGTGCGGCCAAGGGAACCAGCAGGATAGACAACAAGGCCAGCAGGCCGATGTAGACCCGGGGGCTCAAGATGGGGGGCATCATGGAGATGTCCTTCACTCAGATCCACGACCCAGGCCGAACAATCCGGTGGGTCGAACAATAAGGATGGCCAAGAAGACAAGGAAGTACACAACCTCCTTCAATCCCGGACCCACGTAATAGCCGGCCAAGCTGTCGATCAGGCCAATGAACAGTGAACCGATGACCGCACCGGGCAAGCTGCCCATGCCGCCCAGCACCACGATCACAAAAGCCGTAAGCACGAAATACTGGCCCACGGTTGGGAAGGCCGGGTATTGCACGGCCAGCAGGCCGGCGGCCAGGCCCACCAGACCAGCACCGATACCAAAGGCCAGTATGTAAGCCTTGTTAACGTCGACGCCCATGAGGGCAGCAGACATCCTGTTTTGAGCCAGTGCCCGTAAACCGCGACCGGTGTAGGTGTGCTTAAGGAACAGGTGTGTAACCGCGGCGACGACGATGGCCACCACAAAGGTGATGACCTGACCACTGACGAAAGTGAATGCGCCCACTGACATCGGTTCTGTGCCAAAGGTAACTTCGGCTTTGCGGATGTCTGCACCGAACACCATCAGTGCCAGGTTCAGCAAGGCCGTTGACACCCCCACGGTGGCAAAGATCTGGATGTGTGCATCTGCGGAGAGCAAGGGTTGTATGACCAACCTTTGCATCAAGCCACCCATGACAAACAGCATCACGGCCACCAGAATCGCGGACGTGTAGGGATGGAGACCGAGGTGTTGGGCTAGCAGCCACACCGCGTACATGCCCACCATCAGAAACTCGCCGTGCGCAAAGTTGACCACGCGCACGACACCGAAGATGAGTGTCAGGCCGATGCTGATGATGGCGTAGGCCCCACCCAGCAGCAAACCATTGACCAGAAGTTGAATGAAGATGGACACAGCAGCCCCTTGAGCCGTGCAAGGGACACCCTTGCACGGCCTCTATGGATGACGTAAAAGTCGCCTAACGCGTTACTTCAGGGTGATGGGCTTGACTGTGGACACAGCCTCGGGGTAAACGGTAACGAGCTTCCCGCCCTGCCACTGCATCAGGTTGGTAGATGCAAACTGGTTCTGCCCGTTGTCCGCAAACTGGAAACCCCAACCCGCTGCGCTCGCTCCCACTGGCTTGCGATAGGCCAGTACGGCTTCGCGAATCTTGTCTTTGTCCGTGGACTTGGCTTGGGCCAGAACATCCAGAAACGCTTTGGCGCCCACGTAGTTCACCAGACTGTGACCCGAGCGAGGCTGCGTGCCAAATTTCTTCTCATAGGCGGTCACGAAATCCTTGAGGCCAGGAGCACCCGAGTCCTTCATGTTGATCTGAGGGAAGTCCACGTTGAAGACGCCCTCAACAGAGGCACCCAGTGCCTGCGCGGTTTCTTGCAGCGAATAACCACCACCAGCGCCGATCACCGCCTTGGGCTTGTAACCCGCGCTGGCCGATTGACGGAAGAAGAGCAGGGTGTCGTTCTGGTACGAGGTTTGCAACACCACGTCGGCGTTGGCGCCTTTGAGGCGCAGCACCAGTGAAGACAGGTCGACGCTCTTTGCCGAGTACGGCTGGCTTTCCACTACGTTCAGGCCCAGCCGCTTGGCTTCTTCTTTCTGGAAGCCCCCCACCAGGGTTCCGTAAGGGCCGTCTTCGTAAATGATTGCGATCTTCAGCGACTTCGGGTCCACTTTCATCATCGGTGCGATGACCTTGACGACGGACTCGACACTGCGCTCAGCAAAGCTCTTTGCCGTTGCGTTGCTGCGGAAAACGTACTTGAAACCCCGGCTGGTGATCGTGTCGGCCACAGCGCCCAGCTCGAAGTAGGGCACACCGGCCAACTCCGTCACCTGTGTTGCTGCTGCAGAAATGCCCGATGCATAGCTGCCAAAGATCGCCGAAACATCTTCCACCGATGTCAGGCGACGGGCCTCCCCCACCGCTTGGTTGGCATCGACCGCGTCGGCCTTGACAAGGACGATCTTCTTGCCGTTAATGCCACCCGCAGCATTACGCTCATCAATCGCCATCTGGGTACCGCGAAAACTTTCATCGCCCAGCAGTGCCAGCCCGCCGCTCAAGGGGTATAGAGCCCCCAGCTTGAGATCTTGTGCATGGACTGGTGCTGCAGCCAGAAGCGTGAGGCAACCTAGAGCCGTGGCCAGTCGTTTCAGTTTTTTGATCATCAGATGTCTCCTAAGCGTTAGTTAAAAATATGAAGCGCTTCATTTATTTTTCAAAAAAAAACAAAATAGCTTCTTTAGGAAGGTTTTATCTTAACTTGAAGCGCTTCATTTATACATCTTGTCTTTACGGTTTTTGTTGGCGTTTACCCTAATCCGAGGACCATCGGATCATTGAATCACCCTGGGTTTTGAGGAGGCTCCAGCTCTTAAAAAGATGGTGCCATGAACAAGTCACAGAACTTCTCCCCCCGAGGTCCGCGAGCGTGCCGTTCGCATGGTGCAGGATCACCGAGCCGATTGCCCGTCGCTTTGGACGGCCATGGGAGCGTGCATCGGCTATAAATCGAGCTTTCCTCCTCACAACAACCAACCAATATGAACCGCGCCGAACTCGTCGAGATCCTTGCTTCCAAGAACGAACTGTCCAAGACGGCCGCCAACGCCGTCCTCGAAACCCTGATCGAGACCGTCCAGACCGCCGTGAAGAAGGGCGATGCGGTGCAACTGGTGGGCTTTGGAACGTTCAAGTCCGCCAAGCGCGCTGCCCGCACCGGCAAGAACCCCGCCACTGGCGCGGCCCTGAAGATCCCCGCATCCACCGTGCCCAAGTTTGTGCCCGGCGCCAAGTTCAAGGCCGTGGTCGATCCCAAGGCCGCCAAGCGCAAGGCGGAGAAGGCAGGCAAGTAAGTCCGTCACACCCATTCCAGGAGCCGCCCCGCGTGCTGCAGCCGCCGGGCGGTTTTTGGTTGGCGCCTGCTACGCTTGGCGCTACTGACAAAACCGAGTTGAATCAATGACAGCCTTCTCCGACGCCTTCCGCTCCGAAGTCATGCGCATGGCACGCAAAGAGATCAAAGGCGAACTGGGCCACTTGCGCAAAGCAGTCACCGCACAGCGTTCCGAGATCGCCGCACTCAAGCGCGACCTCAAGGCGTTGACCCTACAGCTGCGCGGGCTGGCAAAGGCCCAGGAGAGGGCCCAGGAGAAGACGGACGCCACCGCGGAGCGCCAGCAGGCTGCCCAGGGACGATCCAAGGCTGGTTCAGGAAATGCGCGCACGCTGGCAGCGGCGCCGACCGTGGAACCCACAGCGAGCAAAGCCCGTGGCGGACGCAAATTCACCTTCAGCCATGAAGCGCTGATTGCCAAGCGACATGCACTGCACTTGACCCAAAAGGACATGGCCCGGCTGCTCGGCGTCTCGGTGGTAAGTGTCTACAAGTGGGAAACGGGCGAGGTGATGCCCCGCGCTGCGCAACTGGAGCGCGTGCGCGAGGTGCTCAACATGGGGGTGCGCGCTGCGCGCAAGCAGATTGCGGAGTAAGGCAATGTGCACAATTTGCACATTGCTGGTGCTGACAGGCCCGTCATTGTCTGCAGCCCCTACTCACAAGCAGCAGTAGCCAACGATAGGCCTGCGTTGACCGCGCGGGTACCTGGCTACAAGAAACAGCAGGTCTACTGCGAATCGATCTGCCAGCCAAGGCTTGAGTGCAGTGCGCTGTTCGGCATCAAGGCCATGATCACGAGTGATTGCGGTGCTTGGGTGTTGCGCCTGCTCGGGCGCTAAGCAACTCCGGGATTCTCGGATCACTGGCTTGCAGGGTCTGCACACGACCAGCAACCAGTCCTGTCAACGGAACTGCAGCTTGCACATTGGCAACGACCGCCTCGTGCACAGCGCGCTGCACCCATTGCGTGAGTTCAAGCGTGTCCAGACCGAACACGGTGGGAGGAACAGGCAGGGTCATGCGGGCAGCCTACGTGGGTGAGGCTTACGGGTCAAGCCACCCAATCTAGCCGCAAAAGGGTAGAGGGCGGGCGTGCATTCATGTCTGCCGTTGCTTCAGGCCAGCGAACCCCGTACCGGATCATCCACGTCCCTCACCTCATCCGCCGATTCCATCGGGCCGGACACCCAGCATCCTCTCGATGTCGGTCACCACGGTACGCCCCGGTTTCTTGAGCGGCCGCTCAATGCCATCTGCCACTACCGTTGGAACGAATACCAGTTCAAGCCCCAACTCCTGCGCCAACGCCATCGCATTGGTGATCCGTGGTGCACGCGTTCCCGACAGGATCTGCCGTACCGCGAGTGATGACAGTCCAGTGCGCTGCGCGAGTTCTTTGGCCGTGATTTTCTGAGAGCGCTTGGCCTCGGAAAGGGTGGCTGCGAAGTTGGCGAGCGTCTTCATCGGAGTTGTGGTGGGGGCCAACTTTTGTGTTGTGGTCGATGCGCAGGATAACTTAACTATCGTTTTGGGCGAAAACGACAATTAATTGTCACTTTGCACCACTCAAGACCACTGCCCAACACGGTTGACTCAACGCCGATTCCGGCCTGTCACCCCGAGAGCCTGATCCGCATATTTGGGACAACGGCAACCTGGGCGAGAAAGTCGCCGGCAGTGCGTGCGAAATTTGCACATACTGCCCTGCAAGCCCGAATGCAGTCCTTCAAGTTTTAGGCTGGAAGCGCAGTCGGCGCTGATACCTGACAGAGTGCGTCAGGAGCCGTGGCTGCTACTGGACGGACAATTAGGGGACGGGGGACTCGTCGACCAGCAATCAGCGGCTGCTGCCGCCTGCAGCGAGCCGGATAATGCCAAGAACTCGCGCCTAGGATGCGTGTTTAGTTTGA
This sequence comes from Diaphorobacter sp. LI3, assembly GCF_022807955.1. Taxonomy (NCBI): domain Bacteria; kingdom Pseudomonadati; phylum Pseudomonadota; class Betaproteobacteria; order Burkholderiales; family Comamonadaceae; genus Diaphorobacter; species Diaphorobacter sp. LI3. The sequence continues at coordinate 387,961 of NZ_CP094346.1, read as the reverse complement.
TCAGCCCGTGGACGGTACTGTCCACGATGCGTTTCGGGGCAGGTTGATCGCGCTAATCGGGGCCAGCTACCTTGCCGTTGGTGGGCAGGGTGGCCAACCTCCATGGATGGACATGAATGCCATCATGTCCGTGTGGGAGCGCGACTCACCTACCGACGCAGACCAACAAGTTGTGATGGATTATTGACTTGCACCACCTGAGGTGGCCAACGTCAACGTTGGCGATATTGCCGGAGCTTTGTAAAGCTGGGAGGATGCCGTATGAGCCGCAGTCGCCGCAAGACACCAATATTCGGTATCGCCAATGCACCCTCGGAGGCCGATGACAAGCGGCTGTGGCACAAGCGTTGGCGATCTCGCGAGCGCGATCAACTAGCGTCTCTCCCCCCGGATGGCGATCCGTTGCCGGTGCACCGGCACTCCGTGTCCAGCACCTGGGATATGGCCAAGGACGGAAAACACTGGTTCGACCCGTACCGCCAGCGTGCGGTGGCGGAGAGCATTGCAGCCCGACGCACCAAGTTGAAACCAGAACGCCTAGCATTGCAAGCCCGCCTGCTGGCCAAGTGGCGGGCCAAATAAAACGATCAACGGAGAAGGATGGCCAAGGGAGACCAAGGCGGATTGCCGTAGGACCCTCATTTTTGCCCGCAATGGCCTGGCTACGAAGGCAAGCAACTGCGAGCAAGGGCGGGCAAGGGCGATCGGTACACCCATCTCTACCAAAGTCCTGCACGGCGAACGGCAAGTCGCTTCTACGATAGCGGTTTCCAAGCCGAGAGCGCTCCTAGCACTGCTCGTGGGCACGGCCTCGTGGACCTGACCTGCCCCCAATACCCGTACCAGTCGTTTTGAGAAAATCCGCTGGTTAAAGGAGATTACTCCTGGGTTTGAAGCGGCGCCGTTACGGCGCCGCCAGTTGATTGTCGATGTCGCGCTGCGAACTTTGCTGGGGGAATCCGGCCGCAGCTGCTGTGCGGTCTGATCTCGTTGTAGTCAGCCCGCCAGCGCGCAATCTCGGCACGGGCCTGTTTCAGGCTCTGGAACCAGTGCTCGTTCAGACACTCGTCGCGGAACTTGCCGTTGAAGCTCTCGATGTAGGCATTCTGCGTGGGCTTGCCGGGCTGGTTGAGGATATGGCGCACGCCCCTGGCCTGCGCCCACGCCATGAAGGCTCGGCTGGTGAATTCGGGCCCCTGGTCTGTGCGCACGGCCTGCGGGTAACCGCGAAACCGCGCCACCTGCTCCAGCACGCGCACTACGTACTCGCCGCCGATGCCGTGGTCGACGGCGATATCCACGCACTCGTGGCTGAAGTCATCGGTGATGGTCAGGCACTTGATGCGCCGGCCACTGGCCAAGCTGTCGCTGACGAAATCCATGCTCCAGACCTCGTTGACGCTCTGGCATTGGTGCAGCGGCACGCGTTCGAGCTTCAGGCGCTGCTTGCCGCGGCGCTTGCGCACCGACAGCTCAGCCAGCCTGTAGAGCCTATAGACGCGTTTGTCGTTGACCTTCGTGCCTTCAGCCCGCAGCAGGTCGGCAATGCGCCGGTAGCCGAAGCGACGCCGCTCGTGCGCGAGCTCGACGATGCGCTGACTCGTGGCCTGGTCGTGCTGTGCGCGCTGGGGCGGGTGCCGCCAGCTGTCGCGCGACAGTCCCACCAAAGCGCAGGCGCGCCGTTCACTGATCGAGGTCTCTTCCAACATCTTGCCCACCGCGCGTCGCTTCGCCGGTGGGCTCAGCGCTTTACGCCGAAGGCCACCTTCAGCGCCTCGTTGTCCAACACCGCTTCGGCCAGTAGCTTCTTGAGCCGGTTGTTCTCGGCTTCGAGGTCGCGCAGCCGTTTGGCGTCGCTGGCTTCCATGCCGCCGAACTTGGCTCGCCACTTGTAGAACGTGGCCGAGCTGAAACCCTCTCGGCGGCACAGGTCCGCAACGCTCATGCCAGCGTCGGCCTGCTTGATGAACCCAATGATCTGTTCGTCCGTGTACCTGCTCTTGCGCATCGCGCTTCCTCTCGGTTGCGCGGATTCTCTATTGCCTTGGTACGGGTGGCGGGTTGCAGGTCAGACCGATAAAACGCTCATCGAATCGAAGAAGTTCTACCCACCTGGGGTGACCACGGCGGAGGGACGGCTGCGCTATTATGCGAGCCAGTTCCAGTTGGTGGAAGTGGATAGCAGCTACTAGGAGCCCCACAACCTCATAGGCACCGCCGGTATATAACGCGGGCGGATTGCAGGTGGTCCGAGCCACGCGCGAGCTGCGGTGGCACCGGGGCCAAGAAACTACTGAGCCAGAAGGCAGTCCACTTGCTCCAAGTGCGCATACGTCAGGCCGATAGCCCCATCGCACACCACCAAGCGATCGCAAGCGGGAGAAAAAAGGTGGGGCTGGTCATCAATGGCCACCCAGGCAGTGTTTGTAAGAGAGTTGCGAGCAAGAAACTCTTCAATCCCCGCCTCTCGCTCGTACGAAGGGAGCTCACCAGCCTTCGTTATCCCAATGGGCGTAGTGCCAATGACCCGATGACCAAGGTCCTCGGCAAAGTAGCTTTGGATCTCATCCAAAGGATGAGCCGTCCGCCAGCTCGATGAGATGACGACCTTGATTGCCGGGTGTCTGCGCAGCCAATCCTGCACCAGATCAAGGTGACAGAAGTAGCGATCAACGCTACATCCGACCGGATGCATGACTCCGTCAAAGTCAAGAAAGAGGAGCATCGGCACAGTCTACCGACTGCGCTGATCGGCCAATACCTTCATTTGGAAGCGCTACTGAACTGTCGTTTTTCTCATGAACAATCCAACAACACGATCAGCTGTAATCGACTCGTTGCCGCCGCTGGTTGATTTCCAGCGCATGGCAGCTTTGCAGCGGTTGCTGCCGGTGGCCGCCGCAAGGCGGATTCACCCTGCCTACCACCAAGCAGTCGTTGGAACCAGCGACAGCCGACGGCCCTAACGGCAGCTGTAGGAAGCACAGCAAGCATTGCAAGATATGCCGTCCTTTCCATCATTGATATTTATGGTCGGTAGTGCAAGCTCATCGCATATCTCACGGTCGCTTGCGATCGAACAGCGGCCGAAGCTAGTCAAGTACCCGGTCCGGGATACACGGCAGTCGCATGAGGCACGGTTCGTCGAAGGACACGTAACGATCACTGAGGGCCGGCAAGACTCGCTTTTGTGTGACTCCGTTCAGCCTGATGCGGACGGAATAGCCAGTAGACGGACCGTCATGTCTTGACAAAAAGCCACCGCGCAACTGCAGCTGATCTTCTCGTCCGAAGCAACCTCCAAGGACCAGAAGTAAAGCGACCGGCACAACAGTAGGGGAGCGGCTTTCAGGCGGCCCTTTTTTATTGAGCAATGCCAGTGACTTGACTCCGCCGCACCGGCCCGATGGGACTGCGGCGTGGTGTGGCGGCCAAGTCAGCCATTGCCAGAACGGTGATTCGATTCCCAATCAGCCCGTCGTTTGATCACGGCCTCATGTAGCCTAACCGCCCGAGAATAGCCAATTCGAAAACGCCTCTGTAGGAAACTAATGGGAAAAGACTCCCCCATGGGAAGTAGCGAGTCGGCACATTCAAGATAGGGATCGTCACCGCTAGGTAGGCCCTTTGAAATACTTGGCGATCGATTCGAATCATCGGCTGGCGACCAATCACTCCGCTCCAACGGCAATGCCGATTCCGTCAAGCCGGCATTGGCCAGATCGTCTGGGGGATGGGGCGGGCAATCGGATGGAACAGGTGCAGACAGCGGATGCGCACGCAGCAGATCGTCGTCACCCTGGCGGCAGATAATGCCGTCACGCTCAAAGTGGCCAAGGTGGCTCTTAATGTTCGGTTTGCTCATGGGGGAACTCCTGTCAAGGTAAGACCGGCAGCAGGATGCGCCACCGGACTCGCAACAGGCTCCACGTCGTTTTAAGCGCCAATAGGCTGATGGCCTCGGGCTACCACGTCCCCTATTGTGGCGAGGCGCGTTCGATGATGTTTTTTCGTCGGGTACCATGAAAGTCTGCCATTCAATCTGCCGCGCCACACAGGAGAGGAGCCTAATGTCAACCAAAGCAATGACAAAACACGATATCCCTGAAATCGCCGCCCGCTCCTTGGACGGGCAACTGGACCAAAGCGGCGCCTTCCTTTACAGCAGCCACGAGACCATTAAACCGGGCGAGATCTACTTTCTCGGATTGAATCCCGGCGGCCAGGGCGGAGTATCGCTCAGGGAGCGCCTGGCCACCTTGCTCAGCCGCGAGGAAAACGCCTACCTTGACGAGGCCTGGGACAACGGAGGCGGCTCCTACAAGCCCGGCGAGGCTCCACTTCAAAAGCGGGTGGGCTGGCTTCTGAGTCAGCTGGGCGCTGATACCCGCGACGTGCTGTCCACCAACCTCATCTTCATGCAAAGCAGGGATGCCAGCGGCGTTTCCATTGAGCACGCCAAGCTATGCTGGCCTGTGCACGAAGCCCTGTTGAGCATCGTGCGCCCCCGCCTCATCCTCACGTTTGGTAACTCCAGCTTCTCACCCTACGGCTACCTTCACGCACTGTATGGCGGCAGCCAGCGCTATGCACCTTCTGGCCACGGCGACTGGTCCGTCAAGGGATTCAACGCTCAGATGTCGTGGGGCGAGGTGTTCGTGGCAGGCCTTCCTCACCTGAGCCGGTACGACCCCACCGACAAGCACCATGTGGTGGACTGGATCAAGAACGGCGGCCACGAGTAACGGCTCGAGCAATGTCCGCTTGGATGGTGCGACCATTTCCGCAAGGGTACCGAAACCGCCGCTCACCCACGCGCGCTTACTCGAACCGTCGCAAGCCAGCCAAAGTGCTCCACTTGGCCGAGAGGACGTACACATCAGGTGCAGCAAGTCACAGCACCTGACCCTTCGAGGCTAGAACTCCCTGGCAACGATGAATGAACGGCCGCTTCGTGTTCTGGACCGTACGGTGATGCGGAGTTCTGGCAAATGACTGGTGCCGGTGGCCGCAGTCATTCGTGCATTGAAGCCAAATGACAGCAACCAGCCTGAAGCAGCTGCTCAAGACGCTGCCATGGCAGACCACTACTGGCCGAAGCCGGGCCTGGCTACTTGTGAGCGCAGCACCGCAAAGCTGGCCTTCGGGGCGTCCGGTTTAGGACAGGCAGTCACCGGGTGTGGGCGTCGTCAGTCGGCCAGAAACTGTCGTTCGCCACGAAGGCGCGAGCGATAGTGATGTTGCCCCCGTATTCCCGGCCCCGTCCTATTCGCAATAAAGCGTCTGGTCCACCGATGGCTCCAGCCGCACCCGGGCGGCCTGCTGCCGCCTGAACTCACGAGGCGAACACATTTTCAGCGACGAGTGTGGGTGCACCTCGTTGAAGTGCTCGAAGGCAGCCGGCAGTTGGGCCAGCACCGTCCTTGCATCACGCAGGTCCATGCGGGGTAAGCGTCAGCTCAGCACCCTCTTGACGAGGTCCTTATGGGATAGTCAGACGTCCAGGATGTGTCGCAGCAAGCCGAAGCCTACGCGCCACTGCGTGCCATCACCGGGGTCGATGGTTGCAGTGCGGCTGTTGATGCGCACGATGGTGCCCACCACGGTCTGCAGGTACTTGTCCTCAAAGGCGACCTTCTCGCCGCAGCGAAAGTCGTTGCGCGTCGGTCGGGGGGCGGCCGGCGGCTCTGGCGCCACAGCTTGAGGGCGTGTTGCAGGATCGGGCAAGGGCGGTTCGATCGCGGCGTAAGGCAACTTCCACTCTTTGCGCTCGCGCAGGTCTTGCAACGTGACCTGCGTGTCACGCATGGCCACCACCTTGCCTTCTCGCAGACTGCCATCGCGCCAGTCCACAAAGCGCACGGTTTGACCCAGGTTCATGTCCTTGCGCACGGCAATGATGCGGCGTGGGTCGGCCAGCAGCCGCTCGATCAGCGTGCTGAGCTGGAACAGCTCCAGGCTGCTTGCGTTCTGCAGGGCGTCCAGCACCCGCGGGTCAATGCCAGACACGCTCATGCCGCCTTGCGTTGTTGATCCGCCTGACGGGACTGCCGCATCAGGTTCCAGGGCAGCAACTCATCAATGCGGTTGATGGGGTGGTCGGCTATGCGGCCGAGCACCTCCCGCAAGTAGGCCTCGGGGTCAATCCCGTTGAGTTTGGCGGTTTGCACCAGGCTGTAGATCGCCGCCGCTTGCTCGCCGCCGGCATCCGATCCCATGAACAGGTAGTTGCCCCGTCCCAAAGCCACCCCGCGCAATGCCCGCTCTGCTGCGTTGTTGTCCATCTCGATGCGCCCATCTTGGCAATACCGCGTCAGAGCCTGCCAGCGTGTCAGGCTATAGCCAATGGCTTTGGCCAACTCCGATTTGGCCGACACCCGACCAACCAACTGGCTCAACCAGACGTGCATCTCCTGCAGCAGCGGCCCGGCACGCGCCTGGCGTTGGGCCTGTCGAATGTCGGGAGGCTTTCCCCGAATGTCACGCTCGATGGCATACAGATCGGCAATGCGTCTGAGCGCCTGTGCTGCGATAGACGTCTCGTCTTTGCCGCTGCTCAGGTACAGGTCCCACCACGGTCGGCGCGCGTGCGCCCAGCATGCTGCCTCGGTGATCTGTCCTGAGGCGTACAGCTTGCCCCAGCCGCCATAGGCATCCGCCTGGAGAATGCCGCGATATTTCTTCAAGTGGCGCTCTGGATGCTCGCCTTTGCGATCTGGGGTGTACTGGTACCAGGCCGACGGTGGCGCACTTGAGCCGATCGGACGGTCATCTCTGACGTACACCCACAAGCGCCCCGTCTTGGTCTTGCCGCGCCCGGGCTGCAGCACCGGCACGGGGGTGTCGTCGGCATGAATCTTGGCAGCCGCCAGGGTGTAGCGCCCCAGTGCGGCCACCAGGGGATCAAGCAATTGACCGGCCTGGTCAACCCAGCCGGCCAGCGTTGAGCGGTCCAGCTCAACACCGCTGCGGGCGTAAATGCCGCTTTGGCGGTAGAGAGGCAAATGGTCACAGTACTTGGACACCAGCACATGGGCCAGCAGGCCGGCACCGGCCAGTCCGCGCGCTATGGGGCGGCTGGGTGCGCTGGCCTGGAAGATGGCATGGCACGCCACGCAGGCCAGCTTGGGACGCACATGCCGGATCACCTTGAAGTGGGCAGGCACGTACTCCAGTTGTTCGGAGACATCCTGTCCTATCTTACGCAGTCGAGCGCCACAAGCGGTGCACCCGCAGGACTGGCCATTTGTGTCCTGGTGCGTGTCGCTGATCTCGGGCAGGTGCTCCCGAACATCGCGCGGCAGGTGCGCGGGCAGACTGCGGTCGATCTGCGGGTCATTGGCGGGGGCCGGTGCAGATGCGGCCTTGGCTCGAGTGACCATCGCGGTCTCGCCACCATCGATCAAAGGCATCTGCGCCGACCACTGTTCGCTGGAGGTACCGAATTCGGAGCGAACCCGGCGCAGCAGTTGCAATTTGAGTTTGTCGACCATCAACTTGAGCAGGGCCACCTCGCTGTCGCGCGCCGCGATGATGCGCAGCAATTCGTCGATGTTCTGGGGCGGTTGATGGGGCGTCGGCACGGTTTTGAGTATGCCCAACTCTGCTGTCTCACCTCATCGGGAATGACCCGCAACTGCCAAGCTTTACGCCGCCAGATCGGGACGGTGCGTGCGCGCCGGCATGCGCCAGTCGATGCCTTCAAGCAGCATCGAGAGTTGGGCTGAGGTCAGAGACACGCCGCCGGATGCAGCTTGCGGCCAGACAAAGCGGCCGCGTTCGAGCCGCTTGCTCAGCAGCAGCAAACCTTGGCCATCAAACCACAGCACTTTGAGGATGTCGCCGCGCCGGCCGCGAAAGACAAAGACGTGGCCACTGAACGGGTTCTCGCTCAAAGCTCCTTGGACCATTGCCGCCAAACCGTCGAAGCCTTTGCGCATGTCGGTGTGGCCGGCCACGATCCACACCCGCGTGTTCGCTGGCAAACCGATCATGCGCGCACCACGGCCAGCACCGCCTTGAGTTGCTCGGTATCCACTGGGCCGCGCAGACGGATGACAGTGCCGCCCACCTCAATCTCCATCACCCCCTTGGGTTGGGTTGGCTGACGAGCGTTTGTGGTGGCCACCACCTCAGCTGGCCGAGCGTCTGCGACGACCGTGACCGGCAACAACGTATGAGGTGAGGACTGCCAGTGCTCGAGTTTCATCCAGCTGCGAAGCTGGTTGGCGTTGACACCGTGGCGAAGTGCCAGGCCGGCAACCGAAACCTCTGGCTTGAGCGCTTGCTCCACCAGCCAGGCCTTGAAGGCCGAGACGTAGATGCGCTTGCCGTTGCGCATGACTCGCTCCACCGTCGGGCCGTTCCACTCTGGGGTGTGTCCACTGTCTTGCATATGGACATATCCTGCATTGACCCTCCGCTCCTCACAAGAAGGGCCTTGGGGCCACGCTTACCATGCGGGCCACGTAGTCGCGTTTGAAGGTGTTGACGAAGCTCTCGGCGATGCCGTTGCTCTGCGGGCTGCACACGGGCGTCTGGATGGGTTTGAGGCCCAGTGCGCGGGCCAGCGCTCGCGTCTCGGCTGCGATGTAAGCCCCACCGTTGTCGCTCAGGAACTCGAGCTCCTGGCCCGCCGGCACTGCCTCCACCGCGCCGAAGCGGCGCTCGACCGCCTCAATGAGCATCTCGCGCACGGGCTCGCCCGGCAGTCCCTTGCCCTCCCAGGCACGCCAAGCCATGACCTCCCGGTCGCAACAGTCCTTCGTGAACGTGGCCGTCACAGTCTGGCCGGAGTCGCACTTGATTTCCAGGCCATCAGAACACCACCGCAAGTCACTGCGCGAGACCGCCACACGGCCCTCATGCGTGCGTGCCGACTGGCGTCGGCGCGGTGCCTTGGGCAGCAGCAGGCCGGCTGCTGCCATCACGCGATAGACGCGCTTGGCATTGACCCTGGGCGCGCCCCGCGCAGCGCGCTGGCGATTGACCAGGGCACAGGCTCGCCGGTAGCCGTAGCTGGGAAGCTCTGCAATCTCCTGGCGCAACTCGGCGAGCAGTTCGGCATCACCACAGGGCTTGCGGTGCCTGCGGCCATCGGTCCATGCTTCATCGCGCGCCAGCAGCTCGCGCACGTGTGAGCGCGCCAGCCCCATCGTCCGGCAGACTGTCTTCACTGGTCGTCCCCGGGCAACAAGGGCGAGCGCGCAATCCACTTTTTTTCGGCTGCGTACTCCACGGCTTCCTTGAGGATTTCGTTCTCCAGGGTCTTCTTGCCGAGCACGCGCTGGAGCTTGGTGATCTCCGCGCGGGCAGCCGCCAGTTCCGAAGCCGGCACCACGGCTTCACCCGCGGACACGGCCGTCAATGCCCCCTGGCGTTCGAGCTTGCGCCACTGGAACAGCAGCCCTGCCGAGACGCCTTCCTGGCGAGCCACCAGCGACACGCTCATGCCTGGCTCGTAAGTGCGCCGCACCAGGGCCGCTTTCTCCGCCAGGGACCAGCGCCTGCGGCGCTGGTCCTTCACTATTACCTCTACTGACTCCGTATGCCTAGTCATATGCACAGTCCTGTTCCTATCTCCAAAGATAAGCGACAGGACGGGGCCGGGGAATCAGGGGGCTATCTCAATAGCGCCAGACTGAAAGCTGCCGCCTGTGCGCGCTGCACGCAGAGGCTGCCCTGACCGAAAGCCACCGATCATTGAATGCCGAACACGCACAGATGAGAGCCGAGTCAAGAGGCAGGAAATGCACGAAGCACGCGTCGCCCGTAAAGATGCGCGCCGAGGTGAATGAGGTGGTGCCGCGGGGCCTGCGGCGGCACCACTCATATGAAAGTCAAATACTTACAGCTGGTCAGATCAATAACTCCGCTCTAGTCGCTTCCGTCGTAGCCGTAAACGTCACCCTGATCCATATCGTCATCGAACTGCTGAGGTTCTCCAGTCCTTGCTAGCCGAACTATGCTGCCGGAGCCTAAAAGCGTACGTCCTAGCCTTGCAAAGACGAGCGTCCCCTGCACTGGTACGTGCCAACCTTCGGTTTTGTTGACCAGACGGGTCCAGCCGGTAAAAGTCCAAGTCCACTCGTGTCCCGCATCGGACAGCGGCACTGCGCACTCAACCAGCTCGGCAACAGTCTTGGCCCGTACTCCTCCTAGTTCCTTTGCTATTTCGTGCTGGAGGACATGATCACATCCCTCGACAGTCGCGAAGACGCGATCTCGAAAGGACTCCTCACTGACAGGGCCGGTGGGTCGCGGTTGACGCAGGTAGTAGACGCCTTGAGGAGCAAGCTCTTCGTCTGGATCGTCCAAGATGTCGAAAACCTCGCTAATAGAACTGATGGACGACAGATCAATGCCAAGTGTTTCGGCACGCTTGCACACAGCTCCAGCGAGAAAGATAACGTGGTCCGCGCGTTGCAAAACGCCCGCCTCAGAGGCGAGCAACGATGCGCGTGTGTTGTGCCCCAGGCCAGACGCGAGCAACTCCTGAGCTTGCCCCAGCGAGATCGTCACTCCTGCACTGGAGAGGAGGTTCTTGAGGCGAAACGCCCACGTAGAAAAAGCTGACATGGTTTCTCCGAATCAGTGTCGGCAGGTGTTGTGCGTTTAGCACCCACCGCATGGAGAGCCATGAAGAGGGAAATCAGAATAGAGGGAGGAGCCCGGTTCAAGTTCGCACAAAACTTCGGCTGGCGCCGTGGCGACGAATTGTGCATATAAGCGCTTGAATGCGCAACCTGGAGGCCGTGCGAACGTCCGTTCCGTGCCACCCTACCGCAGATGGGCGCCGCGTTTGGAGGGGGGCTGCAACCGCTAGAGGCTGTGTGGAAACGCGAGTTCGGACTCCGATTTCTCGGTTCGCTCAAAAGTCGACCGCTCAGAACGGCCTACAACGCACGATCTCGGAACGGGGAATGGTCAACATACCCCCGTGAAAGTCAGCTATCGCCGTTTTCACACAGCCTCGCTACAAAGCGGCTTCTGTACGTCGGACGACCGCTAAGGGTCGAGAGCAGTCGTCAGTATGAACCGCCCCGGCTTTTGTGGAGGCCGGTTGGTTTAAGTCAGGCAGCGATGGCGTCCTGATTGGCGAGTTGCCGGTAGTAGTTTGCCTCAGCCTCGGCTGGGGGTATGTAGCCGATGGGTTCGAGCAACCGGTGGTGGTTGAACCAGGACACCCATTCAAGCGTTGCCAGTTCCACCGATTCCCGGGTTTTCCAAGGCGCCCGGCGGTGGATCAATTCGGCCTTGTACAGGCCGTTGATCGTCTCGGCCAAGGCGTTGTCATAGGCATCGCCGGCGCTACCCACCGAGGGCTCAATGCCCGCCTCGGCCAACCGCTCGGAGTAGCGAATCGACACGTATTGCGATCCCCTATCCGAGTGATGGGTCAAGGTCCCATCGCGCTCGGGCTGGCGGGCATACAAGGCCTGCTCCAGTGCGTCCAGAACGAAGTCCGTGCGCATGGTGCTGCTCACGCGCCAGCCCACGATGCGCCGGGCGTACACGTCGATCACGAAGGCCACGTACAGCCAGCCTTGCCAAGTCGAGACGTAGGTGAAGTCCGAGACCCACAGCTGGTTGGGGCGATCGGCCTTGAACACCCGGTTGACCCGATCGAGCGGGCAGGCCACCTTGGTATCGGGAACCGTGGTGCGAACCACCTTGCCGCGAATGACGCCCCGCAGGCCCAGTTGGCGCATCAGCCGCTCGACGGTGCAGCGCGCCACCGTGACCCCTTCGCGGTTCATTTGCCTCCACACCTTGTCGGCGCCGTAGACCTGCATGTTGGCCTGCCATACGCGCTGCACCTGCGGCGCCAAGGTGTCATCGCGTTTGCTGCGCTCGCTGCGCAGCGCAGGATTGCGCCCGGCAGCGGCATGGCGCCAGTAGCCCGAGGGGGCAATCTGCAGCACCTTGCAGATCGACTCGACCCCGAAGGACTCGCGGTGTTCGTCGACGAACAGCCTCAGGACTTGATGCGGCGGTCGAGCTCCGCCTGGGCGAAAAACGCGCTGGCCAGCTTGAGGATTTCGTTGGCCCGGCGCAGCTCCTTGACCTCACGTTCCAAATCCTTCACCCGCTGCGCTTCCGACGTCGTGATGCCCTCGCGCATGCCCGCATCGATTTCAGCCCGCTTGACCCATTCATTAAGCGTTTGGGGCACGCAGCCGATCTTGGGGGCAATCGATTCAATGGCGGCCCACAGCGACGGATACTCCCCCCGGTGCTCCTGCACCATCCGCACCGCCCGCTCGCGGACCTCCGGTGAAAACTTGTTCGACTTCGTCATGGCTCAATCCTCTCAGATGGATTGGCCTCCTCAAAACCCGGGGCGGTTCAGTACGCGCTGCGGTGACAGTCTGCTCTCAGCCCAAAGCAGCCCTCAACCGCAAGCGCGATTCGCTCCATACGGTCTCCGTCGGTGCGTTGATAGCGAGCAAATAGTTCAAGTGATCAACCCTGTCGGTACACACAGACTTTTTCAGTATTGCCTTAGGCCATCATTTCATGGGAGACGGCCAGGCGGGACGTCAGCCCAGCCTGTTCGCGCAACCAGCTGGACCGGTCGTACAAAAAGCCTGGAAACTCCTGGGCCAACGAGATCTTCTGCAGAATAAGTGCGCGGGCCAGATGAGCGACCTGCGCCAATTCTTTCTCGTTTCGCACTTCCAGCGGCGCCACCAGGCTCACGCCCATTGCCCAACGCAGGCGCTCCCATTTCCATGAGGGTCGGACCTCCAACGCGATGCCTTCCCGGGTCAGCCGTTCCTTGATCTGCCGCAGCTTGGTGTAGTGCTGCGTCTGAGCCTCTGAAGGTGCTCGGCTGGTGTAGCTGCTCAGCTTCTTCCGTTTGCCCGACTTCCCGACCATCTTGTAGTTTTTGGTAGCCCCTTCGCAGGGCCAGTTGTCACATGGCCCATCTCCCGCCTCCTCCCGGGCCATGGATGAAATGGCGTCCGCGTAGAGATGGCGGGGGTGGCGCCACCAGACCATGATGCGTCGCCGATTGAGGATGAACCCCACTTCATCCCAGTAAGACAGACTGTCCGGTCCCATATCGCTGTAGGCATGCCGGATGTACAGGCCGCCTTCCGACAAATGCCACTGGTGCGTGCGGTGGTATTCACGCATACGCCTGCCCAGATATTCATAGTGTGGATTCTTCACGTTGCTCCATCTCCAGGGTGACCCCCCCCCGGTTTATCCAGACTCTCTTGATCCAAACCCAAGCGGGACGAAGCCTGTCAATTTCAAGACATGTCATAGTTGAAGCAGGGCAGATCAGAGGAAATGCCCCGCTCAAGGAAGTATTGAACCCTCTCAGCGTTTATCGGCTTTGGCTCTCTTCCTATCAAGCCGATAGTGAAAAATTCCGAGAACAACGAATCCGGCAACCACCGCAATGGACAGCACGTCCAGCAAGCTCATACCCATAGCGCAACCTCCGCACAGAATCTCATAACGACATCCGCCCAACTGCTCGCAGCCCACTAGCGGCTGGGTTCTGCGGCCGGGTCATTCGCCGCTTGTGCAGGCGCTCGCAGTTCGATGTGGATGCTGCGCGTCTTGACCTCACCCTGCTCCAGCCGCTGCGCCAGAATTCTCAGGGCCGCAGCCTGCGCTTTCGCCATGGCTTCCTCGGCCGTGGCTCCCCAGGCCCGTGCGCCCGGCACCTCCGGGACCATCTCGGCCAGAAACCTTCCGTCATCGTCCCGTGTGCACTCCAACGTGTAGTTGGCAGCGCTGAGGCTGGGTTGAGTTTCACGCGTGGCGACGTACATGGCAAACCCGGTAATCACGCTACCGATCAGGAACAAAGTGATCAAGCCGCCCATGGTGCATTTCCTTTCATCTTGTAGAGAACTACCAAACGGATCTCCTGCAGAACCACTCCCCCCATGCGCTGCGGTTTGGGGGGAGCGCAAGCGCAGCACGCCTCGTGGATGGACACTCTATTGTTGTCATCTGGTGCCGTTGTCAAGCCTCGGGAGTTCGGGCCCATGCGGACGTCGATAGCCGCAGCCAGGGGCCCAGCGTTTCCTTCAGGCAGCTGTGGCACAGGTCGATATCCACCCGCGTTCCATCGCCCAGGACTGAACCCCAGCCTGCATCGAACCCCAGCTGCAGGAAGTTGTTCAGGCCGTCGCCCTCATCGTGCCGGGCTTGCGCTGCACAGCGGTCACAGATGAGTTGCGCGACCACCGGTGTCGACTTCAGTTCATAAACTCTCATGTCCGCTCCTTCATTTTGATTGCTACGGCATTTGCATGCTGGCACTGCCAAGCGCAGCCTGTATGCGTGCTACCTGCTGCGGGTCCGCTGCGTCGTCCTGGTCGATTCCCAGCACCTGAGCCAGTGTGCTGCCCAGATCTGCATGGCTGCGGCGCAGTTGCCTGAGCGGCTCCTCCAGGAACGCCTTGTGCGCTGCGGCTATGCGGCTGCGGCAGGAGCGCATGGTGTGAATGCCCTGAGCAGAGTGCTGAGCCGTGGCTTGTTGGTGGACACACCAGTAGTAGCCACAGGACTGCACAAAGGCAGCGACGGCAGCCAGTTCTCTTTCGTGGTGGTGCAGCAATCCCGGGTAACGGCTCGCCTGGTTTGCTGCGCGTTCGCACAGGTCCAGGGGCATGATCGCCGGCTTGCCCGCAGGCGTTGCCACGGGATACAGATAGGCACATACCAGGTCATCGTCGCTGAACAGATCGCGCATGAAGGCATTCAGCACGCCCTGTGCGGCATGCGGCATACGGGCATGGATTTCTTCGCGGTATTGCGTGACCGCGTCGCAGGATTGGTGCGACATGCGCTTTGGCATCAGTGCGCGCGGGAAGATGGGAGCACGGCTTTGATGTAGGTGAAGTGATGCGTTCATATCGAACTCATTGGCACTCGAGGTGCAGGTTCGGGATATCGGGTTTGCGGGGAGGATGCAGGCATGGCTGCGCCCTGCCCTGCGCGTTGGGCGTTTGGCGTGGGTTCAAAAAAGCGTGGTGGTCAGGTCGTGGTTGCCACTGCCGGTGAGGACTCAAGCGCCAGGATCACGGGGGTCACGTTCCCCGTGACGGGCGCCAACGAGATGTGCTGCTTGAGCAGGCGCTCCATGGCAGAGCCGTCGCGGCGCGTCAGGTTGGGCACATACCGGCTGTACACACGGAACAGCATTTCGGTACTGGTGTGGCCCAGTTGGCGCGCGATCCATTCCGGCGCTTCCCCGGCGGCGAGCCACAGCGTGGCTGCCGTATGCCGCATCTGATAGGCCCGGCGGTGCTCCAGACCCAGGTGGCGCAGCAGCGGTGCCCAGACCCGGTTGAGAAAGTTCTGGTTGTCGATGGGCTTGCCACTACGCAGGCTGAACACGTACTCCGATTCCGGATGCCGTGCCTTGAACTGTGCCTGCAGGGCCTCAACGACCATCTCGTTCATCTGGATGTCGCGCATGCTGCCGTCCGTCTTGAGCTCGTCTTCCTCGTTGAGCACGATGGATTCGCGCACCAGGATGAGGCGGCGCTCGAAGTCGATGTACTTCCACTTGAGGCCATGCACTTCGCCGGTTCGCATGCCTGTGAAGAAGCGCACGGTGAAGTAGTTGCGGTAGTCCGCTCTCACCGTGGTCAAGATGCGCTGCACCTCCTCCAACGTGAAGGGCATGACGTCGCTGCGTTTCATCTTGAGAGGTTTGATGTTGCGGAAGGCGGACGTAAACTCGAGGCGGTCGGCCGCTTCGTTAAGGATCTGTCGCAAAGGCTTCATGACGGAGTTGATGCGTCGGTTGGAAAGGGTGTTGCTGGATTTGCGGGCAGGAGCTTTGGCGAGTGATGCCCGAAAAGCCAGTACGTCTGCCTTGGTGATCTGGCCGACCTCCTTGTCCCCGAAGAAGGGGATGAGGTATTTGTCCAGAGCACCGCGTTGCGTGATGCTGTAGCTGCGCCTCCATGTCACCTCGGCTTCGGCGAACCACACCTCGGCGAAGTCGCGAAACAGCGGGGTGGTGCTGGGAGGCCGCTTCAACGCGCCTTGTGCAGGCCCGGCAGGCGTAGCCTCCTGCGGGGGTTCGATCTCCGCGACAGGCAGGGACTTGCCAAAGGTTTTTTGGTAGTCAAAGGCGCCCAGGGCGATTTCTGCTTCAATACGCTCCAGGACCTTTTGCAGGCGTTTGCGGTTGGCGGGGGTGTCTGGGAGTGCAGTCTGTTCTCGCATCCTTCGACCCTGGTACTTGAAATCTAGAAACAACTGGCCGGTTTCCAGACGGCTTCGCACACTACCCATGGAGCGCACCTCCACCCACCAAGGGGATTGGTGCTGCACTTTGGTGTGAGTGCATAGCCATGTCCTGTTCGATCGCCTCCCAGATGTACAGAGTCTTGCGACCTCCGAACGGCCGGATGTAGTGCCGCCCCTCGAGCAGCACACTGTCTTTCAAACGATCCCTGATGGTCCTGGCGTCGTACTTGATGCGATCTGCCAGTTCATCGGTAGTCAGATAGGTGGAAGCCTGTGAGGCAGGCAATGCGACTTGCATGGCTGGTTCTCCTTTGGTGAAGCCACTACACTGAGAGATCATCTTGCGCGACATAAGCGTTTTTTGATCTTCTGCAGGTCATTATGCAAGCGCATTACACCACGTCAAGTCATTTTGATCTTCAAAAGATCAATTTATTCATTTTCAACACATGATCCGCTGCCACTTCGCCCGTTTGCTAGGGGAGCGCAAGCTCAAGATCAGTGATGTAGCCAGGGACACCGGCATCAATCGCGGGACGCTGACTAGGCTTTACTACGAGACGGCGGAGCGCGTCGAGCTGGAGGTGCTGGACAAGCTATGCGAGTACTTCAGTGTTGAAGTCGCCGATCTACTCGAGAAGGTCACTTCTGAACACTGAGACTGACAGGTGCTCGCACCCAAAATTCTTAGGTCTTCAATGCCGATTCCAATAATTGACCTCTTTGCAGGCCCGGGGGGGCTCGGAGAAGGGTTTTCCTCGCTCCGAGACCACAAGCACGAACGCGTTTTCGAGATCGCTCTCTCGATCGAGAAGGATTCCATCGCTCACAAGACGCTAATGCTGCGCGCCGTGTTCCGGCAGCTGCGCGGCACGAAGCACATTCAGCACTACTACTCGTACATCCGCAACGAGATCGACGAGCTGACCTTCAGAAAGATTCCAGCCGTCGCCGAGGCCTTCTCTCATGCGGAAAAAGAGGCTCGCTGCTTGGAACTAGGCAAGGCCAACGAGGACAGCATAGATACAGAAATCCAGACCGCCCTGGGAGGCAAAGACACCTGGGTTCTCATTGGAGGCCCGCCATGCCAAGCCTATTCATTGGCAGGCAGAGCGCGGCGGGTCAACGACAAGACCTTCAAGGATGACGTCAAGCATTTCCTCTACAGGGAATATCTGCGCATCATCAAGGTGCACCGCCCGACGGTCTTCGTCATGGAGAATGTCAAGGGACTGCTTTCCTCGCACCATTCCGGAAGTCCGATGTTCGAGCGAATCCTCGCCGACCTCTGTGCTCCTGCACCTGGGCTGGAATACGAGATCCGCTCCTTCGTCAAGAAGGGCAACAGCGATACGCTCGAGCCTGTCGACTTCGTGATTCAAGCCGAGAGGCATGGCATACCACAGAGCCGCCACCGTGTGATCCTGCTGGGCATCCGAAAGGACGCTGGTGCGTCCCGCCATGACCTGCTTCCTGTCACCGATTCCGTGTCGGTGAGAGAAGCCATCGACGACCTCCCCAAGATCCGCAGCAAGCTGTCAAGAGGTGATTCCATCGAGGCGTGGCGGGAGGCAGTACTTGCTGGTCCGTCCTACGTTAGCGGCTGGGGAACGGCAAGCGAACGGGCCATGACCGAACTCATGCGGACTTCCGCACGGGCTGCCACTTGGACCAGCGTTGGAAAGCCGTTCGCGCAGAAACCCGGCCCAAAGCCCAAGCTCGGCGAGCAGACGGAGCTGCAGCGCTGGGTGTACGACAGAAACTTAAAAGGTTTCTGCCAGCATGAGGCTCGCTCGCACATGCCTTCCGACCTCGCGCGGTATCTGTTCGCCGCCTGCTTCGCCCAGTCCCACAGGTACTCGCCTCGCCTCGACATATTTCCTCCAAAACTGCTGCCGAAGCACAGCAACGTGACGAAAGAAAGGGGGGCTACCGAGGCCATTCCATTTAAGGACCGGTTCCGAGTGCAATGCGCTTGGGACCCTGCCACGACCATCGTGTCGCACATCGCGAAGGATGGCCACTACTACATCCACTACGACCCGACCCAGTGCCGAAGCCTCACGGTCAGAGAGGCCGCTAGACTGCAGACGTTCCCGGACAACTACTTCTTCGCAGGCAACCGTACGGAGCAGTACACCCAAGTCGGCAATGCCGTACCACCTCTCCTCGCCTACAAGCTAGCGAAGATTGTCAGAGGCCTTCTTGCAGGGTTGAAACGGGACGGGAGGCGAAAAAAAGCGCGAGTCAAAGCCAACCATAAAGCCTCAGGCCAGTCCGTTGCGTACCTGCACCAAAAGGAGCCTGATTTCGCCTAGACGGCATAGCCATAGCCAACTGCCAGTACTGTGTCATCCCCTCCAGGCCGTGTCGAACCGCAGTGTCTTTGTGCTGGAATCGGGCTTGCTCTTCCTTGGCTCAATAGGAGCTCCTCTGCCCCAATCGCTTTCCTTCCCGGGGACTCAGCAAACATTGTTACGCTGCCGCTATAGAATTTGTAACCATCAGAAATCATGAGTGGCCTTGCCGGCCTTGAGGGAAAGCGAGTGCTTCGCCAAGATCTGCGCCTAACGGCGGAGTGTGACAACGCGCTGAACGTAGTACCTACTGAGTCCGCGACTGGACCGGACCGGGAAGGCGTGCCTCGGTGAACGAATTTAACGTCGCCAGCGCCAGGCCACTGAGCCAGTTCTTGCGAATGGCCGTGATGGCCGGTGTCGAGAACGCCGTTCAAATCCATATAGACCGAGGCGATGACCTCAACGCCCGCGACGCCAGAGGCTTGACTCCCCTCATGCTCTCCGCTGCTCGCAACAAGCCGGCCATCTGCAAGCTGCTTCTGAGCGCGGGGGCCGACCACGGCTTGCTTGACCCCTCGGGCAGAACCGCCCTCCAAATTGCCATCGCAGCCGGGTCGGAGGCTACCGCCGCAATCCTCGACGCCGTCAGCGCGCCGATCGCTGCGTTCCCACCCTCGGCCATCGCGCTTGATCCTGAGCCGTCACCGGAACGGGCCTTCGAAGCCTCTTCGCCAGTAGACCTCGTCGCCGAAACAGCCACTCCGATTGAGCCGGAGGCAAGCACGACGCCGACTGAACCCGAAACTCCTCCAGAGCCGCTGGAGCAGGAACCAAGCCCACCGCCGGCTGATGTTGCCGACGAGTTGGACGACAGGGAGTTCGACCTCTCCGGCTGGGAGGCCGAAGAGGAGCCGACGCGGCCTGAGGCTGACTTGGTGGTTGTGGATTCGGCCACGGCTGTCCAAATCGCCATCTCGGCCCATGAGCCAATCGACTCTTCTACCGAATGGGACGACATCGACGCCTACCTGCCCGAGATGGCCTTGCCCTTGGCTCGCGCAGAAGATGCCGAAGGCCGCGCGAGGCTCAGGCTCCTTCTGCTGCGGGCGATTCGGGAAGGCAGTGTCCCCGCGCTGGATGTCCAAGCCCAGTCAACTAACGAGGATCGCTCGGCCAACTCCGAGGCCGAGGCTTACTTGGCCATGGTTATCAACGACCTTGGCGCCGAAGTCGACGAACGCTTTGAATACTCCGATGCTGACGAAAGCTACGAGGTGTTCGTGGATCCGGAGGAGACACCCGACGAAGAGGCGGCCCTAGACGAAGCCCTTGCCGCGATCGATCGAGCCGCATCGCCCCGTCAGGAACCGCTGCGAATTTACCAGCGCGAATTCCAGGGCCTGCGGCTGCTCACCGCCGAAGAAGAAATCCAGCTTGCGAAGGACATGGAAGCAGCTCTCGACGCGGCTCTCGACGCGCTGGCGACTTGGCCTGACGGCATTGTGCGGACCCTGGCGGCCGGCGGGGAAGCCATCGCGGGATCGCGTCAGCTCTCCTCCATCTGGGTTGGCGGCGATCCCAGCCCAGAGCTTGCTTCGACCGAAAGCTTGGAAGGGGAAACCTCCGCGCAAGCGAAACTCGAAGAGGCTGCGGACGAGGATAGAGAGCTGGCTGACGAATGGCCTGCGGATGCTGGTGACGCCACCTTCGCCGCTGCGCTCAGACGGTTGGCCTCGTTAGTTGATGGAGAAGATGGTCCGTGGGCCTCGTCCCATGAGATTCGTCAGGCGCTTGCGGGCCTGCGGTTGAACCGTCGCTTTCTGCTGGAGCTGAGTGACGCTGCCAATGGCCCGGCGCCCTGCCCCGAGTTCAGAGACGCGATGGCGGCTTTCCGGAAATCCCGTGACTGGATGGCGGGGGCGAATCTGAAACTTTCCTTCTTCCACGCCAAGAAATACCTGCACAGCGGGGAACCACTCGACGACTTGGCACAGGAGGGAAACATCGGGTTGCTCAAAGCCGTCGACCGCTACGACTGGCGCCGCGGCTTTCGCTTTTCGACCTACGCTACTTGGTGGATCCGGCAGCAGATCAGCCGCTATGTCGCCGACAAAGTCAGGACCATCCGCGTGCCGGTCTACATCCATGAGAAGCTCCAGCGGGCGGAGCGTCTGGCCCAGGCTTTTGAAACGGGTGTAGGACGCGAGCCGACCCTCGACGAACTGGCGGAGAGCGTAGAGATGCCGCGCCAAAAGCTCGCCCCACTGCTGCGCATCGCGCCCAAACCTTCCTCCATCGATGACCCGGCCATTGACGGCATGATAGCCATCGACACCCGCGATGCCTATGTGTCGCCCGATCCCGCGGATATCGTCGACGAGATTCAACTGAATCAGGCAGTGGGCGACTACATCTCGTCGCTATCGGCCAAGGAAGAGCGCGTCCTGCGAATGCGCTTCGGCATCGGTGTCGGCGTGGCGCTGACGCTCGACGAGATCGGGATGCGTTTCGAGGTTACGCGAGAGCGGATCCGGCAGATCGAAGCCAAAGCTCTTAGGAAGCTCCGGCATCCAGGCCGGTCGGAGCCCTTCGCCCGCATGGTGCTGGGCTTGGAGCTCAAGAAAAACCGGCTCGCCCCGAGCCCGCCGGAGCCTGCGGACGACGACGAGCCCGGCACCGCGGAAGCTGCGCCGCCGCCCGTGGCCCGATCGCAGCGCGAGCCTATTCAGCCGATCGGCTTCTCAAAGCCAACAGCCCTGGACCAAGTGCTCGCCGAGGCCACCGAGCTCGGCGTCCCAGTTGAGGACGGACGTGAGACCACCTCGGGCCATATTTGGGTGAGCTTGGTGGCCACCAACGACAACCTGCATCGAAGGCTCGCGCGCAAGCTCATCGAGTTCGGCTTCGAGCATTCTCCAGGGAAAGGCTATTGGAAATGACCGCGAAAACTCGCCAGGCTCCGCCTCGCGCGATGGCGATGCTTGAGTCTCTGCGCGGCCTGGGCTACTCGACCGCGGCGGCGCTGGCCGACATCGTCGACAACAGTATCTCCGCCGGCGCGAGCGAGGTTCGCATCGATTTCCAGTGGGACGGCCTCGACAGCCGCGTGCTGATCCTCGACGACGGGCGCGGCATGAGCGACCCGGAGCTCGAAGGCGCGATGCGGCTCGGCGACAAGAACCCATTGGCCACGCGCGAGGCCCATGACCTCGGGCGCTTCGGTATGGGCTTGAAGACTGCGTCGCTGTCGCAATGTCGGCGGCTGACCGTCGCCAGCGCCAAGGGCGGCGAGCGGAGCTGCCTGCGTTGGGATCTCGACGAGTTGGCGGCCGATCCGCAGAGCGACTGGCTGCTCTTCGAAGGGCCGGCCGAGGGTTCCAAGCGGCATCTCGCTTGTCTCGAAGGCAAAGCATCCGGAACCCTGGTGCTCTGGGAGAAGCTCGACCGCATCGTCACCGCCGGCTACACGGTCGACGACTTCTTGGCCATGACGGTGATCGTGGAAGCGCATTTGGCGATGGTTTTCCATCGTCTGCTGCAAGGCCCGCGCGCGCGGATCAAGCTACTGATCAACAACCGACCGATCGAGCCCTGGGATCCTTTCATGTCGGGGCATCCCGCCAAGCCATGGACTTCGCCGTCCGCCCCAATGCGAACCGACAGCGGGCTGGTGATGGCGCAGTGCCACGTCTTGCCCCACCACGACAAACTGACCAAGGACGAGTTCAAGAAGTACGAGGGGCCGGCGGGCTGGACCGCGCAGCAGGGCTTTTACGTCTACCGCAACGAGCGATTGCTGGTTGCAGGTGGCTGGCTCGGCCTCGGCAACTCGAAGGCCTGGAACCGCGAAGAGGCTCATCGCCTGGCGCGCATCCAACTCGACATCCCCAACACCGCCGATGCCGATTGGAAGATCGACGTGCGCAAGTCAACAGCCCGCCCACCGGTGGCACTGCGACCGTGGCTCACCCGGTTGGCCGAAGACACCCGCGAGCGCGCCCGCCGCGTGTTCGCCTACCGCGGGACGCCGATGCCCACGCAGCGCAACACGCCGATCGAACAGGCTTGGCGGGTCGACCGCGTGAAGGATGGGGTCCGCTATCGGATCGAGCAGACACACCCCGCGGTGGCGGCCGTGCTGGACAGCGCGGGCGATCTCGCGCCGCTGGTCAAGGCGATGCTACGCGTGATCGAGGAGTCTGTGCCTGTCCAACGCATCTGGCTCGACACCGCTGAGAACAAGGACACGCCTAAAACCGGCTTCTCGGGCGAGCCGCCCGAGGCAGTCACCACGGTGCTGGGCACCCTCTTCGCAGACATGATCGGGCGCCGTGGCATGTCTGTCGAAACGGCCAAGCGCGCGCTACTGTCGACCGAGCCATTCCAGAACTATCCAGGGCTGATCGCGGGGCTTGGTGGCCCCGCCGCTGCCTAGGCCACGAACACGAAAAGGGAGGAACGAATGCCAGAGTTCAGCACTTCGACGGCGACAGCGCTCAGCATCGCGCAGAGCTTGCTCGTCGCGGAGAAGGACAATGGACCCATCACTACTGCCTTGATCACCGAGAAGGTCGCGATCGCGGCTTCGGTAATCGCGCCTGGAAACGAAGACTCGGTCGACAAGGCTGCCGCCATCGCCGAGCTGATCCGCCGATTCAGCCTATGGATCGGACAGGACACGGCGCTCTCGGACACAACCGGCCATGAGTCCTGGCTCAATGCGGCCCGCAAGAAGGACTGGCGGTATTGGCCCCGTTACCGCGACATGCTTGAACGCAAGATGTCGGCGACGGCCGTCGATGCCGTGGACAAGTCCACTGACCGCATCCTGGGCCTCATGGAAGACCCAGACCGCACGGGATCCTGGGATCGCCGCGGCCTAGTCGTGGGACATGTCCAGTCCGGCAAGACTGCCAACTATTCGGGTCTGATCTGCAAGGCGGCCGACTCCGGCTACAAGATCATCATCATCCTGGCGGGACTGCACAACAACCTGCGCTCGCAGACGCAGATCCGCCTTGAAGAGGGCTTCCTCGGCTACGAAACTTCGGCCACGGGCGACATCGTCAAGCTGATCGGCGTTGGCGCGCACGGTCGGGATTTCGAGATCAAGCCCAACTGCGCAACCAACCGGACCAACACGGGCGACTTCAACACCAAGGTCGCCAAACACTTGGCCATCTCGCCCGAGCAGCGCCCTTGGCTCTTCGTCGTCAAGAAGCACAAAGTCGTGCTGGAGCGCCTGCTCAAATGGATCCGAGGCCATGTGGCCGACGCCACCGATGCGCATGGCAAGCGATTCGTGTCGAACCTACCCCTGCTGCTGATCGACGATGAAGCCGACCACGCCTCGGTCGACACTGGTGAGCAGCATATCGGCGCCGATGGCAAGCCCGATGAGGACCACGAACCGAAGGCGATCAACAGCAGGATCCGCAAGATCCTCAACGTCTTCGCCAAGAAGGCCTACGTCGGCTACACCGCGACGCCCTTCGCCAACATCTTCATCCATCGGCAGAACGAAACGCCCGAAGAAGGCCCGGACCTCTTCCCCCAGTCGTTCATCGTCAACCTGGCCGCGCCCTCCAACTACGTCGGCCCGGCACGCGTCTTCGGTCTGCAAACGCCCGAGGGGCGCAGCGGCCTGCCGCTGATCCGCGTCTTCCAGGACCATGCCAGCGAAGACGGCCGCGATGGCTGGATGCCGCCGAAGCACCAGAAGGACCACTCTCCGGCCCACATGGGGCAGGACGCTTTGCCCCAGTCGCTACGCGAGGCGGTCCACTCGTTCGTCTTGGCCTGCGCGGCCCGGGAGGCCCGCGATCAAGGGGACAAGCACTCCTCGATGCTCGTCCACGTTACCCGCTTCACGCTCGTACAAAAAGAAGTGCATCGCCAGGTCGAAGACTTCGTTCAGAAGATGAAGCTTCGGATCACCCGCAGGATCGACCACGAGGCGCTGCTTGACGAACTGTGCGAGCTTTGGGAGTCCGACTTCGCCCCCACCACCGGGGCGATCGCCGCCCAGCTCACTGAATCGGAAGAGCCGCCGTCCGTCCTTCCCTGGTCCGAAGTCCTCGCCAAGTTGCCCGATGTCCTCTCGGACATCGAGGTGCGCATGGTGAACGGCAAGGCCAAGGACGCGCTCGACTACGCCGAGGATGGCCACCCGCTCAAAGTCATCGCCATCGGCGGAGATAAGCTCGCGCGGGGCCTGACGCTCGAAGGGCTGTGCACCAGCTACTTCGTGCGCACCACGAAGATGTATGACACGCTGATGCAGATGGGCCGCTGGTTCGGCTACCGGCCCGGCTACATCGACCTCTGTCGCCTCTACACGACCGAAGAGCTCGTCGAGTGGTTCGGCCACATTGCCGACGCCTCTGAGGAGCTGCGCGAGGAATTCGACGCGATGGCCGAGAGCGGCGCGACGCCGCGCGATTACGGCCTGCGCGTGCAGTCCCATCCGGTCCTTCTGGTGACTTCGCCCTTGAAGATGCGCACGGCTGCGTATTCCACGCGATGGCGGACACGATTCCATGCTGATGGCGGACAGTGTTCCAGCGTGATGGCGGACAGTGTTCCACGCTGAAGGCGGACAGCATTCCAAACTGATGGCGGACACCTGCGGGGTGTTCTGAGTGACCCGAACGCGGCATACGCTGCCCGGTTTTTTGACCGGAACCAGCGATGCCCACACCCAGGGTCACCATGAGCAAACTACGACACACACTGCAACTGCTGCACCGCGGGGCCTTGAGCACCCGTCAAATCGGTGCCGCCCTCGGCATCTCCAAATCCACTGTCAGCGAGATAGCCAGCTACGCGCGCGTGGCCGGCGTGGACTGGGCACTGGCCCAGAGCCTGAACGACGACGAACTCCAGGCCCGGCTCTACAAGCCACCCGTGGCGCGCGAGTCCCGGCACCTTGAACCCGACCACGCCCACATCCACCGCGAACTGCGCCGACCTGGCGTGACGCTGCAGTTGCTTTGGGAGGAATACCAGCAACAGCACAGCGGGCAGGCGTACAAGTACAGCGCCTTCTGCGAGAAGTACAAGGCCTGGGCCCGGCGCCTGCAGCGCTCCATGCGCCAGACCCACACGGGCGGTGACAAGCTCTTTGTGGACTACGCCGGCCAGACCGTTCCCGTGGTGGATGCCGACACTGGCGAGATACGCCAGGCCCAGGTCTTCGTGGCCGTGCTGGGCGCATCGAACTACACCTACGCCTGCGCCACCGCCAGCCAGAAGACCACCGACTGGGTGGCCAGCATCATTAGCGCGCTGGAGTTCATCGGCGGCGTGCCCCGCCTGCTGGTGCCTGACCAGCCGCGCGCCCTCATGGCCCGACCCGACCGTTACGAGCCCACCGCGCACCGCCTGCTCGAAGAGCTCTGTGCGCACTACAGCCTGGCCGTGATGCCCGCGCGCCCGGCCAAGCCACGCGACAAACCCAAGGTGGAGGTCGCTGTGCAGGTGGTCGAGCGCTGGATTCTGGCCAGGCTGCGCCACCAGACCTTCTTCAGCCTGGCCGAGCTCAACCGGGCGATTGCCGCCTTGCTGGTGGACTTGAACCAGCGCGCGTTCAAGAAGCTGCCGGGCAACCGCACTAGCGCCTTCGCCGAACTCGACCGGCCAGCCCTGCGCCCCCTGCCGCCGGTGCGCATGCCCATCGCGCGCTTCAAACCCGCCCGCGTCAACATCGATTACCACGTTGAGCTCGATGGCCACTACTACTCGGTGCCCCACGCCCTGGTGGGTGAGCCGGTGGAGTTGCGCATCACGGCCGGCACGCTCGAAGTCCTGCACGGCAGCAAACGCGTGGCCGCCCACGCCCTCAATCCCCGACGGGGTGCACACACCACCACGCCCGAGCACATGCCGGCCTCGCACCGGGCGCACCTGCAGTGGACGCCGGCCAAGCTCATCGCCTGGGGTGAGCGCGTGGGCGCGGCCACCGCCGCCGTGGTGCGCTGGCAGATGGAGCACCGCCAGCATCCCGAGCAGGGTTACCGCTCCTGTCTGGGCCTCATGCGCCTGGGCCGTGAGTACGGGGCTGACCGGCTGGAGGCCGCCTGTGCGCGGGCGCAGTCGATTCGCTCACCGTCCTACAAGAGCATCGCCTCCATCCTGGGCTGCGGCCTGGACCAGCGGCCGCTGGATGCGCCGATGGCCGCACAGGCGAGCCTGCCGCTGCACGAGAACGTGCGCGGGCCGGGCTACTACCACTGAACTCCAACGTGCAAGCAAACCTAACAAGGAAGAACCATGCTCAACGAACAGACCTTGAACCAACTGCGCGCCCTGCGCCTGGACGGCATGGTGGCCGCCCTCAGCGACGCGGCCACCCACATCACGGCCAGCGAGCTGCCCTTTGAACAACGCCTGGCGCTGCTGGTGCAGCGCGAGGTGGACTGGCGTGACAGCAAGCGCCTGGAGCGCCTGTTGAAGGCGGCCCGCCTGAAGGTCTCCAGTGCCTGCCTGGAGGACATCGACTGGCGCGCCAGCCGGGGCCTGAGCCGAGAGGTCATCACCAGCCTGGCCGGCGGGGACTGGCTGCGCCATGGCCACAACGTGCTGCTCACCGGCGCCACCGGGTGCGGCAAGACGTGGCTCGCCTGCGCACTGGGGCAGCAGGCCGCGCGCCTGGGCTTCTCGGTGCTCTACACCCGCGCGCCACGGCTGCTGCAGGAGCTGCACGTGGCCCACGGCGATGGCAGCCTGGGCAAACGGCTGGCGCAACTGGCGCGGCTGGACCTGCTCATCCTGGACGACTTCGGCATCGCGCCGATTGCCGCGCACGAGCGAAACGACCTGCTGGAATTGCTGGACGACCGGGTGGGCACGCGCTCGACGCTCATCACCAGCCAGTTGCCGGTGACGGCCTGGCACGCCTGGCTGGACGAGCCCACGCTGGCCGACGCCATCCTGGACCGCATCGTGCACGGCTCGCACAAGATAGCCCTCAAGGGCGAGTCGATGCGCAAGCTCACCAAGGCCGTCTGAGCCGGCCGCGCCGACCGCCATTCCACGCTGATGGCGGACACTTCGGCTACGATTTGAGCGTCACTCAGGACACCCGCGCAACGTGTCCGCCATCGCCTGGAACGCTGTCCGCGATGGGAATGGAATCACTGTCCGCCATCAGTGGAATGCGCACGCACGGCCAAGAACCTGCAGCTCTCGTTCAGCGGCGACTTGCTCGAAACCGTGTCGATGCACAACGACGGCAAGATCCTCGATCAGAACCTCGACACCGCCAACAAGCTCATCGCCGCCTGCGGCTCTCCTGACGAGCGCAACATCATCAAGCGGATGCGCGGCGAGCAAGAACAGCGGTGGGATGGCTTCCTCTGGAACAACGTGTCGGCCGACCACATCGCAGACTTCTTCGATGCCTTTATCACCCACCCCAAGGCTAGAAAAGTCAACAGCGTCCTCCTACGCGACTTCGTCCGTTCGATGGCAGCTACGGGAGAGCTGACCTCGTGGACGTTGGCGCTGCTCGGCGGTGGCTCCGGCGGCGAACACACCTTCGCGGGCGGCCTAACCATTGACAAGATGACAAAGCGCACCGCCGATAAAGACATCGCGGACCGATACACGATCGGCCGCCTGCTTTCGCCTCGCGACGAGGCAATCGACTTGGACAACGCAGCGTGGAGCGTGGCGCTGGCCCGAACCAAGAAGATGTTCAACCCCGACGCAGGCCGGCAGAAGGACGGCGTCAAACCGAGCGAGCCCGACACTCCCAACGGCCCGTCGATCCGCTTCATCCGCGGGAGGGGATCAGAGGCCGATGGCGTCCCTCCGGCGCCGCAGCGCGGCCTCTTGCTGCTCTATCCTCTCGACCCCCAGCTAGCGGGCAGCGACGCGCTTGCCGGCCGTAAGGCTCCAGTGATGGCGTTCGGCGTGAGCTTTCCGTCGAGCGACTCCGGCGTGAAGGTCGAATACGCCGTGGACCACCTGCTTTGGGCGCAAGAATATGGCCCTGCCGATTGACGACTTCGAGCTCGCTTGGCGCTCGCTCCGCGACAGCGACGACGCCACGGGCTGGCGCAGCATCTCCATCGCCACGATCGGCCCGTGCGCCTTGCGGGCCGGCCTGAGCTTCCCGGATAAGAACGAGGCGCTGCTCGTCAGTTTCGCGGCCTCCGCGGTCCCTGCGTCGGAGAAGCTCCCCGACGGTCAGGGCTTCACGGTGTCCAACTCCGAGCACGATGGCGACGGCGTGACCTGGCTCGCGCTAACCCGAAGCGCCCACGGCAGCGTGGAGCTCTTCGCGGCGATGGTGGCCGACGTGGCTCATGCGATGGATACCGAGGCCGGCGCCGACGAAAAGCGGCTGCTGCGAATCTTCCTCGGGCGCATCCGAGCATGGCAGGAGTTCATGCGCAAGGGCGCCCAATCGCTAAGCGCTGAGTCCGAGATCGGGTTGGTGGGAGAGCTCACGCTGCTGCGGATGATCATCGACTCGGGCGTGCCGCCCGCAGCCGCCATCGAATCCTGGGTTGGGCCATTCGATGGAGTCCGAGATTTCGAGCTCGGCACTGGCTCGATCGAGGTGAAGGCCACGCTGTCGGCCGCGGGATTTCCCGCCAAGATCGGCTCACTCGAACAGCTTGATGATTCGGTTCGTCAGCCGCTATTTTTGGCCGGAGCGAGATTGCGCCAGACGGAATCGGGCCTGCGGCTGCCTGAGTTCGTGGCCGAGATGCGCGATGTCGCCGCGGGCGAGGCTGAGGCCGTGCGCCTACTGAGCGAGAGGCTGATCGCCGCGGGCTACTTCAACGCCCACGCGGACCGCTACATCCGCCGCTTTGCGCTGGCCGACACTCGCATCGTCGAAGTGAAAGAAGGCTTTCCGCGCCTTACGCTAGGCAGCGTCCCGCTGGGCGTCACGAAAGCCACCTACGAAATCGATCTGGACAAGGCCGCGGGGCCAAGCATCCCGGCCGCCGATGCTTTGAAGAAATTGGGAGCGATATGAGTTCAAATCTGCCGGACTTCTTGCGCGAAACGCAGCTCGCCGTCAAATCTCAAATGCGCGAAGGCGCGCTTTACGAGGAACTGGTCTTCGCCGGCATCGTGATGGAGCACATGTCGGAGATCGGCATGACCTTCGAACCCGTCGAGTGCCATTTCGAAGGCACCGTGGGCAACGCCATCCTGCGGCTTAGCGGCTACTCCATTTCCGACGACCTCGATCAGCTCGACTTGTTCGTGAGCCTGTATGCCGGCGTCGATGAGCCCACGCCCATCCCCGACTCTGAAACCAAGGTGGCCGCCGAGCGCTGCCTGCGCTTCTTGACGCTGTGCGCCGAGGGGAAGATGGCTCAAAGGCTGGATGAATCCAGCCTTGTGGCCTCGCTGGCCAATTCTCTGCAGGGCATCTACAACGACCTCGAACAAATCCGCGTCTACGTCATTACCGACCGGGTCGCCAGATCTAAGAGCTTCAAGACGCGCGATATCGGCGGCAAGGCCGTGCGACTTGAAGTGATGGACATCGAGCGGCTGCTTCGGCACACCTCCGAAGGCAAGCCGCGCGACGAGCTGGTGGTCGACTTCAAAGAGGT
Organism: Diaphorobacter sp. LI3; assembly: GCF_022807955.1. Lineage (NCBI taxonomy): Bacteria > Pseudomonadati > Pseudomonadota > Betaproteobacteria > Burkholderiales > Comamonadaceae > Diaphorobacter > Diaphorobacter sp. LI3. Next base: position 357,846 of record NZ_CP094346.1, on the reverse strand, counting down.
GTCAGGCTCTCCATTACCCTGCGTCTACGTGCCAGGCGAAAACGACGACTACGACTACGCAATGACGGCTGTCCCCGGCGAAGCGCTGCGGCTGCTCTACGAAAAGTTCGGCGCGCGCCTATTGGAGGCAAACGTCCGTTCGTTCCTAAGCGTCAAGGGCAAAGGCGTCAATGCCGGCATCCAGTCGACGCTCCGCGCCGCGCCCGAGCGTTTCATGGCCTACAACAACGGAATCGTGATCGTGGCCGACGAGATGGTGCTGGGCAAGACCTCCGAGGGCGCGCAAGGCATCGCTTGGCTCAAAGGCTTGCAGATCGTCAACGGCGGTCAGACCACGGCCTCGCTCTACTTCACCAAGAAGAAGTATCCCGACACCGACCTGAGCCGCGTGCGCGTGCCCGCGAAAATCATCGTCATGAAGGCGCAGGACTCCACCAAGGAAGAAGCGCTGGTGTCGGACATCTCACGCTACGCCAACAGTCAGAACGCAGTCCGTCAATCGGACCTCTCAGCCAACAAGCCCTTCCATGTTGAAATTGAGAAGCTCTCGCGCTCGGTCTACTGCCCGGACGGCGTCGGTCAATGGTTCTACGAGCGCGCCGCCGGCAGCTATAGCACCCTGCTCTCGCGCGAGGGGAACACGCCGGCCCGCCTCAAAGCCTTGAAGGACGCCATCCCCACCGCGCGCCGCATCACCAAGACCGACCTCGCCAAATACCTCAACGCCTGGGACTGCAAACCCGACATCGTGAGCATGGGCTCGCAGAAGAACTTCGACCGCTTCATGGCCGCGCTCTCGCCGGTCGACGGGCAAGAGGCGCCGCTCCCAACCGTGGCCGACTACAAGGCCATGATCGCCAAGGCCAAGCTCTATCGAGAAGCCCAGAAGACGCTTCGGCCGATGTTCCAGGCCTTTCAAGCCAACGTCACCGCCTACACGATCTCCGTGCTCTCCGCGAAGCTGGGGCCGCGCATTGACCTGGACCGTATCTGGGCCAAGCAGGCGGTTTCGTCGGAGCTCATGAAGCAGATCGCCACTTGGGCGAAGGAAGTCAACGACGCGCTGCACACCACCTCCGGCGGTCGCATGGTGTCAGAGTGGGCCAAGCGCCCCGAATGCAAAGACGCCGTGATGGGCGCGAGCTACTCGGAGCCGGCCGACGACATCCCGGAGGTCAAGGCCGCCTGAGCGGCGGGCCTGGCCTATACGGCGAATTTTGATCCACCATGGCCGATGTTGTCAGCCCAGCCAAGCGCAGCCAGATGATGTCCGGCATCAAGGGCAAGAACTCCCTGCCCGAGATGGTGGTCCGCAAGGCGCTGTTCGCGATGGGGCATCGCTTCCGCCTGCATCGGCACGACCTGCCAGGCACGCCCGACATCGCCATGCCAGGCCGCAATATCGCGATCTTCGTGCATGGCTGTTTCTGGCACGCGCACCAGGGGTGCAAGTACGCCAAGACACCTTCGACGCGAACTGAATTCTGGACGGCCAAGCTGCAGGGCAATGTCGAACGAGACCGACGCGCCGCCAACAAGCTCGCGGAGATGGGCTGGCGGGTGCTCAATGTCTGGGAATGCTCGACGCGCGATCCGGAGGCCGCGGCGGACCTGCCTGAAGCACTGCGGCAATGGATCGACAGCGACGTTCGAGTCGGCGAAATCAGCGCCCAAAGCTTGGCTGCGGCCCGCCAAGCCTGAAGCGAACAACGCGCTCTTGGCGCCATTCTCCGGGCAAATAACGGCTCCGCCAAGCTACCGCTCACAACCGGTAGCCTTTCAATGCAATGCGGGTTGCTTGAGCGCTCACAACCTAGTGCAAGGGCCAAGAAGACGCGCCTTCCATTTTCAAAGTCTCCCCGATTGACCACTCTATCTGTCTCGGGTCACATCTCAGTTAAACGAAGGACAGGACTTGGCACAAGACCGATAGTCAAAGTCTTCCGTTTTCTCACATGCACCCAGCTCAGCTTGGCACAACCATGGCACACACAGGGCACAGAGATCTGCCACAGCCAAGCCATGACCATTAGCCGTTGCTAATACCGTGCCATAGCAACAGGAAATTTGGGGCGGTCTGGATACCGACTCAATCAGCCATGTGATTGATCACTCACTGCGGAAGCGAGATTTGGTGCGGCTGGCGGGGATCGAACCCACGACCCTCGGCTTCGGAGGCCGATACTCTATCCACTGAGCTACAGCCGCAACTCTAAAAAAGACCAATGCTCAAATTAATCGCGACTGCGCGGATGACTATAGCCTTCGGAGGCCAATACTCTATCCACTGAGCTACAGCCGCTGGGAAAGTCCGCCCGATGGCGAACAAGCGGTGGATTATCGCACGTGGCTGTGGCTACAGACGAAAACCCAACCCCCGCAGATAAGCGTCGATGGCGCCTCGGCTGACGGTCACCAGATCGAAGCGTCCATGGGTCAACAACCAGGACTGCAGCAGGCCATCGAACAGCGCCTGTACACCCATCGCGGCGGTGTGTGGCTCCATCGGCAATTGCAGGTTCTGGTCTTCTGCCGCCGAACGCAATTCACCCTCGATCAGAGCGCAAAAATCTGCACAGCCTTCGATATGGTTGTCGCGCACCGCCGCGAGGTCGTTGACGTATTCGACCCGGTACAACGCGATCTCGAACACCCGGCGCGTGCGCTCGTCCTGGACGATGGTGCGCTGGACGAAGTCCACCATGGAGCGCAGCCGCTCCAACGGGGGCAGAGTGGCCATGCTGGCGCTCTTGCTGCCCACCTGCTCCAGCGGGTGGGTCACCCGGTCCATCATGGCATTGAACAAGTCCACTTTGTCCTTGAAATGCCAGTAGATCGCGCCGCGCGTGGCGCCCGCCGCCTGGGCAATGTCGCTCAGCGAGGCGCGCGACACGCCTTTTTCGTAGAACACACGCTCGGCAGCATCCAAAAGGCTGTTGCGCGTAGCATCTGCATCTTCCTTGGTACGTCGTGCCATGGATGGGAACCTCCAAAACGTGGATACGGCAACGGCCGCGCTTTCCACGTAATTATACATTCATGGATGTATGTATAATCATTCCCCTTTGCGCGTCTGTCATTTACCCGTGTCAGCATCACCCGCCGGTCTCAAACAACATCTAACGCATACCGCCGTCAAAGGATTTCCATGCCTCGCCTGAACAACGCAACAGCCCGTGCTATCCGCCCCTTCCAGCGCACCTCTGTCCCCGCAGCCCTCGCGGTTGCGCTGGCAGCGGCCCTTGCGCTCGGCGCCTGCAGCCAGAAAAGCGACGCCCCCGCCGCGGGCGCATCACCCCGCGCACCGGAGGTGGGCGTGGTCACCGTGCAGCCGGGGGACATCGGGCTGGTCACCGAATTGCCCGGCCGGCTGGAAGCCTCGCGCGTTGCCGAAGTGCGCGCTCGGGCCGCGGGCATTCTGCAAAAGCGCCTCTTCAGGGAAGGCAGCGATGTGAAGGCCGGCCAGCAACTGTTCCTGATCGACAGCGCGCCCTACCAGGCCAGTGTGGCCCAGGCCGAAGCCAGCGTCGCCCAGGCCGAGGCGAGCCTGGCGCAAAGCCGGGCGCTGGCCGAGCGCTATCGCCCGCTGGTGGCCGTCAACGCCATCAGCAAGCAGGAATACGACAATGCGGTCGCCGCGCAGAAGACCGCCGAAGCCAATGTTGCCGCCGCCAAGGCCGTGCTGACCACGTCGCGCATCAACCTGGGCTATGCGACGGTCACCGCTCCGATTTCGGGCCGCATTGGCCGCGCCCTCGTCACGGAAGGCGCGCTGGTGGGCCAGGGCACACCCACCGAACTGGCGGTGATCCAGCAGATCGACCCGCTGTATATCAACTTCACGCAGTCCGCCTCGGAGGCCCTCAAACTGAAGGCCGCCATGGCCAGCGGCAAGTACAAGCAGTCCGGTGCCAATGCGGCCAACGTGCGCGTGGTGCTGGAAGACGGCAGCGTGTATCCGCAGACCGGCCGCCTGCTGTTCACCGACCTCACCGTGGACGCCACCAGCGGCCAGGTGACCCTGCGTGCCGAAGTCCCCAACCCCGAGCGCGCCCTGCTGCCCGGGCTGTACGTGCGCGTGCGTCTGGAGCAGGCCCAGGTGGACAACGGCATCCTGCTGCCCCAGCAGGCCGTCACCCGCTCCGGCAAGGCCGACACGGTGATGGTGGTGGGCCCCGACAACCACGTCACACCGCGCGTGGTCAAGCTCGGCCCGGCCCAGGGTTCCAACTGGGTGGTGCTCGACGGCCTGAAGTCGGGCGAACAGGTCATGGTGGACGGCTTTCAGAAGCTGCCCCGCGGCAAGCCGGGCGACCCGATCGTCGTCCAACCCGTGCCGTGGCAACCGCAAGGTGCCGCCAAGGCCCCAGCGGCGCCAGCGTCCGCCGCCAGCCAGCCCGCCGCAACGCCGGCCCAACAATAAGAACCAGGAGCGCGGCACATGGCCAAGTTCTTCATCGAGCGCCCCATTTTCGCGTGGGTGATCGCTATCTTCATCATGGTGGTCGGCGCGGTCTCGATCACCCAGCTACCCATTGCGCAGTACCCGGCGGTGGCGCCTCCGACCATCCAGGTATCGGTGGCCTATCCCGGCGCCACCGCCCAGACCCTGGAGGACAGCGTGCTCGCCGTCATCGAACGCGAGATGAACGGCGCCACCGGTCTGGCCTACATGGAAACCACCAGCCAGGCGAACGGCACGGGCTCGATCGTGCTGAGCTTCGAACCGGGCACGAACGACGACCTGGCCCAGGTGGACGTGCAAAACCGCCTGTCGCGCGCCACCCCGCGCCTGCCAGCCGCGGTGACGCAGCAGGGCGTGCGCGTGGAAAAGTCGCGCTCCAACTTCCTGCTGTTTTCCATTCTCACGTCCGACAACCCCAACGTGAGCATCGAGGCACTCAACGACTATGCCGCGCGCAACGTGGTGCCTGAACTGCAGCGCCTGCCGGGTGTGGGCGGTGTGACGCAGTTCGGCTCCGAGCGTGCCATGCGCATCTGGATCGACCCGGTCAAGCTCAAGGGATTCAATCTCTCGCTCGACCAGGTCAATGCCGCGATCCGCGCCCAGAACGTGCAGGTGTCGGCCGGCAACCTGGGCGACCTGCCCGCCGCGGAAGGCCAGACCACCTCGGCCACCATCGTCGTCAAGGGGCAGCTGTCCACCGTGGAGCAGTTCGGCGACATCGTGCTGCGCGCCAACACCGACGGCTCCACCGTCCGCATGAAGGATGTGGCGCGCATCGAACTGGGCGCGCAAAGCTACAGCACCAGCGCGCGGCTGAACGGGTCGCCCTCGGTGGGCATGGGCGTGCAGCTCACCTCCACCGCCAACGCACTGGCCACGGCCGAAGCCGTGAAGACCAAGCTGGCCGACCTGCAGAAGTACTTTCCCGAAGGCGTGAAGTACGCGATTCCCTACGACACCTCCACCTTCATCTCGGTGTCCATCGAGAAAGTGGTCCACACGCTGCTGGAAGCCGTGGCGCTGGTGTTCCTGGTGATGTTCCTGTTCCTGCAGAACTTCCGCTACACCATCATCCCCACCATCGTGGTGCCGGTGGCGCTGCTGGGCACCTTCGGCGCCCTGCTGGCCATGGGCTTCTCGATCAACGTGTTGACCATGTTCGGCATGGTGCTGGTGATCGGCATCGTGGTGGACGACGCCATCGTGGTGGTGGAGAACGTGGAGCGCATCATGGCCGAGGAGGGACTGCCGCCCTTGCAGGCCACGCGCAAGGCCATGGGCCAGATTTCCGGCGCCATCGTGGGCGTGACTGTGGTGCTGATCTCGGTATTCGTGCCGCTGGCGTTCTTCGCGGGCTCCACCGGCAACATCTACCGCCAGTTCGCAGTCACCATGGGCACGTCGATTGCGTTCTCGGCCTTCCTGGCACTGTCGCTGACGCCCGCGCTGTGCGGCACGCTGCTCAAGCCCGTCGCGGAAGACCACCACGAGAAGAAAGGCTTCTTCGGCTGGTTCAACCGTGTCTTCAAGAGCACCACGCACCGCTATGAGTCGGGCCTGTCCCGCCTCGTGCGCCGCGGCGGCCGCATGCTGATCATCTACGCTGCGCTGATCGGTGCCGTGGGCATCGTGTACATGCGCCTGCCCACCTCCTTCCTGCCCAATGAAGACCAGGGCTACCTGATCGCCAACGTGCAACTGCCCGCCGGGGCATCGCTGGAGCGCACGCAGAGCGCACTGAGCGCGGTGGAGGACTTCGCCCTGAAGCAAACCGAGGTGAAGGACATCGTCACCGTGGCGGGCTTCTCGTTCTCCGGCCAGGGGCAGAACGCGGGCCTGGCGTTCATCACCCTCAAGGACTGGAGCGAGCGCCCCGGCGCCGCGCACTCCGCCGACGCCGTGGCCGGCCGCGCCATGGGCGCGCTGTCGGGCTTCCGCGATGCCTTCATCTTCGCGCTCAGCCCACCGCCGATTCCCGAGCTGGGCACGGCCTCGGGCTTCACGTTCCGACTGCAGGACCGCGGGTCCAAGGGCCACGACGCCCTGGTGGCGGCACGCAACCAGCTGCTGGGCATGGCGTCGCAGAGCAAGGTGCTCGCCGGCGTGCGCCCCGACGGCATGGAAGACGCACCCCAGATGCAGATCAACATCGACCGCGACAAGGCCAATGCCCTGGGCGTGTCGTTCGACAGCATCAGCAGCGCCCTGGGCACCGCCCTCGGCTCGTCTTATGTGAACGACTTCCCCAACCAGGGCCGGTTGCAGCGCGTGGTGGTGCAGGCCGATGCCTCGGCACGCATGCAGCCCGAGTCGGTGCTGGACCTGCCCGTGCTCAACAACAAGGGGCAGGTGGTGCCGCTGTCCACCTTCGCGTCCACGCAATGGATCAGCGGTGCCATGCAGACCGTGCGCTACAACGGCTATCCGGCGATGAAAATCGCCGGCAATGCGGCACCGGGCTTCAGTACCGGCGACGCCATGCAGGAGATGGAGCGCCTGTCCGCGCAGCTGCCCGAGGGCTTCGGCTTCGAATGGACGGGCCAGTCGCGCGAGGAAAAGCTCGCGGGCTCGCAGGCCATGGTGCTCTACGCGTTCTCGCTGCTGGCGGTGTTCCTCTGCCTGGCAGCGCTGTATGAGAGCTGGTCCATCCCGTTCTCGGTCCTGCTGGTGGTGCCGCTCGGCGTGCTGGGCGTGGTGCTGGCAACGCTGCTGCGCGGCATGTCCAACGACGTGTACTTCCAGATCGGCCTGGTGACCATCATCGGCCTGTCGGCGAAGAACGCCATCCTGATCATCGAATTTGCCAAGGACCTGCAGGCCTCGGGCAAGAGCGTGATTGAGGCAGCCCTGGAGGCGGCCCATCTGCGCTTTCGCCCCATCATCATGACGTCGCTGGCCTTCACGCTGGGCGTGGTGCCGCTGTTCCTCGCATCGGGCGCCAGCTCGGCGAGCCAGCGCGCCATCGGCACCGGGGTGATCGGCGGGATGATCACCGGCACGCTGCTGGCCGTGGTCTTCGTGCCCGTGTTCTTCGTGGTGGTTCGCAGCTTCTTCAAGGGCAGCCGCCGCCAGCAGGAGCATGACGCCCAGCAGGCACTCCAACACCGCGGCGAGGCCTGAGCCCCGCCGGCAGGAGAACAACCTATGCAATCGCACACCCTGAACCGCGCGCGCCCTGCGCGCGCCCTCTCTCCCCTGCTAGCCGCGGCGCTGGTGGCGGGCTGCAGCTTCATCCCGACCTACGAACGTCCTGCGGCCCCCGTGCCGCAGGCCTATCCGCTGGCGGGGGCCGAATCCACGACCTCCGCGCGGGCCGCGGCGGACATCGACTGGAAGGAATACTTCACCGACCCCCGCCTGCAGCGGCTGATCGGCATGGCCCTGGGCAACAACCGCGACCTGCGCGTGGCCATGCTCAATGTCGAGCAGGCGCGCGCGCAATTCCAGATCCAGCGCGCCAACCAGTTCCCCACGGTCAACGCCATCGCCAGCGGCACGCGCCAGCCCAGCGCGACCACGGGCAGCTACGCCAATCAGTTCCAGGTGGGTTTGGGCATCTCGGCCTGGGAGATCGACTTCTTCGGGCGCGTGGCGGCCCTCAAGGAGCAGGCCCTGGCCCAGTACCTGGCCACGGACGAGGCGCGCAAGTCGGCGCAGATCAGCCTGGTGGCAGCCGTGGCCTCGGGCTGGCTCACTCTGATGGCCGACGAGGAGCTGCTCGACATCTCGCGTCGCACGCTGGACACGCGCGATGAGTCGGTCAAGCTCACACGCCTGCGCCTGGAGAACGGCGTGAGCTCCGAGCTCGACAACCGCCAGGCCGAGAGCCTGGCCCAGGCCGCGCGCGCCACCTATGCGCAGCAGCAGCGCCAGCGCATGCTCGATGAAAACGCGCTGGTCCTGCTGCTGGGCCAGCCGCTGCCCGACGACATCCGTGCCAGCCTGCCCTCCTCGCGCCTGGCCGACGCCACGCCCATGCAGGCGCTGCCCGCGGGCCTGCCTTCCGACCTGCTGGTGCGCCGCCCGGACGTGCGCATGGCCGAGCAGCAGTTGATCGGCGCCAACGCCAACATCGGCGCGGCGCGCGCGGCGTTTTTCCCGCGCATCTCGCTCACCGCCCAGTTCGGCACCGTGAGCGATGAGCTGTCGGGGCTGTTCAAGAGCGGCTCGTGGGCGTTCTCTCTGGCGCCGCAACTGGCCCTGCCGATCTTCGATGCCGGCCGCAACCAGGCAGGGTTGGAGTCCGCGCGCGCGGGCCGCGAAATCGCCGTGGCCCAGTACGAGAAGTCCATCCAGACCGCGTTCCGCGAGGTGTCCGACGCCCTGGCCGGCCAGGCCACGCTGCAAGAGCAGGTCGACGCCCAGCGTGCCCAGGCGCAGGCGGATGCCAAACGCTTCGAGCTGTCGGACCTGCGCTATCGCAACGGCGTGGCCAGCTACCTGGACCTGCTGGATGCGCAGCGCTCGCTGTTCGCCACCGAGCAGTCGCTGGTGGTGACACGCCTGCAGCAACTGCAGAACCAGGTGACGCTCTACAAGGTGCTGGGCGGCGGCTGGACCGCTCCCGCCGAAGAGACCCCACGCTCCTGACATAGGTCACGACGCGCGCCTGCCCGTTTTTTCCCCAACGGGCGGGCGTGGAGCGCGCTCCTATAATCGAAAACTCTTTTCCCTTCAGCCCCCAGTACAACAGAATCACCAGAGGATCCCATGAGCGACACCCACGACGAAGCGCATACCGGACCGATCAAGAACCCCAAGCAACTCCTGGTCACCGTCATTTTTGCGTTTGTGCTCCCGGTGTTCGCCATCATCGGCCTGGTGCTGTTCGTCACGGCCGACAAGAAGCCTGCGGCCGGCTCCGCCAACCCCGAACTGGCCGTGGCCCAGCGCATCCAGAAGATTGGCAACGTCGAGGTGCGCGACGCCAACCGCCCGCTGCGCACTGGCGAAGCCGTCTTCCAGGGGCAGTGTGCCGCGTGCCACGCCACCGGCGCCGCGGGCGCGCCCAAGCTGGGCGACGCCGCCGCCTGGGCGCCGCGCATTGCCACGGGCTTCGAAGCCCTGGTGCAATCGGCCCTCAAGGGCAAGGGCGCCATGGCACCGCAGGGTGGCGGCGACTTCGACGACACCGAGATCGCGCGCGGCGTGGCCTACATGGCCAATGCCGCCGGCGCCAAGTTCGAGGAGCCCAACCGTCCCGGCGCCGAAGGCGGCGCGGCCGCTGCGAGCGCACCTGCCTCCAACTAAGGCACTTTTCGCCTCGTCACAAGCCGGCCGCGTGCCGGCTTGTTGTTTTCTGGACGGGGGGTTTCTACTGTGCGGCGCGTTACGCAGGCAGTGGGCCCGCAGCCGCCTGCGGGCTCGGCACAAAGCCGTAGGCACCGGGCAGGTCGGCCGCCAGCACCTCGCGTGGCGTCCAGCGGCCCTGATCGATCTGGCGCGCCAACGCCTCCACATCCAGGCTGTGCACCAGGCCCAGGCCGGCGGTGCAGGCCAGGTACACGCGGCCGGCCTCGTCCACCAGGCACTCATTCACCCGACCGGCCGGCCGGCCGGTGTGCGCCACGGGCTCGCCGTCGGCGCCCAGACGCCAGATCAGCGGTGTGGCCTCCAGTTCCACATAGACGCGCTGCGGTCCGTTCTGGAAGAACCAGCGGCCTTCACCATCCGCCTCATAGTTGCGGTGGATGAATTCGATCAGCTTGGCATGCTCCAGCCGCGTTCCGCGCGCCACGGCGAAGCCGCCCTGTAACTGCACGGCGTCATCGCGCAGGTACCAGTGGCCGCGCGCATCCAGCCCCAGCCAGCCGTAGCAGGCCGGCACGTTGGGCCATTTGGCGATGGCCTGCTTGACGATGTCATCCATGACAGCGATTGTGCGCCTCGTACGCGCCCCACGCAGGCATTCACCCCAGCGCCGCGTGGTCGGCCAGCCAGGCGGCCACGGCTTCGGGCAGGGAGCGCACATGGCCGGGCCAGCCGCCCTGGGCAAAGCCGACGTGGCCGCCATGCGCCGGCTGCCAGAGCGTGACAGCGGGTGCCACCTCACCGTCGCACGGCAGGCTGGCGCCGGGCACGAAGGGATCGTTGCGCGCATTGACCAGCAGCGCGGGCACGCGCACCGCAGGCAGCAGCGGCTTGGCCGACGCGCGGCGCCAGTAGTCCTCTGCATCGCGAAAGCCGTGCAGCGGCGCGGTGAAGAGGTCGTCAAAAGCATGCAGGTCGCGCGCGGCCAGCAGGGCCGCCCGGTCGAACAGGCCGGGGTACTGCGCCAGCTTGGCCAGCGCCTTGGGCACCATGGTGCGCAGGAACATGCGCGTGTACACCTGCCGGTTGAAGCCCCGTCCGATGGCGTGGCCGCCGGCCGCCAGGTCCAGCGGAGCGCACACGCTGGCGATGGCGTCCGCGCTGGCGAGCGCGCTGCCGCCCTGCTCGCCGGCCCAGCGCATCAGCGCATTGCCGCCCAGCGACACCCCCACGGCCAGCAGCGGCGCCCGCGCCCTACCGCCGGTCCGCTGCAACCCGGCCAGGCGCCGGAGGATCCAGTCGATCTCTTCATGGTCGCCCGAATGGTAGGCGCGCGGCGCGCGGTTGATCTCGCCGCTGCAGCCGCGAAAGTGCGGCACGGCAAAACCCCAGCCGCGCTCGCGGGCCACGCCGGCGAAGGCCTGCGCATAGTGGCTGCGCGACGAGCCTTCCAGTCCATGGAACAGCACCAGCAGCGGCGCGGGGGCCGCGCCCGCCGCGGCACACGGCCACAGGAAGTCCACGTCCACGAAATCGCCGTCGGGCGCCAGCCAGCGCTCGCGCACATAGGCCGGCGGCGGCCCCAGCGTGCGCCGCGCCCACAGCGCGGGCCAGATGGTCTGTGCATGGCCGCCGGGCAACCACCAAGGCGCTTCATATTTCATAGCTGGAAGCGCTTGATGGTATTGTGCTAGAGGCCCATTTGACCCATAAACCGCCCATCAAAGGCTTGGCATCAATGCAGCAGGTGCCCGGCGGGCGCAGCGCCCTCGGCCTCGTGCATGCCGGCGGCGCTGGCATGGTGCGCCACCAGGCGCCAGCCTTGCGGGGTCTTGTGGTAGACGTTGGTGGCCTGTACCACGGCCTCGCGCGGACCGTCGGGCAGCATCACACGCACATGTTCCAGCACGCTGTGCACGGCACTCGCCAGGGCCTGCACGCGCATCACCTGCGCGGGATGCACGTTGAGGCCGCCCTGCTGCAGCAAGGTGGCGAACGCCGCGCGGATGGCGGCGGGCCCCACGTGGCGCGCGGCGCCGGGGTGCACACAGACGATGTCGTCCTCGTCGGCCCAGCAGGCCATCACGCGCTCCACGTCGCCGGCTTGCAGGGCGTCGTAGAACGCGGCTTCCAGATCGTCGGGGGAACCGGCCAGGGCGGCCGCGCGCAGCGGGGTTCGGGGCATGGCGAAGTGTCGGTGGTTGCAACCCAGCCGCGTATTGTGCCGTTCGATGGCCCTGTCATTCGCCTGGCCGATGCATGCACAATGATCGGCATGCGCGGCGCCGTGCCGCCCGTCTTTCTTCTGCATTGCAAAGGCCTGTTCACCATGAAACGACTCATCGCCATGCTTGCCGCCGTGCTGGCCCTCTCGGGCTGCGGCTACAACGACTTCCAGCGCCTGGACGAGCAGTCCAAGGCCGCGTGGAGCGAAGTGCTCAACCAGTACCAGCGCCGCGCCGACCTGGTGCCCAACATCGTGGCCACCGTCAAGGGCGAGGCGGCATTCGAGCAGGAGACGCTGACCAAGGTAATCGAGGCGCGCGCCAAGGCCACCTCGATCCAGGTGACGCCCGAGACCCTCAACAACCCCGAGGCGTTCAACAAGTTCCAGCAGGCGCAGGGCGAGCTGTCCAACGCGCTGTCGCGCCTGATGGTGGTGGCCGAGCGTTACCCGCAGCTGCAGGCCAACCAGGCCTTCCGCGACCTGCGCGTGACGCTGGAGGGCACCGAGAACCGCATCACCGTGGCACGCAACCGCTACATCCAGACCGTGCAGGAGTACAACGTGCTCGCACGCAGCTTCCCCACCAACCTCACGGCCATGGTGTTCAGCTATGAACCCAAGCCCAGCTTCACGGTGGCAAACGAGGCCGAGATCTCTGCGCCGCCCAAGGTGGATTTCTCCAGCCCCGCACCCGCCTCCAAGCCCTGACATCGGGGTTGTAAGCAAAATATGCCGCTAGCGCTTGCCCTTCAAGCGCTGATAGCTATATTTTTTGTAGCTATCGGAGCCCTCCCCGCCACCGCGCAGCCGCTGCGCGCGGTGCCTGCGCTGCAGGCGCGCGTGATCGACCAGACCGGCACGCTGAACGACGCGCAGCGCCAGGGGCTGGAGGCGCGCCTGGCCGCCATCGAGCAGCAGCACGGCTCGCAGGTGGTGGTGCTGATGGTGCCCACCACCGCGCCCGAGGACATCGCCGCCTTCGCCAACCGCGTGGGCAACGCCTGGAAGATCGGCCGCAAGGACGTGGGCGATGGCGTGCTGGTGGTCGTGGCCAAGGACGACCGGCGCATGCGCATCGAGGTGGCCAAGGCGCTGGAAGGCGCCATACCCGACATCGCCGCCGCGCGCATCATCGACGGCGCGATGAAGCCACGCTTTCGCGAGGGCGACTTTGCCGGCGGGCTGGACGCCGCGGTGCAGCAGATCGGCGCGCGCATCGCAGGCGAAAACCTGCCCGCGCCGCAAAGCAGCCAGCAGGGCGACGGGCAGGCCCGCGGCGTGTCCGCGGGCTTTGACTGGACAGACCTGGCCGTCTTCCTCTTCTTCGGCGTGATGGTGGCGGGCCCCGTGGTGCGCCGCCTGTTCGGCCAGCGCCTGGGCGGCCTGGTGATGGGCGGCGGCGCTGGGTTCCTGGCCTTCATCGTCACCTCCAGCCTGCTGCTGGCGGGTGGCGCGGGGCTGCTGGCGCTGCTCTACACCTGGATCTTTGCGGGCCGCGGCGGCCCCGTGGTGTGGCACGGGGGCGGTGGCGGCTGGGGAGGCGGTCACGGCGGTGGCTGGGGCGGTGGAGGCGGTGGTGGATTCGGCTCGGGCGGCGGCGGAGACTTCGGCGGCGGCGGTGCATCGGGCGACTGGTAGGGCGGCAAGCACAGAGCGAAACACCATGGTCACACCCTCTTCATCCCCACCTTCCGGCGTGCTGGCGCGCCTGACGCGGCTGCTGCGGCACCGTTGGTCCGACGGCGGCCTGCACCAGGCCCTGCCACCCGAGGTGCTGGAGCGCCTGGGCCAGCGCGTGGCCGCCAGCGAGCGCCGCCACACCGGCCAGATCCGCATCTGCGTGGAAGGCGGCCTGCCGCTGTCGTACCTGTGGCGCGGCGCCACGGCGCGCGAGCGCGCGGTCACGCAGTTCGGCAAGCTGCGTGTGTGGGACACCGAACACAACAACGGCGTGCTCATCTACCTGATGCTGGCCGAGCATGCCATCGAGATCGTGGCCGACCGCGCTCTGGCGCGCCGCGTGCCCCCGGCGGCATGGCGCAGCATGGTGTCGCACATGGCCGAGGCTTTCCGCCAAGGCCGGTACGAGGACGGGCTGACCCAGGCGCTGAGCGAGGTCTCCGCGCTGCTCGTGGAGCACTTCCCGGCCACCGAGGGCGTGGACCGGCCGAACGAGCTGCCCGACGCCCCCGTCATCCCGGGCACGGTGGACTGAGTACCAGAGCACGCCTTGCGAGGCGGAACTCCCTTTTCGATCACTCCTTCAGGGCAGCGCCCAGACGCGCCCCGCCCCCACCGCGAAGCGCTGGCGCCCCGGCGCGGCGGGCACGGCATGGCCGCCGGTGAACTCGCCAAAAGCCGGCAACACCAGCAGGCCCGGCTCCGCCACGAAACAGGGCATGCGCAGCGCATCGCGCCCGCCGCCGTACAGCACGGCCGTGGGGTGCAGGTGCCCGGCCAGCACCCACTGCCCCGCGCGGTGCTGTGGATGGTGGCAGCAGGCAAAGGGCCCTTGCGACCAGGGCTCGTCCACGATGCGTGCGCCCAGCCACGCCGGTGGGTCGCCCGCGTGGCGGTCGTGGTTGCCGCGCACCAGCACCAGTTCCAGTGCCGCATGGTCCTCGCGCCAAGCGGCCAACGCGCGCAGCAACGCGGGCGCGTGGGCCTCGGCCGCATGCAGGAAGTCGCCGAGCACCACCAGGCGCTGCACGCCGGAGTGGCGCGCCAGCAACTGCGCCAGCCGATCCAGGTTGCCCCGCGTGGTGCCCGCGGGCACGGGCAGGCCGCGCGCGCGGAAGGTGGCGGCCTTGCCCAGGTGCAGGTCGGCCAGGCACAGCATGGCGCCCTCCGGCCACCACAGCGCGCGCTCGGGCAGCAGCCACACGGTGGTGCCGGCCAGGTCCACGGCCAGGTCGGCGGGCGGATCAGGCGCGTGCATGGGTCACAGGCGCGGCAACGGGCGCGAAGGTTTGCGCCCGCGGCGCGGGGAACGGCCCCGCGCCGCGGCCGGCGCGGCGCCCGTGCCCTCGGAGGCATCGGCAAAGTCCAGCGTGCCGCGCAGTGCGTCGGTGACGGCGGACGATGCTTCCTGCCGCGGTGGCGCGGCCGGGGGGGCGGCGCGCCGGCGGCGCGGCGGGTCAGGGGGCACGACGTCCTGCACCGGTGGGGCGGGTACGGGTTTGCGCGCGCTGGCGGCGGCTTCCATGTCGCCCAGCATGCGCGCGATGCGGTCGGCCAGCGCCTCGTTGCTGAGCTGCTCGCGAAAGCGCTCCACCATCAGCGGAAAGGCCAGCGGCCCGGGTCGCACGAGAGGCTGCACCATGAGCTGCTGCGCCTGCATGCGTGTGAGCGTCGCCAGCAGCTGTGCCACGTCCAGCTCCTGGCTCAGCACTTCCTGGTCGGCCTGGCGCAGCAGCAGGTTGCCCGCGTCATAACGCCGAAAGACCTCGAAGAACAACTGGGAAGACGCCTGCAGCTGGCGCGCACTGCGCTGCTCGCCCGGGTGGCTTTGAAAGATGAGCCCCGCCACGCGCGCAATCTCGCGAAAGCGCCGGCGCGCCATCTCGGTGGCGTTGAGGCTGGCCAGCACCTCGTGCAGCAACGCTGCGCGCGCGTCACGCTCTTGCGGCACCCCCTCGGGCGCCGTGGCGTTGGCAGTGTTGCGAATGGCCAGCGCCTCGTCGGGCGCCAGGCCGTGCGCCTGCCGGGCGGCCTGCGGCGCGGCGGCGTCGGTGCGCAGCAGGTCGGGCAGCAAGGCCGGCCAGTCGCGTTCTGTGGCGGACAGCAGCTCCAATCCATAGTCGTTCACCGCGATCGAGAAGGTGCCCGGCACCCCCTGGGCCGCGCGCCAGGCGAACAGGCTGGCCAGCCCGATGTGCGCATGCCGGCCGGCAAACGGGTAGAGGAACAGGTGCCAGCCCTCGCGCGTGTGCAGCGTCTCGGCCAGCAGCGTGCCCGGCGTGGGCAGGGCGGACCAGCGGCGCTGCACCTCCAGCAGCGGGCGCACGGCGCGCAGCTCGGGGCTGGCGTAGCGGCCCCGCCCCGCCTGCGCGAGCTGTTGCACCACGTAGTCGGCCAGCACGGTGGACAGCGGCATGCGCGAGCCGTTCCAGCGCGGCACCGTGGGCTGGCGCCCCGGCGCGCGCCGCACGAAGGCGGTCATCTCGCGCGTGCGCACCAGTTCCAGCACCTGCCCGGCGAACACGAAGCAGTCGCCCGGCGACAGCCGCGCGATGAAGCCCTCTTCCACCGCGCCCAGGCGAGCGCCCTGCAGAATCTGCACCTGCATGCTGGCATCGCTCACGATGGTGCCGATGTTGGCGCGGTGGCGGCGTGCCAGGCGCGCATCGGGCAGGCGCCACACACCGTTCTCGTCCGGCACGACACGGCGGTAGTCCGGGTAGGCCGCCAGGGCGCTGCCGCCACGCGCAACGAAATCCAGGCACCACTGCCACACGCCGCGCGGCAGCGTGCGGTACGCGGCCGTGCGGCGCACCTCGGCGTACAGCGCCTCGGGCTCGAAGCCCCCGCCCAGCGCCACCGTGGCCAGGTGCTGCACCAGCACGTCGACGGGCTGGTGCGGCGAGACGCGCTTTTCCACCCGTCCGGCATGCACCGCGGCGCGCGCGGCGGCGGCCTCCACCAACTCCAGGCTGTGCGTGGGCACCAGCGTGATGCGCGAGGGCCGCCCCGGCGCGTGGCCCGAGCGGCCGGCGCGCTGCAGCAGGCGCGCCACGCCCTTGGCCGAGCCGATCTGCAGCACGCGCTGCACCGGCAGAAAGTCCACACCCAGGTCCAGGCTGCTGGTGCAGACCACGGCGCGCAGGCTGCCGCTCTTGAGCCCCGCCTCCACCCATTCGCGCACACCGCGGTCCAGCGAGCCGTGGTGGATGGCGATCTGCCCCGCCCAGTCCGGCCGCGCGTCCAGCAGCGCCTGGTACCACTGCTCGGCCTGCGAGCGCACGTTGACGAACACCAGCGTGGTGCCGGGCGACTCCTCCAGCGCGCGCACCACCGCCGGCAGCATGGCCAGGCCCAGATGGCCGGCCCAGGTGAAGCGCTCGGGCCGCTCGGGCAGCAGGGTGTCCACCACCAGGCGCTTTTCCACGCGGCCGCGCACCAGCGTGCCGCCCTCCCGGCCCAGCAGCGTCTGCATGGCCTCGGGCAGGTTGCCCAGCGTGGCCGACATGCCCCAGACCAGGAGCCGCGGGTTCCAGCCCGCGAGCCGCGCCAGCGCCAACTGCACCTGCACGCCGCGTTTGTTGCCCAGTAGCTCGTGCCATTCATCCGCCACCACCAGGCGCACGCGGGCCAGTTGCTCGCGCGCGTCCGCGCGCGCCAGCAGCAGCGACAGGCTTTCGGGGGTGGTGACGAGCACCGTGGGCAGACGCCGCGCCTGGGCGCTGCGTTCGGCGCTGCCGGTATCGCCCGTACGTGCGCCCAGGCTCCAGCGCGCCAGGCCGGCATGCTGTGCGGCCAGGGCCTGCAGCGGCGCCGCCAGCGCACGCAGCGTGTCGGCGGCCAGCGCGCGCATGGGCGTGATCCACAGCACGGTGAGTGGTGCGGTCCGCGGTGCTGCTTCGTTATTTATAGCGTGTACCGCCGAATGGACGGGCGCTACAGGCCGTTTTGACTCCAAGTCCGCAAAGGCCTGCAGCGCCCCGAGCCACACCGCATAAGTCTTGCCGGCGCCCGTGGTGGCATGCAGCAGGCCCGAGCGTCCCTGCGCGATGGCGCGCCACACCTGGCGCTGGAAGGCGAATGGCGCCCAGCCGCGCGTGGCCAGCCAGCCGGTTGCGAGGGGGAAGCGCGGGGCGGTCACGGCACCCCCCGTTGCACCGCGCGGCCAAGGGATTGCCGCCGCGCGGGCCATGGCATTTCGAGAGAAAATCGCCTGCAGCGCCCGCCCATCCAGCGCCAACAGCTCTTGTATTCATAGCACCAGATCATGGCGTAGCAGGCAACAGCGCTGCCAGCGTATCCAGCGAATCAGCCTCGTCCACCGGCTTGTCTTCACGCCAGCGCAGCATGCGCGGGAAGCGCACGGCGATGCCGCTCTTGTGCCGCGCGCTGCGCGCTATGCCCTCAAAGCCCAGCTCGAACACCAGCGTGGGCCGCACGCTGCGCACCGGGCCGAAGCTCTCCACCGTGGTCTTGCGGATGATGGCGTCCACCCGCGCCATCTCGGCATCGGTGAGGCCCGAATACGCCTTGGCAAACGGCACCAGAGTGCGCCCCTGGGTGCCCTGCGGCGCACTCCACACGGCGAACGTGTAGTCGCTGTACAGGCTGGCGCGGCGCCCGTGGCCGCGCTGCGCATAGATGAGCACGGCGTCCACGCTCATCGGGTCGATCTTCCACTTCCACCAGATGCCCACGTCCCGGGTGCGGCCCACACCATAGTGCGCCGTGCGCCCTTTGAGCATCATGCCCTCCACGCCCAGGGCACGCGCGCTGTCCCGCAGGCGGGCCAGTTCGGCCCAGCTCTGTCCCGGCAGCACCGGGCTGGGCACCAGCGCCGGGTGGTCGACGCGCGCCAGCAGCGCGTCCAGCCGCGCGCGCCGCGCCTGCAGCGGCAGGCCTCGCAGGTCCTGGCCGTGTTCCTCCAGCAGATCGTAGGCCAATAGCACCACGGGCACCTCGCGCAGCAGCTTGGCGCCCAGCGACTTGCGGCCGATGCGCTTTTGCAGGTCGGCAAACGGGCGCGGCTGCGCCGGCGCATCCGCTCGCGCTGGCTGCCAGACGACGATCTCGCCGTCGAGCACCGTGCCGTCGGGCAGGGCTTCGTCGCCCAGCGCCTGCAGCTCGGGGAAGCGATCGGTCACCAGCTCCTCCCCGCGCGACCACAGCCAAATGGCGCCCCCACGCCGCACGAGCTGGGCGCGGATGCCGTCCCACTTCCATTCCACGATCCAGTCCGCCGGCGGGCCGAGCGCGCCCTCAAACTGCGCCACCGGCAGCTGCAGCGGGTGCGCCAGAAAGAAGGGATAGGGATGGCCCTGGGCCTCCGCAGCCTGCGCGCCCGCACTGTCTCCCTCGGGCGCCACGAGGCGCTGGTAGTCAGCCGCCCCGGGCTGCGCGCCCACGTGGGTGTAGCCCATGAGGCGCTGTGCGATGCGCTTGGCGTCCACGCCGCTCACGGCCGCGAGCGCCTGCGTGACCTGCAAGCGCGACACGCCCACGCGGAAGGCCCCCGTGATGAGCTTGAAGTACACCAGCCGCTCCTCGGGCGCCAGCCGCGCCCATTGCGCACCCAGTCGTTCAGCCTGGGTGTCGGGCGCCAGGCCGCGCAGCGGCAAGAGGTGTTCGCGCATCCATGCGGCCAGCCCCAGGGCGTGCGCCTGCGTGGGCGGGGGCAACAGCAGTGCGATGGTCTCGGCCAGATCGCCCACAGCCTCGTAGCTTTCGTCGAACAGCCATTCCGGCAACCCCGCCGCCTCGCGCGCCACCGCGCGCAGCAGCTTGGTGGGCACGAGTTGGCGTGGTTTGCCACCCGCGAGGAAGTAGACGGCCCAGGCGGCATCCTCGGGTGGCGCACCCCGCAGATAGTTGCGCAGCGCGGCCTGCTTGGCGAGGCTGGACGTGCTGGCATCCAACGCCTGGTAGAGCGCGGCAAAGGCCTGCATCAGGAGGTGCCTCCGGCCGCGTCGCCTGCGTCGCCTTCCGGTGCAGTGGGCGCTGCAGTTGGCGCGTCGGTCGGCGCGGCCTCGTCCTCGTCGCCGTATTCGGTGGCGAAAGCCTGGGCATCCAGCCCTTGCTCGCGCAGCCAGCGCACCATGACGGCCACGCTGCCGTGGGTGACGAACACGCGCTCGGCCCCCGTGGCGGCAATCGCCTGCTGCAGGCCCGGCCAGTCTGCGTGATCGGAGAGCACGAAACCACGATCTACCCCGCGGCGGCGACGCGTGCCGCGCAGCTGCATCCAGCCGCTGGCAAAAGCATCGGCGTGGCGTGGGAAGCGGCGCATCCATGGAGTGCCTTGCGCCGAGGGCGGCGCCAGCACCAGCGCGGTCTCGCGCGTCGCGGCGTCCAGTGACGCGTCGGTGGCCCCCTGCGTGGGCGGCAGGCGCACGCCGGCGGCGCGGTAAGCGGCATTGAGGGGCTCCACCGCGCCATGCATGAGCAGCGGACCAATGCTGGCATCTACGCCATGCAGGATGCGCTGGGCCTTGCCGAACGCGTAGCAAAACAGCACCGAAGGGCGGCGCAGGGCCGCGTTGGAACGCCACCAGTCGTTGATCTGGGCCTGCAGGACGGCCTGTGCGGGCCAACGGTAGATGGGCAGGCCGAAGGTGGATTCGGTGATGAACGTGTCGCAGCGCACGGGCTCGAACGGCGCGCAGGTGCCGTCGGCCTCCAGCTTGTAGTCACCTGAGGCCACCCACACGCGACCGCCCCGCTCCAGCCGCACCTGGGCCGAGCCCAGCACATGGCCCGCAGGGTGCAATGAGATGCGCACGCCGTTGTGGTGCAGGGGTTCGCCGTAGGCCAGCGTCTGCAAAGCGATGTCTGCCCCCAGCCGACCGCGCAGGATACCCGCGCTGTGCTCGTGCGCCAGGTAGTGTCCGTGTCCGCGCCGCGCGTGGTCGCCATGGCCATGGGTGATGACGGCCCGGTCCACCGGCCGCCAGGGGTCGATGTAAAAGCCACCGGGTGGGCAATACAGCCCTTCGGGGCGCGCTACCACCAGGTCGTCTGCCGCAGTCTCTGCCAAAGGGTTGACCATGGCCCATGCTAGCGCCGCGTTGGGCCTGGCTGGCGTCGGACGGCGCCGATGGACGAGCGCCATAGCGGGCCCACCATAACGACAAAAGCCGCCCGAAGGCGGCTTTTGCGATGGAAGGCGACCAGTCGATCAGCGCTTCTGGCGGAACTTGCGCAGCGCGGCAATCTGCGCTGCCATCACGGCCAGCTCGGACTGGGCGCGGGCCAGATCGATCTCGCTCTTGGCGTTCTTCAGGGCTTCCTCGGCCGCAGCCTTGGCTTCCTGCGCCTTCTGATCGTCCAGGTCACGGCCACGGATGGCGGTGTCGGACAGCACGGTCACGCAGTCGGGCTGCACTTCCAGAATGCCACCGGCCACGAAAACGAACTCTTCATTGCCGTCAGGCAATTCGATGCGCACCGAACCCGGCTTGATGCGGGTGATGAGTGGCGTGTGGCGCGGATAGATGCCCAATTCGCCCGCTTCGCCGGGCAGCGCGACGAAGCGCGCCTCGCCGGAGAAGATGGACTCTTCGGCACTGACCACATCAACATGGATGGTGTTCATCTTTGCTCCTAGAAAAAGGGAATGGCAAGCCTGTGGGACTCACGAGGGCCGGACACGGGGCCGGCCTTCGGACCATCAGGCCACCTTCTTCGCCTTTTCGAAGGCTTCGTCGATGGTGCCAACCATGTAGAAGGCCTGCTCGGGCAGGTGGTCGCATTCGCCAGCCACGATCATCTTGAAGCCGCGGATGGTCTCGGACAGCGGCACGTACTTGCCAGGCGAGCCCGTGAACACCTCGGCCACGTGGAACGGCTGCGACAGGAAACGCTGGATCTTGCGGGCACGGGCCACGACCAGCTTGTCCTCGGGGGCCAGCTCGTCCATACCCAGAATGGCGATGATGTCGCGCAGTTCCTTGTAGCGCTGCAGGGTACCCTGCACTTGGCGGGCCACTTGGTAGTGCTCTTCACCCACGACCTGCGGGTCCAGCTGGCGGCTGGTGGAGTCCAGCGGGTCCACGGCAGGGTAGATACCCAGAGCGGCGATGTCACGCGACAGCACCACGGTGGAGTCCAGGTGGGCGAAGGTGGTGGCGGGCGACGGGTCGGTCAAGTCGTCGGCAGGCACGTACACGGCCTGAATGGACGTGATGGACCCGACCTTGGTCGAGGTAATACGCTCTTGCAGACGGCCCATTTCCTCGGCCAGCGTCGGCTGGTAGCCCACGGCGGAAGGCATCCGGCCCAGCAGAGCGGACACTTCGGTACCGGCCAGCGTGTAACGGTAGATGTTGTCCACGAAGAACAGCACGTCGCGGCCTTCGTCGCGGAAGGATTCGGCGATGGTCAGGCCGGTCAGGGCCACGCGCAGACGGTTGCCCGGGGGCTCGTTCATCTGGCCGTAAACCATGGCCACCTTGGACTCGCCCAGGTTCTCCAGATTCACGACGCCGGAGTCGGCCATCTCGTGGTAGAAGTCGTTGCCCTCGCGGGTACGCTCACCCACGCCAGCGAACACGGACAGACCCGAGTGCGCCTTGGCGATGTTGTTGATGAGCTCCATCATGTTCACGGTCTTGCCCACGCCGGCACCACCGAACAGGCCCACCTTGCCGCCCTTGGCGAACGGGCACACCAGGTCGATCACCTTGATGCCGGTCTCGAGCAGTTCCTGCGAAGGGCTCAGCTCGTCATAAGCAGGGGCCTTGCGGTGGATGGAAGCCGTCAGGCTCTGGTCCACGGGGCCGCGCTCGTCGATGGGGTTGCCCAGCACGTCCATGATGCGGCCCAGCGTGGCCTTGCCCACGGGCACGGTGATGGGGTTGCCGGTGTTCGTGACCATCAGGCCACGCTTGAGGCCGTCCGAAGAACCGAGCGCAATGGTACGCACCACGCCGTCGCCCAGCTGCTGCTGCACTTCCAGCGTCAGGGGCGAGCCCTCGAGCTTCAGGGCGTCATACACCTTGGGCATCTGGTCGCGCGGGAACTCCACGTCCACCACGGCGCCGATACATTGAACAATCTTGCCTTGCACTTGAGCCATTTGATTTGCTCCAAAAATTTAAACCGAGACCCGGAGGCGGCGTCAGACTGCCGCGGCACCTGCAACGATCTCCGAAAGTTCTTTCGTGATCGCCGCTTGGCGCGTCTTGTTGTAGACCAGCTTGAGCTCGTTGATGACGTTACCGGCGTTGTCGGTGGCGGCCTTCATGGCCACCATGCGCGCGGACTGCTCCGAGGCCATGTTCTCTGCCACTGCCTGGTAGATCAGCGACTCGACATAGCGCACCAGCAGTTCATCGATCACGCTCTGCGCGTCAGGCTCGTAGATGTAATCCCAACCATGGCCGGTCTTCTGGGCCTGCATTTGCTCGGACGACAGGGGCAGCAACTGCTCCACCACCGATTCCTGCTTCATGGTGTTGATGAACTTGGTGTAGCTGAGGTACACCGCGTTGATCTTGCCTTCCGCGTAAGCATCCAGCAGCACCTTCACCGGTCCGATCAGCTTGTCCAGGTGCGGCGTATCGCCCAGCCCGGTGGCATGCGCCACGACCTTGGCCCCCACGCGGTTGAGGAAGCCCAACCCCTTGTTGCCAATAGCCACCGACTGCACATCGACACCCGTAGACTGCAGTTCGCGCAGCTTGGTGGTGACGGCGCGCAGCACGTTGGTGTTCATGCCTCCGCACAGGCCCTTGTCGGTCGTCACGACAATGATGCCAGCCGCCTTCGCATCGTTCGCCTTCATGAAAGGGTGCACGTACTCAGGGTTGGCCTCGCCGAGGTGGGCGGCAATGTTGCGCACCTTCTCGGCATAGGGTCGGGCGGCACGCATGCGGTCTTGCGCCTTGCGCATCTTGGACGCGGCCACCATTTCCATGGCCTTGGTGATCTTCTTGGTGTTTTCCACCGATTTGATCTTGCCGCGTATTTCCTTACCTGCTGCCATGATGGTTCCTCGTCCGATTTAAACGAACGACTTCTTGAACGCCGTGATGGCTTGCGTCAGTTCGGCCTCGTCCTTGCCTTCCTTGTCGAACGCGCGGTTCTGCTGCAGGCGGTCCAGCAGCGCACCGTGGCTCGTCTTCAGGTACTGGTGCAGGCCGGCTTCGAAGGCCAGCACCTTCTTCACGTCCACGTCGTCCAGGAAGCCCTTGTTCACCGTGAAGAGCGTCGCGCCCATCAGGGCCGTGCTCAGCGGGCTGTACTGGGGCTGCTTGAGCAGTTCCGTCACGCGAGCGCCGCGATCCAGCTGCTTGCGCGTGGCTTCGTCCAGGTCGGAGGCGAACTGCGCGAACGCCGCGAGTTCACGGTACTGGGCCAGGTCGGTACGGATACCGCCGGACAGGCCCTTGATCAGCTTGGTCTGGGCGGCACCACCCACGCGCGACACCGAGATACCGGCGTTGATGGCGGGGCGGATACCAGCGTTGAACAGGCTGGTTTCCAGGAAGATCTGACCGTCGGTGATCGAGATCACGTTGGTTGGAACGAAGGCAGACACGTCGCCGGCCTGGGTTTCGATCACGGGCAGTGCGGTCAGCGAACCCGTCTTGCCCTTGACCTCGCCCTTGGTGAAGGCTTCCACATAGTCGGCATTCACACGGGCTGCACGCTCCAGCAAGCGGCTGTGGAGATAGAACACGTCGCCGGGGAAGGCTTCGCGGCCTGGCGGGCGGCGCAGCAGCAGCGAAACCTGGCGGTAGGCCACAGCTTGCTTGGACAGGTCGTCGTACACGATCAGCGCGTCCTCGCCACGGTCGCGGAAGTATTCGCCCATCGTGCAGCCGGAGTAGGCCGACACGTACTGCATGGCGGCGGACTCGGAAGCCGAAGCCGCCACGACGATGGTGTATTCCATGGCGCCGGCCTGTTCCAGAGCGCGCACCACGTTCTTGATCGACGATGCCTTCTGGCCAATGGCGACGTAGATACACGTCACGCCCTGACCCTTCTGGTTGATGATGGCGTCGATGGCCACTGCCGTCTTGCCGGTCTGGCGGTCGCCGATGATCAGCTCACGCTGGCCACGGCCGATTGGCACCATGGAGTCGATGGACTTCAGGCCGGTTTGCAGCGGCTGGTCCACGGACTGGCGCGCGATCACGCCGGGAGCGACCTTCTCGATCACGTCCGTCATCTTGGCGTTGATCGGACCCTTGCCGTCGATCGGCTGGCCGAGAGCGTTCACCACGCGGCCGATCAGTTCCGGGCCCACCGGCACTTCCAGAATGCGGCCCGTGCACTTCACGGTATCGCCTTCAGAAATGTGTTCGTACTCGCCCAGAATCACAGCGCCAACGGAGTCGCGCTCGAGGTTCAGGGCCAGGCCGAAGGAGGGCTGACCGTCTGCCGCAGCAGGGAATTCGAGCATTTCGCCCTGCATCACGTCCGACAGGCCGTGGACGCGCACGATACCGTCGGTCACGGACACCACGGTGCCCTGGTTGCGGATGTCGCTGCTGGCTGCCAGACCTTCGATGCGGCTCTTGATCAGTTCAGAAATTTCTGCGGGATTGAGTTGCATGACTCTTTCCTTCTTTCTTGGGGGTATAGCCGAGACCTCACGCCCATCAGGCGGTGAGGGCAGCTTTCATTTGTTCCAGACGGGCTTTGACGGAAGTGTCGAGCACCTCGTCGCCCACCACCACGCGCACGCCGCCGATCAGGGTCTCATCCAACTGCACGGAGAGATTGAGCTTGCG
The DNA here is from genome assembly GCF_022807955.1 of Diaphorobacter sp. LI3. Taxonomy (NCBI): domain Bacteria; kingdom Pseudomonadati; phylum Pseudomonadota; class Betaproteobacteria; order Burkholderiales; family Comamonadaceae; genus Diaphorobacter; species Diaphorobacter sp. LI3. Next base: position 332,483 of record NZ_CP094346.1, on the reverse strand, counting down.
ACCGAAGCGCTTTTCAAGCGTGGCACCCACATCGGTCAGAGCGCCCGCATCCAGCGGGAAGGCGCTGTACACCACAGCATCCGAAGTGCCGTGGCTGCGATTGACCAGCGTACGGAACTGGGCCGCGATTTCAGGCAGCGCCTGCACGCGCCCGTTGTCGATCACGGTACGCAGGAAGTTTTTGGCCAGGTCAGGCAACGCCGAGCGGGCCACGCCCACGATGACGTCGAACACCTGCTCGCCCGTCACCTTGGGGTTGTCCGCCAGTTGGCGCAATTGGGGATTGGCGGCAATCGCCGCCAGCTCGTCCACCCAGGCTGTGGCGCCATTCAGGTCCACACCGCCTTGGTCGGTGCAGGCCTTGTACAGCGCCTCGGCGTAAGGGCGGGCAATGGTGGCGAGTTCAGCCATTGAATGCTCCCTTACAGCTCGGTCTTCAGACGGTTCAGCAGATCGGCATGAACGCCGGCATTGACTTCCTTGCGGAGAATCTGCTCAGCCCCTTTGACGGCCAGGGCCGCCACCTGCTCGCGCAGGGCTTCACGTGCCTGGATCGCTTGCTGCTCGGCCTCCGCACGGGCAGCAGCGACGATCTTGTTGCCTTCGTCGTTGGCGCGCGCCTTGGCCTCTTCGATGATGGCCTGTGCGCGGCGCTCAGCGTCGGCTAAGCGTGTCGCGGTTTCGTTGCTGGCGGCAGCCAGTTCCTGCTTCACACGCTGGTCGGCAGCAGCAAGCTCGGTCTTGGCACGATCGGCAGCTGCGAGACCATCGGCGATTTTCTGGGCTCGCTCATCCAGCGCCTTCGCGATCGGGGGCCACACGAACTTCATCGTGAACAGCACCAGGATCAGGAAAACAATGGCCTGAACGAACAGGGTCGCGTTGATACTCACGGCAACACCTTTCTTTCTAGGGCGTTGACGGAGGCTTAGGCCAGAACGAAGGGGTTGGCGAAAGCGAACAGCAGAGCGATGGCCACGCCGATCAGGAAGGCGGCGTCGATCAGACCTGCCAAGATGAACATCTTGGTTTGCAGTTCGTTGATCAGCTCAGGCTGGCGTGCGGAGGATTCCAGGAACTTGCCACCCATCAGGGCAATACCGATCGAAGCGCCGATAGCGCCGAGGCCCACGATCAGACCACAAGCCAGAGCGACGAGACCGAGAATGTTTTCCATGATGACTCCTAGGATGAAAAGAAAGGAAGGTTGAGAAAGGAAACGAAAGGATCAGTGAGCTTCATGCGCCTGGCCGAGATAAATCAGCGTCAGCATCATGAAAATGAAGGCCTGCAGGGTGATGATCAGGATGTGGAAGATCGCCCAGATAGAGCCCGCAATGATGTGCCCCACGGGGAGCAACACACCAGAGAGCGACATAGCCGCTGCGCCACCCATCAGGGCAATCAGCATGAACACCAACTCACCAGCGTACATGTTGCCGAACAGTCGCATGCCATGCGACACGGTCTTGGCAACGTATTCAATGATCTGCATGAGCAGATTGACCACGCCCAGGATCAGGGCGAAAACGGGGTTCTTGCTGGTACCGAAGGGCGCGGTCACCAGTTCATGCGCCCAGCCGCCCATTCCCTTGATCTTGATGCTGTACACGAAGCACAGGATCAGCACGGCGCTGGACAAACCCAGGGTGGTGGACAGGTCGGCGGTGGGAACGACGCGCAGGTAGGCATGCGAGTCACCTGTGGCGCCCTGCCAGAGCACGGGCAGCAGGTCCACCGGCAGCAGGTCCATGGCGTTCATCAGGAAAATCCAGACGAACACGGTGAGCGCCAGAGGTGCAATGAACTTACGGCTTTGCGCGTTGTGGATATTGGCCTTGGCTTGGTTGTCCACCATCTCGACCAGCATCTCGACAGCCGCCTGGAAGCGGCCTGGCACACCGGAAGTGGCCGTGCGGGCAGCGAGCCACATGACGAACAGACCCAAAACACCCAAGATCACGCTGACGGCAACGGAATCGAGGTTGACAACCGAGAAGTCGATGATGGACTTCTGCTTGATGTTCTGGAGATGCTGCAGGTGGTGAACGATGTATTCACTTGCAGTCGGGGCGTGCGCATCTGCGGCCATCGGACAACTCTTCTCTCAAATATCAATCGGTTCGTCGGACACCAGGCCGCGCCAGCAGCGCGATCCAGTACGTTTTCATCGTTACCACCATGCCGACCAGCAACGCCAGCCAGCTGAGCCCCGGCACTACCCGGGGCGCCGCCGCCAACATGGCGACGGTCAATGCAATCTTGACCAACTCCCAACCCAGAAGCCCGACCATCGCAGCACCAGCCGTGGAGCGCCTGCGCGCCATGCCACGGGCAAACAGCGCCGCCGGCACCACGACGGACAGAGCCCCATACCCGGCGGACCATGCCACCGACAGCCTGCCCGTCAGCCACCATGCCAGCAGGGCCACTACCGCCCCCACCGCCGCCTGGCCCCAGACAATGCGCCAGACCGACAACGCCGGATGGCGTAACCGCCACTCCTGCGCCTCTTGTGCAGTCAGGGGCTTGAAGTCGGAATCCTCAACCTCAGATTCAGTCTCGGAGGCGATTTTTTTATCGTTGGAAGACGCCTGCGCCACAGACCAAAACTTTCACAAAGCCCTTGATTATAAGTAAAAACCCCGGCCGATCCACAATCGGTAACGGAACGCGGGTGGATCACTGCACATAGCCGCACCATTGTGGCAACGCGCCAACGCCCATTGTGGTGCAGCGCGGCCACGGGGCTCGCCTAAAGCCACAGCGAACCGCGGGTATACCATCGCCACCCGCTTGGGGCGCCCCTTCCCTTCGACCCCTCCGGCCTTGAAAGAGCCTAATGACGACGCCCAACCAGCCCTCTTCCGCCGATCCTCGCAAGGACTCGTTGATCGAATATCCGTCCCGCTTTCCCATCAAGGTCATGGGAGCAAACGTGAACGGGTTCGTGCATGCCGTCACCGAGGTTGCGCGCCGCTTCGACCCCGACTTCGACGCTTCCACCATCGAGTTGCGCGACAGCCGCGCGGGCAACTACCTGGGCGTGACCATCACCGTGACTGCCACCAGCCGGGAGCAGCTCGATGATCTGTACCGGGCCCTGACCTCGCACCCGATGGTCAAGGTCGTGCTCTGAACGTCCGCACCATGGAGTTGCGCATGCTGGGCCGGGTGGACTACCCGGCCACGGTGGCCGCCATGCAGCGCTTCACGGAGGAGCGCACTGACGAGACGCCCGACGAGCTGTGGATTTGTGAGCACCCCGCGGTGTACACACAGGGCCTGGCCGGCAAGAGCGACCACGTCCTCTCGCCCGGCGGCATCCCCGTCGTTGCCACCAACCGCGGCGGGCAGGTGACGCACCATGGCCCCGGCCAGGTCGTGGCCTATCCGCTCATCGATCTGCGCCGTGCAGGCTACTACGTCAAGGAATACGTGTACCGCATTGAGGAAGCCGTGATCCGCACGCTGGGCCACTACGGCGTGACGGGCCACCGCGTGGCCGGCGCGCCCGGCATCTACGTGCGCCTGGATGATCCGCGCGGCCACAGCATGCTGCCGCAGCGTCCGCAAAAACGTGCCCACGCCGATGGCCCACCCCAGCCGGACTTCACCGGCTTGGGCAAGATCGCCGCGCTGGGCATCAAGGTCGCGCGCCACTGCACCTACCACGGTGTGGCGCTGAACGTCGCCATGGACCTGGAACCCTTCTCCCGCATCAACCCTTGCGGTTACGCAGGTTTGCAAACGGTGGACCTTTCTACAATCGGCGTCCACATCCCCTGGGACGATGCCGCGGCCATGCTGGGCCAACAGCTCGCACGCCGCCTCGCGCCCTGACCTCTCCCTCAGCAGCCATGAGCACTCCCGACGTCGTGCGCGAAGCGCAGTCCACCGAAGCCTACAACCCGCTGGCCAAGCAGAAGGCCGCGGCCAAGCTGTCGCGCATCCCGATCAAGGTCGAGCAGGGCGAGGTGCTCAAGAAGCCCGAGTGGATCCGCGTGAAGGCAGGCAGTCCCACCACGCGCTTTTACGAGATCAAGAACATCCTGCGCGAGCACAAGCTGCACACGGTGTGCGAGGAAGCCAGCTGCCCCAACATCGGCGAATGCTTTGGCAGGGGCACGGCCACGTTCATGATCATGGGCGACAAGTGCACGCGCCGCTGCCCGTTCTGCGACGTGGGCCACGGCCGCCCCGACCCGCTGGACAAAGACGAGCCGCTGAACCTCGCCAAGACGATTGCCGCGCTGCGCCTGAAGTACGTGGTCATCACCAGCGTGGACCGCGACGATCTGCGCGACGGCGGCTCGGGCCACTTCGTGGAGTGCATCCAGCGTACCCGCGAACTCTCGCCCAGCACGCAGATCGAGATCCTCACGCCCGACTTCCGCGGCCGCGACGACCGTGCGCTCGAAATCCTCAAGGCCGCGCCCCCGGACGTGATGAACCACAACCTGGAAACCGTGCCGCGCCTGTACAAGGAAGCACGCCCCGGCTCCGACTACCAGTTCAGCCTCAACCTGCTCAAGAAGTTCAAGCAACTGCACCCCGGCGTGCCCACCAAGAGCGGCCTGATGGTAGGCCTGGGCGAGACGGACGAGGAGATCCTGGAAGTCATGCGCGACATGCGCGCCCATGGCATCGAGATGCTGACCATCGGCCAGTACCTCGCCCCCAGCAACAGCCACCTGCCGGTGCGCCGCTACGTGCACCCCGACACCTTCAAGATGTTCGAGGAAGAAGCCTACAAGATGGGCTTCAGCCACGCCGCCGTGGGTGCCATGGTGCGCTCCAGCTACCACGCCGACCAGCAGGCGCACGCCGCTGGCGTTTGACTCGGAATACAAGTCAAATCGGCCTCTAGGCCAATACTGACAAGCGCCAGCAGCTATTATTTAAATAGCGATCAGGGCGCTTGCAACGACGCAGCCGGATCGTCCGCATCCAACAGTTGCTGCGCCCACTCGCCCAGCTTGCGCGCGTCGGCGCGCAGCACCTCCTGCTTGACGGCCAGGATCTGCGCCGGCTGCATCGAGAAGCTGCGCAGGCCCAGGCCCAGCAGCAGCCGGGTCATGGCGACATCGCCCGCCATCTCGCCGCACACGCTCACGCTCTTGCCCTGGCGCGCGCCCTCCGCGATCACGTCGGCCACCAGCCGCAGCACGGCCGGGTGCAGCGGGTCGTACAGGTGGGCCACGGCCTCGTCCGCGCGGTCGATGGCCAGCGCGTACTGGATCAGGTCGTTGGTGCCGATCGAGAGAAAGTCGAAGTAGCGCAGGAACTGGCGCACTATGAGCGCCGCAGCCGGCACCTCGATCATGGCGCCCAGCTGCACCGCACCGTAGGCAGCGCCGCGTGCGTCCAGCTCGGCGCGCGCCAGGTCCACCTGGGCCAGCGTCTGCCGGATCTCGCTCACATGCGCGAGCATGGGGAACAGCAGCCGCACCGGGCCGTGTGCCGCCGCGCGCAGCACCGCGCGCAGCTGGGTGCGGAACATGGCCGGATCGGCCAGGCTCCAGCGAATGGCGCGCAGGCCCAGCGCCGGGTTGAGCGAACTGTCCTTGTGCCCTTTGTCCAGCGGCTTGTCGGCGCCCACATCGACGGTGCGGATGGTCACGGGCAGGCCCTGCATGCCCTCCACCGCCTCCCGGTAGGCGCGGTACTGCTCCTCCTCATCCGGCAGGCGGCCGCTGCGGCCCATGAACAAAAATTCGCTGCGAAACAACCCCACGCCCGCCGCGCCTGCGCGCAACGCGGCACCCGCATCACCGGGCTGCTCGATGTTGGCCAGCAGCTCAATGGCCTGCGCATCCAGCGTGACGGCCGGCGTGTGGCGCAGCCGCATGAGGCGCTCGCGCTCCAGCGTGATCTGGCGCTGGCGAAAGCCGTATTCCGCCAGGATGATCGGCGTGGGGTCGACGATGACCACGCCGGCATCGCCGTCGATGATGACCCAGTCGTCCTGTCGCACCAACTGGCTGGCGCTGCGCGCGCCCACCACGGCGGGGATGTCCATGCTGCGCGCCACGATGGCCGTGTGGCTGGTCTTGCCCCCCACGTCGGTCACGAAGCCGGCGAACACGCTCTGCTTGAACTGCAGCATGTCGGCCGGCGACAAATCGTGCGCCACCAGCACCAGCGGCGCATCGGCCGCGCCGCCCAGCAGGAACTCCGCCTCCGCACCCGCCTCGGCCTGGCGGCGGGGGGCGGAGGGCGGCGGCGCGACGGGGCTGGCCACGCCGCGCATGTGGCGCAGGATGCGCTCCACCACCTGCTCCAGGTCGGCCTTGCGCTCGCGCAGGTAGTCGTCCTCCATTTCGTCGAACTGGCGGCTGATGATCTCCAGCTGCGTGGTCAGCGCCCACTCGGCGTTGTAGAGGCGGTCGGTGATCCAGTGCTTGACGCCGTTGACCAGCATCTCGTCCTGCAGCAGCATCAGATGCACGTCCAACAGCGCGGCCAGCTCGGGCGGCGCGTCGTGCGGCATGTCGGCCTGCAGGCGCTGCAGCTCCTCGGCCACCGCGTCCCGTCCGCGGCGCGCACGCAGGATCTCGGCCTCAACCTGGCCGGGCTCGATGAAGTAGTGCACCACCTCCATGCGGCTGGATACCGCGAGCACCGCCCGCCCGATGGCGATGCCGCGCGCGACAGCCAGACCGTGGATGGAGAAGGTCATGCGTGCCTCGCCTGCGGTTTATTCGCCCTCGCCGAACTTGCCATCGATGAGCGCGACAAGCGCATCCATGGCTTCCTGCTCCTGCGCGCCATCGGTCTCGATCTCGACCTCGGACCCCATGCCCGCCGCCAGCATCATCACTCCCATGATGCTTTTGGCATTGATGCGACGCTCTCCCTTGCGCATCCAGACGTCGCAGGGAAAACTGCCCGCCATCTTGGTGAGCTTGGCGGAGGCGCGGGCATGCAGGCCCAGCTTATTGCTGATGGTGATGTTCTTCTTGATCATGAGACGGACGTCGGTTTTGATTCTGCGGCGCGGCCGCGCCCACCTGCATCACGCCCTGCGTGCCACCCACGAGGGCGCGTGCCACCAGCGCATCCAGCGGCTCGCTACGGTAGCTCACGGCGCGCAGCAGCATGGGCAGGTTCACGCCCGCCACCAGGCGGGACTGCAGGCCGTCCACCAGCCGCTGGGCCACGTTGCAGGGCGTGGCGCCGAACAGGTCGCTCAGCACCAGCACCGAGGCCTCGCCCTGCTGCTCCATCAGCGCGCGGGCGGCCGACAGCGTGGCCTCGGGGGCCTCATGGGGCGGCACGTCCAGCGCCAGCACCTCCTGCCAGCAGTCGGGGAACACGTGCAGCGCGCATTCACGCAGCGCATGGGCCAAAGGGGCGTGGGCGATGATGAGAAGGCGCGTATTCATGGGGTACTGCAGTGCAGTGCATTATCACCGTGCCCGCGCCGCGCCATGAACCATGCATAGGCTCCCGCCGTGCAGGCCAGGTGCAGCGCCATGGCGGCCCGGTAGGCGCGCGCCATGTCCAGCCCGGCGGCCACGAACGCGTCCACCGCCAGGCCAATACCCCATTGCACGGCAAACACCCCCGCAAAGATCACCAGGTTGTACGCCGACAGCGCGCGCCCCGCCAGCGCCTGCGGGAACGCCAATGCCACCGCGGGCTGCGACAGCGCCACGCTGGTGCATGACACGCAATACAGCGCCCAGGCCGCGGCGCCCGCACGTCCGCCCGCCAACACAATGCCCGCCAGCACCAGCAGTGACAGCGGCAAACTCGCGGCCATCACCGGGTCGGCCCCGCCCACGCGGCGCAGCAACCACGGGCTGGCCATGCCCCAGGTCCAGAAGGTGAGCAGCATGCTCACATTGATCCAGAACAGCCCGGTGGCGGCCTGCAACGGCGTATAGCCGGCCACGTGCTGCATCCAGGGCGCGGCCCACAGCGTCTGCACCGCGACCATGCCGCCATAGCAGAAGAAGCCCAGCGGCGCCGTGCGCAGGAAGTACGGATGGCGCCACACCTGTGCATAGCCCGTTTCTACGCCTGCTCCCGACTCTGCCGGCGCCTGCGGCCAGCGCGGCACGCCCAGCGCCAGCAGCGCCATGGCCAGCACGATGAGCGCCGCCAGCCCCCAGAACAACGGGCGCCACCCTGCCAGTGGCAGCAGCCACTGCACCGGCAGCGTGGACGCCACCATGCCCAGCGAACCGGTCATCAGCATCCAGGAGTTGGCGCGCAGCTGCGCACCAGGCTCCAGCCAGCGCCGGAACCCCGTGAGCGGAGCCATCAGGCAGGCGCTGACGCCCGCGCCGCACAGCATGCGCCCCGCAAGCAGCCCCGAGAAGCCCGTGGCCCAGGAGAACACCAGGCACCCCGCCACCGCCACGCCCAGAAAGCCGAGCAGCACCGTGCGCGGGCCGTGACGATCCAGCCACCGGCCCAGCGGCAGTTGCGTGAGCGCGAAACCCAGGAAGTAGCCACCCGCCAGCAGCCCCAGGTCGCGCGCATGCAACTGGAACTCGGCCTCCAGTGTGGGCGCCAGAGTGGCGGTGATCGCGCGCAGCAGCGCCGAGATGAAGTAGGTGAACGCAAAGGCCAAGAAGACGACCACGGCCGTGCGCCGCGTGAGCACGCTCATGGCTGCAGCGCCAGGCTGGCGAAGAAGGTGTCAGCCGCCGTGGCCGTCGTGCGGCGCGGCGCATAGACCGCCGCGTGGTACAGACGTGCCTGGCCGCCCTCCAGGCGCGCGAACCACACGGCATCGACGGTGACGGCCGAGCCGCCGGGCGCCTGGCCCTGCGCCTGCAGCCGCACCGACTGCGGCACAGCCAGCGCGCGCGTGGGCACGAAGGCGACGGGTGCAGCCGGCTGCGAAGCGCGCATGCCGGCCTGTACGGCCGCCTGCCAGCGCGCCAGCATCGCCCCGGCCTGCGCCGCTTCGGCCAGCGGCATGTGGGATACGGCGAAGGTGGCGCCATCGGCCTCGCAGCCAACCATGGCGAGCGGCACGGCACCCGTGCCCAGGTCCACGGGCCGGCTCGCATACTCGGGCTTGCAGGGCAGCGTCAGCGCCAGGCCGGCGTCGGGCAAGGTGACGCTGCGCCAATTCAGCGCAGGGCTGCAGGCGGCCAGCGCCAGCATGCTGGCCGCGAAGGCCAGGGTCAGGAGACGGCGCGCGCCGGCAGGAGCAAGGGTCATGTGCCTGATTATTCCCAGCGCCGCCCTGGCTGGCTGCTGGCGGTTGCCCCTCTAGACGGCGCACGGTATGGGCCCCAGGGCTTTGCGCTGGCGCAAACTGCGCGCTCGCGGCCGGCCGTCCGGTGAACTTACCGCCTTGCTGGCAATCCCATGGTGGCGAGTGCTGGAACGCCCCGCGCGGCACAATCCCGTACCTATCGCATCAAACACACGAACGGCCACCCGAACGGCGGCCCACACGGAGTACCTGGTTATGCAGATCAAGAAATGGCTGGCGGCGGGCGCCCTGGTGGCGGGCGCTGCCGTGGGCGCCGTGGTGGTGCTGGGCTCGGGCACGTCCCAGGCACCGCAGTCCACGTTCGTTCTGCTCGACGGTTCGCAGCAGACCACCGCCGACCTCAAGGGCAAGGTGGCGCTGGTGAACTTCTGGGCCACCAGCTGCACCACCTGCGTGGCGGAGATGCCCGAGATCGTCGCGACCTACGACAAGTACAAAGGCCAGGGCTTCGAGACGCTGGCCGTGGCCATGAGCTACGACCCGCCGAGCTACGTGGTCAACTTCACCGAAACGCGCAAGCTGCCGTTCAAGGTGGCCATCGACAACACCGGCGCCGTGGCCAAGGCCTGGGGCGACGTGAAGCTCACCCCCACCACGTACATCGTCAACAAGCGCGGAGAGATCGTGAAGAGCTACATCGGCGCACCCGATTTCGAGGAGCTGCACAAGCTCATCGAACGCCTGCTGGCCGAAGCCTGAAGCACCTTTCTTCAGAAAGAAGGCCGATTTCCTGAACGAAATCGGCCTTTCGCGCTTATGCAGCAAGCGCTAGCAGCTACTAGTTCAATAGCGCATCAACGTGCGCGGTAGGCGTCGTGGCACGCCTTGCAGGAATTGGCCGCCGGGCCGAACGCGGCCTTCAGGTTGTCCAGGCTGCCCGTCTTGGCGGCGGCGGCCAGCTTGGCGGCCTCGGCCTGGAACTTGTCGGCATGCTCCTGGAACTTGGCCTGTTCGGTCCACACGCCGGGCTTGGCCTTGGTGGGAGCGCCCTTGTCCGTGCCGGGGCCGAAGCCGGCCCACGGCAAAGCGGCCAGGGCGGCGACGGTATCGGCATTCTCTTGCGCAGCCTTCGCGTCGAACGGCACGCGGCCATTGGCCATTGCGCCGATGCGGCCGAAATGCTGTCCCATCACAAACAGCGCACCCTGGCGGTACTTGATGGCGTCTTCTGGCTTGGCGAACTGGGCAGCGGCGGGCAGCGACACCAGCGTGGCGGCTGCTGCGGTGGCGGCAAGAGCGAGGGCTTTGATTGGCATGGAATGCACCTTGTCGTGGGGAAGGGAATGGCTGCGGCGACGGCTGGACGCCCTGCGCCGGCGCGCAGTATGGCGCGGCCGCATGACGCCATGGCCGCAAGCGCCCGAAGGGCAGTCGGATATAGCCCGCCGGGGGCACGCTGGGCACAATAGCCGCGTCCTCCGCTCCCCCGCTTCACCATGCCGCACACCGTACGCATCTGGGATTTGCCGACCCGGCTGTTCCACTGGTCGCTCGCCGTGACCACCGTCGCCCTGGTCGTCACCGCCAAGCTGGGCGGCAACGCCATGCAGTGGCATCTGCGGCTGGGCTACGTGATGCTGGCGCTGCTGGCCTTTCGCCTGGCCTGGGGCCTGGTGGGCGGACGCTGGTCGCGTTTTGCGAGCTTCCTGCCCACACCCGCGCGCCTGCGCAGCCACTTCGCCAACCAGGAAGGCAAGGTGACCAGCCCCGGCCATTCGCCGCTGGGCGCACTGTCGGTCTTTGCCCTGCTGGCGGTGCTGCTGGCCCAGGTAGGCACCGGCCTGCTGAGCGACGACGAGATCGCCTTCGCCGGTCCGCTCACGCGTTTCGTTTCTGGCGAGTGGGTATCGCAGGCCACTTGGTATCACAAGGACGTGGGCCAATTCCTGCTGTTGGGGCTCGTCGCGCTGCACCTGGCGGCGATTGTTTTCTACGCCCTGGTGCGCCGTCAGGCCCTGGTGGGCGCCATGGTGCACGGCGATCGTCAACTGCCCGGGGCCACACCCGCGTCGCGCGACGATGCGCTCAGCCGCGCAGGGGCGGCCCTTGTGGCGGCTCTGAGCGCGCTGCTGGCCTGGTGGGTCGCCAGCCTGGGGGCTTTTTGAGTGCCCACAGCGGTGCGGCTACACTGGCCCCTGCCTTTTTCCATGCCGGATTCTTTCTGCACAGTGGACCATTCCCCTGACGTTACGCTGCTGAGCCCCGCCCTGCCCCACGAGATGCACGTGGTGCGCGACATCTTCCAGGAATATGCCGACACCCTGGACGTGGACCTGTCGTTCCAGAACTTTGCGCAGGAACTCGCCACCCTGCCGGGCGAATACGCGCAGCCGCGCGGCCATATCCTGCTGGCCGAAGTGGAGGGCAGCATTGCAGGGTGCTGCGCCCTGCGGCCGCTGGACACCGCCGACTACCCCAACGCCTGCGAGATGAAGCGCCTGTACGTGCGCAAGGCGTTCCGCGGCTTCGGCCTGGGGCGGCAGTTGGCCGAGGCCATGCTGGACCAGGCACGGCAGGCCGGCTATGCCTGCGTGTTGCTGGACACGCTGGACGGCATGGAATCGGCGCGTGCGCTGTATTCCGAACTGGGCTTCGAGGAAATACCGCCGTACTACCACAACCCCCTGCCGGGTTCGCACTACCTGAAAGCGGAAATTTACTAGCCTTTTTGGCCTCTAGCGCCTATGTAGAAAGCGTTGACAGCTATCTAAATAATAGCAAAACCGCCCACATCTCGCGATGGGGCGGCGTTTCGCCTGCGGCGTGGTGCCAGCACCGGAGCCCTCCGATGCCAGCGCCAGCAGCCTCAGCCCTTGGCCTGGCCGAGCAGCGTAGCGGCGTCGCTCACCTCGAACTTGCCCGGCGCCTCAACGTTCAGTGCAACCACCTTGCCGTCCTTGACCAGCATGGAATAGCGGTTGCTGCGCAGGCCCAGGCCCTTGCCATTCAGGTCCAGCGTCAAACCGGTGGCCTTGGCGAAGGCGGCGTCGCCGTCCGCCAGCATGCGCACCTTGCCATCGGTCTTCTGGTCGCGCGCCCAGGCGCCCATCACGAAGGCATCGTTCACCGACAGGCACCAGATCTCGTCCACGCCGGCAGCCTTCAGGGCGCCCGCCTGCTCCACGTAGCCGGGAACGTGCTTGGCCGAGCAGGTGGGCGTGAAGGCGCCCGGCACCGCGAACAGCGCAATCGTCTTGCCCGCGGCGGCCTTTTGCACATCCACCGGGTTCGGGCCGAGGCTGCAGCCATTGCCCTCGACTTCCGAGTACTCCATCAGTGTGATGGCGGGCAGCGTGTCGCCGACTTGGATCATGAGAATCTCCTTGCTGGGTTGGAGGGCCCAAGCAGGATCTGCGGGCCCCAAAAAGAAAAACGACCCACATTGTCTAGCCGTTCCGTTAAGGTGTTGCTAAGCCCTTGATTCAAGCCCCTCTGCTTCGGCACGAGGGGCTTCGTTTCTTTGGTCGCTATAAGGGACATGCTGAATTTCAAGCCCCTTTCCCTAGGCGTCGCGCTCGTGTGTGCCGCCAGCTTCCTCACTGCCTGCAACGACGAGCCCGCTCCGGACTTCAGGGGCAGCACTCCCGTGGCATACGGCAATCGGACTGTCTCTCTGAGCGTTGAGGCTTGGCGAGACAATGGCAGCCAGCCTTGTCGTGTCCTTATCAGAGGCGCTGAAGTAACAAATTGGGTCAAACCAACCGGTATTCTGCCGCGGATGACCCTAGCCCCGGCAGTAGTGCTGGCCTGCACAGGGCGGAGCCCGTACCTTTCCTCGGTGAGCGGCGAGGGTGAAGGGGGTGTAGCCGAATGGGAAGAGTCCTCGGGGCCTGAATCGGGAGCCCCCCTCTCTGTCTACCAAGTGCGAGTGAGCTCCCTGACTGCGGACCAAGCTCACCTCGAACTACGGGTCCTACGCGGCAAGTGACTCGCTTGCGTGAGCCACGGGGCCGGAGGGCTTGAGCGACCGAGCGGCAGGCGCGCGGCGTCTTTCGGGCGGTTCGGGAGTGAAATAGATGATGTCTTCGGGCGCTATGGGTCCGCGCGCCAGCCCCAGCCGCATTGCCGGCGTTTTCCCGTCCCGGCCAACCTCGCAGTAGTTGAAGTACGTCCGGAAGATGCCGAGCACCTTCACCAGGACTTCGGGGTTGTAGGCGCTCTTCCCGAACCAGAGACGTCGGTCGGTGTTGGCGCTGGCCACCGCGCGTTCTGCCAGCGTGAGGCCTCGCCGGACCTGCATAAAGAAGCGGTCGACAGCGGTAAGGGTGGCTTTCAGGTGCAGTAGCGCCTGGTGGCTAAGCTGGAGCCGACGCTTGTCCGGTTCGGTTTCGACCGGGTCGATATCGGTCAGCCAGCAAACGGATTTCTCAGGCTCACGCATCTCCGATATGGGATGGCGGAACCAGCGGTCCCCCCACTTGCCGATGGCAACCATGCGCGCCAGTTCTTCCTCGGCAGCCAGAAGTTCTGCAGCCTCAGGGGTTACCCCGTATTTCTCCGCTAAGCGCGCCAGACGCCGCTTGGTTGCACCAACCAGCGCGCGCTTCATGTCCACTGACATATCTTTGAGCACCTTGACATAGAAAGCGTCAGCCGTCCGGTCCAGAACCCTTTTCGGCACGGCCGTCAGAATGGCCGCACGTATGCCCGACTCCTGGTCTGTGAAGAAGCGAATCTTCTTGGCACGGCAGAGCAGTCGAGTGACAAGCTGGATGTGGGCGTACATCACCACTTGCTCATGCAGCAGCATGCCCTTTACGGGGGCACGGGATGAGTTCGCGGGGCCTTCACCATCTTCTATATCGGGGCGACCTAAGGCTGCGTCGTACGTCTCTTCGATGACCGATTCCATAGGCTTTCGGGAGGTACCTCCGCGAGGCGCCGCCCTCTCAGCCGCAGCATTCCAATCAGCCGGTAGCCAGACTCTCGCGTAGCGGCGAAACGCTCTGGCAAGTGCATGGTCGCCAAAGCGAACCATGTCCTTCTCTACGTCAGCAGAGTCCAGCGCAGGGTCAAAGTTGACGTTGACCCCGAACACATAGCCCGTAGCCTGGTCGGCCGTTGCAATGGACAGCAAAAGTGTGTTCTTTCGCACCTTCTTAGAGTGCCAGTTCACCACCAGCTTTTGCCGGTCAACCGACAGATATCTTGAGCCTAGGTCGTCGCGTCCCATGAGGGTTCGCTCACGCTCGCCGGCGAACATCTGGGCCTGCTCATAGAGGAAGTCGATGCGGTCGTATAGCTGGCTGGGGGAGATATCGAGGACCTTGATGATGCGCCGCAGCGGCATGGCGTTCATCAGATGCACCAAGATATCGCGATTGGAGTGACTGCGACGTTGGCGCTTGGTTGACCGGCCGCCGAAGGAGAACGCCTTCTTGCAGCCGACACACTTGAACCGGGGAGTTCCGTGGGCGTTGGTGCCGAAGCGAGTCACATTCTCAAGGGATGGCGCCCCCTCCGATAGAGAGCAGGCCTCGTTCGGACACTGCGGGAGTACTGGTTCAAGGTACTCCGACATGCGCATAAGCTCCTCGGCAATCGCCAAGTTGCTCTGCATAGGGGTGATTTCCTCGCACAGGCGGCACTTCAGTGCCGGCTGGTCCTTACCGGTAGCGACCACGGTGTAGTCGCCTGGGCCAACGGAAGAAGCTGGAGTACCGGCCCCGCCTCGGGCAACCGCAAGCTTGGGCGGTACGCCGAAGTTACCGCACTTGGGGTTCTTGCAGTGATTGACTTGAATACCCGCCGCGGCCGGCGGAAATCTAGGCGGCCACTTAGTCGGCTTTACTGAAGTTGGATGAGATTTTTCCTTGGACAAAGAAACGCCCTAGTCGTTGACTAGGGCGGAATTTTGAGCCATTACAGCTTTCTTAGCAACACTTTAACAGAACGGCTAGCCCACATTGTGGGTCGTTTCTCGGAGGCGCGCAGACGGCGTCTGCGAAGGCTTAGAGCAGCCCGGCCTTTTGCACCAGGCGCGTGGCCACCCAGTTCTTGGTCTTGGAGAGCGGACGGCTCTCCGTGATCTCGATGGTGTCGCCCATCTTGTACTCGCCATTCTCATCATGGGCGTGGTACTTGCTCGACTTGATCATGATCTTGTCGTAGATGGGGTGCTTCACACGGCGCTCGACCAGCACGGTCACGGTCTTGGCACGCTTGTCGCTGACCACCTTGCCAACCAAGGTGCGCTTGAGGGATTTTTTAGCTTCCGTCATGTCGGCTCCTTACTTGGCGGCTTGCTTTTCAGCAAGAATGGTCTTGGCGCGGGCGATGTCGCGGCGCGTGGCCTTCAGCGTGGCAGTGTTGCCCAGCTGTTGCGTGGCCTTTTGCATGCGCAGGCCGAAATGGGCCTTTTGCAGCGACTTGATTTCGGCTTCCAGGCCGGCCACGTCTTTTTGGCGGAGTTCAGCAGATTTCGTCATGTTGATTTCTCCTTAGGCGCCAATCTGACGGGCAACGAACGTGGTGCGCAGCGGCAGCTTGGCAGCAGCCAGGCGGAACGCTTCACGGGCCAGTTCTTCGGGCACGCCAACGATCTCGAACACCACCTTGCCGGGCTGAATCTCAGCCACGTAGTACTCGGGGTTGCCCTTACCGTTACCCATACGCACTTCAGCGGGCTTGGTAGAGATCGGCTTGTCGGGGAACACGCGGATCCAGATACGGCCACCACGCTTGACATGGCGGGAGATCGCACGGCGTGCGGCCTCGATCTGGCGGGCCGTCAGACGGCCACGGTCCGTGCACTTCAGACCGAAGTCACCGAAAGCCACCGAATTGCCACGCGTGGCAACGCCGGTGTTGCGGCCTTTTTGCTCCTTACGGAACTTGCGGCGAGCAGGTTGCAGCATGTTTATTCTCCTTTACCGTCCGCCGCTGCGGCAGCGGGCGCGCTCTTGACGCGCTTAACGGAATCGCCACCAGCGCCGGCAGGCTTGTCGCTACCGTCGGCAGGGGCTGCATTGGTGCCCATCGGGCGGCGGCCGCCACGGCCAGCACCGGCGCGGTCGCCTGGGCGGCCATCGCGGCGTGGGCCACGGGGACGGCGCTCTTCTTCAGGACGCGGCGTCTCGGCGGCGGGCAGGTCGTTGCGGCCCAGCGTGTCGCCCTTGTAGACCCACACCTTCACGCCGATCACACCATAGGTGGTCTTGGCTTCGGAGGTGCCGTAGTCGATGTCGGCGCGCAGGGTGTGCAGCGGCACACGGCCTTCGCGGTACCACTCGGTACGGGCGATTTCGATGCCGTTCAGACGGCCCGAGGACATGATCTTGATGCCCTGGGCGCCCAGGCGCATCGCGTTCTGCATGGCGCGCTTCATGGCGCGGCGGAACATGATGCGCTTTTCCAGCTGCTGGGTGATCGAGTCGGCGATCAGCTTGGCATCGATTTCGGGCTTGCGCACTTCTTCGATGTTCACGGCGACAGGCACGCCCAGGCGGGTTGCGAGTTCCTTCTTCAGGTTCTCGATGTCCTCGCCCTTCTTGCCGATCACCACGCCGGGACGTGCCGAGAAGATCGTGATACGGGCGTTCTTGGCAGGACGCTCGATCAGGATGCGCGACACAGCGGCGTTCTTCAGCTTGGCCTTCAGGTACTCGCGCACCTTGATGTCTTCGGCCAGCATGCCGGCGAAATCACGGTTGCTGGCATACCAGCGGCTGGCCCAGTTGCGGCTTACAGCAAGGCGGAAGCCGGTAGGATGGATTTTCTGTCCCATATTCTTCCTTTAGGCCTCAGTTACCCACGGTCACGTAGATGTGGCACGTGGGCTTGCTGATGCGGTTGCCGCGACCCTTGGCGCGCGCGGTGAAGCGCTTGAGCGTGGTGCCTTGCTCGACGAAGATGGTCTTGACCTTCAGGTCGTCGATGTCGGCGCCGTCGTTGTGCTCGGCGTTGGCGATGGCGGACTCCAGCACCTTCTTGACGATCACGGCAGCTTTTTTCTGCGTGAAGGCCAGGATGTTCAGGGCTTGGTCCACTTTCTTGCCGCGGATCAGGTCAGCGACCAGGCGACCCTTGTCCACCGACAGACGGACGCCCCGGAGGACTGCACGTGTTTCAGACATGGTCGTTCCTTACTTCTTCTGGACTTTTTTGTCCGCGGGGTGACCCTTGAAGGTGCGCGTCAGGGCGAATTCGCCCAGCTTGTGGCCCACCATCTGGTCGGTGACATAAACCGGCACGTGCTGCTTGCCGTTGTGCACGGCAATGGTCAGACCGATGAACTCGGGCAGAACCATGGAGCGACGCGACCAGGTCTTGACTGGCTTCTTGTCCTTGGTAGCAATGGCCTTTTCGACCTTGGCGACCAGGTGATGGTCAACAAACGGACCCTTTTTGAGAGAACGAGTCATTTGCTACCCCTTACTTCTTGCGACGCGACACAATCATCACTTGTGTGCGCTTGTTGTTGCGGGTGCGGTAGCCCTTCGTCAGGTTGCCCCATGGGTCAACAGCATGACGGCCCTCGCCGGTACGGCCCTCACCACCACCGTGCGGGTGGTCGATCGGGTTCATGGCAACGCCACGCACCGTGGGACGGATACCCATCCAACGCTTCACACCGGCCTTGCCCAGTTGGCGCAGGCTGTGTTCTTCGTTGGCGACTTCGCCGATCGTGGCGCGGCACTCGATGTGGATCTTGCGCACTTCGCCCGAACGCATACGCACCTGGGCGTACACGCCTTCGCGGGCCAGCAGCGTGGCCGACGTACCAGCGGAGCGGGCGATCTGCGCACCGGCACCGGGCTTGAGCTCGATGCAGTGGATGGTCGAGCCCACGGGAATGTTGCGGATCGGCAGCGTGTTACCGACGCGGATCGGCGCCTCGGAGCCGCTGACGATCGTGGCGCCCACTTCCAGGTTGCGCGGAGCAATGATGTAGCGGCGCTCGCCGTCGGCGTAGCACACCAGGGCGATGTGGGCCGTGCGGTTCGGGTCGTACTCGATGCGCTCCACCTTGGCAGGGATGGCATCCTTGTTGCGGCGGAAGTCCACCACGCGGTAGTGGTGCTTGTGGCCACCGCCCTTGTGACGGGTGGTGATGTGACCGTTGTTGTTGCGGCCGGCCTTCTGGAACTGGGGTTCCAGCAGACCTGCAAACGCTTCACCCTTGTACAGGTGGTCACGCGAGATCTTCACCGCGCCGCGCTGGCCCGGGGAAGTCGGTTTGATCTTGATAACGGCCATGGTTTACGCAGCCTCCCCGGACAGGTTCAGCTCTTGACCTTCCTTCAGCAGCACATAGGCCTTGCGCACGTTATCGCGGCGGCCCATGGTCTTGCCAAAGCGCTTGGTCTTGCCTTTGGTGTTCACCACAGAAACGCCCTTCACTTCCACCTTGAACATGAGTTCCACGGCGGCCTTGATCTCGGGCTTGGTTGCGTTCTGCAGCACCTTGAACGTCACAGCGTTGGACTTCTCGGCAACCATAGTGGCCTTTTCGGACACGATGGGAGCGACCAACACTTGCATCAGACGACCTTCGTCAAACTTGAGCGTGCTCATGCGAACATCTCCTTGAGTTTGTCGATCGCGCCCTTGGTGACGAGCACTTTCTTGTAGTGCACCAGCGACACGGGATCTGCATAACGCGGCTCGGTCACGAACACGTTCTTCAGATTGCGGGATGCCAGGTACAGGTTTTCGTCCACTTCATCGGCGATCACCATCACCGATTGCAGGTTCATGGCCTTGAACTTGTCGGCCAGGACCTTGGTCTTGGGCGTATCAAGCTTCAGGGAGTCCACCACAGCCAGACGGCCTTCACGGGCCAGCTGCGACAGGATGGAAGCCATGCCAGCGCGGTACATCTTCTTGTTGATCTTCTGCGAGAAGTTTTCTTCAGGCAGGTTCGGGAAGATGCGACCGCCCCCACGCCACAGAGGCGAGGAGGTCATACCGGCACGTGCATTGCCAGTACCCTTTTGCTTGAAAGGCTTCTTGGTCGAGTGCTTGACCTGCTCGCGGTCCTTCTGGGCGCGCGTGCCTTGACGGGCGTTAGCCTGGTAAGCGACGACGATCTGATGGATCAGGTCTTCGTTGTACTGACGGTCGAACACGGTCTCGGGCACGTCCACCTTGGACGCTGCCTGGCCCTGTTCATTCAGGAGTTCGAGCTGCATTAGTTCGCTCCTTTGGAAGCTTGCGCCTTGACAGCCGGACGCACCGTGACGAACCCACCCTTGGAGCCCGGAACAGCGCCCTTGATCAAGAGCAGTTGGCGTGCTTCGTCGATGCGAACCACGTCGAGGTTTTGCGTCGTGACGGTGACATCACCGAGGTGACCCGTCATCTTCTTGCCAGGGAACACACGGCCCGGATCCTGCGCCATACCGATGGAGCCAGGAACGTTGTGCGAACGGCTGTTACCGTGCGAGGCGCGCTGCGAACCGAAGTTGTGGCGCTTGATCGTGCCGGCGAAGCCCTTACCGATCGAGGTGCCCTGCACGTCGACCTTTTGGCCCACGGCGAACACATCAGCCACGGGCACAGCAGCGCCAGCGGCGTACTTGCCTGCGACTTCGGGGGTCACGCGGAATTCACGGATGATTTCACCGGCTTCGACACCCGCCTTGGCGAGGTGGCCAGCTTCAGGCTTGGTCACGCGAGATGCCTTGCGCGAACCGAACGTGACCTGCAGGGACACGTAGCCATCGTTCTCTTGGGTTTTCACCTGGGTCACGCGGTTGTTGGACACATCCACCACCGTGACGGGCACTGCGTCCCCGTCATCGGTGAACAGACGCATCATGCCCACCTTGCGGCCCAGCAACCCGAGGGAGTTGCTCAGACTCATTGGTTGTTCTCCAAAACTTCCGCCGCCCCGACTTCAATTGGCCAGAACGTTTGCACGACGGGCGCTGGCCTCGACGGCTTGCACCTATGTGCGCGAAAGAAGGTTGATAAAACTCCGCATCACGCATCCAAAATTGGACGCAAAAACGCGAAGCGGCAAAGTATAACGCGGACTGCCTTTACAAGCAAGTCCGCGTTGGGGGTGCCCGGTCCTCAGCGAGGACCGGGACGAAGCAACAGGAAGGGATTACTGGAGCTTGATTTCGACGTTCACGCCAGCCGGCAAGTCCAGCTTCATCAGGGCGTCCACCGTCTTGTCCGTGGGATCGACGATGTCCATCAGGCGCTGGTGCGTGCGGATTTCGAACTGGTCGCGGCTGGTCTTGTTGACGTGCGGCGAACGCAGGATGTCGAAGCGCTTCATGCGCGTCGGCAGGGGCACGGGGCCCTTGACGATGGCGCCGGTACGCTTGGCGGTGTCAACGATCTCGGCTGCAGACTGATCGATCAGCTTGTAGTCGAATGCCTTCAGGCGGATGCGGATCTTTTGCTTGGACATTGTGTATTCCTTCAGTGCTTTGCTGGATTACGCAATGATCTTGGCAACGACGCCGGCGCCCACGGTACGGCCGCCTTCGCGGATAGCGAAGCGCAGGCCTTCTTCCATGGCGATGGGGTTGATCAGCTTCACAGTGATCGACACGTTGTCGCCGGGCATCACCATTTCCTTGTCGGCCGGCAGCTCGATGGAGCCGGTCACGTCGGTGGTTCGGAAGTAGAACTGGGGACGGTAGTTGTTGAAGAAGGGCGTATGACGGCCGCCTTCGTCCTTGCTCAGCACGTACACCTCAGCCGTGAAGTGGGTGTGGGGCTTGATGGAGCCGGGCTTGCACAGCACTTGGCCGCGCTCGACGTCTTCGCGCTTGGTACCACGCAGCAGCAGGCCCACGTTGTCGCCAGCCTGGCCCTGGTCCAGCAGCTTGCGGAACATTTCCACGCCCGTGACGGTGGTCTTTTGCGTGTCGCGGATACCGACGATTTCGATTTCTTCGCCGACCTTGATGATGCCGCGCTCGACGCGGCCGGTCACCACGGTGCCGCGGCCGGAGATGGAGAACACGTCTTCCACAGGCATCAGGAAGGCGCCGTCCACGGCGCGCTCAGGCGTGGGGATGTAGGTGTCCAGGGCTTCGGCCAGGCGCAGGATGGCGGGTTCGCCCTTGTCGGACTGGTCACCTTCCAGGGCCAGCTTGGCGGAGCCGCGGATGATGGGGGTGTCGTCGCCGGGGAAGTCGTACTTGTCCAGCAGTTCACGCACTTCCATCTCGACCAGCTCGAGCAGTTCCTCGTCGTCGACCATGTCGCACTTGTTCAGGAACACGATGATGTAGGGCACGCCCACCTGACGGGCCAGCAGGATGTGCTCGCGCGTCTGGGGCATCGGGCCGTCAGCGGCCGAGCACACCAGGATGGCGCCGTCCATCTGAGCGGCGCCGGTGATCATGTTCTTGACGTAGTCGGCGTGGCCGGGGCAGTCGACGTGGGCGTAGTGGCGGGTGGCCGTTTCGTATTCCACGTGCGAGGTGTTGATCGTGATGCCGCGCGCCTTTTCTTCAGGGGCGTTGTCGATCTGGTCGTAGCCCTTGGCTTCGCCGCCGAACTTCTTGGACAGCACCGTGGCGATGGCCGCCGTCAGCGTCGTCTTGCCATGGTCCACGTGACCGATCGTGCCCACGTTCACGTGGGGCTTGGTACGTTCAAACTTACCTTTTGCCATTTTCGAACTCCAAAAGAGCAATGCCTGTGTGAGGGTTTAACGTCTGCATCCGGTTGCTGGTTCGGCCCGCACAGTGCAACAGGACGGCACCGGATCGCAGATTGCAAGAAACTTGCTAGAAAAATAGGAGCTGCCTGCGCTTGATGGACAAGCGTTAGCAGCTCTTTTTACTTATATGCCCGGCTTACTTGGCGCGAGCCGCAACGATGGCTTCGGACACGTTGCGCGGTGCTTCGGCGTAGTGCTTGAACTCCATCGTGTACGTCGCGCGACCTTGCGTCATGGAGCGCAGCTGCGTGGCGTAGCCGAACATCTCGGACAGCGGGACTTCGGCCTTGATGGCCTTGCCGCCGCCGACCATGTCGTCCATGCCCTGCACCATGCCACGACGGCTGGACAGGTCACCCATCACGGTGCCAGCGTAGTCCTCGGGCGTCTCGACTTCCACGGCCATCATGGGCTCGAGGATGACGGGGTTGGCCTTGCGAGCCGCTTCCTTGAAGCCGAAGATGGCGGCCATCTTGAACGCCTGCTCGGACGAGTCCACGTCGTGGTACGAACCGAAGGTCAGGCGCACCTTGACGTCCACCACGGGGTAACCCGCCAACACGCCGGAGGTCAGCGCTTCGATCACGCCCTTCTCCACCGCAGGGATGTATTCGCGAGGAACCACACCGCCCTTGATTTCGTCGACGAACTCGAAGCCCTTGCCGGCTTCTTGCGGCTCCAGCGTGAACACCACGTGGCCGTACTGACCCTTACCACCGGATTGGCGCACGAACTTGCCATCCACATCGGTGACGGTCTTGCGCACGGTTTCGCGGTAGGCCACCTGGGGCTTGCCCACGTTGGCTTCCACGTTGAACTCGCGCTTCATGCGGTCCACGATGATTTCCAGGTGCAGCTCGCCCATGCCGGCGATGATGGTCTGGCCCGATTCTTCGTCGGTGCGCACGCGGAACGACGGGTCTTCGGAGGCCAGGCGCGACAGGGCAATACCCATCTTTTCCTGGTCAGCCTTGGACTTGGGCTCGACGGCCTGTGCGATCACAGGCTCGGGGAACACCATTTTTTCCAGCACGATGGGCGATTCGATATCGCACAGCGTGTCACCGGTGGTCACGTCCTTCAAGCCCACGCAGGCAGCGATGTCGCCAGCGCGAATTTCCTCGATTTCCTGGCGTTCATTGGCGTGCATCTGCACGATACGGCCGATACGCTCCTTCTTGCCCTTCACGGCGTTGAACACGGTGTCACCCTTGGTCAGGACGCCCGAGTACACGCGCACGAAAGTCAGCTGGCCCACGAACGGGTCAGTCATCAGCTTGAATGCCAGGGCCGAGAATTTCTCGTTGTCGTCGGCCTTGCGCGACAGCTTCTTCTCTTCGTCGTCGGGATCGGTACCGGCCACGTCGGGGATGTCCACGGGCGAGGGCAGCAGATCCAGCACGGCGTCGAGCATGCGCTGCACGCCCTTGTTCTTGAACGCGGAGCCGCACAGCATGGGCTGGATTTCCGTGGCGATGGTGCGCTGGCGCAGGCCGCCGATGATCTCAGCCTCGGACAGGTCGCCCTCTTCCAGGTACTTGTTCATCAGCTCTTCGCTGGCTTCGGCGGCGGCTTCCACCATGTTCTCGCGCCACTTCTTGCAGGTGTCGACGAGCTCGGCGGGGATCTCGCCGTATTCGAACTTCATGCCTTGCGAGGCCTCGTCCCAGATGATGGCCTTCATCTTCAGCAGGTCGACCACGCCCTGGAAGTTGTCTTCCGCACCGATCGGCACCACGATGGGCACAGGATTGGCCTTCAGGCGCAGCTTCATCTGGTCATAGACCTTGAAGAAGTTGGCGCCGGTACGGTCCATCTTGTTCACGAAGGCCAGGCGGGGCACCTTGTGCTTATTGGCTTGGCGCCACACAGTCTCGGACTGGGGCTGCACGCCACCCACGGCGCAATACACCATAACGGCGCCGTCCAGCACGCGCATGGAACGCTCCACCTCGATGGTGAAGTCCACGTGGCCGGGGGTGTCGATGATGTTGATGCGGTGCTCGGGGCGGGACAGGTCCATGCCCTTCCAGAAGCAGGTCACGGCGGACGAGGTGATCGTGATGCCGCGCTCTTGCTCTTGCTCCATCCAGTCGGTGGTGGCTGCGCCGTCGTGCACTTCGCCCAGCTTGTGGGTCACGCCCGTGTAGAACAGGATACGCTCGGACGTCGTGGTTTTGCCAGCGTCGATGTGTGCGGAGATACCGATATTGCGGTAGCGCTCAAGGGGTGTTTTGCGAGCCATGATGAATCCTTGGTTGATCGCTTGGGTTTCGGAGCCGCACGCTGCGCGCGACTATTGTCTTAAGGGCCTCCATCAACACAAGGCCGCAGCGCGCTTGTGCACGCCTGCGGCCTTTATCGTGATCAGAGATGAACCCTTGATGACTTCCGTCTGGTTTAGAAGCGGAAGTGGCTGAAGGCCTTGTTGGCTTCGGCCATGCGGTGCACTTCGTCACGACGCTTCATGGCGCCACCACGGCCTTCGGTGGCTTCCATCAGCTCGTTGGCCAGGCGTTGGGCCATGGACTTCTCGCCACGCTTGCGGGCGGCTTCCTTGATCCAGCGCATCGACAGGGCCAGACGGCGCACGGGACGCACTTCCACGGGCACCTGGTAGTTCGCACCGCCCACACGGCGGGACTTCACTTCGACCATCGGCTTCACGTTGTTGATGGCCGTGACGAACACTTCCAGAGCATCCTTTTCAGGCTGCTTCTGGGAGATCAGATCCAGGGCGCCATAAATGATGCGCTCTGCAACTGCTTTCTTGCCGCCTTCCATGATCACGTTCATGAATTTGGACAGCTCGACATTGCCGAATTTGGGATCCGGCAGGATTTCACGTTTGGGGACTTCGCGACGACGTGGCATTTTTTACCTCTATCTTTGCTTCAGTTGGCACCGTTCCCGGCACCGCGAGAGCCATTCAGGACTCCCACTTACTCGACCCGCGCAGAACACCTGCGTTTAGGGTCACTACGCTGTGTCACCGCGCCACGCGGGAACAGCACCGAAAAATCTCAGACCGAAAGGTCCAGGGCTTACTTGGCCTTGGGCTTCTTCGCGCCGTACTTGGAGCGGGCCTGCTTGCGATCCTTGACGCCTTGCAGGTCAAGCGAACCGCGCACGATGTGGTAACGCACGCCGGGCAAGTCCTTCACACGACCGCCGCGCACCAGCACCACGCTGTGCTCTTGCAGGTTGTGGCCTTCACCGCCGATGTAGGAGATCACCTCGAAACCGTTGGTCAGGCGCACCTTGGCGACCTTACGCAGAGCGGAGTTAGGCTTCTTCGGCGTCGTGGTGTACACACGGGTGCACACGCCACGGCGCTGGGGGCAGTTTTCCATAGCAGGGCTTTTGGATTTGACAACTTCGACCGTGCGGCCCTGACGCACGAGTTGGTTAATGGTTGGCATTAATACGTCCCTAAACGTGAATTGCTATAAAAAGCGAAAACGTGAAACCCTTCGGAAATTCCGAAAAGCCTTCTAATGTACCAGTTTGGACGCGGACAGGCAATCCGGGACAATTGCACCCCGGCCCAGCCGCCTCCAAAGCGTGGCGATTACTTGATCCAGAGGCGAATGGCGTCCCAGGCACGGCCGAAGATGCCGGCCTGTGCCACATCCTCTAGCGCCACCAGGGGCACCTCGGCCACCTGCTGCTCACCCAACTTCACCTTGAGCGTGCCGATGGCCTGGCCCTTCGTGAAGGGTGCGACCAGCGGGTCCTTGCGCACGATCTCGGTCGTAACCTTGCCGGCGCTGCCCGAAGGAACGGTGATCACGATGGCTTCGGAGCGGCCGATCTTGAGGGTGCTCTGCGTGCCCTTCCACACGGCGGGCGTGGCGGCAGCTTGGCCGGCGTCGAACAGCTTCACCGAATCGAACGCCGTGTAGCCCCAGTTCAGCAGCTTCTGGCTCTCGTTGGCGCGGGCGTTCTCGCTCGCGGCCCCCAGCACGATGGACAGCAGGCGGCGCTGCCCCACATTGGGAAACTCGCGCTTGGACGTGGCGACCAGGCAATAGCCCGCGGCGGCGGTGTGGCCGGTCTTCAGGCCATCCACCGACGGGTCGCGGAACAGCAGCATGTTGCGGTTGTTGCTATTGGAGGCCGGCGTGCCCTCGTAGCGGTACTGCTTGGTGGAGTAGTAGTGCATGTACTCGGGAAAGTCCTGCATCAGCCGGGTGGCCAGCGTGGCCAGGTCGCGCGCGGTGGTGGTGTGGCCGGGCTCGGTCAACCCCTCCGGGTTCTTGTAGGCGGTGTTCGTCATGCCCAGCGCCTTGGCCTGCTCGTTCATCAGGCGCACGAAGTTCTCCACCGTGCCACCCACACCTTCGGCCAAGGCCACGGTGGCGTCGTTGCCCGACTGCACGATCATGCCCTTGAGCAGGTCGTCCACCGGAACCTGCATCTTGGGATCGATGAACATGCGCGAACCCGGCATCTTCCAGGCGCGCTCGCTCACCGGCAGGCGCTGCTCCAGCGTGATCTTCTTGGCGCGCAGTGCGTCAAAGACCAGATAGCCCGTCATGAGCTTGGTCAGCGAAGCCTGCTCCACCGGCGCGTCGATGTCCTTGGTCGCCAGCACCTGGCCGGCCGTCACGTCCACCAGCATGTAATTGCGGGCGGCGATCTCCGGCGGTTGGGGCACCTGCGCCCAGAGGATGGCGGGGGCCATCAGGGCGGCGCAGGCAAGGGTTCGCAGGGAGGACAACAGAGACTTCATGGTGGGAACAGGCACTCGGGAAACGGGAGAAGAAACGGCCCGACCGCATGGCCGGGACAAGAGAAATGGTGCCGCGCCGTCAGGGCGCGGATTGCAGGTGGCGCATGACCAGGCCCTTGAGCAGCGGCAATTGTCCGTGAAAGAAATGACCGCCCCCAGGCACAACCGTAACCGGCAGTGTCTGCGGGCGCGCCCAATCCATCACAGCGGACAGGGGCACGGTGTCATCGGCTTCGCCGTGCACGACCAGGGTGCGCAGATGGGCCTCGGCGGGTACTTCGGCCACCTTGAAACGGCTGGCCGCCGTGCCCACGAGCACGGCGCGCTCCACTGGGCGCTCTGACCACAGGCGTGCCAGCGCGTGGCTGGTGACGAAGGCGCCGAAGGAGAAACCCGCGAGGGCAATCGGCACGGCGCCAGGTCCCTCGGGCGCCACCTGGCGGACGACGGCCAGCAGATCCTCCAGCTCACCGCGCCCTTCGTCATGCACGCCAGCGGTACCGCCGACGCCGCGGAAGTTGAAGCGCACGGCCGTCCAGCCGCAGGCCACAAAGGCGCGCGCCAGGGTCTGGACCACCTTGTTGTCCATGGTGCCGCCGAAGAGCGGGTGGGGATGGGCGATCACCGCCACGCCGCGCGGCGGTACGCCGTCGGCCGCGGCATCGCGCGCAGCCTCGATGGCACCCGCGGCGCCCGTGAGGGTCAGGCGTTCGGTCTGGGCATTCACGTTGCTATCCAATCAAGAGCTGCCCGCGCTGGATGGGAAAGCGCTGGAGCCCAAAACACTACAAAGAGGATAGTGAGCGCAAATCAGCGGCCAAGTTCCGGCGGCGTGAGCAAGCGCTCGACCACCACGCCGTTCTTGAGGTGAGACTCCACGATCTCGTCAATGTCGCTCTCATCCACGTACGTGTACCAAGTCCCTTCGGGATAGACCACGGCGATGGGGCCGCCGGCGCAGCGGTCCAGGCAGCCCGCCTTGTTCACGCGCACCTTGCCGGGGCCCATCAGGCCTTGCTGCTTGACCAGCATCTTGCAGCGATCAAACGCCTGCTGTGCGCCATGGTGGGCGCAGCAGTTCTCGCCGTTCGTGCGCTCGTTCAGGCAAAAGAAGATGTGGCGCTGATAGTACTGGGGGGTGGTGTCGCTCATGACACGATTCTAGGAGTCGCCATCGCGGCGCGACACCCGCAATACCACATAGGCGAGTGCCCCATAGGGCCAGAGCCAGCCCAGCCACTGCCCCAGGCCGTAGAAGCGGATGAAGCGCCCCTGCTCCCAGGCCTGCAGCGTCTGTGCGAAGTAGGCGCTGGTGGGCGCCTGGTTGAGCAGGTTCAGGTGCAGCATCAGCGCCAGCAGCAGCAACGCCGCGCAGCCGCGTCGCGGCACGGCCGCCATCGCCAGGGCCGCCCCCAGGGCAACGAGCACGCCCATGCGGGCCGGCAGCGTGAGCCACTCCCAGGCGTGCGTGGGCCCATAGCTCAGCAGCGACGACAGCGCCGTCACGCCCACGCCCACGGCGGCCGTCGCCAGTGCGAAGGCCATGCGGCGCCCCGCATGGCGCATGACGCAGTAGCCCAGCAGGCAGGGGATCAGCAGCCCCAACGCGACGGCCATGAGCTCGGCGCCCGGCGACAGGGGCTCCAGCGGCGCCTCGCGCACGGGCAGCCACTGCAGAAACGGCGTGTCCTGCAGCGCCTCAATGAGCGCGGCCTCCAGCCGCTCCCACATCTGCCCCAGGCCAAAGGGCAGCGCCGCCGGGAACAGCAGGGCCCAGGGCCACAGCGCCAACAGCACCAGCGCGCCGCGCGCATGCGGAACGAACCAGCGCTCGCGAAAGCGGCTCCAACGCGCAATGGCCCCGAAGCGCTCCAGCAGCGCGGCCGCCAACGCTCCCAGCAGCGCACCGGTCGCGTTGAGCGCGAAGTCCATGTTGGACGGCACCCGCCGCGGCAGGAAGATCTGCAGGTATTCCATGCTCAGCGACAGCAGCGCACCCGCCAGTGCCGCCAACGGCACGGCCGCGCGCGGCCAGCCAGAACGCAGGCCCGCCAAGGCCAGCAGGAACCCCAGCGGGGCATAGCCCGCGATGTTCATGTTGACGTCGAACCAGGTCCAGTACGGCGGCGGGATGCGCGCCGAGAAGAACACCCAGGGCGAAATTCCCTGCTCGCGCCACCCGTCGAACGGGAACAGGCTGGCGAAGACGATCAGCGCTGCGTAGATGAGCGCCAGAGGCCAGGCGGACGTCTTGTGCATGCCCTCTCAATCACCTCGTGCCGTGGCCACTGCCGCCCGCCGCGCGGCGCCCCCATTGCAAGGGAACGAAGCCGGGCAACGCTGCAGCCGCTGCATCTCAGAACGGCTTGACGACCACCAACACCACGGCGACCAGCAGCAGCAGCACCGGCACCTCGTTGAACCAGCGGAACCAGCGGTGGCTGTGCTGGTCCGCGTTGGAAGCCAGCCTGCGCAGCAGTACGGCGCAGGCGTGGTGGTAGCCCACCACCAGCAGCACCACGGCCAGTTTGGCGTGCAACCAGCCGTTGCCCGGCCCCTTGCCGATGCCGTAGCCCAGCCACAGCCACAGGCCCAGCGCGATGGCGGGGACCGACAGCAGCGTGGTGAAGCGCAGCAGCTTGCGCGCCATGAGCAGCAGGCGCTCCCGCTCGGCCACCGACCCGGGCGCCACCATGGCCAGGTTGACGAAGATGCGCGGCAGGTAAAACAGGCCAGCAAACCAGCTGGCGACGAAAACGATGTGAAAGGCTTTGACCCAGAGCATCGGCGCAGTGTACGTGGCGGTGCTGGCGCTGCATTACCCGGCCAGGACACGGAACCGCCATGAGGCAAAAAAATGCCCGGAAATCCGGGCGGAAAACCCCGCCGCGTCGCAGGCAGCGGGGCCCGCTCAGGGAGGTGAAGCGGGGGGCGGAGGGGCCGCCCGGGGCCAATCTAGCACCCACCGCCAGGGTGCGCAAGATGGAGCGTCCGCTAGGGACGGTTCGGCGCCGTTGCCTGGCGCGCGGAGTCGTCCGCCGCCTCGCCCGCGCCGTCGCCCGCTTCTTCACCCAGCGTCTGCGTCAGCGCCACGCGCAAGGCGCGGGCCATTTGCTGCGCATCCGGCGCACAGGCACTGAGTTCGGCGCACGAAACGGTGCGCGCGCGCAGTGCAGCTTCGTCGCCCTGCTGGTCCAGCGCCTGGCACAGCAACGCCCAGTCCGGGGGCGTGACCAGGGTGCCCGCCACCAGCAGCACGCCGGCGCGCTGGCGCCGCTGGGCCAGGCCGACCAGCTTGCGGCCGGCCACATCCACCACTTCCCACGGTGCAAGGCTGCCGTAGCAGGCCCAGGGCACCACCGGCCCGCCGCGGGCATTGGCAGCGGCAACCTGATCGGGCGGCAGCGCCCGCGCCGCCACACCCCACGGTGCCAGTACCTGCGCATGCAGTTGGCCCAGCCCCTGGTAGCTGTCGGGCAGGCGGCCCTGCACCCAGGGGTGCGATGGCGGCAGCACCACCGAACAACTCACCATCCACGGGCCGCACAGCACCGCACCACCGCCCGAGGGGCGCTGCAACAACTCCATGCCGGGCGCCAGGCGCGCGCGGGCGCCGTCCAGATAGGCGCGCTGCGAGCAGCCCAGCACCACGGCGGGCGTTTCGTAGGTCCACACGCGCCAATAGGGCCGCGTCACTGCGGTTTGCATGTACCGCTGGTTCCAGCGGTGCTCCTGTGCTGCGGTGGTGATGGCGCACTCCTGGCGAGATGGCAAGTGGCACAGGCTACCACCAGCGGCCACGGGCAGGCCCGCGCAAGGATGAGCGCAGGGGTGGAGCCCGGCATGGGAGTGAAGGACAATCGACGCCATGCATCTGTCCAGCCCCACCCCCTTTCCCGCCAATCGCCCGCGCCGCCTGCGCCGCGATGCATTCACCCGCAACCTGGTGCGTGAGACCGTGCTCACGCCGCACGACTTCATCTACCCGGTGTTCGTGCACGAAGGCTCCAACCTGCGCGTGCCCGTGGCCTCCATGCCCGGCGTGGAACGCCTGAGCCTGGACCTGCTGCTGCCCGTGGCCGAGGAATGCGTGAAGCTTGGCATCCCGGTGCTCGCGCTGTTTCCGTCGATCGATGCGGCGCTCAAGACGCCCGATGGCAAGGAGGCGCTCAACCCCGACGGCCTGATCCCGCGCGTGGTGCGCAAGCTCAAGGCCGAGTTCCCCGACTTGGGCGTGATGACCGACGTGGCGCTGGACCCCTATACCAGCCACGGCCAGGACGGCCTGCTGGACGACACCGGCTACATCCTGAACGATGAGACCGTGGAACTGCTGGTAGGCCAGGCCCTGACCCATGCCCAGGCCGGCGTGGACATGGTCGCGCCCAGCGACATGATGGACGGGCGCATCGGCGCCATCCGCGAGGCGCTGGAGGCCCACGGCCAGATCTACACCCGCATCATGGCCTACAGCGCCAAGTACGCCAGCGCCTTCTACGGCCCGTTCCGCGACGCGGTGGGTTCGGCCGCCAACCTGGGGCGCAGCAACAAGAACGTCTACCAGATGGACCCGGCCAACACCGACGAGGCCCTGCGCGAGGTGGCGCTGGACCTGGCCGAGGGCGCCGACATGGTCATGGTCAAGCCCGGCATGCCCTACCTGGACGTGGTGCGCCGCGTGAAGGACGAGTTCAAGGTGCCCACCTTCGCCTACCAGGTCAGCGGCGAGTACGCCATGCTCAAGGCCGCCGCCGCCAACGGCTGGCTGGACCATGACAAGGTGATGATGGAGTCGCTGCTGGCCTTCAAGCGCGCGGGCGCCGACGGCGTGCTGACCTACTTCGCGCTGGACGCCGCGCGTTTGCTCGCAAAATAATAGCTGCTTGCGCTTGCTCCATAAGCGCTGGAGGCCGATTTGACCCCAACCCCGCAGGCGATCCGCATCTTCCACCTGCAGCCCGGCGCCCATGCGCAGGAACTGCCCGATTTGCCCACCCAGCCGCCCGCGCGGGGCTTTTACTGGATCGCCTGCACACGTGCGGCGTTCAGCACCGAACTGCCGCGCCTGCAGGGCGTGCTGCAGGCGCTCACGGGCCAGCAGCTGGTGGACCTGCACGTGTCCGACCTGCTCAACGCCCAGCTGCCCTCGCATTACGACTACACCTCGCAGTACGACATGCTGGTGGTGCGCCGCCTGAGCGCATCGCTCGCCCCCGCGGCCGCCCCGCTCATGCCGGCGGCGGCGCGCGGCGGCCCGCCCGTACTGCGGCGCATCGACACCAGCCCCGTGGGCTTCGCGGTGTTCGACCAGGTGCTGCTGTCGGTGCACCCGGCCGACTGCTCCGTGCGCGATGCCTACGCAGCGCGCCTGATTACCCCGCCGGCTCCGACGACGACGCCCCCGCCCGAGGCGCCCAACGGCAACGCGCCGCCCACCACGCCCGCCGAAGCCGTGGTGCGCGAACTGCGCACCGGCCCTGTGGCCGGCACGCGCCTGCCCGCCAGCCCGGCCGACCTCATGCTGCGCATGGTCAACCAGATCGTGGACAACTACCTGGACCTGCGCCGCGAGCTGTCGCGCCAGCTTGACCACTGGCAGGCCGAGCTGCTGCAGCCGCGCACCCGCTTCAACAACTGGCGAGCACTGATGGACGCGCGCCTGACCCTGCACCAGCTCGACGAGATCTGCGAAGACCAGCGCGCCGCCGTGCAGGCCTGGTGCGCGGTGCTGGAGACCTGGGCCCCCTCGTCGGACACGCCGGCGGCCCTGCGCGAGCTGGACCTGCTCAAGGTGCGCAGCCGCGACGTGCTGGAGCACATCGAGCGCGTGGTGCACCACGTGCGCCGGCTGGAGCAAAGCACCGAGGCCACGGTGCAGATGCACTTCTCGGCGCAGAGCAACCGCACCAACGACATCATGCGCACGCTCACGGCGCTCACCGCCGTGTTCCTGCCGCTGAACCTGATCGCCGGCATCTTCGGCATGAACTTCGAGTTCATCCCCTTGGTGCACAAGCAGGACGGCTTCTGGTGGGCCATGGGCAGCATGACCGCCACGGCCGTCGGCCTCACGCTGTTCTTCTGGCGCAAGCGCTACCTGGCGCGCACCGGCCAGGGCTGACCCCTTCCCCGCACGCGCGGCTGCACGGCCACGCCGCCCCGGCTTCCAGCAGGGTTTTGTTTTACTGCTTTGACAATAATTGATCAGTCAACTATTGTCACGACATGAATTCAACTTCCATTCCGCCCCCCCTGTCGGCGGATGCCGCCTGCCCGCTGTCCGACCCGGAGCTGCCGGTGCCGTTCGAGATCGAGCGCAGCATCGGCTTTCAGATGCGGCGCATCACCACCCTGCTGGGGTATGAGGTGGAGCGCCGCATGGAGCCCCTGGGCCTGACCGACGCGCAGTGGAAACCCCTGCTGCGCCTGCTGCTGGACCCGCCCGGCACCGCCGCGGCCCTGGCGCGCATGTGCCACCTGGACGCGGGCGGCCTCACGCGCCTGCTGGACCGGCTGGAGGCCAAGGGCCTGTGCCAGCGCGAGCGATCGCAGGAAGACCGCCGCGTGGTGCATGTCGCGCTCACGTCGGAGGGCCAGGCCGTCGCCGCCCAGCTGCCTGCCCTCCTGGGCGAGGTGCAGGACCAACTGCTGCAGGGTTTCTCCGCCGAGGAAGAGGCGCAGTTGCGCGACTTCCTGAAACGCATCTACACCAACGTACGCCCTCCAGAAGGCGGGCCATAGGCACCAGCGCCTGGGCCTTGCAGCCCGCCCCGTTTGCCCTTTGCCGAGAGACCACAACATGAAAAACCACCTCTCACCCTCCAGCGCCCCGGCGCTTATTCCTGCGACCGCGCCCCGCGGCAGTGCGCTGCTGTATGGCGCCACGCTGGCCGTCGCGCTGCTGGCCCTGCCTCTGCTGTCGGGCTGCGCCGACATGGCGGGTATCGACTCCCACGCCCGGATGCGCGACCCTGCCTCCCTGGGCCTGGCCGCTGTGCCCTCATCCAGCGCAGATGCTGCTGTGCAGCCGCAGACTGCGGTCTCCGCCGACTGGTGGCGCAGCTTTGGCGATGCGCAGCTGGATGCGCTCATCACCCAGGCCCTGCAAGGCAACCCCGGGCTGCAGCAGGCCGCCGCCCGCATCGCGCGCGCCGAGGCCTTTGCCGACACCGCCCGCGCGGCCCAGAGCCCGCAGGTCAACGGCAGCCTGGACGCCACGCGCCAGCGCTACAGCGCCAACGGACCCTACCCCCCCGGCCAGGCCGGCGCCATTCGTAGCGTGGAAACCGCCCGCCTGTCGGGCAGCTGGGAGCTGGACTTCTTCGGCAAACACCGTGCCGCCCTCGCCGCCGCACTGGGCGAGGCCCAGGCCGCGCGCGCCGACGCCGAGGCCGCGCGCCTGCTGCTCGCGAGCCGCGTGGCGCAGGGCTACTTTCAGCTGGCACGCTTGCAGGCCCAGCGCGCCGTGGCCGAGCGCACGCTGCAGCAGCGCACCGAAATGCTGCAACTGGTGCAGCGGCGCGTGCAGGCCGGGCTGGACACCCAGCTGGAGTTGCGCCAAAGCGAAGGCGCCCTGCCCGAAGCGCGCCAGCAGATCGAGGCGCTGCGCGAGCAGGAAGCCCTGGCACGCAACGCGCTGGGCGCGCTGATTGCAGACCCCCAGACGGCCCAGGCGCTGACCCCACAAGCGCTGGCAGCTATCCATTTTTCAGAAACCCCCGCCGCCGTGCCCGCCGACCTGCTGGGCCGCCGCCCCGACGTGGCGGCCGCGCGCTGGCGCGTGGAAGCCGCCACCCAGGACATGGGCGTGGCGCGGGCGCAGTTCTATCCCAACGTGAGCCTGACCGCCTTCGTGGGCCTGGCCAGCGTGGGGCTGGACCGTTTCATCGAGGCCGGCAGCCGTGAATGGGGCGTGGGCCCGGCGCTGCGACTGCCGATCTTCGATGCCGGCCGCCTGCGCGCCAACCTGCGCGGCAAGGCGGCCGACCGGGACGCCGCCGTCGAAAGCTACAACGCCGCCCTGCTGGAAGCGGTGCGCGACGCGGCCGACCAGCTGGCCAGCAGCAGCTCGATCGCACGGCAGATCGCGGAGCAGCGCCAGGCCGGCGAATCCGCGCAGGCCGCCTATGGCATTGCGCGGCGCCGCTATGAAGCCGGCCTGGGCACCTACCTGCAAGTGCTGTCGGCCGAAAGCCAGGTGCTGGCCCAGCGCCGCCTGGCCGTGGACTTGGCCGCGCGGCGGCTGGACAACCAGGTGGGCGTGATGCGCGCCCTGGGCGGCGGCTATGCGGCCACGCCGCCGCCCACGGCGCAAGCCCCGCAAGCGGCCCCCACGGTGGCGGCCGCCCGCTGAATTCGCCCCCATCCCCCTTTTTTGCCCTTGTCCACCATGACCGCAACTCCTCCCACCCCTTCCACCGCGTCGAAGGCTTCCCGCCGCAAGGCGCTGTTCACCCTGGCTGGCGTCGTCGTGCTCGCCGGCTGCGCCTGGGGCCTGTACGACTGGTTGGTCGCCAGCCACTACGAGCACACCGACAACGCCTACGTGCAGGGCAACGTCATCCAGATCACGCCGCAGACCGGCGGCACGGTGATGTCCATTCTGGCCGACGACACCGACTTCGTGCGCGCTGGCGCTGCGCTGGTGCAGTTGGACCCGGCTGACGCGCGCGTGGCGCTGCAGCAGGCCGAGGCCAACCTGGCGCAGGCCGTGCGGCAGACACGCACGCTGTACGCCAACAACAGCGCCCTGGCCGCGCAGGTGCGCCTGCGCGAAGCCGAGGCCGCACGCGCCCAGGCCGAGATCGCGCGCGCCGAGGACGACCTGCGCCGCCGCCAGGCCCTGACCGGCGAGGGCGCCGTCTCGCAGGAGGAACTGCGCCACGCGCAGAGCCAGCTGCAGACCGCCCGCACGCAGCTCGCCGGCGCGCAGGCCGGCGCGGCCGCCGCGCGCGAGCAGTTGGCCAGCAACCAGTCGCTGACCCAGGGCGTGGCCGTGGCCCGCCACCCCAGCGTGCTGGCCGCCGCCGCGCGCGTGCGCGAGGCCTACCTGGGCAGCCGCCGCACCGCCCTGCCCGCGCCCGTGGACGGCTACGTGGCCCGGCGCAACGTGCAGCTGGGCCAGCGCGTGGCCGCCGGCACTCCCCTGATGGCCGTGGTGCCGCTGGGCCAGGTGTGGGTGGACGCCAACTTCAAGGAGAACCAGCTGCGCAACCTGCGCCTGGGCCAGCCGGCCACGCTGACGGCCGACCTGTACGGCGGCAAGGTCGAATACAAGGGCACCGTGGCCGGCCTGGGCGTGGGCACGGGCGCGGCCTTCGCGCTGCTGCCGCCGCAGAACGCCACCGGCAACTGGATCAAGGTGGTGCAGCGCGTGCCGGTGCGCATCGCGCTCGACCCCGGGCAGATCACCCAGCACCCGCTGCGCGTGGGTCTGTCCATGGAAGTGAAAGTGGACACAAAGGAGCGCGGCGGCCCCGCGCTGGCCGAGGCGCCGCGCCAGCAGCCCGTGGCGCAGACGGCGGTGTATGAGTCGCTGGATCAGGGCGCCGATGCCGACGTGGCCCGCATCATCGCCGCCAACCTGGGCGCGCACTGACCATGGCCTCCTCCGCCCCCGCGGCTCCCCTGCCGCCCCTCACGGGCAGCGCGCGCACCTGGGGCACGCTGGCCCTGTCGGCCGCCACGTTCATGAACGTGCTGGACACGTCCATCGCCAACGTGTCGCTGCCCGCCATCGCGGGCGACCTGGGCGTGAGCCCCACGCAAGGCACCTGGGTCATCACCAGCTTCGCGGTGGCCAACGCCATCGCCGTGCCGCTCACGGGCTGGCTGTCGCAGCGCTTCGGGCAGGTGCGGCTGTTCGTGGCCAGCGTCACGCTGTTCGTGATCGCGTCGCTCTTGTGCGGCCTCGCGCCCAACATGACGCTCTTGATCGCCGCGCGCGCGCTGCAGGGCTTCGTCGCGGGGCCGATGATCCCGCTGTCGCAGTCACTGCTGCTGTCGAGCTACCCCAAGGCGCTGGCCGGCCTGGCCATGGCCATGTGGTCCATGACCACGCTGATCGCGCCGGTCATGGGACCGCTGCTGGGCGGGTGGATCACCGACAACATGACCTGGCCGTGGATCTTCTACATCAACGCGCCCGTGGGCGTTGCCGCCGTGCTGGTCACCTGGGCCATCTTCCACAAGCGCGAGACCGAGCGGCGCAAGCTGCCCATCGACTCCATGGGCCTGGCGCTGCTGGTGATCTGGGTGGGGGCGATGCAGATCATGCTGGACATAGGCAAGGAGCACGACTGGTTCGCCTCGCCCCTGGTCGTGGCCTGCGCGCTGGTGGCCGGCGTCGGCCTGGCGGCCTTCCTGATCTGGGAGCGCGGCGAGGACCATCCCGTGGTGGACCTGACGCTGTTCAGGATCCGCAACTTCTGGGCCGGCGCGCTGGCCACGGCCGTGGGCTACGGCGTGTTCTTCGGCAACGTGGTGCTGCTGCCGCTGTGGCTGCAGCAGTACATGGGCTACACGGCCACGCAGGCCGGCGAGGTGATGGCGCCCGTGGGCCTGCTGGCCATGGTGCTGTCGCCCTGGGTGGGCAAGAACGTCGGCAAGGCCGACCCGCGCAACTTCGCCACCTTCGCGTTCCTGGTGTTCGCGGTGGTGCTGTGGATGCGGTCGAACTTCAACACCCAGGCCGACCTGGCGACCATCATGGTGCCCACCATCGTGCAGGGCATCGCCATGGCGTTCTTCTTCATCCCGCTGGTGACCCTCACGCTGTCGGAGATCCCGCCCGAGCGCATCCCCGCCGCCTCGGGCCTGTCGAACTTCATGCGCATCACGGCCGGCGCCGTGGGCACCTCCATCACCACCACGCTGTGGGAGGACCGAGCCACGCTGCACCATGCCCAGCTCGCCGAGAGCCTGCACCAGGGCAGCACCGCGCTGGCCCAGGCGCTGCGAACGCTGCAGGCGGGGGGCCTGTCGCCCGAACAGGCGCTGGCCCAGGTCGAGCGCATGGCCAACCAGCAGGCCTACATGCTCGCGGCCAACGACATCTTCTACGCCTCGGCCGTGCTGTTCCTGCTGCTGATCCCGCTGGTCTGGCTGGCCCACGCGCCGCGCGCCTCGGCAGGCGCTGCCGATACAGCTGCGGGAGCGCATTGACTACTGAAAAGATAGCTTCCAGCGCTTGACAGGAAAGCGCTAGAGGCCATTTTTGCTATGAGGATTGCACGAACGCATGGATCGTGCGCCCCCGGCTGTCCACCGCCACGGTGACGGGGAAATCCACCAGCTCAAACTCGTGGATCGCCTCCATCCCCAGGTCCTCGAAGGCCAGCACGCGCGCGGCGCGGATGGCCTTGGACAGCAGGTAGGCCGCGCCGCCCGTGGCGCTGAGGTAGGCGCCGCCGTGGCGGGCGATGGCCGCGATGGCGCCGGGGCCGCGCTCGGCCTTGCCGATCATGGCCAGCAACCCTGCCTGCGCCATCAGCGGCTCCACGAACCGGTCCATGCGCGTGGCCGTGGTGGGGCCCGCGGGCCCCACGGCCTCGTCGCCCACCGCGTCGACCGGGCCCACGTAGTAGACGACGCGCCCGCGCAGGTCCACCGGCAGCGGCTCGCCGCGCGCCAGCAGGTCCACGAGGCGCTTGTGCGCGGCGTCGCGCGCCGTGAGCACGCGGCCCGAGAGCAGCAGCGTCTGGCCGATGCGCCACTGGCGCACCTCGTCAGCGCCCAGGCGGTCGAGGTCCACGCGCACAGCGCCGGGCATCTCGAAGCGGTCGGCAATGCCGTCCCACAGGCTGGAGGGTGGCTCCTCGATGCGCGCCGGCCCGCTGCCGTCCAGCGTGAAGCGCACGTACCGCGCGGCGGCGCAGTTGGGCACCAGCGCCACGGGAATCGTGGCCGCGTGGCAGGGCGCCGTGCGCAGCTTCACGTCCAGCACGGCGCTGGTGCCGCCCAGGCCCTGCGCGCCGATGCCCAGCGCGTTCGCGCGCTCGCAGACCTGCAGCCGCAGGGCCTCTTCGGCGTTCCGGGCGCCGCGCGCCTGCAGCAGGTCCATGTCGATGGGGTCGAACAGCGAGAGCTTGGCCAGCAGCATCGCCTGCTCGGGCGTGCCGCCTATGCCTATGCCCAGCGTGCCGGGCGGGCACCAGCCGGCGCCCATGCCGGGCAACTGCGCGACGACCCAGTCGGCCACGCTGTCGCTGGGCTCCAGCGTGGCGAAGCGCGCCTTCACGTCGCCGCCGCCGCCCTTGGCCACCACCAGCACCTCCAGGGCATCGCCTTCCACGATCTCGCAGTGCACGACGGCGGGCGTGTTGTCCCGCGTGTTGAGCCGCCGGCCCAGCGGGTCGGAGACCATGGTGGCGCGCAGCGGGTTGACCGGGTCGCGGTAGGCACGGCGCACGCCCTCGTCGGCCACGGCCTGCAGGCTCCAGGGCGGTGCGCCGTCGCGGCGGAAGAACCGCACGCCGCAGCCCACGCGCAGGAACACCTGACCCACGCCGGTGTCCTGGCACACGGGCCGCCGCCCCAGGGCGGCAAGGCGGCTGTTCACCAGCAACTGCTCGATGGCCGCGCGCGCCGGCGCGTGGGTCTCGGCGGCCAGCGCCCGGCGCAGCGCGCGCACGAAGTCGGGCGGGTGGTGGTGGCTGACGAACTGGAAGGCTTGCGCCAGGCTGTCCGCCAGGTCTTCCTGGGCGATGCGCGTCATGGCGGTCAATCCAGCTGGATCTTGGCGTCCCGCACCACCTTGCGCCAGCGCTCGACTTCGGCCGCGGTGTGCTTCGCCAGGGCATCAGGTGCGTATTGCGCCTCGGGCAGCAGGTGGATGCCCTGGGCCGCCATGCGCTCCGTCCAACCCTTGTCGGCCAGCGCTTTCAGGTAGCTCTGGTGCATTTTCTGCACCACGTCCTTCGGCGTGCCCTTGGGGGCGTACAGGCCGTACCAGGTGGCGGCCTCGAAACCCGGCAGGGTCTTATCGGCCAGCGGGGGCACGCCGGGGTACTGCTGCGGCATGGCGGTGAGCGAGGTCAGCGCGATGGCGTTGAGGCGCCCGCCCTGCACCTGGGGCAGCGCGGTGTTGCTCTGGTCGAACATGGCATCGACCTGGCCGCCGATCAGGTCGTTGATGGCGGGCGCGGCGCCCTTGTAGGCAACCTGCGTGACGTCGATGCCGGCCCTGGCGGCGAACAGCGCGGCGATCAGGTGCGAGGTGGAGCCCACGCCGGCGTTGCTGAAGTTGATCTGGCCCGGGCGGGCCTTGGCCGCGGCGACCAGGTCGCCGGCGTTCTTGTAGGGCGAGTTCTTGCCCACCAGCATCACCAGCGGCGTGTCGGGGAAGCGGAACACGGCCTCGAAGTCCTTCACCGGGTCGTAGCTCAGCTTCTTGTACAGCGCCGGGCCCGCGCCCATGTAGCCCATGTGGCCCACGAGGAAGGTGTAGCCGTCGGCGGGCGCCTTGGCGGCCTTGGCCGCGCCGATGGTGCCGCCCGCGCCAGGGGTGTTCTCGATGATGATGGGCTGGCCGATCTGCCGACTGACCTTGTCGGCGATGTCGCGCGCCATGGCGTCCGTGGGGCCGCCGGCGGCGAAGGGCACGATCCAGGTCACGTTCTTGGCGGGCCACGCCTGGGCGTGGGTGAACTGGGATGCGGCGAGCAGTGCGATGGCGCCAAGGGTCTTGAGGAATTTCATGCGTGTCTCCTGAAATGGGGGGTAGGGATCAATGGGTCCTGGCCGATGCGGCAATCGCGCGGTCGACCATCACCGGGGCCAGGCCCAGGTAGTTGGCGGGGTCGGTCAGGCGATCGATGGCGGCGCGGTCGAAGTGCGCGGTGACGGCGGGCAGGGCCGCCAGGGCGTCGGCCAGGGTGCCGCCGCGCTCGTTGACGGTGCGGCAGGCGTCGTAGACCACGTCGTGCGCCTGCTGGCGCCCCATGGCGGGGGCCAGGCCCATCATCACGGCCTCGGCCACGATCAGGCCGCGGCTGATTCCCAGGTTGCGGCGCATCTGGTCGGTGTCCACGATCAGCCCGCCCAGGGCGAACTTCGCCTGGTGCAGCGCCCCGGCGGCGAGGATGAAGCTCTCGGGGATGGCGACCCATTCGGCGTGCCACGGGCCGGTGGCGCGCTCGAAGTCCTGGACCATGGCGTCCACCATCAGGCCGGCGTGCTGGCGCACGGCCTTGGCGGCGGCCAGCATCAGCTCGCTGGAGATGGGGTTGCGCTTCTGCGGCATGGTGCTGCTGGCGCCCCGGCCCTTGACGAAGGGCTCGTAGACCTCGGCGAACTCGGTCGAGGCCATGATCATGATGTCCAGCGCGATCTTGCCGAGCGACCCCGTCACCAGCGCCAGCAGGTTCACCGCCTCGGCGAAACCGTCGCGCGCCACGTGCCAGGTGGTGGCCGGCACGGCCAGGCCCAGTTCCTCGGCCAGCGCCTGCTGCACCTCCAGCCCCTTCTCGCCCAGTGAGGCCAGCGTGCCCGCGGCGCCCGCGAATTCCACGCACAGCACGCGCTCGCGTAGCTGGGCCAGGCGCTCTTGGTGGCGGTCGAACATGGCCAGCCAGATCGCCACCTTGTAGCCGAAGGTCACGGGCAGCGCCTGCTGCAGGTGGGTGCGGCCGGCCATGGGCGTGTCGCGGTGCTTGGCCGCCAGGTCGGCCAGGATGGCGCGCAGCGCGCGGATGTCGGCCTCCACGATGTCCAGCGCGTCGCGCACCTGCAGCACGTTGGCCGTGTCCATGATGTCCTGCGTGGTGGCGCCCCAGTGCACGTAGCGGCCCGCGTCGCCGCACATGGCCACCAGCTGGTGCACCAGCGGCAGGATGGGGTAGCCGACAATGTCGGTTTCGTGGCGCATGTGGTCGAAGTCGATGCGCTCCAGGCGCGACTCGCGGGCGATGGCCTCGGCCGCATCGGCCGGGATCACGCCGCAGCGCGCCTCGGCGCGCGCCAGGGCCACTTCCACCTCGATGTAGCGGGCGATCAGGCGGCGGTCGGAGAACACCTCGCGCATGGCGGGCGTGCCGAAGGCGTCGCGGAACAGGATGGAGTCGATGACAGTGCTGGAGACGGGGCTGAAGGACATGGGAGCGGCTTGGAGTGGGTGGACATACATCGAACATATAAATATGTTCGAACAAATTAAATGTAGATATGTTCGAACAAACAAGAATCAGGAATAACCCTGAGCCGTTGCCGCACGCCATGACCAAGACCACCTATGCCGACCTGGCCCGCGACCTGGCCGAGGCCATCACGGCCGGCACCTACCCCGTGGGTTCGCTGCTTCCCACCGAATTCGAGCTGTGCGAGACGCACGGCCTGAGCCGCTATGCGGTGCGCAAGGCACTGGACGAGTTGCAGGAGCTGGGGCTGATCTCCCGGCGCAAGAACGTGGGCACGCGCGTGGAGGCCACGCGGCCGGCGGCGGGGTTCACACAGTCCATCGCCACGGTGGACGAGCTGGCCCAGTTCGGCGCCCGGCACGTGCGCGTCGTCCGCGGCACCAAGCGGCTGGTGGCCGACCTGGCCCTGGCCAAGGAGCTGGACTGCCCCGGCGGCACGCGCTGGCTGCACATCTCCAGCCTGCGCATGGAGGACGCCACGCCCGCGGCACGCCCCATCTGCTGGACCGACGTGTACGTGGATGCGGCCTTCGGCGACATCGACGGCCTGGTGCGCGAGTCGCCCGAGACCCTGATCAGCTCCTTGATCGAGGCGCGCTACGGGCGCGCCATCACCCGCATCCGCCAGGAGGTGGATGCGATCCTCATGCCCGCGGGGCTGGCCGGCGAGCTGCAGGCGGAGGTGGGCTCGGCCGCGCTGCGCATCACGCGGCGCTATTACGACGCGGCGGGAGAACTGCTGGAGATTTCACGCTCCATCCATCCCGCCAGCCGCTTCACCTTCTCGATGGAGATGAGCCGCAGCAGGGAATAGCCCCGGCCGCCCGGAGGCGCTGGAGGCCGGTGGGAGCTGCAACCGCGATCAGCCCACGTGCTCGGCCAGGAAGGCCAGCGTGCGCTCGCGCGCGGTCTGGGCGGCGGCCTCGTCGTAGCTGCCGCGGTGGTCGCAATTGAAGCCGTGGTCGGCGGGGTACACGTGCACCTGCGCCTCGGGGTGGGCCTGGGCGAAGGCCCGTACGCTGTCCTGCGTGATCCAGTGGTCGCGCTCGCCGAAATGCGCCAGCACCGGCACGCGCGGCTGGCGCGCGGCCTCGGCGGCCGAGGTGACGCCGCCGCCGTAGTAGGGCACGGCGGCGGACAGGCCATCGAGCAGACAGGCCGCGCGCCAGGCCAGCAGCCCGCCCCAGCAGTAGCCCACCACGCCGACCTTGTCGCCGCCCTGGCGCGCCGCGTAGTCGATGGCTGCCTGGATGTCGGGCAGCACGCCCGGCGCGGGCAGGCCCTCCACCGCGGCCTTGAGCGCCATGCCGGCCTGCATGTCCTGGGGGCCGTAGCCCAGGTCCACGTCCTTTTGCACGCGCGCGAAGGTGGACGGCGCCACCGCCAGGTAGCCGCGCGCGGCATACCCGTCGGCCACGGCGCGGATATGGGCGTTGACGCCGAATATCTCCTGCAGCACCACCACCGCGCCGCGCGGCGCGCCGTCGGTGCGCGCCACCCAGGCGGGGGCCGTGAATCCGTCGCTGGCGGTAAGGTCCACCCACTGTCCCATGTCGTGTCTCCTGACGCGTTGAGCGAAGGGAGTGCAGGCGCGTGGACGATACGCGTCAGCGCCGCAAACCTGTTCCAATGCGCCATTCTTGCAGGAGTCACCCGTACATGGACAAGATTGTTCTG
The DNA here is from genome assembly GCF_022807955.1 of Diaphorobacter sp. LI3. Lineage (NCBI taxonomy): Bacteria > Pseudomonadati > Pseudomonadota > Betaproteobacteria > Burkholderiales > Comamonadaceae > Diaphorobacter > Diaphorobacter sp. LI3. The sequence continues at coordinate 289,065 of NZ_CP094346.1, read as the reverse complement.
ATCACAGGCGGCAGCCGGGGCATCGGCGCTGCCGCCGCCTTATTGGCCGCGCAGCGCGGCTGGGCCGTGGCCATCAACTACCTGCGCCACGCCGAAGCCGCGAACGGCGTGGTGCGCCAGATCGAGGCCGCGGGCGGGCGCGCCATCGCCGTGCAGGCCGATGTGGCGGTGGAGGCCGACGTAGTGACTCTGTTCGAGACCGTGGACCACCGCCTGGGGCGCCTCACGGCACTGGTGAACAACGCGGGCGTGGTGGACCGCCCTGCCCGCGTGGACGAGATGCACGGCGAGCGCCTGCGGCGCATGTTCAGCATCAACGTGCTGGGCGCCTTCTACTGCGTGCGCGAGGCGGTGCTGCGCATGAGCACGCGCCATGGCGGTGCTGGTGGCAGCATCGTCAACGTGTCCAGCATCGCGGCCCGGCTGGGTGCACCCCATCAGTACGTGGACTATGCGGCGTCCAAGGGCGCGCTGGACACGCTCACCATAGGCCTGGCGCACGAGGTGGGCGGCGAGGGCATCCGCGTGAATGCCGTGCGCCCCGGCCTGATCGACACCGATATCCACGCCAGCGGCGGCCTGCCCCACCGCGTGCGCGACCTGGCAGGCCAGGTGCCCATGGGGCGCGGCGGCACGCCCGAGGAAGTGGCCGAGGCCATCGTGTGGCTGATGTCGGACGCGGCCAGCTACACCTCGGCCACGCTCATGGACATTGCCGGGGGCCGCTGATGGACTTGAAGCCGCTCATCACGCTGCTGGCCATCGTGAATCCATTGGCCATCGTGCCGTTCTTCATCCACTACACCAGCGGTTTCAACGCCGCGCAGCGCCGGCGCACCGTCCAGGTGGCGGCGTTCAGCGCGTTTTGCGTGATCGCGGCCTGCGCGCTCGTCGGCCTGCAGATCCTGGACTTCTTCAACATCTCGCTGCAGAGCTTCCAGGTGGGCGGGGGCATGCTGCTGCTGATCAGCGCCATGAACATGCTCAATGCGCAGCCGGCCGAGGCCAAGCCGCACACCCACGAGCTGGAGCAGGGCGCCGAGAAGGCGGCTGCGGGCAGCAGCATCGCCGTGGTGCCGCTGACCATCCCGCTGCTCACGGGGCCGGCGGCCATGTCCACCGTGGTGATCTACGCCGACCGCGCGCAGAGCATCTGGCAGCACCTGGCGCTGGTGGGCTACGGCGTGGTGGTGGGCGCGGCCACGGCGCTGTGCTTTGCACTGGCCGAGCCCATCGAGCGCGTGCTCGGCAAGACGGGCATCAACGTGATGACGCGGCTCATGGGGCTGATCCTCGCGGCGCTGGCCGTGGAGGTGATGGCCGACGGGCTGAGCAAGCTGTTTCCGGTGCTGGCCGCGCGTTCATAGCGGTCAGGCCGTGGCCTCGATGCGGTTGCGCCCCGCGTGCTTGGCACGGTAAAGGCAGCGGTCCACCGTTTCCAGGAACCGCTTGGAGTCATCCTGCGTGCCGGGCAGAGCCGTGCCCATGCCCACGCTCACCGTGAGCTGCTGGCCCAGGGGCGAAGCCGCATGGACGATACCGGCGTGGGCCACCTCCTGCATGCAGCGCTGCGCCACCGCGCGCGCGGAAGATGCGTCCGCGCCGGGCAGCAGCAGCACGAACTCCTCGCCGCCGTAGCGCGCCAGGCAGTCGCGCGGGCGGTGGGCGGCCTGCTGCAGCGCGCGGGCCACGCGCCGCAGGCACTCGTCGCCCTCCACGTGGCCGTACTGGTCGTTGTAGCTCTTGAAGAAATCCACATCGAACATCAGCAGCGACAGCGGCTCGCCGGTGCGCTGCGCCTCCTGCCATTCGCGCTCGTACACCGCGTCGAACTTGCGGCGGTTGTTCACACCCGTGAGCCCGTCGCGGAATGACAGTTCCTGCAGCTCCTGCTGCAGTTGCAGCAGCTGGTGTTCGTTCTGCTTGCGCTCGGTGATGTCGAACATGAAGCCCACGAGCGACACCACATTGCCCTGCAAGTCGCGCACCACATGCACCACGTCGCGGATCCACACGTAATCCCCGCCTGTGGTGAGCGCGCGGTAGTCCGCCTCGTGGTCCACGCCCGACTGGGATTGCGAAATGCAGAAGTTGACCACCCGGTCCCGGTCGTCGGGGTGCATGCGGTCGGCCCAATCCTGCACGGTGCGCCAGCTGGTGGGCGCCCAGCCCAGCAGGTCCTCGATCTGCGGCCCGATGTAGGCAAAGGTCGCCGTGGCCCAGTCGATCTTCCACGGAATGGCGCGCGTGGATTCGAGCAGGGTGCGATAGAGCGCGCTTTCGGGTGGTTCATGCGGCGTCATGGGGGCTCCGGCTGGCCGTGAAAACGCAGCAAGCTTAGCAGGGCGACGCGACAGCAACCGTGGCGGGCGCGGGACGCCACGCCGCGCCACTCCGGCACAACCTGTCGCCAAGCGCCACACGCACCCGGCGCGGCGCCGCACCGCCCCAGTTTTGCAGTTCTGCTGAGCTGGCCGATCGTTCAAGCCGCGGCGGCGGGCTGGGCGGATGTGTCATCACCCGAAGAGCAGGCCCCACCGCAGCCATGGATCAGATCGTCGGGCAGCGCGCCCGGCGTCTGCACGCTGCCCGTGGCGGGATCGAAGCCCACGCGGCGCAGGTGCTGGGCGAGGGACGCGTCCATGGCGTCCGTATGCTGGGGGAACCATACGGCCAGCTCTGCAGCCATCTCGCGCAGGACATGCAGCTCGCCCTGGCGCGCGCGGTCGGTGCCCTCGCGCATGATCTTGAGCACCACCTGGTGCTGCGTGCTGTGGCAGTTGCCCGCGGCAAAGCGGGTGGCCTGCATCCAGCGGTCCTCCTGGGCGAAGTGAGCGTCGGTGTGCGCCACTAGGTCTTCCCAGGCACCGATGAGCGCCGCGTCATCGGCGCTCTCCACGGCCTGCAGCAGTGCCACGAATTCCTGGTGCGTGTGGTCCATCTGCGGCAGATCCAGTGCGAGTTCCTCGGACCATTGCAATGCGGCCATGGGCGGTCTTTCCTTCCTGTGCGGCGTTGTGAAGCGGCGCGAGCTTAAGAAAAACCGCCACCGGCGGTATTGACACATGTCATGTCGGCGCCGCTGGTGGGGGACAAAAAAAGCCCCGCCAGAGGCCTAGCCGTTCCGTTAAGGTGTTGCTAAGCCCTTGATTCAAGCCCCTCTGCTTCGGCACGAGGGGCTTCGTTTCTTTGGTCGCTATAAGGGACATGCTGAATTTCAAGCCCCTTTCCCTAGGCGTCGCGCTCGTGTGTGCCGCCAGCTTCCTCACTGCCTGCAACGACGAGCCCGCTCCGGACTTCAGGGGCAGCACTCCCGTGGCATACGGCAATCGGACTGTCTCTCTGAGCGTTGAGGCTTGGCGAGACAATGGCAGCCAGCCTTGTCGTGTCCTTATCAGAGGCGCTGAAGTAACAAATTGGGTCAAACCAACCGGTATTCTGCCGCGGATGACCCTAGCCCCGGCAGTAGTGCTGGCCTGCACAGGGCGGAGCCCGTACCTTTCCTCGGTGAGCGGCGAGGGTGAAGGGGGTGTAGCCGAATGGGAAGAGTCCTCGGGGCCTGAATCGGGAGCCCCCCTCTCTGTCTACCAAGTGCGAGTGAGCTCCCTGACTGCGGACCAAGCTCACCTCGAACTACGGGTCCTACGCGGCAAGTGACTCGCTTGCGTGAGCCACGGGGCCGGAGGGCTTGAGCGACCGAGCGGCAGGCGCGCGGCGTCTTTCGGGCGGTTCGGGAGTGAAATAGATGATGTCTTCGGGCGCTATGGGTCCGCGCGCCAGCCCCAGCCGCATTGCCGGCGTTTTCCCGTCCCGGCCAACCTCGCAGTAGTTGAAGTACGTCCGGAAGATGCCGAGCACCTTCACCAGGACTTCGGGGTTGTAGGCGCTCTTCCCGAACCAGAGACGTCGGTCGGTGTTGGCGCTGGCCACCGCGCGTTCTGCCAGCGTGAGGCCTCGCCGGACCTGCATAAAGAAGCGGTCGACAGCGGTAAGGGTGGCTTTCAGGTGCAGTAGCGCCTGGTGGCTAAGCTGGAGCCGACGCTTGTCCGGTTCGGTTTCGACCGGGTCGATATCGGTCAGCCAGCAAACGGATTTCTCAGGCTCACGCATCTCCGATATGGGATGGCGGAACCAGCGGTCCCCCCACTTGCCGATGGCAACCATGCGCGCCAGTTCTTCCTCGGCAGCCAGAAGTTCTGCAGCCTCAGGGGTTACCCCGTATTTCTCCGCTAAGCGCGCCAGACGCCGCTTGGTTGCACCAACCAGCGCGCGCTTCATGTCCACTGACATATCTTTGAGCACCTTGACATAGAAAGCGTCAGCCGTCCGGTCCAGAACCCTTTTCGGCACGGCCGTCAGAATGGCCGCACGTATGCCCGACTCCTGGTCTGTGAAGAAGCGAATCTTCTTGGCACGGCAGAGCAGTCGAGTGACAAGCTGGATGTGGGCGTACATCACCACTTGCTCATGCAGCAGCATGCCCTTTACGGGGGCACGGGATGAGTTCGCGGGGCCTTCACCATCTTCTATATCGGGGCGACCTAAGGCTGCGTCGTACGTCTCTTCGATGACCGATTCCATAGGCTTTCGGGAGGTACCTCCGCGAGGCGCCGCCCTCTCAGCCGCAGCATTCCAATCAGCCGGTAGCCAGACTCTCGCGTAGCGGCGAAACGCTCTGGCAAGTGCATGGTCGCCAAAGCGAACCATGTCCTTCTCTACGTCAGCAGAGTCCAGCGCAGGGTCAAAGTTGACGTTGACCCCGAACACATAGCCCGTAGCCTGGTCGGCCGTTGCAATGGACAGCAAAAGTGTGTTCTTTCGCACCTTCTTAGAGTGCCAGTTCACCACCAGCTTTTGCCGGTCAACCGACAGATATCTTGAGCCTAGGTCGTCGCGTCCCATGAGGGTTCGCTCACGCTCGCCGGCGAACATCTGGGCCTGCTCATAGAGGAAGTCGATGCGGTCGTATAGCTGGCTGGGGGAGATATCGAGGACCTTGATGATGCGCCGCAGCGGCATGGCGTTCATCAGATGCACCAAGATATCGCGATTGGAGTGACTGCGACGTTGGCGCTTGGTTGACCGGCCGCCGAAGGAGAACGCCTTCTTGCAGCCGACACACTTGAACCGGGGAGTTCCGTGGGCGTTGGTGCCGAAGCGAGTCACATTCTCAAGGGATGGCGCCCCCTCCGATAGAGAGCAGGCCTCGTTCGGACACTGCGGGAGTACTGGTTCAAGGTACTCCGACATGCGCATAAGCTCCTCGGCAATCGCCAAGTTGCTCTGCATAGGGGTGATTTCCTCGCACAGGCGGCACTTCAGTGCCGGCTGGTCCTTACCGGTAGCGACCACGGTGTAGTCGCCTGGGCCAACGGAAGAAGCTGGAGTACCGGCCCCGCCTCGGGCAACCGCAAGCTTGGGCGGTACGCCGAAGTTACCGCACTTGGGGTTCTTGCAGTGATTGACTTGAATACCCGCCGCGGCCGGCGGAAATCTAGGCGGCCACTTAGTCGGCTTTACTGAAGTTGGATGAGATTTTTCCTTGGACAAAGAAACGCCCTAGTCGTTGACTAGGGCGGAATTTTGAGCCATTACAGCTTTCTTAGCAACACTTTAACAGAACGGCTAGCGCCAGAGGCGGGGCTGCACATATTTGCCGGTTTATTGGCCGTGGGTGCGCTTGGCATCGGCCACGCACTTGTCCTTGGCGTCACCGCTCATGGTGTCGCAGCGCTCCTTGGCGGCCTTGTAGTTGGCTTCGCGCTGGGCCTCTGCGGCGTCCTTCTTGGCCTCTGCGACATCGGCGCGCTTCTCGGCGGTGGAGTCGGCGGGCTTGGCCTGCGCGCGCTGCACCTTGGCATTTTCCTTGGCGGCCACATGGGCGGCCTTGGCGTCCTTCACGCAAATGTCCTTGGCGTCGCCCTTCTGGTCGTCGCATTTTTCCTTGGCCACTTCATAGTCAGCGTCGGCACGGGCCTCGTTCACGTTGTAGGTGGCCTTGTCGCTGGGCTTGTACTGGGCTTCCAACTCGGCCTTGGCCACCTTCTCGCGGCCCTTGGCCTCCTTCATGCAGACGTCCTTGGCGTTGCCCTGCAGGGTGTCGCACTGCGCCTTGGCGGCCTTGTAGTCAGCGCCGATGCGGTCCTTGCCGGCGTTGTGTTCCTCCTTGGTCATGGCCATGCCCGAAGTGGCCATCAGGGCAGCGGCCGCCAGGGCCAGCAGATTGCGTGCGTTTTTCATGGAATGTCCTCCGGATGAATGTGATGGAAATTGAATCCCGCAGGGCGCGCGAGTCGTGCCCCTGCGGCGCGTTGCGTCAGTCGTAGCGGAAGTCGGGGTTGCGCTGTTCCCAGCCCTTGAGCTGTTCCTCGGCTGCCTCCCGGGCCAGCCCGTGGCGCTCCTGCAGCTTGCCCAGCAGCTGGTCGCGCTTGCCGGCGATGATGTCCAAATCGTCGTCGGTCAGCTTGCCCCATTGCTCCTTCACTTTGCCCTTGAACTGCTTCCAGTTGCCTTCAATGCGGTCTTCGTTCATACGTCACTCTCCTGTGGCGGTTGTTGAGGGATCGCCTGCCTGGCCCCTGTATGGCGCCGGGCATTGCGAGGCGATGAATGGACTCTAGGCAGGTGCCCGGCGGCAGCGCGTCGGTGCGCGCACGCAAGCCGCGTCAGCCCAGTGCGACAGCGGCATGTAGGCCTCCGCCCCGTCGCCGGTGCGCGGCGGGCAAAAAAAAGAGACATGCGCAGCATGTCTCTGGGGGTGGGAAGGGCGCAGGCGCTCAGCGGCCGGACTGCTCCACCCATGCGGCCAGCTCCTCGGCCACCTGGGCCGCCGCATCGGCCAGGGCCTTGGCGCCGCCGGCGGCATCGGGCGTGGCGGCATCGCGCCGCGCCACGAACACCCGCTGCGCGACCAGCGTCTCACCCGCAGTACTCGCGTCGGCCAGCACGGCGCGCACACGCACCAGGCCGGCGCTCGCCTGGGGCGCGCCGAACACATGGCTGAACTCCTCCAGCTCCAGGCGCAGCACGCTGGGCATGCGGCCGCGCTCCAGCAACACGGCCATGCCGTCGTCGCCAGAGAGCACCGCGCGGCGCTGGCCCAGGCGCTCGCGCACCGCCTGGTGCAGCAGCACGGCGGGCGGCAGGCTCCAGCGCGCCTGGGTGTAGGGGCGCAGTTGCTGGGCGTTGGTATAGGCCAGCCGGTACAGCAGCGCGGTGCTGCCCTCGGGCAGGCCCGTGGCGGTCACCTCGGCCAGCGCGATCGGGGGCAGCGGCGCGCTGGCCGCGGGGCCCGGCGCCTGCAAGGGGCCGGGGCCGAAGTCGTACACATCGGCGCGCACCGGCGGCTCGGGGAGGATGGAGCAGCCCACCATCAGCGCCATAAATGTGAAGCCAAAAATGGCTTTAGCGCTTATCTGGCGAGCGCCAACAGCTATCTTTTTAATAGTCATCATAGGGTCCTTGCAATGCGTCAGGGCTGCGCTGCGGGAGCGGTGAAACCAGGCTCGCCGGGCCCCGCGGCCGAGCGGCCTGGTCCATAGATGAGCGACTGCGGGTTGTCGTTGATACCCGAGGCCGTGCGGCCCAGGCGGCGCGCGGCGCGCGCGGTTTCGTCGGCCGCATGGTTGATGCGCGGCAGCGTGACGCGGCCGAAGCGGTCGGCCGCGCCGGCCAGCGACTTCGCGCCTGCGGCGATCTCGTCGAGCGCGCCGCCCTCGGCCTGCAGCGTGCGGATGGCCTGGCTGACGTCGTTGGCGGCCGTGGCCGCGCTGCTGCCCGCCTGGCGCAGCGCCTGCAGGGTCTGCTGCGTGTCCTGCACCAGCGGCGGCACGCCCGCCAGCGCAGGGTCCAGCCGGGTGGTCACGGTGTTGTCCAGGCGGCGCGCGAGCTGGTCGATGCTGCCCGCCGCGTCGCCCAACTGCTTCAGTGCCGTGGAAAAGCGCTGCTGGTTCTCGTCGCCCAGCAGGGTGTTGATGCGCTGCGTGGCCTCCTGCACCTGGCCCAGGATGGCCGGGCCCTGCTCGGACAGTTGGCTGAACGAGGAGCTGTGCAGCGGCAGGCGCGGCAGGCCGCTGGCGCCCGGCGGCGGCGCGGGCAGCGGCGCCTCCGCGTCGTCCAGCTGCACATGGGCCAGGCCCGTCACGCCCTGGTAGCCCAGCGTGGCGAAGGTGGTGGGGCTGATGGGCGCGTCCGCATTCACGGCGATACGGATCAGCACGTTGCCCGAGACCTGCGGGTCAAAACCGATGTGCGTGACCTTGCCTACGGCCACGCCCTTGTAGCGCACGGCTGCCTGGGGCTGCAGGCCGCTCACGCTGTCCTTGCTGGACAACTCGTAGAGCTGGTAATCGGTCTGGTCGCGCGTGAGCCACATGCCGAGGCCGGCCAGCAGCGCCGCCACGGCGATCACGAAAATGCCTGCGGCCAGGGCATGGGACTTGTTTTCCATCAGGCTTCCTTGGACGAAGAGGCGGCGGGCGGCTGGGCCATGGCACGGCGGCCGCGTTCTCCGAGAAAAAAGTGGTGAATGAAGGGATGGTCGAAGCGCGCGACCTCCTGCGGCGTGCCGGTGACGATGACGCGCCGGTCGGCCAGCACGGCCACGCGCGTGGACAGGGCGTACAGGGTATCCAGGTCGTGCGTGACCATGATCACCGTGAGGCCCAGCGCCGCATGCAGCTCGCGCAGCAGCGCGCAGAACTCGTCGGAACTGCTCGGGTCCAGCCCCGCCGTGGGTTCGTCCAGCAGCAGCAGCGGCGGGTCCATGATGAGCGCGCGCGCCAGGGCCACGCGCTTGATCATGCCGCCCGAGAGGTCCGCCGGCATGCGCGTGGCGTGCTCGGGCTTGAGCCCCGCCAGGCGCAGCTTGACCATGGCCGCGTCGTTGACCAGCGCGGGCGGCAGCGTGCCCAGCTCGCGCAGCGCGAAAGCAATGTTGTCCAGCACGTTGAAGGCCGAGAACAGCGCCCCGTGCTGGAACAGCATGCCCACGCGGCTGCTGGCGCGCTCGCCGCCGACCAACTCAGCCGCCGAGCGGCCCAGCACCTCCACACTGCCGCGCGTGGGCCGCGTGAGCCCCAGGATGTGGCGCAGCAACACCGTCTTGCCGGTGCCCGAGCCTCCCACGAGCGAGAGGATCTCGCCGCGCTGCACGGTGAGCTGCAGGTCGTCGTGCACCGTGAAGGCTTCGTCACCCCGGCCGAACACCGTGGCCAGGCCGCGGATGTCCACCACCGGCGGCTCAACCACGGCCCTGGTGTCGGCGTCTGCGGCGGGGCGGGTGGCATCCATGGCTAGAAACCCACGTTCTTGAAGGCGACGGCGAACAGCGCGTCCACGATGATCACCATGGTGATGGCGCTCACCACCGAGGCCGTGGTGCCTTCGCCCAGGCTCTGGGTGTTGGGCTTGACGCGCAGCCCCCAGTGGCAGCCGATGAGCGCGATGAACACGCCGAAAACCACCGACTTGGACATCGCCAGCCACAGGTTGGACACATTCACGGCGGCAGGCAGGGCCTGCGCAAAGTAGGCCGACGAGATGCCCATGGTCAGGTCCGCAGCCAGCATGCCGCCCGCCAGCGCCGCCAGCGTGGTCCACAGGGCCACCAGCGGCATGGCCAGCGCCAGCGCCAGCGCACGCGGCATCACCAAGCGAAAACCGTGCGGTATGCCCATGACGCGCATGGCATCCAGCTCCTCGGTGACGCGCATCACGCCAATCTGCGCGGTGATGGCCGAGCCCGATCGCCCCGCCACGAGGATGGCGCCCAGCATGGGCCCCAGCTCGCGGATCAGCGAGATGCCCAGGATGTTCACGATAAACGCTTCGGCGCCGAACTGCCGCAACTGCAGCGACATGAGATAGGCCAGCACCACGCCGATCAGGAAGCCCACCAGCGCCGTAATGGGCAGCGCCGTGGCGCCCATGCGGTACAGGTGGCCCGAGATGTCGCGCCAGGGCCCGCGCCGCGGGTTGCGCAGCAGGCGCAGCACGTCCAGCACCAGCTGGCCCACCAGTATCACCAGATGGCGCACATGGTCCAGCGCGTGCAGCACCAGCACGCCCAGGCGGTCCACCTGGTCGCCCAGGCGCCAGGGCGCGGGGGGCTCGCAGGGGGTGGTGTACTGCGCCACGCGCTCCAGCATCTCACGCTGGTTCTCGGTCAGTTCCAGCTGCTCGGGCCAGGCGCGGCCCCAGTGGTTCCACAGGATCTGCGCGCCCACGTGGTCCAGACGCTGCACGCCTTGCAGGCTCCAGGCAACGCCGGGACCGCAGTCCTTGAGCTGCGCCGCCACCCGCCGCCAGGCCCGGCGGTCGGCAAAGGCCGCGGCCACCCACTCGCCCTGCGGCTGGGCAAGGGGCCTGGCAGCGTGGTCCTGCACGACCGATGGAGGGTGGGTGACGGGCATGGTGGTCGGGAAAGAGGCCGGGCGACCGGCTGGCGCAGGCGCCACTGGCGGCGCCCGCAGTTTTGCATATTCCGGCGGCCGCGCCGCGCACGGGGCTGACGCGGCGCATCATTCCACAGATTGGCGCGTGGCAAAAGCGAGGCCCGCCGGTGCTTGAAAAAACATCAAAAACCGGCCGTGACGCACCCGCAGCGCGCGCTGCCACTATCAAAAAACGTAGCGCAGCGGGGTTTCCCTCTCGACACCCGAGTGCCGAATCGCACAATCGATTGCTGCACTGCGGCAGCCCCAGCGCTGGCGCGTTGCGCTCCTTCCCTGACGTGCGATCGGCATCCATGAGCGACACCACTTTCGACTACATCATCATCGGCGGCGGCACCGCCGGCGCCCTGCTGGCCAACCGGCTCAGCGCAGACCCCAAGAACCGTGTGCTGCTCGTGGAGGCCGGCCGCAGGGACGATTACCACTGGATCCACATTCCCGTGGGCTACCTGTATTGCATCGGCAACCCGCGCACCGACTGGCTCTATCACACCGAGGCCGACACCGGCCTGAACGGCCGCAGCCTGCGCTACCCGCGCGGCAAGGTGCTGGGCGGCTGCAGCAGCATCAACGGCATGATCTACATGCGCGGCCAGGCGCGCGACTACGACCAGTGGGCCCAGATCACGGGCGACGACGCCTGGCGCTGGGACAACGTGCTGCCGGCCTTTCGCCGCCACGAGGACCACTGGCGCCTGGACCAGCCCGAGGGCGTGAACGAGAACTTCAAGCGCCTGCACGGCAGCAAGTCCACAGGCAGCTCGGGCGAGTGGCGCGTGGAAAAGCAACGCCTGCGCTGGGACATCCTCGACGCCTTCGCCCAGGCCGCGCAGCAGGCCGGCATTCCCGCCACCGACGACTTCAACCGCGGCACCAACGAGGGCGTGGGCTATTTCGAGGTCAACCAGAAGAACGGCTGGCGCTGGAACACGGCCAAGGCCTTCCTGCGCCCCACCTGCTACGGGCGGCCCAATTTCGAGATGTGGACCTCGGCCCAGGTGACGCGCCTGGTACTGGACCGTCAGCCGGACGGCAGCCTGCGCTGCACCGGCGTGCAGGTGTGGACCGGCGAGGAAATGGTCACGGCCCACGCGCAGCAGGAGGTGATCCTGAGCGCCGGCGCGGTGAACTCGCCACAGATTCTGCAGCTGTCGGGCATCGGCCCCGGCGCGTTGCTGCAGCGGCACGGTATCGATATACAGGCCGACCTGCCCGGCGTGGGCGCCAACCTGCAGGACCACCTGCAGATCCGCGCCGTGTACAAGGTGCAAGGCGTGCCCACACTGAACATGCTGGCGGGCAACCTGCTGGGCAAGGCCAGAATCGGGCTGGAATACGCCTTCAAGCGCAGCGGCCCGATGAGCATGGCACCGTCGCAACTGGGCGCCTTCACACGCAGCCAGCCGGACCTGCCGCACCCCAACCTTGAGTACCACGTGCAGCCCCTGTCGCTGGAGGCCTTCGGCGAGCCGCTGCACCGCTTCCCGGCCTTCACGGCCAGCGTGTGCAACCTGAACCCCACCAGCCGCGGAACCATCCAGATCAAGAGCCCGGACTTCCGCACCGCGCCGGCCATCGCTCCCAACTACCTGTCCACGCCCGAGGACCGCCAGGTGGCCGCCGACAGCCTGCGCGTCACGCGCCGCATCGTGGCCCAGCCCGCACTGGCTCCCTACCAGCCCGAGGAATACAAGCCCGGCCCGCAGTACCAGAGCGACGAAGACCTCGCCCGGCTGGCGGGCGATATCGCCACCACCATCTTCCATCCCGTGGGCACTACGCGCATGGGCCGGCTGGACGATCCGCAGGCTGTGCTGGATGCGCGCCTGCGCGTGCGCGACGGCCGCGGCGGCGTGGTGGCCGGCCTGCGCGTGGTGGACGCGGGCGCCATGCCCACCATCACCAGCGGCAATACCAATGCACCCACGCTGATGATGGCCGAGATGGCCGCCCAATGGATTCGCAGCGAGGCGCGTGCCCCAGTTTGAACCAGTGGCAGCAGGTGCGGGAAACCACCAATGCACCACCGGGGTGCGTTTTATTACAGTCCATGCACTCGAAGCGCGCCTCGGCACGCCAACCGAGGGGACCGAGGAGACAACAGCCCTAACACAAGAACATCAACCATCAATTCAGGCATCCGCAACGAGATGCCCCTTCACAAGGCACCCGCAACCCGGGTGCCTTTTTATTTGTCGAGACTTTCAGCAAAAGTGGCCCCAGCGCCCGCAGGGTGGGCGCAAGCAGCTACTGATTCCATAGCGGTAGCGGTGCGACAATCGCGCCCATGGAATGGATCATCGTCTCGCTGGCCTCGCTGCTGGCCGGCTTCGTGGACGCAATCGTCGGCGGGGGCGGCCTGATCCTGCTGCCCGCCCTGTTCGCCACGTTTCCCACCGCGCCGCCGGCCACGCTGATGGGTACCAACAAGAGTGCCGCCATCTGGGGCACGGGCATCGCCACCTGGCAGTACAGCCGCCGCGTGCAGATGCGCTGGCGTGCCATGCTGCCGGCGGCGCTCGCGGGATTCGTCGGCGCGTTCGCCGGCGCCTGGGTGGTGACGCTGATCTCCGCCGATTTCCTGCGCAAGCTGCTGCCGCTGGTGCTGGTGGCGCTGCTGATTTACACCCTGGCGCGCAAGGACTTGGGGCGCCACCACGCGCCCCGCCTGGCTGCAGGGCGTGAAACCCTGGCGGCCTGCGCCATCGGCGTGACCATCGGCTTCTACGACGGCTTCTTCGGCCCCGGCACGGGCAGTTTCTTCGTGTTTCTCTTCGTGCGCGTGCTGGGCTACGATTTCCTGAACGCTTCGGTGTCCGCCAAGCTGTTGAACCTGGCCACCAACGTGGCCGCGCTGATCCTGTTCACGGCCAAGGGCCATGTCTGGTGGCACTTCGCGCTGCCGCTGGCCGTGGCCAACGTGGTGGGCAGCCTGCTCGGCGCCCACCTGGCGCTGAAGCACGGCGCGGGCTTCGTGCGCGGCATCTTCATCCTGGTGGTGGGCATGCTGATCCTGAAGACCGGCTACGACGCGTTCCTGCGCTGACCCGATCCACCCGCATTCACTGGCAAGGAGAGACCCGATGACGACCCTGACCCTGATCGGCGCCCCCACCGACGTGGGCGCCAGCGTGCTGGGCGCCAGCATGGGCCCCGACGCGCTGCGCATCGCGGGCATTGCGCGGGCCATGCAGGCACGCGGCTTCGACGTGCGCGACCAGGGCAACCTGGCCGGCCCCGGCAATCCGCAGGCCGAGCCCGCCAGCGGCTTTCGCCACCTGGCCGAGGTCGCGGCCTGGAACCGGGCGGTGTACGAAGCCACGCACGCCGCGCTGCAGGCGGGCCAGCTGCCGCTGCTCATGGGCGGCGACCACTGCCTGGCCATCGGCTCCATCAGCGCCGTGGCGCAGCACTGCCGCGCGCGCGGGCGGCGGCTGAAGGTGCTGTGGTTCGACGCGCACGCGGACGCCAACACCCCCGAGTCCTCCCCCAGCGGCAACCTGCACGGCATGCCTGTGGCGTGCCTGTTGGGCCACGGCCCGGCACAGCTCACGCGCCTGGCCGGCCCCGATGCGCCGCCGGCGCTGCAGTCCGGGCAGATCACGCTGATCGGCGTGCGCAGCGTGGACGCCACCGAGAAGCGCTTCGTCAACGACCATGGCATCGAGGTGTACGACATGCGCACCATCGACGAGCTGGGCATGCGCGCGGTGATGCAGGCCGCGCTGGCCGACGTGGACCAGGACACGCACCTGCACGTGAGCTTCGACATGGATTGCCTGGACCCGTCGGTGGCCCCCGGCGTAGGCACCGGCGTGCGCGGCGGCCCGACCTACCGCGAGACCCAGCTGTGCATGGAGATGCTGGCCGACTGCGGTGCGCTCGGATCGGCGGACCTGGTGGAGCTGAACCCTGCGCTGGACGTGCGCAACCAGACGGCCGAGCTGGCCGTGGACCTGCTGGAGAGCCTGTTCGGCAAGTCCACGCTGATGCGCCCGCAATGACCCTGGCCCCCGGGTTTGCGTCAATGCGGCGCACCAGGGGCCGCTCTCTATAATGTGACCGCCTCGTGACGCCGCCCTTACCCGGGCTTCTTGCGCAGGCGTTGGTTTCCGGCTTGTGATCCGCAATGCCGGATTTTTTGTACCTGAAGCAAGCAGGAACTCCCTATGAAGATGTTCAAGACCCTGGCCACTGCTGTGGCGCTGTGCGCCGCCGTTGTCGTGCAGGCGCGTCCCCTGGAAGAAATCCAGAAGAGCGGCACCATCATCCTCGGCTCCGAGGGGCAGTACGCGCCGTTCAACTTCTTCAAGGGCAAGCAGCTCACGGGCTACGAGATCGAAGTGGCCGAGGCCGTGGTCAAGAAGATGGGCCTGAAGTACGAGTGGAAGACCGTCGGCTTCGACGCGCTGCTGACCGGCCTGGCCCAGGACCGCTGGGACCTGGTGATCGCCTCGCACGCCATCACCGACGAGCGCTCCAAGGCCGTGACCTTCACGCTGCCGCACTACTGCTCGGGCGGCATCATCGTGTCGATGAAGCCCGAGGTGGCCAAGGCCGCCGACCTGAACGGCAAGGTGGTGGCCGTGCAGACCGGCACGACCTACCTGGACGCCGTGAAGAAGGTGCCCGGCGTGAAGGACGTGAAGAACTTCCCCACCGACGAAGCCGCGCGCAACGCCCTGGCTTCCAAGCGCGTGGACGCCTGGGTGACCGACCGCTTCGTGGCCAAGGAAATGCTGGCCAAGGCGCCCAAGGCGGGCTTCCGCACGGGCGACATGCTGTTCGTGGAGCAGGTGGCCGCCGCCGTCTCCAAGGGCAACCAGGGCCTGGCCGACGCCTGGAACAAGGCGCTGAAGGAAGCGATCGCCGACGGCACTGTGGGCAAGATCTCCCAGAAGTACTTCCAAGAAGACGTCACCTGCAAGTAACCGACTGCGCCGGGCCTGCGGGTCCGGCCCGCTTTGCCCATGCTTCTCGCTCTCTGGCCCGCACACTGGAGCCGCACCCAGCGCAGCAATGCAACGCTGGTGGCGGCTTTGGTGTTGATGGCGCTGGTCCTCGCCCTGCTCGGCCAGTTCCTCTCCTTCTTTCCTGAGCCCATCGGCTCCAACGCGGAGCTCTTCTCCGAAGGCGCCCTCACCACGCTGTACCTGACGCTGGTCAGCGGCACCGTGGGCCTGCTGCTGGGCACGGCCGCGGCGCTGGCGCGCACCTCGCGCCTGGCCTGGCTGCGCTGGGTGGCCAGCTTCTACATCTGGGCGATCCGCGGCACGCCGCTGCTGGTGCAGATCCTGTTCGTGTACTTCGCGCTGCCCGTGCTGGTGCCGGGCCTGAACCTGCCCGACTTCGCCGCCGCCGTGGTGGCGCTGGGCCTGAACGTGGGCGCCTACAACGCCGAGGCCATCCGCGCCGGCCTGCTGGCCGTGCCGCGCGGGCAGACCGAGGCCGCGCGTGCGCTCGGCCTGTCGCGCACGCACGTGTTCTTCGACGTCGTGTTCCCCCAGGCCTTCAAGATCGCGCTGCCGCCGCTGGTGAGCAACTTCGTGGCGCTGCTCAAGGACTCGTCGCTCGCCTACGCCATCGGCGTGGTGGAGCTGACCAACGTGGGCAACCGCATCCAGTCCGCCACCTTCCAGCCCGTGGCCACGCTGACCACGGTGGCCATCACCTACCTGATCCTGACCACGCTGGTGACGCAGGTCACGCATGCCATCGAGTACCGCTTTGACGTCGAAGGGCGTGTGAAATGAGCCACGCCGCTTCCGCCAATCCCTACATCGTGTGCAAGGACGTGCGCAAGGCCTTCGGCAGCCACGAGGTGCTCAAGGGCGTGTCCACCGTGTTCCGCACGGGCGAGGTCACCGTGATCATCGGCGCCTCGGGCTCGGGCAAGTCCACGCTGCTGCGCGCCATCAACCGCCTGGAGCCGCACGACAGCGGCAGCATCACCATCGACGGCGTGGAGGTCACCGACGACCCGCGCACGCTGCAGCTGCAGCGCAGCGAGGTGGGCATGGTGTTCCAGCAGTTCAACCTGTTCGGCCACATGACGGTGCTGGACAACGTGACGCTGGCGCCGCGCCGCATCCGCCACACGTCGCGCCGCGAGGCCAACGACAAGGCCATGGCCCTGCTCAAGCGCGTGGGCATGCAGGACCATGCGCACAAGTACCCCTGGCAGTTGTCGGGCGGCCAGCAGCAGCGCGTGGCGATTGCGCGCGCGCTGGCCATGGCACCGAAGGTGATGCTGTTCGACGAGCCCACCAGTGCCCTTGATCCCGAGATGGTGCAGGAGGTGCTGGACGTGATGCGCGAGCTGGCGCGCGGCGGCATGACGATGATCGTGGTCACGCACGAGATGGGCTTTGCGCGCGAGGTGGCCGACCGCGTGATGTTCTTCGACCAGGGCTGCATTGCCCACGATGCGCCGCCGGCCGAGTTCTTCTCCCACCCGGCCAACGACCGCATCCGCTCCTTCATCGGGCGCATGAGCCACTGACCCGCCGGGTGGCACGGTGCGGCCGCTTATAAAACCATAGCTGCCAGCGCTTGATGTACTTGGGTTTCGATATGAGAACATATCGGAATCCTTTTGAAACAAGCGCCAACAGCTCTCATTTTTGAAGAAGCCATGCGTTCCGAACGCCAGGGCCTGCTGGCCCTCCTGCTGGTGGTCGCCGTCTGGGGCACCACCTTCCCTGCGATGAAGATGATGTCCGCGCACCTGGATGCGCTGCAGATCATCTGGGCCCGCTTCGCGATTGCGCTGCTGGTGCTGGCGCCGCTGTGGCGCGGTCTGCGGCGCACGGAACTGCGCTGGGGTCTGCTGCTGGGCGCCCTGCTGTTCCTCGCGTTCTGGCTGCAAATCGAGGGGCTGGCGCGCACCAGCAGCAACCGCAATGCGTTCGTCACCGGGCTGAACGTGCTGGTGGTGCCGCTGTTGGCCATGGCCGTGCTGGGCCGGCGCTATGGCGCCGCGCTGTGGGCGGCCTGCGCCATGGCGTTGGCCGGCATGGTGCTGATGTTCCACGAGAACGAGCCCTGGAACCTGGGCGACACGCTGACGCTCGCCAGCACGCTGTTCTATGCCATCTACATCCTCACGCTGGAGGAATGCGCGCGCCGCACCGCGGCCCAGCCGCTGCGCGCCACACGCATGGCGGCGGTGCAGGCGCTGGTGATGTTCGCCGCGGCCAGCGTGCTGCTGCTCGCGCGCCATGGCGAGGTCGCCACGTCGCTGCAGGCCCTGGCGGACCTGCCGGCGCACGCGCTGACGGCACTGGCCTACCTGGGCGTGGTGGCCAGCGTGCTGGTGGTGACGCTGCAGGCCTGGGGCCAGCAGCGCGTGGATGCCATGCGCAGCGCCATCGTCTTCGGGCTGGAGCCGGTGTTTGCCGCCGCCACGGCCTGGGTGCTGATCGGCGAGCGCCTGGGCGCGGCCGGCCTGGCGGGCGCGGCGCTGATCGTGGCCGCCCTGGTGGTGAGCCAGTTGCCGCCGCCGCGCGCACTGGCGCGTCCTTCCGCACCCTGACCGGGCGGAAGAGCCCTCAAGGCATCGCGAGCGGCACATCCGCCACGTTGCGCGGCGTGCCCATGGGAGCACCGGCCTGCCCCTTGGAGACGGCCGCCAGGTCTTGCTCGCTCGGGTACTGGCCCAGCAGCCAGTAGTCGAACACGCGGCGCACGATGGGCGCCGCCGCCGCCGCGCCAAAGCCCGCGTTCTCCACGATCACGGCCACGGCGATGCGGGGCTCCTCCACGGGTGCGAACGCGGCAAACAGGGAATGGTCGCGCTGGTGCTCCTCCAGCAGCTTGGCGTTGTACCGCACGTTCTGCCCCAGGCTCACCGCCTGTGCCGTGCCGGTTTTGCCCGCCGAGGTGTAGGGCGCGCCCGCGAACACGCGCCGCCCCGTGCCCGCCTGGTTCACGGCCATCAGCGCGTTGTTCACGATCGCCACATGCTTGGGGTTGTAGCCCAGGCGCTCGCCGGGGGGCTGCTGCACCTCGGTCACCTGCCCGCCCACCTGGTCTTTCACGGCCTTGATCAGGTGCGGACGGTGGCGGGTGCCGCCGTTGGCCAGCGTGGCCTCGGCCACGGCCAGCTGCAGCATGGTGAAGTTGTTGTAGCCCTGGCCGATGCCCAGCGACACCGTCTCGCCCGAGTACCAGCGCTTGGCCTCCGGGCGCTTGTAGGTGTTGCGCTTCCACTCGGTGCTGGGCAGCACGCCGCGCACTTCGCCCCCGAGGTCGATGCCGGTGATCTGCCCGAAGCCCAGCGGCTTCATGAAGTCGTGGATGGCGTCCACACCCATCTCCACGGCCAGCGAATAGAAGTAGGTGTTGCTCGAATACTGGATGGCGCGGTGCATGTCCACGCCGCCCAGGCCGCCTTCGTGGCTGCGGAAGGTGCGCCCGCCATAGTTGTAATAGCCCGGGTCGTTGAACACCTGCCCCGCCGTGCGCTTGCCCAGCTCCAGCGCGGCCAGCGCCATGAAGGGCTTGTAGGTGGAGCCCGGAGGGTAGGTGCCGCGCAGCGCGCGGTTGAGCAGCGGCTTGTTGATGGACTCGTTGAGCGCCTGCCAGTTTTCCTGGTCGATTCCCTCGACGAACAGGTTGGGGTCGAACGTGGGTTTGGACACCAGCGCCAGCACCTCGCCGTTGCGCGGGTCCAGCGCTACCAGAGCGCCGCGGCGCTCGCCGAACATATCTTCGATCAGCTTTTGCAGCTTGATGTCCAGCGACAGCATCACCGTGTTGCCCGGCGTCGCCGGGTGGCTGTTCAGGCGCCGCACGGCATGCCCGCCGGCCGAGGTCTCCATGCGCTCGAACCCCGTCTGGCCGTGGAGCGTGGATTCGAAGCTCTGCTCCACCCCCAGCTTGCCGATGTAGTCCGTGCCGCGGTAGTTGGCCGCATCGTCCGAGTCCTCGATGCGCTCCTTTTCGCGCTGGTTGATGCGGCCGATGTAGCCGATGGCGTGGCTCGCCACCTCGCCCAGCGGGTAGTTGCGAAACAGCCGCGCCTTGATGTCCACGCCGGGGAAGCGGTAGCGCTGCGCCGCAAAGCGCGCCACCTCTTCGTCCGACAGCCGTGTGCGAATGGGCAGGGAGTCGAAGCTGCGCGACTCCTCGCGCAGACGCTTGAAGCGGCGCCGGTCGCGCGGCTGGATGTCCACGACCTCGGCCAGCGCGTCGGTCGTCGCCTCCAGGTCCATGGTCCGCGAGGGCGTGATCTCCAGCGTGTATGCCGAGTAGTTGGTGGCCAGCACCACGCCGTTGCGGTCCAGGATGAGGCCGCGGTTGGGCACGATGGGCACGACCGCCGTGCGGTTGCTCTCGGCCTGGTCCGCGAGGTCCTCGTGGCGCACCACCTGCAGCACCACCAGGCGCGCAACGATCAGCAGGAATGCCAGCAGCACCACCACGCCCACGACGAACACGCGCAGGCGAAAGTGCCAGACATCGGCCTCGGCATTGCGCAGTTCGGTCATCCGCGGCGGCCCTTCACCCCTGCGCGCTCACAGCGGCCGGTTTTCATCGCGGTCGGGCGGGCGGCGCTGGGGCGCCAGCAGCGCCCAGCTGGCCAGCGGCCAGAGGGCGGCCTCCAGCAGCGGTGCCACCAGGCCTTCGAAACCCGGCAGGATGCCCCCGCCGATGGCTACGCGCAGCAGCAGTTCGAGCGCATGGGCCGCAAAGAACAGCGGCAGCAGTTGCAACGCCTGCAGCAGCGGGCCGAACCACAGCAGGCGGCGGTGCGTGTATTGCGCGCCGAACATCAGCAGGCAGTACACCAGCGCATGCTGGCCCAGCAGGGCAGACTGGTACACATCCAGGCACAGCCCCATGAG
Organism: Diaphorobacter sp. LI3; assembly: GCF_022807955.1. Lineage (NCBI taxonomy): Bacteria > Pseudomonadati > Pseudomonadota > Betaproteobacteria > Burkholderiales > Comamonadaceae > Diaphorobacter > Diaphorobacter sp. LI3. The sequence continues at coordinate 268,763 of NZ_CP094346.1, read as the reverse complement.
GAAAGCCACCCCCAGCCCCACGCGCTGCGGCTGATGCATGCCCCAGAACACGAGCAGCACCATGACCCAGTCGGGCGTCCAGACCACGCGGCCCAGTGGCAGCATGTTCAGCGCCAGCGCGGCCACCAGGCTGGCAGCGATGAAGACCGGATTCACGGGCAGCAGCAGCTGCTGGCCCTTGGGCATGATCATTTGCGGCCTCCGCGCTTGGGCGCCGCCGGCTCGGGTTCGGGGCGCGGTGGCAGGTCGGCCACCACCGGCTTGAGCACCATCACATGGCGCGCTCCGTACATCTGCGCCACGGGAGCGCAGTAGATGCGCGCAAAGGCGGAGTCGGCGCGCCGCTCCACGCGCAGCACGCGCGCAACCGGCAGGCCCGCGGGGTACAGGCCGTCCACGCCGCTGGTGGTGAGCAGGTCGCCTTCCTGCACATCCGCATTGCCCGGCGTGAAGCGCAGCTCCATGCCTCCGCCATGCCCGGCCACCGGGTCGCCGTAGGCCACGCTGCGTGCACCGGTGCGCAGGTTGAGCACAGGAATGGCCTGGTCGCGGTCGATGAGCAGCGTGACTTCGCTGAGCATGGGGAACACGCGCGTGACCTGCCCCAGCACCCCCGAGGCATCCATCACCGGCGAGCCCGGCTCCACGCCTGCCAGCTGCCCACGGTCCACCATGACACGCCGCGTATAGGGGTCTGCCGTGTCATAAATCACTTGCGCGGCCGTGGCCTCGGTGGTCAGGCGCTCGCGCAGTGCCAGCAACTGGCGCAGCTCGGCGTTCTCGCGCAGCAGCTGCTCGGCCTCGCCGGCGCGCACCGCCATTTGCGCCATGGTGCGCTGCGCGTCGTCCATGCCCTGCTGTGCGGCCTGCAGCGACTGGAAATATCCAGCCCCCTTGTCCGCGAACTCCACCGGCTGCAGCATCAGCCATTGCAGCGGGTACAGCGCCGTGGAGACGGCCTTGCGCAGCGGCTCGGTCAGGTGAAAGCGTGCGTCCGCCACCATCAAAAACAGCGCCAGGGCGCTGTAGAGGGTGAGGCGGGAGAGCGGCGATGGCCCCTGCTTGAACAGCGTCGGCGCCGAACGGTCCAGGGTTCCCAGTGGCATGCGGACAGCTCGTCAGGCGCGGTTCGGGCTCAGTCGCTGGTGAAGATGCTGCCCTGGCGGTCCATGCGCTCCAGCGCGATGCCGCAGCCGCGCACCACGCAGGTCAGGGGCTCCTCGGCCACCAGCACGGGCAGGCCGGTTTCCTCGGCCAGCAAACGGTCCAGGTCGCGCAGCAGCGCGCCGCCGCCGGTGAGCATCATGCCGCGCTCGGCAATGTCGGCGCCCAGCTCCGGCGGGGTCTGCTCCAGCGCGTTCTTGACGGCGGAGACGATCTGGTTGAGCGGCTCGGTCAGTGCCTCCAGCACCTCGTTGGACGAGATGGTGAAGCTGCGCGGCACGCCCTCGGAGAGGTTGCGGCCCTTGACCTCCATCTCCTTGACCTCGGAGCCAGGGAAGGCAGAGCCGATGTTCTTCTTGATGGCCTCGGCCGTCGGCTCGCCGATCAGCATGCCGTAGTTGCGGCGGATGTAATTGATGATGGATTCGTCGAACTTGTCGCCACCCACGCGCACGCTGCCCTTATAGACCATGCCGCCCAGCGAGATCACGCCGACCTCGGTGGTGCCGCCGCCGATGTCCACCACCATGGAGCCAGAGGCCTCGGATACCGGCAGGCCCGCGCCGATGCCGGCGGCCATGGGCTCCTCGATCAGGTACACGGCCGTGGCGCCGGCGGCCTCGGCCGCGTCCTTGATGGCGCGGCGTTCGACCTGGGTGGAGCCGCAGGGCACGCAGATGATGATGCGCGGGCTGGGCGTGAGCACCGAGCGGGGATGCACCATCTTGATGAACTGCTTGATCATCTGCTCGGTGATCACGAAATCGGCAATCACGCCGTCCTTCATCGGGCGGATGGCCTCGATGTTGCCAGGCACTTTGCCCAGCATGGCCTTGGCCTCGTGGCCCACGGCCTGGATCACTTTCTTGCCGTGCGGGCCGCCCTCATGGCGGATGGCGACGACGGAGGGCTCGTCGAGCACGATGCCCTTGTCGCGGGCGAAGATCAGGGTGTTGGCTGTGCCAAGGTCAATGGCCAGGTCGGTGGAGAAGTACCGACGGAAAGCTCCGAACATGCAGGGGTCCTCTCAGGCACGGCATGCACGTCGGCCTGCCGTCGCCGGATATTACGGGGTGTTTGTTGGCTTTTTTCGCACAATGACCGGCAATGTGGAGGTCTAGCGGCAAAGCCGGGATAATAACGCATCCCCTGTGAATAACTCCCCCTGGCGGAGCCCGGAAAGCCGCTTTACATCTGGTTTCCGCCCGTCCCTCTTCCCTATGGCACTGACACCCCAGGATATCGGCCGCATCGCCAATCTGGCCCGGCTCGAACTGAGCCCCGGCGAAAGTGAGCGCATGCTCACGCAACTCAACGGTTTTTTCGGCATCGTCGAGAAGATGCAGGCTGTGGATACCCATGGCATCGCCCCCCTGTCGCACCCGGTGGCGGTGGTGCGGGATGTGGAGCTGCGCCTGCGCGAGGACGTGGCCAGCGAGCCCGACCAGCGCGAGGCCAACCAGCGCAGCGCGCCGGCCGTCGAGCGCGGCCTGTTCCTGGTGCCCAAGGTCATCGAGTGAGGACGACAGCATGAGCAACACCCCCTCCTCCGAACTCCACGACCTGGGCATCGCACAGCTGACCAGCGCACTGCGCAGCAAACAGGTCTCGGCCGTCGAGGCCGCGCAGCATTTCCTGGCCCGCGCACGCCAGCACCAGAACCTGGGCGCCTACGTCGCCATGAACGAGGACACCACCCTGGCGCAGGCCCGCGCGCAGGACGCGGCCCTCGCCGCCGGCACGGCTGCCCCGCTGGCCGGCGTGCCGATCGCGCACAAGGACATCTTCGTCACCCGCGACTTCCCCAGCACCGCCGGCTCGAAGATGCTGGCCGGTTACCAGTCGCCGTTCGACGCCACCGTGGTCACTCGTCTGGCCGATGCCGGCTGCGTAACCCTGGGCAAGCTCAACTGCGACGAGTTCGCCATGGGCTCGGCCAACGAGAACTCCGCCGTGGCGCCTGTGGGCTGCGACGCCCCCGCACCGGTGCGCAACCCTTGGGACACCAGCCGCATCCCCGGCGGCTCCTCAGGCGGCAGCGCCGTGGCCGTGGCCGCGCGCCTGGCGCCGGCCGTCACCGGCACGGACACCGGCGGTTCCATCCGCCAGCCGGCATCGTTTTGCGGCGTCACCGGCATCAAGCCCACCTACGGCCGCGCCAGCCGCTACGGCATGATCGCCTTCGCCTCCAGCCTGGATCAGGCTGGCCCGATGGCCCGCTCGGCCGAGGACTGCGCGCTGCTGCTGTCGGCCATGTGCGGCCCCGACCCCGACCGCGACTCCACCAGCCTGGACGTGCCGGCCGAGGATTTCAGCGCCAAGCTGAATGACTCCATCGACGGCCTGCGCATCGGCATCCCGGCCGAGTTCTTCGGCGACGGCCTGGCGGGCGACGTGCGTGCCGCCGTCGATGCGGCACTCAAGGAGTACGAGAAGCTGGGCGCAAAGCTGGTGCCCATCAGCCTGCCGCGCACGGAGCTGTCGATCCCCGTGTACTACATCATTGCGCCGGCCGAGGCGTCGTCCAACCTCTCGCGCTTTGACGGCGTGAAGTTCGGCCACCGCGCCAAGGACTACGCCGACCTCGTGGACATGTACAAGAAGACCCGCGCCGAAGGCTTCGGCGACGAGGTCAAGCGCCGCATCATGATCGGCACCTACGTGCTCTCGCACGGCTACTACGACGCCTACTACCTGCAGGCGCAGAAGATCCGCCGCATGATCGCGGACGACTTCCAGAACGCCTTCAAGGATTGCGACCTGATCGCCGGCCCCGTGGCGCCCAGCGTGGCCTGGAAGCTCGGCGAGCACGGCAACGACCCGCTGGCCGACTACCTGGCCGACATCTTCACCCTGCCCGCGTCGCTGGCCGGCCTGCCCGGCATGAGCGTGCCCGCCGGCTTTGGCGCGGGCGGCATGCCCGTGGGCCTGCAGCTCATCGGCAACTACTTCCAGGAGGGCCGCCTGCTGAACGCCGCGCACCGCCTGCAGCAGGCGACCGACTTCCACCTCCGTGCGCCGGAGGGCATCTGACCATGACCGCGAAACTCATCCAGGGCTACGAAGTCGTCATCGGCTTCGAGACCCACACCCAGCTCGCCACCCGCAGCAAGATCTTCAGCCGCGCCAGCACCGCCTTTGGCGCCGAGCCCAACACCCAGGCCTGCGCCGTGGACCTGGCGCTGCCCGGCACCCTGCCGGTGATGAACCGCGAGGCCGTCGCCTGCGCTATCAAATTGGGACTGGCCCTTGGCTCCCACATTGCGCCAGAGAGCATTTTTGCGCGCAAGAACTACTTCTACCCAGATCTGCCCAAGGGCTACCAGATCAGCCAGTTCGAGATCCCGGTGGTGCAAGGCGGCGAAGTCTCCTTCTATCTGGGCGATGAGAAGAAGACCGTACGCCTGGTGCGCGCCCACCTGGAGGAAGACGCGGGCAAATCGCTGCACGAGGACTCCTCATTGGGTGGAGGGGGCCAGTCGGGCATCGACCTGAACCGCGCGGGCACGCCGCTGCTGGAGATCGTGACCGAGCCCGACATCCGCAGCAGCGAAGAAGCCGTGGCCTACGCCAAGGAACTGCACAAGATCGTGACCTGGATCGGCATCTGCGACGGCAACATGCAGGAAGGCAGCTTCCGCTGCGACGCCAACGTCTCGGTGCGCAAGCCCGGCCAGCCCCTGGGCACGCGCCGTGAGATCAAGAACCTCAACAGCTTCAAGAGCATGCAGCAGGCGATCGACTACGAGATCCGCTGGCAGATCGAGGAGATCGAGGATGGCCGCGCGATCCAGCAGGCCACCGTGCTGTTCGACCCCGACACGGGCGAGACGCGCGCCATGCGCACCAAGGAAGACGCGGCCGACTACCGCTACTTTCCCGACCCCGACCTGCCGCCGCTGCGCATCGCCGCGCCGTGGATCGATGACATCAAGGCCCAGATGCCCGAGCTGCCGCGCGCGATGGCCGCGCGTTTCGTGCAGCAGTACGGCCTGCCCGAGTACGACGCCACCACGCTCACGCAGAGCCAGGCCATGGCGGCCTATTTCGAGGACGCCGCCAAGGGCTGCGGCCAGCCCAAGCTCGCCTCCAACTGGGTGATGGGCGAGATCTCGCGCCGCCTGAATGCCGAGGAGATCGGTGTGGAGCAGGCCAAGGTGCACAGCGCCCAACTGGCGGCGCTCATCGGCCGCATCAACGACGGCACCATCAGCAACAACGCTGCTCGCCAGGTATTCGAAGCCTTGTGGAGCGGCGAAGGCCATGACGTGGACGCCGTGATCGAGGCCAAGGGCCTCAAGCAGATGAACGACTCCGGCGCGCTGGAGAAGATCATCGACGAGGTGATTGCCGCCAACGCCGCCAACGTGAAACAGTACAAGGCCGGCAAGGACAAGGCCTTCAACGCCCTCGTAGGCCAGGTGATGAAGGCCAGCAAGGGCAAGGCGAACCCCCAGCAGGTCAACGACTTGCTGAAGGCCAAATTGGCCTGAAACGCTGGCCAGTCAGGCGCTGGCAGCTATCAAAAAAGAAGGCTCCCGTTGGCTAGCCGTTCCGTTAAGGTGTTGCTAAGCCCTTGATTCAAGCCCCTCTGCTTCGGCACGAGGGGCTTCGTTTCTTTGGTCGCTATAAGGGACATGCTGAATTTCAAGCCCCTTTCCCTAGGCGTCGCGCTCGTGTGTGCCGCCAGCTTCCTCACTGCCTGCAACGACGAGCCCGCTCCGGACTTCAGGGGCAGCACTCCCGTGGCATACGGCAATCGGACTGTCTCTCTGAGCGTTGAGGCTTGGCGAGACAATGGCAGCCAGCCTTGTCGTGTCCTTATCAGAGGCGCTGAAGTAACAAATTGGGTCAAACCAACCGGTATTCTGCCGCGGATGACCCTAGCCCCGGCAGTAGTGCTGGCCTGCACAGGGCGGAGCCCGTACCTTTCCTCGGTGAGCGGCGAGGGTGAAGGGGGTGTAGCCGAATGGGAAGAGTCCTCGGGGCCTGAATCGGGAGCCCCCCTCTCTGTCTACCAAGTGCGAGTGAGCTCCCTGACTGCGGACCAAGCTCACCTCGAACTACGGGTCCTACGCGGCAAGTGACTCGCTTGCGTGAGCCACGGGGCCGGAGGGCTTGAGCGACCGAGCGGCAGGCGCGCGGCGTCTTTCGGGCGGTTCGGGAGTGAAATAGATGATGTCTTCGGGCGCTATGGGTCCGCGCGCCAGCCCCAGCCGCATTGCCGGCGTTTTCCCGTCCCGGCCAACCTCGCAGTAGTTGAAGTACGTCCGGAAGATGCCGAGCACCTTCACCAGGACTTCGGGGTTGTAGGCGCTCTTCCCGAACCAGAGACGTCGGTCGGTGTTGGCGCTGGCCACCGCGCGTTCTGCCAGCGTGAGGCCTCGCCGGACCTGCATAAAGAAGCGGTCGACAGCGGTAAGGGTGGCTTTCAGGTGCAGTAGCGCCTGGTGGCTAAGCTGGAGCCGACGCTTGTCCGGTTCGGTTTCGACCGGGTCGATATCGGTCAGCCAGCAAACGGATTTCTCAGGCTCACGCATCTCCGATATGGGATGGCGGAACCAGCGGTCCCCCCACTTGCCGATGGCAACCATGCGCGCCAGTTCTTCCTCGGCAGCCAGAAGTTCTGCAGCCTCAGGGGTTACCCCGTATTTCTCCGCTAAGCGCGCCAGACGCCGCTTGGTTGCACCAACCAGCGCGCGCTTCATGTCCACTGACATATCTTTGAGCACCTTGACATAGAAAGCGTCAGCCGTCCGGTCCAGAACCCTTTTCGGCACGGCCGTCAGAATGGCCGCACGTATGCCCGACTCCTGGTCTGTGAAGAAGCGAATCTTCTTGGCACGGCAGAGCAGTCGAGTGACAAGCTGGATGTGGGCGTACATCACCACTTGCTCATGCAGCAGCATGCCCTTTACGGGGGCACGGGATGAGTTCGCGGGGCCTTCACCATCTTCTATATCGGGGCGACCTAAGGCTGCGTCGTACGTCTCTTCGATGACCGATTCCATAGGCTTTCGGGAGGTACCTCCGCGAGGCGCCGCCCTCTCAGCCGCAGCATTCCAATCAGCCGGTAGCCAGACTCTCGCGTAGCGGCGAAACGCTCTGGCAAGTGCATGGTCGCCAAAGCGAACCATGTCCTTCTCTACGTCAGCAGAGTCCAGCGCAGGGTCAAAGTTGACGTTGACCCCGAACACATAGCCCGTAGCCTGGTCGGCCGTTGCAATGGACAGCAAAAGTGTGTTCTTTCGCACCTTCTTAGAGTGCCAGTTCACCACCAGCTTTTGCCGGTCAACCGACAGATATCTTGAGCCTAGGTCGTCGCGTCCCATGAGGGTTCGCTCACGCTCGCCGGCGAACATCTGGGCCTGCTCATAGAGGAAGTCGATGCGGTCGTATAGCTGGCTGGGGGAGATATCGAGGACCTTGATGATGCGCCGCAGCGGCATGGCGTTCATCAGATGCACCAAGATATCGCGATTGGAGTGACTGCGACGTTGGCGCTTGGTTGACCGGCCGCCGAAGGAGAACGCCTTCTTGCAGCCGACACACTTGAACCGGGGAGTTCCGTGGGCGTTGGTGCCGAAGCGAGTCACATTCTCAAGGGATGGCGCCCCCTCCGATAGAGAGCAGGCCTCGTTCGGACACTGCGGGAGTACTGGTTCAAGGTACTCCGACATGCGCATAAGCTCCTCGGCAATCGCCAAGTTGCTCTGCATAGGGGTGATTTCCTCGCACAGGCGGCACTTCAGTGCCGGCTGGTCCTTACCGGTAGCGACCACGGTGTAGTCGCCTGGGCCAACGGAAGAAGCTGGAGTACCGGCCCCGCCTCGGGCAACCGCAAGCTTGGGCGGTACGCCGAAGTTACCGCACTTGGGGTTCTTGCAGTGATTGACTTGAATACCCGCCGCGGCCGGCGGAAATCTAGGCGGCCACTTAGTCGGCTTTACTGAAGTTGGATGAGATTTTTCCTTGGACAAAGAAACGCCCTAGTCGTTGACTAGGGCGGAATTTTGAGCCATTACAGCTTTCTTAGCAACACTTTAACAGAACGGCTAGCTCCCGTTGGAGCCTTTTTTTGTGTGCCGTCTCAGCGCGAGGCGCCGGGCGATACGAGCGTGGACTGCGGCGGCACCAGTTGCGACGCCGCCGCGCGCTGGGCCGCCCATAACTGGCGCAGCTGGGCCAGTTCGGCGTCGAAGCGCTGGTGGATGCGGCGCTTTTCCTGGTCCTGCGCGGTCAAGAAGCGCTGCTGCTCGGCCACGGCCTCATCGTTCTCGGCGATCTGGCGCTGCAGCTTCATCGGCGCCTTGAGCGGGTCGCGGCGGTAGAACTCCATCTCGCCGTCAATGCGCTTGCGCTCGACCTGCAGTTCCTGGATGCGCTTGCGTGCTACGGCCATGACCTCGTCCACCTGCACGAGGGCGGCCTCGCGCTCAACCTGGTGGGCCGCCTCGTCGGGGTAGCGCGCCATCAGCACGCGCTCGCGGCGGCGCTCTTCGGCAATGCGCGCGCGCTCCTGCGCCTCCTTGCGGCGCTGCACTTCCAACGCGGCGCGCTCGTGTTCGGTCAGCGTGGGGCCGATGCGGCGCCGTTCGGCACCGGTGTGGTCCAGGATGCGCTGCTCACGGTCCACGCAGTCGGCGATGGGACGGTCGGCGGTGATGCGCCTGCCGGTTTTGTCGATACAGGTGTACACCTCTTGCGGCGGCTTCGGCTGCGCCCAGGCGACCGGGGTCAACAGGCCCAGCGCTGCGGCGGTTGCTCCTGCCATGAACCAGCCCGCGTGTCGTGTGCCTGCTTTCAAAACCCCTGCCCTCCTGGCTGCTGCCGTTGTTTTCAGTCGTTCACGCCGTAGCGCTGGCGATAGGCCAGCACCCGCTCGTGGTGCTCGCGCATCTGCGTATCGCCGCCACCCGCCGATAGGTATTGCAATAAGTCTGCCAGCTTGGCGATAGCGCAAACCTGCATGCCCAGTTCACGGCGCACGTACTGCACGGCGCTGTGGTCCACGTCCTGCCCATTCTCGGTGGCCTTCTCCTGGCGGTCGAGGGCAATCGCAATCGCATGCGGCGTGGCACCCGCGGCGCGGATCAGCGCGATGGACTCGCGCGCGGCGGTGCCGGCGCTCATCACGTCGTCGATGATGAGCACCTTGCCCTGCAGCGGCGCGCCCACCAGCGTGCCGCCCTCGCCATGGTCCTTGGCCTCTTTGCGGTTGTAGGCAAAGGGGACGTTCTTGCCCAGGCGCGCCAGCTCCACGGCCACCGTGGCGGCCAGCGGAATGCCTTTGTAGGCGGGGCCGAAGACCATGTCGAACTCGACGCCGCTGGCCAGCAGGGCTTGTGCATAGAATTGCGCCAGCCGCCCGAGCTTGGCGCCGTCGTCGAACAGACCGGCGTTGAAGAAATACGGGCTCATGCGGCCTGCCTTGGTCTTGAATTCACCAAAGCGCAGCACCCCTGAATCCACAGCAAACCGCACGAAATCCTGCGCCAGGCGGGCTTGGCTCGCCCCTTGTTCCACCGTCTGCGCGCTGTCTGTCACCATGGATGCATCCTTGTTCAAATTAACCAGTCTCAACCTCAACGGCATCCGCTCGGCCACGTCCAAAGGGGTCGAGGCATGGATTGCCCAAAGCCGGCCGGATTGTATTTGCGTACAGGAAATCAAGGCCCAGTCTGCGGACATGCAGGGGCGTTTCGAGGAACTGGCCGGCCTGAAGGGCTACTTTCATTTTGCGGTGAAGAAGGGCTACTCCGGCGTGGGCATCTATGCGCGCCACGAGCCCAGCGACGTGGTCATCGGCTACGGCTCCAGCGAGTTCGACACCGAGGGGCGCTACGTGGAACTGCGCTTTGACACGCCCGCGCGGCGCCTGTCCATCATCAGCGCCTACTTCCCCAGCGGCTCCTCGGGCGAGGAGCGCCAGTTGGCCAAGTTCCGCTTCCTGGAGGAATTCCATCCGCACCTCATGCGGCTGAAGGCCGAGCGGGAGTTCATCCTGTGCGGCGACATCAACATTGCCCACCAGCAGATCGACCTGAAGAACTGGCGCAGCAACCAGAAGAACAGCGGCTTTTTACCCGAGGAGCGCGCCTGGATGACAAAGTTGTTGCACATCTCTGACCCCACGGGCGGGCTGGTGGACGTTTACCGTCAGTTACAGCCGGAGACCACGGACGCTTGCTACACGTGGTGGAGCAACCGCGGCCAGGCCTATGCCAACAACGTGGGGTGGCGCCTGGACTACCACCTGGCGACGCCCGCCATCGCGGCGCTCGCGCGTACCGAGGAAATCTACAAGGCGCAGAAGTTCAGCGACCACGCGCCCATCACCGTCGGGTACGAACTGTCGCTCTGAATTCAGGAGCTATTCGCGCCGGGTGTTCGGCGTTTTCCGTGCGTTTTCGCATGGAGAAGCTTACATATCCAGCGCGAACAGCTGCTATTTTCATAGCGACCTGCTTACTGGCGCCCGGCCATGTAGCGCTGCGCCGCCTCCCAGCCCAGTTCGGCCAGCGGTCCGGCCTTGGCGCCCGTCTCCACCGCATCGGCGGCCGCGGCATTGCCGTCCTGCGCCCGCTGGGCGATGCCGTGCAGGATGGCCGCCATGCGGAACAGGTTGTAGGCCAGGTAGAAATCCCAGTGCTCCGCCGCCTGGCGTCCGGTGGCCTGCTCGTACCAGCCCACGTACTCGCTTTCCTGAGGGATGCCCAGCGCCGCGAGATCGAGCCCGCCGATGCCGCGCCACAGGGTGGGCGGGATGCGCCAGGCCATGCACTGGTAGGCCAGGTCGGCCAGCGGGTGGCCCAGCGTGGACAGTTCCCAGTCCAGCACGCCGATCACGCGCGGCTCGCTGGGGTGGAACACGAGGTTGTCCAGGCGGTAGTCGCCATGCACCAGCGTGGTCTCGTCGTCCTGCGGCAGCTGCTGGGGCAACCAGTCCATGAGCCGCTCCATCGCCGGCGTGACGGGCACCGTGGCCTCGCGGCACTGGCGCGACCAGCGCGCGACCTGGCGGCCCACGTAGTTGCCAGGTTTGCCGTAGTCGGCCAGGCCCACGGCGGCGTAGTCCACGGCGTGCAGCGCGGCAATCACGCGGTTCATCTCGCGGTAGATGGCGGTGCGCTGGGCCGGGTCCATGCCGGGCAGCGACTGGTCCATGAGCACGCGGCCCTGCAGAAACTCCATCACGTAGAACGGCGTGCCCAGCAGCGCCGCATCGTCGCAATAGGCCAGCATGCGCGGCACGGGCACGGCCGTGTCCTGCAGCGCGCGCATCACGCGGTACTCGCGGTCGATGGCGTGGGCCGATGCGATCAGCGCCCCCGGGGGCTTCTTGCGCAGCACGTAGTTGCGGCCTTCCGCCGTGGTGATGCGAAAGGTGGGGTTGGACTGCCCGCCCGCCAGTACCGTGACCGCGAGCGGCCCCGTGCCCGCCAGGCCCTGCGCGCGCAGGTAGTCGCCCAGCGCGTCCAGCGGCAAAGAAGTGGACGCGCCGCTCATAGCGAACTCACCAGGTGCGCGCCGTCGACCGCCACCGTGGCGCCCGACATGGCGGCGCCGGCGTCGGACGCCAGCAACAGCAGCGGCCCGTCCAGGTCCGTCAGCTCGCCAAAGCGCCGGCTGGGGATGCGGCTGCGCAGCTTGTCGCCCGCCTCGCTGGTGAGGAAGTCGCGGTTCAGGTCGGTCACCACGTAGCCGGGCAGCAGCGCGTTCACGCGGATGCGGTGGCGCGCCAGCTCCAGCGCCATGGCCTTGGTGGCCTGGACCACGCCGGCCTTGGAGATTGCATACGGCGCCACGCCGCCCGCCACGCGCTCGCCCAGGATGGAAGCCACATTGACGATCGCGCCGCCCTTGCCCGCGGCCACCATGCGGCGCGCCGCCTCGGTGGCGACAAGCCAGCAGCCCTTGAGGTTGGTGTCCAGCACCTGGTCGAAGTCTTCTTCGGTCTGCTCCAGCAGCGGGCGCGTCACCGTGACGCCCGCGTTGTTGATGACCACATCGGGCACGCCCCAGGCGCCCACGGCGTCCAGGCACGCGCGCACGCTGGCGGCATCCGTCACGTCCAGCGTGAACGCCCGCGCCTCGCCGCCCGCGGCGGCGATGTCATCCACCACGCCCTGCAGCTTGTCGGCCCGGCGCGCGGCGACGGCTATGCGAGCGCCCACCGAAGCCAACAGCCGCGCGAAATGCTGGCCCAGGCCACTCGATGCGCCGGTGACCAGCACCACGCGGCCGTCCAGGCGAAAGGGCGTCAATGCATCGCTCATGCCACCTCCTTGGCTGCGGCGGCCTTCTCGGCCATGTGCACGAGCTTGCGCGCCATGCTCCAGCGGTGCACCTCGCTCGGGCCGTCGTAGATGCGAAAGGCCCGCATGTCGGTGAAGATGCGCATCACCGGCGTCTCGCCCGTCACGCCCTGCCCGCCCAGGATCTGCACGCTGCGGTCCACCACGCGCCACTCGGCCTCGGAACACACCACCTTGGCGCGGCTCGATTCGAAGTTGCACTTCTCGCCTTGGTCCAGCATCCATGCGGTGTGCCAGATGTGCAGGCGCGCGGTGTGCAGGTCCATGTCGTTGTCGGCCAGCATGTAGCCCACGCCTTCGTGCTCGGCCAGCGGCTTGCCGAAGGCGTGGCGCTTGCGCGCGTATTCCAGGGCCGTATCGTGCGCGCGGCGCGCCTGGCCCAGCCAGCGCATGCAGTGCGTGAGGCGCGCGGGCGCCAGGCGCACCTGGGCGTAGCGAAAGCCCTTGCCCACCTCGCCCAACACATCCGCCGCGGGCACGCGCAGGTTGTCGAAACGCAGCACACCGTGCCCGCCGGTGAAGCAGGCATCCATGGCGTCCATGTTGCGCTCCAGCACGATGCCGGGCTTGTCCATGTCGGTCAGGAACATGGTGGCCGAACCGTCCTCCATGCGCGCCATGACGATGGCGTAGTGCGCGCCTTCTGCGCCGGTGATGAACCACTTGCGGCCGTTGATCACGTAGTCGTCGCCATCCCGCACGGCCGTGGTGTCCAGCATGGACGGGTCCGCCCCCGCGCCGGGCGCGGGCTCGGTCATGGCGAAGCACGAGCGCCAGTCGCCGGCCACCTGGCCGCGCAGCCAGCGCTCCTTCTGCGCGGGCGTAGCCACCTCTTCCATCAGGTGGATGTTGCCCTCGTCGGGCGCGTGAATGTTGAGTGCCGTGGGGCCCAGCCAGGAGTAGCCGGCCTCCTCGAACACCACGGCCTTTTCCACATGCGTGAGGCCCATGCCACCCATGGCGCGCGACGCATGGGGCGTGAGCAGCCCTGCCGCCTTGCCGCGCGCCACCAGCTCGTCACGCAACGCCTCGCTCGGGCCGTGGTGGGACTGGCGCTCGTCGTTTTCCAGGGGGATCACCTGTTCGGCGATGAATTGCCGCACCTTGTCGCGCAATGCGCGCAGTTCAGGGGAGAGAGAAAAGTCCATGCGGGCCTCGTAGAAGGTCAACCAGAACACCTGGCATATTGCGGATGATATTGTTGAACAATTTTGAAAACAATACCCCTGCCGTTGTGCTAACGTTTGCGCGCAATCTCCTCGCCCGCTCATGCCCTCCATCGCCCAGCCCTTACCCGATTCGCCCGATACCGGGGCCGACAACCCGCAGAGCGCCGCCGACGCGGTGTTCCACGGCATCGTGCAGGGGCTGGCGCAGCAGCGCTTCGTGCCCGGCCAGCGGCTGGTGGAGGTGGACCTGGCCGCGCAGTTCGGCGTGAGCCGCAACTCGGTGCGCGAGGCGCTTCAGCGCCTGGCCGCCCAGGGACTGGTGGACCTGTTTCGCAACAAGGGGGCGGCCATACGCACCCTCTCGCCCCAGGAAACGCTGGAGGTGCTCGACGTGGCCGAGCGCATGACCGGCCTGCTCGCGCGCAGCGCGGCGCGCGGCATCGCCCACGGTGCACCCACAGCGCCCATCCAGGCAGCCCTGGCGCAGCTGCATGAGGCCGACCGCAGCCAGGACGCCGACGCCTTCGCCAGCGCGCGCCGCGGCATGTACCGCGCGCTGCTGGCCGCCAGCGGCAGCCGCGAACTGCGCCGCCTGCTGCCCTCCATCCACATGCCGATCGTGTACGCACAGCACCGCCCCGCCACGCTGCAGCAGGTGCGCATGCGCGACTACCAGGCGATGTGCGACGCCGTCCTGGCGGGCGACGCCGCCGCGGCCGACGCAGCCGGCATGCAGCACGTGCGCAACGTGCGCGAGGCCATTGCGCGCCGCCTGGGCGCGGTGGGACTGGCCGCCGACTGAAGCGGCCACCTCCCGCTCCCACCATCAAGCGGGCCGGTAGCAGGCAGCGGCAGCCCGCGCGCGTCCAAGTGCGCGCGGCAAGTCATGCAGATGAACGAGGTACGTTGCGCGGCGGCGATACTGCGTTTTATCCCTTGCAACCGTGCCGGAAGCGATACCGGGTTAAGCCATAGGCAAGCGCTGAAGGCACCGAGCGGCCGGCCGCCTACGGCGATGGGTTGGCCGCCATCAGCCAGAAGATCGCCACGAATGCCAGAGATGCCGGCACCCCAGCACCGCCCAGGCTATAGGCAGCCCGCGGAATGCGCACGGTGTGCCCCTGCGGTGCTGCATCGCCTCCAGGGCCAGGTCGCGCATACGCACTTGCAACCGGCAGCTGTCGGCGGTCTTCCTACATCGCCGTCGGGCTGCAGGACCCACACTGGGTCGGTTGCCCCACCCCAGGAGTTGCCCATGCCATCAGTCCCGCACAACCCACAAGCCCACCACCGGTCACACCGCCAGAGTGTCCTGCGCGAAGCGTGGGTGGCCGGCAGCTGCGCCAGCGTGCTGTCTGCGCTGGCGCTGGGATGGGCCGGGCACCGGGAGGTGCGCAGCGCCGCCGCACCGCTCAACGCCGTCAGCCACTGGCGCTGGGGCCGGCGCGCCCTGTTCCAGCGGGGCATCAGCGGCCGTCACACGCTGTTGGGGTTTTTCATCCACCACTGCGCATCGGTGTGGTGGGCGGGACTGCATGCCGCAGTCCGGGGGCGCTCGCCTCGCGCGCAGCAGCCGGCTGTGGTGCTGGCCGGCGCGGCGGCGACCAGCGCCATCGCCTGCGTGGTGGACTTTCAGTACACGCCCGAGCGGCTGACTCCAGGTTTCGAGCACCACCTTTCGCGGCTCGCCCTTGCCGGCGTGTACGCCATGTTCGCCCTGGGCCTGGCGGCGGGCGCGTTGGCGGTGCGCCGCTCCGCCGCCAGGGCGGCCGCGGGCCTCCAAGATCGCTCACACGGCCTTTGACAAGGCGGTCCTACGGAGACGTAGGCCCCGGACCACGGCAGCGTCCCATTGCGGGTCAGAAAGTGATCCACACGCAGCAATTCTTGTTCGTGCACTTTCTCAACCCAACAGGAGCGTTCACATGGCCAACACCAATCCACAGGACAACAATCGCGATAGCAACAACCGCGACACCCAGCAAAACCAGTCTTCGGGCCGCGGCTTCGCGTCGATGGACAAGGACCGTCAGCGCGAGATCGCTGCCGAAGGCGGCCGCGCCTCGCATGCGTCGGGCAATGCCCACGAGTTCAATTCGCAGGAGGCACGCGATGCAGGCTCCAAGAGCCATGGCGGGCAGGGCTCGAACGCCTCGTCAGGCGGCTCCAGGAATGCCTGCGATTCCGACAACTCCCCATCGGGCAGCACCCGTGGCGGCACCAGCGAGCAACACGCACGCGCAGGCAGCCAGAGCCACAAGAACGACAACCGCTGAGGCGACGCCGCACCGGTCGCCGCGATGGCACGCGCCCTGAGGGGCTGCAAGGCGCAACCGCCGCGATGGCTGTCGCCATTGCGAGGACCTGCAGCACCGCAGACCGCCCCAACAAGGATGCGCGCCACGCGCGGGACTTGTTCATCGGTGCTTTAAGCACCGCGCGCCGTCCCAGCCACAAGCAAGTGTGCCCCGCTTTGTGCGGGGCACTTTTTGTGACCCCAGCGGCGTGCCGCGACAATGGACGGATGCTTCACTACCGCACCCTCCCCGTCACCGCGTTCCAGCAAAACAGCTCCATCGTCTGGTGCGATGAAACGATGGACGCCGCGGTCATCGACCCCGGGGGCGACCTGGATGCCCTGGTGGCAGAAGCGCAGCGCCAAGGACTGCAACTGAAGGCCATCTGGCTCACGCACGCGCACATCGACCACGCCGGTGGTACGGGCGAGCTGGCCGAGCGGCTGTCCCTGCCCATCATCGGACCGCATACGGGCGACCAGTACTGGATCGATGCGTTGCCGCAGCAAAGCGCCATGTTCGGCTTTCCGCCCGCGCGGCAGTTCACGCCCACGCGCTGGCTGCAGGACGGCGACACGGTCACCATCGGCCGCGAAACATTGCACGTGCGCCACTGCCCCGGCCACACGCCCGGCCACGTGGTGTTCCATGCACCGCAGATCGACCGCGCCTTCGTGGGCGACGTATTGTTCGCGGGCAGCATCGGCCGCACGGACTTTCCTGGCGGCAACCACCAGCAACTGATCGACAGCATCACCCAGCGCCTGTGGCCCATGGGCGACCAGACGGTGTTCATCCCTGGGCACGGGCCGGAGAGCACCTTCGGGCGCGAGCGCCGCAGCAATCCTTATGTGGGTAACACGTGATTTTGCTATTTATTTTGTAGCTTATAGCGCTTGTCCTATAAGTGTTGCAAGCACTTTTGACTCATAGATAGCCTGCGCCTTGGTGTCGAGCGGCCCGCTAGACCTACGCCAGCGGCGCCAAGCAGGCGCTGGTGTCGTGATGGCGCCCATTGGCTACACCCGCGAGCGGGCCAGCTTAGGAGGGTGGCCAAAGCGCCGCCGGTACGCGGTGGCGAAGTTAGCCGCACTGGTGTAGCCCGCCACCCCCGCCGCCTGTCCCACGGTGAGACCCTCATGCTCCAGCGCATGGCGTGCGCGCTGCAGGCGGCAATCGCGCAGATGGTCGAACACGGTGGTGCCGTAGACGGCGCGGAACTGTCGCTGCAGCGTGTTGGCGTTCACGCCCGCGTGGCGCGCAATCTCGTCGAGCGACAGGCCGTCGGCCTGGCCCGAGCCCAGGAATGCATGCAGTTCGCGCAGGCGCTGGTGTTCGCGCGGACGCAGCGCGGCCGGTGCAGGCGCCGGCGGTGCAGTGGGGTGCTGATGGAGCGTGCCCAGCGCCTCGCCCGCCAGTTCCAGCGCGCGGCTCTCCAGGTAGATGCTCTGCAACAGCGGCTCCAACTGCGGCGGATGCACGATCTGCTCGGCGATCGCCACGGCGCGCGGCGACACCTGCCAGGGCCGCGTCTCGAGATGTCGGTGCATGAAGTCGTCCAGCACGCCTGGAAACGCGCCGCATTGCGCCAGCCAGTTATGCCCCAGGCCCAGATTGACCCGGCGCGAATACACGCCCCGTCGCGTGCGACGCGTGAGCTGCTCCTGCTCGGCCACCGCCACCAGCACGGCGCTGGCCCCGCCGCGTGCGCTGGCCAGCGCCACGCGTCGGGCGCCATAGGAGACATCCACCGCGCCTTCGAGCAGCAGCACGATGCGCAGACCCGCTTCGATCTCGGCCTGCACAGTGAGATCCCCCGCCTCCGGCGCATCCTCCCAGTGCAGCAGCAGGCCTGGCCGCAACTCGCGCAGGCGCGCCAGGTGATCGCGCAGCGCAGGCTCGGCGGGCGGATTGCCGGGCGTCACAACGCAGCAAGGGGAGGCGCTGGCGGACGGTGAGCATGGGAAATGGCCGTGCATGGCGAACTGCGAGCCTCGAAGGAAAAAGACGACGGTAAAGCGCACCGAACCCCAGGGCAAGCAAACATCTTTGTTGGCGCGGCAAACAAAGGCAACGGCGGCATGTGGGATGCTAGCAGTCTCAATTCGCCAATGCAAATCATTCTCAATAAAATTAGCGATTCGCAACCCGCAGCACTGCTGATCGCTGCCTTGGATCTCCGCAACATGCCTTCCCCTTTCCGCTGCCTGCGCTGGATGCTCACCAGCGCATTGATTTCGCTGTGCGCTCTCTTCGCGGCCCATGCCCAGAGCACCTTGACGGTGACCGACCTTGCGGGCCGCACGGTGCGCATACCCGCCAAGGTCGAACGCATTCTGCTCGGCGAAGGGCGCCTGCTGCCCGCACTGGCCGTATTCGACAAGGACAACCCCCTGCGCCGGCTGGTCGGCATGATGGGGGAGTTCGAGAAGCTTGACGAGGTCGGCTACGCGCAATGGAAGCGCCGCTTCCCGCAGATCGACCAGGTACCCCGCGTGGGCCGCACGAGCAGCGGCAGTTTCAGCGACGAGCAAGCCATCGCACTGCGGCCGCAGGTGGCGATCTTGGGGCTCGCGGGCGGCCACGGCCCCAGCGAGCGCGACCGCGAGACCCTGGCGCGCCTGGAAGCCGCGGGTATCGCGGTGGTGTTCATCGACCTGCGTCACGAGCCCCTTGCCAACACACCACGCAGCATGCTGCTGCTGGGCGAAGTGCTGGGCAACAAGCGCGAGGCCGAAGCGTTCGTGCAATTCTGGCGCACACAGCTCGCGGTGGTCACCGACCGCCTCGCCCAGGCACGTCCCACTGCCCCCACGGTGTTCCTGGAAAACCGCGTGGGCCTGTCCGAAGGCTGCTGCGACACCATGGTGGGCCTGGTCGGCAAACTGCTGGACGCGGCCGGCGCACACAACGTAGCCCGCGGACTGGTGCCGGGAGAATTCGGCACGTTGAACCCCGAGTTCCTGATCGCGCGACAGCCGCGCGTGTACATCGGCACGGGCATCGGCACGCTGGCCGCGGCCCGGCAAACGCCGCTGCGCGTCGTACTCGGCGCCGACGCCACGCCCGAGGCAGCGCGTGCCTCGCTCGCGCGCGCCATGCAGCGCCGCGGCATCGCGCAGTTGCAGGCCGTCCGGGAAGGCCGCGCCTACGCCATGTGGCACCACTTCTACAACTCGCCGTTCAACGTGGTGGCCGTGCAGGTGTTCGCCCAGTGGCTGCACCCCACGCTGTTCGCCGACCTCGACCCGCGTGCCACGCTGCAGACGATGTACGCGCGTTTCCAGCCGATTGCACTGGAAGGCGTCTACTGGACGGCGCTCACGCCATGAGCCTTGCCGCGCAGCTCCCAGAAACGCACGCCACAGCCCCGGGCGCAAGTGCTTCCGTCTCGCTCACCTACACCCGCCGCACGCTGCTGGGCCTGGGCGCCCTATCGGCCCTGCCCGGCTGCGCACGGCTGACGCTGGAGCAGGCGCCCCCGTCGCGCTGCCGGGCACGCGCTGCATCGACGTCGCCTCCGGCGACCACACGCACCGCATCATGCTGGCGGTGCCGCCCGCGGCTCCGCCCCCGCAGGGTTGGCCCGTGCTCTACGTGCTGGATGGCGACCTGGTGTTCGCGCTTGCCGCGCAACTCATGCGCAATCGCTTCGCGCGCGGCCCCGGCACCCCGGCGCAGGGCGCCGTGGTGGTGGGCCTGGGCTATGCCGGCGACCGGGTGCTGGACCTGGACGCGCGCACCTACGACTACACGCCATCCGCACCCGGCCCTGCAACGGACATGCGCGGCCGCCGCGAGGGCGGAGCCGACGCCCTCCTCGATTTCCTCGACGCCACGGTGCGTCCGCAGGTGGAGCAGGCCGTGCGCACTGACATGGCGCGGCAGACCCTCTTCGGCCATTCCTATGGTGGCCTGTGCGTGTTGCACGCGCTGTTCACACGGCCCGGTGGCTTTCAGAACTACGTGGCCGCAAGCCCGTCCGTGTGGTGGCGCGACGGCTTCATCCTGCAGGAACAGGCAGGCTTTCGCGCCACACGCCGCGGCGATGCGGCCCCTGTCCGCCTGCTCGTCACCCTGGGCGAGCGCGAGGCACAGCGGCTCGCCGACCCCGCCCGCGCCGCCATCGCACGCGAGCGGCGCAGCGCCGAGCACCTGCACACGCTGCTCGACGGCCTGCGCGGTACGCCGGGACTGGACTGGCGCTTCCTGTCTTTCCCCGGCGCCGGCCATGGGGACAGCATGGCGCCCGCCGTGCAGCAGGCGCTGGCGCTCGCCATCGGAGACGGCGCATGACCGCGCTGGCCGCGCGCTATCGCCGCTTTGCCGCGCTGCGCCTGTGGCTGCTGGCAGCCATGACCGTGGTGCTCTGCCTCACGCTCGCGCTCGATCTCGCCACCGGCCCTTCCGGCCTGCCGTTCACCGACGTAGCGGCCGGGCTGCTGCAACCCGGCAGCCTGTCCCTGGAGCAGCGCGTGATCCTCTGGGAGGTGCGCCTGCCTTACGCGGTGATGGCATTGCTGGTGGGCGCGTCCCTGGGCCTGGCGGGCGCTGAGATGCAGACCGCACTCAACAACCCGCTG
Organism: Diaphorobacter sp. LI3; assembly: GCF_022807955.1. NCBI lineage: Bacteria > Pseudomonadati > Pseudomonadota > Betaproteobacteria > Burkholderiales > Comamonadaceae > Diaphorobacter > Diaphorobacter sp. LI3. Next base: position 248,232 of record NZ_CP094346.1, on the reverse strand, counting down.
GCCAGCCCCTTCACGCTGGGCCTGTCGGCAGCAGCGGCCGTCGGCGCATCCATCGCCGTCGTGGGCGGCTTCACACTCATGGCCTTCGGCGAGAACCTGGCCGTGCCGCTCTCAGCCTTCGTCTGCGCGGCGGCGGCCACGCTGCTGATCCAGCTGCTCGCGTGGCGCTACGGCGCCACGGTGGACACGGTGGTGCTGTTCGGCATCGCACTGCTGTTCAGCTTCGAGGCACTGCTGTGGCTCATGCAGTTCATCGCCGACAGCAATGCGCTGCAGCAGATCGTTTTCTGGACCATGGGCAGTCTCGCGCGCGCTACCTGGGACAAGATCGCCCTCGTGGCCGCCGTGCTGTTGCTGTGCGCGGTCTGGTCCGCCAGGAATGCCTGGCCGCTCACCGCGCTGCGCGCTGGCGAAGACCAGGCCCGCAGCTTCGGCATCGCGGTCGAGCGGCTGCGCCTCATTACGTTGTTGCGCGTGAGCCTGCTCGCAGCCACGGCGCTCTCGTTCGTGGGAACGATTGGCTTCGTGGGCCTGGTGGGGCCGCACATCGCGCGGTTGCTGCTGGGCGAGGACCACCGCTACTACCTGCCGGGGGCTGCGCTTGCGGGCGCGCTCATGCTCTCGGGCGCCTCCATCCTCAGCAAGGTGCTGGTGCCCGGCGTGGTCCTGCCCATCGGCATCATCACCGCGCTGGTGGGCGTGCCGATGTTCCTGGCCCTGGTGCTGTGCCGCCGGAGGGGCGCATGAGCGCGGGGCTGGAACTGCGCCGCCTGAGTGTGGGCTACCCGCGCCGGCCCCTATTCGAAGGGCTGGACCTGGAATGCGTCGCCCCAGGCGCGCTCGTGGCGCTCGTCGGCCCGAACGCCGTGGGCAAGTCCACGCTGCTCAAGGCGATCGCCGGGCTGCGGCCGGCACGCGGGCAGGTGCTGCTGGACGGCACCGACCTCGCCACCCTGCCCCCGCGCGCACGCCTGCGCCGCGTGGGCTACCTGCCCCAGGCACTGCCCCAGGCCACCTCGCTCGTGGCCTACGAGGCCATGCTGAGCGCGCTGCGCGCGAGCCGCCCCGAACTGGGCCGCGAACCAGCCGAGGCCGCCATCGCCGGCGTGTTCGCCGCGCTGGAACTCGATGCGCTGGCCCTGCGCCCCCTGGCCGAACTCTCCGGCGGGCAGCGTCAGATGGTCGGTCTGGCCCAGGTGCTGGTGCGTGCGCCGCGCCTGATGCTGCTGGACGAGCCCACCAGCGCGCTCGACCTGCGTTGGCAACTAAGGGTGCTGCACGCCGTGCGCGCCCTGGTTGCCGAAGGGCGAACGCTCGCCGTGATCGCAGTGCACGATCTGAACCTGGCCTTGCGTTTTTGCGACCACATCGTGGTGCTGGGCCAGGGCCACCCGCACAACCGCCTCCTCGCCGCCGGCCGCCCGGCCGAGGTCCTCACGCCCCCGCTGCTGCAAGCCGCCTACGGCGTGCGCGCGCGCGTGGAACGCTGCAGCCTGGGCCACCCCCTGGTGCTGGCCGACGAAGCGATCTCCCCCACACACGACGTCCCATGATCCACGCCCGCGGCCATGTGCGCACCCCCGAGGCCAGCCGCTGGCTGCAGCGCCTGTGCCACCACTTCAGTCGAAAGATCGCCGTGCGCTATGACGAGCACGAGGGCCACGCCGAGTTCCCCTGGGGCCTGTGCGACATGCACGCCGACGACACCGCGCTGCACTTCGCATGCCGTGCGCAGGACGCGCAGCAGTTGGCGCGCGTGCGCTTCGCCATCGACGAGCACGTGAAGTTGTTCTCGCGCAAGCACCCGCTGGCGGTGCAGTGGCACGCATGCACACCTGCAGCCGACGGCACGCCGTAGCGCCCATCCACCAGACATCATTTTTTTGTGCTTGAGGATAGAACTATGCAGAACCCTTCGATCCGCCAACCGCGGCTCCATTCCATCGCGCTGGCGCTGCTGGCAACCGGGGCCGGCTCGGCGGCCCTGGCCCAGACGGCAGCGCCCGCCGCAGGTGAGGCCGCCGCCCTGCCGCAAGTCACCGTGCGCAGCAAATACGAGCGCGAGGACCTGCCCGTGCGTGCGCCCGGCCACAAGGCCGCCTCGGGCGCGCGCCTGGGCATCCTGGGGGCCACCTCCATCATGGAGGCGCCCGTGCACGTCAACGCCTACACCCGCGAACTCGCCGAGGACTGGTCGGCCCTCACTCTGCAGGACGTGCTGGAGAACGACGCGGCCGTGGTCTTCACCACCAACAAGAACCACATGCTGCAGAACTTCAACCTGCGCGGCCTGGACATGAACGCGATGGACATCGCCACCAATGGCCTGTACGGCATCGCGCCGTCCAACTCGGTGCCGATCGAAATGTTCGAGCGCGTGGAGGTGCTGCGCGGGCCGAACGTGCTGCTCTCCGGCATGCCGCCCCTGTCCAGCGTGGCAGGCACCGTGAACATGGTGACCAAGCGTGCGCTGGCCCAACCCATTGCGGACCTGACGCTGACTTATGGCACGCACTCCTACTTCCAGGCCCACGCCGACGTGGGCAAACGCTTCGGTGATGAAAAGCGCCTGGGCGTGCGCTTCAATGGTGTTTACGGCGATGGCGAGATGGGCGCCAAGGACGAGAGCCAGACCCGCCGCGTCGGCGCGCTGGGACTGGACTACCTGGGCGACCGCTCCCGCTTCTCGCTGGACCTGTACAACAGTGTCAACAAGATCGACAACGGCAGCCCCGGCATCTTCAACTTCCTGGGCAATGCGTCGATCCGCGGCGTAGGCTACCTGCTGGAGGCGCCCTCCGGTGACACCAACATGTTCCGTGGCACCCATGGCAAGTACGACAACAGCGGTGCGCTGGCCCGCGCGGAGTTCGACTTCACACAGGACTGGCAGGGTTACTTCGCGCTGGGCGGCTCCGAAGCCGAGGGCAAGGGCTTGCTGTTCGGCACCCGCGCCTTCGTCACCGGCGCGGACGGCACCACACGCGGCGCGATCTACCGCGTGCACACCCAGTCCGAGCGCCGCACGGCCGAGGCCGGGGTGATCGGCAATTTCGAGACGGGCGCTGTCCGCCACCGCTTGCAGTTGTCCGCCAATCTCCTCAAGCACAAGGAAGGGAGCGTGAACACGGCCTGCAACTACTGCTACACCACGAACATGTACGAGCCGGTGGTCCCCAGCTTCCCGGCGGCGCCGGTGTGGAAGGGCTACACCACCGAAACCGAGTTCCGCTCGCTGGCCGTGGCCGACACCCTCGCCTTCGCTGGCGAGAAGGTGCTGCTGACCGTGGGCGGGCGCCACCAGACGGTGAAGACACCGCTGGTAAACGGCGTGGCCAGCGACTACAGCAAGAGCCGCTTCTCGCCCATGGTGGCCGCCGTCGTGCGCCCCTGGGGTGACGATATTGCCCTGTTCGGCAACTACACCGAGGGGCTGGAGCCCGGCCAGACCGTGGGCGTGGGCTATGCCAACGCGGGCGAATCGCTCGCCCCCCGCGTCACCAAGCAGGCGGAGCTCGGCGTGAAGCTGCAAACGGGTGCGCTGACGCACACCTTCAGCGCCTACCAGATCAAGCGCCCCTCGTTCACCGGCGTTGCCCCCGCCGCCCTGGTGGAGGACGGCGAGCAGCGCCTGCGCGGCCTGGAGTGGAGCCTGTACGGCATGCTGACCGAGAACCTGTCGCTGCTGGGCGGTATCACGCGCATCGAGTCCGAGCAGCGCAACACCGGCCGGGAAACCTTTGGCGTGCCGGAATGGCGGCTGCGCATCGGCGCCGACTGGCAGACCCCTGTGCAGGGCCTGAAGGTGGGGGGCCGCGTGATCCACACCGGCTCACAATGGGCCGACTCCGGCAACCGCATCCGCGTACCGTCGTGGAAGCGCCTGGACCTGAACGCCAGCTACGCCGCCACTTTCGGCGCCACCCCCGTGCGCTTCAACGCCAGCGTGGAGAACGTGACCGACAAGAACTACTGGATCGGCACGTTCGGCGATGGCTTCGTGATGCCTGGCGCACCACGCACCTTCAAGGTGTCCGCAACGGTCTCGTTCTGACGAGGCTCAGCGCGCCCCGCCGGCCGCATGCATGCGGCCGGGACCGCTGCCCAATGCCCGACGCACGCCATGCCCGTCTTCACCCTCCTCGGCCTGGCCACCAGCACGCTGGCCTGCTTGTGCCTCTACGCGGCCTCGCCCCACCAGCGCCTGTGGGCGGCGCCCTGGCCTCGCCGGCCCGCACGCATCGCGGGCGCGGCGCTGCTGCTGCTCGCCTGGCTGGCGCTGGTGCAGGACCTGCACCGCCTGGCCGCCGCCTTCGTCCTGGGCACCACGCTGATGCTGGCGCTCGCCGTACTGCCCTATGCAGGAGCACTGATCCATGCCCGCCGCACGCCATGACCCCATCCGGCCCGACTGGGTCTCCAAAACCCTGGCCGGCTTGGTGCTGGGCCTTTGCCTGGCCCTCACCGCCTCAGCCCTGCTGATGACGCAACTGCGCGGCATGCCGCTTGCGGTGGGCGGGCAGCTCGCCATGTGGCTGGTGCCCCCGGTGTGGCTGGGCGTGCTGTCCGGCGTGTATTTCTTCAGAAGCGGCCGGCACGCCTGGGCCTGGCTGCTGGGCGCCAATGCCGTGGGCCTGGGCCTGTGGTGGCTGTTGCGGCAAGGGGGTGCGGCATGAGGGCCGACCACGTTCGCATCTACAAGTCCGTTCATACCTGGACGGGCATCCTGAGCGGCCTGGCACTGTTCATCGCGTTCTACGCCGGGGCGCTCACGGTGTTCAAGGAGCCCTTGCGCCACTGGTCCACGCCACCCGCGGCCCGCATGCAGCCCGTGCCGATGGACGAGGCGCAGCCGCTCATCGCGCAAACCCTGGCCACCGTGCCCCCCTCCGTGCGCGCCACGGTGCTCACGCTGCAGGGCGATGGCGCCATTCCGCGCCTGGAATGGCAGGTGCGCGCGCCCGGCGCCGACGACCACGACGAAGGCGCCGCCCGCCACTACTCCGCCACGCTGGGCGCGGACGGCAGCGTGCAGGTGCGCGAACGACCGCCATCACGGCTGGTGGAGTTCATCGACGTGCTGCACCGCGTCGTCGGCCTGCCCGTGGATTCGGACCCGAACCGCTGGGTCATGGGGGCGGTCTCGGCGCTGTACTTCGTGGCGCTGGTCTCCGGCGTCGTGGTGCTGCTGCCCTCGCTGGCCAAGGATTTCTTCGCACTGCGCGTGGGCAAGAACACCAAGCGCATGTGGCTGGACGCGCACAACGTGGTGGGCATCGTCAGCCTGCCGTTTCACATGGTCATGGCACTGAGCGCCGTGGTGTTCGCCTACCACGACCAGATCTATGCCCTGCAGGACGGGCTGCTGCACCAGGGCCGGTGGTCGCAGTCCTCCGCCAGGCCCCCGGCGCTGCCCGGCGCCGCGTCCGCGCGCGACCCCGCCGACATGCTCCTGCCATCGCAGCTCGTGCGTATCGCCAGGCAAGCGGCGCCGGGCTTCGAGCCCACTGCCCTGCACTACGCGCAAGTGACGGGCCCGCGGCCCCTGGTGCGTGTCTGGGGCAAACACCCCCAGGACATCGCGCCGCGCGCCATGGGCGGGTTTGCCGCGATCGATCCGTACAGCGGCAAGCTCCTGTCGGCCGACTACCTCCCGGGCGCGCAGAGCACGCCCAACCTGTTCATCAGCAGCTTCTTCGCGCTGCACATGGCCTCGTTCGGTGGCACGGCCGTGCTGTGGCTGTACTTCCTGCTGGGGCTGGCGGGCGCATGGCTGTTCTACAGCGGCAATTTGCTGTGGGTCGAGACACGGCGCAAGGCCCAGCGCAAGGGCGTGGGCACCAGCGGCGCCCTGCCCGTGCAGCGGCGCGACACGGCCCTGATGGCCGCCGCCACGGTGGGCGTGTGCATCGGCTGCGTGGCCGGCCTGTCGCTGACCCTGGCCGCGGCCAAGTGGCTGCCGGGGCGCGTGCAGGACATGGCCGCCTGGCACGTGGGCATTTATTACGCGGTGTTTTTCGCCAGCGTGGTCTGGGCCTTCTTTCGTGGCGCGGCGCGCGCGGCCGCGCCGCTGCTGTGGCTGGCGGTGGCCTGCACGCTGGCCATCCCCGCCTCCAGCCTGCTGGGCTGGTTGGCACCAGGCGCCGGTGCCTGGGCGGATGGCGCGCTGCTGGGCGTGGACCTCACTGCGCTCGCGGGGGCACTGGCGCTGGCGTGGATGGCGCGCGCCACGGCGCGGCGCGTGCGCAGCGGGCCAAGAGACAGCGTCTGGTCCGCGCCCGTGCGCAAGAAAGAATCCGAATAAAAACAAGCTCCAGCGCTTATTCCATAAGCGCCAGCAGCTATATTCTCAATAGCATTACCCGCGTCGCGATGCCTGGTACAGCCCCTGCACCTTGGGCACGTTCTGCTCCAGCTCGCGGATACGGTCGGGCCCCGACGGGTGGGTGGACAGGAACGCGATGCCGCCGTTGCCCGTGGCCTCGCCCATCTTGCGCCACAGGCTCACGGCGGCCTGGGGGTTGTAGCCCGCGCGGGCGGCCAACTCCAGGCCGACCAGGTCCGCGTCGATCTCGTCGGAGCGGCTGAACTTGAGCGTGAGCAGCTGCGCCCCCAGGTTGGCGGCTGCATTGCCCAGGTCGCCCAGGCCCAGCAGCTGCGCGCCCAGCGACAGGCCGATGCTGGTGGCCTGGCTCTTGGCCAAGCGCGAGCGCGCATGCTCGCGCAGCGCGTGGGCCATCTCATGGCCCATGACCATGGCGATCTCGTCGTCGGTCAGCTTGAGCTGGTCCAGAATGCCCGTGTAGAACGCGATCTTGCCGCCGGGCATGCAGAAGGCGTTGATCTGCTTGCTGCCGATCAGGTTGACCTCCCAGCGCCACTGCGCGGCGCGGCTGTTCCACTGCGCGGCGTACGGAATGATCTGCCGCGCGATCGCGCGCAGCTTGAGCAGCTGGGGGTGGTTGTCCGGCGCCAGTGCGCGCTTGGCCTTGGCCTGCGCCAGCAACTGGCTGTACTGCTGGACAGCGGAGTCTTCCAGCGCCTCGGCCGGCACCAGCCGGCGCATGCCCGAGGCCGACCCCACCTCCACCTGCGCCGCGGCCGGCAGCACGAGCGTGCCAGCCGCCGCCAGCACGAAGGCGCGGCGCGCCTGCCAGGTGCCGCCCCGCGCGGCGCAGCAACGGCAGCCCGCATCCGCGGGCAACGGGGGCACAGAGACGGTGGGGCTGTTCATGGGCAGTAGTCTAGGGCCTGTTCACACTATTTTTGCCAGTGCGAATGGCGTGAAAACCGCGCCAATCTAGGCGCGTGACGACGCCAAGGCCGGGGCCTTGGCTAGGAGGGCAACGACGAATGGCGCGGTTTTCACTCCGTTCCCTCCGGGTTGCGATCGAAAAGGGCCATTCGCGGCGTTGCCAAGCCTCGCTGGGGTAGCACCCCAGCTTCGTTTGGCGCCTTGCGCCTGGCCCTTTTTGATCGCAACGCATCTGGCAAAAATAGTGTGAACAGGCCCTAGCGGCGCGCGTCACCGCCTGCATGTAGGCGGGCAGGCACAGCGCCACGATGGTAGCGGGAACCTGCACGGCTCAATCGTCGTTGTCTTCCCATTCGCGGCGCCAGCGCTTGTATGCCTTCTTCTGCTCCTTGTGATGGCGCTTGCGCCACTTCTTCCATTCGTCGTGGTCATCGTCGTCGTCGCGCCAGTGGGGCGCGTACACGGGCTGCGGCACGACCATCACGGGGCGCGGCGCATAGACGGGGCGGGGCACGACGTAGGCGGGCGGCGGCGCCACATACACCGGGGCCGGCTCGGCATAGATGGGGCCTGGAAGGCCGATGCCCACGCTCACGTTCACTTCGGCTTGGGCACAGGCGGCCGCCAGGCCCAGGAGGGCCGCGACCGCGCGCTGGCGATGGTTCATGGGTTGTCCTTTGCGCACCGGCCGACGCGGATGCGCCGGCCCTGGCCTTTCAGGCAACGGCAGCCTGCCCGGCCGGGTTGACCGCCGGCTGTAACCAAACGCCAGCAAGTGCAAGCTCAGGCAGCGGCGGCGCCCGCAGCAGGCCGGGTTGTGCGCAGTTCCGCCCAGATCACCAGCAACAGGCCCGCCAACACCGCCGCCAGCCCGCCATAGGCCATGGCGGAAGGTGACTCGCCCACCACCGCCACGGCCAACGCAAAGGCAGTCACCGGCTCGGCCAGCGCCAGCGTCACGCCGGTGGCGCCGCTGATGTGGCGCAGCGCCGTGCTGAACAGCAGGTAGGCCACGCCCGTGGCCACCAGGCCCAGGTACAGCACGATGCCCAGCGCGCCCGGCGCCACCGTGGGCGCGCCGCCCAGCAGCAACGCCACGGGCAGCGACAGCAGGCCCGCCGTGCCGAACACGGCCAGGTTCACGACGGCCGCGCCGGCCTGCGCCACCAGGCGCTTGTTGGTCAGCGCATACATGGCGTACGCCAGCCCCGCCAGCAGGCACAGGGCGATGCCAGTCCAGGGGGCGCGCACCGTGCTGCCGCCGTCCAGCGCCATGGCAGCGCCGCCCACCACGCCCAGCAGCGTGCCCAGCCACCATACGGGGGCCGGCAGCCGCCGCTGTGCCACGGTCTGCAGCAGGCCCGCCCAGATCGGGCCGCTACCGATGGCCAGGGCCGTGCCCAGGGCCACGCCGGCAGACTTCACGCCCGCAAAGAAGCTCAGGTTGTACGTGGCCACGCAGGCGCCCGCCAGCAGCACCGGCCCCCAGCGCAGGCCGCCGCCGCGGCGCGCGCGCCAGGCGGGCCAGGCCAGCAGGGCGAAGAAGGCGCTGGCGATCACCAGGCGCAAAGCGCCCACCCAGTAGGGCGACAGCCCCGCGGGCGCCAGGCTTTGCGCCGTGCCGGTGGTGCCCCAGAGCATGGCGGCCAGCAACACCATGGCGATGCTGCGAATCGATGCGGTGTTCATGCCCGCGATGGTGCCCGCACGCCGCAGGGCAACTATCGAGCAACGCGCGTGGTGCCGCGCGCTTTACTTCATTATTGATAGCTGTTTGCGCTGATCCATCAAGCGCTGGAGGCTGTTTTGGCTTGTATTCGCAGCGCTCGCGCCCCCAGGCCCCGCTCGCGCCGCAGCGCATAGGCCAGGGCGCTGGCGCTGGCGTAGCCGCAGCGCAGGGCCGTGGCCTCCAGCGACTGGCCGCGTGCCAGGGCGCGCTCGGCCAGGTCCAGCCGCCGCGCGCGCAGCCACTGCTGGGGCGTGTCGCCCGTCAGCTCCAGCAGCCGCGCGTGAAAGCGCGCCGCGCTCAGGTGGAACAGCCGCGCCATGCGGGCGGTGGGCCAGTCCTCGTGCAGGGCCGCGTCCACGGCGGCACACAGGGCGGCCAGGTCCAGCCCGCGGCGCGCCAGCACGCGCGGGGCCTGCAGCAGCAGCGCCAGGCGCGCGGCCGCGCCACCGGGCTCGGGCACGGTGCGCGCCGCCGCGGGCACGGCGAAGCGGCGCACGCGGTCCACCGCGGCCTGCGCCGGCACGTCGATCACCAGGATGCGCGTGTCCGGGCGGGCCAGATAGCCATGCTCGGTGCCCGCGGGCACCACCATGCCGCAGGCCGTGTCCACGAAGGCGGCGCGGCCGGCCACCTCCAGCTCCATGCGCCCGTGCAGCGCATACAGCACCTGCGCATGGGCGTGCGCATGGGCCTGGTGCTCGCCACCATAGTGGCGCACCGAAGCGACGGGGTGCAGCAACGCGGATGCGGAACGGGCCATGCTCAAATACTAGGGCAATGCCGCTCTGGCTTTTTCACGACCGCGCCTCTTTTCCGCATCCATGCCGCCTGACGCCCCCGCATCCGCCGCCGCCCGCCGCTCCTGGCGCCAGGCCTGGCTCGTCTACCTGGAGCCCGCGAGCCTGCGCATGCTGGCCCTGGGCTTTGCAGCCGGGCTGCCGCTGCTGCTGGTACTGGGCACGCTGAGCTTTCGGCTGCGCGAGGCGGGCATCGACCGCACGACCATCGGCTACCTCTCGTGGGTGGGGCTGGCCTATGCGTTCAAGTGGGTCTGGTCACCGCTGGTGGACCGCCTGCCGCTGCCGCTGCTCACGCGCTGGCTGGGGCGGCGGCGCAGCTGGCTGCTGCTGGCGCAAGGTGTGGTGGCCGCGGGGCTCGTCGGCATGGCGCTGGCCGACCCGCGCCAGGGGCTGGACGCCATGGTGTGGTGCGCACTGCTGGTGGCCTTTGGCTCGGCCACGCAGGACATTGCGCTGGATGCGTTCCGCATCGAGTCCGCCGACACCGACCACCAGGCCGCGCTGGCCGCTACATACCAGACGGGCTACCGCCTGGCCATGATCTGGGCCGGCGCGGGCGTGCTGTGGGTGGCTGCCCGCGCGGAGGACGCCAGCCTGAGCGGCTACCAGGCCGGCGCCTGGACCACGGCCTACCTCGTCATGGCCGCATCCATGCTGGTGGGGGTGGTGACGGTGCTGCTGTCGCCCGAGCCCACGCCGCGCCCACTGCCGCCCGCGCGCAACCTGGGCGAGTGGCTGCATGGCGCGGTGGTGGCGCCGTTTGCCGACTTCATCCGGCGTTACCGCTGGCAGGCGGCGCTGATCCTCGCGCTGATCGCCGTGTACCGCATCAGCGACGTGGTCATGGGCATCATGGCCAACCCGTTCTACGTGGACATGGGCTACACCAAGGACGAGGTGGCCGCCGTGACCAAGGTCTTCGGCGTGGTGATGACGCTGGCCGGCGCCTTCGTGGGCGGCGTGCTGTCCATGCGCCTGGGGGTAATGCGCGTGCTGATGCTGGGCGCGGTGCTCTCGGCGCTGTCCAACCTGCTGTTCGCCTGGCTGGGACAGCGCGGGCACGACCTCACGGGCCTGGTGCTGGTGGTCTCGGCCGACAACCTCGCGGGCGGCATCGCCTCGGCCGCGTTCATCGCCTATCTGTCGAGCCTGACCAACGTGCAGTACTCGGCCACGCAGTACGCGCTGTTCAGCTCCATGATGCTGTTGCTGCCCAAATGGCTCGCGGGCTTCTCGGGCCAGTTCGTGGACGCGCAGGGCTACAGCGCGTTCTTCACAGGCACGGCCCTGCTGGGCCTGCCGGTGCTGCTGCTGGTGGCGCTGGCGTCCAGAGCCCAATCAGCCTCCAGCGCTTGATGGACAAGCGCTGGCAGCTATCAAAACGATACCCACAACGGTTTACCTAACTTTACCCGGCCGACAACCCTGCGAGATGCCGCGCGGGGAACATGGCAGTCCAGAAAGGCCCACCCACCCATGAGTTCGCAACTGCTGATGATCGAAGACGACCACCGCCTCGCGCAGATGGTGGGCGAGTACCTCGGCCAGTCCGGGCTGCAGGTCACGCACATGGCCGACGGCGCCAGCGGCCTGGCGCGGCTGCAGGCGCCCGAGGGCGGACAGCTGCCCGACCTGGTGATCCTGGACCTGATGCTGCCCGACATCGACGGCCTGGAGGTGTGCCGGCGCATCCGCGCGCTGCCGGGCGCCGCCGCCCAGGTGCCGGTGCTGATGCTCACGGCCAAGGGCGACCCCATGGACCGCGTGATCGGACTGGAGATCGGCGCCGACGACTACCTGCCCAAACCCTTCGAGCCGCGCGAGCTGCTGGCGCGCATCCGCGCCATCCTGCGCCGACGCGAGAGCGGCGCCCAGCCGGCCACGCAGGTGCTGCGCTTCGGCTCGCTGGAGATCGACCGCGACGCACGCACCGTGAGCGTGCACGGCCAGCCGGCGGAGCTGACCGCCTACCAGTTCGACCTGCTGGTGACCATGGCCGAGCGCGCGGGCCGCGTGCTCACGCGCGACCAGATCATGGAGGCCGTGCGCGGGCGCGAGCTGGAGGCGTTCGACCGCTCCATCGACGTGCACATGGGCCGCATCCGCGCGGCCATCGAGGCCGACCCCAAGAACCCGCGCCGCATCCTCACCGTGCGCGGCGTGGGCTATGTCTTCGCCAAGCAGCAGGACTGACCTGCCCCGTTTGAAAAGCCCCGCACGCATGTCCCTCATCAGCCCCTTCTCCCGCCGCCTGTACCTGCGCATCTGGCTGGCCGTGGTCGGGGGCGTGCTGGTGTTCGCCTTCGCCGTGGGCATGGCCTGGCGCTGGGCGGCCGAGCAGAACCAGCAGCAGCCGCCCTCGCGCGAGATCCGCATCACGGACGCCGCGGGGCGCACGCTGGTGGATGGCGTGGGCCTGCGCCAGCGGCGCGACCCCAGCGAAGGCGTGCTCTACCGCATCGAGAGCGCCACGGGCGAGGTGTTCGAGATGCACCTGTCCCCGCGCCCGCCCCGCCCGCGCCCCGACGAGCGCGGTCCCGCCGCGTGGTTCCGCCCGCCCTTCGGCTTTCTGTGGATGCTCGCGCTGGTGGGCATTGCCGTCACCGTGGGCGTGTTCCCCATCATCCGGCGGCTGCTGCAGCGGCTGGAGCAGCTGCAGCGCAGCGTGCAACGCTTCGGCGAGGGCGATCTGTCGGTGCGCGTGGCCGAGCAGGGCCATGACGAGGTGGCGGCGCTGGCGCGCCAGTTCAACGCCGCCGCCGCGCGCATCGAGACGCTGGTGCAGTCGCACAAATCGCTGCTGGCGAATGCCTCGCACGAGTTGCGCTCGCCGCTCACGCGCATCCGCATGGGGCTGGAGCTGATGCAGGGCGGCACGCCCTCCCCTGCATTCCGCGCCGAGATTGAACGCAACATCGCCGAACTGGACCAGTTGGTGGACGAGATCCTGCTGGCCAGCCGCCTGGATTCCGGCGCCGCCGATGTGGGCACGGTCGAGCCCGTGGACCTGGTGGGCCTGGCCGTGGAGGAATGCGTGCGCGTGGACGCCGAACTGCACGTAGGCTCCGGCGATGGTGCAGACGCCATGACGGCGCCCGTCGAAGTGCCGGGCGTGTCCAAGCTGCTGCGCCGCGCCGTGCGCAACCTGCTGGAGAACGCGCGGCGCTACAGCCAGGGCGAGATCACCCTCACCCTCACGCGCGAAGGGCACGACGCCGTGCTGCGCGTGTGCGACCACGGCCCGGGCGTGCCGCCCGCGCAGCGCGAACGCATCTTCGAGCCCTTCTACCGCCTGCCGGGCGCCAGCGAACGCTCGGGCGGTGTGGGCCTGGGCCTGGCGCTGGTGCGCTCCATCGCGGCGCGCCATGGCGGCAGCGTGGTGTGCGAGGACCGGCCCGATGGCGCGGCAGGCGCCTGCTTCACGCTGCGCCTGCCGGTCACACGCTGAGCGTCGGCGCACACGCCCTTGCCTCAGCAGGCACATTCGCCCATGTTGTAGGGTGGCGCTTTTCCGTTCCGCAAGGCCTGCCCATGACCGCCGCCGCGCCCTTCTTTGCACCTGCGCCGCCGCTGCAGGTGGCGCACTGGTTCAACACCCCCGAGCCGCTCACGCTGGACAGCCTGCGCGGGCGCGTGGTGGTACTTCACGCTTTTCAGATGCTGTGCCCTGGCTGCGTGGAGCACGGCATCCCACAGGCGCGGCGCGTGCATGAGGCGTTTGCGCAGGATCAACTCGTCGTGATCGGCCTGCACACGGTGTTCGAGCACCACGCCGTGCAGGGCACGCCAGAGGCGCTGCAGGCCTTCATCCACGAATACCGGCTGCGCTTTCCCATCGGCCTGGACCAGCCCGATGCGCCGCGCAGCATTCCACGGACCATGCAGAGCCTGTCGCTCAGCGGAACGCCCAGCCTGGTGGTGCTGGACCCGCAGGGCCGCGTGCGCCTGCACCACTTCGGCCATCTGGACGATCTGCGGCTGGGCGCGCTGCTGGGCCGGCTGCTGGCGGAACCCACGCCAGCCGCCCCGGCGACCGTGCCCGCCACGGGCTGCGACGATGGCGGCTGCCCACTGTCCGATCAGCCCCACCCATGAACACGACCCCCTTGCCTTCCGAACCCATCGCCCTGGGCACGCTGCGCGCCGTGCTCACCGGCCGCGCGCAACCCTACACCCGCCCCGGCAGCCGCAGCGCCATTGCCAAGCAGGCACGCAGCGGCCCCGTCGCCGTAGGCGCGGAGGGACTGGACGGTGACGAGCAGGGCGACCTGCGCGTGCACGGCGGCCCCGACAAGGCCGTGCACTGCTATGCATGGCCGCAGTACACGCCCTGGCGCGAGGAGCTGGCGGGCCACGCCGCGGCGCAGGCGCTGCTCGCGCAGCCCGGTGCCTTTGGCGAGAACTTCAGCCTGGACGGCGTGCAGGAGGCCCAGGTGTGCATTGCGGACCAGTGGCACATCGGCAGCGCCGTTTTCGAGGTCAGCCAGGGCCGCCAGCCCTGCTGGAAGCTGAACGACCGCTTCCAGGTGCCCGACATGGCGCTGCGCGTGCAACGCAGCCTGCGGGCGGGTTGGTATCTGCGTGTTCTGCAACCCGGGACGGTGCAGGCGGGCGACACTGTCTGGCTGCTCGCGCGGCCACAGCCCGCGTGGCCCATCGCACGGCTGCTGGAGGTGATCGACCGGCGCGACTGCACACCCGCCACGCTGCGCGAAATCCTCGCTCTGCCGCTGCCGCCGTCATGGCAGCGGCTGTTCCAGCGGCGCCTGGACAGCGGACAGAGCGAGGCCTGGGACGCGCGCCTGCAAGGGCAGCACTGACGGCCTGTCAGGCGCGCTGCGGCCAGCGCCAGGCCGACCAGCCGTACATCGCCGCGCCGGCCACCAGTGCCCCCGCCGCCAGCGCCAGCCCCCGGGCAAAGCCCTGTCCGGCATCGGCGTGCGCGAGCAGCCACGCCACCAGCGGCGGACCCGCGATCTGGCCCAGGCCGTAGACGGCCGTGACCAGGCTCGCAAAGCTGTCGGCAGACTGCGGCCACAGGCGCCGCGCCTCCTGCAGGCCGTAGAAGGTGATGGCCGTGAACGGCAGGCCCACCAACGCGCTGCTGAGTGCAAAGCCCGCCGGCGTGGGCCAGAGCAGCCCCAGCACGATGCCCAGCGCCTGCAGCGCATACGCCGCCAGCAGCAGCCAGCGCCGGTCCCAGGCGCTGGGCGCGCGCGTGCTGAGCGCCGCGCCCACGGCCACGCCCGCGCCGAACATCGGCCAGAACAGGTCGGGCCAAGGCGAGCCAGGCGGTAACGCGGCACGCGCGATCACGGGCAGGAAGGTGGCGGTCACGATGTAGCCCAGCCCCGCCAGGCCGTACGCCACGGCGTGCACGCCGCGCGCCGCCAGGGTGCCGGCGTTTCCCGCCTGCGCGGCCGCACGGGGCTGGGCACCGGGGTCGGCCTTGACCGCGCGGCCGCGCACCACGGGCCACACGCCCACGCACAGCAGCACCGAGAGCACCCCGAACACCACCCAGCCCGAGGCCGCACGCCACTGCGCCGCCACCATCGCGCTGGCGGCCAGCCCCGTGAGCACGATGCCCACGCCCGGCCCGCAGAAGATCAGCCCGCCCATGGCCGGGCGGCCCAGCACCGCCAGGCGCACCATGCACCAGGCCGCCACGTTCAGCAGCACGAAGGCGCTGGCGGCCCCGGCCGCAAAGCGCAGCGCCGGCCACGCGGCGGCCACGGGCAGCGCCATCGCCAGCGTGAGCAGCACCGTGGCCACCAGCCCGGCACGCGCCAGCCGCGCCGGATGCCAGCGCGCATAGAAGCCCGGTGCCACCCAGGGCAGTGCCATGCAGGCCAGCGCCCCCAGCAGGTAACCCACGTAATTGGCCGTGGCCAGCCAGCTGCCCTCGGTGAGGGTCAGCACCCCGTCGTGCAGCATCATGGGCAGCAGCGGGGTGAACGCGAACCGCCCCACGCCCATGGCCACCGCCAGCGCCAGCATGCCGGCCAGGGCCACGGCATGGGGCCGCTCGCTCCAGTGCAGGGCGGGCCCGCGGGGCGCGGGCACATCAATCGACGGGGTGGCTTGTGGTTCCATGGCGCGGTCTCCGGCGGTATGATCGCCATCAATCTTTTTTTAAGATGATTTTTTTATAAATCATCTCACAAACGAATCCATGGACCTGGTCGCACTGGAGATTTTTCGCACGGTGGCCCATGAGGGCAGCGTGACGCGGGCGGCCGAGCGGCTGGGCCGCGCCCAATCCAACGTGACCACGCGCGTGCAGCAGCTGGAGGAGCAACTGGGCGCCGCCCTGTTCCTGCGCGAGGGGCGGCGCATGGTGCTCACGCCCGCGGGCGCCACGCTGCAAGGTTATGCCGAGCGCCTGCTGGCGCTGGCCGAGGAGGCGCGACAGGCCCTGCACCCGGGCACTCCCGCCGGCCACCTGCGCATCGGCGCCATGGAAAGCACGGCCGCCGCGCGCCTGCCCGCGCCCCTGGCGCAACTGCACGCGCGCTGGCCCGCGCTGGTGCTGGAGCTGCGCACCGCTCCCTCACGCCAACTCGTGGAGCAGGTGCTGGCCCACGAACTCGACTGCGCCCTGGTGGCCTGGCCGCCGCCGGGCCTGGACGAGGAGGCCCCGGTGCAGCGCATGCCCGTCTGGACGGAATCGCTGCTGCTGGCCCTGCCGGCCAGCCACCCGCCCGTCGAAACATCTGCCGACCTGCGCGTGCACACCCTGGCCGCGTTTGCGCACGGTTGCACCTACCGCCGCATCGGCGAAGACTGGATGCGCCAGGCCACGGGCCAGGCGCCGCAGGTGCTGGAGCTCGCGTCCTACCCCGCCATCCTGGCCTGCGTGGCCGGGGGCCGTTGCGCCGGCGTGGTGCCTGAGGCGGTGGTCGATCTGCTGCACACGCCGCCCGCGCTGCGCTGGGTGCCGCTGGGCCCCTGCGACACGGTACTGGTGCACCGCACGGGCTATGCCACGCCCGCGCTGGCCGCGCTGCAAGCAGCGCTGCACGGCGCCCAGGCCCCCCCCGCTGTCCTCGCACCCGATTCTTCTTTGCGGAGCTGACCCCATGAATGCCTTGCTGCAACGCCTGCAGATTGACCTGCCCCTCTTCCAGGGGCCCATGACGGGCTCGGACACGCCCCAGTTGGCCGCCGCCGTCTCCCAGGCCGGCGGCCTGGGCTTTCTGGGCTGCGGCATGCGGTCGCCCCAGGCCATGCGCGAGGTCGCGGCGGCCGTGCGCGCGGCCACCGCCAAGCCCTTCGGCATGAACCTGTTCGTGCTGGAGCAGCCCACGCCCGATGCGGCCACGGTGCAGGCCGCCATCGACCGCCTGGCGCCGCTGTACGCCGACCTGGGCCTGCCCCCGCCAGAGGCGCCGGCACGCTGGTGCGAGGACTTCCACGCCCAGTTCGAGGCGCTGCTGGAGGCCCGCCCCGCCGTGGCCAGCTTCACCTTCGGCATCCTCACGGCGGCGCAGGTGGCCAGGCTCCAGGCCGTAGGCAGCACCGTGATCGGCACCGCCACCACGCTGGCCGAGGCCCAGGCCTGGGCCGCCGTGGGGGCGGATGCAGTCTGCGCCTCTGGCATGGAAGCCGGGGGCCACCGGGGCACATTCCTCACGCCCACACAGCCCGGCGCCACCGGCGCGGCGCCGTCATTAGCCGACTTTGCGGCCAGCATGGTGGGCACGCTGCCGCTGGTGGCGCAGTGCGCGCAAGCCCTGTCCATCCCGGTGATCGCTGCGGGCGGCATCATGGACGGGCGCGGCATTGCGGGCGCCCTGGCGCTGGGCGCCCAGGCGGTACAGATGGGCACGGCCTTCCTGAACTGCTCCGAGTCGGCCATTGGCCCGGCGTACCGTGAGGCCCTGGCCCACGCCCAGGCAACGGATACACGCACCACCCGCATCTTCTCGGGCCGGCCGGCGCGCGGCATCGTCAACCGCATGATGCAAGCGCTGCAGGCCGACGAGTCCACCGTGCCGCCCTACCCCGTGCAGAACGCGCTGACCGGCGCGCTGCGCCGCGCGGCCGCCCAGGCGGGCCAGGCCGACTGCCTGTCGCTGTGGGCAGGCCAGGGGGTGGCCCAGGTGCGGCCCATGCCGGCGGCGCAGCTGGTGGCATTGTTGGCCCAGGAGTGGCAGCAGGCTACCGCGCCGCGCAGCACCTCCACTATCGGCCACCAATAACTATCATTTTTATAGCAGCAGGGGCATGTTGAACTAGCGCTTGCGGCCAAAAACTCCATAGAATCCGCGCAGTAGCCTCCCCGATATGAACAGGGCGCTAAAAACTGGCGCGCTGTGAAACCCGTGCCACCGTGCAGCTGGCTTTGCAAGGCCACAGGTGGCGTCCCCTGGGGGGAAGGCGCCGCAAGCGACTCAGGGATGCCTCACTGCCTCCAGGGCAGTTCGCGCGCCGGGCCCTGGATCATGGGTGGCTGGGCGTTGAGGGTTTCGCCCGCCAGCACCCGCTCGTACATGCGCAGGTAGTTGCGCGCCATGCGCTCGGCGCCAAAGTGCTCCACCACATGCTGGTGGCAGGCGCGCGGGTCAAAGCGGTTGCCCCGCACCGCCTCGGCCAGCACCGACGCCTGGTCTGACAGCACGCCGCAGTGCACGGGCACCAGCTCGGGCAAGGCGCCGTAGGGGGTGGAAAACACGGGGCAGCCGAAGTACAGGCTTTCGATCACTGCCAGCCCGAACGGCTCGTGCCAGCGCACCGGAAAGATCAGCCCGCGCGAGGCGTTGAGCAGGCCCGTCTTCTGCGTGCCACCCACCATGCCGTGGAAGTGGATCTTGCGCGACAGCGTCCAGCGAAAGCCCCGCTTGAAGTTGATGCGGTTGCCGCCCAGCACGTCCAGCTCCACCCCGGCCATCTTGGCCACCTTGATGGCGCCGCGCACGTTCTTCACGCCCCAGGCCGCCTTGCCCAGGAAGTGGTAATGCGAGCGTGGGCGGTCAAAGTCCACCGGGCCATAACCAGCCCAGTCCAGCCCGTTGTAGACGAACTCGCTGGAGCCATAGCGCGCCGCGTGATCACGCGACAGGAACACCGTGTTGCGCGGCAGCGGCTTGGGCTTGCGCGCGTTGCCGTGCTCGGTCACCAGGTAGGGCTTGGACAGCTCGGAGCGAGGGTTGAACTGAAAGTGCGTGATGTCCACGTCGGCCGGGATCTGCCCCTCCCACGGCTCGTCCGGCCGGATGGGCAGCACCTGGCCGAAGTCGCAGGTCGAGCCCACGGGCACCAGATAGCTCACGCGGTGGCCCTGCTGCACCAGCGTCTTGCCCAGGTCCCAGATCACGCGCTCGGTGCCGCCATAGCCATACACCGGGATGGGAGAGTTGTTGACCAGCAGGATGTGCATGGCAGAGGTCTTTCAGGAAAGAGAGGCGGCTTGCCCGGGCGTTTGCAGCCGCAGGCGCTCGCGGCCTTGCAGGATGGCCAGCACCAGCATGCCCATGAACAGGTAGAACATGGTGCCGCTGTTGTGCCCCAAAAACACCTGGGTGGTACCAAAGCCCATATACGACACGGGCAGCAGCACCCCGATCATGCGCAGGCACAGCCCTTCAGTATCGAGCACGCCCGCAGCACCCGGGAACACGCGCCGCCGCGTGGGCCAGAACAGCACCAGCGGCACCCCATAAAAAACCAGCAAGACCACCACGCCGGGGATGCCGCGCTTGGCAAAGATGTCCAGCAGCTCGTTATGGGCGTGGCTGAACTGCAAAACAATCGGGTGGGTCTCTCCTGCGTCTACCCGGCGCTGCTTCTCGGCTTCATAGCCGTAGCGTCCCCAGCCGGTCCAGGGTCGATCCAGCCCCATGCGCCAGGCCAGGCCCCAGTGCGCCAGGCGCTGACCGACCGAACTGGCCGCGTCGCCCCGCGACTCGTACTGTGTGATCTCCTGCCGCGCCTCATCCACGCGCAGGCGCACCTCGTTGGCCTTGAAGGCCATCAGGCCCACAGCCCCCAACACAACCAGCACGGCACCGACAATGGCCCTGCGGGGCTGGCCGGAGCGCCCCTGGAGCCAGACGCACAACAGCAGCGCCATGGGCAACACCACCCAGCCCCCGCGCGACTCGGACAGCAGCGATCCGTCCAGGCCCAGCAGAATGCCCACCGCCCAGCCCGCGCGTTGCCAGGGCTTCCAGCGGTCCCACAGCACCAGCAGCGCCACCGAGCACATCAACCCCAGCAGCAGGCTGAGCCCGCCGTACTGGATCGCATTGGTAAAGCCGTTGGCGCGTGGCAGGTGCAGCACCAGGGCCTGGTACAGGCCGATCAGGCCCGCCCCGCAGGCGCCCACCGCGATACCGGCCCAGAGCCAGCGCACCCGCGGGGGATAGGCCAGCACGTACAGCAGGCACGGCAGCGCCAACAGGTACTTGGCAGGCCGGTCCAGGTTGGACCAGCTGCCCTGGGCCGGGTCAAAGTCCAGCGCCCAGACCGTGCCCATCGCCACGATGGAGCCAAAAAGCAGCCAGGCATCGCGCCCTGGCCGACGCCGCAGCCACACCCCGGCGGTGGCCAGGCTGCACAACAGCAGCACCACCGCTCCCCAGGAGTAGCCCGAGCGCACCCACAGGGCCAAGCCCGGCACCATGAACGCTGCCACGCCCGACAGGCGCACAAAAAGATCGTCAGCTTTGGTCAACGGCGCACGCTCTCACTCAGTTGCTGGTGGTCGTACTCCAGGGCGGCATACCGGAAGAACGCCTCCAGCGCCACAAACAGGCAATACAAAAAACCGGCCCCGCCACACAGGAACCCCAGACGGAACACATACAGGCGCAGGAACATGCTGGTGCCCGAGGCCAGGCCGCGCACCACCCCGCCCTTCTTGCCCGTCGCGGCCCGCTTGGCAGCGCCGAGCATCGCGTACTGCGTGAGCTTTTCCAGGCTGCCGCGCACGGTGGTGCGCGAGTAGTGCAGCAGCCGCGCTTCGATCAGGCAGCGCGGCACGGCGCCACCGCCCGGAGGTGGCAACAGTTCGGCCTGCTCGTGCACCACGCCCGTGAACTCGCGGACCATGGCGCGCACGAACAGGCGCTCGATCTGCGATTGCGAGCGAAAGTACTTGAGTTCGTGCCCGTAGGCCACCATGCGCCAGCGGATGGTCCACACGGCCTGCGCGCCAGAGCGCACGATGGCCTGCAACTCCTGCGCAAACGCCGGTGTCATCACCTCGTCGGCATCCAGGAAGAAGATGTAGTCACCCCGCGCATGGGCCAGCAGCCGGTTGCGCTGCACGGCAAAGCCCTTCCAGTCGGGGTAGCTGTGGACCTCCGCGCCCAGGCGCTGGGCAATGGCCACGGTGTCGTCCGTGCTGCCGCTGTCCACCACCAGCAACTGGTCGGCAAACGCGGCGCTTTGCAGGCAGGCTTCGATGCGGTGCGCCTCGTTGAGGGTCAGCACCGCCACGGTCAACGTGGGCGGCGCCGATGCGCCGCCGGTTGCAACTGGCATCAACCCATCCACCGGTCAGTGGCCAGCGTGCACATGCTCTCCGGCCTTCAGCCGGTACACCGTGCCGCAATAGGGGCACTTGCCCTCGCCGTGGTGGGCCACATCCAGGTACACCTTGGGATGGCTGTTCCACAGCTTCATGCCGGCCTTGGGATTGGGGCAGAACACGGCCCCTTGGGCGTTCAGGTCCTTGGCCAGAACTTCTACAACTGCTTGGGACATGATCAAACCTTGGTGAGCCAGTGGGCGTATTGGGGATTGCGGCCGTTGACGATGTCAAAGAACGCGGTCTGGATTTTTTCGGTGATGGGGCCACGGCTGCCCACGTAGCTGCCCTTGCCCAGCTCAATGCGGTCCAGCTCGCGGATGGGCGTGACTTCGGCCGCCGTGCCGGTGAAAAAGGCTTCGTCGGCGATGTACACCTCGTCGCGCGTGATGCGCTTTTGCACGATCTCCAGGCCCAGGTCCTTGGCGATGTGGAAGATGGTGTTGCGGGTGATGCCGTTCAGAGCCCCGGCCGACAGGTCGGGCGTGTAGATCACGCCGTTCTTGACCACAAAGATGTTCTCGCCCGCGCCTTCAGACACGAAGCCGGAGCTGTCCAGCAGCAGCGCTTCGTCGTAGCCCTCGTCGGTGGCTTCCATGTTGGCCAGGATGGAGTTGGTGTAGTTGCTCACCGCCTTGGCCTGCGTCATGGTGATGTTGACGTGGTGGCGCGTGTAACTGCTGGTCTTGACGCGGATGCCGCGCTTCATGCCCTCTTCACCCAGGTAGGCACCCCAGGCCCAGGCGGCCACCATCAGGTGGATGGTGTTGCCCTTGGGGCTGACGCCCAGCTTCTTGTCGCCCACCCAGGTCAGGGGGCGGATGTAGCCGGATTCGAGCTTGTTCTCGCGGATCACGGCCTTTTGCGCCTCATTGACCTCTTCCTGGCTGAACGGGATCTTCATGCGCAGGATCTTGGCGCTGTTGAACAGGCGCTCAGTGTGCTCCTGCAGACGGAAGATCGCCGGGCCGTTGACGGTGTTGTAGGCACGCACGCCTTCAAAAGCGCCGCAGCCGTAGTGCAGCGTATGGGTCAGCACATGGATCTTGGCGTCGCGCCAATCCACCATCTGGCCATCCATCCAGATCTTGCCGTCACGGTCGGCCATGGAGGGAACAACGGGGCTCATGGAGATCCTTTTCGAGAGAACTGCGTGGGTCGCAAAGCGGGCAATTCTACGATTCGTCCGCCGGGTTGGCGGCAGCAGTCGGGCCGGCGTCCTCCTGCGGGGCGGGTCGCACCAACTCCCAGCGCACCAGGCGGCCGTTGACAAACTCGCAGGTCACGTGCGACTGCGTGCCGTCGGTCCAGCGGTAGAGCTCGGGCTGCTGGCCGTCCGCCGACAGCTGCTGGCCCAGCGCGCGCGTCATGGCGACCACGTGCAGCAGGTTCACACCGGCTTTCAGCTTGGCATTGAGCATTACCGCGCTGCCCACGTAGCCGATCGGGTGGTTACGCGCCTTCTGCATCACGTTCATGAGCCGCGTGTAATGCAGCAGCCCCCACATGACCAGCCCTCCGCTCACGGTGAGGATGCCCTGCGGGCCATAGGCGCGGTAGGCGGCGATGACCAGGACGACGATGCCCGCCGGGATCAATATCTTGCGCAGATTCATGGTCGCATTGTCCTACGCAGCACCACCAGCGCCGCTGTGGAAGCTGCGTAGCCCCTGCGACACGACGCGTCAGTCCAGCCCGCGCACGGCAGTCATGGCCTCGTCCACGCGCTCCACTGCGTGGATCTCCAGCCCGGCGATCGGCTTCTTGGGCGCATTGGCTTTGGGCACCACGGCCACCGTGAAGCCCAGTTTGGCGGCTTCCTTCAGGCGCTCCTGGCCACGCGGCGCGGGACGCACCTCGCCAGCCAGGCCCACCTCGCCAAACGCGATGAAGCCCTTGGGCAACGCCTTGCCGCGCAGGCTGCTGGTGATGGCCAGCATCACGGCCAGGTCGGCCGCGGGTTCGCTGATGCGCACGCCCCCTACGGCATTGACGAATACGTCCTGGTCGGCGCAGGCCACGCCCGCGTGGCGGTGCAGCACGGCCAGCAGCATGGCCAGGCGGTCGCGCTCCAGCCCCACCGACAGGCGCCGCGGGCTGGGCCCCCCGCCGTCCACCAGCGCCTGGATCTCCACCAGCATCGGCCGCGTGCCCTCCAGCGTGACCAGCACGCAGCTGCCGGGCACCGGCTCGCTGTGCTGGCTCAAGAAAATGGCACTAGGGTTCGCCACACCTTTGAGGCCCTTCTCGGTCATGGCGAACACGCCGATCTCGTTCACGGCGCCAAAGCGGTTCTTGATGGCGCGCACCAGACGGAAGCTGCTGTGCGTGTCGCCCTCGAAGTACAGCACCGTGTCCACCATGTGCTCCAGCACGCGCGGGCCGGCCAGCGCACCTTCCTTGGTCACGTGGCCCACCAAGATGACGGCGATGCCCGTGGCCTTGGCCATGCGCGTGAGGTGGGCTGCGCACTCGCGCACCTGGGCCACCGAGCCCGGTGCGCTGGTGAGCTGGTCGGAATAGACGGTCTGGATGGAGTCGATCACGCACACCGCGGGCTGCGTGGCCTCCACGGTGGCGAGGATTTTTTCGAGTTGGATCTCGGCCAACACGTTCACCTGGCTCGCATCCAGCCCCAGCCGGCGCGAACGCAACGCCACCTGGGCGCCGCTCTCCTCGCCCGTCACGTACAGCGTGGGCAGGCCCGCGCGCTGCAGCGCGTCCATCGCCTGCAAGAGCAGCGTGGACTTGCCGATGCCCGGGTCGCCGCCGATGAGCACCACTCCGCCCTCGACCACGCCACCGCCCAGCACGCGGTCCAGTTCCTCGATGCCGCTCGCCGTGCGCGCCACCTCGGTCGCCTCGATGGCGGCCAGCGGCATCACCGCCTGCGCCTGGGCCAGGCCCGCGTACTGGCCGGCCCCGCTCAGGCGGTTCTTGCCCGGTCCAGCGTCGGGCACGGATTCGATCAGGGTGTTCCACGCACCGCAGGAAGGGCATTTGCCCAGCCAGCGCGGACTGGTGCCACCGCATTCGGTGCAGGAGAAGATGGTTTTTTCTTTGGCCATGGTGGCAGGACGCAACGTAGGCCGGCGGTGGGCCGGCGCGGGGGATCTGTCCTATCCTAACGGGCAGTGCCGCCCCGCCGGGCGAACACCGACTCCGGAAGGACCCGCCATGCCCCTGCCGACACTTCGCCCCCTGGCCGCGCCGCTGCTGACCGCCTGCGCACTGGCGCTGGCCGCTTGCGACAAGAAGCCCGCCGATCCGCCGCACCTGCCCTCGGTACCCGCCGTGCCCAAGCCCTCGGCGCCCGCCGCGCCCCTGCCCGGCGCGCAGCCGGCCAGCGTGGGCTCCTGAGTTTCCTGGCGCATCAAATAAAGGAGCTGTCAGCGCTTGCCACAAGCCACACTCAGGTACTTATTGCATCGAAATGGCCTGGGATTGAGCGCAAGCCGCTCCTCTTTTTATAGATACGATCATCCATCCTCCATCACGCCCGCCGTCCATGACCTCTCTCACCCTCTACTTCACCCCCGGTACCTGCGCACAGGCCGTGCGTATTGCGCTGGAGGAAGCGCAAGCACCCTATACCCTGGTCCGCGTGGACTTCGCCAGCCAACAGCAGCGCTCGCCCGAGTACCTCGCGGTCAATCCCAAGGGCCGCGTGCCCGCACTGGTGACCGAGCACGGAACGCTCACCGAGACCCCCGCCCTGCTGGCCTACGTGGCGCAGCGCTTCGCGGATGCGCGCCTGGCGCCCGCAGACCCCTTCGGCTTCGCGCGCATGCAGGAATTCCACAGCTACCTGGCCTCCACCGTGCACATCGCCCACGCCCACCGCCCGCGCGCCAGCCGCTGGGCCGACGAGCCCGAGGCCCAGGCCGCCATGCAGCGCAAGGTGCCCGCCAACATGACCGAGTGCTTCACGCTGATCGAGCGCCACTACCTGGGCGACGGCCCGTGGGTGCTGGGCGAGCAGTACTCGGTGGCCGACGGCTACCTCTTCACCGTTGCGGGCTGGCTCAAGAGCGACGGCGTGGATATCGCGCAGTTTCCCAAGGTGCACGCGCACTCCCAGCGCATGGCGCAGCGCCCCGCGGTGCAGCGCGCCCTGGCCTGACGCCCAGGCGGGCATACCCGCCCCCCAAAAAAAGCCGGCGCCCCTTGCGAGGCCCCGGCCTGTAAAGGCCCGCAAGCGGGCCGGCTTTCATCCGTGACGGCGCATCAGTCGAAGGGCTGGGGGCGCTTGGTCGCATCGCTGGAGGGCGGCAGGATCGGCAGGGCGATCTGCGGCTGATCGCCCGTGAGCGTCTTGAGGAAGGCCACGATGTCGGCGTTCTCCTGCGCGGTGAACTTCTTGCCCAACTGGATGCGGCCCATGGTGTCCACGGCCTCGGCCAGCGTGTCGGCAGCGCCGTCGTGGAAGTAGGGGTAGGTCAGTTCCACGTTGCGCAGCGTGGGCACCTTGAAGTTGAAGCGCTCGGCATCGTTGCCCGTGACGGCGGAGCGGCCCTCGGCCGGGTTGTCCGTCTTGTATGCCTCCACCAGGCCCATCTTCTGGAAGGAGTTGCCGCCCAGGTTGGGGCCGTTGTGGCAGGCCACGCAGCCGCTGGTCTTGAAGAGCTGGTAGCCGCGCAGTTCCTGCGCCGTGATGGCCTTCTTGTCGCCCTTGAGCCATTGGTCGAAGCGCGCGTTGGGAGTCACCAGCGTTTCCTCGAACGCGGCGATGGCGGCCGTCACCTCGTCGATGGTGAGCTTGTCATGCCCGAAGACCCGCTTGAACTCCGCCACGTACTGGGGAATGGAGCGCAGCATGTCTACCGCGAGGTCATGCGAGAAGGCCATCTCGCCCGGGTTGGCGATGGGGCCGCCCGCCTGCTCTTTCAGGTCCTTCGCGCGGCCGTCCCAGAACTGGGCCAGGTTGAGACTGGAGTTCAACACCGTGGGCGAGTTGATCGGGCCTTTCTGCCATTTGTCGCCGATGGAGGTCTTGAGGTTGTCCGAGCCCCCCATGCTCAGGTTGTGGCACGAGTTGCACGAGATGAAGCCCGAGCGCGACAGGCGCGGATCGAACCACAGCTTCTTGCCCAGCGTGACCTGGGCGGGGTTGGTCACCTTGTGGGGCGCGATGGGCTGCACGGGCTCCTGTGCGCCGGCGCTGCCCATGGACAGCAGGGCCGCAGCCGAGACGATGCCCAGGAAGAACCGCGCGGCGGGACGGGAGGAGGGGGACTGGCTTTGCATAGGGGACTCCACTTCTTGTTCAGCGAACGTTCAAAGCGCTGCACGCCCGAGCACCCGGGGCGCCCCTGCGGGCCGCACAGCAGGTGTTCGCTGTGAGAGTCATTCTTCGGGAAGACCCTGAGTAATGGCTTGATGCAAAACAAAGCCAAAAACATTTTCAGCAAAATGGTCTTTCAGCAACCCAGCGCCCATCACCAAGGCATGACGCGGGGGCCGCAGGGCCCCGCCAGAGGCAAGGTCAACGGCCCCGCAGCAGTTGCACCGCGTGTGGCAGCGAGCGCGCCTGCGGCAGCCAATGGTCCAGCGCCGCGCCCAGGGCCACCGCGCACAGCAGGGCGCCAAGCAAGGGCTTGCCCGTCAGGCGCCAGGCCGCGCCAAGCCAGCCCGCGCGCTCCGCGCCCATCAGCGCCCGTGCCGAGGCCACGGAGAACGCCAGTTCGACGGCCACGGCCAGCAGCACCTCGCTGCCAAAGTACAGCCACGCCAGCGCACCCGCACCCCCCAGCAGCGCCACGCCCACAACGAAGATCGCCACCACCGGCACGACCACCACGGCGGCTTCGTCGGCGCTTCCCGCGGCCTCCAGCGCGCCCGAGGCCGCGTCGCCCAGATCACCGCCCCATCCGGTGCCGCCAGCGCCATCTGCGACCGGCGCTTCCCACTGCCCAGTCGCGCCCGCCCCGCCAAAGTCGCCGCCACCGCCGTGCAAGGGTGGCGCGGGGCCCTGCGGCCCCGGGCCGGCGGGCCAGCCCGCATCGGGTAGCAGGTCCAGCCCGTCGGGCGCATCGCCCGCATCGCTGCGCCGGCGCAGCAGCCATGCGGCCCACAGGCGCAGCACCAATAGATAGACCCCATATCCCACGCCCAGCGTGACCAGGTAGCGCAGCGCCAGCGACGGCACGCCCAGCGCCATCTGCGCATGGGACACCGCCCACATCACACCCAGGATCAGACTGCCGATGCACCAGCCGTGCAGCCGCAGGGCATGGCGCTGGCGCAGGCCCTCCTGCAGCCGCTGCGGCAGGCGCATGCCGCGCCACGAGGCGCCCGTGCGGCCGCGGACCCGGACCATGGAGGGAATCAGTCCTGCACCACCACGGGCACGCGCGGTGCCAGCGCGCACATCAGCTCGTAGCCGATGGTGCCGCCCGCTTGCGCTACCTCGTCGATAGGCAGCACGGCGCCGTTGGCGGCGCGGCCCCAGAGCGTGACCTCGGCCCCCAGCCCCGCGCCGGGCACGGGCGTGAGGTCCACGGCCAGCATGTCCATGCTCACGCGCCCGATGGTGCGCGTGCGCACCCCGTTCACCAGCACGGGCGTGCCGGTATCGCAGTGGCGTGGATAGCCGTCGGCATAGCCGCAGGCCACGATGCCGATGCCCAGCGGCCCCTGCGCCGTGAAGCGCGAGCCGTAGCCCACGGTGTCGCCCGCCTGCAGCTGCTGCACGCCGATGATGCGCGAAGCCAGCGTCATGGTGGGCTGCAGGTCCCAGTCGGCCGCGCGGCGCTCGGGATGGTCAGGCGCGCTGCCGTACAGCACGATGCCCGCGCGCACCCAGTCCAGCCGCACCTGCGCATCACCGCCGTGGCGCAGCAGCGCGGCGCTGTTGGCGATGCAGCGCTCGCCCGGCAGGTCCTGCGTGGCGGTCTGGAACGCCTGCACCTGGTGCGCGATGCCGCGCGGGCCGTCGGCGTCGCTGAAGTGTGTCATGCACGAGATTTCGTCCACCTGGGGCAGCGCGTTCAGGCGCGCCCAGGCGCTGCGGTAGCGCTCGGGCGTGAAGCCCAGGCGGTTCATGCCGGAGTTCATCTTGAGGAACACGCGGTGCGGCACCTGCGTCTTGTGCGCGGCCAGCCAGTCGATCTGCGCATCGCAGTGCACGGCATGCCACAGGCCCATGCGCGAGCACAGCTCCAGGTCGCGCGGCTCGAACACGCCCTCCAGCAGCAGGACCGGGCCGCGCCAGCCGAGAGCGCGCACGCGCTCGGCCTCGGCCAGGTCCAGCAAAGCGAAACCGTCGGCGGCGCGCAGGCCTTCGAACACGCGCTCGATCCCGTGGCCGTAGGCGTTGGCCTTGACCACCGCCCACACGCGCGCATCGGGCGCGGCACGGCGCGCGCGCTCCAGGTTGTGGTGCACGGCTGCGGGGTGGATGGTCGCAAGAATGGGGCGCGGCATGGGGGTGTTTCTACGGACTGGACGGGGGCCATTCTGGCACTGGGCGCGCAGGGTCGCGTGATATAACCGCCCGTCGCTCCTCGGAGTGTTTCGAATTTTCACAGGCCATCATTCCCGCTGATGGAGCCACCAGCCACCCGATGAAGCGCGGTTTCTACACCATCATGTCGGCGCAGTTTTTCAGCTCGCTGGCCGACAACGCATTGTTCGTGACCGCGGTGGAACTGCTGCGTACGAGCGGCGCGCCGGAGTGGCAGCGCGCGGCGCTGGTGCCCATGTTCGCGCTGTTCTACGTGGTGCTGGCGCCGTGGGTGGGCGCATTCGCCGACTCCATGCCCAAGGGGCGGGTGATGTTCATCAGCAATGCCATCAAGGTGGTGGGCTGCCTGATGATGCTGTTCGGCCACCACCCGCTGCTGGCCTACGCCGTGGTGGGCCTCGGTGCGGCGGCGTATTCGCCGGCCAAGTACGGCATCCTCACCGAGCTACTGCCCGCGTCGCAGCTGGTCAAGGCCAACGGCTGGATCGAGGGGTTGACCATCGCCTCCATCATCCTGGGCGTGCTCGTGGGCGGCCAATTGGTCGCACCCCACATCGCCAGCCATCTGCTGGCGTTGGACATGCCGGGCATCGATCTAGGCATCGACCTCGCGGCCGAGGCCGCCATCCTGGCGCTGGTGCCGGTGTACATGCTGGCAGCGTGGTTCAACCTGCGCATCCCGCACACCGGCGTGGAGATGCGCCCCCTGCCGCCCAACCCGCTGGCACTGCTGCCCGACTTCTGGACCTGCAACGGGCGCCTGTGGCGCGACAAGCTCGGGCAGATCTCGCTGTCCACCACCACGCTGTTCTGGGGGGTGTCGGGCAACCTGCGCTACATCGTGCTGGCCTGGAGCGCCGCGGCCCTGGGCTACAGCACCACGCAGGCCTCGGCCCTCGTGGGCGTGGTGGCCATCGGCACGGCCGCGGGCGCGGTGGCGGCGTCCCTGCACATGCGCCTGGACATGGCCACGCGCGTGATCCCGATGGGCATCGCCATGGGCCTGCTGGTGATCCTGATGAATGTCATCAGCAACATCTGGCTGGCCATTCCGTTCCTGATCCTGCTGGGCGGGCTGGGCGGCTTCCTGGTCGTGCCCATGAACGCGCTGCTACAGCACCGGGGCCACAACCTCATGGGCGCGGGCCGCTCGATCGCCGTGCAGAACTTCAACGAACAGGCCGCCATCCTCGGCATGGGGGCGTTCTACAGCCTGTCCACCAAGTTCGGGCTGTCGGCCTTCGGTGCCATCACGGCCTTCGGCATGCTGGTGGCGGGCGTGATGTGGCTGATCGGCCGCTGGCACGCGCACAACGTGCGCAGCCATCCCGAGGAAGTGGAGCACCTGCTCTCCATCGCCCGGCACGACCACCACTGAACCGGCGCGTGGGGCTACCCCGCGCAGCCCCACGCGCCCGCCGTCGCGCCGGCAAAATGCGCCGCGAAGGCTGGGCGTCTTCGCGCCTTCACCACTCTGTTTTTGATAGCTACTTGCGCTTAACAGTTAAGCGCTACGGCCACTTTTTGCATGCAATCTCCGCTTCCCGCCCTGGCCTTGCTGTTCAACGCCTTCATCTGGGGACTGTCCTGGTGGCCGTTCCGGCAGATGCACGGCGCGGGACTGCACCCGCTGTGGGCCACGGCGCTCATGTATGGGGCCATCCTCCTTGTGCTGCTGGCGCTGCGGCCGGGCATTTCCGCGCAGCTGCGGCAGCACAAGGCCCTGTGGTTGCTGGCGCTGTGCTCGGGCCTGAACAACGTGGCCTTCAACTGGGCCATCACCATTGGCGACGTGGTCCGCGTGATCCTGCTGTTCTATCTGATGCCGGCCTGGAGCGTGCTGCTGGCCTGGCGCTTCCTGGGCGAGCGGCCCACGCCGCAGGCGCTGGCGCGGCTGCTGCTGGCCTTCAGCGGCGTGCTGCTGGTGCTGTGGCCCGCCGAGGGCGGCCTGCCGCGCCTGCTCGCCGCCCTGACGCTGGCCGATCTGCTCGCGATC
The DNA here is from genome assembly GCF_022807955.1 of Diaphorobacter sp. LI3. Classification (NCBI taxonomy): domain Bacteria; kingdom Pseudomonadati; phylum Pseudomonadota; class Betaproteobacteria; order Burkholderiales; family Comamonadaceae; genus Diaphorobacter; species Diaphorobacter sp. LI3. The sequence goes on along the minus strand of NZ_CP094346.1, from coordinate 217,451 downwards.
CTCGGCGGCTTCACGTTTGCCGTGACCAACGTCACCCTGCGCCGCCTGCACGCCGTCCCGGGCCAGGCGCGCATGGTCGCCATGTTCGGCGGCTGCATGCTCATGGCGCTGCTGGCGGCCCAGCTGGGCCGATCCCTGGGCCTGGTGCCGCCCTTTCCACCGCTGAACGCCACCTGGGCCTGGGTGGCGGCGCTTCTGGCGGTCGTGCTGCTGATCGGCAACTGGGCGCTGCAATTTGGCGCCGCGCGCCTGGCGGCAGGGACGACGGCGATCATCATGCTGTCGGAGGTGGTGTTCGCCAGCGGCTCCTCGACCCTGCTGGGCGCTGCACAGCTGACGGGCGGGACCCTCGCCGGCGGCGCGCTGATCCTGCTGGCGGCCGGCTGGTCGGTCTGGCGGCCGCGGGTGCATGCAGCAGGCACACCCCGCGCCCCCAGTGATAAGGTGACGGACACACGACCGGAGGCCCCATGACCACTGTGTATGACTTCGACGCGACACGCATCGACGGCGCACCCCAGCCACTGAGCGACTTCCGCGGTCAGGTGCTGCTCATCGTCAACACCGCCAGCGCCTGCGGCTTCACGCCGCAGTTCACCGGCTTGCAGGCGCTGCACGAACGTTATGGGCCGCGCGGGCTGGTAGTGCTCGGCTTTCCGTGCAACCAGTTCGGCCACCAGGACCCGGGCAGCAACGACGCCATCGCGGGCTTTTGCCAGCGCAACTATGGAGTGCAGTTTCCCATGATGTCCAAGATCGACGTCAACGGCAGCGACGCGCACCCGCTGTACCGCTGGCTCACCGGCGAAGCGCCCGGCGTGCTGGGCACCAAGGCGATCAAGTGGAACTTCACCAAGTTCCTGGTCGGCCGGGACGGTCAGGTGATCCGCCGCTACGCGCCGCAGGAGGCTCCCGAGAAGCTCACGGTCGACATCGAGGCAGCGCTGGCGGCCTGAGGCCAAGCGGTTTTCACAAGCGGTCCGGCGCGACATACACGCTCCACAAAGGCCGCGGCAAGTACAGCCCCGATACCGGCCTCCGGGCCTGCCAAGACCAGCCAAGGCAGCAAGCGGGCTACGGCCCGCGGCTCTCACCGTGCCATGCTGCGTGGGTACGCCGTGGGGGGACAGGTTTGCAGCGCGCGCAGGCCCGGCGCTGGACTGCGGCCGGCGGTCAGGACGGCCCATGGCAATCCATTCCCGCAGCGGAGGAGCAAAAAAGGTCAGGAGGAGAACGCGGCGCCGTCCAGCCCCTCGGCCGGGCAGTGACGCATCCGGGCCTCGACCTGGCGCAGCAGGTCGGCCAGGGTCTTGCCGGGTTCCTGGCGGAAGCGCTCTTCCAGCACCTCAAAGGCCGCGATGCGGTCGATGCGAAAGCCCCGGAAGTCATCGCGCAGCTCGCACCAGGCCGACAGCGTCCACACCTTGCCCCAGTAGAAGCAGCCCAGCGGCCGCACGCGCCGCAGGCTGGGCCGGCCCTGCACGTCGGCGTAGTCAAGCCGCACCACGTGGCAGGACTGCACGGCCTCGCGCAGCGCCTGCAGCGCGGCCTGGGCGCGCGTATCCAGCCCCGAGCCCGGCGCGTAGAGCGCTTGCGCCTCGGCCGCCGCGCGCGCGGCGGGCGGCAGCACCGAGAGGATCTTGCCAAGCGCACCCTCGATCTCGCGCGCCATGCCGCCATCGACCCAGGTCTGCGCAAGCCGCGCGGCGGCCACGAGGGCGTTGGCCTCGCCCTGGCTGAACATCAGCGGCGGCAGCTCGAAGCCCGCGCCCAGGCGGTAGCCCACGCCGGCCTCGCCTTCAATGGGTATCCCCTGGTGCTGCAGGTCGGCCACGTCGCGGTAAATGGTGCGCAGCGACACTTCCAGCCGCCCCGCGAGAAAGGCGGCCGTGGACAGACGCCGGCCCCGGATGAGCTGGGCGATCTGGAACAGGCGGTCGGCACGGCGCATGGAATCTCAGGCCACGGAAGGAATGGTCCGCATGGTACGGTGCCGGGTGCCAGGCAGGACAGCGCCCGGGCCTGCACTCAGAGCAGCACGCCGATGTGCAGGGCGACGCACTCCGGCCCCTCGTAGCATTCGAAGTCGGTGTCGAAGCGGCGCCGCACCTCGGGATGTTCCTCGAAGTAGCGCCATGCGGCGGCCCAGGCGTCGAGCACCATCTGCGGCATGGGCCCCTCGCAGTGGAACACCAGATAGCTGCCCGGCTGCACCTCGATGCGGGCCGCGCCCACCGGCGGATCGGCCTGCACGGCGGCCGACACGCCGGCCGTCACGTCGAAGGCGCCATGCTGATCGGACTCATAGGCACTGTAGACGCCGTAGAGGCGCCCGTCGGCCCCGGGCCCGGGCAACTGGCGCGCCCAGCTTTCGGTGAAGAACTGGTCCCACAGTGCGCCTATGCGCGCCCGTTCGGGCTGGGCCTCGTCTCGGTTGCAGGTGCGCACGGCAACGCCCGCCACGCTGAACGCCGGCACCTGGACGGTGATTGGGGTCATGGAAATCTCTCCTCAACGGAATCCAAGAACGCGCCGATGCTGCCGCCACCCTGCTGACAACGGGGTGTCAGCAGGCTGTGCGAGCCGGCGCCTCAGCGCGCCATGGCGTGCAGGCCGATGGTGTTGCCCTCGGTATCGCGCACGTGGGCGATGTACCCCATGGCCTGGGGCAGCTGCGTGCAGGCATCCACGACCTGGCCACCGGCAGGCACTACACGGGCCAAAGCCGCCTCCACGCTGGGCTCGCAGTCCAGGTAGATGCGCACGCCCGCGTCAGGCGCCGCGCGGCGCTGCGGGCCCGCCACCAGGCAGCCGCCCGTCGCGGGATCGTCCTTGGAGAACAGGGCCATGGGTTCGCTGCCGAAGTCTTCGCGGCGCATGGGCCGGTCCAGCATGCGCTCGTAAAAGGACTGCGCACGGCCGAGATCGGCGCACGGAATCTCGAACCAGTTGATGGCCTGGCTGGATGAGGGGATGGTCATGGAGGGGCTCCTTGAAAGCATGTTGCGAAGGCCTCCATGCTGCGGGGAAGCTGCTGACAGCGTCGTGTCAGCAGCCTGTCACCACCCCTCGCGCCGCGCTCAGGCGCCCGGTGCGCGGCGCTGCCGTGCCCGCTCGAGCATCTGCGCAGCCTGCCGAGCGGGCAGGCCGTACATGTCGGCAAAGGCCTCGGGGGTCTGGCCGCTGGCCTCGAAGGCACGCAGCAGCGCCTCGGCCTTGGCATCGCGCTCGGCCACCTCGGCAAAGGCTTCATCGAGCAGGGCGTTGGCCTTCTCGTCGCGGCCGCGCACCAGCGCGTCATAGGCCTCGCGCGTGAGGCCGCTGGCCTCGAACGCCTGGGCAATGCGCCGGCGCAGCTTGGCCGTCAGATCCTCGCCGTCCTGCGGCTTGCGCCGGCGGAACACCTCCAGCAGCGCGTGGTGCACATGCTCGGGCGCCATGTCCTCCACGGGCTGGCCCTGCAGGTCGTGCCGCTTCATGCCCTGGGCCACGGCATTCAGGTAGCGCGTGGAACGTGTGTGGATGGACAGGGCGAGCTTGAGCGCGTCCTTGTCGATGGCTTCGCCATGCGCGGCCAGCAGGTCCTGGAAGATGCCGCGCTTGAGCGGCAGGAACTGCGCACCGAACAAGTGCGGATACCAGCCCGCCAACTGCTCCAGCAGCGGGTGCGTACGGCGGGGTGCACCCGCCGCGGGGCCGCCCTTGGCGCCGGCCTGGGGCGCATCGCCTGCGGCCTGCGCTCCCGGCTCACGCCGCCCCCCCGCGCGGCCACGGCCGCCGCGGCGATTGGCCCTGGGCGCGCGTGCGGCGCCGCTGTCAGCGGCAGGTGCCGGGCTGGCCGACGCGGGGCTCTCCGGTGTCGCATGGCCTTCGGCCGCGGGGACCGCAGCGGCGGTGGATGGCACGCCTTCGTCGTGGATCGGAGCGGGTGCGTTCACGGTGTCGTTCATGGCTCGAAAGCGCGCGGCCGGGCCCCGAAAGCCCGCCCCGCGCGGCGGTCAAAACCCGCCATCATGCCAGCAATGCAGCGTCCAGCACCTCCACCCAGTGCTTCACGGGAATGCCCGTGCCGCTTTGCAGGTGGGTGATGCAGCCCATGTTGGCCGAGAGGATGGCCGCAGGCGGCTGCTCGGTGAAGGCCTCGCCCAGCGCGCCCAGCTTGCGGTCGCGCAGCTGGTACGACAGTTCCGGGTTGAGCACCGAGTAGGTGCCGGCCGAGCCGCAGCACAGGTGCGACTCGGTGCGCGCCACGCGCAGCTCGAAGCCCAGCGCCGCCAGGTGCCGCTCCACGCCGCCGCGCAGCTTCTGCCCGTGCTGCAGGGTGCAGGGCGGGTGGTAGGCCAGCGGGGCCGCGGGAGGCTGGATGCGCCCGCGCAGACGCTCTACCAGATCGGGCAGCAGTTCCGACAGATCGCGCGTGAGGGCGCTCACCCGCGCTGCCTTCTCGGCGTATTGCGCGTCGTTGCGCAGCAGGTGGCCGTATTCCTTGACGGTGACGCCGCAGCCCGAGGCATTCATGACGATGGCCTCCACCTCGCCGCGTTCCACATAGGGCCACCAGGCGTCGATGTTGGCGCGCATCTGGGCGAGGCCCCCTTCCTGATCGTTCAGGTGGAACTTGACCGCGCCGCAGCAGCCCGCCTCGCGCGCCACCACGGTCTGTATGCCTGCAGCATCCAGCACGCGCGCCGTGGCATTGTTGATGTTGGGCGCCATGGACGGCTGCACGCAGCCCTCCAGCAGCAGCACCTTGCGCGCATGGCTGCGCGTGGGCCAGGCGCCCGCGTCCTGGCGCGGCGGCACCTTCGCGCGCAGGCGCTCGGGCAGCAGGCCGCGCACGGCCTGGCCCACCTTCATTGCCGGGGCAAAGAGCGGCGATGGCAAGCCTTCCTTGAGCATCCAGCGGGCCGCCGCCTCGCCACGCGGGCGCGGCACTTTTTCCTCGACGATGCGCCGGCCGATGTCCACCAGATGCCCGTACTGCACGCCACTCGGGCAGGTGCTCTCGCAGTTGCGGCAGGTCAGGCACCGGTCCAGGTGCAACTGCGTCTTGCGCGTGGGCTCGGCCCCTTCCAGCACCTGCTTGATGAGGTAGATGCGCCCGCGCGGTCCGTCCAGCTCATCGCCCAGCAACTGGTAGGTGGGGCAGGTGGCAGTGCAAAAGCCGCAGTGCACGCATTTGCGCAGGATGGCCTCGGCCTCCTGCCCTTCGGGCGTGCCCTGGTACTGGGGTGCGAGCTGGGTCTGCATGGTGTGTCGTGGAGATCGTGGAGGGTTAGCGGCGCGCGGGGGCGTCTTCGGCGGGTGCGGGGGCGCAGCGCGCGCGCCACAGCTGGGCCAGGCGCTGGCGATCGGCGGCGAGGGGGGGCAGCGACAGCGCCAGCAGGATGGACGCCAGCGGCACCACCCAGATGAAGCCCACGTACTTGAAGCCCGCCGCGCCGACCACGCCGCCGGCGGTGAACATGCCCAGCAGGCTGGCGAACATGCGCAGGCGCGTCTTGTTGGCATGCACCTGCGACTCGCGCGGCGTGCCGCTGCGGTTCCAGTACAGGGCCTTGCCCATCTCGATGCCGAGGTCGGTGACGATGCCCGTCATGTGCGTGGTGCGGATCTGGGCCGAGGACATCTTGGTCACCACCGCGTTCTGCAGCCCCATGATGTAGGCCAGCAGCAGCACCGTGAGGGGCACGGCGAACGGCGTACGCCAGCCCAGCGTGATGGCCCCCATCAGGCCGAACAACAGCATCAGCACCGCCTCCAGCAAGAGCGGCAGCGCAAAGCCGCTGCGCAGGTGCTGGTGGCGCGCCCAATTGACGAGGATCGCCGTGGAGCCCGCGCCCGACATGAACGCCCACAGCGTGCCGATGGCGCTGAGCACCAGCGTCATGTTGCCCAGCACCAGGTTGTCGGCCACCAGCGAAAGGAAGCCCGTCATGTGCGAGGTGTACATGTGCACGACCAGAAAGCCCCCCGCGTTGATCGCTCCCGCGTTGAACGCCAGCAGCAGGCCCAGCGTGCGGTTGGTGACCGTGGTGCGGTGCCGCCCGGTCAGGTGGCGCAGCAGGCGCATGGCTAGGGCCTGTTCACACTATTTTTGCCAGTGCGAATGGCGTGAAAACCGCGCCAATCTAGGCGCGTGACGACGCCAAGGCCGGGGCCTTGGCTAGGAGGGCAACGACGAATGGCGCGGTTTTCACTCCGTTCCCTCCGGGTTGCGATCAAAAAGGGCCATTCGCGGCGTTGCCAAGCCTCGCTGGGGTAGCACCCCAGCTTCGTTTGGCGCCTTGCGCCTGGCCCTTTTTGATCGCAACGCATCTGGCAAAAATAGTGTGAACAGGCCCTAGACGAGGCGCCCGGGGTTGAAGATGCCGGCCGGGTCGAACGCCTGCTTGAGCCGCTGGTGGATCGCAGCGAGCGCCGCAGAATTTGCATCAAAAACGGCTCTAGCGCTTATCCCATCTGCGCTAGCAGCTATGAATAGAGAAGCACTACCCCCCACCTCGGCGGCCAGTTCATGCAGTGCATCGCCGTGCTGCGGCAGCGCCTGCACCCAGCGCAGACCGCCGTGCCACTCCACCAGCGGGGGCGCCACGCCCGCGGGTAATGCCAGCACGGGCGCGGTCTGGGGAACCGACAGGCGCCACAGCGCATGGTCCGCCGCGCGCGCGGCGAACCAGGGCAGGCGCTGGTCGCGGCAAGCCTGCCAGTCGTTAGGCACGGTGGGAGCGTCTTGCAACTCACCTCCCATGCTGCGGCAGGCGGCCTGCACCGCCGCCTGCGCGCCACGCAGGCGCACGTAGAGCTGGCCGCGGCCCGCATCCTCGACCCAGCAGCTGGCGTTGAGCGGCAGCGGCTGGCCGCCCCAGGCGTTGAGGCGGCGCAGCGCCTCGGCCTGGTCGCAGTCAAAGCGCAGCGTGGCCTCCGCCGGCGGCACCGGCAGCACCTTCAGGCTGACCTCGGTGATCACGCCGAGCTGCCCCCAGGCCCCGGCCATGAGGCGCGAGACGTCATAGCCCGCCACGTTCTTCATCACCTGGCCGCCAAAGCGCAGCAGCTCGCCGCGCCCGTTGATGATCTCCACGCCCAGCACGTAGTCGCGCACCGCACCCACGCTGGCGCGCGCCGGGCCCGACAGGCCGGCCGCCACCATGCCCCCTACGGTGCCGCCTTCGGCAAAGCGTGGCGGCTCGAACGGCAGGCTCTGGCCATGGCGCGCGAGCAGCGCCTCCAGCTCCGCCAGCGGCGTGCCGGCCAGCGCGGTCACCACCAGTTCGCTGGGCTCGTAGCTCACGATGCCGGCCAGGGGCCGCATGTCCAGCGGCTCGCCGGCATGCTGCGGCGCGCCCGGGCCATGGAAGTCTTTGGTGCCTCCGCCGCAGATGCGCACGGCGCTGCGGCGGTCTGCGCTGTCGCGCACGCGGTCGATGATCTGGCGAAGGGCTGCGTCCATCCGGCGATGGTACTGCCCTGCCCTTTCGGGCGGCCGTGGCGCAGGTTTGATTTTTTTGAACGCGCGGCGTGAATGGCGCTGGCAGCCATGCGCGCCGCAGGGGTCAAGGCTGGCCGATCTCGCACCAGGCCACGGGCAACCCCGCCACGGCCACGCGGGTGGACAGCACCTGCCCCGACTGGGGCCAGCGCGCCAGCTCATCGGCACTGCGGCCCTTGCGTGCAGAGGTGACGAACAGCGTGTGCCCGTCCGGCCCACCGACGCAGGGCATGGTGGGGCAGGACAGCGGCGTGGGCAGCTCGGCCAGAACCTCGCCGCGCGGCGACAAGCGCAGCACACGCGCGCCCTCGTACAGCGCGCACCAGTAGGCGCCTTCGGCATCCACAGCGGCACCGTCCGGGCGGCCGCCATAGGGGACTGCCTCATCGCGCGCCGCAAAGCGGTGCAACACACGCGGCGCCCCGATGGGCTCCAACTGCGCGTTGCAGTCCCAGGCGTGGATGGTGTGCGAGGGCGTGTCGCTCCAATACAGCGTGCGCCCGTCCGGCGACCAGGCCAGGCCGTTGGCGGTGGCCACGCCGTCCAGCATGCGGCGCACCGTGGGAGCATCGGGACCGCCCTGGTCCCCGCCGCGCAGGTCGATGCAGTACAGCGCAGCGACGGGCTGGCGCGGGCCCTGGGCTGGCTCATGCACCGTGCCCACCCACAGGCGCCCGAGCGCGTCGCACTTGCCGTCGTTGGCACGCTCGGTCGCCGGGTCGATGGGCAAGTGCGCCAGCGTGAGGAGCGGCCCGCCCCAGCGCGGCGCGTGGCAGATGCGGTCGCGCAGCGCCACCACTAGGCCTGCGGGTGTGCCCCCTTGGCGCGCCGGCGCGATGCAGCCGGGCTCGGCCGGCAGGGGCCAGCATTGCGCATCGCTCCCGTGCACGCCGCTGCGCCACAGCGCGCGGCCAGCGATGTCCACCCAGTACAGACGGGACTCCAGGGGGTGCCAGAAGGGAGATTCGCCGAGTTGCGCGGGCGCGGCGGCCAGGGGCGTCCAGGCAGTGTTCATGCAGGCATTATTGGCCGCGGGCCTGCGCGCCGCCCAAAGAAAAGGCCCGCCAAGGGCGGGCCCAAAAAAGGGACAGGGAGTTGCTCGCTTGTCATCGGGGGCGCCGCGCCACCACGCGGCGCCCGCCGTTCAACGCCGCTCAGCGGTGGTAGGCCGTCTCGCCGTGGGAGGTGATGTCCAGGCCCTCGCGCTCGGCTTCCTCGCTCACGCGCAGGCCCACCAGCAGGTCGGCGACCTTGTAGGCGATGAAGGACACCACGCCCGACCACACGATGGTGAACAGCACGCTCTTGACCTGCACCCACACCTGCGCGCCCATGCTGAAGGTGTCGGGCGTCAGGCCGCCGGTGCCGCCCAGGCCCTGGGCCGCGAACACGCCGGTGAGGATGGCGCCCACGATGCCGCCCACGCCATGCACGCCGAACACGTCGAAGGCGTCGTCCACGTTCAGCATCTTCTTCAGGCCACCCACGCCCCACAGGCAGACCAGGCCGGCGATCAGGCCGATCGCGATGGAGCCCATGGGACCCACGAAGCCCGCGGCGGGCGTGACCGCCACCAGGCCGGCCACGGCGCCCGAGGCCGCGCCCAGCATGGAAGCCTTGCCCTTGTGCAGCGCTTCGCCGGCAATCCACGACAGCGTGGCAGCCGAAGTGGCCAGCACGGTGTTCACGAAGGCCAGACCGGCAGCAGCGTTGGCGGCACCGGCAGAGCCGGCGTTGAAGCCGAACCAGCCCACCCACAGCAGCGAGGCGCCCACCATGGTCAGCGTCAGGCTGTGCGGGGTGAAGGCCTCTTTGCCGAAGCCGATGCGCTTGCCCACCATGTAGGCACCCACCAGGCCCGCGATACCGGCATTGATGTGCACCACGGTGCCGCCCGCAAAATCGAGCGCGCCGTCGGCCGCCAGCAGGCCGCCACCCCACACGATGTGGGCCATGGGCACGTAGCTGAAGGTGAACCACAGCAGCGCGAAGATGAGCACGGCCGCAAAACGCATGCGTTCCGCAAAGGAGCCCACGATCAGCGCCACGGTGATGGCCGCGAACGTGCCCTGGAAGGCGATGAACACGTATTCGGGAATGGTCGCCAGCGCACCAAAGGTTTCCTGGCTCACGCCCTTCAGGAAAAGCTTGGACAGGTCGCCCACGAATTGGCCCTCGCCGGAGAACGCGAGGCTGTAGCCATAGATGGACCACAGCAGCGACACCAGGGCAAAGATCACGAACACCTGCATCAGCACGGACAGCATGTTCTTGGTGCGGCCCAGCCCCCCGTAGAACAGGGCCAGGCCCGGGATGATCATCAGGATCACGAGCAGCGTGGAGGTCAGCATCCAGGCGGTGTCGCCCGAGTCCACCTTGGGCGCGGCGGGCGCCGCTGCCGCGGGTGCGGGTGCGGGTGCCGCAGCAGGTGCTGCGACGGGCTCGGCAGCGGGCGCAGGCGCGGGGGCGACGGCCACGGGCTCCGAAGCCGCCGCGGCCGCGTCGGGTGTCTGGGCCAGCGCGCCGGCGCCACCGGCCAGCAGGCTTGCACCGATCAGTAGGGAAGCAAATAGTTTTTTCATGGCAGATCTCTGGGTCGGGAGGGACGAATGCCTGTGCGGCGCGCGCTCACAGGGCTTCCTGGCCGGTCTCGCCGGTGCGGATGCGCACCACCTGCTCCAGGTGCGCCACGAAGATCTTGCCGTCGCCGATCTTGCCGGTGCGGGCCGCGCCTTCGATGGCCTCGATGACGCGTTCCACCAGCTCGTCGGCCACGGCGGCCTCGATCTTCACCTTGGGCAGGAAGTCCACGACGTACTCGGCGCCGCGGTACAGCTCGGTATGGCCCTTCTGGCGGCCGAAGCCCTTCACCTCGGTCACGGTGATGCCCTGTACGCCGATGTCCGACAGGGACTCGCGCACCTCGTCGAGCTTGAAGGGTTTGATGATGGCGGTGACCATTTTCATGATCGGTTCCTTGTCGAGAGTTAAAGGGTCTTGGTGAGGGAGACGATCAGGCGGGCCTTGTTGGCATCGCCGAAGAAGCCCTTCTTGTTGGCTCCGGCAACCGCCGCGGACAATGACAGGCCGGCGCCGAAGTCGTAGGCGCCGCCCACGCTGTAGTCCACGTAATTGGGCACGCCCAGATCCTTGATGTCGCTGGCAAAGCGCGTGTAGCCCACGGACGCCTTCAGCGTGACGCTGGGCGCAACCTCCTGCGCAAACGCCAGGTTCAGGTAGCCCGTGTTGCGCCCGCGGTTGCTGGAGGTCTTGGCGCCCGCCCAGCCGAAGTAATCCTTGGACACGGTGTGCGAGTACTTGGCCGTGAACGGGCCGTACGTGGCCGCACCGTACAGCTCGGTGGTGTTGCCGCTGGTGTTGCCCGGGTACACATACGTGAGCGCGCCCACATCCAGGTCCACCTCACCGGCCTTGAATTTGTAGCCACCGTAGAAGTCGGCCTCGATGGAGTTGCCGGACAGCCAGTCCACGCTGGAGTTCCAGTTGCCCACGTAGAAGCCGCTGTCGCCAAAGCTGTAGTCGAACCCGCCCTGGATGGCCGGGTTCACGGCCTTGATGCGGTTCACGTCCTGGTCCTGGCCGCGGAACTTGTAGTTGCTGGTCAGCGACACATTGGCAGTGAGCTGGGCGCTGGCAAGGCCCGGTACGGCGACGGCCGCAAAAGCGAGGGCCAGGGTCTTGAGGGAAAAGCGGTGCATGGTTCCTCCAGTGTTGGGCGACGGTTGACACCCCCTCAATGCATGGACCGTGCCACCCCGAAATCCGCCCCGCGACGGCCTGCCGGGTACCATCCTGAGACATACGTGCAGTCACAGGGGTTGCAGCCCGGCGCATTTCGCACCAGCCTGGTGCAGGGCCGCCCCCTGGCGCATCCCGTCGCCATAGTTGCACGCACATGCCTGGGGAGATCCGTTGCGATGAGTCTTGCTTTGGTGCAAAGCCGCGCCCTGCTGGGCCTGCACGCGCCCGCCGTTACGGTGGAAGTACACCTGGCCAACGGGTTGCCCAGCTTCGCGCTGGTGGGCCTGGCCGATGTCGAGGTCAAGGAGGCGCGCGAGCGCGTGCGCTCCGCGCTGCAGAACGCCGGGCTGGAATTCCCGGCCAACAAGAAGATCACCGTGAACCTGGCGCCGGCCGATCTGCCCAAAGACTCCGGCCGCTTCGACCTGCCGATCGCGCTGGGCATCCTGGCCGCGAGCGGGCAGATCGACGCGGCCCGGTTGGACGGCTGGGAGTTCGCCGGCGAGCTATCGCTGTCGGGCCTGCTGCGCCCGGTGCGCGGCGCCCTGGCGACCAGCTTGGCGCTGCGCGCGCTGGCGCAGCCCGTACGCACGGTGCTTCCCCCCGGCAGCGCCGAAGAAGCTGCGCTGGTGCCGGGCACCGAGATCTACCGCGCGCACCACCTGTTGGACGTGGTACGCCAGTTCGTGCCCGTGCCCCCGCCGAACGATGATGGCGCGGACGACGGCGGTTGGCAGCGGCTGCAACCCGCGCCGCCGGCCCCGGCCACCGATGGCCCGGACCTGGCCGACGTGAAGGGGCAGGCCGCGGCCAAGCGCGCACTGGAGATCGCTGCCGCAGGCGGGCACGGGCTGCTGCTCGTGGGGCCCCCGGGCTCGGGCAAGTCCATGCTGGCCCAGCGTTTTGCCGGGCTGCTGCCCCCGATGGGGGTGGAGCAAGCGCTGGAGAGCGCGGCCATTGCCAGCCTGGCCGGGCGCTTCAGCCCCGCACAGTGGATGCAGCGCACCACAGCCAGCCCGCACCACAGCTGCAGCGCGATCGCGCTGGTGGGCGGGGGCTCGCCGCCGCGCCCGGGCGAGATCTCGCTCGCGCACGAGGGCGTGCTGTTCCTCGATGAATTCCCCGAATTCGCCCGCAGCGCCCTGGAGGCCCTGCGCGAGCCGCTGGAGAGCGGGCGCATCACCATTGCCCGGGCGGCGCAGCGCGCCGAGTTCCCGGCGCGCTTTCAGCTCGTGGCGGCCATGAACCCCTGCCCCTGTGGTTTTGCGGGCTCGCACCAGCGCGCCTGCCGCTGCACACCCGACCAGATCGCGCGCTACCAGGGCAAGCTCAGCGGCCCGCTGCTGGACCGCATCGACCTGCATGTGGAGGTGCCCGCGCTGCCGCCCGAGGAACTGCTGGGCGCCCCGCCCGGCGAACCCAGCGGCGCCGTGCGCGAACGCGTGGCCCGCGCGCACGAACGAGCGCTCCAGCGCCAGGGCAAGGCCAACCAGGCATTGCAGGGTCAGGAGCTGGAACAGATGGCGGCGCTGGACGCGCCGGCCGCGCGGTTCCTGCAGGCTGCGGCGGCGCGCCTGGCGTGGTCGGCGCGCAGCACGCACCGGGCCCTCAAGGTTGCACGTACTATTGCCGATCTATCGGGCTGCGAGACCGTGGGCGCCGCCCATGTGGCCGAAGCCGTGCAATACCGGCGCGCCCTGCGCGCACTGGCGTGACGCGCCACCGCTGCCCTTCCTTGTTTGAATCCGCCTGAAGATCCTATGAAAAACCTCAGCATCGGCACCCGCCTGGGAGGCGGCTTCGCCCTTGTCCTGCTGCTGATGGCCCTGATGACGGCCTTTGGCGTATGGCGCCTGCAGACCGTGGCACAAGCCACCAACGAGATGACGCAGCAACCCCTGGCGGTGGAGCGCATGATCAGCGACTGGTACCGCTACGTGTACAGCGCGGCACGCCGTACCTCGGCCATCGTCAAGAGCACGGACCCCTCGCTCGGCCAGTTCTTCGCGGCAGACACCGCCACCTCCACGCGCGAATCGGCCGAGCTGCAAAAGCGTATCGAGACGCTGCTCACCAGCGACGAGGAAAAGGCCCTATGGGCCGACATCCAGAAGGCGCGCGTGACCTACCTGTCCTCGCGCGACCAGGCCGTGAAGGCCAAGGCCGAGGGCCAGCTGGAGGAGGCCGAACGCCTGCTCACCCAGGTGTACCTACCCGCCACCGACCAGTACGTGGCGCTGATCCAGCGCCTGCTGGACATGCAACGCGCCCGCATCGACGCCACGGCGCAGGGGATCAATGTCACCTATGGGCAAAGCCGGCTGTGGCTGATCGTGCTGGGCGTGCTCGGCCTGGGCGCAGGCGCCCTGTGCGCATGGTGGCTCACACGCGGCATCACGCGGCCGCTGGCGCAGGCCGTGCAGGTGGCGCGCGCCGTGGCGGCCAACGACCTCACCAGCCGCGTGCAGGTCGATTCGCGCGACGAGACCGGCCAGCTGCTGCAGGCGCTGCAGGAGATGAACGCCAGCCTGTCGCAGGTGGTGGCGCGCGTGCGCTCGGGCACCGACGGCATCGCCACGGCGTCCAGCCAGCTCGACGCAGGCAACCAGGACCTGTCCTCGCGCACCGAGGAGCAGGCCAGCTCGCTGCAGGAAACCGCCGCCTCGATGGAGCAGCTGACCAGCACCGTGCGCCAGAACGCCGACAACGCGCGTCAGGCCAACCAGTTGGCCTCCTCCGCCGCGCAGACGGCCACGCAGGGCGGCCAGGTGGTGGCCGGCGTGGTGCAGACCATGGGCGCCATCAACGCCAGCAGCCGCAAGATCAGCGACATCATCGGCGTGATCGACTCGATCGCCTTCCAGACCAACATCCTGGCGCTGAATGCCGCGGTGGAGGCCGCACGCGCCGGCGAGCAGGGCCGCGGCTTTGCCGTGGTGGCCGGCGAGGTGCGCGCACTGGCACAGCGCAGCGCGGCTGCCGCCAAGGACATCAAGGGCCTGATCGGCGACTCGGTCGCCAAAGTGGAGGAAGGCTCCCACCAGGTCGAGGAAGCCGGCCGCACCATGGACGCCATCGTGCAGAGCGTGCAGCGCGTGAGCGACCTGGTGGCCGAGATCACCGCCGCGAGCCAAGAGCAGAGCGCGGGCATCGAGCAGGTGCACCAGGCCATCACGCAGATGGACCAGGTCACGCAGCAGAACGCCGCACTGGTGGAGGAAGCCACCGCCGCCACGGGCTCGCTCAAGGCCCAGGCTGGCCAGTTGGCCCAGGCAGTGAGCGTGTTCCGCGTGGAAGGCCTGCAGGCCACCCAGACGGCAACGGCAACGGCAGCGCCCGCCCCCCTCCGCCGGCCCGCACCGGCCACAACGACCAAGCCCACCGTAGCAGCGCGCACGCTGGCGGCGCCCGCCCGCCCACCGGCAGCGGCCAAGGCGGCCCCGGCCGCCGCGCGCCACAGCGACGACGATTGGGAAGCCTTCTGAGCGCCCCGGGCGGGAATGCCCCACCTGCCGCGTTTTGCTACGTTATTTATAGCTGTTGGCGCTGATCTAACAAGCGCTACAGCCCAAAAATGCAGTAAAGCAACCAGGCGCAGCCCCGAGCGTCAGACGAACATGCCGCCCGATGCCTCGATGCGCTGTGCGTTCACCCAGCCCGTGCCCGGCTGCAGCAGCGCAGCGATCACGCCACCGATGTCGTCCGGCAGGCCCACGCGGCCCAGCGCGGTCTGGCCGGCGATGAAGGCGTTGAGCTGCGCGTTGTCGCGCACGGCGCCGCCGCCAAAATCCGTCTCGATCGCGCCAGGCGCCACCACGTTCACGGCAATGCCGCGCGCGCCCAGTTCCTTGGCCAGGTAGCGCGTCAGCACCTCCACCCCGCCCTTCATCGCCGCATAGGCCGCGTAGCCCGGTAGCGCGAACCGCGCCAGGCCCGACGACACGTTCAGGATGCGCCCGCCGTCGTTCATCAGCGGCAGCAGCTTCTGTGTGAGGAAAAACACGCCCTTGAGGTGGATGTTGACCATGTCGTCGAACTGCGCTTCGGTGGTCTCCATGAAGCTGGCATACACGCCCACGCCGGCGTTGTTCACGAGGAAGTCGAAACGCTCGCGCTGCCAGTGCCGCGCCAGCACGTCGCGCATCTGGCCTGCGAAAGCGGTGAAGGTGGCGCTGGCCGCCACGTCCAGGGGCAGCGCCACGGCGCGGCGGCCGAGGGCCTCGATCTCGGCGACGACGGCCTGCGCCTCGGCGGCCTGACTGCGGTAGGTCAGGATCACATCGGTGCCGGACCGCGCCACGTGCAACGCGGCATTGCGGCCCAGTCCGCGGCTGGCGCCGGTGATGAGGGCGATGGCCGGACGGGCGGCCATGCCGGCGGTGGCCGTAGAGGAGGAAGAAGATGCGGCGTGGGTCATGGCGGGAACCTTTCAGTGAGGAGTGAGAAGCAGTGAGCGGACTCTATTGATCCGCTTCAGATTCATAAATCACTGAAAATTGATTGCATCGTTCTTTGGATACGAACAATGAGCCCGTTTGACCGCATGCACATCTTTGCCCGCGTGGCCGAGTTGGCCAGCTTCACGCAGGCCGCCGAAGCGCTGGGCATCCCCAAAGCCAGCGCCTCCACCGCCGTGCAGCAACTCGAAACCCAGCTTGGCACGCGCCTGCTGCATCGCACCACGCGGCGCGTCCAGCTCACGCAGGACGGGCAGGCCTATTACGAGCGGTGCAAGGACCTGCTGGCGGACGTGGACGAGCTGCAGTCCATGTTCCAGCACCTCGACGGCGCCGGCCTGAAAGGACGCGTGCGCATCGACATGTCCACCGGCATGGCGCGCAACGTGGTGGTGCCCCGCCTGCCCGAACTGCTGGCGCGCCACCCCGGTCTGGAAGTGGAGCTGAGCAGCACCGAGCGCCGCGTGGACGTGGTGCGCGAGGGCTTCGACTGCGTGCTGCGCACGGGCGCCGTGGTGGACAGCAGCCTGGTCGCGCGCCCGCTGGGGCTGGCGCGGCTGGTCAACTGCGCCAGCCCGGCCTATCTGCGCGCCTATGGCACGCCACGCTCGCTCGCCGACCTGCCGGGCCACCGGCTGGTGCATTTCGTGAATACGCTGGGCGCCCGCTCTGCAGGCTTCGAGGCCGTGGTGGATGGCGCACTCGTGCTCACCCCCATGCAGGGCGCCCTCACGGTGAACAATGCCGAGGCCTACATGGCCGGCTGCCTGGCGGGGCTGGGCCTGATCCAGGTGCCGCATCTGGGCGTGGTGGACCTGCTGGCGCGCGGCGATCTGGTCGAAGTGCTGCCGCAACTGGCCGCCCCGCCGATGCCGCTCACGCTGATGTACGCCAACCGCCGCAACCTGCCGCGGCGCGTGCGCACGGTGATGGACTGGCTGGCGCAGGTGGTGGCGGAGCATCTGGCGCAGGTGGCCGCCGCCTGAGCGGCCTGGCCCCCACGTGTCCCTGGGCCGCTACACGCCCAGGTACTGCCGCCGCGCCGCGGCGTCGCCCGCCAGCTGCGCCATGCCGGCGCTGTACACGATGCGGCCCTGCTCCAGCACGCAGGCGCGGTCGGCCACGGCCTCGGCGAAGGGCAGGTTTTGCTCGCTCAGCAGGATGCCGATGCCCTGCGCCTTCAGCGCGCGGATGGTGCGCGCCATCTGCTGCACGATGACCGGCGCCACGCCCTCCGAGGGCTCGTCCAGCAGCACCAGCAGCGGCTGGCCCATGAGGGTGCGCGCCACGGTCAGCATCTGCTGCTCTCCGCCGCTCATGCGCCCGCCGGGGCGGTCGGGCATTTCGCCCAGGTTGGGGAACAGCGTGAACAGCCGCTCGGGCGTCCAGTGCGGCGCGGGTTCGCCACCCGGCCAGTGGCGCGGCGGCTGGCGGCCGACCTCCAGGTTTTGCAGCACCGTCAGGTCGGTGAAGATGCGCCTGTCCTCGGGCACATAGCCCAGGCCCAGGCGCGCGATCTGGTGCGCGGGCAGGCCGTGGATGGCCTGGCCCTGCAGCCGCACCTGACCTTCGGTGCGCGCCAGCAGGCCGGCCAGGCTTTTCAGCGTGGTGCTCTTTCCCGCGCCGTTGCGGCCCATCAGCGCCACCACCTCGCCACGGCCCACGCTGAGCGACACGCCGTGCAGGATATGGGCGGCGCCGTACCAGGCGTTCAGGTGGTCTACGGCGAGCAGCGGTGTGGACTTGGGCAGCCCCTCACCCCTCCCTCTCCCCAAAGGGGCGAGGGCGACCGGTTGCGCCGGACTTACTCCCTCTCCCTCTGGGAGAGGGCGGGGGTGAGGGCCGGCCACCGCAGGCGCCTCTTCCAGCCCCCCGCCCAGATACGCCGCCTGCACACGCGCGTCCTGGCGCATGGCCTCGGGCGGGCCTTCGGCCAGCAGCTGGCCGCGCACCAGCACGGCCACGCGGTCGGCCTGGCCGAAGACCACGTCCATGCTGTGCTCGGTGAACAGCACAGCCATGGCGCGCTCGCGCGCGAGGCGCCGCACCAGCCGCATCAGCGCCAGGCGCTCGGCGCTGACCATGCCGGCCGTGGGCTCGTCCATCAACAGCAGGCGCGGCGCGTGCGCCAGGGCCATGGCCAGCTCGACGCGCTTGACATCGCCATAGGCCAGCTCGCTGCAGGGGCGGTCGGCCTGATCCTGCATGCCCACCTGCTCCAGCAGGGCCAGCGCGTCCGGCACGCGGTGCTGGCCGGCGCAGCGCCACCAGCGCCAGCCGCGTCGGTCGTGCGACAGCAGGGCCAGCTGCAGGTTCTGCAGCACGGTGAGGCTGGCGCAGGTCTGGGCAATCTGGAAGGTACGGCCCACACCCAGGCGCCAGATGACGCGCGGCGGCAGGCCGGTGATGTCCTGGCCGGCCAGCAACACGCGGCCGGCGTCGGGCCGGATCTGCCCGCCCAGCATGTTGAAGCAGGTGCTCTTGCCCGCGCCGTTGGGGCCGATCAGCGCCAGCAGCTCGCCGGCCGCCAGCGCGAACGACACGCCCTGCACGGCCTGCACGCCGCCAAAGGACTTGCGCAGGCCCTCCACGCGCAGCAGGCTCATGCGATTACTCCTTTTTTAGGAGCTATCAGCGCTTGCCAATATTGCGCAAAACCCGAAATTCCCTGTGGAAACAGCAGCACCAGCGCCAGCATGATGCCGCCCAGCAGCGCGCGCCAGTAGTCGGTGGCGCGGGCCACGCTGTCGTGCAGCCAGGTGAAGGCCGCCGCGCCCACCAGCGGGCCGGCCAGCTGCTGCATGCCGCCCAGCAGCACCATGACCAGGCCGTCGACCGACTTGCCGACCCACAGCACCTCGGGCGCCACGCCGCCCTTTGAAAAAGTGAACAGCGCGCCCGCCAGCCCGGCCAGCAGGCCGGCGACGACGAAGGCCGCCCATTGCACGCCGCGCACGTTGATGCCAATGGCCTCGGCGCGCGTGGCCGAGTCGCGCGCGGCGCGCAGCGCCCAGCCCAGGGGCGCGAACAGCAGGCGCCGCAGCAGGTAGAGGCCCGCCGCGACAAAAGCCAGCACCAGCCAGTAGAAGGCCGTGCCCTGCGCCCAATCGGGCGGCCAAACGCCGGTCAGGCCATTGCTGCCGCCCGTGAGGCCGTCCCACTGGAAGGCGATGGCCCAGGTGATTTGCGCGAAGGCCAGCGTCAGCATGGTCAGCGACACGCCCGACAGGCGCACGCAAAACCAGCCATAGAGCAGCGCCCCGCCCGCCGCCACCAGGGGGGCCAGCAGCAGCGCCGCGCCCATGGGCAGGCCCGCCGCGCGCGTGAGCAGCGCCGCGCCATAGGCGCCCAGGCCAAAGTAGGCCGCGTGGCCAAACGAATGCAGCCCGCCCGGCCCCAGGATGAAATGCAGGCTGGCGGCAAACAGCGCGGCGATGAAGATGTCGGCCAGCAGCACGCTGGCGTAGCTGCCCTGGCCCAGAGCGAGCGGCAGCAGCGCCAATGCCAGCAGCAGGACGGCCCAGCCGGTGCCGGCCAGCGGGCCGGCGCCGGCCAGGGGCGCCTCGGGCGCGCCCACGCCGCGCACGGCGGCCTGCGGCCGGCCCAGCAGCCCCCAGGGGCGCCAGATGAGCACGGCAGCCATGACCAGAAACTCCACCACCAGGGTGAGTTTGGGGAAGGCGATCGCCACCCCTGCGATCTGCACCACGCCCAGCCAGATGCACACGGCCTTGAGCTCGGCGATCAGCAGCGCGGCGACAAAGGCGCCGGGCAGCGAGCCCATGCCGCCCACCACCACGACGACGAAGGCCGCGCCTATGGTCAGCATGTCCAGTTCCAGGCTGGCGGGCTCGCGCGGCAGCTGCAGCGCGCCACCCAGGCCGGCCAGCGCCGCGCCCAGCGCGAACACGCCGGTGAACAGCCAGGCCTGGTTCACGCCCAGGGCGCCGACCATCTCGCGGTCCTGCGTGGCGGCGCGCACCAGCGTGCCCCAGCGCGTGCGCGTCAGCAACAGCGTGAGCAGCAGCAGCACCAGCGGGCCGACGGCGATGAGCAGCAGGTCATAGGCCGGAAAGCGCCGGCCCAGGATGTCCACCGCGCCTTCCAGCCCCGGCGCGCGCGGGCCGAACAGTTCCTGCGGGCCCCACAGCCACAGCGCCGCGTCCTTGATCACCAGCACCAGGGCAAAGGTGGCCAGCAGCTGCAGCAGCTCTGGCGCACCGTAGACACGGCGCAGGAGCAGCAGCTCGACCAGCGCGCCCAAGAGGCCCAGAACCAGCGGCGCCAGCAGCAGCGCGGGCCAGAAGCCTATCGCATCGCCCAGCAGCGCGACGCTGGAATACGCTACGTACAGCCCCAGCATGTAGAACGAGCCATGGGCAAAGTTGACGATGCGGGTGACGCCAAAGATCAGCGACAGCCCGGCCGCCACCAGGAACAGCGCGGACGCGCCGGCCAGGCCGTTGAGCAGCTGGGCCAGCAGGCCGGAGAGGTCCATGCGTGCAGGTTCAGTGCGTCAGGGTGCGGCCGGCCGCAGCTTCTTCACCTCGGCGTCGGACGGCTGGAACTTGGCGCCATCCATGTACTTGAAGTTCACCATCACCCCCTTGCCGCCGTACAGCCCGGTCTTGCCCACATAGGCGCCCATGGTGGACTGGTGGTCCTGGGCGCGGTAGGTGATGGGGCCGAACGGCGTGCGCACCTCCAGGCCGCGGAAGGCGGCGATGAGCGCCTCGGTGTCGGCGCTGCCGGCCTTGCGCAGCCCCGCGGCGATGGACTGGATAGCGTTGTAGCCCACCACCGAGCCGGCGCGCGGATAGTCCTTGAAGCGCTTGCGATAGGCGGTGGCAAAGGCGTCGTGGTCGGGTGTGAAGATGGCGTACCAGGGGTAACCGGTGACCACCCAGCCCAGCGGCGTCTCGCCCTGCAGCGTGTCCAGGTACTCGGGCTCGCCCGTGAGCAGGCTGACCACGCCCTTGCCCTGGAACAGGCCGCGCGTATTGCCCTCGCGGACAAACTTGGCGAGATCGGCCGCGAACAGCACGTTGAAGATGGCGTCCGGCTTGGCATCAGCCAGCGCCTGCACCACGCTGCCGGCGTCCACCTTGCCCAGCGGTGTGGCCTGCTCGGCGACAAACTCCACATCCGGCTGCGCTGCGGTAAGCAGCTTCTTGAACGTGGCCACGGCCGACTGGCCGTACTCGTAATTGGGGTAGACGATGGCCCAGCGCTTTTTCTTCATGGCCGCGGCCTCGGGCACCAGCATGGCCACCTGCATGTAGGTCGAGGGGCGCAGGCGGAAGGTGTAGCGGTTGCCCTGTTCCCAGACGATCTTGTCGGTCAGCGGCTCGGCGGCCAGGAAGAAGCGCTTTTTCTGCTGCGCGAAGTCGGTCAGCGCCAGCCCCACATGCGACAGAAAGCTGCCCATGAGCACGTCCACCTTCTCGCGCGCGATCAGCTCCTCGGCGGCGCGCACGGCGTCGGCCGGGTTGCCGTTGTCGTCGCGCGTGACCAGCACCAGCTTCTTGCCGCCAATGCCGCCGGTGATGTTGATCTGCGCCAGCGCCAACTCCATGCCCTTCTTGTAGGGCTCGAGGAAGGCCGGCTGGGCCTTGTAGCTGTTGATCTCGCCAATGGTGTAGACATCCTGCGCCTGGGCCGCGCCCAGGGCGCAGGCCAGCATGGCCAGGACGGTGGTGAATGACTTCTTCATGCGTGAATCCTTGCTGCAGCGCAACAGCCGCGGCCCGCAACTGTACCGCCGCCGCCGCCTTGCCCCACAATATGCGGGTTTGCCCGCATGACGGGCGGGCGGTTCGGCGCAATTCGGCTTATGCCTGACACGAATAAAAAAACCGCGACACTAGCCGCAAAGCCCAGCCTCCCCCACTTTTCATCTTTCTTCCTGTCCATCCATGAGCGCATTTCACGAAGAGCGTGTACTGACCGTACACCACTGGACCGACCGCCTGTTCTCCTTCACCACCACGCGTGACCCGGCGCTGCGGTTCTCCAACGGCCACTTCACCATGATCGGCCTGAAGGTGGACGGCAAGCCGCTGCTGCGCGCCTACAGCATCGTTAGCGCCAACTACGAGGAGCACCTGGAGTTCCTCTCCATCAAGGTGCCGGACGGCCCGCTGACCTCGCGCCTGCAGCACATCCAGGTGGGCGACTCCATCATCGTGGGCAAGAAGCCCACGGGCACGCTGCTCATCGACTACCTGTTGCCCGCCAAGCGGCTGTACCTGATGTCCACGGGCACGGGCCTGGCGCCGTTCCTGAGCGTGATCCGCGACCCCGAGACGTACGAGAAGTTCGAGCAGGTGATCCTGATCCACGGCGTGCGCCAGGTGGCCGAGCTGGCCTACCACGACTACATCACCAAGGAACTGCCCCAGCATGAGTTCCTGGGCGAACTGATCACCAAGCAGCTCAAGTACTACCCCACGGTCACGCGCGAGCCCTTCCGCAACCAGGGCCGCATCCCCGACCTGATCGACAGCGGCAAGCTGGCCGCCGACCTGGGCCTGCCCGAACTCAACCCGCTGGACGACCGCGTGATGCTCTGCGGCAGCCCGGAGATGCTGGCCTCGCTCAAGGAACTGCTGGAAAAGCGCGACTTCGAGGAAGGCAACACCACGCGCCCCGGCGACTTTGTGATCGAGCGCGCCTTCGTGGAGAAGTGACGCACGCGGCCCTCGCCGCGTCGATTTGCTAGCAAAATAGGAGCTATTGGCGCTTGCCCACAGGCGATCCAACGCCAATCCCCCTTCAAAACGGCCTGCCCGCAAGCGCAGGCCGCTTTTATTTTCGTAGCACCTGGGTAGCCACTCTCGTCAAGCGCAGGCCCCTGCGCTCAATAGCCCCGGTCCACTACGCGCACCGGCTCCACGCCCGCGCGGTCGGCATCCGCCCCCGGGTCCACGCGCAGGCTCTTGCCCTGCACGCGCACGGCCGTGCCCTCGGCCAGCGGCTGGGCGCGCGTGAAGTTGCGCACCGAACCGTCATCCATGCGCACGCGCATCTGGTAGACCGTGGTGGTACGGGCGCGCTGCTCCACCTTGTGGCCCACGTAGCCGCCGCCCACGGCGCCCAGCACCGTGGCCGCGGTGCGGCCCGATCCCTTGCCGATCTGGTTGCCCAGCACGCCCCCCAGCACACCGCCGGCCACCGCGCCCACGCCCGTGGCCGGCGCGGCCTGCTCGACAGCGCGCACCGACTCCACCCGCCCGCAGGTGGCACACACCGGCGCCGCACTGCGCTGCGCCACGGCCCGCTGCAGCGGTTCGCCGCGCTGGGTTGGCACTGGCGAGGGCGATGCCCCCGGCTGTGGATAGCCCTGTGCATACGTCTGTGGATCGTCCTGTGGATACGCCTGCGGAGAAGGCGGCGCTGCTGCGCGCCGGGCTACGGGATTCACTCCTGAATCGAGAGCTGCCATCGCTTGCTGCGACTGGGCTAGAGGCGCTTTTTCATTCAACACTTCCGCCTCGGGCGTGCGCGGCGCAGTGGCTGCCAGCGTGGCAGCCGGTCCGCCGGCCGCGGAGTCGCCAGCAGGCGAACCGCCGCGCAGGTTCTGCGCCAGCAGCGTGCCGCCCAGGGCCAGCACACTCACGCCCAGCACGCCCACGGCGGCCCACAGCCATTTGAGCGAAGCCGCGGACGGGGCCGCGGCAGGGGAAGCAGAGGTGGAATGCATGTGCTCGTTCGGTTGCCAGAGGAAAAGCCGCGGGCTGCGCATGCAGCCGCCACGGCACCGGCGCCAAGGCTAACGCCGGCCCTGCTTCACAAAACCGCGCGCGGCGTAACGGACGTAATCAGCGGTCAACGGCCCGCCGGCGCGGAGGCGGCGGTACGCGTTTCGTGCAGCGCTCGCGCGCTGGCGGCCGAGAACAGCAGCACCGCGGACGAAAAGTAGATCCACATCAGCAGCACCACCAGCGAGCCCGCAGCGCCATAGGCCGACACCACCGCCGCGGTGGACAGGTACAGCGCCAGCAACTGCTTGCCCACCGTGAACAGCGTGGCGCCCACCACCGCGCCGAATACCAGGCAATGCGTGGGCGGCTTGGGGCCGCTGCCGATGCGCATCAGCCCCAAGAACAGCGCCACCGCCACGGCGAAGGCCACGGCCTCATTGACGATCTGCAGCAGCGTGCCCGAGCCGAACGGCAACCGCGCGCTGGCCCAGGTGGCCAGCACGTTGATGGCCGTGGACAACACCAGCGACACCAGCAGCAGAAAGCCGATGGCCAGCACATAGGCCAGGCCCCGCAGGCGCAGCGAGGCCATGCGCCACCACGCCTTGCGCTCGGGCGCGGGCTGGCCGTGTGCCCACAGCCGCTCCAGCGCGCTCTGCAGCTCCACAAACACCCCCGTCGCGCCGGACAGCAGCAGCACGAAGCCGGCCACCGACGCGAGGCGCCCCTCGGCCGGTTCCTGCGCGCTGGCCAGCGCCAGGCGCACCACCTCGGCGCCGCGCTCGCCCATCACCCCGCGCACCTGGGCGATGAGGTTGCTCTCCAGGTAGGCCTGGTCGATCCACCACCCGAGCACCCCCACCAGCAGCAGCAACAGCGGCGCCAGGCTCAGCATGCCGTAGAACGACATCGCCGCGCTCATGCGCAGGCCGTCGGCGTCCAGCCACATCTGCACGGCGCGCACCAGAGGCGCAATGGGCTGCAACACCCGCTGCAGCAGTGGCTGGGCAATAGATTTGAGGCTCTGCAGGGTCAGTGGCATGGCCCGATTGTGAACAGTGCGGGCCCGGCCCCCTGTCGGCGCAAGCCGATAGCCGGCCGCGCACCGGCTGCCGCACGGACCAGGTGGACGCTCTTACACTTCCCAGTCCTCACTCACCACGACAGACAAGCATGCAAACGCGTTGCGCCCTGGTCGGCATGCCGGGCTCGGGCAAATCCACGGTGGGCCGCCAGCTCGCCCGCCGTCTGGGGCTTCCCTTCGTGGACCTGGACCAGCGGCTGGAGCAGCGGCTGGGCACCAGCATCCGCGACTATTTCGACCAGCATGGCGAAGCGGCCTTTCGCGACCACGAGGCTGCGCTGCTGGCCGAGCTGGCCGCCCAGCCCGGCGGCATGGTGCTGTCCACCGGCGGCGGCGCCGTGCTGCGCGAGGACAACCGCGCCACGCTGCGCCGCGGCTTTCCCCATGTGATGTACCTGCGCGCTTCGCCCGACGAGATCTTCAAGCGCATCAAGCACGACCGCACGCGCCCCCTGCTGCAGGTGGACGACCCGCTGGCCCGCCTGCGCGACCTCTACCGCGCGCGGGACCCGCTGTACCGCGAGGCCGCGCACTACGTCATCGAGACCGGCCGGCCCACGGTGCACACGCTGGTCAACATGATCATGATGCAGCTGGAGATGGCGGCGCCGGGCGACCCGGTATAGCAAGCGCCCCTCCTCAGACATGAAAAAGGCCCCGCATGCGGGGCCTTGGTTCTCTTGCGGCGCAGAGGCTTACCAGCTGCGCACACGTCCGGTGTCGATGTGCACGAACTGTTCCCGGGCGTAGTAGCCCACGCCGCCCGCCCGCAGGGAGATGGCGGCGTCGCGCAGGTCGCTCAGGGACACGCCGGGCAGGCGCACGTCGATGGCCTTGCCGTCCATGTGCAGGCTGCGCCGCGCCACACCGCCGCCGCGCGTGGTGCGCAGCGTCTCGTTGGTATGGGGGCTGCGGTAGCCGGAGATCACCTCGAACGGCTGCTGCGTCTGCAGCGTCTGCCGCACGCGGTGCAGCAGGTGGAACAGATCCGGGTCCATCACGCCGACGTCGCCGCTGTAGTGGTCGCGCAGGAAGTGGTTGAGCGTGGGCAGCGCCGCGGGAACGAATTGTTCGCCCTGGGCGTAGACCAGCGCCAGCCGCTCATGGGTGTGCAGGTGGTTGAAGGCCAGGCGCCGCGCAAGGTCCTGCTCTTCGCTGAGCGACGCCAACGCCGCCTTGGGCAGCAGCACCGCGGCCGCTGCGGCGTGCGCGACGGCGGCGCCGCGCCCCAGGAATAGACGGCGGTGGGGGTTGAGCGGTGGAGCCATGCGCGAAAAACCTCGAAAAAGCGAAAAAACGCGCTATTTTGGACCGATCACCCCGGCAGCACTACCCGCGCGGACCACATCGTAGGGTTTTGCCGAATGCTGGCGCAGCAGGCTGGCGAGCTTGCGGTCATGGCCGTACAGGTCGCCATAGAAGTGCGGACGGCCGTCCTGCACCACCACGGTGATGTGCGTGATGATGACCGGCACCGGATGCGGCAGCCGTACGAACACGGGCTTGGGCTGCGCCATGGCCGCACGGATGCGCTCCACGGTCCAGGTGGGATCGTCCTGCAACACGAACTGGGCGAGCGCCACCGGCTCCTCGACACGCACGCAGCCGTGGCTCAGGTCGCGCCGGCTGCGGCCGAACAGCGTGGGCGCCGAGGTGTGGTGCAGGTAGATGTTGTCGTTGTTGGGCAGCACGAACTTGATATCGCCCAGCGCGTTCAGCGGCCCTGGGCGCTGGCGTATGCGCGCCTGGCCTGCCAGCACGGCGCCCAGCATCTCGGGTGTGGCGTCGGTGCTCACGCCCGCCGCGCTGACGAACTCCATGCCCTGCCGGGCCAGGTAGCCCGGGTCGCGGCGCAGGCGCGGCACGGTTTCGCCGCGGGCGATGGACGGCGGGATGTTCCAGTACGGGCTGAATTCGATGGACTGCATGTCCTCATCGAACAGCGGCGTGCGCGTATCCAGCGCCTTGCCGACGATGACCGCCATGGACAGGCGCAGCGTGATCCTGCCACCCGCGTACTCATAGGCGCGCAGGCGGTATTCGGGCACGTTCACGGCGATCATGCGCGGGCCCTGCAGCACGGGCGTCCAGCGCAGACGCTCCATCTGCAGCGCGATCTGCTCGGCGCGTGCGGCCGGGGGCACATTCAGCGCCGCCAGCGTGGTCGCGCCCAGCACCCCGTCCGCCTCCAGCCCGTGGCGGCGCTGGAAGGCCGTGACGGCCTCGACCAATGCGGGGGTGTATTGCGCTGGCGCGGACGCTGCGGGCGGCTCGCCCGTGGGCTGCGGCGGCAGGTCGCCCAGCGCCACCAGCCGCTCGGCCAGTACGCCCAGGCCCGCCCAGGGCTGGCCCGGCGTGAGCTTGCGGCCCGGCAGCGCGGGCAGCGGCTGCGCCCAGGCAGGGTGAGCGCCCAGCGCGCGGTACTGCGCCAGCAGTGCGCGCAGCGCCGGGTACATGGGCACGCGGGGGATGGCCGCGTCCCGCGCCTGCTGGATCTGGCCGTCGGCCAGCGCGGCCTGCAGCGCGGCGCGCAGGTCGGGCTGGGGGCGGCGGGAGTGGTCGTAGCGCTCGTTGAGCCGTGCCGGATCGATGCGCCCGCCGTGCAGCTCATACAGGTAGCGCTCCACGGCCTGCGTCAGCTCCTGGTCGAGCGCCACGGCGGAGGCGGCATCCAGGCCGCGGGCGGCTGCGGCCGCCAGCGCATCACTCAGGTGCTGCGCGCCATAGTCGGCCGGCTCCAGCCCATCGGCTGCGGCTTCGTTGAGCCAGCGCACCGCTTCATGCGCAGCCGGCAGGGGGCGCCCGTCAGCCGTCAGCCAGGACGGGTTCGCCCAGGCAGCCAGCGGCATCCAGGCCGCCAGCAGCAGGGGGGCAGTGTGGTGTGTCAGCAGGCGCAGGTTCATGGGTCGATCTTGGCATGGCCTGCGCCGACCAGGCGCTAAAGCCCCAGATTCGGCGCGAGCGCGCGCTCCACCTCGGCCAGGGGCACTCCGCTGCGCTGGGCCATGTCCTGCACCTGCGCATCGTCGATCTTGCCGACGCTGAAGTAGGTGCTCTCGGGGTGGCTGAAGTAAAAGCCGCTCACACTGGCCGCGGGCGTCATGGCGTAGCTGTCGGTAATGTCCATGTCCACGTCCGCCGTGCCCAGCAATGCAAACAGCGGCTTCTTCACCCGGTGATCAGGGCATGCGGGGTAGCCCGGCGCGGGGCGGATGCCCACGTACTTCTCGGCGATCAGTTCGTCGTTGGACAGCCGCTCGCCCGCCTGGTAGCCCCACCAGTCGGTGCGCACGCGGTGGTGCAGCCATTCGGCACCGGCCTCGGCCAGGCGATCGGCCAGGGCCTTGAGGGTGATGGCGCTGTAGTCGTCGTGGTCGGCCATGAACTCGGCCACCTTGGCATCCACGCCGATGCCGGCAGTGACGGCAAACGCGCCAATGTGGTCGGCCTGCGTGGGTGCGCCACCCTCCGGGCGAGGCGCGATGAAGTCGGCCAGGCAGCGACTGGGGCGCATGCGGCCCTCGGCGTCGGGCTGCTTCTCGGCCTGCTGGCGCAGGCCGTACCAGGTGAGCACGACCTTGTCGCGCGCGGCATCGGCATACAGCTCGATGTCGTCATCGCGCACGGTGTTGGCGGGCCAGAAGCCCACCACGGCGTGGGCCGTGAGCCAGCGGCCCTCCACGATCTTCTTGAGCATGGCCTGTGCGTCGCGGAAGACGCGCGTGGCTTCCTCGCCCACCACCTCGTCCTGCAGGATGTCGGGGTACTTGCCGGCCAGGTCCCAGGTCTGGAAGTACGGCGCCCAGTCGATGAAGGGCACCAGCTCGGCCAGGTCGATGTTCTTGATCACGCGCCGGCCGATGAACTTGGGCGCCGGCGGCTGGTAATGCGCCCAGTCGATGCGCGTCTTGTTGGCGCGGCACTGCGCCAGCGGCCACACCGGCGTCTTCTTCTTGTTGGCATGCAGGTGGCGCACATGGTCGTAGTCGGCCTGCACCTCCGCCAGGTAGCTGTCCTTGTGCTCGCCCAGCAGGCTCTGCGCCACGCTCACGCTGCGCGAGGCATCGGGCACGTAGACCACGGGGCCCTGGTACTGCGGCGCAATCTTGACGGCCGTGTGCACGCGCGAGCAGGTGGCGCCACCGATCAGCAATGGAATCTTCTTGATGCGGAAGTACTCGTCCTTGTCCATCTCGCCGGCCACGTACTGCATCTCTTCCAGGCTGGGCGTGATCAGGCCCGACAGGCCGATGATGTCCGCGCCTTCGGCCTTGGCGCGCGCCAGGATTTCATGGCAGGGCACCATCACGCCCATGTTGATGACCTCGAAGTTGTTGCACTGCAGGACGACGGTCACGATGTTCTTGCCGATGTCATGCACGTCGCCCTTCACGGTGGCGATGACGATCTTGCCCTTGCTGGACACATCCAGGCCGGCGACTTCCTGCTGGCGCTTTTCTTCCTCGATGTAAGGGATCAGGTGGGCCACGGCCTGCTTCATCACGCGGGCGCTCTTGACCACCTGCGGCAGGAACATCTTGCCCGCGCCGAACAGGTCGCCCACGATGTTCATGCCGTCCATCAGCGGACCTTCGATCACGTGCAGCGGGCGGCCACCGCCTTGCACCACGATCTGCTGGTAGGCCTCCTCGGTGTCTTCGACGATGAAGTCGGTGATGCCGTGCACCAGCGCGTGCGACAGGCGCTCGCCCACGGGTTTGGGCGCGTCGGGGGTGCCGCGCCATTCGAGCTTCTTGCCCTCGTCCTTGGCCGCGCCCTTGGCGGCCTCGGCGATCTCCAGCAGGCGTTCGGCCGCGTCGGGGCGGCGGTTCAACACCACGTCTTCCACACGCTCGCGCAGCTCGGGGTCGAGGTCGTCGTAGACGCCGACCATGCCCGCGTTGACGATGCCCATTTCCATGCCGGCCTTGATGGCGTGGTACAGGAACACGGTGTGGATCGCCTCGCGCACCGGCTCGTTGCCGCGGAAGCTGAACGACACGTTGGACACGCCGCCCGACACCTTGGCACCCGGCAGATGCTGCTTGATCCAGCGCACGGCCTCGATGAAATCGACCGCGTAGTTGGCGTGCTCTTCGATGCCCGTGGCGATGGCGAAGATGTTCGGGTCGAAGATGATGTCTTCGGGTGGAAAACCGACCTCGTCCACCAGGATGCGGTAGGCGCGCTCGCAGATCTCGATCTTGCGCTGGTAGCTGTCAGCCTGGCCCTGCTCGTCGAAGGCCATGACCACGGCAGCGGCGCCGTAGCGCTTGATGAGCTTGGCCTCGTGCTTGAACTTCTCCACGCCTTCCTTGAGGCTGATGGAGTTGACGATGCCCTTGCCCTGCAGGCAGCGCAGGCCAGCCTCGATCACCTCCCACTTGGAGGAGTCGACCATCACCGGCACCCGGGCGATGTCGGGCTCGGAGGCGATGAGGTTCAGAAAGCGCACCATCGCGGCCTTGCTGTCCAGCATGGCCTCGTCCATGTTCACGTCGATGATCTGCGCGCCGTTTTCCACCTGCTGGCGCGCCACCGACAGTGCCTGCTCGTACTGGTCGTTCAGAATCATGCGCGCGAACGCCTTGGAGCCGGTGACGTTGGTGCGCTCGCCCACGTTGACGAACAAGCTCCCCTCGCCGATGAACACGGGCTCCAGCCCCGACAGGCGCATGGGCGGCACGGCGTGCGAAGGGACGGAAGATGCGGGGGCGGACGACGGCATGGGGCTCACCTGGATAACAAGAACAGACACATCAGGTGAGCGCCGTTGGTACACGCACGGCTGCATGCCGCGGTGGGCCCGAGCCTGACGCCGCCACGCGCGAGCCGCCTGTGCGGCCCCGGCCGGCGGGCGCTGCAGCGCTCCTCGGGAAAGCGTCGAATTCTACGCGGCCCACCTTTGGGGGGCAGGCATATGGATATACCCCCACGTGCACTGTGCGCCCAGAACATGGCCCCTACACGGGCCGGTGGTTGGTTCAAGTAAAAACAGACCGCAAGCCAATCACAGCAATCGCTGACAGCTATCAAACAAGGAGCATCAGCCCTGCTCCCGTAACAGTCGCAGCTTGCGGTACAGCGTGCGCGTGCTGACCCCCAGGGCGCGCGCCAATTCGCGACGCGACGCGGCCCCCCCCGCCAGCGCCGCGCGCAGCGCCTCGGATTCGATGTCACGCAGGGTGGCGTGATCGGGCTGCTGCGCAGCGCGGGCCGGCGCCGCCGCGGGCGCATCGAACGAGAGCGCGCGCTCGATCGTATGGGCGGTCACCACCGCGCCGTCGGTCAGCAGCGCGGCACGTTCCAGCACGTTGCGCAGCTCGCGTACGTTGCCGGGGAAGGGGTGCTGCGCCAGCCGGCGCAGCGCCGCGGGCGCAAGCACCAGGCCCCGCCCCCCGGCCACGCGCTGCAGGAGCGATTCCGCCAGCAGCGGAATGTCCTGCGGGCGTTCGCGCAGCGCGGGCAGCTGGATGGGAAAGGTGCTCAGGCGGTAGTACAGGTCCTGGCGAAACCGCCCCTCGCGCACCATGGCGCGCAGGTCGCGGTGGGTGGCCGCCACCAGGCGGATGTCCGCGCGGCGCAGCTCGGTGTGGCCCACGCGGCGGTAGGTGCCGCTTTCCAGCAAACGCAGCAGCTTGACCTGCATGGTGAGCGGGATGTCGCCCACCTCGTCCAGGAACAGCGTGCCGCCGTGCGCCGCCTCCACCAGGCCGGCGCGTGCGGCATGGGCGCCGGTGAAGGCGCCACGCTCGTGGCCGAACAGTTCGCTCTCGAACAGCGTCTCGGGCAGGCTGGCGCAGTCCACCACCACCAGCGGCCGCCCCGCGCGCGGGCTGGCCTCGTGCACGGCGCGCGCGGCCAGCTCCTTGCCCGTGCCCGACTCGCCCAGCAGCAGCACGCTGGCCTGCGACGGGCCCACGCGCGCGATCAGCTCCAGCACGGCCTGGAACGCGGGCGCGCGCCCGATCATGCCCAGCGCGCCCGGCTGCCCCTGGGCAATGCGCAGCGGCTCCATCTTCTCCAGAAAGTACTGGGGCTGGCCCGCCTCGTCGCGCAGCGGCACCAGTTCGATCTGCACATATTCCTCGCCCGCCGGGGTGTGGTGCAGGTGCAGCACGCGCTCGCGCTGGCCACTGAAGAGCGAGCGCGCCAGCGGGCAGGTCTCGCCCGCCTGGTCGCACGGCACGGGCGAATGGTGCGAGACCGCATGGCAGGTGCGCCCCACCACCGGCGCGCCCTGGCCGAACTGGCGACGGTAGGCGCCGTTGGCGGCCACGATGCGGTAGCCGCGGTCGAACAGGATGTGCGGCTCGGGCAGCCCCTCCAGCCAGGAGGCGAGCAGCGCGGTCTGCGCCACCTGCGCCGGGGTGGGGGAAAGATCAGGGATGTCGGCCATGGTGACATATGGTGTCACAAATGGCATGCATTGGCAGTGTTTCTGCCGTCCACCATGGCAGCGCTGACTCCTTGGGTGGATGCAAGCCTTTGTTCCACATGGAGATTTCGCACGGAGTGCCGCGCAGCCAGGCTGGCACGGCTCTTGAGTCAGGACAAGCAAGCGCGCGGCCCCTTGGCCGCGCCCATCGTGAAGGAATCGCCATGACTGCCCTCCCCGCCTCGTGCACCTGCGCTGCGCCCGACGCAGAACGCCGCACCCTGATCCACGCCACGGCCGCCGCCGGGGGCCTGGCAGCCGTCGGCGCGGCCGTGCCCCTGGTCAGCAGCCTGGCGCCCAGCGAACGCGCGCGTTCCCTGGGCGCGGCCGTGGAGGTGGACATCGCAGGCCTGCCGCCGGGCGGCATGCTCACGGTGGAGTGGCGCGGCAAACCCGTCTGGATCGTGCGGCGCACGCCGGAGATGCTGCAGTCGCTGCAGGGGCTGGAGGCACAGTTGGCCGACCCCGCATCGGCCAAGGACCAGCAGCCCGACTACGCGCGCAATACCCACCGCTCCATCCAGCCGGAGGTCTTCGTGGCCATCGGCATCTGCACGCACCTGGGTTGCTCGCCCACGGCCGTGGCCCCGGGCGCGCCGCAGTCCGGCCTGGGCGCGGGCTGGCCCGGGGGCTTCTTCTGCCCCTGCCATGGCTCCACGTTCGACAACGCGGGTCGCGTGTACCGCAACAAGCCCGCCCCGACGAACCTGGAGGTGCCGCCGCACCGCTTCCTGAGCGCCACGCGGCTGCTGATCGGCGAGGACAGCGCCAGCGCCTGATCGACCGCCCTTCGCCCAAGACCATCACAACCACGCCCCTTCCATGCCCGCCCCACAGACCCAGCCCCCCGCTGCCGAACGCGACGTCTACGTCGACCTGTACGAAGCCAAGAAGAAGATCTACCCGCGCGCCATCGGCGGCGTGTTCACGCGCTGGCGCTGGGCACTGGTGCTGCTCACCCAGGGGGTGTTCTACGGCCTGCCCTGGTGGCAGTGGGGCGAGCGCCAGATGGTGCTGTTCGACCTGGGCGCGCGGCGCTTTTACCTGTTCGGCCTGGTGCTGTACCCGCAGGACTTCATCTACCTCACCGGCCTGCTCATCATGTCGGCGCTGTCGCTGTTCCTGTTCACGGCGGTGGCGGGGCGGCTGTGGTGCGGTTTTGCCTGCCCGCAGACGGTGTACACCGAGCTGTTCCTGTGGCTGGAGCGCCTGACCGAAGGCGACCGTAGCGCGCGCATGCGGCTGGACAAGGGCCCGTGGACCTTCGAGAAGCTGTGGCGCAAGACGCTCAAGCAGCTCGCCTGGGTGTCGGTGGCGCTATGGACCGGATTCACGTTCGTGGGCTACTTCGTGCCCATCCGCCAGCTGGGCGGCGAGCTGCTGGCGCTGCACGGCACCTGGCAGATCTTCTGGGTGGGGTTCTACAGCTTCGCCACCTATGGCTTCGCGGGCTACATGCGCGAGCAGGTGTGCAAGTACATGTGCCCGTATGCACGCTTTCAGAGCGCAATGTTCGACAAGGACACGCTCATCGTCACCTACGACACCCAGCGCGGCGAGCCGCGCGCCGCGCGCAGCAAGAAGGTAGACGCCAAGGCCGCCGGCCTGGGCGACTGCATCGACTGCTCGCTGTGCGTGCAGGTGTGCCCCACGGGCATCGACATCCGCAAGGGCCTGCAGTACGAGTGCATTGGCTGCGGGATGTGCGTGGACGCCTGCAACACCGTGATGGACAAGGTGCAGTACCCGCGCGGGTTGATCCGCTACGCCACGCAAAACGGCATGCAAAACCGCTGGAGCAGCGCACAGATGCTGCGCCGCGTGCTGCGCCCGCGCGTGCTGTTCTACAGCGCCGTGCTGCTGGCGCTGTGCACGGCCATGCTGGCCAGCCTGGTCACGCGCACGCCGCTGAAGGTGGATGTGGTGCGCGACCGTGCCGCGCTCTCGCGCGTGGTGGCGGGTGGGCAACTGGAGAACATCTACCGCGTGCAGGTCATGAATGCCACCGAGCAGCCCCAGCGCTACCGCATCACGGCCAGCGGCCTGCAGGGGCTGCAGGTGGCCTCGGAGCCCGAAGTGGAGATCGGCCCCGCCGAGTCGCGCTGGGTGGCGGTGCGGCTGCAGGTGCCCTATGGCGCCGCGCCCGCCGGTTCGCACACCGTGCACCTGGACGTACAGGCGCTGGGCGACCGGGCGCAGGTGTCGGAAAAGACCGTGTTCCTGGTGCCGCGCTAGGCGCGGCCGCACATCACAAGCCAAAAGAGCTTCCAGCGCCCTTCTATCAAGCGCTGAAAGCTCCTTATTTCATAGCAACTTCGCTATCAATCCATGCGGATGTTGCGCTCCTTGATCAGCGCACCCCAGCGGGCCAACTCCTTGTCCAGGTGCGTGGCCAGCTGCTGCGGCGTGGTGCCGATGGGCTCGGCGCCGATGGTCTCGAACTTGGCCACGGTATCGGGCTGCTTCATGGCGTCGATCAGCGCGGCGTTGATCTTGTTCACGATGGCCGCCGGCGTGCCCGCGGGCGCGAACACGGCGAACCAGGGCGAGACCTCGTAGCCCGGCACGCCGGCCTCGGCGATGGTGGGCACGTCGGGCAGCGTGGCCGAGCGCTTGGCGCTGGTCACGCCCAGCGCGCGCAGCTTGCCGGCCTGGATGTGCGGGCGCGCCGAGGTGATGCTGTCGAACATCAGGTCCACCTGGCCGCCCAGCATGTCGGTCACGGCCGGGCCGCTGCCCTTGTAGGGCACGTGCAGCAGGTTCAACCCGGCCATGGAGGCGAACACCTCGCCCGCCAGGTGAATGGAGGTACCGTTGCCGGCCGAGGCATAGGTGAGTTTGCCGGGGTCGCGCTTGGCATGGGCGATCACGTCGGCCACGGACTTGTCGGTCGTCTTGGCGGTGTTCACCACCAGCACGTTGGGCACGATGGCCAGCAGGCTGATGGGCGCGAAGTCCTTCACCGGGTCGTAGCTCAGGCGCGGGTACAGCGCCTTGTTGGTGGCCATGCCGATGGACGTGATCATGATGGTGTAGCCATCGGCCGGCGACTTGGCCACGGCGTCGGCTCCGATGTTGCCGCCCGCGCCGGGACGGTTCTCGATCACGAAGGGCTGGCCCAGCGTGCGGCCGGCCTTCTCGCCCAGCGTGCGGGCAATCACGTCCATGGCGCCGCCCGGAGGGAAGGGCACGACCCACTTGATGGGCTTGGAAGGCCAGTTGGCGTCGGGCTGGGCCACGGCGGCGGCGGGCAGCAGGCCTGCGGCGGCCAGGGTGCAGGCGCCCAGCAGGGCAATGCGGCGGGAGAAAGTCATGGTGTGTCTACCTCAGGTCCAGGATGTCAGGCGGCGGCCACGCGGTCCATGCGTGCCTCGGGGCGCTGCTCGTCGGCCGACAGGGCCTTTTGCAGCACGAAGTCAAAGCGCACGCGGGTGAACGGCGCGCTGATGCCCAGCGATTCATAGCCGGCGGCGGGCGTGCCCGGCTCCAGCGTGACCACCAGGCCGTCGCGCGTGGCGAAGGCGAAGTCGTCGTCCAGGAAGCTGTCGCCCGGAATGTTGACCTGCGTGGTCAGCGTGCGCAGGCCGTCTGCCACCACCAGGAAGTGGATGTGCGCGGGTCGGTTGCCATGGCGGCCCAGGGCGTCGAACAGTTCGGCCGTGGGGCTGCCCGGCGGGATGGCGTAGCCCGGTGGGATGAAGCTGCGAAAGCGATAGCTGCCGTCCGCCCCCGTGCGGATCTTGCGGCGCAGGTGGTAGGGCGCCTGGTCGGGGTCGAAGTGCGAGTAGCGGCCCAGTTCGTTGGCGTGCCACACGTCCACCAGCGCGCCGGCCACGGGCTGGCCGTCGGTGTCGAGCACGCGGCCTTCCATCACCACCACCTCGCCGCGCGGCGGCTCCTCGCCCTCGTCCAGGCGCACCTCGCGCTCGGACAGCGGCGCGCCGGCCACGAACAACGGGCCCTCGATGGCGCGCGGCGTGCCCGCGGCGCGCTGGGCGCGCTCGTCGGCCTCGTCCATGCGGATGTCGATCAGGCGGTCAAAGCCCAGGCCGGCGGTGATCAGGCCCGTCTGGCCGCTGGCGCCCAGGCGCGTGAGCCAGCCCACGCCGGCCCAGAACTCGTCGGGCGTCACGTCCAGCTCTTCGATGGTGCGGAACAGGTCCGTGACGATGCGCTGCGTGATCTGGCGCACGCGGGCATTGCCCTCGGCCACGTGTACGGTGTTGACGATGTCCAGCAACTGCTGGGCGGTGTATTCGGCCATGTCTCTCTCCTGTGGGATGGAATGTGGGGTGTCGGGGGCCGTGCGTCAGCCGGCGGCGCCTTCCTGCACGATGGCCGACGGATGGTTGGCCAGCGGCGTCACGTGGATGTCCATGTAGGGAAACAGCGGCAGCTGCGACAGCAGCTGGTGCAGCTCGTCGTTGGACTGCACGTCGAACACGCTGTAGTTGGCGTACTCGCCCACCACGCGCCAGATGTGGCGCCAGCGGCCATCACGCTGCAGGTCTTGCGAGTACGTCTTCTCGCGGGCCTTGATTTCGTCGGCCTGCGCGGCGGGCAGGTCGTGGGGAATCTTCACATCCATGCGAACGAGGAACAGCATCTGGGTTTCTCCTGGCAAAAAAAGGGGTTCAGGCGGGCTGCGCGCTGGCGCGGCCCAGGTCCACGTGCACGGGCGTGAGGCCCTGGCGTGCACGGTCGAAGCGGTCGAGCCGCTCGGGCACCACGGTGAGGCCGAAGCCCGGCCCGTCGGGCAACTGCAGCGCGAAGTCGGAAATGGCCATCTGCTGCTCCACGATGTCGTCCACCAGCAGCTGCGGGCCGAACAGCTCGCAGTTGTGGTGCGTGCCGCCCAGCGTGGCAAACACATGGGCCGAGGCAGCGCTGCCGACGGAGGTCTCCAGCATCGTGCCGCCGTACCAGCCGATGTCGGCGGCGCGCGCCACGTCGGCCACGGCGCGCGTGCGCAGCAGGCCGCCGTGCTTGGCGATCTTGAGCGAGAACACATGGCAGGCGTTGTGGCGCGCCAGGCGCATCGCGTCCTGCGGCGTGCAGACGGTCTCGTCGGCCATCACCAGCGCGGTGTGGGGCAGCGTGGCGGTGAGCTGGCGCAGCGCCTCCTCGTTCCACTGGGCCACGGGCTGCTCGATCAGGCCCACGCCGGCGTCGATCATCTCGGGCAGGTAGCGGCGCGCGGTGGCGCCGTCCCAGGCCTGGTTCACGTCCACCGTCATGCTGGCGCGGCCGTCCAGCGCGCGGGCGATGCGTGCCACGTGCGCCACGTCGTCCTGCGGGGCGCGCGCGCCGATCTTCAGCTTGAAGATGCGGTGGCGGCGCGCGGCCAGCATCTTCTCGGCCTCCTCGATGTCCTTGGCGGAGTCGCCGCTGGCCAGCGTCCAGGCCAGGGGCAGGCTCTCGCGCTGCTTGCCGCCCAGCAGTTGCCACACGGGCAGGCCCAGGCTGCGCGCCACGGCGTCGATGGCAGCCTGCTCCACGGCGCTCTTGGCAAAGCGATTGCCCTTGCAGGCCAAGTCCATGCGGTGCAGCAACTGCTCGAAGCGGCCCGCGTCCTGGCCGATCACGGCAGGCGCAAGGTAGCTGTCGATGGCGTGCCGGATGCTCTCGGGCGATTCCTCGTTCCACGAGGGACCGCCGATGGTCGCGGCCTCGCCGAAGCCGCTGGCACCATCGCTCAGCCACAGCTGCACGATCACGGGGCTCTGGCGCTGGATGGCGCCGAACGAGAGCTTGTGCGGGCGGATCGTGGGGATGTCCAGGATGCGTGCCTGGATGCGTTCGATGCGCAGCACGGAAGCGGAAGGAGAAGTCGTCATGGAAAGCGGGCCGTGGCGGAAAAAAGCGTTACGGGCCATGACCTTAGCGCTGCCATCGGGGCGAATCCAATGAGATATATTGCAGTTTTTGTTCGACGCCATCGAACAGTCACAGGTTTTAGGGTTAACCCTTAGAACGGATTGCACCCATGGAACTGCGCCAGTTGCGGTACTTCTTGAGCGTGGCCGAGACCGAGCACCTCACCCGCTCGGCGGATGCGCTGTTCGTCACACAGTCCACGCTCTCGCACGGCCTGCGCCAGCTGGAGGCCGAGTTGGGCGTGCCGCTCTTTGACCGCCTGGGGCGCGGGCTGCGCCTGTCGCAGGCGGGCCATGCCTTTCGCGACCACGCGGCGCGCGCGCTGCAGGAGCTGGAAGCCGGGCGGCAGGCCGTGGCAGACATGAGCGCGCTGCAGACCGGCACGCTCCAGGTGGGCGTGATCCCCACCTTTCTTACGCGCTTCGTGCCCGACGCGGTGGCCGCCTTCAGCGCGCGCTACCCGGGCGTACAGCTCACCGTGCGCGACCTGCGCAGCGGCCAGATCGAGGAACTGCTGATCGCCGGCCGGCTGGATCTCGGCATCGCCTTCCATCCCGCGAGCCGCGAGGAGATCGAGGCCGAGCCGCTGTTCGAGGAACGCATGCATCTGGTGGTGCACCAGGGCCACCCGCTGGCGCGCAGGCAGCGCCTGCGGCTGGCCGAGCTGGCGGGCGTGCCGCTGGCGCTGCTGCCGGCCAGCTTCGCCACGCGCCGGTTGATCGACGCGGCCTTCGCCCAGGCGGGCGTGACGCCGCTGGTGCGCGTGGAGATGGAGTCGGTGGATGCGCTGCTGCAGGCCTGCCGCAGCGGGCCGCTGGCCACCATCGCCGCGGAGCACGCGGCCCTGCACGCGGGCCCCGACATGCGCGCCGCCGTGCTCACCGAGCCGCGCACCGTGCGCCGCGCCGGCCTGCTGTGGCGCCGCGGCGCCTCGCGCAGCGCCGCGGCGCGCGAGTTCGTGGCGCTATTGCGGCCCGCCATCGCACGCACCGCTGCTCCGCCTTCCCTGCAGGGCAGTGTTGCACAGCAAGAGTAAAAAATGGCTCTAGCGCTTACCAGTCAAGCGCAAGCAGCTATGAACTAAGGAGCGCCTACCGCTACCCCGGCTGGCGCGGCAGCAGGCACGGCCTGGGCCGATGCGGGCAGGCCGAAGATGCGGTCGAACGCCCAATTGAAGGCGTAGGTGTAGACAAGGAAAAACAGCAGCAGGCCGGCCTCCATCACCGTGGCCTGCCACAGGCTCACGCCGAACCACCAGGCCATCAGTGGGATGAGGACCAACGCTAGACCGCCCTCGAAGCCCACGGCGTGCACCACGCGCCGCAGTACGGAGCGGCCCTTGACGCGCTGGCGCGCCTCCCAGCGCTCGAACAGGGCGTTGAAGGTCACGTTCCAGGCGATGGCCAGCGCGGACGCGACGACGGCCATCACCCCCGAAGCGCCCGCGCCCTGGCCAATGGCCATGAAGAGCAGGCTGGAGACGATGATCGCGATGATTTCGTAAAGGGTGACAAAGACCACCCGGCGCTTCGGCCCCTGCAGGCCGACAGCATGTGTTGTTGCACTCATGCGGCGCAGTATAGGGAGTGAAATCTGAAGGAAAAAGTCATCTTCTTTCAGAAATATTGATAGATTGGCGCATGGCCTTCACTTCCGACAACGTCCTCGTGTTCCTGGCCGTGCTGGACCGCGGCTCGTTCTCCGCCGCGGCGCGGGCGCTGTCGCGCGTGCCCTCGGCCGTGAGCATGGCCATCGCCCAGCTGGAAGCCGAGCTGGACATGCCCCTGTTCGACCGCAGCGGCCGCGAGCCGCGCCCCACGGCGGCCGCGCGTGCGCTGGAGCCGCAGGCACGCGCGCTGGCGGCGCAGCTGCAGCAGCTCAATACCCAGGCGCTGGCGCTGACCCAGGGGCTGGAGGAGCGCCTGACCCTGGCCATTGCACCCGAGCTATTGGCCGCGCGCTGGCACGGCCCGCTGGCCACGCTGGCGCAGGACTACCCGCTGCTGCAAGTGGAGGTGCTGGCCGCGCCCCAGGCCGATGCGCTGGCCCTGCTGCATGCCGGGCGCGCCCAGCTCGCGCTGGTGTTCGAGCGCCCCAGCCTGGACGGGCGGGAAGACTTCCAGGAGGTGGGCAGCGAAACCCTGGTGGCCGTCATCGCGCCGCAACATCCGCTGCTGGCGCCGCGCGCGGCGGGTGCGGGCCCTGCAGGCCTGCGCGAGGAACACCTGGCCGGCACGCGCCAGATCGTCGTGGCCGGGCGCGACCTGGGGCAGACCGATGCGCGCTTCGTCTACGCGCGCCACCATTGGCGCACCGACAGCCACTTGGCCGCGCTGGGCTTGATCGAGGCAGGCCTGGGCTGGGGCTGGCAGCCGCGCGCGCTGGTGGCGCCGCGCATCGCCGCCGGCACGCTGGTGGAACTGCCCCTGGAGAATCTGAGCAACGGCGCCCAGTTGTGGGTGGACGTGGTCTGGTCGCGCGAGCGCCCGCTGGGCCTGGGCGCACGCCGCTTCGTAGAGTTGATGGCGCGCCAGCGGCCCGGCAGCAGCCCGGCGCCACAATAGCCAGGCACTGACCATCTTGAGGAGCGTTCATGCCCACCTACCTGCCACCCTTTGACATCGCCGACGACGCGCTGGCCAAGCAATGGCGCCAGTGGCAGCCCAAGGACTTCGCCCCGAACGGCGGCAACGGCAAGAACGACAAGAACGGCAAGCATGCCGACAAGGACAACGGCGCGCTGCACCTGAAGGACTACGACCCTGGCGCCAAGCCCTTTTCCTGCGGCGACAAGGCACTGGACAAGGCCCGCGTGGAGGAGCTGGCGCTGGAGCTGGACGCGCTGCAGGACCTGCTGTACGCCGACCGCCGCTACAAGCTGCTGGTGGTGCTGCAAGGCATGGACACCGCCGGCAAGGACGGCACCGTGCGCGGCGTGTTCGGCCGCATGAGCGCCCTGGGCGTGCATGCCGTGGGCTGGAAGGCGCCCACCGAGCTGGAGCGCGCGCACGACTACCTGTGGCGCATCCACCGCCAGGTGCCGGGCGCGGGCGAGCTCACCGTGTTCAACCGCAGCCATTACGAGGACGTGCTGGTGCCCGTGGTGAACGGCTGGATCACGCCCGAGCAGCAGCGCCAGCGCTATGCGCACATCAACGACTTCGAGCGGCTGCTGGCCGAAACGGGCACGGTGGTCATGAAGTTCATGCTGCACATCAGCAAGGACGAGCAGCGCCAGCGCCTGCAGGAGCGCCTGGACGACCCCACCAAACACTGGAAGTTCGACATGGGCGACATCCAGGTGCGCGAGCAGTGGGACGCCTACCAGCGCGCCTATGAGGCCTTCCTGCCCGCCACGCACACCCCGTGGGCGCCGTGGACCATCGTGCCCGCCGACTCCAAGACGCACCGCAATCTGATGATCGCCAGCGTGCTGCGCGGTGTGCTGCAGCGGTTGGAACTGCGCTACCCCCCGGGCGACCCCGCGCTGGAAAAGTTCACAGTCAAATAGGGCTCTAGCGCTTGCATGGCAAGCGCCAACAGCTCCTTTTAAAGGAGCAAATTTCACCAAGACGCGGGCATGGCAAGGTTATGCATCGAATGCATTAGATGGAAACATGGCGGCGTTGGACAGCCCTGGGCGACAGGCATAAAGTGCTTCGCTTGGTAGACATTCCCCAAGGAATTCCGCATGTCCAACACCCCCAACCCACCCCTTCCCACCCACGCGCTGCCGTCGTATCTGGACCCCAACCACCTCGGCCCCTGGGGGGTGTATCTGCAGCAAATCGACCGCGTCACCCCTTACCTGGGCAGCCTGGCGCGCTGGGTGGAGACGCTGAAGCGCCCCAAGCGTGCGCTGATCGTGGACGTGCCCATTGAGCTGGACAACGGCACCATCGCCCACTTCGAGGGCTACCGCGTGCAGCACAACGTCAGCCGAGGCCCGGGCAAGGGCGGTGTGCGCTTTCATCAGGACGTGACCCTGTCCGAAGTCATGGCCCTGTCGGCCTGGATGAGCATCAAGAACGCGGCCGTGAACGTGCCCTACGGTGGCGCCAAGGGCGGCATCCGCGTCGACCCCAAGACCCTGTCGAAGGCCGAGCTGGAGCGCCTGACGCGCCGCTACACCAGCGAAATCGGCATCATCATCGGCCCCTCCAAGGACATTCCCGCCCCCGACGTGAACACCAACGCCCAGGTCATGGCCTGGATGATGGACACCTATTCCATGAACGTGGGCACCACCGCCACCGGCGTGGTCACGGGCAAGCCCGTGGACCTGGGTGGCTCGCTGGGCCGCGTGGAGGCCACGGGCCGCGGCGTGTTCACCGTGGGCGTGGAGGCCGCGCGCCTGACCGGCATGGCCATCGAGGGTGCGCGCGTGGCCGTGCAGGGCTTTGGCAACGTGGGTGGCACGGCCGGCAAGCTGTTTGCCGAGGCCGGCGCCAAGGTGGTGGCGGTGCAGGACCACACCGGCAGCATCCACAACGACAAGGGTCTGGACGTGCCGGCGCTGCTGGCGCACGTGCAGCGAACCGGCGGCGTGGGCGGATTCGCCGGCGCCGAGCCCATGGCCAACGACGCCTTCTGGGGCGTGGCCTGCGACATCCTGATCCCCGCAGCGCTGGAGAGCCAGATCACCAAGGACAACGCGGGACGGATCCAGGCCAAGATGGTGATCGAGGGCGCCAACGGCCCCACCACCCCCGAGGCCGACGACATCCTCAACGACAAGGGCGTACTGGTGCTGCCCGACGTGATCTCCAACGCCGGCGGCGTGACGGTCAGCTACTTCGAGTGGGTGCAGGACTTCTCCAGCTTCTTCTGGACCGAGGACGAGATCAACGCCCGCCTCGTGCGCATCATGAAAGAGGCCTTCGCTGGCGTGTGGCAGGTGGCGCAGGAGAACAAGGTCACGCTGCGCACGGCGACCTTCATCGTGGCCTGCAAGCGCATCCTGCATGCGCGCGAGATGCGCGGCCTATACCCCTGAAACGGCCCGCTCCGTGCGCAAGGCGGCCTGCGGGCCGCCTTTTTCTTTGCCTGCCCTTCCCGGCCCCGGCGCACGCGCATACGGGACATCGCGGATGGCGCGCGCGCACCCCATTTTTATAATCGGCCGTGCAGACTGCCCTTGGCGGCCTGCATGCGCCCTTTTGTTCGGGCAGGCCGCAGTCCCTGTGGCCACCTGGAATCCCGAACCGTCTGCCGGGCGCGTCATCGCGCTGGCCATTCCTGCGATGGCCAGTTTCATTGCTCTCCCTGCTGCCTGCGGCAGCGCCACGCCCATGCCTTCCCCGCGAGGGAGCGGCAGGGCGTTTCATCACACAAGGAGTCTCCCCAGGATGCGCATGTCTCAATGCCTGCCTCTCAGTTTTGCCACCCTCGCCGCCCTCGCCCTGCCGGCCGCCGCGCAGTCGCAAGTGACCATCAGCGGCTATCTGGA
The DNA here is from genome assembly GCF_022807955.1 of Diaphorobacter sp. LI3. NCBI lineage: Bacteria > Pseudomonadati > Pseudomonadota > Betaproteobacteria > Burkholderiales > Comamonadaceae > Diaphorobacter > Diaphorobacter sp. LI3. The sequence goes on along the minus strand of NZ_CP094346.1, from coordinate 174,189 downwards.
CACCGGCGTCTTTCGTGACTACGACAAGACCCGCAAGCTGGGGACGATCCAGCGCAGCCATCTGGCGGTGGCCGGCACGGAAGACCTGGGCGGTGGCCTCAAGGCCAACTTCCGCCTGAGCACACGCTTCGAGCTGGATACGGGGCAATCCGAAGGGGCGGGCAGCAAGCCCTTCTGGCATGACGAATCCACCGTGGGCCTGCAAGGCGGCTGGGGCCAGTTGCGCCTGGGCCGCGCCCTCAGCGCGATGTGGAGCCAGGAATGGAAGTTCGACGCCTTCTCCAACTTCAACCGCATTGCCTCCACCGCCTGGCACATGGCCCACTACTACACGCCCACCGACCGCGCCAGCAACAACGGGGCCGCGGAGTACGGGCGCATGACCAACGGCATCTACTACGACTCGCCCACCTGGGACGGCTTCTCGTTCAATGCCAGCGCCTCGACCGAGCGCACCCAGGCACCCGGCCGCGACGGGCGCGGCGGCTCGGTGGCACTGAACTACGACCAGGGCCCGGCGGCCGCCATGGTGGGCTACGAGCGCAACGGCAGCGGTGACAAGGACCTGTTCCTGGGCGGTCTCTACCGCCTGGGCGCCGCCACGCTGATGATGGCCTACGACCACAGCCGCGCGGGGAGCAGCCCCGATACGTCGCGCATGGTGTCGGTGGGCGGCAGCTACGCCCTGGGTGTCACCACGCTGCGCGCAAGCTATGGCCGCCAGCGGCTGAACGACGGGGTGACCCACCACATGGCGTCACTGGGGGCGGAGTACCACCTGTCCAAGCGCACCATGCTCTACGCGAGCCTGGGGCACCAGCGCTACGAACACAACCCCTCGCGCACGGCGTTCGGCGTGGGCGTGGCCCACGCCTTCTGACGCTGCCTCAGAGCACGCGCTGCGCGCGCAGCGCCTGCAGTTGCGCGGCATCCAGCCCCAGCCGCTCGCGCAGCACCTCGTCGGTGTGCTGACCCAGTGCGGGCGGGGCATAGCGCAGGGTGACGGGCGTATCGGACAAGCGCAGCGGGCTGGCGGTGGTCACCACGCGGTTGACCACCTCGCCGGCCGGCGGCTGGGCGCCGGGGTAGCGCTGCTGCTCCACGCGCAGTCCGCGTGCGCGCACCTGCGCATCGTCGAACGCCTGGCCGACGTGGTTGATCGGGCCGCAGGGCACGGCCTTGTCCTCCAACAGCGCGATCCAGGCGGCCGTGGGCCGCGTGCGCGTGAGGGCGGCCATCAGGGGGATCAGCGTCTCACGGTGGGTCACCCGGCCGGCGTTGGTGGCAAAGCGTTCGTCGCCGGCCCAGTCGGTACCCGCCGCTTCGCAAAAGCGCGCGAACTGCCCATCGTTGCCGATGGCCAGCAGCATGTTGCCATCCTGCGTGGGAAAGTCCTGGTAGGGCACGACGCTGGGGTGGGTGTTGCCCTGGCGCTTCGGAATGTTGCCGGCGTTGAGGAAGCCCGCACCCTGGTTGGCCAGCACCGCCATGGCCACGTCCAGCAACGCCATGTCGATGTGCTGGCCGCGTCCCGTGCGGTGGCGCGCCTCCAGCGCACCCAGGATGGCGGTGGTGGCATACATGCCGGTGAACAGGTCGATCACGGCCACGCCCACGCGCATCGGGCCGCCGCCAGGCTCGCCATCGGCATGGCCGGTGATGCTCATCAGGCCGCTCATGGCCTGGATCAGCAGGTCGTAGCCGGCCCGCGGCGCATACGGCCCGGTGTGGCCGAAGCCGGTGACCGAGCAGTAGATCAGGCGCGGGTTCAGGGCCGACAGGCTTTCGTAGTCCAGCCCGTAGCGCTTGAGGCCGCCGGTCTTGAAGTTCTCCACCACCACATCGCTTTGCTGGGCCAGCTCGCGGATCAGCCGCTGCCCCTCGGGCGTGGCCATGTCCACGGTGACGGAGCGCTTGTTGCGGTTGCAGGCGGCGAAGTAGCAGGCGTGTTCGCTCGGCTGGCCGTCGGCATCGGGAAAGAACGGCGGCCCCCAGTGGCGCGTGTCGTCGCCATCGCCGGGCTTCTCGATCTTGATCACGTCGGCGCCCATGTCGGCCAGGTTCTGGGTGCACCACGGGCCGGCCAGCACGCGCGATAGGTCGAGCACGCGCAGATGGCCGAGCGCGCCGGCGCGGCCTGCGCCTGGGGAAGATGAGGAATCAGGGGTGGTCATGGACAGGCGGTGGTTGCCGAGCGGAAGGCGCATGGTACGGCCCGACTCGGCGCCGCGGCTTTGCATTTGTGAAAGCTGGCGTTCACGCAGGGCCGCCAGGGTATCCAGCGCTTTCTACAATGCCGGCCATGGCCATGCATTTCGATCTTGTGGATCTGCGCCTGATGGTGCACATCGCCGACGCCAACAGCATGACGCGCGGCGCGGAACTCTCCTTCATCTCCCTGCCGGCGGCCAGCACGCGCATCAAGAACCTGGAAGAAAGCATCGGCACCAAGCTGCTGTACCGCACCAGCCAGGGCGTGACGCTCACACCGCCGGGCCAGGCCTTCGTGTCCCACGCGCGCATGGTGCTCGGGCAGATCGAACACCTGCGCGGCGACATGCAGGAATACGTGCGCGGCATCAAGGGCCATGTGCGCGTGTTCGCCAACACCACCTCTCTGGGCGAATTCCTGCCGCCGGTGCTGCGGCACTTCCTGCGCCGCAACCCCGACGTGAACATCGACCTGCGCGAGCGCCTGTCGCACGACATCGTGCGCGCCGTGACCGAGGGGCAGACCGACATCGGCATCGTCGCCGGCCTGGTGCGCACCGAGAACCTGGAGACCCTGCCCTACCGCCGCGACCGGCTGGTGTTGGTGGTCCCCAAGGGCCACGCCCTCGACGGCGAGATGCAGATCGACTTTGCCGACACGCTGGAGCTGGACTACGTGGGGCTGCACGAATCCAGCGCCATCCATGCCTTCCTGCGCCACGCCAGCGACCAGCTGCACCGCCCGATCAAACTGCGCATCCAGGTCGGCAACTTCGAGACGGCCTGCCGCATGATCGAGGCCGGCGTGGGCGTGGGCGTGCTGCCCGAGTCCGCCGCCAGCCGCCATGCGCAGGCCATGGACATCGCCATCGTGCCGCTGTCGGACGCCTGGTCGGTGCGCGAGATGCAGATCTGCGTGCGCAGCATGGAGGCCCTGCCCAGCTTTGCGCAGGAACTGGTGGACCTGCTGGTGGCCGATGCGCATGGGCGGCTGCAGCTGGAGTGACCGCCGCAGCGGCAGCGGCAGCGGCAGCGGCCCGCGCGATCTTTGAGTGAAATTGGCCTCTAGCCCTTGCTAGACAAGCGCTAGCAGCTCACTTTTTTGAATCAAGCGTGGTCGGCGCCAGCCAATACTTGAAGGTGCCGTGTGCGGTGGCCACGAGCTGGCCGTCCTCGTCCAGCAGTTGGCCCGCGCAACTGCACAGGCTGCGCGTGGCATGCACCACCCAGCCTTCGGCCAGCAGCGCGCCGCGCCCCGGGCGGTGAAAGCGACTGCTCATCTCCACCGTCACCGCGGTCTGCGAGGGCGCCTCGGGCAGCTCGCCTGCGGCGCGCGACATCACGGAATCCAGCAGCGCCATGACCACGCCGCCATGCGCAGCGGGTAACTGGTTGAGCAGTTCCTCGCGCAGGTGCGGCAGGCGCACCTGCACCTTGCCCGGCGGCGCCGGCACCTGCGCGGCGCCGATCAGGCGCATGAAGGCGCTGCGGTCCACCAGCGGCCGCGCCCCGCTCATGCGGCGCGCGCCGCGCGCACCATGTTGCGCGCGATGATGATCTGTTGGATCTGCGTCGTGCCCTCGTACAGGCGGAACAGGCGCACGTCGCGGTAAAAGCGCTCGATGCTGTACTCGGCCATGTAGCCTGCGCCGCCCAGGATCTGCACCGCACGGTCGGCCACGCGGCCGCACATCTCGGTGGCAAACATCTTGGCGCACGAGGCCTCGGTGGAGACGTTGTGCCCGTCGTCGCGGCGGCGCGCGGCGTCAATGGTCATGCACTCGGCGGCGTACAGCTCGGCCTGGCTGTCGGCTAGCATGGCCTGCACCAGCTGGAAGTCGCAGATGGGCTGGCCGAACTGCTTGCGCTCCAGGGCATATGCGAGGGCGTCGCGCAGGATGCGCTGGGCCACGCCCACCGCCACCGCGGCGATGTGGATGCGGCCCTTTTCCAGCACCTTCATGGCGGTCTTGAAGCCGCGGCCCTCCTGCAGGCCGATGAGGTTGGCCGCCGGCACCTTGACGTTGTCGAAGATCACGTCGCAGGTGTGGGCGCCGCGCTGGCCCATCTTTTTGTCGTACTTGCCAAAGCTGATGCCGGGCGTCTTGGCGTCCACGATGAACGAGGACACGCCGCCCGCGCCCTTGTCGGCCGGGTTGGTGCGTGCCATGAGCGTGAACATGCCGGCGTGCGGCGCATTGGTGATGTAGCGCTTGGTGCCGTTGACGATGTAGTGGTCGCCGTCCTTGATGGCCGTGGTGCGCAGCGATGCGGCGTCCGATCCCGCCTCGGGTTCGGTCAGCGCGAACGAGGCGATGACCTCGCCGGTGGCCAGCTTGGGCAGCCACTGGGCCTGCTGCTCGGGCGTGCCATCCATCAGGATGCCCTGCGAGCCGATGCCCACGGTGGTGCCGATGACCGAGCGGAAGGCCGGCGCCGTCTGGCACAGCTCGAACAGTACGCGGCACTCCTCCTCCATCGTCAGCTCCAGGCCGCCGAACTTCTCGGGAATGGTCATGCCGAACAGGCCCAGCTCGCGCATCTCCTGCACGATGGACTCGGGAATTTCATCGGTCTCGGCCACTTCGTTCTCGGCCGGCACCAGGCGTTCTCGCACAAAGCGGCGCACGCTGTCGAGCAGGGCTTCCAGGATGTCTGGGTCGCGGATCATGAGGGTTCTTTCTTCGGTATGCGGGTTCAGAGGGTGTCGGCGGTGCCGAGCACGGCGGTGGACTGGCTGGACAGCGTGCCGCCGTTGCCATGCACCACGGCGGTGTCATGACGCGATAGCTGGCGCGCGCCGGCCTCGCCACGCAGCTGGCGCACGGCCTCGATCAGCGCAAAGATGCCGTACATGCCCGGGTGCACGCACGACAGGCCGCCGCCGTTGGTGTTCACGGCCAGGCGCCCGCCGGGCGCGATGCCGCCGTTCTGCACGAAGGCGCCGGCCTCGCCCTTGGCACAGAAGCCCAGGTCTTCCAGGAACAGCAGGGTGTTGATGGTGAAAGCGTCGTACACCTGGGCCATGTCCATGTCTTTGGCCTGCAAACCCGCCATCGCGAAGGCCTGGGCGCCCGACTGCGCTGCCGCGGTGGTCGTCAGGTCGGGCATGCAGGAGATCTGGCGGTTCCAGATCGCGGTGGCATTGCCCAGCACATAGACGGGCGGGTTGGGCAGGTCGCGCGCGCGCTCGGCGCGGGTGAGCACGAGAGCGCCGCCACCGTCCGTCACCAGGCAGCAGTCGCGCACGGTGAGCGGGCTGGCGATCGGCCGGGCCGCCAGCACTTCCTCGATGGTGAGCGGGTCGCGCATGAACGCCTCGGGGTTCTGCTGCGCCCAGGCACGTGCGGCCACGGCCACCTCGGCCAGTTGTTCGCGCGTGGTGCCGAATTCGTGCATGTGGCGCGCGGCGGCCAGCGCATAGGCGGACACGGGCAGCACCGGCTCATAGGGAAATTCGTAGGGCTGCGGGTCCAGGAAGCGGCGTGCGGCCACGCTTTCCTTGCGCCCGAAGGTGGCCGAGCGCTGCGCGCTGCCGTAGCACACCAGCACGGCCTTGCACTGACCGGCCTCCAGCGCGCGGATGGCGGGCAGCAGGTGGGCGATGAAGCTGGAGCCACCGATCATCGTGCCGTCCACATAGGTCGGGTTGATACCGAGGTGTTCGATCACCGGCATGGTCCACATGCTGGCGTTCACACTGCAGGTGGCCAGGCCGTCGATGTCCTGCATGGTCAGGCCCGCGTCGGCCACGGCCGCGTGCGCCGCGCGCACCAGCAGCGTCATGTCGTCCATGCCGGGCGCCTCGCCGCAGCCGTAGGTGGCAGCGCCGACGATGGCTGCGCGGCCGCGCAGCGGCCGGTTCACGGCGGCGGCGTCCAAGTGGGATTGCGGAACGCGGCTCATGCGGCACCCCCTTGCGCTGTGGGCTGGAACAGCACTAGGCCGCGCCCATCCTTCTGCGCCACGCGGGCCTGCACACGCTGGCCGATGCGCACGTCTTCGGGCGCCACCCCCTCCACGCGGCTCATCATGCGCACGCCTTCATCCAGATCGATCAGCGCGACGTTGTAGTTGCCCCCCGCGTCCGCCTTGCGCGCGATGGTGGTGGCGGAATACACGGTGCCCAGGCCGCTGGCGCGCACCCAGCGCAGCGGGCTGGCGCCGCAATGCGGGCACAGCTCGCGCGGCGTGAATACGTGGTTCTTGCACTGCGGACAGTGCTGCAGGCAAAAGCGGCCGGCATCCAGCTCGGCCTGGTAGTGGGTCTGTGCGCTCAGGTGCATGGGATTCTTCGAGTCTTCGGAGTACGAGGCACAGCATGCCCCGGCCACCGCATCACTTCAATTCGACAATCTGAAAGGGCGTCTTCGCCGCGGCATCAACCCGGCGTGATCCCCGCCGTCTTGATCACCTTGGCCCACTTGTCCAGCTCGCCGCGCAGACGCTGGCGCATCTGCTCCTGCGTGCCGGGATCGGCCTCGGCGCCGGCGTCCAGCAGGCGCTGGCGCACGGCGGGGTCTTTCATCGCAGTGTTGAAGTCGGCGTTGATCTTGTCCAGCACGGCCTGGGGCGTCTTAGCGGGCGCGAACAGCGCGGCCCACGAATACGCCTCATAGCCGGGCAGGCCCGATTCCACGCCCGTGGGCACGTCGGGCAGCATGGCCGAGCGCTGGCGGCTGGCCACGCCCAGCACCTTCACGCGGCCGCTCTTGATGTGCTGCAGCGCCGTGGGTGCGTCGCTGAACATGAGCTGCACCTGGCCGCCCAGCAGGTCGTTCATCGCGGGGGCGCTGCCCTTGTAGGGAATGTGCTGCAGCTTGGTCCCCGCCTCCATGTTGAACAGCTCGCCCGCCAGGTGCGTGCCGCCCCCGTTGCCCGACGAGCCATAGGCCAGCGGCGTGCCCTTTTTGGCCAGCGCGATCAACTCCTGGATGGTGTTGGCCGGCACCGAGGGGTGGGCCACGATGAACACCGGGAACATGGCGGCAAAGCTGATGGGCGCGAAGTCCTTCTCGATGTCGTAGGGCAGCTTGCCCATCAACGAGGGGTTGACCGAGTGGTGGATGGCACCCACGAAGAGGCCGTAACCGTCGGGTGCCTCCTTAGCGGCGGCCGTGGCGCCCACCACGCCGCCCGCGCCAGCGCGGTTGTCGATGACGGTGGGCGTCTTCCAGATCTCGGACAGCCTGTGGCTGAAGACGCGGGCGGTGGTGTCCACCGGGCCGCCGGGCGGGAACGGCACGATGAAACGCACGGGCTTGCTGGGCCAGGGGTCGGCCGCGAGCGCCGCCAGCGGATGGGCGGCGGCAAGCAGGCTGCCGGCGATGAAGCTGCGGCGGGAGGGGGTGGAATGCATGGTGTGTCTCCTATCGTTCAGGTGGTCAGGCCCAAGGCCTGGTCTTTCAGGGTGCGCTTGAGCACCTTGCCGTTGGTATTGGTGGGCAGTTCGCTCAGGGCGACGATGTGGGACGGGCGCTTGTAGGGCGCGAGCAGCTCGCGCAAATGGGACTGCATGGCATCGGCATCCAGCGCGGCGCCGGAGCGCAACTCCACAAAGGCCACGATCTCCTCGTTGCCGTCCTCCACGGTGCGGCCCACCACGGCCGAGCGCTGCACGCTGGGGTGGGTGTTGAGCGCGGTCTCCACCTCGGCGGGGTAGACGTTGAAGCCCGAGCGGATGATCATTTCCTTCAGGCGCCCCACGACGAACAGCGCGCCGTCGGCATGCATCTCACCCAGGTCGCCGCTGGCGTACCAGCCACCTTCGCGCATCACCGCGGCCGTGGCCGCGGGGTCGCGGAAGTAGCCGGGCATCAGCCCCCGGCCGCGGACCCACAGCTCGCCGCGCTCGCCCAGCGGCAGCGGCTCGCCCGTGGCCGGGTCGGTCACACGCACCTCGGCCTCGGCCACGGCGTAGCCGGCACTGGTGTCGGGCCGCTGCTCGCCCAGGCGCGTGAGGTGCACCGAACCCGCGTATTCCGACAGGCCGTAGCCGTGGTGCAGCGCCTGGCCGAAGGCGGCCTCCACGCGCTGCTTGAGCGCCAGGTCGAGCGGGCCCGCTCCGGTGTAGAGGTAGCGCAGCGCCGGCGCCTCGGGCCGCTGGATGCCGCGCTCCTGCAGATGCGCCAGCAGGCGCGAGAACAGCGCGGGCGGCCCCTGTAGCTGCGACACGCCATGGTGGGCCAGCGCATCCAGCAGGTCGTCGGGATCGAACTGCGGACGCATCACGAGCTGCGCGCCGGCCAGCAGCGAGCTGATCAGCACCGTGCCCAGACCGAAGATGTGGGTCATGGGCACAAAGGCGTAGCTGCGGTCCTGCGGACCCAGCGCACGCGATGCCCCCGACACGCGCGCGAAGTGGATCAGCGCACCGTGCGTGAGCATCACGCCCTTGGGCTGGCCCGTGGTGCCCGAGGTGAAGATCAGCGAGGCGACCGTATCGCGCAGCGCACCTGCCTCGGGCTGCGCGTCCTGGAGAACTGCGCCGTGCTGCATGCCCGGCAGCGCGGAATCGACCGCCGCAAAGCGCTGGGCATGCGCGGCAGCGCTGCGCGATGCCGCAGCCGTGAAGAACACCACGCGCGCATCGGCCTTGCCGACGAAGGCGTCGATCTCGGCGGGCGCCATGCGTGCGTTCACGCCGCAGGACCAGGCGCCCACGCGGCTGCAGGCCAGGATCAGCGCAGCATGCTCGGGGCAGTTCTCGGCCACCACCAGCACGCGGTCGCCAGGGCGCACATCCAGGGCCCGCAGTTCGGCCTCGGCCGTGTCGGTGAGCGCGCCCAGGTCGACAAAACTCAGGCTGCGGCCGTCCGGCAGATGAATGAAGGGCCGCGCGGGCGCCTCGGCCAGCCAGCGGTCCAGCAGGTGATGGATGCGCTCTGCCATCTCAATCCACGGTGATGCCCTGGGTCACCGTGGCCCACATGGCGCGCTCCTGGGCGCCGCGCTCGGCCAGCTTCTGCGGCGCGCCGGTCCACTCGTCGTAGCCCAGTTCCTTGTAGCGCTTCTTCAGCTCGGGCTGCTGCAACGCGGCATTGACGGCCTTGTTGAGCTTGGCCACCAGCTCGGGCGACATGCCCTTGGGACCATAGACGCCGTACCAACCACCCACGTCGAAGCCCTTGAGGCCGTCGATGCCCGACTCGGCGAACGTGGGCACGTCCGGCAGCGAGGCATTGCGCTGCGGCGAGGTGACGGCAATGGCGCGCACCTTGCCGCTGTGGATGTAGGCGCTGGCGGTGCTGATGATGTCCAGCATCATGTTGAGCTGGCCGCCGATCACGTCCGTCATCGCCGGGGCGTTGCCCTTGTAGGGGATGTGGTTCATCTCGATGCCGCTGCGCTTGGCGAACAGCAGCGCGCCCAGATGGTTGGAGCCGCCCACACCGGCCGAGCCGTAGGCCAGCTTGCCCGGATTGGACTTGGCGGTGGCCACCAACTCGCGCACGCTCTTGTAGGGCTCGTTGTTGTTCACCACCAGCACGTTGTAGTAGCTCAGGATGGGCGCCACAGGCGTCAGGTCCTTGGCCGGGTCGAACGGCATCTTGGTCATCACATTGGGGCTGATGGTGATGGTGGGGCTGGCCGCAAACCACAGCGTCATGCCGTCGGGCTTGGAGCGCACGACCTCGCTGCCGGCAATGGTGGCGTTGGCGCCGGTCTTGTTCTCCACCATGACCGGCATGCCCAGTTCCTTGGACAGCGCCGGTGCGAACAGGCGCGCCCCCTGGTCCACGGGGCCGCCCGCGGCATAGCCCACGATGAGGCGCACGGGCTGGCCGTCCTGCGCGGCGGCAGGCAGAGCGAAGGCGAGAGGCGCCAGGGCCAGGGCGGCCGTGGCGAGACGACGGGAAGCGGGCATGGTGTGTCTCCTGATGTTGTAGGTAACGCGGGCACCGCTGGGGCGGAGGGCCAGCGCGTTGGCAGCAATGGTGCGGCCCGGTGCGCACGCTGGGAATCTGCTTTTGCCAAAGCCGGGGTTCAGGTGTCCTTAGGGCCAGGCCAACAACGCGCACGCTGGCGCGCGCCTTGCACCGCAGCCGTGCAAGGCGCCAGGCCACGCAGTCACACGCGGCGGTCTGCGGCGGAGCAGATCCACCGCTCAGTGCAAGCGCCGCGCGTCAGACGCGCTCGAACACCGCGGCGATGCCCTGGCCGCCGCCGATGCACATGGTCTCCAGGCCGTAGCGGCCCTTGCGGCGCTGCAGCTCGTGCAGCAGCGTGGCCAGGATGCGCACGCCCGTGGCGCCGATGGGGTGGCCCAGCGAGATGCCCGAGCCGTTGACGTTGAGCTTGTGCGCGATGGCATCCTGGTCCCGCCATTCCCAGCCCTTGAGCACGGCCAGCACCTGGCAGGCGAAGGCCTCGTTGAGCTCCACCAGATCCATGTCGTCGATGCGCAGGTTCAGCCGCGCGAGCAGCTTCTTCACGGCCGGCACCGGGCCGATGCCCATGTGCGAGGGCTCGCAGCCCGCGGCCGCCCAGCCCACCAGCGTGGCCATGGGCGTGAGGCCCAGCTCGGCCAGCTTGTCTTCGGCAACGATCAGGCAGGCGGCCGAAGCATCGTTTTGCTGGCTGGCGTTGCCGGCGGTCACGGTGCCGTTCGGCATCAGCACGCGCAGCTTGGCCAGGCTCTCGGGCGTGACGTCGGCGCGAAAGCCCTCATCGCGGGCAAACGTGACCGGCTCGCCCTTGCGCTGCGGCACCTGCACGGGAACGATTTCGTCGGCAAAGCGGCCCGCCTCCCAGGCGGCGGCCGCACGCTGGTGGCTGCGCAGCGCGAAGGCATCGGCCTCCTCACGCGTAATGCCATAGTCGCGCGCCAGGTTCTCCGCCGTCTCGATCATTCCGGAGATCTTGCCGAAGCGCTCCACCGGCTGCGAGCGCTCGCGCCCGCGGTCCAGGCGGTCGTAGAAGCGCACGTTGCCCGAGCGCGCGCCCCAGCGCATGTCGGTGCTGTAGTACTCGATGTTGCTCATGCTCTCCACGCCGCCGGCGATCACCACGTCGGCGGCGCCGCTCTGCACCATCATCGACGCGGTGACGATGGCCTGCAGGCCGCCGCCGCAGCGCCGGTCCAACTGCATGCCCGGCACCGACACCGGCAGGCCCGCCTGCAGCGCGGCCCAGCGGCCCACGCAGGGCACCTCGCTGTTGGCGTACGACTGGGCCATCACCACGTCGTCGATGCGTGCGGGGTCGATGCCGCTCCTCTCGACCACGGCACGCACGGTGGTGGCGGCCAGCTCCTCGACGGGCACGGGCCGCAGGCTGCCGCCAAAGGTGCCGACGGGGGTGCGGACGGGGGTGACGATGGCGGCTCTGCGCATGGTGTTGCTCCTTGAAATATGAATGAAAATGGCCGCTAGCGCTTATCTGACATGCGCTAATAGCTATCAAATTTGAAATACCGCGCCACAGCGGCGCAGCGTGTCGTGGGCCTGGCGCTCCAGGTCGGCGCGGTGTTCGGGGGCGGCAATGTCGATCAGCCGGCGCACGCGGCGCGACAGCGTCTGCCCCCGCAGGTCGGCCACGCCATGCTCGGTGACGATCAGGCCCGCGTCGCTGCGCGGCGTGCTCACCGGGCCCGAGAGCTGCGCCACGATGCGCGTCTTGCCCTTGGCGGTGGCGGGCAGCGCCACGATGGGCAGGCCGCCTTTGCTGCAGGCGGCGCCGCGCAGGAAGTCCACCGCGCCGCCCACGGCGCCCACGTAGCAGCCGGCGGCCACCTCGGCGTTGATCTGGCCGGTGAGGTCCACCTCGATGGCCGCGTTGATGGCGGTGAGCTTGTGGCTGGCGGCAAGCACCCCGGGGTCGTGCGTGTAGTCGGTGCCGCGCAGCTCGATCTGTGGGTTGCGGTGCGCCCAGCGGCGCAGCTTCTCGCCGCCCATGAGGATGCCGCCAATGCCCACGCCGGTGTCCAGGCTCTTCCTGGCGTTGGTGAGCACGCCGGCTTCGGCCAGGGCCGCAATGCCGTCGCCCACCGCGCCGCTGTGCAGGCCCAGGTCGCGGTGGCCGTGCAGCGCGGCCAGCACGGCCTCGGGCAGGTTGCCGATGCCCAGCTGCAGCGTGGCGCCGTCTTCCACCCACCGCGCCACATGCCGTGCAATGGCCTGCTCCACCGGGCCGGGCGCACTGCGGCTCTGGTCCAGCGGCGGGTGCTCGGCGTCGATGAGCAGCGCGAAGTCGCTGGCCTGCAGGTGCAGGCCGCCGTGGGTCCAGGGCACGTCGGGGTGCACCTCGGCGATCACCACACGCGCGCGCTCGATGGCGGCGGGCAGGTATTCCTGCACCAGCCCCAGGCTGTAGCGGCCCTGTGCATCGGGCGGCGACACCTGCAGCAGCACCACGTCGACCGGCAGCACCCCCGCCCGGATCAGACCCGGCAGATGGGAATAGTGGCTGGGCAGGATGTCCAGCACGCCGGCCTGGGCCAGGGCGCGGTGCGGCCCGCCCGCGGCATAGCCGAAGAAATCGATGGCGTCAGCCTGCCCGGGCTGCAGCGTGTCCGACGCGCCGATGCCCACGAACACGCGCAGCCGCCTGCCCTGCGCCAGCGCGTGGCGCTGCTGCACCACGGCGCGCGTGAGCGTCAGCGGCTCGGCCGTGGCCTGGCCCCACCACAGCGTGTCGCCGGGGCGGATCAGTGCCTGCAAGCGTTCGGCCAATGCGCCCATATCAGGCATCCATGGCGCAGCGCGCCCCCCGCAACCCATGAAACTGGCGCGCCGGCACCGGTCCGATGGCCGCGGAGCAGGCCATGCCAGCGGACGCCGTGGAGCGGGCTTCGCCCGGCCACTGGCGTCGTCCCCCTGGGGGGATGGCGCCGCAGGCGACACAAGGGGGAGTCATTTCCTGTCCCAGTCGAAGCGCAGCGGCTGCTTGTCCTTGAACCGTCGCACCGCGTCCTGGTGGTAGTCGGAGCCACGGCACACAGATTGCGCATAGGACTCCAGTTCGGCGATGGTGCGCGCGTCGCTCTCGAAGGACTGGTTCATGATGGTCTTGGCCATGCCGATGGCGGCGGTGGAGGCCTCGCCAAAACGCCGCGCCAGCGCCCGCGCGGCCTCGGTCAGCGCCGCGGCGTCGTCCACGATGTCGAACACCATGCCCAGTTGCTTGGCTTCTTCGGCATCGACGGTGCGCGCGGTGAAGACCAGCTCCTTGGCTTTTTGCTGGCCCACGATGCGCGGCAGCAGGTGCATCGCGCCCAGGTCGGGGATCAGGCCGATGCGGCCGAACACCGCGCAGAACTTGGCGCGGCGCGTGGCCAGCACGAAGTCGGCCGCCAGCGCCAGGCTCAGGCCCGCGCCGAAGGCCGGGCCGTCCACCGCGGCGATCACGGGCTTTTCGAGGTTCACGAGTTCGGGGAACCACTGGTGCAGCTCGCGCATGCCCTTGCGAAAGGCCAGGCCGGTGCGGCTGGTGTCCAGCATGGCCGAGATGTCGCCGCCCGAGCAGAACGCGCCGCCCGCGCCGGTGAGGATGACCGCGTGCACCTGCGCGTCGTCGCGCATCTGCGCGATGGCGGCGGCCAGGGCCGGACGCATGGCCTGGTTGAGCGCGTTGCGTGCCTCGGGGCGGTTCAGGGTGATGGTGCCGATGCCGTCCTGCACGGAGGTCAACACGGGGGATGCGCTCATGGCGTGCTCCGGGGTATTTGATTCAGAACGAGCTCCAGCGCTTACCTATGAAGCGCCGGCAGCTCACTTTTTGATAGCTCACGCCAGTTCGGCGAAGCCGTGGCTCAGCACCACCTTGTCGCGTTCGAGCACACGGGCGCGCAGCTGCACCTGCGCCGGCTGGCCGGGCACGCGCCAGATCTCGGTCACCAGCGTCTCGCCCGGGTACACGGGGGCGGCAAAGCGGATGTCCAGCGCCTTGAGGCGCGCGGGATCGCCGCCGCAGCACTGGCGCAGCAGCGCGTGCGCCACCAGGCCGTAACTGGCCAGCCCGTGCAGGATGGGGCGCTCGAAGCCTGCCTTGGCGGCCACGGCCGGGTCGGCGTGCAGCGGGTTGTAGTCGCCCATCAAGCGGTAGAGCAGCGCCGCCTCGGGGCGGGTGGGTTGGGTGTCGGTGAAGTCGGGCGCGCGGTCCTGCGGCGTGGGCTGCAGTGCGGGCAGCGGTGCGTCGCTGGGCTGGCCGCCGCCCTGCTGGCTGTAGCCGCCATCCCCGCGCAGAAAGGTCACCTGCTGCACGGTGGCCAGCAGCTCGCCGGCGGCGGTTTCCAGGCGCCGCTCGGTCACCATGATGGCGCCCTTGCCCTCGCCCTTGTCGGTCAGGTGCGTGATGCGGTTGTGGCCCACGACCTCGCCGCTCGCGGGCAGCGGGCGGTGCAGGCGCATGCGCTGCTCGCCATGCAGGAGCTTGACCCAGTCGATGCCCGTGTCCGGCTCGCGCGCCCAGAAGCCCGGGTAGCCCAGCACCACGGCCTGCGACGGCAGGGCGCGCAGGCCGCCTTCCAGCCCCTCGTAGACGAAGGGCAGCGCGCTGGCGTTCAGCGGATCGTTGCCCAGCCCGAGGCTGAGCGCGTAGAGCATGGTGTCGCGCTCGGTGTAGTGCTGGTGCACCGGCGGGAAAACCCGGCTTTTCAGGTGTTGGTAGTCAATAGCCATTTCGTTCCTCCATGACGCTGCGCGTCACCTGCATCGCTTGAAACTGGCGCGCCCCACACCAGGGCAGCCGAGCAAGGGCCTGGGCCTGCCGCGCCGCCCCGCAGCGAGGGCTGCGTCCCCCTTCCCGGAGCGCGCAGCGCTGCGAGAGAAGGGGGAAGGCGCGCAGCGCCTCAGGGGGTTGTTCCCTGCTTACACAGGATCCCAGGAGAACACGTCGCCCGAGCGCTCCATGGGCACGAACGAGGCCTTGAGCGCGGGCATGCCGTGCTCGGCGATGAACTCGGGCGTCCAGCCTTCGCTGCGGTGCACCGAGCGCAGGGGGCGCGGCTGGCTCATCAGGAAGATTTCGTTGTTGCGCACGGCGAAGACCTGGGCGTTCACGTCCTTGGCTTGGTCCGACAGCAGGTACACGGCCAGCGGGGCGATCTTGTTGGGCGTCATCTGCTGGATCTTGGCCACGCGCGCCTGCTGCTCGGGCGTGTCGGTGGGGATCGAGCCGATCATGCGGCTCCACGCGAAAGGCGCGATGCAGTTGGAGCGCACATGGAACTTCTGCATGTCCAGCGCGATGGACTTGGACAGCGCCACCAGCCCCAGCTTGGCCGCGCTGTAGTTGGCCTGGCCGAAGTTGCCGATCAGGCCCGAGGTGGAGGTCATGTGCACGAAGGCGCCGCTCTCCTGCTCCTTGAAATGGTTGGCGGCCGCGCGGCTCATGTAGTAACTGCCGTACAGGTGCACCTTCAGCACGGCGTCCCACTCGTCCAGGCTCATCTTGTGGAAGAACCGGTCGCGCAGGATGCCCGCGTTGTTGACCACGCCGTCGATGCGGCCGAAGTGGTCCAGCGCGCACTGGATGATGCGGCCCGCCGCGGCGGCCTCGGCCACGCTGTCCATGTTGGCCACGGCCTGGCCGCCGGCGGCCTTGATCTCCTCGACCACCTTCTGCGCGGGGCCGGCGTCGGTGCCTTCGCCCGTGGTGGAGGTGCCGATGTCGTTCACCACCACCTTGGCCCCGGCGGCGGCCAGCGCCAGCGCCATGTCGCGCCCGATGCCGCCGCCAGCCCCCGTCACCACCACCACCTTGTCCTGCACCATCTTCTGCGCCATGTCTGTCGTCCTTTGTTTGCGATAGGAAATCAATGGCTGCGAGCATGACGGCAAAGGGCCGCCCGCGCTATTCGGCAATCGCAAGGGCGGGCTTCGGCCCCATGAAAGCGGCGCGAAGACCCCGGGGGCTTCATGGGCGCCGAAGAGGCGCTTTCACAAACGCGGATTGCGCGGGTGTCGGCCAGACCGCACGATGGCGACCATGACCGAACCCACCATCGACACCGCCCAGCTCGCGCACCTGCAGACCTGGCAGGGCCAAAGCGAAACCCTGAGCGACACCCTCACGGCCACGCCCATCGCGGCGCTGTCGGCCACGCTGGACCGCGACGACCCCGCGCCCGCCCCCGGCACCACCGTGCCGCCGCTGTGGCACTGGCTGTACTTCCTGCCGCATGCGCGCCAGAGCGAGATCGGCCCGGACGGGCACCCCAAGCGTGGGGGCTTTCTGCCGCCCGTGCCGCTGCCGCGCCGCATGTGGGCGGGCGGGCGCCTGCGCTGGGAAATGCAGGGGGATGGTGCCAACCCGCTGCAGGTGGGCCAGCAGGTGCAGCGCACCTCCACCATCCAGTCCGTCAAGCACAAGGCCGGGCGCTCGGGCGAGCTGCTCTTCGTGCTGGTGGAGCACCAGTACCGCAACGCGCAGGGCCTGGCGCTCACCGAGGAGCACGACATCGTCTACCGCAGCGCCGCCCAGCCCGGCGACCCGGCGCCCACGCCGCAAAAGCCGCCGCTGGAGGGCCAGGCCGCCTGGTCGCGCACCATCGTGCCCGACGACGTGCTGCTGTTTCGCTACTCCGCGCTCACCTTCAACGGCCACCGCATCCATTACGACCGCAAGTACGTGACCGAGGTCGAGGGCTACCCCGGCCTGATCGTGCACGGCCCGCTGATCGCCACGCTGCTGCTGGACCTGCTGCGCCGCAGCCTGCCCGGCGCGCAGGTGCTCACGTTCGACTTCCGCGCCGTGCGCCCCACCTTCGACCTGCACCCGTTCAGCGTGCACGGCAAGCCGTCGGCCGACGGCAAGACCGTGGAGCTGTGGGCCCAGGACCACGAGGGCTGGCTGACCATGCAGGGCACGGCTACGTTGGCCTGAACACTACCAAATCCATAGCTGCTGGCGCTTGCTGCATCAGCGCTAAAGAGCAAAAACACTTGAAAACCACCATGATCCACCAGCCCGACCAGTACCAGGAAATCCGCGACGCCGTGCGCGCTCTGTGTGCCCAGTACCCTGACGAATACTTCCGCAAGGTCGACGAGGCCCGCGCCTACCCCGAGGCCTTTGTCGATGCCCTGACCCAGGCCGGCTGGATGGCCGCGCTGATTCCGCAGGAGTACGGCGGCTCGGGCCTGACCATGGCCGAGGCCTCGGTCATCATGGAAGAGATCAACCGCAGCGGCGGCAACTCCGGCGCTTGCCACGGCCAGATGTACGTGATGAACGCCATCGTGCGCAGCGGCAGCGAAGCGCAAAAGCAGAAATACCTGCCCATGATTGCCTCGGGCGAGCTGCGCATCCAGTCCATGGGCGTGACCGAGCCCACCACGGGCAGCGACACCACCAAGCTCAAGACCAGCGCCGTCAAGAAAGACGGCCGCTGGGTCATCAACGGCCAGAAGGTCTGGATCTCGCGCATCCAGCACAGCGATTTGATGATTTTGCTGGCGCGCACCACGCCCGCCGACCAGGTGAAAAAGCGCTCCGACGGCCTGTCGTGCTTCCTGATCGACCTGCACCAGGCGATTGGCAACGGCCTCACCGTGCGCCCCATCCTGAACATGGTCAACCACGAGACCAACGAACTGTTCTTCGACAACCTCGAGATCCCCGAGGACGCGCTGCTGGGCGAAGAAGGCAAGGGCTTCAAGACCCTGCTGGACGGCCTGAACGCCGAGCGCACGCTGATCGCCGCCGAGTGCATTGGCGATGGCTACTGGTTCATCGACCGGGCCAGCAAATACGCCAAGGAGCGCGTGGTGTTCAACCGCCCCATCGGCCAGAACCAGGGCGTGCAGTTCCCGATTGCCGATGCCTTCATCGAGCTGGAAGCCGCCAACCTGATGCGCTGGAAGGCCTGCGAGAAGATTGACGCCCACCAAAACGCGGGCGCCGAGGCCAACATGGCCAAGTACCTGGCGGCCAAGGCCAGTTGGGAAGCGGCCAACGTCTGCCTGCAGACCCACGGCGGCTTTGGCTTCGCGTGCGAGTACGACATCGAGCGCAAATTCCGCGAGACGCGCCTGTACCAGGTGGCGCCGATTTCGACCAACATGATCTACAGCTACGTGGCCGAGCACATCCTGGGCTTGCCCCGTTCGTTTTGAGATGAACAACCCCCTGAGCGGCTGCGCCGCTTCCCCCTTCTCTCGCGCTTCGCGCGGGAAGGGGGACGACGCCAGCGCGGCGGCGCGGCCGGCCCAGGCCCTTGCGCGGCGTCCGCTGGTGTGGGTCGCGCCAGCTTCGAACGTCGCGGGCAGCGCCACCGCTCGATAGAAGTCCTGAGATATGAATCCAAACATCCGCCCCCTCGACGGCATCACCGTCATCTCGCTGGAACACGCGGTGGCCGCGCCGTTCTGCACGCGCCAGCTGGCCGACCTGGGCGCGCGCGTCATCAAGGTGGAGCGCCCCGGCAGCGGCGACTTCGCGCGCGGCTACGACCAGCGCGTGAAGGGCCAGTCGTCGCACTTCACCTGGATCAACCGCAGCAAGGAGAGCCTGGCGCTCGATGTGAAACAGCCCCAGGCCAAGGCCGCGCTGCTGCAACTGCTCAAGACCGCCGACGTGCTGGTGCAGAACCTCGCGCCCGGCGCCGCCGCACGCATGGGCCTGTCGTACGAAGCCCTGAAGGCGCACAACCCCAAGCTCATCGTGTGCGACATCAGCGGCTACGGCGCCGACGGGCCGTACCGCGACAAGAAGGCCTATGACCTGCTGATCCAGAGCGAGGCGGGGTTCCTGTCCGTCACGGGCACGCCCGAGACGCCATCCAAGTCCGGCATCTCGGTGGCCGACATTGCCGCGGGCATGTATGCCTACACCAACATCCTGTCGGCCCTGCTGCTGCGCGGCAAGACAGGCGAGGGCAGCCACATCGACGTGTCCATGCTCGAAGCCATGGGCGAGTGGATGGGCTATCCGATGTACTACGCCTTCGACGGCGCGCCGCCACCGCCGCGCACCGGCGCATCGCACGCCAGCATCTACCCCTATGGCCCGTTCGTGGCGGGCGATGGCAAGACGGTGATGCTGGGCCTGCAGAACGAGCGCGAATGGAAGGCCTTTTGCGACGCCGTGCTGCAGCGCCCCGAAGTGGCCACGGACGCACGCTTCTGTTCCAACGCCCAGCGCAACGCCCACCGCGACGCGCTGCAGGCGCTGATCCTGCAAGAGTTCTCCACGCTCAGCGCCGCCCAGGTCGTCGAGCGGCTGGACCAAGCGGGCATCGCCAACGCCCGCGTGAACGACATGGCCGACCTGTGGGCGCACCCGCAACTGGCCGCACGCCAGCGCTGGAGCGACGTGGATTCCCCCGTGGGCCGCATCCCGGCGCTGCTGCCGCCCGGCGTGAACAGCGCGTTCGATTACCGCATGGACGCCGTGCCCGCCGTGGGCCAGCACAACGCCGCCATCCTGGCCGAGCTGGGCTGGAGCGCCGAGCAGATCGACGCCCTACAGGCCCCGCAACCTTTTTGACGCAAAAACCATAGCTGCTAGCGCTTGATACGCCTGCCCGGGAGCCCGAAATGAAGCAAGAAACCCAAGTCACCATCCATCCCCTGGCCCAGTTTGCCGCCACGCTGCAGTGGAGCGACGTGCCCGCACCCGTGCAGCGCCGCACCGAAGACCTGTGGGTGGACTGGTTCGGCTCCGTGCTGGCCGGCTGCCGCGCCCGGCCCGTGGCCAGCATCACGCGCTTTGCCCTGTCGCAAGGCCCTGCCAGCGGCCCGGCCGAGGTGATGGGCCACGGCGCCACCAGCAGCCCCATGATGGCCGCGCTGGCCAACGCCGCGGCCAGCCATGTGGCCGAGCAGGACGATGTGCACAACGGCTCGGTGTTCCACCCGGCGGCCGTGGTCTTTCCGCCCGCGCTGGCCGTGGCGCAAAGCATCGGCGCCAGCGGCGCGCAGCTCATGGCGGCCTGCGTGGCGGGCTACGAGGTCGGCATCCGCGTGGGCGAATTTCTGGGCCGCAGCCACTACAAGGTGTTCCACACCACGGCCACGGCCGGCACGCTGGCGGCGGCCGCTGCCGTGGGGCGCCTGCTGGAGCTCACGCCCGCGCAGATGCAGCACGCCTTTGGCTCGGCCGGCACGCAGTCGGCGGGGCTGTGGGAATTTTTGCGCACCGCGGCCGACAGCAAGCAGCTGCACACGGCCCACGCCGCCGCGGCCGGCTTGATGTCCGCCTACCTGGCCCAGGACGGTTTCACCGGCGCGCAGGACATCTTCACCGGGCCGCAGGGCCTGGCCGCGGGCATGTCCAGCGATGCCAACCCGGCCAAGCTCACCGAGGGCCTGGGCACCCGCTGGGCCACGGCCGAGACATCGTTCAAGTGGCATGCCTCGTGCCGCCATACGCACCCTGCCGCCGACGCGCTGCAGCAGGTGATGCGCGAGCACGGCCTGGCGCCCGCCGACATCGCACAGGTGACCTGCCATGTGCACCAGGGTGCCATCGACGTGCTGGGGCCGGTGGTCTCGCCCACCACGGTGCACCAGTCCAAGTTCTCCATGGGCACGGTGCTGGCATTGGCCGCACGCTTTGGCCATGCGGGTTTGACCGAATTCGACGAGCAGTTCCTGGCCCCGGACACTGTGACCTTGCGCGAGAAGGTGCGCATGGTGCTGGACCCCGAGGTGGACGCCGCTTACCCGCAGCGCTGGATCGGCAAAGTCACCGTGCAGACGACCGACGGCCGCACGCTGGCCGGGCGCGTGGAAGAGCCCAAGGGGGACCCCGGCAACACCCTCTCGCGCGAGGAACTCACGGCCAAGGCCCTGCGCCTGGCCGCCTACGGCGGCGCGGTGTCCGACGCGCAGGCCCGGGCGGCCGTGCAGCGCCTGTGGCAAGTGCAGGAGTGGCCGCGCACGCAGCATCTGCTGGGCTGACTGGCGGGCCCGCCTGCGCCGCGGCCCATGATCCCCCCAGGGGCGCAGAAGACGCCCCCTTCACCACCACCGACAAGGAGACATACGCATGACCGCACGCTTCACCCCGATTTCCCGACGCACCACCTTCGGCGCCATCGCCGCGGCCTGCGCGGCGCTGGCCTTGGGCGGCCCTGCCGCCGCCAACACCTGGCCTGAAAAGAACGTCACCCTGGTCGTGCCCTACAGCGCCGGCGGCCCCACCGACGTGGTGGCGCGCCTGCTGGCCGTGCCCATGGGCCAGTCGCTGGGCCAGACGGTGGTGGTGGAGAACACCGTGGGCGCGGGCGGCACGCTGGCGCCCGCGCGCATCGTGCGCTCCAAGCCCGACGGCTACACCATCCTGATCCATCACATGGGCATGGCCACGGCCCCGGCGCTGTACAAGAAGCTGCCCTATGACCCGCTCAAGGACTTCGAGTACATCGGGCAGGTGCTGGATGTGCCCATGACGCTGCTGTCGCGCAAGGACTTCCCGGCCAACACCTTCCCCGAGCTGCTGGACTACGTGAAGAAGAACCAGGACAAGGTGTCGCTGGCCAACGCAGGCGTGGGTGCCGTGTCGCAGCTGTGCGGCATGCTGTTCATGCACCAGGTGGGCGTGAAGCTGACCACCGTGCCCTACAAGGGCGCCGGCCCGGCCATGAACGACCTGATGGGCGGCCAGGTGGACCTGCTGTGCGACCAGACCACGCAGACCGCACCCGTGATCCAGGACGGCAAGCGCGCCAAGGTGTTCGGCGTGACCACGCCGCAGCGCCTGGCATCCATGCCCAACATTCCCACGCTGGACGAGCAGGGCCTCAAGGGCTTCGACGTGAAGGTGTGGCACGGCATGTACGCCCCCAAGGGCACGCCCAAGGACGTGATCGAGAAGCTCAACAAGGCATTGAACGTGGCGATCAAGGACGAGAACGTGAAAAAGCGCATCGCCGAGCTGAGCTCCGACCTGGTCTCGCCCGACAAGGCCACGCCCGAAGGCCTGCGCAAGCACCTGGCGGCCGAGGTGGCGCGCTGGGACAAGGTCATCAAGGCCGCCGGCGTGAGCGCGGAGTAATCTCGCCCGTTTTGCCCCGGCTGGCTCGCTGCCGGCCGGGGCGCTTGCGACACAAGGCACCCCATGATCGACCGGCTGGACCACCTCGTGCTCACCACCGCCCATGAAGCGCAGTGCGTGCACTTCTACTGCACCGTGCTGGGCATGGCGCTGCAGACCTTTGGCGAAGGCCGCAAGGCCTTTGTGTTCAACGGGCAGAAGATCAACCTGCACATCCAGGGCCGCGAGTTCGAGCCCAAGGCCCTGCACCCCCTGCCGGGCGCGCTGGACTTGTGCTTCATTGCGTCCATCCCGCTGGCGCAGGTGCAGCAGCGCCTGGCCGAGCATGGCATTGCCATCGAATGCGGACCGGTGCAGCGCACCGGCGCGCGCGGCCCCATCCTCTCGGTCTACGTGCGCGACCCGGACCACAACCTGATCGAAATCTCGGAATACGCCTGACCCGCGCTGTTCCCGCCTCCCTGCTTCCCATGCCCGACTCCGTGCGCCACGCCTGCTCCTTCCTCTTCGTTCCCGCCACCCAGCCCGAGCGGCTGCCCAAGGCCCTGGCCAGCGGCGCCGACCTGGTGATTGCCGACTGGGAGGACGCCGTGGCCCCCGCCGACAAGGAACGCGCCCGCACCGCCCTGGCCGACGCACTGGCCGCCCTGCCGGCCCCGCAGCGCGCGCGGCTGCTGGTGCGCATCAACAGCGAGGCAACCCCCTGGTTTGCGGCCGATCTGCAGGCGTTGGCACAACTCACCGCCCAGGGCTTGGCCGGCGCCGTGGTGCCCAAGGCCGAGCGCGCGCAGACCCTGCAGGCCGTGGCCCAGGCCGCCGGGCTGCACGCCGCGCTGGTGCCGCTGGTGGAAAGCGTGGCGGGCCTGGCGGCCGCCGACGCGCTGGCTGCCGCGCCCCAGGTAGCGCGGCTGGCCTTCGGGCACCTCGACTTCCAGGTGGACGCAGGCATGGCCTGCGCCGAAGACGAACAGGAGTTGCTGCCCGTGCGCATGGCCCTGGTGCTGGCCTCGCGCCGCGCGGGGCTGGCCGCGCCCATCGACGGCGTGACGGTGGACACGCGCAACCCCGAGCGCATGGGCCGCGATGCCGAGCGCGCGCGGCGCATGGGCTTTGGCGGCAAGCTGTGCATCCACCCGGCGCAGGTGCCAGTGCTGCATGCCGCATTCGACCCCGATGAGGCCGCCGTGACCCATGCGCAGCGCGTGCGGCAGGCGCTAGAGCAGGCGGGCGGCGGCGTGTGCGTGCTGGACGGCCGCATGGTCGATGCACCAGTGCTGGCGCAGGCCGAGCAGACCTTGCTGCGCCACGCGCGGGCGCTGCAGCGCCTGGCGAGGGTCTGAGTAACCGTCTTCGAAGTCAAGCGCAATGAAGCGACTTGTCCCAAGGTTTTCCAGTGCGCACCATGGCGTTGAGCGTGGTGAGCAACTTGCGCATGCAAGCGACCAGGGCGACCTTGGGCAACTTGCCAGCGGCCTTCAGACGCTCGTAGAAGGCCTTGATGGCCGGGTTGTAGCGGGTGGCCGTGAGCGTTGCCATGTACAGCACGCGGCGGATCTCGAAGCGCCCGCCTTGTACGCGCCGCCTGCCCTTGCTGCCGCCGGAGTCATTGGCCATGGGCGCCACGCCCACCAATGCAGCGATCTCGCGCCGGTTCAGCCGGCCCAGCTCTGGCAGCTCGGCAATCATCGTGGCACTGGCCACCGGGCCGACTCCCGCAGCCGACTGCAGCAGCGTGTCGAGCTCCCCAAAGTGCTCGCGCACATGCGTGACCATCTGCTCTTCGATCTCATCGAGCTGCGCCTTGATCGCCGCCTCGATGGCCTCGATGCTGGCGTGCAGCTTCTTGGGCGTGATCTGCAGCCGTTGGCGCTCCGAATGGAGCATGGTCAGCAACTGGCGCCTGCGCGTGACCAGGGCCGCGAGCCACTGCTGGCGCTCATCGGCCAGGGGGCGCAAGAAGCGCTGCAGATCGTCGCGGCGCAGCAGCACCGCTGCCAGCTCGGCCAGCGTGCGCGCATCCACCGCGTCGGTCTTGGCCAGGCGTCCCATGGATTTGGCGAAGTCGCGCGCCTGGCGCGGGTTGATGACCGCCACGGGCAGGCCTGTGGCCTGCAGGGCACACGCTAACGCGGCCTCGTAGCCGCCGGTGGCCTCCATCACCACCAGACCCACGTCCAGGGGCTGCAGGGCAGCCGCCAGCGCCGAGTGGCCTTCGGCATCGTTGTCAAACCGCTGGGCGCTGCTCTTGGCACCCAGCACACAGACATCCACGTGCGCCTTGGCCACGTCGATGCCCACCGTCACTGAGGTAACAGACATGATCTTCAGATCCCTTGCTTGTGCATGCGCGCTCAATCAAGGCGCGCGTAACCGTTCGGGCTTCACGAAGACCAGCGCGGCGGCCATGCGTTCTGTACTCAGTCACGGGCTCTATCACCCCAGCGCCTACCAAACTGCACGGGCCGGTCTGGCCGCCTCAACGGCGTTCAGACTCTACCGCGCTGGTCTGGTTTAAAGATACAAGCGCCCGCTCCGGTTTCGTGCCCGCAGCTCTGCCGCGCGCCGGCACAATCACCGGCGTGCCCCTACCGTCATTCCTCCCTTGATGAGACTCTTCCGTACACAACCGCTGTGGGTCATGCTGCTCACGCTGCTGTCGGGCTTTGCGCTGAGCCAGGCTTACCGCACCACCACCGCCATCGTGGCCCAGGGCCTGCAGGCAGATTTCGGCCTGCAGGCTTCCTCGTTGGGGGCGTTTGCCGGACTGTTTGGTTTGTCGTTCGGCATTGCGCAACTGCTGATGGGCATCGCACTGGACCGCTACGGCCTGCGCCGCACGGTGCTGGTGGCTGCGCCCCTGGGCATCGCTGGTGCGGCCCTGTCTGCGCTGGCGCCCAGCTATGGCTGGCTGATGGTCGGTCAGGTGCTGATCGGGGTGGGCTATTCACCCGCCTTCGTGGCCTGCACGCTGTTCATTGCGCGCTATTTCGCGGCCGACCGGTTTGCCTTTTTCTCGGGCCTGAGCATGGGCCTGGGCGGGCTGGGGTTGCTGTTCACCGGCACACCGCTGGCCTGGGTGGTGCAGCACTGGGGCTGGCGTGCCGGCTTTGGCCTGCTGGCAGGCCTGAGCCTGCTGTCGTGGCTGTTGATTTATGCGCTGGTGCATGAACCGGCACGTGCCGATACCGCACACCGTCCAGCCAGCAGCTGGGGGGAGGCGCTGACGGGCATGGGACGGCTCTTTACCGTGCCACACACCTGGGGCATCGTGATCCTCGGCATGTCGTGCTATGCGGCCTTTTTGTCGCTGCGCGGCCTGTGGCTGGGGCCTCTGCTGATCGACCGCTACGGTTTTTCGCTGGTGGACAGTGGCAACGTGGCGCTGGTGTTGTCGCTGATTGCGCTGTTCACCCCCGCCGCTTTCGGCCGCATGGACCCGGGCCCCGCCCGGCGCCGCACCTGGGTGGGCCGCGCTTCGCTGTCGATGGCCGGCCTGTTCGCCATCATGGCCTGGGTCAACAACGCCCACGCCACGGTGGCGCTGATGATCGCGATGGGGCTGCTGTCAGGCTACAGCATCTTGCAATATGCCGACGTGCGCTCGTCCTACCCCAACGAACAGACGGGGCGCGCCCTGTCGCTCTACACCATGGCCATGTTTCTGGGGGTGGCGCTGATGCAATCGCTGACCGGCGCCGTGGCCGCCTGGGCCACCAGCGCCGGGCTGGAGCCCTACCGCGCGGTGTTGCTGTGCATCGCCGCCTGGCTGGCGCTGGCTTCGCTGGCCTTCAGGCTGCTGCCAGCGTCCGCGCTGCTCCAGCAACGGTAACCAGGGCCGCGCGGGAGACTGCCCCGCGCAACGCGCTCAGCGCTGGCGCCACACGGCCCGCGCGCCGGACTGGCCCAGGCCTTCCATGACCGACTGCGTATGCGCGCCGGGCGCGCAGGCCTCGCCCGGCTCGTAGGCTGCACCATCAAAGCGGGGCGCGGGTGCCGCCTGTAGCACCCCCTGGCGTTCGGAATACACACCCCGCGCACGCATGTGCGGGTGCTGCGCCGCCTCGACGGGGCTGAGCACGACGCCAAAACAGGCGTCGGTGGGCTCCAGCAGCGCCTGCCAGTGCGCACGCGGCTGCGCCAGGAACAGCGCGGCCAGCCGCGCGCGGCGCACCGGCCAGGCGGCCTTGTCCCATTGCGACCCGGTGAAATCGGGGTCCTCGGCCAGCCCCAGCACCTGCAGCAGCAGGGTGTAGAACTGCGGCTCGATAGCGCCCACGGTGACGTAATGGCCGTCGGCGCAGACATAGGTGTCGTAGAAGGGCGCGCTGTCGTGGATGCTCTGGCCGCGCACATCGGCCACCAGGCCGCTCTGGCGCGCACTCAGCATCAGGTTCAGCATATGGGCCGAGCCGTCCACGATGGCTGCGTCCACCACCGTGCCGCGGCCCGTGGCGCGCGCCTGCACGATGCCCGACAGCAGCCCCGTCATCAGGTACATGGCACCGCCGCCGATGTCGCCGAGCACGGCGAAAGGCGAGACGGGCCGCGCGTCCGCCGGACTGCAGCCCCACAGCGCGCCGCTGACGGCGGCATAGTTCGTGTCGTGCCCCGCACGCGGTGCCAACGGTCCGCTCTGGCCCCAGCCCGTCATGCGCCCGTACACCAGGCGCGGGTTGACCGCCAGGCACTCCTCGGGGCCAAGACCCTGGCGCTCCATCACGCCAGGGCGCATGCCCTCGATGAGGGCATCGGCTTCGGCCACCAGGGCCAGCACCAGCTGGCGACCCTCCTCGGTCTTGAGGTCGGCAAACACCGAGCGCTTGCCGCGATTGAGCAGCGAGCCGGTCACGGCCTTGTCCTTGGTCTCGCGCACCACGGAGATCACGTCCGCGCCCAAGTCGGCCAAGTGCATGGCACAAAAGGGGCCGGGCCCCAAGCCGCCGATCTCCAGCACACGCACGCTGTCCAGTACCTTCACGTCATCTCCTTGGGTTGTTTGCTTAATGAGGGGGCCGTCAGGTCAGGCCCGAGGCGCCGAGCACGCTCTCCACCGAGCGCACCAGCGTGCGCAGGCGCGGGCCCAGGTCTGTCTCCAGCCGGGCGTACATGGGGCTGAACACCGGCACCGAAACCGCGAACACCCAGAGTTCCCCGTCCTGCGGCTGCGACATGGGCACGGCGATGGATTCGATCTCGCGGTGCAGGTCGCCGTGGCTGCGGCAAAAACCGTGGCGCGCAAAGTCGTCGCGCGCGTCCGTCAGGCGCTGCTCCAGCCACGCGGCGCGCTGCGGGTCGTTGCGCTGCAGGTCCTGCAGGTAGGCCTTGCGCTCATCCTCGGCCATGCCCAGCAGATAGGCGCGGCCCGTGGCCGTGCGCGACAGCGAGATGGGCACGCCGATTTCCTGGCGGAACACGGTGTTTCCCATGCCGTTGGCCAGCTCCACCATGCACAGCCGGCGCTTGTGGCCCACGGCCAGCTGCACCTGCCCCTCGGTCAGGTCGGCTAGCGCCTGCATGTGCGGCCGGGCGAACTGGCGCAGGGCCATGCGCGTGAGCACGGGCGAGGACAACTGCAGCAGGCCCAGGCCCGGCACGTACTTGGACAGCCGCTCCGAATAGCGCAGCAGGCCCAGCTCGCACAGCGTGTCCGTCAGGCGAAACAGCGTGGGCTTGGGCAGGCCGGTCAGGTCCATCAGCTCCTTGGCGCTGAGTTCCTGGCACTTGCTGGAGAAGCACCGCAATATGGAAACGCCACGCACCAGGGCGCTGACCAGTTTGCCGTCCGGATCTGCGTTCACGTTCACATTGACCTCAAAAAGCTTGAGATTTTCACCTGTTTCAAAGTCAGGTCTGCGGCCACTGGAAGGGCATCGGCCTTTTCTCCAGGAAGCAGCGCACGGCCTCGCGGTGCTCGGGCGTGCCCATGGCCAGGGCTTGGGCGTTGGCCTCCTGCTCCAGCAACGACGGCAGGTCGCTCACGGCCAGCGCGAGCGAGCGCTTGATCAGGCTCAGCGCCACGGGCGATGCGCCCACGAAGCTGCGCGCAATCGCCTGTGCGCGGACCTGCAGCGCATCGGGCTCTACCAGCTCGGTGGCAATGCCCAGGCGCAGCGCCTCGTCGGCCGGCACCTCACGGCCCGATAGCATGAGCTCTCGCGCACGCTGCACGCCTACCACGCGCGGCAGGGTGTAGAACGCCGCGCAGTCCGGCACCACGCCCACGCGGATGAACGACATGGCAAAGCGCGCGCGGGTGCTGGCGATGATGAAGTCCGCCGCCAGCGCCAGGCTGAAACCCGCGCCATAGGCCGCGCCATCGACGGCAGCAATCACCGGCTTGTCCAGCAGCATCAGGTCCTTGAGCCAGTCGTGCAGGCTGGTCAGGCGCTGGCGCCAGCCGCCGTTGTCCAGCCCGCTGGCGGCGATGTTGGAGAGGTCGCCGCCCGAGCAGAAATGCGCGCCCGCGCCCGTCAGCACCAGCGCGCGGATGGCCGGGTCGGCCTGCACCTGGCGCACCACCGCGGCCATCTCCCCGCGCATGGCGGGGTCGAAGGCGTTGCGCTTGGCGGGGTTGCTCAGGGTCAGCGTGGCCACGCCGTCCTGCACCTCGAAAACGATGCGCTCGTATACCTGGCTCATGCCGCGCTCCGCGGCACGTACGACGCGCGCATGTCGCGCCCGCCGCGTAGCGACGATCCGCCGTCCACCGGGATGACGGCGCCCGTCACGTAGCCCGCCTGCGGCGACGAGAGGAACAGCGCCATGTTCGCAATGTCATCGAGCGTGCCCATGCGCTGCAGCGGCACGGTGGCTAGGGCATTCGCCAGCGCCTCGGGCGTGGGCGCCAGGCGCCGCATGCCCTCGGTGTCACCGATCGGGCCGGGCGCGATGGCGTTCACGCGCACACCCACCTCGCCCCACTCCATGGCCAGAACGCGCGTCATCATGTCGATGCCGGCCTTGGCGGCGCAGGCGTGCACCTGGTACATGGTGGGGTTCACGCCCTGCGGCGCCGAGATGTTGATGACGCTGGCGCCCGGTTTCTTGAGCATCGGGTACGCCAGGCGCAGCACGTGGAAGCTGCCGTTCAGGTCGATGTCGATCACGGTCTTGAAGCCGTTGGGCGACAGGTCGGCCGCGGGCGCGATGAAGTTGCCCGCTGCGCCGGAGATCAGCGCGTCGATGTCACCGAACTGCGCATGCGCCTGGCGCAACGCGGCGTCCACCGCAGCGGGGTCGCGCACGTCGGCGCTGATGCCCAGCGCCTGCGCACCCAGCGCGCGCAGGCCTTCGGCCGCCTGCTGCACCTTGTCGGGCGAGCGGCTCATGACCACCACGTGGGCGCCCGCGCGTGCAAACGCCTGGGCGATGCCGAGGTTGATGCCGCTGGTGCCGCCGGCCACGAAGACGTGGCGGCCTGCGAAGGAGGAGGACTCAGCCATGGCGCCCTCCTTTCAGTCCAGCTGCAGCTTCTGGCTGCGGATCAGCGCGCCCCAGTCCTGCCGGTCGCGCTCCACCATCTGCGAGAACTGCTCGGGCGGCATGCCGCCGGGGCGGCCGCCCAGCTCGCGGTAGCGTTGGACCACGGCCGGGTCCTGCAGCACGGCGATGAGGTTGTCGGTGAGCTTCTTCACGACGGCCGGCGGCGTCTTGGCGGGCACGAAGAAGCCCATCCAGCCCACCTTGTCGAAGTCCTTCATGCCCAGTTCGGTCATGGTGGGCACGTCGGGCAGCTCGGGCTCGCGCGTGGCGCCGGTCACGGCCAGCGCACGCAGCTTGCCATCCTTCACATGGCCCAGCGACCCCGTGAGGTTGTCGAACATGAACTGCGTCTCGCCAGCCACGATGGCCATGGTGGCGGGTGCGGAGCCCTTGTACGGCACGTGCACCACGTCCACCCCCGCGCTCTGGCGCAGCAGCTCGCCCATCAGGTGCGTGGTCTGGCCCACACCCGCGGACGAAAAGGCCAGCTTGCCCGGCTCGCGCTTGGCCGTGGTGACAAGCTCCTTCAGGCTCTTGATGGGCGATTTCACCGGCACGACCAGCACGTTGGCGAACGAGATCATGTCGGTCAGCGCCACGAAGTCCTCCGCCTTGTAGGGGAGCTTCTGATAGGCGGTGTAGTTGATGGCGTTGGAGCCAGTGTTGCCCACCAGCACGGTGTAACCGTCGGCCGGCGCGCGCGCCACAAGGCTGCCGCCCAGCGAGCCGCCCGCGCCGGGCTTGTTGTCCACCACGATGGGCTGGCCCAGCCGCTCGCTGAGTTTGTGTGCCATGAAGCGCACAGGCGTGTCGGTGGTGCCGCCGGCCGCGCTGGGCACGACGAAGGTGATGGGGCGTGTGGGCCAGGCGGCGTCGGCCCGCGCGGGCTGCGACGCCGTCAGGGCGGCCAGGCCCAGCAGGGCGCTGGCGCCCGCCAGGCGCAGCGCGTGGCGGCGGTGAGGGAATGGCATGGTGGTGTCTCCTGGGGTCCTTGCGGCACTGCGGCCGCTTTTGCTATGAATTAAATAGCTATCAGCGCTGGATGGAAGGGCGTCAACGCCTCTTTTTCCTTCAAGCGCCCTTCCAGACCGGCGCGCGCTTCTCGGCAAAGGCCGCAGCGCCCTCGCGCGCGTCCTGCGAGGCGAATACCGGCGCGGTGATGGCGGCCTGGCGCTCGAACATCTCGGCCTGCGACCAGTCGGCCGACTCCTGCGCCACGCGCTTGCTGGCGATCAGGGCCAGCGGCCCGTTGGCGGCCACGGCCTGGGCCAGCTCCAGGGCGGCGTCCAGCGCTTGGCCGGTCTCGACCAAGCGGTTGACCAAGCCATGGGCGTGCGCGCGCTCGGCGCTGAACATCTCGCCCGTGAGGATGGCTTCCATGGCCACGTGGTAAGGCAGGCGCCTGGGCAGGCGCAGCAGCCCGCCGGCCGCGGCGGCCAAGCCGCGCTTGACCTCGGGAAGGCCGAATTGGGCCGTCTTGGCGGCGACGATCAGGTCGCAGGCCAGCACCAGCTCGAAGCCACCGGCCAGCGCGTAGCCCTCGACGGCGGCGATCAGCGGTTTGCGCGGCGGCTTTTGCGTGAGGCCACAAAACCCCCGCCCGGCGATGCTCGGGCGCTTGCCCTGCAGAAAGCCCTTCAAGTCCATGCCCGCACAGAAGGTGCCACCCGCGCCGGTGACGATGCCCACCTGCAGCGCCGGGTTGCTGTCCAGCGCATCGAGCGCGGCCACCATGGCTTCGGCCATCTCCAGCGTGGCGGCATTGCGTGCCTCGGGGTTGCTCAGCGTCATGATCTGCACGTTGCCGCGCACTTCGACCCATACCGTGGATGTCATTAAAAAATTCCTTTCAGTTCTTGATCGCGCTGCATGGCCCACACTGCATGCAACCGGCGCGACCTGAGGCCCGGGCAGCCGAGCAAGGGCCTGGGCCGGCCGCGCCGCCCCGCAGCGAGGGCTGCGTCCCCCTGCCCGCGTAGCGCAGCGAAGCGAGAGCGGGGGGAAGCGGCGCAGCCGCTCAGGGGGGTGTCCTGATCACCTAGGCGCCATGCGGATGGCCCCATCCAGGCGGATGGTTTCGCCGTTGAGCATGGGGTTCTCGAGGATGTGCAGCGCCGTCATCGCGTACTCGCTGGGGTGGCCCAGGCGCGCGGGGTTGGGCACCGATGCGCCCAGCGACTGGCGCACGGCCTCGGGCAGCTTGGCCAGGATGGGCGTGTCAAACAGACCGGGGGCAATGGTGCACACGCGGATGAACTTGGACGCCAGGTCGCGCGCGGCCACGATGGTCATGCCGATCACGCCCGCCTTGGACGACGCATAGGGAATCTGGCCGATCTGCCCCTCGTAACCCGCCACCGAGGCGGTGAGCACGCACACGCCGCGCTCGCCGTCGATGGGCTCGTTCTTCGCCATGGCAACGGCCGCCAGGCGCAGCGTGTTGAAGGTGCCGATCTGGTTCACGCGGATGATGTTGATGTACTTCTCCAGCGAGCCGGGGCTGCCGTCCTTTTCGATCAGGCGCACCGGGCCGCCGATGCCCGCGCAGTGCACCAGCGCGCGGAAGTTGCCGAAGGCCTCGGCCGCGGCGATGGCCTGCTGCATCTGGCCTTCGTCGGACACGTCGGCCTTCACATAGCGCAGGCGGCCGGCGTATTGCTGTTCCATGGCCTGGCCGCGCTCGTCGTTCAGGTCCACGGCCACCACGTTCAAACCACGCTCCAGCAGCGCGATGGCCGAGGCCTCGCCCAGGCCCGAGACCCCGCCCGTGACGAGGGCGGTCATTCCTTGTTGCAGCTTCATGCTTCTTTCCTCATTTTGGCTTCCAGCGCCCGTCCATCAAGCGCCAGCAGCTATCAAATCAATAGTTACAGACGTTCGATGATGGTGGCGTTGGCCATGCCGCCGGCCTCGCACATGGACTGCAGGCCGTAGCGCTGGCCGCTGTCTTCCAGCGCGTGCAGCATGGTGGTCATCAGGCGCAGGCCCGAGGCGCCCAGCGGGTGGCCCAGGGCAATGGCACCGCCGCGCGGGTTCAGGCGCTCACCGTCGGCCTTCAGCTCCTTCTGCCAGGCCAGGGGCACGGAGGCGAAGGCCTCGTTGATCTCGTAGTGGTGGATGTCGTCCAGCTTCATCTTGGCCTTGGCCAGCACGCGCTGCGTGGCCGGGATGGGCGCGGTGAGCATGTACAGCGGGTCGTCGCCCACCACGTCGAAGGCCACGAAACGCGCACGGGGACGCAGGCCCAGCTGCTGGGCACGCTGCTCGCTCATGATGAGCATGGCGCTGGCGCCGTCGGTCATCTGCGAGGCGTTGCCGGCCGTGGTGGCCCACTGGATCTGCGGGAACCGCGCGGACAGCTCCGCGTTCTCGAACACGGCCTTCAGGCCGGCGAGCTTTTCCACCGTGGTGCCGGCGCGGATGGTCTCGTCTGCCGTCACGCGGCCGGCGGGGGTGTCGATGCCCACGATCTCGCGCGCAAAGCCTCCGCTGGACTGCGCCGCGTGGGCACGCTGGTGCGAGCGCGCGGCATAGGTGTCCAGCGCGGTACGGTCCAGGCCCCATTGGGCGGCCACCAGGTCGGCCGAGACACCCTGCCCCACCAGGCCGGGGGCGTAGCGGGCGTCAAAGCGCGGGCCGGTGGTGTTCTTGCCCATGCGCGAGCTGCCCATGGGCACGCGGCTCATCGACTCCACGCCGCAGGCGATCACGATGTCCTGCGTGCCCGCCATGATGGCCTGCGCCGCGAAGTGCACGGCCTGCTGGCTGGAGCCGCACTTGCGGTCGATGGTGGTGGAGGGCACGTGCGCAGGCAGGCCCGCGGCCAGCCAGGCCAGGCGCCCGGGCGTGCCCGCCTGCTCGCCGGCTTGGCTCACGCAGCCGCAGATCACGTCGTCCACCGTGCCGGGATCCAACTGGTTACGGGCGACCAGTTGCTCCAGCACCTGCGAGAGCAGGTCCACAGGATGCACCTCGGCCAGTGCGCCATCGGGCTTGGCCCGGGCCATGGGGCTGCGGATGGCATCGACGATGACGGGAATATTCATGCTGACTCCATGTGTTTATGAGACAAATGATCCATTAAAAATGATTTTCAGCCGGTTTGAATGTGCTGAAGACCGTGTTTACCCGATGTGTTTTGGTCTGTACGCCTGAAAAAATCGTCTCACACAACATTTTTGTGAGACATGCATTTCGCATTTTTGGGTGACTCCAGTCCCCATGGCGGCGCACCGAGGAGCAACGGGTGATAGGTATGCAGGACTTCTTTGGCCGCGCGGCGGCAGCTCCCGACCGGGTGGTACTGGTCATGGCCGAGACAGGCGCGCGCTTCAACGCCGGCGAAGTGGCGCAACGTGCCCTGGCGATGGCGCAGTGGCTCCACACCCAGGGCCTGCAGGCGGGCGAGCGCTTCGCGGTGGTGCTGGAAAACCGCGTCGAGATCCTGGCGCTGGCGCTGGCGGCCCGGCAGGCCGGTCTGTATGCCGCCGTGCTCAGCACACACCTGACACCGGCCGAGGTGGCCTACATCGTGCAGGACTGTGGCGCGCGGCTGGTGGTGGCGTCCGCCAAGACCCTGCCCCAGCTGGCCGAGTTGCAGGCCCACCATCCCTTGCCCAGCTGGACGGTGGACGAGGCCCCTGCGCAAGCCGCGTCAGTGCAGGCCCCATCGCTACAGGCCGCGCTCGACGCCCTGCAGGGGGCGCCTGCGGACTTCGCCGACCGACCGCTGGGGCGCGATCTGCTGTATTCCTCGGGCACCACGGGCCGGCCCAAGGGCGTGCTCAAGCCCCTGTGGCCCGCCCACCTGCGCGGCCAGACCGACCCCGAAGCACTGGGCACGGCGCGCATCATGGGCATGGGCGAAGACACCGTGTACCTCTCGCCCGCGCCGCTGTACCACGCCGCGCCGCTGCGCTACACGCTGCGCGTGCTGGAGCTGGGCGGGCAGGCCGTGATCATGGAGCGCTTTGACGCCGAGACCGCCCTGGCCCTCATCGAGCGCTACCGCGTCACCCACAGCCAGTGGGTGCCCACCATGTTCGGCCGCATGCTCAAGCTGCCCGAGGCCGTGCGTCGGCGCTACGACCTGTCCAGCCACCGCGTGGCCATCCACGCCGCCGCGCCCTGCCCCGTGGATGTGAAGCACGCCATGCTCGACTGGTGGGGCGACATCCTGATGGAGTACTACGCGGGCTCCGAGGGCTGCGGCACGACGATGATCAACTCGGCCGAGTGGCGCCGGCGCCCCGGCTCGGTGGGCCGCCCCACCACGGGCCGGCTGCACATCGTGGGCGACGACGGGCAGGAGTTGCCCGCGGGCGAGATCGGACAGGTGTACTTCTCGGGCGGCGGACAGTTCAGCTACCTCAACGACGAGGAGAAGACGCGCCAGGCCATCAACGAGCGTGGCTGGATCACCTATGGCGACATCGGCCATGTGGATGCCGAGGGCTACCTTTACTTAAGCGACCGGCGCGCGGACCTGATCCTCTCGGGGGGCGTCAACCTGTACCCGCAGGAGATCGAGAACGCCCTGATGCGCCACCCCGACGTGTACGAGGTGGCCGTGGTGGGCGTACCCCACCCCGACTTCGGCGAGCAGCCCCTGGCGGCCGTGGTGCTGCGCCACGGCGCGCAGGCCTCGCTGGACACGGCCCACGCCATTGCCGCCCAGGCGGCCGAGGTGCTGGCGCGCATGAAGCTGCCCCAGCGCGTGGTGTTCGTCGATGCGCTGCCGCGCCTGGAGACCGGCAAGCTGCTGCGCCGCAAGCTGAAGGAGCGCTTTCGTGACGAGCCGCAGGCGGGTTTTGCCCTGCGAGACTCCTGAAACCATAGCTACTAGCGCCTACTAGATAAGCGCCAAAGCCCATTTTGACATTTAGACCCTGAGACACCGACCATGCAAGACCTGATCCAGCGCACCGTTTTCCGTGAAGACCATGAACAGTTCCGTGACGCCGTGCGCCACTTCTTCGACAAGGAAATCGTGCCGCACCTGGCCGACTGGGAGCGCAACGGCATCGTGCCCAAGGAAGTGTGGCGCAAGGCCGGTCGCGAAGGGCTGCTCAACACCATGCTGCCCGAGCCCTACGGCAGCGGCGGTGACTTCGGCCATGCGGCCGTGTTGATCGAGGAGGTAGGCCGCACCAACGCCACGGCGCTGGGCTTTCCGCTGCACTCGGACATCGTGGCGCCCTACATCTACGCCTACGGCAACCAGGAGCAGCACGACCGCTGGCTGCCCAAGATGGCCGCCGGCGAAATGATCGGCGCCATTGCCATGACCGAGCCCGGCGCGGGCAGCGACCTGAAGTCCGTGCGCACCACCGCCAAACTGGTCAAGAGCAGCGAAGGCGACCACTACCTCATCAACGGTGCCAAGACCTTCATCACCAACGGCATCAATTCCGAGATCGTGATCGTGGTCTGCAAGACCGCGCCCGACCTGGGCGCCAAGGGCGTGTCGCTGATCGTGGTGGAAGACGGCACGCCGGGTTTCAGCAAGGGCCGCAAGCTGGAAAAGATCGGCCTGATGGGGCAGGACACCTCCGAGCTGTTCTTTGACAACGTGAAGGTGCCCGTAGGCAACCTCCTGGGCGAGGAGAACATGGGCTTCAAGTACCTGATGCAGGAGCTGGCCCAGGAGCGCCTGGTGGTGGCGGTGCGCGCGGCCCGCTGCATCGAGTCCTTCCTGCAAAAGACCATCGACTACACGCGCGAGCGCAAGGCCTTCGGCCAGACCGTGTTCGAGTTCCAGAACACGCGCTTCAAGCTGGCCGAGGCCAAGGCGCAGGCCACCATGCTGCGCACCTTTGTCGACGAATGCATGAAGCTGCACATGCAGCGCAAGCTAACGCCCGAGCGCGCCGCCATGGTCAAGCTCAACGCCACGGCGCTGCAGAACAAGCTGCTCGACGAGTTCCTGCAACTGCACGGCGGCTATGGCTACATGACCGAATACCAGGTGGGCCGCGCCTGGACCGATGCCCGCATCGGCCGCATCTACGGCGGCAGCGACGAGATCATGAAGGAAATCATCGCCCGCACGCTGTAGCACGAGCCATTCCCTTTCTACATAAAACCCAAGGAGACAACACCCATGGCATTCACCCGGCGCAAGACCCTGGGCCAATGGCTGCCCCTGATCGCCCTGGCCGCCACGTGCGGCGTGGGCGCCGCACAGGCGCAGGACCATTACCCGAGCAAACCCATCCGCGTCATCGTGCCCTATCCGGCCGGCGGCGGCACGGACATCATTGCCCGACTGATCGGCACGCAGCTGTCCCAGCGCCTGGGCCAGGCCGTGGTGGTGGAAAACAAGCCCGGGGCCAGCGGCATCCTGGGCAACGACACCGTGGCCAAGGCGCCCGGCGACGGCTATACGGTGCTCATGGGCATCACCACCGTGGTGCAGATCCCGGCCCTGTACAAGAAGGTGCCCTACAAGCTGAGCGACCTGGCCCCGGTGTCGCAGGTGGCCAAGTCGGCCGACCTGCTGATGGTGCCGCGCAGCTCGGGCGTGACCACGCTGCAGCAGTTCGTGGACAAGGCCAAGGCAGCCCCCGGCACGCTCAACTTCGGCAGCTACGGCAACGCCACCTCGTCGCACATGAACGGCGAGCGCTTCAAGCAGAAGGCCGGCATCGACATCACGCACATTCCCTACCAGGGCTCGGGCCCCGAGATGGCGGCCATGCTGGGCGGGCAACTGTCGCTGGCCTTCGTGGACGCCACGGCCGCCTACCCGCACATCCATTCGGACAAGATCAACGTACTGGCCGTCACGGGCGCCCAGCGCCACCCGGCGCTGCCGCAGGTGCCGACCATGACCGAGGCC
The DNA here is from genome assembly GCF_022807955.1 of Diaphorobacter sp. LI3. Classification (NCBI taxonomy): domain Bacteria; kingdom Pseudomonadati; phylum Pseudomonadota; class Betaproteobacteria; order Burkholderiales; family Comamonadaceae; genus Diaphorobacter; species Diaphorobacter sp. LI3. The sequence goes on along the minus strand of NZ_CP094346.1, from coordinate 136,715 downwards.
GGCTACCCCGGCCTGGAAGCCAACGGCTGGTTCGGCATGTTCGTACCCGCCACCACGCCCAAGGCCATCGTGGACAAGCTGGGCAGCGAGGTGAGTTCCATCGTCAAGTCGCCCGAGCTGAACAAGCGCCTGACCGAGATGGGCCTGATCCCCGTGGGGTCCCTGCCCGACGACTTCAAGGCCCAGATCGACAAGGACGCTGCCCACTGGAAGGCCGTGGCCGAGGCCGCCAAGATCTCGATGGACTGAGATGAAACGACGCCCCCCGAGTCGCTTCGCGCCTGCCCCCCGCTCTCGCATTTCTGCCGTGCGGGCAGGGGACGCAGCCCTCGCTGCGGGGCGGGGCGGAGCGGCGCGGGCCTAGGCCGGCATAGGCCCTTGCTTGGTGGCGGCCCTGGCTTGGGGTGCGCCGGTTGCATGGGCTGCGGGCGGTGCGTAGCGCTATGGATAACTGAGAGGCCATACAGGCAAAGGATACGCGCGATGAAACACGAAGCCCACCCCTTGGATGGAACCGGCGCCACCTGCTGGCCCTGGCCGCCGCAACCACGGCGGGAGGCCCGCTGGGCGCACGGGCGCAGACCGCGCCCACCGGCTTCGCCACCCGCCCCGTGCGGGTGGTGGTGCCCTTTGCCGCCGGCGGCGCCACCGACGTGATCGCCCGCATACTGGGCGAGCGCATGGCGCAGCGCTTTGGCCAGTCGGTGGTGGTGGACAACAAGCCCGGCGCGGCCGGCCTGATCGCCGGCGAGATGGTCGCCAAGGCGCCGCCCGACGGCATGACGGCGCTGCTGGGCACCACCTCGTCGATGCTGACCAACAAGTACCTGTACAAGAAAACGCCCTACGACCCGCTGACCGAGCTGACCCCGCTGGTGCGCGTGTGCCTGGCGCCGATCGCCCTGGTGGTCACCGCCGACACGCCGGCGCAGAACCTGCAGGACTTCATGGCCTGGATCCGCTCCCAAAAGGGCAAGCTGACCTATGGCTCCTACGGCATCGGATCGCACGGCCAACTGGCCTGCACCACGCTCAGCGAGGTGGCCGGCGCCGACATGACGCATGTGGCCTACAAAGGTGAGGCGCCGATGGTGCAGGACCTGCTGGGCGGACAGATCAAGATCGGCATGGGCAGCCTGCTGTCGCTCAAGGCGCACGTCGACGCGGGCAAGCTGCGCGCGCTGGCCGTGACCGGCCCGCGTCGCGTGCCGCTGCTACCCGAGGTGCCCACCTTCACCGAGGCCGGCTACCCACAGGATGCGCTGTCGATTGTGGGTTGGTTGGCGATTGCCGGCCCCAAAGCCATGCCGGCCGACGTGGCGCGGCAATGGGCCCAGGCCGCCAACCACGCCGTGGCCAGCCGCGAGGGCCTGGCACGCATCATCGCCGCCGGCTTCGTACCGGTGGACGACGACACGCCCGAGAAGTTCGCCCGCCTGTGGGCCCAGGAAGCCCCTGTCTGGGGCCGCCTGCTGCAAGCTGCAGGCGTTCAACCCAGCTGAGCAGCCCCGCTGGCGCCTAGGCGCTGGCGGATGCAGTGGAGCGGGCGATCAGCTTGAAGCTGCCCGTCGCCATGGCCACCAGCGTGCCGTCCTCGGCGCGCACTTCGCCGCGCACGAAGCTGATGGAGCGGCCGCGCCGCTCGCAGCGCGCGGTGGCAATCAGATCGCCCGTGCCCGCGGCGACGTAATGCAGCGTCAGGTCGATGGTGGCCACGCCATAGGCAGCCGGGTCGTGCGCGCGCGCGGCCGCAGCCAGCGTGCAGTCCAGCAGCGTAGCGATCGATCCGCCATGGACCTCGCCACGGCTGTTGGCCTGGTCCGCCTGGAAGCCCATGCGCACCTGGGCCATGTCGTGGCCGATGCGCTCACCGCGCAGCGCCATGGCGCGGGCCATGGCCATGGGCAGGCCAAAGAACATGTCGGGGGCTTCGCCGGCGAAGGGGCTCAGGGGAATGTCGGCGGTGATGGAAGACGGTTGTTGCATGAAGGGGATTGTCAGTGGTTCATGGTGCACCCGCACGGCAGGGCCCAGGCACGGGCGGCCGCGCAAGCGGCCTATGCCGGCCGCGCCGCGCTGGCGCAACCGCGAGCGGGGGAAACGGCGCAGCGGCTCAGGGGGTGTCAATCCACTCTTGCCCCCGTGGACTTGACCACGGCGGCCCAGCGCGTGATCTCGCGCTCGATGTGCGCCTGCAGCGCCTCGGGGGTGGAGCCCACGGGCTCGTAGCCGCCGGCGGCCAGTTGGGATTGCAGCTGGGGCTGGCGCAGCGCGGCGGCGATCTCGCGGCTCAGGCGCTGGGTGATCTCGGGTGGCGTGCCGGCTGGCGCGATCAGCGCATACCAGCCGGTCACGTCAAAGCCGGCCATGCCCTGCTCCTGCACCGTCGGCACCTCGGGCGCCAGGGCCGAGCGCTGCGGGCTGGTGACGGCCAGCGCATGCATTCGCCCGCTGCGGATGTGCGGCATGGAGGTGGAGATGCTGTCGAACGTGAGGTCGATGTCACCCGCCAGCATGGCGTTGACCACGCCGGCGCTGCCTTTGTAGGGCACGTGCGTCATCTTGACCCCGGCGATGCTGCTGAAGTATTCCGCCGCGAGGTGCCCGGTGTTGCCGTTGCCGGCCGAGCCAAAGGTAAGCTTGCCCGGCGCCGCCTTGGCGGCCTGGATCAGCTCATGGATGTTTTTTGCAGGCAGCTTGCCGCTGGCCGCCACCACCATGGGCAGGTTGGCCACCAGCGACACGGGGGCGAAGTCCTTGCGCGTGTCGTAGGGCAGCTTGGGATAAAGGCTGTCGTTGATGGCATGCGCGGCCAGCACCATGAACACGGTGTAGCCATCGGGCTTGGCCCGCGCCACATACTGCGAGGCCAGCGTGCCGCCCGCCCCGGGTTTGTACTCCAGCACCACGGGCTGGCCCAGCTGCTGCTGCAACTGCATCGCCAAGGGGCGCCCCAGCAAGTCGGCGCTGCCACCAGGCGGGTAGGGAATCACGAGCTGGATCGGCTTAGCGGGCCAGGCGTCCGCGGCGTAGGCAACGGGCGCCAGCAGGGCGCTGGCGGTCAGGGCCATGCTGGCGAGCAAGGCGCGGCGCAGCCGCGAGGGACGAGGCAGTGACATGGCAGTCTCCGGGTGGTGAGAGGAAAGTCAGCCGGCGATGGGCGCCGCTTGCAGGTACTGCTCGCGCAGCGTGCGCTTGAGCACCTTGCCGATCTCGCTGCGCGGCAGGCGTTCGACCAGCCGCAGGTCGGCCACGCGCTGGGTCTTGCCCACGCGGGTGTTGAGCCATTCGCGCAATTCTTCTGCGGTGGGCTGTGAGCCCGAGCGCCCCACCACATAGGCCACGGGTGTCTCGCCCCACTGCTCGGAGGGCACGCCGACCACGGCGCACTCGGCCACCTGCGGGTGCTGGCACAGCACAGCCTCGATGTCGCTCGGGTAGACGTTGAAGCCGCCCGTGATGATCATGTCCTTCTTGCGGTCGCCCAGCACGATGAAGCCGTCCGCGTCCAGCCGGCCCACGTCGCCGCTGCGGATGTAGCGCCGGCCTTCCGCATCGAACCACTCGGCCTCGCGCGTCTTGTCCGGCAGGCGGTAGTAGCCGCTCATCATCCCGGCCGAGCGGCCGACGATCTCGCCCTGCTCGCCCGCAGGCAGTTCGCGCCCCTGCTCGTCGATGAACCGGATGTCGGCGCCCTCGCCTGGGCGGCCCACGGTGTGCAGCTTGTGCGGAAAGTCATGGCAGTGCAGCTCGCAGCGCACGCCGCCTTCGGTCATGCCGTAGTACTCGATGAGCCGGCCCGGCCAGCGCCGCAGCACCTCGGCCTTGAGCGCGGCACTGAAGGGCGCGCTGGTGCAGAACTTGTGTTGCAGCCGGCTCAAGTCCGTGCGGTCGAAATCCGGGCAGGCCATCAGTCGCTGGTACTGCACGGGCACCAGCATGGTGTGGGTGGCGCCGTGCTGCTGGGCCAGCGCCAGATAGCGCGTGGCATCGAACTTGCGCATCAGCACCAGCGTGCCGCCCAGCGCCAGCGTGGGCAGCGCCGCCACCAGCGTGGTGTTGGAATACAGCGGCGTGGCGCACAGCGAGACGGCATCAGGCCCGTAGCCGTTGGTGACTGCGCGCCGCACATGCGCCCAGCGCATGGCCCAGGACTGCACGATGCCCTTGGGCACGCCCGTGGTGCCCGAGGAATAGATCACGTTGAACGGCCAGTCGGGCGCGGGCGTGATCGGTGCCGGTGCGCCGTCGCCCTGGACCAGCCATTGCGACCAGGGCTCGCCCGCTTCGGGCGCATCGTCCAGGGCCACGCAACGCAGCGCAGCGCCCGCATGCAGCGGCCATTGCGCGGCCACCTCGCGGTCGCGCAGCACCAGGCGCGCGCCGCAGTTGTCCAGCATGGCGCTCAGGTGCTCGGCCGTGGCCGAGGGCGCCAGCGGCGCCACGGCCACGCCGGCGCGCAGAGCGCCCAGGTAGGCCAGCACATATTCGACCGAGGTGCCTGCGCAGATGGCCACCACATCGCCGGGTTGCATGCCGTCACGCTGCAGGCTGCGCGCCACGCGGTCCATGCCGGCGTGCAGCGCGGCGTAGTCCAGCCGCTGGCCCTCCAGGACCAGGGCGGTGTGGCCAGGGCGGTGCGCGGCCTGGCGTTCAATCAGTTCGGGCAGCGAGCCGAAGGGCTGGGCCAGCAGGTGTTCGATGTCTGGATGCATGGAATCGGGAGAGCAGTGAAAAGAGGGGGCGCGCGCTCCGCCCGGGTTATTCGAGGGACAGGCCCGCCGCCTTGACGATCTGTGCCCAGCTCTTGCGTTCCTGGGCGATGAAGGCGTCGTACTCGGCCGGCGTCTCGCCACCGGGCACGCCGCCCAGTTCGGCAAAGCGCTGGCGCACCTCGGGCGTTTGCATGGCCTTGCGCGCCGATTGCTGCAGGCGCTCGACCACCGCATCGGGCGTGCCGGTCGGCGCCAGCAGGCCGAACCAGGCCGTGACCTGCATGGGCACGCCGGCCTCGGCCATGGTCGGCACATCAGGCAGTTGCGCCGAGCGCTCGGCGCTGGTGATGGCCAGCGCGCGGAACTTGCCGGCCTTGATGTGCGGCATGGAGCTGGGCAGGTTGTCGATCATGAAATCCACCTGCTGCCCCAGCAGCGCCGTGACGGCAGGCGCCGCGCCGGGATAAGGCACCAGGGTCACTTCGATGCCGGACTTCTGGCGGAACATCTCCGAGGACATGTGGGGCGACTGCCCCACGCCCGAGGTGGACACATTGAGGCGGCGCGTCTTCGCCAGGCTGACCAGTTCCTGCGCACTGCGCACGGGGGAGTCGGCATGGACCACGAGGATGTTGGGCACGGAGATCACGTTGGTGATGCCGCGCAGGTCGCTTTCCTTGTAGCTGAGCTGCTTGTAGAGGCTGAAGTTGATCGCCACCGGGCCGATGTTGCCCATGAGCAGCGTGTAGCCGTCGGGCTTGGCGCGCGCCACCTGCGCAGTGCCGATGCTGCCGCCGCCGCCACCTTTGTTCTCCACGACGATGGAAGTGCCCAGGTCCTTGGCCATCTTTTCGGCCAGCACGCGCGCCGCGATGTCGGTGGTGCCGCCCGCAGCGGCTGGCACGACGATGGTGATGGGACGCTCGGGCCAGGCAGCCCAGGTGGCCAGCGGAAGGGCGGTCAGGCAGAGGGCAAGCAGATGGCGGCGCAGGGGCATGTCGTGTCCTTGTCGTGTGCAATGGGGTTCACCACACGATAAGGGCAGGCTGACGGCGACGGCTCAGGGTTTCATGGGAGACACGCTTCGTGATTCAGCAACCCATGCTTAGGCAGGTTGAAAGGACGGCGGGGACGCGTGTACACGTGGTGACTGCGGCCGCCGGCCGCACACGCCTGTCAAGCCGTGGCACGCTGCACGAATCGCGCAAGACGCTCCACGCCCTCACGCAGTCTGGCCCCGTCGGACACCGCGTGGCACCAGCGCAGCCAGCCTTCACCCTCGGGGCCGAAGGCCGCGCCCGGCGCCAGGCCCAAGCCGACCTCGCTCACCAGATGTTTGGCAAGCGCCAGGGAGTCGTCAAAGCCCGCCAGGCGGAAGAACACGTACATCGCCCCGCCGGCATCGGGCACTTCCACACCCGGCACGGCACGCAGCGCTTGCACCAGCAGCCGGCGGCTTTCCACGAGGCCCGCGCGCAGCTGCGCCACATGCGCCTCGCCCTGCTGCAAAGCCACCGTTGCGGCGCGCTGCACAGGCTCGAAGATGCAGGAAAAGTTGTATTCAATAACCTTGCCCAGGTCGGCCTCCAGCGCCTCGGGCACCACCATCCAACCCGCGCGCCAACCCGTCATGCACCACGCCTTGGAACAACTGTTGACCGAGATGATGCGGTCGCCCGGTGCGTAGTGGCGCAGGAAAGAAGGTGCGCTGGCCAGCTGCGGGTCGTATACCAGACGCTCGTACACGTCGTCGCTCAGGATCCAGATGCCATGGCGGCGGCAGTGCGCGAGGATCGCCACCAGGCTTTCCTCATCGATGGTCCAGCCCGTGGGGTTGTTGGGTGAATTGAGGATGAGCATGCGCGTGCCCGGCGTGAGCGCATCCAGCAGCCGATCCAGCGCAAGCGTCCAGCGCCCGCCCCGCACCGCCAGCGGCACGCGTTCAACCTGCGCGCCCAGGATGCGCGGCATCTCCAGCAGGTTGGGCCACAGCGGCGTGACGGCCACCACGCGGTCGCCCGGCGACAGCAGCATCTGGCAGGTAAGCATCAGCCCGGTATCGCCCGAGGCCACAGCGCCGATGCGCTGGGCGGACACCTCGCGTCCGTGCAGGTCCGACAGATATTGCGCGATGGCCTCGCGCAGGTAGGGCCGGCCCAGATTCTGCGAATAGAACGTCTCGCCCGAACCGAGCGACTGCGCCGCCGCATCCCGGATGAACTGCGGCGTGGGCCGGTCGGACTCGCCAAACCAGAAGGGCAGCACGTCCGCACGGCCCATGCCGGTGTTGGCGACTTCGCGGATCAGCGATCCGCCCAGGCTCTGGATGGCGGGCCGCGCCAGGGCGGGCAGGAGGGTATCGGTGGGCGAAGCGGGGTTGTGCATGCGGGCCAGGGATGGAAAGCGAAAAGGTATGGGAAACAGGGCGCTACGGGTCGTAGCGCGTCAGCACTCCACGATGTTCACCGCGAGGCCACCGCGCGAAGTCTCCTTGTACTTGGTCATCATGTCCGCGCCGGTCTCGCGCATGGTCTTGATGACCTGGTCCAGGCTCACATGGTGCGTCCCGTCGCCATGCAGCGCCATGCGCGCGGCGTTGATGGCCTTCACCGAAGCCAGGGCGTTGCGCTCGATGCACGGGATCTGCACCAGCCCGCCCACCGGGTCGCAGGTCAGGCCCAGGTGGTGCTCCATGCCGATCTCGGCGGCGTTCTCCACCTGCGCGGGCGTACCGCCCAGCACGGCGCACAGGCCCGCCGCAGCCATGGAGCAGGCCACCCCCACCTCGCCCTGGCAACCGACCTCGGCGCCCGAGATGGAGGCGTTCTCCTTGTACAGGATGCCGATGGCGCCAGCCGTGAGCAGGAAGTCGACCACGCCAGCCTCGGTAGCGCCGGGAATGAAGCGCCAGTAGTAATGCAGCACTGCTGGCACGATGCCCGCCGCGCCATTGGTGGGGGCCGTGACCACGCGCCCGCCGGCGGCATTCTCCTCGTTCACGGCCAGGGCGAACAGGTTCACCCAGTCGATCACCTGCAGCGGGTCCTGCTGGGTGTCGGGCGCGTTCTGCAGCGCCTGGTGCAGCGCGGGCGCACGCCGGCGCACTTGGAAGCCGCCGGGCAGCACGCCGCCCACGCTGCAGCCGCGCGCCACGCAGTCCTGCATGGCGCGCCAGATGGCGAGCAGGCCGGCGTCGATCTCGGCGTCGGTGCGCCAGTGGCGTTCGTTCAGGCGCATCACCTGCGCGATCGATCCGCCCTGCGCCGCGGCCTGCGCCAGCAGCTGTTCGCCACTGTGAAAGGGCAGCGGCAGCACCTCGGTGTCGGGCGCGATGGCGGCCTGGCGCTGTGCGTCGGCGGCCGCCTCCTCGCTCACGATGAAGCCGCCGCCCACCGAGTAGTACACCTGCGCGGCCAGCGTGCCGCCCGCCGCATCGAAAGCCTCGAAACGCATGCCGTTGGCGTGCAGTGGCAGCGTGACGTCGGGCACCAGCAGCAGGTCGGCCGCCTCGTCGAATGCCACTTCGGGGCCGTCGGCCAGCGGCAGGCGGCGCCGGCTGCGGATGCGGGCGATGAGCGGCTCGATGGCGTCCACCTCCACGGTGTCCGGCGCATGGCCGGCCAGGCCCAGCAGTACGGCGCGGTCGCTCGCGTGCCCGCGCCCCGTGGCGCCCAGCGAGCCGTAGAGCGTGCTGCGCACGCGCGCCACCTGCGCCAGCACCCCCTCGCGCGCCAGCCGCTGCGCGAACAGCCGCGCAGCGCGCATGGGCCCCACGGTGTGCGAACTGGACGGCCCGATGCCAATCTTGAACAAGTCGAAAACGCTGACGGCCATGGGCAAGACTCCAGAGGGCAAGGGTTACGGTCGTGCGCCATGCTGGCGCGGTCGCGATGGCAAGGGAATCGGGTGTTTCGCCCTAGCCAGGCCCCGTCGGTGCCGCAAGCGGCGCCGGCTGCACGCGCAGCGCCAGGCAGAAGGGCTGCACGCAGGGTGCGCGGCCTTCGTAGGGGCAGCCGGGCGCGCTGCAGGGGGGCTCGGCCGCACGGTCGTGTTCTTGCACACGCGACTGGCCGCTGGCCTGCAGCGCGGCCAGGGCCAGCCAGGGGTCGGTGCGCGCCTGCAGCGGGTCGCGCCCGTACACCACGGCGGCCGCACCGGGTGCCGGCGCCAGGTCCAGCGACAGCCACCCGCTGGTGCGCTGGCCCGCGGCGCCCGGGCCTTGCAGCACCAGCGCGAACAGTCCGGGCGCCAGCGCCTGTGGCGGTCCGGCAAAGCCCACCGACAGGGCCGCTGGCGCGGTGGGCGCAGACGGCAGCGCAGGCATTGCGGCAGCAGGCAGGCGCAGCGTGAGCGTGAAGCCGCGCGCACCGTCGGGCGTGTACACCATGCCTTGCGCCACGCGCGCAATCTGCAAAGCCGGCAGTCCGGTGCCGCCGGCCGCCGGGTCGGTGCCGGCGGGCCACGGCTGGGCCGCCAGCACACGCGGCGCCGCGCCGCCTGCCGGGCCGAGTTGCTGCACCAGCGTATTCAACAGCCGCAGCAGCGGCGCCCCCACACCCTGGGCAGGCCACGGCGCAGGGATGGCCGCGGCGCGCGCAGAAGCGCCCTCGTCGGCCACGGCATCGGCGGAAAGAGCCGCCGGCCCGTGGGATGCGGCCGCTGCCCTGGACGGTGCAACCGCGCCGCCAGCCATCGCCTGCAAGCCCTGGCGTGCCTGATCGGAAAGGCTTACCCGCTCACGGCCTGCCGGCACGGCAGGCATGGGGGGCAGCGCCGTCGGCAGCAGGTTTGGCGAAAACGGCACAGGGGGAGCGTCGGTCGGCGCGGAGCCTGCTGGCGCGGCGCCCGCCGGGGTGGGCGCTGCCGGCGCGGCCAGCAGCCAGTTCTGCCGCTGCAGCGCAGCCTCGGCCAGCACGCGCACGGTGGGTGCCAGCGGCGGACGGGGCGGGTCGATGGAGGAGGCCATGGCGCCCCAGTGTCGCAGAGCGCGAGCCCCGCGCCAACGGTGGCGGCCTCCCGAGGGGAGGCTTTTTGCTACTCAATTAATAGCTTCTACCGCTTACTGGATAAGCGCTAGAGGCAATTTTGTTTCAAAACCCTGCGCGGAGCCTCATCCCTTGAGGCCCAGCCGCCGCGCGAGCTTGTGCAGGTTGCTGGGGTCCACGTCCAGCGTGCGCGCGGCCTGCGCCCAGTTGCCGCCGTGCGCCACCAGAGCGGCATTCAGGACCTGGCGCTGGCAGGCATCCACCGCGTCGCGCAGCGTGCCCGTGGGCGCGGCCAACGACAAGGCGCCGCCTGCCGCGGGTGCCATGGGGGCATCGCTGCGGGGCGTGGCCACGGGTTCGTCCAGCGCGTCCAGGTCCAGCAGGCCGGCCTCCAGGGTGACGATCTCGTTGCGGTCCACGCCGCGGCTCAGGGCCTTGAGCGCGGCGCGGCTGATCACGTGTTCCAGCTCGCGCACGTTGCCCGGCCAGCGGTAGCGGCGCAGCGCGGCCTGCGCGTCAGGCGACAGGCGCAGGCTGCGCAGCCCCAGGCGGGCACGGTTGAGCTCCAAAAAGCGCCCGGCCAGCACCAGCACGTCGTTGCCCCGCTCGCGCAGCGGGGGAATGGGCACGGGGTAGACCGAGAGGCGGTGGTACAGGTCGGCGCGGAAGGCCCCGCTGGCCACCTGCTCGCGCAGGTTGCGGTTGGTCGCCGCAATCACGCGCACGTGCACGCTGCGCGGGCGGTCGGCGCCCAGGCGCTGGATCTCGCCGTTTTGCAGCGTGCGCAACAGCTTGGCCTGCACGGACAGGGGCAGCTCCCCCACCTCGTCCAGGAACAGCGTGCCGCCCTCGGCGGCCTCGAAGCGGCCCGCGCGGTCACTCACCGCGCCCGAGAACGCGCCGCGCACGTGGCCGAACAGCTCGCTCTCGGCCAGCGACTCGGGCAGCGCCGCGCAGTTCACGTGCACCAGCGGGCGGGCGCGCCGCGGCGACTGGTGGTGCAGCAGCCGCGCGAACAGCTCCTTGCCCACGCCGGTCTCGCCCAGCAGCAGCACGGGCAGCTCGGACGCGGCCACCACGCTCAGCTCATGCAGCAGCCGCTTGAGGGCCGGGCTTTCGCCCACGATCTCCAGCTCGCCAGCGCCGCCGCGCTCGGGCGTCGCCAGCGCCAGGTCGCCTTCGGCCGGGCCGGTCGCGGCCATGCGCAGGGTGCGCAGTTCCTGCTCCAGCCGCGCCACGCGCACCACGGCCTCCACCAGCGGCACCCACTGGCCCAGCCGCTGGCGCGCGGCGGGTCCGAAAGTGCCGGTGGCCAGGGCATCCAGCGTGAGCACGCCCCAGGGCCGCCCCTCCACGTGCAGGGCCACACCCATGCAGTCGTGCACGGGCAGCGGCTCGCCCACCAGGGTGTCGAGCAGGCCGTCGTAGGGGTCGGGCAACTGGCTGTCGTGCTCGAAGCAGGTCACCTCGCGCCGCGTGAGGATGGCCGCCAGCCGTGGGTGCTGGCCTACGGCAAAACGCCGGCCCAGGGCGTCGCTCACCAGCCCGGTGACGGCCACGGGGCGCAGGCGCTCCTCCTCCAGCCGCAGCAGGGCCACGGCCCCGCAGCCGAACTGCGTGCGCAGCAGGTCCACCAGGCGCTGCAGGCGCACGGCCTGGGGCAGCTCGGCCCCCAGGTCGGCGCACAGCAGCAGTGCGGAGGTGGCGGCCGCGGGCGATGCCTCAACAGTGGTCATAAAAACCCTTTAAAGGTGTTTTTTACCCAAATTGACATGGGTCTATTTTACCCACGATGGTGTAAACCCTTGATTTTTCATGGCAGAGCCGCTGGCCCAGGGATTGCGAGAGGGGAGGCATCTCTTACCGCGACTGTTCGACCATGCATCGTTACTCCCCCTCCCCCACGGTGTGCCGGGCCCGGCCCGCGCACCCTTGCGAGGGCGCAAGGAAAGTCCCCCCACCCTTCGCCCCGCTGCACCGCTTGATAAACACAATGACGGAGGCCCAACATGGGTAAGTACGCCAAGTATTGGTACACGCTGATAGGCGTGTTGATTGTCACCTTCAGCCTGCTGGGCTTCTACGGCGCAGAGGTCTACCGCACCGCGCCGCCGATCCCGGGGCAGGTGCTGGTGCAGGGCAGCGACAAGCCGCTCTACACCAAGGACGGCATCCTCGACGGCCAGACCGCCTGGCAGTCGGTGGGCGGCATGCAGCTGGGCTCCATCCTGGGCCACGGTGCCTACCAGGCGCCCGACTGGACGGCCGACTGGCTGCACCGCGAGCTGACAGCCTGGCTCGAACTGGCCGCGCAGAAAGACCATGGCAAGGCGTTTGCCGATCTGGACGTGGGCCAGCAGGCAGTGCTGCGTGACCGGCTCAAGACCGAGTACCGCACCAACACCTACGACAAGGCCACGGACACGATGGTGATCTCGCCGCTGCGCGCCGAGGCCATCGCCATGACCGCCCAGTACTACGACAAGCTGTTCAGCAACGATCCCTCGTTGCAGAAGACGCGCGAGAGCTACGCCATGAAGGAGAACACCCTGCCCAGCGCCGAGCGCCGCGCGCAGATGGCCGGCTTCTTCTTCTGGACCTCCTGGGCCGCCTCCACCGAGCGTCCCGCCGACAACGGCGGCACCGGCGCCACCTACACCAACAACTGGCCGCACGAGCCCCTGGTCGGCAACCAGCCCACCGGTGAGAACTTGGTCTGGTCGGTGATGAGCGTGGTGGTCATGATGGCCGGCGTGGGCTTCCTCGTGTGGGGCTGGGCCTTCCTGCGCAAGCACGACGAGCAGGACCCCACCCCTCCCCAGCACGACCCGCTGTCCCGCGTGGCCCTGACGCCTTCGCAGCGCGCCCTGGGCAAGTACCTGTTCCTGGTGGTGGCGCTGTTCACCGCACAGGTGCTGCTGGGTGGTTTCACCGCGCACTACACGGTGGAAGGCCAGACGTTCTACGGCGTGGAAATCTCCCAGTACCTGCCCTACTCGCTGGTGCGTACGTGGCACTTGCAGGCCGCACTGTTCTGGATCGCCACCGGCTTCCTCGCCGCAGGCCTGTTCCTTGCACCCGTGATCAACGGCGGCAAGGATCCCAAGTACCAGAAGCTCGGCGTGGACGTGCTGTTCTGGGCACTGGTCGTGGTCTGCGTGGGGTCGTTCATCGGCAACTACTTCGCCATCGCGCAGATCATGCCGGCCGAGTGGAACTTCTGGCTGGGCCACCAGGGCTATGAGTACGTGGACCTGGGCCGCCTCTGGCAGATCGGCAAGTTCGCCGGCATCGCCTTCTGGCTGGTGCTGATGGCCCGCGCCATCTTCCCCGCCCTGCTGGCCCCCAACGGCCAGGACAAGAACCTGCTGGCACTGCTGACCTCCTCGGTGGTGTGTATCGGCCTGTTCTACGGCACCGGCCTGTTCTACGGCGAGCGCACCCACATCTCGGTGATGGAGTACTGGCGCTGGTGGGTGGTGCACCTGTGGGTGGAAGGCTTCTTTGAAGTGTTCGCCACCACGGCACTGGCCTTCATCTTCTCGACCCTGGGCCTGGTGTCCTACCGCATGGCCACGGCTGCCAGCCTGGCATCTGCCTCGCTGTTCATGCTGGGCGGCGTGCCCGGTACCTTCCACCACCTGTACTTCTCGGGCACCACCACTCCGGTGATGGCCGTGGGTGCCTCCTTCAGCGCGCTGGAAGTGGTGCCGCTGGTGGTGCTGGGCCATGAAGCCTGGGAGCACTGGAGCCTGCAGCACAAGGCCACCTGGATGAAGAACCTGAAGTGGCCGCTGATGTGCTTCGTCGCCGTGGCCTTCTGGAACATGCTGGGCGCCGGTGTGTTCGGCTTCATGATCAACCCGCCGATCTCGCTGTACTACATCCAGGGTCTGAACACCACGCCGGTGCACGCCCACGCCGCACTGTTCGGGGTGTATGGCTTCCTGGCCCTGGGCTTCACGCTGCTGGTGCTGCGCTACGTGCGTCCCCAGATGGTGTTCAACGAGCGCCTGATGAAGACCGGCTTCTGGTGGCTCAACGCCGGCCTGGTGCTGATGATCGCGACCAGCCTGCTGCCGATCGGCCTGTTCCAGTTCCACGCCAGCGTGGCCCACGGCACGTGGTACGCCCGCAGTGAGGAATTCCTGCAGCAGCCGTTCCTGGAGACCCTGCGCTGGGTGCGTACCTTCGGTGACCTGGTGTTCATCACCGGCGCCCTGTGCGTGACCTGGCAGGTGGTGAGCGGCGTGCTGTTCGCCCCCCGCGCCCCGGCCGCCCCGAGCACCGGAGCCCTGGCAGGCGCCAACCGCTGACGCACCGCGGATACCGGGTGCGCCGCCCCGCGCGGCGCGCCCGGTCCCACCCTCGGACCTTTTGAAGAACTGCCATGAACATCGACCGCTTCAAGCACGAGCACCGGGACATCCTGGGCCAGATCGCCACCCTGCGCCAGCTGGCACACAGCGGCGTGGAGCACAACGCGACGGCGATTGCGCAGGGCATCGTGGCCATGAGTTCCACCATCAAGCTGCACCTGGCCGTCGAGGACCGCCTGCTGTACCCCGCGCTGCGCCAAGGCGCCGACGCGGAACTGGCACGCCTGGGCGAACAGTTCCAGCGTGAGATGGGGGCGATTGCCGCGGCGTACATGGACTTCGCACGGCGCTGGAACACGCCGGAGCGCGTGCGCACGGACGCCGAGGGTTTCCGTGCAGATGCCAACACCGTGCTGCGCCATGTGTACGAACGCATGCAGCGCGAAAACCGCGACTTCTACCCGCGCATCGAGGCCGAGGAGGCCCTGGCGCATTAAGGTTCGCTCTATTTTTCATAGTTGTAAGCGCTTACCTGTAGAGCGCTGCAGCTCGAAAACGTTTCCATCGGCAAGGCCTTAGGGGCACCTTGCTTTTCAGCCGGCCTTGTGCCGGCTTTTTTTTCGCCGCGCGGGCCCCTCCGCGGCTGCCGGCGGGCTTGTCGTTTTTGTGGGGCGATCGCCCGCACAATCACGGCCGTGATGTAACGTCTGCCTACATTTGCACGGGTACCGCGTCCACGCGCCCCTGGCATCGACCCACCACCACGCCGCACATGATGCACCCCGCCCACCGCCAGGAGTTCCGCCAGTCCCTCATCTGGTTCGCCGTGCTGCTGGTCAGCCTGTGGCTGTTGAAGACCCTGCCCGCGCCGGATGCCGCGCGCGGCATGGCGGGCTACCTGCCGCTGCACACCGCGATGGAGGTCGTGTCCATCGGCGTGGCGGCAATGGTGTTCAGCATCAGTTGGGCCACGCAAAGGTACCGGCCCAACGGGCGGGTGCTGGTACTCGGCCTGGGACTGCTGGGCGTGGCGGTGCTGGACCTGACCCACAGCCTGTCCTACGCCGGCATGCCGGACTTCGTGACCCCCAGCGACCCGGAAAAGGCCATCAACTTTTGGCTGGCCGCGCGCGCGCTGGCGGCGCTGGCCCTGCTGTGGGCCGCGTTATGGCCCCACCGCTGGAATGAATGGCTGGGCCGCCGCTCGCGCTACGCGGGGCTGTTGTGGGTGGCGCTGCTGGTGGGCGCGGTGCACTACGTGCTGCTGGGGCATCCGCAGTGGCTGCCCCGCACCTTCACGCCCGAGGCAGGGCTCACGCCCTTCAAGGTCCGTTTTGAATACGCGCTGGCAACCGCGTACGTGCTGGCGGGCGTGGGCTTTCTCACGCAACTGCGCCATGCGCGCGAGTTCGGTCTGTCGCACCTGGCGCTGGCATCGTTCACCATGGCCATGAGCGAGATCTTCTTCACGCTCTACGCCAACGTGACCGATGTGTACAACGTCGCCGGCCACTTCTACAAGATCCTGGCCTATGGCTTCCTGTACCGCGGCCTGTTCGTGGAAACGGTGCAGATCCCGTACCTGGACCTGCGCGCCGCCGAGGCCCGGCAGCGGGCCACGCTGAACACGCTGCCCGACCTGCTGTTCGAGGTGGACCGCAAGGGGGCGTACCTCGCGGTGCACGCCAACGAGACCAGCAAGCTCATGACCCCGCTGCCCCAGTTGCTGGGAAAGACGCTGGACGAAGCGCTGCCGCCGCCGGCGGCCGCGCAGTGTTTCGAGGCACTGGCGGAGGCTGAACGCACGGGCATGAGCCGCGGCCAGCGCATCACGTTGCCGCTGCCCCTGGGCGAGCGGCATTTCGAGCTGTCCGTCTCCCGCAAATCCGCGGTCGCGGGCCAGCCCGACACCTTCCTGATGCTGTCGCGCGACATCACGCCCACCGTGGAGAACGAGGAGCGCATTCGCTCCGAGGCCGGCCTGAACGCCGCCCTGCTGGACCTGCAGCAGCACGACATCCACCAGCCCGAGGCAGACCTGCTGCGCCGCGGCCTGGCGCATGTCCAGACCCTGACCGGCAGCGCGCTGGCCGTGCTGTACTTCGTGCACGACGACGCACGCGGCACCTCACTGGCCGCCTGCTCGCACGAGAACGCCCCGCCCGACATGCCGCCGTGGGAAACCGCCCTGCGCGAACGCCGCGCCGTGGTGACGAACGCGCCGCACGATGCGGCGGCTGGGCGCGCACCGGGCGGCGCGACGGCCCGCTGGGCTTGCGTGCCCGTAGTGGAAGGCGGCAGGCCGCGCCTGCTGCTGGGCGTGGCCGGCAAGGCGCGGGACTATCACCCACGCGACGCACAGGCGCTGCAGACCGTGGCCGACGCCTCTGGAAACACACGGCCCAGCGCCGCCAGGAGGCCGTCATCCACCGCCTGTCGGAGGCGCTGGACCAGAGCCCCAGTCCGGTGGTCATCACCGACATCGACGCCAGCATCGTCTACGTCAACAAGGCCTTCAACGAAGTCAGCGGCTACGGCG
Organism: Diaphorobacter sp. LI3; assembly: GCF_022807955.1. Lineage (NCBI taxonomy): Bacteria > Pseudomonadati > Pseudomonadota > Betaproteobacteria > Burkholderiales > Comamonadaceae > Diaphorobacter > Diaphorobacter sp. LI3. Next base: position 120,157 of record NZ_CP094346.1, on the reverse strand, counting down.
CACAAGAGGTGCTGGGCCGCAACCCGCGCGTGCTGCAGTCGGGACTGACGCCGCAGACCACCTATGCCGATATGTGGACCAAGCTGCCGCGCGGCCTGCCCTGGCAGGGGGAACTCATCAACCGCCGCAAGAACGGACAGGTCTATACGGAAAACGCCTCGCTTTACCCCGTTCGCGACGTGTTCGGCGAAGTGACGCATTACGTCGCGCACATGGAGGACATCACGCAGCGGCGCGAGGCGGAGGAGCGCATCCGCGCGCTCTCCAACTACGACACGCTGACCGGCCTGCTCAACAAGAAAGCCTTCGACGAACAGTTGACGCAAGCCATCGACCGCGCCGACGCAAGCCACGAACGGGTGTCGGTGCTGTGGTTCGACCTGGACAACTTCAAGCTGGTGAACGAAACCCTGGGCCACGCAGCCGGTGACGAGTTGCTGTTGGAGATGGGCAACCGGCTGCGCGCCTGCCTGGCGCCGCACATTCCCGTGGCGCGCTATTCGGGCGACGCGTTCACGGCCATCGTGCCCCTGGCGGACCAGGCGGCGGTGGCGCTGCTGGCGCAGGATGCGCTGGCGCAGCTGCAGACCACACTGCAGATCCACGGCCATGCCGTGTCGGTCAGCGCGTCGGCCGGCATCGCCGTCTACCCCGACGACGCGCGCACCGCCAGCACCTTGGCGTCCGCCGCGGAAGTGGCGATGTACCGCGTCAAGCAGGACGGGCGCAACGGGCTGCGCTTCTTCGCACCCGAGATGCAGGCGCACACGCAACGTTCGCTGGAGCTGGCCGCCGGCCTCAAGGACGCGGCGCACCGCGGCGAGCTGTTCCTGGTGTTCCAGCCCCAGCGCAAGCTGGGCAGCGGCGCGCTGGCGGGCGCCGAGGCCCTGCTGCGCTGGCGCCATCCGCGCTGGGGGCTGGTGTCTCCGGCCGAGTTCATCCCGATCGCCGAACAAAGCGGCTCCATCGTGGCCATCGATTTCTGGGTGGTAGAGCAGGTGGCGCAGCAGTTGCGCGCCTGGGATGCCGCGGGCCTGCCGCCGCTGGTGGTGGCAGTGAACGTATCGGCTGCGCAGTTCGCGCGGCCGCACTTCGTCGAGGAGCTGGTGCGCATCCTGCAGCGCATGGACGTTTCACCCCAGCGCATCGAGGTGGAGCTGACCGAGGCCGTCGCGCTGAAAAACCCGGAACAGGCCGAGACCACCATCCGCCGCCTGCATGAGGTGGGCTTTCGCGTGGCGCTGGACGACTTCGGCACAGGCTATTCCTCCATGAGCTACCTCAAGCGCTACGCCATCGACAAACTCAAGATCGACCAGTCCTTCGTCCGTGAACTCGCCCACCAGGCCAGCGACCAGGCCATCGTGACGGCCATCATCAAGATGGCCCACAGCCTGCGCATGGCCACCATTGCCGAAGGCGTGGAGACGGCCGAGCAGGCCGCGTTGCTGCAGGCCTGCGGCTGCGACGAAATGCAAGGCTACTGGTACAGCCGGCCGCTGGAGCCCGTCGCGTTCGAGGCCTTTGTGCGCAATGCGCAGGCCGGCGTCGAGTTGGCCTGACACGCGTCGCGCCGCACGCAACCCGGTTGCTACTGTTTTAATAGCTTCCAGCGCTTACCCCTCCAGCGCCAGAAGGCCAAACGGCGTCAAACCCTCCACGGCGCCCCCATCCCCCGCCCAGCCTCTCGGGCGCGGGCCTGCTGCGGCCCCACCCCGTGGCGCTCGGGCCACAAGCCGCGCACCGCAGCCCCCCTCTGCACAGGCCCTTTTCTGCCCTGCGGTTTGTGCCTGATCAAACTACCTATAGTGTTTGATAGGTATGGTGAACACTATATGTAGTGTTTAAGGGTTGCCATGACACCACCATCTCCGATCGTCGCCAGCCTGCCGCGCGACGTCATCCAACGCAACGGCGAGCGCACGCCTTTCGATGCTGCGCGCATCCAGTCGGCCATCGCCCGGGCCGGCCAGGCCACGGGCGAGTTCGGCGAGGACGAGGCCCGTCTGCTCACGGCGCAGGCCACCAAGGTGCTGATCCACCGCTTCCATGGCGAGGCACCGACCATCGAGCAGATCCAGGACGTGGTGGAGCAGACGCTGATCGCCGCCAACCATCTGCAGACCGCGCGCGCCTACATGGCCTACCGCCAGCGCCACGCCACCCTGCGCGCCGACCGGCAGACGCTGGTGCATGTGGAAAGCTCCATCAACGAATACCTCACGCGCGCCGACTGGCGCGTGAACGCCAACGCCAACCAGGGCTACTCGCTGGGCGGGCTGATCCTGAACGTGGCAGGCAAGGTGACGGCCAACTACTGGCTCTCGCACGTCTACGCACCCGAGATCGGCGAGGCGCACCGCAATGGCGACATCCACATCCACGACCTCGACATGCTCAGCGGCTACTGCGCGGGCTGGTCGCTGCGCACGCTGCTGCACGAGGGGCTCAACGGCGTGCCGGGCAAGGTGGAGGCGGGGCCGCCGAAGCACATGAGCTCCGCCGTGGGGCAGATCGTGAACTTCCTCGGCACGCTGCAGAACGAGTGGGCGGGTGCGCAGGCGTTCTCGTCGTTCGACACCTACATGGCGCCCTTCGTGCGCAAGGATGGCATGGACTACGCCGCCGTGCGCCAGTGCATCCAGGAGCTGGTCTACAACCTCAACGTGCCCTCGCGCTGGGGCACGCAGACGCCGTTCACCAACCTCACCTTCGACTGGACCTGCCCTGAGGATCTGCGCGAGCAGGTGCCGGTAATCGGCGGCGTGGAGATGCCGTTTTGCTACGGCGAGCTGCAGGCCGAGATGGACGTCATCAACCGCGCCTACATCGACGTGATGACCACGGGCGATGCCAAGGGCCGCGTGTTCACCTTCCCCATCCCCACCTACAACATCACGCCCGACTTCCCGTGGGAGAGTGAGAACGCCGTCGCCCTGTTCGACATGACGGCCAAGTACGGCCTGCCGTACTTCCAGAACTTCATCAACTCCGAGCTGTCGCCCAACATGGTGCGCTCCATGTGCTGCCGCCTGCAGCTGGACCTGCGCGAGCTGCTCAAGCGCGGCAACGGCCTGTTCGGCAGCGCCGAGCAGACCGGCAGCCTGGGCGTGGTCACCGTCAACTGCGCGCGCCTGGGCTATCTGCACGCGGGCGACGAGGCAGCCCTGCTGGCGGCGCTGGACCGCCTGCTGGAACTGGGCAAGCAGAGCCTGGAGGTCAAGCGCAAGCTCATCCAGCGCCTGATGGACCAGGGCCTGTTCCCGTACACCAAGCGCTACCTGGGCACGCTGCGCAACCACTTCAGCACGCTGGGCGTCAACGGCATCAACGAGATGGTGCGCAACTTCACCGGCGACGCGCACGACATCACCAGCGACTGGGGTCACCAGTTCGCCCTGCGCCTGCTGGACCATGTGCGCGCGCGCATCGTGCAGTTCCAGGAAGAGACCGGCCACCTCTACAACCTGGAAGCCACGCCCGCCGAAGGCACCACCTACCGCTTTGCCAAAGAAGACAAGAAGCGCTGGCCCGCCATCCTGCAAGCCGGCACCGAGGCGCAACCCTACTACACCAACAGCTCGCAGCTGCCCGTGGGCTTCACCGACGACCCGTTCGAGGCGCTGCAGCGGCAAGAGGCGCTGCAGGGCAAGTACACCGGCGGCACGGTGCTGCACCTGTACATGGGCGAGCGCATCTCCAGCGGCGCGGCCTGCCGCGAGCTGGTGAAACGGGCGCTCACCCACTTCCGCCTGCCCTACATCACCGTCACGCCCACCTTCTCCATCTGCCCCACGCACGGCTACCTGGCCGGCGAGCACAAGTTCTGCCCGCGCTGCGACGAGGAGCGCCTGGCCGCCAAGCGCGCGCGGCTGGCGGCGTGACTTGAATGAAATCAGCCTCTAGCGCTTATGCAGCAAGCGCCAACAGCTATTGTTTTTGAAGTTCTTCCACCACCAACCAAGGAGCTTGTCATGACCCACTTTTCCGCCACCGAGAACACCGCCCTGGCCACCGCCGTGCAGCTGACCGACGCCGAGCGCCAGCCCTGCGAGGTCTGGACGCGCGTCATGGGCTACCACCGCCCCGTGGCCAGCTTCAACACCGGCAAGCAGGGCGAACACAACGAACGCCAGTTCTTCGCCGAGCCGGGCCGTGCCTGCTAGGACCAGCCACACCGCCGCCGAGGCGCTGCGCGTCGGCGGCATCACGCCGCTGACCACCATCGACTTTCCCGGCAGGCTGGCCGCCGTGGTGTTCTGCCAGGGCTGCCCCTGGCGCTGCGGCTATTGCCACAACGCCGGGCTGCTGGACGCGGCCGCGCCCGCGCCGCACCGCTGGAGCGAAGTGGAGCAACTGCTGCACACGCGCCGCGGCCTGCTGGACGGCGTGGTGTTCTCGGGCGGCGAGCCCACGCTGCAGGCCGCCCTGCCCGACGCCCTCGCGCGCGTACGCGCCCTGGGCTTTGCCACCGGCCTGCACACGGCCGGCATGTACCCCGAGCGGCTGCAGGCCCTGTTGCCGCTGCTGGACTGGGTGGGCCTGGACATCAAGGGGCCGCCGGCACATTACGACGCCATCACCCGCACGCCGGGCAGTGGCGACCGCGCCTGGGAGTCGCTGCGCTGCGTGCAGGCCAGCGGTGTGGATTACGAGTGCCGCACCACCTGGCACGCGGGACTGTTCGACACGGCGGCCCTGCAGGCGCTGGCCGAAGACCTGGCCGCACAAGGCGTGCGCCAATGGGTGCTGCAGGAATGCAGCACGCCCGCCAGCGTGCCCTGGGCCCGGACGGCGCCGCCCACGCAGTGGCCGCTGCCCACCAGCCTGCGGTGCGCCTGATCAGCCGGCCGCGGCCCCGGCGCCGCACACCCGCAGCACTTCGGCGCCGTACGCCTCCAGCTTTTTCGCACCCATGCCGCTGATGCCCTGCAGATCCTCCAGCGTGGCCGGGTTGCGCTCGGCAATGGCGGCCAGCGTGGCGTCGTGGAAGATCACGTAGGCCGGCAGGTTGTGCTCGCGCGCCACCTCGGCGCGCCAGGCCTTGAGGTTGATGAAACGCACCTGGGCATCCTGTCCCAGGTTGGCCGCTGCCACCGGCGGGGCGCTGGCGCGGCGCGGCTTCTTGGGCCCGGCTGCGGCCGTGGCCTCGCGCAGCAGCACGCTCTGCTCGCCGCGCAGCACGGGACGCGAACCCTCGGTCAGCGCCAGCGTGTCAAAGCTGTGGCCGCCCTCGGTCGTGACCTTGTGCAGCCCCACGGCGCCGGCGGCCAGCAACTGGCGCAGCACGCCGCGCAGCTGCGCCTCGGAATACTGTGCGCCCAGGCCGAAGGTGGAGAGTTTTTCATGGCCGAACTGCTGGACCTTGTCCGTGGCCTTGCCGCGCAGGATGTCCATGATGTGGCCCGTGCCGAAGGTCAGACCGCTGGCCTCGTGCACGCGGTAGATGGTGGACAGGAGCTTGCGCGCGGCATCCGTGCCGTCCCACACGGCCGGCGGATTCAGGCAGTTGTCGCAATTGCCGCAGGGTTCGGACGCCTCTCCGAAGTAGCCCAGCAGCCGCACGCGCCGGCAGTCCGTGGCCTCGGCCAGGGCCAGCAGCGCATCCAGCTTGCCGCGCATCACGGCCTTGAACTCCTCGCCCGCGGGGCTCTCGTCGATCATGCGGCGCTGGTTCACCACGTCCTGCAGGCCGTAGGCCATCCACGCGTCGGCGGGCAGACCGTCGCGGCCCGCGCGGCCCGTCTCCTGGTAGTAGCCCTCAATGTTCTTGGGCATGTCCACATGGGCCACAAAGCGCACATCGGGCTTGTCGATGCCCATGCCGAAGGCGATGGTGGCCACCATCACGATGCCGTCCTCGCGCAGGAAGCGGTCCTGGTTCTGCTGGCGCACCTCGGCGGGCAGGCCCGCGTGGTAGGGCAGCGCCGTCAGGCCCGCATCGCACAGCGCCTGGGCCAGTTCCTCCACGCGCTTGCGGGACTGGCAATAGACCACGCCGGCCTCGCCCAGGTGCTCGCGGTCGATGAAGCGCATGAGCTGCGTGAGCGGCTCCTTCTTTTCCTCGATGCGGTAGCGGATGTTGGGCCGGTCGAAGCTGCTGACGAACTGCCGCGCCTGCTGCAGCCGCAGGCCCTGCACGATGTCCTCGCGCGTGAGCGCGTCCGCCGTGGCCGTGAGGGCAATGCGCGGCACGCCCGCATAGCGCTCGTGCAGCACCGCGAGCTGGCGGTATTCAGGCCGGAAGTCGTGGCCCCACTGGCTCACGCAATGCGCCTCGTCGATGGCGAACAGCCCCAGCTGCCCGCGCGCATGCAGACCGTCCAGCAGCGTGAGAAAGCGGTCGGTGGTCACGCGCTCGGGCGCGGCGTACAGCAGCGTGATCTCGCCGCGCGCCAGGCGCCGCTCCACGTCCTGCGTCTGCTGCCAGTCCAGCGTGGAGTTGAGGAAGGCCGCCTCCACCCCCGCCTCGTGCAGCGCGCCCACCTGGTCGTGCATCAGCGCGATCAGCGGCGAAACCACCACCGTCACGCCCAGCCCCGCATCGCGCCGCACGATGGCCGGCACCTGGTAGCACAGGCTCTTGCCGCCGCCCGTGGGCATCAGCACCAGCGCGTCGCCGCCGGCGATCACATGGTCGATGATGGCCTGCTGCGGGCCACGGAACTGCTCGTAGCCAAAGACGTCGTGCAGGACGAAATGCGCGGGGGACAAACCGGTAGACTCTCTTTTTGATAGCTGTCAGCGCTTATTGGATAAGCGCTAGAGGCACTTTTGGCCTATAAAACGCGGCCATGCGGATGGCCCCACCATGGCGCAAAGCCCGTTATTGTGCGCCCGCCACCGCGGGCGGCGCCGGCTTCCTACAATCGGCCCCATGACCCTGCCCCACTACACCCGCGCGCAAGCGCTGCCCGCCATCCTGGAACAACGCATCGCCATCCTCGACGGCGCCATGGGCACGATGATCCAGCGCTTCAAGCTGACCGAGGCGCAGTACCGGGGCGAGCGCTTCAAGGACTTTGCGCGCGACGTGAAGGGCAATAACGAGCTGCTGAGCCTCACGCGCCCCGACGTGATCCGCGACATCCATGAAGGGTATCTCGCGGCCGGCGCCGACCTGATCGAGACCAACACCTTCGGCGCGACCTCGATCGCGCAGGACGACTATGGGCTAGCCGAGCTGGCCTACGAGATGAACCTGGAGAGCGCCAAGCTCGCGCGCGCGGCCTGTGACAAATTCAGCACGCCCGACAAGCCGCGCTTCGTCGCCGGCGCCCTCGGCCCCACGCCCAAGACCGCCAGCATCAGCCCCGACGTGAACGACCCCGGCGCGCGCAACGTCACCTTCGAGCAACTGCGCGCGGCCTACCACGAGCAGGCGCGCGGCCTGATCGAGGGCGGCGCCGACGTGCTGCTGGTCGAGACCATCTTCGACACGCTGAACGCCAAGGCCGCGCTGTTCGCCATCGACGAGGTGTTCGAGGAAACCGGCGAGTGCCTGCCCATCATGATCAGCGGCACGGTGACGGATGCGTCCGGCCGCATCCTCTCGGGCCAGACGGTGACGGCTTTCTGGCACAGCGTGCGCCACGCGCGGCCGCTGTCCATCGGCCTGAACTGCGCGCTGGGCGCGGCGCTGATGCGCCCCTACATCCAGGAGCTCAACCGCGCCGCGCCCGACACCTTCATCAGCTGCTACCCCAACGCGGGCCTGCCCAACCCGATGAGCGACACGGGCTTCGACGAAACGCCCGAGGTCACCAGCCGCCTGGTGCACGAGTTCGCCGCCGAGGGGCTGGTCAACATCGTGGGCGGCTGCTGCGGCACCACGCCGGACCACATCGGCGCCATTGCGCGCGCCGTGGCGCCGGTGGGCACGCGCCGGCTGTTCCAGACCGAAGCAGCCTAGAGCGCACGCCGCATGCGCCCAGCCACCGACTGAGAGGACCCGGCGACATGCAACCCACCCCTCGCACTTCTTTCCCGGCAACTCCCCGCCGGGCCACCGCCACGCTGGCCCTGTGCGTGGCCGCGTGCGTTGCCGTCACCGGCTGCGCCACGCCACCCCCGCCTCCGGTGGCGCCCGACCCCGCCGTCGATGCGCGCGCCCGTTACGACGCCGACCTGCAGGACTGCCGCGACCGCGCGCAGCAGGTGGGCGTGCTCAGCGAGACGCTGGACGCCGTGGTCCAGGGCGCGCTGGTGGCGGCGTTTCTCGCCTGGGGACTCGGGCGCAGCGACACCGGCGTGCGCGACTGGGCTCTCACGGGCGGCGCACTCGCGGGCGGCTCGCAGGGACTGCAGGCGCTGGAGCGGCGGCGCCAGCTGGTCGCGCACTGCATGGCCGTGCGGGGCCACCGCATCAGCCCGCTGGCAGTGGCCGGGCCGCAGCCGGGCGCGGCGCCGTCCGTGCCGGTAGCACCGGAGGCGCCCCCGCGGCCCACGGGTGCCGATGCCTACAGCGCCGAGCGCCTGGCACGCGAGCAAGCCTGCCATGCCCAGCCCGTGGCCGCGCTCGCCGCCAAGGGGCCGGGCTTTGAGACCTACAGCGTGCCGTGCAGCAACGGCGACGCGCTGGCGATCCGCTGAGAGTTCGGCAACTGCCGCGTGCTGCGCTGAGAGAACTCCTGTTTTCATAGCTGTTCGCGCTTGCCAGTTGGGCGCTATGGGCCTATTTGGCTTTGAACGTCGCCCTCTTCCGCGCTCACCCTCTTACCCGGGCGGCGCAAGGCTCCTAGACTGGTCCCACGACAACACGGAGGCCACGCACCATGGACTGGACCACCCACCAGGTCTTCAACCAATACCCCGAGCTGAACGACTACCACCCGCTGGCCACCGACGCGGCGCTGTGCGAGGCGCTGGAGCGTGCGGGCGCCGACTGGGCGCGCCCGGCGCTCGACGCCTACGCCGCACGGCTGGGCATGGCTGAGACCTACGCCCTGGCCGAGCAGGCCAACCGCCACACGCCGCAGTTGCAGCGCTTTGACACGCGCGGGCGGCGCATCGACGCGCTGGAGTTCCACCCCGCGTGGCACCAGCTCATGGCGCTGTACCGCGGCGAGGGGCTGATCTCCCGGCCCTTCCAGGACGAGCGGCCGGGCCGCTGGGCCGCATGGGCGGCGGGCTTTTACCTGCACGGCCAGGTGGAGCAGGGCACGCTGTGCCCCGCCACGATGACACAGGCCGCCATCCCGCTGCTGCGCAAGGAGCCCGCGCTGTGGCAGTCGCTGCAGTCCCGGCTCTACAGCACCGCCTACGACCCGCGCGACCTGCCCGTGGCGGACAAGGCCAGCATCTGGCTGGGCATGGGCATGACCGAGAAGCAGGGCGGGTCGGACGTGCGCGCCAACACCACCGTGGCGACACCCATCGGCACGGGCGGGCGCGGCGGCGAATACCGGCTGCGCGGACACAAGTGGTTCTTCTCGGCGCCACAGTGCGATGCGCACCTGGTGGTGGCGCGCACCGGCGAGGGCGGCCCGTTCGCCTGCTTCTACGTGCCGCGCTGGCGCCCGGACGGCAGCCGCAACGCCGTGCGCGTGCAGCGCCTGAAGGACAAGGTGGGCAACCGCAGCAACGCCAGCAGCGAGGTGGAGTTCGAGGATGCCTGGGGCCTGCTCATGGGCGAGGAAGGCCGTGGCATTCCCACCATCATCGAGATGGCCAGCTACACGCGCCTGAACTGCGTGGTGGGCAGCGCCGCCATCCTGCGCCAGGCCACCGTGCAGGCCATCCATTACGCGCGCCGGCGCCACGCCTTCGGCAAGGCCCTGGCCGAGCAGCCGTTGATGCGCGCGGTGCTGGCCGACCTGGCGCTGGAGAGCGAGGCCGCGCTGCACCTGGCCATGCGCCTGGCCCAGGCGTACGAGGACGACGGCACGCCCGCCCAGCGTGCCTGGAAGCGCGTGATGACGCCGGCCGCCAAGTTCTGGGTCTGCAAGCGCGCGGTGGAGCTGACCGGCGAGGCCATGGAGGTGTTGGGCGGTAATGGCTATGTGGAGGATGGCATGATGGCGCGCCTGTTCCGCGAGGCGCCCGTCAACTCCATCTGGGAAGGCTCGGGCAACGTGATGTGCCTGGACGTGCTGCGCGCCCTGCAGCGCGAGCCCGAGGCCGCACACGCTTTGCTGACCGAGCTGCACGCCGCGGCGCAGGACGAGCCGCGCATTGCCGCTGCCGCGCGCGAGCTGCAGGCCCTGTTGGCCACACCGGCTGAGCAGTTGGAAGGCCTGGGCCGCGTGCTGACCCAGCGCCTGGTGCTGCTGGCCCAGGCCTGCCTGCTGCGCCAGCAGGCCCCCGCAGCCGTGGCCGATGCGTTCATCGCCACGCGGCTGGCGGACAGCGGGGCCGGCCGCGTGGCGGGCGCTATCGACACGCGCGGTCTGGATGTGGCGGCGGTTCTGGCGCGCGCATTTCCGGGATAGTGGACGGGTCTTCAGAGAAAAAACGGCTTCTAGCGCTCGTCCACCAAGCGCAAGCAGCTATTTTTACAATAGCAAAAACTGCTTCACCTGGCGCGCTGCGCCACAATGCACCATGCTGACCTTCCAAGACATCCAGCACGCCGCTGAGCGCCTGCGCGGCCAGGTGCTGGAAACCCCCTGCGTCGAATCGCGCACGCTCTCGCAGATCGTGGGCGCGCAGGTATTCCTCAAGTTCGAGAACCTGCAGTTCACCGCCTCGTTCAAGGAACGCGGCGCCTGCAACAAGCTGAGCCAGCTCACTCCCCAAGAACGCGAGCGCGGCGTGGTGGCCATGAGCGCGGGCAACCATGCCCAGGGGGTGGCCTACCACGCGCAGCGCCTGGGCCTGCGCGCCGTGATCGTCATGCCGCGCTTCACCCCCGGTGTGAAAGTGGAGCGCACGCGCGGCTTTGGTGCCGAGGTGGTGCTGCACGGCGACACGCTGGAGGAAGCCCGCCAGCACGCCTACCAGTTGGCGGAGCAGCAGGGCCTGACCTTCGTGCACCCCTACGACGACGAGGCCGTGGCCGCCGGCCAGGGCACGCTGGTGCTGGAGATGCTGGCCGCCCAGCCCGACCTGGATGCGCTGGTGGTTTCGGTGGGCGGCGGCGGGCTGCTGGCCGGCATGGCAACGGCGGCGCGGGCCATTAAGCCGAACCTGGAGATCATCGGCGTGCAGACGGCGCGCTTCCCAGCCATGGTGAATGCCATCAAGGGCACGCACCACGCGCAGGGCGCGTCAACCATCGCCGAGGGCATCGCCGTGGGCCAGCCCGGAAAGATGACGCAGGAGGTCATTGGCCGGCTGGTGGATGACCTGCTGCTGGTGGACGAAGGCGACATCGAGCAGGCGGTGCTGATGCTGCTGGAGATCGAGAAGACGCTGGTGGAAGGCGCGGGGGCCGCCGGGCTGGCCGCGCTGGTGCGCCACCCCGAGCGCTTTCGCGGCAAGAAGGTGGGGCTGGTGCTCAGCGGCGGCAACATCGACCCGCTGCTGCTGGCGGCCATCATCGAGCGCGGCATGGTGCGCTCCGGCCGGTTGGCGCGCATCATGGTCAGCGCACGCGACGTGCCCGGCGTGCTCGCCCGCATCACTGCCCTCGTGGCCGAAGCGGGCGCTAACATCGAAGAGGTGCACCATCAGCGCGCCTTCACCGTGCTGGCCGCGCAAAACGTGGAGATCGAACTGGTGCTGCAAACGCGCGGCAAGGCGCACATCCAGCAGGTGCTGGACCTGCTGCGCGCCGCGCAGATGCAAGCGGAGCTGCGCTAAGGCGGGCCGGTGCCCTGCAGGCGCAGGAGTGCGGGTAAGGCCCGTGCAAGCGCGAGGGCGTTGTGGCTACACTTGTCCCCCATCAAGGCACCAGACCCCACAGGAGACCGAACCCATGGCCCATGACCACCCCATCGCCCCCAACGCCGCCGACGTCGAGGCCGCCACGGCCACCGATGCCGCCGAGTCCGTGGTGCATCTGATTCCCGTCGTGATCCCTGCGGTGGGTGCGGCCATGATCTTCCTGCTGGCCTTCATTGCGGTGTACATGGCCTGAACGCACCGCCCGCTCGCCACCCAGCCCCGCATCTGCGGGGCTTTGTTTTTGGTGATCGCGTTTTGCACCGACGCCATGACGCGCATAACGTCATGTGTTTTTTGCATGATTTAGCCCCCTGTCCGACAGACAAATCGGGGGCGTCTTCATAAAATCGTCACCCCAGCCGACCTGTGCAGGGGTGCCGCCGCGGTACCCCCGTTTCGCCAGCCGACTGAGTCCCAGCGGTTTTTTCAAAGGCAGCGCGCAGATCGGTTCAGCGCGGGCCTGTGCGTCGTGACCCGGTTCGCTTCCTTTGAAAAGACTGTTTTTCAACTTCAAAGAAGCCTTCCCGATGAACGCACCCACCATGCCCGTCCTGGACATTCAGGCGCCCGCATACGTCAAGAACGCCAAGCTGATCGCCTGGGTGGCCGAAATGGCCGCGCTGTGCAAGCCCGCCCGCATCCACTGGTGCGACGGTTCGCAGCAGGAGTACGAGCAGTTGTGTCAGCAACTGGTGGATGCCGGCACGTTCAAGAAGCTGAACCCCGCCAAGCGCCCGGGCAGCTACCTCGCGTGGTCCGACCCGTCGGACGTCGCGCGCGTGGAAGACCGCACCTATATCTGCTCGGAGAAAAAGGAAGACGCCGGCCCGACCAACAACTGGATGGCCCCGGCCGAGATGCGCGCCACGCTGCAGCCGCTGTTTGACGGTTGCATGGCTGGCCGCACCATGTACGTGGTGCCCTTCTCCATGGGCCCTCTGGGCTCGCACATCGCCCACATTGGCATCGAACTGACCGACAGCGCCTACGTGGCCGTGAACCAGAAGCTGATGACCCGCATGGGCAAGGCCGTCTATGACGTGCTCGGCACCGACGGCGAGTTCGTGCCCTGCATGCACACCGTGGGCGCCCCGCTGGCCGCAGGCCAGAAGGACACCACGTCCTGGCCCTGCAACCCCCAGGTCAAGTACATCGTCCACTACCCCGAGACCCGCGAGATCTGGTCGTACGGCTCAGGCTACGGCGGCAACGCACTGCTGGGCAAGAAGTGCCTGGCGCTGCGCATTGCCTCGACCATGGGCCGCGACCAGGGCTGGCTGGCCGAGCACATGCTGATCCTGGGCGTGACCAACCCCGAGGGCAAGAAGTACCACGTGGCCGCCGCTTTCCCCAGCGCCTGCGGCAAGACCAACTTCTCCATGCTGGTGCCGCCGGAAGCCGGCTTCGCCGGCTGGAAAGTCACGACCATCGGTGACGACATTGCCTGGATCAAGCCCCATGCCGACGGCAAGATGTACGCCATCAACCCCGAAGCCGGTTACTTCGGCGTGGCCCCCGGCACCAACATGCACACCAACCCGAACTGCATGCGTTCGCTGGACAAGGACGTGATCTTCACCAACGTCGCCCTCACCGACGATGGCGATGTGTGGTGGGAAGGCATGGAGAAGGACACCGGCAAGCTCCCGGACCACCTCATCGACTGGCAGGGCAAGGACTGGACACCGCAGATCGCCAAGGAAACCGGCGCCAAGGCGGCGCACCCCAATTCGCGCTTCACGGTGGCCGCCACCAACAACCCGGCCCTGGACCCCGAGTGGGACAACCCTGCCGGCGTGGCCATCGACGCCTTCATCTTCGGCGGCCGCCGCTCCACCACCGTGCCGCTGGTGACCGAGGCCCGCAGCTGGATGGAAGGCGTTTACATGGCCGCGACCATGGGCTCCGAGACCACCGCCGCCGCCTTTGGTGCGCAAGGCGTCGTGCGCCGCGACCCGTTCGCCATGCTGCCGTTCTGCGGCTACAACATGAGCGACTACTTCCAGCACTGGCTCGACATGGAACACAAGCTGGAGGAGTCCGGCCACCAGCTGCCCAAGATCTTCTGCGTCAACTGGTTCCGCAAAGGCGAGGACGGCAAGTTCGTCTGGCCCGGCTATGGCGACAACATGCGCGTGCTCAAGTGGATGCTGGACCGCATCGAGGGCACGGCGCAAGGCGAGCCGACCATGTTCGGCATTGCTCCGCAGTACGCCGAGATCAACTGGACCGGCCTGGACTTCAGCACCGAGCAGTTCAAGATGGTGACCAGCATCGACAAGGCTGCCTGGGCCGAAGAACTGAAGCTGCACACCGAGCATTTCGACAAGCTGGCCTACCACCTGCCCCAGGAACTGCTGGCCACCAAGGCCGCGCTGGAGAAGCGTCTGGCGGCCTGACCGCCCTGCCTCGGCTCGGCGCGTGTAATTCAGCCGGGCCTACACACACAACCCCGCGACCACATCTGTGGCGCGGGGTTTTTTCATGAATGCGCCCCATAGGAAGCTGCCGCGCACATAGCAAAAAGGGCACCCGAAGGTGCCCTGTTGTCGGTTGGCGCGGGGTCGCCGCGCGGCCGTTCAGCGGTAACGGCGCAGGTCGTCCACCGCGATGCCGTTCATCGCACGGCTCAGGTCGGCCATGATGCGGGCGTCGCGCAGTGCGGCATTCCAGGTGCGCTCGTCCTCTGCCGCACGCCGGTGCGCGTCCGACCAAGCCTTGGCAGCGGCACGCAGGCCCAGCACCGCGCTGCGCGCAGGTGCCGCCAGCAACGCCATTCCTGCGAAAGCGATCACCCACATCACCATCCAGCCGGCCAGCATGTGGCCATCGTTCCAGGTGTCCATGACCTGGTTGGCCACGACAAGCAGCGCGGCGACCAGCGCCGCCAGCAGCAGCGACGTTGCGCCGCGGGTGCCGTCAAAGCGGGCAGCGGTTTGCTTCAGATGGCTTGCGGCCTCTTCAATGCGTGCAATGCCGTGGTGCTGGACAGGAAGATCGATGTGTACAAACTTCGTCATGATGCGACTCGTACGCCACTGTTGGCGAAATTGCCGGGCAATGCAGCAATATTAGGGTTTACCCTGGTTTGTGTCCAATTTATATGTTGAATCACCCATATTCATCCGTGTGATGATTGCAGCATGCAGCCATTGAACTTTCGCACGCTGGATCTCAATCTGCTGCGCGTCTTTGACGAGGTCATGGCCGAGCGCAACCTGACCCGCGCCGCCGAGAAACTGGCCATCACACAGCCCGCCGTGAGCAACGCACTGCGCCGGTTGCGCGAGGTGCTGGGCGACGAGCTGGTCACGCGGCGCGGCCACGGCGTGGAGCCCACGCCGCGGGCACTGGCCCTGTGGCCCGCCGTACGGCACGCATTGGCACAGTTGCAGGAGACACTTTCCCCCGGGCGCTTTGTCCCGGCGTCCGCTCAGACGACCTTCGTTCTGGCGATGGCCGACGCCACGGGTGCCACGCTGATCCCGCCACTCATCGAGATCGTGGAACGCGAGGCCCCCGGCGTCTCGCTGCGCGTGGTGCCGCTGACCACGCGCGACCCGCGCCGCCTGCTGGACGACGAGAGCGCCGACATGGCCGTGGGTTACTTCCCCGCCGTGCTGGCCGACCTCACGGCGCGGGCGCAGTCGGACAACGTGGTGGCGCACGAAAGCACCCGCCTCTACGACGGTCAGTACGTGTGCGTGATGCGCGCGGATCACCCGCTGGCCGCCGTGCCGATGACGCTGGACCTGTACTGCGCCGCGCGCCACCTGCTGGTGAGCTTCTCGGGCAAGCCCTTCGGCTTCATCGACGGGGCATTGGCCGCGTTGGGACGTGAACGCCGCATCGTGCTTACCGTGAACCAGTTCTTCACCGCGGGGCGGGTGGTGGCCACCACGGACCTGCTCACCGTGCTGCCGCGCCACTTCGTCGGCGTGGCCAGCGTGCGCGACGAACTGGTGTGGCGCCCGCTGCCCATGACGCTGCCGCCCGTGCACGTGGACGCACTGTGGCACCGCCGACGCAACCACGACCCCGCCCACCGCTGGCTGCGCGAGGCGATTGCGCGCGCCGCGCGCAACACGCCCGCCCCCATTCACCGCCAGGATTGACCCCACCCACTCACCCATGAAGCTGCAACTGCTGTCCGACCTGCACCTGGAAGCCCACCCGCATTTCACCCCCAGCCCCGCCGTTGGCGCCGATGTCCTGGTGTTGGCCGGCGACATCGGCTCTTACCAGGCCGGCTCGCTGCTGTCGGATGAGGACTTCGGCCTGGCGCGCTTCTCCCCTCTGCCGCAGTACGCCGGATGGCCCACGCCAGTGGTCTTCGTCCCTGGCAACCATGAATACGACATGCAGGACTTCGACGCCGCGCATGCGCGCCTGCGCCGCATCTGCGACCGGCTGGGGCTGATCTGGCTGGAGCGTGAGAGCATGGTGCTGCAGGGGGTCCGCTTCGTTGGAACGACGCTGTGGAGCGACTTCGACGCGCTGGCCGACCACGCGGGGATCACCGACCCGGGCCAGCGACTGCAGCGGCGCGAGAAGGCGTTCCGCGCGGCCAATTTCTATCTCTCCAAGACTGGCAGCACCCGCCAGGGTGGGCCCTTCCTGGCCGCCGAGGTGCGCGAACAGGCCCTGGTTTGCCAGTCTTGGTTACGCAACGCGCTCGCACAGCCCTTTGCGGGCACGACGGTGGCCGTCACGCACTTCGCGCCCAGCCTGCTCAGCGCCGACCCGCGCTACGGCCTGGTGCCGGGCACGGCGGGGTTTTGCAATGCGCTGGACGACTGCCTGCCCCACGCCCAGCTGTGGCTGCACGGCCATCTGCATGCGCCCAGCGACTACCTGGTGCGCGGGGCCCGCGTGGACGGCACGCCCTGGAGCTGCCGCGTAGTGGCCAACCCGCTGGGCTATGCCCGCAAGGGGGAGCAGGCAACCTTTGAGCCGCACTGCGTGCTCACCGTATGATGCGTGCGGGCCCTGCGCCCGCCACCGCGTACCGCATCAAAAATATGACTGAAGTCAAGACAACAGGCGCCGGCGCGGATTAGTCTGAATTCTCGTTTCCGGAGCACTTCGAATGAACATCCTGCTTGCTGTCGACGGCAGCACCTACACCAAGAAAATGCTGGCCTACCTGGCCGCTCACGACGAGATGCTGGGCAGCTCGCACACCTACACGGCCATCACCGTGCAGCCCCAGTTGCCTCCCCGCGCGCGCGCCGCGCTCGGCAAGGAAGTCGTGGACAAGTACCACGCTGAGGAAGGCGAAAAGGTGCTGTCGCCCGTCGTGAAGTTCATGGCGCGTCAGGGCGTGCAGCTCAAGACCATGACCAAGGTGGGCCCGGCGGGCGAGACCATCGCCAAGGTGGCCGAGTCCGGCAAGTACGACCTGGTCGTCATGGGCACGCACGGCCACGGCTCGCTGGGCAAGCTGGTGATGGGCTCGGTCAGCACGCAGGTGCTGGCCAACTGCCAGGTGCCGGTACTGCTGGTGCGCTGATCAGGCCACCCGCATGGCGGGGCCGCTCGCCAGGCCGCTCAGGCAGGTGTCCGCGGCCCAGTCGATGATGCACTCGTCCGCATAGCCGCGGTCGCGCAGCATGCCGAGCATGGGATCGGCATTGCGCGCCAGCAGCGCACACAAGATCACATCGGGCGGCAACTCGCGCCGCAGCTGTCCCTGGGCCTGCGCCTCGACGATCCAGCCGAGGATGCAGGCATGCACCTCCTGCATCGATGCCTGGTAGGCGTCGCAGGCGCGCAGCGCCTGGGCCAGCGCGGAGTTGCGGCTGGGCAGCAGCGGCACCTCGTCGGCCAGTTGCAGTTGCAGCGTCCAGCACAGCAGCGCGTGCAGGCGCTGCATGGCGCCCAGTTCGGCCGGCAGTGCCGCCAGAAAGCGCTGCAGGCGCTCCACCACATGCACCATGGCGGCCGAGCACAGGTCGTCCTTGCCGGCAAAGTGTTTGTACAGGCTGGCCTTGGCAATGCCCACGGCCGCGGCGACCTCGTCCACGGTCATGGTCTCGAAGCCTTTTTCGCCCAGCAGGCGGCTCGCGGCCTCCACGATGGCATCCTCGCGCGCCCGGAGCATCTGCTCCTTGAAGGACGGACGGGGCGGCTGCAGCGTGTTCATGCGGGCGATGTTAGCGAGCCTTCACCCCGCGCAGGCCGATAACCCTAAAGACCCCCATCCGCGTGTGCCGTCAGGCCGACAGGTACTGCGCCGCCGCGCTGGTGAGCGCATCGGCCAGCGCATCCAGCACTTCCGACTCCAGGTTCCATGAGTGCCAATACAGCTGGATGGGCAGCGTATGGCCCGGCGCCAGGTCCACCAGCCGGCCCTGCTGCAGCCAGGGACGCGCGAGCAGCTCGGGCACCACGCTCACGCCCCAGCCCGCGGCCACGGCGCGCACCTGGCCCTCCGAACTGGGCACGAACACGCGGCTGAGCGACACGCGTTTCAGGCCAAAGGTGCGCGTGACGAACTCGGCCTGCATATCGTCCTTGCGGTTGAACGAGACGAAAGGCTCGTCGCGGAAGTTGTGCGCCGTGAGCCCTTGCGGCAGTTGTCGGCGCGCCAGCTCTGGCGCGGCCACGGCGACGTACTGCATCGCGCCCAGGGGCACCATGCGACAGCCGCGCAGCGCGCTCTTCAACGTCGTCACGCAGCCCATGACCTGGCCCGAGCGCAGCCACTCCTGCGTGAAGTCCTGGTCGTCGGCAATGATCTCCAGCGGCAGGCGCTGGCGCACCAGATCGCCGAGCGCGTCCACCGCCCAGGTGGCGATGCTGTCGGCGTTGATGGCGATGGCGATGCGCTCTTCCTCGCGGCCGCCGCCGCGCCCGCTGGGCATGAGGTCCTGCAGATCGCGCTCCAGGTCGGCGCGCAGCAGGCGCAACTGCTTGGTGTGCTTGAGCAGCAACTGCCCGGCCGAGGTGGGCTTGAGCGGCCGGCTGCGCACGATGAGCACCGAGCCCACCTGCGCCTCCAGCGCACGCAGGCGCTGCGACACGGCGGACTGGGTGATGTTCAGGCGGCGCGCGGCGCGCTCGAAACCGCCCTCTTCGACGATGGCGGCCAGGCATTCCAATGCGGCGGGGTCAAATGTGCTCACAGTCGGTATCCATTAGTCATTCTGATGAATTCCGAAGAAGTTTAATCACGCTTTTGTTTTTCATTGGGCCGCAGCACACTGCGCGCCATGAAAACCATCGTCCTGGGCGCCGGCATCATCGGCATTAGCACCGCCTGGCATCTGCGCGAGCGCGGGCATGAAGTCACTGTGGTCGACCGCCAGCCCGACGCGGCGCTGGAGACCAGTTTTGCCAACGCGGCGCAGATCTCGGTGAGCTACTGCGAGCCCTGGGCCAACCGCGAGGCGCCATGGAAGGCCCTCAAGTGGATGTTCGACAAGGAAGCGCCGCTGCTGTTTCGCCCCCAGCTGGACTGGGAGCAATGGCGCTGGTGCCTGAAGTTCCTGGCGCAGTGCAACGACACGGCCTTCGCACGCAACGTGCAGCAGATCGTGGCGCTGGGCGCGTACAGCCATGCCGCACTCAAGGACATAGTGCGCGCCACGGGCATCGAGTACCACCGGCTGGAACGCGGCATCGCGCACTTCTACACCGACCAGAAGTCCTTTGACGACGCGGCCCATGCTGTGGAACTGATGCGCCGCTTCGGCGTGCAGCGGCGCGTGGTCAGCCGCGACGAGCTGCTCGCCATCGAGCCGGCCTTCCGCGCTTACGGCGACCGCATCACCGGCGGCACCTACACCAGCACCGACGAGAGCGGCGACGCGCGCGTATTCACCCAGGCACTGGCCCGCCGCTGCGCCGAGCGCGGCGTGCAGTTCCTCTACGGTCACGACGTGCTGCGCCTGAACCGCTCCGGCGACGCTATTGAATCAATAGCTATTCGCGCTCGCCATGAAAGCGCTACAGGCCAAAAAGACCAAATACTGAAAGCCGATGCCGTGGTCGTTGCATGCGGCAGCTACAGCGCACCGCTGCTGCGGGGCGTGGGCGTGCACCTGCCCATCTACCCCGGCAAGGGCTACAGCGCCACGTTCCCGCTGCTCAAACCGGAGGGCGCGCCCATGGTTTCCACCATCGACGACGGCAAGAAGATCGCCATGAGCCGCCTGGGCAACGTGCTGCGCGTGGCCGGCACCATCGAGCTGGGCGGCTACGACCTGTCGCTGGACAGCCCTGTGGCGCGCGCGCGCTGCCACATGCTGTCGCGCCGCATTGAGACCATCCTGCCCGGCGTGTGCGACACGCGCACGCCCGAGGAAGGCGGAGATCCGCAGTACTGGACCGGCCTGCGACCCGCCACGCCCACCAACATCCCGTTCATCGGCCGTACGCCGCTGCACGGCCTGTGGGTGAACGCCGGCCACGGCACGCTGGGCTGGACGCATGGCGCCGGCTCGGGCAAGGCCATGGCCGAGCTGCTGAGCGGCGAGCGGCCAGCCATGGACTTCGCCTTTCTGGGCGACGACACGCCCGCTGCCGCCTACGGGGCGCCGCGCCTGGCCTGAGCGAGTCGCACCTCAGCGTTTGCGCTGCACCAGCAGGTTGCGCTTGGCATCCTCGGGGTAGGCGAAGGTCACCGCGCCGGCCTGCACCTTGCCCATCACCAGCATGTTGGGGGTGATGGCCTCTTTCTCCTCGGCCGAGAAGGGCCGCTCGTAGGTCGCCACCACGCCGTAATACACGCGCTGCAGGTTCTCCAGCGAATGCTTGAGGGCCGTGCCGTTGACCTGCCCGTCGCGGATGCCCAGCAGTGCATACATCAGCAGGTAGGCCGCGTCGTACCCTTGCGCCGCCGCCATCGGCACGGCCGGGCGGCCTTTGAAGGCGCGCGCGTAGGTGCTCAGGAACGAGGCGCGGCGTTCGTTGCTGGGCTCGGCGATGAAGGTCTGCGCCGTCAGCGCTCCCTCGGCGGCGTCCTTGCCGCCCTGGATGAAGAACGGGAACGACAGCGTCCAGCCGCCGACCTGCGGCACCTTCCAGCCCAGCTCCTTGCGACCTTGGGCAATGACAGCGTTCTCCGGCCCTACGGTGTAGCTGAAGATGACCTGTGCGCCCGCATCGCGCGCGGCCTGCAACTGGGGCGCCAGGCTCTTCACGCCCAGAGGGAAGTTGGTCGCGTACACGGGCGTGAGCTGGTGCGCGGCGAGCGCCGCTTCCACGTCCTTGCGCCCGGCCTGGCCGTAGCCCGTGTCGTCGGCAAAGAGGGCCACGCGCGTCCAGCCGCGGCGCAGGATGTCCTCCACCACGAAGGGCGCCTGGATGTTGTCGGGGGCCGAGGTGCGGAAGATGAAGCTCTGCGCCGCCGGATAGGTGCGTGTCACGGGGGTGCCCGTGGCGCACGGCACGATCAAGGGCAGCTTCGCCTGCTGGAACACGTCCAGCGATTTCATCGCCACGCCGGTGTTGCAAAAGCCCAGGGCAGCCACCACGCCTTCTCTGGCCAGTTCCTGCGAGCGTTGACGGCCGGTGTCGGGCGAGCCCTGGTCGTCCTTGACCACCAGCTCCACAGGCCGGCCCAGGTAGCCGCCCACGGCGTTGAACTGCTCCACCGCGAGCTGGATGCCCTGCAGCATGGGCGTGCCGAAGTCCGACGACGGCCCCGAAAAGGGGCCGATGACCCCCACCTTCACGGGCTGGGCGCCCGCCATGCCCGCCAACGCCCACAGCGCCAGCGCCCCTGCCCAGTGTCTGGGTCTCATGGCCATCATCGCGTCTCCGCAATGTTGTGAAAAACACTCCAGCCTAACCAAAAGCGCGGGCGCGCGATGTGGTTTATTGCGCAGCGGTGCGCGGTCGCGGTCAGGGGCGGGTATGCGATTTGCGGTGAGGGACCGCGCACGCGTTCAGTGCAGCACTGGCGCCGGGCCGGCCAGGAAGTCCAGCAGCGCCGCCTCGAAACCCTCGGGGTCTTCAAGCTGCGGCCAGTGGCCCACGCCGGGCAGCAGCACGGCACGCGCATCGGGCAGCACATGGGCCAAGGCGAGCAGTGCCTCGGGCGGAGTGCAGCGGTCGTGCTCACCCCCGATGAGCAGCGCGGGCACCTGCAGGCGCACAAGTTCCGGCGCACGCCGCGCGAAAGCCGTCAGGGCCTCCAACGCACGGCGGTAGGTGGCGGGCGGCACGCGGCCCATGGCGTGCCGTGCAAGCTGCAGCCCCTCGGGCAGCGCGCCGGGGCCGGCGTCGCGCGCCACGGTAGGGTCGGCCAGCCGGGCCATGTCCCGTCCATCGTCCAAGCCCGCAAGGCGCGGCGCCACCCACACGGCGGTGGCGGCCTCGTCCAGCGCCGGGCCGCCGGCACACAGCACCAGCCGCCGCACGCGCAGCGGTGCCCGCACGGCGATCTCCAGCGCCAGCATCGCCCCCAGGCCGTGGCCGACCAGCACCACCTGCTCGCACCGCAGGGCATCGAGCAACAGCAGCGCACGCTGGGCCAGGCCCTTGAAGTTGTAGGGCTCCACCGGCGCACTGCCGCCATAGCCCGGCATGTCCCATGCCACGGCGCGATAGCCCGCGGCGGCCAGGGTTTCCAGCGTCGGGGCAAAGCCCAGGTGATCGCTATCGGCATCGTGCAGCAGCAACACGGTAGGGCCGGAGCCGAGCAGGGAAAAGCGTGGAAGAAGAGACATCGCAGGGTCCAGGGCCGCAGGGCATGCGCGCTGCAGGCGCGCAGGTGCAGACTGATAATAGCCCTCCCATTGCCCTACGCGGCGCGCCCAAGGCGCCGCCCCCTTCGTGAACAGCCGCCTGCCCCACCCGCCCTCCAGCCAACCTCCCGTCTTCACGCCACGCGAGTTCCGCGACGCGCTGGGCATGTTCGCCACAGGCGTGACCATCGTCACGGCGCGCGGGGAAGGCGGCGCGCTGATCGGCATGACGGCAAACTCGTTCAACTCGGTGTCGCTGGAGCCGCCGCTGGTGCTGTGGAGCCTGGGGCACAAGACGTCGTCGCTGCCCGCTTTTTCCCGTGCCACGCACTACGCCATCAATGTGCTGACGGTGGAACAGCGCGCCCTGGCCGAGCAGTTCGCCACGCGCGGCATCGACCGCTTCGCCGGCGTGGCCTACCGCCTGGGACTGAGCAGCGTGCCGGTGCTGGACGGCGCGGCGGCCGTGTTCGAGTGCTTCAACCGCAGCCAGTACGTGGAGGGCGACCACACGATCTTCGTCGGCCAGGTGGAGCGCTGCAGCCACCGGGAAGGCGCCTCGCCCCTGCTGTACCACGGGGGGGTGTTCTATACGGAGCATCCGCTGGGAAGCCTTTCGGCCACCGTAGCCCGCCCGATGGAGAAATAGCCGCCCCGGCTTGCGCCGGAGCGCGGGCACGCCCGGCCGCTTCTGGGCTGGGCGGAACGGGCCTGATATCTGCCCGTTACTTGGCTGTCGCCTCGGGCAGTTCGATCTTCACTTCCAGCACTTCCAGGTCGTCCTGGCGCTCGAAGTGGACCTTCAGGTCGTCGGCGTTGATCTTCACGTACTTGGAGATCACCGCCACCAGCTCGCGCTGCAGCGCGGGCAGATAGTCGGGCTGGCCGGCGCTGCGGCCGCTGCGCTCATGCGCCAGGATGATCTGCAGGCGCTCCTTGGCCACCGAGGCCGTCTTTTTCTTCTCGCCGAGCAGGAAGGACAGCAGGGACATCTCGCTTACCTCCCGCCGAAGATGCGCTTGAAGAAGCCGGGCTTGGCCGCCTCGATGAAACGCAGGGGCTTGTCCTCGCCCAGGAAGCGCGCAACCACGTCCTTGTAGGCCTCGGACACATCGGTGCCCGACAGGTGGATGGCGGGCAGGCCCTGGTTGGAGGCCTGCAGCACGCTCTCGGACTCCGGGATCACGCCGATGAGCTTGATGCGCAGGATGTCCTGGATGTCCTCCAGGCTCAGCATCTGGCCGTCTTCCACACGATGGGGGTTGTAGCGCGTGATCAGCAGGTGTTCCTTGACGGGCTCGCCGCCTTCGATGGCGCGCTTGGTCTTGCTGCTGAGCATGCCCAGGATGCGGTCGGAGTCGCGCACGCTGGAGACTTCGGGGTTGGTGACCAGCAGCGCCTCGTCGGCGAAGTGCATGGCCATCAGCGCGCCGCTTTCGATGCCGGCGGGCGAGTCGCAGACGATGTAGTCAAAGCCCATGTCGGCGAGGTCCTTGAGCACCTTGCCCACGCCGTCCTGCGTGAGCGCGTCCTTGTCGCGCGTCTGGCTGGCGGCCAGCACGAACAGGTTCTCGCACTGCTTGTCCTTGATGAGGGCCTGGTTCAGGTTGGCCTCGCCCTGGATCACGTTGATCAGGTCATACACCACGCGGCGCTCGCAGCCCATGATGAGGTCCAGGTTGCGCAGGCCGACGTCAAAGTCGATGACGGCGGTCTTGTGGCCGGCGAGCGCCAGGCCCGATGCGAAGGCGGCACTGGTGGTGGTCTTGCCCACGCCCCCCTTGCCGGAGGTCACGACGACGATTTTGGCCATGTTCTGAGAGGTCCTTGCGTTGCGGTCTGTGGAGTAAGAAAAGGGGGGGACGGTCACAGCGGCTCGATGAGCAGCTTCTCACCGTCCAGCCGCACCTGGGCCGGCTTGCCGCGCACGTTGTCGGGCAGCTCGGTCTCGGTGGTGCGGTAGATGCCTGCCACGGAGACCAGTTGCGGCTCCATGCAGGTGCTGAAAATCCGGGCGCTGGTGTCGCCGCGCGCGCCGGCGATGGCCCGCCCGCGCAGCGGTGCGTACACGTGGATGTTGCCGTCGGCGATCACCTCGGCGCCAAAGCTGACCACGGCCATCACCACCAGGTCCGAGCCGCGGGCATACACCTGCTGGCCCGAGCGCAGCGGCTTGTCCACCACCACGGTCCCCGGCGCCGGCGCGGGCACGGGGACCTCGCGCACGACCTCCACCTCGCGGATGACTTCGTGGACCACCTCGCGGGGAGTGTTCTCACGCGGCGCCTGCATGCGCGGGGGCGGCGCGTCAGGGGCGGCAATCAGGCCCGCGTCGTGCGCGTCCTGCCTCTGCGCGCTGCTGCCGCCGCGCACGGCCACGGGCTGCGTGCGGTGGCTGCGCAGCGTCTTGACCAGCGCGGCGAAGTCGATGGGCTGTGGCTCGTCCTGCACGGCCGAGAGGTCGATCAGCACCGGGTCGTTGTCGAAAAATTCGGGGTCGTCGGCCCTGCGGGCAGCCAACTCGGCGGCGATGCTGGCCACGTCGGTGGTCTTGAGCACCATGGCCACCACGGGCAGCTGGGCACTCTTGAGGTCTAGGTGGGTGCGGGCCCGGCCCGCCGTATCAACGGCCATGAAGCGGTTCGGATGGGAAAAAAGACGCCGCGCACGGGCGCCGCCTCGAAGCCGCAAAGTGTACCTGCGCTGCGCCGCTGCCACCGTATCAGGACGTGCGGCGAACCCAGGCGCACCCCAGGCCTGGGCCGCCGCGGATCTGGCTTCGCCAGTCCACCGGCTGCGTCCCCCTTCCCGCCGCGCAGCGCGGCGAGAGAAGGGGGAAGGTGCGCCAGCGCCCGCGGGGGGGATGCTCAGAACTTCGGAATGCGGATGCGGCTGATCATCAGCGAGCCCGACAGCGCGAACAGCAGCACCAGCGGGTGCAGCGTGAAACCGCCGATCGTCACCGACCCCAGCCACAGCTGGCCGCGCACCGCGCCCACGCTGGCGGCCACGGCCATCAGGCCCACGAGCACGATGGAAGTGGGGATCGGCGTGCCCTCGAAGTACTTGACCTTGCCCGACGGGCCCTCGGCCAGCGTTTCGGCCGTGATGTTGAAGCGCGCTAGGCGCGACACGCCGCAGGCCACGAAAAAGGCCAGCACCACGCGGTCGTACAGCCCCTGCATGCCGCAGGCGTAGGCGATGATGGCGGGCGCCACGCCGAAGGAGATCACGTCGGCCAGCGAGTCCAGCTCGCGCCCCATGGCCGAGCTTTTCTGCCGCCAGCGCGCGATGCGCCCGTCCAGCACGTCGAACACCAGCGCCGCCAGCACCAGCGCACAGGCGAAGTACACATGGCGCACGTCCGACGTTTCCAGATAGGTCATCGACGAGAACAGCGCCCCGACGCCGCACACCGCGTTGCCCAGCGTGAACCAGTCCGCGAGGTGGAACTCGCGGATCATCGAAAAGCGTTTGTGGGGAGAAGCCATGGCGGCATTATCGAACGGCCGCCGGGCCTTTCCTTGTCCGCCGATGGCTGATTCGGTCTACTGGAAACGCGGGGCGCGCTTCTCGATGAAGGCGGTGACCGCCTCGCGGTGGTCGGCCGTCTTGTGGGCGATGGCCTGGTAGCCGGCGGAGATCTCCAGCAGCGAGGCCAGCGAGGCGTGCTCGCCCTCGCGCAGCAGCCGCTTGGTCATGCGCATCACGGCACCGGGGTTGGCGGCGATCTTCTCGGCCAGCGCACGCGCGGTGGGCAGGAGCTGGTCGGCCGGCACCACGCGGCTCACCAGACCGCAGGCCAGGGCCTCCTGGGCGCTGATGGCCTCTCCGGTGAAAGCCATCTCGGACGCCTTGGCCATGCCCACGGCCCGCGGCAGCAGCCAGGCGCCGCCGTCGCCGGGCACGATGCCCACGCGCACGAAGCTCTCGGCAAAGGTGGCGTTCTCTGCCGCGATGCGGATGTCGCACATGCAGGTCAGGTCCAGCCCCGCGCCGATGGCCGGGCCGTTGACGGCGCAGATCACCGGCACGTCGAGCTGGTACAGCGCGTTGGGGATCTGCTGGATGCCCTGGCGGTATTCCTCGCGGATCAGGTCGGGCGTGAGCGCATCGTCGAAGAAGCGCTGCATGTCCTTGACGTTGCCGCCCGAGCTGAAGATGGGGCCCGCGCCGGTGAGGATCAGCACCTTCACGCTGGCGTCCTTGCGCACGGTGTCGCAAAGCTGCACGAACTCCTGCACGGCCGTGTTGCCGGTGAGCGCATTGCGCGTCTCGGGCTGGTTCATGGTGGCGGTCAGGATGCCGCCGTCGCGTTCGATGGTCAGGAAGGCCATGGTGTCTCTCCGTAGTCAAAAGTAGGAGCTGCCAGCGCTCATCATTTCTTGAGTCCAATGCAAAAACACATTGAATGCCTTGATTGATATGCGCAAACAGCTATGGTTTTCAGAGCATTATTTCCACATCGGTGATGCGGCGCACGAGGTCCAGCGTCAGCCCGTCGTGCGCCAGCAGCGCCTCGCCGGCCACGCCGTGCCAGTAAGACTCGCTGCCGGCCGTCTGGCGCCAGGCGTGCAGGCGGCGGGTAAACAGCTGCAGGTCGTATTCCGCGGTGAAGCCGATGGCGCCGTGGATGGCATGGGCGAACTCGGCCACAGCCAATGCGGCCTCGCTGCAGCGCGCCTTGGCTGTGGCCACACGCAGCCGGTCGGGCAGCACACCGGCGCCGTTGCAGCCCAGCTGCGCAGCCATGCGCGCGGCGAACACATGCTCGCTCATCACCGCCAGCTGGTGCTGGATGGCCTGGAACTTGCCGATGGGGCGGCCGAACTGCTGGCGCTCGTTGGCGTACTGCAGGGTGCGGCGGAACACGTCGCCCAACGCGCCGGCCATCTGCGGGGCCACCACGGCGGCCTGCAGGGTGCGTGCGTCTTGCGCGGCGTCCACCGGCACCCCGGGCGCGGCCTCCCCCTGGGCAGCAGACCAGGCCAGGGCGGCATCCAGCGCCAGCGCCTGGGGCGCAGCCTGCGCATCGGCCGTGGCCAGCAGGTGCCAGGCGCTGCCAGCCTGCACCAGCACGTGATCGGCCACCTGGCCGCCGCGCACCAGGGCGCAGCGCACGCCGCCATCCGGCAGCTGCTCGCCACGCGCCAGCGTGATACTGCCGGCGGGGCGAGCCACGCCGCCCTGGGCCAGCAGCGCGCGCGCCACCATGGTCTCGCCCAGCGGCAGCGGCAGCGCATGCGCGCCGCATTGCTCCAGCACGCCGAACACCTGGGTCAGCCCCAGCCCGGCGCCGCCGTCGTCCTCGGGCAACAGCGCGTCGGCCAGCCCCGTGGCCTCCAGTTGCGCCCACAGCAGCTGCGTCGCAGGCGCGGCGCGCCCGCCGGATTCAATGGCGCGCACCACCGGGGGGGTGCACTGGTCGGCCAGCACCTGGCGGGCCGCGTCGGCAAACAGATCGTTGTCTTGGCTCATGTCGTGGCTCCGTTTCAGCGCAGGCCCAGGCCCCGGGCGATCATCCCGCGCAGGATGTCGCGCGTGCCGCCGCGCAAAGAGAACGAGGGCGAGGCCTCGGTCACGTATTTCAGGGTCATCAGCAGCTCCACGGGCACGTCCTCCGCCTCGCGGGCGAACAGGTCGTCGGAGATGGCCGCAGGGATCATCTGCTCCAGCGTGGTGCCCAGCTCCTTGACCAGCGCGGCCTCGACGATGGGGCTTTCGCCGCGCACCAGCTTGTCCTGAATGGCCACCGACATGGCGCGCAACGGCGCGAGCTGCGTGAGCACCTGGCCGGCCAGGCGTTGGGCCGACTCCGTGCGCCCTTGCGGCGTGCGCACGTACTGAAGCCACTGGTCGAACAGCACGATGCTGGAGAACAGCCGCTCGGGCCCGCTGCGCTCGAAGGCGAGTTCCGCCGTCACCTGCACCCAGCCCTGGCCCTCGGCGCCGATGAGCGCATCGGGGCCCAGTTGCACGTTGTCGAAGAACACCTCGCAGAAATGGCGGTCGCCCGACAGGTCCTCGATGGGGCGCACCGTGACGCCGGGCAGCGACAGGTCCACGATGACCTGCGACAGGCCCTTGTGGCGATCCTCGCTGATGCCGGAGGTGCGCACCAGCGCAATCATGTACTGGCAGTGGTGCGCGTTGGTGGTCCAGATCTTCTGGCCGTTGAGCACAAAGCCCTGGTCATTGGGCGTGGCACGGGTGCGCACGCTGGCCAGGTCCGAGCCCGAACCCGGCTCGCTCATGCCGATGCAAAAGAACGCCTCGCCCTTGCACACGCGCGGAAGGTAAAACTGCTTTTGCGCCTCGGTGCCGTACTTCAGGATCAGCGGCGCGCTCTGGCGGTCGGCGATCCAGTGCGAGCCCACGGGCGCGCCGCAGGCGAGGAACTCCTCCACCAGCACATAGCGCGTGAAGGCGCTGCGTCCGCCACCACCATATTCCTTGGGCAGCGTGACGCCGATCCAGCCGCGGGCGGCCAGCTTGCGGCTCAGCTCGCTGCTGTAGCCGCCCCACGAGCGGGCGCGGATATGCGCGGGCAGTTCGGCAATCGCCTCGGCCAGGAAGGCACGCACCTCGGCGCGCAGGGCCTCGTCCTCGGGGGGGATGCGCGTGAGCGCGAGTGAATCCAGGGTACTCATCCCAAAACTCCGTTGTCTCTGTGGGTTTGCAGTGCCTCGGGCGCAAGGCCGAGGTGGCGGGCCAGCACCGCATCGGTGTGCTGGCCCAGTTGCGGGGGCGTATGGCGGTAGCTCACCGGGGTGTCCGACAGGCGCAGGGGGCTGGCCACCAGCGGCACGCTGCCCGCCTGGGGGTGCTGCATGGCAATCTGCATGCCGCGCGCCTTGACCTGCGGGTCGTCGAACACCTCGCGCACGGTGTGGATGGGGCCGCAGGGCACGCCGTGCTGCTCCAGCAGGGCGATCCAGTCGCGCGTGGGCTTGCCCACCGTCACGCCGCGTATCAGCGCCACCAGTTCGTGGCGGTGCGCCACGCGCGCGGCGTTGGTGGCAAAGCGCGCATCCTGCGCCCAGCCGGGCTGGCCCGCGGCGTGGCACAAGCGCGCGAACTGCCCGTCGTTGCCCACGGCCAGGATCATGTGGCCGTCGGCCGTGGGGAAGTCCTGGTAGGGCACGGTGTTGGGGTGGGCGTTGCCCATGCGCTGCGGCACCTTGCCGCCGTACAGGTAGTTCATGCCCTGGTTGGCCAGGCACGCCACGCCCACGTCCAGCAGCGCCAGGTCGATGTGCTGGCCGCGGCCGGTGTGCTCGCGCGCCTGCAGCGCGGCCAGGATGGCGGTGCTGGCGTACAGGCCGGTGAGGATGTCGGTGAGCGCCACGCCCACCTTCATCGGGCCGCCGCCGTCCTCGCCGTCGGGGCGGCCGGTGACGCTCATCAGCCCGCCCATGCCCTGGATCAGGAAGTCGTAGCCGGCGCGGTGCGCATACGGCCCGCTCTGCCCGAAGCCAGTGATGGAGCAGTACACCAGGCGCGGGTTGAGTGCGCTCAAGGCGGCATAGTCCAGCCCGTATTGCGCCAAGCCCCCGGTCTTGAAGTTCTCCACCAGCACGTCGCATTGCTGCGCCAGGCGCCGCACCAGCTCCTGCCCCTCGGGGCGGGTGAAGTCTATGGTCACCGACTGCTTGTTGCGATTGGTGCACATGTAGTAGGCCGACTCGCCCGTGGGCTGGCCGGCGGGGTCGGTCACGTAGGGCGGGCCCCAGGCGCGCGTGTCGTCGCCGCTGCCGGGGCGCTCCACCTTGATGACCTCGGCGCCCAGGTCACCCAGCGTCTGGGCGGCCCAGGGGCCGGCCAGCACGCGCGACAGGTCCAGCACTTTCACGTGCTGCAGCGCGCCGGGTTGCAGGGCGGCCGGCGAGGTCATTGCAGCGGTACCTTGGCCTGGGTGACGATGCGCTTCCACAGCGCGATCTCGTTCTTCTGGAACTCGTGCATCTGGGCGGGGCCGCCGGTCATGGGCGTGGCGCCCAGGCGCTCGTAAAAGGCGCGGGTCTCATCCATCTTGGAGATGGTGGTGAACAGCTCGGCCAGCTTGGCGGTCTCGGCCGGGGGTGTCTTGCTGCTGACCATCGCGCCCACCCAGGTGTAGGCCTCGAAGCCGGGCAGGCCGGCCTCGCTGGCGGTGGGCACGTCGGGCGAGGTGGCCACGCGCTTGTCCGCCGCCACGGCCAGCACCTTGACGCGCCCGCCCTTGGCCAGCTCCTGCACGGCCGTGACTTCGGCAAAGGCGTAGTCCACGGTGCCCGCGGCGAGGGCGGTCATGGTCTCGCCGGCGCCCTTGAACGGCACATGCACGGTCTGCACGCCGGCGCTGTCGTTGAGCAGCTCGCCCATGAGCTGGTAACCGGCCGAACCGGCACCGAAGTTCACCTTGCCCGGATGGGCCCTGGCATAGCTGACCAGCCCCTTGAGGTCGGCAAACGGCGCCTGCGGGGCCGTGGCCAGCATGGCGGGCGAACGCATCATCATGGTCAGCGGCGCAAAGTCCTTCACCGGGTCGTAGGGCAGCTCCTTGAACAGCGCCGCGTTCACCGCCAGGGTGGAGTTGCTGCCGATGAAGACGGTGTAGCCGTCGGCCGGGGCCGAGAGCACCTGCTTGACCGCAATGAAGCCGTTGGCGCCGGGCTTGTTCTCCACCACCACGGACTGGCCCGTGAGGTTCTGCAGTTTGCGCGCGAAGTAGCGCGCCGAGGTGTCGGTGCCGCTGCCGGGCCCGAAGGGCACGACGAACTTGAGGGTCTTGGACGGGAAGGCCTGCGCCTGCACGGCGGGCGCGAGGGCGGCGCCCAGGGCCACGAGGCTGGCGCCCGCGAGGGCGCGCAGGGTGGTTCTGCGGTGGAATGCCATGTGCAATGTCTCCTTGGAGTCTCTGCTCCGCTACGGTGCCCCGCAAAGGGGTCGGAGTTGGCACTCTAGGCAGCACCTTGCATGCTGTCTAATATTAAAAGTTTAGATTTCAATACTTTTTTCATATCGCATGAACCTCCGGCAACTCAGCCAGTTCGTCGCATTGGCGGAAACCGGCAACTTCCACCGCGCGGCCGAGCGCCTGCACATGGCGCAACCGCCCCTGTCGGTGTCCATCCGCAAGCTGGAGGAGGAACTCGGCAGCCCCCTGTTCGAGCGCACCACCACGGGCGTGGTGCTCACCCCCGCCGGCGAGGCCATGCTGGGTGACGCGCGCCGCGCGCTGTTCCACGCCCAGCAGTGCCGCCAGGCGGTACAGGACGCGCGCGAGGGCGAGGGCGGGCTGCTGCGCCTGGGCATCATCGGCTCGGCCACCTATGCGCTGCTGCCGCAACTCATCCCCTCGCTGCGCCAGCGCTATCCGCAGATCGAGTTGGAGCTAAGCGAAGCCACGTCGTCCGAGATCCTGGAGGGGCTGGTGTCGCGGCGCTTTGATGCCGGCCTGCTGCGCTACCCGGTGCTGGACCCGAGCGGCTTCGAGCTGCTGCCGCTGGACCGCGACGACTTCGTGCTGGCCGTGGCCGAGAGCAGCCCGCTGGCGCAGCGCGACGCCATCGCGCTGGCCGAGGCCGCGCACGAGCCCTTCATCATGTACCCGCAGCACAAGGTGCCCAGCCTCTCGGCCCTGGCCATGATGCGCTGCCAGTTCTCTGGCTTTGCGCCGCGCGTGGCACAGGAGGCGATGCAGGTGCAGACCATCATGAGCCTGGTGGCCTCGGGCCTGGGCGTGGGCCTGGTGGCCAGCGTGGCGCGGCAGGTGGTGCCGCGCGGCGTGAAATGCCTGGCGCTCACCGACAACCCGCCGGGCTTTCACGTGGGCATTGCGCTGGCGCGCCTGGCCGGCGGCACCAGCCGCGTGGTGGAGCGCTTCACGGAGCACGCGCTGCGCTTTGCCAGCGTGCCGCGCGTGGAAGGCGAGAACTGGGACAAACCGGGCTGAACCACCCGTCCATCAAGCGCGAGCAGCTATCTTTTAAGCAACCGCCGCCGCACGCCGCGCGGCAAAGTCCACGTACCACGCCAGGCAGCCGGGATTGGCCATCGCGTCCGGGTTGACCACCTTGTCCGTCGGCTGGCCCAGCAGCAGCTTCTTGACGGGCAGCTCCTGCTTTTTGCCGCTCAGCGTGCGCGGCACCTCGGCCACCTGCACGATTTCGTCGGGCAGGAAGCGCGGGCTCAGGCTGGCGCGGATGGCGTCGTTGATCCGCGCGCGCAGGCCGTCGTCCAGCACCAGGCCGCTGCGCAGCACCACGAACAGCGGCATGTAGCTCGCGCGGCCCAGGTATTCCAGGTCCACGACCAGGCTGTCGAGCACCTCGGGCAGGGCCTCGACGGCGCTGTAGATCTCGCTCGTGCCCATGCGCAGGCCGTGGCGATTGATGGTGGCGTCGCTGCGGCCGTAGATCACGCAGCCGGGGTGGGCGCTGGAGCCGATCTCGATCCAGTCGCCGTGGCGCCAGACGGCGCCGGCCTCGGGCCCCAGGTCGCCGCCGCCGGGCCTGCGGCCATGGCCGGGGGGGTACATCTCGAAGTAGCTGGCGCGGTAGCGTGCGCCATCGGCGTCGCCCCACAGGAACAAGGGCATGGACGGGATGGGCTGGGTGCACACCAGCTCGCCCACGGCGTCCACCACCGGGCGGCCCTGCTCGTCCCAGGCCTCGACGGCCGCGCCCAGCATGCGGCACTGCATGCGCCCGGGCGTTTGCGGCAGCTCGCGATTGCCGCCGATGAAGGCCCCCGCGAAGTCGGTGCCGCCGGAGATGTTGCACCACCAGACCTGCGGCACGCCCGCGCTGGCCAGGAGTTGCGATCCCCACCGCTGCACTTCGGCAGGCAGCGGCGACCCCGTGGAGCCCAGCACGCGGATCGCCGACAGATCGCCGCAGGCCGCAGGGGTGATCCAGGCCTTCATGCAGTGGCTGTAGAACGCGGCGCCAGCGCCGAAGAAGGTCACGCGCTCCTCGGCCGCCATGCGCCACAGCACTGTCCAGTCGGGCCGCTCCTTGCTGCCGCCGGGGTTGCCGTCGTAGAGCACGCAGGTGGTGCCGCCCAGCAGGCCGCCGACCTGGGCGTTCCACATGATCCAGCCGGTGGAGCTGTACCAGTGGTAGCGCTCGCCCAGGGAGTTGGGCGCGTAGCTGCTGCCGATGTCGTTGTGCAGCACTGCCAGCTGCAGCATCACCAGCATCATGCCGCCATGGCCGTGCACGATGGGCTTGGGCAGGCCGGTGGTGCCGCTGGAATAGACGATCCACAGCGGGTGGTCGAACGGCAGCCACGCCGGTTCAAAGGCCGCAGTCTCTGCATCATTTCGGGCGATGACGCTTGCGTAGCAAGCGGTATCAGCTACTGTTTTTGAAGCATCCAGGTTGTTCACCAGCACCACGTGGCGCAGCGTGGGCAGTTGCGCGCGCAGCTCCGCCAGCACGTCGCAACGGTCATGGTCGCGCCCCCCATAGGTGACGCCGTCCACGGCCAACAGCACCGTCGGTGCGATCTGACGGAAGCGGTCCAGCACCGCGTGCGTGCCCATGTCGGGCGCGCACAGGCTCCACACCGCACCGATGCTGGCGCAGGCCAGGAAGGCGACGATGGTCTCGGGGATGTTGGGCAGGTAGGCTGCCACGCGATCGCCGGGCCGTACGCCTTGGGCCCTCATGTGCAGCGCCAGCGCCGCCACCTGCCGGCGCAGCGCGGGCCAGGACAGCTCGCGGCGCTCGCCGCGTTCGTTGCGGCCGATGAGGGCCGGCTGGCCCGCGGCCTGTGCGGCGTCCACATGGCGCAGCACCTGGCGCGCGTAGTTCACCTGCGCGCCGGGGAACCACTGCGCGCCGGGCATCACGTTCTTTGCGAGTACCGCGCGGTGCGGCGTGGGTGACTGCAGGTCGAAGTAGTCCCAGACGCTCTGCCAGAAGGCGTCCAGATCGGTGGTGGACCAGCGCCAAAGCGCGTGGTAATCGTCAAAGCGCAGGCCGTGCTGCGCCTGCAGCCAATCCTGGTAGCGGCGTATCTGGGGCGTGTAAGGCGGGTGTGTTGGGGGGATGTTGTGGTGTGTCTCCATGCGCACAGCCTAGCGCGGTCGCGGTCGCCGTGCGCGCCACGCACGTGACAACTGGCCGGTCGCACCTGGCCGGTCGCACCTGGCCGGTCGCACCTCGCCGGTCGCACCTCGCCGGTCGCACCTGGCCGGCTGCACCTGGCCTCAGCGCCGCGGCTGCTCCGTCACGCTGGTGATGGCATAGCCCTTGTCACGCAGCTGCCGTCCGGGCTCGGGAATACCAAGGTCGTTCCAGTGCGCCTGGGTTTCGTCCCGTTCCACGGCGCGGTGCTCGCAGTTCCAATCGGTATTGATGGCCTCCTGCGGTATGGGCTTGCCCTCGGGCACGGCCAGATGGGAATAACGCCCCTCGGCTTCGGATCGGCGGTAGATGTCCACGCGCATGTCGGGTCCTTTGCTTGCTGGTTGCAGGGTTCTCCACTGTAGTGAGACCATCGCCCGCCCGGCGTAGGAAGCGGCCGCATGGCCGCCGTGCTTGACGCAAGGCAAGATCGCCGCTTTCTGCCCTGCCGACAATTGCCCGCTGTTGCCACTGCCGGCGGCCTGTTTCTGAATCATGACAACACAAGACGTTTCCTCTCAGCGCAGCGACGTGCTCGTCGTGGGTGCGGGGCCTGCCGGGCTGTCGCTGGCGGCCTCGCTGGCCCAGGCCGGCATGCAGGTCACGGTGCTGGAGCAGCAACCCGCCTCCACGCTGGCCGCGCCCCCGGCCGACGGGCGCGAGATTGCACTCACCCACCCCAGCGTGGCCACGCTGCAGCGCATCGGCAGCTGGCAGCGCCTGGCCGCGCACGAGGTCGGCCTGCTGCGCGAGGCGCAGGTGCACGACGGCCCCGTGGGCCAGCGCGGGGCCATGCAGCTGCACGCAGGCGGCAGCGGCGTCCAGCATCTGGGCTGGATCGTGCCCAACCATGCGCTGCGCCGCACGGCCTACGAAGTGGCCGCGCACACGCCCGGCGTACGACTGGTCACCGAGGCACGCGTCACGCGCGTGGCCGTCACGCCCGCGCATGCCGAGCTGGAATACACCGACACCCGCAACCTCGACGCAGCGCCCCTGCGTCTGCAGGCCCCGCTGCTGGTGGCGGCCGACAGCCGCTTTTCCGCCACGCGGCGCCAGTTGGGCATTGGCGCAGCCATGCACGACTTCGGCCGCACGGTCATCGTCTGCCGCCTGCGCCATGAGCTGCCCCACCACGAGGTCGCGCACGAGTGCTTCGGCTACGAGCAGACGCTGGCGATCCTGCCGCTGCCGGGCGACCTGGTCGATGGCGCGCCGATGTGCTCGGCCGTGGTCACCACCGGCGCGGCGCATGCGCAGGAGTTGCTGGCACTGCCCCCTGAGGCATTCGCCGCACGCGTGCAAGCCCAGTTCAAGGACCGCCTGGGCGCCATGCGGCTGGTGGGCGAGCGCCACGCCTACCCGCTGGTCGCCGTGTATGCGCACCGCTTCGCCGCCGCGCGCTGCGCGCTGCTGGGTGACGCGGCCGTCGGCATGCACCCGGTGACGGCGCACGGGTTCAACCTGGGGCTGGCGGGTGTGGACAGCCTCACGCGCACTCTCACCCATGCACGCGAGCGCGGCGCGGACATCGGCGCCGCCAGCGTGCTGGAGGGTTACGCGCGCGGCCATCACCGCCACGCCTGGCCGCTGTACCAGGGCACGAATGCCATCGTGCGCCTGTACACCGACGACCGGCCGCTGCCCCGCCTGCTGCGCCAGGTGGTGCTGGCGGGCGCCAACCGGCTGCCGCCCCTCAAGGGCGCCATCGTGAGCCAGCTCACAGGCCGGCGCCCCGCCTGGCCCAGCGCCGCACCTTAGCGCGCACACCGCCATTCAACTGGAGGGGCAGGCACTCGCTGCCTGTCCCGGCCAGCGTCCTGCGGCACACCCATCCATAATGGCCGCATGGACAACCTGTTGGACCATCTCTGCGAGACCGTCACCCGCGCACGCACCGTCGAAGAGCTCACCCGGCCGCTGCTGGAGCTGCTGGAAGACATCACCGGGTTCGAATCCACCTACCTCACGGTGGTGGACCTGGAGCGGGGTGTGCAACGTGTGCTGTACGCGCGCAACACGCGCCAGATGCAGATCCCCGAGGGACTGAGCGTGCCCTGGCACGACACGTTGTGCAAACGTGCGCTGGACGAGGGCCGCCCCTTCACCGCCGACGTGGGGCAATGCTGGGGCGATTCGCAGGCCGCCGCGGCGCTGGGCATCCAGACCTACGCCAGCACACC
This sequence comes from Diaphorobacter sp. LI3, assembly GCF_022807955.1. Classification (NCBI taxonomy): domain Bacteria; kingdom Pseudomonadati; phylum Pseudomonadota; class Betaproteobacteria; order Burkholderiales; family Comamonadaceae; genus Diaphorobacter; species Diaphorobacter sp. LI3. Next base: position 83,338 of record NZ_CP094346.1, on the reverse strand, counting down.
GGTGCGCATGGCCGACGGCCAGCTCTACGGCACGCTCTGCGCCGCCAGCGACGAGCGCCAGGAGCTCACTTCGCAGGCGCGCAACGCGCTGACGCTGTTCGCGCGGCTCATTGGCCAGCAGGTCGAGCGCGAGGAGCTGCTGCAGCAATTGCTGCAGGCCAATGCCCGGCTTGCGGCCTATGCGGCGACCGATGCCCTTACCGGCCTACCCAACCGCCGCTCGCTGCGCGAAATGCTGCACCAGCAACTGGCGCAAGGCGCGCGCCAGGGCACGGCGGTGCTGATCGCTTTCATGGACCTGGACGGTTTCAAGGCGATCAACGACACCTATGGCCACGAGGTGGGCGACCTCTTCCTGGCCGACATGGCCGAGCGGCTGCGCGGCGCGGCGCGCGCGCAGGACTTCGTCGCACGCTACGGGGGCGATGAGTTCGTGGCCGTAGGCCCCGGCCCCGCGCCCGGCCCGGCGCTGGAGGCGGCCCGCCAGGGGTTCGGCCAGCGCCTGGCACAGGCCACGCGCGGGCGCTTTGGCGGGGCGGGCGCCCCCATCGACTACGCCGGCGCCAGCGTGGGTGTGATCGCCGTGCTCCCCAACGGCATGACGGCCGACGAGGCGCTGCGCGAGGCCGACCGCGCCATGTACGCCGCCAAGAAGGCGCGCCGCGCCGTGCGCTGAACAAGCCCCCGCACGGGCATGCGCGACAGGGGGCCGGGATAATCCGCCGCTCTGCCAGCCCCCTCCACCCCTTTGCCCATGCCCGCAGCCCTGCCCCGCGTGCTGTCCGTCATCCCGCCGATGACGCAGCTCAACACGCCCTACCCCTCCACCGCCTACCTCACGGGCTTTCTGCGCTCGCGCGGCGTGCCGGCGTGGCAGGAGGATTTGGCGATCGCGCTGGTGTTGCGGCTGCTCTCGCGCGACGGTCTCGCGCAGGTCGCCGAAAGGGCGCGGGCCCTGCCCGCAAACGCGCAGAGCCCGGCGGTGCAGTCCTTTCTTGCACAGCAGGAGCGGTACCTGGCCACCATCGGCCCGGCCATGGCCTTTTTGCAGGGCCGCGACAGCACACTCGCGCACCGCATCGTGGGCCGCCACTACCTGCCGGAAGGGCCGCGCTTCGCGGCGCTGGACGTGTACGAGGACGACGGCAGCGGCGACCCGCTGGGCTGGGCCTTCGGCGCCCTGGGCCTGACCGACAAGGCCAAGCATCTGGCCACGCTGTACCTCAACGACCTGGCGGACGTGCTGCAGGGCGCCGTGGACGCGCGTTTCGAGTTTGTGCGATACGCCGAACAGCTCGCCGGCAGCCAGCCCACGTTCGACCCGCTGGCCGACGCGCTGGCGCAGGCGCCGACCTTCGTGGACGAGGTGCTGCAGCAGCTCACCCATGAGGCCGTCGCGCGCCACCAGCCCGGCGTGGTGCTGCTCTCGGTGCCCTTCCCGGGCTCGGTGTACGGCGCGTTTCGCATTGCCCAGGCCATCAAGGCACGGCACCCGCACATCGTCACCGTGCTGGGCGGCGGCTTCGTCAACACCGAGCTGCGCGAGCTGGCCGACCCACGGGTGTTCGATTTTTTCGACTACGTGACGCTGGACGCCGGCGAGCGCCCGCTGCTCGCGCTGCTGGAGCACCTGCAAGGCCAGCGTGGGCGCCAGCGGCTGGTGCGCACCTTTGTGCGCAATGACGATGGCGCCGTGCAGTACGTCCACCTGGCGGAGCCCGACGTCGCCTTTGCCGAGATCGGCACGCCCACCTGGGACGGCCTGCCGCTTCAGCGCTATCTGTCGCTGCTGGACATGCTCAACCCCATGCACCGGCTGTGGAGCGACGGGCGCTGGAACAAGCTCACCGTGGCGCACGGCTGCTACTGGAAGAAGTGCAGCTTCTGCGACGTGAATCTGGACTACATCGGCCGCTACGAGGGCGCCAGCGCCCAGGTGCTGGCCGACCGCATCGCGGCCATCGTGGCCGAGACCGGGCAGACCGGTTTTCACTTCGTCGATGAAGCCGCGCCACCCAAGGCCCTCAAGGCGCTCGCGCAGGAGCTGATCGCACGCGGCACCGGCATCTCCTGGTGGGGCAACGTGCGCTTTGAAAAGACCTTCACGCCCGAGCTGGCCGAGCTGCTGGCCGACGCGGGCTGCATCGCCATCTCGGGTGGGCTGGAGGTGGCCTACGATCGGCTGCTGGGCCTGATGAAGAAGGGTGTCAGCGTGGACCAGGTGGCGCGCGTGACCCGCGCATTCAGCGACGCGGGCATCCTGGTGCATGCCTACCTCATGTACGGCTTTCCGTCGCAGACCGAGCAGGACACGGTGGACGCACTGGAATACGTGCGCCAGCTGTTCGAGAACGGCTGCATCCAGAGCGGCTTCTTCCACCGCTTTGCCTGCACCGTGCATTCGCCCGTGGGACAGAACCCCGAGGAATACGGCGTGACCCTGGCCCCGCTGCCGCCGGGCGGTTTTGCCAAGAACGATGTGGCGTTCATCGACCCCACGGGGGTGGACCACGACGCGCTGGGCGCCGGGCTGAAGAAGGCCATCTACAACTACATGCACGGCATCGGGCTGGAGCAGGACGTGCGCATGTGGTTCCCCTTCCACGTGCCCAAGACCACGGTGCGGTGCGACCGCATCGCGCGCGCCCTGGCGGCGCGATAGCTATTGTTTTAATAGCTTCTCGCGCTTTCCCCGCAAAGCGTTGCGCTCACCGCGCGTACACTACGTGCCCGGTATTTCTGAGCAACGAGGTGTCCTATGTGGTGGCAGCAGCAACGTTTTTCGGCACAAGGGCGCTGGCAGGCCATTGCAGAGCAGGCGGCCGTGGTCGAAGTGGATGTCCAAGGCGTGGTGCGCGAAGTGAACGCGCGGTTTTGTGACCTGCTGGGCTACCAGCGTGCCGAATTGATCGGCCAGCCCCAAACGATTTTCTATCCGCCGGAATACGTTGCCAGCCCTGCCTTTCAGGCCAATTGGCGGCGCCTGTGTGGCGGCGAATTCGTGCAAGGCACGGCGCAGCGCCGCTGCAAAAACGGCACCGTGGTCTGGGTGCAGGGCATGTTCTACCCCGTGCGCGATGCCCGCGGCCGGGTGGAGCGCATCGTGGGGCTGGTTTACGACGTGACCGCCACGCAGGAGCAGACGCAACGCGCCCATGCCATCCTGGAGGCCATCGAACGCTCCATGGCAGTGATCGAGTTCGACCTGCAAGGCCATGTGCTGCGCGCCAACGACCACTTTCTGCACACCATGGGCTATACCCGCCAGAACCTGGTGGGCCAGCACCATCGCATCTTGTGCTCGCCCGCATTCGCGCAAAGCAGCGACTACCCACGCTTTTGGGACGATTTGCGCGCGGGCGTGTATTCCAAGGGCAAGATCGAGCGCGTCGATGCGCGGGGGCGCACGGTGTGGCTGGAGGCGACGTACAACCCGGTGCTCGACCCTGACGGCGTGGTGAGCCACATCGTCAAGTTCGCCACCGACATCACCGCGCGTGTGCAGCAGGCGCAGGCGCGCGAGCAGGGCGTGAACACGGCGTTTGCCGTGGCGCAGGAGACGCAGCAGCTCTCCGAAGAAGGCACGCAAACCATCGTCGACGCCACGGCGCGCATCCAGTCGATCGCCCAGCTGTTCGAGGACACCGCGGCCCGCGTGCACGAACTCGGGCGCAAGACCGAGAGCATCGCCGCCAGCGTGCAGGGCATACGCCGCGTGGCCGACCAGACCAACCTGCTGGCCCTCAACGCGGCGGTGGAGGCCGCGCGTGCCGGCGTGGCCGGGCGCGGCTTTGCCGTGGTGGCCGAGGAGGTGCGCAAACTCGCCGGCGACAGCCGCACCGCCACCAACGACATCCACCAGACCATCCAGGCCGTGCTGCAGGAGATGCGGGCGATGATCGACCACATCCAGGGCGGTGTGGCGGCGGTGGAGCAGGGCGCCCAGCTGTCACGCCAGGCGCGCGACGCCATCGAGCGCATCCGCGAGGACGCACACAAGGTGGTTGACGTGGTGCAGGAGCTGCACGCGCTCGAGACCGGCAAGCCGGGGCGCTGAGGGCCTGGCAAACCTGGGCCCCGTGACGGCAGAAAACGGCCCCGCCACGCTCGGCAGGCCGGCGGCGATGGGCCCGTCTGGCACCCCTGGGTGATAGCGCACTCCTGCACACTCCTGATTTGATAGCTGTTTGCGCTTGCCACACAAGCGCCAGAGGCCCATCTAACCTCTAAAATCAGCGCTTTCACACAAGGAGAGCCCCATGGCCCTTTTGCAATGGAATGAGCGCCCGGCGCAGGTGCTGCAGGGTGGCGGCGTGATCGGACCGGACGAGCGCCTGCCCTGGCCGCAGACCGGGCTGATGGGCATACAGCACGTCATCGCCATGTTCGGCGCCACGGTGCTGGCGCCCATCCTGATGGGGTTCGACCCCAACGTGGCGGTGCTGATGAGCGGCATCGGCACGCTGATTTTCTTCCTCATCACCGGCGGCAAGGTCCCGAGCTACCTGGGCTCGTCGTTCGCCTTCATCGGCGTGGTGATCGCGGCCACGGCCTATGCAGGCAAAGGGCCCAACGCCAACATCGGCGTGGCGCTGGGCGGCATCATCGCCTGCGGCCTGGTGTACACGCTGGTGGGCGTGGTGGTGCACCTGGTGGGCACAGGCTGGATCGAGCGCTTCATGCCCCCGGTGGTCACCGGCGCGGTGGTGGCCGTGATCGGGCTGAACCTGGCCGGCATCCCCATCAAGAACATGGCGGCCAACAACTTCGAGGCCTGGATGCAGGCCCTGACCTTCGTGTGCGTGGCGCTGGTGGCGGTATTCACCAGCGGCATGCTGCAGCGCCTGCTGATCCTGGTGGGCCTGATCATCGCCAGCCTGCTGTACGCGCTGCTGACCAACGGCATGGGCCTGGGCAAGCCGATCGACGTGTCGGGCATCGCCAACGCCGCCTGGTTTGGCCTGCCGCAGTTCCATGCGCCGGTGTTCGAAGCCAACGCCCTGCTGCTCATAGTGCCCGTGGTCATCATCCTGGTGGCCGAGAACCTGGGCCACATCAAGGCCGTGACGGCCATGACCGGCAAGAACCTGGACCAATACATGGGCCGCGCCTTCATCGGCGACGGCGTGGCGACGATGGTGAGCGGCGCGGCCGGCGGCACGGGCGTGACGACGTACGCCGAGAACATCGGCGTGATGGCCGCCACGCGCATCTACTCCACGGCGGTGTTCTTGGTCGCGGCGCTGCTGGCGGTGCTGCTGGGCTTCTCGCCCAAGTTCGGCGCGCTGATCCAGGCGATCCCGCTGCCGGTCATGGGCGGCGTGTCCATCGTGGTGTTCGGCCTGATTGCGATTGCCGGCGCCAAGATCTGGGTGGACAACCGGGTGGATTTCTCGCAGAACAAGAACCTCATCGTGGCGGCGATCACGCTGATCCTGGGCACGGGCGAATTCACGCTGAAGTTCGGCGACTTCGCGCTGGGCGGCATCGGCACCGCGACCTTCGGCGCCATCGTGCTCTACGCGGCCCTGAACCGCGGCAAGTAAGGCTGGGCGGGAGCGCCCAGGCGCGCTCCCGTATCCATAGCTGCTGGCGCTTATCCTGAAACGATTCAAGGCACTTTCCGCCTTGAAGACCAATTGTGACAAGCGCCAGCAGCTCTTTTTTCAGTAGCAAACCGATCAACGCCGCAGCAGCGACCACACCATCTCGATGCCCGCGGTGAGCAGGTCGAACTCGTCGCTGCGCGTGCCCTCCAGCCGTTCGCGCTGGCGCGCACGCTCCTCCCGCGCACGGTTGCGCTCCAGCGCCACCAGCGCATCGGCCAGGGCGTCGGGCGAGGCGGCGTCCGCCGGCGCGGTCTGACGGGCGGCGCTGCCGTGGCGCACCAGGGCCTTGTCCACCGCCTGCGGGTCCAGCAGCGACAGGGCCGAGCGGCAGTAAGGGCAGGCGTGGTCGTGGCGGATGTCCACCGTGCCGCCGCAGCTTGTGCAGTTGATGGTGCCCACACGCTCGGCCAGCGCCTCGATCTCCATCGTGGACAGGTGCCGCACGAAGCCCTTCTCGACCATGAACGAACCAAAGGTCGAAAAGCGCCCGTGGCGCGCCGCGCAGCGGTAGGTGACGTAGCGCCCCCCCTGCGCCACGTCGTAGCCCTTGGCCAGCGCCTGGCTGCAGCGCGGGCAGCGCAGCCGGTCGGCCAGCGGGTGGTGTGCATCGCCACGGTGCTGGTGCAGCAGTTCGAACAGCTCCAGCACGGCCGCCGGCGCCAGGCGCGTGTTCTCCTGCGGGTCGAACCACATGCCCTGGCAGGCAAAGCACAGGTCCAGCTCCAGCGTGCCTCCGGTGCTGGCGGCAAAGCGCCGGATCTCGGTGGGCTGGCGGCACGAGGGGCAAAGCGGTGTGAACGGCATGGTGGACGCGATCGTACTGCCTGCCCGGCCGGTGCCGCGACGCGGCCGTGCCTGCGCGGGCGGCCTGCGTCAGCGCGGTGTAAGGCCAGGGTTATCCCTAGCCGCGCACGGAGCGGCTGCTAAGATTTACGCTCTTTTTTGCGCCCCGCGCCAGCTGCCCGCCAGGCCTGCACGGGGCGCTTGTCCGTCTGGAGTTAGCGTGTCCACCTCGTCGTCCCCCCGTATCCAGCACCCCGGTCTGGCCCAGAAAATCATGAGCGCGGCCGAAGCCGCGGCCCTGATCCCGGCCGGCGCCAATATCGGCATGAGCGGCTTCACCGGCGCGGGCTATCCCAAGCAGGTGCCCCAGGCGCTGGCCGCGCGCATCGAGGCCGAGCATGCAGCAGGCCGGCCGTTCCAGGTCAACGTGTGGACGGGCGCCTCCACCGCGCCCGAACTGGACGGCGCGCTGGCCAAGGTGAACGGCATCCACCAGCGCCTGCCCTTCCAGTCGGACCCGATTTGCCGCGACAAGATCAACGCGGGCGAGGTGCACTACCTGGACATCCACCTCTCGCACGTGGCGCAGCACGCCTGGTTCGGCTTCCTGGGCCCCATGCAGGTGGCCGTGGTGGAGGTGCTGGGCATCCTGCCCGACGGCCGGCTGATCCCCTCGGCCGCCGTGGGCAACAACAAGACCTGGCTGGAGATCGCCGACAAGGTGATCCTCGAGGTGAACTCGCTGCCCCCGATCGAGATGGAGGGCATGCACGACATCTACTACGGCACGGCCATCCCGCCGCGCCGCCAGCCTATCCACCTGACGCAGGCCACCGAGCGCATCGGCGAGCCGTACCTGCGCGTGGACCCGTCCAAGGTGATCGCGGTGGTCCAGACGCACCAGCGCGACCGCGACACGGCCTTCGCCAAGCCCGACGCAGTCTCCAACCAGATCGCGGCGCACATCATCGACTTCCTGGCCCACGAGGTGAAGGTGGGCCGCCTGCCCAAGAACATGCTGCCGCTGCAGTCGGGCGTGGGCAACGTGGCCAACGCGGTGCTGACCGGGCTGCTGGACGGCCCGTTCGACGAACTGCTGGGCTTCACCGAGGTGCTGCAGGACGGCATGCTGGAGCTGATCAAGCGCGGCAAGATGACTGCGGCGTCGGCCACCGCGATCTCGCTGAGCAGCGAGGCGCTGAAGGACTTCAACGAGCACATTGCCTTCTACCGCGACCGCATCGTGCTGCGCCCGCAGGAGATCAGCAACCACCCCGAGCTGGTGCGGCGCCTGGGCGTGATCGCCATGAACGCCATGATCGAGGCCGACATCTACGGCAACATCAATTCCACGCACGTGATGGGCTCGGCCATGATGAACGGCATCGGCGGCTCGGGCGACTATGCGCGCAACGGCTACCTGTCGTTCTTCGTCACGCCCTCGGTGGCCAAGGGCGGCAAGGTGAGCTGCATCGTGCCCATGGTCTCGCACGTGGACCACACCGAGCACGACACGCAGATCATCGTCACCGAGCAAGGCCTGGCCGACCTGCGCGGCCTGTCGCCACGCCAGCGCGCGCAGGTCATCATCGACAAGTGCGCGCACCCGGACTTCCGCCCGCTGCTGCAGGACTATTTCGACCGCGCGCGCAGCAAGGGCGCGCAGCACACGCCCCACATCCTGGGCGAGGCCTTGTCCTGGCACGAGCGCTGCCTGGCCACGGGCAGCATGCTGCCCTGAGGGCCCAGCCGTCCCTGGCGCCCCGGGGCCTACAGATAGCACCGAGGCGCAAAGCGCCTCAGCGGTGCCGTGTTCAGGCGATGAAGCGGCCCGTGCTGCCCAGCACGCCCAGGTCGATGAAGCGCGAGCCCACGTAGGGCGCCTGGCCGCTGTAGTCCACCACGAAGCCGCCCAGGTCCAGGTTGCGGATGCCCGCCAGCGCCGCGCGCAGCTTGGGCTGGGTCACGTCCTTGCCGGCGCGGTCCAGGCCTTCGATGAGCACGCGCGCATTCACGTAGGCCTCCAGGCTGCCTTGCGAGAACTCGCTCTTGCCCTGCGCGCGCATGGCGGACTGGTAGTCGCGCACCAGCTGCAGCTTGGCGCGGTTGGGGTCGGGCACGATCATGGACAGCGCGAGGCCGCTGCCGTCCTCGCCCAGCTGGCCCAGGCTGGCGCTGGGCAGCGTCACGCTCAGGCCGGCCATGAGCACGCCGGGCGCTTCCTTCTTGATGCCGCGCACCAGGCCCACGGACACCGTGCCCGCGGTCGCCAGCAGCACGGCCGAAGGGCGCGCCGCGGCCACGGCCTGCAGCACCTGGGGGAGGTTCTTGCCGTCGGTGGCCACGGCCACCTGCACGGCGGGCTTCATGTTCAGCGCCGCCAGGGCGCGCGTGGCGTCCTCCAGCATTTCGCGGCCGTAGCCGTTGTCCAGGTACACCACGCCGATGCCCTTCAGGCCCATGCCCGCCAGGCGCTGGATGAGGCGCTGCACCTCGTCGGTGTAGCTGGCGCGCACATGGAACACGTTGCGCGTGCTCTTGCGCAGCGACGACGCGCCCGTGATCGGCGCTACGTAGGGGATGCCGGCCTCTTCCACCAGCGGCACGATGGCCGCGTTGTTGGGCGTGCCCACGCACGACAGCAGCGCCAGTGCGCTGCCCTGGCCGATGATCTGCTTGACGTTGGCCAGCGTGCGCTCGGGGTCATAGGCGTCGTCCACCATCTGCAGCTGCAGCGTGCGCCCATGCACACCGCCGCGCGCGTTGGCCTGCGCGAAAGCAGCGCCAGCGCCCAACTGGATGTCGGTGCCAAAGCCCAGCAGCGGGCCGCTCATGGCGGCCGAGCAGCCGATCGAGAGGGCCTTGGCGGACACGCCTGGCGCGTCCTGCGCACGGGCCGGGAGCACGAAGGCCGGCGCGGCCGCGAGGGCGGCGGCTCGGCCGGCTTGGAGGACAAACTGGCGGCGTTGCATGGTCAAAGGAATGTGTGGGTTGGATGGGAAGGCTGCCCCGCGGCGCCCCGGCCCGCTGATGGGCCACGCAAAGCACTGCGCACGGGAAACGGATAAGCTCCAAACGAGCAAACCGGTCGATACTGGGCGCGTGGAGGTTGCAACTTCCGCCACCGAGCCCACCAATCGTGCCAAAGCCCGGCGCCGCTGCCGGGCGCAGCCCTGATGTGAGACCCCTCAGCCCATGTCCCTCTGGAAAAAACCCACCACCCTCGCGCTGATCACCGCCTCCAGCGCCAACACCGCCGTGAGCCACCTTGGCATCGAGTTCACCGAAGTCGGCGACGACTTCCTGCGCGCGCGCGTGCCCGTGGACGAGCGCACGCGCCAGCCCTTCGGCCTGCTGCACGGCGGCGTGAGCGTGGTGCTGGCCGAGACGCTGGGCTCGGTGGGCGCCTACCACGCCAGCCCCGAGGGCTGGCTGGCCGTGGGCCTGGACATCAACGCCAACCACCTGCGCGCCGCCAGGAGCGGATGGGTCACGGGCACGGCCCGGCCGGTGCACATCGGCAAGACCACACAGGTCTGGCAGATCGACATGGTGAACGACGCGGGCGAGCTGACCTGCGTGTCGCGCATCACCATGGCGATGCTGGCGCCGAAATAAAGGCATCCCCCTGAGGCGCTGCGCGCCTGGGTGCAGCCGCCAGAGGCGGCCGCTCTTTGGGGGATGTCCCAGCCTGCGCAGGCAAGCTCGGAGCCGCGCCCCTCAGCCCATTCTCTCGCGCTGCGCACGGGAAGGGGGACGACGCCAGGGGCTGGTCAAAGCCCTCTCCACGGCGTCTGCTGAGGTGGCCTGCTCCGCGGACTTCGGAAGAGGCAGCGTGGCGAGGAATCGCGCGCCGGCACCGTTCCGGGCCGCAGTGGGACAATGGGTCCAATCGGGGTGTAGCGCCTGATGGATAAGCGCGAGCAGCTACTTTTTTAATAGCAACACAACCCCACTCGCGCCCAGAGACAGCGCCTGCGGCCCACAGCCCGCGGCCTGCGCTGCGGCTTTCGGAAGGTTGGAGCGCGGTGATGGGTTGCGCGCCGGCGCACCTGCCGCGTTGCGGAGGCTTATGCGCCCCATCGTGCCGCAGCGCTTGACTCGTCTGCGCTGTCAGCTACTTATTCAGCAGCATCGTTCTGGCGTGCCAGGCGCTCGCTCTTCCAGTAGACCTCGCTGCCGCCGTCCATGCGGTTGAGCGCGCGCGAGAGCACGAACAGCAGGTCGGACAGACGGTTCAGGTACTGGCGCGGCGCGGCGCGCATGGTCTCGTGCTGCTGCAGCGCCACCACGGCGCGCTCGGCGCGGCGGGCCACCGTGCGGCACACATGGGCCTGGCAGGCGGCGCGCGTGCCCGCGGGCAGAATGAATTCCAGCAGCCGCGGCAGCTCGGCGTTGTAGCGCGCGAGCGCGTTGTCCAGCTGCAGCAGCGCATCGTCCTTGAGCAGCTCGTAGCCGGGCATGGACAGCTCGCCGCCCAGGTTGAACAGCTGGTGCTGCACGTCGATCAGCAGCTCGCGCATGTCCGCGGGCAGCGGCTCGCACAGCAGCAGGCCGATGTGGGAGTTGAGCTCGTCCACGTCGCCCATGGCCTGCGGGCGGCCGCTGGCCTTGGATACGCGGGTGTTGTCGCCCAGGCCCGTAGACCCGTCGTCGCCGGTGCGCGTGGCGATTTGTGTCAGTCTGTTTCCCATGGCGCGTTTCCTCCTCATTCGGGGCCGGGGCAACGATTGTGCGTTACATCCGCCGGGCCATTGTGGAGACGGGCAACAGCGGGCAAAAGTGCTGGCTGCGGCATCCATGCTGCGGTGCAATGAAGGCCTGTTCAACTTCCACCGGAGCCGAATCGATGCCTCACACACCGCAACGACGCACCCTCCCCTCCTTCGATGCCCGCAGCGTGATGCTGTTTGCGGCGCTGACCGTGGGCGGTGCGGCGGCGCAGGCCCAGACGCCCAGCGCCCCCTCCGCACAACCGCAGTACCAGACGGGGCCGGGCCCAGCCACAACGCAGCCCAAAGCGACCTTTGGCGGCAGCAGCACGGCCACGCCCAGCGGCAGCAGCGCCAGCGCCTTTGAACGCGCCGATGCCAACCGCGACGGCCAGCTGAGCAGCGCCGAGGCGGGCCAGCTACCCGCCATCGCCAACCGCTTCCAGGCGCTGGACAAGGACAAGAACGGCAGTCTGTCCCGCACCGAATTCGAGGCCGGCAGCCGGTCTTGACGCTTAAAGGGACGGGCATGGTCAAGCATTGATTACGCACCCTTCGAGCGCAACGCCGTACCCGTCCTGGGCGGCCCGTCTGGGCGACCCCGTCCTCTCGGGCCGCCACCACCCCCCGCCTGCACTGTCCTCCAGGGTGCGGGCGGGGTTTTTCCATGGATACACGCTAGATCGGCCTTTCGCCACAGCCGACCATGGTGGACTCTCAACACGCGGCCCGCAGGCCGCAGCCCGGACTTCTAGAATGGCCGCCACCCACGCGCCTTGAAGGAAGCCCGCCATGAACGCCCCCGCGACCACCGCCCATCTGCAACCCCTGACCACGCCGCGCCCCGTGCCGCAGGCGATGCTGGATGCGCTGGCCGCACGCTTTGGCGCGCAGTACTCGGCGGCGCAGGCGGTGTGCGAGCAGCACGGGCGCGACGAGGGCTCGCTGCAGGCGCCCCCGCCTGCGGCCGTGGTCTTTGCCGAGAACACGCAGGACGTGCAGGACGCCGTGCGCCTGGCCGCGCAGTACGGCGTGCCAGTGATCCCCTACGGCGCGGGCTCGTCGCTCGAAGGGCACCTGCTGGCCGTCCAGGGCGGCATCAGCATCGACATGGGCCGCATGAACCGGGTGCTGTCCGTTGACGCCGACGACCTCACCGTGACCGTGCAGCCCGGCATCACGCGCAAGCAGCTCAATGAGGCGATCAAGGACACGGGCCTGTTCTTCCCCATCGACCCGGGCGCCGACGCCAGCATCGGCGGCATGGCTGCCACGCGCGCCAGCGGCACCAACGCCGTGCGCTACGGCACCATGCGCGAGAACGTGCTGGCGCTGGAGGTGGTCACCGCCCGTGGCGAGGTGATCCGCACCGGCACGCGCGCCAAGAAGAGCAGCGCCGGCTACGACCTCACGCGCCTGATGGTGGGCAGCGAGGGGACGCTGGGCCTGTTCACCGAGGTCACCGTGCGCCTGTACCCGCTGCCCGAGGCGGTGAGCGCGGCGATCTGCTCGTTTCCCACCATAGAGGCCGCCGTGCGCACGGTGATCCAGACCATCCAGCTCGGTGTGCCGATCGCGCGCGTGGAGCTCATCGACGCCAACAGCGTGCGCATGGTCAACGCCCACAGCAAGCTCCGTCTGCGCGAGGAGCCGCTGCTGCTGATGGAATTCCATGGCTCGCCCGCCGGCGTGCAGGAACAGGCCGAGGTGGTGCAGGACATTGCACGCGAATGGGACGGCAACGCGTTTGAATGGGCCACCACGCCCGAGGAGCGCACGCGCCTGTGGACCGCGCGGCACAACGCCTACTTTGCCGCCGTACAGAGCCGCCCCGGCTGCAAGGCCATCAGCACCGACACCTGCGTGCCCATCAGCCGCCTGGCCGACTGCCTGCTCGACTCCGTGGCCGAGGCCGACGCGAGCGGCATCCCCTACTTCCTGGTGGGCCACGTGGGCGACGGCAACTTCCACTTCGGCTACCTGCTGGACCCGGCCGTCCCCGCCGAGCGCGAGACAGCCGAGCGGCTCAACCACCAGCTCGTGGCGCGCGCGCTGCGCCTGGGCGGCACCTGCACCGGCGAGCACGGCGTGGGCGTGCACAAGATGGGCTTTCTGGTGGACGAGGCCGGCGAAGGCGCGGTGGAGATGATGCGCGCCATCAAGCGCGCGCTGGACCCGCAGAACATCCTCAATCCGGGCAAGATCTTCGCGCTATAGCCTGCGCCGCGGCGGCCGCGCGGGCACTCCTGATTCAATAGCTGCAAGCGCTTGCTGCATAAGCGCTAGGGCCTTTTTTACCCTTGTTTTCCGCGCAACGGGCCCGAGCGCGCGGGCAATAAAGAGCCCAGCCGGTCCGCGGCTGGGCTGGGGCAGGCGCTCCACCACCCGGCACCACGCGGACCAAGCCGCGCCGCACCGGCGCGGCTTCAGGCGCCGAACAGCTTGTTGGCCGTCTCGGCCACCAGACGGCCCTGGAAGCGTGCGCCGTCCAGCTCGGTCGCGCTGGGCTGGCGCTGGCCCTGGCCGCCGGCGATGGTGGTCGCACCGTAGGGGGCGCCGCCCACCACTTCGTCCAGCGTCATCTGGCCCTGGAAGCTGTAGGGCAGCCCCACGATCACCATGCCGAAGTGCAGCAGGTTGGTGATGATGGAAAACAACGTCGTCTCCTGCCCGCCGTGCTGCGTGGCGGTGGAGGTGAACGCCGCGCCCACCTTGCCGTTGAGGGCGCCGCGCGCCCACAGGCCGCCCGCCTGGTCGAGGAAGCTGCCCATCTGCGAGGGCATGCGGCCAAAGCGCGTGGGCGCGCCGACGATGATCGCGTCGTAGTTTTCCAGCTCGGTCACGGTGGCGACGGGTGCGGACTGGTCCAGCTTGAAGTGCGCGGACCGGGCGATCTCCTGCGGCACCGTTTCGGGAACGCGCTTCACGTCCACCGTGGCACCGGCAGAGCGCGCGCCTTCGGCGACGGCCTGCGCCATGGTTTCGAGATGGCCGTAAGTCGAGTAGTAGAGAACGAGTACCTTGGACATGACTTTCCCTTTTCAAGAACGCTTGTGCAGCCACAAGCAGCATGGCAGGCAGCGCGCGCAGCACCCCGCCGCCTTCATGGGCCAGCACACGGTGGCACCCCGCTCCAGCGGGCTCTATCGGCGCCGGTTCGATCTCACTTAACCACCCCGGTCCTGCGCCGCGCGGTGTGCGCGCGCACCCGGGCAGCCAGGCAGCGCACGTAGTCATCGCGGATGCCCAGTAGGTCGAGTTGGCACGCCAGCTGGTCCAGGTAGTCGCGGTTGCTGCCCACGCTGCCCTGCGCGCTGGCGATGATGGCCGCGGTGTCGTCCAGCGACAGCCCGCCGCGGTGCAGCGGGTGCGCGGTGTTGGCGGACAGCACCAGCGCGCGCACACCGCCCTGCGGCGTGTGCAGCGGTTGAAAGCCCGGGCAGTAGCTGCCGTGGATCATTTCGCGCCGCCACAGCATGCGCGACTCCCGCTCCAGCAGCGCCTGCGGAATGCGGAATGCCAACCCCTCGCAGTCACCCACGCCGCGCTGCAGCGTGAGCACCAGGCCCGGGCTGTCGGGTGTACCGCGGCCGATCGTGGTGGCCAGCGCGAAGCGGCGCGCATGGTCCGCGAGCCGGGCGCGGCGCACCTCGTCAAAGTGGATGGCGGGGTTCCACATCAGCGAGCCGTACGCAAACACCCAGAGGTCGCACCCCTCGCTCTGCGCCAGCACGGCCTGGCGTGAGCGCTCGACCACGTCATCGGGCAGCCGCCAGTCGGCGGACAGGCCCTGCTGGCGCGCCTGCGCATCCCAGGCGGCGAGCACCTCGTCGGTCAGGCGCAGCCCGCTGGCCTGGGGCGGCGTGAGCCGTCCTTGCAGTTCGGGCAGGTGCCTGAAGGCGTGGGGTTCCATGGGTGGGGTCGATGCAGAACCGGGGGGAAGGAGCGGGCGCGTACGCTGGAGAACGGCGCGGCGGCGCGCAGCTCTTCACTGCGGTTCACTGTATTTCGCATCCACCGCTTGATCAATGGGCCAGAGCGCATCACACCGTCCTGCATAACGGCCGAATGCAGGCTGCGACGAACGCTTGCCGCCCCGCGCCCAGCGGCAGGGGAACCGCCAAGCCGGTATGCGCGGCGCAGGGCTTGCCCTGGAGGGCGCGCCAGCGCTCCTGTTTCAATAGCTGTTAGCGCTTGCTACGTATGCGCTGGAAGCCCCCGGCACCTGTCACGCGGCCTGCGCCTGGCGTCGCGCCACGCCACCGCCCACCAGGGCCGCCGAGACCACACTCAGCACCAGCGCCAGGGCCGAGCCGTAGAAGATGTCGGCGGTCTGCCCGCGGTCCAGCAGCACGCCAAACAATGGCGCCGCGACGGAAAAGCCCAGGTCCAGCCCCGAATACACCGTGCCGTACACGCGGCCCGTAGCGCCGGGGGGCGCGGCGCGCTTGATGAGCATGTCGCGCGACGGACCGGCAATGCCCACGCCCATGCCCGCCAGCGCGGCCACGGCCAGCGCCACCGTGCCGGGCAGTGCGCCCAGCCCCACCAGCACCAGCAGCGCGGCGGAGGCCATCAGGCAGATGCTGATGGTCTTTTCCAGCCGCACCACGCGGCCCACGAGGAAGCCCCCGATCACCATGCCCACGGCACTGCACAGCATGTAGCCCGTGACCACCATGGAGGTCAGCGACAGCGGCATGTCGTACATCCGCTGCAGCGCCGGGGCGGCAAAGCTCTGGATGGCGCTGAGCGAGCAGGTGCTCCAGAAGAAGAACGAGAAGCACAGCCACACGGCCGGGAGCTTGAGGAAGGCCATGGGGTGTTCCTGCGCGTGCGCGCTGCCCGTGGCGCCCTTGGCCGGCGCATGCGCCCAGGCGCCCTGACGGTCGTCCAGCGCGTCGCGGTTCCACACCATGACGGCCAGCACCACCAGGGCCAGCGCACCGCCGCTCAGGCAGGCCATGCGCCAGGATCCCGTGGCCGTGGCGATGCCCGCCATGAACAGCGGCGCGGTGGCCCAGCCCAGGTTGCCCGAGATGCCGTGCACCGAGAAGCCGTGGCCCAGCCGCGCGGGCGACACGCGCTTGTTGAGGATGGTGAAGTCCACCGGGTGGAACGGCGCATTGCCCAGGCCCGCCAGCACCGACGCCACCACCAGGCCCAGGTAGCCGCTGGCGCTGCCCGCGGTGAGGCCCGCCAGCGCAAAGCTGGCCAGCGCGGCGAACAGCACCGGGCGTGCGCCCACGCGGTCCACCAGGAAGCCCGACAGCGCCTGGCCCACGCCGGAGACCACGAAGAACACCGAGACCAGCAGCCCCAATTCGGAATAGCTGTAGCCGAACTCCGCGATCAGGAACGGAAACAGCGGCGGCAGCAGCAGGTGAAAGAAGTGCGAGGAGCCGTGCGCAAGGCCGATCAGGCCAATGGTGCGCGCGTCCTGGCGCAGGGTGGGGGCAGCAGTCGTCATGGCCATGATCTTAGGCAAGGCAGCCGCGGCCGATATACGATAGTCGGCCAATTGCTGTCGCGATCATGCCAAGCCCGTCCCTTCCCCGCCCTGCCCCACCGCCTGCCGAGCCCGTCGCGGCCAGCACCGCCGACCGCGCCGCGCGGCCGGTGCGCGTGCTGTCGTACGTGGAGTCGCTCACGCCGCACCTGTTCGTGCCCAGCCGGGAGCGCCCCGTGCGCGCCAAGCACCGCGAGCTGCGCGCCGACACGCAGGTGCGTCCGCACAGCCACCCCTGGGCGCAGGTGGCCATCTCCACCACGGGCGTGCTGCGCCTGACCGTGCCGCGCGGCACCTACATCGTGCCGCCCTCGCGCGCGCTGTGGATCCCGCCGGGCGTGGAGCACGCCGTGACCATGGTGGAGGACGCCGACCTGCGCACGCTGTACTTCTACCAGCCGCCCGGGCGCTGCGGCCCCGCCGTCGCGCGCGCGCAGGAAGAGCCCTGGCGCCAGTGCCGCGTGCTGGAGGTGTCCGAGCTGCTGCGCGCCGTGGTGCGCGAGATGCCCACCGACCCCGACGACGGCGCCCCGCCGCCGCCCGAGCTGCTGCACCGCGAGCGCCACCTGAGCGCGCTGATCCTGGACGAGTTGCGCCGTGCCAGCAGCGTGCGCCTGGGCGTGGACCTGCCGCGCGACAAGCGCCTGCGCCACCTGTGCGAGGCGGTGCTGGCCGATCCCACACGCCACGACACGCTGGCCAACTGGGCGCGCGACACCGGCGCCAGCCCGCGCACGGTGGCGCGCCTCTTTCGCCAGGAGTTGGGCAGCACCTTCACGCAGTGGCGCCAGCAGGTGATCCTGGCGCGCGCCGTGGCGCTGGCCGCGGGGCGCAAGCCCATCAACCAGATCGCGGCGGAACTGGGCTACAACAGCCCCAGCGCCTTCAGCGCCATGGTGCGGCGGGCCGTGGGGCTGGCGCCGGGACGCTTCCTGGGGTCGCCGTAGATTTCAAGATAAATAGGGCTCCAGCGCTTATTCCATAAGCGCAAGCAGCTCTTTTTTCAGGAGCACTACACAGACAGCATGCCCGTGGCGGCGGCCAGGCGGGCCAGCGTCCAGCCCCGGCCCAGCAGCAGGCGGCGCGTGGCCAGGGCTTCCTGCACGCGCGCATCCACCTGGCGGCCCAGGTAGCGCGGGGTCTTGTGCTGCAGGCAGACATAGCCCTGCGGGTAATCACGCCCCAGGCGCTGCCACAGCGCATGGGCCCCTGCGGACTGGCGCGCGCCGGACACCAGGCACTGCCCACCGTCCAGCGCCCAGCGGTACACGGCCGTGGCAAGGCCCAGCCGCTGGTAGGCGGGCGCGTAGCGCGAATGCGGCGCGCGCAGGTGGCGGTCGGCGCGGCGGTTCAGTTCGACAAGGCGGTTGAAGACCGTGGTGCCCGCCAGGCACTGGCGCAGCGGGTCTTCGATGTAGACGTACAGCTCGCCATCGGCCACGCGGCTGCGCACGAAAAGGCCGGGGTGCCCCGGCAGGGGCGTGGAGGGCAGGCCATGCAGGGCGTCACCGGGAGAGTGCAGCCGCTGGTGCAGGGCCGAGAGTTCCTGCTCGATCGTGGCGTCGGGCGGGTCCACGTCGATGCGCAGCTCGGCGGGCTGCGCGAGGCGGCGCGCCTGGCGCCGGGAGACTTCAAGAAAGGAGGAAAAAACGCCAGAAGCGTCGGGGGCGGGCGGCGGCTTGGGCCACGCCAGCCATGACGACCAGAACGGCGGCAGGGACAGGTACATGGAACTGCGGCAATAACGATGCGGCGCGCATGCTAGGCCACCGCGCGCCTGAAGGCCAGCCCCGCGGGCGATACCGCACCCCGCGGGTGCGATACCGTGCCGTTCATGGCGTTTTCGGGCTATGGCCCTTGCAAGAAAAGCGCTGGCAGCTATGAATAACGAAGCACTTTCCCCATAAAGCGCCCACGAAAAAGCGGCCCGAAGGCCGCTTGCTTGCCGGGGGCGAAGCCCCTTGCGCCCCGCTCAGCGCGACAGCGCGCCGGCCGTGGCCGAGTCCAGGCGGCCGGTGACGGGCAGGCCCTGGGCCTGCTGGAACTCGCGCAGCGCACGCGCCGTCTTGGGACCGGCGGAGCCGTCGGGCGTGCCCACGTTGTAGCCCATGGCGTTCAGGCGTTCCTGCGCCTCGCGCACCGACATGGCCGCGCCCGCGCGGGTCTGCGAGGGAGCCGCGCCGCCATCCACGCCCAGACGGCCGCCGCCGCCCAGGCCCTGGCCCTGCACCGACTGCGCCTTGTAGCTGCGTAGCGCCACAACCATCTGGTTGTAGGCATCCATGAACGCAGCGGTGATCACCTTGCCTTGCGCGGTGTTCTGGTAGCCCCCCAGGCCACCGCCGGCCGAGCCGCCGAACAGGCTGCCGAAGCCGGCAAAGTCGCTCTTGGAGGCGCTGCCTTCGGAGGCCGCCACCTGCACGCCCGAGCGGTTGTCCACCAGGGTCAGCATGGCGCTGGCCTCGCGCGTCTTCAGCCCGCCGCCGACGGCCGCCAGCGCACGGCCGCTTCCGCCGCCGATCAGGCCGCCCAGCACGCCGCCGATGGCGCCTGCGTCGTTGTTCGAGAAGATGATCTCGGGCGACATGCCGTAGTCGGACGCCACCATCTGGCCCCGGCCAAAGTTGCTGCCACCGCGCATCTCGCCGGAGCCCATGAGCTGGCGCTCGCGGTCCATGGCGCGCATGCCGGCTGCGCCGCGCTCCACCACGATGAAGCAGTTGGACTGCTGGATCAGCAGGCGCAGCAGGTTGGCCGTGGGGGGCAGCTTGTACTCGTTGCGCAGGATGGTGTACCAGCCGGCGTCCTGGTTCTCGACCAGCGACACGGTGCCCAGGGGCGACTGGCAGCGCTCCAGCTGGCCGCTCTCGTTGGCGGCGCTGCCGCCGGCGGCAGCGCCGGTGGCCACGGTCTTGGACTCGGCGCTGCCCATCCGCATGTTGGTGGTTTCGCAGCCGGTCAGGGCCAGGGCGGCGCAGGCGGCCGCCAGCAGCGTCAGTGGTTTACGGGACATAGCTTTCCTTCCTCTCTCTTTTCTTGCATTCCGGGGTGTGTGGACACGTCTCAACCGAGCGGTCTGCGCACCCGGTACAGGACCGGCGTGGCCGACGTGAATGAAAAATCATACCGATTCGGCAGTTTTTGCAACCGATGTTTGCAAGTTGTTTCGTTTTAGTGTGGCGTAGCACCGTCCCCCGGCAAAGGCAATTGGTAGATCCACACCGCATGGCCGGCGAAGGAATCCAGCCGCGCGCTGGGGCACACGCCCGGCACGGCGAACGCCAGACTCACGAGCCAGCGGCCCGGCGCCATCTCCGCGCGGGCCTTCGCGGCCACACGGGCCATGCTCTCGGGCCGCTGGAACACGTACACAAGGTCGTAACCGCCCCAGTCTGCGGCCCAGAGGTCACCGCGCCGCACGCGCGCCCAGGGGCAGCGCAGCCGGCACAGCAACGCCAAGGGTCCGCTCCACTCCAGCCCGTGCAGCCGCGCCTGCGGATAGGCCGCGCGCAGGGCCTTGAGGCCATCGCCCAGGCCGCAGCCGGCGTCCAGCACGGGCGCACCCGCGGGCAGCGGCGCGGCGTCCTGCAGGCCGTGCAGCGCACCCGGCGGGGTGGGAAACAGCGGCGCATCGCGCCAGGCATTGAGCGGATACACCAGCAGCAGCAGTGCCAGCGGCAGCAGCCAGCCCCAGGCCGGCAGCGCCACCGCGCCGCCCAGTGCCGCCGACAAGGGAAAGCCCAGCGCGATCAGGCCGCGGCGCCACCAGCCCTGCGCCAGCAGGCTGCCCGCCACACCCACGGCGCAGGCCAGCCCGAGCGCCGCCAGCGGGGCCACGCTGCCGCGCAGGCCCGCGAACAGCAGCCACGCCGCTGCCCACACCAGCACCGCCGGCAGCGGCCAGGGCAGGACGATGCGCCGCGGCGGCGGCGCGTGCAGATGATGGAGTCGGCGGGGCCGGCGCGGCATGGGCACGGGCCGCAACGATGCGGCGTCAGCCGCCCCGCAGGCGCTCGATGAGGCCGTTGAGCGCCTCCAGCGAGCCGAACTGGATGGCCAGCTCGCCCATCTCCTCAACCCGGCTGCCGCGCTTGACGCGCTTCTTGACGCGCACCTCGACCTCGGCCATGAGCAGGTCGGACAACTCTTCCTCCACGCGCTTGAGGTCGCGCGACTTGTCCTTCTTGGGCTTTTGCGGCGTGAGGGCGAACTCCGCACCCAGCTTCTTGACGAGGCTCTCGGCCTCGCGCACCGACAGCTTCTTCGCCGCGATCTGGTTGCCCGCGGTGATCTGCGCCGCGCGCTCCAGCGACAGCAACGCGCGCGCGTGGCCCATGTCGATGTCGCCGGCCATGAGCATGGTCTGCACCGGCTCGGCCAGGTTCAGCAGGCGCAGCAGGTTGCTCGCCGCGCTGCGCGAGCGACCCACGGCCTGCGCCGCCTGCTCGTGCGTGAGGCCGAATTCGCGGATCAGGCGCTGCAGGCCCTGGGCCTCTTCCAGCGGGTTGAGGTCTTCGCGCTGGATGTTCTCGATGAGCGCCATGGCCGCGGCCGCCTCGTTGGGCACGTCGCGCACCAGCACCGGCACCTCGGCCAGGCCCGCCAGGCGTGAGGCGCGAAAGCGCCGCTCGCCCGCGATGATTTCGTACAACGGCCCACTGGCGCTGAGGGCGCCCATTGCTGCCGAAGCCCCCTGCGATGCACGCTCCTGGCGGCGCTGTTGCGCCTGTTCGTCGTCGAGGCGACGCACAAGGATCGGCTGCATGATGCCCTGGGCCTTGATGGATTCGGCCAGTTCGTACAGCGCGCCCTCGTCCATGCGTGTGCGCGGCTGGTAGATGCCGGGCACGAGCCGGTCCAGGGCCAGCGTGCTCACCGGCCCGTCTGCCGCACCCGCTGCGTTGGCGCCGGCGGGCGCCTTGTCGGCCACCTTGGGGCCCAGCAGTGCTTCCAGGCCGCGTCCCAGGCCCTTGGGTTTCTTGGTGACCATGTGTCTTCAGTCCTTGTTCATCAATGCGCGCAGCAGTGCGTGCCCTTCGGGCCAGTCGCCCAGGTCGGAATCGGCGTTGATATGGCCGCGGGGCCCAGAGTCCACGAAGCGTGCGCCCCACGCACCGGCCAGCGTCTGCGCACGCTCAAAGCTGCAGTAAGGATCGTCCTGGCTGCCCACCAGCACGGCCGGAAAGGGCAGCACCTGGCGCGCGATGGGCGCCCAACCGGGGATCTGCGCGGCCAGGTCGGGCCGCTCCACATCACCCGGCGCCACCAGCAGCGCGCCGCGCACCTTGTGCGCGTGGCGGGTGTGCGCCGCCCACCAAGCGGTGAGGATGCACCCCAGGCTGTGCGCGGCCAGCACCACCTCGCCCGGCGCATCGGCCACGACCTCTTCCAGCCGCGCGGACCAGTCGCCGCGCAACGGACGCATCCAGTCGTGCTGCTGCACGCGCTGGTAGCCGTGCAGCCGCTCCCACTCGGTTTGCCAGTGGCCGGGGCCGGAGTTCTGCCAGCCGGGCAGGAGGAGGATCTGCGAGGGGTTCATGCGGTGTCACTATTATTTATATAGCTGATAGCGCTTATCCAATAAGCCTTGGAGGCCATTTTGACCGGTAAGACCTTGGCCAGGCATCACATGCGCTTCACGCGCTCCACCATCTCGCGCGCGAACTCCAGAAAAGCCTGGCTGCCCTTGGCCGCGGGATCGAACACCACGCCGGGCAAACCGTAGCTGGGCGCCTCGGCCAGGCGCACGTTGCGCGGGATCACGGTGTCGAACACCTTGTCGCCGAAGTGGTCCTTGAGCTGCTCGCTGACCTGGCTTTGCAGCGTGATGCGCGGGTCGAACATCACGCGCAGCAGGCCGATGATCTGCAGGTCGGGATTCAGGTTGGCATGCACCTGCTTGATGGTGTTCACCAGATCGGTCAGGCCCTCCAGCGCGAAGTACTCGCACTGCATCGGCACGATGACGCCGTGGGCGCTGCACAGGCCGTTCAGCGTGAGCATGGACAGGGAGGGCGGGCAGTCGATGAGCACGAAATCGTAGTCGGAGTCCACCGCCGCCAGGGCGGCTTTCAGGCGGCGTTCGCGCTGCTCCAGCGGCACCAGTTCCACCTCTGCCCCGGCGAGTTCGCGGTTGGCGCCCAGCACGCGGTAGCCGCACTGCTCCGACAGCACGGCGGCCTCAGGCACCGAGGCCGACTCCAGCAGCACGTCGTACACCGACAGCTCCAGCGCGCGCTTGTCCACGCCCGAGCCCATGGTGGCATTGCCCTGCGGGTCCAGGTCCACGAGCAGCACGCGCTGGCCGATCTTGGCCAGGCCTGCGGCCAGATTGACGGAAGTGGTGGTCTTGCCGACCCCACCCTTTTGGTTGGCAATGCAGAAGATCTTGGCCATGCGGGGCAATTCGCTATTACTTGGAAATGGCCAGCTTGACGCCGAAGCCGATGAGGAACACGCCCGCCGTTTTCTCCAACACGCGCGCCACCGTGGGGTTGGCGCGCATGCGCTCGGCCAGGAAGTGCGTGAGCAGCACCACAACCAGGCTGTACAGGAAGGTGAGCGTGGCGATGGTGGCGGCCATGGCGGCGAAGGTGACCAACCCGCGGTGCGTGGCCGGGTTCACGAACAGCGGGAAGAAGGCCATGTAGAACACGATGGCCTTGGGGTTGAGCAGCGTGATGACCGCCCCCTGGCGGAAGTAGTGGCGCGGCGCGATGTTCAGCACCGGCGCATCCCCCGGCTTGGCGGTGAGCATCTTGTAGCCCATCCAGCCCAGGTAGACGGCGCCTAGCCATTGCACGGCATGGAATGCCGCCGGATACGCGGCCAGCAGGCCCGCCACGCCGGCCACCGCCATCCACATGAGCACCTGGTCGGCGGCGATCACGCCCATGCAGGCGGCCATGCCGGCGCGCACACCGCCCTTGCCGGTGGAAGTGATGAGCGCCAGATTGCCCGGCCCCGGGATGGCGAGGAACAACACGATGGCGGCGACGAATGCGCCGTAGTCTGCAATGCCGAACATGGGAGCGCCTTGCGAAGCGGGAGGGGGCTTGAGTTTACGCGACGGGGCGCAGCCAGAGGATGCAGCGTTCGGCCTGCAGGCCCGGCACAGTGAGTTGTTCCACGTGAAACACGCTTACGTCCGCCGGTAGCGCGGCAATCTCGTCGTGCGGGTGCTTTCCCTTCATGGCCAGCCACACGCCGTGCGGTGCCAGTGCCTGGCGCGACCAGGCGGTGAAGTCCGCCAGCGCGGCAAAGGCACGGCAACTGACCACATCGAACGGACCGGCCAGCGTTTCCACGCGCGCATGGATGCCATGCAGGTTGGACAGACCGAGGGTGCCCGCCGCCTGCTGGATGAACGCTGCCTTCTTGGCCACGGTGTCCACGCAACTCACATCCACTTCCGGGCAACAAATGGCGAACACCACGCCAGGCAGGCCCCCGCCTGATCCCACATCCAGCAGCCGCGCGCCCGGGCGGGCCGCACTGCCCTGCCCCGTTTGCGCGACATGGCGGCGCAGCGGCGGGACGGCAGCCAGGCTGTCCAGCAGGTGGTGCGTGAGCATTTCCTGCGGATCGCGCACCGCCGTGAGGTTGTAGACCTTGTTCCACTTTTGCAGCAGCGCCAGGAAGTCCAATAGCTGTGTGATTTGCGCTTCCGACAGATCCAACCCCAAGGCGTTGGCGCCCTCACGCAAGGCGTGCTCAAGGCTTGTGTTCGACACCACGCTCATGCGACCGTCTCCACCCCATCCGCCGACTGCGGGGCAAACCCCTTGAAACCGCCCTTCTTCAAGTGGACCATCAGCAGCGAGATCGCCGCCGGTGTCACCCCGGAAATGCGCGACGCCTGGCCCAACGTCTCCGGCCGGTGCTTCTGCAATTTTTGCCGCACCTCGATCGACAAGGCCGCCACTTGCATGTAGTCCAGATCTTCGGGCAGGCGCAGCTTCTCGAAGTGCGCGGCGCGCTGCACCTCGTCCCGTTGGCGGTCGATATAGCCCGCGTACTTGGCGGCAATCTCGACCTGCTCGATCACGGGCGCACTCAGCTCGCCCAGCGTTTCACGTGAAACAGCCTCGCTCGCATACTTGCCGCCATCCATGGTCGTCAGTGCGTCGTACCCCACGTCCGGACGGCGCAACAGGTCGAAGAGGTTGTATTCATGTTCGATGGCTTTACCCAGCACGCGCTCGGCCTCCACCGTGGGCAGGTTGCGCGGGTTCACCCATGTCGATTTCAAGCGCTCTGTTTCACGTGAAACCGCATCGCGCTTGCGGCTGAAAGCGTCCCAGCGCGCATCGTCCACCAAACCCATGCGACGCCCCGCCTCGGTCAGGCGCATGTCGGCGTTGTCTTCGCGCAGCTGCAGGCGGAACTCGGCGCGGCTGGTGAACATGCGGTAGGGCTCGGTCACGCCCTTGGTGATCAGATCGTCCACCAACACGCCCAGATAGGCCTCGTCGCGCGCGGGCACCCAGGCACCCTCCCCCCGGCATTGCAGCGCGGCGTTGATACCGGCGAACAGGCCCTGGGCCGCCGCCTCCTCGTACCCTGTGGTGCCATTGATCTGGCCGGCGAAGAACAAGCCCTGGATCTGCCGCGTCTCGAAACTGCTCTTGAGCGAACGCGGGTCGAAGTAGTCGTACTCGATGGCGTAGCCCGGCCGCAGGATGTGCGCGTTCTCCAGGCCGCGCATCGAGCGCACCAGGTCGTACTGGATATCGAACGGCAGGCTGGTGCTGATGCCGTTGGGGTAGAACTCGTGCGTGGTCAGCCCTTCCGGCTCCAGAAAGATCTGATGGCTTTCCTTGTCGGCAAAGCGGTTGATCTTGTCCTCCACGCTGGGGCAGTAGCGCGGGCCCACGCCCTCGATCTTGCCGGTGAACATGGGACTGCGGTCAAAGCCGCTGCGGATGATCTCGTGCGTGCGCGCGTTGGTGTGCGTGATCCAGCACGGAACTTGGCGCGGGTGCATGGCCGTGCTGCCCATGAAGCTGAACACAGGCACAGCACCCTCGTTCACGCCGCCGGGCATGCCGTCGCCGGGCTGCTCCTCACACTGGCTGAAGTCGATGCTGCGCCCGTCGATGCGCGGCGGCGTGCCGGTCTTCAAGCGCCCCTGGGGCAGCTGCAGCTCCTTCAGGCGTGCCGACAGGCTTACGGCCGGCGGATCCCCCGCGCGGCCGGCCGCGTAGTTGTTGAGGCCCACATGGATCTTGCCGTCCAAGAAGGTGCCCGCCGTCAGCACCACCGTGCGACTGCGAAAGTGGATACCCACCTGCGTGACGGCGCCCACCACGCGGTCGCCCTCCACCATCAGGTCGTCCACCGCCTGCTGGAACAGCCACAGGTTGGGCTGGTTCTCCAGCATGCGGCGGATGGCCGCCTTGTAGAGGATGCGGTCGGCCTGCGCGCGCGTGGCGCGCACGGCCGGGCCCTTGCTGCTGTTGAGGATGCGGAACTGGATGCCCGCCTCATCGGTCGCCAGCGCCATGGCGCCACCCAGCGCGTCCACTTCCTTCACCAGGTGGCCCTTGCCAATGCCGCCGATGCTGGGGTTGCAGCTCATCTGCCCCAGCGTCTCGATGTTGTGCGTGAGCAGCAGCGTGCGGCTGCCCATGCGTGCGGCGGCCAGCGCGGCCTCGGTGCCGGCATGGCCTCCGCCAACGACGATGACATCGAAATCCTGGGGGTACAACATGGTGGGGTGCTCCGGGCCCGCTGCGGCCCTGTCAAACGGTGAACAAGCCCGGCTTTCACGGCGCCGGTACCGCCCCACCCTCGCGCCTGCGCTGCCGGCCCGGCGGGGAACCCGTGATTTTCCCATCTTTGCCACCCCGATGCGCGGCGGGGTTTGTTTCACGTGAAACCGCGCAGGAAAAGTGTGTCCAGGCTGTGCTCCAATCCCGCGCATGAAGTTCCTCGTGTTCGCGGGCAGCACCCGCACCCAATCATTCAACCGCCGCCTGGCCGCCGTGGCCGCACACATGGCGCGCGACGCCGGCGCCGAGGTCACGCTGCTGGAGCTGGCCGACTTCGACATCCCCCTCTACAACGCCGACCTGGAGACCGCGGGCACCCCGGCCGACGTGATCCGGCTGAAGGAAGTGCTGGACGCCCACCCCGCCTGGGTGATCTGCTCGCCCGAATACAACGGCAGCTACACCGGCCTGCTCAAGAACACCATCGACTGGGCCTCCAGCCCCGTGGCCGGACACGCGGAATGGAGTGACGGCACACGCCCGTTCGCGGGCAAGGTGGTGGGCATGCTCAGCGCGTCCAACGGCGCACTGGGCGGCCTTCGGTCGCAAAGCCACCTGGCGCCGCTGCTGCTCAACCTGGAATGCTGGCTGGCGCCGCGCCACTTCGCGCTGCCGCGCGCGGCCAGTGCCTTCGACGCCCAGGGCCAGCTGGTCGACGCAAGCCAAGCCGCCCACGTGCGCGGCGTGGTGGAGCAGGTCCTGTGGGCTGCCGGGCGGCTGCACGGCACCGCGTGACAGAAGCAAAATCCGGCAACAGCGCATATTCAGCAAGCGCTGACAGCTATGAATTAAATAGCGCCATGGATTGCCGCCCCGGCTGCGGCGCCTGCTGCACGGCGCCGTCGATCTCCTCGCCCATTCCCGGCATGCCGCACGGCAAGCCGGCCGGCATGCGCTGCGTGCAACTGGACGACGACGCACGCTGCCGCATCTTCGGCCGGCCCGAACGCCCCGCGGTGTGCGCCTCGCTGCGGCCCAGCCCCGCCATGTGCGGCGACAGCCGCGCGCACGCGATGCGCTGGCTGGCGTTCATGGAACAGGCCACACAGCCGTCCACGCCCCGCTGAGGCCGCCTTGCCCCCAGGCGCAGCGCCGCGGGGAAACGCCCCCACAAAGGCCTTGGCATGGCAGACCCGCGCAGGTCGGCATAGCATGCGCTGCGGAGATTTTCTTCATCACTCTCTTGAAAGGACAAGACCGCATGAAGCTCTACTACTCTCCCGGCGCCTGCTCGCTCTCCCCGCACATCGTGCTGCACGAAGCCGGCCTGGCCCACACCTCGGTGCTGGCCAGCACCAAGAGCCACAAGCTGCAGGACGGCACCGACTACTACACCATCAACCCCCTGGGCTACGTGCCGGTACTGGAGCTGGACGACGGCACGCGCCTGCGCGAAGGCCCCGCCATCGTGCAGTACCTGGCCGACCAGGCGCCGCACAAGAACCTCGCCCCCGCCAACGGCACGCTGGCGCGCTACCGCCTGCAGGAGTGGCTGACCTTCATCGGCACCGAGATCCACAAGGGCTTCAGCCCCCTGTTCAAGCCCACCACCCCCGCAGACTACAAGCCCCTGGTGCATGAGCAACTGCTCAGCCGCCTCAAGTGGGTGGACGGCGAACTGGCCCACAAGCCCTACCTCATGGGCGAGCACTTCAGCGTGGCCGACGCCTACTTGTTCACGGTGACCAACTGGGCCCCCGCCGTGAACCTGGACATCTCCGCACTGAAGAACCTGGCGGCCTACCGCGAACGCATCGCCGCCCGCCCCGCCGTGCAGGCCGCCATGAAGGCCGAGGGCCTGCTCAAGTAAGGCCCATATGGCCGCGCCCGGCATCTGCGGGGCGCGGCTTGTGCGTGCCGGCGCCTCACCGCAAAAATCCCCCCGCGCGCCGCACGCCCGGCGCCATCCAGGGCCGCCAGCCGGCCCCACCGCCGTACCCCCTCCCTGTTTGACGTAGCACAGAACCCGTGGTTCTGCAGCGCCTGGGTGTACTGCACGCCTTGAGCGATACCGGTAACCTTTGATGCGTTCCGCACCTCCCGCGGTTCGCTTTGCAAGAAGGTACTGAAGTCGCATGCCCACTCTGTTCGATCCCATCCAGGCCGGTGACCTGCACCTGGCCAACCGTATCGCCATGGCGCCGCTGACGCGCAACCGCTCGCCCCGGGCCGTGCCGCGCGACATCACCGCCACCTACTACGCCCAGCGCGCCAGCGCCGGCCTGCTGATCACCGAGGGCACGGCCATCACCCACCAGGGCCAGGGCTATTCCGACGTGCCGGGCCTGTACAGCACCGAGCAGCTGGACGGCTGGAAGCGCGTTACCCAGGCCGTGCATGCACGCGGCGGCAAGATCGTCACCCAGCTGTGGCACGTGGGGCGCGTGTCGCACACTGCCCTGCAGCCGGAGGGCGGCGCGCCCGTGGCGCCGTCGGCCGTGCGCGCGCAATCGCAGACCTACCTGGTGGACGCGGCCAGCGGCCAGGGCCAGTTCGTGCCCACGTCCGAGCCCCGCGCGCTGGCGGCCGAGGAACTGCCGGACATCGTGCATGCCTTCGCCGCCGCCGCGCGCAACGCGGTGCAGACGGCGGGCTTTGACGGCGTGGAGATCCATGGCGCCAACGGCTACCTGCTGGACCAGTTCCTCAAGGACGGCGCCAACCAGCGCAAGGACGACTACGGTGGCGGCATCGCCAACCGCGTGCGCCTCATGGTGGAGGTGACGCGCGCCGTGGTGGACGCCATCGGCGGCGGCCGCGTGGGCATTCGTCTCTCGCCCGTCACGCCCGCCAACGACATCCGCGACAGCGACCCGCAGCCGCTGTTTGAACACCTGGCACGCGAGCTGGCGCCGCTGGGCCTGGCCTTCATCCACGTGATCGAGGGCGCCACCGGCGGCCCGCGCGAGGTGGAGGGCCGCCCCTTCGACTACGCCGCGTTCAAGAACGCCTACCGCAGCGCGGGCGGGCGCGGCGCCTGGATGGTGAACAACGGCTACGACCGCGACATGGCCCAGGAGGCGCTGGCCAGCGGCCGCGCCGACATCGTGGCCTTTGGCCGCGCGTTCATCTCCAACCCCGACCTGGTGGAGCGCCTGCGGCGGGGCACCCCGCTCAACGCCTGGGACAAGACCACGTTCTACGGCGGCGGCGAGCACGGCTACATCGACTACCCCGCGCTGGAGCAGGCACCGGCCTGACGCGGACGCCCCCGCCAAGCATCACGCCCGGCGCCGGGCGTGATGCTTCATGGATGGATATAGAAAATGGCCCCAGCGCTGATGGGGAAAGCGCTGGCAGCTATCAAAACAAAAGCGGGTACGCCCATGGGGACCCGCGGGCAGCAGGCAGACATGCATGGAGACACCGGCCGTCCTCGTCCTGGGCGCCGTCGTGGCGGGCTTCGTGCAAGGCCTGTCGGGCTTTGCGTTCAGCATGGTGGCCATGTCGTTCTGGGTCTGGGTGCTGGAGCCGCACCTGGCGGCGGCGCTGGCGGTGTTCGGCTCGCTCACCGGCCAGGTGCTGGCTGCGGTGACCATGCGCCGCGGCTTCAATGCCCCCCTGCTGTGGCCGTTCATTCTGGGCGGCCTGGTGGGCGTGCCCGTGGGCGCCAGCCTGCTGCCCCACCTGAACGCCCACTGGTTCAAAGCCCTGCTGGGCACGCTGCTGGTGTGCTGGTGCCCCGCCATGCTGATGGCGCGCAGCCTGCCGCGGGTGCGTTGGGGCGGGCGCACGGCCGACGCCGTGGTGGGCCTATGCGGCGGCGTGATGGGCGGCATTGGCGGCTTCACGGGCGTGCTGCCCACGCTGTGGTGCACGCTGCGCGGCCTGCCCAAGGACACCCAGCGCGCCGTGGTGCAGAACTTCAACCTGGCGATGCTGGCCGTGGCCATGGCCACCTATCTGGCCAAGGGTCTGGTCACGCGCGACATGCTGCCTGCCTTCGGCATCGTGGCCACGGCCGTGCTGGTGCCGGTGCTGCTGGGTACGCGGCTGTATATCGGCATCAGCGAGGTCCGCTTTCGCCAGATCGTGCTGGGCCTGCTCACGCTGTCGGGCGGTGCGCTGCTGGTGGCATCCGTGCCGCGCCTGCTGGCATCGGCATAAAAATCGGCTCTAACTCCCGCCCAGTAAGCGCTAGCAGCTACTTATTAAATAGCAATCTGCTAACTTCCTTGCGCGCCATCACAGGCCGCACAACCAAGGGGCAAAAAAACGCACCCGAAGGTGCGCAAGGAGGGTTTGTTGAAAACTTGCGGCGGCGCCCGGCCGCCGCGTGCGTCATGCAGCGCTCAAGCGGCGCTCAGGCGCGGCGTGTCGCCGCCCCGCAGCGCGGGGGCCGGCGCGCCGGTGCGCGTGAAGGCCGCGGGCGCGTGGCCGTCGTCGGCCAACTGGAACTGGCTCACCACCTGGGACAGGCGGGCGGCCTGCTCGCGCAGCGACTCGGCCGCCGCGGCGGACTCTTCCACCAGCGCGGCGTTCTGCTGCGTCATGCGGTCGATCTCGCCCACGGAGGCGTTGACCTCGCCGATGCCGCCCGCCTGCTCGGAAGCGGCGGAGTTGATCTCGCCAATGATGTCGGTCACGCGCTGCACGCTGGACACGATCTCCTGCATGGCCTTGCCGGCATCTTCCACATGGCGCACGCCGCCTTCCACGGCCGTCACGCTGGAGCTGATCAGGCCCTTGATCTCGCTGGCTGCGGCCGCGCTGCGCTGCGCCAGGCTGCGCACCTCGCCCGCCACCACGGCAAAGCCGCGGCCCTGCTCGCCCGCGCGCGCGGCCTCCACCGCGGCGTTCAGCGCCAGGATGTTGGTCTGGAAGGCGATGGAGTCGATCAGGCCGATGATGTCGCCGATCTTGCGGCTGGAGGAGGAGATCTCGTGCATGCTGTTCACCGCCTGCTGCACCACCTTGCCACCGCGCGTGGCGATGCCCGAAGCCGAGGTGACGAGCTGGTTGGCCACCTGCGAGGACGACGCCGTCTGCTGCACCGTGGCGGTGAGCTGCGAGAGCGCTGCCACGGCTTCCTGTGCGTTGCTGGCGGTCTGCTCGGTGCGGCCGGACAGGTCCTGGTTGCCGGTGGCGATCTCCTGGCTGGCCGTGGCGATGTTGCTGCTCGCGTCGCGCACCTGCGCCACCATTGCGCCCAGGCCGTTTTGCATGTCCAGCAGCGCGCGCTGCAGGTCGGCCGCCTCGTCACGGCCTTCCACGTGGATGCGCTGAGACAGGTCGCCCCCGGCGATCGCCTGTGCCATCGCGCGGGCCACTTCCAGCGGGCGGCAGATGGACACCATGTTCAGCAGCGTGAGCGGCACCACCACCACCACAGTGATCAGCACCGCCAGGGCGAACAGCCACTTGGTCTGGTCGGTGACGCGGTCCTGGTGCGCAATGGCGCTGTCCACCTCGGCGGCCAGGCGCTTGTCCAGCGCGGCCACCTTCTCGGTGGCGATGTTGAACTGCTCCACCGCCTTGCCGCTCATGCGGTTGGCGATCGTGGCGGTGTCGTAGCCGCCGGCCTCCAGCTGGCGCGCCACGTGTGCGAACTGCTCTCGGTAGGCCACCAGGTGCTTGGCGACGTCCTTCGCCTCGGCCAGGTCCTCGCCCTGCCAGATCTGGCCCAGCGTGGCCGTGACCTTGCCCGCACGGTCCAGCGACGCCAGCCACCGGTCGTGCGCGGCGCGCACCGACTCGGGGCGCTCGTAGTGGATGATCATGTCCTTCTCGTGCTGGCGGATCTCACCCATCTCGCTGCGCAGCTGGCCCATCAGCTTCACCGCGGCATGCGGCTGGCTGACGAAGTCCTGGGCCAGCCCGTGGATGCGGAACATGCCCAGCATGCCGGCACCGCCCAGCAGGCCCAACAGGCCCAGTACCACGCCAATGGCGCCGATCATTCGCAGGCGGATCGTGAAGAGCCGCATGAGCGCGTAAATATTCATCACCGTTTCCTTGTCGTGTGCAGCCCCCGGCGGGCCGCCCTCCCATGATGTGCGTCGCGCAACCCGTCACCCTGTCAGGCAATGGCTTGCGCGTGACTTACGAAGAAGCCGCGCGCCAATATGCAACAAAACGTTGCATATTGCCAGAGAAATAAGAATCTTTCTGTCGCGTTTATCCACCGATCACCGGTGCCAGCGCTTGAGTAAAAGCGCGTTGGTCATCACGCTGACCGAACTCAGCGCCATCGCGGCCCCCGCCACCACCGGACTCAGGTAGCCCAGCGCCGCCAGCGGGATGCCCGCCACGTTGTACGCAAAGGCCCAGAACAGGTTCTGGCGGATCTTGGCCACCGTGCGCCGCGAGATGTCCAGCGCCGCCGCCACCAGTTGCGGGTCGCCGCGCATCAGCGTGATGCCCGCCGCGTGCATGGCCACGTCGGTACCGTTGCCCATGGCCATGCCCACATCGGCCGCGGCCAGCGCGGGCGCATCGTTCACGCCGTCGCCCACCATGGCCACGACATGGCCCTGCGCCTTCAGCGCATTCACCGCCGCCGCCTTGTCGCCGGGCAGCACCTCGGCCATCACCTCGCCGGCCTCCGGCTGCAGGCCCAGGCGGCGGGCCATGGCCTCGGCCGCACCGCGGTTGTCGCCAGAGATCATCACGCAGCGCACGCCCTGGTCGCGCAGTTGCGCCAGTGCCTCGCGTGCGCCGGGCTTGGGCTCATCGCCAAAGGCCAGCAGCGCGCGCAAGACATAGTGCGCCCCCGCGCTCGGCACTATCGTGTCCTCGCTGCCCCCCAAGGGAGTGCTCGCGGCTTCGGGCGGCCGTGCGCCGCTGGGGTCCTGCGCGACCCGCTCGGCCACCGCGGACACGGTGGCGCCTTCGGCCTGCAGCGTGGCCGCACGATCGGCCAGCGGGCCCAGGTCCACGCCCAGCTCCTGCATCCAGCGCAGGCTGCCGACCAGATAGCTGCGCGCTGCCACCTCGCCCTCGGTGCCACGGCCGGGCACGGCGCGCACTCCGTCGGGCGCAGGAACAGGCAGGCCACGCTCTTGGGCGGCGCTCACCACGGCGCGTGCGAGCGGGTGCTCACTGCCGCTCTGCACCGCGGCCACAGCCGACAGCAGTGCCGCCTCATCCACCCCTGGTTCCACGTGAAACGCCGTCAGGCGCGGGCGGCCCACGGTCAGCGTACCGGTCTTGTCAAAGGCCACGGTCTGCACGCGGTGGGCGGTTTCCAGCGCCTCGGCATCCTTGATGAGGATGCCGTGCCTGGCCGCCACGCCGGTGCCCGCCATGATGGCCGCCGGCGTGGCCAGTCCCAGCGCACAGGGGCAAGCGATGACCAGCACCGCCACGGCATGGATCAGTGCAGCCTCCACGCCCGCGCCCGTCCACAGCCAGCCCAGCAGCGTGACGATGGCAATCGCCAGCACCACCGGCACGAAGACCGCCGACACCTTGTCCACCAGCCGCTGGATGGGCGCCTTGGCCGCCTGCGCATCCTCCACCAGGCGGATGATGCGCGCGAGCACCGTCTCGCTCCCCACCGCCGTCACCTGCATCACGATGCGCCCATCGCCATTGATCGAGCCGCCGGTGAGCGCCCCGCCCTCCGGGCCATCGGCGCTGCGTGCCACGGGCAGCGGCTCGCCGGTCAGCATGGATTCGTCCACCTGCGTGTGCCCTTCCACCACCGTGCCGTCCACGGGGATGCGCTCGCCCGGGCGCACCACCAGCCGGTCACCGGCCATCACCTCGGCAATCGGCACGTCCACCTCGCCGTCCCGGCCCAGCAGGTGGGCCACCTCGGGGCGCAGCGCGTGCAGCGCGCGGATGGCGGCCGTGGTCTGGCGCTTGGCGCGCGCTTCCAGCCACTTGCCCAGCAGCACCAGCGTGATCACCACGGCCGATGCCTCGAAGTACAGGTGCAGCGTGTGCCCTGCGCCATGGGTGGATTCGGCCGTGGCCCACAGCCACAGCGACAGGCCGTAGCCCGCGCTGGTGCCGATGGCCACCAGCAGGTCCATGTTGCCCGTGAGCGCCTTGACGGCATGCCAGCCCGCCTTGTAAAAGCGCGCGCCCAGAATGAACTGCACCGGTGTGGCCAGGATGAACTGCACCCACGCCGGCAGCATCCAGTGCAAGCCGAACAGATCGCCCAGCATGGGCAGCACCAGCGGCGCCGACAGCAGCAACCCCACGGCCACCGGCGTGAAGCCTGCCCAGGGCGACTGCGCGCTCTCCTCACCCGCTTCCTGCTCCTCCACGCTGCGCGGCTCGTAGCCGGCATTGCGCACGGCGCGGCGTGCCAGCGCCTCCATGCCTCCGCCGCTGGCGGCGTCGAACACGATGTGCGCGCGCTCGGTCGCCAGGTTCACCGTGGCGTCCTGCACGCCCGGCACCTTGCGCAGCGCACGTTCCACTCGGCCCACGCAGCTCGCGCAGGTCATGCCGGCAATGCCCAGGTCCAGCGTGCCCGCGGGGGCGTCGCCCGATGCGGCAGGGGAAAGGGAAGCAGAAGTCATGAAAGCCACCTTGGAATCGATACAGGGCGCACCTTAAACCTTGACATGCTGGCAAGGTCAAGCGGCAGGCCGCGCGGGTCCCCGCTTGACTTTGACACCATGTCAGGCTTCATGATGCAGCTGTCGGGCACCCGCTGGCCCGCAACCCATCCACCGCCCTTTGATCGAGAGGACCATCATGCAATACACATTTCAAGTCCAGGGAATGACCTGCGGCCACTGCGAACGCGCCGTGGTGCACGCCGTGCGCCAGGTCGACACCGACGCCCTCGTGAAGGTAGACCTGCCCACCGGCCAGGTCATCGTGGAGAGCGACAAGTCGCGCGAAGCGCTGGCCAACGCCATCCAGGAAGAAGGCTACAAGGTCGCCGCATGAGCACCGCGCCGCGGCGCCCCGCCCACCGCGTGCCCAGCGACGGCGCCGGGCCCGCGGCCGCGCTGGACTGGCCCGTGGCCATCGGCACCGCCGCCGAGCGCGCAGGCGTCTCGGCGCGCATGCTGCGCCACTACGAATCACTGGGCCTGCTGACCGGCGTGGCGCGCACCGACAGCGGCTACCGCCAGTACACCGAGGCCGATGTGCACACCCTGCGCTTCATCCGCCGCGCGCGCGACCTGGGCTTCTCGATGGAGGAGATCGCCACCCTGCTCGGCCTGTGGCAGGACAAGCAGCGCGCCAGCAGCCAGGTCAAACGCATCGCCCAGGCGCACATCGACAACCTGAGCGAGCGCATCGCCGCCATGCAGGCCATGCAGCGCAGCCTGCAGGCGCTGGTGCACTGCTGCCACGGCGACGACCGGCCGGACTGCCCGATCCTGGACGATCTGGCCATGGCCGGCATCCCGAATAGCGGCGCCGCCGACGTCGCTATTTAATTCATAGCTGCCAGCGCTTGTGGAAAGGGCGCTGGATGCCTAAAACACCCCAAACCAACCCGCCGGCCGGGCCACAATGGCCGCCTTGACACACCCTGCAGGAGGCATGCCATGGCACACCCTTTCAAGGTGGGCGACCACGTCAGCTGGAACTCCGAGGCCGGCCGCGTCAGCGGGCGCATCACCGCCGTCCACACCCGCGCGCTGCAGTGGAAGGGCTACACCCACCACGCCAGCGCCGAAGAGCCGCAGTACGAGATCCAGAGCGACAAGACCGACCATGTCGCCCTGCACAAAGGCAGCGCGCTGCACCGCCTGGCCCGCTGAGCGGCACACGCAATGGCCGCGCCGCCGCTCTACACCATCGGGCACTCCACGCTGGCGGTGCAGGACTTCATCGCGCTGCTGCAGCGCGAAGGCGTGACACGGGTGATCGACGTGCGCGCCATCCCGCGCTCGCTGCGCCAGCCGCAATTCCACGAGGACCGGCTGCCCGGCGCGCTGGCCGCGCAGGGCATCGCCTACACCCACATGCCGGCGCTGGGCGGGCGCCGCTCCTTGCAGCGCGGCGTGCCGCCCACCACCAACGGCTACTGGGACAACCGCAGCTTCCACAACTACGCCGACTACGCGCTGCAGCCCGCCTTTCGCGCCGCGCTGGCCGCGCTGCGCACGGCCGCGGCACGCGAGCCCTGCGCCATCATGTGCGCCGAGGCCGTGTGGTGGCGCTGCCACCGCCGCATCATCACCGACCACGTGCTGGCCGCCGGCGGCGCGGTGCGCCACATCCTGGGCGCGCGCACCGAGAGTGCGACACTCACCCCGGCCGCGCAGGTCCACCCGGACGGTACGGTCACCTATCCACCTCCAACCACCGTATCTGCCCCATGACCCACCGCGAAGTCTTCGTCGTCAGCACCGCCCGCACCGCCATCGGCACCTTCGGCGGCAGCTTGAAGGACGTGCCCAACACCCAGCTTGCCACCACCGCCGTCAAGGCCGCCATCGCGCGCGCCGGCATCGCGCCCGACGCTGTGGGCCATGTGGTCATGGGCAACGTGATCCCCACCGACACCAAAGACGCCTACCTCTCCCGCGTGGCGGCGATTGACGCCGGCTGCCCCATCGAGACGCCCGCGTTCAACGTCAACCGCCTGTGCGGCTCGGGCCTGCAGGCCATCATCAGCGCAGCCCAGGCCATTGGCTATGGCGACTGCGATGTGGCCGTGGGCGGCGGCTCCGAGAGCATGAGCCGCGGCCCCTACTTCGACCAGGGCGCGCGCTGGGGCCAGCGCATGGGCGACAGCAAGAGCATCGACTACATGCTCGGCATCCTGCACGACCCCTGGCAGAAGATGCACATGGGCATCACCGCCGAGAACGTGGCCGAGCGCTACCAAATTTCGCGCGAGATGCAGGACCAACTCGCCCTGGCCAGCCAGCAGCGCGCCGCCGCCGCCATCGCTGCAGGCTACTTCAAAGAGCAGATCGTTCCGGTGGAAATCGCCACGCGCAAGGGCACCGTGCTGTTCCAGGAAGACGAGCATGTGCGCGCCGCCACCACGCTGGACGTGCTGGCCGGCATGAGGCCCGCGTTCAAGAAGGAAGGCGGCACGGTCACGGCCGGTAACGCCTCGGGCATCAACGACGGTGCCTCCGCCGTGGTGCTGGTGGCGGGCGACCGCCTGCAAGCGCTGAACGTGAAGCCCCTGGCGCGCCTGGTGGGCTATGCGCAGGCCGGCGTGGACCCGGCCTACATGGGCATCGGCCCCGTGCCCGCCACGCAAAAGGTGCTGCAGCGCACCGGCCTGAAGGTGCAGGACATGGACGTCATCGAGGCCAACGAGGCCTTCGCCGCCCAGGCCTGCGCCGTGGTGCAGGAGCTGGGCCTTCAGCCTTCCAAGGTCAACCCCAACGGCTCGGGCATTTCGCTGGGCCACCCCGTGGGTGCCACGGGCGCCATCATCACCACCAAGGCGATTGCCGAGCTGCACCGCACGGGCGGGCGCTATGCGCTGGTGACCATGTGCATCGGCGGCGGCCAGGGTATCGCGGCGATCTTTGAGCGGGTTTGAGTCGTTCTGGCCTTCAGCGCTTGTCCATCAAGCGTTGCTAGCTCCTGATTGAGTAGCAACCAAACGATCCCGCGCCTTCCTCACGGCCGATCAGAACGCCTGCATGCAGCTCTTGAGTGGATCCGACCCTAGGGCTGCATACCCGATTCCCGCGCTTTTCTGAACCGACGCGCGCAGGCTGCGCATCCACGGCAGTACGTCGGACATCATGAGGGGAAGGGTAGCGCGGCCACTACCGGGCCGATGAACCAGCGGGCACCCACCCACCAGCCACCCGGCGGGACCGGGTGCTCT
The DNA here is from genome assembly GCF_022807955.1 of Diaphorobacter sp. LI3. Classification (NCBI taxonomy): domain Bacteria; kingdom Pseudomonadati; phylum Pseudomonadota; class Betaproteobacteria; order Burkholderiales; family Comamonadaceae; genus Diaphorobacter; species Diaphorobacter sp. LI3. The sequence continues at coordinate 45,230 of NZ_CP094346.1, read as the reverse complement.
TTTTATGCCGCGGCTTCCGGCTTGTAGAACACCTCCACGCTGCCCTTGAGGGTGATGAGCAGCGGGCGGCCCTTGCGGTCCAGTGTCTTGCCGGCGGGCACCTTGATCCAGCCCTCGCTCACGCAGTACTCCTCCACGTCGACACGCTCCTTGCCGTTGAAGCGGATGCCGATGTCCGCCGCCTGCTGGAACACGGCCGCCACATGGTGCGGGCTGCGCGGGTCGATGGCCAGGCGGTCGGGCAAGGGGAGCAGGGCGGAGTCGGTCACAGGGAAAGGTCTCGGAAAGCAGTAAAGGGCCTGCATTGTCCCGCAATCCCGGGGCGGCTGTGGCCTGCATCGCGGTACCACGTCTCCATCGCTCCTGAAAAAGGAGCTGCTAACGCTGTGTCAGCCTCCGCTTTCGCCGTTTTTGTTCGGCAGTCTTTCCGGGAAGGCCGCCTTGTGGATAAGTCTGCGGAGCGTTCTGGCACAACTGGCCAGTTATGCACAGGTGCGGGGCGCATCTGGGGCTTGTCCCCATTTGCGGTACAGCAGGCGCCTGCGGCCGTCCCCATGCTTTGGCGCAGCGCAAGTGCTTGATCTGTCAAACAAAAATCGGCTTGCCCACAGGCCGGGCCGCCCTCTACTACTACGACTATTCTTTATAAGAACTACAAAGAACAACCCGTGGCAAACCGCAGCGCCGCACAAAACCCCTTTCTCGGCCCGGGATTGAGGAGGCTTTGGCGCAAAAAAAAGCGCCTTGTCAGGCGCTTTTTTGGGAAAGAGGGAAGGTTGCGATCAGCGCAGCAGCGCGTAGCCCACACCGATCGCGGCCAGCAGCCCCACGGCATCGGCCACCAGCGCGCAGGCCAGTGCGTGGCGTGTGTGCTTCACGCCCACGCTGCCGAAGTACACGGCCAGCACGTAGAAGGTGGTCTCGGTGGAGCCCTGCACGATGGCAGCCAGGCGCCCCACGAAGGAATCCACACCGTGCGTCTGCAGTACGTCGATCATCAAACCCCGTGCGCCGGCGCCCGAGAGCACCTTCATCAGCCCCACGGGCAGGGCCGGCAGGAAGTCGGTGTTCCACCCCAGCGCCGCCACCCCTGCGCCGATGGCCGCCAGCAGCGCATCCATGCAGCCCGCGGCGCGGAACACGCCGATGGCCGCCAGGATGGCCACCAGGTACGGAATGATCTGCACCGCCACGCCAAAGCCCTCCTTGGCGCCGTCGATGAAGGCGTCGTACACGTTCACGCGGCGCCAGGCCCCGGCCAGCAGGAACAGCGCCACCACCCCCAGGATCACGCCCGCGCCCGTGGCTCCCGCAATCTGGGCGGCTTGCTCTGCGGGCAGTTGCGCCAGGCCCGCCACCGCCGCCGCCAGCACGCCGCCCACGGCCAGCAAAGGCAGCAGCAGGCGCGCGCGCCAGATCGGCAGGCGCTGAAAGAGCGCCACCGCCAGCACGCCCGCCAGCAGCGAGGCGAAGGTGACCAGCAGCGTGGGCAGGAAGATGTCGGCCGCGTTGAATCCCGCGCCCAGGCCCTGCTTCAGCGCCACGCTCTGGCGGATGGCGATGACGGACGTGGGGATCAGCGTCAGCCCCGCCGTGTTCATCACCACGAACATGATCTGCGCGTTGCTGGCCGTGCCCGCCGGTTCGCGGTTGAGCGTCTGCAACTCCTGCATGGCCTTGAGGCCCAGCGGCGTGGCCGCGTTGTCCAGCCCCAGCAGGTTGGCGCTGATGTTCATGGTCATCGCGCCCTGGGCGGGGTGGCCGGCGGGCACGGCGGGAAACAGCCGCGTGAGCAGCGGCCCGGCCAGGCGCGCCAGCAGCTCGACCATGCCCGCGCGCTCGCCCACGCGCATCAGGCCCAGCCACAGGGCCATGATGCCGGCCAGGCCCAGCGAGATCTCGAAGCCCGCGCGTGCGCCGTCGAACAGCGCCGTCAGCAGGGCCTGGAAGATGCCCGCCTCGCCCAGCAGCCAGCGCACCACGGCGGTGGCGAACGCCACGATGAAAAACCCCGTCCAGACCCAGTTGAGTGCCATGGAACTCGATGGTAGCGGCTGGCCCCGTCCGTGCGCCGTGGCAGACTGCACCCCATGCCGCCCCCCACCCTGCTCGTTGCCGACGACCACCCGCTGTTCCGCGCGGCGCTGATCCAGGTGCTGCACGAGCGCTTTGCGCCGCTGCAGACGCTGGAGGCCGCCAGCGCCGCCACGCTGGGCCAGGCGCTGCAGGACCACCCCGAGGTGGAGCTGGTGCTGCTGGACCTGGCCATGCCCGGCGCGCGGGGCTTCTCGGCCCTGCTGCATGTGCGCGGGGAGTACCCGCAGGTGCCGGTGGTGGTGATCTCGTCCAACGACCACCCGCGCGTGATCCGCCGTGCGCAGCAGTTCGGCGCGGCGGGGTTCATCCCCAAGTCGGCCCCGGCCGAGGACATGGGCGCGGCCATCCGGGCCGTGCTGGCCGGCGGCAGCTGGTTTCCGCCCATGGCGGCCGAGCGCTCCGAGGCCGACGCTGCGCTGGCCGCCAAGCTCGCGCAGCTCACGCCGCAGCAGTTCCGCGTGCTGCTGTGCCTGGCCGATGGCCTGCTCAACAAGCAGATCGCGCACGAGCTGGGCCTGGCCGAGAACACCGTCAAGGTGCATGTGACGGCCATCCTGAAAAAGCTGGAGTGCTACAGCCGCACCCAGGCCGCGGTGCTGGTGAAAAGCCTGGAGACGGAGCCGGAAGCCGCGCCCTGAGCGCAGTACCCTGCCTACACAAGTTTTAAGCCAAATCGGCCCCTAGCGCTTGTCTGACAAGCGCTAGCAGCTACTGTTTGCGTAGCATCATCTGGCTGATGAGCGCGCGCAGTGCGGACGGGCGCACGGGCTTGAGCAGGTAGCCCCAGCCGCGCTCGGCCGCCTGGCGGCGCAGGGTGCTGCTGCGCTCGGCCGTCACCAGCACCACCGAGGGTGCCTGGCCCCACACGGTGCACAGCCGGTCGTACAGGTCGGGGCCGTGGAAGGGCCCCATGCGCACGTCCAGCAGCACCAGCTGTGGCGCGTTGCCGGGCGCGGCCAAGTCCAGGGCCGCCTGCGGGCCGCCCGCCAAAGGCACCTCGCAGCCCCAGCGGCGCAGCAATGCGCCGGTGGCCTCGCAACTGGGCGCGTCGTCGTCGATGTACCAGGCCGTGGTGCCCTGCAGGGGCTGGTCGCCCTCGGGCGGGGCGGCTGCGCCCGCGGCGGCGGGGCGGGGTGCGGCAGCGGCATCGGCCAGCGGCACGCACACCCAGAACACGCTGCCGCGCCCCAGTTCCGAGCGCAGGCCGATCTCGTGCCCCAGCAGCTTGCCCAGGCGCTCGACGATGGCCAGCCCCAGGCCCGCACCCCGGTCGCCGTCCTGGCTGTGGCCCTCGCCCAGGCGGCGGAACTCCTCGAAGATCTCGCGCTGCAGGCTCTCGGGAATGCCGGGGCCCTGGTCGTGCACCTCGATGCGCAGGTACCTGCCGCGGCGCCGGCAGCCGATCAGCACGCGCCCGCGGGGCGTGTAGCGGATGGCGTTGGACACCAGGTTCTGCAGGATGCGCCGCAGCAGCGCCTCGTCGCTGCGCACCGCGTAGCGCGTGCCTACGGTGTGCAGGCGCAGGCCCCGGCTGGCGGCGATGATGCCGAAGTTGTGCTGCATCACCTGCAGCAGCGGGCCGAGCGCGAAGTCGCGCACATGCACCTCCAACTGGCCCGATTCCATGCGCGAGATGTCCAGCAGGCTGTTGAGGATGCCGTCCTGCGCGGCCAGCGCGCCGTCGATGCTGTCGGCTACCTGGCGTCCGGCGGCGTCGTGCAGGTGGCCGCGCAGCAGCGAGGCGAACATGCGCGCGGCATTCAGCGGCTGCAGCAGGTCGTGCACCGCGGCGGCCACAAAGCGGGTCTTGTAGCGGTTGGCGGCCTCGGCCTCGCGCCGGGCGGCGTCCAGATCGCGCGTGCGTTCGGCAATGCGCAGCTCCAGCGCGTCGGCCAGCGAACGCAGCTCGCGTGCGGCGTTCTTGTAGCTGGTGATGTCGGCGTAGCTGGTCACGAAGCCGCCGTCGGGCAGCGGGTTGCCGCGGATCTCCAGCACCGTGCCGTCGCTCTTGGCGCTCTCATGCAGGTGGGGCTTGCCGCTGCGCAGGTGCTGCAGGCGCCGCTGGATGGCGTCCTCGGTGGGCGTGGCGCCCAGCAGGCCGCGCCGCGCGTTGTGGCGGATCAGCGCCTCCACCGGCGTGCCCACGCGCATCAGCTCGGGCGGAAAGCGAAACAGTTCCACGTAGCGCGAGTTCCACGCCACCAGGTTCAGGTCGCGGTCGATGACCACCACGCCCTGCGGCAGGTGCTGCAGGCTGCGCGACAAGCCGGTGTCGGCTTCGCGCGCGGCCTGCACGATGCCGTCCTGCGCGGTGCGCAGCTCCTGGGCATGCTGGCGCAGCACGGTCTCCAGCTCCTGGCGGCTGCGCTGGCGCAGCAGGGCCAGGCGCTGGCGCTGGCGCACGAACAGCACCAGCAGTGCCAGGGCCAGCCACAGGCCCGCGGCCGCACCGGCCGCCCAGCGGCGGGCCTCGATGGCGCTGTCCGCGTGGTGCAGCAGGTGCAGTTGCCAGCCGGTGCCTGCCAGCTCCTGCGTGTGCCACAGCAGCGGGCCGGGCAAGGGGGGCTCCTGCGCGCGTGCCAGCACCGTGCCTTCGTCCACCCGCCGCTCGACCTGCAGGCCCAGCGGCGTGAGGGGCTGACCGGTGTACTGGCGCGTGGCCTCCAGCTCCTGGCGCGCCTGGGGCGTGAGGGGTGCCAGCAGCCGGTAGCGCCAGGCGTCGCGGCTGGCGAGGAAGACCACGCCGTGCGCGTCCGAGGCCAGCACCACGTCGGGGCTCTGGCGCCATTCGCGCTCCAGCTCGGTCAGCAGGATCTTGATGGCCACCAGGCCCAGCGTCTGCCCGTCATCACCGCGGATCGCCGTGGACAGGAAGTAGCCCGCCTCCCCCGTGGTCAGGCCGATGCCGTAGAACCGCCCGTGGCCCTGCGCCAGCGCCTGCTGCACGTAGGGGCGGAAGTGGTAGTCCTCTCCCACGTTGTTGGGGGTGTCGCGCCAGTTGCTGGCGGCGATGGCGCGGCCTTGCAGGTTGATGAGCGTGAGCGTGGACGAATGGCTGGCGCCGTTGGCCTGCTCCAGCTTGCGGTTGAGCACGTCCACCTCGGCGGGCGTGAGCGGGTGGGTCAGCGCGTCCCTCAGTTGCGCGTCCAGCGCCAGCACCTCGGGCAGGGTGCGAAAGCGGTCGATGCGCTGCTCCAGCGCCTGGCCGTACAACGTGAGCTGGCGCCGCACCCCCTGGCTTTCGTCGTGCAGCGCACGGCGCTGCGCGTACTGGCTGGCCAGCAGCATGCACACGGCCATGCCCGCCAGCACGAACAGTGCGACAAGCGCGGTGAGCAGCGGGCGGCGGCGGCGTAGCGGCATGGGCGGAGTGTCTCTGGGTTTGGTGTCCGTGGGCGGGGCGGGCGGGGCGACTAATACCAATAGGTTATCGGCGCGGCGGCGATGCAGGGGTACAACCGCGGACTTCCAAAGATGCGCGGCATTGCACGGCCCTGGCGCGTCTTTTTTTCGACCTCCGGAGACACGCCGCATGCATGCCATTCCCTCTGCCGCCCCCGCCCCGTCGGTGCGGCTTCCGTTCTATCGCCAACTGTATTTCCAGGTGGTGTTCGCCATCATCATCGGCGTACTGCTGGGCCACTTCCAGCCAGAGTACGGCGCGGCGATGAAGCCGTTCGGCGATGCCTTCATCAAGCTCATCAAGATGATCATCGCGCCGGTGATCTTCCTGACCATCGTCACCGGCATCGCCAGCATGAGCCACCTGAGCGCCGTGGGCCGCGTGTTCGGCAAGGCCATGGCGTACTTCCTCACGTTCTCCACGCTGGCGCTGGTGGTGGGCCTGGTGGTGGCCAACGTGATGCAGCCCGGCACGGGCATGCACATCAACGTGGCCGAGCTGGACCAGACCGCCGTCAAGGGCTACGTGAGCAAGTCGCACGAGATGACGCTCACCGGCTTCGCGTTGGACATCATCCCCAAGACGCTGATCAGCCCCTTCGTGGGCGACAACATCCTGCAGGTGCTGCTGGTGGCCGTGCTGTTCGGCGTGTCGCTGGCCATGGTGGGCGACGCCGGCAAGCCCATCCTGGACTTCCTGGACGGCCTGACCAAGCCCGTGTTCAAGCTGGTGAACATCGTCATGAAGGCCGCGCCCATCGGCGCCTTCGGCGCCATGGCGTTCACCATCGGCAAGTTCGGCCTGGGCTCGCTGGTGAACCTGGCCGAGCTGGTGCTCACCTTCTACATCACCTCGGCCGTGTTCGTGCTGGTGGTGCTGGGCGCGGTGGCACGGGCCTGCGGCTTCTCGGTGCTCAAGCTGATCCGCTACCTGAAGGCCGAGCTGCTGCTGGTGCTGGGCACCTCCTCGTCCGAGTCCGCCCTGCCCTCGCTGATGGAAAAGATGGAGAAGGCCGGCTGCAGCAAGTCCGTGGTGGGCCTGGTGGTGCCCACGGGCTACTCGTTCAACCTGGACGGCACCAACATCTACATGACGCTGGCCGCGCTCTTCATCGCGCAGGCCACCGACACGCACCTCACGCTGGGCCACCAGATCGCGCTGCTGCTGGTGGCGATGCTGTCGTCCAAGGGCGCGGCCGGCGTGACCGGCGCGGGTTTCATCACCCTGGCCGCCACCCTGGCCGTGGTGCCCGAGGTGCCGGTGGCCGGCATGGCGCTGATCCTGGGCGTGGACCGCTTCATGAGCGAGTGCCGCTCGCTCACCAACTTCATCGGCAACGCCGTGGCCACGGTGGTGGTGTCGCGCTGGGAAAACGCGCTGGATGCCGACCGCCTGCACCGCGTGCTGGACGGTGAGGCCGAGTTCCTGCCCGAGCCCGAACGGGCGGTGGAACCCCTCGTGCTGGCCCGCCACCGGGCCTGATCCGGCAGCGGCCTTCAGGCCAGGCCCCAAAGCCCATGCACCGGCAACGGCGCGTGGGCTTTTTTCATGCCCTTAGAACGGCGCGTCGTCGTCGGGGCCGCTGGCCGCAGCATGCAAGGCCCCGGCGGCTGGTGCGGGGGCGGCAGCAGCGCCCCCCAGGCTCGTGCGCCCCTCGCCGCCCAGCGCCGCGATCAGGTCGGGAATCAGCTGCGACAGCTCGCCCGTGGCGATCGCCACGTCGGCATCGAAGCCGCCATCGTCCTGCGTTTGGCCCTCGAACACCGTGTCCAGGAATGCCACCTTCTTGAGCTGCAGCCCCTCGGTCAGCACGAAGCTCACGCGGTCGTCCCAGCTCATGGCGAGTTTGGTGGGCAGCTTGCCCGCCTCGATGTGGCCCTGCACTTCCTCGATGTCCAGCGGGTGGCGGGCGTAGCGCACCACGGCCTTGGTCTCGTCGGGCGCCTTCAGCTCGCACTCGCGGTCGATGGAAAAGCCCGCCGGCGGCTCCTGCTCCTTGAGCCACAGCGCCATCGCCGCCTGAGGGCTGGTCTGCGTGTCCAGCAGCGCCAGCGACAGGCCGGGCAGGTGCTCCACCAGCAGGCTCACCACCTCGTCGGCACGGCCCTGGGCGCCCGTGTCCAGCACCAGCAGATGCGCCTGCGGGTCGATCCACACCCAGGTGCCGCCCTGCTTGGTGAAGGCCATGGGCAGCAGGTCCAGCTTGGCCTCTTCCTTGAGTTCCTTGGTTTCCTTCTTGCCGGGCTTGCGGCCGGTCTGCTGCTCGATCTGCGCGGCCTTTTCCTTCACCTTGCGCGCCAGCACGGTGGCCGGGAGCATCTTGGCTTCCCATTGGAAGCGCAGCATCCAGTGGCCGCCCACGCTCTCGGCCAGCAGCCCGTGGGCCTCGCCGCGCGGGGGCACCCAGCCGCTGGACTTTTCCTGCGTGGCGCCGCACTCCTGGAAAGGCGCCTTGGCCAGCGCTTCCTCCAGCTGGGTCAGCTCCACCTGCCACTCGGGGGCAATGCGGTACACGATCATGTTCTTGAACACGGGGAGATTCCTTTTGAAATGCCGGCCCCGCGCCAGGGCTGCACGACGGGCGGGGCGGTGAATGGTCCTGATTTGATAGCTGTCAGCGCTTATTGGATAAGCGCTGGAGGCACTATTGGCATAAAACGACTGTAGCCGGCATGGTGGCGCATGCCGGGTGAATAGCAGAACTTTACACAGGCGCAGAATTCGCTCACGGGCGCGTTACACACGCGGCGCACACTGCTTTGCAAGCGCAGGGTGCAGTGTCCCCCATTCGGGTGGACCACCAGGCGCCCATCACTTCCTGTGTGAAGCAAGAAAGGAAACACCATGGCCCGTTTCAAGATCACCCAGCGCCTGGCCGCCACCGCCGTGGCGGCCGCTGTGCTCGCCGGCATGGCTGTGCCCACCCTGGCGCAACCCGGCCCCGGCCCAGCCGCCACCGAGCAAGGCGCATCCCAGGCGCAGCAGCGTCCGCGCCAGCGCGCCCTGACGCCCGAGCAGCGCGAGCAGTACATGGCCCAGCGCGCCGAGGCATTCAAGCGCAAGCTGCAGCTCACGCCCGAGCAGGAGCCCGCATGGAACAGCTTCCTGCAGTCCATGAAGCCCGACGCCGACGCACGCAAGGCGCGGCTGGATTGGCAAGGCATGGACCAGCTCACCACGCCCGAGCGCATTGACCGCATGCGTGCGCTGCGCTCCCAGCGTGCGGCCGAGATGGACCGCCGCGGCGACGCCGTCAAGGCCTTCTATGGCACGCTGACGCCGGCGCAGCAAAAGACCTTCGACGCCGAAGGCAAGCGCATGTACCGCCACTGGGGCGGCGACCACCACCCCATGGGCAAGCGCTGGGGCAAGGACGGTGCGCGGGGCGACTTCCGCGGTGACGGTCGCGGCATGCGCCACCAAGGCCCTGGCCCGGGCGCAGGCGCTGCTCCCGGCGCGCCGCTGACGCCGCAGTAAGCCGGCCCAGGGCCGGGTGCGCATCCGCTGCGCCCGGCCGCGGGCTGCGGCTCCGGCCTACAGGGTGGCTGGGCAGTGGGGGGATACAGTGGTTACATATTCAGGTAACAACAACACCTCGCAACCATGCCTACCATCGCCCGCCGCAACGCCTTTTTCCGGCGCACCTTCCTTCTCTCCCCGGCGCCTTTTCTCGCGGCCGCCGCCGCGTGCCTCACGGCCCCACCGGCCCTGGCGCAGCCGTCAGAGGACCGGGCCTACGCCCCTTCGGTCTACGTGCAGGGCGAATGGGCGCGGCGCCAGACGGATACCATCACCATCGGTGCCACCCTGCCCTGGGGCACCTGGCGCCGCCCGCTGTGGGGCGGCGAGCTGCGCGGCCATTGGGATGTTTCACTGAGCCGCTGGTCCTTTGACGGCATCGGCGGGCACAACAGCGCCGTGGTGGTGGGCGTGGCGCCCACGCTGCGCCTGCGCCCCGACGAGGGCCGTTCCCCCTGGTTCTGGGAGGCCGGCATCGGTGCCACCGTGGCCAGCCACCGCTACCGCGTGCAGGACCATGAGTTCAGCACCCGCTTCAACTTTGCCTCGCACCTGGGCCTGGGGCGCAATTTCGGTGCACAGCGCCAGCATGAGCTGATGTTGAGCGTGCAGCACGTGTCCAACGCCGGCATCAAGAGCCCGAATCCCGGGGAGAACTTCCTGCAACTGCGCTACGCGTTGCACTTCTGAGCGGCCTGTGGACAAGCCTGGGGATGCGGCGCTGGTCATCTGCGCCTTGTCCACAGCACCCGTCCCACCGGCGCAGTTGTACCCATTTCAGGCCGGACTTGACCCGGTGCCGGGACACAGACTTTGCAGTAGCGCAAGTACGCGCCGCCATTCAGAAAAAGCGGCTTGTCCACAAAATGGCGCGGGCTCTACTACTACCACTATGAAGTAATAGACACATTCATGAATAACCGGGGCGATGGCCGCGTGGGTCAGGCCGTCGGCCGGTGTGCTTCATTATTGATAGCTGCAAGCGCTTGCGCATCAAGCGCCAGCAGCCATTTTTCCTACAAGCCGGGTTATTTGGCCAAGCCAAGCTTCTCGATGATGACCTTCTCGGTCTTCATGGTGTCCAGCGCGTACTGCTTGTAGGTGGCGCTGTCCATGTAGTAGGTGTCCATGTCGAACTTCGCCAGGGACTCCTTGTAGTTGGGCATCTCCATGGCCTTCTTGAAGGCGTCGTGCAGCACCTGGGCGATCTTCGGGTCTGTGCCCTTGGGCACCACCAGGCCGAACGGCGAGGTCTGCACCAGGTTGATGCCCACTTCCTTGAGCGTGGGCACGTTGGGGAAGCGGGCCGAGCGCTTGTCCCCCCAGACCGACAGCACGCGCAGCTTGCCCTGCTCCACGTACGGCGCCCAGCCGGGCGTGTCGGCAATCGACATCACATGCCCGCCCAGCACGGCCTGCAGCGACTCGGAGTTGCCCTTGTAGGGGATGTGGTTCAGCGTCACGCCGGCCTGCAGGGCGATGTTCTCCATCGTCAGGTGCAACGTGGTCAGCGCACCGGGCGTGCCGTAGTTCAGCTTGCCGGGGTTGTTCTTGGCGTAGGCGATGTAGTCCTGCATGGACTTGATGGGCGAGTCCGCGGGCACCACCAGGCCGAAGGCGTAGCCCGCCAGGCCGATCACGTACTGCAGGTCGGTGGCCGGGTTCCAGTTGATCTTCTGCGTGTAGGGCAGGCGGAACACCGGCAGCGGCACCTGTGCGAGCGTATAGCCGTCGGCCGGGGTGCTCTGCATCATCTGCGCAGGCAGCACGCCGCCGGCGCCGGGCTTGTTCTCAATGATCACGGGCTGGCCCAGGATCTTGGAGGCGTTCTCCGCCAGCACGCGGAATGGCACATCGGTCGAGCCGCCGGCGGTGAAGCCGATCAGCACCTTGATCGGGCGGCTGGGAAAGCGCTCGGGTTGCGCCAGCGCGGGGCCGGCCACGCAGCCGGCGGCCAGCAGCAGGGACAGGGTGCGGCGGTTGAGCAAAGCATGGGTCATGGAGGGAGTCCTTGGGTCTATGACCTCCGGCGCTGCGATCAACCCGCTGTGCAGGCCGTGTGCTGTGGAGGCCTTCAGGTAGCGTGGTTTCTCTGTGCGAAATTCATGGAGGCACGGGAGAAGTGGCGTGATTTCAGTATCGCCCTGATGAAAAACCCTTCTCGCTAGGGAAATCCATGAGCCGGTGCAGAAAAGTTGCGATGAAATAATTCCGCTAAGAGAAATTTACCTGGAGAGTGGGAATGGCGCGCACACGGAACATCGACTTCGACGAAGGCGCGGACAGCCGGCGCTTCGTGACCGCGCTGGCCCGGGGGCTGGACGTGCTGGCGTGCTTCCAGGTGGACGAAAAATGGCTCACCAATGCCGAGATCGCCGCGCGCACCGGCCTGCCCAAGCCAACGGTGGTGCGCCTGGCCTACACGCTGTGCGTGCTGGGCTACCTGCGCCATTCGCACGACAGCGGCAAGTACGCGCTGGGCGACAGCCTGGCGGCACTGGGCATCACCATGGTGTCCAACCTGCGGCTGCGGCGCATTGCACGGCCCTACATGCAGGACTTCGCGGACCGCTACGACATCTCGGTGTCGCTGGGCATCCGCAACGGGCTGTCGGTGCTGTACGTGGAGAACTGCCGCTCGGGCACGCCGCTGTCGCTGGGGCTGGACCTGGGCGCGCGCCTTCCGGTGGCGGAGACGGCCATGGGCCACGCCTTGCTGGCCGTGATGGAGCCGCGCGAGCGCGAGCGGCTGCTGGCCGAGATCCGCCAGGCCGAGGGCGAGCGCTGGCCGCAGTTGCGCCAGGCCATCGAGACCGGGTGTGCCCACTGGCGGGCGCGGGGCTTCACGGTGGTGGTGCGCGACTGGCAGACGGATATCGCGGGCGTGGGCGCCGCCATCCGCCAGCCCGACGGCCGCGTGATCAGCTTCAACGCAGGCGGCTCGGCCAGCAAGTTCCCGCGCGCGCTGCTGGAGCAGGAGATCGGCCCGCAGTTCGCACGCATGGTCAAGGGGCTGGAGCCGTTCGTGCGCAGCGAGGAAGCGTAAGCTATCGATTAAATAGCTGTCAGCGCTTGCTGGACAAGCGCTAGAGGCCAATTGGGCTTAAAGAGGCGGCGTGCGGGCTGCGGCGATGCGGTCGTGCAGCAGTTGCTCCAGCAGATCCAGCGGCAGCGGTCGGCTGAAAAAGTAACCCTGGTACACCGCGCAGCCGGCGTGCGCCAGCCAGTCGCGCTGCGCGCTGGTCTCCACGCCTTCGGCGATCACCTCCAGGCCCAGGCTGGCGGCCAGGCCGATGATGGTGCGCACGATGGCCGCGTCGTTGGGGTCCGTGAGCAGGTCGCGCACGAAGCTCTGGTCGATCTTGAGCTGCCCGAGCGGCATGCGCTTGAGGTAGGCCAGTGACGAGTAGCCAGTGCCGAAGTCGTCCAGCGAAAAGCCCACGCCCAGCGCGCGCAGCGCCGCCATGGTGGCAATCGTGGCGGCCAAGTCTTCCACCAGCAGGCTCTCGGTCAGCTCCAGCTTGAGCTGGGAGGCCGGCGCGCCGGTGGCGGCCAGCACGCCCGCCACGTCGTCCACGAAACCCGCATCGCGGAACTGGCGCGAGCTCACGTTCACTGCCATGGTCAGCGGCGCCAGCGCCGGCACCCGCTGCCAATCGGCCAGCACCGAGCACGCCGTGTGCAGCACCCAGTGCCCCAGCGGCAGCACCAGGCCGGTCTCCTCGGCCAGCGGAATGAACTGCCCGGGCGACACCATGCCGCGCCGCGGGTGCGCCCAGCGCAGCAACGCCTCCACGCCCACGATCGCGCCCCGCGCATTGATCTGCGGCTGGTAGTGCAGCAGAAACTCTTTCTGCGCCAGCGCGTTGCGCAGGTCCGCCTCGAGCGAGGCACGCTCGGCCACGGCATGCTGCATGCTCGGGTTGAAAAAGCGCAGCGTGTTGCGTCCCGCGGTCTTGGCCTGGTACATCGCCAGGTCGGCCTGCTTGAGCAGTTCACCCACCGTGGTGGGCGCGTGGTTGAACAGCGCGATGCCGATGCTGGGCGTGCTGCGGTACGGGTACCCGGTGAGCGCATAGGGGGCGCTGAGCACGGCGAGGATCTTCTCGCCCACGGCCCCCGCCTGCTCCGCCAGCGTGTCGCTGTGCGCGCTGAGCTGCTCCACCAGCACCACGAATTCGTCGCCGCCCAGGCGCGCCACCGTGTCTGCGCTGCGCACGCAGGTGTTCAGCCGCTGCGCCACGATCTGCAGCAGCTCGTCCCCCTGGTCATGGCCCAGCGTGTCGTTGAGGGTCTTGAAGTTGTCCAGGTCGATGAACAGCAGCGCCCCGCCCTGCTCCAGGCGCTGCGCCTCGGACAGGGCCTGGTCCACGCGGTCCAGCAGCTGCACGCGGTTGGGCAGGTGGGTGAGCGGGTCGAAGAAGGCCAGGCGCTGGATCTCGCGCTCCTGGTGCTTGCGCGTGCCGATGTCGGCGTTGATCGCGAGGACCGACTCGGGCTCGCCACGGTCGTTGCGCACCAGCGTCCAGCGGCCCTCGGCTTCGAGGGTGCGGCCCGCGCGGTCGCACTGCAGGATCTCGCCGCTCCACACGCCGTGCTGCATCACCTGCTGGGTGGCGCGCAGGAAGTCCTCCGGGTTCTGGTACAGCAGCGTGGCGATGGAGCGGCCGAGGACCTCCTCGCGCGACCAGCCGTACATGCGCTCTGCGCCTTCGTTCCAGAACGTGATGCGGTGCTCCAGGTCGCGCACGATGATGGCGTCGCGCGCCTTGTCCAGCAGCGATGCCTGCTGGCGGATGCGCTGGTCGTCCGTCTGGCGCTGCAGTTCCGCGGCCGCGCGCGCGGCGAAGATCTGCAGCGTGTTGCTGACGAAGCGGCTGCGCTCCAGCGCCTGGCGGAACACCACGAAGATCATGCCGATGGGCGTGCCGTCGCTGGCTGTGAGCTGCTGGCCCACGTAGCTGCGCGCGCCGGTGCGCGCGAGCACTGGCGCCCGCGGGAATCGCTCGCGCGCACGGTCGCGGATGACCAGCGAGCGCTGGGTCAGCAGCCGCTCGCTCGGCGTGCCTTCCAGTACGTATTCGGCATTGGGCTGGGCCACGCCATCGACCACGTGCGACAGCGCCACCGCCCGCCGCGCCTGCCCGGGGGCGGCCGGCAGGAAGCGGCCCACGCAGGCCACCTGGGCGCCCAGCGCCTCGGCCATGTGCTGCGCCAGATGGTCGAAGAACGCCGCGCCCACGCTGGCCGAGACGGCGGTGGCCACCTTGACCAACGTGGCCTGCAGGCGCTGCTGCTCCGCGCGGGCACGCAGGTTCTCGATGCCGAACGCCAGGTCGGCGGCCATGGCCTCCAGCAACTGCGTCTCCTGCACCCCCAGGTGCAGCACCTCGGGCGCATACAGGTACAGCAGGCCGAAGGTGCGCTCGGCGTTGCGCAGCGGCAGGCACACCACGGCGTGAAAGCCCAGCTGGGCCATGCGGTCCGCCAGGTGGCTGAAAGCCGGGCTGTGGTGCACGTCGTGCACGATCACCGTGCGGCCGGTGCGCACGCACACGCCTGCCGGGCCGTTGCCGCCCGGCTCCTGCGCCGACCAGCTCAGGTGCAGGTGTTCGGTGTAGTCATGGGCTTGGGCGACGCCCGCGTGCGCCACGGGCTCGATGCGCCTGTGCGCATCGTCGCGCGCCATGCCCACCCAGCCCATGCGGTAGCCGCCGATCTCCACGGCCACGCTGCACACGGCGTGCAACAGATCGGACTCGCTGGTGGCACGCACCAGTGTCTCGCTGCAAGCGCCGCGCATGCGCTTGGCCCGGTTGACGCGCGCCAGCTCGTCCTCGATACGGCAGCGCTCGGTCACGTCGCTGGCCAGCATCTGCCACGCCGGGCGCCCGCCGAAGTCCGTGTCGCCCACGACGACTTCCACGTCCAGGGCGGCGCCGTCCTTGCGCGCGTGGCGCCACAGCCGTGGTGCGGACGCGGGAGACCCGGGTGCATGGGCTTCGCGGCGCAGCATGTCGAGTGCGCAGGTGGCCGCGTCCTGGTTCTCCGCGGACCAGAGCGCGCGCAACTCCATGCCCAGCAGCTCCTGCTCCGCATGGCCGTAGTGGCGCACCATGGCGTGGTTCACCGCCAGCAGACGCAGGCTGTCGCGGTCGCAGACCCACATGGGCTGCGGATGTTCGGCAAAGAGCGTGCGGTACTGCTGCTCGGACGCACGCAGCTGCGCGTCCACGCGCCGCAACTGCAGCATGGCGCCCAGCGATTCGGCCAGGATGCGCAGGTGCAGCAGATGCTGCGCCTCCAGCGCTGCGCCCCGGGGCACCCTCACCTGGAGCAGGCCCGCGAGCAGCGCGCCGCTGCCCAGCGGCATGCTGACCCGCCGGTGGGGGGGCTGCGCACTTCCCACATCCTGCGCGGGGGCGTCCGTGGCTGCCTGTAGGCCCGCGCGTGCGGCTTGCTCCATGCCCTGCCAGGATGCGCAGGCGTCCAGCGGCACGCGGGTGCCGATCGCCGGCAGGGGCGGCGCACCCACGCTGGCGCGCACGGCCAGCGCATCGTTTTCGCGCAACGCGATCATTGCCCCGACCGCGCCCGTGATCGCGCAGGCGGCTTGGGCGGCCTGCGCCAGGACGTGCTCCAGGGGCAGCTGCAGGTCTGTGATCAGTTGCTGGAGCTGCAGCAGGAGTGCATGCGCCGCCGCCTCGTCGTGCGCCTGCACCGCTGCGGCCGGGCCTCCTGCCTCGGCCGGGTGGGCTGACGGAGTTCCGGTGGAATCGCTGATAGGCATGGCGCGCTGCGTGTCATGCCCACGCGCGGCCGGGATGGCGCTGCGGGAAGGAGCGAGAGACGGCCCGGGCCATGGCGCGCATCAGGATCTGCCCAGGCTGGCGCCGGCCAAGGGGCTCGGCGGTGGCGCGGCGGGGTGTCGGAAGAACATGGCGGGCGCTTCTTGCCCGAAAGGCGGGCGGATGTGACTGATGGTACATGGGCGCCCTCCTTCTTTTCTGCCGCGACGGCGCCGGAGCGTGTCAGCCGCGCGTGCGGCGTTCGCGCACGGCCGCAGCCAGCTGCTGCAGTACCGGCACGGTCTGCGCGAAGCTGATGCAGGCGTCGGTGACCGACACGCCGGGTGTGAGCGGCTGGCCGTCCACGATGTCCTGGCGGCCCTCCTGCAGGTGGCTCTCGATCATCACGCCGGTGATGCGTGCATCGCCCGCGGCGATCTGCTGGGCCACGTCCTGCGCCACGTCGATCTGGCGGCGGTGCTGCTTGCTGCTGTTGGCATGCGACAGGTCGATCATCACCTGCGGGCGCTGGCCGGCCTTCTCCAGCAGCGCGCAGGCGGCCTGCACGTCGGCCGCGCCGTAGTTCGGGGCCTTGCCGCCGCGCAGGATCACATGGCAGTCGTGGTTGCCGCGCGTCTCGAAGATCGCCGCCTGCCCCATCTTGGTCATACCCATGAAGGCATGCGGTGCCTGCGCGGCCTGGATGGCGTCGGCCGCCACCTTCACGCCGCCATCCGTGCCGTTCTTGAAGCCCACGGGGCAGGACAGGCCGCTGGCCAGTTGCCGGTGGCTCTGGCTTTCGGTGGTGCGCGCGCCGATGGCGCCCCAGCTCACCAGGTCGCTGATGAACTGCGGCGACAGCAGGTCCAGAAATTCCGTGCCCACGGGCAGGCCCAGCGCCAGCACGTCCAGCAGCAATGCGCGGGCGCGCTCCAGGCCTTCGTTGATGGCGAAGCTGCCGTCCAGGTGCGGGTCGTTGATGTAGCCCTTCCAGCCCACGGTGGTGCGGGGCTTCTCGAAGTACACGCGCATCACGATGAGCAGGTCCTGCGCCAGCGCATCCGCCTGCTCCTTCAACAGGCGCGCGTACTCCATGGCCTGGTCATGGTCGTGGATGGAGCACGGTCCCACCACGACGATGAGGCGGTCGTCCTGCCCGTGCAGCACGCGCGAGATGGCCACGCGGCTGCTTTCCACCAGCGTCTGCGCCGCATCGGGCGCGGGCTGCCATTCCTGCAGCAGCGCGGGCGTGATGAGCGGGCGCACGGCTTTGATGCGCAGGTCGTCGATGCGCGTGGTGTCGTGGGTGGTGAGCGGGGATGCGAGGCGTTCGGTCAGGGTCATGGTGCCCCGATTGTCGCGCTACCCGCGTGAGAGCCTGTCCTGGGAGTCCGCCGCCCTGCCCCGGCGGCAGGTGGCGGTGAAGGAAGGTAACACCGCCTGTGGCCGCCGCAAGCGGCGCCGTGGAACTTCAGGGGCGCCGGAAGCTCGCGAACTGTTGCGACCAGTAGCGCGACTTCAGGTGGTCCAGGCGCACCGTGCCGCCGCTGGACGGCGCATGTACGAAGCGCCCCTCCCCCACGTAAATGCCGGCATGCGTGGGCCGGCCGCGGCCGAACACCACCAGGTCGCCCGTGCGCAGCTCGTCCGCGTCGATGGACTGGCCGAAGCCGCTCAACTGGGCCACCGTGCGCGGCGGGGCCACGCCCGCGCGGCTGGTGTACACGTAGCCGATGAGGCCGCTGCAGTCAAAGCCGCTGTCGGGCGTATTGCCGCCGTAGCGGTAGGGCGTGCCCACCAGTCCCAGGGCATGGATGGCGATGTCGCTCGACTGCTCGGGCGACAGGCGGGAATAGGCGGCGTTGCGCGAGGCAGAGGTGGGCGGCGTGGTGCCGCAGCCCACCACCAGCAGGCTGGCCGCGAGCGTCAGGACGGGAAGGGCAAAGGCGCGCATGGGGGTCAAGCGTAGCAGCCGCGGCGCGATGGCGCAGCCAACACCCCGCGCCCAAACGCGCTTTCTCCTACTTTTGCAACGTTTTTTGGGGTCATTTTTTGCACTTTTCTTGCGGCGCCTCGCCGTGGGTGCATGCGCGAAGGGTGTGGGGCGCGATTGCAGCGATTGAGTAGCGCAGTACAAAAATTTGTACTAGTACAAACAATACAATGTGTGCATGCCATCGTTGTCTGTAGAAGGAAGCAATGCCAAAGACATTGCGGCAAGCCTTGAATATGCCATGCGCCGCGGCGCTCTGCCAAGCGGCGCTGCCCTGCCCTCGGTGCGCCATCTGGCCGCAGAACTGGGGGTGAATCCCAACACCGTCGCCGCCGCCTATGCGCGGTTGCGCAGCGCGGGCCGCGTGGTCACTGCGGGGCGCCGCGGCACCCGCGTAGCGGGCGAGCCGCCCCACCCTGCCCCGTCGTTCGCTCCGCCCGAGGGCCTGCGCGACCTGGCCAGCGGCCAGCCCGATCCTGCGCTGCTGCCGCGTCCCCGCGGCGCGGCCTGGGCCGCTGCGCTGGGGCAGCCGGCAGCGGTGCCGCATGCGCCGCAAGCGGTTGCGGAGGCGCTGCTGTCGCAGGCGCGCCCCTGGCTGGAGAGCCAGGGCCTGCCTGGCGATGCCGTGGGGGTCTTCTCGGGTGCGCTGGATGCGATCGAGCGCGCCCTGCGCCAGCATGCGCGCCCCGGCGACCGCGTGGCGGTGGAAGACCCGGGCTGGCCACCGCTGCTGACGCTGCTGCACAGCCTGCGCCTGCAGCCCGTACCCCTGGCCGTGGACGCGCAGGGGCTGTGCGTGCCGGCAGCGGGCGTGTTGGCGCAGTGCTGCGCCGTGGTGGTTACGCCGCGCGCGCACAACCCCACGGGCGTGGCCCTGGGTGCGGCGCGCTGGAAGGCGCTGCGCCGCCAACTGCGGGCCCATCCGCACACGCTGCTGATCCTGGATGACCACTGGGGCCTGCTGAGCCATGCGCCCCTGGCGATGGCCGGGGCCCTGCCGCCGCTGTGGCTGCATGTGCTGAGTGTGAGCAAGGCGTTGGGCGCAGACTGCCGCGTGGCCCTGGCCGCGGGCACGCCGGCGCTGGTGCAGGGCATGTGCGCACACCAGGCGCTGGGGCCGCGCTGGGTCAGCCACTGGTTGCAAGGGCTGGTGGCGCAGTTGTGGCGGCAGGCGGCGCAGGGGCGTGCGCGGGGCTCATGGCGCCATGCCGCTGCCCAATACGCGGCCCGCCGTGCGGCGCTGGCGGACGCGCTGCGCGGCCACGGGGTGGCGGCGCCCTGGCTGGAAGGCGAAGGCCTGCACGCCTGGGTGCCGGTGTCCGACGAAGCCGCGGCGGTGCAGGCCCTGGCGGCCGCGGGCTGGGCGGTGCAGGCGGGCGCGCCGCTGCGGCTGCACAGCGGGCAGGGTGTGCGCATCAGCCTGGGCGCCGTGGGCGTGCGCGATATGGGCCGGCTGGCGCGCGACCTGGCAGGGGCGCTGCGGCCTGCGGTGCGGGCGGTGTTTTAACGAACGCGAGCGCGCCGCGAATACGCCAGCGCTTCCGTGCTGCACGCCGCCCATGGCGGGTTTTGTCAAAGTCCCGCTTCTTGAAATCTCGCCTCTTGCGCGGAGGGAGGCGGTCCTTGGAAATGCCGCCACGTGGTCTGTGGTTGGCCTCTCTGCGGGCGACGAGCTAAGGATTTATCCGTAAATAATATTGACAGGTAGACTGATCTTTCGCAAGGTGATGATGGCAGCGGCCAGATGGTTAAGCGCGAGAAACGTGTGCTCCAGCTTTTCGTAGCGCACGAGCAGCTTGCGGAATCTGTTGAACCACCCATGGCATGCCTCCACTACCCAGCGGCGCGCCTTCTTCTGCGGATTGCGTTTCTTGCGCTCTGCCTCGCTCTTGCGGCCCACTACATGCGGGATATAGCCGTGGGCCAGGATGATCTTCATGGCGTTCTTTCCCCGGTAGCCGGCATCAGCGCATAGGTGCTTGCTGCGTCGCTGCTTGGGTGTGGGGCGCTTGATCATGCAGGACGCCAGCACGGCCTCAAGTTGCGTCACGTCGTGCGCGTTGGCCCCGGTCACGACGAGTGACAACGGGACGCCACGCCCGTCCACCAGCAGGTGACGCTTGCTGCCTTTTTTTCCCCCGATCCGTCGGGTTGCGCCCCACAGCCTCTTGCGCCAGTGGCGCCTTGAACATGGCCCCATCAATGCTTTGCCAGCGCCAGGCAACGCCTTCGAAATCATCGTACTCAGCAAGACCTGCACGCCACAGGTTCTCAAAGAACCCGGCCTTGGACCACAGCATGAACTTCTGATGGATCGCGCTGGCGCTGCCGAAGCGCTCAGCAGGCAATGCCTTCCATTGGCAGCCAGTGCGCAGCACATACATGATGGCCTCGAACACCAGCCGTGGCGGTTTGCTCGGGCGGCCCGCTCCGGCTGCGCGCTTGTACTGCTTGTCAGGATCGCGCGCAGGCTGCGGCACCAGCGGCTCCACCCGGCTCCAGAACTCGTCCGTCACTTCCCACGAATTGGCATGCACCTTGGCCATCTACATCTCCTGCGCCGCATCACGGGCGACTCAGGAACATAGTTTAATTTGCGGATAGATCCTAAGGGTTAAGGGCTACCTGTGGCGGGGCACGCCGCGGCTTGCGGCGCCCGCTCTCCGCTCCAGCAACATGCGCTGGCAAGACAGACGCTCCTCGCGCAAAGTGCCCCCGCGCGGGTTGGGCGCGCCGTCAATCCAGCGACAGCTCGCGGTGCTCGCCCAGCGGCTTGGGCTGCTCGCCGGTCAACGCGGCGGTGGCCAGTTGGTAGAGCTGGGAGAGCTTGCTGTCCTTCACGTCCCAGTATTCCGCATGCTCGATGCGGACGGCCAGCAGCACCAGATTGGGGTCTGTGGGACCGTCGGGGAACCAGGCCTTGGCCAGCGGCGTCCACAGTGCTTCCTTGCGCGCGGGGTCCTCGATGAAACCGGCCGTGCCCGACAGCGACACGTAGCAGTCTTCGCCCGGGTCGGCGTAGCTCAAATGCACCTGGCTGTCGGCCTGCAGGCGGCTGTGCAACTCGCTGCCGCGCGGGATGAAGAAGAACAGTTGACTCTGCGCATCGATGTCCTTGTTCAGCGTGGTCAGCGGGTGGGCATGCAGCCGGCCGTCGGCCGCGCGGTGGGCGAGCATGGCAAAGCGGATGTCCTTGATGCGGTTCCACAGCGTGGCGTGGGGGGAATCGTCGGGCATGGACATGGGAGAACCTCCGTGGGATGTAGGTGGACGCCACGGCGCGGTGCGTCACGCACGCGCCGGGACGGGCATGCAACGCACTGTAGGGTGCGCTCGGGGTGCGCGGCGTCGGCCCCGGTCACGCCTGGATGTGCGCGCAATCCGACGCGTGTTATGAATGGGAGAGGCATGAAAAATGCCCTGCAGCGCCCGCGGCAATGGCACGGGCAGCTACCCCATTTGCAATGCCGTTGGCGGCTGTTCGGCTGGCGCGGCCTGGCGGTGGCGCTGCAGCAGCTTGCCGATGGCAGGGCGTGCGCAGCGCTGCAGCTGCATCAGCAGCGCGTGGTCTGGCCAGGCCAGGCCGAAGCGTTGGCACAGGTCACGCTGCATACAGGCCAGCAGCGCGGCGGCCATTTCCGCATCGGCCAGCGCGCGGTGGGCGCGCCCGGCGCGCGGCAGGCCGAGGTGGTCCGTGAGGCGGCCCAGGCTGTGGCTGGGCGCATCGGGGTACACGCGGCGCGACAGCAGCACGGTGCAGGCGAACGGATGGGGCGCGGCGAGCCCGGCGTACTGCAATTCGGCCTGCCAGAACTTGCGGTCGAATGCGGCGTTGTGGGCCACCATGGGCGCGTCGCCCACGAAGCGCGCGGCCCCGCGCATCACTGCGGCGGCATCGGGGGCGGCCTCCACCATGGCATTCGTGATGCCGGTGAGCTGCGTGATGAAGGGAGGGATCCGCACGCCCGTGCGCATCAGGCTCTGGTAGCGGTCCACTACGCGGTCGCCTTCCATCAGCACGATGGCCACCTCGGTGGCGCGTGCACCCTGGGCAGGCATCATGCCGGTGGTTTCGAAATCGATGACGGCGATGGGGGCGGACGGCATGCGGGACGGCAGGAAACCGGCCCCGCGCACCCCGTGCGATAGGCACGGGCCACCGGCACCGGTGCGTAATCGTAGCCGCCACGCACAAAGCGCCGCCGCCCCCAAAAGTGTGGGTGTCGGGCTATGCAGGCCCTGCAGGCCGGGCTCAGCCCGCGCCGCCTTGGTTCTTGCTGCCGCGGCGCGACTGCGCCTGGTTGCCGCTGCCCACCTGGTCCGTGCGGTCGCTGCGGCTATCGGGCGTGCGACGCGCCTGGTTCAGGGCCGTGGGGGGCTGGTGCCCCTGCTGGTTATGGTCGTTGGCCACCTTGTCGGTGGCGCCCGAGTTGTCGTTGGTGCGCTTCATGGCGGGCCTTTCAGAGATCGGTCCAATCCACTCTAGGCAGCACGGCAGAGCGCGGGCGTCGGCGATGGGCCTGCCCGCCTGTGGGACGCGGCCCGACAGGCGATGCGGGAAGGGGCTAATGGTCCAATCGGGCTCCAGCGCTTATCCAGCAAGCGCCAACAGCTATACCAATAGGAGCAATCGGTCACCCTGCGGCCCGGCGCGCCAGCGTGAACGGCGGCAAGCCCTGCAGCAGCCGCTGGCCGTAGCCGGTGCGCACCAGGCGCTTGTCGTAGCAATACACGTGGGCGCGGTCTTCCTCGGTGCGGATGGCGCGGCCCACCCACTGCGCCAGGCGGATGGCGGTGGCGGGCACCACCAGTTCGCTGAACGGGTCGCGCCCGGCGCCGCGCAGCCATTCGGCGCGGGCCTCGCCCACGGGGTCGTCGGGCGGGGCGAAGGGCAGCTTGGTGATGAAGAGCGATTCGCACAGCCTGCCGGGCAGGTCCAGCCCCTCGCCGAAGGATTGCATGCCGAAGATGATGGAGGGCTGGCCTTCGGCCACGCGCTCGCGGTGGCGGGCCAGCAGCTGTGGGCGGGGCAGGGTGTTTTGCACCAGCACGGCGCTGCGCATGGCGGTGGGCAGCATGTCCACGGCCTGGCGCATCTGCTCGCGCGAGGTGAACAGCACCAGCGCGCCAGCCTCGACCAGGGCCAGGTCGGACAGCAGCGCGTCCACCATCTCGGCGGTGAAGGCCTGCGCATCGCGCGGCTCGGCGCGGGTCTCGGTGGCCACCAGCGTGCCCTGCAGCGCGTAGTCGAACGGGCTGGGCACGGCCAGCGTGGTCACGGCTTCGTCGCCGAACAGGCCCGACTCGCGCAGGAAGAAGTCGAACTGCCCGCAACTGGTGAGCGTGGCCGAGGTCAGCACCGCGCCGCGCACGGCGGACCACAGGTGGTTGCGCAACGTATTACCCGGCAGCACGGGGCTGGCATGCGCGCGCACGACGATGAAGTCGCCCTCGACCTCCAGCGTGAACCACTTGGCGGCCGGCACCGCGCCCTCGGGCGCGTCCTGCAGCAGCAACTGGGCGGCCGCGTGCACGGCCTCCAGCCGCGGCGCCAGCACGCCGATCTGCGCATACAGCTGCGACAGGCGCCGCGCCTCGTCGGGCTTGTCGCGCATTTCGCTGCGCAGGGCCTTGGAAATGGCGCGCAGGGCGTTCAGGAAGCCCTCGGCGTGGTGCGCGGCCTGGCTGAAGGGCTCCACCAACGCTTCGGGCAGCACACCGCCGGCCACGCGGGCGCGCGTGGGCAGGCTGGATGCGAACTGGCGGCGCCCCGGCACGGGCGCACGCAGTTGCTCGCCATACACGTCCATCACCAGGCGCGCGGCATCCTGCAGCGCGGCGCGCAGGCGCGCGGCGTGGTTGGGGATGTCGGCAATTTCCTCGACCTCCACCAGCTGGCCGATGCGCAGCGCGCGGCTGGCCAGGCGGTCGATCCAGGTCAGGCGCGAGAGGTCGGCCTCGCAGGCGAACTGGTCGAGCGCGGTGGCGGGCAGGTGGTGGGCCTCGTCGATCACCAGCAGGCAGTTGTCCAGCTCGGGCAGCAGACGCGCGCCCAGGGACGACAGCAGCAGGTCGTGGTTGGCCACGATGACCTGCGCGGCCACGAGTTGCTTGCGCCGCTCGTAGTAGGTGCACTGGTTGAACACCGGGCAGTGCTTGCCGGTGCAGGAACTGGCCTCGGCCGCCACGGGACTCCAGGCCTCGGGTTCGGGCGGCGTAGCGAGCGTGTCGCGGTCGCCGTCCCATTCGCTGGTCGCCAGCGCGTCGGCCATGCTGGCGTAGAACTTCATGCGCGCCTCGGACTCGTGGCGCGGGCGCTTGCCGCGCTGCTCGGCTTCCTCGTCGGCGAACAGGTCGTCGTCGGGCAGGTCGCCGTCACCGCCCGGGCCGGCCGCGCCGCCGCTGGCCAGGCGCTCCAGCTTGAGCTTGCACACATAGCGCCCGCGCCCCTTGGCCAGCGCGAACTGGAAGGGTTGCTCCATGCGCGCGGCCAGGGCGGGCAAGTCCTTGTGCACCAGCTGCTCCTGCAGCGCCACGGTGGCGGTGGAGATCAGCACCCGCGTGCCGCGCGCCAGCGCCATCGCAATCGCGGGCACGCTGTAGGCCAGCGACTTGCCCACGCCCGTGCCGGCCTGCACCACGGCAATCGCGCGCTGGGGCAGGGCATCGTCGTCCTCCAGCTTGCCCAGCTGCGCCTGGCTGAAGGTCTGGGCCACCTGCTCGGCCATGCGCCGCTGGCCCTCGCGCACGCGAAAGCCGGCCGTGGACTGGACCACCGCCTCGAACGATTGCAGGGCCTGGGCGGCCCACTCTGTGGAGGACATGGAAGGGGAGATCAGGCGCGGGACCGGCTTTGCAGTGCGTGCCACTGTAAATGCATCCAGGCATGTTAGCCGAAGCGGGCTGGGCACTGCTCAGGGCCGGCTATACACCCCTGGCCGTGCCCCCCAGGTGATGCGTGGTCGCCCGTGCGCCCAACGCTGATGCCGTCGTCCGCCCCCGGCCTACGCGGAACCGGGCGGGGCCTGCCTAGCATGGGGCGATCTGCCTTGCAGGCAAACGAGAGGTTCCCCATGCCATCCCATCGCGATACCCCGTCCCCTTCCAATGCCCCGGGCGCCGCGCCGCCGTCGCCGGGCGAGCACACCGATGTCCACGAACAGGGCGTGGACCTGCAGACCCCGCCCCAGCAGGAACGCGCCGCCGGCACCCCCGCCGCGCCCAAGCTGCCGCACGAGCGGGACCAGTCCGTCACCATGACCGGCGGCGAGCGCCATCCCGAGGTCGAGCAGGCCCACCGCGACGTGGAACGCGGCCTGCAAGACACCGACCGTGGGCCGCCCGCCGACCGCACCTATCGCAAGCTCAAGGACTCGAAATAGCTATTAAAAACGTAGCTGTTAGCGCTTGATGGTAAAGCGCTAGCACCTGTTTTTATTGTTCATCCGTGAGGGCGCTGCACAGCTCCACGCGCAGCCGCCGCACCTGCGCACCCGTGTACGCCTGCAACCGCGCGGTGGCCTGTGCGGCCAGCGCATCGGGCGCCGGCGCGGTGAGCAGCAGCAACTCGGGCGCTCCGCTCGGGGTGACGGGTGCCGCCCACGTGCGGCGCCGCACCGTGACGCCCTCGCGGGCCAGCGCCCGTAGCACTGCCGTTTCGCACAGGGCCGCACCGGGCAGCAGGCGCAGCAGGTGCGGCGTCTTCACTGAGGCCATCGGCAGTACGGCAGGGGCGTCGCCCGCGCGGCGGTGGGTGCCCAGTGTGGGCACGCCAGGGCCCGTGGGTGCCGGGGAAGAAACAGCCGGCAGGCGCGCCAGGTCGATCAGGTCCGCCAGCACGGCGCTCGCCGTGGGCTCGCTGCCGGCGCCCGCGCCGCTGAAGAAGGCGCTGCCGGCCGCGTCGCTATGCACCAGCAGCCCGTTGGTCGCGCCGTCCAGCAGCGCCAGCGGGTGCCGCGCGGGCACCAGGGCCGGGTGCACGCGCAGCTGGATGGCCACGCTGCCCTCGCACTCCTGCTGCTCGGCCACGGCCAGCAGCTTGACGGCGTAGCCCAGTTGCGCGGCCGCGGCCACGTCGCCCCGCTGCAGGTCGCGGATGCCCTCGACATGCACGGCGTCCAGCCGCACCGGCATGCCGAACGCGTTGGCGGCCAGCAGCGCCAGCTTGTGCGCGGCGTCGGTGCCGTCCACGTCGAAGGCCGGATCGGCCTCGGCATAGCCCAGTGCCTGGGCTTCGGTGAGCGCGGCGGCAAAGCCGAGGCCCGCCGCCTGCATGCGCGTGAGGATGTAGTTGCTGGTGCCGTTGAGCACGCCTGCCAGCGCGGTGATGCGGTTGGCCGCCAGCCCTTCGCGCAGCGCCTTGATCACGGGCACGCTGCCGGCCACGGCCGCCTCGTAGGCCAGCACCCGGCCGTGGCGCGCGGCGGCCTGCGCCAGCGCCTCGCCGTGCGTGGCCAGCAGGGCCTTGTTGGCGGTCACCACATGCTTGCCATGCGCCAGCGCGGCCTGCACCCAGTCGCGTGCGGCGCCCGTGCCGCCGGCCAGTTCCAGCACCACGTCCACGCCGGGGTCGGTGGCCAGTTGCAGCGGGTCGGCCAGCAGGCGCACGCCGGGCGCGCCGTCCAGCGCCGCAGCGGCACGCGCGGTGTTGCGCGCGGCGACCGCGACGATCTCGATGGCGCGCCCCGCGCGTGCGTTGATGAGGTCCCGGTTGCGCCGCAGCACCCGCCACACGCCGCTGCCCACGGTGCCGGTGCCGATCATGCCCACGCGCAGGGCAGGGGGCGGGGCCGGGGCGCGGCGCGCACTGGCGTGCACCTCGGGCGAGGGGCTGAGCTGGGGTTCTACGAACATGTCTTTCTCCAAACACGGGCTGCAAAAGCCCACAAAAAAACCCAGCGGCCGGGGCTGGGTTTCGTTCGGAGGGGAAGAAGACACCAGGGGGCCGCCGGTGCGGCCACCCTGCGCGTGCGCTAGGCTGCCGCGGTGGTCATGGTGGTAATCATTCGTGCGTTCACACCCGATGCGCAGGCCCGCGCCGCGCCGGTGGCGGGGGTGCGTGGGTCAGAGCAAAGCAGTGTGAACAGCATGCGTGCAGTGTAGCGCAGGTGACGGTGCAGCGTGCTTTACTCTTGATTTGATAGCTGCTAGCGCTTGATGGACAAGCGCTAGAGGCGGTTTTGGTTTGAATGCCTAGGGATAAGAATCAGCAGCCGACGGCCTGGCCGTCGCGCCGGTGGTCGGAGCCCGCGGCGTAGGCGAAGCGGGTGCCGGGCGTGGCCTCCAGCCGGCGGATGATCTGCGCGCTGCCGAATTCCAGGCTGCCGGGCGCGGCCACCTGCGGGTCGTGCCCCAGCGCGCGCAGGCCCTCGACCACGGCGGCGGGCACGGTGTGCTCCAGCGTCAGCGCGCCCGCGTCGTTGATGCGCCAGCGCGGCGCGTCGGAGCAGGCCTGGGGGTTCAGGCCCTCCACGGCCTCGCGCAGCACCATCTGCACATGGCCCTGGGCCTGCATGTTGCCGCCCATCACGCCAAAGGCCATGTGGGGCTGGCCGCCGCGCGTGACGAAGGCGGGAATGATGCTGTGCATGGGCCGCTTGCCGCCCGCCACCTGGTTGGGGTGGCCCGGCGTGGTGACGAAGCCCATGCCGCGGTTGTGCAGCGCGATGCCCGTGCCCGGCACCACCACGCCCGAGCCGAAGCCCTTGAAGTTGGACTGGATGAACGACACCATGCGCCCCTCGCTGTCGGCCGTGCACAGATACACCGTGCCGCCGCTGCCGGGCTGGCCGGCGGGGTACTGGCCGGCGCGCTGCGGGTCGATGAGCGCTGCGCGCTGGCGCAGGTAGGCCGGGTCCAGCAGCTGCGCGGGGGTGAGGCGCATGTGGGCCGGGTCGGCCACGTGGGCGTACAGGTCGGCAAAGGCCACGCGCATGGCCTCGATCTCCAGGTGCATGCGCGCGGCCGAGCCCGCTGCGGTGCTGCGGTAGGGCAGATGCTCCAGCAGGCCCAGCGCCATCAGCGCGGCGATGCCCTGGCCGTTGGGCGGAATCTCATGCACCGTGCGGTCGCCAAAGGGCACGCTGATGGGCTGCACCCATTCCACGGCGTGCGCGGCCAGGTCCTCCAGCGCCAGGCCTGCGCCGTGCTGGCGCGCGTAGTCGGCCATGGCCTGCGCCAGCCGGCCGCGGTAGAACGACGCGCCGCGCGTGCGGGCGATGTCCGCCAGCGTGTCCGCCTGGTCGGCAAAGCGCCAGATCTCGCCCGCCTGCGGCGCGCGCCCGCCGGGTGTGAAGGCCTCGAAGCCCGGCTGGCCCTTGAGGTCGATGGCCGCTTGCGCCCACTGGCGCGCGATCACCGGGCTGACGGGAAAGCCGTCGCGCGCGTGGCGGATGGCGTCGGTGAACAGGTCTTCGAAGGGCAGGGCGCCAAAGCGCTCGGACAGTGCCACCCAGCCCGCCACGCCGCCGGGCGTGGTCACCGTGTCCCAGCCGATGCGCGGCATTTGCGGCAGGTGGGCAAAGCGTTCGGCCGACCAGGCGCGCGGCGCGCGGCCCGAGGCGTTCAGGCCGTGCAGCGCGGCGCCGTCCCACACCAGCGCGAAGGCGTCGCCGCCAATCCCGTTCATCACCGGCTCCACCACCGTGAGCGTGATGGCCGCGGCCAGGGCCGCGTCGATCGCATTGCCGCCGCGCGCAAACGCCGCCGCGCCGGCCTGCGCGGCCAGCGGCTGGGAGGTGGAGACCACGTTGCGCGCCAGCACGGGCTGACGGCCGGAGGGGTAGGGGAGTTGCCAAGTCATGGAAGCCGATCTGGAAGGGGAAGGAATGCCTGTTCGATTGTGCCGCCGCGAAGGCGCCGCCCTACTGCGGGGAGTTACGCACCATGCGGATCGCGTCGAACGGGCAGCGCAGCGCGCACAGTGCGCAGCCGGTACAGCCCGGCGCGTCATGCAGCACCGAGCGTTTGGGGCCGAAGCGCTCCGGTCCCTGCACCTGCAGCGACAGCACATGCGGCGGGCACACGCCCACGCACCAGCCACAGCCGGTGCAGCGCTGCAGGTCGATCGCGGGCAGGGCCTTGCGCGGGGCGGTCATCGGCGCAGCATGCCACGGCGGGCGCTACAGTGCGGGGCTTATGGCTGAATCCGCTGCTTCCATCACCCGCCACCTGCGCATCCACGGCCTGGTGCAGGGCGTGTATTACCGCAAATCCATGACCGAAGCCGCGCGCCGCCTGGGCGTGCAGGGCTGGGTGCGCAACCGCCAGGACGGCACCGTGGAAGCGCTGGCCAGCGGCGCCGCGCCGGCCGTGCAGGCGTTGATCGACTGGGCCCACGAGGGTCCGCCCGCCGCGCGGGTGGAGCGTGTGGAGGTGGCAGAGGCGCCCGCCTGCGACGCCCAAGGGTTTGAGCAGCGCGAGACGGTTTAAGTAAAATCGGCCTCTAGCGCTTATCCAGCAAGCGCTGGCAGCTATGGAAACAGGAGCTTGCCGGCGGCGGCCGTTCCGGCTGGGCGTCAGGCGAGCTGCCGCAGCAATTCCAGCGCGCCGGCGGGTGCCCGCTCCTTGGCGCCGTTGATGAAGTACACGAATACGTCGCGCGGCTGCTCGCCGCCGGTCCAGGCGCGCACGCCGGCGGCCCATTGCGCGATGGCCTCGGGCGTGTAGCCGGTGGGGATGTCGGCCTGGCTGCGCATCAGCCGCAGGTAGGCAAAGTCGGCCTCGGCGTCGGCCATCGCGGGGAATTTCTCGGAGTCCGTGCACACCGGCACGCAGCCGTAGCGGCGTGCCAGGGCGATGAAGGCCGGCGTGGCAAAGCTCTCGTGCCGCACGTCCAGCGCATGGCGCGGGCGGCGCCCATCCACTTCGCGCGGCAGCAGCGCCAGGAAGGCCTCGAAGTCCGCTTCCTCGAACCGCTTGCTGGGCATGAACTGCCAGACGATGGGGCCGAGCTTGCCCTGCAACTGCGCAATGCCGCTGCCCACGAAGCGCGCGATCGCATCACCCGCCGTGGCCAGCACCCGGCGGTGCGTCACCAGCCGGTGGGCCTTGAGCGAGAACATGAAGCCGTCGGGCGTTTCGTCGTGCCACTTGGCGAAGGTGGCGGGCTGGAAGGTGCTGTAGAACGTGCCGTTGACCTCGATGGCCGTGAGCTGGCGGCTGGCGTAATGCAGTTCCTTGGCCTGCGCCAGGCCCGGCGGGTAGAAACTGCCGCGCCAGGGCGCGAAGGTCCAGCCGCCGATGCCGACGCGGATGTGCGGGCGGCCGGTGGCGGTGTCCACGGCAGCGCCGCTCACTGCACCAGGGTGGCGCTGAGCGTGATCTCCGGCACCGCGGCCAGCGCCTTGGACAAGGGGCAGTTGGCCTTGGCGTCGGCGGCCAGCTTCTGGAAGGTGGCCTCGTCCATACCCGGCACCTTGGCCTTCAGCGTGAGCGCGATGCGGTCGATGAGAAAACCCTCGCCCTGCTGGGTCAGCCGCACGCTGGCCGTGGTGTCGACGCGCTCGGTGGCGAAGCCGGCCTTGTCCGCCGCGAACGAGAAGGCCATCGTGAAGCAGGCGGCATGCGCCGCGCCCAGGATTTCCTCGGGATTGGTGCCCTTGCGGTCGTCGCCAAAGCGGCTGGCAAAGCCATAGGGGTACTTCTGCAGCGCTTCGGTCTCGGTGCTGATCTGGCCCTGGCCGGCCTTGCCGCCGCCTTCCCAGTGAACGCTGGCCTTCTTCTCGGACATGGGAACCTCCACAGTGTGCAAAGACGCCCATGACACCATGCCGCGCGCGCGGCGCAGGTGGGCGGCCGCTGGCTTGCGGCGTGGGCCGCGTCCTACAGCGTGGTGGTCAGCCGCGGCGCTGCCGCTCGCGCGCGCCGTAGGCGCAGTAGCCGGGCTTGGGGCTTTTCTTCTGCGGATGCAGGCGGCAGGTCTCGGGCCGCTGCTCGTACACCGTGCACAGGCGCGTGGCGGCGTCCAGCAACTGGCAGTCGCCATTGGCGCGCCGCGCCAGGGTGAAGAGGGTGTTCTTGTGGTTGAAGTGGTCGATCAGCCGCGCCTTCTGCAGCCGTTTGGCGATGTGGCGGGGCTCTTCATGCTCGGCCTCGAAGGCGTCCACCAGGCCCAGGCGCACCAGGTCGGACAGGTGCACTTCCAGCGGCATGGTGCAGCAGTTGGCCGCGCAGCTCTCGCACAGGCCCGCGCGGTAGCGGGTCCAGGTGTCGACGCGGTCGACGTCGACGATGGCGATGGGGGATCTCATGGCGCGGGCGTGCAGGGCTGCGGGTCCAGCGGCCGGGCCTGCGCCGCCAGCGCGTGCAGCTCGTCGCCCGTGAGACGGTAGCGGATCCATTCGCTCTGCGGGCGTGCGCCCAGGCTGTCGTACAGCGCGATGGACGGTGTGTTCCAGTCCAGCACGCTCCACTCGAAGCGCCCGCAGTCGTGGTCCACGGCGATGCGGGCCAGTTGCCGCAGCAGCGCCATGCCTGCGCCCTTGCCGCGGTGCTCTGGCGAGACGTACAGGTCTTCCAGGTACAGGCCGTGGCGGCCCTGCCAGGTGGAGTAGTTGAAGAAGTACACCGCGAAGCCCACGGCGGTGCCGCCGGCCTCGCAGATCAGGCCGTGCACCTTGGGGTTGGCGCAGAACAGCGTGCGGTGCACGTGCGCGGGCGTGGCCAGCGCCTCATGCTCCGCTTTTTCATAGATCGCCAACTCCCGCACGAAGTGCAGGATCAGATCGGTGTCGTCAATGGTGGCGGGGCGGATGGTCAAGACGGTCATAACTGCCAACGGCTTTGGTGCAGCAGAAGTTCATTAAAAACGCAATGGTGTGGAGGGCTGCAACCGATGCATTGCTGCCGGTTGCTTTTTGCTAGCCATGACCTGCCATGCAGCGGTGGTGTTCTTCACGGTAGACAATAACAACTCAAACGCTGAAATTCCTCAAAAAATGATCGACTGGGTCCCTGTAATCTTCATCACGTTCAAGGTGCTCGTCTTCGGCACGTGCATGTTCTTTGCCATCAAATGGCATTACGACCAGGGGAACAAAGGAACGGACAGGCGCGCGCTGCTGCGCACGAGCGGCAAGGTCGTTGCCGTTTTCATGCTGGCGCTGCTGGCGGTGTTGCTCTTCACCTTCGGCCTTTCCAGGATGCTCGGTATGGATTTGCGCCTTCCGTGAGGGCTGCGACGGGCCTGGTCGTCTGAACTCAATCGCGATCTGGCGCGCCCAGAGGAAATAAGTGCCGGTAGGGCCTTGCCTCGCGCACTGCGCGGGCGAACGAGGGGCGATCGAGCAGACGAGCTCGATAGGCGCGGACATGAGGCAGTGACAGTGCCGCTGCTTGCGCATATGGCTGCATGGGGGCGGCACACGCATCCGAGCAGGGAGTTATCCGTGCGCGCAGAAATCCTGGAAAAAGGCGGGCCTGCGCTGTGGGACGCGTTCATGGCCGAACTGCGTCACCTCCATCTTGGCGCGGCACCTCCGGCGCGCTCCGTGTTCGACGAACTTCAGGCCGCGTACCTGAAAGCGATCCAATCGCGTAAGAAGGCCTGAGGTCTCGAAAATCAGACGTCGATGTTGCCCGCGCGCAGCGCGTTGGTCTCGATGAAGTCGCGGCGCGGCTCAACCTCGTCGCCCATCAGCATGGTGAACACGCGATCGGCCTCGATGGCGTCGTCGATCTGCACGCGCAAGAGGCGGCGCACCTCGGGGTCCATGGTGGTTTCCCACAGCTGCTCGGGGTTCATCTCGCCCAGGCCCTTGTAGCGCTGGCGGCTGGTGGTGCGCTCGGCCTCGAACGGATCCACCAAGCCCAGCCGCACCAGGTCTGCCATCTGTACCTCCAGCGGCATCGTGCAGCAGTTGGCCGCGCAGGTATCACACAGGCCCGCGCGGTAGCGGGTCCAGGTGTCGGGGCGGTCGACGTCGACGATGGCGATGGGGGAGCGCATAGGGGGTACTGGTAACGAAAACGCCCAACCGGCGGTTGGGCGTTCCTGTGGTGACGGGAGGTGTGCTCGCCCTCTATTTCTGTTGCGTGGCTTGCCTCCACCCCCAGGGGCGATGCAAGTGTATGCCAATCAACGCGCGTGGTGGTGGGCTCAGTCCCCGTACAGGACGTTGATGCGCGCCACGTACTTGGGTACAGCCCCGCTGACCCGCGCGCCGATGTGCGGCACGGAATCGGGCGAGAAGCCATGGCGGAAGAAGAGCGCTGCGCCCTTGCGGGGCGTGACCTCGACCCAGCGCCCATCGCGGCCGAGCAACTGGGTGTTGCCGCCCACGACGCCGTCCGAGGGATCGTTCAGGTACAGCAACATCGTCAGGCACGAACGCAGGCCGGACCATTCCTGCATCCACCGGCGGCTCGGGTCCAGGCCGTAGCCAGGCCAGTCGCCATCGATATGCCGGTTGAAGACGTCGTTGTCGTCGTAGCGGTACATATTGATGCGATGACTGAGCCGGCCGTGCAGGGCCGCGCCCCCGATGGCAGGCGGCAGCAGCGGCTGGATGCGCTGCATTATGGGCCCGAGCAGGGCCTCGTCCGCCACCCAGTGCACTGACTTGTTCATGCGCATGCCTGGCGGCGTGGAGATGCCGGGCGCCTCCTCGCGGTAGCCGAAGTGCTCGCTGGCTGCCACGATGCAGTCGGCCTCTGCGGCGGTGACCACGTCGTCGATGAAGAAGGCCAGGTAGCCGCCCAGGTCAATGTCGTGCCGGCGCGGCTGCAGGCTGGGCTGAGGCCCCAGGGCCAGGCAGGATGGCGTGCTTTCGAAGGCATGGACGGGGGTCTCGTGGACGACTCCACCCATGGGGAGCGAGCCCGGCATGCTGGCCACCACGCGTTGCGCTGGCCATGGGGTATCGGGGATCTGCCGCATTGCTTCACCAAGTCCCGGTGTTGGGCATGTCTTGCCAGGGCGCAGCCGGCGGCAGCGGCATGCCCTGCTGCAGTAGTTCGATGGAGATGCCGTCGGGCGATCGCACGAAGGCCATGTAGCCGTCGCGCGGGGGCCGCAGGATGGCCACCCCCTGTGCCCGAAGGCGTGCGCAGCTGGCGTAGATGTCCTCGACGGCGTAGGCCAGGTGCCCGAAGTTGCGGCCTCCGCCATAGTGCTCGGGGTCCCAGTTGTAGGTGAGCTCGACCTGGGCCTGCTCGTCCCCGGGTGCGGCCAGGAACACCAGTGTGAAGCGGCCTTGCGGCATGTCCTGGCGGCGCAGCACGCGCAGGCCCAGGGCATCGCAGTAGAAGCGAAGGGATGCATCCAGGTCTGTCACGCGGACCATGGTGTGGAGGTATTTCATAGGGTAGCTGCCGGCCTCAAGCCGGTCGGAAGTTGTTCTTGAGTTCGCGCAGCGTGGCAAACACGGCCACGTCGCCATCCGGGACTGTGGCGAGCGCGGCCAGGCCAGCGCGCAGGCCCGGATCGCGCGAGCGCAGGAAGGGATTGACCAAGCGCTCGGTGGCCAGTTGGCTGGGCAGCGTGGGTGCGCCGCGCGCGCGCAGTGCATCGCAATGTGAGATGTAGGCTTGCAGCGCGGCGTTGCCCGGCTCCACCGCCTGCGCGAACCGCAGGTTGGACAGGGTGTATTCGTGAGCGCAACAGACGCGCGTGGATGCCGGCAGGCCGTTCAGCCGGTCCAGCGAGGCCAGCATTTGCGCAGGCGTGCCCTCAAACAGCCGGCCGCAGCCGCCCGAGAACAGCGTGTCCCCGCAAAACAGCAGCGGCCCGCCCGGTACGTGATTGCCAAAGTAGGCCACGTGGCCGGCGGTATGGCCGGGGACGGCGATGACCTCGAAGTCCTGCCCCAGCACCTGCAGCCGGTCGCCCTCGCCCACGCGGGTGACGGGTTCGGGAAGCACCTCGCCCACGGGGCCGAAGACGGCGGCGCCGCTGTCCGCCACCAGCTCGGCCACGCCGCCGGTGTGGTCGTGGTGGTGGTGCGTCAGCAGGATGCCCGCCAGGATCAGGCCCTGCGCCTGCAACGCTGCGCGCACGGGGCCGGCATCGCCAGGGTCCACGACCCAGGCGTGCTGGCCGTCATGCAGCAGCCAGATGTAGTTGTCGCTGAATGCGGGGATGCACTGCAGTTGGGGCAAAGGGGCGGTGGTGTTCAGGCGCATGCGAGCTCCTCGGCCGCCAGCACCGGCCCCTGCTCCAGTTCGCAACTGGCGGCCAGGGCCGCGAGCCGGGCGACCACGCCATAGAGGTAGAAAGGGTTGGGCCCGCTCGTCCCCGGTGGCTGGCCGTGCTGCACCGACAGCGCTGCGGGGTCACAGGCCATGGGCTGGAACCGGGCGCCTGGCGCATTCAGGTTCTCGTCGGCACCGCGCTCGGCATGCAGGCGGTAGAACCCACCCACCACGGCCCGGTCGATCATGTACGCCACGGGCTCGGCCGTGGCACCGCCCACGCATTCGCGCGTCCGCACGCCTTCTTGCAGGATGACCTCGGACACCTGCAGGCCGTCCTTCACCACGGCCATCTTGTTGCGCGTGCGGCGGTTGAGCGCGCCTAGCTCGCTGGCGTCGCGCACCACCATGATGCCCATGCCGTAGGTGCCGTTGTCGGCCTTGACCACGATGAAGGGGCGCTCGGTGATGCCGTATTCCTTGTACTTGCGGCGGATGCGGTTCAGCAGCGCATTGGCTTGCTCTTGCAGGCGCTCCAGGCTGTGGCCTTCGGCGAAGTCGAGGTTGTCGCAATGGTCGAAAAGGGCTTGCAAAAGCCAGGGGTCCAGGCCCACCAGCTTGCCGAAGCGCTTGCAGACCTCGTCGTAGGCCTGGAAATGCCGGCTCTTGCGGCGCACATGCCAGCCAGCATGCAGCGGCGGCAGCAGCAATTGCCCTTGCAGGTCTTCGAGGATGCCAGGGACGCCGGCGCTGAGGTCATTGTTGACCAGGATGGCGCAGGGATCGAAGTCCCGCAGCCCGATCCGGTTGCCGCGCCGGAGCAGCGGCTCCAGAGTGAGTGTGCCCCCATCAGGCAGCGCCAGCGCCGTGGCCTCGGCGATGTCAGGGTTAAGGGAGCCTACCCGTACCTCCAGACCAGCGTCGCTCAGGATGCGCTGCAGTTGCGCCACGTTCTGCAGGTAGAAGCCATTGCGGGTGTGGTTTTCCGGCACCAGCAGCAGCCTGCGGGCCTGCGGCGCGCGCCGCTGCAGCGCCAGGCGTGCGGCCTGCGCCGCCGGCGGCAGCATCTCGGCCGAGAGGTTGTTCCAGCCGCCGGGATACAGGTTGGTGTCCACGGGCGCGAGCTTGAAGCCCGCGTTGCGGATGTCCACCGAGCTGTAGAAGACAGGGGTGTGCTGCGTCCACTCCAGGCGGAACCAACGCTCGATCGCCGGCGACGCGTCCAGAATGTGCTGACCAAGTTCAGAGGGGGCGCCGTCCAGCGCCGTGAGGAAATGGGGAACCATGATGACAACCTTTGCGGTTCAAGAAGCAGGGGCTGTCCACGCACACGGCGTTCCCCCGCACAGGCCGAGGCAACGCGGCGTTGCGCTCAGCGGTAGTGGCCGTGCTTTTCCAGCACTTCGATCTTGTAGCCGTCCGGGTCCAGGATGAAGAAGAAGCGCGCCAACAGTTCGTCGCCGCTCTTGAATTCCTTGACCGGCAACGGCTCGTAACCTGCGGCGATCAGCTCGGCGTGCCGCGCCGGCACGTCGTCCACCACCACGGCCACGTGGCCGTAGCCATCGCCATGCGTATAGGGCGTTTCGCGTCCCTTGTTCCAGGTCAGCTCAATCTCGGCGTCGTTCTCTTCGTTGCGCAGGTAGACCAGCGCGAAGTCAGGGAAATCCAGCCGGTGGGAGGGCGTGAGGTTGAAGACCTCGCGGTAGAACTTCAGGGATGCGTCCAGGTCGTGCACCCGGATCATGGTGTGAATCAGTTTGGCCATATGTTGCGTTATTGGTTGAGAGGGGTTGCCTCAGTGTGGGAGATGCTGGGGGTTGCGGACATGCGGCACGTGGCCACCTACGGCGTCTTCTACGGTTTCAGCCGCTTCGAGCTGGTCGCACTTTCGTCGAAGGTAGCGCAGGCACGTGACCCGCAGGAAAGAGGTGAAATTCAGCACATCGCCCCGGTGGCGCAGGATCTCGTCGTGGAACTGCACGATCAGGGTGTTGGTGGTAACCCCCTCTTCGGCCGCCAGGCGCGCC
Source organism: Diaphorobacter sp. LI3 (assembly GCF_022807955.1). Taxonomy (NCBI): domain Bacteria; kingdom Pseudomonadati; phylum Pseudomonadota; class Betaproteobacteria; order Burkholderiales; family Comamonadaceae; genus Diaphorobacter; species Diaphorobacter sp. LI3. Next base: position 8,270 of record NZ_CP094346.1, on the reverse strand, counting down.
AGCGTGTCCCAGATGAAGTTTTCCATCCGGATGCTGGTCGACACCCCCCGGATGCGCACGGTGCGGGTACGCGATTCGTAAAGAATCGGATCGGCGGCAACGAAGAATTCACACATGGGGAGTCTCCTGCGTAGAGCGTTTGGGGCGTTGCTTACAGGGCGCGTTGCGCCATCTGCGAAGCGATGTAATCGGCCTGGCGAATCGCCAGCGACACGATCGTGAGCGTGGGGTTTTCCGCGCCGCCGGTGGTGAACTGGCTGCCGTCGCTGATGAACAGGTTCGGAATGTCGTGCGTCTGGCCCCACTGGTTGCAGACTCCGTCCTGGGCGCGTGCGCTCATGCGGGCGGTACCCATGTTGTGCGTCGACGGATAGGGCGGCGTGCGGAAGGTCTTGATCGCACCCGCCGCGCCGTAGATGCGCTCGGCCTGGGTGAAGGCGTGGTTGCGCATGGCAATGTCGTTGTCGTGGTCGTCGAAGTGCACGTTGGGCACGTAGTTGCCGTACTGGTCTTTGACGCTGGTGTTGAGTGTAACGCGGTTGGTCTCGCGCGGCATGTCCTCGCCCACCAGCCACATGCCGGCCAGGTTGGCGTAGTGATCCATCCACCAGGCGAAGTCAGCGCCCCAGCCGCCCGGGTTGAGAAAGGCCGCCATGAACGGAATGCCCAGCGACAGGGTCTCCAGCTCATAACCACCGGCAAAGCCGCGGCGGGTGTCGTGGCGGGCTTCGTCGCGGACGATGCCGGCCATGGTGGTGCCGCGGTACATGTGGACCGGGTTCTTGAAGGCTGCGTACACCGATCCGGTCATGTGGCGCATGTAGTTGCGGCCCACCTGGCCGGACGAGTTGGCCAAGCCATCCTTGAACATGTTGGATGCGGACAGCAGCAACAGGCGCGGCGTTTCGATGGAGTTGCCGGCCACGCAGACGATGCGTGCTTTCTGGCGCTGCTCCTTGCCGTCCTTGTCCATATAGACCACGCCGTTGACGCGTCCCGCGGCGTTGTGCTCGATGCGGGTGACGTGGGCTTCGGTGCGCAATTCAAAATTGCCCGTGGCGTCGGCCGCCGGCAGCTCGGTGTACAGCGTGGACCACTTGGCGCCGCTCTTGCAGCCTTGAAAGCAGAAGCCCAACTGCAGGCACCTGCCGCGCCCGTCGCGCGGTTGGCTGTTGACGGCCATGTTGCCGGTGTGCACCTCTTTGTAGCCCAGCTTGGTGGCGCCGTTGTACATCACCTTGAAGTTGTTGTTGCCCGGAAGACCCGGGATGCCGTTGGTGCGGGTCACACCCATCTTGTTTTCGGCCTTGGCGTAGTAGGGCTCAAGGTCCTTGTACGTGATGGGCCAATCCAGCAGGTTGGCACCCTTGATGTCGCCATAGACGGTCTTGGTGCGGAACTCATGCTCCTGGAAGCGCAGCGATGCGCCGGCCCAGTGCGTGGTGGTGCCGCCCACGGTCTTGCAGATCCAGGCCGGCAAACCAGCAAAGTCCTTGGCGAGGCGCCAGCTGCCCGAGGTGGTGCGCTTGTCCAGCCACGCCAGTTGGCTGAAGGCCTTCCATTCGTCGTTGATGAAGCTGGCGTTGGACTGCTTGCCGCCCGCCTCCAGCACGACGACCTTGATGCCCTTTTGGCACAGCTCGTTTGCCAGGGTACCGCCGCCCGCGCCGGAGCCGATGATGACGACCACCGAGTCGTCGCTGTAATCAAATTTGGCCATGAGTGTCTCCTGGTGCGCCCAATCGCTGAGGGGCACGCTTTATTAATAAGTGAGTGCGAAATGCCGGAAGATGGGCGGCGTTCAGCCCAGATAGGGCGCTGGGCTGGCCTCGGCGGAGGGCGCGGGCAGCCACTTCAGGTCCTGGAAGCCGCGCAGGAGATAACCACCTTTTTCCCAGGCCGAGCCTTCGTAGCCGAAGACCGCGAAAGCCATCTCGTTGTCGTAAAGGGAGGTGACGCATTGGCCGCGCACCGTATTGAAAAAGTCCTGCCCCTCCATGGCCTTCACCGCTTCAAGGCGGCGCTGCTTGCTGGCCTTGAGGAAGCTGCCACCTGCCAGGTGGTCCAGGTTCTGAATGCCGGCCTGGAGCATCTTCGCCTTTTCCGGATCGGCCGCGGCACGGCCGTCGAGGTCCTTGGCCAGCAGCGCGTACACCGCGTCGGGAAGCTTGGCGTGCGGGAACAGCACCCGGCCCATCTGCAGCAGGGTGTTGCCCTCGACCTGGCTCAGTTGCTTGAGCTCCAGCGCCCAGGCGGTGGAGGGTGCCAGCAGCGCGAGCGTGCTGCCAGCGGCCAGCGTCCCCATCAGCACGCCCGAGCCTTTGAGCAGGCTGCGGCGGGTCAGGGGCAGCTGCGTGGCCGGCGTGGAAGATTCGTGCGCCTGCTTTTGAGAAATTGGGATGAATTGCATGGTGTCGTCTCCGGTATGACTGGCTTGGTGGCACTTTCTCTACACGGGTGAAATTCTAAAAATCAGCCCCAAGGGGTAGGTCATAACGGAATACCTACAGGGATTCCCCTAGGGCAAATGCTTTCAACAGACGATTTACGCAACGGTCGTGATATTTAACGCGTTTTCTGGCCGATTTGCAGGCGGAGGAGTTAAAGGACTGCGCAGCAATCCTGTGCAGTCCTAAGCGATGGGTGGCTGTGATCGCAGCCGGCGCATACCCGACCTGCCGGGCCGGGACAAAAAAAAGGAACGCGGTTGCGTTCCCTTTTTTTTCCTGTCACTGGCTAATTCATGCCAATACCCAGACTGGAGAGTTTCGACTCAGACGTCGATATTGCCCGCCCGCAGCGCATTCGTCTCAATGAAGTCCCGGCGCGGCTCCACCTCATCCCCCATCAGCATCGTGAACACGCGGTCCGCCTCGATCGCATCGTCGATTTGCACGCGCAGCAGGCGGCGCACCTCGGGGTCCATGGTGGTCTCCCACAGCTGCTCGGGGTTCATCTCGCCCAGGCCCTTGTAGCGCTGGCGGCTGGTGGTGCGCTCGGCTTCGCTGATCAGCCAGGCCATGGCCTGGCGGAAGTCGCCCACCTTTTCCTCCTTGGCCTTCTCGCCCTCGCCACGCGTGACCTTGGCGCCTTCCTGGATCAGCCCGCGGAAGCTCTCGGCGGCCTGGGCCAGGGCGGCGTAGTCGTCGCCGGCCACGAAGTCCTGCGTGATCAGGCTGCTCTTGATGTTGCCATGGTGGTGGCGGCTGATGCGCAGGATGGGCTTGTCGGTGCGCGGGTCGATCTCGCCCGCCACATCGGCGGGCACACCGTTGGTGTTGAGCTCGCGCAGCTTGGCCTGCAGCTGCACGGCGCTGGCCTCGGCGTCCTGCAGGGTGTCCAGGTTGAAGACCACGCCGTCGGCCACGGCGCGCAGCGCCTCGGCATCCATGAAGGCGGATAGGCGCGCGATCACCTGCTCGGCATGCTGGTGCGTGCGCGCCAGCTGGGCCAGTTCGTCGCCGGCCAGCGTGCGGGGCTGGTTGCCGCCGGTGGTGATGCTGGCGTGGTTCAGCGCCACGCGCAGCAGGAAGGTGTCCAGCGCCGCGGCGTCTTTCAGGTACAGCTCTTCCTTGCCGTTCTTCACCTTGTACAGCGGCGGCTGGGCGATGTAGATGTGGCCGCGCTCCACCAGCTCGGGCATCTGGCGGTAGAAGAAGGTCAACAGCAGCGTGCGGATGTGGGCGCCGTCCACGTCCGCGTCGGTCATGATGATGATGCGGTGGTAACGCAGCTTGGCCACGTCGAAGTCGTCAGCGCCGCTCTTGCCCGATTCCACGGCGGCCTTGCCGATGCCGGTGCCCAGGGCGGTGATGAGGGTGACGATTTCGTTGCTGGACAGCAGTTTCTCGTAGCGCGCCTTCTCCACGTTCAGGATCTTGCCGCGCAGCGGCAGGATGGCCTGGAACTTGCGGTCGCGCCCTTGCTTGGCGGAGCCGCCGGCGGAGTCGCCCTCCACGATGTAGATCTCGCACAGCGCGGGGTCTTTTTCCTGGCAGTCGGCCAGCTTGCCGGGCAGGCCCATGCCGTCCAGCACGCCCTTGCGGCGTGTCATCTCGCGTGCCTTGCGCGCGGCCTCGCGGGCGCGCGCGGCCTCGACGATCTTGCCGCAGAGGATCTTCGCGTCGTTCGGTTTTTCTTCCAGATAGTCGGTGAGCGCCTTGGCGACGATGTCCTCGACCGGCGCGCGCACTTCGGAGCTGACCAGCTTGTCCTTGGTCTGGCTGCTGAACTTGGGTTCGGGCACCTTCACGCTCAGGACGCAGCACAGGCCTTCGCGCATGTCGTCGCCGCTGACCTCGACCTTGGCCTTCTTGGCCAGCTCGTTCTGCTCGATGTACTTGCCGATCACGCGCGTCATCGCCGCGCGCAGGCCGGTCAGGTGCGTGCCGCCATCACGCTGCGGGATGTTGTTGGTGAAACAGAGGACCTGCTCGTTGTAGCCGTCGTTCCACTGCATGGCCACTTCGACGCCAATCTCGGTGCCGGGGATGCCGCCGTAGGTCTCGGCCGGGCGCGCGCCCGTGGCGTGGAAGGCCGTGGGGTGCAGCACCTTCTTGGTGCCGTTGATGAATTCCACAAAGCCCTTGACGCCACCGGCACCCGAGAAGTCATCTTCCTTGCCGGTGCGCTCGTCGATCAGGCGGATGCGCACGCCGTTGTTCAGGAAGGACAGTTCGCGCAGGCGCTTGGCCAGGATCTCGTAATGGAAGTCGCTGTTCTCCTTGAAGATCTCGGTGTCGGGCAGAAAGCGCACCTCAGTGCCGCGCTTTTCCGAGGGGCCGATGACCTTCATGGGCGAGACCTCGAAGCCATCCACGATCTCGATGAGACGGTTCTGCACCACGCCCTTGGAGAACTCCAGCTGGTGCGTCTGCCCGTCGCGGCGCACGGTCAGGCGCAGCTTCTTGGACAGCGCGTTCACGCAGGACACGCCCACGCCGTGCAGGCCGCCCGAGACCTTGTAGCTGTTCTGGTTGAACTTGCCGCCGGCGTGCAGCTCGGTCAGGGCGATCTCGGCGGCCGAGCGCTTGGGCTCGTGCTTGTCGTCCATCTTCACGCCGGTGGGAATGCCGCGGCCGTTGTCCACCACGCTGATGGAGTTGTCGGTGTGGATGGTGACGACGATGTCGTCGCAGTGGCCGGCCAGGGCCTCGTCGATGGAGTTGTCCACCACCTCGAAGACCAGGTGGTGCAGGCCGGTGCCGTCGGACGTATCGCCGATGTACATGCCCGGACGCTTGCGCACGGCCTCCAGGCCCTCCAGGATCTGGATGGCGCCCTCGCCGTAGCCGTCGCTGCCGGCGACCGATGCGACGGGCTGCTCGGCCGGGGCGGAAATGGGCTGTTCGGGGGCGGGCTGCGATTGCTCTGCGGTCATGAAAGGGCTGCCTTCGGTCCAGGCGCACCGGCACGGCGTGCCGGCGGCCTTATAGGAATCAAATGTGCCGCTAGCGCCCGTCCATCAAGCGCTAACAGCTATCAAAATAATAGTATGTCAGATGCGCATGGGCATCACGACGTACTTGAAGTGCTCGTTGTCGGGGATGGTCATCAACGCGGAGCTGTTGCCATCGGCCAGGTCGACCTTCACCATGTCCTGGCCCATGTTGGCCAGGGCGTCGATGAGGTAGCTGACGTTGAAGCCGATCTCGATGGCGTCACCGCCGTAGTCGATGTCCAGCTCGTCCACCGCCTCTTCCTGCTCGGCGTTGTTCGACGCCACACGCAGCAGGCCGGGTTCGATGTTCAGGCGCACGCCCTTGAACTTGTCGCTGGTCATGATGGCCGTGCGCTGCAGGCTGGCCAGCAGCGGGGCGCGGCCCAGGGTCACGCTGTTGTGGTGGTTCTTGGGAATCACGCGGTTGTAGTCGGGGAACTTGCCCTCCACCAGCTTGGTGACGAACTCCATGCCGCCGAAGCTGAACTTGGCCTGGTTGTTGGCGAACTGCATCTCGATGGCGCCGTCGGCGTCCGACAGCAGACGCTGCAACTCCAGCACGGTCTTGCGCGGCAAGATGACCTCCTGCTTGGGCACTTCCACGTCCAGCTGCGCGCTGGCGAACGCCAGCCGGTGGCCGTCGGTGGCGACCAGCGAGAGCGTAGTGCCCTCGGCCACGAACAGGATGCCGTTCAGGTAGTAGCGGATGTCCTGCACTGCCATGGCGAACGACACCTGCCCCAGCAGGCTCTTCAGGACCTTCTGCGGCACGCTGAAGGCGGGGCCGAAGCTGGCGGCCTCCTGCACCAGCGGGAAGTCCTCGGCCGGCAGCGTCTGCAGTGTGAAGCGGCTCTTGCCGCCCTTCAGGATCAGCTTGGACTGGTTGGACTCCAGGCTCACCGTCTGGTCGGCGGGCATGGTCTTCAGGATGTCGATGAGCTTGCGTGCACCCACCGTGGTGGTGAAGTCGCCCGTGTCGCCGCCCAGCTCGGCCGTGGTGCGGATCTGGATCTCCAGGTCGCTGGTGGTGAGCTGGATGGCATTGCCCGTCTTGCGCAGCAGCACATTGGCCAGGATGGGCAGCGTGTGGCGGCGCTCGACGATGCCGGCAACCGATTGCAGAACGGCGAGAACCTTGTCTTGTGTGGCCTTCAGGACAATCATGTCGTCAACCTTTGGTGGTTTTTGGGGATAGGTGCGCAGACGGCGGCATGGGCAGTGCCCCCTCCCGGGCCGTCCAACGCGCCATTTTGCCCGCGAACGGGCGTGCTTTTGCGGGGGGCGGTCCTTTTCGCTCCATGGGGTGCGTCAACCCTTCAGCGTCTGCTCGAGCACGTGCAGCTGCTGGTTGAGTTCGGTGAGCTGCTGGCGTTCGGCGCCAATCTTGCGCACCGCGTGGAGCACCGTGGTGTGGTCGCGCCCGCCGAACAGCTCGCCGATCTCGGGCAGGCTCTTTTGCGTGAGCTCCTTGGCCAGGTACATGGCGATCTGCCGCGGGCGGGCGATGCTGGCTGGACGCTTCTTGCTGTACATGTCCGCGACCTTGATCTTGTAATAGTCGGCCACGGTCTTCTGGATGTTTTCCACCGAGATCTGCCGGTTCTGTATCGACAGCAGGTCGCGCAGCGCTTCGCGCGCGAGTTGGATGGAAACTTCCTTCTGGTTGAAGCGGCTGTAGGCCAGGATCTTGCGCAGCGCGCCTTCGAGTTCGCGCACGTTGGAGCGCACATTCTTGGCCACGAAGAAGGCCACCTCTTCGGGCATCTCCGACCCTTCAGCGCGCGCCTTGTTGATCAGGATGGCCACGCGCATTTCCAGCTCGGGCGGCTCGATCGCCACCGTCAGCCCAGAGTCGAAGCGCGAGACCAGCCGCTCGTGGATGTTGGCCAGACCCTTGGGATAGGTGTCTGAAGTCATCACGATGTGGCTCTTCTTGGCCAGCAGCGCCTCGAAGGCGTTGAAAAATTCTTCCTGCGTGCGGTCCTTGTTGGCAAAGAATTGCACGTCGTCGATCAACAGCAGGTCGAGCGAGTGGTAACGCTCCTTGAAGTCGTCGAAGGTACGGCGCTGGTATGACTTGACCACATCCGAGACGAACTGCTCCGCATGGATGTAGAGAACCTTGGCGTCGGGACGGTCCTGCAGCAGCTTGTTGCCCACGGCATGCACCAGGTGGGTCTTGCCCAAGCCCACGCCGCCATAGATGAACAGCGGGTTGTACAGGTGGCCGGGCGAGCCGGCCACGTGCATCGCCGCCGAGCGCGCCATGCGGTTGGCCGTGCCCTCCACCAACGTCTCGAAGGTCAACGCCGGGTTCAGGCGCGTGCGGAAGGCGCCGGCAGGCGCCTCGTCGGCCGTGGGGTGGGCGGACGGTGCATCGCCGGTGGCGGGGGTCTCTGGCGCCGTGGGACGGACGTAAGTCCTGACAACGGATTCCCGCTGAGCAAGCGCTAACTCCAGTGTGACCGGTTGGCCGTACAGACCTTCCAGCAGGGCCGAGATGCGGCCGGCATACTGTGCGCGGATCCAGTCGAGCTTGAAGCGGTTGGCCACCAGCAGGGTGACCTTGGAAAAATCGGGGGCGACCTGGGCCACCAGGGGCTTGATCCAGGTGTTGAACTGCTGTTCCGGGAGGTCCTGCGCCAGCTGTTCGGCGCAGGCCTGCCACAGACCCTGGCCGGCGCTGGCGCCGTCGCTGTCGTGGCTGGAGGAGTGAAGTCCCTCGTTCATTTCAGGTGATTCTTGTTGTGGATAGGAGGAACGGTACAAGGCCCGCGATTCTAGCTTGTCAAGGAGTTATCCACAATCTGAGCGAGGCGGTAAGGGGGCA